>NZ_CP024047.1:0-2400000 GCF_003430825.1 Natrarchaeobaculum sulfurireducens | reverse complement strand
TCGAAGTTCGGCGCACCGTCGAGTTCGAACAGTTCCTCGCGGTAGAACGTGAGTGCGTCCTCGAGGGTGTCGGCGAAGCGGTCGTCGTCGACGACCTCGCGGTAGCGCTGGAACGCCTCGATGACGAACCCGTTGTGGTGGCTGTCCATCGAGAGATGGGAGGCGTCGGCCGGCAGGCGGTAGGGCCAGCCGCCGACGTCGGTCTGGGTCCAGGCGACGTGCTCGAGGATCTTCGTCGCTCGCTCGCGAAGCCCGTCGTCGCCGAAGTGCTCGTAGAGGTCGAGGAGCATCATCGCCCCGACTGCGGCCGCGTTGATGGTGTAGGAGTCCTCGGGGTGGTTCATGTGGTAGTCGATCGTCGCCCCCACCTCGCCCTCGCGGTAGTTCAGGTCCGTTACCAGGAACGACTCGGCGCTTCGAGCGAAGTCGGCGTAGCGATCGTCGAGATGCGACGCTCGCAAAAGCGCCTTGACGCCGTAGGCCGTCGAGACGATGTCAGGGTCTTCGGGGACGCCTTTCGTGTGGAGATGCTGGATCGGATGGCGGTGGCCGCCACAGTAGCCGCTGTAGTCGGTGATCCGTTCGTCGACCAGCCAGTCGGCGAGCCGACGCGCCTCGCCCTCCGGATCGAAGGCGGCCTCGAGCGGCGTCCCGTCGGCCGCCAGTTTGTGATAGTTGAGGTTGGCCATCGAGAACAGCGCTGTCCCCTTGTAATTGCGTCGGGTCTCGACCCGGAACAGCGGCCGAACGTCGACCGGCGTGCGTTTGACGACCTCCTGGACGACGAGGTTGAGCACCCGGTTTTCGAACGGCAGCGACTGCAACAGCTCGCTACTCAGTCCGTCGCCGTAGTCGGGGCCAGCGTAGTCACGCCGCCGGGCGTACGCGAGCGTCGAGTCGAGCGTGGGCCCGTACGCCTCGAGCATCCGCGGTCGCTCGCGTTCGCTCGTCGGGGCGTCTTCGGCTGTGTCGGGAACTCCTTGTGACTGCATTTACGCGGGCCTCGAGCCGTCCGGCCATTATTATAGGGCTGCTACCCCGACTCACGGGCGAACAGGAACCGGCTATGCAGGCGCAGGCTTGCCCGTCGAGACGGGTACGAGGGTGATAACAAACCGGACCCGTCGGTTCACCGTACGGTCAAGAGGGACTGCCAGTCATCATGAACTACCTGTTCTTTACGAATACGCCGGCCCACGTTCACCTGTACAAACACGCCGTCAAAGCGCTTTGCGAGCGCGGCCACGAGGTGCTGGTCCTCGCCAGGGACTACACCTGCACCGTCGACTTGCTCGAGTGGTACGATCTCCCCTACGCGGTCTACGGGTCCTGTGGAACGACGAAGGGATCGTTGCTGACGCGGCTGCCAACTCACTACGTTCGGGCGATCAGTCTAGCCCGTCGGTTCGATCCCGATCTGCTCTTCGGGATGGGTGGCTACGCCGCCCACACCGGGGCCGTCACGCGGACGCCGACGGTGTTACTCATCGACTCCGAGCCAGCGTCGTTCGATCACACCATCTCGACGCCGTTCGCTCGGGCGATCCTGACGCCGAATACGTTCCGCAAGGACCTCGGTGACCGCCACTACGTCTTCGCCGGACTGAAAGAGTGTGCGTACCTCCACCCCGAGACGTACGAGCCGAACCCGGAGATTCGTGACCGCCTCGGCCTCGCTGCCGACGAACCGTACGCCATCCTCCGGCTCAACGCCTTCGGCTCCCAGCACGACGTCGGCAAACAGGGGATCACTGGCGACGACCGCCGACGGATCGTCGAGCGGCTGGCCGAGGACGTGACGGTACTCGTCTCCGACGAGGGAGCCAACGCCGACCTCGAGACGCTGCCCGCCGAGCCGTTCGACCTCCACCCCGCGCTGATGCACGATGCGCTCGCCGAAGCCGACCTGCTGGTCGCCGATACGCAGACGATGGTCACCGAAGCCGGCCTCCTCGGGACGCCCGCGATCCGCTCGAACTCGTGGGTCGGTGACGACGACATGGGTAACTTCGTCGAACTCGAGACTCAGGGACTGATTCACAACGTCACCTCGGCCGACGAGATCATAGCACACGCGACGACGTTGCTCGACGACGACGGCGTCGACGAGACCTGGAACCGACGCCGCGAGGAGTTCCTCACGGACAAAGCGAACCTCACCGACGTGATCGTCGACGTCGCACTCGCGGACGGACACGTCGGCGACCTCGAGTCGGTCCGGCAGTTCGACCAGTCCGCGAGGCGCTCGTCGGTCGACTCCGTCGGCGTCCGTAGCGACTGATCACGTCGTAGCCGTCCTCTCGTCGGTCGTGTCATCCTCGAGTCTCGTTTTTGGGTCGTCCGGGTACCGTTCGGGAGCCGACCGGGTATCAGGCTCGGTTCCGGGTTCGTCGGTCGGCGACGGCGTCCCCTTCCCGTCCGAGCCGAACCGGACGGCGGTGTGTACGTACAGCACCGCTCCCACACCGATCGCCAGGGCGGCCCCCACGTTCGCGGTCGGTCTATCGATCGGAAATCGAGGGTATGGCCGCCAGCTGGCCAATAGCCGGGGAATCACCACGGCGACCGTCCCGGGAACGAGGATCGTGAACAACAGCGTTTTGAGTGCTGTGATAACTGTGACCATGGACAAATTCAGCACACTATTCGCCAAGAACCTGTGGAGCCGACTGCCGTCGCAGGTCCTGCTCTGGATCGCGTCCGTGCGTGAGTTCGAATCGTTCCGTCACGTGTCCGGTCCGAGTTGACAACCAGCGCCGATCCCGTTGGTCCCACCGCCGCCGAGTTTCGAGCGACTTACGAGCTTTGGCAAACAGAGCCGTGCGACCGGCCTCACTCGAGTAGCGCGTAAACTCGAGCCGACGACCTCGGGGTTCCTCGAGCCGACGACCTCCCGTATCGGTCTCGACGGTACGGACGACACTGCGAGCGGGCGACGAGGGATACGCTGCCAAAATTACTAAGTTGAGCGAACAGCCAGTGACGAACGCTCAGGTGGCGCTGACACGAGGAACGACGCGCCCACCGACGTCAGACCACACTCGCTGGACGGCTGTAGATCGCACACAGGGCCCCATCAACTGGGAGACAGATACCGCAGTTCCGACCCGAGACACAGAGGACACCCCTATGCCCGATTCCAACATCGTCACCGATTCGCTCGACCGTGGCAAGGTCGGCATTGGAACGCTCATCGTCTTCGCCGTCGTCGTGCTCGTCGCAGTGATCGCCGCCGGCGTCATCGTCTACTCGGCTGGCCTGTTAGAGAGCCAGGCGACCGACGTCGTCTCTCCTGACGAACCACTGTTCTGAATCGAGGGTGTCTCCTACTACCCGGTAGACGGAGCGGTTTTGGGTTCGAGCCGCGGGTTACCGACGCCAGATCGCCGCCACCCACAACAACGAGAGCAGGAGGAACGACCCCACGGCGACGCCGCCGGCGAAGCCGATGTCGGAGACCCAGCTCCGCTCGTCGGGGCCGGCCTCAGGGTGGAGGGCGACGGTCACCCCCTCGAGCGAGGAGACCTCGGCTTCGAACTGGTAGGTGCCGCCGCGATCGGCGCGAACCTCGGTGGTCGTCTCAGCCCACTCGTCGTCGACTGCTTCGTAGAGCACCACGTCGTCCGGGCCGATCCCAGGCTCGTCGAGTTCGTCGGCGCTGACGGTGACCGTGACCGTTCCTGAGGCGTCCGCACTCGAGTTGCCGTCGATGCGCAGGTGGGACATGGCGTCCACCCCAGCAGGCGACTCGGGGGGACCGTCCGGCGCTTCGCTCGCGAACTCGAGGGTCGTGTCGTCCTCGAGGCCGGTCACGTCGATCCGCTCGAACTGGACGCCGTCGCCGGACCCGGCCGTTGGCTGCAGGGGGACTCGATCGTCGACGGATGGATCGGAGACGGACGCCGCGATGCCGTCGTCCGTTCGGTCGTAGGCGATCGCGGGGTTGTCACAGCTCCCAGTCCAGATGGTGACTGGCTCGGAGAGCGACAGCGAGTGGCGGTCCGGATCGTCGACGTCGCCGGAAAGGGCTTCCCAGTCGTCGATCTCGCCGCCGTCCCAGAAGTCGCCGCCGGTGCCGGTCACGTTCTCGTCTTCGAACTCCTCGGCGACGTCCGCGTCGTACAGGTTAGCGTCCTCGTTGAACGCGGGGTGGACTGTCACCGAGAACGGCCCGCCGAAGCCGCCGTTCAGCGCGCCGCCACCGGTCCGGTTTTCGATGTAGGCCCACGACGCGTCCGCGGTGCCGTCGCCGCGGTCGAACTCGTCGCGGTTCGTATCGCCGTCGTAGTCGTCGTTCCGGACGTCCCACGTGGCGGCGTGTGGCGCGCCGACGAGGTCGAACGTGACGACGCCACCGGCAGTGCCGCCGTCGAGTTCGTCGTGGACCATCACGAGGCTCGTTCCGTCGGTCCCCTCGTGGAGGAACAACAGGCTCGTATCGGACTCCTGGAGATGGGTCGTCCCGTAGGAGCTGTACATCCGATCTGTGTCGTTCGGATGGGTGTTGTGATCCCGATAATCGTAGAAGGCCTCGATCGATTGGTCACTCGAGAGGGGCTCGATCTCGTAACACGAGTCGTCCTGTTCGACGACGTACGTGTCACTCGGCATCGATTGTGTGGTTGTTGTCGAGTCAGCAACCGCAGGAGTCGCGACCGCACCGACGGTGCCGAGGACGAACAGTCCGACGACCAGCACCGTCAGGAGCCTCGAGTTCATGACTCGCCTCCCGGACTCGAGGCCCGTACCTGGGGATCGTCTCCACGACCCGGCTCGGAATCGGCCGGTCCAGCGCTCTCGAGCCGGCGAGACGGCACCCGTGAGTCGCGGTCGGTTTCGGCGAGGAACTCCTGTGGAGCCCCGATCCAGCCACCGAGCGACTGGGCTCGCTCGATCAGCCACCGATACAGCTCCCGGTGGCCGGGGAACTCGCGTTCGTTGAAGTACCGTGGATGCCAGAGAACGGTCATTACGGCGTCGTTCACGGCGGCCTCTTTGACGAGTTGGTCACAGACCTGGCGTGCTTGATCGGGGTGGTTCCCTGGGTCTGGCAGTGCCTGATCCATGATCGTCAGCGGAAAGACGACGAACTCGTCGTCGAACGGTCGGAGCGGTCGGTAGCCATGATGAAAGTCACAGCTAGTCGTCGACCCCAGAGTCGCATCGTACGCGAGGCCGATCTCCCGGTGGTGTCGCCACGTTTCGGGCACCGAGAGCCGGAGGTGGTGTTGTCGCCCGCCGACGACTGGCCGTCCGAGCACACGCTCGAGCACTCGTTTTTCCTCGTCTAGTCGAGCCGGATCCTCCGGCGAGTGATAGGAGCCGTGGAGGCCGACTTCCCAGCCGCCAGCCTCGAGTGCCTCGAGGACGGCGACGATCTCGTTGCTCGTGACGTCGTACCGACCCAGATGCTGGATCCAGTTCGACGGTAAGAGCCAGTCTCGTGGCGGCCGGTCGACCAGCAGGTGTTGTTCGTTGAGGAAGTAAAACGCCGATCGAACGCCAAGGCCGGCCTCGAGGGACATGACCTCCTCGAACTGCCAGTACGGGTTCGACGACGAGAGGGCGGTCCGGAGGTGATAGCCCGGTCGCTCACGGGTCGCGTAGTACAGCGACCGAAACCCCTTGTAGGGGCGATCCACGTCGTGAGTCAGACAGAGTGCGAACTCGGCGTCCGAGGGGAGGGCATCCACGCGGCTTCCGGGTGGTCGGTCGCTCGCGTTCATGGGTTCACCCGCGGGGGTCGATAGCGATGAGTTGGCGGGCGGGACGTGTCGGTCATCTCATCTCCACTGTCACCGGCAGCGATACGATAGTAAATGACGACATTACCTGTCGGTGACGTTTGAGTCAGACTCGTCCGCTGGTTACCCCGTCGTTACCAACCAGTGTCGACGGCGCGGCGACCGTCGCTCACATCGGGTCCCGGCCACCGACGAGTGCGATCACCAGGCGTTTACAGCCGACGAGACACTCCCGGAGGACGGGTGCGCCGTCGGCGAGCCAGACCAGGGCCGCGAGTCCCGCGAGTCCGACCTGGACCCACATGTACGTCGAGAGGTCGCCCGCGAGGAGGTCCTGCTGGTAGCGGCCGAAGAGACGAACGAACTCGTCGGTGAATCCTGTCTGTTCTTGAACCCCGTCGACCGTCGAAACCGGCCAGAGCAGTATCTCCGGTGTGTACTGGCCGCCGCGCAGATAGGTATCGAGCACGTCCGCGGGCAGATGCAACAGGTAACCGACGCCGAAGGCGACGCCAGCAGGCCCCTTGCCGACGCGTCTCGCGAGCAGTCCGACCGCGAGCGAGAGCGGAACCGCGAAGAAGATCGAGTGTCCGAGTGCATAGCCCGACTCGAAGACACCGAACTCCCAGGCCAGCGGTTTATCGATGAGATCCGGCAGGACGGACGCGAAAACGACCGCAAACGCCTCGAGCCCGTCCGGCGACTCACGGTAGTAAAGATGCGCGAACAGCGAGTACGCGAGATAGCCGAC
This sequence comes from Natrarchaeobaculum sulfurireducens, assembly GCF_003430825.1. Lineage (NCBI taxonomy): Archaea > Methanobacteriati > Methanobacteriota > Halobacteria > Halobacteriales > Natrialbaceae > Natrarchaeobaculum > Natrarchaeobaculum sulfurireducens. The sequence goes on along the minus strand of NZ_CP024047.1, from coordinate 2,393,505 downwards.
GATCGCGTGTTCCCATGGCCACATTGGTCGTGGCTCGCGGACTGATGGGGTTAGTTATGTCACGAATACTGTCGGCCGTCGGATTCGGGTCCCGGATTGCGACGCGGGAAACGATTACGGTCGTCCGTTCCCCAGCGGTCGTATGAGCGAGCGATACGAAATCACCGTCGAGGACGACGGGACGGTGGCAGCGGTCCACCACGAGGCGTCGGGTGACCGCTGGTTCGTCTGCTGTCACGGCTTTCGAAGCGACAAGTCCGGAAGTTACGAACGCCGCTGTCGACGCGCGGTCGAGGCCGGGTACGACGCCGTCAGATTCGACTTTCGAGGATGTGGCGAGTCCGATGGTCACTTCGCGGAGTCGACGCTGGAGTCGAGATTGACCGATCTCGAGGCAGTCCTCGAGTTCTTCGATCCTCGATCCTGTGTCCTGTTCGGCTCGAGTTTCGGGGGCGCTGTCGCGTTCCACGCCGCGGGGACGTTCGCAGCCGAGCGCGCCGACGCGGTCGTCACGCGTGCGCCCGTAACCGACACGTCGTCGTTCGACGACTACCGTGAGGCGGTCGCGACGGCTGGACGACTCGAGTTCGACGACGACGAGTGGGTCGACGAGCGGTTCTTCGCGGACCTCGATCGGCACGCCTTCGCCGACCTCGAGTCGACGCTCGACGTTCCCGTCGCCATCTTCCACGGGACGGACGACGACTCGGTCCCCGTCGACGACAGCCTGCGCGCGGCGGACCGCCTCGAAACGGACGTCCTCGTTCAGGTCCTCGAGGGAGAAGGCCACCTGTTCTCGGCATCTGCCGAACGTCGACTGCTCGAGCTCACGTTCGCCTGGCTCGAGGCGTACGGAGTCAGCTGACGCGATCACGTGGCTGCCGTCGGGGTGTTCTCTCGGTCAGAAAAACCGGATCGCTTTTCATGTCGTTGCCGGAACGATGGCCTACAAGTGAGTGAGGAAATCGACCTGTCGACGGTCCTTTCGGTCCTCGACGACGAGTACGCCCGGGATATCCTCACCCACACGAGCGTCGAACCCATGTCTGCCAGCACCCTGAGCGAACGATGTGACGCCTCCCTCCCGACGATCTACCGACGCCTCGAGCGCCTCGAGGCGTGCCGTCTCGTCACCGAGGAGACGGAACTCGCTCCGGATGGAAATCACTACAGCGTCTATACCGCAAACCTCGACCGCCTCGAGTTGACGCTCGAGGACGGCGCGTTCGACCTCGAACTGACCTACCAGGAAGAAGACGTCGCCGACAAGTTCACGCGCATGTGGGAGGGGTTACGATGACCGGCGACGTCGTTCGACTCGGTGAGGCGTCGCTGTTCGAGCTCCTGACGGTGGCAAGTCTCTTCCTCGTGGCGCTCATCGGGACGCTCATCGCGTACCAGGCCTACCGGGGCTACCGACGAAACGACGCCACGTCGATGCTGTATCTCGCCCTGGGACTCCTCTTGCTCACGTTGTGTCCGTTTCTGATCAACGTAGCCATCAACTCGTTTACGAGTGCCGAACAGGTCGTCACCGTCTTCCTCGAGAACGTAAGCCGGCTGGCCGGGCTGGTCGCGATTACCTACTCGCTGTACGGCCGACACTGATTCGTTTCGGTTGTTTTCGTGACCTAGACGGCCTGATAGTGCACGCTGAACGATCCGTGTAGATGCCTCGAGAGTGACCGACCTGGCCGGGGACCAGAGTTTCGACGTCGGTGACCGTCGAAGCGATGGGGCCGAAGCGAGAGACGTGGGAGGGCAGTGGGTGACCAGTCAGAGGCGGGTGGAACCGGCCGACCGGGGTGGCACGTGGGCGGGAGCCACCGAGGGCAGTGTCGGCCGGCGTGATCGGGCGGGGGGACCACTCAGGTGGGGCCTGTGACGTCCCCCAGCGATTCGTACTGACGCTGTGGTATTAGTCGTACGAGTGAATTTTCTGGGCCGGAAAATCCGCCCTCGTCTCGAGCGGGGCTCGAACGGAAGACTGTGCGACGTCGAGTTAGTCGTCGGCTTCGCTCGGCTCGGGCCGATAGTCGCGGCTAATCACTTTCCACCGGCCAGTCGCGAACCGGGAGTAGTTGATGACCGCCGGGACCGCCGTCTCGGCGAGGAAGGCCAGATACAGCCCCCACAGTCCGAGCGGCGGAATCGTCACTCCGGGGACGACGACGCCGACGATCGGCACCGTCCCGGGCGATGGAACGGCGAGCCCGACAGCGCCGAGGTACGCAAGCGGGATCGCGAGCCCGAACATTCCCAGCAACTGGCTGTAGAACGGCCACCGGGTGTCGCCGCTGGCCTCGAGCGCACCGGCTGCGGTCGTCGAGACGCCCTGGAAGAGAACGGCGAGACAGGCCGCATGCACGAGCGAGACGGCGATCGGTACCGAGAGGTCAGCCGGGTCGTCGGCGAACCCGAGGACGATGGGTTCGGCGAAGACCGCGACGACTCCAGCCGCGACGAGGTAGGTGGCGACAGAGAATCGAACGATCTCGCGCCCGTACGTCTCGGCGCGATCCTCGGAACCGGTGCCGAGTTCCTGACCGACGAGACTCGAGGCGGCGAGCCCGAATCCCCAGCCGGGCGTGTTCATCAGCCCCCAGATTCGACGGGCGATGACGTAGGCGGCGACGGTATCCTGACCGAAGACGTCGACGATCGCGAGCATGGGAAACTCCGCGACCGTCCAGACGAACCGCGTCCCGAGGACGGGCAGCCCGATTGTGGTCAGGTCTCGCAGTGTCTCCCCGTGGAGATACCGTCCCGCGGGATCGACGCTGGTCGGGAACGCACCCATTCTGGGGAGTCGCCCGGCTCCGAGGCCGGCCGCGAACGCCGCCGTTACGACCACGTTCGCCAGTACGGTTCCGAGTGCCGCACCGACGACGCCCATGTCCAGCCCGAAGATAAGCACGGCGTTGAGCAGGATGTTGGCGCCAGCGCCGCCCGCGCGAACGACCATCGGCGTCCAGGCGTCGTCCATGCCGACGAACGTGCGGCTGCCGATCAGGTTCAGCCCGGCGAACGGGATCCCGAGGCCGACCAGCTGGAGGTACGCCGCCCCATAGGCGATCGCCTCCGGATCGTTGCTGACGAGCGAGATCAACGCGTGTGGATAGTACCAGAACACGGCCGTGATCGGCAGAGTCAACGCGAGCACGAGGACGACGCTCGAGCGGACGGCCTGGCCGAGCTGGTCGTACGCCTCCGCGCCGAAGCGCTGGGAGACGAGCGCGATCGTTCCGCCAGCGACGCCGCCGCCGACGGTGAACGCAAGCCCCCAGTACGGGGTTGCGAAACCGACACCGGCGATAGCAGCCGGCCCGACAGCAATGCCGACCATCGCGACGTCGACGGCGCTTTTCGACATTCGGGCCAGCCCGGTGACGATCCGTGGCCACGCCAGATCCGCCGTCCGGCGCGCTCGCTCGAGGCCGATCAGGCCAACTCTGGCGAGTACACGCCCGATCCACCAGATGCTGAGCCGGATCGGGTTGGGGACGCGAGCCACGGGAACCGGCTCGGACTAATCGTGGTCGCGAAAAAGCCCTTCTCGAGGCGGCAGGGGGCACCGGTTTCGGTTCGACAGCCGGTAGGGCCCACCAGTCGACTCACTCGACGACGAGCACCGGCGTCGAAGCGCGCTCTGTGACACGGTCGGAGACGCTCGAGCGCAGGAACCGCTCGAGGCCGCGATTTCTCCCCATCACGATCAGGTCGATGTCGTGTTCGTCGGCGTAGTCCAGGATCGCCTGATGGCGAAGTCCGTGGCGGACGTTCGTGTCGACGTTCTCGAGGCCCGCCTCGGCGGCCCGCTTGGCGACGTATTCGACGGCCTCCTCGCCGATCGGCTCGAGGTCGTCGAAGTCCATTCCCGGTGCGATCTCGGCGGAGTTGATCACGTACAGTGTGTGTAAGGTGGCCTCGTGGACGTTCGCGAGTTCGATCGCTTCCTGGATCGCCCGGTCGGTGTTCTCTCGTCCGTCGGTCGGGACCAAGATTGCATCGTACATGCGCTCTGGTCGCCACTTCGACCATGAGCCTCAAGACGGTTTCCCGCGTTGGGAGGACCGACCCGTGAAGATCCACGCGCTCTCGGTCGGCCGGCTGTCGCTTCCGAACCGTCACGTCAGCGCTCGCCGTCGGACGCTTCCGGGGCGATACCTCGACGTCTGGTGCGACGACAGCCAGCTCGAGCCCGCGCCCATCTTCTGTTTCGCGATCGAGCATCCCGAAGGCGTGATCGTCGTTGACGTTGGCGAGACGACCGACGTCTTCGAGCCGCGAGCCGTCGACCTCGGTGCGCGAGTGCTCGTCGACCGCGACGGCCTCGACCTCGAGCCGGCCGACGAACTCGCCAGCCAGCTCGAAGCGGTCGGCATCGATCCCGGAGAGGTGTCGACCGTGATCTTGACACACCTGCATTTCGATCACGCGGGAGCCGTCGGAGCGTTCCCGAACGCAGACGTGCTCGTCTCTCGCCGGGAGTATCTGGCACACCGACTGTTGCCGCTTGGTTCGTCGGTTCACCGCTGGCCGGACGACCTCGAGCCGATGCGTCTCACCTACGACGGTGGCCCGTTCGGCCCCTTCGAGTCGAGCCACCGGCTCACCGACGCCGGCGACGTGCTCGTCGTCCCGACGCCTGGACACACGCCGGGCCACCAGTCTGTTCTCGTCCGTGAGGAAGAGGCCCTGCTCTGTCTCGCCGGTGACGTCACGTTCACCGAGTCACAACTGCTCGAAGACGACGTCGTTGGAATCGCCCTCGACGGGCGAACGAGCCGACAGAGCGCCAGGAAGATCCGACGGCTCCTCGAGCGTGAGCGAGTCGTCTACCTGCCGGCACACGACCCTGAGACGAAACGTCGACTCGAAGAACGGGTCCCAACGACGATCGACGCGTCGGACTGAGGAGACACAGACTGTGGGGGATGGTCACTCAGGGAGCGTCGCGGTCGCCGTTCCGGAAAGCAGTGTTTCACCGCTGTCGGTCCGCGCCTCGAGGTCGACGGTGACGGTGTCGGCCTCGACTGCGGTGACCTCGCCGTCAGCGATTACGTCCTCGCCGGGGAAGACACGCGACTGGAATCGGACGTCGAAGGTGTCGACGGCCTCGAGGCCGACCCAGTCGGTGACGACGCGCGAGGCGATGCCAGCGGTGAACATCCCCTGGCCGAAGACGCTCGGGTTCCCCGCGGCGCGGGCGTAAGGCTCGTCGTAGTGGATCGGATTGAAGTCGCCGCTCGCGCCGGCATACTGGACGAAGTGTCGACGCTCGAGGTCAGAAACCACGATCCTTGGTCCAGGATCGCCCACCGAAACGTCCGCGGTGGACCGAACGGGATCGACCGATTCCGATGTGGATACCGACGAGTCGTCGGTCGGCTTCGCCCGGTCGTCCTCTCCAGATTCGTTCGCGTCCGCATCTACGTCTGCGTCTGCATCGCCGTCGACGGCCCCCTCGGTCTCGATCACGGTGGCCCGATCGGTGAGCACCAGCTCGCCCTCTCGATCCCGATACTGGGTCTCGAGGACGGCGAACGTCATCGTGCCCGCACGGCCGCCGTTGCGCTGGAAGACGTTAGTCAGCGTCGTCGTTCCCGACAACTCGTCGCCGACGGAAAGCGGGCGTTCGTACTCATAGCGCTGCTCGCCGTGGAGGACGTACTCGAGTTGAAATCCGAGATCGAAGCCGTAGAGGTCGCCTTCCGCCGTCTGATACCGGGGAAACCGACTGACACGTGCGTACGTAAGCGGTGCGGGAATCCGTTCGTGTCCGACCTCGCGGGCGGCGTCCACGTCGTGATAGATCGGGTTCGAGTCGGTGATCGCGCGGGTGAACTCCGCGACTTTACCGCGCTCAACGTGAAACCCCGCGACAGTCTCACGGGAGTCACCGACGAGCGCCTCGAGTTCGGACAACGATTTGCTCGGCACGTCGATCACCGCTCGAGGGCGTCGATGCGGAGCTCCTCGTCGAACTCGAGGGCGTTTTCGACCTCGCTCGTGTCGACGTCGTCGAACGCCCAGCGCGCGATCGTCCGGCGGTGAACCTCGTCTGCGCCGTCGACGAGCCGGAACGCACGGACGTGCTCGTAGAAGTGTGCGACCGGGAGGTCCTTTCCGATGCCGTTGCCGCCACAACACTGCAACGCGAGGTCGATCGCGTCGTTGGTGACGTTTGCGGTGTACATTTTCGCCATCGCGACCTCGATCCGGGCGTCGCTCTCGTCGAGTTCGCGGGCGGCGTGGCGAACCATACAGCGGGCGGCGTGCAGCCGCGTCTCGGCGTCGGCGATCCGATGCCGAAGTGCCTGTTTCTCGGCGAGCGAGTCGCCGAAGCCCTCGCGTTCGGTGAGGTACGCCTTCGCGACCTCGAGTGAGCGCTGGGCCATCCCCGAATAGCGCATGCAGTGGGTGAGTCGACCGCCACCGAGGCGAAGCTGGGCGATACGGAATCCAGCGTTTTCCTCGCCGATCGTGTTCTCGACGGGGACGCGGACGTTCTCGAACTTCACCTCCGCGTGACCGCCAGTCCGTTCGGTGATGCCGTGACCGCCGAGGTGGGGAACGTTGCGGACGACCTCGACGCCGTCGGCTTCCCGCGGGACGAGGATGATCGACGTCCCCGCGTATGGGTGGGCCTCTACGTCCGTCCGGGCCATCACGAGATAGAAGTCGGCCTCGAGGCCGTCGGAGGTCCACCACTTGTGGGCGTTGATCACCCACTCGTCTCCGTCTTTGACGGCCGTACTCTGGAGCATTTTGGGGTCGGAGCCGCCACCCTGGCGGGGCTCGGTCATCGCGAACGCGGAGGTCAACTCCCCCTGGACGAGCGGGCGCAGCCATTTCTCTTTCTGTTCGTCGGTGCCGACCATCTCTAAGGTGTGCATGTTCCCCTCCTGTGGGGCGTTCGCCCGGATCGCCAGCGCGCCGATCAGCGATCGACCGACCTGTTCGAACGACGGCAACATATCCCGAAAGCCGAGTCCCTGGCCGCCGTACTCCTCGGGTACCTGCGGCGCGAACAGGTCCCGTGCTTTGGCCTGTTCCCAGAGGTCCTCGATCTCGTCTGTGGTAATCGGTTCGCCCGTCGCTAAGGCCTCGCGCTCTCGAGGGATCACGACCTCGTCCATGAACGCCTCGACCCGGCTCGCGACTGCTTTCGCCTTCTCGGTGTCGTGGTACTCCATAGCAGTGACTCTGCATCACACATTGTAAATGGTGGAGAATGCGGTTATCCACGTGACGTCGGGCCGGTGCAATGAAGGGGGTACCGCTTCTTCACCGGTCGGTCTGATCGGTATCATAATCTATCGGTACGTTCGATACCCAAGCCACTAGATGACACAGTCTACCTCGAGCGGAGTGACGGAAGCGCTCGGCCGGTTCGTCGCCGACCTTACCGTCGACGACGTCCCGGACGAGGCGATTCGCGTAGCCGAACGGGCGATTCTGGACACGGTCGGCGTCACCCTCGCCGGTGCCGGGACCCACGCGACGACCTGCGCGCGCGGTGCGGCCGCTGGATCGGGCGAGACGACGCTTCTCGGTCGTGAGGACCGTGCGCCGCTATCCGACGCGGTGTTCGTCAACGGAACGGCGGGCCACGCACTCGACTTCGACGACGTGGCGCTCCCGGCGATGGACGGCCACCCGAGTGTCCCGATGGTCGCGCCACTGCTCGCCGTCGCCGAGCGTGAGGGGGCCTCGGGCGGGGACGTCCTGACGGCGTACGTCGCCGGCTTCGAGACCCAGAACTACCTCTCACGGCCGCTCAGCCCCGGCCACTACGAGGGCGGCTGGCACGCCACCTCGACCGTCGGGCTGTTCGGCGCCGCCGCGGCCGTCGCGAACCTCCTCGAGTTCTCGGTCGAGGAGACGGTCGACGCGCTCTCGATCGCCGCGTCGATGCCCGCTGGCCTCAAGCGCAACTTCGGTTCGACGACGAAACCGCTCCACGCCGGTCAGGCCGCCCGCTCCGGGACGACGGCAGCCCTCCTCGCCGCCGAAGGAGCGAGCGCCGACCCGACGGCGATTGAGGGCGACCGCGGCTACTTCGATCTCTATCGCGGGGACGGCGAACCGGACCTCGAGGCCCTCCCCGAACTTGGCTCACGCTGGTCGGTGCTCGAGGACGGCGTCGACGTCAAGAAATATCCCTGCTGTTATTACACCCACGCGGCGATATACGCCGCAATCGGGGTGGCCGACGAGTTCGACCTCGAGCCAGCCGATATCGACGGAATCGCCGTCACGGCCTCGCAGGCGGCTGCTGACGCCTTACACCACGACGATCCAGCGACCGGCCTCGAGGGGAAGTTTTCGATGCCGTACGTCATCGGCCACGCTATCGCCCATCGCGCGGTCGGCCTCGCTGCCTTCGAAGACGACGCGATCGACGACGACGGCGTCCAGGCGGTCCGCGAACGCACGACGCTGGTCGTCGACGATGACCTCGCCTACGACTCGAACGCAGCCACGGTCACCGTGACGACTCGCGACGGCGAGACCGTCGAGCGGTTCGAAGAGAAGCCGCCGGGGACCCACGACGATCCGCTTACGATCGACGAACTCCACGAGAAGTTCCGAATGTGCGCGGCCAACGCGCCGATCGGGGTCGACGCCAACGCCGCCCTCGAGGCCCTCGACGACCTCCGCGCCGTCGAGGACGTGAGCGCAGCCCTCGAGCACCTCTCATCGTAGACGCGACCGTCGAGCCGGTGGTGGATCGTCGCCGTCGTCAGTCGGCGTCCAGCGGGAGCAGGTGAAGTCGGCTCGAGGCGACAGCGACGGTGGCCTCTTCGCCGACCTGAACGGCGTTGAACGCCTCGCGGCTCACGGCGCCACCCCGGCAGTCGTGTCGTCCGTCCCGCGCACAGATGTTGAGGCCGTACTCGACCGCGTCGTACCGGTTGGCGAGTTCTTCGTGGGTCTCGGCGTCGATGGTCGGACGTCGTTCCCTCCGGCCGTCGAACAGCGCCACCTCGTCGTGTGATTCGATGACATACGGGACATTCATGCTGTCGTGGATCACGGAGTAGACGACTTCGGTTCCGTCATCGTCGTGTCCTCGGATCCACTTCTCGTTCACCGTGCCCTGGTGAACGGCCCTGGAGAGCCCAACGCCGAGTCCACCGAGTCCGACTCCGACGCTCGCCGTTGCCAGTACCTGCCGCCGGGTCAACATACGTACGCCTTCTCGCCAGGTTGCATGAACGTGTCGCTCGAGACGCCGGAAAACCGGCTGTCTGTTCGACTTTCGAACCAGAATCCATACCTTCTGGCTGCGTTGCCGACTCGTCGTCGCGACTCGTTTGGCCTCTCGACGCGGTCGACGATGTGACTCGAGTCAGCTTCGAGACGTTTAGGGCCCTCCGTTCCCTTCGCTCCGCCAATGACGCTCTACTCGCGGGTTCGCCCCCTCGCGTTCAGACTCCCCGCCGAGACGGCCCACGACCTCGGCAAGCGAACGCTCCGGGCGGCCCAGTCGACGTGGCCCACCCGACGGGCGCTCCGGGCTGCCTATCGGTATGACCACCCCGCACTCGAGGTCGAGTTGTTCGGCACGCGATTCCCGAACCCGGTCGGGGTCGCCGCCGGCTTCGACAAGAACGCCGAGGTGACCCACGCGCTCTCCGCGCTGGGCTTCGGGTTCGTCGAGATCGGCACCGTCACGCCGTACCCGCAGGCGGGCAACGAGCGGCCCAGGCTCTTTCGCCTACGCGAGGACGAGGCGATGATCAACCGCATGGGCTTCAACGGTCAGGGAATGGAGCGCGTCAAAGAACGCCTCGAGACCGACGGCGTCCCCGACATCCCGCTTGGCGTCAACATCGGCAAGATGAACTCCTCGAGCGAGACGGAGGCGATCGAGGACTATCGGCGCGTCTTCGATCGGCTCTCGCCGTTCGCCGACTACGTCGTCGTCAACGTCTCCTGTCCGAATACCCCCGACGAGTTCGACGAGGCCTCTCCCGAACACTTGCAGGCGATCTTCGAGACGCTCGAGGCCGAAAACGACCGCGACGTGCCGATCCTCGTAAAGATCGGCCCTGACGACCCCGAGTCGTCGGTCCTCGACCTCGTCGACATCGTTCGTGAGTTCGACCTCGACGGGATCGTCGCGACGAACACCTCGACCACCCGCGAGAACCTCGAGTCGCCGAATCGCGAGGAGTGGGGCGGCCTGAGCGGCCAGCCGATCGACGCTCGTTCGACCGAGCTGATCCGGACGATCGCCGCACACACCGACGGCGACCTGCCGATCGTCGGCGTCGGCGGCGTCGACTCGGCGGCGAGCGCCTACGAAAAAATTCGGGCCGGGGCGTCGCTCGTCCAGCTCTATACGGGGTTCGTCTACGGCGGCCCGTCGACAGCGAAACGAATCAATCGCGGGCTCGTCACGTTGCTCGAGCGCGACGGGTTCTCGTCGGTCGAGGAGGCAGTCGGCGCGGATCTCGAGTAGACTATCGGCGCGGATGTCGAGTAAGCCGTCGAAATCGTCTCGAGCCGCTGGTAGGCTTCCTCAGACAGGGTCGGCGTCGACGTCGACGCGCGTGCCGTAGCCCGGTTCGCCGACGACCTCGCCGTCCTCGTAGACGACCTCGCCACGGACGACGGTCGCGACCGCCTTTCCGGTAAAGGTCTCGCCTTCGAACGGCGTTACGCAGTTTTTCGAGTGCAACGCGTCGGCGTCCTCGAGCGTCCACTCGTGGTCCGGGTCGACGATCGTGAAGTCGGCGTCAGTTCCGACCTGCAACGATCCTTTCTGGGGATACATGCCCCAGACCTGGGCTGGACGGGTCGAGTGGCGGTGTACCCACTCTTCGAGCGTCAGGCGGCCCTCGTCGACGAACGTGAGCATGACGGGGATCTCGGTCTCGAGGCCGACGAATCCGGAGATGGCATCCCAGGTGTTGCCGAACGGGTCGTCGACCTTCTTCTCCTCGGGCGTGTGTGGGGCGTGATCGGTGGCGATGCAGTCGATAACACCGTCGTCGATACCCACGTCCCAGAGTTTCGCACGCTCCTCGGCGTCCCGGATCGGTGGCTGGATGCGCGCCGGATTCCCTTTCTCGCGCATGACGTCCTCGGTGAACCAGAGGTAGTGTGGGCAGGTCTCGGCGGTCACGTCGACGCCGCGAGCTTTCCCGCGGGAAACGGCCTCGGCGGCCGACCCGGAGGAGACGTGGTACATGTGGATCTTCACGCCCGTCTCCTCCGCGAACGTGATCATCCGCTCGACGGCTTCCCGTTCGGCGATCACGGGCCGCGAGTGGGAGTGGTCGATGGGGTCGTTTTTGCCTTCGGTCTGGAAGCGCTCGGTGTAGTGGTCGATGATCTCGCCGTTTTCCTCGTGGAATCCGAGTCGTTTGCCGGTCTCGCGGATTCGTTCCATCGCCGCTATGATCTCGCCGTCGTTCGGCGGAGGCACGTCCCCGACGGTCGAGCCGAGGAAGATCTTGTAGCCGAGCGCGCCGGCCGCATCGAGGTCGGGAATCAACTCGAGGTTCTCGCTCGTGACGACGACGTAGCTCTGAAAATCGACGTGCGCTGTAGCCTCCCCGCGTTCGTACTTCAACTCGAGGTTGTCAGGCCGGTCGATGACAGGGTCGGTGTTTGGCATCCCAACGACGGTCGTCACGCCGCCGGCTGCCGCAGCCCGCGTCGCGGACTCCCAGTCTTCTTTGTACTCGAGGCCGGGTTCGCGATTGTGGATGTGGCAGTCGACGATACCGGGGACGAGGACGTTTCCGCCGGCGTCGAGAACCCGATCACCGTCGGGGAGACAGTCGGGTTCTCCCAGCGCCACGATCCGTCCACCCTCGACGGCGAGGCCGGAATCGGGAGCCCGCCCTGCGGGCGTGACGACGGTACAGTTCCGAACGACGAGGTCGACGCTCATTGGGCGTGGGTTGCGGAGGAACGCGCATATAGCTTCTGTTGGCCCAGTAGTTCGTAACTCGCCGTCTTCGTCGCTCGTCAGGAGACGTGTGAACGCCGTCACCAGGTGAGGCCGGCTCGAGGCCGATAACGTGGGCTAATCGTTCCGGAAGAACCGGCGGATTTCGGTCGTACAGAGCCGTGGATCTGTCTGCGATTCCAGACGCCAGCCCCTTTTAAATCGAGTCTGGTCCCTGTACGTGAGTGATAACTAACGGCGCCGGAGCGGTCGTAATACGACATGATCGAGAGCCTCATCGTCTTCGCCGTCAGCCTGCTAATCGGTGCGCTCGGCATCTATCTCGGTGCCAAATTCATCGTCGATGCCGAAGATTACAGTTACGCAGTGATCACGGCGCTGATCGGCGCCGTCGTCTGGGCAGTCGTTGGGTTCTTCTTCGGCTGGATTCCACTTCTGGGGCCGCTTCTCGTGTTCGTCGCCTATCTGGCCGTAATCAACGCGCGTTACCCGGGTGGCTGGGTCGACGCGGCGGCGATTACCATCGTCGCCTGGGTCTCCGTGCTCGTCGTCCTCTACGTCCTCGCCGTCATCGGCGTGACCGGATTCGAAGCGGTCGGCGTCCCGGGCGTCTGAGCGATCGCCGTTTCACCTCGAACTGGTCGATGCTCGAGTCGAGCGATAGATCCCATCACACCGGGCTAAGCTATGCCCCAGAACCGTCGTCTCGATTCGGGCTTGGTCCCGCCTCGAGCGAACTGAACCGGTCAGCCGGCAGGACGGTCGCTGAAATATGGTCTTACCGGATGAACGCGAGTGGAATCCAGCGAACCGTATCGAACGTCCGGCCGCGTTTATTCGGTTCGTCGACTACCCACACCGACACCGAACATGCAACGCGATGTTCGAGCCTCGAACGGGCAACGGAATAATTCGGTCGAGCGGTGTGCGAAACTCGGCGCTGCGAGGGAACGTCTCGCCGTGGTCCAGCGCAACTCGGTGGCGAGTCGAAATCGGCCGAACCCGTCCGCGATGACCACTGAGTCGACGACGCCTCCGATAGAGGAACGGATACCGAAGATCACCGACGGTGACCACCGATCACCGAACCACATATCGGCTCACAACCTAACGACGTATAGTATTTCAATATAGTGTTGAGAATAGATATAACTGCATGAGCAATACAAAACCCTTTGTGGGCCGCTCACGACGGTATAGCAACGAGTGAGCGCGTGGATACCGAAATAACTGATATGAGTAACCAGCACCGAGACTCGACTCGAGTCCTTACAGCCACAACATGGTCTCTCTCACCTATCGGAATAATGGGTTTTTCGTGGGCTGCCAGTGGACCCATCCAGCCGATCCAACTGGCGGGTCCACACCTCGCGGCGTTCGCCGGGATCATCGTCCTCGCGATCCTCGGTGGGTTTCTGCTCTTGCGAAACCGTCTCGAGGAGCGACATTCGTTCACCGCGAGTACGGACTCGCCCTCCGAAGAGTTCGTGACCGACCGCGAGCGGGTTCGGCGGCTCATCTCGAAAAACGGCGGTCGGATGAAACAGTCACAGATCGTCGACTCCGTCGACTGGTCGAAAGCGAAAGTGAGCCGGCTGCTGGCCGAACTCGAGGAGGACGAACAGATCACGAAGCTCCGACTCGGGCGGGAGAATCTGGTCTGTCTCCCAGGCAACGAGCCGACCGCATCGAAGTCGCCTGAACAACCGAAAAACGAGTAGTTAGGCTCCCGAACTACTCCCCTTTCGAAAATCTTGTTGTTCGTCTCGACGAGGTGTGATGTCGAACCCGTGAGTATCCGCAAACAGTGCTGTTTCAGAGATCGCGAGCTTCAGGGAGTAACAGCTCAGGCCAACAGCTGATAGAGGCTGCTCGCGGCGACGGCGAGTAAGACGAGGACGCTCCAGAGCTCCGGATCGATGCTCGAGAGGACGGGGAGGTTCAATCCCGCGAGTGCGATGACTGCAAGTCCGAGGACACAGAGTCCGAGGTGAAACTGGAGGACGTGTGATCCGTCGTCCGGGTGGCCGTTGATGTACGTGAGAACATCGTCGAAGTTGGGCCCGGATGCGATGGTCTTTGCGTCGGAGTCGTACTCGATGACGGCGTCTTCCTCGAGTTGAGGGAGATGTGTCTGCTGGAGCGAGACGTAGACGCTCTTGTAGAGGTTGTTCGGGACGGGCGTGGCGTCCGATTCTGTGGCCGCAATATCGGTGGCAACGTCGGAGACGTCGATCTGTCCTGACTCCTCGGCGAGTAGCTGAACGATCGCTCGACGTCTGTCGTTGCCGAGGATGTGAAACACTTCGCTTTCGGCGAGCGAGTCGGTTCTGCTCGTCTGAACAGACATTGATCAGGAGGAGACCGCGAAACCGCTGTCATCGGACTGTCCGTCATCAACCGTCATGTACGCGTCTCTTCATCAACCACCGACTTTAACCTCTGGTATTAATTTCCATTTGCTATGACTGGAAATATTCGCGTGTGACCGACGACCGGTCGGACAATACGATCTATTGTTGTGATGTACCGCTGTGCATCCTGGCCAGGTTGTGTGTGGCTGAACTGACGGATAGCAGCCCGTACGAACGGACGACGGCCGTTCAGCGTCGCCGTTCTCCGGGGAGATGGCCGCCGGATTGCATCTCCCGATACGTCGTACAGGCGGGACAGCCGTGAACGACGTCACCGTTGTCTCCGAACACCCGGGCAAATTGCTGGGTGACGTGGGTGCCGCAGTTTCGACAGCGTGGACCTGCCGTCGACGATTCCATCGGTCGCCAATTCGTCTGTGAGGATTTCATGTGTTTTGGATGACGTACGCGGACGGTATCGAGGCGATCGTCGAGTCGACTCGGTCGTGTGTAGCGTGCACCTGCACCCGTCGGTCGAACGGGTGATCGTGGACGCTGGATGCAGCGGTAGTTGGTGGGGGTCGTCGCACCGGTACTCGTCCGGGCATCACTACAACCGAGGTCGGTAGACCCGAATAAAGGACGTAGACCGTTCACTTCACTCCGGACGGAATCGGGGAGAAACTCGCCGTTTCTGTGCGAATATCCCTGATAGAGGCCACATCGGCCCCGAAATGAGTTTCGGCGTGGATCGTATCTCAACGTGAATTCAGGTGGGTTGGAATCCATTCGGTCGACAAATCACGTGTTGTCGCTCGCCTGTGCCATGATAAACGGGTGGTTTCGACCACGAAACGGCTCGTTTCGGGACAGAATGAGTATATTTCGAGGAAGAAGGTCCTTCGTTATAAAATACCACTGTCGCTAACCCATCGACGCGTTGGAACGTACAATGCTGCAAAGAGCACGTTGCCCCCGATCAGTCCAGCCGTCCCGTATCGACTCCTCTCGATCCCGAGAGCGAACGAACGCAGTGTAACGAAGACGAGTAAGCACGTCCATGTCAACGAAAGCGAGCAACACACAGGCGGAACCGACCCCCGACCCCGCGGCACAACTCGACGTGCTCGGCGACGAGTGTGCACGAACGATCCTCGTCGAGACGAGCAACGGGCCGAAAACGGCGAAAGAACTGACCGACCGAACGGAGAGTTCGTCGGCGACAGTCTACCGACGAATCAACAATCTCCTCGAGACCGATCTCATCGCAGAGTGTGTCCGATTCGACGAGGATGGGTCACACACGACCGCGTACGAAGCGACGATCGACCAGCTCCGCGTCCGGATCGGCGCGGACGGAATCAGCGTTGTCCGCCCGAATGCGACCGAGTGATCGGTTCGCCGGAGAGCTAGGTTCATGCGGTACGCCGTCAGGACCCACATGTCTTGTCGGTAGTACCCGCTTAGGAGAGTGACGTTCCGGTTCGGGGAACTGTTTGCTATCGGTTCGAACGTGAACAAAATGCTACCGAATTGTACGAGACGGATAACAAATATCCTCTCAGTGGAACGATCACCGTGATTGAGCAATGCACGATCTGACCGGCTTCCAGCGAGATTTACTGTACGTTATCGCCGGCGCCGATCGACCGTCGGGACAGACCGTCAAAGACGAAGTCGAGAAGTATTACAGTTCTGAGATCAATCACGGGCGGCTGTACCCGAACTTGGACACACTGGTCAACAAGGAACTGGTCGAAAAAGGGCAACTCGACAGGCGGACCAATTACTACGCGATTACGGACGCTGGTCGAGACCGAATCGACGAGCGTCGAGAGTGGGAGGAACAGTACGTCGACTTCTGAAACGGCCGTTCGGATCGTCAGGATTGCCGGTATTGGTCCGCTCCGTAGCCCCCTCACTGTCCAACTCGAGCTGTCACACGTTCCCGTTCCGTAGTCGACTCCGCACATCGCTCTCCGGGTGTCGGTTTCTCCGTCGGTTGTTGTACTCTCTCTGCTGTTGTCCGTTCTTTGACTCTCACACTCTTTCCCGACTGTCGCTTTCTCCACTCGCTTGTCCGTCGGTGTGATCGAGACCGGCGTCACTGAACGTCGGTTCGCCTTCGAAGCCCTGCGTGGTCGGTTCGGTCACCGGTGACCAACAGCGCAACTCGAGCGACGGTCGGGCCGTTGCAGGGTCGACACACGCCGAATAACCCGGCCATAACAAAGCGACGGACGACGAAATAGGCGCTCGACAATGGCTACCGGACCGAGCGCCGGCCGAGCGGCGCCAAACCGACACCCCGCGGGGGAGAAGCGATGAGCTTCGACACGCGAACCTGGACGCACCTGGGATTCGTGAGGCAGTACCCGTTCGATCTGGCCGTGATTTCGCTGGCGGCGATCGCTGCCTACGCTGCTGTCACTTCCTACCCAGCGGGAAGCACGCTTCGGCTCCTGGCCACGTTTCCACTCGTCCTGTTTATTCCAGGATACGCGCTCGTTTCGGTTCTCTTTCCCGGAACCGAGCGAACCGTTCGCCATCCGTCGGGACCGCTCGAGTCGGTCTGGGCCGGGATCGACGTGGTCGAACGGCTCGGGCTGTCGGTCGCGCTCTCGCTGGCGATCGTTCCGATCGTCGTGCTCGTGCTCCCGTTCGGCGCGGGACTCGGAACCGTGTCGATCGCCGCCACGCTCGCCGGACTCTCCGTCGTGTTCGCTCAGCTCGGCGTGATCCGACGGTTGCGAACGCCACAACCCCAGCGGTTCGTCGTCTCGCCGATCGCCGGCATCAATCGCCTTCGAGCGAACGAAAACGCCGTCGCGACGCTCTCTTCGATTCTGCTCGTTGGTGCGATCGCTCTCGCGGCTGGCGCGTTGCTCCTCGGATTCCTCGCGCCGGCATCGGCAGACGGATTCACCGAACTCGGACTCTACACGGAAGATGACGACGGCGACCTGGTCGCTGGCGAGATCCAGAACGAGGTCGAACCCGGTGACTCGGTGCCGGTAACCATCGCCCTCGAGAACAACGAGGGTGAACGGACCGACTACTCGGTGATCGTCCAGGAGCAGGTCCTCGAAGACGGTGAGATCGTCGAGCGAACCGAACTCGAGCAGTTGGACGCGTCGGTCGCGGATGGCGAGACGGCGACGACCGATCAGTCGATCACGCCGACGGTTGACGAAGACGAAACGGTCCGGGTGAGCGTCCTCCTCTACGAAGGCGAGCCGCCGGAGGAACCGACCAACGAGAACGCCGACACGGAGACCTATTTTTGGGTCACCGTCACTGACGACCCCGATACCGACGACGACTGACGGCCCTGGTGAATCGCCTCGAGGCAATCTCTTTGTCTTCTGTACCGTCGGAGGGTGTGTGCTCTTCTGACTCGCCGCTCTTTGCCCCCGGTTGGCTCGTGTCTCGTTGCTCTCTTTGCCTCGTCTCTCGGTCCTCGCACTCGGTATCGGAACGAGTGTCCGTAGTCCTCTCCTCGGACGGAGCCAGCGACTGGGCAGCCACTGTTGGGCAGCTATCGCTCACACGGTGGGTGGGCGCTGGTAACGCAACGGAGGGCAGTCAGGTCCGTCGTCAGTGACTCGCACGACCGAACGGGACGTCGAGGTCTGGTCGACGTGAGGCGTACTGGACGAGCGAAACGACGAGGACGATCACGCAAAGAAGTAGGGCAACGATCGGGGCGACAGCGGCTGTAATCGATGTGAGCCACGTCAACGCCAGTGCGGCCGCACCGACGGCGGTAACCGTCAGGTAGACGCGGTGCCACTGACGGGTGGTCTCTACGTGGCGGTCGAGGTACGGCTCGAAGACGTCTTCGCTGGGGAGCAACTCGATCGCGTGTGCGTCAGGGTCCCAGTCGACGATGTCGTGGTCTTCGAGCATCGGGAGATGCGTCTGGTACAGCGAGATGTAGACGCGCCGACGCTGGGTCCGGGTGACCTCGTCGGGGTCGGCGTCGTTCTCCCACGCGGCGACCTGCTCGACGAGCGAGGCGAGGTCGCAGCTGCCGCCCTGGCGTTTGAGGAACTGGACAGTTCGACGTCTTCGTGCGTTACTGAACACGTCGAACAGTTCGGCCTGGGTGAGTTCGTGGTCAGACATGGGTGCCCTCTGCGTCCCGATTCGAACCGCGATCGGGGGAGTACGAATACCTCACACCACCTCGTGTGGGACCCGAACCCTTTACTATCGCTCAGCTACCCTTCCGAAATCGAGTTATACCCGTTAGAAGCCGTGACTGACGCCTCTTTCGACGTTTCTGCCCTCGCGGGGGCCTGCGCGGTGTGACTCGAGGGCGGCATCGAACGCCCCCGGTGCCAGTGCGCTCTCTTCGGTCCCGCGGCTGTAGCTCGAGTCTACGGGGCCTCAGGCCCGGGATAACAAAACCTCCACGTTGGCTGTATCAGGACGATTCCCACCAGGGTATCGAGTTACCAATGACGAAACGAGACCGACGATTCCGCACGCTGTTGCGACGGCAGACGCCGTCACCGGGGCGTCCGGACGACGACGGAGGTGTATCGACGTGAGTCAGTTCGTCACCGGTGAGGACTGCCAGATCGACGACGACGCGGCGGTCGGCTACGGGGCGTTCGACGAACCGACCCAGATCGGCGACGACGCCACGATCAGGGCCGGTTCGATCGTCTACGGGGACGTGACGATCGGCGACGACTTCACGACGGGTCACAACGTGTTGGTTCGCGAGGAGACGACGATCGGCGACGACGTCCTCGTCGGGACCAAGACGGTCATCGACGGGCAGACCCGAATCGGCTCGCACGTCAGCCTTCAGACGGCCGTCTACGTCCCCACGCAGACGATCATCGGGGACAACGTCTTCGTCGGCCCGAACGCCATCATGACGAACGACGAGTATCCGATCAGAACCGAGGTCGACCTCGAGGGCCCGACGATCGAGTCGGGTGCATCGATCGGTGCTAACGCGACCTTGTTGCCCGGCGTGACGGTCGGCGAGAACGCATTCGTCGCAGCCGGCGCGGTCGTGACCGACGACGTCCCCGCGGACAGTCTTGCCGTCGGCGCGCCAGCGACCATCGAGCCGCTCCCGGACCCCCTCGAGGGGCCGAACCACCTCGCATGACCGACACAGAACCGAATACGGAACTCGGTACCGAGCCGGACAGAGACCCCGCGACGACGGGTGCCAGCGCTGACGCAGCCGATACGACGACCGACGAGGGCGTCTCGATCGCCGACCCAGACGTCAGCACGGCGGCGATCGACCGCGTCAAATCGGTGATCGAGCGGGGCGTCCTCGCCGCTGGCGAAGAGGTCGAGGCGTTCGAAGCCGAGTTTGCGTCGTTCTGTGGGGCCAGCCGCGGCGTCGCGACCTCGAACGGAACGACAGCGCTTCACGCCGCGCTCGAGGCGCTTTGCGTCGGCGAGGGCGACGCGGTCGTCACTTCGCCGTTCTCGTTCGTCGCGAGCGCGAACGCGATTCGACTCGCCGGCGGGACGCCGGTCTTCGCCGACATCGACCCCGAAACGTACACCATGACGCCTCAGGCCGTCGAGGAAATCGTCTCGGACCGGGACGACGTCGTCGGGCTCCTCCCGGTTCACCTCTATGGGCTGCCCGCCGACATGCCTGCGCTGGCCGACTTCGCCGATGACCACGACCTGTTCGTCCTCGAGGACGCCTGCCAGGCCCACGGCGCGGCGATCGACGGCGAACCCGTCGGGAGCCTCGGTGACGCGGCCTGTTTCTCGTTCTACCCGACGAAGAACGCTACGACCGGCGAGGGCGGTATGATCACGACCGACCGCGACGACCTCGCAGATCGAGCCGCGAGCTACATCAACCACGGCCGCGCCGCCAGCGAGCGCGGCGGGTACGAACACAGACGGCTCGGGCACAACTACCGGCTGACCAACGTCGCCGCGGCGATCGGTCGAACCCAACTCGAGCGCCTGCCCGCGTTCAACGAGGCTCGACGCGAGAACGCGGCCTACTACGACGACCGGTTCGCCGAGTTGCCACTCGAGACGCCGACGGAGCCGTCGGGCTATCGCCACGTCTACCACCAGTACACGATCCGGACGGCGGACCGAGACGGCTTACAGCAGGCACTCGAGTCCCGCGGCGTCGACACGGCGATCTACTACGACCCGCCGATCCACCGCCAGCCAGCCTACGAGACGGTCAGCACTGCCGCGGCTGACCTCCCGCGGGCCGAACGAGCGGCCGAAACCGTGCTCTCGCTCCCGGTTCATCCGGGGCTCTCAGCGCGCGATCGGCGGCGGGTCGCCGAAGCAGTTCGCAACTACGCTCTCACCGCATGAGTATGGATACATCACAGGAATCGACGCGAGCCGTACGGGCCGGCGTTATCGGCGTTGGAGCGATGGGGAAAAACCACGCACGCGTCTACAGCGAGCTTCGAGACGTGGCGTTAGCGGGCGTCTGCGACCACGACCGCGAGGTCGCTCGCACTGTCGCCGCCGAGTACGGCACGGAGGCGACCGACCTCCAGTCGTTGCTCGAGCGCTGCGATGTCGTGACGGTCGCCGTTCCGACGCCGGTCCACTACGAGACCGTCTCGCAGTGTCTCGACGCTGGCGTCCACGTCCTCGTCGAGAAGCCGATCGCCGAGACGACCGACCAGGGCCGTCGGCTCGCCGAACAGGCCAGAGAGGCAGGGCTCGTCCTCCAGGTTGGACACATCGAACGGTTCAATCCCGCCGTTCAGACGGTCGCCGAGTTGATCGACGACCTCGAGGTGATCGGTCTCGAGGCCGAACGGCTCGGCCCGCCGGTCGATCGGACCGCGCGGGGAAACGTCGTCTTCGACCTGATGGTCCACGACGTCGACGTCGTTGGATCGTTACTGGACGAACAGCCGGAGTCGGTCTCCGCGATGGGAACCGACGACGGACAGTACGCCACCGCGACGATGGCCTACGACGACGTCGTCGCCTCGCTGACGGCGAGTCGGGTTACCCAGAAGAAAGTCCGAAAACTCACCGTCACGGCCACGGAGTGTCTCGTCGAGGTCGACTACCTCCAGCAGTCGGTGTTGATTCACCGCGACTCGTATCCAGAGTACCTTACGGACGACGGCCAGCGACGCTACCGCCACGAGAGCGTCGTCGAACGCCCGCGGGTCGACAACGGCGAGCCCCTGCGACACGAACTCGAGTCGTTCCTCGAGGCGGTCCGCACGGACAGCGAGCCGGCGGTGACCGCCGAGGACGGCATCGAGGCCCTCGAACTCGTCCAGACGATCGACGCACTCGTCGACGGCAACGCGCCCGAGCGAGAACGGGAGGTGGAGATCAGATGACGGCCGACCGGACTCGAGCGACCGAACCCGACGGCGGGATCGGCCTCTACGGCGGCGACGTCTCCGAAACGCGCCAGCGTGAGCTGTTGACGTCGGGTGCGATTCCCGTCGCCGTCTACGGGCTCGGCAAGATGGGGCTACCGCTTTCGGCCGTCTACGCCGAGACGACCGGGGCCGTCACCGGCGTCGACGTCGATCCGTCGGTCGTCGAGACCATCCGCCGGGGCGAGAGCCACGTCGTCGGCGAACCCGGCCTCGCGGACCTCGTCGCCGACCAGGTCGACGCGGGCCGGCTCGAGGCGACGACGGACGGCCCCGCCGCGGCCGAACAGGCCAGAATCCACGTCGTGATCGTTCCCACGCTGCTCGACGACAGGAACGATCCCGATCTGACGACGGTCGAGTCGGTCGTCGACGACATCGGGGCCGGCCTCGAGCCAGGTGATCTCGTGATCGCCGAGTCGACGCTGCCCCCTGGCACCTGCCGTGACGTCCTCGCGCCACATCTGGCCGCGACGTCGGGACTCGAGCCCGGCGAGTTCGGCCTCGCGTTCTGTCCCGAGCGAACCGCTTCGGGAACGGCACTGCGGGACATCCGCGGCCAGTATCCGAAGGTCGTCGGCGGCGTCGACGACGAGAGCACGCGCGCAGCGTGTGTCGTCTATGGCGAACTCTCGGACAACGACGTCCACCCAGTCTCCGACGCGACGACCGCGGAGGCCGTCAAGGTGTTCGAGGGCGTCTACCGCGACGTGAACATCGCACTCGCGAACGAACTCGGACGACTCGCGGACGAACTCGGAATCTCCGCGCGCGAGGCAATGCACACGGCGAACGAACTGCCGATGTGTCAGCTCCACGACCCCGGCCCCGGCGTGGGCGGCCACTGTATCCCGTTTTATCCGCACTTCCTGTTGTCGGGTGCCGACGAGCCGATGGCGCTCACCCGGACCGCTCGAGAAGTCAACGAGTCGATGCCAGCGGTCGTCGTCGGGCGTCTCGAGCGCGAACTCGCAGCCGCCGAGGTCGACGACGGACTCGAGGGCGTAGCGACCGACCTCGCGGACGCCTCGGTGGTCGTCCTGGGGATCACGTACCGCCCCGGCGTCGAGGAGACCCGCGCGTCACCCGCGCTGGGAGTGATCGATGCGCTGACGGACGCCGGCGCGGACGTCGCGGGTGTCGATCCACTGGTCGACCCCGCCGACTACGGTGTCCGGCCGGTCTCGCTCGCGGATCTCTCGGCCGAGTCGTTCGACGCGGCCGTCCTCGTGACGCCACACGAGGAGTTCCGCGATCTCGAGTGGGACGCCCTCGAGCCGATGGTCGTCGCAGACGGCCGCGATGCACTCGGCGAACTCACCGGGTGGGATGCACTCGACCGCCACGAGTCGCGCCACCGCGTCTACACGCTCGGTGGCTCGAGCGACGGGTCGCCCCCAGCCGGCCGGCGTGAGAGTCGCCGATCGACAGAGCGGATGGCGGGTTCGAGCGCTGACCCGCTCGAGCCGGGTCGAACGGACGGTGGTGACGATGTATAAGGGAAAGACGGTCGGCGTGGTCGTGACGGCCTACGACGAGGCGGCGTTCGTCGGGAGCGTCATCGAGACGGTGCCGGCGTTCGTCGACCGGATCTACGTCGTCGACGACGACTCGCCGGACGAGAGCTGGCGAGTCATCCAGGACGTCGCCGAACGGATTAACGACCGGGAGGAGACGCCACCGGAATTCGCGGTGACAGACGGTGGTGACGGCGACGGACGACGTGTCGTCCCGATCCGCCACGAGGAAAACCGTGGTTATGGCGCGGCGGTCAAGACGGGCTACGAGCGCGCCGCCGCGGACGATATCGACGTCGTTGCCGTGATGAACGGTGACGGGCAGATGGATCCGGCGATCCTCGATCGGATCGTCGATCCCGTCGCGACTGGCGAAGCCGACTACGCAAAAGGGAACCGCTTGCTCACGCGCGAGGATCGCGAGGGAATGTCGACGTTCCGGTTCGTCGGTAATGCGATGCTCACCGGCCTCTCGAAGTTCGCCTCGGGCTACTGGACGATCGGTGACCCACAGAACGGCTACACCGCCATCTCTCGAGAGACGATCGAGTCGCTCGACCTCGAGTCGATTACGGACCAGTACGGCTTTCTCAATCACATCCTCACGCACCTCAACGTCGACGATCGCCGGGTCGCGGACGTCTCGATGTCGGCCGTCTACGGCGACGAGGAGAGCAGCATCCGGTACGTCCCGTTTATCAGATACGTCTCGCTGTTGTTGCTCCGGAGCTTCCTCTGGCGACTCAAGCGTCAGTACGTGGTCGAGGGCTTTCACCCGACGGTCGTCTTCTACGGAAGCGGTACGGCCGGGCTCGCCGGGGGCCTTCTCGGCGCGTTCGCATCGCTCCGACAGCGCACTCGAGACGCGGGCTCGAGCGGCGGGGTCGTCGCCGGTCTCCTCGCGTCGTTCGTGGCTGTGCTGGTTGGCCTCCTCGCACTCGGCATCGCGATTGCGATGGATGCAACGGCAAACGAGTCACTCGAGGTGACCCACTACGAGTACAGCGACGGACGCGACGGTTCGAACGCGGACCGGTCACTCGACCCGACCGAACGAGACGATCAAGACTGGATTTCGACGGCCGATCGCGACGGGCCATCGCACCCGCAGTGAATCGGCTCCACCAGCCCTAGTAATCGATTGCGTAGGTGGCGATATCGGTGGCGTCACAGGCCGGACACCGTTCCGTCTCGGCCGCGACGTTCGTCCCGCAGTTTCGACACTCGAACAGGACCGTCACCCGTCGCTCGTCGTACTCATCTACGTCGGCCGACGCTGTGCGGCGGCGTAACCCGGAGAGGAGTTTCGAGAGTGACATGTTGACCAGTGACAACTCTTGGCAGTGGACCGAAATAAGGGTTTTCGCGTAATCCTCCCTTACAGTGACTGAAACGGCCGTCGGTGGCGGTCACCCGGCACCTGCATGCCCGAGCGCCGATGCTCAACTCGGAGTCGACCGCTTGCGTAACGTGCGCCGCGTCGCTGGCCCGAGTCGATCGACCGATCCGCGAGCCTCCGCGACGTCGACCAAGACGTCCGTCAGGTTCACCAGGTCGCCGACGTACTCGCGTCGTCGTTGCGCCCAGCGGTCGGTTGCCGTCTCGTCCTCGAGCAGGTCGAGTGCACGGTCGCGAACGTCGTCGTAGCTGTCGGCCTGCTCGACGAGGCCGACGCGCTCGAGTTCGCGGAACTCGCCGTAGACGTGGTCGTCGGTGCCCCGATAGCGGATCGCGGGCGTCCCGAGGAGGCCAGCTTCGGTGACCATGGTGCCCGTATCGGCGACGAGCAGGTCGGCACCGGCCATCGCGTCGTGGATCAACGCGGGGTGGAGGTCGTACGGACGAGCCGGGAGGTCGGTGAGCGCGAGGTCGTCGCCCTCGTCGGAGACGAATACCGTCGCCCGTTCGCTCAGTCGTTCGATCAGGTCCAGGCGCTGTGCCGAGGAAAAGCCCTCGATGCCGGCGTCGTGAAGCGCGTCGAGGGCGTTGAACCGAACGATGACGTAGGGCTCGTCGGGGTCGATCCCGAGGTACTCGTGGACGGCCGGGTCGGGGTCGAAGACCGCGGGGTGAAGGTACGCACACTCTTTGAACCCCTCGAACGTGTAGTGGGCGTCGCCGAGGTCACGACGGGTAACGGCGGGCGAGAGGATACAGTCGGCGAACGGCCGCGAGACGGTGTGGTTGAACGACCCCGGCTCGTCGTCGAGGACGAGCACGGTCGGCGCTCGAGCGAGCGAGCCGGCAAAGGCGGCGTACGGACCGCGACCGAAGACGACGTCCGGGCTGAACCGCCGTGTCGTCGTCGCGATGCGGCCGAGTTGGCCGACCAGCTCTCGTCCGAACGCCAGCCGCGACGTCGGCTCGGTCCCGTGTGCGCCGTAGGGCTGATACGGCAGTCCGTAGAACTCGAGTAAGTCGGTCGTACAGTCGTACTCCCGTCCCAGGACGCACACGTCGTGGCCCCGCTCCTCGAGGCGGGAGACGGCGTGGCGGTACAGGTGGACGTGCGCCGGCGTGTTCGCGAAGACCAGAATCCGCATCGGCCCGGGATTGTCGCTCTCATGGCTTTGTAATTGAAGGAGTACACGGAGGCGGCGTCGTGGACTCGAGATCGGCCGTCGATGTCTCCCTAGAAGGTGTACCGAACAGTCGCCGTTCGGCGATGGCGGGGCTATCGGCCCCGGTACCACTCGAGGATCTCGGGGAGGTGGGCCTCTATGGGCTGGTACTCGTAGCCGAGTTCGTCGTGGGCCTTCTGCGAGGTGTAAAAGAGTCGCTGGGTCGCGAGGGCGGCCATCTGCCGATCGAACGGGAACACCTGTCGACCGGTGACCGCGCGGACGCCCTCGGCGACGGGGCCGGCGGCGCGGATGGCGGTCGCAGGTACGCGGATCGGGGCTGCGGTGCCGCCCGCGTAGTCGGCGATCCGCCCGGCAGCCCGATCGTAGGTGAGGTTCTCCCCGCCGAGGAGGTAGTGCTCGCCGCTCCGGCCGTGCGCTGCGGCCGCGAGCAATCCGTCGACGACGTCCGAGACGCCAACGATGCTCGCCCCGCCGGGGAGGGTCGCGGGCATCGTCGGCTCGAGTCCCATCGCGAGCAACTGGGACGTAAAGGACTCGTCGCCGGGGCCGACGATCGACGTCGGGTGGACCGTGACCGCCTCGCCGTCGACCTCGGCGTACCGGTCGACCAGCCGTTCGGCCTCGGCTTTCGAGGACTGGTACGCGCCGATTGGCTCGGCGACGTCCGTCTCGTCGGCGAACTCGCTGGTCCCGTTCGCCCGCCGGGTGCCAGCCGTGCTGGTGAACACGACGCGGTCAACGTCGCCAGCACGACAGGCCTCGAGGACCGAGGCCGTCCCGTCGCGATTGACCCGCCCGACGGTCTCGGGGTCGGCGCTCCAGAGCCCGACGCCAGCGAGGTGGAAGACGACGTCGGTCCCGTCGACGAGCGAGCGCAGCGGCTCGTCGTCGAAGAGGTCGCCGACGTACCACTCGACTCCCTCGAGGTCGCCCCGGTCCGACGTCGGTCTCGCGAGCCCGCGAACCGTCCAGCCGTCGTCGAGCAGCCGCGCACAGAGGTGCGAGCCGAGAAAGCCCGTCGCGCCGGTGACCGCGGCCGTTCGACTGCTCATCGTGGCTCCCCCTCGAGCTGTGGCGGGACGGCGTCGCCGGCGACCGCCGCGTAGAGTCGGTAGGCCGCGGTCACTGCGGGATGTGTCGACTCCCGCGGCGGCAGCTCACCGCTGTCGAGTCGGTCGCGGATCGTCTCGAGAGCCAGCTTCCCGCCGCCGACCGAGTCGACGCTAATCGACGTTCGCTCGTCGAACGCCTGGCTCAGCGCGCCGTCGGCCGCAAACGACCGCTCGAGCAGCGAGCTCCCGAGCGCGTCGACGGAAGCCGTCGGGCCCGCAAACAGAGCGTTTGTCGCCGCCGAGGTTCCGGCGTAGGCGGTCGTCGCATCCAGCACACAGAGCGCCGGGTCGACGGCTCGAGTCGCCCCGAGTGCGGCGCGGTCGGGGTCGACAGCTCCCGTCGCGAATCGGGCGAGCGTTCGCATCCCACCGGCGATCGGCCCCTCCGCTGTCGGCCGTAGGCTCGGGACGACGATCGTCGCCCCCGTCGCGAGTCGGTCCGGAATCGAGACTGTCGTGGTTCGGCCCCCCGTCTCGAGGAGCCGGTCAGTTCGTGCGTCCTCAGCGAGGTCGACCAGCTCGGCGTCGACGCGCTCGAGCAGCGAGGTGTAGCCGAGGTGTGCCGCGGTTCGATCGAAGCCGATGACCTCGTCGCTCACCCCGGCGATGGCGAGGTCGGCGTCGGTCCGGTCCTCGAGGACCCTGACGATCGCGGCGACGACCGCCGGGTCGGTCACGACGCCCGAGGAGGGGTGAAACGGGTAGTGGGCGTCCGGGACGACGGTGATCCGGTCGACGTCGGAGAACGTCGATAGGTCGGCCTCGAGCAGGGACGCGACCAGTGACTCGAGCCGATCGACGCGTTCGTCGGCGTCGGGGACCCACCCCCCGTGGGCGGCACCGTCGACGGCGACCCCGCGAACCGCGACCGGTTCGTCGACCGTCGTCGCTCGAGCCCGGCTCATGGCCGTACCTCCGGCGTTTCGATGGCGTCATCCGAGGCTTCGGCGAGGTCGTAGGCCGTCTCCGCGAGCTCGAGCGCTCGTCTGCCGTCGGCACCGTCGACTGGCGGCGTTTCGTCCTCGCGGATGGCCTCACAGAACGCCAACAGCGCCTCGTAGTGTGCCTGCAGGTAGAACGTCGGGCCGAAGACGTCGGGATCGCCCAGAGTGAGACGGCTCGCGGTGTTTCGCAGCGCGGCCGTCGCCGCGCTCGCGTAGAAATTCCCCGGCAGGTGGTCGGTGTTACTGATCGTTCCCGTCACTCCCTCGAGTCGCAGCCGGGTGTTGACCTCGGGGAGGTCCTCCCACTGGTAGGTGCCACAGTGAAGCGAGATCGTCGTCGCCGTCTCGGGAGCTCGCAACAGGACCGTGGCAGCGTCTTCGACGGGGGAGTCGAGCGTTCGGTCGACGTCGGCCCCATCGACGTCGACCTCGCCGAAGAGCCACTCGAGGACGTCGAAACAGTGGACGCCGAGTTCGACCAGCGATCCGCCGCCGGCGAGGTCGGGGTCGTGTGCCCACGACGGCGGCGCGGTCTCGGCCGGCGGCCGGCCGAACGGAAAGTCGTTCACCCGCGTCATCGAGGCGTAGGGAACCTGACCAACGCGTCCCTCGTCGTACTCCCGTTTGACGCCCTTGACGTCGGGCTGATAGCGGAGCGTGTGATCGACGCCGACGGAAATCCCGGCGGCCCTGGCGGCCTCGAGCAGCCGGTCGGCTTCCTCGGTCGAGCGCGCCAGCGGTTTCTCGACGAAGACGTCGACGCCAGCCGCAGCGGCCTGCTCGACCGCGTCGGCGTGCAAGAACGGCGGCAACGCAACGACCGCCGCATCGAGCGCCTCGGCCTCGAGTAACGTCCCGTACTCGTCGTACGTCCGGGGGACGCCAGCGCGTTCGGCCCGACGCCGATTTTCGGGAACGGCGTCGGCGGCCGCGACCACGTCGACGCCGTCCATCGCGAGTGCCGACTTCAGGTGAACTGTGCCGATGTTTCCGACCCCGAGAATCCCGAGCGAGAGCGCGCTCGAGTCGGTCCACCGACTGCGAAGTGCAGGTGCCATCTGTCCGAGAGGCTGCCGTGGGCGGGCTTTGTTATCGGCGTCGTACAGCGAGCCCGTCGATCGGCGGTCGTTTCGTACCGCACCCTTGTCGTCCTCGGCCCGTTCGTACCGATCCGTTGTCGCCGCTGGACGTCTCGTATCGATCCGTTGTCCTCGCGTGTCTCAGCCTACAGCCACCCCACCGGACCCGGTGGATGTCATCGGCGAGGCGGTCTCCAACAGCGACCGGGGCTTCCAGTCGGGACGGAACCCAACAGGCCGATAACCCAAATTTGACGGGTCCGCTTTCCCAAGAGTCGCCAATGGTGGTTTCACCCGCACAGATCGCGCTGGCCGTGACGATCGTCGCCGTCTCCGCGATCGTCTGGTATCTCGAGGGCCGAAAGCAGTGGCGCTCGCGACTCGAAGCGCGGTTCGTCTACGGCGTTCCCTGGGGGACGCTTCTCACCGTCTCGATCGTCGTCGGATTCTATCTCCTCGCCCAGAGCGGACTCCGTCACTGGAGCGAGCCGGTCACGTTCCCGTTTATCACGTGGTCGTACTTCTACCCGATGGGCCAACTGACGGCCGGGATCGCCCACGGCTCGCCGGGGCACCTCGCCTCGAACATGGCTGCGACCCTCGCGTTCGCGCCGCTCGTCGAGTACGCCTGGGGGCACTATCCGCCGGGTCAGTCCTCGAGCCGACCGGAGGCCGACGCCCCGCTCGAGGCTCGAGCGGACGGGATGGACAGCGACCGTGGCCTCCTGGCTCGGCCCTGGGTTCGGGCGCTGGTCGTCGTTCCCGTCGCTTTCCTCGGCGTCGCGGTGGTGACGGCCGTCTTCGCGGCAGGCCCCGGGCTCGGATTCTCGGGGGCCGTCTACGCCATCGCGGGATTCGCCCTCGTCGTCTTTCCCCTCTGGGCGGTCGTCGCCGTGGTCGCGACCGGCACGATTTCGACGCTCGGTCAGGCGTTGAGCCAGCCCGTCCTCACGGCGACGATCGAGCCGGGGCCGCCGGGGCCGCCAGCCTGGGCCGGAGTCGGCTTTCAGGCCCACCTGCTCGGCTTCCTGATCGGGGTCGTCCTCGCGGTCGCGCTCTTGCGCCACCGCAATCAGCGCCGATCGCTCGAGCGGGTGTTCTTCGCGACGGTGCTGTTCGGAATCGCCCAGAGTCTCTGGTTGCTCGTCTGGAGTGCCGACGGGACGTTCGTACGCTATCAGGCCGTCGGGGTCTCGATGGTCCTGACCCTCGCGGTTCTGGTGGCGGTCGCCGCCGGAGGGAGCGACCGGTCGCTCTTCGGTGATCTCGTCGCCGACGGCCACGGCCCGAGCCGTCGCCTGCTCGGCCTCGGCTGGCTCGCATTCATCGGGCTCGGCGCTGGCTTCGGGCTTGCAGCCGCCGCCGTGACTGGACTGCCGTTAGGGCCAGTCGCGCTCGGTCTCCTGATGGTCTCGTTCCTGCTCGCGATTCCGGCGCTCCCGTCGGTCGTCCGCGGCCCCACAGGGCCGCTCGAGCGTCGTCAGGCCGCCGTTGCCCTCCTGCTCGTTATGACGGTCCTCGTCGCGTTCCCGAGCGTTCCCTTGAACATGTTGGCGGTCGACGATACCGGCCTCGAAGACGAGGTCGACGCCACCCTCGAGGTCGACGGCTACACGGTCGCCTACGGGGAGAACGTCACGAGCGGCCAGGGACCGATCCTCGAGCCGGAGGCGATCGACGAGCAAGCCGAGGACGGGCTCGATCTGACCCAGACGGGTGTGATCGTCGTCGACGAGACGCGGCAGCTCTGGACCGTCGGCGTCCCACCGGAGGGCCTCGCCTACGAGGGCACGGAGACCGTCGAACTCGGCGGCGTCGGCTCGCACGAACAGGTCGCCGTCGAACGAACCGGCTGGGACGTCGTCGGAAATACGACCGCGTACGCCGTCGACCTCGAGCACGACGACGAAACCATCAGGTCCTACGCTTCCGACCCCGTTGTGGCGACCGCGCGACTGGATGGCCACGAGGTTGCCGTCGAACCGACCGACGACGCGTTCGCCCTCTCCGTGATCAGTGACGGCTCGAGCGTCGGAGAAACGGAGATTCCGTCAGTCAACGAGTCGGCGACGGTCGGTGACCTACAGTTCAGCACCGAGGAGACCGACGACGTCGTGAAAGTCGTCGGGACGAGCGCCGACGGTGACACCGAAGTGACAGTCGCGACGCGCGAGGAGTACGGCGGCGAGTGGTCGTAGCCATCCGCTCGGGCCCGTGTTTTCCGGCTTCTACGGTCGGCGTTCGAGACCGCCGCTCGAGGCGACCGTGCCGCCATCGATGCCGCGTTTTCGGTCGATTCGACGAGCGACGTCGGCCATCGTCTCGACCTCGAGTCCCGTCCCGCGTCGGGTTCGGTCGACGTAGGCGAGGATCGTTCGCAGGCGGCGGGCGTCCCGCGGTCGCGTCAGGTTGTTCGGGTGAAACCAGATGTGGAAGATCCCGTCACGGGCGGCCGCCTCGTCGATTCCACGACGGGCCTGAAGCACCATTGGGTCCGTCCAGACCGATTCGGTGACCGTTCGAGCGGGTCCTTCGAACCCGAAGAGGAACAGCGAGGCCGGAACGTTCACGAGGCCGTACTCGTCGACGGTCGGTCGGACCAGCGGCGACTGGCTGCGGACGGCCGCATCGAAGAGTCCACGAACGCCGTCTCTGGTCGGCGACCGGCCGCGGTATGCACGGACTCCGTACTCGGCGAGGACGTCCCGGTGGCCGATGTCGTTTCGAGGATAGACGAACGAGTCGATCGACTGGTCCCACTCGGCGGCGAGGTCGACCGCTCGCTCGAGTTCGGCGGCGGCGATCTCGCGATCGACCTCGGGCTGGCCGAAGAGGACGTGCGAAAAAGAGTGACTCGCGAACTCGTGGTCGACCGACGAGGCGAGCACCGCGTCGACTAAGTCGGGGGCAAAGCGGAGGTCCTCGCGGTCGCGCCAGTCGGTTCGCTCTCGCTCGAACCAGCCTGCCGGTGCCGGGTGGGCTGCGTGTCGGCCGTCACAGGACTCGAGCAACAGGTGGCCAACGATGGCCCAGGTCGCTGGCACGTCGAACTCCTCGAACAGCTCGAGACAGTGCTCCCACCCACGTCGCCCCGCTTCGACCCGTTGGACCGGCGGCTCCGCCAAGTCGTGAAAGCCCCAGCCGAGTTCGGCGTCGAGCGAGAAGACGACACTACCCATCTGTCCTCGCTTCGCGTCGCGCCCTTCGATTCTCGCCACGAGCGAGTGCGACCGAGCCGTACGTAATCATACTCGAGAGGGAGTCCATCGGGCGGTATTGTTATTGCGGGCTTTTGCTGCTGTGAGTGCCAGCTAAGGCGTTCGTGCCCGAATCAGCGGTCCCCTCTTCTCGAAACGCCCCGCTGGGCCACCTGCCTGATCGATCGGTGCGTCCGACCCTCAGTCCGAGACGACAGTCGGGATGGCCAACGGTAACGTCACCGAACAGCCGACAGTCAGGCCGGAGTGAACGTTACGCCGGGCGACGACGTCGGCGAACTAACACTGCCAGGGCTGAATACGCTCTATAACAAAGCGGTCCTCCAGAAACTCCCCGGACAGCAGGCTTCTCAGTACAATCATGAGCGGATCCACACCTACGTCAGAACGAGCGTTCGTCCTCGGTCTCGACGGCGTCCCGTGGCGACTCGTCGAACAGTGGTGCAACGCCGGAGAACTGCCGAACTTCGAGCGGCTGCGCGAGGAGGGTGCCGCCGGCCCGCTCGAGAGCACGACGCCCCCGACGACGCCACTGGCCTGGCCGTCGATCGCGACCGGCGTCTGGCCGGACAAACACGGGATCTACGGCTTCCAGAACCTCTCGTCGTCGTACTCTCACGAGATGTACACGAGCCGTGATCTCAAACAGCCGACGCTGTGGGAGCAACTCTCACCGGCGCACGTCGGCAACGTCCCGTTGACGTTCCCGGCGAGCGAGATCGACGGCACCATGGTCACGGGAATGGTGACGCCATCGACGGAAAAGACGTTCACCCATCCGCCGGAACTCGGCGAGGAGATCGAGCGCCGGATTCCCGACTACGAGATCAGTATCAACTATCCCGACTACGCGAACCGACTCGAGGCGTTCGAGGGAGCGATCGACGAGATGCTCGCGAACCGCCGCGAACTGATGCGCCTGCAGATGGACCAGGCGGGTGACGACTGGCAACTGTTTTTCTTCGTCTACACCGCTCCCGACCGCTTCCAGCATCTGGTCTGGGACATGGACCGACTGCTGGCTCACTACACACAACTCGACGAGATCATCGGCGAAGTCATCGAGTACACCGATCGTCACGACGCGACGCTGTTCGTCGTCTCCGACCACGGCTTCGGTGAGATCGACGAACTCGTCTACGTCAACCACATCCTCGAGCGGGAAGGCTACCTCTTCCGCCGCGAGGACGAGGGTGCACGGGGAGCGCTCGCCAGCCTCGGCCTCTCCCGTGATCGGATCAAAGATGCACTTCGACGCGTCGGGATCTCCGAAGAGCGACTCGTCTCGACGCTGCCCCGAACGTTGCTCGATTCGGTTGCCGAACAGCTTCCCGGCGAGCACGCCCTCTACGACGTGGACTTCGAACGCACCGCCGCGTTCGTCCACGACGCGGGCAACTGTTACATCAACGACACCGAGCGGTTCGAAGACGGCGTCGTCGACCCGACCGACGTGCCCCAGCTCAAAGCTGAACTCGTGGCGCTCTTCGAGTCGGTTACCGACGATGACGGAAACGACCTGCTCGTCGTCAAAGACGGCGACGAACTGTTTCCGAACGACGACGGCTCGCCCGACCTGATCGTCAACGCAGTCGACGGCTACGAGTCGCGGAACGCGATCACGGACGAACCGATCGGCGAGACCGGTACCTACGCTGCAAGCCACCGCAGTACGGGTATCCTCCTCTGTCGCGGACCGCCGATCGAGGCCGGGGCCTCCCTCCGTGGCGCCCGCGTGGTCGACGTCGCACCGACGCTCTTACACGGGATCGGCCAGCCCGTCCCACGGGAGGCCGACGGTCGCGTCCTCTTCGACGCGCTCGATCCCGAGGCGGTCCCCTCGAGAACGAAGGTCCAACGGACAACCCTCACGCGGGCGAACCGGGGCAACGAAGCGGTCGAAGAGGACTTCACCGACGTCGAAGATCGACTGAAGGGCCTCGGCTACATGGAGTAACTCGGGGCAGTTCGCAAGCATCGTTTCTACCCGACTCGAGCGAGAGGGACACCTATGGTCGACGAGGATCTCGAACTCGAACGTGATCTCGGCGAGGCGACGATCGTCTACGACGACCCTGCGGAAGGGACGGTCCACAAGACGATTCCGAACGAACACGTGGCGTACGTTCAGGATCACTGGATCGTCAAGACTGACGAGGACGACGAAGGCCACGACATCGTCCGACGAATTCCGTCCGGACGAGTCCACTACGTCGAGCGATCCGTCGAGCAGTTCCAAGAGGAAGTCGAGACGGTGATCGATCAAGTCCAGTCGTTCGCCGCCGACCTCCGGACGAAGCTCCCGGTCGGTGGCAGCGATGAGCGCGAGGACCGATCCGAGGTTCGACCGCTCGAGATCGACGTCGAGGAAGGCGACGACCGTCCCGACCGCGGCTGATGCGGCCGGTCGTCTCGAGGTTTCGGGCCACCCGACGCCCCACTGTGGGGTGACGGAGCTGTTATCAGGGGCAGACGCGGTCGAGACCCGACTGAACCGTTATCGGGTGCGAACGCGGTCGAGACCCGACTGAACCGCTTTCCAGGTCGGATAGGCGACGTTGTAGACGCGGTTAGGTGTGTTCCGTGCGCCCGCGCGTAGAAGCCGATGTGACAGCGGTGACGTGGACTCGGAGACCAGCGCCCCGAGGTCACGCGTGAGCAGCCACTCGAAGAACGCCCGCTCCTGTGGCGTCTCGGGGTCGGTTTCGCGAACTCGGTCGCGGATGTCCGCCCACATGTTCCGTTCGTCTTCACCCAGTTCCCACGCGCCGCCCTCGAGAGCGCGTCTGATCTCGTCGTAGTCGTGCTGTGAGAACGGATAGCCGTGGGCGGTCGGCTCGAGCCCGGAGAGCCGGAGCCCGACGGCGGTTCGATAGCACTTTTCACACTCGCCGCAGTTGCCGTCCATCCGGCGGTTACAGGTCTGGAGCTCGAGCGTCGAGTCCTCCTGCTCGACGTAGTCGGCGATGACGTCGAGTCGTTCCTGTCGGGTCAACTCGTAGCCGTCGTGGTGACACTGCGTTCCGCTCCAGCGGACGTGATCGTCGATATCCGGCCGCGAGCCCCACTCGAGGTCGATGCCCTCCCAGTGGGTGGCGGCGACGTAGACGTCCGCGATCCCTCTCGTGTAGGCCATCGGCGCACAGAGTCCGAGCAGGCCGAGTCCGTGGCCGACGGAGCTGTACCAGGCCCCGTCGACGAATCGCTTGTAGTGAGCCAGTATCATCGCGTGGTCGAGCGCCGAGAGCGCGTTCGTCTCGAGAAAGGCCGTCTCGAGCCCTCGCTGGTCGGCGAAGTCGGAGACACGTCCGCGGAGGTGGGCCCAGTTCTCGTCGTCGGCCGGGTCGGGCGTGATCGTCCATCCGCGGATGCTCACCAGCGTCGGATCGTCCTCCCGGTGGCGGACGTACGAACACGTCGAGTCGACACCCCCGGTGAAGAGCAGGGCACTGTCGCTCTCACGCTTGGCGTCCCTGTCTCGGCTTCCGCTCGACGGCGGCTCGACGTCGACGCACGTTCTGGCGTACAGCGTTCCCCCTTCGAGGAAGTCGTGCATGGCGAGTAACGACGTTTTGACGTCCTCGAGTGCCTGGGCGAAGGTGGCGTCGACCGCGTCGACGTAGACGTCGGCACCGTTGGCCCACGCGACGGGACAGACGTTCGCGAGGACGGGAATCGCCAGGACGGCGTCGGGAACGGCCTCGATCGAACGATCGTACCTGACCCGAAACGGCGTTTCGGTGAAAAACCGCTCGAGGTCGGCGGAGGGGCGAAGGGTACACTCGAGCGTCGATCCGTCGGCGTCGATCCGGTCGATGACGAGCCACGACATGATGGGACGACGGCACGTACCGTCGACTCGAGCCTCGACACCCGAGTTCAAAAACAGTGACAATCGTTGATCGCCCACCGATCGTGAAATCAGACCGTACACGAAGTGTACTGCCGGG
The DNA here is from genome assembly GCF_003430825.1 of Natrarchaeobaculum sulfurireducens. NCBI lineage: Archaea > Methanobacteriati > Methanobacteriota > Halobacteria > Halobacteriales > Natrialbaceae > Natrarchaeobaculum > Natrarchaeobaculum sulfurireducens. The sequence goes on along the minus strand of NZ_CP024047.1, from coordinate 2,357,438 downwards.
TTTCGCGGAACCCGTGATCTGCGATTCGGTGGTGCCCGCGGAGAACTCTCTTCTCCGCGTACCAGGCCTCACCCCGGCGACTCGAGCGCCACCGACCGACAACGGCACCGACAGTCGCGCCGACGCATCGACGCTGCCGGGGCGGCGGTCGGGAATATGATGCCTATAACAAACCCGGAAATCGGTGACGCTCCCGCAAGACATGCGTATCGACTCGAGATCGATTAGCTGCTGGGGCGAGAGACGATGAGACGGCCGGCACTCGACGCGACGTTCGCTGTCGGCTATCTCGCCGTTGCACTCGCGTTGTTCCTCGCGCGGGCGAATCCCGCGTCCGCGTACGAATCGTCGGTCTACGCCGGGACGCCGACGGTGGTGTGGCTCGGCTTCGCGTTCGGGCTAGCGATTGCCGTCGGGACGGCGCTGACCTGTCGGGGCCGCGATCAAGCGCTTTCGATCGGGCTCGGCGGCCTGGTCGTCACCTCGATTGTGAGTCTCCCGATCATCAGGAACTACCGCTTTTCGGGAATGGGCGATGCGATGACGCACCTCGGCTGGACCCGCGACCTCGTCGACGGCGAGTTAGCGCCACACGAGCTGTTTTATCCGGCTGTTCACTCGTTCGGCGGTGTCTTTCACTTCCTCGGGGGCGTCCCGGTCGAGCGGGCGCTCCTGTTTACGATGGTCGTCCTCTTCGTGCCGTTTCTGATTTTCGTCCCGCTCGTCGTCCGTAATATCTCCGGCAACGCGCTGGCCGTCGGACTGGCGGCGATCGTCTCCTGGATGGTCCTGCCGATTAACAACATCGCGACGCACATGGGTATCCACACCAACTCGAACGCCCTGTTTCTGGTTCCTGTCGTGATCTTCGCGTTCGTCGCATATCTCCGTCGACGGGCGACGGTCGAGCGGCTCCCGCTGGGTATCTCGCCGTTTAGCCTCCTCGTCTATCTCACCGGATTTGCCCTCCTGTTGGTCCATCCCCAGCAGATGGTCAACGTCGTTATTCTCTTCGGGGCGATCGGTGTCGTCCAGTTTCTCGCACAGTACCGACTCGAGGACCACCCGATCCTCGAGCATCCGACGACGTACGTTCAGACGGTCGTACTCGGGACGATCTTCACCGTCTGGGCGGCGACGAACGATCGGTTCAGAAGCGCAGTTGTCGGGCTCGTAGAGGGACTCCTTGCCGAAGACATCGGTGCTGCTGCCGAAGTAGACGAACGGGAGGCCTCGCTCACCGAAATCGGCGGCAGCTTGGGCGAACTCTTCGTCACCATGTTCGTCGATGCCGCCGTAATCGCGGTGGTCGTAGGCCTGTTCATCCTGGTGACCTGGCTCGGCTGGACGACGATGAGCCGGGAGGCGGCGTCGTTCGTGACGTACTTCGGACTCGCGCTAGTGCCGCTGACGGTACTGTTTGCCCTCTACTTCGTTGGTACGCCGACGATGGCGTTTCGCCAGGTCGGCTTCATCTTCGTCCTCGTAACCATTCTCGCCGGGCTCGCACTTGCACACCTCTTCGGCGGCCTTGCACGGTATCTGACGGTTCCGGGTGCGAATACCATCGCGTCACTGACTCTCGGGGTGCTTCTCGTCCTCGGGCTGATGACGCTTTTCATCTCGCCGGTCATGTACGATCCGGGCCAGCACGTCACTGACGAGAAGATGAGCGGCTACCAGTCGACCCTCCACCACGGCGTCGAGGATCAGCCGATCACCGCGCTCGGGTACGACCCGTTCCGGTACGACCACGCGATCAACGGCCTCGAGGGTGAGGAGTCGTTGACCGGCGGTACTGCGGCGAGTGGAGAAGTCGACCACGAGGCGTTCGAGGACGGAAACTACAGCGGTGCCTACTTCGATATGGACTACTACCTCGTGGTGACGGCGTACGACGTGAATCGGGAGATCGACGTCTATCAGGAACTCTACTACAGCGAGGCCGGACTGGCGGGCGTCGAGCGCGACCCCGCTGCGGACAAGGTCATCTCGAACGGCGAAGTCGACGTCTACGCCGTCAGAGCCGACGACTAATACCGTCAAACAGAACTATAGTAGCCACTGCACGTCAGTGCGCACCTGCCCGCCAGACGGATCGGCGGTCAGTGTGCAAACCGTTGCAGTTGTTCCCGTCACCAGTCCGGGCTCGAGACGCCACAGGGAGCGGTGAACGGGTCGTGGCCACCACATCCCGCTGTGAGTCACCACGAGGCTCACAGGCAGGAGGCGTACTCTCGAGGAGTATCGCCGACTCTCTCTTTCGATCGCGTTCGACCGCCTCGCTCGACTGTCGACACTTCCAAATGCCACGCGTGTGCAGCACGCATGCGCGACTCGTGACTCATCGTTGACTGTACTCGAGTACGGGACGCCTCCGCTCGAGTCTCCGCGGGACGGCGGCGGTCGAACGTCTCCATCGTGGCGGTCACGGGTGATCGGCCCAGCCACAAACGACCCGGTCACCTGCGAGGATTTATCAGGTCGCTTGCAACGGTCCGTCGGGACGATCAGGAGGCTGTCGGGTCGCCAACAAGGATCGCCGCACGCGGGGCCAACACTGGGGCCGCTGCTCGAGGGGGAAAGCCTACACCGAGTTACCAGCCGGTTGAGTGAAGCCCCCTCTCGGTAGGCGTCCACCCACCTTCGCACGAAACTGAGGGACCACTTCGGCCGATCGAGGGATGGAGTAACTGAGGGTTAGCAGCCCGCCGATCGGTCGACCGATCCGTTTCGTCGGTCGGCAGAGCATCGGGTCGGTGCGCTGTTCGGTTTCGAGCAGCCCTCGAGGCCGAATAATACGGCTTTTCTCCGGGAAATATCGACTTGTGGGCGGTGACGTTCGTTCGTATGTTCGTGATGCTTCTTTCGGAAATCGTACGCAGTTCATTATCGAGACCAACACAATCATCGAATCTAATGTTTTATTACAAGGAAAAGTTTATGAGTATAACATCAGGTTACGCAAGTGTATGGCGCAGAACCCCCGTACGTCCGAGACGGATTCCACTCCGACTATAGGCCGTAACACTGGATTAACCCGCCGCAGCTACGTTCGTTCGCTCGCGGCGGTCGCCACCGCCACGACGGCGGTCGGCGCTGCCGGTGGCGCGACGGCCACGGACGACTACGAGGTCATCGAAGCCGAGAACCAGTCGATCACGATCGAATCCGACGAGACCTGGGAGAACAAGCTCATCGATATGACGACCGGCCAGGACATCACCATCACTGCCCAGGGCAGTGACTGGACGATCCGGAACGTCGGATTCGAAGGCGCGAACGAATCCGGCGCTGGCTCCGGAACGTTCGGGATCGCCGACACTGGCGGCGAGAGCACGGTCGAGAACGTCTATCTCGGCGACGGCTCCGTCAGCGGCAACGCAGCCCCAAACGGCCACGGCGAGACGGCCTTCTGGGTCAGCCCCGACCACGCTGGACACCTCGAGTTCAAACACGTCAACATCCAGGGTTTCGCGGACAACGCGATCTACGCCTCCGCGCCCGGAAACGCCGGCGGTGGCACGGTCCACATCGACGAGTGTTTCGCCGCTAACTGCTATGTCTCTCACTACCGTCTCGCGACGGAAGGGAGCAAGGTGACCAACTCCTGCGTTTACGTCGACGAAGAAGACTACGAAGGCCGCGGCATCTGGGGCTGGGCGCCCGGCACGATCGACGTCGAGAACTGCCAGATCGAGATGAACGGCCACCACACCGCGATCGACGCCGGCGCGAACGGTCAGGCCACCACCATCGTCGTCCGCGACACCGACTACGACGAGGCCGCTGGCATCGTCGAACACGACGGCTCGAACGTCGAACTCGAGGACGACGTCGGAACGGACCCCGAAGCGTACATCCCCGATGGCGTCCCCACGAGCCCCGAGGAAGCCGCCACGGGCGACGACTAACGGTCCAGCTCATGTTCCCTCGCTGACGCCGTTCCCCTCCGCTTTACACCCTTTCTTTCGGTCCCACTGACGCAACCGACACTCCCACCCCGTTTTTCAGCGTTCACTCGAGACCGGCGGCGTCTCCACTGGCGCGACTTGCATTCGTTGCCCACAAGTGCGTCATTGGAGGCTGTCTCTGCCGGTCGTTCACGAAACCTGATCCGCTCACTCGAGTCGTCCGCGCCGATGAGCCGGTAATACCGTATTACCTCTGTCCACGGTTGGTGTGCTGGTGTTTGCTGCTTCGATGAGTCTACGGGGGCATGGAAAAACTGGATGTCACACCACCTGCCTCATTCGACCTGAAATACAATAATTCGTGAATGAAAATGCATGTTATACTGAAATAACGTACAGGCAATTAGTAAGATCTGTAAATTTTAAGTATAAAAGAAGGGAAAGTTTATACTGGTAGTATTGTATTACTCGATTGCATGGCACGCGAACCCTCGGTACTGGACGAACAGCGGTCCGCCGATACAGACGGCACAGCGCCCGTTGACGGCGGTAATAAGATGTTACTCGATCGACGGACGGTCGTCAAGCTCGCTGGCGTGACGACAGCCGGTGCGGCTCTGGCAGGGGCCACGACGGCGACGAACGACTACGAAGAGATCACCGCCAGCGGCCAGACGATCCGAATTGAACAGGGCGAGACCTACGAAAACAAGCTGTTCGACCTCACGAACGGTAACAGTGTTCTCTTGCTCGTCGAGGGTGGAAATTCGACGATCAGAAATATCGGTTTCAAAGGGCTCCACCGCGGCGACGCGTTCATGATCTCGATCACCGCTCCGAGCGGTGACGTCCTGATCGAGAACGTCTACCTCGGTGACGGGTCGACCAAAGAAGGCGAGAGCTTCGTCCACGGCCCCGGAGCGGTCTTCATGCATCGGAACGCAAACTGTGACGTCACATTCCGCTACTGCAACGTTCAGGGTTGGCCGAACAACGGGTTCTACTGTTCGAACACGGCCGACGGCGGCTCAGCTCGCTTCGAGAACTGTTATGGGAAGAACAACGGCGTCTCGACGTTCCGCGTCGCTGGTGGCAACGACAGGATCGAACACTGCGTCGCGTACAACGACAACACCGACTACGGTCCCGGCTGGGGTGGATACGTCGAAGACTCCGGTCGACCGCTGTGGGTCTGGCCCGGCGGCACCGTCAGCATCGAAGACTCTCACTTCGCGGCTGGCTCGTACCCCTACGCAGCAGTGATGCGAGGCAGTGGCTCCGCGCAGATGTCCGGTGGAGCCATCGACGGCAACGTCCAGGGCAACGGCCTCCAGCGCTCGAGCGTCTCGAGCTCGGCCGATTTGTCGATCCCCGAGGGTGTTCCAACGTCCCCCGAGGAGGCGGCATCCGGCGGCTCGGATTCCGGATCGGACGGCGACGAAACGCCCGAAGACGACGAAGACGACAGCGATCTCGAGCACCTCCTCCTGTTCGACGGCGACGACGCGGACGTCACCCGATACGAGTTCGAAGTCTCTGGCGAACTCGAGCCGTCGACACACAACGGGGCGACGATCGACGACGAGACCCGGATCGACGGCGGGATCGCCCACGGTGTCGTCGCCGACTGGAAAGACGCGTTTCGCTTCAGCGGTGACCTCGAACAGCTCACAGTCGACGGTCCGGCGACGGTCTCTCTCGACGGCGAAGAGATCGATCCCGGCGAGTACGGCGAAGACCTCCCCCACATCCTCGAGGTCGAGGGGCGGGGCGCGCCGACGAACTTCGAGATCACCGTCGACGGGACGATCGAACTCGACTCCGAGGAGGATCCGGAAGACGAGGCGACGACCATCTCGGGGTCGACCGTTCAGAGTTCGGTGACTGACTCGAGCCAGGTGTTTCGGTTTTCTGGCGCTGTCACCGACGTGACGTTCGCCGAGGGTGAAGCGGCGGTGTTCGTCGACGACGAAGAGATCGACCCGAGCGACTACGGCGAGTACGAACTGCTCCCACACGCGCTCGTCATCGACGGGTCGGATGCAGACGGACCGAGCGCGTACTCGTTTGCGGTCAGTGGCACGGTCGTCAAATCCGAGTACCGCGACGCGACGATCGACGAGGGTGACGTCATCGAGGACCGGCAGGTTCGTGGCGCCCTCGAAAACGGGCTCGACGCCTACTGGTTCGACGGTGACATCGAGGACTTCACTATCGTCGGTGACGCCAACGTCGACGTCCAGTACAACGCCCGCGATCAGTAGGGCAGCAATTCGATCGAACCGACTTGAGGGAGGTGTGTCGACGAGGAGGGATTGCTGCGCTATGGCTCGAGCCGATTCGAGAACGAAGTGACACGCGATAGAGGCGGCCAGCACTCGAAAGTGGCCCCCGTTCGGGAACAGTAAGCTGGCACGCGAACTGCTCCGGTACTGGGTGACGGTTGTCGGGAGCCACTCGAGCGTACGGCTGGTGTGAATAAAAGTCCTTCCCGACTCGGTTACGTCGAGGTATTTTCGAACCGGTAGACGAAAAATTCTGACTGGAAGATCCGAAAAGAGGACGGGAGTGACGAGCCTTCGGCGACGGCCTCATCCGTCCATCGGTCGAGAGAGACCTGAAACGGTTCGATCACCCGCGGGTTCTTCGAGTCCGCTCGAGTGATATGAGTGCTCCTCGAGCGGTGGCGGGTAGGAGATCACGGTACCAGGAGGGACACGATCGACGGTAAACTCGTCGTGATTGTCGAGAAGGCTCACCCAGCGGTGTTCGTGTATCGTGACGATCGAGCAGAGAATGTCGTTGTCCGGTCAATCGATCCGGGACAGTTTTCCGTCGACGGATTGTTCTCGTCGACGGTTCGTAACGACGTGTACGATCGAGAGCAAGAGGAACGCGAAAACGACCGCGCTGGTAACTCCGAGCGTGGGGGCAACCGTAAGCGGCGGCACCTCGAGGACTGCAGCGCCGACGAACGCGGCACCGACCACGCTGAGTCCGGCGTACCACCGATCCCAGCGATCCTGTTTGTGATTGTCCGTATCGAGGTACATCATCAACAGGTCGGCGTTGTCCGCAAGCGAGATCAGCCCCCGATCCTGGTCGTATTCGACGATTCCTGCATCGTCCATCTTGGGGAGATGGGTCTGGTACAACGCGACGTAGACGCGCTTTCGTTGGTCGGAACTCAGCGCGTTGACGTCCGTATCGTTTTCCCACGCCGCGATCTGTTCGGCGAGTTCACCGAGCGTGACCGTCTCTTCGGCCTCGAGCAAGTACGCGAGGACTTCGCGGCGGCGGCGGTTCTTCAGGAGTTCGAAAATTACGTCTTTCGAGAGTCCATCGTCAGCTTCGGAGTCGGAGACTGACGAGGCGATTTCGTCGGGAAGTGAGGTATCGATCGACGACATTAGTACGGTCCTCCGGACAGCGGTTGGTCGGCCCGTACTGGTTCGTCCGTCTGTCGGCCGTCGGAGCCACCACCAGCACGAGCGGTCGACCCAGCCCGCAGATCGTTCGAACGGCGATTCGCAGTCACTATTGACACACCAAGTTGTACACCAACAGAGACTCTCTTAAACGCGGCCACGTTTTGCACCGGCTGCAAAGTCGATACGCCACGGCTTCCCCCGCAAGCTCCCCGCTGCGCTCGTCGGTGTCTGTACCGACGCTCGAGTCGGGACAGCCGATCCAACTCGTACCGCCCGGTTTCGGGGCTGTATTCTTGGCGTACGCGAGGGACGAGCTCGGGCACCGATGCTCCACCAGCGTCCGGAGTGTACGTCGGCAACACGGCAGTGGTACGGAACGTTCGACTCTATCGACATAAAAACGAGCGACGGTTTGGCAACGAAACGTCCGTTTACGTGATGAAGTATCGATTTCCATCGGGAGATGGACGGAACGATGGGGGCAATTCATGTGGGGCGTTCACGTTAAGCACAGTACGTCGAACTGATGTGATCGATTGCTTCGACTCGGTAAGACCGATGTGACACGGTCTCCGTAACGATCCTCGGCCGCCTCGAGCAGCGTGATCTCTGTAGCCGGCCGACCTTCGCAGTTTCTCTTTCGAACCGCTTGCCGGCGGTAAGTCAGTGTTTCCCACGGAAACCATGTGAGCCCCTTACAGTGCCTGCACGGTTCCCTCCGACTACTGATGACACAGTCAATCATCGATCACGCGACGACAGAGTCCCGGGAGCGGGACGTCGAGCTGTGTCCCGACTGTGAAACTGATACGATCGTACACGACCCGGATCGCGGCGAGCGCGTCTGTGATGAGTGTGGGCTGGTTCTCACCGAAGATCCCATCGACTACGGTCCGGAATGGCGAGCGTTCAACGCCCAGGAGCACGACCAACTCTCGCGCGTGGGCGCACCACTCACGCAATCGATGCACGACAGGGGACTGACGACGACGATCGACTGGCGAAACCGGGATGCAAACGGCCATTCGATGTCGGCGGACAAACACGGCCAGCTTCACCGTCTTCGCGTCTGGCAGGAGCGAATCCGAACCAAAAACGCTGGCGAACGAAATCTCAAGTACGCACTCTCCGAGATCGACCGGATGGTCAGCGCCCTCGGCGTTCCAAAACCGGTCAAAGAGACTGCGAGCGTCATCTACCGACGCGCCCTGGAGCAGGATCTCATCCGCGGTCGCTCGATCGAAGGCGTCGCGACGAGCGCCCTCTATACAGCCTGCCGAAAAGAGGACATCCCACGCAGTCTCGAGGAGGTAACCTCCGTTTCTCGCGTCGACCAGCGCGAGATCGGCCGTACCTATCGCTACATCGCGGACGAACTCGACATCAACCTCGAGCCGACGAACCCCCGCCAGTTCGTCCCGCGGTTCTGCTCGGAACTCGACGTCGACAAGGACGTCGAGACGACCGCCATCGAGATCATCGACCGGACGACAGAACAGGGACTTCACTCAGGGAAGTCCCCGACCGGATTTGCTGCTGCTGCAATCTATGCCGCCGGCTTGCTCTGTGAGGAGACGATTCCACAACGGGCCGTCGCCGAAACTGCCCAGACGACCGTCGTCACTGTCAGAAACCGCTATCGAGAACAGCTCGAGGCGATCGACCGGACGCCCGCTACATGATCGACCGCTCGTCTTCGCCGTAAGCGTCCTCGCTGACCAGTGCATGCAGGTTCGCATACGGCACGAACGCGATGAACTGGTCGTCGTCGTCGTACAGTTCGAGTCCTTTTTCGGCGTGCTCGTACCGATCAGCGCGGATCTGGCCTTCCGGAAGGATCGCTCGGAACATAGCTACTGACTACGGTCTCGGAACGCAAATAGGTTTGACTCCGAATCGAGCTCTCGGACTCCAGGGGAAACCGGGTCGGACGAAAAATGGGTCGGAACCGACTCAGATGAAAAACGGGTCGTCGCTGAGTTCTATCGTTAGTTCGCGACGGTGAACTGATCTAGCTGTCCGTTTAGCTCGGTTGCCGTACTCGAGAGCGAACGTGCTGCGTTCGAGATCTCGGAGATCGTGGCGGTCTGTTCTTCGGCGGCTGCGGCGACGCTGCTGGTATCCCTGAGGGTCTGTTCGCTCTGCTCGGTCGCCTCGTCGACCATCGTCACGACCTGCTGGCTCGTCCGGGCCTGTTCGTCGGTCGCGTCGTTGATCGACTGGACGCCGTCGTTGGCCTCCTGGACGTGATCGGCGATCTCCTCTAAGACGCCGAGGCTTTCCTCGATCGTTTCCGCGCCGTCGACGACGTCCCGTTGCATCTGCCCGATCTCGTCGACGGCTTCCTGGGCGGACGACTGGACGTCGCTGACCATCTCGTCGACTTCCTGGGTCGCCTCACCGGTCTCTTCGGACAGCGACTTGATCTCGTTGGCAACGACGGCAAACCGGCTCCCCTGGGAACCCGCTCGAGCGGCTTCGATCGAGGCGTTCACTGCAAGCAAGTTTGTCTCCTCTGCGATTTCGTCGATCACTTCGACGACCTCACTGACCTCGGCCAGTTCCTCGTCGAGTTCTTCGATCCGATCGACGATCGTCGTCGAGCGACGTTCGATTCGCTCGAGTTCTTCGATCGCGTCGCTTGCGGTTTCACCCCCCGAACGGGCGCGGCCGGCCGCATGGTCGGAGAGGTCTGCAACGCCATCGGCCGTCGAGGCGATCTCCTCGATCGTCGCCGAGAGATCACTCATTTCGCCGAGGACCTCCTCGAACCGGTCGTTTTGTTGGTCCGTCGCGATGGAGATTCCCTCTGCGGACTGGCTTACCTCTGCACTCGCTTTCTCCATCTCGGCGACGCTCGTCGAGACCTCTTCGCCGACCTCGTCGACCTCGTCGGCGAGCGACTGGACCGTCTGGAGGGCGGCTTCGACGTCGTCGAGCATCGCGTTCAACCCGTCTCCGATCTCGCGCATCGCCTCGTGATCGCTCTCGATAGACACTCTGGTCGTGAAATCGCCCTCGGCACATTTTGCGAGTACCGCTCGACAGCGATCCGCGTCGGCCTCGAGCGCTTCGTTTCGTCGTTCGACTTCCTTTCGCTGGCGCTCGATGCGTTCGCGACTCTCCTCGAGTTCGGTAATCCTGTTCTCGAGGCTCGCCTGCATCTGGGTGAGTGACTCGCCGAACTCACCCGGGACGTGTTCGTCCAGGACGGCGGCCTCGAACTCCTCTTTTGCCAGGGCATCCGCCTGATCGCCGACCGTCGTCAGGTACTCGTACATCGTGACGAACGATCGCTGGAGGTCGCCGGTCTCGTCGATCTGATCGGTGCCAGACGGTGGGGTGTCGAGCTGGCCGTTCGCGATCGAATCGGCGATCACCCGGAGCTCTTCCAGTGGCTCGATGATGTCTCGTCTGGCGATCAGCGTCGTGTTGACGAACGCGATCACCGCGAGTATGAACACGACGCCCGTGAGGAGGATTTGTGCCGTCGGGAAGACGGCGAACGCCTCTGACGGGCCGAGAAAGACGAGCGGAAGTGCAAAGACAGCAAGTGTCGCGAGAAACTGCAACAGAACCGCCGCAGCCATCTTGCGCTCTACACTCTTCGTGATCCCGAGCGTGTCCATCATTCCCCAGAGGACTGACTCATACCACTCTCGCAACCCATCGGAGGGCTCGCCAGCCGACTCGAGTCGGTCACTAGAAAGGGTCGACATACCCCGATACATGTTGACGGGTGTACTTAAATCCGCGGTGAAATGCCAGAACCGTGAGAGCCGATGTTGAACAGAAATCAGCATAGGTGTGCAGTAGAGGGCTTGAAAACGCGATCTACAGCGGGTCCTGGCGGAAGTGGGCTTCACCTATCAGATGCACATAACTGTTGTGGCCGTTCGAGTACCACCGTGAACGCAAGTTGCCCGACGTCAACGATTCAGCAGTTGCAGCGGGACGACGGCTGACGAGCGAAATCGGTTTACACGCACCACCGCTACGGGCGCGCAGTGACCGACGAATCAGGGTCGAACCCAACGACGGGTCGGACGACCGACACGGACGGCAACGAGCAGACAACCGATCAGGACGCAGTGTCGTCGGCAGATACGTTCTCTATCGCCGAGTTCCACGAGGCGAGCCAACACGACGGTCGTCCTGTACTCACCGCGGCAGCCGTCGCCCGTGCACTCGAGATCCCCCACGAGGAAGCGACCGAGCGGCTCGAGGTCCTCGCCGAGCGTGGCGATCTCGAGCGACTGTCGGTGTCGACAGACCCGGTCGTCTGGTATCCGACCGAGCTCGAGGACTTGACCGACCGCGAGCGGGTGCTCGTCTTCCCGAAACGGCGCGAGATCGTCGTCGATCAACCGGAGCAGTTCACGCGCGCACAACTCGCCCAGTTCGCCCATCTGGCCGACGGCAACGGCGAGGGCGGCTACCGATACGTCGTCCGGCCGGAGGACGTCTGGCAGGCACCTCACGACTCCTTTGAGGGACTCGAGCGAACGATGCGTCAGGCGCTCGGGCAGCGCTCTGACTCCCTCGAGACGTGGGTCGAAAGCCAGTGGGACCGCGCCCACCAGTTCCGACTCGTCACTCACGAGGATGGCTACACCGTTCTCGAGGCGAAGCGTCCGGAGGTGATGGGCAACGTCGCCCGCCAGAAACTCGACGAAGAACACGTTCACGCGCCCATCTCCGAGACCGAAGACTGGGTTCGAGAGGGTGCTGAGGCGGCCATCAAACGTATTCTCTACGAGGCGGGCTATCCAGTACAGGACCAGCGAAACCTCGAGTCCGGCGAGGACCTCGAGATCGACCTGCAGGTTCGGCTCCGGGACTACCAGCGAACGTGGGTCGACCGCTTCGCCGAGGCCGGTGAAGGCGTCTTCGTCGGGCCACCGGGAAGCGGCAAGACCGTCGCCGCGATGGGGGCGATGGTCCACGTCGGCGGCGACACCCTGGTGCTCGTCCCGAGTCGTGATCTCGCACGTCAGTGGGCCGACGCCGTCGTCGAGTACACCTCGCTCGAAGCTCACCAGGTCGGCCAGTACCACGGCGGCCGCAAGGAGGTCCGGCCGGTGACGATCGCGACCTACCAGATTGCAGGGATGGATCGTCACCGCTCGCTGTTCGACGACCGCGAGTGGGGACTCGTCGTTTTCGACGAGTGCCAGCACGTCCCCAGCGACGTCTACCGACGGAGTACCCACCTCCAGTCCCGCCACCGGCTCGGCCTCTCGGCGAGCCCGATCAGAGAGGACGACCGCCAGACCGAAATCTTCACCCTCGTCGGCCCGCCGATCGGCACCGACTGGCAGGCGCTGTTCGATGCGGGCTTCGTCGCCGAACCCGAACTCGAGATCCGGTACGTTCCGTGGGGCGACGACGAACAACGCAACGCCTACGTCTCGGCGGAGGGCCGCGAGCGATACCGGATCGCCGCCGAAAACCGCGGGAAGATCGACGACGTCCGATATCTGCTGTCGGCCCATCCTGACGCAAAGGCGCTCGTCTTCGTCGACTTCCTCGAGCAGGGCCGAGAGCTGTCGGCCGCCCTTGAGGTGCCGTTTCTCTCCGGGGAGACACCGCATCACGAACGACGCCGACTGCTCGAGGAGTTCCGCCGGGACGAACGCGACCTGCTGATTATCTCGCGCGTGGGTGACGAGGGAATCGACCTGCCGACGGCCGATCTGGCGATCGTCGCCTCGGGACTCGGCGGCTCGCGCCGGCAGGGAACCCAGCGGGCGGGACGGACCATGCGGCCCGCTGGTGGGGCGCTGGTCTACGTGCTCGCGACGCGGGGCACCCGCGAAGAGGATTTCGCCCGCAGGCAGCTCCAGCACCTCGGTCGCAAGGGGCTGACCGTGCGGGAACAAACGGTCGGCCACGACGGCGAGGAGTGACCGACGCGGTGGCGTCCCAGAAACCACGTGTCCTCGCGTGACGCTCGTCGTGACGTGAACCGCCACTCTCCCTCTCTGGGCGGAACTGGTTCGTCTACTGGGGGCTGATCGGCGGTGAGTCGGTCGCCGTCGCGTTCGACCTCGAGGGCTGAGAGCCGTCGGCCGAGGCCAATATTCAAGGTGTCTGTCTTGGAACTGTACTGATAGCATGAACGAGCCGTTCGCAGGCGGGGTGGGGATGCGGTGAGCGAGCACCAACAGCGTGAGATCCTCGTTGGCGAGACGGATGACGGGTCTGACCTGCACCTGCCCGTCGTCGAACTCCTGACTGGACGGGGGTTCGTCACCGGAAAATCCGGTAGCGGGAAGTCGAACACTGCGTCCGTGATCGCCGAGGAGTTACTCGAGGCGGGCTTTCCACTGTTGATCGTCGACACCGACGGCGAGTACTACGGCCTCAAAGAGGAGTACGAGATGCTTCATGCGGGGGCCGACGAGGAGTGTGACATTCAGATCGGGCCGGAACACGCAGAACAGATGGCGACGCTGGCACTCGAGGAGAACGTCCCGATCATCCTCGACGTCTCGGGGTACTTAGACGAGGCGGTCGCCGACGAACTGCTCCGGGAGACCGCCAGACAGCTGTTCGTCAAGGAAAAGAAGCTCAAAAAGCCCTTTTTGCTCGTCGTCGAGGAGGTCCACGAGTACATTCCCGAAGGTGGCGGCATGGGAGAGACGGGCAAACTGCTGATCAAGATCGGGAAACGCGGGCGCAAACACGGCCTCGGCATTCTGGGGATCAGCCAGCGACCGGCCGACGTCAAGAAGGACTTCATCACGCAGGCGAACTGGCTCGTCTGGCACCGGCTGACCTGGGATAACGACACCAAGGTGGTCGGCCGGATCATCGACACCGAATACTCCGAACTCGTCTCCGAGTTGAACGACGGCCAGGCGTTCGTCCAGACCGACTGGAACGACGTCGACGTCAGAAAGATCCAGTTCCGGCGCAAACGAACCTTCGACGCCGGTGCGACGCCCGGACTCGACGACTTCGAACGCCCCGAGCTGAAGTCCGTCTCCGACGCGCTCGTGGGCGACCTCCAGCAGATTTCCGAACGAAAGGACCGCGAGGAAAATCGGATCGTCGAACTCGAGAACGAACTCGAGAAGAAAGACACACGGATCGAGACCTTAGAGAGCGAACTCGAGAACGCCCGCGACATCTCGAGTGCGGCCAAACAGATGGCCGACGCGCTGTCGAACCCCGAGACGATCCAGACCCAACTGCCCGAAGCCGACGGCGAGGAACTGCGGCGGCTCCACCAGGAAATCGTCGAACTCGAACGAGAGTGTGAGGTCTTAGAGGACGACCTCGAGGAACGCGAGGCAGCACTCGAGGCGGCCGAAGCGGACGCCGAGCGGTTCGAGGCGCTTCTCGAATCGCGAACCGAGACGATCGATCGGCTCCGGATGGAAAACGAGCGACTGCGTCGGCGCGTGAGCGAACTCGAGCGCGACCTCGACGGCGAGTCGGCTGGGCTGGCTGACGAAGCCGAACTGGAGGACGCCGACACGGCGAGCGACCACCCAGAGCCGATCGTCCACGCGGACGGTGATGCGGTCGAGTTCGGCTACGCCTCCGAAGAGGAGACGGGGCTGGCAGAGATCGTCGTCGCGAACGAACGCCGCGAGTTCGTCGACCTTCTCGAGACGATCGGGATCACAGACCGGGTCGAGGCGGCGAGCGACCGCTCGCAGTGTTCGCTCGAGACGGCCGCCCGCGTCGTCGCGGAACTCGCTCGGGACGGCCCACTCGAAACCGCGACGATCGCCCCGCGCGTCGACCGCTCACCGGTCGCAGTCCAGGGGTTGCTCTCGGAGCTGCGGACGGAGTCCGTCCTCGACAGGGAAGCGGGCCGCCGATACGCCCTCGCGGCGGACGTCCGAGCGAAGCTGACGCTCGTGGGGGCGGACGGCTGACGGATCACCGCTATGAGCTCACCACGCGCATGGGCGCGATCACTGCCGAAGCTGTCTCCCCACGTCGAGGATCGTCGACGGAGCGATGTGCTGGTGGACCGGAAGCGTGACGATCTCTCGAGCGAGTCTCGTCGCGGTCTCGTAGGTCGGCTTCTCTCGAACCCGCGGTGAGAGGCGTGGCCATCTCTTCGCACCGCCAACGCCACAGCGGTCGAGTTCCGCACGGAACTGCTCGTGACCGGCCGCTCTGACCGGTGCCACTTGTGGACAGATCCCCTCGGGAAGCGACTCGAAGACGAACTCGACGTCGTCTCGGGACTCGAGGGCTCGCCGCCAGGCCAGGTAGTTCTGTCGGCGGGCCTGCCTGATGGCCCGTGGGTCTGACTCCTCGACGACGTACGCCGAGAGTTTCGACATGGGTCGTTTCCCTTTTTCGTACCGTTCTCGAGGGCCGCCAACGGAGCGTCCGTCGTTGCGGCTGGCCAGTATGGCGTCGATCGACCGACGAATCGTTCCGTTTCGATCGAATACGTCACGGAACGCCGACTTCAGGAGGTATCGACAGTCGGAACCGTCGAATCCATCCCGAACGCCAGCCGACGAGGAGGGATCGTACGCTTCGGCGGCCTGTTCGTCGTTCAGATAGAGTATCGCCCCGTCCGGAACGGGGAACAGCTTCCACAGGCTCGTAACCCCGAGATGCCCGCGCGTGCCGAGTACCGTTTCGCCGTCTACGCTGAGCGGTGCGTGTGCGTTATCGTCGACGTGATAACACCCGTAGTCAGCGACGATCGATCGTAACTCGTCCAGTCCCGGGTGCGGGAACCCGAAGTAGTTCACCGACATAACGGCGATCACGTCGTCGTCGAGCCGTCGTTCCAGATCGACGAAATCAGGTGCAAGTGACGGCTCGAGGGCGTAATACTCCGTCTCGAGTTCGAGGTCGTACAGCGGTTCGACGACGGCGTCAGGGAGGTACGCCGGGACGAGAACGGTCTCACCTGGTTCGATGAGTCCGGCGAGTCCATCATACAACGCCGCTTTTCCGGACCCATAGAAGACGAACTCCTGAGCGTGTCGATTCAAGAACGAGTCGACGCTGTGTCCCTGGTTCGTCGACGGTGACGGCACGAATAGCGATGGCGTTTCCTTAATCATCCAGCACCCACCCAGCCCCAGACACTGGGAGCAACCCACACATTGCACTTCCTATTCGGTGAATCATCCTCTTAGTGATGCGATGGGTACGATCGCACCCGTCACGGCAGGCTGGCCCTACAGTCGACGACGGCGGACTGCCCGGCCCGACACAGGTCGACGAAGAGTCGGCTTACAGTGACAAAGCGTTTGCATAACAAAGCCTGACGGGGAGAAGCGTAGTCCATGGTAGATTCGTCCGACGAAGACGGCATGCGGTTGCTCGTCGTCGGGCTCGATGCCGGGTGTCGGCCCGTACTCGAGCCACTGTTCGAGTCGGGGACGATTCCGACGCTACGCGAACTGTTCGACACAGGCGCGAGCGGGCCACTCCAGTCCCAGATTCCGCCCTGGACGGCGAGTGCCTGGCCGTCGCTGTTCACCGGGAAGAATCCGGGAAAACACGGCGTCTATGACTTTCTCTCGTTCGAGGGCTACGACTGGGACGTGGTGAACGCCACCCACGTCAGGGCGCGTTCGGTCTGGGAACTGCTCTCCGAACACGGCTACTCGAGCGTCGTCGTCAACGTCCCCGTCACGCACCCACCCAGCGAGTTCGACGGGGCGTTGATTCCGGGGATGACCGCTCCCGAAGACCCCGACTGTCACCCGACGGGGATCCTCGAGGATGTGAAACTCGCCTGTGGCGGCTATCGGGTCTATCCCCAGAGCGGTCCGGAACCGGATCGGTCGATCGAGGGATACGAACGAACCATCGAATACCGTGGTAAGGCGTTTCGATACCTCTCCAGGCGGATCGAGCCGGATTTCGGCTTTCTACAGTTCCAACAGACCGACAGCGTGTTCCACGAACGGCCGGGAGACAAGGAGGCGATCGAAGCCGTCTACCGTGCAGTCGACCAGCAGGTCGAGGAAACCATCGAGGAACTCGAGCCCGAGAACGTCCTGGTCGTCAGCGACCACGGGATCGGGACGGTCTCTGGCCCCGAGTTCCGGATCAACGAGTACCTCCGGGAACGCGGCGACGTCGCCGCCCGCAGCGGTGGCGAAGGGATGCCTAACTGGACGGCGTCCTGGGAGAACGACTTACTCGAGGGCGAGGACGCCGGTGGACACGAGACGGGCCCGATCGAACACGCCATGAACGCCGCGGCGAAAGTCGGGCTCACGACCCAGCGTGTCGCTGGCGCGCTCGATCGCGTCGGCCTGAAAGAGCCGATCGGCAGACGGGTGCCGAACGGGATGATCCGGGCCGCCAGCGAGCAGGTCGACTTCCCACAGTCGCGGGTCTACATGCGGTCGAAGAGCGAACTGGGTCTGCGAATCAACCTCGAGAGTCGGGAGCCAAACGGCGTCGTCCCCGAATCGGCGTACGAGGCCCTCCGAGAGTCGGTGATCGAGGACCTCTCCGGCCTTCGAACACCCGACGGCGAGCCGATCTTCGACGCTGTCGAACCCCGAGAGACGTACTTCGAGGGGCCATACCTCGAGGACGCACCCGACATCGTGACGGTGCCGGCCGACTTCGACACCGCGATTACCGCGGATATCGGCCAGGGAACGTTCGGCGAGCCGATGGAGTCCTGGAACCACAAGCGAACCGGCGTCGTCGCGGCTTCAGGTCCGGCGTTCGACGAGGACGTCTCGCTCGCGGGAGCGAGCCCGACGATCTTCGACGTCGCGCCGACGATCTGTTCGCTGTTTGGCGTCCCGATCGACGCGGAGATGGACGGCCAGCCGCTCCCGATCGTCGAAGAGACCGCAAAAGCGGAGTATCCAGCCTACGAGTCGAACGCCATCGCAGCGACGGAACACAGCGCGGTCGAAGATCGTCTCTCCGACCTGGGATATCTATGACCGTCGAACTCAGGGTTCTCAACCCACGAACCGAAGCCGACGAGTGGAACCGCTACGTCGAACGTTCCGGCGGGACCAACCCGTTCTTTCGGGCTGAAGCCCTCCGTCTTCAAGCCGCCGACACTGGCACGAGACCGCACCTGCTGGTTGGGTTCAAAGGCCAGGAGGCCGTCGGGATCTTTCCGATCTTCGAGTACACGAGGGGACCGTTCACCGGCGCGTTCTCACCGGCTCCCCGCTCGTGGTCGCCCTATCTCGGTCCAGCCGTGTTGAACGTCGAGAAACTGAAACAGCGCAAGGCCGACCGCCGGATCAAACGCTTTCTCGAGGGCTGTCTCGAGTGGGTCGACGAGGAACTCTCGCCGATCTACTCGAAGTTCATCGCCGCAGAGTTCGACGACGTCCGCCCGTTCGTCTGGAACGATTACGAGGTGAAACCGGGCTATACGTACGTCGTCGACCTCGAGGGAGACGAAGAAGAGCTGTTGAACCGCTTTAGCGGGGACGCCCGGAACAACATCCGGAACGCGGACGAAGACGCCTACGTCGTCGAGGAAGGTGACATCACCGACGTCGAACGCATCGTCGAACAGGTCGACAGACGATACGAGAATCAGGACCGCTCGTTCCACCTGAGTACCGAATTCGCCCAGAAGGCCTACCATCGGCTCCCCGACGGATCGCTCAGGCCCTACGTCTGTCGCATCGACGGCGAGTTCGTCGGCGGCATCCTCGTCGTCGAATCGGCCCGGACCCGGTACCGGTGGCAAGGCGGCGTCAAGCCCGATACGGATCTCGAGTTACCGGTCAACGACCTGCTCGACTGGTACGTCATGCGCGATGGTCTCCGGAACGAGATCGCTCGCTACGACATGGTCGGTGCCGGCGTCCCGAGTATCAATCGGTACAAGGCGAAGTTCAATCCGCGGCTCGAGACCCATTACGAGATCACCGACGGCTCGCTCGGGCTCGACCTCGTGGTCGATCAGTACCGAAAGCTGCGCTAGTCGCGGATCCAGTAGTTCGATTGTCGGGCATCGTCGAGACAGACGCGGCTGGCGATCAGGTCGCTGTCCTCGAGTTTGCCGAGCGCGTACCGGACGGTTCGCGCACAGAGTCGTGACTCGGTTGCGATCTCTTCTTGGGTCAGCTCGCCTTCGTATTCGAGGACTTTGTAGACGAGTTTCGCACTGGGAGAGAGGTCGGTGATCGTCGTCTGCTCACCCTCGACGTCGGAATCGTGTTCGGTTGCGCTCATGTGGGCTGCGTGTACCGCACCGATTCGGAGACGACCCATATATACGACCGAGATGGTTCAGAAATATAGGGGCGAACTACCGATCCAGGATATCGCCGCGTGGCGGCCGGTTCGCTCCCGCTCCGACGCGTTCGACCGTCGACAGTAGGCACGCACACTGAACAGTTCGATACTGATTCGACTACTCGACGGCGATCCGGAAAACGGGGTTAATACCCACATAGTAAGGACCCCTGGACCATCATCGAGGCGTATGTTTGGAACCAGCGGCATTCGCGGTCCCGTCGGGGAGACGGTAACGACGGAGCTGGCGCTGTCGGTCGGTCGGGCGGTCGGCTCTGCAGGCTACGACACGGTCGTCCTCGGCCGGGACGTCAGAGAGAGCGGGCTGATGCTCGCCGACGCAGTCGCCGCGGGCCTGCGTGAGTGTGGGACGGACGTGATCGACGTCGGCCTCGAGGCGACGCCGACGGTCGCGAGGGCGGTCGGTCGCTACGACGCCGACGCAGGAATCGTGATCACGGCCTCGCACAACCCGGCGACGGACAACGGGATCAAGCTCTGGACACCGTCCGGGAAGGCGTTCGGTCCCGACCGTCGCGACGCAATCGAACGCCGCATCCGTGAAGAGGACTACGACCCGTCCCGATGGGACGAACTGGGACGGCGACGCCGTCGCGAGTCGGCCCGCACCCAACACGCCGCCCAACTACGTGAGGCCGTCGACCTCGAGGAAGCGCCGAGCGTCGTCGTCGACCTGGGCAACGGCGCGGGTGGGGTGACACCGACGGTGCTCGCCGACCTCGGCTGTCACGTCCGAACGCTGAACGGCCAGCCCGACGGTGCGTTCCCCGGTCGTCCGAGCGAACCCACGAGAGAGTCGCTCGAGGCGCTGTCGACGTTCGTCGGCGAGACCGACGCCGACCTCGGCATCGCTCACGACGGCGACGCCGATCGAATGATGGCGGTCGACGAGACCGGAACGTTCGTGCCGAAAGACGCGCTGTTGGCGATCTTCGCCAGCAGAGCTGCGGGGGCGGGCGATCGCATCGCCGCTCCGGTCGACACAAGTCTCGCCGTCGACGACGCGCTCGCGGCCGTCGGTGCTAGCGTGACTCGGACGAGAGTCGGTGACGTCTACGTTGCCGAACGGACCACCGAAGCGGACGTCGTCTTCGGCGGCGAGCCAAGCGGTGCGTGGATCTGGCCAGAGGAAACACGGTGCCCGGACGGCCCGCTTGCAGCCTGCAAACTCGTCGAACTGGTCGCGAGTCAGGGCCCGCTCTCCGAACTCGTCGACGCGATCGACCGGTACCCGATCCGACGCGACTCGATCGAGGTCACGGACAAACGCGCCACCATGGCGGCGGTGACCCGACAGGTCGATCGCCGATTCGACGACGTCGAAACGCTTGACGGCGTTCGCGTCGAGACCGACACCGGCTGGTTCTTGATCCGGGCCAGCGGGACCGAACCCGTCATCCGGGTCACCGCGGAGGCTCGAGCGGAGTCGGACGCAAAACGGCTCTTCGAGACGGCCACGGGACTCGTCGTAGACGCCTCGGCTGCTCAAACACGGGAGATCGAATAGAAGCGAGGTGGCGTCCGTCCCGTCTTCCACCGTCGTCGAATACGGGCGGTTCACTCGTGGGCTCGAGGCCAGCGGGGCTATCGGGCGTCTTTGGGAATAAAGTCGGAGGTCTTCATCTCGCGATACGTCGCACAGTCTGGACAGGCGTGGACGACATCGCGGTTGTCGCCGAACACGCGAGCGAATTGTCTTGTTACCTGGGTACCACAGTTGACACACCGGGGGGCACTCGTATGCTCACGGGACGTCATCGGCGTCCACTTCGCGTCGGTCAGTTCCGTCGACATCAACAGGCGATTCCGACAGAACGGTATTTAATATAGACTCCATAACTCAGTTTTCAGCGATTAGTTTCACGTTACGTCCGTGACAATCCTGCAGACGTGACTGTCCCGGTATCGGGAGCGAGACGTACTCGAACCCGAGAAATTATACATTTCTACCTGGAAACACGTCGTTTTACCCTCTCCACTCGGGCCGTGGGTGGCTCTCACCGACCGATCCGAAGTCGATCGTAGAGCCGATCACTGCGTGGGCGTTCGCGAAACCGACCGATCCGCGGATCGGCCGGGAGCGACTCGACTGCGTGACGAGTGCCAGATCGCGGGCCGATCGCGTCGGCGGAATCGGCCGCCTGCACCGGAGAATGGATGTGAAACCGGGTGACGGCGGCCAGTAGCTGACGTATAATTATCCGCGGTATCGACGTAGCACGCCTCATGAAAGCAGTCGTTCTCGCGGCGGGAGAGGGAACCCGGATCCGACCGCTGTCTGCGTCTGTGCCGAAACCGATGTTACCGGTGGCGGACCGACCGCTCGTTGCCCATACAGTCGACGCAGCCATCGACGCCGGTGCCGACGAAGTCGTCCTCGTCGTCGGCTACGAAGCGGACACGGTCAAAGAGTACTTCGGGACGGAGTATCGCGGTCGACCCGTCGACTACGCCGTCCAGCACGAACAGGCGGGGACAGCCCACGCCGTCAGCGTCGCCCGCGAGCACCTCGAGGGGCCGTTCGCCGTCCTGAACGGCGACAACCTGTACGATCCGGCCGCGATCGAACGACTGTTCGACGCCTGTCCGGCGGTCTGTGCGGTCGAGGTCCAGAATCCGCGACAGTACGGTGTGTTACGCACCGACGCCGACGGGACGATCGATCACATCGTCGAGAAACCTGCCGATCCCCCGACGAACCTCGCGAACGCCGGTGCGTATACCTTCCCCGGCGTCGCCCGCGACTGGCTCGACGTCGCACAGAGTGAACGCGGCGAGCACGAGATTACCGACGTTCTCGCCCGCGTCATCGACGAGTTCGCCGTCACGCCGGTGACGACGGCCCGATGGATGGACGTCGGCCGACCCTGGGAGCTGCTCGAGGCCAACGAGTGGAAGCTGGGCGACCTCGAGCGTCGAATCGACGGCACGGTCAGCGACGCAGCCCACCTCGGGGGGACCGTCGTCGTCGAGGCCGGTGCGACGGTGAAGCCGGGAGCCGTCGTCGAGGGGCCGGTGTTGATCAGGTCGGGGGCGACCGTCGGGCCGAACGCCTACGTTCGAGGGGCGACGCTGCTTGGCGAGGACGCGTCGGTCGGCAACGCAGTCGAGATCAAAAACAGCGTCCTCTCACGGGGGGCGACGGTCAATCACCTCTCGTACGTCGGCGACAGCGTCCTCGGCCGCGACGTGAATTTCGGCGCGGGGACGACCGTCGCGAACCTCCGTCACGACGGGGGGGACGTCCGATTTGCGGTGAAAGGCGATCGCCTCTCGACCGACCGGCGCAAGTTCGGTGTCGTCGTCGGCGACGGCGTCAAAACCGGGATCAACTCGAGTCTGACTCCGGGACTGAAACTCACCGCCGGCGCGACGACGACACCGGGCGAGGTCGTCGACCGCGACCGGTAGTCGACCGAGTGCTCGAGGGCTGGTCGTCGACCGCCCGAAGAGTGGACTGAGACTGCCACTCAGACTGGTATATAGTAGCCACTGCACCGAGTTGCACGCTGATCGCCGATCCGGCTGGCCATCAGGTGCGCACTGTCGTGCAGTGGTTACTATAGCTCGCCAGACGGGCGAGCGGGTCCCGCTGTCGTTGTAGCCTGTCGCTATCGGATCTCGCTGTGCTCGTCGCCCGTAGCTATCAAGTGTCGTATTTATAAGCAGGGAGACGGCTAGTTTAACCGGAGGGTATCGATCGGTAGACCGTCATCAGTCGATCACCGCACTCCCTCCAGATCCGATTCCGACGCTATCGAGTGTGGGTCGAGTAGACGGACACCCCTGGACGTGGGGCTACGGGGGTGGCCTTACGTCCTGTGTGTCCCGAGACACGCACTCGAGCCAGTCGCTGCTGGTATTTCACAGCATGGTACGCCGTGGACCGGCCCTGAGAAACAGCCGGTTACTCCACGGTAACGCTTTTCGCGAGGTTTCGTGGCTTATCGATCGGCCGATCCAGGAGGTCAGCGGCGTGATAAGAAACCAGCTGTAACTGCACGTTCGAGAGCAGTCCGGCGAGGCTCGGATCCGTCTCGGGGATCTCGAGGTGAGCGTCTGCGACCTCCGTCGCGGCGTGGCCGTCGGGACAGACGGCGATCACGGGCGCACCCCGTGTCTGTGCCTCCTCGGCGTTCTTCAGGGTTTTCTCGTCTTCCTCGCCGGTGAAGACGGCAAAGACGGGTGTGTCGGGAGTGACGAGCGCGAGCGGGCCGTGTTTGAGTTCACCCGAAGCGAACCCCTCGGCGTGTTCGTACGTGATCTCTTTGAACTTCAACGCTCCCTCGAGTGCCACCGGGTAGCCGAGGCCACGGCCGATGAAAAAGTACGACTGGCTTCCGTCGTACCGCTCAGCAATCGCCTCCGCCCGAGAGTGTTCGAGGACGGACCCGATGGCGGCGGGCATCCGGGCCAGTTCGGGCAGCAGCGACGCGAGGTCGGTGGAGCCGCGTCCGCGGAGGTCCTGGCTGATACGCTGGGCCAACAGGGTGAGCATGACGGCCTGCGAGGAGAAGGTCTTGGTCGCGGCGACGCCGATTTCGGGACCGGCGCGGATGAACAGCGCGTCGTCGGCCTCTCTGGCGGCAGTCGAGCCGACGACGTTCGTGACGGTCACCGTCCGTGCGCCCCCGGCGTTCGCTTGCCGAAGCGCGCTTAGCGTATCCGCCGTCTCCCCGCTCTGGGTGACCGCGATCACGAGCGTATCCTCGGTGATCGGCGGGGCCGAGACGCTGTACTCGTTGGCCAACAGTGCGGTAGCGTGAACGCCGGCCTTTCGGAGCGCGAACGTTCCGTACAGCGCCGCGTGATATGATGTCCCACACGCGATGAGTTGAACACTGTCGACGTCGCCGAACGCACCGTAAGGAAACCCCTCGAGGGAGAGATCGCCGAACTCGGGGTCGATCCGACCCTCGATCGCCTGAGCCAGCGACGTCGGCTGTTCGTGGATCTCCTTGAGCATGAAGTGATCGTACTCGCCTTTCCCCGCCTGTTCGGGGTCCCAGTCGACAGTTTCGGGCTCGCGTAAAACTGGATTCCCCTCGAGGTCCGTACACTCGATTCCGTCTTCGTCGACGACGACGACATCGCCGTCTTCGAGGTAGATGACGCTGTCCGTGTACTCGAGAAACGCGGGAACGTCGCTCGCGAGGAAGAACTCGTCGTCCTCGATGCCGACGACCAGCGGTGATCCCTTCCGGGCCGCATAGAGGACGTGTTCGTCAGAGAGTATCGCCGTGACGGCGTAGCTACCCTCGAGCTCTTCGATCGCCTTTCGGAACGCCGCCTCGCCGGCCAGCCCTTCATCGAGGTAGTACTGGATGAGATGAGGGATGACCTCGGTGTCGGTATCGCTCGTGAACTCACAGCCGTTCGCTTTGAGCCACGTTCTGAGTTCGGCGTAGTTCTCGATGATCCCGTTGTGGACGACGGCGACGTCTTTCGTCTCGTCCGTATGCGGATGCGCGTTTGCGTCCGTCGGCGGGCCGTGTGTGCTCCATCGCGTGTGGCCGATGCCGACACGTCCCTCGAGCGAGACGTCTTGAATCGAAGCTTTCAGTTCGTCGACTTCACCGGAGCGCTTCTCGACAGCGATTCCGGAGCCGTTCTGGACGGCGACGCCCGCCGAGTCGTACCCGCGGTACTCGAGGTTCTCGAGCCCGGTCAGCAGCGTTTCCAGTGCGTTACCCTCTCCGACGTGACCGATGATCCCACACATTCGTGATCACCGACCGGTTGAGCGTCGGTGGCTCTCGGTCACCCGTCCGTACAGTAGACTCGACGGTTCGGTGGAGGCGGTATCGTTCGTCGACGGGGGTGACGCTGTCCGTGGACGTCGTTCAGCGACGACCAAGTGAGATAACCGATACATGGGCATAGGTGGATGACGGACAGCCCGAATCATTACTATAGACGGGCTACTGAACCGGGTAGCGTCGTGGTAATTTTTCGCTGGGGGGTCGAAACAAACCTTCGAGGGTCGGTTCCCCGACTACCACATCGTGCCTCGAGACGGAACGATCGTACAGAACGATGCCCATTTCGGCCCAAGATCCGACTGAACGCCCACGGAATCGGGAGTATGTCAAGCGAACAGCCAGGAACGCAGGGTGTACGAACACCCGCTCGAGCCGTATCCGTGGCTGAACGCTCAGTAGGGTTAGACAACGGTTGACAGTCGAACCGCTCCTCGCTAGTGCTGGCAACTGTGGGCGAACACGAGCGACGGGCCGACAGCCTCTGTCACCGATAGAACCGCCTATTCGTCGGGTGGATTCCCTGAAATGGTTCAGTTATCCAGTTTCAAATCCGTAATCGTGTCCAAAGTTTCCATTTGCGGCGAACGGGGGCTGAAATCCGACGTTTTATTACCCGTCCGGCCATTTCCACCCGACGATAACCCTGTTCCGAACCGAACCGTCACGACCGCCGTCTCGTTTGCCGGTACTGAACGGTCAGCTGGTCCCGTTTGCGTCTCCCGATGAGCTCCCGTCTCAATGAACGCGACACCACTTCCTGCCGTCCTCGGGCTCGCACTCGAGCAGCCGGTGCTCGTCTTCACGATCGCGATGATCGTCTTTCTGGTCGCGCCGCTGCTAGCCAAGCGGTTCGGTCAACCAGGAATCGTCGGTATCGTGATCGTCGGTGCCCTCCTTGGACCGGGTGCGCTCGGCGTCGTCGAACACTCCGATGCGATCGAACTGCTCGGTGAGGTCGGTCTGATCTACTTACTGTTTACCGTCGGGCTGGAACTCGACATCCAGGGATTTAAAGAAGCACCGGAGAACGCGGCACTGTTCGGCCTGGCGAGTTTCTTCCTCCCGTTTACCGTCGGGACGTTCGCGACGCACACGGTACTCGGCCTCGAGCTTATGCCGGCGATGTTGCTGTCGGCGGTGTTCGCCTCGCACACCCTGCTCGCGTACCCGATCGTCAACCGGCTCGGGGTGACGAAGAACCGGGCCGTCACCGCCGTCTTCGGTGGCATCCTGTTCACCGATACAATTGCGCTGATCGTGCTGGCGATCGTCATGGGTGCCGTCGACGGCGACCTCTCGATCCTGCTGTTCGGTCAGGTCGGCCTCTCGCTGGTCATCCTTTTCGGCAGCGCGTGGTTCGTCCTGCCACCGGCCTCGCGGTGGTTCTTCCAGAACTTCAGCGAGGAGAGTTACTTCGAGTTCCTGTTCGTGATGGCCGCCATCTTCGCGGCGGCCAGTCTGGCTGAACTCCTCGATCTCGCGCCGATCCTGGGTGCGTTCGTCGCCGGAATCGCCCTCAATCAGCTGATCCCCACCGGGGGAACGCTCATGAACCGCATCGAGTTCGTCGGGAACGCCTTTTTCATCCCGTTTTTCCTCTTTCACGTCGGCATGCTCGTCGATCTCGGGGTCATCTTCGACGGGCCAGCCACCCTCCAGACGGCCGCCGTCATCATCACGATCATGGTCGCAGCGAAAGGTGGCGCTGCCTGGGCCGTTTCGCACGTACAGGGGTACACCCCGAACGAACGTGGGGTCATCTTCGGGCTCTCGGTTGGACAGGCGGCGGCTGCGCTGGCGATTACGCTCGTCGGCTTCGACGCCGGGTTGTTCGGGCCGGAAGTGCTCAACGCCGTCGTGTTGATGTTGCTCGTCACCGCACTCGTGAGCCCGTGGCTGACCGAACGGTACGCCACGCAACTCGCACTCGAGCGAAATGTCGAGGACGACAATGGCGGGGCGAGAGATCCCAACATCCTGTTACCGCTGTCGCACAACGCCGAACTCCAGCAGCGACTTCTCGATCTCGCGTTCGTCATCAAAGGGGGCCAAAGCGAAGCGCCGGTCAACGTGTTGACCGTCGTCCAGCCAGATCAAGGCGGATCGACCGAACAGCAGGTCGCGGACGTTCAGGTCGAACTCGAGGAGCTTGCCGCATCGGGTAGTGCCGCGGAGGTTCCAATCCACACCGAAGCCCGAGTGAACCACAACGTTGCCTCCGGGATCGTCCAGGGCTCGGTCGAAGTCCAGGCCGACCAGATCATCGTGGGGTGGGACGCGACCGAGAGCTTCCGTCACCGGATCTTCGGTAGCATCATCGATCAGGTCCTCGAGCGGACCACCCTTCCCGTGCTCATCTCACGGCTTGGCCACCCCATCAACACGACGCGTCGGCTCTTCGTCGTCGTCCCGATCGGTGCAGACCACCACGAAGGGTTTTATGAAGCCGTCCACCTCATCAAACGGATCGCGACAGGAATCGGCGCTGAACTGACCGTCCTGGTCGTCGAAGGGTCGGCCCACCAGTTCGAACAACTCTTCGACCTCGTCGAGGAGGACGTCACGGCCGAGTTCCAGTCGGTCGATCGATGGAATCAACTCCTGCCGACGCTCGAGGAGGCCGCCGAAGAAGACGATCTCGTCGCCGCAGTTTCGCCGCGTCGTGGTGACGTCGGATGGCACACCGAACTCGAGGACCTACCGTCGCGACTGGTCGAACTCCCGCCTGAGTCGTTCATTACGATCCACCCACGACAGGGCGAGCCGGAGTACGACCGACAGTACCTCCGATTCAAGTGAGCTCAGAGTGGTGACTTCGCCTGCGTTTTCCGACCGCTATCGAGCGAGCGTTGCGTCGCAGAGTTCGCCGATTGCTCGCCGGAGCCGCTGAGAGACGGCCGACTTCGAGACGCCGAGTCGCTCGGCGAGTTCGTCCTGAGAGATGCCACGAGGGACGTCGAAATACCCCTCTTCGTGGGCAACCGCGAGCAGTTCCTGTTGTTTTTCTGTAAGTGCAACGACGCCGTCGTCGCCGTCGTCGGAGACACGGAGGTGTTCGACCGCGATCGAGACGTCTCGACCGCGACAGTGCTCGTTGAACGCGACGAGTGCGTCCCGATTCGGGAACTGGAGCTGGACCAGCCACCCGTCGCGCGAACTCGTGATCTCGAGCAGTCGCCCCCCGACCTCGGCGGTTCCAGCGGCGAAGCGTTTCGCCCGGTCGGCGAGGGCGACGCGGTAGACCCGCCGGTCAGGGTACCGGTCGACCAGAACGGGGTCGACCACGGTCGGGTCGGTCTCGAGTGCCGTCTCGAAGCCGTCGAAGACGTCGGCGAAAACGGTGACGAACAGGAGGGTACGGCCCGTCTCGAGGGTCGTCCAGTACTCCGGTTCGACGCTTACGTCGGAGACACGACGCAGGGTCGGTCGGAGGACGAGATCCGGATGGTCGAGTCGCAGCTGTGCAACGACCCCACCGTCGGCCTGGGACCTGAGAACGGACCGGTCGCTCTCGAGGTCGACGACGTCGATGCTCACGTGTCACTCCGCCGTCCGGGTGGACGACAACTGTAAGAACTCCTTACCGGGTACGCGCTCATTACGTCTCAGATTCGACCGCGGCTACATGGTCGTAGGAGCTATATACGGAACCGCTCGGATCGTTGTCGTCAATACCTATTCATCCGTCTTTCCTGCTGAACGTCTGTTACTGGAATAAACACCGTATTACCGATACTCTGTTTCAGTACAATCTCCCTTCTTGATGTGTTTCTTCCACTTCGATCGGACGTGAGCGGTGTCCTCGAGAACGGATTGGTATCCCGCCGGTAGGTGAGGAGACGCACACTACTCGCGATCGAAAGACGCGAATTTTCCCTGACCGCCGCGTACGCCGGCAGCCGGTGCGTTCGCGACCGAGAGAGTCACTCCTGGCCGTTGTCGAACAGCAGTTCGAATAGCTTTCGCTGTGCAGTCCGGAAGTGCCGGCTGAACGTCGGCTGGGAGACGCCGAGCGATTCGGCGACGTCTTCGCCGGTGCTCTCGCGTGGCCACTCGAAGAAGCCGCTATAGTAGGCCGTCTCGAGGGTTCGAAGCTGTCGGTCGGAGAGTCGCTCGCGGAGTTCCGTGTCGAACGGCCGCGTCGACCGGTCGGTTCGTTCTTCTTCGCGGCGAGCGAGCAGTTCTGTCCCCGGATAGACACGCTCGAGCGCGCGGACGAACGGCCGGACGCCGACGTTGCTCGGCAGGTCGACGACGAGCTTGGTGTGGTCGGCCACCGGGCGGACCGAACGAACCCGGCCGCCGTGGTCCGCGATGGTTCCCGCAACGCTTGTCTCCGCGAGGACGAGTTCGACGGGCGTCCCGTTGGTCGCTTCGCCGACCTGTCGGACGGCACCGACGCCGTCGACGTCCTCGAGGGTTGCTTCGACGTCGACAGTCCCCACGTCGGCAACTGCACAGTAGACTGTCGAACCACCCGAGGATCGCGGAACGACGGACCTGACGTCGAGTCGGCGGTCGAGCCTGCGTACGGCCGCAGAAAGCGGTTCCGTCTCGTCCCGAAAGGCGAGTTCGAGTTCGCTCCAGGCGTCGGCGAGCAGCGCCCGTTTTCGCTGGAGCGAGCCGAGCGCGTGGCCAGCGACCGTTGCCAGCTGTTCGGTGGCCCGACGCGTTCGGTCGTCGAACGCCCCGTACCGGGTCGCATACGCGGTGAGGACGCCGTACTGGAACCCCTCGTATTCGATGGGAACGGCCAGAACCGATCGCACGCCACGCGTCAGGAGGGTCTGGGTCCACGCCGTCCGCTCGTCGTCCTCGAGTGTCGCCCCATCGTCGAACTCGGGTGTCTCGAGTGTCGGTGCGTCACGGAGGGATGCCTCGAGATCCTCGACGACGACGATATCTCGACTGGCCGCTGCCCGTCCCGTCGGATCGACCCCCGTGTCGTCGACCGGTATCGACGCCGATTCGAGGATGGCTCCGTCGTCGCCGTCCCACGTGCGCGGATCGATCATCTCTATCCCCGCGTCGATACCCCCAACCCAGACGAGGTCGATCGCGTCGGTCGCCTCTCCCTCGAGCGACCTGATGCCCGCACAGAGTCGCTGTTCGACGGCGTCGCGGGTTTCAGCCGCCAGTAGTTCCCGTTCGATCGTTTGTAGTCGGGCTGCCGTCGACGCATCCGTCTCCGCGCGCGAGAGGTGGCGCCGACACTCGCGCACGCGTCGTCGCGTCCCGAGTTCCTCGAGCCTGAGTGTCGCCACCGTCGCGATCGTCTCGACCGACGTTAGCTCGAGCCGATTGGGGGGCAGCGGCTCGCTGCTGGCCGTGAGCACGATGGCTCCGTCACCCACCGGAACCGCGACCACGCGTTCGGCCTGGATGCCTGCGCGCTCGAGGACGGGAACGAGCGCCGGCCGATCGACGGCGCTGATCGCCTCCCGCTCGAGCAGATCCGACAGTCCGGCGTCGTCGTACTCGAGGGATCTCGGCTCGCCGTCGGCGATTGCCTCATCGCTTGCGACGGCGGCGGGGCTGAGCAGGCCCTCATCGACGGTGTACCAGCCGACGAACTCGGCGTCGAGACATTCCCGGATGCCATCGACGGCCGATCGTCGGGCGGCTGGCCGCGACGGGGCCCGTCGAAGGTCGGCGGTCGTCGCTCGGACCGCCGAGAGTGCGGCTGCAGCGGAGCGACGGCGATCACGGACGACACAGAGCGTCAGCTTCGCCTGCGGGAGCGGGACGACGAAGACGTCGACGGCTCGCGGTTCGGCTCCGACCGCGAGGTCGCCGCTGACCGGTTCCATCCACCGGACGACCGTCGACCGGGAACGCTCTCGAACGGTCTCGGCGAGGTCGTCGGCGAACAACGTGTCGACTGTCAGCCCGACCAGCGGTTCGCCACCAGCCCACCTCGAGAGCGTCGCGTTCGCGAGCCGAACCGTCTCCCCATCGAGGACCACCACGCCGTCGTCGAGTGCG
Source organism: Natrarchaeobaculum sulfurireducens (assembly GCF_003430825.1). NCBI lineage: Archaea > Methanobacteriati > Methanobacteriota > Halobacteria > Halobacteriales > Natrialbaceae > Natrarchaeobaculum > Natrarchaeobaculum sulfurireducens. The sequence continues at coordinate 2,326,097 of NZ_CP024047.1, read as the reverse complement.
TCGACTGCGGACTCGAGCACCTCGAGTCGCTCGCGGTCGCCGCCGACGAGCGTCTCGTGAGCGGCCGTCTCATCCGACGAGACGGAACGAGCCAGGACGGTGAGTCCCGTCTCATCTGGTGAGGCAGTGAGTTCGAGGTCGTCGTCGGTGACCGGGTCTGAGAGGCCGAATCTGATGACCGACTCCGACGCGCTGGCCTCACGGAGCCGATCGTACAGCGTAGACCGAACCGGATCTGTAAGCTGCTCCCAGACGACCGCACCCGGCTCCGGGTTCCCATCGAACAGTCGCGTCGCCGCCTCGTTGGCGTAGCGAAGTTCCCAATCGGGACCGAGGGTGAACGCCGGCTCGTCGAGCCGGTCGATTCCAGGGGCCGGTGGCGCGTCTGTGGGGCTTCGGGCGACCGCGTCGGTGATCGTCGCCACCACACCGTCGATCACCGGGTCCTCGAGCCGGTTGAGCAGCGCCAGGTCGGCGACGATCCACGTGCCGTCGGCTCGCCCGAATCGGAGTGTGAGGCGGTCGTTCGAACCAACGGCCCCCGACGAGACGTCGGCGATCGTCTCGCGAACTGCCGCCCGATCGTCGGGATGGGCGAGCCTCGAGAGGTCGGTGCCCTCGAGTTCGACCGGAGTGTACCCAATGCGTCGGTCGACCGCAGCGTTCGCATCCGTGATCGTCCCATCGGGTTCGAGGACGCAGACGACCGCGTCGGTGTGCTCGAGGATCGTGCGGTATCGAGCGCTCTCGACGTCGGCGGCGCTCGCGTGGCGAGCGGCGTTTCGTACCCTGGTCGCGACGACGCGAGCCGACTCGTTCGGGTCGACCACGTCGACGGCCCCTGCTTCGAGCGCCCGGTCGGCGTCCCCGGGATCGGTGAGGGCAACGATCGGGACGTCCTCGAGCGCGGCGGCGAGTGTGTCGACCGACGGGGCGTCACCGGTCGGATCGAACTCACAGACGACGCACTCGGCCTCGACGTCCTCGAGCCAGTCGAGCGCAGCTGCCACGGTTCGGACGTGGAACACCGCCCCTGGCTCGAACGCGGTCTCGAGGGCGTCTATCGGTCCGTCGATCCGCGAGCTGTCGCCGACGACGAGGACGCGGCTGACGTCGCCGACTGCCGTCGTAGCACGGTCGCTCATCGCTCGACCCCCGTTTCCGGCCGATCCCGTGCGTTCGAAACCGCTCGCGGGTGCTGTCTGGACCCCCGCGCTGGTCGCGAGGAACCACGCTTCGGACCCACGTCGCGGCGTCGGTCGCCTGAGCCATCCGGGTAATCGGCCACGGAATCCGGTACACCGAGTGTCGGGAAAATTATCGATACCGTATCCTCGAGTAACACTGGCTTACGAGCCAACTCGGCCGATCGAATGCCGACTGTCAGTGGCGCGACGACGGCCCGCCCGATGACCGAGTTCGAGGAATGGATTGTCAGCCGCGTTAGGCTTCAACTCGAACCGTGACGACCGGAATAGGGGCGTTTCGAACCACCTCTTCGGCGACGCTGCCGAGGACGAGGTGATCGAGTCCGCTCCGGCCGCTCGTCCCGATCACGATCATGTCGACCGGGTTCTCCGTCGCGAACGCGACGATCTCCTCCTGGGCGACCCCCTCGAGCACCGTCGTGGTAACCTCGAGGTCGGCCTCACGTGCGGCGCGTGCTGCCTCTTCGATCGCATCGGCCGCTTCACCCTCGAGATCTGTGCGCATCTCATCGCGTTTTTCGGCGCTGAACGGCCCCTCTTCGGCGACCGAGACGATGTGCAGGGTCGCGCCGAGTCGGTCGGCGAGTGCGATCGCGTGGTCGGTGGCCCGTCGCGCACCGTCGCTATTGTCAGTCCCGAGCAGGAGGTTCTGATACATGTCCAGCCGTTGGAGAGTGACGAGGATACCTCCAGGCCCTGCCGTTGCCGGCGACCCCGGGAGAGAGCGTGAACTGGAGATACGGGGCCGCTCGAGGCCGTATAGGCGACCTCAATGAATCGTCGGCTCGCCGTCGGAATCGAGAAACGACTGCGTTCTGGCGTCGAACCGTCGGAAAGCGATCGAAACGATGTGGTACGACTGGTATAACTATCGGGGGACGTCGAATACGCCTTCGACATGTCCAGATCGAACCGCTCCGCCATGAACATCGGCTGTCCGGCGTGTAACGCCACGGTCGACACGTTCCTCCCGCCAGGCCCCGGTATCGTTGATTCCGACGCCACCTCACCGAGCGACGACACGAACCGCCTCCAGGGCACCGAAACCAGCTGTCGAAACTGCGGCCACGAACTCGAGCTCTATTACTACTGACCGTCGCAGGCGCTGTCGATTTATACCTCGGCTCTGGTGTCGGTAGGGAAGCGCTATCGCCAGAGAGTAGCGCTTCACGACGGCCTAGATAGCCTGCGCAGATATGATCTCCATGCGGATGCAGGCCGTGAACCAACCCGTCGGCGGCCTGTTACTCGGAGCGAATGCGAACTCCCGAGGAGCGACTGTCGCCGACAGACTCGAGTACGTACCAGTTACGAGCCGACGGGTGCGGCCGAGCAACCGAGGATTCGACCGACAGCGCCACCAGCTGTCCTGGCTCGTTGATCGTCGTCTCGAACCGGCAACCGTACCGCCACGAGTACGCAAGCGACCGCGCGGACACGACGTGGGCAGGTGACGATAAGACGATGACTGACGGCACTGGATCGACGACCGACGGCAAGGAGACGGCGATCGACGAGGATGGGGTGATGGCGGGCCGACAGCGGTCTCTGACGGTCGACGAACCGACCGGTGGGCTGACCGCCGGTCTCGACCCGGTCGTCCAGGAAGCGAACGGAACCTGGATCGCCTGGGGTGACGGCGAGGCCGACTTCGAGGCGGTCGATGACGACAACTGCGTCGCCGTCCCACCCGGTGACGAGTCGTACACCCTCCGCCGGATCGACCTCTCCGAGGAGGCCGTCGACGCTTACTACTACGGATTCAGCAACCGCGTCCTCTGGCCGCTCTGTCACGAGTTTCCGACCCTCGTCGAGCACCGTTCGAACGACTACGAGTGGTACCGAACGGTCAACGAACTGTTCGCCGACGCGGTCGTCGAGCACGCAACGGACGAGTCGATCGTCTGGATCCAGGACTACCACTTCGCGCTCGCTCCACGGATAGTCCAGGAGTCGACGCCAGCGTCGGTGACCGTGGCCCAGTTCTGGCACGTCCCGTGGCCGACGCCGGAAACGTTCAGGCAGTGTCCAGCCGGCGATCGACTGCTCGAGGGGCTGTGTGGAAACGACCTGCTCGCCTTCCACGTCGATCGGTACGTCGCACAGTTCCTCGAGTGTGTCGATCGGTACCTCCCGGACGCGGCGGTCGATCACGTCAGTCGGACCGTCGACTACGCGGGTTCGACGACGCGCGTCGTCTCGACGCCGATGGGAATCGATGCCGAGGCCTACGATCGAGACGCACGGACAGCGGACCCGACCGCGGAGTCGGTCCGTTCCGAACTGGGCGTCGGCCCCGAAACCGTCGTCGGACTCGGGGTCGACCGGCTCGATTACTCGAAGGGAATCCCGGAGCGACTGGCCGCCGTCGAACGCTTCTTCGAACGGAACCCGGGCTGGCGTGGCGAGTTCACCTTCGTCCAGAAGACGTCGCCGTCGCGGACCGACATTCCCGCCTACGAACGGTACGGCGAACTCGTCCGAAGCGAAGTCGAACGCATCAACAGCCGGTTCGAGACGGACGACTGGCAACCGATCGTTTACACTGAAGCCTACCTCGATCGCGACCGGCTCTGTCGGCTCTATCGCCGTGCGGACGTGATGGTCGTGAGCCCGCTGCTTGACGGGATGAACCTGGTCGCCCAGGAGTACGTCGCCTCACAGGTCGACGGCGAGGGCGTCTTGGTCCTGAGCGATCGAACGGGCGTCCACGAACTGCTCGGGCCACACGCGTTGACGATCGACCCGAGCGACGTCGACGGGATCGCCGATCAGCTCGAGCGAGCCGTATCGATGCCCCGACACGAACGCCAGCGACGGATCAACACCCTTCGAAGCCGCGTCTTCGACGCCGACCTCGAGCAGTGGATGGCGACGCAGTTCGACTGGATTCGACGCGTCCACGCCGACGAACGTGGGGCCTCGACCGACCACGATTCCGACAGCGATCCACGCGAACGACCGTCACCGGTATGAACACGAGCCAGACCGATCCGTTGCCCCGTCCGCTCGAGGACGACCATCCAGCGCTCAAATCGACGCTCGAGGGGGGTTCACACCTGCTCGCGTGTCTCGACTTCGACGGGACGCTCGCACCGATCGTCGAGAACCCGGACGAGGCGACGCCACTCACGAAGGCGGAACAGGCCCTCGAGGGACTCGCCGCCGACCCCGCAGTGACGACAGCCATCGTCAGCGGCCGTGCGTTGGCCGACGTTCGTGGTCGGATCGACACGCCGAGCATCTACGCCGGTAACCACGGCCTCGAACTCGCCCGAAACGGCTCGCTGGCGGTTCACCCGATCGCCAGGAAACGAGCCGACCGTCTCGACACCGTCTGTGCAGTCCTCGAGACGGTCCTCGAGCCCGTCCCGAACGTTCGTATCGAGAACAAACGGCTCACGGGGACGGTTCATCTCAGGTCCGTCCCCGCGGCGAGTCGACCGGTCGTCCGTCGGACCACACGCGAGATCGTCGAGTGGATCGCCGGCGACGACCTCGAGCTGTCGTCCGGCAAGTGCATCCTCGAGATCGGGCCGTCGATTCAGTGGGGAAAGGGTGACGCCGTCGAGTTGATCGCCGCTGACCTTCCACGGGACACCATCCCCGTTTACGTGGGCGACGACGTCACCGACGAGTCCGCGTTTCGTGCGGTCGAACCCGAAGGAATCGGCGTTCGAGTCGGAACCGACCGCTCGACCGATGCGTCCGTGCAGGTTCGGTCCCCGGAGGACGTGACGGCGTTCCTGCGATGGCTTGGCTCGGATGGCGTCGACCACCTCGAGTGACTCATCGGAGAGTCTCCGTCGACGCCCGAGTCAGACCACCACTGGATGGTACCGCCAACTACAGGGCGGGATCGGCCGAAAGTCTTAGTTACCACTGGAAATATAGGTCCGGTACGAGAGTGACCAATAGTGAAGCTCCGCCAACCTACTGATTTCCTGATCCTCGAGGCCCTCGAGGACAAGGGGCGAAACGTCGCAACGAACCTGGCGGCCCACACGGGCAAGAGCCGGAAAAACATCAACACGAGACTGCCCGTCCTCGAGGATTACGGCCTCGTTCGAAAGATCGGGCCAGCCGAGCGCTCCGGTCTCTACGAAATTTCTTCGCTCGGAAAGGCCGCCCTTGTCTATCAGGACCAGTACGACGAGGTCGACGACTTCGAGTCGCTCATCGAAGGCCCCAACGCGGGTGCCGCCGAGGAGAGTGGCGAGGCACAGACGAGCTTCGCCCGCGGCGACGAAGACGACGAAGCTACCGAGTAGCGATTCCACCGTCAGGTACGACGACTGGGACCACCTGCTCGATCCGTTTTCTCGGCACCGTGAGTAGCGCTACTATCACGACCTATAGTAGCCGCTGCACGTCAGTGCGTACCTGATTGCCAGACGGATCGGCGATCAGTGTGTGACTCGGTGCTGTTGTTACTATATCGAATACGATTTGCGGTCCGTTCGACGAGCCTTTCCGGACGAGCAGTCACGATCCGCAGAGAGTCACGATCTCTTAAAGGTCGCCGATATTAACCCGAGCGACGATGGCCCACCGGGCGGTCGAATCCGATGGGAATGGACGGAGCAGGCGCTCGAGCCCCCTCAGGATTCGAGCGATCACAGGTGATGGAATGGTTGTCATAGCGGACGTCGTCGAGGCCCTCTTTGCGGGGTCCGACGGTCGATACTACACTGACTGGCAGGTTCGTCGAAAGACGAAATCAGAACGCTGGCGCAGGTGTCTCAGCCAGCACGATGGGCACGATCCGGTCCGATTGCTCGTGGCGGTCGACGAGACTGATCTGTTGCTGCTCACACGCGTCGACCCCGAGACACTCCCGCGTGGGTTCGAGATACGTATCGAAAGCGAGTGCGCTCGTGTGGTCCGTTCACGCGGTATGGCACCGGACGAATCGCGACTTCGACCGTCGTCCGGATGGGAAAGTGAGGGGTCGGACCGAGAATCACCGACTCGAGGCGGATCCACGGGCCCCGGATAGCTCACTGGACTCGACTGCTGTCGGTATCGAAAAATTCGCGAAGAATCGTCTCGAGCCCCTTCCGCAAGTGCTGGTGCATCGTCGGCGGGGTGACGTCCATGGCCTCGGCGATCTCCTCGCCGGTGCTCTCGCGAGGCCACTCGAAGAACCCACCATAGTACGCGAGCCGCAGCGTCGTGAGTTGTCGATCCGTGAGCCCGTCGAGGATCCGGTTCCGGCGTTCGGCTGCCGTCCGGACCGGGCGGTCGACCGTTCGTCGAGCCACGAGTTCCGTGTTCTCGTAGATGCTTTCGAGGGCGTCTGCGACCGCTCGAACGTTTGCGTCCTGTGGCACTTCGACGAGGCAGGTACCGATGCCGTTCTCGACGGTGACGTCACGGATCGTGACCCCGTGATTGGTGAGGATGCGAACGCCGGACTCGGACAGGCACATCTCGATCGTACACTGCTCGGGACCGTCGTGGATGAGCCGACACTCCTCGACGGAGTCGTGTGCGGTCGCCTCCTCGAGAACCGTCTCGCCGCCGAGCCCATCGATCGTCACGTACTGGTAGGTTCGCCCACCGGCAGTCGTACCGTTCCACTCGAACGAGCAGGTGCAGTCGTAGCTCTCGGTGAGATCGAACGAGAACGTGTCGCCACCGTCGATCCGGAACTCGAGTTCGACGATCGAGTCAGAAAACAGAAGCTGGCGGTTCTTGATCGCCATGATCGTAAACCCCATCGTCTCGCCCAGCAGTTCGAACGCCGACCGTTCCGTTTCGCTGAACGCGTTCTCACGATCCGAGAGAACGGAGAGGATACCGTACGTCGCGGCTTCGTGCGCGATGGGGACGGCGACAACGGCCCCAACGCTGTCCTTGCGGGCAGCTTCCTGCAGCGGCTCCGGAAGCGTTTCCGTCTCGAGGACGTTCGTCGCCGTCTCGACATCGCTGGAGCGAGCCGCCTCGGCGGCCGGCGTCTCGTGTTCGCCAATGATGGTTTGGACGCACTCGAGGTAAGCCTCGGCGTCGCCGGCACCGGTTCGATAGCGCAGTTCGTCGTCCGGCCCGAGTCCGGCGATCCAGGAGCCACAGTACAGCTCCGAGTCGACGAGTCGCTCACACACTTCCTGCTCGAGGCGGTTCTGTCCGGGTACCTCTACCAGCGTCTCGATCACCCGTCGGCTAACCGCGTTGATACGGTTGAGCGTCTCGAGTTCGGCCTGCCGGGAACGGAGCCGTTGTTCTCGTCTGGCCCGTTCGGTGACGTCCCGTGCGAGCCAGATGACGACACGTCGGCCCTCGATTCGCTCCTCTGCGGGGACCACTCGGGCATCGAACTGGCGTATCCCCTCGGTCGTCATCGCCTCGTACTCGATCGTCTGTACCCGGTCCGTCTCGATCGCCCGTTCCAGACAGGCCTGGAGTCGACGAGCGACGTCGTCAGGAAAGATGTCTTCTAACCGATTGCCCGTCAGTTCGTCTGCGGTGACCGTGTACAGATCTCCGGACTCCGGTCGCACTTTTGCGTCGCGGTAGGTTCCGGTTTCGTCGAGGAGGAACGCCTCGTCGGGGAGTTCGGTCGTGAGCAGCCGGTGGTAAGACCACTCGTCGTCACTGGTCGCTGTCTGTTCATCCGACTCGATTACCTGTCGGATTCGTTCGATCGACCCGTCCCGGTCCAGTGGCGCGTACTCGGTCGCCCCGCCCCGGAGCGCCGCCGCCGCGATCGGTTCGCCACCGGTCGGTGGTGCGACGACCGCGGGCGCGTCCGTCGCCACCCGCACGCGCTCGAGGCACTTACAAACCGCCTCAGCACGGTCGAGTTCGACGATGACTGCGTCCGGCGACCGTTCCGAGAGGATGGCCTCGAGTTCCGAGCACGGGATCGATCGGACCGTAGCCGATGTCTCCGACTCGAGTCGGTCGTGGAGGCGGCTCGGTCCGGTATCCGTCACGATACCGATCAGGTTCGCACTCGTTTCACCAATCATACGTGTCGAGCGGGTCGGCCCGAATGTCGTTTCTGTGGGACGAAAGCTCGTCTTTGACGATATTACGGAATGAAATAAAACCCGATGATCCGAACCTGTTCACGCACGTCATAGTTGAGACGGCTGGAACGTTTAGACGGACGTCAGGAAGCAAAAACGGGGGCCATACCAGACTCCCGATGGGGCGTCGATTCGGCGTGTGCGACTGGGAATCGTCACTGCCGACAACAGCGTCGTCCGTTACAATTCGCCCTGGTCTTTGAGGTCGCCGATGATGTCGTCGACGAGTGGTTCGACGTCATCGTACGGGAAATCACCACCCGATGTCTTCGTGTTCAGTTCCATCGCAGTCATGGTGAACTCACCAGACTCGAATTTGGTCCCTGGGCCGTCTGGAAGTGCCGGCACGAGGTCCATTGGACTCGAAATTGGATAGTCAGCACCCTCGAACGCCTCGATCATCTGGTCACGGATTTCGTCTGCGTCTGCCATTGCGTCTGGGTCGTTCTACGTGATAAATAATAAATTTGTGGGTAGTTGCGTTTCGACGGACGGGTGTGGACGCTCATCTGGCGACGGGTTGCGGACGAACCCATCCGTCGGTCGATCGTCGATTGAACGGTGTCGGGGGCGTACTATCCAACACATCGTACGTTCCTATCGCCTGAGAGGTTCCCGAAACAGTGATTATCGAGGAGTGGTCTATTATAGCACATGGCCAAAGATACCGTCAGGTACCCAGACGAGGTAGTCGAAGAGATCGACGCACTCGTCGAAGACGGTATGTTCGAGAGCAAATCGGAGTTCTATCGGTTCTCTGCGGAGTACGTACTCACCCTCATCGATCCAGATCACGACGTCAAGACGTTCAACTTCGACGAGATCAAGACCGAACTCGACATCACCGAGGAAGACCACGCCAAGGCCCTGGGTACCGATGGTGGCACCTTCTTCCTCGACGCCGTCATCACCGTTCGCAAACACGGTCTTCGCGGGAACCACGAGGCTGCAGAACGGTTCATCGACACCCACTACGATTCGACCGATCAGGAGTGTATTATTCTCGAAGAGTTGCTCGGGACCTACCGAGGAGAACCCAGCTAACTCGAGTCGGCGCTTGCCGGCTCCCTTTCGTCCCGTTCGTCGTGCGGTTTTATCGACGATCGTTCAGACGGGACAGCGAGTTTCGGGACCGAATTCTAACAGCCCGTCTCAGACGAACGGCTCGCCGAGACTCTCGAGGTCGACGTGCGCTCGGACCAGCGTTGCGGCGCGGTCGTACGGCGTTGCGCCGACGAGAGACGCCGAACCCGATGCAGAGTCATTGTCGGTGCCGGAGAACTCACTCGGACGCGGTCGGTCGACGCCCGCTGTCGCTGCGACGCTGTCGAGAAACGCCCCGCGGACGGAGTCGTTGTCGAACAGACCGTGGAGGTAGGTTCCAAGCACCCGGCCGCAGGCAGCGCTCGAGTCGCCGAGCGGCTGACGAACGTCGGCATCGGACAGCGGTCGGGTCCGGCCAGCGTGGATCTCGTAGCCTGAAGCAGTCCCAGTCGCCCCCTCGAGAATCGGCGTCGCGCTCCCGTCTATCGACACTGTGGTCTGCTCGAGTCGCTTGTCGGGTTCGAACCGCGTTTCGACCGGGAGCAGGCCGAGTCCCTCGACGACGTCGTCGGTGCCCGTCCCCTCGAGTGCGGCGTTGGTGATCCGTTCGCCGAGGAGCTGGTAGCCGCCACAGAGGCCGACCACGGGGCCGTCGAACGCGTAGAGTGCGTCGGCGAAGCCGGCCGCCCGGAGCGCCAACAGGTCGTCGACCGTGTTCTTCGTCCCCGGAAGCACGACGGCGTCGACGTCCGCGAGCGCGCGTTCGTCCACTGGCGAGTCGGGATCGACCGGGAGATAGATCACCGAGACGCCGGGTTCGCTCGCCAGCGCCTCGAGATCGGTGGCGTTCGAGATTCGGGGGAGACGAGGAACGCCAATCCGCAGTCGACGGTCGTCGGGGACGCCGTCGTCACCGCCGTGGACGCCGCGTTCTTCCGCCCCTGGGAGCCCGACGCTGTCCTCTTCGGGCAATCCGGGGTCGGCGTACGGAACTACACCGAGAATCGGAACACCCGTCCGGGATTCGATCTCCTCGATGCCTGGCTCGAGCAGTGACGGATCGCCGCGGAACTTGGTGATGAGCGCGCCGACGATCCGGTCGCGCAGGTCGTCGGGAACGAGTTCGATCGTTCCGTAGAGGCTCGCGAACGCGCCGCCGCGCTCGATGTCGACGAGCAGGAGGACGTCGGCGTCGGCAAACTGAGCCGTCTCGACGTTCGCCAGATCCCGATCGTGGAGGTTGATCTCACCGATGCTCCCCGCGCCTTCGGCGACGACGACGTCGTGGTCGGCTGCGAGCCGGTCGAACGAATCTTTGGCGGCCGTACGCGCTCGCTTCCAGTGAGACTCGTAATAGGTTCCCGCGGTGAAATGATCGACGGCACGGCCACCCAAGACGAGTTGGCTCTCGCCGTCGCCACGGGGCTTGAGCAATACGGGGTTACAGTCAGTCGTCGGCGTCATGCGGGCCGCTCGAGCCTGGACGAACTGCGAGACGCCGATCTCGCCCCAGCGGTCACCGCCGCCCGGCTCTGCCTCGTGTGCTGTGTCGTCGAGGTCGGCGTCAGGCCGGAGAACAACGCGCGCGTTGTTGCTCATGTTCTGGGCCTTAAACGGGGCGACTGAGACGCCACGGTCTGCGAGCAGCCGACAGAGCCCCGCGGCGATGGTCGATTTACCGACGTGACTCGCGGTTCCGGCGACGAGAAGGGTCCGAGTCATTCGCGATAGCTGGTACTCGTCTGGCCCGTGCTATCGTCCTATCGGTTCGAAAGCCGTCTCTCCCTGTTCGTCACTCGTCGTCGTAGGCCGGTTCCGGCGGCTGGCCTCCCTCGAACGGGACTTGCTCACCCTCGTGGGGTTCGATGTGGCTCAGGATCTCGAAGGGGACGTAGCCGATGTTGTCCCCCTGCTCGTCGTGGAGGACGATCCCGTGGTCGTACTCACGGAAGTCGAAACAGTCGATCTCTTCGTAGGCGTTGCCCGGTTTGAAGACGACCTTCATAGACCATGTGTCATCGTAGTGGACGGTTTCGGTGTGGCTTGCAACTGATGGGTGCTTTCGAGTCGAGCCGTGATCGCCAGTGTTTATGCCCGGACCGATTCTGGGTGTGCTCGATGGACGAGTCGTCCGACAGACAAACTGACGACCGACGCAGCGACGATGGACCGCCGGCTGGCGTGGTTCTCCTCGCCTTCGTCGGCTGGCTTATCGCTCTGGTACAGATACTCGGCGCGCTCGTTGCGGTGTTCGGCGGTGAACTCGCCGCCGCGTTGCTCCTTGGTGTCGGGGCCGGCAGCTACGCCGTGGTGGCGTGGGGACTCGTAGTAACCAGGCTGTGGGCGTGGATCGGGGCGTACGTGCTGTTGGGAATCAACGCCGTCGGCGGACTCCTCGGTGGCTCTCTCGTCTCACTCTTCGTGTCGACGATCGTCGGCATCTACCTGCTCGCAGCGCGTGAGCCGTTCGTGTAGCCAGAACTCGAGCGACCTGCCCAGCTCATCGACCCGTCCGGCTCACTGCGTCCGATACCGCACGTCCCAGCGTGGGCCGGCCCGACTCGAGAGGACGTAGCCGACGGTACCGAACGCGAGACTCGCAGCGGCCAGTACGGCTGCGAGGGATGTCGACGGCGGGACGACGACGAAGCCAGCGACGAGCGTCGGGACGACGGCGACGGCCACGCCGAGGGTGAACACGCCGAACCGGACGGCATCGAAGAGGAACTCGTTGGGGTCGAAACCGGCGACGTAGACGGTCAGGCCGTAGTAGTAGAGTCCGTAGCCGGCGAGTACGAGTGCACCGACGGCGGCGTCGACGACCGTCGCCTCGAACCAGACGACAGCACCCAGATAGGGGACGAAGACGGCGGGCGTGCCCACGACGACGAACGCGGTTCGTTTCGCCCGGAAGACGTGCTCGACCGAGACTGGGTAGACGAGGTAGTCCTCGAGCGAGTCGAACTGGGTGAGCCAGTTGTACGTCGTAAACGCCGAGAGGCCGAGAACGGCGCCGAAAAAGATCCCAGGTGCGGGTTCGATGCCGGTGATCTCGTGGACGACGCCGACGAGCCCAGCGACGAGTGCGAGCAAAATGGCGGCGGAGACGAACGGCTTCCAGACGCCGCCCGACGACCGTGCGAGGTCGAGCAACGTTTTCGTGACGAGCGCGTCGTGCTCGAGCGGCAGCGCGTCAGCCACGTTCGCAAAGCGGTCGCTCGCGGTTCGGTCAGGGCGGGCGTACGTCGGGTCGTAGAGCACGAGCGAGCCGACGGCAACCGTGGCGGTAGCGACGACCAGGCCTGTGGCAACCGTCAGCGGTGCCTCGAGTGGGACCAGCATCGACCGGACTGAACTCCCGCCCCCGGCCATCCAGACGGCAACGGCGACGAGGGCAATCGAACTCACGATGGCCCACCCCGGAACGCTCTGCGTCCGGAGCGCGATTCCGGCGACGGTGAGTGCCATCCCGGCGACGAACACGAGCGAAAGCGAGCCCCACAGCGCGCCGACGGCCGGAACCGTTCCCGCTGTGAAGCCGCCAAGCGGAATCGCCGCGGTCGCCATCGGCAGGACGAAGACGACCGCGTAGAACGCAGCGTCTTTCAGCAGAAACGCCCCGAGGAGCCAGCGCCGCGAGAGCGGCAGCGTCTCTACAGTCGAGAGGAGAAGGCTCAGTCGCCCGAAGACGTTCTCGAGCATATCGGAGCCCGCAAAGCCTGCTGTCCCGCTGTAGAGGCCGAAACCGGCTGCGAGGGCGTGCAATCCGAGAACGACCGTCCCGGCGGCGGTGCCGGTCTCGAGCAGGGCAACGGTCGCGCCGATGGCGAGCCCGGCGATCAGGACGGGGAACGCGGCGAAGCGCCACCCGCCGAACAGGCGCGTGTGGAGGCGCCACTCTTCGAGGGCGAGCACGACCAGAACGGTTCGGACGACACGACGTCGCCGATCGAACGGGTCGGTCATTGGTCGAGTCGGTCTCGAGCGGGGACATCTCGAGGGTCGGCATCACCGACGTACTCGAGGAACGTTTCCAACAGCGGTTCGTCGTCCGCCTCTGGCACGCGCTCGGCGACGAGCCGGCCGTCGGCGACGATTCCGACGCGGCTACAGATCGCCTCGGCGACGTCGATGTTGTGCGTCGAGACGAAGATGGCGTTGTCGTCGGCCGCGTACGCGAGGAGGAACCGCTTGACCTGTTCTTGCACGAGCGGATCGAGATTCGCGAGCGGTTCGTCGATCAACACGACGTCGGGTTCGTGGATGAACGCCTGGGCGATCATCACTTTCTGCTGTTGGCCCCGCGAGAGGTCCGTATGCAGCGTCTCGAGTTTACTCCGAAAGCCGAGACGGTCGGCCCAGCGTTCGGTTCGGTCGGCGACGACGTCCGGCTCGAGGTCGCGAATCCGGCCGACGAACGCGAGGTACTCACTCGGCGTGAGGAAACTCGGCGGCGATCCCCGCTCGGGAAGGATGCCAACCCGTCGGCGCGTCTCGAGCGGGTCGACGGTGGGATCGGTCTCGAGGACACGAATCGTTCCCGAGTCGGGGCGTACCTGTCCGGTCAGCGCCCGGATCGTGGTCGTTTTCCCGGCGCCGTTGGGGCCAAGAAACCCGAACAGCTCTCCGCGGTCGACGGTGAGGTCCATCCCGTCGACCGCGCGAACGGCTCCGTACGATTTACACAGCCCGTCGACTCGAATCGCGGCCATCAGTCGGCGAATCGTTACGAGCCATCGGTAATAACGATGCTGGCAGCCCGCTCACGGGAACGGCAGGTCGCTGGTCAGTACTCCGTCCCGCGTCGTGCGCGCTGGCCGTCCTCCATCGGGTGTTTCACCTTGCGGACGTTCGTGATCAGGTCGGCTCGGTCCTCGAGATACGTCGGCTCCGCGTGACTGCCGGAGAGGATCAACTCGAGATCGTCGGGTTTGGCGTCGATAAGACCGATGACGTCGTCCTGACTGATCAGGTCGCGATCTGCGGCGTAGAGCACTTCGTCTACGATCAGCATGTGCATTCCGTCTTCGGGCGGTGCGTCGAGGTCGATCGGTGCGCCGAGATCGGCGTCGGCCGCCGCCTCGAGCAGTTCGTGGGCGCGCTCGAGGCCGGCCTGGGCTTCGGCCTCGTGGTCGGCCTCGTCGCTCCCGTCGGCCATCCCGTGCCAGCCGTAGTGGCCGAGGTTCTCGTAGCTCATCCCCGGCAGCGCCTCGATGGCGTTGTACTCTCCACGGACGGCCTCGACGCTCGAGGCACCGCCTTTCATGAACTGGAGGACGTGGACGCGGTAGCCGTGGCCGGCCGCGCGCAGTCCCATTCCGAACGTCGCAGTCGTCTTCCCCTTGCCGTCGCCCCACCAGATCTGGACGAGGCCGAACTCTTCGGGTGCCGACGGTTCGATGCGCTGTGCTTCGGGGGTACGACCGCGACCTGGGGTCCGCTCGAGGGTCGAGTCGGACGGCGTGTCGTCGCTCATAGACGACCTCTCGGTCCGGTCGTACATGTAGGTACTCGTCCTCGAAGGAGCACCCTCGGGCGAACGGCGACGGACCGTTCCCGACAGATCAGTACAGTGACCAAACCTGTCTTGAGGCTTCGACCCTAACGTATTCGTACGCCTATGTCCCTCGAGTTCTCGTCGGCAGGAGAAGGGCCGGACATCGAGACGGTCGTCGGCGCCCTGGACGACGACGGCTGCCGGAAGATCGTCGCGGTGCTCGAGGAACCGAAGACCGTCGACGAGGTCGCCGAGGTGACCGGGCTCCCCCTGTCGACGACATATCGAAAGCTCGATCAGTTGACTGACGCCTCGCTGGTCAACGAGACCGTCGGCGTCCGTCAGGGGAGCCATCGGAAAGCCCGCTACATCGCCGACGTCGAACGGATTACGATCGATCTGAACGACGAGCGGCGGTTTCGGGTTCGGATCGAACGCGCGAAGAGTCGCGCGATGAGTATCTGGGCAAAGACGAGCCAGGAGTTATAGCGCGGATCGGAGAACCAGCGTTCCGAAGCCTGTACTCGAGATCGTGATCGTCTGAGCGTCGGGTGGCGATCCCGACGGTCGACCGCGGTTGGCGGATTCAGTCGGTGGGTACTGACTTGGTCGTCGACTCGTAACGAGTAGGTATGATCGATAGCTTCGTCGTGTTCGTCGTCAGCCTGCTGATCGGTGCCCTCGGAATCCATTTCGGTGCCAGGGTCGTCGCCGACATAAGTGACTACACGTATGCGGTCTGGACGGCCCTCTTCGGTGCGATCGTCTGGAGCGTTGTCGGCTTCTTCGTCGGATGGATTCCACTGCTCGGCCCGGCGATCGTCCTGCTCGCGTACCTGGCACTCATCAAGCGTCGGTATCCGGGCGGATGGATCGACGCCGCCGGGATCACGCTGGTCGCGTGGCTCGCCGTTGTCGTGGTGTTGTACGTCCTCGCGACCGCCGGTGTCACGACCTTCGACGCCGCGGGCGTTCCGGGGACGTGATCGAATTCGGTGCCGTCTCGAGGACGCGATTGCGGCCGTCAGGGGTGTCGGGGCTGTTGAGATGTCGGGAGAACGTCAGTCGTCGTCGCCCGCGGCAGCGTAGTCGACGCTGTCGACGCTGATCGTCTCCCACTCGTTGTCCGTGTGTGATCCCTCACGTTCTCTCGCGCTCGGAGCGACGCGGACGAACTCGGCGTTCGCTCGAGCATCGGAGATCGTGAGCCCGCCGCAGTAGGAGAGCCCGGATTTGATGCCTGCACAGAACTCCGTTGCGACGGTGGCAGCGGGGCCCTTGTAGGGTGTCAGTCCCTCGACGCCCTCGTCCGCGCGGACGGCTTCGTCTTTGTCCGACCGGTCCTCAGCGGCGGCGGTCGTCGCCATTCCGCGCGAGCGCTTGTACCGAACGCCGTCGATCTCGACGACCTCACTCGGCGCCTCCTCGGTGCCGGCGAAGAGACTGCCGAGCATGACCGCGTCGGCGCCGGCCATCAGCGCCTTCACGGCGTCGCCGGAGGTCCGGATGCCTCCGTCGGCGATGATCGTGATGCCGAGGTCTCGAGCGACGTCGGCGCAGTCGTCGATGGCGGTCAGCTGCGGGACGCCCGCGCCGGCGACCTTCCGGGTGGTACAGTGTGAACCCGGTCCAACCCCGACTTTTACGCAGTCTGCGCCGGCCTCGGCGAGGTCCTCGACGCCCGCTGGCGTCGCGACGTTCCCAACGACGAGGTCGGCGTCCGGATACGTCGACCGAAGCGTTTCGGTGGCCTCGAGGGTACGCTCTAGGTGGCCGTGGGCGACGTCGACGACGACGGCGTCGGCTCCGGCCTCGAGGACGGCCCCGGCACGGTCGACGTAGCTCTCGTTGATCCCGACGGCGGCGGCGACCGGGACGCCGGCGTCGGCTACCTTTGCTACCTCGCTTGCCTGTTCGTCGACCGTGAGAAACCGGTGGATCACGCCGATGCCACCGGCGTTCCCCAGCGCGGTTGCGAGGTCGGCTTCCGTCACGGTGTCCATCGCCGCCGAAACGAGTGGCGTCTCGAGGTCGATTCCTGGCGTCAGCGTCGTCGAAAGGTCGACGTCCCGTCGGCTGTCGACAGGCGACCGCTGCGGAACGAGCAGTACGTCTCCGTAGCTCAGTCCCGTCCTGAGATTCTTCATGAGCCGTCCGAAGATCAGCGTCCAGCGGAATAAATGATCTGATCGCGCCCCCCATTCGGGGCGGTCGACCTCCACAGTTACAGTGGAGCCGATAGTTGGTACACCCATGACGGAACCCTTCGTCGTCGTCGGCGGTGACGCGGCGGGTATGTCTGCGGCGAGTAAGGCCAAACGCGACGACCCGGACCTCGAGGTCGTCGTCTTCGAGAAAGGGGAGTGGGTCTCCTACGGTGCCTGCGGACTCCCTTACTACGTGAAAGGGGAGATCCAATCGCTCGAGGCGCTCGTCTCGGTGACGCCCGAGGAGTTCCGAGAGGAACGGGACATCGACCTGCGGACGGGCCACGAGGTCGTCGCGATCGATCCCGACGGGCAAACGGTGACCGCCGAACCGCTCGACGGCGGTGAGCCGATTGTCCAGTCCTACGACCACCTGCTACTCGCGACCGGTGCCGAGGCGGTGGTCCCGTCGATCGATGGCACCGACCGCGAGGGCGTCTACACCCTCGGCTCGATGAGCGACGGAAAGGAACTGCGCGAGTACGTCGCGAGAGCCCGCACTCGGGAGTCGTTTCAGCAGCCCGACCGCGGCCCGGCGTGTCGCTATCTCGAGGACTGTGTTGGCCCGGTGGCCGTCGTCGGCGGCGGTTACGTCGGCCTCGAGATGGCGGAGGCGCTCGCTGCGAACGGCTTCGAGGTGAACGTGTTCCAGCGTGGCGACCGGCTGTTGAACGGGTTCAGTGAGGCGACGAGTGAGGCAGTCGCCGACCACCTCCGTGAGGAGGACGTGCTCGTTCACCTCGGAACCGACGTACTCGAACTCACAGGAGACGACGCCGTCGAGGCAGTCGTCACCGACGAGGGCCGGATCGACGTCGAGATGGTGTTGCTCGGCACCGGCGTCCGGCCGCGGACGGCGCTCGCCGAGGCCGCCGGGATCGATCTCGGGGAGACGGGCGCGATTGCGACAGACGCGTACTGCGAGACGAACGTCCCCGACGTCTACGCCGCGGGCGACTGTGCGGAGGCAGCCCACACGGTCACGGGTGACCCAGTCTACGTCCCGTTGGCGCTAACGGCGAACCGCCACGGTCGGGCCGTCGGGCAAACCGTCGCCGGAACCCCGACGGAAGGCGGCAGCGTCGCGGGTACGGCGGCGATCAAGGTGTTCGACGTCGAAGCGGCTCGAACCGGGATACTCGACCACGAGGAGGCGACCGCCGCCGGATTCGACCCGGTAACGAAGACGATCGACGCGAACTCCCGCGCCGGCTACTACCCGGAGGGCGGCACCGTCACCGTTACGCTAACCGCCGACCGTCAGACCGGCCGCGTCCTCGGTGGGAGCCTCGTCAGCGAGTACGGCGAGGGCGCAGTCCATCGGAGCCACGCGATCGTCGGGGCCCTCGAGGAGGAAGCCACCGTCTTCGACCTCGAGGACTACGACCTGGCCTACGCACCGCCGTTCAACACGACGTGGGATCCGGTACTCGTCGCGGCGAAAGTCCTCTCGGGAACCCTTCGGTAATCGCCCACCAAACCGTCGATGGGCGGCCGAACTCGATGCTCAGCGTCGATTCCGTCGTCGCTGCTGGACGGCCTCGAGCGCCCCGGCTCGAGTCCGGTAGCCGATGCCGATCGCCCCACAGCCGCGACACTCCCAGCGGTACTCCCCACGAAATCCACGGATGGAGACGACGTTACTGCAGTCCGGACACCGCTTCTGGCGACGCCGTTCTCGCACCCGCTCGAGGACCTCTGCGACGGTCATATCGTCGGTCATTCAGTGCCGGCTGGTCAGTCGCCGATTGTAAGTTTTCTCCTCGGCGGGCGGCGATAGCGGGCCGGGAGATAAACGGCGGACTCGAGCTACACGACGCAGAAAAGATTGTTGAGCCGTGCGAACCGATTGTCAGTCGTCGACGGACGGCTTCGAGGCGAACTTCGCTCTGACCTTTTCGACTTTCGGTGCGGCGTGCATCCGGCAGTAGGCGTCGGTCGGATTCTTCTCGAAGTAATCCTGGTGGGACTCCTCGGCCTCGTAGAACGTCTCGAGCGGCTCGATCTCGGTCACGATGCCGTCGTAGAGTCCCTCTTTCTCGAGTGCGTCGGCGAACGCCTGGGCGGTCTCGAGCTGGTCGTCGTCGTGGGCGTAGATCGCCGAGCGATACTGCGAGCCGACGTCGGGGCCCTCGCGGTCTTTCGTCGTTGGGTCGTGGATGGTGAAAAAGACCTCGAGGAGGTCCTCGTAGGCGATCTGGCCGGGATCGTACTCGACCTGGACGACCTCTGCGTGGCCGGTCTGGCCCGAACAGACCTCCCGGTAGGTCGGCTCGTCCGTGTGGCCTCCTGCGTAGCCGGAGGTGACCGATTCGACGCCCTCGAGTTCCTTGAGTGCGGCTTCGACACACCAGAAACAACCGCCGCCGAACGTAGCGCGTTCCATACGTGTAGAACGTGTCGCCGCCGGTTATGTTTGACGGGTTTTTATCCGGTCGTCACTGGGCGTTCCAGGTCAACAGCACGCCCTCGCCGAGCCGTTCGACGCTCTCGAGCGAGAGCGTCGGGAAGTTCGAGACGAAGCCGTTGCCGTCGGCCAGCGTGGGGGCGTCCCGGCCGCCGATCACCGTCGGGCCGACGAAGACGCGTAGTTCGTCGACCAGCCCGACCTCGAACAGCGAGAAGATGAGTTCGCCGCCGCCTTCGACCATGATCTGCTCGAGTCCGGCCTGTTGTATGGCCGCGAACGCACGTTGGAGGTCGACCCGCGTCTCGCCAGCGGTGACGAGTTCGGCGCGGTCGGCGAGGTCCATCCGTTTGTCGACGGGTGCGCGCTCGCTCAGACAGACGTAGGTCGTCGCCGCGTCGTCGACGATAGCGGCGTCCAACGGGGTCCGGCCCCTCGAGTCGATCACGACGCGGGCAGGGTGGGCTGACTCACCGCGCTCACGGCGCGCCGCCGTCAGCGAGTCGTCTTTGACCGTAAGGTGTGGATCGTCGGCGAGGACGGTGCCGACGCCGACGACGACTGCGTCGCTAGCAGCCCGGAGGCGATCGACGCGGGCGAAGTCAGCCTCGCCACTGATGGTGATCTGCTCGCGACGGCGCGAGGAGAGTTTTCCGTCCGCGCTCATTGCGGCGTTGACGACGACGTGCATTATCGACATCTGCGTCCGGCGTCCTAAAGAAGACTCTGCAGTCGACCTATCGCGTCCGACGCGGATCGTCACTCGTTCCGAGCAGGATTCGGTAGACGACGTAGCCGATCAACAGTGCAAACGCGAACGTCGCAACGGTCTCGGCGAACCAGATCACTGCGTACAGCGCCCGTGTAAGGACCCTGAGTACGACGATGCCGCCGAAGATCGCCGCGACGAACGCGAGCCCACCGAGTGCCGCACCGAGTCGTTCCATGTCTGTCGTCTCGTCGCCGACCAGATGTACGTATCGCCGTTCGCCGAGTCACTTCCACCACGGTCCGGGAACGCTTTTTAAGCCCCCGCTCGAAAAGCCAGTGATGGAACTCGACGATCATGCCGAGGAACTCGCCTCCGACCTCGGTGTCGACAAAGAGGAGGTCAAATCCGACCTGCAGAACCTAGTAGAGTACAGCGTTCCAATCGACGAAGCCAAAGGCAGCCTCCGCCGGAAGTACGGTGATGGCTCGAGCGGCGGTGGCGGCGCTCCGTCGGCCAGAGACGTCGCCGAGATCACCCCCGACGACGGGAATGTGACGGTAAGCGGCGTCGTCCTGACCGCGGGCAAGCGATCGATCCGCTACCAGGGTGACGATCACGTCATCGTCGAAGGGACACTCGCCGACGAGACCGGCGTCATCGATTACACCGCCTGGGAGGACTTCGGCCTCGAGCCGGGAGACGCGATCACCGCGGGCAACGCTTCGGTTCGCGAGTGGGACGGCGAGCCCGAACTCAACCTCGGCGAGAGCACGTCGCTGTCGCTCGACGACGGCGAGCCCGAACTACTCGAGGCGTACGCTGACCAGCTCGGCGGCGAGGCGACGCTTTCGGACCTGCAGACGGGCGACCGCGCGGTCACCGTCGAGGTGGCCGTCCTCGAGTGTGAACGCCGGACGATCGACGGTCGCGACGGCGAGACGGAGATTCTGAGCGGCGTCTTCGGCGACGAGAGCGGTCGACTCCCCTTTACGAACTGGGAGCCGGCACCCGAACTCGAGGAGGGCGCTACCGTCCGCATCGAGAACGCCTACGTCCAGGAGTTCCGGGGCGTTCCCGAGGTGAACGTCTCCGAGTTCTCGGCGGTGTCGGCGGTCGACCGTGCGGTCGACGTCGGGGCCGACGTGACGACGATGAGCATCCACGAGGCCGTCGATACCGGCGGTATCTACGACGTCGAAGTGGTCGGCAACGCCATCGCCGTCCGTGACGGCTCCGGGCTCATCCAGCGCTGTCCCGAGTGCTACCGCGTCATCCAGAAAGGGCAGTGTCGAACTCACGGCTCGGTCGACGGCATCGACGACCTCCGTGTGAAGGCGATCCTCGACGATGGCACCGGTGCGGTCACCGTCATCCTCGACGACGAGCTGACCGAAGAGGTCTACGACGGAACCCTCGAGGACGCCCTCGAGCAGGCTCGCGAAGCGATGGATCAGGAGGTCGTCGCCGACACGATCCGCGACCGTATCGTCGGCCGCGAGTACCGCGTCCGTGGCCATCTCTCGGTCGACGAGTACGGCGCGAATCTCGACGCCGAATCGTTCACCGAGAGCGACGACGACCCCGAAGTGCGGGCACGCTCGTTCCTCGAGGACGTCGAGGGCGACGACCTCGCTGGGCTCGAGGGGGTGGACGCATGAGCGCGACTGACGATGAAGAGATTCCCGGCCGTGAGGTCGCTTACCGACTGTTCGCCGCGGAGTACGACGACGCCTCCCTCTCCTACACCGAAAGCGACGAAGAGCGTGCCCCGAACTACGTCATCTCGCCGACCGGTGCCCGGATGAACCGTCTGTTCGCGGTCGGAACGCTCACCGAGATATCGGACGTAAACGATGAGATGGTTCGTGCTCGCGTCGTCGACCCGACGGGTGCGTTCGTCGTCTACGCCGGTCAGTATCAGCCGGATGCGCTCGCTTTCCTCGAACAGACCACACCGCCCGCATTCGTCGCGGCGACGGGCAAAGCACGGACGTTCGAGCCCGAAGACTCCGATCGCGTGTACACGTCAGTTCGTCCCGAGAGTATCTCGGCCGTCGACGCCGACACCCGGGACCGCTGGGTCGTCAGCGCGGCCGAACAGACCCTAGAGCGCATCGGCATCTACGCAGCGGCTGCCACCCTCGACGAACGTGGCGAGGCACTGACCGCCGTCCTCGAGGATGCCGGCGTCGAGCGCGCGCTCGCGACCGGCATCCCGCTCGCACAGGACCACTACGGGACGACGCCGTCGTATCTCGCCGCACTTCGGGACTGTGCGCTCGAGGCCGTCGCCGTCGTCGCGGGCGAACGCGACCAGGTGAGTGGACTCGACATCGCGCCGGACGACCAACTGTCGGCAGACGAGGCCTCGTTCGCGTCGCTTGCCGATCTCACGAGCGTCGACCTGGAGAGTGTCGCGACGCCGGACCAGGACCCAGAACCCCAGTCAGCGGCATCCGTCGCCGCGACCCCTGGCGGTGACGTCGACTCACGAGCCGGTTCCGCGACCCCCTCTGACACGTCGACGGCCGAGACGTCGTCCGACGCTGCCCTCGACGCCGATGCCGAATCCGACGAGCCGCTCGCGGACGCTCCCACGGGAACGCTCGAGGCCGAGTCGACGACGTCGGTCGAAGACGCCTCGGAGACGTCGCTCGCTGACGAGTCGGGAACGGCTGACGAGCCGGTTACGCTCGAACCCGAAGACGAGGACGAAGCGGCCGCTTCGGACGATGACGCGACGGTCGACGACGCTGTTGCAGTCGACGATGTTGCGGACGTTTCAACCGACGAAAGCGTCATCGACGAACCCGAAGACGACGTCACAGATGTCGACGCCGACGACTTCGGCGACGGCGGGATGTACGAAATGGACGACGAAGAGCGCGAACAACTCGAGGCCGAGTTCGGCGCTGAGTTCACGACCGGAGCGGAGGTCGAAGAGCCCGGCGAAGCTGACATCGACGTCCCCGACCCCGACGAGACGCCGGAGTCGACGGACGAACCAGCACCCGAAGGCGAGTCGGAACCGGAGACTGCTGGCGACGACATCGGCGAGCCGCCAGCGTCGACCCTCGGGGACGACCTCGAGTCTGCGCCGACGTCGACCCTCGAGGCAGACTCGGAGGACGACCTCGAAGACACCGAGTCGGGCGACGAGCCCACTGCGTCGGCCGACGATGCCGACGCGGCGAGCGACGAGTCCGACACCGAGACGGACGCTACCGGGGAGATCGACCTGCAAGCCCACGTCCTCGAGACGATGGGAGTGCTCGACGACGGCGATGGCGCCGACCGGACGGCTCTCGTCGAACGAGTTACAGCGGAAACCGGCGCGGCCGAGGCCGACGTCGAAGACGCGATTCAGGACGCGTTGATGGGCGGCCAGTGTTACGAGCCGGGCGACGACACCCTGAAAGCGATCTGAGCCGGCGATGGATTCCGTTCGCAACGGCACCCAACCCGTCCGCCTCGAGCCAGTTCCCGGTGAACCCGCGGCGACGGCGACGATCGAGGGCGACCGGGCGTTGCTCGTGGCCGACTACCACGCGGGCTACGAGGCCGGACTGCGCGACGAGCGCGGCGTCGACGTCCCCAGCAAGGCGGCTGCCAGGCGCGAGCGACTACTCGACTTGCTCGAGCGAACCGACGCTTCCCGGCTCGTCGTTCTCGGAGATCTCATGCACTCGATCGGCGATCCAGGCGGGGCCGAACGGGGCGAACTCGAGGTGCTGTTCGAGTCCCTTCCGACGTCGCTGTCGGTGACCGTGGTCAAAGGCAACCACGACGGCGGGATCGAGACCTGGCTCCTCGACGGCGAGTGGGCCGCCTCGACCGACCTCCCCTCCGTCGAGGTCGTCTCCGGGTCGGGTGGTGCGCTCGATGGGGTTGGCGTCTGTCACGGTCACACCTGGCCTGCACCGTCGGCCCTCGAAGGCGACGTCCTCTGTTTCGGCCACGAACACCCCTGTGTCCGTCTCGAGGACGAAGTCGGCGGCAGCCGCGTCGAACGGGTCTGGCTCCGCGGGCGGCTCGATCCGGCTCCCTTCCGATCGCGACCGGAGTACGCGGAGCTCCCGTGGCTCGAGGACGGGACGCCGCCGCGGCTCGTCGTCGTCCCGGCGTTCAACGACCTCGTTGGCGGCACCTGGGTGAACCTCCCCGAGCAGTCGTTTCTCTCGCCGTTTCTCCCTGCAGGGCTGACCGAGGGTGAGGCATACTTGCTCGATGGAACACGGCTGGGGTCGTATCGCTCCGTTTGAGCGGCCCACGACCGTTGGCCCATTCCCGCAGGCTCGTAACCGTCGTCGCACTTTAGCCGGCGCTCGACCAACGTCATCTCGACCGTGACCGCACCCCCATCGCTCACCCAGCCGATCGAACTCGTCACCGACGGTTCGACGACGCTCGGGGCATCGACGCTGGCGTCGCTTCCGACTCGAGAGCGGACGTTCGAGATCGTCTGCGCCTCCGGCGACCGCTACGCAGCTGTCTGGGCGGGCGTCCCGATCGTGGCCCTCCTCGAGCATGCGAGCGTGCCCCCGGAGACAACACATCTTCTCGTCGAATCCGACGTTGGCTATCGCGTCTGCGTGCCGATCACTCGAGCGCTCGAGGGACTGCTCGCCTTCGCTCGTGACGGTGAGACACTCGCGACGCTCGAGAGGTTCGACACCCGGTTCGTCGGCCCAGAGATCGGCGGGCCGAAGGCCGTCAAAGACGTCGTCAGACTCGAGACGGCGACGTTACCACCGGGTGCAGATCCCGACTCGTACGAAGAGCTGTGGCCCGAGGAGTGATCGGCCGCGGGTGCCCGACAGACGACCCGAACAGGGAGTCGACACGCGTCACATACGAGGCGTTCGGACTCGAGTCACAACAGAGCGAGACGAGGTGTCTGAACGAACGGCGACGACACCGGTCGACGTGACCACGTTCGATTCGCAGTCTTAACGCGACGACAGCGTCTCGGTTCGGCCCCTCGGCGACCGCGACGAGGTAGCTACCGCCCGAATCGAGGTCGAAACGTGGTCGCTCCAGTAGTAGTTGTGGCGCTGTCGTCCTTACCGCGTCGAAAAAGTCGTTCGTCGTGGCCTACAGGTTCTCGCCGAGCCACCCTGCGAAGTCGGTGCTGAGGAACTCGACGTATCCGACGACGCCGAGATACAGGGAGATAGCGAGCACGACGAGAATCGGAATGCGGAGCACCCAGATCCAGAGCTGTCCGATCGACCCGAGATCACCGATTCCTTTCTCGAGTTCGTCGACGGCGGCCTGTGGTGCGATCCAGCCGACGAGGATCATCATCAAGAACGCACCGAGGACGAGCAAGACGCCATCTGCGAACCCATCGAGCAGGTCGAGGAACACGAGATCGTAGGTGACCGGCACGCCGAGTAAGTAGATGACCGCCCCCATCCCAGCGGCTGCTTTCCATCGTTCGACGCCCTTTTCGTCGATCACGTAGGACGTGACGACCTCGAGTAACGAGATCGAACTCGACAGCGCCGCGATGACGACAGTCCCGAAGAACAGAATGCCGAGAACGTGGCCACCCGAGATCGTCGCGAACGCTTCGGTCATCGAGACGAAAATCTCGCCTGCGCCGCCTTCGCCCGGTTCGATCCCCGCAGCGAAGAAAATGGGGAAGACTGCGAGCCCAGTCAGGAACGCGATCCCGGTGTCGAAGCCGATGATCGTGATGCCGTCGGTTGCCAGGTTCCGGTCTTCACCGAGGTACGATGCGTACGTGATCATCACGCCCATCCCGAGCGAGAGGGTGAAAAACGCCTGTCCGGCCGCGTCCGGAAGCAGCGTCATCCAGTTTGCGGCGATGACGTCAAACTCCGGTGACAGATAATATGCGTACCCGTCGCTCCCACCTGGGAGGGTGAACGCCCAGATAGCGAGGCCGCCGAGCAGGACGATCAACGACGGGACCATCACCTTGACCGCGAGTTCGATCCCGCGTCGGATGCCGAGCGCGACGATTCCGACGGTCAGTATCATAAACAGCGTATGAAGGACGAACGCATCGAGGCCCGTCGACAGCTCACCGAACATCGCAGCGGTGTCCCCGCCGTAGACCTCGACACGGCTCGCGTAGCTCCCACGGAGTCCCTCGAGGAAATAGCGGATGAACCAGCCCGCGACGACGCTGTAGAACGAGAGGATGACGAAGCCAGTGACGATGAACATCCCTCCGACGTACTTCCAGGTGCTGCCACCGTACTTGACCAGTGCACCGACAGGGTTTCGATCGGTCTTTCTGCCGATCACGAACTCGGCTAAAATGGCCGGAAACCCGATCAACGCGACGAACAACAGATATACGAAGAGGAACGCCGCCCCTCCACCTTCACCCGTTACAAACGGGAACCGCCAGATGTTTCCAAGCCCCACTGCACTTCCCACGGCGGCGAGAATGAAGCCAGTCCGTGTTGCCCACGTCTCACGTTGTACCATGCATTGGTCTCTAAAAGCACGGGTATATAACTTTTCGCGATAGATCCTCTTTTTGCCACGAGAATGGATATTAATCGTGACAGTGTTACGGAATCCTTTTCGTGTTGGTCCTCGCAACTCGCCGTATGAATCGGACAGGGGTGTACGTCGCATGACGATGGAAGATCGAATCGACGAACTCGAGGAGCTCCGTGAAGAGGCACGGCTTGGCGGTGGAGAAGAGCGAATCGAGAAACAACACGACAAGGGGAAGATGACCGCTCGCGAGCGGATCGATTACTTCCTCGATGAGGGCACCTTCACCGAGTTCGACCAGCTTCGGACCCACCAGACGAGCCAGTTCGGGATGGAAGAGAAGAAAGTCCCGGGTGACGGCGTCGTTACGGGCTACGGTGAGGTCAACGGTCGGACGGTGTTCGTCTTCGCTCACGATTTTACGGTCTTTGGCGGCTCGCTCGGTGAGGTCTTCGCTGAGAAGATATGTAAGGTTATGGACATGGCGATGGAAGTCGGCGCACCGATCGTCGGCCTCAACGACTCCGCTGGCGCGCGAATTCAGGAAGGTGTCAAGAGTCTCGCCGGCTTCACCGAAATCTTCCGGCGCAACCAGGAGGCAAGCGGCGTCGTTCCCCAGATATCCGGGATTATGGGACCGTGTGCCGGTGGTGCAGTCTACTCGCCGTCGATCACCGACTTCATCTTCATGGTGAAAGATACGAGCCACATGTACATCACCGGACCAGGCGTCACGAAGACCGTCACCGGTGAAGAGGTCACACACGAAGAACTCGGTGGGGCCATGACCCACGCCGACAAGACCGGCGTCGCCCAGTTCGCCTGCGAGGACGAAGAGCAGGCACTCGACGACATCAAACGGCTACTCTCGTATCTCCCACAGAACAACGTCGAGGACCCACCCCGAGTCGAGCCGTGGGACGACCGCGACCGCCGCGACGAGGCGCTCGAGTCGATCGTCCCCGAGAGCGCACAGAAGCCCTACGACATGGTCAACGTCATCGACAGCGTCGTCGACGAGGGCTCGTTCTTCGAGGTCGCGGAGAACTACGCTCAGAACATCGTCGTCGGCTTCGGCCGACTCGACGGGCGATCCGTCGGTATCGTCGCGAACCAGCCACGGGTCAACGCGGGTACCCTCACCGTCGACGCCTCGATGAAGGGGTCACGCTTCGTGCGCTTCTGTGACTCCTTTAACATCCCCATCGTCACCTTCGTCGACGTGCCCGGGTACATGCCCGGCACCGACCAGGAACACCGTGGTATCATCCGACACGGTGCCAAACTCCTGTACGCGTACTCGGAGGCGACCGTTCCACTGCTCACCGTCATCACCCGGAAAGCCTACGGTGGCGCGTACTGTGTCATGGCGTCGAAGAACCTCGGTGCCGATGTCAACTACGCCTGGCCCACGGCGGAGATCGCCGTCATGGGTCCACAGGGTGCAGTCAACATCCTCTACCGCAAGGAACTCGCGGAGTCCGACACCCCCGACGAACTGCGCGACGAACTCATCGAGGAGTACCGCGAAGAGTTCGCCAACCCGTACACTGCAACGGACAAGGGCTTTCTCGACGACGTCATCCTCCCGACTGAGACCCGTCCGCGGCTGATCGACGACCTCGAGATGCTCGAGACGAAACGCGAGTCCAATCCGGACAAGAAACACGGCAACATCCCGCTGTAAGCGCCAATGGCATCGACAAACCAGGCCGACGGAGCCGACCCTTCGGAAACCGGGGCGGACGACGCCAGTGCCACCGCCGGACCGGCCGCGGGAGTTCTCCCTGCCGACCTCGAGTTCCAGCTTCCCGACGACGCGACCGACGAAGAGGCGGCCGCCATCGCGGCTGCGATCGGGGCTCACCTCCACGACCACGCCCTGGCAGCCGCTGCGGCAGCGGCCGCGGATGAAGAGACGTGGGACGGGAAACGGTGGGCCTTCGGCGGCCGCATCCGCACCCAGCAGCAACGTCGCGTCCGGACGCCGCGTAATGCACCGACCGACCCGTGGACGGCTGCTGGACGGACGGGTCGGTTCTGACCGGTTTCGTCCGGACAGTTTCCCTCGAGTCTGGGCGATAGGACGGCGGTCGGAGACCGACTGTACAGCGCTCGCCCATCGACCGCGGACCGACCCAGCTGTGAGCGACGGCGATTTTTGCCCTGACACCCGACCCGTTGCGAAAAAGTAAGGTGGGTCCCCCGCGACCGTTTTCCCAGGAATGTTCAGGAAGGTTCTGGTGGCGAACCGCGGAGAGATCGCCGTTCGAGTGATGCGTGCGTGTGAGGAACTCAACGTCGGAACGGTCGCCATCTACTCGGAGGCGGACAAAGACTCGGGACACGTCCGATATGCGGACGAGGCGTACAACGTCGGCCCCGCCCGCGCGGCCGACTCCTACCTCGACCACGAGGCGGTCATCGAGGCGGCTCGCAAGGCCGACGCCGACGCGATCCACCCCGGCTACGGCTTCCTCGCCGAGAACGCCGAGTTCGCGAGCAAGGTCGAGGCGGCCGACGGGATCACCTGGATCGGTCCCTCGAGCGAGGCGATGGAGAGCCTCGGCGAGAAGACCAAAGCCCGCACGATCATGACCGAGGCGGACGTGCCGATCGTTCCGGGGACGACCGAACCGGTCACCGAACCCGAGGAGGTGAAATCGTTCGGTGAAGAACACGGCTACCCGATCGCTATCAAGGCCGAAGGCGGTGGTGGTGGCCGCGGGATGAAAGTCGTCTGGGACGAAAGCGAGGTCGAAGACCAACTCGAGAGCGCCAAACGCGAGGGGGAGGCCTACTTCGACAACGACTCGGTCTACCTCGAGCGCTATCTCGAACAGCCACGTCACATCGAGGTCCAGATCGTCGCCGACCACCACGGGAACGTCCGTCATCTCGGCGAGCGTGATTGTTCGCTGCAGCGCCGACACCAGAAGGTCATCGAGGAAGGCCCATCGGCGGCCCTTTCTGACGAACTGCGCGAGAAGATCGGCGAAGCCGCCCGTCGGGGCGTCGCCGCCGCCGACTACACGAACGCGGGCACCGTCGAGTTCCTCGTCGAGGAAGACCCCGACCGTGACGGACCGCTCGGCCCTGAGACGAACTTCTACTTCCTCGAGGTCAACACGCGGATTCAGGTCGAACACTGTGTCACCGAGGAGATTACGGGCATCGACATCGTCAAGCGCCAGCTTCGGGTGGCCGCGGGCGAAGAACTCGACTTCGAGCAGGACGACGTCGAAATCGACGGCCACGCGATGGAGTTCCGGATCAACGCCGAGAACGCCGCCGAGGACTTCGCGCCCGCAACCGGCGGAACGTTAGAGACGTACGACCCGCCGGGCGGGCTCGGCGTTCGACTCGATGACGCCCTGAAACAGGGCGACGAACTCGTCACCGACTACGACTCGATGATCGCGAAGCTGATCGTCTGGGGTGAAGACCGCGAGGAGTGTATCGATCGCTCCATGCGCGCCCTGCGGGAGTACGAAATCGGTGGCATCCCGACGATCATCCCGTTCCACCGGCTGATGCTCACCGACGAGGAGTTCGTCGCGAGTACGCATACGACGAAGTATCTCGACGAGGAGATGGACACGAGCCGGATCGAAGAAGCCCAACAGCAGTGGGGTGGCGACACCGGCGACGGCTCGAGTGAGGACGAAGAGAGCGTCGAGCGCGAGTTCACGGTCGAGGTCAACGGCAAACGCTTCGAGGTCGAACTCGAGGAACACGGTGCACCGGCAATTCCCGCGGGCGACGTCGATGTCGGCGGCGCTCAGGCGAGTCCACCACAGCCGGCTGGCGGCGACAGCACGGACAGCGAGGAGTTCGCGGGTGACGGCGAAACCGTCGACGCCGAGATGCAGGGGACGATCCTCTCAGTCGAAGTCGAGGAAGGCGACGAGGTCGCTGCGGGTGACGTGCTCGTCGTTCTCGAGGCCATGAAGATGGAAAACGACATCGTCGCCTCACGCGGCGGCACCGTCTCCGAGATCGCCGTCGAGGAAAACCAAAGCGTCGATATGGGCGACGTACTCGTCGTTCTCGAGTAGGCTTCGTCGCGGACGACTCGTCGAGTCGATCGCCCGTTTCGGTGCCGTCGCGGCCTTGGTTGGGCTGGTAGTGGTCGCCGTCGCTCGGTGATGCAACCGAGGTGAACGAGACTGGCGTCGATGACGGGGCTACAGAGAGACAGCGAGAGTGTCTCGGGGCTTGCTCCCGAGGTATTTCACGATCCCCACTCCTCGAGGAACGCCGTTGGCAACGTTGTCATGTCGATTCCCCATGCGAGCGGGAGCCACAGCACTGCCACGATCGTTATCAGGATGATGCCGAGGACGTTGAGGCCGATACCGACGCGGGCCATCTGCGGGAGGGTGATGTAGCCGCTGCCGAAGACGATCGCGTTCGGTGGCGTCGCGACCGGGAGCATGAACGCGAACGAGGCCGCCGTCGCCGCGGCGATCATCAGTCCGTAGGGGTGGATGCCGATGCCGACCGCGACACCGGCCAGTATCGGCATCAACATCGCGGTCGTCGCCGTGTTCGAGGTGATCTCGGTGAGAAAGATCGTCATCGCGACGACCGAAAGCAAAATGAGGACCATCGAAATCCCCTCGAGCGCGCGAAGGCTCTCACCGATCCAGACCGCGAGGCCGGTCTCGCCGAAGCCGGCGGCGATCGCGAGCCCGCCACCGAACAGGAGGATCACGCCCCAGGGGATGTCGACCGCGTTCGCCCAGTCGAGGACGAACGTGTGCTCGCCGTCTTCGGTCCTCGTCGGTAACGTAAAGAGCACGAGCGCGCCCGCGATCGCGACGATCGAGTCGACGTCGTCGGGCACCGCGACCAGCCCAGCCTGATCGATCAGGCTCGCGCCGATCCAGCTCGCGGCCATTCCAACGAAGACGACGAGCACCAGCCGCTCCTGGCTCGACATCGCACCGAGGTCGCTGAGTTGGCGCTCGATCGTCTCCGCGCCGACCGGCAGCTCGGAAAACTGCGGGCGCATCGCCACACGAGTAACGTAGAGGTAGACGCTCACGATCCCGACGATCGAGATGGGCACGCCGTAGCGCATCCACTCGGCAAAGCCGATCGTCTCGCCGAACAGCTCGCCAGCCTGGCCCGCAAAGAGGATGTTCGGCGGCGTGCCGATGAGCGTGCCGACACCACCGACCGAGGCACCGTAGGCGATACACAGCATCAGCGCGATGCCGAAGGAGAACTCGCCCTCGCCGGTGGCGATCTCGAGGTCGGTCTCGTCGATCAGGTCTGCGGTCTGGTAGATCACCGCCAGTGCGATCGGGACCATCATCATCACGGTCGCGCTGTTCGAGACCCACATCGAGAGAAACGCCGTCGCGATCATGAACCCGAGGATAAGCCGGGAGGGTGAACTGCCCACGAATGCGATCGTCCGGAGGGCGATCCGGCGGTGGAGCCCCCACCGCTGCATCGCCATCGCGAGGAAAAACCCACCCATAAAGAGGAAGATCAGCGGGTTGGCGTACGACGGGGTCGTCTCGGCGACCGGCAACGCGCCGGTTAGCGGGAAGAGAACGATCGGTAGCAGCGACGTCGCCGGGATCGGGATCGCCTCGCCCACCCACCAGACGGCCACCCAGACGGTGACGGCAGCGACGGCTTCCCCCTCCGGTGGGAGTCCCGCTGGCGTCGGCGAAAAATAGATCAGCGCGAACAGAAGGGGGCCAAGCAGGAGGCTGACCTGTTGGCGCAGCCCGTAGCCCCCACCCACGTCGAACGGTGAATCGTCGTCGCCCTCGAGATCGTCCGGATCGGGTGGATCGCCAGCGAGGTCGCGTGAGCCGTCTCCGCTGTCGTCGCCCGCGAACCGCCGGGTTGCAGCCGGATCGTCCGGCACATCGGCGCGGAGTTCCCCGCTCGCGATGTCGGCGGCGATCGTCGGGCCATCGAGGCTGAGATACGCTTTCGTTCGGGCGCTAGAACGCCAGAGGGCTGACCCGACCTCCCGAGTACCGCGGCGACACGCCTCGAACACGTACATCATAATCAATTAGGATAGTTGCTAGGGGCGCACATAAGGCTTCCATGGCGATTTCTCGAGGGTGCTGAAAAGTAAGCCAGTCCGAACCGCCCAACGTGGCTCTCGTGACGAGAGCTTTGTTACTGGAGGTGGTACGGCGGGTCATGTACCGGGTGTTGCTCACCGCTGATGAGAGACGGTCGCGGGTCCGCGCACAGGCCGAGGCGATCGTCAAGGGTGCGGCCGACGACCACGTGGTCGATATCCTCCACGTCCATCAGGAGGTCTCGCTGCCCGACGCCGAGTGGGCGGTCGGCGGCTTCTTCGAGACGTACGCCGAGGAGATGGCCGACGTGATCCGGGAGGTCGATCGGCTTCCAGCATCGGTCGAGGCCGCTATTGAAGTCCTCGAGGACGCCGGGATGGCGTACGCGGTCCACGAGACCGTTGGAACGCCCGCCGAGACGATCATCGATGCCGCAGCGGAACTCGACAGCGACGAGATCGTCCTCGGCGTCTCGAAACACACTCCGGTCGGGAAGGTGCTGTTCGGTAGCGTTGCACAGGCAGTGATCCTCGACACTGACCGGCCAGTGTTGGTCGTCCCCAACGAGACACGGTGAACGGCCTCCACGGATCGGGATGTTCGTCGTCAGCGACGGATCGAGATATTCGTCGTCAGCGACGGATCGGGCGCTCGAGCAGGGAACCGTCTTGGTCGGGAAGAGCTGTCCGACCCCCAGTAAATTATCCTGCATGGAGTAGGTGGCGCTGACCTCGAGGCGGCCGACGACGGTCTGGGTCAGTCCCCTGTCGTCGACGGTGTGCCTTCCTCGACGACGGCGTCAGTCCAGGTTCCACGGAGGAACCAGACCGCCGTAACGATCGCCGAAACGACGTAGGAAATCGCAATGGCGTACCAGACGCCGATTACACCCATCCCCAGAATCGTGACGCAGACGACGGCGATCGGGAGACGCCAGACCCACAGCTCCTGGATCGAGAGCACCATCGCAGCGCGCGTCGACCCGCTGCCACGGAGCCCGCCCAGCAGGATCTGGAAGACGCCGAGAAAGAGGTACGACGGACCGGCGATGAGGACGTAGGCAGCGGCGTACTCGACGACTTGCGCTGCGTTTTCGGTTCCATCCTCGATGAAGACGGCGGCGATCGGTTCGGCGAGCGGATACGCGATGGCGATGGCAACCGTGAACGCGGCGACGATGACGATCGAGCTGAGCGTGACGGCTCGCCTGGCGCGATCGACCTGTCTGGCCCCGAGATTTTGTCCGACGACGGTCTCGGTGCCGCGGGCCAGTCCCAGCGCGGGCATGAACAGCAACGAGGAAAGCCGCGTCACGATACCGTAGGCGGCGACGGCTTCCGTTCCGACGAGGGCGATGATCGCGGTCAGGACGGTGATGCCGAACGCGCGAAATCCTTGCTCGGTCGCGATCGGTGCCCCGATGTCGAAGATACGTCGAACCGTCCCCCAGTCGAGCCACAGGTCGGAACGCGACGGCTCGAGCCCCACGCGGCCGGTAAACAGCATCGTGAGCCCGGCCGCCGCGGCCACGCCACGGGAGATGATCGTCGCTACGGCAGCGCCTTCGACCCCCCAGCCGTCGAAGCCGGTCGCGGCGTACAGCGACGCCTCGAGGTCGGTCGCGCCCACCCAGGCGAACAGCGGGTTCTCCTGAAAGCCGAGGATCAGAAACGGGTCAATGATGACGTTGAGCGCGACACTGACGGCCATCAGATACAGCGGTGTTCGGGTGTCGCCCCAGCCTCTCGAGAGGGCATCGAAGATGAAAAACCAGAACATGAACGCGATACCGATGAACATGATTCGGGTGTAGCCGACGGCGTAGACGAACGCGTCCGTTCCGGGTTCCGCGCCGATCAACTGCATGAGCCACGGCGTCGCGACGTAGCCGACGGCGGCGAACGCCAGTGCAACAATCGTCACGAACGAGAGAGTCTGTCCCGCGACGTGACTCGCCTTCCGGAAGTTCTCGGCTCCCTTGTGCTGGGCGATGAGCACCGTCCCGGCGACGGTGAGCCCGCCGCCGACGCTGATCATCAGGAAGACAACGGCCCACGAGAACGACAGGGCTGCAATGGCGTCACCGCCGAGTCGGCCGACCCAGTACGTATCCGCCAGATTGTACCCGACGTTGAGCAACTGTGAGGCGACAATCGGAGCCGAAAGCACCATCAACGGCTTGAACAGCTCCCCATCGGTGACGTCCACCGCGCGATCTCGAGACTGACTCATCGGCCCTCGTGTGCTCGGTAGATCCGGGCACGAAAGCCGGGACGACGACAGCTAGCGATCGAACACTCGCCGCCCGTCGTCCGGGCAGTCACTCCCAGTTCGAACGGCCTTCCGGTCGCCCTCGAGCTACGAGTCAGCACGTGGAGTAACTCGCAATTGGACGCCTGGCTCGTCGGTTCGCATCGGCTCTCGGTTGAATCGGATCGGAGCCGGCGACCCGTAACTGTCCCGTACGCGTGACCTGCAGACACTGACTAACTGGTTAGTTAGCGAGTCGAAAAGGTGTTTCGTTCCGAACCCGATCGACGTTGTGAGGACGAAAATGACACACACGAACACGTCTCGAGAATCGCTACTTCGACCGCTCGGTATCCTGTGATCTCGCGATCCGTGACTCACCGGAGACGGCGTCGACGTGGACCTGAACGGAGTCTCCGTCGGCCTCGAGGGAAACCACCCAGGAAGCAGACGTTCGGTGTGGGTCGTCGATGACGGTGACGTCGTCGTAGCCTGCCTGGTTGGCCTCGGCTGTCGCGATTCGCTCGACCTCGTCGCTGTCCTGAATCCGGAGATCGTCGGTGAGTTTGACGGTCACAACCGGGACGTCCGCCATGCGGACGATTCGTTCGGTGACGCTGCCCACGAGGACACGATCGAGGCCCGTTCGACCCTGAGTTCCCATGACGATCACGTCCACGTCGTTCGCGTCGACGTAGGCGAGGATCTCCTCGTGAGGGATGCCGTATTCGACCGCCGTTGCGGCCTCGATACCGTGTGTGTCCGCTTCGATCGCGACCTGTTCGATTGCACGCTCAGCTGCCACCGTCGCACGCTCGCCTTCGAACGTCCCGAACGGCCCCTCTGGAACGACAGACAGGGCATGAACTGTCGCGTCGAACCGGTCTGCGAGCGTCAATCCATGTTCGATAGACCGACGGGTCCCATCGCCCCCATCCGTGGGAATCAGGACGTTCTGGTACATGAGGCCAGCTTAGGAACAAGCACGTAAATACCCTCGAGTCACCCGCATTGGGGTTCGTAATCGCGTCGGCGTCGCCTTCGGATCAGTTTCCGATGGAGAAAAGTGGTGGGTTACTCGAGCACCGTTCGATCGATCGGTCATGCGGCCACGACGAGCTACCCGATCGGTGTGGACTCGAGTTGGCTGGTCAACACGGGACGAAGTGGTCAGTGCTCACCGGCTGTCCACACAGCGGACAGCCGTTCTCGACGGTCGCATCGAGGACCGGGCTGTCGACGGGAAACTGCGTAGCACAGGCAGGGCACCTGAATTCGTACTGCTCCATACCTACTATGAGACTCCCCATCATCATGGTAGCCGTACCACGATATCTGGGACGTTTAAAAGGAGCCGGTCGATCGGCGCTACGATCGGACTCCGCTTGTTGGTCGGTGCCGGTTCGCTCGTGTGTCCACTCTCCTGGCTCGTATGACGCTTGCGCACAGCGCCTCTGGTAGCCACTGGCCGTCAGTGTACACCCGATCGACAGACGGATCGGCGATCAGTGTGCAACTCGGTGCAGTTGTTACCATATCACTGCGTATGACGCGAGCGATCGCCGGCTGGAACGAGCGTCGACACCCGTGCGTTCTCCTTGAGGCACAAGCCGCTTCCGGCGACCGAAAGCGGAATCAACGGCAAGTGCGAGGAAACGAATACCGAGGGGTGTGAACCGCCGCGGGCGAGGAGTTCGTTTCGCGGCTGAAGGAACAACGGCTCCTCACAGTCGGTGAGAAACTCGTTGTGCTGGAGGACGTACTGGCCACCCTCGAGGTCCCACCAGCCGTACTCGTCGTCCGGATTGTGGAGGTCGGTCGGGACCGGCTCGAGGTCCGCATCCTCGAGTTCGTCGCCACCGAAGTCGAGTCGACCGGGGGCGGCGACCTCGTAGATCGCGCTCACCGTCAGGTCGATCCCGTGGTCGTGGACCTGTACCGGTTCGTAGACGAGGTTATCGACCACCTCGACGAGCGGGTTCTCCGTGGACATTTCGGCCGGACAGACGATTCGAGGCGACAAAAAACGTACCGCAAGCAGAGGGCTCCGGCGGACGATGGCTGGGACGATCGACCACCGGCCAAGAGATGGTGGAAGCCTTTGTCACGCCGCCCGTAGGGAGGACCATGGTCGACGTTCTCACGACCGAGATCGAACAGTTCGTACGGGCCGCCGGGCCGGACCCCGACACGGTCCTGACCGAGATGGACGAGGTCGCCGAAGCCGAGGGGTTCCCACACGTCGGACCCGAGGTCGGCGGAACGCTTCGCCTGCTCGCTCGACTGACCGACGCCGAGCGGATCTTCGAGTTCGGCTCGGGCTTTGGCTACTCTGCGTACTGGTTTGCAGCGGCGCTGCCCGACGACGGCGAACTCGTCCTCACCGAGGTCGACGAGGACGAACTCGAACAGGCCCGCGAGTACATGCGTCGGGGTGGCTACGACGAGCTGGCCCGGTACGAACTGGGGGATGCCCTCGAGACGATCGAGCGCTACGACGGGCCGTTCGACGTGGTGCTGATCGACCACCAGAAACACCGATACGTCGACGCCTTCGAGGCGATCCGCGAGAAGGTGCCTGCAGGTGGCGTCGTCGTCGCTGACAACGCGATCACCGCGGGACCGATCGAGTTCGAGAAACTGCTCGAGCGCGTCGACGGCGGATCACCGGCGGACCAGAACGACCACACGGCCGGCATCGGCGACTACCTCGAGTCCGTGCGGGCGGACCCGGCGTTCGAGACGGTCGTGCTCCCACTCGGTGAAGGAATCGCTGTCAGTTATCGGGTCGAGTAATCGGAGGTATCGCCCTCGAGCACCTGTTCTTCTGTGGCTTCGGTCCCGGCGGGAGCACCGTACTCACGAAAGCCCAGGAAGACCGTCGTAGAGGAGGCGATCAGGAGCGTTCCCCACGTAATCGCCGTTAGCGAAAGGACGAGCGTCTCGGGGTTGCCGGGGACTGCCGCAGCGACGGTCTCGAGTCCAATCGCGTGGAGCCCCGAGATCGCGAGGAAGGCGACCCAGAGCGAAAGCGACAGCTGTGCGAGGGTCCGCCGGCTCACCCGCTTTGCGTACAGGGCGACGCCGTAGACGCCCGCGATGGCGAGTGCCGTCGCTCCGAGTGTCAGAGACGTCGCGTCGAGAATCGTATTCGTGGCGCCTGCGACCGCAAAGCAGGCGAACGATACGGCGAGCAGAAGTCGATCCGAGCCGAGTATTGTCGGAATCACGTCGTGCACCGCTTTGGAGGGACGTATAGCCGACTGGGTATATAGCTGTTGGCTCCCGCCGACCGATCACGTCGACGCAGCCGGAAGCGTCACCGAGAACGTTGCTCCCTCCCCCGGTTTCGAGTCGACCTGAATCTCGCCGCCGTGGCGCTCGACGATACGCTGACAGAGCGCGAGTCCGATGCCGGTACCGTCGTGATCGTCGTGGCCGTGCAGTCGCTGGAAGACCTCGAAGATTCGCTCGTGATCGTCGGGGTCGATGCCGATACCGTCATCGCTGACCGAGACAACCCACGCGTCCTCTCCTCGAGCGGCCAGGGCCGTTCGACGATCGATCGCGGTTGGATCGTCGACTCGCTCGGCGGTGACGGTGATCCGGGGCCGGTCGTTGCCGCTGTACTCGATGGCGTTCGTGAGCAGGTTCTGGAACACCTGCCGGAGTTGACTGCGGTCTCCCTGGACGCGTGGCAGTGACTCCACCGTGATCTCCGCGTTTGACTCTTCGATCTGCAGTTCGAGGTCCCGCCGGACAGCCGCGAGCGTCTGCGCTAAATCGACCGGCTCGAACTCGTCACCTCGCGTCTCGACCCGTGAGTACGCCAACAGGCCGTCGATCATCTCCCGCATCCGGTCTGCGCCGTCGACGGCGAACTCGATGAACTCCCGGCCGTCCTCGTCGAGTACGTCGTCGTAGCGTCGCTCGATCAACCGGAGATAGCTGGTAACCATGCGCAGGGGTTCTTGAAGGTCGTGAGAGGCGGCGTAGGCGAACTGCTCTAAGCGCTCGTTGGACTCCTCGAGTTTGTGTTCGTACTTCCTTCGCTCGGTGACGTCCCGAAAGTACACCGAAAGGCCGGTCGGTGACGGGTAGGCCCGGATTTCCATCCAGATGTCGAGCGTTCGGGAGTATCGCTCCCAGGACAGCGACTCCTGTGTCTCCATCGCCTGGTGGTATCGCTCGTACAGATCGGAGCGCTTCCCGCCGGGGAACACCTCCCACAGGACTTCCCCGACCAGTTCGTCGCTCGAGTACCCGAGCAACTCCTCGGCGCGTTCGTTGACGTGCGTGAACCGAAACTCCTCGTCGACCGCGTAGAAGGCGTCTGAGACACGGCCGAAGACCTCGCTCAACTCGGTCTCGAGTTCGCTCTTGCGTCGCTCGAGGCGGCGCTGCTGTTCTTTGAACGCCGTTACGTCTTCCGCACTCGAGATGACTCGCTCGAGGGAGCCGTCGGGGCCGAACACCGGGACGGCGTTGACCGAGATCCAGCCGCGATCGCCCGCGGTACTCTCGACGACGAGTTCGGTGTCGAACACCGGCTCACCGGTTCGTCTGACTCGGGCCGACGGACCGTCCTCGGGCTCGAGTGGCTCACCCGACGCGTCGAAGACGTCCCACCGCTCGATCAGTTCCGTCTCGCCGAGGGCTGCTTCCGTCTCCGGGCCGAACCGGGTCTGTATCCGTCGGTTGGTGAGGACAGTTTCGCCCGCTGCGTTCTCGACGGAGATACCGATCGGTGCCATCTGCAGGAGTCGTTCGGTCTGGGTCCGTTCGCGTTCGAGCTGGCGCTCGTGATGAATCCGGTCGAACGTCGCTTCGAGGCTCGAGGCGACGACGTTCGCGAGCGAACGGTCGCTTTCGTCGAAGGCGTCGCGCTCCGGAGAGCCGACGAGGACGACGCCGTGGTCTCCGATCGGCAGACAGAGTTCGGTTCGTATCGGAGTCTCCGAGTTGTAGACGTCCGGATCGGCGGTGACGTCGTCGATGAGCGCTGGTTCGCCAGCTTCGAAGACGCGCCAGGCGATGGCGTCACCCGCCTCGAACGTCGGGAGTTCACCGAACAACGTTTCGGCCGTGCTGGACCAGCCCGCCGGCCGGAGTTCCTCAGTGGCTGGATCGTAGAGGAAGACGCCGTTGACCTCGAGATCGAGGATCTCTTGGATGTGACGGCTCGCCGCTGCGGCGACTGCCTCCCGGGAGTCACCGCCGATCCACTCCTGGACGGCGTCGTGGAGCCGCTGGAGCTGTGCGGTGCGTTCGTGTCGGTCGGTCACGTCGTAGTACAGTTCGACGCGTCCGCCGGCGTAGGGCCCGGACTCGATCGGTCTGCTGCGGTGTTCGAGCCAGCGTGCCTCGCGGTCCGGTCCAGGGGTGACGTGACACTCGAACCGCTCGGCGAACGTGTTGTCGCCGTAGGTCGCGAAGACGGTGTCGACGAACGCGTCGGCGTCTGCCAGTCGACCGGCGATCGTCTCCTCGATCAATCGCCGCTTATCCCGTCCGACGACGGCATCCCGGTCGACGCCGAAGTAGCGTTCGGTCGTCTCGTTGATCCACGCCACGTCGAACTCGTCATCGAGAACGAAGACGCCGACGTCGGCCTCCTCGAGCACCGTCGCTGCGCCTTCAAACGCAGTGGCCGACGCTGGCTCCGGTGTGGCCGTCGGTCGATCGACTGCTCCGACGATTCCGACCGTCCCGTGAACCCCGCCATCGTGGCGGACCGTCTTCGTTCGAAGCTCACGAGCCACCGACCGTCCGTCGGCGGTATGGACCGAGACCTCGAGTTCCGCAACCGTCTCATCTCCCGTTCGATTGGCCGATCCTATCGCTCGATCGAGGCGGTTACTGCCCGACTCGCCCAGCAGTCTCGAGACCGGATCGCCGACGAGGTCCTCGCGGTCGAACCCCGTCAGCTCGAGGAGGGCGTCGTCGACTGCCAGCATCCGATCGTCGGCGTCGAGCTGAAAGACGCCGCCGTCGATCGCGTCGACGAGTGACTCGTTCCACGCGGCGCGGCAGCCGCCTTCGGGCTCCCAGAAGCCCCCGTTCGGCGATTCGGTCCGTTCACTCATTGCGCGTTTCACGACACACGGACGGATAAGGCCAGCGCAGCACCCGTAAAAAGAGGAATCCACCGGCGAGACCGTCACTTCCAGTCGACCCACTCTCGTCATACGGAGTGGAGACTCGCATCCGCTCGTGGGTTCCGGTCTCTTGGGAGTAGGGAAATTATGAATCGACGTGTGGGCGAGGGCGTAGCGTTTCGACGGATCGGGCGTCGAGCCACTCGAGCAGCGAGACGAGCTGGTCCGTCGCGGCTTCGAACAACCGCTCACCGATCTCCGGCGTCGCGTCAGTCTGGTCTCCGAAAACACCGTTCGGACTGTTCTCGATCGCGTCGTAGTAGGTCCGTGCGCCGTGGACGAGTTCGGCCTCGTAGTCGAAGACGGTGCCACCGTCGCGAGCGTCCTCGAGGCGGTCCTCGCGGACGAGTTCGCTCGCAATGTGCATGATCATCGCCGTCTCTTTGGGGCCGCCGTGGGGGCCGGGCGTCTCGAAGACCTCCTCGATCAGTTGGGGGATGGACTCGTCCCACATCCACTCGATCGCGAAGGCGGTGCCGTCTTCGTGGAGTCTGCGGCCGACTTCTCTGAGGTGGTCGACGTTGCCGCCGTGGGCGTTGACGTAGACGATTCGGTCGATCCCATGGTCGGTGAGGTTCCGCGAGAAGTTCTCGACGTAGTCCCGAAACACCGGCGCGTCGACCCACATGGTCCCCGGAAACTGTCTGTGGTGAGGACTGACGCCGATCCGAACTGGCGACGTACAGAGATAGCCCGTTCGATCGGTCGCTTCGCGTGCAAGCGCCTCCGCGATGAGGTAATCCGTTCCCTCCGGTAAGTGTGGGCCGTGCTGTTCGGTCGAGCCGACGGGGACGACTGCGAGCGACTCGCTCGAAATGTACGCCTCGAGTTCTTCCCAGGTGTGGTGTGGAAGGTACATACAGGCATTCCGAGCGGGAACACGAAACGTTGTGTGGCCCAAATCGGTGAGCGAGACGAACCGTTGCCATAGTATAGTAAGCCTTAATATATTCTGGCCGCCGAATTATTATATGGCAGTTGTCAGCGTTTCGATGCCGGATGACCTTCTCGAGCGACTCGACCAGTTTGCGGAGGAACACGGCTACACCGGTCGCAGCGAAGTCGTCAGGGAAGCCTCGCGCAACCTCCTCGGAGAGTTCGAGGACACCCGACTCGAAGACCGCGAGCTGATGGCGATCGTTACGGTCCTGTTCGACTACGAGACGACCACCGTCGAAGAGCGGATGATGCACCTGCGACACGAGCACGAAGAACTCGTCGCCTCGAACTTCCACAGTCACGTCGGCGACCACTACTGTATGGAACTGTTCGTCCTCGAGGGCGCACTCGAGGACATCTCGACGTTCGTCGGGAAGATTCGTGCGACTCAAGACGT
Source organism: Natrarchaeobaculum sulfurireducens (assembly GCF_003430825.1). Lineage (NCBI taxonomy): Archaea > Methanobacteriati > Methanobacteriota > Halobacteria > Halobacteriales > Natrialbaceae > Natrarchaeobaculum > Natrarchaeobaculum sulfurireducens. The sequence continues at coordinate 2,283,705 of NZ_CP024047.1, read as the reverse complement.
GCTGACCGTCGACTACTCGGTAAACCCAGTCGACAGTTTCGATCCGATCTCCCAAAGCTGATAGCCGACACGAACAACCGGCAGATATTCGGCGCGTACCGATCGCCTAGCTGTCGTCTGTGCACTCGTTGGGGCCTTGGCAGCAAACAAAAAATTGAAATTCTATCCACATTTTTCGCTGAGAAACCGATACTCGTGCGGAACCTCGCCAACGAATGTTTGCGATTTGTGGTTCATCACCAAACCGTACGACATTGGGAAGAACTATATTGTTGTGATCGATAACCTGAGTTGGTATGGAAGAAGTGAACAGGCGTCGATTTTTGAAGCACGCAACAGTAGCGACTGCGGGTGTCTCACTCGCCGCTGGGTGCCTCGGCGACGACGAAGACGACGGAGCAGAAGCTGAAGCAGAAGACGATTTCCCGACCGACAACATCACGATCGTCATCCCGTTCGGTGAGGGTGGGGGAACCGACGACTTCGCACGAACGGTCGCCGGCGCAGCAGACGACCACCTCGACGTGTCGATCCAGTTCGAAAACGAACCGGGTGCCGGTGGACTGAACGGAACGCAGGACGTCGTCCAGGCCGAACCCGACGGCTACACGCTCGTCGCGTTTAACCCGCCGTCGACGCCGACCTCGTGGCTCGTCCAGCAACCTCCCTACGAGATCGGTGACCTGGAGGGCGTCGCGACGGTCGGTCGGTTCCCGTACATCATCTACGCGAACACCGACTACGAGATCGAAGACTTCGGCGACCTCATCGACCGCTACGAGGACGGCGAGTTCAGCCAGATCGCCGGCCAGGGTGTCGGGACGATGGTCGACGTCGTCGCCCGTACGCTTCGCGACGATGTCGGCCTGCCGTGGGAAGACTACATCGCCTACGACGGTGGCGGTGAGGTCACCGAAGCGGTCATGTCCGACGAGGTCAGCGTCGGTATCGGTACCGACTCGGGTGCACTGGCCGGCGCTGAAGAAGGGCGCCTCGAGCCGATTGCCTGCATCCCCGACGGTGGCAGCGCAGTCTTCCCCGACCTCGAGTCGATCGCAGAACAGGGCTACGCCGAGGAAGGCGACCCGATCGACACACTGGCGATGCTCCAGCCCAGCTACTGGGCGCCGCCGGGAACGCCGAGCGAGCACATCGACGTGATCGCCGAGGCGCTCGAGCAAGCGACCGAAGACGAGGGTGTCCAGGAATGGGCCGAAGACACCGGTAACGTCGTCGAGTACAGCGGACCGGACGAGGCGTCGCAGACCCTCGCCGACGTCCTCGAGACGGTTCCGGACGTCGTCGATCTCGACGCAGTCCGCGAAGAAGCCGAGTCGTAATCCGACCAACTCACCGTTTCATAACCTCGGTAACGGGGGGTGATACCTAGTCATGAATATACAGTCGATTCGAAAGCATTTCACGATGGAGCACGTTCTGCTCCTGGTATTTCTGGGGACGGCAGTCTACATGTTCGTCGAATCCTTCTCCTTCGGCGACCGAGCGGCTGCCTTCCCGCGATTTACCGCCGGGGCAACGATCATCGGCGCGACGTTGTTGTTGTTGCGAGCGTATCTACCATGGCCGCTGAGTAAACTCGTCCAGGATACAGAAGGTGCGTTCGACGAGACAAGCTCTATCGACGAATTAGAGGACGAAACGCCGGGAGACGAGACAGACGTCGAAACGCCGGGAGACGACCCAGCGAGTGAGGTGACGGACGCACCACCGATCCGGACCGACGAACCAGACGCCGACAGCGAGGTTCGATACGTCGATCTGGGAGCGGTCTGGATGCACGGGACGCTGTTCATCGGTGCCCTGACGATCCTGTTCGTCGTCGTCTCGTACCTGATCGGGATGCTCTGGACGGCACCAGTGTTCGTCGCAGTGTACCTCCTCGCTCTGCGTCGGCCCTGGTACGCCGTCGTCGGACTCTCCCTTCTGGCCTTCGTGGCCGCTTTCGGGTTCGTCGCCGTGCTGGGTATTGGCATCGACAGCGGTGCGCTCATCGATCTCGGGGGAATGCTATGACGGGTGATCCACGATGACGCTCGGGGCACTTGCGGAAGCGGTTTCTCTCGCGTTTGGCTGGCCGACAGTTGGCTGGATCGTCGGTGGTATCTTGCTGGGCATCTTCATCGGTGCACTTCCCGGGCTGGGGCCGTCGCTTGGGATGGCGATTATGTTGCCGCTGACGGTACCGCTCGACGGCGGTGACGCGATCATCTTGCTCGTGAGCGTCTACAGCGGCGCGATGTACGGCGGTGCTATCGCGGCGATTCTCATCAACGCACCGGGGACCTCCGCAGCGGCAGCGACGACCTTCGAGGGGTATCCGATGTCACGCAACGGTGAGGCGATGAAAGCACTCGCGATCTCTGCGACATCGTCGTCGATTGCCGGCTTCTTTACCGTCATCACGTTGATTATTCTGTCACCAGTGCTCGTCGAGATGGTCCTCGCGTTCCAGTCGCCCGAGTACTTCCTGATCGCACTTCTCGGACTGGCGATGATTACCGTTATCGCCCGGGGCTCGATGGTGAAAGGACTCACTGCCGGGATGTTCGGACTGATGCTCACTACCATCGGGACGTCGACGACGACCGTCTCGCCACGGTACGCGTTCGAGGATTATCTCGGATTTATGCTCTACGACGGGATCGATTTCGTCGCGGTGCTGATCGGGCTGTTTGCGATCGCCGAGATGTTCAAACTCACGGGTGAGAAAGGCGGCATCTCCCGAAGTGATACGAAGATCTCTGGCGGCATCGTTCCTGGGATCAAAGCGACGCTCAATCACCCAGTCACCCTGGTCAAATCCGGCTACATCGGGATGATCATCGGAGCGATTCCCGGTGCGGGTTCGACGGTTTCGACGTTCGTTGCGTACGGCGAAGCCGTCCGCACGTCGAAGGATCCGGACTCGTTCAAGAAGGGTAACGAGACCGGACTGATCGCAGCCGAGTCGTCCAACAACGGGACTATCGGCGGCTCGCTCATCCCGACGCTCTCGTTCGGTATTCCAGGGAGTGCTGCAACGGCAGTGTTACTCGGCGGACTGGTGATGCACGGACTCAATCCGGGTCCGACGCTGTTCAGCGACGAACTCGCGACGACCTACAGCCTGTTCATCGCCCTTCTGGTCGGTAACGTCCTCATCCTCGTGATGGGACTCGCGTTCGTCACGCGTGCGAGCATCATCACGAAGGTCGATACGGACTACATCGTTCCGATCATCATCGTCCTCGCACTCGTCGGCGCCTACTCGCTTCGTGGCGGCGACCAGATCTGGCTCGACGTCGGGACGGTCGTCGCCCTCGGTGTGATCGGGTACTACATGAAAAAGTACGATTACTCGATTATCGCGTTCGTCCTCGGGGTCGTCCTCGGTGGCATCGCCGAGCAAAACCTCGATCGGTCGTTACAACTCTCCGACGGATCGTGGCTGATCTTCGTGAACCCCCTCGAGCAGCCCCTGTCACTCGCACTGGTCATCCTGATCGCGTTGATGGTCTTCGGACCGCTCCTGAAGCCCTACGTAACAGAGCTGCTCGACCGACGTTAACCGCAGACTATATTTTCGTTTCCGTTCGACCCGACCGTCGGGAGATCATGCCGTGAAGGGCTAGTTTTACTGGGATCCCACCGAATCGTCACGTATGACCTACCGGAAGGTGAACTACGAAGAAGTCGATCAGGTCTCGAGCGCGATGCACTTTCTCTCCGATCCCCTCGAGACCGAGCAGGTCGGCGTGACGATTGCTCGGTGTGACCCCGGCTGGAACAGCAAGCCCCACGACCACACGGACAATGACCACGAGGAGGTTTACGTCCTGATCGAGGGGGCGGCGACGGTCGTGATCGACGACGAGCCGGTCGAGATGACTACTGGAGACGCCCTCTGGATCCCGCCGGAGTCGTCCCGGCAGATCAGAAACGGCGACGACGAGAGCGCGTTCGTGCTCGTCAGCGCTCCAAGCATCGGCGACGAAAACGGTGACGACGGTGAGTGGCTCCTCTCTGGGTTTGCTGGCTGAGTAGCCGCCGGTTCTGTCAGTCGCCATCTTGCCACGAGAGTCGACGGGACGGTTTAGTGCCTCGGCGGCATCGTCGTGGATGGGTGAGTCTCGATCTATTCGAAACATCACGCAGCCGTCTCGCTCGTCGTCGCCAGCGTCGTCGGCTACGCTATGCCGACGGTCACCCTCTCCGGGGTCGCGATTCCGGCGATCGCTGTCGTTGTGTACGGCGTCGCAGTTGGGGTCTTCATCGATCTGGATCACTTCTTGATCGCTCGGCTCAAGACGGGGCGGTGGGACGCCGTCCGGCGTTGCGTTCGCGACCCAGTGATCGCCGTGGCCGACCAAGGTCAGATCTTCGAGCGAGGTGACGTCGGGGTCCTCTCGAGGCTGTTGAGCCACCTCCTCGTGATCGGCGTAGCCGTCCCGGCGATCGCTCTGCTCAGTCTTCCCCTGGCGGTCGTAACGGCTGCCGTCCTCTACGCACACATCGTCTGTGACGTCCTCTGGGACATCTGGCGGCTGGATCAACACACTGACGTCGCCGCTTCCGAGGACGACCTGATGCAAGTGTTTCGCTGATCCCTCCAGAATCGAGGTCGGCGTTTGGCCCCGTCTATTTCTGCTCGGCGGTGGTATAATCGAGTATGGACGTACTCGACGACAGCATTGTCCCGGAGCACGCTCGAGCCGTGAAACGAGACGCCCGTGAGTTCGCAACCGAACATATCATGCCGAACGCCCAGGAGCACTTCGAGTCGGGCTCGTACCCTCACGAGGTCCTCGAGGCCGGCCAGGACGCGGGACTCGTTGCCCAGGACATCCCCGAAGAGTGGGGTGGTCGCGGATTCGACCTCCCGCAGCTACTCGCGCTCACCGAGGAGTTCTACCGGGCGGACGCCGGAATCGCGCTCACGCTCCAGCTCGCGAGTTTCGGCTGTGAGATCACGTACGAGTACGGCACCGACGAACAGTGCGAAGAGTACATCCGGCCCGTTGCGGCGGGTGAGCAACTCTCCGGGCTTGCGGTGTCGGAACCCGACACGGGAAGCGACCTCGCGGGGATGGAAACGCGGGCGGAGAAAGACGGCGACGAGTACGTACTCAACGGCGAGAAATACTGGATCGGCAACGGCGTCGAGGCCGACTGGGTGACGATCTATGCCCGAACCGGCGACGACGAGACCAATCGCTACGGAAACCACTCGATGTTCATCGTCCCCACGGATACCGAGGGGTACGAGGCCGAGCATATTCCCGAGAAGATGGCGATGCGAGCCTCCAAACAGGCCCACGTCACGCTCGAGGAGTGTCGAATCCCTGAAGAGAACCTGATCGGGACCGAGGGGGCGGGCTTCTGGATGCTCGCCGAGTTTTTCAACCACGGGCGGGTCATCGTCGCTGGCCACAGTCTAGGAATCGCCGCCGCAGCCATCGAAGAAACGTGGGCGTTTACGCACGACCGCGAGGAGTTTGGGCGGGCTATCTCGGAGTTCCAGGCGGTCCAGCACGGCCTCGCCGACATGCTCATCGACTTCGAGAGCGCTCGAGCGCTCTCCTGGCGGGCCTGCAAGAAGGTCGCAGCAGGCGAGAACGCTGGCTACTGGGCAGCACTCGCGAAGACGAACGCAACCGAGACGGCCGTCGACGTCACCGAACAGGGGATGCAGTTCCATGGCGGTCGATCGGTCCTCAACGACCGCCGCATCGCTCGCACCTATCGTGACGCCCGTATCCCCGTCATCTACGAGGGTGCAAACGAGATCCAGCGGAACCTGATCTACGGGCAGGCACCCTAAGCGGTCACGTGACACTACCAGCTGCGGGTTCCAGCCCCAGCAATGCCATCAGCCGTAGGGATCTGTGATTTGTCAGTCTCCCGACTGCAGGTCCTGAAACGCGCCGACGAAGTCGTCGTGAGAACGCATCCCCGAGATCGTCTGGTCGACGCGGTCTTCGAGCGTCTCGACGCGACCGCAGAGGTCTTGGTACTCCTCGTTTGTCTCGAGTTCGCGGTCTGATTTTTCGGACTCTAACAACGCCTTCTTCGAGACGAGCGCATAGTACTCCTGTACGTCGGCCTCATACTGCGTTCGGGTCGAGACGTCCGAGACCATCCCCAGGAGTTCGTCTTTCGAGACTGGCTTGACGAGGTAGTCGTCGAAGCCCATCTCGATGATGTCGAAGTCCGGATCGACCGCCGTAACCATGACGACCCGACAGTCGTATCCATCCGATCGGATGTTCTCGAGGACTTCGTCGCCGGAGAGCCCCGGCATCCGTCGGTCCAGCAGGACGACCTCAACGGAGTCTCCCATCTTCTCGAGCGCTTCTTCCCCGTCGTAGGCAGTCCCGACCGACCACTCGGTCTCGAGCCAGGCAGCGAACAGGTCGGCGAGACGAGCCTCGTCGTCGACGACGAGCACCTCCACCTCCTCGCTCACGTGTTGACCCCCGTCGTTCCCTTCGTCCATTCCAGCCACGGGTCACCAATGGAACCTATGGGTCATAAAACTCGCGACCAAAACCAGCCATTCGTAACGTCCAGTCGTTCATCTTAGGTGATAGTAGCGCGTATAATCGCTTCCAGCCCCGCGAGGCCCCACGAACCACTCTCGGCTACAGACGACGGGACTGATCCCGGACGCCGTACACTCAGCGAACTGGCGTGTCGGTATGAGTGACTGTGATAAAACCGTATCGAACGGAAAGAAAACTCGGCTGTCTGGGACGAACGCCGCCGTTTCCCGCGTTACAGGCGGAGTAGCGCAATGCCACGGCCTTCAGGCCGTGGATACGCGCGTAAGCTTGATCAGGCTGTATTCCGTAGACGGCAGTACCGGAGTTCCCACGTTGAGAAACGCCGTCTTTGACGACACCACGGCTTCGCCGTGACTTCTCGCGTGGTAACAAATCCGACTGAACCAGTCCACGACGTACCGGCTTGGCCGACGCGAATCGTGGTACCGTGCGGGCTGAATACCCCGCCGTGGAGCGACGAGCGGTATTCGTCGCGTCGAAACGCCGACCGAGTGTCGGACGGAAGGCCCGTTTGGCCGGGCTAGACGCGCTGCAACGCACGTCCTTGGTCACAACTGGACGGCTACCATCGACGTGGGACGCGAAAGCGTACTTCGCCACCGAGGAAACGCGCAACCTTGAACTCCGCTTCGCGGATTCCCGCGTCTTCAGGCGCGGGAGGAGGTCAATTTCCTTCGAACTCCGGCTCTCCGTCACCCATGAACGCCGTGATGCCTTCCATGAGATCGTCGGTCGCCATCAGGTGACCGAACGCGGAAGCCTCGTACTCGAGGCCGGCATCGGTGTCGTCGCGGCCGGCGAGCATCGCGCGCTTGGTGAACTTCAGGGCGATCGGCGGACCACCGGCGAGGTCGGCCGCCAGCTCGAGGGCTGTGTCCTCGAGGTCGTCGTTGTCGACGACGTCGTTGACGAAGCCGTAGTCGGCCATCGTCTCGGCGTCGTAGCGCTCGGCGGTGAGGATAATTTCTTTCGCACGGCCTTCACCGATCACGTTGGCGAGTCGCTGGGTACCGCCCCAGCCGGGGATCAGCCCGAGGTTCAGTTCGGGCTGGCCGAACTCGGAGCGCTCACTGGCGACGCGGAGGTCTGCACAGGTCGCAAGCTCCATTCCACCACCGAGACAGTAGCCGTCGATCCCGGCGACGACCGGCAGATCACAGGCCTCGAGTTTGCCAAATGCCTGTTGGCCGGCACGCGAGAGTTCCTGACCCTCGATGGGGTCGGCACCGCTTCCGGCCATGCTCTGGACGTCAGCGCCAGCAGAGAACGCCTTGTCTCCTTCGCCGGTGAGCAAGATCGCGCGAACCTCGTCGTCGTCGGAGAGCTGGTCGATTGCGGTCGAAAGCTCTGCGAGCAAGTCATCGCTGATCGTGTTCATCCGGTGTGGGCGGTCGATGACGATGTGGCCGACGTACTCGGCCGGATACTCGACGCGGATCGTCTCGAAGTCGACGCCCTCGTCGTCGTCCTGGTCGTAGAAGCCGCCTTCCGCGGCGCGCGCTTCGAGGTAGTCTGCGGGCTCGTATCGCTCGTAGCCCGTCTGTTCGGCGGCTTCCTCGAGCGTCTCGAGGAGGTCGTCGAGTCCGTAGTCGTCGACCATCTTGACGGGGCCATCGGGGAAGCCCGCCCCGAGCTGGGTGGCCTCGTCGATCGACGCCGGCGGCGCGACGTCGTTGCCGATCAGTTTCGCGGCCTCGTTTGCCATCGTCGCGAGCAGTCGAGCTTCGACGAGGTCGGACTGTTCGTCGGTCGGGATCTCGGCTCCGGGACCGTCTTCGTAGTCATAGAAGCCTTTGCCTGTCTTCTTGCCCAGTTCCTCGTTTTCGACTTTCTCCTCGAGCAGCGGCGCGGGCTCGTAGGCGTCGCCGAGTACCTCGTGCATGTACTCGAGGACGTGGTAGCTGACGTCGTTACCGACCTGGTCGCCGAGTTCGAAACTGCCCATCGGCAGGCCCATGCCGTACTTGGTCGTCGAGTCGACCTCAGCGATCGTCGCCTCCTCATCGGAGACGAGCCAGGCGGCCTCGTTCATCAGGGGGACGAGGATGCGGTTGACGATGAAGCCGGGCGAGTCCTTGTGAACGCGTACGGGCGACTTGCCGAAGTCCTCGGCGAGATCCTCGATCACGTCGAGTGTCTCTTCGTCGCTTTCGGCGCCGGAGATGACCTCGACCAGCGGCATCCGAACCGGTGGGTTGAAAAAGTGCATCCCGCAGAACCGCTCGGGTCGCTCGGTGACCTCGGCGAGGTCCGTGATCGAGAGACTGGAGGTGTTGGTCGCGAAGATGGCGTCGTCGGCGGCGACCTCCTCGAGTTCGCCGTAGACGTCTTTTTTGATCTCCATCTGTTCGGGGACGGCTTCGATGACGACGTCCGCGTCGGCACAGGCTTCGCCCATGTCGACCAGTGGCGTGATACGCTCGAGGACGGTGTCGGCCTCCTCTGAAAGCTGGTCGTTCTCGGCGAGTTTGTTCAGCGACCACTCGATCTGGTCGTAGCCGTTCTGGACGAACTCGTCGTTGATGTCCCGCATGTTCACATCGTAGCCAGCCATCGCGGCGACCTCCGCGATCCCGTGGCCCATGTTACCCGCGCCCAGAACTGCGACGGTGTTGATATCTTCAAGCTGCATGGGAGAACATGCGGTGGGGACCGGTTTCAACGTTTCCCTATTTCGAGAAGAAAACTGCAGTTGAGTTTACATCGGGTTACAAAGGTCTTTATCGATGGGATTGGAACAAATACCCATGGAGTTTGGACTCACCGACGAGCAACAACAAATTCGCGACGAAGTCAGGCGGTTCGCCGAAAACGAGATCGTCCCGGTCGCCGAAGAGTATGACACAGGAGAGAAGTATCCCCACGAAGTCGTCGAGAAGGCCGCCGAGATGGGTCTGACTGGCTCGTACATCCCGATCGAGTACGGCGGTGCTGGCTATTCGATCCTCGATACGGCGATCATCACCGAAGAGCTGTTCGCCTACGATCCTGGTATCGCGCTCTCGATCGTCTCGACGTCGTTCGGGACTGAGTCGATCATGAACTTCGGGACCGAAGAGCAGAAAGAACGCTTCTTAGAGCCCGTCGCGATGGGCGAGTCGATTTCGGGTGCTGCGATCTCCGAGCCCGACACCGGATCGGACGTCTCGTCGGTCTCGACGCGCGCCGAGAAAGACGGCGACGAGTGGGTACTCAACGGCACCAAGATGTGGATTACGAACGGCACCGTCGCCGACTACTTCGTCGTCCTCTGTAAGACCAACCCCGACGCCGAAGGCCGGTACAACGGCTTCAGTCAGATCATCGTCGAAACCGACCGCGACGGCGTCAAAACCGAAAAGATCACCGGCAAACTCGGCATTCGCGCCTCCGACACCGCAGAGGTCGTCCTGGATAACGTTCGCGTCCCCGAGGAGAACCTCGTCGGCACGCAGGACGCCGCGTTCATGCAGCAGATGCAGTTTTTCGACGAGACCCGAACCGCCGTCGCCGCCCAGGGCGTCGGCATCGCCAAGGGTGCGACTCGTGAAGCGCTCGAGTACGCCCAGGATCGCGAGCAGTTCGGCCAGTCGATCAGCGAGTTCCAGGCGATCCAGCACAAACTCGCCGACATGGCCACGAAGACCGAGGCCGCCCGCAACCTGACGTACAAGGCCGCCTGGAACGTCGACCAGGGCAACGACATCACCAAACTCGCCTCGATGGCCAAGGAGTACGCCTCCCGCGTCGCCGTCGACGTCGCCAACGAAGCCGTCCAGATTCACGGCGGCTCCGGCTACGTCAACGACTTCCCCGTCGAACGGTTCTACCGCGACGCCAAGATCACCCAGATCTACGAGGGCACGACGGAGATCCAGAAGAACATCATCGCCCGCGAGCTGCTCGGCAAAGGGTTTTAAGCCGATCGAGCGCACTCGAATCGCCTGCTACCACCGTGGTCGCAGCCGTCTGAACCACGCGATCACGGCTTCGCGACGAGTCCACTTTACCGAGAGAACGATTGGTGAGTGGCGACTGCTCCGGTAGGCGTCGCGTCTCGATGAACGCCCACGAATCGAATCGGCAATACGAACGACGACCTCGAGCGCTGCGTATGCAGCGTTGCTTACCGGGGTTCGGCCGGCCACTATGCCATCGCTCGGTGTTGTCTCAGAACGACAGGTGGGTTCGATCGAGTTCTTGAACGACCTCGTCGCTCCGGTCGCTGTACTGTGGTCGACCCACGGCGTCCCGCCGAACGCCGTTCATGATCGCGAGCTGGAGTTCACCACGAGACTCGTAGGTTTCGTAGCCCGACGTCTCGAGGATTACCTCGAGCGTATCCGAACCGTGCGGATAGCGAACCTCGGCGTCGCCAAACTCAGTCAGGACCTCCTCGGTCGTCACGGGAAACGTGACGTCCTCGAACAGCGTGTTGACGGTCCCGACCTCCACGGAACGCGTCTCATCGGTGTCGTCGTCGATCCGTTCCATCGTGAATTGTTGGCGTGAGATTCAGTGAAAGTCCTATAGCCTGCGTGTTACTGCCGCCGGAAATCGAGTGGAAGCGGCCCTGTAAGTCTGGTACTGCTGAGCGGGGGATCAGTTGTCGGCATCTGAATCGGTGTCGCCGTCGTCGTTGTCGGAGTCGGTGTCGCGAGCGTTTTGGTCGGTGTCGCCAGTCGGTCGTTCGGGCCTCGTTCGGTCGGACGATGACTCGAGCGGTCGTCCAGTTCCCACCGAAGACTCTTCGAGCCCGGATCCGGTGGGTGTCCCCGGGTCGCGCCCGAGCAGATACAGGACGAGCGGTGGAAGGACGTAACAGCCGATGGCGACGGCTGCAAACCGTGAGTCGACGAAGACGAGCAGCCCGAAGATCGCGAGCGCTGCCGTCGCGCCAGTGTGGATGGCAGTCGTCGTATACTGGCGGTGAAACGACCAGAAGGGACGAAGCCGCCCGCTGACGGTCGAAACTACCACAACCGACGAGAGAGCGAGACGACTGACATCGTCGAACGGATGGGCGCGACGGAGAAACCATTTGGCTCGTCGGCCCCTCCCTTCAGCTATGAGAGAGTTCGTCTTCGCCCTCGAGTACGAGCCGGGTACGAATCCCGTCGCAGACGTCCTCGCGGAGTACCAGGGGACATCGATTCGATCGCTGTCGTGTCACGTCACTTCGGATAGCCTCTGGCGGGTCGACCGCGCGGAGGGACCGGAAGCCGCGCTCGAGGCCCTCGAGAAGGCCTACAAAACGGGTGAGTTCTTCGCGGACTGTCTCGTCAAAGACGACTGTGGGGCCGACTGTGACGTGCAGGTGCTCGACCGCTCGAGTGACGAGCGCGTCGTCTATACCTACTGGGATCGGACGGACGTCTGTACGTCTGTCCCCCACGTTGCACTCGAGCGGCTAGGCGATGGACTGTTGTTCGAGACCTACCGCGAGGGGCGGCGCTACCGGTGGCGGATCGTCCTGGGCGATGGGAGACCGGTTCACGACTTCTTCGACGCCCTCGCCGAGGAGGTCGACGAGTGTACCGGTATGGAGATGCTCCGGCTGACCGAACTCGGCCCGGATGGGAGCAGTCTCGACGGCGACTCGGACGCCTCGCTACCGAGTGAGCAGCGCGATGCCCTCTATGCTGCCGTCGAATACGGCTATTACGAGACGCCTCGCCGGATCGAACTCGGCGACCTCTCCGATCGGCTGGGGGTGCCACGGTCGACGCTCTCGTATCGGCTACGACGCGCCGAAGCGGCCCTCGCGACGGCGTTCGTCTCGGCTGAGGACTCACTCGAGTCGCTCGCCACGAACGGTGTCCGCTGAGCGGCCGAGTTAGCGCACGCCAAATAACCCATATCTCATATCGGCGCTAACTGACAGTTGATGAGTGAGTCTGTCGATGACGAGTCTTGCGGGCGACGCCGAACGCTCACGCTCCGGGTCCCCGAAATGGATTGTCCGTCCTGTGCTGGCAAGGTGTGTACGAGTGTCGAACGGCTCGAGGGAATCGACGACCTCGACGCGCAAGTGACCAGCGGTCGGCTGGTCGTCACCTACGACCCGACACGGGCGGACGAGGCTGCCGTCAGAGAGCGCGTCGCGGCGGCCGGATATACCGTCGACGACGGGGCGACAGAGCGGTCGTTCGCCGTCCCGGGAATGGACTGTGCCTCGTGTGCGAGCAAGATCGAGACCGCACTCGAGGCCGTCGACGAACTCGAGGCCATCGAGACGCGACCGGCCTCGGGACGGGTCACCGTGACGGGAGCCGACGACGTCCACGACGGGCGGATTCTCGAGGCGATCGAGGGGGCCGGTTACGACGCGACGCCGATCGACGACGAGCGGCCGGCGATCGGTGACTCCCGGGCCGTCTGGAAGAGTCGCCGCGCCGTCGGAACGGGCGTCGGGGCCGTTCTCGTCACTGTCGGCCTGGCACTCGAGTTCGTCCTCCCGGCGCTCGACCCGTCGCTGTGGACTGCTGCGGGACGAACGTATAACCTTTCACACGTGCTGTTCGTCGTTGCCGCGGTCGTTGCGGGTGCGCCGATCGTTCGTAACGGGTATTATTCGGCCCGACACCGGAACCTGGACATCGACTTCCTGATGACTGCGGGGATTATCGCCTCCGTCGCCGCCCACTATCCCAAAGAGGGTGCGCTGCTCGCCGTCCTGTTCTCGGTGGCGGAGTTGCTCGAGCGGTTCTCGATGGACCGCGCGCGTGACTCGCTCCGGGAGTTGATGGACCTCTCACCGGAGACGGCGACGGTCAAACGCGACGACGGACGCGAGGAGACGGTGCCCGTCGCCGACCTCGAGGTGGGAGATGTCGTGGTCGTTCGCCCGGGAGAGCGTGTGCCAGCCGACGGGACGGTACTCGTCGGCGAGAGTGCGGTCGACCAGTCACCGATTACCGGCGAGAGCGTTCCGGACGACAAATCTATCGGTGACGAAGTCTACGCCGGGACGATCGCCGAGTCCGGCTACCTCGAGGTCGGCGTCGAAGCCGAAGCAGGTGAGTCGACCATCGCGCGGATCGTCAGACTCGTCGAGGACGCCGAGCGCGAGAAGACCGAGCGCGAACAGTTCGTCGACCGATTCGCGAGCGTCTACACGCCGATCGTCGTCGTCGTCGCCGTCGCGGCCGCCGTCGTCCCGCCGCTGGCGCTGGGAGCGTCGTGGGGCTACTGGTTCGTCGTCGGGCTGACCCTGCTGGTGATCGCCTGTCCCTGTGCGTTCGTCATCTCGACGCCGGTCAGCGTCGTCTCTGGAATCACCAGCGCCGCGCGAAACGGCGTCCTGATCAAAGGCGGCCGATACCTCGAGGCCGTCGGCGACAGCGACGTCCTCGCCGTGGACAAAACGGGCACGCTGACCGAAGGCGACCTCTCGGTGACCGACGTGATCGGGCTCGAGGGGGCGACCGAGGCCGAGGTTCTCGAGGTAGCGAGCGCGGCCGAACGACGGAGCGAACACCCGATCGGTCGGGCGATCGTCAGCTACGCCGAAGCGCACGGCCTCGAGTTCGATGGACACGATAGCCCCGACGTCTCGGGTTTCGAGGCGCTTTCGGGCAAAGGAGTCCGTGCCGACGTCGACGACGAGACCTACTACGTCGGCAAGCCGGACCTGTTCGACGGACTCACCGATCTCGAGCACGTCCACGCGACGACCGACGGCGGCGTTGCACTGACTGAACTGGGCTACGAGCCAACGCCGCGGTGTGACCGCGAGGGTTGTCTCGACGTGCTCGCCGACGTCGTCCCCGACCTCGAAGCGGCGGGGAAGACCGTCGTGATCGTCGGTACCGAAGACCGCCCGATCGGCGTCATCGGCGTCGCAGACCGGGTCCGCCCGGAGGCGGCGTGGGCTGTCTCGCGGCTGCAAGACCAGGGCGTTCGCGTCGTGATGCTCACCGGCGACAACGAAGGGACGGCCCGCGCTATCGCCGAGGCAGTCGGCATCGACGAGTACCACGCCGAACTGCTGCCCGAGGAAAAACTCGAGTGGATCCGACGACTCGAACGCGCGGGGCCACACGGCTCCGAGGGATCGCCCGAGGAGCGAGACAGAGCGCGAAGAGACGAGTACGGCGACACCGATGACGGCGGCGACCGGTCGACCCACGTCGCCATGGTCGGCGACGGCATCAACGACGCGCCTGCGCTCGCGACCGCAACCGTCGGCATCGCGATGGGCGCGGCTGGGACCGACACGGCGCTCGAGACGGCAGACGTCGCGTTGATGAGCGACGACCTCTCTCGCCTGCCGTATCTCTACGAACTCTCGGGGAAGGCAAACGGCGTCATCCGCCAGAACATCTGGTCGAGCCTGGCCGTCAAGGCCGTTCTCGCCGCGGGTGCCCCATTCGGAATCGTGACGGTGATCCACGCGGTCGTCATCGGCGACATGGGCATGAGCCTCGGTGTGACGGGCAACGCGATGCGGCTGGCGAACGTCGAGCCGGAGACCCCGACGGATGGCATGGAGATGGCCTCAGGGACCGATACCATAGACGGCGTCTTTCCGACCGGTTCGGACGGGGCCGGGCCACGGTAGCTACAGGTCGAATCGGCGGCCGAGGAGGTCGAGCCCCGGCCGTCCATCGGCCCACCAGAGGGCGACCCCGCCGACGAAGATAACCGCCTCGAGCCACAGCGTCGTCACCTCGAGGCCGCCGACGGTGCCCAGTGTCTTTACGCCGCTGTACGCCGGCATCGGCGTCACCGGCCAGAGGAGAAAGCCGAGTTCGTGATAGTCACCGGCAAGGACGTGCCAGGGAACGTCGGCCGCGATGTGCGAGCCGTAGCCGATCGCGAAGGCGACGGCGAGTCGACTCTGTCCGCGACGGCGAGCGACGAGCCAGACCAGCGCGACGAGGGGGACGGCGAACAGCAGCGAGTGGCCGATCGTCCGACCGACGGGTGTGATTCCCGCGTGGTACAGCGGCTGGTCCAGCAGGTCGGGGAGCGTTGCGGCGACGACCGCCACCGCAGCCGGGCTCGAGGCTGGCGGCGTGCCGTCCGCCCAGCGAGCGTACACGGCGTAGCAGACGTAGCCGACGACCGGGTGGACGATCGGCTGCATGGTCGTCTCGAGGGACGCAAGCGCCGTAAGCGTCCGGCCGGAATCGTCGACATCACATCTCTGCAGTAGCGACCCCAAAACGCCCAGATTCAGGCGCTCGACGCTGTTTGGGACGCTACCTAAAAGCGTTCGTCCCCTCCGTTATATTGATGACACCATCCGAATCCGATGCCGACGGATCCCCCGACGGAGAGCGGACGGGCGACGCTGGTGAGTCGGGCGTCGAGAACCGTCTCACACACGGCAGCCTCGAGTCGGCTTCGGACGGGGCGCTCGAGTACGACGTCGTCACCACTCCTGTCCTCGTCGTCGGCGCGGGCGCAGCCGGTGCTCGCGTCGCGATCGAACTCGCCGAGGGCGGAGTCGAGCCGCTGGTGATCGGCAAGCGTGACCACGGCGACGCACACACGACGTGGGCCGCCGGCGGCGTCAACGCCGCCCTCGGCTCGCTCGACGACGAAGACGACTGGACGATTCACGCCGCCGACACGCTGAACGAAGGCCACCACATCAACGACCCCGACGCCGTCGAACTCACCGCCCACGAGATGCCAGCCCGTGTTCGCGAACTCGAGTCGTGGGGGATGCCGTTCGATCGCACCGACGACGGGAGAATCAACCAGCGGTACTTCGGTGCACAGTCGTACCGTCGGACCTGCTTCGTCGGCGACCGAACCGGCGAGGCCATGCTCGAGACGCTCGTCGACCGGGCCCGCGATCTCGGGATTCCAAAGCGCGACAACGTGATGATCACCCGGTTGCTGTCGGACGGCACACGGGTCGCTGGCGCAGTCGGGTTCGACATGGAGTCGGGCCGAGGGCTGCTGTTCCGAAGCGACCACGTCGTCCTGGCGGCCGGTGGATTCAGCGCGCTCTATCGACGTCACTCCTCGCGGGACGACGAAAACAACGGTGACGCACAGGCGCTCGCACTCGAGGCAGGTGCACGGCTGCTCGACCTCGAGTTCGTCCAGTTCCACCCGACGGGGATGGTCGGCGAGCGGTACGGCGAGGAGTGGGACGGCCGTCTGGTGACCGAAGCGGTCCGCGGTGAGGGCGGCCGTCTGTTCAACGCGGAGGGCGAGCGGTTCATGGAACGGTACTCCCCCGACCAGATGGAACTCGACGCCCGTGACGTCGTCGCGCGAGCGATCGCCCGCGAGATCAGTGAGGGTCGTGGCACCGAAAACGGCGGCGTCTACCTCGACATCTCACACCGTGATCCGAACTACATCCAAGATCGGCTCCCCTCGATGGTCGAACGCTTCGAGTCCCTCGGCGTCGACATCACCGCGGAGCCGATCGAGGTCGCGCCGACGGCCCATTACACGATGGGCGGCGTCGACGTCGACTTCCACACCGGCGAGACCGGCGTCGAAGGGTTGTACGCCGTCGGCGAAACCGTCGCGGGCGTCCACGGCGCAAACCGGCTCGGCGGGAACTCGCTGGCGGAAACCGTCGCCATCGGGAAACTCGTCGGAGAACACGTCGTGGACGAACTCGACTCGAGCGAGACCGACGTGGTGGGGGCCGATGCCGGGACAGCCGACCTCGAGGTGACGAGCCAACAGCGAGCACTCGCCGAACGCGAGTTCCAGGCACTGTCGGCGCTCGCCGACTCCGACGGCGACGTTCCCCCGACGGAGTTGCTCGACGAACTTCGTCAGCTCCTCTGGAACCACGCTGGCATCCTGCGCGACGAGGACGACCTGCGAACGGGCCTCGAGAAACTCGCCGTGCTCCGCGACCGGACGGCCGACCTCCGGGTCGAAGGGGACCGCACCTCGAAGTCCTTCGAGTACGCCGTCGACCTGTCCTTTGGCCTCACCGTCGCCGAGCCGATGCTCCGGGCGGCGGTCGAACGCGCCGAGTCCCGCGGTGCCCACCACCGCACGGACTACCCGGAGACGGACCCCGACTGGGGTGTCAATCTGCTCGTGTCGGCCGACCAAAGCGGTCTCTCGATCCGTCGGCGTGGCGTCGGTGATCCGAGCGAACCGGTCCGAGAGGCTCTCGAGAAGGGCTACGAACTGGACTATCACCACCTCGAGTAAGCCGCTGAACCGCCGACCAGTCTCATCGGATCACAGAGCCGCAGTCTGACGCGGACTTCGACCACCTACGCTGGCGACCGAGATGCCTATAGACGACCGGCACTGTGTTCGACCCGAGACGCTGATGTTAGAAGAGGCTCACTCCGTTCTCCGAGACGACCCCGTGATGGCGACGCTTCTTGACCGTCACGACCCGTACGAGGAACCCGACTGGGACGAATACGAACGGCTCTGTATCTCGATCATCAACCAGCAACTCTCGACCGCGAGCGCGACGGCCGTTCGCGAGCGCGTCTTCGACCGTCTCGAGGGCGAAGTGACGCCCGAAACCGTCCTCGCCGCCGACGACGGGGCGCTTCGGGATGCGGGGCTCTCTCGCAGTAAGGTCGAGTACCTTCGAAACGCCGCTCGAGCCTTCCAAAACGGCGATTTCTCGCGTTCGGGACTGGCAAACCACTCCAACGACGAGGTGATCGACCTGCTCACCGAGATCAGGGGAATCGGCGAGTGGACGGCCCGGATGTACCTCCTGTTCGTCCTCGAGCGGCCGGATGTCCTTCCGCTTGGTGATCTTGCGGTCCGACGCGGAATCGAACAGTTGTACGCCAACGGCGAGGAGTTGACTCGAGCGCAGATGCGCGAGATCGCCGAAGCGTGGCGTCCGTACCGAAGCGTTGCGACCAGATACATCTGGGCCGAGTACGAGTCGGAGTAGTGCGGACCAGCACCGTCGCTCTCGACAGCTCGGCCGATCGGCGTCGTACCGACGGCAGGTTGGCTGGCGAGTCGACTGGTGGACTCTCCGGAGAGCACTCGAGGCCGGATAGATCGACGAACAGGGTCGTAGCGACTCGAGTTCTAGGCTAGGCGGTCGAATTCCTTCCGTCGATCATGAGGTAGTCGTCGAGGCCGACGACTCGAGTCGCGGGGATACGGATCGTTCCGTCGTCTGCTCGGTCGAATTCGGTACTCACGTCGTCATGGAGTGGGGTGACGAGAACCCACTCGAGTTCGCCGGTTTCGACGGTCATCGTGAGGTTTCGAACCGTCCCGAGTTCTGTTCCGTCGGTACACATCACGGGCGCTTCGGAGAGCGTCGAGGCGAGGACTGTCGACATCTCGTTTCGCTTTCGACCGACCAGTTAATAAAAATATCTTCGTCCGTGAGACCGTGTCCGCTACTCCTCTTCTTCCGGTGTATCGCCGTCGTCGCCGTCGGTGCGGCGACTGACGTCGACCTGGTAGTGAGACAGAATGTCCCGACCCAGAAGCACCTGGTAATCCATGTGACTGCGGTCTTCGACGCTTGCAGTGACGGTATGGCGGTTGCCGCCGATCCCGACCACGACGTCGACGACGGGGCGACTTCGTGCCGTCTTGCTACTCCCCGATTTCACACGCGTGATGGATTTGATCGGCCCAGCGCCGATCTCGGCGGCCAGCGAGGTGTCGATGCTCGTTCGGGTCGCCCCGGTGTCGGACTTCGCCAGCACCGACGCCGATCCGCTGGTGCCCGAGAGGACGACTTCTTCGATATAGCCGATGATGACTGGATCAGTCTCGTCCTGGGCCGGCTTTGACGGCTGGGCCGTCGGTCGAGTGTCGTCGAGTATCGTCGAAAGCTCCTGGACGCGGTCGTCGTCGACGCTGCCACCGGCCCGTTCAATCGCGAGTTTGGCGATGTACGGCGCCGGACTGACGTCTGTCGCCTGGTAGAGCCCCTTGAATCCCGCCGTCGGATTGACCTCGAGGACGAACCAGCCCTCGTCGCCTTCGACGAGGTCGACACCCGCGTAGTCGAGGCCGACGGCCGACGACGCTCGCCGTGCCATCTCCTTTGCATCCTCTGGGAGGTCGTCGGTTGCGTCCTCGACGGAACCGCCGAGGGCGACGTTGGTCCGCCAGTCGTTGTCGGGTGCGTACCGGTACATCGCCGCGACGACCTCGCCGCCGACGACGTAGACGCGAACGTCGCGGTGTCTGGTATCTTCCTGCTCGACTAACTCCTGGAGGAACGCGTACCGGTTGCCGACCATCGCGTTGACCGGGTCGTCGGGGCCGACTTTCCACGTCCCGCCGCCATGGGTACCGATCGCCGTCTTGTAGACCGCCTCCTCGCCGTAGCGGTCTCGAGTCGCGTTGAGGGTGTCGCTACTGAGCGCAAGCGTGACGTCGGGGGTCCGGACGTCGTTTGCGGCCAACGTCGTCGCCGTCGAGAGTTTGTGGATCGCCGTCAGCACCGCTGTCGGCTCGTTGAGTGTGGGGACGAGCTGGGCGAAGGTGTTCGCAAGCCCCAGTTCCTCGGCGGGATGCTCGGTGTTCGATAGCAACATCCGGTTGGCGATTACGTCGACGTCTGGCTCGAGAACGACACTCCCACCGGTGACGCTGACGGAGGTGTTTTCGGTCCGAAGCCACTCGGTCTCGTGTCCGAGGTCTTCGACGGCGTTGAGAATTGCTTTCGTTTCTTTACTCGTGTGGAGACTCAGTACCCCGACAGTTACGGGATCGACGTCGGCCATACCGGATAGTAGTCCACCTCCCGGATAAGTATTCCCAGTGAATTGGCGGTTTGCGGGGTATTCACTAGCTGAACAATATCCTGACAGAGTACAAATAAATCCGCCGAGCGGACCCTACCGAAACACCAGTGGGCGCTCCCCTCATCGAATAACGGCTCGAACTTCTCGGAGATCGAGCATACCACTTGCAACCGCCAGGACGGCCCAGGTTGCCGTCCCGAGAGCGATCGCCCCGAACAGCATCGCCAGACTCGAGATCATCGGGGTGACGATCCAGACGGCACCTGCCATTACGGCCGTGATCGCACAGACGAGCCCCATTGCCCGCCCGAGGCGAGCCAGCCGAAGCGAGAGTTCGGTGTGAACGACGTAGACGTTCACCGCGACGTACACCGTGTGGGTCATGACCGTCGCAATTGCAGCGCCGATGACACCCATCGTCGGGATGAGAACGATGTTGAGCCCGAAATTGGCGATCGACGTCGCTCCCTTCGCGATCGCACGCTCTCGAGCACGACCGAGGTAGTCCAGACTATCGCTCGTAAGATTGGTGATCGCCTGGAGCACGACGAAGCCCGCGAGGATCTGGAGGACTGGCACTGCACCCGCGTAATCGGCACCGAAGACCATCGTAACGAACGGTTCGGCCACCAGGACGAGTCCCGCCGCGGCCGGGACGTAGAGCAACATCGTGTGGGTCAGCGAGGTCTCATAGATCTGGCGAGCCTGCTCGAGCTGGCCAGCGGCTTTCTGCTCGCCGAAGTTCGGCGAAATCGTAAAGCCGAGCGACTCGGCGGGCGCGAGCACGAAGTCGACGATCTGTTTGCCGAGCTGGTAGAAGCCGACTGCAGCGGGCGTAAGAAAGACGCCTACGAGAACGACGTCGATCCGCTTGTCGATGACGTTCGCGCTGCGCGTCGCCGTCAACGGCACGCTGTACTCGAGCAATCGCCGCGAAAGCCCTTCTTCGTAGTTCTCGGCGGGTTCGTACTCGCCGTAAAACCGGCGATAGAGGAGGGCGAGACCGACCACCCCCGCGAGCGCGTAACCGACGATGTACCCGAACAGCGCACCGATCGCACCGAACCCGAGTAACACGAAGCCGACCGCAAAGACGAGCCGGGTCGCCCCACTGATCGCCTGGACGGCCGCGCTATACTCGAGGCGATTGAATCCCTGGAAGACGATCTGTGCAAAGACGTTGAACGAGTTGGCAATGATGAAGAGGACGCCCGCTGCAAGAAACGGGGCCGCCCCAGGATCGCCGAGGAGGACGGCGATCTGTTCGTGAAAGAGCAACAGCACGTAAGAGACGACGGAGAGGATGATGAGTTTGTACGCGATGGCCGATTTGAGCAGGTGCGGGATCTGTCCCTCACCCGCCTCGCCGTACTCGGAGATGTATCGCGCCGTCGACTTCCCGAGACCCAGATCGGCAAAGAGCTGGACCACCGCAAGAATCCCGATCGCCCAGTACAGCGCCCCGTAGCCGTCCGGGTTGAGAACACGCGCCAGAATAAACATCAACAGCGCGCTCGAGACCATGTAGATCGCTCGCGAGACGAGCGTGGCCTTGAAGCCGCGAACGATGTGATCTCGTGTACTCATAGCGAAGTCTCTGGTGGTCGTGACCGTCAATCCCGGACGCCCGGTCTCACTCTCCCGGTTGCGAAATCGACCAATTGTAATGCGGTGACAACAGCTGTAGGATCGACGTACCGACGCTGCAAGGGACGGGTATGGGACTGTTACCGGCCAGACCGGCTCGAGACGGGAGCCGTCCGTCGATCGGGTCGATCGCCAGTCGAACCTACAGGTACGAGGCGTCCCAGCGCGTCGCTTTGCGGCGATTGCCACAGCTGTTGCACTCGATGCGTCCCATCGAATCCATGGCGTTATCGAGTGAGTCGCAGTTCCCACAGAACCAGCCGTACAGCTCCGATCGTTCCTCGGTTTGATACGTCCTGTAGAACGGTGCTTGCACGCCCCGTGCGGCCTCACCGAAACTCACGTAAACCACCCCATCATCGACCTCGAGTTCGTCGATCGCGGCCCAGCCCTCCTCGTCGACGTCGCCCTCGACGTAGACGTTTTCGGTGAACCGTTCGTCGCCGATCTCTACCTCGCGCTGACCCGCTTGCTCGAAGCCGTGATCTCGGTAGAACTGGTTGCCACCCTCGTTGTCCTCGAGGACGAACCCCTGAACCTGTTCGGCACCTTCCTCGAGGAGTTTCTCCCGGGTGCGAACGAGCAGTCGAACGCCCGTTCCGCCGCCACGGTGGTCGGGGTCGACGTGGAGCCAGAGGATGCGGCCGGTCTTGTGGCGGTCGCCGATCAGGTCGCTCTGAGAGAACGCGACCGGGTCGCCATCGCGCTCGACGAGGAGGACGAACGAGTGGTCGTCCTCGAGTTCGTCGGTGAACGACTCGCCGTACCACTCCTCGAGTGCGTCATCGATGGTCGACTCCTCGAGAAAGTCCGTGTACGTCGAGTTGAGCGAGTTCCTGGCGATCTGCTGGACATCGCTGACGTCGTCCGGAGTTGCTTCATGCAGCTGCATGCCCCATCGTACCATCCCATCCTACAAAACGTATGCCCACGGAATGAGATTCGCTACGACCGTCCAGTTCGTCCACGGGATCCGATACGAAATTGGACGGGTTCGCTCCGGAAGGGAAGATTCACGTTACTGACGCGGGAGTGATCCGTATGAGCGATTACGATTCGGGCGACGAACCGCCCGACGGTGGCTCGTCTGAGCCGGACGACGTCTTTACCTACAACGGCGGTCGCGTCGATCCCGGAGAGTCCGCCAACATCCGCTACGGCATTAGCGAAACGTACCTGGGAGACCCCGTCAGAATTCCCGTCACCGTCGTCAACGGGGCGTATCCGGGTCCGACGGTGTTCCTCTCCGCGGCGGCTCACGGGGACGAACTCAACGGCATCGAAGTCGTTCGTGAGGTCGCCCACGACTGGGATCACTCTCAGCTTCACGGGACGCTGGTCTGTCTGCCCGTGATGAACGTCCCCGGCTTTCTCGCCCAGGAGCGATATCTGCCGATCTACGACCGGGACCTGAATCGGTCGTTCCCTGGGCGGGAGGGCTCGACGAGCGCGAGACGGATGGCCCACCGTATCTTCACAAATTTCATCGAACCCTGTGATCTGGGTATCGATTTTCACACTTCGACACGGGGGCGGACAAACATGCTCCACGTTCGGGCGAACATGAGCGATCCGACCGTCGACCGCCTCGCCAAGTCGTTCAGTTCGAACGTCGTCATCGCCGGTCGGGGGCCGGCCGGAACCCTGCGGCGTGAGGCTACCGACGCTGGCGTTCCGACCATTACGGTCGAAATGGGCGAGGCACATCGCTTCCAGCGGACGCTCATCGACCGCGCGCTAACTGGCGTCGCGAGCGCTCTCGCCGAGTTCGGCTGTCATCCCGATTCGTCGGTTCACTGGCCCGGCTGGCGGACGATCATCGACGACGACGACGAGAAAACCTGGCTCCGTGCCGACGCCGGCGGCATCGTCGACATGAAACGCGGCCGCGGCGCGCTCGTCGAGGATGGCGAGGTGATCTGTACGATCACGAACCCATTCAAAGAAGAGGACGAAGTCGTCACCGTCGAAGCCCCCTTCACCGGCCTGATCGTCGGCGTCCTCGAGAACCCCGTCGTCTACCCGGGTAATCCCCTCTGTCACCTGGTCGGGCTCTCCCCGGACACTCGAACGGCGCTCCAGCGTGAGCGGCGACCCGAAAGCTCGCAGTCGGAACTCTGAGCGTCGACCGTGGCCGGTAGCTACGGCTGACTCGCCAGGTCGAACCAGTGATTTCAAGGCGGTTTCGAGGGGTAAGCCGATGGCCGTGACCGGTCTGGTTCGAGTGGATGTCGTCCGCTTTCACAAGCAGCCTTTACCCGCCATGGATCAGGAAGAACGATCGTGAACGTAGTCTCTGATCGAAGCGACAAAGGTAAGTTCTATACCTTCACGCTCAAACGGTTCACGTGAGCGTATGAGTCAGTCTTACAATCGCGGTCTCATCGAGGACTTCGGTCGGTGGAAGGAGTTCTCGGCCGGAATGTGGGCGTGGATTTTCCACAAGTTCACCGGGTGGATGTTGATCGGCTACCTGTTCACCCACATCGCCGTACTGAGTACTGCCACGTCGGGAGAGACGGTCGAAGTGAACGCAGCGGACTTGCCGAACATCGAGGGAACGGGCGTCACGGAAGTGCCCCTTTACGACGCGACGCTCGGCGGGCTCGAGGGCTTGTTCATCATCCGTGTACTCGAGGTTGGACTGCTGGCGGTTGCAGTCTTCCACATCCTGAACGGGTTGCGTCTGCTGATGGTCGACCTCGGCATCGGGCTGGAAGCACAGGATAAGAGCTTCTACGCCTCGCTGATCCTGACCGGCATCATCACGGTCGCAAGCGTGCCAACGTTCATGACGGGGGTTGGGTTCTAATGGCCGAACGCTACTCGTCGTTCACGCCAGGGGGGACCGGCTGGTTGCTCCAGCGCATCACGGCGGCGTTCCTCGTCGTCGTGCTCGCGTTTCACTTCTTCCAGCTGCACTTCGTCAACCACGCGGCCGAAATCACCCTCGCGGGAACTGAGGCCCGTATGGAGAACATCGGCTACTTCCTGACGATGGTGCTGTTCCTGTACGCGGGCGCGTTCCACGGCATCAACGGTGTCTACAACGCGTTGGTCAACCAGGGACTCGACGGTACCCCAAAGAAAGTAGTGCTTGGGGTCCTGATTATCGCAGGTGTAGCGCTCGTCGCCCAGGGAACGTACGTTGCACTCGTCATGGCCGGAATGATCTAACATGAGCACCCAACAACCAGAACCAGAAACCCAGGAAGCACCGCAAGACCCGGAGATGAAAGGCGCGGAGTCGCCGGTCGACCAGCGGGAACGCGAGAGCGGGATGGCCGACCAGACGTCGGTCGACGACGCCAATCTCGAGGGCGAGACGGTTCACATCAAGGTGTTCCGCTACGACCCCGAAGTCGAAGCGAAACAGGAACCCCGCTTCGACGACTTCCACGTTCCCTTCACGAAGGGGATGACCGTCCTCGACGCGGTCATGTACGCCCGTGACGAGTACGACTCGTCGCTGACGTTCCGTCACTCCTGTCGGCAGGCCGTCTGTGGCTCCGACGCTTTTTTCGTCAACGGGAAACAACAACTCGGCTGTAAGACCCAGATCGCTGATCTCGAACAGCCGGTTCGGATCGAACCGCTGCCACACCAGGAAGTCGTCAAGGACCTGGTCGTCGACATGGAGCACTTCTACGACCAGATGCACGCCGTCGAGCCGTACTTCCAGAACGAGGATACGCCCGACGCGAGCGCGCTCGAAGAACAGCGTCAAAGTCGTGAAAACCGCGAGAAGATCAAGATGTCCACTCGCTGTATCTGGTGTGCATCGTGTGTCTCCTCGTGTAACATCGCGGCTGGCGACAACCAGTATCTCGGGCCGGCAGCGATCAACAAGGCCTACCGGTTCGCGATGGACGAACGCGAACCCGAAGAGATCAAAGAGCACCGACTCCGCATCATCGAACAGGAACACGGTGTCTGGCGCTGTCAGACTCAGTTCTCCTGTACCGAGGTGTGTCCGAAAGACATCCCGCTCACTGAGCACATTCAGGCGCTCAAACGGGAAGCCGTCAAAAAGAACCTGAAATTCTGGTAACCCATGTACGAACACGATGTCATCGTGGTCGGCGCCGGTGGCGCCGGCCTTCGGGCCGCAATCGCAGCGCACGAGGCGGGTGCCGACACGGCACTCGTCACGAAACTCCACCCGGTCCGCAGTCACACCGGCGCGGCCGAGGGTGGAATCAACGCCGCCCTTCAAGAGGGCGACGACTGGGAACTCCACGCCTACGACACGATGAAAGGCTCCGACTACCTGGGCGACGCCCCGGCAGTCGAGACCCTCGCACAGGACTCCCCCGAGGACACGATGCGCTTAGAGCACTGGGGAATGCCCTTCTCACGTGAAGAAGACGGGCGAGTCTCCCAGCGACCGTTCGGTGGTCTCTCCTACCCACGAACGACGTATGCCGGTGCCGAAACCGGCCACCACCTGCTGCACGTGATGTACGAGCAGGTCGTCAAACGCGGCATCCAGGTGTACGACGAGTGGTACGTGATGAACCTCGCGACCAGCGACGAGCCCGACCCGAACGACCGCACCTGCCACGGCGTCGTCGCCTACGACGTCCAGTCCGGCAATATCGAGGGCTTCAAAGCGAACGACGGTGTTATCCTCGCGACCGGTGGCCCCGGCCAGGCGTTCGACCACACCACCAACGCCGTCTCCTGTACCGGCGACGGCCACGCCATCGCCTACCGCGCTGGCGTCCCGCTCGAGGACATGGAGTTCATCCAGTTCCACCCAACGTCGCTTCCTTCGACCGGCGTCCTCATCAGTGAGGGTGTCCGTGGAGAGGGCGGAATCCTCTACAACGAGGAAGGTGAGCGGTTCATGTTCGAATACGGCTACGCGAACAACTCCGGCGAACTCGCCAGCCGCGACGTCGTCTCGCGAGCCGAACTCACCGAGGTCAACGAGGGCCGTGGCGTCAACGACGAGTACGTCTACCTCGACATGCGCCACCTCGGCGAAGAACGCATCCTCGATCGCCTCGAGAACATCCTCCATCTCGCAGAGGACTTCGAGGGCGTCGACGGCCTCGTCGAGCCGATGCCGGTCAAGCCCGGCCAGCACTACGCGATGGGCGGGATCGAAACCGACGAGAACGGTCAGACCTGTATCGACGGCCTCTATGCGGCCGGCGAATGTGCCTGTGTCTCCGTCCACGGCGGAAACCGACTGGGTGGTAACGCCCTGCCCGAACTGATCGTCTTCGGTAAGCGCGCCGGCCGCCACGCCGCCGGTGAAGACCTCGGCGACGCCCAGATCCGGACCGGTTACGGTGAGGACGTCGAAGACGAAACCGACGCCGATCTTCCCGTCACGCCCGGCGAGGCCGGCATCGATACCGACGATGGAGTCGCTGCCGACGGTGGTGTCACAGCAGACGTTGAGGGACTGCTCGAGCGCACCGTCGAACGCGAGCGCGAACGCGTCGACCGACTGATGGACAAAGACGATGGCATCCAGCACGCCGAAATCCGCCAGAAGCTCCAGACGGCGATGACCGACTACGTCAACGTCTTCCGGACCGAGGAGGGCATCAAGAAGGCGCTGAAGGTCATCCGCGAGTGCCGCGAGGAGTACCAGGACGTCTACGTCGACGACCCGTCGCGAACGTTCAACACCGATCTCCAGCAGACCTACGAGACGCGGAACCTGATCGACGTCGCCGAGACGATCGCACTGGGTGCGCTCGTCCGCAACGAGTTCCGCGGTGCCCACTGGCGCCAGGAGCGCCAGGAACGTGACGACGAGAACTGGCTCAAACACACGCTAATCTCGTGGAACGGCGGTAAGCCCGACATCTTCTACCGTCCAGTCATCCTCGAGGGCGAAGAGAAGACCTACGAACCCAAGGTCCGTAGCTACTGACGTCACAGCCTGTTTTTTGGATGTGAAGCCGTTCTCACAGCCGCGTACGGACGGAGACCGGTAGGCATATCCTGTTTGCCCCGTTGCGATTCACTAGATGAGCCTCGAGCGATTCGTTCGTGTGAATTTGGTGCTCGTTCCCCTCCTCGCCGCCGCTGGCTACCTGTTCTACGAGTCGCTTCCAGTCGTCATCGTACCGTTCGGCGTCGCCTATCTCACGGTCGTCCTCGTTCTCTCGTTCGCCTGGGGTATGTCGCGGCTGACGCTAGCTCTGGACTCGCGGTGAGAACCGGGTCCAGTGTGGACTCGAATGCCCTCTGAGAGTTCGAGTTTGGCCCCAAGGGCCACGCCGGTCGGCGACGGTGAAGACAGGACCTGGTGTGTCTCTCGAGACGCAGTTACATACCGAGGGTCTCGAGGATATCGACGCCGATGTCGACGTATTCGATAAGCTTGTATCCCAGATAAATTCCGACGATACCCATGACGCCGGGAAACTCCGGCGGGGCCGGAATCGGGACGTTGAGAAATTGAAACAAGGCTCCTGTAAGCAGACCTGTCAACAGTGCGACCACGGTAAGCTGAACCGACATACCGTCAGTGTCTTCGGTGAACGTACAAAAGCGACACGCTCAGCGGTCCCAATCGGCCCCGACAGGAGCCGGGCACCCACCGACTTTCGACGATCGTTGAACTAGTATTTTAGTATCGTCGAAACAAATGCCCGAGTATGGAGTCAAAATCACGACACCGCACCGCCACCCCGATTCCGGACGCAATCGAATCGCCACGAGCGAAACTCGTGTATCTGTACGTAACGACTCGTGGCGAGACGACGGCTGAACAGCTTCGAGACGATCTCGGAATGCGAACGGGGACGACGCTCACAATACTCAGAACGCTACAGGAACGCGGCTATCTCGAGCGACAGGACGACCGAATCGTTCCACTCTCCTGATCGAGCACGTACCGGTCTGACTCGTCTGACGTGTACACTTGGGTTCTGATACTGTCGGACAGATCTATTGTGAGAGTTTGTCATTCCCATCCGGCGACATCTCTTCAGTGACTTTTGTCTGATAGTATGGGGTACTCTCGAGCAACCGTCCAAGCGGCAGCAGCGAGCTACCGACCGTGTCGGGGACAGTCCGTTACAGTTCGATGCGTTCGACCAGCTGTTCGTGCGTTTCGTTCGTGTTGACGGCCACGATACGGATCTGGTCAGCAAGTCCCGAACCGCGGAGTTTCGCCTTCAGGAGGTTGTCGACCTGGTAGACACCGGCTGCGTTGGTCATCGCGATTTCGACCATCACCGGCCGCGTCTCGCCTTCGTACAGTGAGACACGCTTGATCGCCTGGCTCGAGAGCGTGTTGATCCCGCGGCCGCCGTGTTCGTACGGGATGCGCGAGCGACCACTTTCCATATCGAGGGCGTCTGCGACGCGGATCACGCCCGCCTCCGTGGTCAGGGGCGTCTCGGACCGGTGGTGACAGAGGATCGCGTGCAGAATCTCACCTTTCATCCGAACACATTCGGCGACGTCGTAGAACTCCGGCAGAACCCTGTCGAGTACGTCCGAAGCCAGCGGAATCGAATAGTAGGCGTGTTCGTCTCGGTGAACAAGGTGACCGATGTCGTGTAGCGTGGCCGCAAAGGCGATGATGACAGATTCGTCTTCTTCCGAGAGCCCTTGCTGGCGGGCTCCATTGAAATCGACGTCACTTGCTTTTAGCAGATCGTACAGACAGAGAGCGCGGTTACGAACGATTTCGATGTGTTTTGCGCCGTGGTCGTTGTACTGCATGCGATCGACCGCGTTGACGTTCTGGGCCTCGAGGTAGGTCTGGATCTCCTCGTCAGCGTCGATAAACTCGAGGACGGCGTTGAGTTTCTCGTCGGGAAAGTTGTGCTCACTATCGGGATCGTAGACACGGCGGGGTTCCTCAGAGACGGCTGAATCGCTCATACAAGTACGTCTTCGGCCGACGAGAAAAGCCCTGCGCCGCGGGGAAGATGGCGGTTTACGCCGCGTCCGTAACGGCGGCTTCGACCTCGTCGTAGTCGGGTTCGACACCAGGGTCGTCGCTGACCCAGGCGTAGGTAACCTCGCCGTCCCCGTCGACGACGAAGACCGAGCGCTTGGCGACGCCGTAGACACCGAGGTCGTCGAAGTCCATCGAGATCCCGTACTCGTCGACGATTTCGGCGTTGAAATCGCTGATCAGGCCGAACTCGAGGTCGTTTTGCGCACGGAACTCGTTGAGCGTAAACGGCGAGTCACGGCTGACGCCGTAGACGCTTGCGTCTACGTCGTCGAACGCCGCCAGGCGATCCTGGAACGTACACATCTCGTTGGTACAGACGCTCGTGAACGCGCCGGGGAAGAACGCGAGGACGATCGGTGCCTCGTCCGCGACGCGCTCGGACAGCGAGAACGACTCGACATCGCCGGTTGCAAGCGGTGCAGTGAAATCGGGGGCTGCGTCTCCAGTTTCAGGCATCAGGAGTCCATTTCGTTCATATCGGAAAGACAGTTTCGTTCCCGGAAGGTCACTCAGTGTGAGCGCATCGCCGTTAGTTCGTCCACCATGGATTTACTCATCGAACCATCGACCGACCGCAGGCGACACGTCGCTCCAACAGGGCGATCAGACCGCACTCGGTCGCGTGAGGACCGCTTCCTGACGGTCGTCGAAAGCTGATCGGTTCACGGCGGCACAACCGACGGACCCAGCACACCCCGAACAGTGCCGAGGCCGTCCGGGAGGCGACCGATTTATACTGGCGCAACGCCGCCGGTTTGGCCGGATTCCTCCGATAACGGGACGTTCGTTGACGCTTGCTTTACTGTGTGGTCCAAAAAGGTTATAATTGCCAGCGGGTAAGCCACGCATAGAGATGGTAGCCGAAATCGCACCGCTGTTCATCCCCGGCGCACCCGGGGGTCCGGAACTACTGATCATCCTTTTCATCGCCATCTTGCTGTTCGGGGCCAACAAGATCCCGAAGCTGGCTCGATCGACGGGAGAGGCCATGGGCGAATTCCAAAAGGGGCGTGAAAAGGTCGAAACGGAACTCGAAGAAATGCGCGAGACGGGTGACTTCGATGACGAAGACGAGGACACCGACTTCGTCGACACGGAGCCTGTCACGGCCGAAGATAACGAGGAGACCGAAACCGAAACCGAGACCGAAACCAACTGATTTTCTCGGGGGCGTGTGGCCTAGCGGAGAGGGCAGAAGGTTCCTAACCTTCTGATCGCGGGTTCGAATCCCGTCACGCCCGTCCGCGACAAACGGCCGTGAGGAGCATGGGTCCGGAGATCCGAACCACGCAAGGCCGAGCGAAACGAGGTCTCGCCATCGGCTTCGAATCCCGTTACGTCGGCTCACTCGACGACTCGCTGTACACGTCACCTCGTTGTACGAACATACCGGATGCATGAACCCTGCGGCCACGCATAACGGACGACGTGGGAGAGCAGTAGCGAGTCCGTCGAGTTTGCTCTCCTCACGCCGCCCACAGCAGCCTCAGCATGCGAATGGGGCGCTCGAGCGGTCGAAAACTCCGTTTCGGTCCCGATGTCTCGATCGACGTCCGCACCTGTGCTGGTGACCGGTGCACAGTCGAAACGGTCCTCGAGTACGAGACTTACCCGTCGCGAAGACAGGTATCCCGCTACTCACGGGCGTGACGTGTCCGTTCGTATAGGCTGTGAGACCTATCCGATCACACCACCTTCAAATAAGGAACGGCCGCAGCCGTGAGCGAGTAGGGTGGCGAAGAGGCCACGGCTTCTTGTGTCGACTTCAGCCGCTGTAGTCGTTGGAGTCGTTTTCTTCGACGGGCCGCGTATCGAGTTCGACGCTGCTGGTCTGCATTCGGTGACCGTCTTCATACGATTCAATTCTGGCGTTCCCTGCCTCGAGAACGCGGTCCGGTTGTGGCTTGTCGTCTTTAGTTTTCTTTTTGGGTTCGGTTGCCGGTTCGACGCGCTCTTTCTTCTTGGGTTCAGTTGCCGGTTCGACACGCTCTTTCTTCTCGGGTTCGGCTGCCGGCTCGACGCGTTCTTTCTCCTTGGGTTCGGCTGCCGGTTCGACGCGTTCTTTCTTCTTGGGTTCAGTTGCCGGTTCGACACGCTCTTTCTTCTTGGGTTCGGCTGCTGGCTCGACGCGTTCTTTCTTCTTTCGTTTTTCGTGGCCACTCGCCGCTGCGGTACTAGAGAGGCCGATTCCGCCGAGGGCAACTGCTCCTGCGGCCCGAAGAAGGCGTCGTCGATTTGCTGTTGTGTCATTCGAGTTCATCCGGATCCAGGGTGGTACTCACCCTGTCCTGGCCGTAGGCGGTTCATTGCTATGAGGCGTAACTACCGTTACGTCAAGTAACCACGTCTAACGGTTTTGCTCCCCGGCCGTTCGAGTAACTATCGCCACTTACATCCGACGCGACCTGTCCGATCGGACGAAAACAATCGTTAATTAGCTTTCGAGCCGCTGGGAGCAGTATCTAATCTGTGATGACGGCCGGTCATGGGTTGCATACACCAGTCGGTTCGACCGACGAATTCGAAACGACTCGAGTAGGAGTTGCGGGATTTCGGCCGCCGATACCCCAGCTACCACGTTCAGGTGCTGGTTGGCGTCCCAAATCTGGTCAGTGGCTCGAGTTCTTCGTCGGAGACGTCGTCGAATGCGGCGCGAGCGATGACGCGGCGGTGGACCTCGTCTGCGCCGTCGACGATGCGGAACTGGCGGATGGACTCGTAGAAATCAGAAAGCGGGAGGTCTTTCCCGATGCCGTTTGCGCCACAGCACTGGACTGCAAGGTCAATCGCGTCCTGGGTGACGTTCGCGGTGAACACCTTACACATCGAGACCTGGACGCGGGCCTGGTCGCCGGCGGCGATACGATCGGCCGCATCGCGGATCGCCGTCCGGGCGACGTGGAGGTTCGTCTCGGCGTCGGCGATCCGGTGACGAAGCGACTGTTTGTCCGAAAGCGTCGAGTCGAATCCTTCCCGCTCGCTCAGGTAGGCTTTGGCGATCTCGAGTGCGCGCTGGGCCATCCCGGAGTAGCGCATGCAGTGAGTCAGGCGGGCGGGGCCGAGCCGTTCTTGGGCGTGGACGAATCCACGATCGAGGTCGCCAAGCAGGTGTTCGTCGGGGACGCTGACGCCGTCGTAGCGGATCTCTGCGTGTGAGGCGCCGCGGTTCCCCCCGCCCATGTGCGGGACGTCGCGAAGTACCTCGACGCCGTCGGCGTCGGCCGGCACCAGAAAGAGCGAACACCCCTCGTACGGGTGGGCGTCCGGATTCGTTCGGGCAAGGACGATCAGGATGTCCGCCTCGACGCCCTGTGTCGTCCACCACTTGTGGCCATCGATGACCCATTCGTCACCGTCCCGCGTTGCCGTGGTCTGGATCATCTTTGGGTCCGAGCCAGCACCCTGCATCGGTTCCGTCATCGAGAATCCGGACGTCAACTCGCCTGCAACGAGGGGCTCGAGATACGTCTCCTTCTGGAGGTCGTCACCGGCCAGCTCGAGGAGGTGCATGTTGCCCTCGTCGGGGGCGTCGACGCGCATCGCGACCGATCCGAGGAGACTCCGTCCTGCCTCCTCGAAGGTCGGAAGCGCATCGCGAAAGCTGAGCCCCATCCCACCGTGGGCTTTGGGTATCTGCGGTGCGTAAACCTCGTACTCACGGGCTGCCTCGCGGAGTTCTGCAACGGTTCCACTCGAGATCGTTACCCCGCCAGCACGCGCCCGTTCGATCGGAAGAACGACCTCGTCCATCAGTTCGCGGGCCCGCGACGCTACCGCCTGTGCTCGTTCGGAGTCATCGTATCTCATACAAACGCGAACTCACGGCCGGATCAAAGGATCGGTGGCTACTCCCAGCCTGGAAGAACGAGAGTAATATTTTTAACGTTGTTTGGGTTAAATGCGCCAATAGCTTACAAAATTAGCTTTCGGAAAGGCTCGAACAGGTGTGGACACGCCCGACTACTAATACGGGCCCGACGAGCCGGACGTCATCTCGCCGTCCAACCACCGTCCACCGAGAGACAGGTCCCGGTGACGAAACGCGCCGCGTCGCTCGCGAGGAAGACGACCGGGCCAGCGACTTCCTCAGGGTCTGCGAACCGATTCAGTGGGGTTCGCTCGAGGATCGATCGCCTGAGCCCGTCGTCCGCCTCGAGTTCTTCAGTGAGCTCCGTCGAGACGTAGCCGGGTGCGACGGCGTTGACTCGAACGTCCGGTGCCCAGTCGAGCGCCATGCTTCTGGTGAGCCCAACCAGGCCGTGTTTCGAGGCAACGTACGGGTGTTGGCGTGGGAGACCGACGACCCCGCCCACGCTCGCAACGTTGATCACCACTCCATTGTCGCTCTCGAGGAGGGGCTCTGCGGCAGCCGTCGTTACCTCGTACGCGCCCGTGAGGTTGACGTCGAGAACGCGCTCGAGGCTCTCTTTCGAGACAGTCTCGGGGCGACCAAGTGCGTCGGCCGGATTGAATCCGGCGTTGTTGACGACGACATCGACGCCACCGAACGTCTCGACGGTCTCACCGACCACGTTCGCAACGGCGGCTGGATCGGTTACGTCGGCACTGATCGCGAGGGCCTCACCGCCGTCGTCGGCGATTCGTTCGGCGACGGCTTCGATTTCTGTGGTCGACCGAGCGGTCGGGACGACGGTAGCACCATTGTTCGCCAGTTCGACCGAAATCGCCCGTCCGATGCCACGTCCACCACCGGTGACGATCGCAGTCTGTCCCTCGAGATCGAATAGCTCGCTCATTACCCATGAGTGGTGAGTCAGCATACATCAAACTATACCGTCGAACGAACCCGTTCACAGACTGAAGGCTGTGATCTCGGTGATCGACGAAACGGAGTACCGATAGAGTGGCCGTGATCGCCCCGCAGTTTCAGCGTCGGGCCGCAGATGTTGACCCAACGTGGTTCGTCCTCGACGAAATGTAAGTCTGTCAATAGTTTGGTCGAATTAGGGAGTAAATTTCACAATTAAAATTAGCGTATAATGAGTTAACCAATCCCTGTAGCCAACAGCGACACGTCCGGGATAGTGACGGTACTATAGAATTTCGCTCGGTTAGCAAACGGGTGATCTGTTGCGTGAAGTGATTATCAGAACTGGTAGCCAGCACATGAATTTTTTGAAGGGTGGGTGTCTGGTTAAATCCAATGGCTATTGATGAGGCCGACCAGTCAGACGCCGGGGACTTTTCGGAGGGCGAGGCGTCTGACTCAGCGTCGGAGGAGGCGAAAGACAGTGCTGCCGACTTACGTCGTCGCGTCCGTGTCGGTA
Organism: Natrarchaeobaculum sulfurireducens; assembly: GCF_003430825.1. NCBI lineage: Archaea > Methanobacteriati > Methanobacteriota > Halobacteria > Halobacteriales > Natrialbaceae > Natrarchaeobaculum > Natrarchaeobaculum sulfurireducens. The sequence goes on along the minus strand of NZ_CP024047.1, from coordinate 2,248,601 downwards.
CGTACACGTGGGCTGAGTTTATGGAGGATCACGGACACGGAGACGAGGTGTCCGAGCTGTATCCATCGGGTCCAGAGCCGGAGGAGCAACTGGGACTCGACACCGACGAGGGAACCGAACCGACGGTTCCGAGCGGCGACGACTGGGACGACGTCTCGTTCGACCCCGAACCGTATCTGGGTTTTCACCCGGACGAGCTCGAGGAGTGGGTGTTACCTATCGCCGGTGACAACCGGGACGTCCTCGAAGATCGCTTTCTCGAGTACGTCGACCCCGAGACGACACCGGTCGTCAAAGACGTCTGGACCTGGGAACACTACAAATGGGAGTACTACTACGACGACGACGGGAGCCGACCCCGAGACAAAAACGGCGAGATCGTCCCACACGACGACAAATCTGCGCTCGGATTCGATCCCGACGAAACCGAACGTCGTCTCGCCCAAGCCGGCAGCGCAGCGTCGGCGTTGGCCGATGTCGTCGACGAGCGAACGGTCAACGTCCAGGACGAACTGGATGAAGACGAGTTCTTCTCCAATGCCGACGGGACCACGACCGTGTCTAACCGGTACGACCTCGAGAAGGCCGTTCCGCTCGAGAAGAAGACCCACTACCGCGAGGTCGAACGCTACTGGGTAAACAAACCGTACGCCTACGTCGTCATCTTCCACTCAGAGAAGGAAAACGAGAAGAAGTACTACGTCATCGAGCCGTACGTAAACGAGATCGAAACTGAACTTACCGAGTTTCTCTCCGGGAAGCTCCGGACGGCGATCAAGTATTCCGACGAGGGAATCAAGGAAAAAGCCAGTGAGGACGGCCGTCGGTCGGTCATCGAAGACGAAACGCGGCGTCTGCTGAAGCGATACGACCTCTTCGAGAAGACGGCCAGTCCGATAGGCGACGGATTGCTCGAGTCGGTGAAGTCGATGTTTGCCGACGACGAAACGGACGACGCCGACGACGAAACCGTTACAGGAACCGAACTCGAGGGCATCGAGGTTCGGCCGGAACCGATACTTCTCGCGGAAGATCCGGACACACTGAACGAGTATCAGGTCGAAAAACTGCTGTACCTGCTCAAACGCGACTTCATCGGCTACGAGCGGATCGACGGCATCAAACACGACATCAACGTCGAGGACATCTCCTGTGACGGGTACAACTCGCCAGTCTTCGTCTATCACTCCGAGTACGAACAGATCATCAGCAACATCTACCACGGCGAGGACGAACTCGACGACTTCGTCGTCAAACTCGCCCAGCGCTCTGGCAAGGGGATCAGCAAGCGACTGCCCCAGGTCGACGCGACGTTGCCCGACGGCTCGCGTGCCCAGTTGACCCTCGGCAAGGAAGTCTCCGATCACGGTACCAACTACACCATCCGTCAGTTCAAGGACGTTCCGTTCACCCCGATCGACCTCATCAACTGGAACACCTTCTCCCTGGACGAGATGGCGTTCCTCTGGCTCGCCATCGAGAACCACAAGAGCCTGATCTTCGCCGGAGGTACCGCATCCGGGAAGACGACCTCGCTGAACGCGGTCTCGCTGTTTATTCCCTCGAGCGCGAAGATCGTCTCCATCGAAGACACCCGCGAGGTCGAACTTCCACAGCGTAACTGGATCGCGAGCGTTACCCGGCCGTCGTTCTCCGACGACGAGCAGGGCGACGTCGACGAGTTCGACCTGCTCGAGGCCGCACTCCGCCAGCGACCCGACTACATCGTCATGGGTGAGATCCGTGGTGAGGAAGGTCGAACGCTGTTCCAGGTCATGTCGACCGGCCACACGACTTACACCACCTTCCACGCCGACTCCGTCGACGAGGTCCTGAAACGATTCACGACGGACCCGATCAACGTCTCGAAGACGATGTTCACTGCGCTGGATCTCGTCTCGATCCAGACCCAGACGCGGGTGCAAGGCCGGAAAGTCCGCCGGAACAAGTCGCTCACCGAGATCAACCACTACGAGGCCGAACACGACGAAATCAACGTCCAGGACGTCTACCAGTGGCAAGCCGAGACCGACGAGTTCCTCAAAATGGGCGACTCGAACACCCTAGAGGAGATCCGGTTCGATCGCGGCTGGAACCGCGAGAAACTCGAGCACGAACTGTTCAAACGAGAGGTCATTCTCGCGTACCTGATCAAAAACGGCCTGAACACGTACGCAGAAGTGGCCGCGACCGTCCAGGCGTTTATCAACGACCCCGAGACGATTCTGACGCTCATCGCCAACGGAGACTTAGAGGAGAGTCTCGAGGACCTCCGTGAGATGGAGAGCGTCCTGATCGACGTCGACCCGGAGAAAGAAGCGCTCGTCCCGCGTCCCGACGCCACGACGGAGACCTACAACCTCTCGACGGACCTCCTCGAGCGCGCCGAAGAGTCGCTGTTCGAGGAGTTCCGTGGAAAGACCCCGAGTGGCCTCTCGAGTGCACTCGGCGACGTCGAGGAAGAAGAGCCGATCGACGTCGAGCAAGACGACGAAGCCGACGGATTCGACTTCGACAGCGAGTTCGGTGACGACGGCTGGGAGTTCGACGATGCCACCACGTTCTCGACGGAGCAGGCGGACGACGAGCAGCCAGCTTGGTTGACCGACGACGGCGACTTCGACGCTGCCGACGCCGATGCAGGCGAACCGGTTGCCGAAGCAGAATCGGACGCAAATGCGCTCGATCCCGCCGCTGACGGCGAATCCGACGCAGACGATCCTGATCCACTGCCAGCGGTCGCAGCCGACGACACTGCCGATACGATCGAGGCGGAGACGGCGGAACTCGACACACTGTTCGACGACATGGGAGACACGCTGGAAACGATCTCCGACCTCGACGACACCGATGAGTCGTCGGCCACGAGCGATGCCGGATCGATGTTCCCAGACGGGAAACTCGAGGCGGTGTTCGACCCACGCTCTGAGCGCGATGGATCGGCGGCCGAGGAAGCGGGACCGACCGATCCCGGCCAACAGGCCGAGATGGAACCCGATCTCGAAGAGGTGGGCTCGCGCGAACGCGGGACGGACGAAACCGATGACGGCGAACTCGGACCTTCTCGAGACGGAGCTAAACGCGACGAGTTAGATCCTGACGGGGCAGACAGCCTCTTGAGCGATGGGGCGACAGACTCGAACGATCGATCGACAGAGACGTCAGCCGAAGTGGCAGAGCCACTCTCACAAGAGGGGCAAGACGAGACGGCCGATACCCCCTCGGGAGCCGAGCAAAAAGCGGGGGATAACGCCCTCGAGAACGTGTCGAGTCGTCTTGATGAGGACGAACCGAAAGACAACGTCGTCCACGAGTTCGACGAAGCCCACGATATCGACTCGGAGCCCGATCACGAAACAGACTCGGAGCCAGACCAGAACCGCTCCAGCCCCAAACCCGAGGGTACCGATCCAGCCACCGTGTCGGGCCGGGACCCCGATACCGACTCCGTATTCGGCTCCCAGTCAGAGTCGCCGTTCAGTGAAAGCCAGACCGGCGCGAGTGACGACGAGGACGGCGGATCGCTGTTCTCCGACGCGAGCGAGGCGACGGCGGATTCGATTTTTGCCAGTGACAGAGACAACGAGGCCGGCGAGGAAGCCGTGGACGACGAGGACCGAGACGCATGAGCTTACAAACAGACGACCGATCAGCTGCGGGTGGGATGTCCGCGAGTTCCGACGCACTCGGCGAGCTGTTTTACCCGCTGTACGACCGGGCGTTCGACGAAGACAGTGAGTTCGTCTCTGACGTCGAGACAAAACTCGCCCAGGCCCGGATGACGGATACGGTCGAACTGTACCTCTCACGGGCACTCGGCGTCGGGGTCATCAGCGGACTCGTACTGTGGCTACTCGGACTGTTGCTCGGCTACGGGCTATTCGGGACCGGATTCATCCAGATCGACCACCTGATCGGGGTCCCGGTCGGAAGCGAAACGGTGCTCGAGATCATCGAGGCGGTTCGGATTCCCGCGTTGATACTCGGAATCGGCCTCGTGTTCGGTACTATTGGGTTCGGGCTGGGTTTTGGCTCGCTCGTGGCGATCCCCTACTCGCGTGCGTCCGCTCGAAAGCGCGAGATCAACATGTTGCTCACGGACTCCGTTTCGTTTATGTACGCCCTGTCGGTAGGTGGACTGAACCAACTCGAGATCATCGAGGCGATGGCCCAGGCCGACGACACGTACGGCGAGGTCGCAAAGGAGTTCCAGAGCATCGTCAAAGAGACCGAGTACTTCGACGTCGATTACCGGACGGCGATCCGTAAGCAGGCTCTCGAGACGCCGAGTGACGAACTTTCGCAGTTTTTGACGGACATGCTTTCGATCGTCAACAGCGGCGGTGATATGCAGAGTTTCCTCGAGGACAAGAAAGAACTCCACATGCGAACCGCAAAACAGGAACAGGAACTCACGCTCGATACGCTCGAGTTGTTCGGCGAAATGTACATGACGCTCTCGCTGTTCCCGCTGTTGTTGATCATCATCATGGTCGTCATGCAGATGATGCCCCAGGCGGACGTCACCAACGAGATGCTCTATCTGACGGTGTACGCGCTCATCCCGTTGACCGGAATCGGGTTTCTCGTCCTGGTTTCGACCGTCAAACACGACGAGCCAGGGGATGGCTACCTCTCGATGGGCGGGACCGATCGCCGAGTCGACGCCGAACGGGATGGCGGTGTCCTCGACCTCGGACTCGTCCGGCAGTTCACCGGCGAGCACAGCGTCTTCGACCGGATCAAAAACCGCGAAGGGACCTACGAGACGATGGAGGTACTGCGGAGACCACACATCTTCTTCCGGGATAACCCGCTGTACACCCTCGTAGTAACGGTGCCGGTCTCACTCGTCCTCGTCGCGACGGCCATTATGCTCACCTCCGTCCCGACCTCGTGGAGCGGGATGATCGCAAATCCCGTCTGGGGGACGTTCATTTACGTCTACGTCCCACTGTACGTCATCGCGGTTCCGCTGTCGATATTTAGAGAGTGGAACGTGCGCCACAGAACTGCCGTCGTCGGCCAGCTCTCAGAAGACCTCCGAAAACTCTCGAGTTCGAACGACACCGGACTGACTCTGCTCGAGTCGCTGCAAGCCGTCGCAGAGACGACGAGTGGCAAGCTCGCTCGTGAGTTCGAGATGATGCACACGAAGGTCAACTACGGGACGAGCCTGAAAGAGGCGCTCATCGAGTTCAACAACAAGTACCACATCCCACGGCTCGCCCGGACCACGCGGCTGATCACGGAGGCCCAGGAAGCGTCGAACCAGATTTCTGCCGTCCTCCGGACGGCCGCCCGCGCCAGCGAAAATCATGACGACATCGAACGTGAGCGCAAGTCACGGACGCGCATGCAGGTCGTCATCATCATTATGACGTTCCTGACCGTTCTGGCGGTGATCGCGATCCTCCAGACGCAGTTCATCGATACGATGTCCGGACTCGAGCCAGCGGAGACGGACACCGATGCCGGAGGGGATGCTGGCGGACTCGCGGACGCGGACATGGCCGATAATATCCAGGTCGACTTGCTCTCGACGTTGTTCTTCCACGCGATCACCCTTCAGGGGATCCTCGCTGGCTTCATCTGTGGATACATTCGCGACGCCGACGTGTTGAGTGGGCTGAAGTACGTGATCGCGCTGGCGACGATTGCGCTCGTCGGCTGGGCAGTGGTGGCCTGATATGACACGACAATCGACGTCTGGACACGACGACGGCCTACGGAGGCGGAGAACCATCGCCGTCGGACTCGACGAGCGGGCACAGACGACCCAAGATTTCGCCATCGGCATCGGCATCTTCATTCTGGCGGTGGCGTTCGTTTTTGCCTTCCTCCCATCGATGCTGACGCCGTACGACTCCTCCGTCGGCGGGGCGGAGACAGCCCAGGCCGATCGAATCGCCGACCGGATCGTCGCTGACGCCTCGAGTGGAACCGCAAACGACCTCGATAAAACGGCGTTCAAGGCGTTGGACGACAACCCGAGTGACGAACTTGGCATCCGAGCCGACGATGCCGGTCACGAGTTCGACCGTGTCAACGTCACTGTTCAGGAACTCGAGGAAAACGAGACACGGTCGGTCGACGACGATCTCGCTCTGGGCCCGGAGTACGATTCACAAGCCGCAGCGAGTGCGGCCCGAACCGTGACGGTCGATGAGTACGAAACCGAGTGCGATCCGGCTTGCAGACTCGTCGTGAGGGTATGGTAATATGAAACGAAAACCGGATATGACGGGGTCAGAGCGCGGACAGGCGTTCACGCTCGAAGGGTTCATCGGCGCGATGGTCGTGTTGATGGCCGTCCTCTTCGCGCTCCAGGCGGTGGTCCTCACGCCGACATCGGGTGGGCTGGCGGATCGATCGATCCAGTCGCAGGTCCAACAGGAGGCCCAGGACGCGCTCGTGGTGTCGGATCAGGACGGGAATCTCTCGGAGACAGTCCGAAACTGGGACGGAGAAGGTGGCTTTAACGAAACTGATGGCCAAACCGGCCCCGAAGGAAATCAAACCTACTCGGCGGAGAACTTTGGTAACGTTTCCACACTCGGTGATATTCTGAATCAGAGCTTCGCCGAACGGGGATGGAGTTACAACGTCGAACTCCACTACACGAACGAGACAGGTTCTCACGAGACGCGAACGCTCGTCTACCAGGGTAGTCCGTCGTCCGATGCGGTCACTGCGAGTTACACGGTGACCTTATATGAAACCCAAGAGGCAGGATCGAAGCAGCTCAGAAACTACGATGAGGACAACGACTGGTCGATTCCCCGGTCTAGCGACTCGGATATGCTCTACAACGTCGTGGAGGTGCGCGTGACACTATGGTGACTGCAGATCACAGCCGCGGACAGGTCATACTCATCGGCGCGATTGCGCTCGCGTTCATCATCCTCGGCATCGTCGTGGTCTTTAACGGTGTCCTCTACACGGAGACGATTTCCTCGAGTGGAACGAGCCAGGCAACGACAGATGCCGAACTGGCGGAGCACGAACTCGAGACGGCGGTCGTTACCCTGGGGAAGGAGGTGAACAATAACGAAAGCTTTGGCAGTGACGCGTTCGAGGGTGCACTAGAAGGCCCTGACGGTCTTCATACGGAGTACCGAAATACGACGTCGAACAGCCGCTCGGCGTTCGTTCACGTCGAATTGGTGGATACAACCACTGGAACGGTATTTCTCGACCAGAAATCTGAGAAGCTCAACTTCAACGAAAGCGACGAGGAACTCGGCCACTTCGAAGTCGAGTTACTGGATGCGGACGGTAACGTCACGGTCGAGGCAAACCGAACCCATGACGACCCGGATACGGTGGAGATCGAAGGGAATGGGGCCGACGGCTACGAGGTGGTGGACGAATCGTGTGAGATTACCGGCGAACACGTCCGAGTTGACCTCCTCACCGGCAGCGTCAACGCGACGACTGAGGGAGACTGTAGCACCCTTGCGCTCATCGAGGACGGAGAGTCGTATTCGGATATCGAACTCGAGGTCGATGGAGCCGACGGGACGTACGACTACGCTAAACTAGACGACGGCGACGACGTCATATCGGCCGAACTCGAGTTCACATACGAATCGAACGACGTCTCGGTCCACGATGAAGAAACCGAGATCAGGATCTATGGAGGCGAGTCATGATCCGTCAGTTACGGACCGACCACCGTGGGACCTCGATTGCGATCACGCACGTCCTTACCATTGGGATCACGACCCTCCTCATCGCCGTGCTCCTGACGGGTGCGGGTGGATTGCTCGAGACCGAAACCGATCGATCGGCGGAAACTTCACTCGAGACGGTCGGCGAGCGGCTGGCGGGCGAGATCCACAGCGTCGACCAACTCGCCGTCGAGGACGGAGACAGGACGGTGACCGTCACCGCGAACCATCCGCGGACGGTGGCGAACTCGGGCTACACCGTCGAGATACTCGAGTCGAGCGACTGTGCTAATTCGTCGCTTTTGGATGGCTCGACCGAGTGCCTCGAGCTTACTTCACAGGGAGCAGACGTGACGACCTACGTTCCGGTGAAAACCGACACGCCGCTCGAGACGGGCGCGTCGGCTCCAGGTGGGACGATCGACGTTACTACCGAAGACGGGAACGTTACGATCCGGGGGGCAAACTGATGCGACGAACACGGCAGTTGAGCGGGGCCGACGCCGATCGTGGAGTCTCCGAAGTGATTGCGTTCGTGTTGGTTTTTGGGATCATCTTCGGGTCGGTTGCACTCATTTCGGTGACGGGACTGCAGGCGATGGAGAGCTACCAGGAGAACGAACAGCTCCAGAACGCCGAGCGGGCCATGGGAGCGCTTGCGGACAACTTCAACGACGTGATGCGCTATGACGGAATCGAAGAACGGTACGGCGAACTCGCACTGCAAGGTGGCGGTGTCGGTACCGGGAGCGATGGGACGCAACTCAATATCACGGTCGACGGTGAACCCCTCGATAGCAGCAGTTATTTCGGAAACGAGTTCGACGGCGTCGCAAACGACGGGGTCGTCACGCTCGGCGAGTTCCGATACGAGCACGGCTCAGACGAGATCGCTTACGACGGCGGGGCCGTCGTTCGGGCGAGTGAGGGCAGCGACGGTACGAATAGCGCCATGCTCGAGGGGCCTCACCTCAAATACAACAACGAAACGAAAACGGCAGTCATTTCGCTCGTCTCGATCGATGCAGACGATCGATCGATCCAGAGCGACGAGAACCTCGGGTTCACGATGAACGTCGACGAACGATCGTCTGCTGTTGCCGACATCGACGATGGCCATAATCTCACGGTCGAACTGGAAGGGGAGTCGCGGTACAAAGACGCGTGGGAGGACGAACTCGAGGACTGGGAGGACGTAGACGCCGAACGCGTCATCATCACGATCGCCGAGGTCGAGATCGACCGGTAACTACTTCCAGTCGCCGGTGAGCATCGCCCGCAACCCCGCTCTCTCGGTCACCGCCTCGACTCGATTGGCGTGATCGTCGACGTCGCCGTCAGCCTCGAGATACCAGCCGTTCGCCAGTTCTCGTGGCTCGCGCATAGAAGAGCCGTCGGCTCGAACGGGCTGGTCGTTCAGCACTGTCGGTTCGTCCCCGGGTTCCCAGGGGAGGTCGACGCCCGAAAGCCCGCGTGCCAGCAGATATTCCGTGGCGTGGACGAGTGCGGCGGTCGAACTCGAGCCACCGATCGCACCGATCGAGCCGCGGTCGTTGAAAAAGCGGACGACGAACTCCCCGTCGGCGGTCGAACGCTCGTCGTCAGCCATCGCTTCGGAGGGGGTGGAATCGGAAGCATCGGCTGACGGAGCTGTCGACTCGTCTGGGCCGTCCGTGTCATCGGTGTCATCGATATCGTCGGTCTCGTCGGTCGCTGGTGATGAGGACCCGTCTCCGAGCGGGTGTCGCTGGCCGTCAGGGGCGGGTGGCGTCGCATCGTCACCGCTGGCGGACGATCTCGAATCGGTTGGATCAATTTTGGCTCCGCCAATATGGGAGTCTGCGGCCGTCGCGTCCGTGAACTCGAGTGCGACATCTTCGGATGTGGGCGCAAACGTCGGCTCCGAAGCGGCGAACGAGACGACGAGCTGGTCGAGGAATCGTTCGCTTGCGGCCTCGAACTCGCTCGAGTAGGTGCCGCCGTCGCCCGCATGTGTCGTCAACTCATCGACAATTGACTCGACAATCCGCGAACGCTCGAGGGCGAGTCGACGGGCGACGAACGCCCGAGTGTCGTCGGCGACGTGTCGCTCGAGGCTCGTCCGACCGTAATGAGCGATAGAGGACTCGTACTCGGGAAGTGATAGCAGGCGACAGCCCAGGCGGTCGGCGTCGGTCGTCCCGGCGAGAAAGAGAAACGCACTGCCGTCCGTGTAGATCGCTCGGTCGATACCCGACCAGGCCATCACTTCGAGTAGCTCGACAGCCCGGGATTCATCGAGCCCAGCGTTGTACGGCTCGACCGCGACGAACAGGGCCGGGACGGAACCGACTGAGAAGACGTACTCGAGGAGCGTCTCGTCGACGCGTTCGTTCGTTCGACAGGTCTCTGCATGGACGTCCCAGCCGAGCGTCGCGAGAAACGGGTCGACGAGCCAGGTGCGCGTTTCCCGAACTGTCGATGGCGAACTCGACTCGAGGAGGGCGCGTGATCGGTTGACGTACGATTGCAGATCGGGACCGGTCATTCACCGGAACTATTCGGTCGACGCTCATGTAACGGTCGGTCGTTCATCAGCGACCGAAAGTCAACCGTCGAGGCCGAGGGTGAGGTTATTCACGCTGGTAGATCCGCAGTCGGGGATCTCGAACGGTGAACGCGGATTTCAGGCTCGGCGGGATCGTTTCGGCTTTGCCGATGACGAGGTACCCACCCGGTCGTAGCGACGTCGCAATCACGTCGAGCATGGGCGCTTTGTACTCGTTATCGATGTAGATGAACAGGTTCCGACAGACGACGAGGTCGAACCCCGATTTCGGGTCGCCGTTGATCAGGTCATGGCGTTCGAACGAGACGCACCGTTTGACCCGATCGGCGATCCGGTACGCTCGATCGTCGGCCTCGACGTAGCGTGTGGGGTCCTCGAGAAACTCGAGTTGGTCACCGATGTCGACCGTTCGTGACTCCTCGTAGACACCCTTGCAGGCCGTCTCGAGGGCGGGTTCGCTGATGTCGGTTGCGAGGATGTCGATGCATGCGGCATCGATGTCGGGGTCGTCGTGAGCGAGCATCGACAGCGAGTACGGTTCTCGGCCATCCGCACAGGCCGCACTCCAGATCCGAAGGTCGTCGCAGTCGGCGGCGAGGTCGCGAAACACCTCGCGGATACCAGTCCAGACCTCGGGGTTGCGAAAGAAGCCGGTGACGTTGATGCTCATCGACTCGACCAGCGCCGTCTGTTCGTCCGGATCGTCCCGGAGCAACTCGAAGTAGTCGTCGTAGTCGTCGCTGCCGGTTCGACGAATCCGTGAAGAGACTCGACGATCGAGATAACTGTCGTTGTAGTGGCTCGTTGCGAACGAGAGTTCGTTCTCGACGAACGCGAGAACGGTGTCGAGGGAGTCGCTCACAGGACGGTCACCCCGTGTTCGTCTTCGTCGGCCGTCTTGACGACGAGTTCTCCCGTCCCGGGGGTGAACTTCACGGTTCGACCGTGCTGGCCGCCGATGTCTTCGGCCACAACCGGCACGCCGAGTTTCTCGAGTTCGGCTCTGGCTGCGGCGGCGTTTCGCTCGCCGACGCCGTCGCCGAAGCTATCGAACTCGAACATGTCGCTGCCGCCGGCGAGTTTTGCCTCGACGGAGGTATAACTTGCGCCACGTTCGACCATACGACGGAGGAGGGCCCGGATCGCGGTGTCGGCGTACTTACCGGGTTTTCGGTCGCTGTTCGCGACCGCATCGCCATCGGGCAACATCGCGTGTGCGAGACCGCCGATTTCACTGTCGGGGTCGTACAGTGCAATCGCGATACACGAACCGAGGCCGTAGGATTTGAGGGTATCGTCGCCGTCGCTGACCGCCAGTTCGGAAATACCGATCTGGACCGGGGTCGGTGCGCCGGGTTCGGTGCCGTAGGTCTTCATGACTGATCGAGTTCCTGGAACTGTGCGGTCGTCGGCGTCTCCTCGATCCGATCGACCTCGAGGTCGTTCAGGGCACGCTCGAGGTCGGATTCGTCGGGGATGGCGTAGACCTCGCAGTCGAATGCGTGTTCGTCGGCGACGACGTGCGTGTCGAAGACGAACGCGTACTCCTGATTTGCACCGAGACCGACGACGACGGGATCGACCGCCGCGGTGCCGATGTCGTGGACGAACTCCGGCGTCGAGTGGTCGATCGTCGTATCGAGGACGTTCGCCCAGCCGTCTAAGAATCCACTCGCCATGATGTTTCCGAGTTCCATGATCGCGCTGCGGCCCATCTCGTCGAAACCATCGTCGTCGACGTCCATCGGGACCATCGCGTCGACGATCTCGTGGGCCGAGGCTTCGTCGAACAGAAAGAGCAGATATCCGCTTGGCACGCCGTCGAACTCGAAGGCGATGCCGACGAGCGTCTCGTCGGGTACCTGCTGGGGGATCGCCTCGAGCGAGACGAAGTTCAGCCGGCGGATCTCGATGCTCGTCTCGATACCCGTCAGTTTCGTCGCTGTGTCGGCCATCTCTTCGGCCCCGCGTTCGGCCATTCGATCGAAGCCGTCCAGTTTGTCGTAGTCGATCCCCTCGCTGGTGCGGAGTCGATCGAGGAGCGCGGCCATCGACTCCCGGTCCGGGAAGAGATAGTGATCGAACTCGATTTCGGCGTCGACGGTCTCGATTCGACTCTGAAAGAGCAACGCGAGATCGTCGGCCGCAGGAGCGTTCTCGAGGTCGTCGAGAAACGGTTCGGCGGAGTCCCCTTCGACGAACGCTGGCGTCGAAACGTCGATGACCGACTCGAGGACATCCGCCCAGCCGTCGACGAACCCGCTGTTCATCACCTGACCGACCTCGGTAACAGCGCTCTGACTCATCCGATCGAAGGCGTCGGTGTCGGCGTCGGTGTCGGTCGCCCCATCGGTCATTGCCTCGCTGAGCAGTCCCTCGACGATTCGACCGGCGTCATCGCGGTCGAAGACGACCATCGAGTGGCCGTCGATCGCACCTGCCAACTCGACTCTAACGCCGACCAGCGCCGAACCGTCAGCGAGCTCCCGGCGAATCTCCCGGCCTCGCATGAAGTTGAGTTTCGTCACGCCGACTCTGGTTTCGACGCCGGTCATGTGCGTCAACCGACCCGCAGCGAGTCCCGCTCCCTCTCGAGCCATCCGGTAGAACGTTCCGAGGACGCTGACGTCGAGTTTCATGCGGTCTGGACGTCGAGTTCGTTGATCATCTCGACGAACTCCTCCAAGTCGGGGAACGCGTAGATTTCGGCTTCGATCTGGTAGCTCGGGACCGTCAGGTCCGAATCGAAAAACAACGCGAGGTCGTCGTCACCGAGCCCGGCAGTCCGCGTCACGATCTCGCCTGCGGGTGCGTAGACGAGTTGCGGGGCAGGAACGTCGATCACCCGGCCGAGCACGTCAGCCCAGCCGTCGATGAAGCCACTCGCCATCATGTTCCCCATCTCTTCGACGGCGCTTCTGGCCATCTTGCCCGAGACGTTCGACATGTCGTCGACGACGTCGTTCAGCATGATCGCCGTGATCTTCTTTGCGCTCGCCTCCGGGAAAAGGACGAGGATGTGCCCGTACGGCGGGTCGAGTAACCTGACTCGGACGCCCACGCGCTTGCCGGGCTCGAGTTGTGAGTCCAGATCGTCGACGTCGATGAAGTTGGTTTTCGTCACCTCCATCCGGGCGTCTTCGCCGGTCAGTTTGGTCATGTTGTCGGCGACGCCGTTCGTCCCGACCTTTGCCATCTCGTTTATGAAACTCAGCTTTCGTATGTCGACCATCAACGTCATTGTGTGCTCCGTTGGATGTTGTGTTCGTTCATAGTGTCGTTACGTCTAGGATTGGGACGACTTCGCCCCGGCCTCGAACCGTCGCACCGCTGAGACCCGGGATGTCGGCCATGAAGCCTTCGAAGGGTTTGACGACGACTTCCTGCTGGTCGCCGACTCGATCACACTGCAACGCCACGGGTCTGACGTCCTCGCGGACCCGAATCAGCATTCCGCCGTCCGAACCGCCCATCGGCGTCTCGAGGGCGTCGTCGAGTTCGACCACCGGATAGGCCTCGTCCTCGACGGGGAGGACGCGTTCGCCGTCGACCACCTCGATGTCGGCGACGGACTCGACGTCGTGAACCGCCGTGGTAGGAACGCCGAACGTCTCGCCGCCGCTCTCGACGAACAGAACGTCGTCGATCGCGATCGAGACGGGAAGCGTCATCGTCACCATCGTCCCCTCGCCGAGTTCGCTATCGATCGAAATCGTTCCATCGAGCGTATCGATCATCCGTTCGACGACGTCCATCCCGACGCCACGACCGCTGACGTCGGTTACCTCCTCGGCCGTCGAGAGCCCCGGGTGGAACGCCAGGTCGTACGCCTCGTCGTCGGACATTGCGGCCGCCTCCTCGGCCTCGAGGACGCCGGTTTGGACGGCTTCCGAGCGCAGATCGTCGACATCGAGACCACGACCGTCGTCGGAAACCGTGATCGTCACCTGATCGCGGTCGCGACTGGCAGACACCTCGATGCTCCCTTCGCGGGGTTTGCCAGCCGCCTCTCGGGCCGTCGGTGGTTCGATCCCGTGATCGACGGCGTTGCGGACCAGGTGGATCAGTGGATCACGGAGACGATCGAGGATCCCCCGGTCGAGTTCGACGTCGGTGCCGTCCATCTCGAAGGCGACCGTTTTCTCCTGTTCGCGGGCGACATCCCGAACGACTCGTGGAAGTCGGTTCGCGATCGTCTCGAGCGGGACGAGCCTGACGTCCATCACCGTCCCCTGGAGGTCGGTCACCAGTTTCTCGAGGCCGTCGATTTCGGTCTCGAGCACCCTACGGTCGAGGTCGGTTTCGACCGCATGCCGGAGCCGGACGCGAGTCGTGACGAGACCTTCGACCAGGTTCAGCAGGTCGTCGATCTGTTCGACGTCTACCCGGACCGACTGGATCTCGTCGGCGGTCGGCTCGTCGTCGGTTCGACCGACCGACTCCGGGACGGTAATGTCCGGAATCTCGAGGCTCGGCTCTTCGATTACTCGGGGAGCCTCGGCATCGGCCGTCTCGGCATTGCGGGCGTCTTCGGATGAGGTACTCGTCGAGTCAGCAGCCGTGTTCCACTCGCCGGTGGAGTCTACGCCTGAAAGGGCATCAGCACCGAACGTCTCCTCGAACGAGTCGCTCGAGTCGTCCTCGAGTTCGAACACCTCCGTTGGAACGTCCCCGAACTCGTCGTCGAGTGACGGAGACTCGACGCTGGAATCCGGGTCGGTCGACTCGCGGTCGCTTTCGACGTTCGACCCGGCTGACTCGAGTTCGTCCGATGGGTCCGCTTGCGGTGTGACTGCGTCGGGCTCCTCGAGTTCGTCTGGGTGTCCGTTCTCGAATGTGTCGTCGCCTTCGAGAGATGCTCGAGGATCCTCGTCTGACTCACGGTCTGGGGTTCGTTCGTCAATCGGTTGGTCGGACGATTCGAGCGAGACACGGTTCGATTCGTCGTCGAGCGAGACCTCCGTCTCCGGTGTGGGATCGAACGAAACGTCCAGATCGGACGTATCGTCGAAGTCGGACGTGTCGTCGAACGACGTCTCAACGTCCGTTTCAGGAGTGGACCAGGCGTCGAACGAATCGGCGTCGACCGCCGTTTCGTCGGCCTCGAACGGTTCTGAATCGAAGCGGTCGTCGGACAGAGACGGTGACGGTTCGATGTCTTCGTGGGAGGATTCGTCCCATGCGTCCTCGAGCGTCGACCCGCCGACCGACGGAGCTGTCGGCTCGTCGTCGGGGACGCCGAACCCGTGGTCGTCGCCACTCGCGGGTTCGTCGATGGACGGCGCGAGCGACTCGGCATCCTCGAGATCGGGATCGACGTCGCCGGCCTCGATCCAGTCGTCGCTCGGCTCGTCTACATGGTCGTCACCCGGACTGCTCGAGCCGTCGGCACTCGAGTCGGTCGCTCCGTCCGCTTCACCGTTGTCGATCGCGATATTGTCGAACGTGAACGCCGGTTCGGGCGTCGCGTCCTCTGATTCCTCGTGATCAGCCGTCACGGATTCGGCTGGCTCGTCATCAACGGGCTCGTCAGCCACAACGTCGACGTCTCGAGTCGACTCGTCATCGACAGCGACATCGCCGTCGTCGGCTTCGTCTCCTCCGAACAGGTGAGCCTGGTCGGCTTCGTCACTTTCGAACAGTTCGTCGAAGTCAGTCAGCTCGTCCTCGAGCGCTCCGTCTGTACTCGCTGGATCACTCTCGAGGGGCACGTCCGTCTCGCTCGCCTCGTGCTCGAGTGAGTCATCCAGTTCGTCGCCGAGGAGTTCGTCCATGCTAACCTCCTCTTCGCCAAACTCGTCGAACTCGAGTTCGGCGAGTTCGTCCTGCAGTTCGTCGAAGCCAACGGGATCGACTTCCTCTTTGAGTTCGGCGAAGACGGCTTCGGCATCGTCGACGTCGTCGGTCTCCGCTGACTCGGTTTCGGTGGCGGGCTCCTGGCTCGCTTGGGAATCGTCGGTCGGCGAGTCCAACTCGTCGGGGCCGATCTCGGGCTCGATGTCCGCATCGTCGAAGAGGTCGTCGAACGAGCCCGCATCGCCCATCTCGTCGAACACCTCGAGGTCGTCGTCGCCTTCGACCTCTCTGACCTTCTCGTCTAAGTCGTCGTACTCGTCGAACGCCTCGAGAAGTTCGTCGACCTCGAGTTCTCGGGCGTCGTCGGTGCTGATGGCCGTTTCGGCGGCGGAGCCGGTCGAGCCCTCGGCGTCGACTTCGGCTAGGTCGTCGAACCGATCCGTGACATCGACGATCTCGAAGTCGGCGATCTCGTCGATCGGCTCGAGCGCGGCGGCGATCGACGAGTTGCCAACCGCGCCCGCGAAAACGACGTCGAGTTGGCCGCCGTAGCGTCCCGCTTCGATCGCGTCGCGTTCGGGGTCGATGCCGAGTACGTCGAAGGCGTCGACCAGCGCATCGACGACTAACGCACCGTTAGCGACGTCGCCCGTGTCACCTTCCTGTACCGCAAACCGGACGAGGTAGGCGTCGTGGTCGGCGGCCGGCGGCTCGAGCGACGACAACACGGTGTCGATCTCTGCCGCAGTGAGCGGATCGACCGTTGTGGCCCCTGATCGCGTCTCTCGCTCGAGATACGCACGGATCGTCCGGATCGTCGACTCGGGGTCGGCGTCGAGTTCGCCACTGGATTCGACTTCGCGGACCATCGCTTCGAGTTCGTCGACCGCGTCGAAGACGACGTCCATCAGGTCGGGTGTGACGTCGATTCGACCGGCGCGAGCGGCCTCGAGCAGGTCCTCTATCGCGTGTGCAAGATCACTGGCGGCGTCGAAGCCCGCTGCCCCGAAGTTACCCTTGAGCGTGTGAGCGATCCGGAAGACGTCTCGCATCGCCTCCTCGTCGTCGGGCTCGCGCTCGAGCGCGAGGAGTTCGTTGTTGAGCTGTGTGATCCGCTCGTTGCTTTCGCGGACGAAATCCCAGTGATCACTCATCGTGTTCACCCGTGACTGCGGTCGTGATCCGTTCGGCGAGCGCTGCTGCTGGCACTACCTCGTCGACGCAACCGGTTCGGATCGCCGCTGCAGGGATTCCGAAGACCGAACTCGTCGCCTCGTCCTGGGCGATCGTGTGCCCACCTGCGGCGTCGATCGCTTCGATGCCTGTTGCACCGTCTCGTCCCATGCCAGTCAGCACGACGCCACAGAGCGGTCCGTCGACGCAGTCGGCGAGACTCGCCATCGTAACGTCGATCGAGGGACGGGCGCCACCTCTGTGCGTGCTGCCCTCGAAGCGTACGCGAAGCGTCCCGTCCGCATCGCTCGTGACGCCGAGATGGGTGCCACCGGGTGCGACTACGGCTGTTCCGGGCCGGACGACGTCGCCGTCGGTTGGCTCTCGAACCGCGTACTCACTGATCGCGTCGAGCCGCGCCGCGAACCGGGGGGTAAACGGCGCGGGCATGTGCTGGACGACGAACACTCGCGCTTCGAGGGCGATCGGTAGACGCTCGAGCAGTCGTTCGACGAGCTTCGGACCGCCGGTAGAGGCACCGACGACGACCGTCGGCGGCTCGGTGGGGGTTCTCGTCCGGACGGCCGGTGTCGTCGTCGGGTCGTCGATCGACTCGAGGTCGCACTCGCCGGAATGGCGTGCTCGGTCGCTCGTCGTCGGAACGGCCACAGCCGACGCAGTCGCCACCGCGTCGGAGCCAGCGGTCGCCCCTCTCGACTGTGCCGCTCGAATCGAGCGGGCAGACGCCGTGGTTTGGGCGACGGCGAGCGACGAAACGTCGACGTCGGCGAGTTCGTCGATGCAGGATTCGAATTCGTCGACGAACGTCGAGAGCGACGTTTCGAGCGCGTCGGGTTTCCGGAGGAAGTCGACTGCACCGTGTGCGAGTCCATCGAACTCCGCGTCGACGGCGGGGTCGACGCTCGAGGCGACGACGAGCGTCGGCGTCGGAGCCGCCGAGAGCATTCGATCGATCGCCTCGAGTCCGTTCCGATCGATCACGTCGTCGACGAGCGCCACGACGTCGGGATCGGTTCGAGTGACGGCCTCGAGGAGGTCGCGGTCGGTCTCGATCACGACCTCGTCGCCTCGGCGGGCAAGCGCGTTGCCGATGACTGCCGTCACCCGCGGTGTGTCGGCGACGACGAGTACTCGCCTCATACCGCAGCGACGTCCGTGAGGGCCTTTCTGACGCTCGGCTCTTCGAAGGGCTTCGTCACGTAGCCATCGGCGCCGGCCTTGACCGCGAGTTTCATTTTCTCGCGCTGACCGACGCTCGTACACATGATGACGCGAGCGTCAGGGTCGATCTTCTTGATCGCGGCGGTCGCCTTGATCCCGTTACACTTCGGCATCACGATGTCCATCATGACGACGTCGGGATCGTGCTCTTTGTACAACTTGACTGCCTCGGCGCCGTTGGTCGCCTCTCCGACGATGCGGTGATCCTGCTCTACGATTTGGCGCAGCAAGTTCCGCATAAAATGAGAGTCGTCCACGATGAGAACCCCTGTCGACATTCAGTAGTACACCGGCCGATAGTACCGAAACCGTTACCATAAATGCTGTCTCTCGGTTATCAATCGTGATAACCGCCGTTCGAGCGGAGTCACACGACATCCCAAACCGCGGGGTAGCGTTCCGCTCAACTCGAGATTCTGCCTCGAGCGCAGTGGTCGCGATGGGGCGCTCCGCCAGCGTCTATCATCCGGTCCTGTTAGGCAGTTGTCAGAGAATGCCGGACCACCGCGGTCGGGCGGTACCAAGTCGTCACCGACTCGAAACGCGGTGGCTGGACGCGGCGAGCATCCCGTCGATGTCGACGAGCGGAACGAATTCGACGACCTGTACGTCTTCGGCCACTTCGTCGGCCAGCTCCGAGTCGTCGATCGCTCCCGATACGGTCGCCGTCGAGGGGACGGCGTCGGGGCTCCGTCGCGTTTGGCGTGTTCGTTCGACGAGTGCGGTCACGAGCGGGTGCTCGAGCGCCTCTCCAGAGAGCGGGTCGTCGGCATCGTCGACGGACTCGAGGACGTTACTCTCGGGGACGGCCTCGACCGTGAGGACGTCGTCGACCCGGAGCGCCGCGGACTGTTCGTCGTCCGAGGAGTCGAAGACGAGCAGCTGTTCACGTCCGGTTCGGTCCTCGGCGACCGGGAAGTAGACCGTCGGGTCGAGGACGGCCGTGACCTCTCCCCGGAGGTCGGTGACGCCGTCGATTGCGTCCGGCGTCCGCGGGACCCACGTGAGATCGTCCGGCACGTCGGTGATCGAGATCACGTCGTCGACGGGAACCGCGAGACGGTGTTCGCCGACGCCAAACAGGACGACGCGGACGTGCGCTTCGGACTCGTCGCTGTCCGATTGAGAGCGCCTGCGTTGGTCCTCGACGGGGTCGATGTCGATACCGAGGAGTTTCTCGGGGAGATCCGGTGCCATCGTTCGTGTGTTTCACTCTCAGTCCAGCGATAAAACGTTGACTCCGAGGACAGTCCCGACGTCCGACCGATTTCGGCTCGTCGTTAGCAATACGAACGGAAGACGTGTTCGCGACGGCGCCCCGTCGCACTCACTTGAGACCTGGCGGCGGGCCACGGTCGGAGTCGTCGTCCTCGAGGTCGACGTCGAGCCCCATCTCCTCGCGCTGTTCGCGCAGGCGCTTGACCTGCCGGTAGTAGTAGGCGATTCCGGCTCCGCCGAGTACCGAAACGATGCCGACCAGTCCAACGAACACCGGAATATCCCTTGTCTGGTAGTACCGTAACGAGACCGTGCTGTCGACGTTTTCCCACGTCAACCGTTCTCGGTCATCGACGACCTCGCGGTCGTATCCGCCCGGGTTGACGTTGCCGAACAGGAAGTTCGACGTTCGGTGTTCGTCCGGGAGCGTGACCTCGTAGGACCCGTGAGTGTACGCCGGTAGCTGGAACGTCCGACTTCCTGCGTTACCAGTGAACGCAAGCGTTCCGTTCCCGTCGGGGACGCGAACCTCGGTGCTCGAGCGGCTCTGGTCGACGTCGAGGTCCGAGCCGGTTACTTCGGTCCCGTTCGGATACCAGTAACGGACGCTGTGGATGTCGAGCGCCTCGTCGCGGTAGATATTCGAGCGATACAGCGATAGCTCGTCGGTCTCGTTCAGGTCGTAAACCGCACGGAACTCACCGTTGCTGATAATGCCACTTCCCTCGATGTCGATGACGACGTCCTCGTCAGTCTCTCTGAGGTCGTCGTACTCCTGGTCGCGGTCGAGTTCGTCATCGGAGATGCCGCCGAAGATCATCGAGCAACCGGCTAGGCCGATCAGGAGGACGACCGCGATCGACGCGAGGACGAGCCGTCGGTTCATATCAGGGAACGACACAGCGCAGTTCCGCCGGGAGGTACTCACCGACGCTGGCGAGCAGTCCCGGAGGGTCGGTATCCTCGGTGCAGATCACGCTCTGTTCGAGCAGTCCGAGTCGTTCGACGGTGACGTAATCCTGGGCGTGGCCAGCCCGGTTGAGCGTTGCGCGGACCTCCGCCCGCGTCGCGCTGTTGACGTTGAGTCGACCGTCGCCGCGCGTCCAGTCGTAGAGGCGGTCGCGTTCTTCGTCCGCAAGCCGTGAGGGCGTGTCATCGTCGCCGTAGACGAATCGAAGCGGTAGGTGCTGGACGAGGCCGTAGCGCTCGCGGATCTGTTCGGGCGAACCCGGCCCCAGACCGAGTTCGGCTGCTGGGATCCGAACGGGCTGGCCGGCGTCGAGGACGAATCCGTCTTCGTCCCACGAATCGAGCGTCCCGACGTACGTTTCGCCGGGCTCGAACTCGTCTGTGATCTCGCCGAACTCCTCACCAAGGACGTTGTCTGCGACGATGGCGTCCTCGCCCTCGAGGTCGACACGTGGGAAGTCATCGTCGCGAATCGAGAGGTCGAACGAGACCTCGAGGTCGCCGATCTCGTTGCCGATCAGCGACCGAAGGGAGTCGGTCGACCGTTGTCGGGCGTCGCCCTCGACGTACAGTTTCGTTGCGAGTACGACCATCAGGCGTCCGCGTCGACGTTGAGTTCGTCTTCGAGCGCGTCGATTCGCTCGTGCATCGCGTTGACCAGCCGCTGGTTGTCCATCGAGTCGAGTGGCGAGCCACACTCGGGACACTCGAAACCGAAGTCCATCGCCTCGCCGAACTCGAAGCGGATCGAGCAGATCTCACAGAGGTAGAACTCGTGGTTACGCTCGTACGTTTCGCGTTCCTCGAGCGCCTCGTGGAGGCGGTACATCTCCGATTCGAGATTCTCCGGGATGTTCCCGTACTCGAACGTCCAGAGGTAGGTCAGCCAGCCCGAGTCCTCATCGCGCAGCCGTCGATAGCTGGCGAGGTCGTTCTCGTACAGGATAAACAGCGCCCGCCGCACGTCGTTCAACTCGAGATCCAGATCCTCCGCGAGCTCCTCGTCGGTCACTTCCCCGTCAGGCGGCGCTGCCGCGACGGGCATCCCTTTGGGACCGACCAGCTCGTGTAAGTACTTCTGGATAACCGGATCCTCGAGCAGGTCCTCAAAAGCCATTACGTATCCGTAACGCCATGCCGACATTAAGTCTTTTGAGCCCTCGCCGCGATCGCTGGGCTTTGACACCCACCGGACATCGACGGAGAGTAACATTCAGGGCCGTCGCCCGTCGTATAGGTGACGATGGCTCTCGACGATTCCGACGAGTTCGGCCGGCGCGAGGACGAGCCCGCGACGGTCCATCGCCTCGAATTCGACGTGCCGTGGCCACCGAAACACGTCGCGGCATACCTCATCCAGGGGCCGGAACCGATCCTGATCGACGCCGGCGCACCGGACGCCGCGGCCGAAGCCGTGCTCCGGGAGGGACTCGAGCGCCTGGGATACGAACCGAGCGATATCGCTCACGTCCTCCTGACGCATCTTCATAGCGACCACGTCGGGCAGGTGTCGACGCTTCGGGACGCGGGTGCGACGATCCACGCGCCAGCCCCGGCGCTCGAGCGACTTCGGGCCGACCCCGAGTCGCTTCGCGAGCGGATCGACGCGACGGCCCGTGAGGCAGGCTATTCCGAGACGGATCGGGCGTCCGTCGTCGACGACCTCCTCGAGTCGTTCCGGCGGGAACGACGGCTGGTCGACCCAGCGCGCACGCAGCCGATCGACCCGACGTCGACGCTCGTCGTCGGCGGTCGGGAGATCACGCCGATCCCGACGCCGGGCCACGAGATCGATCACCTGTGTTTCGAGACGGCGCTCGAGGGGTCGCGGGCGCTCTTTTCGGGTGACGTACTCGTTGCACCGTTTCGTCCCGTGGCGTTTCACGTCGGGCTCGATCGCGAGGCAGACGAGGCGGTCGACGCTTACTACGAGGCGATGGCGCGTCTGGAGGGAACGACCGCAACGTGTGTCTATCCCGGCCACGGACCGGTGTTCGACAACCCCAAACACGTCCTCGATCGAACCAGAGCCCGCCTCGACGACCTGGTCGAGGAGACGCACGGGGCCCTCGCGTCGATCGAACCGGCAACGGCCCTATCGGTCGCTAAAGCGCGCGTCGGCGAGCTTCGGTACGTCGCGCCGGTTCTCGATACGCTGGGTGCACTGGGGACACTCGAGGACCGACAGCGGGTTCAGGCCGAGTCCGTCGACGGCGTTCGCTTCTATCGCATGTCCTGACACCGAACGCCCGCTTCAGCTCTCAGTTTCGTCGATCTCCCACTCGAGAGTCACCGTGATCGTTTCGCGATCTCCGCCGAGCATCGGCGACCGTTCTTCGACCTCGATGCCGTACTCGACGGCCGACGGCGGCGACAGCGTCAGCACCTTGTTTCCGACTCGGACGGCTGCCGTACCCTCGGTGTGGACTTCTCGAGCCAGTTCCTGAAGGAGCTCTGATGCTTCTTCTCGCGTCACTTCGTCGCTGTGAGCAGTCGTCTCTGCCATATCCATAGAGTGCACTACTTGGCCGGATATACGTTGGCGGCGAACTCTCAGGCCGCTCTCGGCCGGGCGAAACATTGCGACGGGAAGCGAGTCACTCCTGGCTCGAGTCACCGACGACGGTTTCCCAGACGGCAACGACCAATACGACCACGAGCGCCATCGCGAGGCCGTAGAACAGTCCCATCGCGATCGACTGAAAGAGCGTGTGGCCGGTCACGAGCAACACGATGACGTTGAGTCCGACGAGTACGACGCCAAATATGTACCACTCGATCGCCGTCCCGGGCAGCGCACCTCCTGAAGCCATACGCACCCTCCGCCCCCGGTTGCTGAAAAACTAGCCCTTCGTTGCTCGCGCACGCCCACGACGGTGCTCGAGAATTACTCGATGTCGATGGCTCGATAACAGCGTCGCGATTCGGCTGCGCTACTGCTGGGCGACCGGTCTCGAGGTCGATCCGGGACTCGCCGGCGTCGACAGGTGGCACAACTCGTCCCTCGACGGCGTCGACAGATGGCACAACTCGTCCCCCGACGACGGAGCAGTGGACGAAGACGACCTCTCGAACGAGGGGGTGTTTCTCGTCGACGAACACAATCGCTGGCTACTCGAGACGCTGTGAGAGGCCGATCGGCCGCTGACCGCCGCTGAAATTCAGGGCCGAACGGGCCTCACGGAGGACGATTTCACGCGGTTGCTCGAGTTCCACGGCGAGTCGGGACCGATCGAGCGCGTCGGAAATGGCTACGTCCTCGACGAGCGTGAACTCGGCGCAACGGCGACGGTACGCGCTGCGGCTCGAACGGTCTGGGGTCGACTGTGCCGGCCGTTTCGCCTCCTGAAGCCGTCCTATCCTTCGTCCTCGACCGGCTCGACGCGTTTGCCCGTCTCCATGGGGACGACGCGACGGTCGGCGTCGGCCCACTCGCGCTCGAGTTCGTGGCCCTCGAACAGACGGTCTAGGAAGACGGCGAGACCAGCCACTTCGGAGTGGGGCTGGTTGGTGACGCCGACGTTCCAGTCGGCCTCCTCGTAGACGTCGAACGAGACCTTCTCGGAGCCGACGACGACCAGTATTGGCTCACCGCCGTCCCGATGGGCCGTGTGTATCTCGTCTTCGACGTCCTGGATGCGCTCGCCGTACATCGTGAGGTGGACGATCCGGCCGTCCCAGTCGCGCAGGATCGCCTTCGGCGAGTCGGTGAGTTCGACGGAGAATGGGCCGCCGAAGCGGTCGGTGATGTCCTCGACCGTCTCCTTCGACTGGCCGGCGTTGTCGGGGATCCAGACGCGGTCGGCACCGAGCGCCCGCGCAGTCAGCCCGACGTGCGTCGTCATCCGCTCGTCGCGTCCGGGCCGGTGACCGAGTCTGAGGACGGCGACTTCGGGTTCGTCGTGCATGCTCGAGTCGAGTCGCGGGTGGGGTTAGGGGGTTTCGCTTTTCCAGCGCGTCTCCGGTCGCTCGAGCGAATTCGGTGGGGCCGACGGCACGACGCCGATAGGCTTTTTCCCTGTCCGTGCGACCTCGAACCATGACTGGGGTCGAGTACGGAACGGTGATCCGTACATGAGCAGCGCTCGCGAGTGGATCGAGAGCGTTCGGGCCGAAAAGTGGGGACTGTTCGTCGACCTCCTCTTCGCGATCGTCTGGGTGACGATGGTCGACGTGCTCTTTCGGGTTATCGACGGACCGACGTACGCCTACTGGATGTTGATGCTCGCGGGAATCGTCGCCTACTTCGGCTTCTTTGCGAGCCTCGAGATGGCCAAGTCCGACACGCATTGACCTCCTCCCGCGCCTGAAGACGCGGGAATCCGCGAAGCGGAGTTCAAGGTTGCGCGTTTCCTCGGTGGCGAAGTACGCTTTCGCGTCCCACGTCGATGGTAGCCGTCCAGTTGTGACCAAGGACGTGCGTTGCAGCGCGTCTAGCCCGGCCAAACGGGCCTTCCGTCCGACACTCGGTCGGCGTTTCGACGCGACGAATACCGCTCGTCGCTCCACGGCGGGGTATTCAGCCCGCACGGTACCACGATTCGCGTCGGCCAAGCCGGTACGTCGTGGACTGGTTCAGTCGGATTTGTTACCACGCGAGAAGTCACGGCGAAGCCGTGGTGTCGTCAAAGACGGCGTTTCTCAACGTGGGAACTCCGGTACTGCCGTCTACGGAATACAGCCTGATCAAGCTTACGCGCGTATCCACGGCCTGAAGGCCGTGGCATTGCGCTACTCCGCCTGTAACCGGCTCCTGCTCACTCACGTTCGAACTCGCCGTCGAGCCAGGAACTGGCCCAGCAATCGATCTCGTCGAAGACCGGCTCGAGCGACTCACCTTTCTCCGTCAGGCTGTAGTAGGTCGCAATCGGCGCATCTTCCTCGATTCGACGCTCGACGAAGCCGGTTTCGCCTAGGTCGTCGAGCACGCGCGAGAGCGTCCGCGCGTTCGCGCCGGTCGACCGTTTGAGTTCGTTGAATCGCTGTTCGCCCGTCAATAGTTCGTGTAAGACGGCCAGTCGCCACTGCGAGCCGATCTGTTCGAGCGATTCGATGACGGGACAGGCGTTCGGCGGTTCGACGTTGGGCTCTTGAGAGGACATTGGATAACAGAACCGTGGCGTTCCACCGGGATAGAAGTTCGGAATCGAACCAGCTAACACGACGATAGTTGCCGGAGCAAACCGGTCAGGTCGACTCGCTGTCCTCGAGCACGGCGTCGATCCGCTCGAGCGCCTCGAGGCAGACGGGCGCTGCGCCGACGCTCGCCGGTGGCAGTTCGAACACGACCCGACAGCGGCCGGTGCCGAGTTCGTCGACTCGGTGCGTGGCACCCGGCAGTTCCGCAACGCGCCAGGTCCACGATCGCTCCCGGCAATCGGTGACGGTAAACGGAAGCCAGACGCCGGGAGCACGAACGCGGCCACTGGTGCCGGTACGGACGTACCGATCGGTGGCGTCGACGCCGAAAATCACCGGCGACCACGTCGGCCAGCGAGTCGTGTCGACGAGGACCTCCCAGGCGTCGTCGGGGGCCGCGGCGATCACGTGCGACGCTTCGAGTCGTCGGCCCGTCGGCCTCGACGTCCACTGAAGACGAGTCATCCAGTATGGATACGTGGTCGAGCACATGGAATGTTGCGCTCGCGACCGCCGATTGTCGTAGTGACTGATGGCGAAACGAACTCTCAGTCGGTACCGTCGAGCGTTCGTCTTTGATTTCGAGACCCTCGGCTGCCACTAGACTTTACTGGGGGTGGTGCTCACTCTCGAGTAACGAATGGCGATAGTCGAAGTCGAAGCCCTCCGAAAGGAGTACGGGGACTTCGCGGCGGTCGAAGGGAGTACGTTCTCCATCGAACGCGGCGAGGTCTTCGGCGTCGTTGGCCCGAACGGAGCCGGGAAAACGACCACGTTGAAGATGCTTGCCGGACTGATCGAGCCGACCGGCGGAACGGCCGTCGTCGCCGGCCTCGAACCCGGCAACCCGGCGATGCAGCGACGGCTTGGCTTTCTCCCGGAGGAGTCGCCGCTGTACGAGGACATGACGCCGCGGAGTTATCTGGCGTTTTTTGCCGACCTCTACGGCGTCCCGCAGTCGGTCGCCACCGAGCGGATCGAACGGACGCTCGACCGACTCGACCTCGAGCACCGTGATCGACGGATCGGGAACATGTCGAAGGGGATGAAACGGAAGGTCGCGATCACGCGGGCGCTGGTCAACGACCCCGACGTCCTCATCTTCGACGAGCCAGCGTCAGGACTCGACCCGCTAACGACGAACTACATCATCGAGTTCACCCGCGAACTGAGCGAGACGGGGAAGACGATCGTCTTCAGTGCGCACAACCTCTTTCACGTCGAGAGTATCTGTGACCGTGTCGCGGTGATGAACGAGGGCCGGATCGTCGCCAACGGGACGATCGAGGCGATCCGTGAGGCCCATGGCGGTACCGAGTACCGCGTCTTCACAACAGTCGACGCGAGCGACGGCCTTCGTACGTCGTCGGCCGACGCTGACGGCCCGACGGTCGACGACCTCGAGGTCCATCGCACGAACGGACAGATCGAACACGTCGTTGGCGACATGGCCGCCGTCGAGGCGATCCGTGCGGTCGTCGAGGCCGAAGGTGGTCGTATCACCGACATCCAGACCAGGACGCCGACGCTCGAAGAGATCTTCCTCGAGATCGCGAGCGAGTCGTCGGTGGAGGCGACGGAGGCGTGACCGACGGTCGCGACGCCGACGCGAAACGAGCCGACGACTCCAGCGGCTCGGTTCCGCGGTCGGGGGCTGGAACCGGCGGGCTCCGTGGCCGCGTCTCGCGGACGGTGCGGGTCGCCCGCTGGGAGGTCACCCGGAGCATGGGGACCGTCGACCGCAAGACGATCCTTCTCGTGCTCGCGATGGTGGCCGTCGCCGGCGTCGTCGGCTTCTCCGCCGTCGACGAGGGACTCGCCCTCGAGGACGAGATTTACGTCGTCGGCGTCGACGAGGGCGATCCCTACCACGACGTCGCCGTAGAGAGTACCGCCTTCAGGCCGATCCCGCTCTCGGACGTCGCCTTGGAAGACGGCGGTGCGGACGGGAACGTCGATGTCGTGATCGCCGACGGCCAGATCGGCCACGTCGGGACGAACGGCGAAGCCGCCTACGACGCATTCCGAGGTGCAGTTGAAACGTACAACGAGCGCCGAATGGCCGCCGAAACCGACGAAACGGCGGCGTACCCCGTGCTCGTCACGCTCGAGTATCAGGACCGCGACCTCGGCGACGTCGTCTCTGGCGACGAGACGGTCGACGACGGCGGCGACGAATCCACGGGATTCGAGCCCGAGACGGATGAGACGGCAGCCGAAGCCGGTGACGACGGGGTGGACGACGAAGATGAAGTCGGGACAGACGATGGCGAGAACGGAGACGACGAGGTGGACGGCGGAGCTGAGTCCAGGACTGACGACAGAGAGCGCGGTACCGATGCTGACGACGAGGCGGACGACGAAAATGAGCTTGAGACAGGCGATAGCGATCCCGGAGCCGATGACGAAGTAGACGACGGTGAGCGACAGCCTGACGGCGCCGCTGGCGCCGACGCCAGGGTAGGCAGCGCGGACGACGAACTTGCCGTACCGGACGTTGGAGGCGGACACGCGGCCGAGCAAACAGCTCCTGCGACGCCCGGGACGCTCTCGCCGCCGTTTCCCTTTCAGTCGCTCGTGTTGGCGTTCCTGTTCGTCGTACCGATGAACTTCGTGATTCAGGCCTACGGCAGCACGATCATGGACGAACGGATCAAGCGCCGGGGGGAGCTGCTGTTGGTCTCGCCCGCCGGCCGCCTCGAGATCGTCGCCGGGAAGACGCTCCCGTATCTGCTCGGACTCGTCGGGATCTCGACTGCCATCGCACTCGCGATCGGCGGCGGGCTCCTCTCGATCGCTGGGGCCATCCCGATCGCGCTCGCCTTTCTGGCCGCGACGTTCACCGGGGCCATGTTCGCCCGGTCGTTCAAGGAACTCACGTTCGTCACCGTCACGATCAGCGTCGTCCTGACGACGTACGCGTTCGTCCCGGCGATCTTTACGGACGTGACGCCGATCGCGCTGATCTCGCCGCTGACGCTGATCGTGATGGACCTCCAGGGAGAATCAGTCCGCCTCGCCGAGTACCTCTTTTCGACCGGCCCGCTCTACTTCGGAGCGGCGGTCTGTGCGCTTCTGGGGATCGGCGTCTACCGCGAAGAGGACATGTTCGCACAGAAGGCGATCCCGTCGAAAGCCGTCGACGCCATCGTCAGTCAGATCGACGCGATCTCGAGTCGCGTTCACCCCTACGCGAGCCCGTTCGTCCTCTCTGCGCTGTTTATCCCGTTCGTCTTCGCGGCACAGTTGCTCGTCGTCGCGTTGCTCTTTGCCGTCCCCGAGGCGATCGCGCTCCCGGTCGTGTTCGTCCTCGCCGCGGCGATCGAGGAGTTCGCCAAGAGTATCCACGTCTACGCCGGCTTCGCCCGCTCGCGGTTCGACGCCTCACTTCGCGTGGCGGCCGCCCTCGGCGTGCTCTCCGGCGTCGGCTTCTTCCTCGGCGAGAAGGTCACTCACGCCGTCCAGTTCGTCGGGCTCCCGGAACTAACCGTCGGCGTCGCCGCGTTCGGCCCCGCCCTCTCGAGCGAGCCACTCGTCCTCGTCGCACTGTTTCTCGCCCCGCTCGTCCTCCATGTCGTGACGGCGGTCGTCGCCGCGTTCGGGGCCGCCCACAGCCAGTCGACCTACGCGGTCGCGTTCGTGCTTGCGACACTGATGCACGCGGCTTACAATCTGGGGGTGGTCGCCCTTGTCGGCTGACCGAGACCGCGAGGCGTGGCGGCGGAGAAGCGACGAGCCGGGGTCCGGTTCGCGCGGCCCGAACCCGCCCGCACGTGAGCGCAGCGACGCAAACTCCGGGTCGATCTGGACGGCCCGGGGAGCCGTCGTGCGCCGAGAACTCCGCTCGCTCCGTTCGGAGAAGACGATCGTCCTCGCGATCGCGATCCAACTGTTCATCGCCGCGTTCTCCTCGTTCCTGGTGGTCGGGCTCGTCACGATGTACGATCCGAGCGGCGTCGACGGCCACGAGATGGAGGTCGCGGTGACGGGCGAGGACCCTGACGAATTGCTCTCAGTGTCCAGCAGGCAGGACGGGCTCACCCCCGTCTCCTACGACGATCGCAGCCAGGCTCACGCGGACTTCGACACCGGCCAGGTCGTCGCCGTCCTCGATGCGAACAGGGACGACGACGACCGGCTCGTCGTCAGAACTACCGTGCCCGACGAAGGACTCGCAACGACGCTGCTCGTCGTCCAGCTCCGCGATGCCCTCGAGACCGTCGAGCACCAGGAACGCCTCGAGAACGAAGATCGGCTGGCAGAGACGCCCCTTGCAGTGCCCCAAGCGATCGACGCGAGCCCGTACGTCGGGTTCACGTACACCATCTTGCTCCCGCTGTTACTCTTCTTGCCGGTGTTTCTGAGCGGGTCGATACTCGTCGACTCGCTGATCGAAGAGCGCCAGCGCGGAACGCTCGAGTTGCTCCGGGTCGCCCCGCTCTCGTTCGTCGACGTGGTCGATGCGAAACTGCTCGCGACCGCGGCGCTGGCCCCCATCCAGGCGCTCGCCTGGCTGGCGCTGCTCGCGCTCAACGGGACGGCGATCGCGAACCCGCTCGCGCTGGTGGCGTTCGTCTTCGCGCTGGCACTGCTCGTCGTCGCTGTCGCCGCAGCGACAGCTCTCGCTGCGCCGGACAGACGGCAGGCTCAGCTGCTGTACTCGATCGGAATCGTGGCCGCGCTGGTCGTCTCCGTGGGGCTCCCCGAACACCCGGCCAACACCGTCGCGAAGTTCGCGCTCGGTAACCCGACGACGACGACCTGGCTGTTGCTCGCGCTGTACTGTCTGCTCGCGGCCGTAGCCCTCTCGTTGCTCAGACGCGGCGTCCGCTGGCTCGAGCCCGAGTCGCTCTGAGCTATCGTCTCGAGGTGTTCTAAGACAACGTTTCGGGGCGTTCTAAGACGACGTCGAACCGTCCGCTATGCTTGAGCCACGACCGCCAACCGACTCACCGAACAACTCATCACACGTCACAATCCGTTGACACCGGGGCGATTAAGGGGGCTTCCGCCGAATCGTTGAGGAGTGACTGATGACACCACACGGCGTGGCGTGCTCGCCGGGGCGCTCGCCGCTGGCATCGGCGGGTTGACGCTCACCTCGGCTCGAGCACTCCTCGAGTCGTTCGCACCGCTGTCGGGCTCCGCGTGGAACGCGGCCGACCGGTCGCGGCCCGACCGCGTCGAGAACCCCTACGGCGAGGCGAGCGTTCGATACGACGAGTTCGGCGTCCCGACCGTCGAAGCCGACGACGAAACGGCGGCCTACTTCGCCGTCGGTTACGTCCAGGGGTTCGACCGGTTGTTCCAGCTCGATCTTCAACGCCGCGTACTGCGCGGTCAGGTGTCGGAACTCGCCGGCGAGGCGACGCTCGAGGACGACGTCTTCTACGTCCAGATGGACTTCGCTGGCGCGGCCGAGGCGACCTGGGATCTCGTCGCCGAGACGTCCGCTGGGCCGCTCGTCGAGGCCTACGCTGGCGGTGTCAACGCAGCGATCGATGACGAACAACTCCCCCTCGAGTTCGAGTTGCTCGGCTACGAGCCCGACCCCTGGACGCCCGTCGACTCGATGCTGATGGAAAAACAGATCTCCTGGGACCTCACGGGCAATTTCGACGAACTCCGCCGTGAACTGATCGCCGATCGACTCGGCGACGACGTCCTCGGAGATCTCTATCCCGAGCGGATGGACCACGACACCCCGATTCTCCGAGACGAAATCGACGCCGACACGCTCGAGGACGACCTAAACGACGCCGACGGAGCCGAACCCGACGAACGCGGTGGTTCGGACGGGGACGGCCCGGACGGCGGAGCCGACGGTGGCGGGGCGGACGAGGGGGACGTCGGGTCGGTAGGCGCTCAACTCACGAACTGGCTCTCGCGGTTCGAGTCACCGACGGGCGTCGGCTCGAACAGCTGGGTCGTCTCGGGCGAGCACACCGAAAGCGGCTCTCCGATCGTCGCGTACGACCCCCACCTCGCGCTCATGACGCCGCCGCTGTGGTACGAACAGGCCGTTGTAACGCCGGAGACGAGCGTCTGCGGTGCGACGTTCCCCGGTGTACCGTTCATCATTACGGGCGCGAACGAGACGGGGACGTGGTCGTTCACCAATGTCGGCGCGGACGTCCTCGATTGTTACGAATACGAGATCGACGACGACGGCGAGCGCTACCGTTACGACGACGAGTGGCGCGCGTTCGAGACCGACACGCGAGAGATCGCCGTCGACGGCGGCGAGGAACGGACGGTGACGATCAGAAAGACCGTCCACGGCCCCATCCTCGAGCGCGAGGGCCAGACCGTCGGCGTCGCCTGGACGGGCCACACGGCGACCCGGACCACCGAAGCCATCTACGAGTACGAGCGCAGCGACGGGCTCACAGACGTCCTCGAGTCGACCCGAAAATTCGACCTGCCGACCCAGAACCTCGTCTACGCGGATTCCGACGGGCGCACGCTCTACTACGCGACGGGGAAGCTCCCGATTCGCACCATCGACGGCGAGGTGGTCTCCGGCAATCGCGTCTTCGACGGCTCGGCCGGTGACGGCGAGTGGGCTGGTTTCACCCCCTTCGGGGAGTCCTCCTGGGACGGCTTCGTCCCGTTCGAGGAGAAACCCCACGCGATCGATGCGGACGCCCTCGCGACGGCGAACCAGCGCGTCGTCGACGACCCCAACCACTACGTCGGCGTCGCCTACGCAACCCCCTATCGCGGGGCGCGCATCTACGACCGACTGGACGAGCGCCTCGACTCGGGCGAGCCGACGGACCTCGAGTTCCACCGCGAGCTTCAGACCGACGTCTACGACGGCCGGGCAGCCGAGCTGGTCCCGGACCTGCTCGAGGCACTCGAGGAACGCGACGTCGTCACCCTCGAGACGGCCGACGAAACCGACGACGACCTCGCGGACGCCGCCGCGACGCTCGAGGCGTGGGACTACCGGATGGACCGGGATTCACGAGGGGCTCTACTGTTCGCCCGCTGGCTCGATAACTTTCGGACGAGGGTCCTCGAGCCGACGTTCGACGACGCCGACCTCGACGACTCCTACTATCCGAACGACTGGGTCCTCGCGCGACTGTCGCCGGACGGCGAGTGGTTCGCGGACCGATCCAGAGCGGAGACGATGGTCGACGCACTCGAGGACGCACTCGCGGAGCTCGACGCCGAGGGCTGGGAGCGCTACGGGGACTGGAACTCGACGCGGGTCGTCGAACACCCCTTCGGCGTCGAAGCGCCGTTTTTAAACCTCGAGGAGCGACCCGCCGACGGCTCGCGGGCGGCGGTCAAGAACTACCGCGTCGAGACGGCCGTCGGCGCGAGCTGGCGGATGGTCGTCGAGCCCGGCGGCGACGCGCGGGCGATCCTCCCTGGCGGGAACTCGGGCGACTACTTCTCACCTCATTACGACGACCAGTTCGGGCTCTGGCTCGACGGCGAGTTGAAACCGATGGCCCCGACGCTCGAGGGCAGTGAGATCCGCTTTACGGAGGTGTCGGACCCGTGACAGGTTCCTCAGAACTCGAGGACGTGACCGAGGACAGCAACGAAGGCGCGACGCGGTCGCCACGACTGCTCGAGCAGGTCGGCGAGGGGCTCGAGACCGTACGGAGCGACGGTCGGGCACACGCGCTTGCTCTAGGGGTCGCCATCGTCGTCGGGCTGGGACTCGCCTCGTTGCACTGGGTCGGACTGATCGTCGCGGGCGCACTGGTCGGACTCGTCTCGCCGACACTCGGGCGAGCGGTCGCGGGCGCAATCGGCGTCGGACTGATAGTGCTCCTCACGTTCGCGGTCTCCCTCGGTGGGGCCATTGGACCGGCCCTCGCGATGACGCCGGTTTCGTATCTCGTGGCCGCCGCCGGAATCGGCCTCCCCATCTTCGGCTCGCTCGTTCGCGGAATCGTCTGACCTGGGACGTCGGACGTATTCGACCACATCCCGGCCGCCTCGGAGCCACTCGTTCCGAGTTGCCGGGCCACGGACAGTTATTTGCCCGGCCACAGTATCTCGAGCATGGAGTATACGACACTCGGTGACACTGGCATGGACGTCAGCCGCCTCTGTCTCGGCTGTATGAGTTTCGGCTCGAGCGACTGGCGCGAGTGGGTGCTCGAGGAGGAGGAGGGCCACGAGATCATCGAGCGAGCGATCGACCTCGGGATCAACTTCTTCGATACAGCGAACATGTACTCGAACGGCGAGTCAGAGCGCGTCCTCGGCGAAGCGCTCGAGGGCTATCGCGAGCAGTCGGTCGTCGCCACGAAGGGCTACTTCCAGATGCGCGAGGACGACCCCAACTCGGGTGGGCTCTCCCGGAAGGCGCTCGAGCAGGAACTCGAGGCGAGCCTCGACCGGCTGGGGATGGAGACGGTCGATCTCTATCAGATCCACCGATGGGACGACGACACGCCGATCGAGACGACGCTCCGAACGCTCGACGACGCGGTTCGCCGGGGACAGGTTCGACATATCGGAGCCTCCTCGATGTGGGCCCACCAGTTCGCCGAATCGCTGCATACGAGCGACCGGCTTGGACTCGAGCGGTTCGTCACGATGCAGAATCACTACAATCTGGTGTATCGCGAGGAAGAACGCGAGATGTTGCCGCTGTGTGAAAAAGCAAACGTCGGCGTCCTCCCGTGGTCGCCGCTGGCCCGCGGCTACCTGACACGCCCACACGAGGAGATCGACGCGACGGCCCGAGGCGAGGCTGAAGAGCACATGTACGACCATCCCTACCGCGACGGCGGTGGACAGGAGATCAACGAGCGCGTCGCCGAACTCGCCGCCGACGAGGGCGTGACGATGGCCCAGATCGCGCTGGCGTGGCTGCTCCACAAGGAGTGGGTCGACGCCCCCATCGTCGGCACCACGAGCGTCGAGCATCTGGAACAGGCCGTCGAAGCCCTCGAGATCTCGCTGTCGGCGTCGGACATCGCCTACCTCGAGGAGCCGTACGAACCGGTTCCCGTTTCGGGCCACGAGTAGCGAAGCGCAGACGGACCACCTCGAATTCCTGAACCGCTGTTCTATCCTGGTGATCCGTTCCGGTAGCCCACGGCTTGAACGTCTCGAGAGAGCCAACAAAGAAACCACATTTGGTTACTCGGGTGCGTTGTTGTGGGCAAGAGTAATTAACTCTCGTTCACAACTCTCGACCGCTACCGACTTCCGACCCACCACCGGCCGCGTCGACGCCGCCGGTGACTGGGTGGAACCGACGTTATCCAGGACAAAGGACAATGCCGAGCACGAAATACGAACACCGACGGCGGACGAACGCGAGTGAGCGAGAACCCGATTCCGGGGCGACCGGCCGACAGACGACCTGTCTCGAGTGTGACGGTCGGTTACGGACCGGGGACGATCAGGTGTACTGTGAGGAGTGCGGTCTCGTCGTAGACGAGGAGCAAATCGACCGTGGTCCCGAGTGGCGGGCGTTCGACGCTGAAGAACGAAACGCGAAGTCACGTGTTGGAGCGCCAACGACGACGATGCTTCACGACCGGGGGCTCTCGACCAGAATCGACTGGCGAGACACGGACGGCTACGGCGGGGCACTCTCGAACGAGCGCCGCCAACAGTTCAGGCGACTACGCCTGTGGGACGAGCGGTTCCGAACCAAAGACGCGACCGACCGTAACCTGCAACACGCCTTAGGCGAGATCGACCGAATGGGGTCCGCCCTCGGCGTCCCGGAGTCGGCCTGCGAGACGGCGAGTGTCATCTACCGACGCGCCCTCGAGGAAGACCTCCTGCCTGGACGATCGATCGAAGGCATGTCGACGGCGGCGCTGTACGCGGCGATGCGCCAGGCCGGCATCCCGAGATCCGTCGACGAACTCGCGACCGTCAGTCGGATCGACTACCTCGAGGCGACGCGATCCTACCGCTATCTCGTCAGAGAACTCGAGTTGCCGGTAGCGCCGCCGGACCCACTGGAGTACGTTCCGCGGTATGCCTCCCGGCTCGAGGTCTCGAACGAGACGGAACGGCGTGCCCGCGAGCTCCTCGAGACGGGGATCGAGGCGGGAGTTCACAGTGGGAAACACCCGGTCGGTCTCGCGGCGGCGGCGCTCTATGCTGCGAGTCGACTCACCAACGAGGATCTCACGCAGGGCGTGGTTTCGGCGACGACGGACGTCAGCGAGGTGACGATCAGAAACCGCTATCAGGAGTTGCTCGAACTCGAGCTGGTCGGATAGAAACGAGCGGGAAGCGACTGTGAGCCGACCGGAATCGAGTCGACGGCGGTGGTGTCGCTGATGATACCGACCGTTTCAGGAGAGTCGCGCGGCGACGTCGGCTTCGGTGATGATGCCGACCGTCTCGCCGGCCTCGGTGATCATCACGGCCTTGTAGTGTTCGAGTAAGTTACTGATCTCGTCGAGCGTCGCGTCTTTCGAGACGGTCGGGAAGCTCTCGCTCATGTGCTCTTCGATCGGTTCGTCGCGGTCCTCGGAGTCGAGATGGACGAGGTCACCCTGGCTGATCGATCCGACCGGGATACCGTCTTGAATCACTGCCAGTTGCGAGTAGGCTTCCGCTTCCATCTTCTGGGCGGCTGCACTAACCGGTTCGTCGGGGGCGACGCTGACGACGGCCTCGTTCATCAGGTCGTCGGCTCGGACGACGTCGCTTTCGGCTTTCTCCAGGGCGTTGACGATCCGGCGCAACGTCGAGAGTCGGGGATCGACGTCGCCGCCTTCGATTCTGGCGATCAACGGCTGGGAGACGTCTGCTTTCTCGGCCAGTTCGCTCTGGGTCAACCCGAGTTCGGTACGGCGCTGTCGCAGGTCCGCGGGCGTCGGCAGTTCCATACGCCTCAATAACTGCGGGTTATCAAAAGTGCTTTGGGTGTGATTCGGTACCGGCCGCGTTCCGTGAAAAGACCGTCGCCGAAAGCCTGCTTACTCCTCGGGTCGTTCGAAGATCTCGACGACCGACAGCGGAACGTCACGCAGCGCGCCGCCGACCTCGCTCTTTGCGATCCGGGAGGCGTGTTCTTCGCTGTCGGCGTTGAAGACATCCATCTCGAGGGCGAGCCCGACGAGTGCGGTATCGGCTGCGATGAACGCGGAGTCGAACGGTTCGCCACAGGCCGGACAACCGGTCGCACCTACTTCGACCTCGACGTAGTCCATGTTCTGGTTGTTCAGTCGCTTGCCGGCCTCGCTGACCGCGACGCCGATCGCGTCGTCGATCTTGTCGACGTCACGAACGAGCCACGCGGCTTCCATCGCGACGAGATAATTGCCCATATACCGTGGTCGGTCCCGGGGGTATCCTGCTTTGCGGTTCGTCGGCGCCGTGTGTACCGTACTCGTCCACCCGCGCAGTCGCCCCGACGTCTCACGAGTGTCGACTGGTGTACTCTCGGTGCGCACGTGAGATCGATAATGCACATAAGTTACGAGAATTGTGTGCGTCGATTGCCGTCTGGATAGTTCGATCCCCGCTCGAGTACGCTTGTAGTTGGACCGAACGAAACCCGAGTTGAATCGCACGACGGCGTCGACCTCGAGTCGAATTAACTATCGTTATAAACATCAGATTTTACGAAAGCTTATGTACCACCTGCGTCTGAGCCACGGCTGAAGCTCGATGATAACCTCCGTGTACCGAGCGACCCTGTTCGCGCTGTACCAACTCTGTATCGTGGTCGGTATCCTGATGATGCCGCTCGCGATCGCCGCCCAGCAAGCTGGCGTCACCCTCCCAATCCACCGCGTCCTCGCGAACGTCGAGAAGGCGTACGAGGCGAATCTCCCACGATGAACTCCCGAACATAACCGAACGCCTGATTATCGTCGTTCGTCACCCGCTTCGAGTCGAGCCACCGCCGATCGAGTTCCTCGAGAGACTGCCGATAGAGGCGTTCGCATCGACGGAAGCGGAAACGAAGGAAGTGAACGCCGGTGTTTTATACCGTCCCGGTCGTAAGGTTCCGTCAATGCGTACACCGCATCACAACTCGGACTTCTCTCGAACGGTCGATCAGTTGGCCGACGATCCGAACCCGTACGAACCGGAAATCGGAACGTTGCCACGGAGCGACCTCTCAGCGGCAGACATGGACACCGTCAACAAGACGGGGACGACGACGATCGGCATCACGACGGCCGACGGCGTCGTCATCGCGACGGACATGCGCGCCAGTCTCGGCGGCCGATTCGTCTCGAACAAAAACGTCCAGAAGGTCGAACAGATCCACCCGACTGGCGCGCTCACGATGGTCGGCAGCGTCGGTGGGGCCCAGTCGTTCATCTCGAGCCTTCGCGCAGAGGTCAACCTCTACGAGACTCGACGTGGCGAGGACATGTCGATCGACGCGCTCGCAACGCTTGCGGGTAACTTCGCCCGTGGTGGCCCGTTCTTCGCCATCCATCCCATCCTCGGCGGCGTCGACGACGAGGGCAGCCACGTCTACAGCATCGACCCCGCCGGCGGCGTCATGAAAGACGACTATACCGTCACCGGCAGCGGGATGCAACTCGCCTACGGTCACCTGGAGCAGTCGTACGAGGAGGGCCTCTCGAACGACGAGGCGATGACTATCGCCGCCCGCGGCATCAAATCCGCCGCTGAACGCGACACCGGCTCCGGCAACGGTGTCTTCCTCTGTGAAATCACCGACGAGGGCGTCGACATCCACGGCCACAACGACTTCGAAGAAGTCATCTAAGCCGTCCTCGTCGACTGCGTCTTCTGGGACCGACTCGAGCAGCAACCGACGGTACGACGCGGTGTTCCAGTTTTCGAATCGAACAGCGACGACCCCGTCCGGAAAATAACGATGGCCAACGGCTCGGAGTAAACAGCTACTGGTGGGCTCGAGCCGTCGCTTCTCGTTCGACCGCCGCGAGCGAGACCGACCGGCCCGTCTCGCTCGAGCGGTAAATCGCATCGATCACGCGTTGGACGACGAGTGCCTCCTCGAGCGTATTCGTCTCCGGCGCTCTCCCTGCCATTGCGGCCTCGAGGAACTGCTCGTCCTGTTTCGTATAGCCGGTCAGTGCCGGGTCGCCGGTGAGGTCGACGTCGGCGTAGTGATCACAGCCGACCGTGCTGGCTTCCAGGATCGTCAGGTTCGTCTCGCCGATGTCGAATTGGGCACCTGCCTGTGTTCCGCGGATCCGAAACGCATTGGTCGGCTCGCGATTGGTCGCCCAGGCGGCCTCGAGCGAGACGGTCTGGCCCTCGGCGGTTCGGACGAATGCGCTGACCGAGTCGTCGACGTCGTACGCCTCGGTTTCGGCGTCCCAGTTGTCGCCGAAGCCCTCGGGGTCGGCGTACTCGGCTTGCCTACCGAAGGTCGTTCGTGCAACGCCGGAGACTTCGACGACCTCCGGGAATTCGAGCGCATACAGTGCAAGGTCGAGTGCGTGGACGCCGATATCGAGCAACGCACCGCCGCCGGCGAGATCCGGGTCGGTAAACCACGAGCCCGGCCCCGGAACGCCACGCCGACGGACGTAGTTCGCTTCGACGTGCGTGAGGTCGCCGAATCGACCTCGCCTGCGGTGTTCCTCGAAGAGTCGCATCGAGGCCGCATGACGATTGTGGAAGCCGACCATACAGATCCCCTCCGAGACGGCAGCTGCGGCCGCGATCCGCTCTGCGCTCTCGAGTGAGTGGGCGAGGGGTTTCTCGACGAGAACGTGGTGGCCGGCCTCGAGGGCGGCGACGGCGATCGGTTCGTGAAATCGGTTTGGTGTCGTGACGACGACGGCGTCGACGGCATCGTCAGTGATGAGTCTTTTGTGGGTCTCGTACGTTCGTGCGCCGAACTCGTCGGCGAACGCTCGTCGCTGGGTGTCGACGAGATCCGCACCGGCGACGACTGACGCGCCGAGTTCGTGAAAGCTCCGTGCGTGGAGGTGCCCCATGCCGCCAAGGCCGACGACGCCGATACCGACTCCGATGTCCGATTCCGTCATCGAACAACACCCGATTTATTCGTGAGTTGTCGGAACGAACGGTGAGAAAGTCGCGATTTCGCCGGCGGTTGCGTGTGAGGGCACGGGTCCATGTAGACTCCCAGTGTGGGACCGAAATAAGAGTTGTGAACGATTAATCTATACAGAAAACGTGTATTTCACGTTTCGCCGAATATGTGTTGTTTCGGTAGGAAAAGTGCCAGGTGCGTATGTGTTCGTGTAGTAACGTAGGGGGCGACGACAGACCGACCTATGATGGG
Source organism: Natrarchaeobaculum sulfurireducens (assembly GCF_003430825.1). Taxonomy (NCBI): domain Archaea; kingdom Methanobacteriati; phylum Methanobacteriota; class Halobacteria; order Halobacteriales; family Natrialbaceae; genus Natrarchaeobaculum; species Natrarchaeobaculum sulfurireducens. The sequence continues at coordinate 2,208,628 of NZ_CP024047.1, read as the reverse complement.
CGGCGTTGACGTCACCGACGATGGCTACCGTAACGATCTGGAACGAGTACCGACACGAGCGCGAAGACGATGACGTCGCGGCGGTTTATCCGGAGGGGATCCACGAGACGCTCGCAGACATCTTCAACGACGACCACGACGTCATCACTGCGACGCTCGACGAACCTGAACACGGCCTTACCACGGACGTCCTCGAGGAGACCGACGTCTTGCTCTGGTGGGGCCATGAGGCCCACGACGAGGTCTCCGAGTCCGTCGTCGAACGCGTCCACCAGCATGTTCTCGAGGGGCTGGGACTGATCGCCCTCCACTCGGGCCACTACTCGAGGATATTCAAACGACTCATGGGAACGACCTGCAGCCTGCAGTACCGCGAAGACGGCGCTACAGAACGGCTCTGGGTCGTCGATCCGGGCCATCCGATCGCCAACGACCTCGAGGAATCGATCGAACTGCCCCAGACAGAGATGTACGGCGAACCGTTCGACGTGCCGGAGCCGGATCGACTCGTCTTCGTGAGCTGGTTCGAAGGCGGCGAGGTGTTCCGCAGTGGCTGTTGTTACCGGCGCGGCAGTGGGCGTATCTTTTATTTCCGACCCGGCCACGAGACGTATCCGATCTACGAACACGACGGGGTCCAACGCGTCGTTCGAAACGCCGTCGACTGGGCGCGACCGACCGACGGGGCTCCGCGGACGTTTGGCGAACGAGAGTGAAAAGTCGCCGTCGATCCTACCGACGCCCGCCACCTGCGCTGTCGACCCGCTTTGCAATCGCTACCCGACAGCTCAGAACTCGATTCGGCCTTCGTCGGTGACGACGCTTTCGAGCAGAGAGACCGGCGTCGCGTCGTAGGCTGGGTTCAGTACGTCGAACCCCTCGGCGGGTTCGAGCATCACCTCACTGCCCGACCGGAACTCGTTCTCGAAGACGAATCCCTCGCTGACGATCTTCGACGCCGAGCCAAGCACCGTCACGGGGACCCCGAGTTGAGCCGCCGTCGCGGCGATCGGGAACGTCCCGACGCGGTTGTACAGGACGTCGTCGACGATACAGTCCATCCCGACGACGACACGATCGCACTCCTCGAGGTAGATGCCGTTGGCACTGTCGGTGACGAGCGTCGTTTCGACCCCCTCGAGTTCCGCCAGCGACCGTGCCGTCTTCCGGCCGATGTATCGCGGTCGAGCCTCCGTGACGTACACCTCGAAGCGCTTGCCCGCCTCGGTCGCCTGCTCGAGTGCTTCGAGCACCGTCGACGAGTAATCGTGGGTCAGCAACGTTGCGCCGTCTTCGAGAAACGCCGCGGCGTGCTCGGCGGCTAGCGCTTTTGCTGATTCGACCCGCGAAACGACCGCGTCGATCTTCTCCTGGGTGAGTGACTTCGCGTCTGCGACCGTGTCCGGGTCCGCTTCGACGACGTCGTCGACGACGTTCCGGATCGCAGTCTGTAACGAGGCGTGCGACGGGTTCGCCTGTCGCAGCATCGATCCGTTCTGCTCGAGCGCGCGGACGTACTCTTCGGCCGTCGCAAACTCGCGCTCGAGTAACTCTTCTAGAGCCCGGGTCGCGTTCACCGCGACCACCGAGGAGCTGTGTGTCTGCATCTCCTGTATCTCCTCGACCGTCTCGTCGATCATACTGGAGTGGATTCCCGTGAGGGCAAAAGGTGTTCCGGGTACACTACAGCAAGTCATCGTTCACGCAGCAGGCACCGCCAGAGAGAGACGGACACATCTCTAGCAGTCGGATCAGCCCAGTGGTCGGTGAATAGACCATGGCCAGGTGTATCGAAGCTGGCGAGAGAACGCGGACGCCGATCGGTCACCCACGCTCGAGACGGTCGTACGAGTCCACGAGTCGGTCAGCGAGCGAGCGATACGCGCCGACAGCCTGGGCACCGGGTGTGTGCTCGTGTACCGGCATCCACTCCGCCTGTGCGTCGGCGACGGTCGACTGGCGCTCGACGACTGTCACCTCGACGCCGAGGGTCCGTGACAGCCGATCTACGAGCGGCGTCTGACCGTCGCCGTCTGCCAGATTCAACACGGCGGAGGCAACCGGTGTTCCGAGCTCGGCGGCCAACTCGGCCGTCCGAAGCGCGTCGATCAACGCCGGTTTCGTCGGTGTCGTTACGAGTACGAGGAGATCCGCGCTTCGGAGCGCAACGCCGACGTCCCGAGCGAGTCCCGCCCGACAGTCGATAACGACGCGCCCGTACTCGCGCTCGATGCGCTCGAGAACGCGACCGAACGCCGTCAGATCCGACGCACGAGCGCCGGCGAGCGTTCGACCGGACGAAAGAAGCCACACACCACCGACGGACTCGACTGCGTCCATCGGGTTGGCCCGGCCGCCGAGGACATCGTGGAGGTTCGGTCCACTCCCGAGAGGAAGATCCGCACCCGTCAGATCCGCGTCGACGGCGACGGCCTCGAGTTCAAACGCGAGGTTCCACGCAGTGGTCGACGTGCCGACGCCCCCCTTCCCGCCGGCGACGGCGACGATCATGGCTCCCGCGCGAGCACCTCGTTCGTCGGACGCCAGCCGTCGAGGTTGGCGAGGACCGTCGCCGTCGATCGGACGGGGCTCGCCTCGTCGTGACGGGCAACCGAGACGACCTCGACCGGTGGATCGATCGGCTGGGACGGGCTCGCAAAGCCCACACCTCGACTTCGGTCCGGCCGAATCGTCACCGTCCACCGGTCGCCGTCCCAGCGTGGGTCGACGACACCATCGTGCCGTGCCGGCCAGGTGGGCCCTGCCAGTACACTTCGGAGCTGAACCGTCTGGACGGTCGAACGAGTGTTGGTGAGTCGCACCCGTACCATCGTGATGTCGCTCGAGCGCTCGGCAGTCGATTCGAGTGTTACCATAGTGAGAGGGGCGTTTGTAGGGGGTGAGCTGTTGATCGAGTCATATCAGATCGGTGCGCTGGTGAGATCGGATTCCGTCAAGTGGTCCGGCCGAGCGAGCACCCACAGCTCGTCGGCGGCCTGCAGCGTCTCGTTGTCAGCGGGCAGTGGGTGAAACTCCCCGTCACGGTGAACGAGGAGGACGCGACCCGGAAGCCAGCCGACGAACTCGCCGGCGAGTGGTCCCTCAGGATCGACCGACAGGGTGACGACCGTCTCATCGACCCTTCGGAGCGTCGAGGCAAACGCATAGCCGTCGGTCGACTCGTCCGGTCGGGTGACGACTCGGTACCGGTGTTCGGGCGAGAGGTCGCCTACGCGGTCGCGTTCGACGATGACGGTCGCGACCGAACCGGCGGTCGTTCGAAGTCGTCCGGTCGTGACCAGCCGAATCCGGTCGCCAGTCGACCAGATTTCGATCGGATCGCCGAGACTGGCGTCGGGCGAGCAGTCTGCTCGAATCGCGACGGCGGCAGTTCCTGGAGGAAGCATCGACCCGAGCCCCGACGACTGCTGACCGACGAAGACGCGCTCGAGACTGCCGTCGTCGTCCAGTACCACGGCTGCGTATCCAACCCCGTACTCACACTCGAGATGACGCTCGAGTCGGTCTCGACGTTGTTCGGCCGTCAGTCCGTGTGGAAGCCGTACCGTGGAGCCGGCGATCGCTCGACGCAGGGCCGGATCGACCGGCCGGTAGCCGTCCGCGTCGTCGATAACGTCGGGGAGTTCGATACTGACAGCGAGCCGTGCCGCACGCACGCTCGCGACCGCCTCACCGTCGCCGTCGATCCGTGGAATCGCTGTGACCTCACAGGCGATCCGGTCGCCGAGTCGACCACCCGCCGTGGCGACGGTCCCGCCGACGAAGAGAGTCGCGAGCACGAATCCGGCGCTGAACTGATGATCGAGGGGAACACCCTCGAAGAACGCTCTCGATTCGACCAGCCTGTAGCTCAGATAGCCGGTGACCGTCGACAGGCCAACGATCGTCCCAACGCCGGCCGGCGGTGCTCGTGTCGTCGCCCACCGGTAGCTCGCTGCCGTGAGGAGTCCGGCGAGCGCGGCAAGCAGTCCGGTTCCGACCACGACGATCACCGTCGAACGAAGGAGGTCGACGAAGGCTGCAACCTCGACCATTAGCCACTCACCTCCGGCTCACTGCCTGCGACGAACGCCTTGTCGGCTTCTTCGGGCTCGTCGACGGCGAACAGCCACTCCCCATCGTGTCGAACGGCGAGCGTTCGGTCCGGATCGATGGTTCGGTCACCAACCACCACCTCGGTCACCGGCCGTCCGGCCTCCTCGAGCAACGCCGCCGCTTCGAACTCGTGGGCGTCGCCGCGTGGGGAGACTGCGATTCGAGGCTGTGAGGCCTCGAGGAGCGCACCAGCGTCGGTCGTCTCGACCGTGACCGTAAGGCGACCGTGGCCGCCGTCAAAGCCAGCGGTCGCGGTCCGGTGCTCGGCCGAAACGGGAGGCTCTGTCGCCGTCGTGGCGGCGGTGCTCCCCGGCTGGTCTCCGACGGTGAGCACCGTCCCGTGGACGACCGCCGTGTCCGTGTCGATCACGACGGCGTCTCCCGGTTCGATTCCCGACGGAAGCAGCCCCTCGACCGTGACGGCCCTGGTTCCCTCCGCGAGCGTCGTCGCGACCCTCTTCTCGGGTGGGGCAGCGGCGATCGTCGTCCGGCCGCGGCCGTCGATCGAAACCGTTGCTCTCGCGAGGCCGTGCTCCGTCCGGAGTCGACGCTCGAGCCGTCGCTCGAGTTCGGCGAGCTGGAGATCGGCCGGAAACCGCCAGCAGTCCTCCTCGAGTGCCGTGCGTAGCGCTGGCGAGAGCGGTGGATAGCCGTCGAACTCGCGAATCGGGCCGATTGGCCGAATCGTCACCTGTCCCATCGCGTCGACGGCGTCGATCGCCTCGGCGGAGAGCGACTGGCCCCTGACGAGCGGGAATCTTCGGTCTCGTGGGAGTTCGGTGGCGATACGGGTACCCTGGCTCGTCGTGACGACGCCAAGCACTCCGGCGACGGTCCCTGCGACCGCCGTCCGCTGACCGTGTGCGGGTATCGCGGCTGGATCGAAAATTCCCACGATGGCACCGCTTGCGATCGTAAGCGGGGCCACGGTAGCCGCTCCAACGATCGGAGAAAGCGACCGATCGTAGACGATCACGGCTCCAACGGCGGTGAGCCCGACTATAAGTGCCGGAACGAACCCGAACAGGAGCCCGTAGGCAATCCCGACCAGCGATTCGTACGGAAGTTCACCCATCGATCACACCTCAGTCGAATCGCGTCGGGGGCTCGATCGGTCCGACACGAGCGTTGGCGTCGAAGGTAAGACGAATCGTCTCGGAGAACCCGGCTTTCGCCCGGTACTTCGGTACCGAGAGATAGTGTTCGATGTCGGTGCCAGGGCCTCCCGAGACCGTCTCGAGTTCGAACACTGCGTCGGCTGCCCGGAGCGTTGCAGCTCGGTTCGCAGGGGGGTCGTCGAGACACGAAAGGATCGCGAGCCCGTCGGTCTCGAGGATCCGTTCTCGAAGCGCGTCGAGGAACGCGGCGTACGCGCGCCGGTCGCGACGCTCGAGTGCGTCGACCGGATCGATGATGAGATTCGCGGCGTCGGGGAGTTTGTCGACGAGCGAGCGCGTCGATTCGAGTGCGTCCTCGCCGCCGACGTGGCGGATCGTGGGGGGCGTACCACCGCTCGAGGCGGACTCGATCGCCTGACGGACGGCGTCCCGTGATCGGTCGGTCGAGAGATAAAGCGTCCCACGGACCCCGCTCGCCCGATACAAGAGGTGTTCTGCCTGACTTGCGGGAGATGCGACGAGAGCGACGATCGATCCCGGCTCGAGTCCGCCGTCGAGTCGGGCGTCGAGTTCGACCGTCCCTGTCGGGAGCGTCCCGCCGGTGGCTTCCGGGGGTGCCCGGTCCGACGGTGACTGGGTCGTGAGGGTCTCGACGATCCGGTCGAACGCCGCCCTGACTTCGTCGTTCAACAGCGGCGAGGGATGCTCGGGAACGCACCCCAGGATCGGAACGCCACTCCAGCGACTCACGGCATCGGGAACAGCTGTACACCTGTTGAGAACGACACCGTAGATGGGAACACCGAGTCGACGAGCCATCTCGATCGTCGTTTCGGCGGCCTCGAGGCTTCGGCCGGTGTTCGAGGCCACGATGATCGCACCCTCGGCTTCGCCAAGCGGGTCCACGACGTCCGGTCCGGCCCCCGAGGGACAGTCGAGCAGGAGTTGGTGTCCGTCGACGGCGTGTTCGCCGAGGCCGTCAAACTCGAACGACTGCGCCGACGTCACCGCCGGGACGATCCCGACGTCGGATTCGCGGGGAAGGGGCTGAGCGACGTCGGTGATATCGACCGTTCGGTCGAGATCCGCGACCGTCGGCCGTCGCTCGAGGTCGGCCATGACGTGAAGGTTCGGTAGCTGTCTGTCCGCATCGACGGCGATCGCCGGGGTGGCGGCCCGGGCGAACGCCTCGGCGAGTCCGAGGGTGACGGTGGACTTTCCAGATCCACCTTTGGATCCAGCGATGGCGATCATGCCACTTCTGGCTCCGTCATCCCTTTTGAACTCTCGCCCAGTCGCCAGTGACGAACGCAAAACGAAGTCGGTCCGAGGCCGATCACTCCGACGTGCGCTCTGAGCCGCGATTGGCCCAGTCGCCGTAGAGGAACGACCGCTCGTAGCCCGCACCCGTCACCGCGTCGCCAATGAGCACCAGCGCGGACGCACGATAGCCGGCGTCTTCGACTCGGTCGGCGATGGTCTCGATCGTCCCGACGATCACGTCTTCGTCCGGCCAGGAGGCGTGGTAGACGACTGCTGTCGGTGTCTCGGGGTCGTGGCCGTCCTCGAGCAGTCGATCCATCGTGTCCCGGACGGCGTGGGTTCCGAGGTAGATACAGGTCGTGACGTCGCCCATCCCGACGAACTCGGAGATGTGATCTTCGTCTTCGGTCAGGGTTTTTCCCTGTGGCCGGGTGATCGCGACGTGGTTTGCGACCTCGTTGAGTGTTAGCTGCGTTCGGAGCGTTGCACTGGCGGCGAACGCCGAAGTGACGCCCGGAACGAAGTACGTCGGGACGCCCTCGTGTTCGAGCGCGTCCATCTGCTCGAGCGCCGCGCCGTAGATCGCGGGGTCGCCGCTGTGGAGTCGGACCACGGTGTCGCCGTCCTCGTACGCGTCGCGCATCAGCGGGATTAGCTCCTCGAGGTCCTTGCCCACCGAGTTCACGAGTTCGGCCTGTGCACAGTAGGCATCGAGCAGTTCGCTGTTGACCAGCGAGCCCGCGTGGACGACGAGGTCCGCCGCCTCGAGTAGTTCCTTGCCGGCGACGGTCAACAGCCGCGGATCGCCGGGTCCTGCACCGACGAACGGGACGCCCTCTTGCTGATCACCGGCGCTATGCTCGAAGATCCGATCGTCCAGTTCCGCACGGCGACCCTCGCTCTGGGCGTCGATCGCCGCCTGAGGATCGCGCTGTTGGACACCTTCGTCACTCGTCGTGTCCGGTTCAGAGTCCGTCTTCGGGTCGGTGCTGCTCGTCATCGGTGGCCTCCACAGTCACCGTGTTCACAGCCCTCTGCACGCTCGAGATCGAGTAGCTTGCCGCCGTCCGGCGGTTCCGGTGACGACCCCAACTCCGTCGGACGCCCACTGCCGTCGGCGATCGGGCCTTCTCCTGACGTCGACTCGTCAGCGTCGGCGTCGGCCTGGAACGCTGCCGTCGCTGATTCGATCTCGAGGGCCGCTTTCTCGGCGTAGGCGAGCGTGTAGTAATCGCGTTCGGCCAGGTCCGCAGGATCGTCCGTGATGATCGTCTCACCCTGTTCCATGAACAGCCGTCTGCCGTAGCGAACGTCGTAGCCAGCCTCGACGAGTCCCTCGTGGGTGGCCGGTGCGTCGGTAACCTTGAAGAGGATCATCCGATCGGGCCCCGTCGGGCTGGCACCGCCAGCAGCCTCGCGAAGTGCGAGTCCCGCCCCGGCTTCGATCTCGACCCCGAGTGCCGTCGCGAACGCCGTCATCGCGCTTACGCCCGGGACGATCTCGAGGTCCACGTCCGGGTGGAACGCCGCGAGCGTTCGCCGAAGGTGGCCAAACGTCGAGTAGACGTTCGGATCGCCGAGCGTGACGAACGCCACGTCGCCTTCGCGGGCCCGTGGGGCGACCTCCGCAGCGGCCTCCTTCCAGGCAGACCGGAGTTTCTCTTCGTCTCTGGTCATCGGGAACTCGAGGTCGCCGATCTTCGACTCGCCGACGTGTTCGAGCGCCACCGACCGGGAGAGTCGGCCGGGCGAGTAGACCACGTCGGCCGCCTCGAGCACTCGTTTTCCGCGGACCGTCACGAGGTCGGCCTCGCCGGGGCCGAGGCCAACGCCGTAGAGCGTCATCGTGTCACCTCCCCGCCGTCGGTCGCGGTGGATCGATCGTCGCCGCCTGCACTCCCGACCAGCATGTAAACGGGGTTGTCCGAATCGAAACTCGTCGCCCCGGCGAGTTCGTAGCCGTGGCTCACCTGGAACTGGACGACCTCCTCGAGAATGTCGCGCTCACGGAACGCCTCAGCCGCCTTCCCGGCGACCTCGAGTCGGGAGACGTTCATCACGATTCGATCGACCCCGGTTTCGACGGCGTGGTCGAGGACGGCCTCGAAGTTCCGACTGCCGCCGAGAAAGAGTGCGTCGGCGTCGTCGGGCACGCCCTCGGGTGCCTCAGCGTTTCGCAACTCGACGTCGGCCCGGATCGTCTCCGCGTTCGCCTCGAGGTTCTTCTCGGTCGTCTCGAGGCGTTCGGCCTTCCGCTCGACGGCGGTCACGCGTCCGGCTCGCTGGGCGGCTTCGATGGTGACGGCTCCCGTACAGGAGCCGACCTCCGCGAAGTGATCGTCCGGCCCCAGTGCGAGTTTCGACTGGACGACCGCCCGGACCTCCGGTTTCGTCGGTCCGGCCTTCGCGTCGTATGGCAGCGCGATGGATGACATTATCCGGCCCAACAGCAGCCGACAGTAAAACAATTTTGCTTGGAGTAGAACAATCGGCATTGTGTTCGCTGGTGAGACGCCCGTCGTCAGCACGCGAACACGCGCCAAAACACCTCTCCTGGGCCGGGCGAGCCAATCTCGTCGGGTCGTTCGACGTCGATGTCGACCTCGTACGCCAGTTCGACGTCTGCAGTATACGTCAGCTCGTGGTCGACGTCCTCCCACTCGGCGGTGGGTTCGTCGTCGCTTACGGTCTCGTAAACCTCGTCGCTCGAGTCGACCTCGGCCCAGTCGGTCAAGGCAAGCCGGAACTCCCCGTCGACCAGCGTCTTCCGGTCGGGATCGACAGTCATCGTCCCGGCGGCCTCGTGGACCTCGGGTTCGTCGTATGCCTCCTCGAGTTCCATGCCCGTCAGTGCGAGGTAGACGTCGTTCGAGTCCTCGAGTTCGAGGACGAGTTCGTCGTCGATCTCCTCGCTGATCGTCCAGTTTCGAACGGCCGGGTTGGGCTCTCCAACCCGTGGCGAGGTGTCCGTGGCGACTTCCTGGGCTTCCCACTCGAGGTATCCCGGAACCGGGATCGCCTCGGGCTCTCCGAACGGCCCGCCGAAGGAATCGTAGGTGACCGCGCTCGTAGTACGTCGGCGGACCATCACCACCAGGCAGCATCTTCAGCTGCCTCTCAGAGCGGTCGAGTCGGGTTTCTATCTCCAGTTGCTCACCGCCATCGGTCCAGTACCGGTAGGCGTGAGCGGACCGGTCCGTGTTGTCTAGTGCCGTCTCGTAGATTCCGTCTGGATCGTCGGGCAGCAGTTCGGGTGCGGCGTCCACCGGCCGAACGTCTCCCGCCCGAACCGCGCCGGCGGCTGCGACGAGCGCCGTCACGAGTAACAGCGCGAGAGCCAGACGGGCGACGGGAATCGACAGCGACCGTCGTCCCGACGAGGCGGGAGTTGCGGCGTCGATTACCTCGAGGGTCAGCGAGAGCGACAGCGCAAGAAACGCTGCAGCGCCGAACACCAGCACTAGCCCCCCGACGGCCAGCGGGAGGACGACGCCGTCGACCGAACCGATCTCGAGCCCGGCGTCGGCGGTGCGATCGAGCCACCAGCCGAGTCCGAGGATTGCCGCGGCGAGAACGCCGACGAACCCGACGTGGCAGGCGAGCAGTCGACCGACCGCTCGAGGCGTCGACGACAGCCCGCTGGAGGATGGACGATGGCTGCGGAGACATGTCTTCGTCTCGAAACGACTGCCAGGTGAGATTTCACGTTCGGCGGCCGGATCGAACGGCTCACCGGGAAACGGTCTCGAGGAACCGATCGAACGCCCCGCTTTCGGCGTGAACGTGGACGTAGGTCCCCATCGACTCGTACTCGAGCAGGCCGTCGTGGTCGCCGTCGATGCCGTCGCCGCGGACCGTCTCGAAGGCGAAGCGGGCGTCGCCGTCGACGTCGGCGCTCGAGTAGTGGAACTCGTGGCCGCGAATCCGTCCGCCGGTGTCGGCCGTCAGTACATCGTCGAGCGCCTCGAGTTCGACGTGGTCGAGCGCCTGATAGCGGTCGTGCATGGTGACGTCCGCCGGGAGGATGCCCGCCATCTCGTGACGGTCGCCGTCGGCGGTCGTCAGTGATTGGCTCATCGCCATCAGGCCACCACATTCGCCCAGGACGGGGAGGCCATCGCTCGCGCGGTCGCCGAGTTCCGAGAGTGTGCCGGCGGCCTCGAGGTCGGCGGCGTGGAGTTCCGGGTAGCCACCGGGGAGGTAAACGCCGTCGCAGTCGGGAACGGGATCGCCCGCGACGGGTGAGAACGTGACGAGATCGGCCCGCTCGCGGAAGCGTTCGATCGTCGCGGGATATCGGAAGCAGAAGGCGGCGTCGCTGGCGACGGCGATGCGGGCGTCGACTGGCTCCGACGGTGCCGAGTCTGCCGACGACAGCGCCGGGGGCTCGCGCGCGACGGCTGCGAGTCGATCGGCCTCGAGCGTCTCCGCGGCCTCGCGCAGCGCCCCGGTCGGGAGCGTCACCTCCTGACCCATCTCGAGGCCGAGGTGACGGTCGGGAATCTCGAGGTCGGGATTCGGCGGAATCCGCCCGAAGAACTCGAGGTCGTCCGGCAGAGCGTCGCGGATGCCCTGTTCGTGACGGCCGCCGTGGGCGCGCTGGGCGACGATGCCAGCGACCTCGATGTCGCGACCGATCTCCGCGGCGAACTGCTGGAAGCCGAGTGCCGTCGCCGCGACGCTCTCCATGCCTGCTTTGGCGTCGACAACGAGCACGACCGGGAGGTCGAGCGCCTCGGCGACCATCGCGGTGCTCGAGCCGTCACCGTCGTACAGGCCCATCACACCCTCGACGACGCAGATGTCCCCCTCGCCGCGGGCGTAGTTCCGGCGAACGCCGTCGTCACCACAGAGCCACAGGTCGAGCGTCCGTGACGGCCGACCGGCGATCGCCTCGTGGTGACTCGGATCGATGAAGTCGGGACCTGCCTTGGCGGGCTGGACGTCGTACCCGGCGTCCTCGAGCGCCTGTACGATCGCGAGCGTCGCGACAGTCTTTCCGACCCCGGAGCTGACTCCACCGAGTACGAATCCGTTCATTGGTGCCCTGTTCGCACACCCCGACTTGAAAGCGTCGGTGACGGTGGCACACGTGTGCGTTCGATCAACGGTGTAGCTCGCCTGTCTTTCACCGTGGGTAACGCAACCAGCCAACCTATATGCACAGCGCCCGCACAACGTCTATGGCAGAACTCTCGCTCGATGACGGCACCCTCTGGTACGAACGAACCGGCGAGGGACCGCCGCTCGTTTTCGTCCACGGTGGCTGGATGAACGGACAGGCCTGGCAGCCACAGGTCGAACACTTCGCAGAGGACTACCAGGTCATCACGCTCGACGTTCGCGGACACGGACGGACCGGCCCGACCGACGCGACCCGGTACACGATCGACCTCTTTACGGACGACCTCGAGCGGTTGCTTTCTCACCTCGAGATCGAACGACCGACCCTCTGTGGACTCTCGCTGGGATCGATGGTCGTCCAGGAGTATCTCTCTCGCTATCCCGACCGGGCGACGGGAGCGGTTCTCGCCGGGGCAGTCCGGTCGATGCCGCCGGTTGACCTCCCGAGTGGGATGAAACCGTTTCTCTCCCCGACGCCAGCGCTCGCGACGGCGCTGTCACTGACCGGACCACGGACGACGTTCCGATCATTGCTGGTTTCGATCCAGGGGACGACCGGTGAACAGTGGCTTTCGGTCGACCCGGCCGTCCGGGCGCAGGCGCTCGAAGCCGTCGATGACGTCTCTCGATCCGAGTTCCGGAAGATCTTCGAGGCACTGTTCCGGTACGATCCGTCGGACCTCACCGGCGTCTCGACGCCGACGCTCGTCGTCCACGGCGAACAGGAGGCCCCACTCGTCAAAGGGCAAGGCGAAGCGATCGTTTCTGAAGTCGACAATGGCCAGCGGTTCACGTTCGACAACGCCGGTCACCTCGTCAATCAGGACCGACCGGTGGCGTTCAACGACGCGACTGGAGCGTTTCTCGACAGGATCGACGTCGCATAGCAGGACGGTGTGAGCCGAGTGGATGCTGCCCCTCGTCCGTTCTTCCGTTCTGCAGGCGGTGACTGTTAGTGAGGGCGGGGCAATACACTTGTCAGTAGTTCAAAGAAGCGAGACACACTATAGTGTCTGGCGTTCGTGAAGCATCATCCCCATCCGCCAGCAACACATGGGCAGTGAACATCCGGAGTCAAACGCTGTAGAGGCCCCGTTAGGGACGAACCGGTGGCAATCTCGAAACACGTCGTCAACAGTTACGTCGAGGCGAACAACGCCCTCCTCGCGACGATGGGAGTTAGCCACTCGAGCGAATCATCACCTGCGACCAATGGGGGCATCGTCCCGAACGTGTCGTTCACTCGTGGTCCCAAAGCAGATTGGAGCAACCGTGATACCCGTCTCGGCCATACCCTGTGTCAATGAGCAAGTCCCAGTCGAAGTCGAAAGTCGTCGCCAAGTGCCGATCGTGTGGGTCCGTGTTCGTCTCCGAGCAACTCTCTGACGGGACGATCCGCCCCATCGGCGTCTCCGCGGACTGCACTTGCGGCGACGGTGCCTTCGACCGACTCTCCTGAGCACGCCGATACTGGTTGTTCCACCGCCCCAGAGCAATCCACTCGTCCGCCGACCGGCCCCGGTAACCGTCGGTCAGCCGCGCTCTCATCGCCGCTGCCGGACGTAGCCAGTCGTGTCACGTCCGGGCTGACCCGGCCGCTAGAACTTGGCGCGTCGTGGCGAGGCCGACTCGAGTTCGCGTACACCGTGACCGGCTGGTGGCTGTGCAAGCGGTCACTCCCTGTACACGAACTGAACGACGTGGGTGAGTTCGATCCAGAAATGGGGGGCGCAACCCCGTGTATCATGCACAGGTGTGCGCCAGAGTCGTGCCCAGAATCGAGTTGGGCGTAGTGATCTGCCGTCGCGGGTGACAGACCAGCCCTGTATTTGGAACTATCCTATATAACAATTGTTCATCTCACACGCGTTCGGCTCGATCGACCGGCGCTCGAGGCTCGAGGTCGAGTGCGATCTTGAAAATCGATCCTCTCGGCTCGTTGTCCTCGATCCAGATCTCACCGTCGCTCTCTTCGACGACGTTCTCCACGAAAAAGAGCCCGAACCCGTTTCCGTGGTGCAGCTGATCGGTCTCTTCGCGTCCGAAGACGAGATCCTTCCGCTCGTCCGGAATCCCCGGACCGTTGTCGGCGACCGAGAGGACAACACGCTCTTCGCCGACGGTCACGCCGAGTTCGATACGCGGTCGTTCGCTGTCGTTGTGGAGGATCCCGTTCGAGAGGACGTGTGTGATCGCCTGGCCGAGATACTCGGCGGCGCGAACGCGAACCGGGCCCGGATCTACAGTCTCGACGTCGACGCCCGGAAACTTCGTTCGAACCCTCGCGAGCGCTTCCTCGAGCAGGCGGTCCAGACGAACCATCTTCGTTCGTTGGCTCGGTCCACTCGCAGACTCATCGAGAAGGTTCTCGAGGCGACGGGAGTTCTCTGAGGTCGCGAGCAGGTGTTCGATCTCGGTCTGGATGTGTGTGAAGTGATCGTGAAGCTCGTCAGTCGAATCGAGTTCGAGTTCGATGAGGTCGACGTACCCCGAGACGACGTTGAGTCGGTTTCGGAGGTCGTGTCGGAGCACGCGACGGAGGACGTCTAGCTGCTCGCGACGCCGTTCTAGCTCGGAGATGTCCTGAATCGTGCCGACGTTCACCGGTTCACCGCCGATCTCGACCCGCGTCACGTTCGTTCTGACCGGGACCGTCTCACCGCTTGCAGTTCGATGTACCGTCTCCGCGACGTGCGTTTCGTTCATCGAAAACGAGTGCCAATATTCCTCGAAGCGGGCTTGATCGAACGCCGTATTTATTTCTCCAACACTACGACCGATGAGATCTTCCTTCGTACGCCCCAGCATTCCGGCGTAGTGGTCGTTCACGTAGATGAACGTCCCATTGGTCCCGACCGCGGCCACCCCGACTCCGATGTCTTCTACTAACTGGCCGAAAAACTCCGAAACGGACTCTTCGGCACAGTCCTCGCTGCCGACGTATTTCGTCAGTTCGTGGCGTGGGTGCATGGTGTCGAGTGGATTGTCGATCGTCGTCCTAATGGTAACGGTTTAGCATGAAATACATTGTGGCACGTCGGCAGGTCTGGGAGCGCGTAACCGCCCGGCCCGGCGGGAGTTCGGCGGCACAGTCACGATCCGGCGTGTCCGGGCTTGTGCGTGGGTCCGCAAGCAGCGTCACACATTTCGCGATGAGATATCGCCCCGGACATAGTGGGCCAAAAGACAGATTTCATACTACATCCCAGCCACTTGTATGACTGAGGGGGACCAATTCGACTGGGGGAACGTAGTGTCGACGCCGTTCGAGGATCAGCCGCCGTTCCGGCTCGGCTTCGTAGTGATCCAGAACGACGATGCGCCGGACGAACTGGCTATTTACACGACCGACGAGACGGCCCAAAACGAGTGGATCGTCGCCAGTGAGGACGCGTTCGTGTCCCTCGACGACATGCAGTAGCCCGTTTCGATCAGCGTGCGGACACTGTCACGACGCTAACCCCTTCTGAGGACTGCCCGAACGGATTCTACAGGCGCTTTGAGGTGAGTGCGTCGGGGCTCGCCCTCGGGATGCCTTCACTCCCGTTGTGGCAGGCGTCTCTGTCCACGCCTCGTGGTCGACAGGAACTGACTGCTCTGAGTCGGTGTTCACCCCACCAGTTGCACCAGTCTTACGCTAGTAGTCACTGCACGTCAGTGCGCACCTGCTCGCCAGACGGATCGGCGATCGGTGTACTAATCGCTGCAGTTGGTACTATACCTGTGACCTGCCAGTTCTGGTAAACCCGTGACCGCACTACGGATAGTCCTCGAGTGTCGACTGGAACCAGTACACGGGGGCAATCGATACAGTGGCTCGAGGCCAGTCGAGTACAGGTCGTCGGGACGACTACCGCTTTCGAACGCGAAGCCACCGACAACTCAGGTGGAAAACGACCTCCACACTGGAAAGAGAGTGCAGGGTGGGTGATGGGCGTGGCGGCCCGTTGATGGACTTCAATAGAGGTTTGGGCGTGCCACGCCCGGTGGTTGGGCGACGGAACAAGTAAGTGATGTAGTACATTGTTCGAAACTGGGAATCGTCGAAAGATCCGACATGTCGGTGAAACTCGAGCGTCGTCTCGTTCGTGGGCACGCACGGGGTCAATCAAACCATTTGGCCCAGCCGAACCGTTCGACCACGAGGAGGTATTATAGGCGGATCAGGCGCAATACCACGGCCTCGTCACTGCGTACTGTGTCGAAACTGAACCGGAGTACGAGCCGGATACTCGAGCGCTCAGCGTGGCCTCTACTGCGCAAAGAGTCATACTCAGGCATGTAGTAACTCCAGTTGGAACGATAGCGTGCATCGAGGACCACCGTGTCTCGTAAATAGACGGTTCAAATATACCGGCAACAAAAATTCATAAATCGGATGGATTGGTTGGGCTGTACGAACACTTCCTTTCTGAGATAGACAATCTTATCATGCGAAAGCCGCAACTATCTGATGATGACCGACTCCGATCAAGATTGGTGGCCAGAACAGTTGAACCTGAAGATCCTCGATCAGAACGCTCGTCCGGTCGATCCGATGGGCGAAGAGTTCGATTACGCCGAGGAGTTCGAGAGCCTTGACCTCGAGGAGGTCAAAGCGGACATCGAAGAAGTGTTGCGGACGTCACAGGACTGGTGGCCGGCCGACTACGGTCACTACGGGCCGCTTATCATCCGGATGTCGTGGCACAGTGCGGGCACGTACCGGACGACCGACGGCCGTGGTGGCGCTGCGGGCGGCCGACAGCGATTCGCTCCGCTCAGCGCCTGGCCGGACAACGTCAACCTCGACAAGGCACGCCGCGTACTGTGGCCGATCAAGCAGAAGTACGGCCGTAGCCTTTCGTGGGCCGACCTGCTGGTCCTGTCCGGAAACGTCGCCCTCGAGTCGATGGGCTTCGAGACGTACGGCTTCGCTGGCGGACGCGAGGATGCCTTCGAGCCCGACGAGGGCGTCGACTGGGGCCCCGAAGAGGAGATGATGGGCGACGAACGCCACGACGAGGAGGGGACCCTCGAGGGCGACCTCGCCGCCGATCACATGGGCCTCATTTACGTGAACCCGGAGGGGCCGGGCGGCGACCCCGATCCCGAAGAGTCGGCGAAGTACATCCGCCAGTCGTTCAAACGGATGGCGATGAACGACGAGGAGACGGTCGCGCTCATTGCCGGTGGACACGAGTTCGGGAAAGTCCACGGTGCTGCCTCCGACGACCACCTCGGCCCGGACCCAGAAGAGGCCCCCATCGACATGCAGGGACTGGGCTGGGACAGCGACTACGGTACCGGAAAAGGTGACGACACGATCACCAGCGGCCTCGAAGGCCCCTGGACGCAGTCGCCGATCTCGTGGGACCACGAGTACTTCAAGAACCTCTTCGAGTACGAGTGGGAACTCGACGAGAGTCCCGCCGGCGCCTACCAGTGGACGCCGGTCGACGAGGAGGCACAGGGTGCTGCACCAGCCGCCCACGACCCCGAAGGCAGCCAGACGCCGATGATGCTCACGACGGACATCGCCCTCAAGGCGGATCCGGACTACCGTGAGATCTCGAAGCACTTCTACGAGAACCCAGAAGAACTCGAGGAAGCCTTCGCGAAGGCCTGGTTCAAGCTCATCCACCGTGACATGGGTCCGAAAGAGCGCTACCTCGGCCCCGACGTTCCCGAAGAGGAGTTCCTCTGGCAGGACCCAATTCCGGACGCCGACTACGAACTCATCGGCGAGGAGGAGACCGCCGAACTCAAAGAAGAGATCCTCGAGTCCGAACTGTCCGTCTCCCAGCTGGTCAAGACCGCCTGGGCGTCGGCCTCGACCTACCGCGACAGCGACAAACGCGGCGGCGCAAACGGTGCGCACATCCGCCTCGAACCCCAGAAGAACTGGGAGGTCAACGAGCCTGAAGAGCTGGCGACGGTACTGACGGTCCTCGAGGAGATTCAAGACGAGTTCAACAGCGCACGATCCGACGACGTTCGCGTTTCGCTCGCCGACCTGATCGTCCTCGGTGGCACTGCCGCAGTCGAGCAGGCCGCAGCCGACGCTGGCTACGACGTCGAGGTTCCGTTCGAACCGGGCCGCACCGACGCGACTCCCGAACAGACCGACGTCGAGTCCTTCGAGTGGCTCGAGCCAGACGCCGACGGGTTCCGCAACTACTACACCGAAGGTGACGTGATGGACCGCTCGGCAGAAGAGCTACTGGTCGACAGAGCCGACCTTCTGACGCTGACCGCCCCCGAGATGACTGCCCTTGTCGGCGGGATGCGTGCACTGGACGCCAACTACCAGAACACCGACCTCGGCGTCTTCACCGACGAACCGGAGACGCTGAACAACGACTTCTTCGAGGTCCTCCTCGACATGAGCTATGAGTGGGAAGCAGTCGACGAGGACGAAGAAGTCTTCGAGCTGATCGACCGTGAAACGGGTGACGTCGAGTTCAAGGCCTCTCGCGTTGACCTCGTATTCGGATCGAACTCCCGACTTCGTGCCCTCGCGGAAGTGTACGGTGCCGAAGACGGCGAAGAACAGCTCGTCGAGGACTTCGTCGACGCCTGGAGCAAAGTGATGAGCCTCGACCGCTTCGACCTCGAGTAATCGACGTAGAGCGCTCGAGTCGGTGGCTGTCTCCGACGCTCACCGACCTCTCGTCGCGGTTCCCGGTCCGAGCTCGCGACCGTGTCGGCACGGTAGTCGACTCTTTTCGGAGCGATCACCACGACGTAGTTCAGTACTATCGCATTCGTAGGTCGACGGGACCTGGTTTGCTAGTCATGTTTGATTCCACGCAGATCGAGTTTTACCGACGAACCGGTAGTGACGCCACACGAATCAAGAAACCGATGGACGAACGACGGATAGCCCACGAGTGGCGTCACAGGCCGGGAAGTCGGCCAACAATGTGATGTGTATACTCTAGAGTTGTACCACTATGGCCGACTCAGAAGGCTCTCACCTTCCCTCAGAACATTTTCAGTTACACGACGACGTCAGTACGCTCTCCGAAGTCGAGGCCAAAGTGAAGCTTCAGGAACGGTCAAAAGAACTCGAGGCGATCCAGCGGGCCAACGACCTGTTCGGCGAGGTCGACCGACCGATCGACGAACTCGTCCGGACGTACGTCGCTGAACTCCCGGAGTGGTTTCAGTACCCCGAGGTGACCGAAGCACGGATCAGCGTCGGCGACGTCGTCGCCGAGTCGGCACGGTTTCAGCGGAGCGGTCACCCGCTGACTACCGAGGTCAGCACCGACGCCGGAACGCCGGTCAGTATGGAAGTCGTCTACACGGAACGGCGACCAACGGAGGACAACGGCCCCTGGCTTTCAGAAGAGCAGGAGCTGACCGAGACGCTTGTCACGTTCATTCGCAACTACGCTACTCAGCTCGAGCAACGCCAGGCCATCACGGAGAACGTCGAGAGCGCCGTCGATGACGTGCTGGAAACCGCCGATAGCGCCGCCAGACGCACCGAACACATCAACGACCTCGCCCAGCAACAGGCGTCTTCGATGGACGGCGTCGCGAGCGAGGTCGCTGGCATGTCGGCCTCCGTCGAAGAGATCGCCTCGACGGCCGAGGAGGTCGCCGCGACGAGCGAACGAGCCGAGCAACTCTCGGATGAGGGACGCGATGCGGCGACCGAGGCGATCGACGCGATCGAGCAGGTCGACGATTCCACCCAGGAGGTCGTTAGTGACATCGGACAACTCGAGAACCGTATCGACGAGATCGACGAGATCGTCGACATCATCAACAACATCGCGGATCAGACGAACCTGCTCGCGCTCAACGCGAGTATCGAGGCTGCAACGGCCGGCGAGGCGGGAGACGGCTTCGCCGTCGTCGCAAACGAAGTCAAGTCGCTCGCTGAGGACTCCCAGTCTCACGCCAGCGAGATCGAGACGATGGTCGAGGAGATCAAAGACGTCACCTCCGCCACTGTCGACAGCCTCGAGGAGACGACCCGCGAAGTCGACCGGGGGATCGAGAAAGTCGACGACGCGATGGACACGCTTCAGGAGATCGCGCAGGCAGTCCAGGAGGCCTCGCGGGGCATCCGGGACGTCTCGGAGGCGACCGACGATCAGGCGGCCAGCACCGAAGAGGTCGCGAGCATGATCGACGAACTCGTCGAGGAGGCGGAGACGATCGCCACCGAGATCGAATCCGTCGCCAGTGCGAACGAAGAACAGGTCTCGAAGGTCCAGGAGATCAACCAGACGGTTCGAGACCTCTCGAGCAACTGATCTATCCCGAGGACAGCCCCGACGTTCTTCTGATCGAACGGACTGTCTCAGGTGAGTCCAGGCACCCTTCGACTGGTTCGGCCAAGGGGTGAGACAGCTGCTCGAGGCCCCTGTCACATCCGTCGGTTTCTGCGCGCCAGGAGGGGTACTTTCCGCTTGGCGGTCCCATCGGGAGACGAGCATGGATTCGATCGAGCTTCCGCAGCCGACTCCCGACAGTCGGCTGAGAACGGGTGGCTTCGTTTGTCGGTCAGCGGACGACGGTAACGGGAACCGGTGCGCGTCGAACGACCGTCTCCGCGACGCTCCCCAGTAACACCCGCGAGGAGCCCGTTCGTCCGTGGCTCCCGATGACGACCTCGTCGATGTCTTCGTTTTCGACGTAGGTCGTGATCTCCTGGGCCGGCTTCCCGACGACGGTGTCGGTCTCGATCGTGACATCATGGTCGGCTGCCACCGCTTCGAGTTCGGCCAGCAGTTCGCTTCCCTCCTCCTCGAGTTTCTTGGGGAACTCCTGTCCACCGAGCCACGACGAGACACTCGTCTCGTAGGGATCGATCACGTGCAACGCGGTGATCTCGGTATCAGACGCGTTTGACACTGCATACTCGAATGCGGCCCGAGCCGGGTCAGAATCGTCAACCGGGACGAGAACGTTCATGTCAGTATATTCTCCTCATTTCATAAAAAGGTAGACCCCGATGTCGACGAGCCTGGATCGCCGCCGGGCCGTTGCGTCGGGTTCAGCGGCGCTCCTGATACTGTCAGACAGATGTTATTAAAGCGCATTCGCCAGAAAGTACGGCGAACCCTCACACTATCCGGCAGTATGACAACGGCGTCGTCCCGGCGGCCGTCGACCGTCTCGTCGCGACACTCGAAACCGACCTCGTGCGTGGGTGACCGCCCCCATCGTTTACTCCTCGAGCAGCCAGCCGAAGCGTTTCTCCCAGAACGTCTCGTCCGGGGGCTTTTTCGTCCGGCCGTGGGTTTTCCGGTCCCTGATCTGGCGCTCGAGGACATCGCGTGCCTCGTTCATCGCGTGTTTCGCCCCGTAGCCCTCACCCGATGCGACGTACAGCCCGCGATCGGTGTGCAATCGCACTCGAGCGAGCACGAGCGGCGTGCCGCGTCGCTTCTCGTCGTGCTCGTGAAGGTGGACTTTCGTGTCGAGGACGTTCATCCCCTGGTCTCTGTCGTCGAACTTCTCGACCATGGCGACGATCTCGTCGTAGGTCACGTCGTCGATCAGGTCGGTCCCGTAGACCTGTACGCCGCGATTTCCGCCCGCCTCCCACGTGAGCGACTCGAGGCAGTCAGTTTTCGTCACGATCCCGTGTGGAGAGCCGTTCTCGGTGACGACGAGCGACGAGGCACCGGCGTCGAACATCTCCGTGACGGCGACGTCGAGCGTTTCGTCCGGTCGGATCGTCCGGACCGGCGATGTCATGAGGTCCCGAACGGGAACGTCGAGCATTCGCGTCGACTCACCTTCTCTCGCGCCGTACCCGCCGCGACGGGATCGAGCGGTACTACTCGAGATCTCGCCGCCGAACGGGTCGACGCCGCCGGCGTCACCGCCCTGACTCTGGACTTCGGACCGAACTGTGATCTCGGTCACGTCGTACAGGCTCAGGACGCCGGCCGCGGAGTCGTTCTCGACGACCGGGAGGTGTGTGATGCGGTTCTGCCTGAAGACGTTGAGCGCGTTGCCGAGCGTCGACGACGGCTCGAGCGAGACGAGCTCACCCGAGTAGGCTTCGGCGACGGCCGCGGCGTCGAGGTAGGGTTCGACTTTCTGTAAGATACCATCGGCCGTGACGACGCCGATCAGTTCCCGCCCTTCGAAGACTGGCAGGAGCTGTGATTCGCTGTCGATCATGAGCTGTGCGACCTTTCGGATGTCTTCGTCGGGTGTGAGACGCGGTACGTGCCAGACGAGCGACCGCAGTTTCTCGTTCGGCTGGCGATGTGACGTGGCGAGTTGTCGTCGCGTGACGATTCCCTCGAACTCCTCGTCCTGAACGACGACGCCTCTGACGTCCGAGTCCGCAAACGTCCCGACGAGCTTCGAGACGGTTGTCTCCGGGCTGTGTTCGACGTACTCTTCCGTGACGATGTCGGCAATATCCATGGGTTAGTCCGTTTCTGTTGCTGGTCGATCTACGATGCGGTTGCCGGCGACTGACAGAGAACGTCTTCGTCACAGGCCCTCAAATAGCCGCGGGTCGGTCTCGAGGCGCTCGTACTTGGTATCTAGTACATCTCGTTCGACGACCGATCGGTGGCCGAGGTCGTCTCGAGGGGCTGGCCCGTGTCACGGTGTGGTGACCGCCCACCCTGGCCATCAAGTCATTCGTTGTCGTCCATCGCGACATGGGACTACATGATAGCACGCTGGTTACGATTCCGGTCGACGACGTCACGCTCGAGGGGATGCTCGAACTGCCGCCGGCTACCCCTGGCGTGGTCGTCTTCGCCCACGGCAGCGGCTCGAGCTGGAGGAGTCCACGCAACAACTACGTCGCCGACGTCATCCGCGACCACGGACTGGGGACGCTGCCGTTCGACCTCCTCACCGAGGCAGAAGATCAACAGCGAGAGAACCGTTTCGACATCGCGTTGCTCACTGACCGCCTCGTCGGTGTCACCGAGTGGATACGAGAGCGCGAGGTGACACAGGACGCCGGTGGGCTACTTCGGCTCGAGTACGGGCGCTGCGGCCGCGCTTCGTGCGGCGACGCACCTACAGGACGACGTAGCGGCTGTCGTCTCACGCGGCGGTCGCGTCGACCTGGCGTCAGAAGTCCTCGAGGACGTCCGAGCGAAGACGCTGTTCGTCGTCGGTGGAGCCGACAGCCAGGTCCTCGCGCTCAATCGTGAGGCTGCAATGCGACTTTCCTGTGAGCACGACGTCCACGTGGTCAAGGATGCGGGTCACCGCTTCGAAGGACCGGGCGAACTCGAGGAGGTCGCTGACGTCGCCACCACGTGGTTCGCGGAGGCTATGACGTGAGCCCGATGTACGAACCGTTCTCATCGCAACTGACAGAAGCCAGGGGGCAGAGCGAGCGATCGAACACACACTCGACCTCGCACAGTCGTGTGGGGGCCTCCGTGTACGCACTGTCCGTGATCGACACCGCCGACCTCCTCGGCGTCGGCGTCTTCGGCGACCGAGCCGACTTCGAGCCGTCGGTCGAACCGCTCGGGGGGGCAGCCAGCCGTGCCGTCGGGGCGGTCGAGGAGCGTGCCCGGGAACTGAGCGAGCACGGCGACGACGTGGAGGGAGTCACCGTGGTCCGCTAGGGGTCACCGTGCGAGACGATCCTCGAGTACGCGGCCGAAATCGATGCCGACCTGATCGTACTCGGGACCTATGGTCGACGGGGCCTCTCGAGGGCACTACTGGGCAGTACGACTGAACGCGTCGTCCGAACGGCCGACGTTCCCGTCCTGGCAGTGCAGATGGGCGACGCTGGCTAGCGACCGGTCGACGCGGTCCTCGACGCCGGACGGCACAGGGGACACGTCAACGGGTGCAACAGAACAAAGACCGTGGTCGACATACCGGGAGATATGTACGACGACGTTCTCATCGCGACCGACGGCAGTGACGTGGCGACGAACGCCGCGACGGCGGGGATCACGCTCGCCGCAACGCTCGAGGCAGACGTCCACGTCGTCTCGGTCGTCGAAAGCGGGCTACGGCGTGAAGAATCACGACGAGAGCGCCACGAACGCGACGCGAGGGAGATTGCAGACCGGGCTCAGGATGCCGGCTGTCACGCCGAGGCCGTCGTCCGATCGGGCCGTCCGGCGAGTGAACTTCTCTCGTACGCCGACGACGCTGACGTCGATCTGATCGTGGTCGGCACTCAGGGTCGAACCGGCCTCCGGCAAGCCCTGCTCGGGAGCGTCGCCCTCGAGGTTATCCGGGACGCACGCCGACCCGTCCTCACGGTCGGACCGGACACGTCGTGGGAAGTCAACGACGGACCGATCGACGACGTCTGTCTCGCGACCGACGGCGCTCCAGGTGCAACGGCGGCGACCGAACACGCCCTTTCGATGGCCGACGTCTGTGACGCACGGCTCCACGCCCTCTACGCGGTGGCCATCTCGTCCGAGGCCACCGAGATCCGCGAGGCGTTCGCGGAGTACGGCGAGAAGATGACCTCGGAGGTCGTCGACCGTGCCACCGACCGCGGACTCGAGACGACGCGAACCATTGAGCACGGCGCTGCGACCGACGTCGTCCTCGAGTACACCGACGACGCCGGCGTCGACCTGCTCGTGATGGGCACCGAGAGCAAGTCGAACGTCGAGCGCCTCGTCCTCGGCAGCGTCTCCCAGCGTGTCGTGCCGAACGCGAACGTGCCGGTTATGACTGTCCGCACGCTCAAGCCATAGTCTGCAACCAGCGCCGCTTACAACGGGCGCCGTTCCGCGTCGACGAACAGCGACAGACACCGCTCGCGGACGCAACTCGAGTTCGGTCGCGGACACGGATTCGCCGTCGAGGCCGTCGAGTCGCCCGTTTTCCTCGAAAATCGTCACCTCGAAGCGTTCGTCCGTCCCACCGTGCTCTCCTCGGTTGGTGAACGACAGCCGCCTGAAGGCGTTTCCAACGAGGACGAGCACCGCGGTCCCCTGCCACGTCTCGGATGTCTCGTCCGCTGTGGCGTCGCCGTTCGCCGTCATCGAAAGTTCGACGCCATCGAGCGCCAGACAGACTGGAGGCGAGACTGGAGGCGCGCCGTTCGAGTCTGCGGCCGGTCGGTCAGCTCAGTACGGCGGTCGCTGGGCCTGGACGACGCTTGCGAGTTGCTGATGTTCGTCTGCGAGCAGTTCGTTCAGGTCGTCGACCGTGATGATCCCCTCGAGTTGTCCCGACGTGTCGACGACTGGAAGCCGACGGATTCCGTGTTCGCTCATGAGTTCGGTCGCTCGATAAAATCCCTCGTCAGACTCGATAGTGCACAGATCGGACGACATGACGTCCGCTGCGGTGACGCTGTCGGCACTCTTGCCCGCCGCGACCACTTCGATCGTGAGGTCGCGATCCGTCACGATCCCGACTGGCTCGTCGTCATCGGCAATTACGACGCTTCCGACGCTGTGGTCGTCCATCATCGACGCGAGGTTCTCGATCGACTCGTCTTTGCTGGCGGTAACGACGTCGCTTCGTGCGAGATTTTCTACTGGCATGATCCGACAGCACCTCCAATCCTCGAGCGTATAATACCGGGCCCCAGCCATTCGCTGTCCGTACTATCCGTCTCCCCAATACGTCGAGTCACGGAGAGCAGTAAGTTACGAGCAAGAGACCAGTTCAGTCGGTCGTTCCAGTGAGCTATGCGCTTGTCGAGTCATTTGATCCATTCATATATATTCAGTTTAGTGCTAACAAAATAGACTATATTGTGAGATGAACGACTTGAACCCTGGTAGGTGATTGCTTTTATACGGGTTCCAATCGGCCTATACTATAGTAACAACTGCACCGATGTACACACTGATCGCCGACCCGTCTGGCGATCGGGTGCGCTCTGATGTGCAGTGGCTGCTATACCCTACTAGCGCGTTCGTCGGGAAAACTGGCCAGAGGGGTAATGACTCGACTCTGAAAGGCGCTCAAACAGCGCCAGAGACCTCAGTCATGTGTTGGGCGCCGCACATCCCTCGAATATCCTTTCTTTCGACTCCTGAGACGACTATAGAGTATGCAGATGGGACCACTTCCTCACGAGTGAACAGCAGCTCAGAAAATCAGTAAAACGTCATGAAGCCATTCCCATCATAATGACAATCAATCTGTGGACGAAGGGAACGATCCCAGCCATCAGCATCTGGGGAGGTGACAGTGTCGATCGGACAGGAGTTCGGTCTCGAGAGACGGCTTTGCGGCTCGCCCCAGAGCACTCGACGGTGAGGCTCAGCCGCCAGCGGAAACGAATTGAGTGGTGGTCGCCCGACTAATATAATAACGCGTCATATACGGGGTTACAGAGGTACCACTGTAAACAGGGGAGGGGAAAACACAGCCGATCTTCCGAGGGGATGACCGCGAAGACTGGCCGAGAAATTGCACCTCACCGACCGACACGCGTGGGCGCTGGCAAAACCGATCGCTACGTAGTGTACCTAAACTTCCTTGTCGTAGTGGCTTCCGAATTCGATCACCCTTGAGCACCACGAGCATCTGGTTTTAGTTTCGACCGATTCCGTACGCTCCTGGGTGCCTGGCTGCTCACAGAGAGAGCGGACACCGGGTATCGATGCAGCGAGCAGCCGAATTACGAGCTTCGTGCAGACGCATACGGGTCACCGACTGGCCGTCACGATTGCCGTGACGAGCGTCGACTCGGCTGCCCGGAGGCGCTGAGAGACTGCCGACTTCGAGATCTCGAGTTCGGTCGCCAGATCTGCGAGGTCTGCTTTCCGTGGCTGGTCGTAGTAGCCCCAACGATAGGCCAACTCGAGCGCCTGCCACTGTTTGACCGTCAGATCGCTCACGTCGACCTGCGTCTTGGCGTCTACCGCGTCAGTTACCTCGAGGCTGTCGGGATGGACCGTTCCACCCATCTCGTCGAGGTGACGCAAGACTTCGTGTGCGGATTCGATCTCCGATACCAGCAGCGAAACGTGGAGCAAATCGGGTTTGGGCTCGAGTTCAGTCATCGGTGGTGAGGCTCAGGTGCATAGTTAACGTCGGTGTGAAACGCCATGGGCACGTTGCGTGGCCGGCGGTGTCCCGGTTGTGACGAGAGCGGGGTTGTCACGCGTGAGACGATCATCAACCACTATCGTCCCCCACAGCTACTCTCGACGGGCGACCCTACACGGGTTGTAGCGGTCGGAAGTAATTAAATAGCCATCCTTGCTGTAGCGAAGTGGGAATACGTTTTTCACCACGGTGGACCGGTCTTCCGTGACCCGAACTCGACCAGGAGACAGCATGCATCGTAGTCAAAACCGGGGGCTGTCTCTAACTCATGCTGCGAACGGCGACGAGCAGTGATGGGCGGCGTGTCGACAGGGCTATAGTAACAACTGCACCGATGTGCACACCGGTTGCCGATCCGTCTGGCGAGCAGGTGCGCACTGACGTGCAGTGGCTACTATAGAATCACGTATCGGACGGGCTTCGAGGAATGGTTGTACTGTCGGATAGCAGTCACTGAAGGAAATTCGCTGGACGGTGTGGCAAACCCTCACAACAGGTCTGTTCGATAGTGTGGTTCCCGGAGACCGACACCCTCGAGCAGCCGTAATCGTACAAGTATAAATCAGGGCGCAACTGACAACTATTATCAAATAAAAGAATAAATAAATTTGTTAGACCGAACGGTGTGTCTGTTATAGTACTTTTCTCAACGGTTTAGTTTGAACGCTCGGTTCGCGGCCACAGAAATCAGCATCCAACTTGGAGCAGGATTTGATCGGTTTTACCAGTAATTACTGATTCTGAAAGTATGTGAATGTAGTATTCGGAGAAGTTAGGCATCGACAATTAAATAGCTAATATAATATTCCAGTATAGTATATTATGTTGATGTGAACGTGTCAACGAGACGTGAGTGATTGGTCGAGAGTCTACTCGAGTGGTGCACCGCGAGTGTTTATCTAATATATTGTGCAATACGCACAAGGCTTATCACGGCAACGAGCCAAGTCGAACGTACGAATATGGCGAACTCGATGGCCGAGCAACTCCAGCAAGAGATGGTGTGTGAGGGGCTACTGGAGTGTATCCACGGCCTCAAAGGACTCGACAAGGCGTGCTTTCGCGTACTGGTCGAAAGTGAGGAACCGCTACCGATCGACGACGTTGCTGATCAGGTCGATCGTGAGCGATCCACCGCGTATCGATCGATTCAGCGACTACTCCAGAGTGGCTGCGTTCAGAAAGAACAGGTCAACTACGATGACGGCGGCTACTACCACGTCTATTCCCCGACCGATTCGTCCGACATCGCCGCCGATATGCAACGGCAGCTAAACGACTGGTACGCGAAGATGGGCCTACTCATCCAGGAGTTCGAGGAGACGTACGAACGCGGCGGGAAACCGGATACCGACGAGTGAAGGGGAGTAGCCACTGAACGTCAGTGTACACACGATCACACAATGGCTGTGTGATCGGTGTGTAAACCGTTTCAGTTGGTAGTATAGCAGGATGGCAACCTCGGTCGGCCTGCGTTGGGACATCCCGGCTAACTCGTCACGACGACACGTTGTTCTCGCGATCGCTGTCACAAACCCGCCCAGTGACGCTCGCGTAACGGCGAGTCAGCAAACGTCGTAGCGACCGTCAGTGGCAACCTGTGAGGCGTGCGGTCCCGACCTCATCGACGATGGGGCCACTCGCTGTCGGCTGTGTTCCCATCGCTCGACTCATCGGCTGCTACGGGGCGCTCGACTCGACTCTCTCATCACTTTGTATGGAATTGGGAAGACACCACAATACTTTTGTACTCACCCAGATAAGGAGATACTGTATGTCAACAGAAGCCTCGAGTACACTGGCGTTCGACTACGAATGGGACTACTCACCGAGAGTATCGAGCCTGTTCGGGACGTTCACGTTCGTTGCAATAGTGGGTTGGATGGTGACGGTCGCCCTCACGGCGATCCACCTGTTCGCGCTGCCAGCAATTCCCGCGGACGCTCCAGTTCAGGGGAGTATCGAAGTGATCACGAGTCCGTGGGCGTACATCTTCGGCGTGCCACTCGCGACGCTCGGTGGGTTTTACTACCTGACGACGATCGGGCTCGCCCTCTGGTGGTTCGATACGCGCCACCCGCTGATCATCAAGATCCTGACGCCCATCACGGCAAGCGGCGTGGTCTTCTCGTCGTACTTCGTCTACCTGCAGCTGGGCGTCATCGGAGAGATTTGCCCGTTCTGTATGATGTCGGCGGGCGCAACGGTGATCCTGTTCGCCCTCGAGCTGGTGATCCTGCGCAAGAGCGTGACGCCGTCGCTGTCGAACATGACCGGCGACCTCGGACGCGTCGTCGGGACGACCAACTTCGCAGTCGTCGTCTTCCCCGTGCTCATCGGACTGGTCACGCTCGCCGGCATGTTCATGGTGCCGATGCTTCCGCTGCCCGACGTGGTCCCGTTCGTCTAATCGCGCATTCGCTGGTTATTCCGGTCGAAATCTACTCGGTTCGAGCTTTTCTGGCACTGTCTCGTGACACCAACCGAGTGCAGCCCTCGAGCCGACCGTCGTTGAGGCCACTGGGAATCAGAACGCTTTCGGCTGCGCCCACGAGAGAGAGGCTGTGTACTCCGAGCGCGCAGAACGGCCCGACAGTCGCCAAAGTTGGGTCGTTGCGGCCATCGGTGCCGTGGCGATGGTGTTCACGTTCGGAACGCCGTTGTCGTACGGTATCTTCCGCGAACCGTTCAGCGACGCGTTCGGCATCTCGCCGCTCGCCCTCTCGGGCGTGTTCGCGGTCATGCTCTTTACCTTCTTTATCGGATCTGGGCTCGTCGGCGTCTTCGGTGCCCGGTTTCCCGCTCGAGCGGTGTTGCTCAGCTGTACCATCGCGACTGGCGTGATCGCCCCCTCGCTGTACGTCGTCGACTCGCTAGCTGGACTAACCGTCGTCTTCGCCGTCCTCGGCCTTGCACTAGGGACGGTCTTCGTCCTCGTCGCGTCGGTCGTCCCACGATGGTTCGACCG
This sequence comes from Natrarchaeobaculum sulfurireducens, assembly GCF_003430825.1. Lineage (NCBI taxonomy): Archaea > Methanobacteriati > Methanobacteriota > Halobacteria > Halobacteriales > Natrialbaceae > Natrarchaeobaculum > Natrarchaeobaculum sulfurireducens. Next base: position 2,179,057 of record NZ_CP024047.1, on the reverse strand, counting down.
CCGACGTGGTGCGGCGACAGGGCTCATTTTCGTGGGGAACGGCCTCGGACTCGCCGTCCTCCCGCCGGTCTGGCAAGTCACGATCTCTGCAGTCGGCGTTCGGCAGGGCTTCCTGCTTATCTTGTCGGTGACCACGGCTGCGTTCCTCCTTGCTGGACTCGTCTGTCGCCGACCACAATGGGCGAGTCACTCGAGTGCGACCGCCGGTGAACTGCTCGAGTGGCTGGCCCGGCTCGGCGGGACGCGAAGCTTCCAGCTACTGTTCGTGGGCATGGCCCTCTCGTTCGCGTGGTACCAGTTGCTCGCGGCCTACGCGGTCGACCTGTTCGCACACCGTGGGCTGACGGCGGCTGGCGCCTCCGCAACGTTCGGTCTGATCGGCGGCGTGAGCATCGTCTCGCGAATCGGAAGCGGTTACCTGGCCGACACGATGGGGTCTCGTCGTGCGTTCCTCGCCTCGCTCACCAGTGCGGCTGCGGGGATCGCCCTGCTGTTCGTCCCCGCCACGGCGGCACTCCCGGCCGCGATCGCCCTCATTGGACTCGGACTCGGCGGCACCGCGACGCTTTACATCCCGCTGCTGATGACCGTTTACTCGCCCGAAAAGGACACCGCGATCGTCGGCCTGTTCAACGTCGCGATCGGCGTCGCCGCCCTGGCGATGCCGCCGCTCGGCACGGCCAGCGTCGCGTACACTGAAAGTTTCACCATCGCAGTGCTTCTGACGTTCATCGCAAGTATCGGTGGGTTCTGGGCTATCGCTGTCGGAACCGCTACGTGAAGCGAGTTAGGTCGATTACTCACCGCTACTGCCGACAAATCGAGCTGCATCCGACGCAGATTGATCGGTTTCCGGCTTCACAACGTTGATACTACGCTCCGATAACCTCTCACAGGTGTCACCGTTACCTGTGCCCGTTCTTTCCGTTCTGACGCGCGAGGCGAAGGGGCTCTGGAGCGACGGTCGAGGAACGATTCTGGTTGCGATCGCCGGTGGCTGGTTCCTCTCGATCGGGGTCCGAATGATCTACCCGATTTTACTCCCGCATCTGCGAACTGCCTACGGGCTCGATCTCACGACAGCCGGACTCCTGTTGACCGTGTTGTTCGTCGCTTACGGCCTCGGGCAGTTTCCAGGTGGTCTGCTAGCCGACCGGTTCGGCGAGAAAGCGATCTTGATACTGAGTTCGACTATCTCGGCGGGCACACTCGTGTTGATCGTGACCGCCCGATCGACTGTCGTACTCTTCGTCGTCACGGCACTGTTCGGAGTCGGCGTTGCACTATACGCGGTCGCCCGATACACCATCCTCGCCGACCTCTATCCAGAACGGGTCGGGGCTGCAAACGGCGTGGTCTCCGGGGCAGCCGACGCCGGCCAGTCGATCCTCCCACCGATCGCTGGATTCCTCGCTGCCGGGGTAGCCTGGCAGTTTGGCTTTGGCTTTGCGATCCCGCTGTTCGCCCTCGCCGCTGTTGCACTCTGGCTCGCCGTCCCCTCAGCCCAGTCCGCGTCCGCCCGAAACGTCGAACCACCGTCGCTCGAGTCCGCTCGAACCGTCCTCTCCGGCCTCCATACGCCGCCGGTCGTCTACGGCACCGGATTGCTGTTGCTCGGTGTAACGGTCTGGCAGGCGTTTACGGGATTTTACCCGACATATCTGATTGACGAGAAAGGGCTCTCTGCGACCCTCGCTGGCGTCCTGTTTGGACTCTTCTTCGCGCTCGGCGTCGTGATCCAGCCGCTTTCGGGGGCGGCCTACGATCGTGTCGGCGTCGCACGGACGCTGCTGTTCGTAATGGGAGTTGCTGCCGTCGGCCTCGTAATTCTCACCCGACTCGAGAGCTTTTGGCCACTCGCTGCCGTGACGGTGTTTTTGAGTTCGTTGCTCGGCTTTGCGACGGTCACCCAGACACACCTGATTCTCGCACTCCCCGAAGACATCCAGGGAACCGGGTTCGGTATCCTTCGGACCATCTCGTTTACCGTCGGCGCAATCAGCCCGGTGCTCGTTGGAGCGGCAGCCGATCGCGGGTTCTTCGACGAAGCGTTTCTGGCACTTGCAGCGCTGGCCGGACTGACAGTCCTTCTCGGACTCGTGACGCCAACCGCGAGTGGCCAGCACTCGAATTGAGCAGTCCCCAGTGTGGCCGTCGACGTCTCGACTGTCATCTCGAGACGGTCAGCCGCTGACGCAAACTCCGCCATCGGTTCTCTTCGTGCATCCCCAAGACTCTACGAACCGTGATTCCCCAAAGCTCTACGAAGTTGCTCACCGTCACGGCGAAGACAGTCACCTCCAATACACAGTCGTTGTATGATGTATCAGATAGGTACCTACAGAAACGATAGTAGCCACTGAACGTCAGCGCACACACGACCGCGCGAGTAGAGCGCGGTTCGGACCGACAATCCGAACGAGAACCGCGGACAGTGCGATCGATATGTACTCCGTTGTAGTTGTCACTATAGTTATGACTCGTTCTCGAGAGGGATTGCACGAGCTGCTGTCGCTTTAAACGAGGCATGGATCGGATTCCCCATCTCGATCGCCAACGAGCGCAGACTCGAGTGCGTGATGAGCGTTTGAAGTTCTATTCCGCCCTCGAGTTCGAGCGTCACGTTGGCGACTGCTTCTGCGGTTTCGATCGACGAGACGGTTCCCAGAAACTGGTTCCGAAAGCTCGTCTGCTTCTCTTTGTCGCCCACTGTAGGATCAGAAAGGACGACTGTATCGGATCGAACAGTAACCTGAACGGTCGTCACCCCATCTGGTACGAGCACAACGACCGGGCCGGCAGCCGTCGCTACTGTTCCAAGTTCTCCAGTCCGGTTCTGGACCGTTTCGGTAAAGACTGACTCGGTCACTCGGGCAACGCCTTCGAGTTCAGTCTGGTGGCGTTCGAACTGCTGCAAGACCTCGCGTGCTGTTTCCGTGAGATCGGTTCCACCACCACCTTTTCCACCACGGCGTCGCACCGTCAGCGCTCCGAGGACGGCCTCGAGTTCGACGACTCGCCGCTGGAGGTGGGCGTACGACCGGCCAAGTGACTCGGCTGCTGCGTGCAACGATCCATGCTGGTCGATCGATTCGAGCATCTCGATGTCACGCCGATCGATCGTGATATCGTCGACCGTCAGTTCAGCTTTGTACCCTTTTTCTATAGTCATGTGTGAGTGGTTCGTGCAGGGGGTTTTCCATCTGTTACGTGTATCAGTGCGTAGACAGCGAGGCCGAGTCATCGGATAGCATCACTTAGTATACTAGTTCCCCCTCGATGAATTTCTGCGTGCGTTCGTCAGTCGGATCCTCGAAAATGTGATCCGTGGCACCGATTTCGATAATGCCGTCTCCGAGGAGTACTGCAACCCGGTCAGCGACTCGTTCGGCCTGATGCATATCATGTGTCGCGATAGCGACGCCGATGCCACGATCTTTCGCCTGAAAAACGGCCTCTTCGATAACTGCCGTGTTTCGTGGATCGAGATCCGACGTCGGCTCGTCGAGGAGCAAAACGTCCGGTTCGTACGCTAACGCACGAGCGAACGCGACCCGTTGTGCCTCCCCGCCGGAGAGCGACGACGCGTCCTGATCAGCCAGTTCTCGTAGCCCGACGGCTTCGAGTGCCTCCATCACCTCACCCGTTCCGTTACGCCTCCCGACGAGACTCGAGAGTTCGTGGCGGAGCCGATCGGCCCACGGTTGTCGGACCCGCAGTCCATACTCGACGTTTCGACGAACGCTCGCATCGAAGAGACTCGCCTCCTGAAAGACCATTCCGATTCGTCGGCGGTACTCGAGTTGCCGTTGTTTTGAGAGTTGCCAGACGTCTTCGTTTTCGTACTCGATCGAGCCCCGGTTTGGCGCGTCAAAGAGCGCGAGCAGCCGCAAGAGCGTCGACTTTCCAACGCCGGACGGGCCGATAATCGCGACGACCTCTCCAGGCGTCACCGACAGCGAGACATCTTCGAGCACAGGTTCGTTCCCGTACCCGTGGTGTATTCCCCTGGCTTCGAGTGTCATTCGTACCGGCCACCTCCGTTTCCAAGGCGAACGACGATTGCATTGACGATCAACACGAGGACGACGAGAATTGCGCCGAGTATCATCGCCGTCTCGAATCGACCCTGCTGTGCCTCGAGCTGGATCGCAGTCGTGAGCGTCCGCGTGTAGGAGGTGCCGTCCGAACCCGCGATGTTGCCGCCGACGATGAGGACGCCCCCGACTTCGCTAATCGCCCGTCCGAATCCCGCCAGTACTGCCGTGGCAATTCCGTAGCGAGCCTCTTTGATCGTCACCAGTGCAACGTCGAATCGCGTCCCGCCCATGGCGTACGCCGCGTCGCGGACGTTCTGCTCGACACTGCTTACCGCAGCGAGGCAGACACCGGTGATCACCGGGGCTGCGAGAACGAACTGCGACATGATCATCGCCTCGGGTGTGAACACGAGGTCCCACGATCCAAGCGGTCCTTCGTTGGAGACCGTGAACAACACGAGCAAGCCGACGACGACGCTTGGAAAGCCCATTCCCGTATTGATAATCGACGTAAGGAGCGTCTTTCCGGGGAACTCTTTGAATCCGACCAGCAATGCGACTGGCAGGCTGACGAGCGTACTGAGCACGACGGCCGTCACGCTCACGTAGAGCGACACCTCGATGATACTCCGAATGTAGTTCCACTCGAACGGGAACTCGACGATCAATGGAGCGTGTATTGGGAGCCCGAGTGGCATTGGCAATCGATCTTATTCGTTACTATCTGAACCGTCCCAGCCTTCAGGAACGTACTGTTCGAAGTTCGGGTCTTCTGTGAGTGCTTCGGGGAAGAACAGTTGTTCGCCCTCCACGGTGTACCCCTCGATGATCGCCTGCCCTTCGAGGCTCGTGATGAATCCGATGTACGCCATCGCGAGGCCGTAGTCGACGGTGTCGTGGATCTCTGGATTGATCGCGAAGATTCCGTACGGATTTGCCAGTATTTCTGGCCCATCCTCGACCGGCCCTTCGACGTGGATCTCGAGGTCACTCTCGTTGCTCATCGAGAGATACGTCCCTCGGTCAGCGAGTGTGTATCCTCCGCGTTGACCAGTCTGTATGACCACTTCGCCCATTCCCCCTCCGGCTTCCCGATACCACTCGCCAAAATTCCCATCCTCGAATCCCGCTTCTTCCCAGATCTCGAGTTCTCGTGTATGCGTTCCTGAGTCGTCCCCGCGTGAGACGAACATCGAGTCCGAGTCGGCGATTCGGACGAACGCTTCGACGGCATCGTCACCGCCGGAGATTTCAGCAGGATCATCGGGGTCACCGATGATGATGAAGTCGTTGAACATGATCTCGCGACGATTGATGCCGTAGCCGTCGGCCATGAACTCGTCCTCCTGCGAGCGAGCGTGTACCATTACTACGTCAGAATCACCGCTCCGTCCGGTCTGGATCGCCGCGCCCGTTCCCTGCGGGACAGTGTCGACCGTGACGCCGTAGCGGTCCTCGAACGCGACGTTGAGTTCGTCGAGAAGGCCTGTATGGTACGTGCTCGTCGTCGTCGAGAGCGTTAGCGTCTCGCCGACAATTTCTGGCCCAGAATCGACGTCATCACCACCGAGTGCTGTACATCCAGCGAGTCCTACTGCAGTCCCACCACCGATTCCTGCGAGGAGCCCCCTTCGATGTATCGGCATAGATACTTCGAAACAGAGCGCGCATATATAGCTACGGGACACCGAAGAAACCAAATATGGTTTACAAAATTAGTATCCTACGTCTTACACTGGTTACTGAAACCGTCTATAGTTACTTGGTGCATGTACTCATTCAGCAAGATAGTCCCTCGGACGAATCGTATTAGATTTCTGGTCGAGAAATCGAGGGTAATTCCTGATGACGGTCTGCCAAGAACGCAGCTACAACGGGAGACGACCCACACAGTCGTCGTCAATTCTCTTAGTCGAGGACACGCCGAAGATTCAGTCTGTCGAGAGCACACCCAAATGGCCCTTGGTCCAGTCCACGTGAAAGACGTCCTGGCACAGTCGAAGCGCGCGTTCATCGAACGTTTATACGATAGGACACGAAAATTAGTTCCAAGGCAGTACAACGCTCTCTAATGACGGGTAACACATCGATGTTCAACACGTGGGGAAGGAACAGTCGTCTATACGAACGCTATACGTCAAACGCGGCAGAGGCACTTTCATCCGATGACGGGCTTCAAGAAGCACAGTCTGAGTGGGAACAGTTCTTCATCAACAGCCACGGGGACATCTTCAGCGGACTCGAAATCACCAACCCTCGGGAAAGCCTGTTCATCGATACTCTCTACTACGACTTCATTGTCGACCAAATCATCGAGTTTGTCGAACGCCAGGTTGGGTCCCACGTCGTCAATCAGGAAGCAACCTATAACACAAACGCTCTCTCGTTCAGCTTCCAATCGTTGCATAGTACCATCATTGACACGGACTCCATCGAGCGGCATGTCGACGAATTTATGCGTGAGGTCGACCTGGCGAACCTGGATCTAGATTTTCTACGTGGACTTTACGAGAGCATCATCTCCCACGAGATGCGTCTTCAGCTCGGGGAGTACTACACACCCAGCGGGGTCGCTCAACTATCCGTGGGAGAACTCACTGTCAACGATTATGAGACAGACACATTCCTCGATCCGGGATGTGGGTCGGGAATTTTCCTTGCCACGTGCATCGACGAAAAGAGAGAGGCATTGGAAGACGACCTCTCACCGAAGGCACTCGTGGACGCTATCACAGAGACAGTGTTTGGTGTCGATCTAAATCCAGTAGCAGTTAAGAGCGCAAAGCTCAGTTATCTTCTCTCTTTGCTCCCTCTCCTCGAGGAGGCCAGTGTTGATCGTCTTGAGCTACCCGTTTTCCTGGCTGACTCGCTCAAGCTGACAAGAGACGATCAGATCCAGTTTGGCGGTGAGGTGCTTGAGCTCAGCGTTGACCACTTGGTTGGGAATCCCCCGTGGATTACGTGGGGGAACCTCTCGGAACAAGTGCGCGACGCGTGGAGAGAAAAGTACGTGAAGCAGTTGGATTTGCTTCCACATCAGGGTGTTGAGACGCGACTGGGACACGCCAACGACGACATTTCAGTGCCGTTCATCTGGGTATGCATTCACCACTATCTCAATAAGAATGGCCATGCCAGCTTCGTTCTGAAGCGCGACATTATGAAGGGGCCGGCAGGACGTTTGCTTCGTACGCAACGGGTGAATTCACGCCCGGTCGCGGTTCGTCACGTTCACGACTTTAACCGGTTGCAGCCGTTCGGTGACGACGTGGGGGTGCATTCGGCTATCTATACTCTGCGCGCCGATAGCAAGCCCGAATTTCCAATCGTGGCCACTTCATGGAAGAAAGTGAGCGGAAAGCCCTCGTTCACCAACGTTGATGTCATGCGAGAGACGTTGAAACACGAAGAGACCGGAATGATTCCAGTGGAGGAAGACGACCCATCCTCATCGTGGGTCAGAGAGGATGCAGAAAACCGGGCTCTTGGTGAGTGTGAACACGACATCCGACACGGTGTTAAAGACGACGCAACGGATGTGTATAGCATCGATCGAGACCAACTCGGCGATCTGGAGCCTGATTTTGTCTACCCCTATCTCAAGTCGAAGCACGTGGTGAAGTACGGGTTGTTCGGTCACGAATTACACCTCGTCCCCATCAAGAAAGCCAACGAGGACAACGAAACCGAGATACAGAACAACTGTCCCAAGACGTATGAGTACCTGAAGTCGCACAGACAGGCCTTAGAAGATCGATCCTCGACGTGGCTTGATAAGGGCACTTTCTACAACGTTTTCGGGCTCGGCGAGTACACGTGGTCGGATTACAAAGTAGTCTGGTGCCGGCTCGGATTCAAGCCACATTTTACTGTAGTCAGCACCGTTGATGACGAGGACTTGGGCGAAAAGATGGTCGTCCCTGGCGACCACTTCATGTTTATCTCAACCGATGACGAGTACGAGGCTCACTTCCTCTGCGGGCTGCTCAACTCGTCTATTTACCAGAAGTCAATCAAAGGAATCGCTTCCGAGGGGAAATCAAGTCTCTCGAAAACGGTGGTTTCTAAGCTTGAACTACCTGAGTACAAGCAAACTGAGGACAGCGAGCGGCTCGCTGAACTCTCGATGGAAGCCCACGAAATCGTTCCCCAGCACACGAACGTAAGCAAGCGTAAGTACAACAAGAAAACTATCGAGGAACTGGAGATCGTACAGGCAAAGATTGACGAGTTGGTGGAGGAGATGCTGTCTGAGGGATCTCTATTCCCTGACGTTGGACAAAGCACTTTGGCGTCGTATTAAGCCGCAGATTCGATTAGTTGGCTCTGGTGAATCGCCATACTGCGCCGAGTTGTACTGTCTTGTCCTCTCGGTAAGACCGGCAAATTAGTTCGTCATCGTTGAGTCTGTGGAGGTTGCAGCCATGATTGCTCCAGCGTGGGGCCTCGAGCGACCTATTTCCCACCCGAAGTCGCCGCTGTCTAGTTATTCACCAGAGCCGTAAATTCTTCATCTCTATTACGTATCGATATTTGTTGACATTCTAGAACGTAACTCGAGAAGGCGAGTTTGTGTTCAGCAAGCTTGCCCGTGTCACCCAACAGGGCGTCTCGCTGAAGCATCGACTCGCTTTCGACCACCCACACGTATGAATTCAGGCATCTAATCAAGGCCGAAGGACGGTAAATTGCTATTCGTTTGTATCAGGCAAAGTGGTCTGATCTCCTATTGAGCCGTAGATCCGCTTAGTTCCCTCGGGGACCTCTTTTTTGACCATCTTGTTGTAGTTGAACCGCCATTGCAGGGCAGGGGTCATTGTGATCGCGCCTTTTTCGGGAGGACTCTCTTTGATTTCCTTGAATTTCTCATCACTAATCGCACCGACGCCTGTTAAATTCTCTAACTGTTCTCGAAGGTCAGCCTCGGACAGCTTGCCATCTCTGTAGTCCGCAACCAATTTGACGGCATCTTCGGACTTACGGTAGTCACTCGCGCGTTCTTTCGGGATGTAGGCACACGTCATAATCTCGAACTTGTTCCCACCGTCGACGGGTTGTTTGTCGTAGACGATCAGTAGAATGTTGTAGTCCACTCCGACGATCCTTTCACCAGGATCGTCAAAAGTGCTTGACGACTGTGGTTGGCGGTTCGAGGTCGTTTTCAAGTCTAAATTAAATGCAGGCAAGTCGAGGTCTTTAGCAACAGAGCCCTCTGAGACAAGGCCGTGTTTATCCTCGAACCAGACACGAAGTTCTTTCTCGAAGTACGTACCGATCTGTTTGGACGTGCTGCTCTTGCCCTCAGGGACGGTTCTGGACTCTATTTCCGCACAGAACTCGGCGATTGAGCCGAGATAGTTTCTGAGGTCACGTTCACTGTTTTTATCATTCATACAACACAATGTGAATCCAAGACATAAATCGGTTATGAGTTTTCCGCAATGCTGGTGATAGATTTATAAGTTCTGAATTCGAAACCCTTCGAAGGGTGTGCAAATGAGTGGCGTATCCGAGTCAGATGAACTCATTATTGCTGAAATCAAGAAAGAGACCGGAATCTCATACAACCCCGATACTGAAAATGTTGAATTCACAGGTAGTGCCAGCGACACAGAGCAGTACATTTCATTTGTCAACTATCTCGTCGAGAACAAATACATCACAAAAAGCGATCTGCCTATCTCGGCGGCGCGGGCACAAACCCGGCATCTAATCAATTCAACGGCAACTCACGAAGATCGGGGTATGGTTCGTCCCCGCGAGATTGGAGATGGTATTTATTTAGAGACGAATCACGATTCAGCGTCGAAGGCGCGGTACTCGAGCAGAGTTATTCAAGACTACGTTCTTCACGGCTAACGATTGGCGAGTTAGTCAGTCTCCTCTTCGGCTAGGCCCGGTCGCAGCAATTAGGGAACCTGAAACGATCGTGTTCAAATAAACTGGTTCCATGCGAACGCGAACGACTTGAGCCACTGATCGGCAGTTGTTGCCTTGGCGTTGCTGAAGCAGTTCGAGAACGAGGTTGTTCGTCGTTTTATCCCACAAAAGATACGTTCGACGCTGTTCCGATCACCGTGTCGTTCGTACCAGAACTCGAGGTCGTGACGCTCACAGGCGTACTGTAACAAGAGATTTCCATCGATGAGAAATACGGCGTTGTCGACGTCGTGTTTCTCTCGGAGCTCTCGAACGAAGTTGCTCGCAATAACCTTGGTTCTCGTCGGCTCGAGCTTCGTATGGAGCAATTCGTTCGATTTCGGATTGACGGCGGCGTACAGCCAGTACTGTTCGTCGTCGAGTCGGATCACCGTCTCGTCAACCGCAACATGATCCGGGTTTCGACCTGACTCCGGCTGTAGATCGGTCTTGTGAACCCAGTTGTGAACGGTCGACCGAGCCCGTTCAACACCGAAATCCTCGAGGACTCGAACAGTATTCGAAAGCAAGGGTCCAGCAAGGTGAAGTTGAATACTGAGCTTCATCAACAGCCGCAGCGTTGCTTCCCGCTCCACAGAATCCAAGTCGATCTGGCCGATGCTTCCTGTGATGCATGCGTTTTCGGGCATAGACACTCAGAAGACGCCACCCTTCACTTCCTGAACCGTATCTGAACACCGCCCCTGAAACGCCAATAGAATTGAACTAAGTGCCGATCATGGGCGCTGCAGGCCTTGCTTGGGCGGGTCGTAACTACTTTCTTGCTTGCAGTTTTCATGGTTATTTCCCCTTGATAATTTTCCAGCGTCGTGCTGCTCGCTCTCGCCGACTGGCGCGGTCGTAGTGCTTATCGAGGATTTCCTCAGAAGCGTTGAGTCGGTCCGAAACCACACCGCGTGGAACGCCGTCGTTTCGGTACTTCGTCACCCTTGCCTTCCGGACGTCGTGAGGCGATCGGCTCGAAGGACACTTGCTCATATGCGTGTGATCGATTGCCTGGCACGTGTTCGGGTCGCGATCGTGCGGGCACTCTTCTCCACGGTGGCACGGGCGGGTCCATCGATAGACTGCATCACAAACGCAGCTCCGGCTCACTCGTCCTCGCTTCGTCGTAATGAGCGGGTCGCGTCCGTGCTCGTCTGTGACGTCCGCTCTGGGACCATCGATATAATCCTGTAACATCGTCGCAGTCTGTTCGGCGAGCCGATTGTATCGCTCGCCCCCTTCGTCATTCTTCAGTGGTGTCTCGGTGTCCGGCCGGTGGACAAAATCGATACCGGGCTTACGACCCTCGAGTTCGCAGTCCTGTAGGTCGATTGCTCGGATGCCACCGAGTCGAGCACCTGTTTCCCACATCAACGTCCAAACAACGTGGTCCCGGCTCGCGTACTCGTAGCGCGAGAGATACTCGAGGATCGGCGGCACTCGCTCAGGGACGATCTTACTGTCACTCACCTCGTCACCGAGCGAGAGATCCGGCAGCGGGACTTTGAGATACAGGTCCTCGTGAACGGCCTCGATATCGCCACAGAACCGGAGGAACGCTCGAATCGTCGTCAGGTTCGAGTGCAGCGTCTTCTTTGCAAGTTCACTGTCTTTCCCGTTCGAATAGCCGCCTTCCCGTCTCCAAACCCGGAACTCGTAGAGGTGGCGGCCGTTGAGTTCGTTCATATTGTCGATGCCGCCTTCTTGACGACACCACTCGACGAACGCCCGAAGGTCGCTCTTGTGACTCGTCCGCGTCCACGCTGCAGCCCCGTCTTTCATCGCGTCGAGGTGCAACTCGACTGCCTTAGACGGGGAAATCGGCTCAAGGTCGCCGCTCATCGTTCTCCCTCCTCGAGCGCGTCGGCGATTTGCTCCAGGTCAGCTGCGATGGCCTCGAGCCGTTCGGCCATCACGATCTCCGGCGGATCCGTCGGCGTGTGGGACTCGTAGCGCTTCATGCTTCACCTCCGTTGCGGGCGTCGAGCGATCCACCGGGGCGAAGCACGAGGTCGTCGCGTTCGATGCGTTCGCCGGTCTTCTTGTCCAGTAGGACGCTAAACTCGGGGTCAACGTCGTCGCTGTAGTTGCTCGCGCACTTCTGACACCAGAAGTGGTTATTCGTCGGTTCCCAGCTACGGTGACCAACGGGACAGACGAACCGCCAGCGATCCGTCCGGTCGGCCAGCCGTATCTCTTCTTTGCTCGCAGGCATCACAAGCCCGGTATCACTATTGGATATAAACATTGGGTCAAATGCGCGGAGTGAAAGTGAAACTGAATCTCTCGACTGTCGATACGTCGTCGCTCGAGCGGGGGACTTACTTCCCCGCAGGGTGGAGTCTATCATGCTTCCGTACCTCACTTACGGAGGCCAGCGGGCCGGTGGCGCAACACCGGGTCCGCGTTTTTGCGAGGACCCGATCGGGTAGCGACGGGTCCGTTTGGCGTCCGTTGCCATCACCCAGGAACGGTGACTACTTCAAACTAGTGCATTGAACAATGCACCATGAGGAATTGAATGACGCTAAGAGCACATCATACCGAGGAATCTAACACATCTCACCACCTCGAAGGGTACGAATGCGACGCCCACGGGTGGACTGGATGACGCGAGCTGACGACTCGATCCTCGAGTTTCTACTGAACGAAGGCAATGAACCGCTCGTTGCTAATCCAGCTACTGTCGAAGCTAACATTGATTACAAAATCTCTCATGTCCGGCGGCGGCTCCGAGCACTTGAAGATGCAGATCTTGTAGAATACCACGATCCAGACCGAGGGCTATACCAGATAACGGATAGGGGCCGGGCCTACCTCGCGGGTGAGCTGAAAAAAGACGACCTTGAGTAACGGCTCTGTTGTAAATTTAGCTCAGCGATAGACTCCGTAATAGTCTTGAATTTATTACATTTTCCACCCATCAACCATCCATGTCTAAGAGTTATATTAAGAAAAGAGTGGGGGAGGAAATCAATAAAAATGCAAAATCGTAGTCCGGGGCCAGATTATTTAAGCCTACCAGCAGGAGAGATTCATCAGGATGTCTGAAACGAATCAGAATACAGGTGGAAACTTTTCATTTACCCCTTATATTTCAGAGGTGAAAGGCGAGTTACAGGGAACAGAAACACAAGAGCGGCTTGAATTAATTGAAACCAAATTACCCGGCTTATCAGATATCAATGCCAACGAACCCGGAGAAGGATATCGCAATTTCAAGTTATTATCAGAGTCGCATTCCGAAAGCCAGCTGACTAACCATCTACTAAAATCTGCATCGAAAGTAATCCATTTCGAATACATATATGAAAAGCCTGAGATCATTCAGAATATCCATGAAGGTGAATTAGTAAATGTGGAGACACTGACTGCACACTTAGTAGACATATATTGGTTTGGAGATATAATGTTACTCTCTGGAAGATCGGAAGACACCTCAAAAGCGAGAAACAGACTCCAATCCGAATTGGTTGGAGAGTTGCGAATTAAGAAGGTATCTTTCTCAACTGAAGTTCTCAACAATATCCTGAGTGGTAAGTATGATCAAGGTCTTTTAAATGAAAAGAAGCCAGAGATAACCGATATAAGGAGTCTGACGGCAAAAGGGAACGAGAACGTTTCCCAAGTCAGCATTCATGGGGGGAAAAAGATCAAGACATACGAAAAATATCTGGAAGACACAAGCAAAGTCACCCAGATGATTGCCAACTTCAAATATTTCGATTATTTAATTCTAGCAAATATATCCGAAACAAATATACATGTTTATTCGGTCACTCCAAGTGAGTCGCTGGATAACAAAGAAAAACTCCTCGTTAGCGTACTATTTTCAGTTGCGTTTCTGACAAGCTTTCACAGCTCAAGGTCGAGGCTGGCTAAATGAGGAATTCAAGGGCCATCTCCTTTATAATCTCGAACTTGAGGAAGCCAACTTGGGGAGGATTGACATTTTTCTTAACTGTGGCTGGTGGAGGTCTTTCTTTCGTGTTTACATCCGGAATTGGTCGCATGTTCAGTGTGGGGTTAGGAGTGGCTATTTTGTCGGGTGTGGCAGTAGTAAATCTCTATCTCAAAGATATCACAGTTGGGTTTGTACAGACCCAACCAACTACGTCCGCTGAGGCACACTATAACAAGAAATACCCAGTATCGGACGGCTTCGCTGAGTTCAACGTGTTCCTCAACATATCAAGTTGGGTCAAAGATTTCAGAATAGAAGTTCAAGCAAATGGTCCGTTCAACGTGAATGTATGGGAAGGACCTGCCCCAATAAAGTTAGATGACGGGATCATATATTGTAACGATAATATAGATGAAATAGCCTTCACACTTCAATTTGCAGCAGATCCTGATGACCTTGGAGAGGGTAGTTACCTCGTTAATCTCAAGAATCTTGATAATCATAGGAGTCTCTACTCTTTCAAGCTCAATACTAACCCAAAATTAAACACAGATCATGAATTGGACGATTTGCCATCTGAGGCATTAGACGAACTAAATTTAGAGCCCAACGAAGGAACAACTAGATCTGCAGGATGAAAAGGCCGACGTCGCCACGGGCGTCGTTGACCACGACCGACATTGGTGGGTCGTCGTACTCGTCGGCGGCCACAATCTCGGGGCCTGGTCAGGTAACGGGTTTGGTGATGTCTACTTTCGAGAAGGTTGCACAGTTGCTCATTGATCCCCCAAACCTTTTGCTAGTCCGTAGCCGAGTGTAGACTTGAGAAAAGCACGATGGCAACCGCTGAATCCGAATTAGCCGGGACCTGGAAATGGATGGGGAAGACCATACGGGAATTCATCGGGTATAATATCCTGGCACTGGTGTCTACGCTCCTGTTCGGACTACCAGCTCTCGCTTTCGTATTCTACTATACGCCGTCTGCTATTCCTTATGTTGGACTAGCATTTTTTGGCTTAGTGGTCTCGTTTAGCTCTCATCTCCGAGAAACAGACAGTGTGGACCCGATCGTGACTCCAGAGGAACTGAAAGAAATGACTCGCTCCGAGTTGTTCAATTTGGTCGTCTCGCTGTATGTGATTGTACTGTCGATATTAGCAGGTCCAATGCTGACAGCAACCTTTGTGGGATTATACATCGCAGAATTTGCTGGATTTGCGCTTGCTGGAGTCCTCTTCGCAATCGTCTACCCACACACAGACATGCGCTTAGCCAAGACTCTCGGGTTTTCGGCTGGTTCGCTGACAATGTGGGCCGGAATCGGAATAATTCGCTCGATGAACCAACTTTACGGAATGTCTGATGAAATCTCAAAGCAGGCGGAAGACATGGCTCGTCCCTTCCTCTATTCCAACGTAGACGTGTAGGTACAGAGAACCCACGTTTTCCATATCAATAATGCAAACCCAAGTTGAATTCCTTGTGAACCGTCTAACCCGTATGCTTCTATTCTTGGGACCTCGAAGAGAAGACCAAATACGAGCAGTGGGACCGTGGATAATGATACCGCAAGTACAAATTCGACACCTCCTTTGATAGCCATCCCAACTGCCCATTCAACAGTATTCCCATCGTTGACTGCCTCCGCAACCCGCTTTCTGATGTGAGGCACCACTTTTCAGATATGCTAATACACAGGAATTACTTAACCGTATTCATAATCATGGCCCGACACATCGCTACTGCAACTTTCGATGTCCGCTATTCGGGAGAAGCCGGACGATCTCCTCTGCTGTGCGCAGTAGATGAACATAAGGCACATGTTCTCAAAGTTGGAGTAAGCACTGTTGTTGCCACGCGATCGGCCAAAGACCAGTACCTTCGGAAATACCCAACGAAACAGTAAAATGGCTTAACTGACTGTTCGCTAACGGATGCAAGATATTCAGAAATCCCAACAAGAGGCTCTACAGTCGTATCTTAGCAAGAGCGAGTCGATGATTGATGCTCATGCATTTTCTAAAGAGTTGTCCGGTGAGAAAGCCATCCAATACATTTACCTACTCACTAGCAGTCGGTTTTTGACCTTCGAACAAAGGCTAAAAAGCGGTTCAACAACAGTTGAATCTACGTTTCTGGATACTTTAGGTTCTGTCGAGATTGAACACGTAGAATCTGAAGAGCCAGACATGACGACGATCGTGATTGGTGGTGTTCTTCTTGTTGTGGGTGTCCTGTCTTTCGGGATGTTAGGTCAGGCAGATGGGACAGTGACGGCGTTGCTTTTATTGATCGGAATTGGCGCTGCAGCTATTGGGATTTTTCTTCTTGCGGGAGCCTTCAATACCGAAGATGGGACAGTCACCGTTACGATGCGGACGATAGAGGGAGAGACTGTGGAGCATTTTTCACTTAGTGAGGACCATCTGGAGTTCGCTGAAAGCATCTCAAAAACCGCAGCAAACTCACACAGTAGTCGATAAGCCGGTTTCCGCTATCACCTGAAAGTCGGACGTGATCGGCCCCGATCGCCTCGTCCAACCCCTCCGAAACACTGACTATCCACCGGGTTGCCGTCCGCCTTACTCGCAACCCGGACATGAATCTCCAACAGCACGCCAACCGCGACGACATGAAGGTCTGGCTCAGCCAGGCTGAGGTAGCACAGTTGCTCGAGGTCGCCCAAGACACTCAACAGCGACTCGCGTTCTCGCTCGGTGCCCGCTGCGGGCTCCGCTCGCACGAAGTGCTCGACGTCTCACCGGAGGACGTCGTCGACACCGACGCGGGTACGGTTCTCCGCGTCTGGCACGGCAAGGGCGACCAGTTCCGCGAGACGCCCGTCCCGCGTGACCTCGCGACGACCATCCGAACCGTGGCCGACGTTCGCGACGCCTCCAGGAGTGCGCCGCTGCTCGAGATCTCGACGACGCGCTCGTTGCGGCGGTGGCTCGCTTCCGCTGCAGAGCAACTGGCCGACGAGACGAACGACGACGGTTGGCGCTACCTGGGCTTTCACGATCTCCGGCGGACCTGGGCGACCGCGCTGGCGGCCGCCGACGTTGACCCGTTGCTCGTGATCGACTGGGGCGGGTGGAACGATTTAGAGACCTTCCTCGAGCACTACCGCGGGACGTACTCACCAGAGGCTCAGCAGCGAGAACGCGAAAAAGTCGCCTGGTTAGGGTAGCTCGAGGTGGTCGAACTTGGGTGGCTGGCCTGCTGGTTCTTTGATTGGCTCGTCACGTTGGTTAGCCCGAGCGGGTCCAGTTTGATGCATCTCGGCCCACCGCCCACGACTTGAGGACCCGATTGCAGTGGTCTGGCTCATTCGTCAGTCTCGAGGTCGATGAGCTGAAGCGACCATTCTCCCTCTCCCTCGTACGTGACATGAGCGAAGTGTGCTCCCTCGAGTTCTCCCTCGTCGTTGAGGATGTCCTCGAGCACGAGGTCGTCTTTCGGGAGGGTCACACCGGTCGATCCGCCGCCTACTTCCTGCAGTTTTCGTATCGCCATACCCGGCGGGCAACCCGTTACCTATTATACCTAATGACTACCCAATTAGTTGAGATTTAGGGTGAAGGGGTGGAGTCCTCGAGCGTTGGGACTATGGCAACAAGTATGACTTCAGCAGCGTCAAACGCGCTGCGACGTGAGGACGGTATCGACCTTGTAGACAGTTTTCTGGCCCCGCTGTTCCTGCTGGCGACCATCAGCATGACGGGGCTGTTCATCCTCGAGACGGGCACGTTCCCGTTCGACTGGCACATGAACGCGGTGATCTACGAAGCGCACGGTTCGGAGATTACCTGGGCGTTCGTCATCACGATGGTGACGATTCTGACCGCGTGGCTCACGAACGGCGTGACGAGCTGGGATGATCTGAACGACCTCGAGTCGATGGTGGTCCTGCTAATGGTGATTCTCAACATTCTGATCGCGCTGGTTCCGGCCGTCTCGGAGACAGTCCAGACGTTCTGGTGGGTCGGCATGTTCATGATGATGCTCAACGCGGCCGGGTTCTGGGTGCTGGCGTACAAGTAGTGAGGTGCCAGAATATGGAACTTTCAAACAGACAAGAGTGGATCATCGGCCTACTCTCCGGATTGGGTATCGGGCTCGGACCCGCCTACGTGGGGGTGTTCTGAGTGCGATTCGTGACGATCTCCGAGGTGACCTACGACCTGCTCGCCGCACTCGGCGCGGCGACGGCGGGTGCTATGGCCGTCTACCTGCTGCTGCTCGTGGTGATGTTCCTGGGGGTGCTCTGAATGACGACCGCTGACGACTCGAGCCCACGGCCCACAACCCACGACCACCCGGCTGATGTAGACCAGTTGCTCGAGAACGATGCGACCCGGCGGGGTATCCTGCGCGGGCTCGGCGCTGCAGGGACAGTGACCCTCGCCGGTGCAGCCTCGAGCGGGACAGTTGCTGCTGATGCGCGGACCGATCCTGCATCAGGGAGCACTGGCCGCTTCTACACCGCTGCGGGCTGGGCCGTCGACACGTTCGACTCGTTCACCTCGAGCGGCTACGACGAGGAGGAGGTGAAAGAACAACTCGCGGACCAGCAACGTCACGAGATCGCCATGAGTGCGGACCAGCTGAAACGGCACGTCATCGAAGGCGACCTGCACGACTTCCTTCAGACCGTCCAGCCTGATGACGTCGAATCAAGTGAGTTCTTCGGCGTGTTGCTCGGCGAACTCGACACGGCTGTCTTCGAGACGGTCGTCGACGGTGGTGACCCGATCGACGCAGAGAACGAGGCGATGGATCGGATTAACGAGGTGGCTTCCGATCGCGTTCGGAACCTCCTCCGGTCGCTCAACGAACTTATGGGTGACCTCGAGCGTCACTTTGCTACGTTCGAGCGTGAGCAAGGTGACGACGGTGACTATTACATCGACGAAGAGGACGAAACGGACGCCGGCCTCGAGGCCGAATTCACCTTCCAACCGCCGATTACAACCGGCTATTCCCGAGTCAAGGAAATAGACGTTGAACTCTGGAGCGGCGATACAGAGACGGTTCGGGTTCTTGAGAGCTATATCAGCCCGAGCAGCCGGAGTATCATCGACGAGGAGACGGAACCCGATTACCTGGACACACCGGTCCCGAGTCGCTTCTTCCCGGATTCCTACGACTATGATGACCACCGTACAGATCGGACGCTGACTGTCCAAGACGAGGATTATGAAGATATAGACCTCGTGGTCGAGAAGTACAACGAAGCCATTTCTGCCGTCAGAGAGGCTCGTGACGAGATCATCGACAACATCGGTGAGTACATCGAGGACGTGATGGAAGAAGTCGATTCGGGAGAGCTTGACGAACACGAGTTGCTGTCGCCGACCGACGTGATGGATCAGTACGGCGATGTCGAAGGAATGGACTACGTGGCGGCCTCAGCAATGGCTCGCGGAATGGACGTTCCCGACGATCTCGGTTACGTCGTCGAGATCGAGCACGAGGACGTCTCCGGCCAGGAGGGAATGGTCTTCGCCAATATGGACTACTCGTCACTGCGCGAGACCGAGTACGAGTACGATCCTGATGCCGGTGAGCTTGTGATCGATCCTGACTCGATCATGGACGGAGCTATCTATACCGTTGAGTTTGAGGACAGTGACTCGGCCTCTGTTGCCTGGGGACAGATCGATACTGATGACGGGATCGTCGACGACGACGTCTCGGACGATACAGAAATTCCGTCAGATGATGCCGTCGAAGAGATCAACGTACATACGTCAGCCCAGCTACGCTCGTTCGTCGAAGAGGGCGAGACGCTCTCTGATGACCACTATAACACGATCCTGTTCAGCTACGAAGGTGGCAGCGGGACGGAAACGGAGACGATTCGAGAGGGAGACGTTAAGTTCGTCTCGATCGAGAAGGACGGCGAAGACGTCGACCGGATGCGACTCGAGGGCTTCGAGACGACGACCCGTGATCCGGCACTTGCACTCGATGTCCAGCGGGAGAGGGCAGACGGCGGGTTCGATCTCGACGAACTCGAAGATGCAGGTGGTATCCTCCCCGGAATCGACATCGATGCTGGAACGGGGGCGGCTGTTGGCGGGGCGTTCGCTGGCGTTTTGATTATCGCCGCGGTCGTGTTCACCGTCGTCGGCTGGTTTACCGACCTGCTTCCATGGACCTGATCATGAACAGGATTCTTCACTTTTCGACCGTCGCAGTAGCAACGCTGGCCGTCCTCGCCGTCGCGATGGGCATGGGCGTCGAGGTCGTGACCGCCGACAACGAGACTGCCGGCAGCAGCGTCCCCGACGATATCGAGCACATCGTGGAGCTATACGGGCCCGAGGATGCGACCGAGGTGGACGTACAGACTGTCGAACTCTGGGCAAGCGACGACCGACTCGAGCAGTTGAACGGGACCGAGCGCGACCGAGTCGAACAGTGGCTCGCGGATGTTCCGGAACCCGATCACGCCGAGGTTGGGGACGATACTGTCACCCCGAACCGCGAGAACTGGACGGCGATCGACTCCGAGACGCACATCACGGACTGGGAGTTCCAAAACGGCGAGTTCGTCGTTCACATCCACGCCCTCGAGGAGACGACCGTCACCATGGCCGAGAGTGCCGACTGGGAGGAAGGAAGCGGCACGTACCGGACGATGACCGAGGACCTGAGCGAAGGGAACAACACGATCTATGTGGACACGTTCGCTGACGAGAGCGACGGCGTGGCGCTATCGTTCGCTACCCAGTTGAGCATGGAAGAACAGCGAGGACCGTACATCAGCACCGGTACAGAGGCAGCAGACGACCCGTTCCGACACTTCGGCGGCACGTCCGGGTTGTTCTCCGGCGTGGCGATGACGACGCTCCTGGCGGCGATGGCGGCCGGGATAGTCGTCTATCAAGAAGAGAGCGGGGTAGTGAAAGCATGAGCGACACAAGTGGCACGTTCGGCGGCTGGTCGGATCGACTGACATACATCGCGGCGCACGGCCAGCTGGTCGTGCTGGGTGTCTTGGTGTCGATCGGCGCGGCGATCGTGTGGCTTCGCCCGTCAGTGCCCGGCGTTCCCCCGATCGTCTTCGGCTGGCTTGCGGCGCTCACACTTCTGGGGCCGCCGCTGCTCGCGTTGTTCGTCACAGGCGCGCGCTGGCTGCGAGAGGCCCGAATGGTGACCGTTCACCACATCAACGGCGTCACCGACGAACGCGAGAAATACTACGTAGAACCGGGGGTCTGGGAGAGCAAGACGGTCGAAGGCCCAAGCCCATACCCGGTGAACGACCGCGAAGCCTACGAGGTGCGCGAGTTCGACTGGCACGACGACACTGGCGACCTGATCGTCACCGGCTGCTACTACTCCGAACTCGCCGACTCGAAGCTCACCACGGTCAAGACGATGCTCGAGGACATCCACGGCGACCTGATCGAGACGGCGGTGGCGTACAACAAGCTACGCGCTCGCATCTCGAAGATGGGCGTCGAGATCGAACGGGACACGATCAACACGCACGCGGAGGCCGACGAGCGCGGGCTGATGACGCACCGGACCTCCGTGAAGAAACGTTTCGAGGCGGCAGAAGAGGATTCACAGGAGTGGTCTACGGACGAAATCAAGGACATTGGCGACTACGAGCACGACTTTGACCCGGCTGAACCCATGGAGCCAGTTACGATGAACAGCGGCCAGCAGGCCGCAGCGACCGACGGAGGCAACGACCAATGAGTGACCGACTCGAATACCGGCGGAATGGGCAGCGGTTAATGACCGACGGCGGTACCGACCGTGAGTCACTGCACGTCACCGCCGAGGCTCGAGAGCACCAGGAAGGATACAGCAACCGGGACAACAGGGAGATAGCAAGTCACGGCGGGATCGTCCGTGACGAGAAGGTTTCGCGAGCGATGGCTGTCCGCCAGATTCACTACGACCCGCTCGAGGCCGACCGGCCCGACAAGATGCCCGGACAGGCGAAGGACCTCGAGAAACACCGTCAGATTCGGATGGTTGAAGGGACCGAAACCTTCCGGAGAGCCATGGAGAACGGCGATATGCCGACAATCAAGCACATGGTCGGCGACACGTCGAAGCAGGCCGACGTTTCGGGGATGAAGGCGATCGGGAAGATAGACCAGCTGATCGACGGCCCGGCCCCGGTCATCGTCGTCCTGGGGGAGATGGGCGCGGGGAAGACGGACTTCGCCTGTCTCCTGGCGCAGCGGTGGCGCGACCTCAACCGGGAGTCGTCGCTGATCGGCACCAACATCCAGAGCCTCGAGGAAAAGAATCGGTGGGTCGACGACGACGGCGACGTTCAGGACGGCTGGATTCCCGATTACGGTACCCTCATGGAGTGGGTCCAGCAGGACGGTGACCCGCTCGAGCACAGCCAGCGGCCGAAGCTATTCATCGGCGACGAGTTCTCGTCGGCAGCGTCAGGGACCGGAAAACAGGGCTACCAGACGCGCCAGAAAATGGCTCCGCTGGTTTACAAGATCCGGAAGTACGGCGGGGCACTCATCTACATCGCTCACGGTGAACGGTCGATTCACCCGATGCTCTGGCGTGTGGGGAAGATCGTCAAGAAGGTGAGTCAGAAGAAGGCTGTCATCGCTGACTCGATCAAGGGCGCGAAACTGGCCGACATTGAGGCCGAGATCGAGGGCATCCCGCCGACGGACTTCCGGTACAACACGAAAGAGGCCAGTGACTGGAACTGGTCTGAGTACGGCGACGAGACGGAGGAAATGGAGGCCGACGAGGCCGTTCGAAAGACGGCGATCTGGACGGTCATCCGGTGCAAGGAGGAAGGAATGTCGAACCGTGAAACCGCCAGATTCGTGCCGTACAGTCACGGATGGGTCGGTTCCCGCTGGCGCGAGTACACAGAAGACGGGAAACACGTCGAGACACTTGCCAAGGTCAACGAGGTAATCGCATGACCGCAACGGGATGGATAGCTGGATACGGATACCGACCCCCGTTTAGTCGTATGGGCGGCGCGGCCCGACAGGGCCGCGACGCGTGGCCCATCCGTCGCATTTCCTTGTTGGATGGCAGAGGAGGAAAAAAGAAAGGCGCGCGACGAGCGCACACGTAAGCTCGAGATGAATCGATCCAAGCGAGCGAACCACTTCGGGACGATCTGCGAGAAGCGAATGGCTCGGAAGCGCCGGTTCGTTCTCGAGAGAGCCAGCTGGCACGACGCCCGCTTTCAGAACGGAACACCGGTCGAAATCAAGAGCACCATGCTCGAGCACAGTGACGGCCAGCCGGGGAACTTCAAGATCTACCGGAAGTACCACGAGAAGCTACGTCGGGCCGACGGCTGGTACTGCTTTGTCGTCTACCGTCCACACGGACGGTCTGGCTGCACGATCGTCAAAGACCAGATGTGCAAGGCGTCGAACCTCCCGCTGCTGCGATGGCACGGCGGTGGAGATCACCGAGACACCCAGCAGGCGAAGATTGCGATAGCTGACGTCTTCTGAGCACATTCCTGTCCCTGGGCTATACTGCTTGTCTCCTCAGAACTGCCGTGCCGTGAATTTTAGTTTAGCCAAAAGAGTTAGCTATCGCTAACACCGACCCTCACTTGTAATTGGTACTGATTATGAAACTCCGCCAACCAACGGATTTCCTGGTTCTCGAGGCGCTCGAAGACAAGGGACGAAACGTCGCAACGAATCTTTCGCATCACACAGACAAGAGCAGAAAGAACATCAATACCCGTCTACCGGTTCTCCAAGACTATGGGCTTGTTCGCAAGATTGGACCAGCTGAACGGTCCGGGCTGTACGAAATCACGTCGCTTGGGAAGGCTGCACTCCTTTACCAAGACCAGTACGATGAGGTCGACGACTTCGATAGTCTGATCCAAGGTCCGAAGGCAGCTCAGTCTACGGATGGGAACGGTGGCCAGGAGAGTTTCGCTCGTGGCGACGACGAGACACCGTCCGAGGACGAGTAACCGATACAAACTGAGTCGGGTGTCTTGTTACCACCCACTCTCGTGAATACGAACCGATATCCTGGGTTTTGGGATCACTCTCTGTCTGTTTGATTTTCAAGGAGAGGCTCAGAGTTCGATGTGATCGGTTTGATAATCGAATCCAATGCGACGGCGATCGTCACGATATGAACACGGCTGTCTCAGGCTCGTGTTCATATTCGGGAAATTGATGTTTGTGACGCGTGAGTTCTGGTGGTTGTAGCGAAGTTGCGTTCATCAGGTAGACTCTGGTGGAAAATCCATCAGCTGACAGAACAGATCTGCTGAATACAGAGGATGAGGGCGCAGTAAAAAGGAGTCCCTTTTGACGATTCATTGGTCACAGGTAGGCACTGAAAAACTTACCGAGATTATATGCGATAGCTATACGTTACTTCAGCTCGATTAGTTGCTAAACTGGGTGAAAATGTGTTTAGGGAAAACTACGAACATCAGCAGGAGAAGCTCTTTTCGCCCGTCAAAGACCTTCCTACTGGACCGAAGAAGAAATTGCGAAATCACTGGTCTACCCATTTTTACGAACACGTCTTCACTCAGATAGATGAGAGAACGTTCGGACGGCTATACCATGGCGGGTATAGCCGTCCGAACAAGCCAGTCAACGAGTTGGTTTCGCTGGAGATTATCAAGCACCTGCTTGGACTGTCCGATAAGCAGCTCGAACATGCCTATCTGTTCGATTTTCGCGTCCGAAACGCCCTGGGTAAAGAAACACTCGGCGACAATATCTGTGCGAAGACGTTCACGAATTTCCGCCGACGGTTGATGGAGTACGAGGAAGAAACCGGTCGAGACCTGTTGCACGAGGTTTTCCAGGATCACCGAAGTTACATCCAAGACGAGTTCGAGATTGACGCCAGCACCCAGCGGATGGATTCAACGTTTATCGAGGCTAACGTCAAGCAACTCTCTCGAATCGACCTCATCGCTAAAGTCGTTCACAACTTCCTGGACGATCTCCCTGACGAGATCGTCCAGGAACTTCCGGCTGGTCTAGACGAATTCGCCGACACGGAGAACCTGGAACTGTCCTATGAACTGGACCCAGGTGAGGTTGGGTCGACCATGGAAACGCTCATCGAGCACGCTGTCTGGTTAATCGACGCGTTCGAAGCGGAGGAAAACTACGCTGAACTGGAGAGCTTTGCTCATCTCCAGCAAGTCCTCGACGAACAGTGCTACCGCATTCCTGATCTCGAAGATGATCACCGTGAGCACGATGAAGACGAGGATGACGACCATCCCGGTGACTCGCCGTCACCGGGATGGGAACCACTCAGAACGTTCACATCCAGCGACGGTGAGCCAAGCCACGAGCAGGCGACCGATGAGCCAGCTCAGCCCGACGAGGACGGTCCCGAGCACGATCGCATTGGGCTGAAAAAACCTGAGGAGATCAGTAGCGGTTCGATACAAAACCCGCATGACGTGGACGCGACTCACCGCCGGAAGGGCGGTGAGTCGTACTGCGGGTATAAAGCGAACGTCGCCGAGACCTGTGATGCGGAAAACCCGTTTCGCCTGATCACGACGATTCGCGTTGACACGAACAATACAGCCGATGGCGACCTGTTAGCCGAAGACGTCCCAGAATTGCCAGAAGAGACCGGGTTAACTGATCTCCTCGTCGACGGCGGCTACATGCACAAAGAAGTGGAGGCGTGCTGCGGTGATCACGGGATCACGCAGCACTTCACAGGACTAACGGGGCAGCCCCCGCCTGCCGAGAAGTTGTCGCTAGCAGAAGCAGAGTGGGATGAGCATCGAATGGTTGCCTGTCCTGCCGGACACGAACCATTCGAGCAGCGATACATGTCCGAGAGTGGTCGTATCTCAGGACGAATGGACAAAGAGTTCTGTGAAGGCTGTCCACACAAGGAGACCTGTTTCGTCAAGGAGAAAGAGGAGTTCTACAGTTACGGCTTCTACGAGCGAAAATTAGCTCTCGCCCACCGACGCAAGCGGTTGGACGATCCGGCAGAGAAGGAGTTTCTGAACTTACGCGCTGGGGCTGAGTCGTTGGTCAATGAGGTGTATCACCAGGACGGGGAGAAAACACGGTTCACCGGGACGATCAAGGTGAAAAACGCGTCGATAGCGAAAGCTATCGGGACAAATCTCAAGCGGGCCTCACGATTCCTCGAATCGGAGGCCCAGCGGAAGCAATCGGCGGGATAAACCGGGAAAGGATTGGTTTTTGTCGATATAGCGGATGGAGAGCGACGCATTTGGCTTAAGTGTGTGATCACTGCCGGAGATGAGCATGTCATCCGGGTCGGGGTGCTCCTGCCGGAACACCCCTTTCTCCTGCGCCCTCAGAGGATGAGTGCAGCACAAAGGCCCATTGGTATTACGCCGAGACCGATGATTCTGCTGGTCGGTATCTCACAGTTAGTGATTGATCATTTGCGAAAAGAACCCGCTGTTGCCCGCGTATCGGCTTATCCGCCAATGCCGCCACCGTTTCCGCCGTTGTCACCACCTCCACGACCCGGGAATTTGATGTCGATGATGTCTTTGGCTCTTTGTGCCGCATTCGGCGGGAGCTGTGGGCCTTTCCCTTTCCCTTTTCCTCTGGCCGCTGACTGTTGCTGTGCTTGCCGCCCCCGTTGTGCGCTGGCGGTGCCGACGCCCATGGTGAGGAGTCCGGCGACACCCGCACCACGGATTACGGTTCGGCGGGTAGCCCGCATAGTTTCAGTTTCGATTTCATCTCCTGTGTGGTTTTGGTCGTCACCCATGGCTACTTACCTCTATTGAGCCTTGTAAAGCGGGAATTCCGCAACCGACTCACACCATCATAGGTCAGACTCCTATATAACTTGGTGACGGTGGTATCACATATTTTCTTGACAGGTGGAAAGTACGGACTGACGAAAAAACCACTAATCCTCGATATGCTACGTGACCCCTCTGTACTCACCGATCACTTCTCTTTGCAGATCAGCCCCCTACCTGTGACACATTCGCGCTCTGTATTCTGCAAGAGTCCTGAGCTACATCACAACCTGCATATTTCAATCAGTCCTCCCTCCTAAGCAGACTCGGCAAGGTGAGCTATCGAGGTCCCGCCATCCCGCGGGGCCGCCGTAGGGCCTACTCATCCGCCCGGTATCGGCTGGTACGTCTTTGCGCTAGCGCGGCGCGCGCTCTGCGCGCCGCGCAATTACCCTGCCCCCTTAGGGGCACTTACCGTAGGGGTGCCTGCTAGTCGCGGTGCGCGAACGGCGGCCCAAATCACCCGCTTTCGGGGCTGAAAACCCGGTATTCTGCCGGTTCGTTTCCACGCCTCGAGCGACGAAACTGGCCGAACCTCGAGGGAATTCGCTCGCTTACACCCAGGTGAAAGTGAAATTCGCGTCGAAAAACACACGTGTCGGATAGGAAACCAGGGAACACTGTCACGCAGGTGTGAAAGAAAGGGACGAAACCGACTGCTGTAGCTATTCACCGGACAAACCCGGCCAACGACGACCTACCGCAGTGGTGGCGGCAGATCGTCGCGACGGACCCGGACGTCGCGATCGTCGAGCTGGTCGCGCTCGATTAGATAGGCGACGTCGTGGATGGACGCACTGAGTCGGGCCAGATACTCGAAGCCGGTCCCGCCGGTGCTGCTGGCGTCCTCGTCGTTCTCGTTGCCCGTGCCCCCCGGGTCATCGTCTGCGTCCTCCTGTTGCTTCTCGCGGCGCTCACGGCGTTCCTCGGCCCGTCCGTCACGGTCCTCCGGGGTGTCCTCGGGTCGAACCTCGCGAAGGATCTCGCGGGCTCGCTCCAGGACGACCTCGGAGACGAAGTAGACCATCACGGGGTTGCCCTTTCGGTAGACGATCCCCTCCTCGGCGAGTCGTCGAACGTGGTACCGCACCGTCGATCTCGCCAGCCCGGTGCGTTCCTCGAGGGCGTCATAGTTCGCACCGTCGTGTTCGGCGATTACCCGCAGGATGTCGTAGACGGCCGTGGTGGACTCCTTGAGCGCTTCGCGGTAGATGTCGGTCGAAAGGTCCTCGTACCGACGTTTGAGCATCTGCCGGCGGCCTGTCGGCCGCTCGAAGTCCCACGGCTCTGACTGTGGCCCATCGAAATAGTCGTCTTCGATGAGGTCCGATCGTTCGATACCGGCCCATCGTGCGTGCGTCGCGACGACCGTCCGCAGGTGCTCGAGAACATCGTCCCACTCGGAGACGTGCGGGAGTTTACCCCGATCGACACCGGCGTAAGACGCCTCGAGCTTCGGATGATGAGCGTAGTAGCTGCGGGGCTTCCGGTGCCAGTCGTTTGCCTGATAGACCTTCACCTCGGTGCTGTATCGCTGTGGCTCGAATCCAAGCAGGTGCCAGCGGTCGCTCGTGAATACCCACTCGAGCCACCCCTCTTTCTGACGCTTCTGGTGGGCTTCGATCTGCGAATCCCCACCCCAGTCGATGAGTGCTTTCGACTGGTCCAGCGTCTCGATGAGCGGCGCTTTCTTGTCAATGTCAAACCGGATGTGCGCCTCGGCCTTCGGAAGCCGGCGGGCCTCGTCGACGCGATCGTCCAGGTCAACTGCGCCGGGACCGTACACCGCTCGAAGGGCGTCGTACATCCGCCGCTCGATCTCGAACGGATCTTCAGCCCACGTCGTCCAGCCCAGCAGCCGGGTTCCCTCGCCGTACGGGCACTCGAGCGGGTCGCCGCTCTTGTAGACCATCTGCTCGAACTGGGGGATGATCTCGACGTGCAACGCCAGCGGCGGCTTCCGCAGCTGCAGTTCGCCGTCGTCGACGTCGTACTCACGCAGCTTCAGGTGCTGCTCGTAGTATGCTCGATAGTCGTCACCCGTGCCGGTGCCGGCTTTCCACCGCGAGGACGTCAAGATGAGTGCGTATCTGCCGTCTGGCAGCCAGTCGGCGTCGAAGTCCTCCACAGCCAGATACGGCTCTTCTTCGACGTCACCGACGTGCTCACGCCAGTAGGTGAGGGCTCGATCGTACAGGGTGCCACGGTCAGCAGCCCGATCCGCGTCCGGGTTCACGACGTCGGCGAGGTGGTTACTGACTGCTGCACCGTGGGCTCGAGGGAGCGGAAATGTGTCGGCTTCGGACCCGGTGACGTCGTCGAACTGCACCGGGTCGTCGGAGACGTCGATACTCACTGCAACCCCTCCCGGTCAGCGAAGCACGTCGGACAGAGCGGAACGGTGTACCGTGTCCGCTCTTTGACGTCGTAGCCGGCGTACTCGCAGTCGACACACGCCGACCAGACCTCGGCAGCATCCCGGTTCACGTCGTCGCTCTCGTCGCCTGCTGACGCCTCCTGTGGCTCGAGGCCGAAGGCGGTCAGGTCGACCATCAGGCACCCCCAGACGCGAAGTCGGCCAGCGTGGGGCCGCTCTCGTCGTCGCTCGCCTCCGTGACGGGGATCGTCGTCGGGTCGGGATGGTGGACGATCTCGACGTCTTCGAGCTGGGCAACGACTACGTTCGCCAGCAACCGACGGTGACACCAGCGCGCGTCTTTTTCCCAGCAGACCAGCCAGACGTCGTGCTCAGAGGCTCTTTCGACCAGTTCGGCGAGGACTGCTTGCTGTCCCCGCCCCTCGAGGTAATCGAGATAACGACGTTCGTAGCTGACCGAGTTCCACGCGATCGCGGCGGGGTTCGGCTCGCCATTGTCCTCGGCGGCCTCTTCGACGGTCTTGTAGGCGGTCAGCAGGTCCTCGGGAGGTGCAACAGCCGGAATGTTCCGGTCAGTCACCCGCTCGACGAACTCTTTCGGGTAACGAACGACGCCGAAGACGTCAGCGCTCTCGCTCGGCTCGTACTGACTGACACCGCCGAAATAGGTCGTGTGGACCGTCACAGCCGCTCACCCCCTGCGAGGTCGACGGTCCCCGGATCGATCACGTCCGACCAGGTGAGCTTCGCAACCTCGGACTCCGAGCGCGAGCCGGCAACGTCGTACCACTTCGCGCGCAGCAACTCGTCGACGATCGACGCCGGCACGAGCGCACGAGCCACCTGGGGAAGCCCCGGCCGCGGGACGTAGACGACAAACAGGTACATCCCGGCGGCCTCGAGCAGCCGCTCGTGGGCCGCACGCTTGACGTAGAACCGGCCGCGGGTCGAGCGGGACCCGTTACTCGTCTCGACCTGGCAGCCCTTGATCTCGACCGGCGTGTCCGGTTCAACGACGACGATGCTGTAGAACGGCAGCCACTCGCTCGGCTCCAGGAGCGTCGTAGTCCGGGCGTCGTGCCAAGTGGCCGTTCGGTCACCGACGTACTCGAGAGCGTCAATCTGCTGGATCAAGTCGGCCTCGAGGGCGTCCCCGCTGGCTTTCGAACTCTCGAGTTCCGACGCTCGAGAACTCACAGCGGACCACCCCGAGCACGGCGGACCTCTCGAGCGCAGCTCGCACAGAGCCGCTGGGTGGCCGGAATCGACTCGTCGCACCGCTCACACTCGTCGGACTCGACGAGACGACTCATTGAGAACCACCGTCCTCGAACGTCTGACGGACGTCGTTGTCAGTCACCAGGTAGGCGGGATGGACGATGGGCGTCCTACTCGAGACGTCGTACAGTTCGCTCGCAGGGACGAACACCGCTTTACGCATCGGGCTCACCTCCATGACGACCGTTCGACGTCTCCGGGTCTGGGACTGACACCTCGAGCCCGGCAGCGGAGCCACGGCTCAGACGGGCGTAGGTGTCGCATTCACCGCAACGGTGGGCGCGGTCGCGATCGTCACCGAAGACACGAGCGAACTGCTGTGTGACGTGGGCTCCACAGTGAATACAGGCCGATTGATCGACCGGGCTCCAGGGCGTGGAACTCACGCAGACCACCCCGTGTTTGTGAATGGAATCGCATGACAGCGAGGTGCCGCAACGGGTTGGTCGTTTGGATCAGATTTTGGCCCCTCGGGCCAAAGTGGAGAAACCGATGAAACCGGGCGGTCAGAAGCTTCTACTGGGAAGTTAGTATTAGTGTAGAAACAACCCGTTTCGGAGTGGGCGCTGCAGGATTTGAACCCGCGACAACTTGGTCCGAAGCCAAGCACTCTGTCCAGACTGAGCTAAGCGCCCTTACACTCAGTTTCCCGGCGACTCTGTATAAGTCACTCGATTTCGACTGCTGTTGCTATCCCCAAGCGTACCACACTCGAGCGCCAGCTCGACGACGGTTTTGATTCTCAGCCGATGAAAATTACCGGAGGTAGCCTATGTGGGTTGAACCAAGACTCGAGTATACCATGACGGTGAACGACGCTCCTGTGCCGGAGGATGCCCAGTGCAGCGGTGTGCCGCTGGAACTACTCACCGACGACGAACGCGTCTGGACCGCCGTCCCCGTCGACGCAACTGGCGAAGACCGGATGTGCAAGTGGATCTCGGTAGACGCCGATGTCCTCTGTGACCTCGAGGAGTGGCGGTGACTGCGTTGCGCGGGTAGTCGAGTCCGTTGCCGTACCGGTCGCGGGTCGTGGTGGGGAGTTGGTGTCTATCGATCGTCGAGCGGACGAGACCGTACCGTTTAACCACACCGCCTGAGGACGGGTGGCTATGGCAGCGGTGGAGACGGTTCGTGGGCTAGTCGAGTTGACGCGGCCGGTAAATGTGATCGCAGCGAGCGTGTTGACGTTCATTGGTTCGTTTGTTGCTGGTGGTGTCACAGCGTACCCGCTCCAGACTGGGGCGGCCGTGGCGGCAACCGGCCTCGCTGTTGGGGCTGGAAACGCGATCAATGACTACTTCGACCGGGAAATCGACCGGATCAACCAGCCCGAGCGGGCGATCCCGCGTGGAGCGGTTAGTCCGCGCGGGGCGCTTGTTTTTAGTGTCGTCCTCTTCGCGATGGCGGTCGGGTTTGCGGTCACGCTTCCCGTCGTAGCAATCGCCATCGCTGGGATCAATCTCCTCGCACTCGTGGCGTACACCGAATACTTCAAGGGACTGCCCGGTCTGGGTAACGCCCTGGTAGCTTACCTCGTCGGAAGTACGTTCCTGTTCGGGGCAGCGGCTGTCGGCGAGGTCGGGCCAGCCGTCGTTCTCGCCGTTCTCGCGGCGATCGCGACGTTGACGAGAGAGATCGTCAAGGACGTCGAGGACCTCGAGGGGGATCTCGAGGAGGGGTTGAATACGTTACCGATCGCGGTCGGGGAACGCCGTGCGCTCGTCATCGCGACGGGTCTGCTGGCCGTTGGCGTCGCCGCAAGCCCGATCCCGTACCTGCTCGGATACTTCGGTGCGGCCTATCTGGTCGTCGTGGTTCCGGCCGATGCGATCATGCTCTACGGTGTGGCCAGGAGCTTCGACGATCCGACGGCTGGACAGGTCCAGCTCAAGTACGGCATGTTTCTCGCCGCGCTGGCGTTTATTATTGGCCGCGGTGCCCTCGAGTTCGGCGGCGTCTAATTCAAGTCCCCGTGCGTCCCTAAAACCAATAACCATCAACAACTAGTAAGTAATCAAAAGGACTATATTCTGGATACTGTATTTTCTTACCAGATCAGGTGTGGACAGCGGTATCAGTAGTGGTCGTCGACGCGGCTGTAGAACTTAGTGACTATCCGACATGTATGACCTGGTAGACGACGTTCCGGTGGCTGAAATCGATCCGGGAACGAACGTTCTGATCGTTGGCCCACCGATGGTGGGAAAGCGTACTCTCGCATACGATATCCTTAGAAACGGGATCGTTCACAACGAGGGGACGATCGTCGTCACGACAAAAGACAGTGGCGACAAGGTCCTCGAGGAGTTCACCGGAAACCTCGAGGGGAACACCGATCACCTCGGCATCGTCGACTGCGTCACGAAACAACGCGGTATCGGCACGGTTGACGACGACCCCCGGATCAAGTACGCGTCGTCACCGGTCGACATGACGGGTATCGGGATCAACCTCTCAGAGTACCTTCAGGAGTTCTACGAGGGACGTGGCGTGCGGAACAACCGTGTCCTCGTGCATTCGGTGTCGACGCTGCTGATGTATTCGAATCTCCAGACCGTTTTTCGGTTCCTGCACGTCTTTACCGGTCGAATTCAGAGCGCTGATGCGCTGGGTCTGTACGTCATCGACGCGACGGCGCACGACGAACAGACGATGAACACGCTCAAACAACTGTTCGACGGCGTGATCACGGTCGAAGACAGTGGAGGCGACGAGCCGACGATCGAGACCGCTGGCCTCTGAGAGTCAGCACCGACCAGCGATCAGTCGACGAGGAGTTATTCCTGGCCCCCCAAATACCAGAGCATGCCAGTCGAAACCGACGCCGCCATCCGGGACATTCTCGAGGACGAGACGATTGCCGTCGTTGGCTGCTCGAGTACGCCGGGGAAAGCGGCACACGACGTCCCGTCGTATCTCCTCGGGCAAGGGTACGAGATTGTTCCAGTCAACCCGTTTGCCGACGAGGTGTTCGGCCGAGAGACGGTCGACTCGCTGGCCGACGTCGAAGACGAGATCGACGTCGTCTGCGTGTTCCGTCCGAGCGAGGAGGTCCAGGGGATCGTCGGCGACGCACTCGAGCGCGACGACGTCGATTCGATCTGGACCCAACTGGGGATCCGCGACGACGAGGCGGTCGCGCGGGCCGAGGCCAATGGCCGCGCAGTCGTTCAAGACCGGTGTATGAAAGTCGAGCATCGGCGCCTCATCGCGTAAGGTCCGGTCGGGTGCCGAGCGAGGGGTCGAGTCAATCCGGAGACGAGCCGAAAACCCGAAAACGGGCTCGAGCGCAATTGTCGTTTCCGATCGCGACAGCCGTCATGGAGACCTACCGCATCATTGTAACCACCGACAGAGACTTACCCGCAAGTAGTCTACGGGCGAGTAGAATTCATGTGTGACCAGTTCGGGGACTGTTCGAACAATGGAACCTGCCAACTCGTGCTCAGGAACCGGCAGACGGGGATGGAACTGGTCGAACACCATTGCAAGGCACACCTCGTTCTCCGGGTCTGGGAGGTCGAGCGCGACGACACGTTCGAG
The DNA here is from genome assembly GCF_003430825.1 of Natrarchaeobaculum sulfurireducens. NCBI lineage: Archaea > Methanobacteriati > Methanobacteriota > Halobacteria > Halobacteriales > Natrialbaceae > Natrarchaeobaculum > Natrarchaeobaculum sulfurireducens. The sequence goes on along the minus strand of NZ_CP024047.1, from coordinate 2,145,203 downwards.
GTCGTCGATGCACAAGCCCTCGAGCGATCGTCCGACTCGCTAGACGCGCCACCGCAGGACGTCTCCCCGATGTCGTCACTGGGTGAGCACGAGCCCCCGTTCGAACCCACTGATCACGACCAGTAGCCTGCGACGGGGCGGAGAACGCCGTCACAGGGATTTTGCGTGAGACACCGTCTTCTCGGTTCGTTGGCTAGGAACTCCACTCGTCGAACGAGCCATAGATTCCTTTCGAGAGATATCGTTCGCTCGAGTCCGGGAAGATCGTTACTACCGTTTCGTGTGGTGTCGTAAGTTCACCGTTGTCGATCTCGCTGGCGACGCGTTTCGCTGCAACGCTGGCCGCGCTGGCACTCGAGGCGACGAGGTGTCCCTCTGCTCGCGCGAGGTGTTTGAGTTCGTCGTGGGCTCGCTCGTCCGAAACCGGATAGACGTCGTCGACGAGTTCGGGATCGAAGAGCTCGTTCGTCGACGGGTTGTGCGTACCGATTCCCTCGATCTTGTACTCGTCTTCCTTGCGGGCTGCGCCGAGGACCTCGCCGTAAAGCGAGCCCTCGGGCTCGACGGCGGCGACGTAAGTGTCGGGGTCTTGCTCGAGTGCGTACCGAGCGATTCCCATGAGCGTCCCTGCAGTTCCACAGCCAGCGACGACCGCACCGACCTCGCCGTCGAGGGCCTCGTAGATCTCGGGGCCGGTCGTCGCGTAGTGGGCTTCGGCGTTGAGCGGGTTCGAGAACTGTTGTGGCACGACTGCGTCGTCGAGTTCGTCGGCGAGTTCGTACGCGCGCTCGATTGCACGTCCCATGCCGTCCTCGGTGGGTGTGTTGATGATGTCTGCGCCCAGGGCGGCCATCAGCTGCTGTTTCTCGACGCTGAACCGTTCTGGGACGACGAAGATGGCGTCGAGTCCAAGCTGTTGGGCTGCGATGGCCAGTCCGATTCCGGTGTTCCCCGCCGTCGGTTCGACGATCGTTCCACCGGCCGGCACGTCACCACGCTCGAGCATCCGTTCGACCATGTAGCGGCCGATCCGGTCTTTCACGCTCGCTCCGGGATTGAACGACTCGAGTTTCGCGTAGATCCGTACGCCGTCGGGACCGTCCTGCAGCCGGACGAGCGGCGTCCGACCGATCGTCTCGAGTACCGAGTCCAACGGTCGCTCGTGGGTCGTCATCGTTCTGGCAAAAGTTGCCTTTACTGTTAGCTTTTGCTGTTGGCTCCGGCGGGCTGAGAAAAGGTCGCAGTTGGTTGGTTGGTTACGGTTCCACAGTCGTCTCGCTCGAATCACTCTCGTCGCTGGTATCGTCTCCAGCGTCTTCGGACGTGTGCTCAGCTTCGTCGATCGCTGCCTCTGCGAGGACCTCCTCACCGTCGATGTCGAGTTCGTCGGCGATCGCGAGCAAAAGCGCCCGTTGTTCGGTGAGCTGGTGATCCAGTCGTTTCACCGTGTCGTGGGTGTCGTCGACCTCTTCTTCGAGGTGGATGATCCGCTTTTGGAGTTCCTGAACTTGTTTGTACATCGCCTCGGCGCGATCCGAGAGTCCCTGTAGCTTCTTTGCAGTGCTTCCAAGTCCCATGTCGTGTCGATGCGGTGGCTGGCTAATGGGCCTTTTCCTCTCTCGCACGCGATGGACCACCGGCTGTTGACCAGGCCAACGGCTTGCCGGCGGTCGATTCGGGAGACGAAAGGTCCTTAAGTTGCAACCACCTACGGGAAGATGGATAGGTCGGGCAGTTAGGCCCTGCTCGTCACCCGCAGTATGGCCTTTAGCGGGGACCAAATGCCGTGGGCGTCCGGTCAGACCGGCCGGGGCCCCGGGAGCCAACAGAGAAGCCTCGTCCGTCGGGGACAGCGGTCCACGGTGGCCGTCCGCAGGGACGATCCATCGTGGTTGATCGGCGACAGCCCATCAGGCGCGGAAGCGAGCAGTGGACCGCCGGACACCTGTCGCTCGACGGGTTGCGGGGTGGAGGAGGCAACCGGGATTCCCCCGGCCGGAACGCCGGGCAATCGCGGAATCCACCATTCATACCGATTTTAGCGACACTCAGCCACTGCTTTCGCGCACGGTCGTATCCGGATATCGCTTCCGGCCACGTCGACGACCCGTTCGCCGTAATCGCAAGGGGATTACTCGTCGGCCGTCAGGTTCCCGTATGATCAACCTCTCGCTGTCCGTTCGCCAGTGTGACTGTCCGCTGAGCGCGGCGAGCAGGACCCACGACGTTGCGTTCGTCACACCCCACTGGCACTACCACCACGACCGCTCGAGCCTCGAGCTCCGGGTGCTCGCCGAGGGTCGAGATCGGACGGCCCTCGAGGACGGACTCGAGATACTCAGTTCACACGAGGGAACGGAACGGTTCGAACTGCTGGCGAAGTCGGGATCGACCGCCAGAGCGCGACTCACGCTCGGGACCACAGAGACGATGGGAACGATCGTCGAAAACGATGGCTACCTCACGGGTCCGTTCGAGAACGTCGACGGACGCGAACGGTGGGAAGTGGGGTTCGACGACGAGGCCGCCGCTGATCGGGCGCTCGAGACGCTCGATCGCACCGAAGACGAGTACGAACTCCACGACCGACGCCGCCTCGATCCCGAGACGGTTCTCGAGGGACTCTGGGCAGAAACCGTCGGTTCAGCCGTCCTCGATGGCGTACGCGAACTGACGCCGACAGAGCGCCGAACGCTCCGGCGAGCCGTCGAGGACGGCTACTACGCCGTCCCACGGTCGACGACGCTCGGTGATCTCGCTACCTCGCTCGAGGTCTCCGACGCAGCCGTTTCGAAGACGCTCCGGCGTGCCGAGCGAAAAGTGCTCGCGCCGACGAAGGCCGCCCTGGAGTCCGCCGACCCGAGAGGAGACGGACGGCAGCCGGGTGCCCGCCGGGAGACCGGTCGTCGTGGGAGAGATCGACGCGAACCCGATCGTCACGGGAGTGCTTGACACGGGTTAAGATACTAACGCGGACAATTATCCCAGCATACTGGGGGTTAACATCCTAACGAGAGCAGCCAACGGGTGGCGGTCGAAACAGATGTACGTGACTCGAACTACGGGCGTGTCGCTTTCGACGCCGACTGTGTTGGCACGGTTCTCGAAGTATCTGTTCGCGCTGGCTCCGATGGCCGCAGCGGCGCTGTGGGGCGGGCTCTACGTCGTCAGTATGTGGGGATTCGACTCGGTGCCGCCGCTTACGCTTGCGTTCATGCGAGTGGCCGTCGGCGCCGTCGTCTTGCTCACCGTCGTCCGACTGTTCTACCCCCGACGGACGTTCTCTCGGAGCGATCTTGCAGGATTCGCGCTCCTCGGCGGCGTCGTCACCGTCTCGCTAGCGACGCAGTTTCTGGGAACGGCGCTCACGACCGCGAGTCAGGGATCGCTCATTACCGTCATGACGCCGATCTTCACGGTCTTACTCGGTGTCACGCTGCTTGGTGAGCGTCTGACTGGCCGCCTGCTCGTCGGCATTGGGCTGGCGACTGCGGGGACAGTCGTCGTTCTCTCGGGCCAGTATCAGCTCTCGGAGCTGGCCGGTGCTGCGGCTTCCGGCGTCGTCTTGCTCGTGATTGCAGGTGCAACGTGGGCGCTGTATACCGTCTGGGGCAAACCGCTGGTTCAGCGGTACTCGGCGCTCGAGACGGCGACGTACTCGTGTGTCGCTGCCGTGCCGATGCTCGCGGCACTCGTCCCGCTCGAGGTCGTGACGACGGGCACCTCGCTGCGGTCGATCGTGGTGACGCCGGAACTGGTCGTCGCGGTGTTGTATCTCGGCGTACTCGGGACGGCTGCAGCCTGGTACCTCTGGTACAAGGGAATGGAATACGTCGACGCCACCGTCGTTTCGGCGTTTTTCTTCGCCCAGCCGCTCGTCGGGGCGTTGCTCGGCGCGACGCTGCTCGGCGAGTCGCTTGGCTCCCGGTTCGTCCTTGGCGGCGTCGTGATGGCTGCAGGCGTCTTCCTCGTCTCGACGAGTTCTGACGCGTAATCGCCGCGGAAGGTAAAGCATACAGTCGTCGTTTATCTTCTATTACATGATGAACCGTCACCGCGTCTCGGCCGGGGTCGTACTCGTCGCGTTTCTCATGCTGGTGGCTGGCTGTCAGGCACCCGCCGTTCCGTCCACGGACGGTCCCGACGACCCTGATCCCGAAGCGGTCTTCGAGGCAGCGTTCGTCCACGCCGAGGACCTCGAAGCCGTCTCGGGCGAGCGGACGACCGTCGTTACGGCCGGCGATGAAACACAAGCCGAACGCGTTGCTGTGACCGAACGACCGTACGCAGAGTATCGAAGCGAGGTTCTCGAGTCAGAGAGAGCCGACCGCGAGGGGGCTCTCTACGTCTCCAACGCGGCTGGCTCGTGGTGGTACGATCCTACGGCGAACACCGTGAGCGTCTACGAGGCTAACGAGTCGTACGAGAGCGAAGCAGTACGCATGGCCCGAGCCGACGTGGCGGCCGACCGGCTCGAGTACTACGATCTCGAGTATCGCGGCACCGAAACGGTTGCCGACCGCGAGGCCCACGTACTCGACGTGACGGCGAAAGACGAGGCCGTCACTGATGGGGTCTCCGTCCTCGTTGGCGACACCGAGTTCGTCTACGCCCTCGAGACGGTCGATCCAGCCGACGAACTCGAGGTCACCGAACAGACGGTCTGGATCGATGCCGAGTACGACTATCCGCTGAAAGAGCGCGTTGTCAGCGAGGATGTCGACGGGGAGCCCTACGAGTTTACCGAGCGGTTCGAGACAGTGATCTTCAACGACGTCGACGAGGGGACGTCCGCGTTCGATCCCCCTGAGAACGCGACGGCCGACGACCTCGAGTAGTCGCGTCACCTGTGACAGTCGCTGACGCCAGCGTCGGCCGCCGGGTGTCGACGCGGCCGGACATCGGTCATTCGAGGGGCTGTGTGATGCCCGCGGGTTCGGCCAGTTCGAGGCCCCCCTCGAGCGTTCGGACGGGGTAGGGGATATCGATGCCCTCCTCGTCGAAGCGTCGTTTGACGGCGGTGACGTACTCGCCTCTGATCCGGACGAAGTCGGCGCGGCCAGGGTCGGCGATCCAGAACCGCGACTGAAGGCCGACGTCGGAGTCGCCGAGTTCGGTCAGCCGGACGGTCGGAGCGGGATCGTCGAGGATGTCGGGGTGGCGTTCGGCCTCCTCGACGATGACGTCCGTTGCCTGCTGGATGTCGTCGCCGTAGCCGATCCCGAAGACGAACTTCAAGCGAAGCCGGTCGGCGTCCGTCGGGTTCTTGACGACGCTCTCGGTGAGTGCAGAGTTCGGCACCGTCAACAGTTCGTTATCGAACGTTCGCACACGCGTCACGCGCAAACTGATGTCCTCGACGACTCCCGAATGGTCGTCCCACTCGATCCAGTCGCCGATCTTGAACGGTTTGTCGGTGTAAATGAAGACGCCCGAAACGAAGTTCGAGATCACGTTCTGCATGGCCAGCCCGATTGCGAGCGCGCCGGCCGCAGCGATACCGGCCATCGAGACGAGGAAGTTGCCGAAGCCGGCGAAGCCAAACGCGATCGCGACGGCGACGAAGAGGACGCCGAATCGCGTGATCTTCACCAGTGGAACCTGGGCGTGTCGATCGACCTCGCGGCTGTCGAGTGCGCGGCTCACGAGCGGGAGGACGACTGCTCGCCCGACCACCCAGACGGCAAGGAAAGCGAGGACGAACAGGATAAGTCCTTGCGCGCTGGTCGCGACGGGCTCGGGAAGCCCCGCTTGCTCGAGCGTGGCTCTGATCGGGCCGGCCTCGAGTGCCACGAGAGGCAGCGTCATCGGTAGAACACGGCTGTGTGTCCACGAGTCTCGATGAGTTCGGCGTCGACACGGTCGGCCAGGTCAGCCGCCTTCTCGTCAGTTGAACTGCCCGCACGGGCTGCCCGGAGGAATTTTACCTTTACGAGGTCTTCGTTTGCGAGTTGGTCGTCGAGTTCGTCGACAACGGCGTCGATACCACTTTTGCCGACCCAGACGGTGACGTCGAGGTCGTGTGCACGGCGTTTGAGTTCCTGTTGATCCATAACGCGCCATAGCCGGGCCTGTGATTTGAATCTTCGCGAAACGGACCGAGAATCTGATTCGGCTACTCGTCGTACGGATATCGCGCATGGGTGCCACAAGAGCAGGTGACGACGACGTGACCGTTCCGGAGTCTGATACGGGCGTTGTTGCCTGGAATGAGGTACACGTCGCAGGCGTCACAGGTCGACCGCTTGAACGATTTCGGAAGCGAGAGCCGATTACGCTCGGCGATCCGCCGTGCGAGCCGGACGTATTCCCTGGCGCGCCCTTCCTCGCCGGCTTTCGTCGCCGCTCGAGCGAGGGCCTCGAGCCGGTCGATACGTTCGGCGGCGACGTCCATGTACAGGTGTTTCGTCGGTTCACGTATTGGTGTTTCGTCCGCTGTCGCCCGGTTGCCCCATTGTTCCGGCGCGAACGTTCCAGTTGGACGAGATAACGCAATGCAGTTATACTGCCACGGCTGAATTCACACGAGAAACCGATGAACGGATCCGTGCCGGACGGCGGCCGCGACAGACTCGACACGAGCCGTCGCGCCATGCTGGCAGCGGGTGGGGTTGGCCTGACGGTCGCGACCAGCGGCTGCGTCAGACAGGTCCGTAGTGCCGTTAATCGCGACGAGATCGAACAGCTCTCGGTAACCATTACGACGGTGCCGGCCGACGGCGACCGGGAAAGTATCCAACTCTCCCGCGCGATTCGGTCGGCACTCGAGGACGTCGGGATCGCCGTCGACATCGACATGCAAGCCGAAGAAGAGTGTAGACGAACGATCCTGGTCAACCACGACTTCGACCTCTACGTCGGTCGCCACCCCGGCGATGTCGACCCGGACTTCCTCTATGAGAGTCTACACTCGCGATACGCCGACGAAGCGGGCTGGCAGAACCCCTTTGGCTTCGCGAACACGGTGGTCGACGACCTCCTCGAGAGCCAGCGGGACGCTGGCGACGACGAGCGTGAGACGGCCATTGCGGAGACGCTCGAAGCCGTCACCGCCGAACAGCCGTTCGTCTCGATCTGTGTCCCCGAAGAGTACCGACTCGTCCGGACCGACCGGTTCGGCGGCTGGGAGGACGGTCACCTCGCGACGCGTCACGGCTATCTCGGCCTCGAGGCGGCCGACGACGAGGCGGTGATCCGTGCGGTACACACCGATGCCAGGGTGTCGAAGAACCTGAATCCGCTCTCTGCGGAGTACCGCGAGCAGGGGACGATCGCCTCGCTCGTCTACGACTCGCTGGCAACGATCGACGCTGACGGCGAGGTGAGCCCCTGGCTCGCAGCCGACTGGACGATCGACGATGGGACGGTCGACCTCGAACTCCGCGAGGAGTGTTCGTTCCACGACGGCGAGGCGGTCACGGCGGCGGACGTTGCCTTCACCTACGAGTTGCTCGCTGACACGACACTCGGTCGGCGGGAGTTTTCGGCCCCGACGCCGCTCTATCGCGGCCACGTGTCGGCCGTCGAGGACGTCTCGTACGACGACGAGGATGGCCGTCACCTCGAATTACGGATCGAGGCGAGCGAGGCGGTCGCCGAGCGCGCACTGCTCGCACCGATCCTGCCGGCGCACGTCTGGACCGAGCGTGCCGCAGCCGCGACCGTCCCGGGTGTTCAGATCGCTGAGGGGACGACCGAGGCACTCGTTACTGACGATGTCCCGCCGGTCGGCAGTGGCCCCTACCGGTTCGACGACCGAAGCGAACGCGATTACGTCGCGTTCGAACGCTTCGAGGACCACTTCACGCTCCGTGATGCCGTCGACCTCCCAGAGCCGGCCGCTGGCGTCCGGTTCCAGATCGATCCTCGCAGCACCTCGGCGATCGAACTCATCGAGAGCGACGACGCCGACGTCACGAGCCTTCCACTCGAGAGCTACGTCGTCGACGACGTCCTCGAGGAGACGGGTGACGATGTCGACGTCCACCAGTCCGAGTCCTGGTCGTTCTACCACCTCGGGTTCAACGCGCGGCGGGCACCCTTCAGCAACCCGAACTTCCGTCGAGCGGTAGCGCAGGTGCTCGATAAGGCGTGGTTGGTCGAGACGGTGTTCGACGGCCACGCTCGGCCCGTCGCCGCGCCGGTGAGCGACGAGTGGCTGCCCGAGGAACTCGAGTGGGATGGTGCGGACCCGGTCACGCCGTTTCTGGGGACCAACGGAGAGGTAGACTTCGCCGCCGCGCGAGACGCATTCGAAGAGGCGGGCTATCGGTACGCAGACGACGGAACGCTTCGGGTGAGACGCTGATGTTGGTTCAGGTCCTGGCCCAGCTGGCGGTGGTCGTCAGCCTGTTTACGATCGTCGGCATCGCAGTCGTCGTCGGCCGTTACCGGCTCCGGGATACGCACAAAGAGTGGCGAGAGCGCGTGCGAGCAGCCGCGCCGATCACCATCTTCCTGGCTGTCGTGTTGCTGTTAAACAGCGTAGCCCGCGAGGTCATCCCGGACCTCTCGTGGATGATCAGGTGGAAATTCACCTGGTACCCGATCTACGACCTCGAGGGGCAGTTCATCCTCTGGCTGCAAGACCAGGCGACGCCGTGGCTAACGGCGTACTTTTCGTTTATTTACATCTACGCCTACGTCTTCATGCTGGTGTTTCCGGTCGTCGCTTACTTCGCGCTCTCGAACACCCGGCCGCTCCGGGAGCTGTTGACTGCCTATACGCTCAACTACGCGCTCGGGCTCTTGCTGTACACGCTCGTGATCGCCTACGGCCCGCGCAACCTGATGCCCGAACTCGTCGAGGCACTGCTGTACGACACGTACCCACAGTACCAGCATCTCACCCGACAGGTCAACCGGAACACGAACGTCTTCCCATCGTTGCACACCTCGCTCGCGGCGACCGTCGCTTTCCTCGCCTGGCGGACGCGTGACGTCTATCCGGTCTGGAACGTCGTGGCCGCGATCCTCGGTGTCTCGGTGGCGATCTCGACGATGTATCTCGGCATTCACTGGGTGATCGATGTCATCGCGGGGATCGGCCTCGCGTACGTTAGCGTCGTCCTCGCGGGCCACCTCGTCGGTCGCTGGTCACTGGCGTCGCTGCGTGGCAGTCGGTGATCCAGCGCTGGGACGGGGTCGCTACAGTTCCTCGAGCGACCGGAGCTTCTGCTCGATGGCCGGCGGCGCGGCGCTCGGCCCGTCACGTACCCGGTGGTCGGGGAGCAACAGTGGCGCAGGGTTCTCGTCGAGTGCCGTTCTGACCAGAATAAGATCGTCCTCGTTGTCGGGGTCGAGTTCGGGAGTCATTCGAGCGAGGCGCTCGACGTCGACCTGATTTCCGTACGGGATCTCTCGAACCTGCTCGAGCACCGCCCGCTGGTCAGTCGGCATCGTCAGTGCGACCTGGACGTTCTCGAACGTGACGGGTTCGATGCCGTCTAAGTACTCGAAGATTTGCTCGAGAACGGGATGTTCGGGTTCTGCCTCTCCGTCCGGTGTCTCCGGAAACGAGACGCTCAGTACGCGTCCGCTGGCTACGCCGAGTTGTACGTATCGGTCGAGATACGTCGATTCCCGCGCGTAGATACCGGCGTCCGTGACGTCCTCCATGCACCGTGAATACGGACCATGGACTTGAATAATCGCCGGTCTCGGCTCCGCCGTCTTCGGTCAGGGTGTTCGAGGCACGTTCACAGACGGGGTTGTGTTGTACGTGCGACAAAACAAGTGGGCCGATCGACCACCAACGGGGTTCCGATGACGCAAGGCTTTTGTACATATGAGTACGTTGATGTACAACAATGAACTCCGAAACGGAGCTCGCGCCCGCGGTGGCTTCGATCCTCGAGGCCGCTCGTGAGCGCCCGGGAGGCGGCGACCGCGTCTCTGTCGACGCACGCTCGCTGTCGGACGCGATCGACCGTGCGGAGGCGGCGGGCCGCGTGCCGGTCGTCGCCGAAGTGAAACCGACGAGTCCAACCGCCGAGGGGACTCGAGACGACGATCCTGCGGCTCTCGCCGAGGCAATGGTCGAAGGCGGGGCTACGGCGATCTCGGTGTTGACCGAGCCCGATCACTTCGGCGGCTCCGCCGAGTCCCTGCGACGGGTTCGAGATGCCGTCGACGTCCCGGTCCTCCGAAAGGACTTCATCATGCACGAAGCGCAGTTGGACGTCGTCGAGGCCGATCTGCTCCTGCTGATCGCACGCTTCGTCGACGATCTCGAGGCGCTCGTCGCAGCTGCTCGCGAGCGTGGGTTTCAACCGCTGGTCGAAGTTCACGACCGAGCGGAACTCGAGTCCGCTCTCGAAGCAGGTGCCGACCTCATCGGCGTCAACAACCGCGATCTGGCTCGACTCGAGGTCGATCTCGGAACCTTCGAGTCGGTGGCAACCGAGGTACCCGACGACGTCACCCTGATCGCCGAAAGCGGTATCTCCTCGCCCGAAGACGTCCGACGGATGCGCGAGGCGGGCGCAAACGCCCTGCTGGTCGGCAGCGCGATCATGGACTACGGTACTGGAGAGACGGACATAACGGCGAACACACGACGACTGACACAGGCGACGACAGGAGACGAGTGATCATGAGGACACCACAACCGACGACCGACGCGACGAACGGAGAGAAACCATGAGTACGGACGACCGCGACGCCGACCCGACGTTCGGCGACTACGGCGGCCAGTACGTCCCCGAGGCGCTGATGCCGGCGCTGCAGGAACTCGAGGACGCCTACGAGCGGTATGTCCTCGAGAACGAGGACGGCTTCATGGACGAGTTCCGCGAGCGGCTCCGCGAGTTCGGTGGCCGGCCGACGCCGCTGCAACGGGCCGACCGACTGAGCGAGCGCTACGATCGCGAGATCTATCTCAAACGCGAGGACCTCCTCCACGGCGGCGCACACAAGCTGAACAACGCCCTTGGGCAGGTCCTGCTCGCGAAGTACATGGGCAAAGAACGGATCGTCGCCGAAACCGGCGCGGGCCAGCACGGCACGGCGACGGCGATGGCCGCAGCCCACCTCGAGATGCCCTGTGAAATTTACATGGGTCGAACCGACGTCAATCGCCAGCGCCCGAACGTCTACCGGATGCGGATGAACGGTGCCGAGGTGAACCCCGTCGACGCCGGTAGCGCCACCCTGAAGGAAGCGATCAACGAGACGATGCGCGACTGGGCGACGACCGTCGAGAACACCCACTACGTCATCGGGAGCATCGTCGGCCCCCACCCGTTCCCGAAACTCGTCCGGGACTTCCAGGCCGTCATCGGTCAGGAAACCCGCGAGCAGATCCAGGAGCAGGCCGGCCGACTCCCCGACAGCGTGATCGCCTGTGCCGGCGGCGGCTCGAACACGATGGGGACGTTTCACGCGTTCGTCGACGACGAGGAGAGCGCGGAGCTACGCTCCACGGATGACTCGAGCGGGCAGAGCCCGCGAGAGCACGTCGGGCTGTACGCCGTCGAAGCCGGCGGCTCGAGCCTCGAGATCGACGAGGAGAACGCGCTGGCACCCAACTCCGCGACGCTCTCGACGGGCACCGACGGCGTCCTCCACGGCGCGATGACGAAACTGCTCCAGAGCGGCGACGGCCAGATCATGGAATCACACAGCGTGAGCGCAGGCCTCGATTACGCCGGTGTCGGCCCCGAACTGTCCCATCTCGTCGAGACGGGGCGGGTCACCCCAGTCAGCGTCGGCGACGAGGCTGCACTGAACGGTTTCCACCGACTCTCCCGACTCGAGGGGATCATCCCCGCCCTCGAGACGAGCCACGCCTTCGGCTATCTAGAGGAGTCCCACGGGGACCTCGGCGACCTCATCGTCGTCAACGTCTCCGGCCGGGGCGACAAGGACCTAGAGACCGTCCTCGAGGAAACCGAGAAACGCGACCTCGAGGCCGCACCGGACGTGGAGGTGTTCGACGGTGAATAGCGAGGATCGACGACCGGCGGGAGGAGATCCTCGGAACCACCGAACGGGGAGTGACGGCCAGGAGCGAGCCGTTCGCGCCGATGGCGGTACGGACAGCGACATCGAGGCCACGATCCGCGAGAACGACCCCGCGCTCATCACCTACGTCACCGCGGGCGACCCGTCGCTCGAGGACACGAAAGCGTACGTCGAAGCCCTCGACCGCGGTGGGGCGGACCTGATCGAACTCGGGTTGCCATTTTCCGAGCCGATCGCGGAGGGGCCGACGATCCAGGCGGCGATCAACCGCGCGCTCGAGGCCGGCACCACGCCCGACGGCTTCTTCGACCTCGTCGACGACCTCGAGACGGAGGCACCGCTGCTGGTGATGACATACTACAACATGGTGTTGCAGTACGGTCCCGAGGCGGACGTCCGGCCGTTCGTCGAACGCGCCGCCGAGGTCGGGCTCTCGGGGATCATCGTTCCCGACCTCCCTGCCGAGGAGGCCGACCCGCTCCGGGCGGCCTGTGACGAGCACGGACTCGACCTCGTCTTCATCGTCGCGCCGACGACCGAAGGCGAACGCCTCGAGACCATCATGTCCCAGGTGTCCGGCTTCGCCTACGTCCAGGCGCGACTCGGGACGACCGGCGCGCGCGGTGACGTTTCGACGGCGACCCACGAGAGTCTGCAACGTCTCGCCGACTACGACGTCCCAAAAGCGGTCGGCTTCGGCGTCAGCGAGGGCGACCACGCGACCGAGATCGTCGAGGCGGGCGCCGACGGCGTCATCGTCGGTAGCGCACTCATCGACATCATCGCCGATAGCGACGACACTGCCGAGGGCGTCGACCGCCTCGAGGCGAAAGCGACCGAACTCAAAGCCGGCGCGGTCCGCGGCACCGGCGACGGCCGACCCGATCCGGACGCCCCGGAACCAGAACACCCATAACTGCAAGCTTGCTACTGATCCGCAATGACCACCACAGGCACTGAGGCACGACTCGAGCGAATCGGCACAGACGGCAAATTCGTCATCATCCCCATGGACCACGGGATTACGATGGGAGCCGTCAAAGGACTGAAAGACATCGAATCGACGATCGACGGCGTCACTCGCGGCGGTGCTGACGCCGTCCTCACACAAAAAGGGGTCGCCCCGCGCGTCCACGAAAATAAAAACGGCAAGGGCTACATCGTCCACGTCAACGGCTCGACGACGATCGGCCCGGACGAAAACGACAAGCGGATGACAGCCACGGTCGAGGAAGCTCTCCGGGCCGGTGCCGACGCCGTCTCCTTGCACATCAACGTCGGCTCGACGTACGAACCGAAACAGATCGAGGACCTCGCCGAACTCAGCCGAGACGCCGCCCGGTATGGCCTCCCGGTCCTGGCGATGGCCTACGCTCGCGGTCCCGGCATCGATTCGACGGACGCAGAGTCCCTCGGCCACGCTGTCCGCCTCGCAGAAGAACTCGGTGCTGACGTCGTCAAAACCGGCTACAGCGGCGACGCCGAGAGCTTCCAGCACGTCGTCGAGTCGACCCGACTCCCCGTCGTCATCGCCGGCGGCTCGAAAGGAACCGACCGCGAGACCGTCGAGATGGTTCGTGGCGTAATGGATGCGGGCGGCGCCGGCGTCTCGATGGGTCGATCGATCTTCCAGCACGACGATCCCGAAGCCATCGCCACCGCCGTCTCAGGCGTCATCCACGACGACCTCGAGACCGACGACGCCCTCAAACGGGCGGGTCTTGCCCTCGAAGCCTGAGCACGTTTTCCAGCAATCCTGCTCGAATCACGTTCTGACTCATACTGTTAGATAGAACTCAGTCAAGCGCATTCGTCTGACGGGAATAATGAATGCTCACACTCGTTCTGTCCGGCAGCATCAGAAGTATCCGAGGAGTCCCGAGCGTCTCTCGAGCATCGACGCGTCGAGCGAGAGTCGCTCGAGCCCGACCTCGCAGGCGTAGGCGATTACGGCCTCATACTCTTCGGGAGTGATCGGACGACCGATATCCGCGTAGCGTTCCTCCGTTTTGGCCTTGTAGTACGGCTGGTACTGCGCCATGACGTTGACGAACGTCTCCTCGGAGAGTTCCTCGGCGACGAACTCGAGAATCCGCTCCGCGTTCTCGACGTGATTCGGCATCACGAGGTGGCGCACGAGGAGGCCGCCAGTCGCGATTCCGGTGTCGTCCAGTCGGAGGTCACCAACCTGGCGGTGCATCTCGCGTACTGACTCCTGGACGGTCTCCCAGTAGTTCGGTGCCTTCGAGTACATCGCCGCAGCGCCGTCCTCAGACCACTTGACGTCCGGCATGTAGATGTCGACGATCCCCTCGAGGCGCTCGAGGATTTCCGGCGACTCGTAGCCGCCGCAGTTCCAGACGATCGGCACCTCGAGACCCCGTTCGCTCGCGAGCTTGATCGCCTCGAGGACTCGCGGTGAGTGGTGGGTCGGCGAGACGAGATTGACGTTATGACAGCCGTTGGCCTCGAGTTCGAGGGCCATCTCGGCGATCTCCACCGGCGTAGCTGGCTCGCCCTGGGCGTCGTGGCTGCTCTCGAAGTTCTGACAGAAGACGCACTTCATGTTGCAGCGGGCGAAAAAGATCGTGCCGCTGCCGTTGTGGCCCCGCAGGCAGTCTTCTTCGCCGAAGTGGGCGAAATACGAGGCGATGTGTGCCGTATCGTCGGACTGACAGGCTCCTATCTGCCCGGCCGTTCGGTCGACGCCACAGTCGTACGCACACAGATCGCAGTCGGCGTACCGTTCACGGAGGTCTGCGATTCGGTCATCGAACTCCACAGCCGAGAGCTGTCGATAGTTCGGCGTCTCTGCGGACGGATCGACGCTCATGACAGTCGTTCGCAGCCACGAGACATACGTGTGTCGCGTGACACCACTTCGGACGGTCAGCCGAGGTTACACTAGACAATACAGCGAGAGTACATGTGTCGCGATGGCGACGCGCTCCGCGATACGAGGGCTTATCTGTCGAAACTGACTACATTCCGGTCACGGTGAACGAAACCCCGCTCGGTTCGCTTCCAGCGGCTACCGTCCTCGACGCGATCCCGGAGCCGACCGTGATCGCCGAGGCCGACAGTCGGCGGATCACTGGAGCCAACGATGCTGCAGAGCGGCTTCTCGGCTGCTCGAGAGACGAGCTGTGTGGACGGGAGCTACTCGACCTCCACCCGGAGCGAACGCGAACGGCCCACGGCGAAGCACTCACAGACGACGGGCGGGTGGAACGACTGGTCGACGGCTCGCCGCTCGAGGTCGAACGGTCGGACGGCGAGCGACGTCGCGTCGTTGTCGCCACCCAACGAACCGAACACGACGATCAGGCGTACGTCGTCCGACGCTTCGAGGAATCACTCGATCGAGACCGCGATCGAGATCGTTCCAGGGAGGTCATCGAGGCAGCTCTCGAGATCGGTGGTATCGGCGTCTGGGAGTACGACTCCAGTACCGACGACTTCTGGTGGGACGATCGGGCTGCTGAGCTCTTCGGCTGTCGACGTCCCACGGCCGACGGACTGACGACAGTCTTCGAGTCCGTCCATCCGGCTGATCGACGCACGCTCCGGAACGAACTCGGCCAGACGATCGATTGTGGCGTTTCGATCGATCTCGAGTTTCGGATCGTCGCGAAAGCGGCGGAGACCAGATGGGTCCGTATCCAGGCCGATCCCCGACACGAGGCTGGTGATCCGCGCTGTGTCTACGGAACGGTTCGCGACGTGACGGCCCAAAAGGAACGCGAACGGGAACTCGAGCGCAATCGAGAGCGGCTACAGGTCCTGTTCGACCAGTCGCCAAATGTGATCATCGTCCACGGGCTCGACGGAACCATCTACGACGTCAACGAGAAACACGCGAAGAATCTGGGATATACGCGTGAGGAGCTGCTTTCGATGGAGGTCCCAGATTTCGAAGTCGGCGTCGATGCTGAAACACTCCGTCGACGGTGGGCGGAGATGAGTATCGGCGATCGACACGAACTGGTCGGCGTCCACCGGAGAAAAGACGGTTCGACGTTCCCTGCGGAAGTCTGGCTGAACAAACTCGAGATCGACGGCGACGAACGGATCCTCGCAGTTAGCCGCGACGTGAGCGAACGGGAGGCACGCGAGCGAGAACTCGCCCGCTTCCGGCAAGCGATCGAAGCCGCCGGTCACGCCATCTTTCTCACCGACGTCGACGGGACGATCACGTACGTCAATCCTGCGTTCGAGGAAATCACGGGATATGCAGCCGAAGAGGCGATCGGTGAACGGCCCAGTATTCTCAACTCCGGCCAGATGGATACCCGATACTTCCAGGAACAGTGGAGCGCGATCCTCGCTGGCGAGCTGTGGGAAGAAGAGATCGTCAACCGCCGCAAATCCGGCGATATCTACCACGCTCATCAGACGATCGCTCCCATCACCGACGATGGAGACGTCCAGGAGTTCGTCGCGATTCAGACCGACGTCACCGAGCGCAAAGAGCAAGAACGACAGCTGAACACGTTAGATCGTGTACTCAGACACAACCTTCGGAACGAACTGAACGTAATCAACGGACACGCAGAGGTAATCCAGGCGATGGGAACCCAGACCCACGTAACCCACGCCGAACGCATCGTCGAGAGTGCAACCAGCCTCCTCGAGACTGCAGAGAAAGGACGCAAGATCACGTCGCTTCTCTCGGAACCGGCTCGCCGGAAGCCAGTCGACGTCGGTGTGGCAGTCGAACGCGCTGTCAGCTCCGTTCACGACACCGAAGTCGACATCCGTGTTTCGACACCCGGGGAAGCCATCGCCACGGCAACGGACCGGCTCGAAGAAGCCATCGAAGAACTCGTCGACAACGCGTCTCGCCACGCGGATCGGTCAACACCGACCCTCGAGATCGACATCACTGTCGACGAGACGGTGACCGTTCGCATCGCCGACGACGGCCCCGGCATCCCGGAGATGGAACGACAGATCCTCGACGAAACGCAAACCGAGTCCGACCTCTCACATGGTAGCGGCCTCGGTCTCTGGTTCGTCTACTGGGTCGTCCGCCGATCCGGTGGTCGTCTCAGCTTCGAAGAAAACGACCCGCGCGGAAGCGTGGTCACGATCGAACTCGAGCGGGCGCGCTCTGTCGAGTAACGGCACAGAGACTCGAGTGGACGCCGCATCGAAGGCCGGACGGATTCGAGACGGAGCCGAGTATCGTCTTCGAGACGGACTCAGGCATCATCTACGTTACAGAACTCGAACCGAGCGCCGCCGGCAGCGCCGTCGGTCACCGATACGTCCCAGCCGTGGCCCTCGGCTATCTGGACGACGATCGCCAGCCCGTATCCCGTGCCCTCATCGTCGGTCGTAAACCCACGTTCGAGTACGCGGTCGCGGTCTGACGGTGGGATTCCGGAGCCGTCGTCCTCGATGAAAAAGCCCGGCCCTGTCTCGAGCGGCCCGACCCGGACATCGACGTCGGCACCGGCGTGTTCGATCGCGTTCCGGAACATGTTCGAGAGGAGTTCACGCAGCCGGTCGAAATCGGCGTCGATGACGGTCTCTTCGGTGAGCAGCGTCGCCTCGGTCGAACCGAGCTGTCGCCAGGCGTCCTCGGCGACGGCCTCGAGCGAGACCGGCTCCGGATCGAGCACCAGTTGCCCTTGCTCGGCCATCGTCAGCAAGTCGTCGATCAACGCGCGCATCCGATCGGCGACCGACGTGACGTCCTCCCAGCGCTCGAGCAACTGGTCGGGGTCGATCGGTCCGTCGGTCGTCTCGAGGTCGTGTTCGATCGTCGCAAGTTCGGCTTCCAGCAACGTCAGTGGATTCCGAAGGTCGTGTGCGACCGTCTGCCCGTACTGCTTGAGCCGCTCGTTTTGTTTCTCGAGTTCTCGTTTGTACGATTTGAGCTGGGTGATATCGCGGTTGATCGCGACGAAACCGTCGACGTCGCCGTCCTCGTCGGTAATCGGAGCGATCGTCTGGTCGATAACGTACCGACTGCCGTCTTTGCGTTCGTTGGTGACTTCGCCATGCCAGACCCCACCGTCGAGGATCGTTTCCCACAACTCACTGTAGAACGCCTCTTCGTGGTCGCCAGATTTGAGGATCGACGGCGTCTCACCGACGATTTCAGCCGCAGAGTAGCCGGTTAGCTCCTCGAACGCGTCGTTGACGTATTCGATCACCCCATCCGAATCGGTGATGATGACCCCGTGTCCGGCGTACGTGACTGCGCTCCGGAATCGCTCGAGTTCCTGCTCGCGTGCTTTCCGTTCGGTGACGTCCCGGTTGATCGCGACGAACCCTTCGATCGACCCTTCGTCGTCGGTGATGGGAGCGATCGTCTGGGCGATGATGTATCGCCGGCCATCCTTTCGTTCGTTGACCAGCTCTCCTTGCCAGACGTCGCCGTTTCCGATCACCCCCCAGAGGTCCTGATAGAAGGCCCGATCGTGAAGACCGGATTTGAGCAGGGCTGGCGTCTGACCGAGGACCTCGTCTCGGTCGTAGCCGGACAGTTCCTCGAACGCGGGGTTGACGTACTCGATGAGACCGTTTGAATCAGTGATCAACACGGCGTGGCCAGCGTGTTCGACCGCCTGGCTAAACCGTCGGTAATCCCGTTCTCTTTCCTTCTGTTCAGTGATATCACGGTTGATCGCGACGAACCCCTCGAGCGTTCTGCCGCTGGTGATCGGGGCGATCGTCTGGTCGATGACGTATCGGCTGCCGTCCTCGCGTTCGTTGATCATCTCGCCGTGCCAGACTTCGCCGTCGAGAACCGTCTCCCAGAGTTCGCGGTAGAACGCGCGATCGTGTGCGCCGGATTTGAGCTTCGCTGGCGTCTCACCCACGAGATCAGATCGATCGTACCCTGAAAGTGCCTCCATCGTCGGATTCGCGTACGTAATCGTTCCCTGCGTGTCGGTGACGAGCATCGCGTGCCCTGCGTCCTCGATCGCCCCGTACAGATCGTTGAGCTGGCGTGTTTGCCTGGCTCTCGTCACGCAGTTGCGGATGCGGTTTGCGAGCAGATCGTACCGGGCCTCGCCGGTATCTTTCTGCAAGTAATCGTCGGCACCGTGTTGGATCGCCTTGCTGGCGACCGCTTCCGAGCCTTGCCCGGCGAACATCACGAACGGAAGCTCCGGATAGGTTTTCGCCACTACCTCGAGGAACTCGAGCCCGTCCGTCTCGGGCATCTGGTAGTCGCTGACGACGCAGTCGATCCCGTCTTCGTCCTCGAGTATCGCGAGCGCCGACGTCGGGGAAGTTACTGTTCGGGTTTCGAACCCGTGTTCGCGTGTCAAATAGTTCGCAACGAGGTCGATGAACGACTCGTCGTCGTCGACGAGCAACACCATCGGTGGGTGCATGAGAATCCCGTCTTCGTGAGGGAGCGCTCCCGCTGTCGGTTCGTCTGCGGCGAGAGGGGGTTTAAAGCCAGTCATTCGTCGTACTCGTGGTCCACCCGACCGGCGTCGGTCGACTCGGACGGGACGCCTGTCGTGGTTCCCAGGTGCTTCGCTCGAGTCGTGACGGTGCGTTCACGCAGTCGATGGCCCAACGCATTCCCCCGTCGTTCGACGGTTACTGCTCCCCCCATCTACTCGTGTAGTCCGAGTGAATTGATATGAATACACCGGCCGAGGGTGAGCCTAACCGAGAAAGTGCTTCGGGCAACCGGGTGAGTTCTCGTCGGCGGGGTGCCAGTGACGGTCGCGAGAACGAACCGCTTTATCACCGGGCTTCGAAGGACGCTCAATCAGTATGCGTCCGGCACACCCCACAGAGCAAGCCGTCGGGATGCGATACTACGTCAGCGAGACCGAGGGCGTCGGCGGCCGACTCCGCGCGAACGACGAACACTTCCGCGTACGCGAACTCGAGCGGTTCTCGACCGAGCCCGTCGATGCGCCGACGGATGCCTACTCCCACCTCGTCTTCCGGGCGACTCTGCAGGGATGGGATACCAATGATTTCGCTTCTCGACTCTCCGACGCACTCGGTATCTCACGCCGACGGGTCGACTGGGCCGGGACGAAAGACAAGTACGCCGTCACGACCCAGTTGTTTTCCGTCTCCGGAATCGATCCCGAAGACCTTCCCGAGATCGGCGGCGCCGAGATCGAGGTCATCGGTCGGGCCGGCCGATCGCTCGAGTTCGGTGACCTGGCGGGCAACGCCTTCGACCTCGTCGTTAGCGAACCGGAGGCCTCGGAGCGAGCCGAAGCGATCAGCGACGAACTCGTCGCGTTCGGCGGACTCGGTGATGAGGAGACAGAAAGCGTCGGCTCGAGCGACGAAACGTGGACGATCGGCGTCCCCAACTTCTTCGGCCAGCAGCGCTTCGGTAGCCGCCGGCCGGTTACCCACGAGGTCGGCCTCGAGATCGTCCGTGGCGACTGGAAGGGCGCTGTGATGGCCTACCTCGGCAACCCGACCGAGGCCGAACCCGAGGGGACACAGGAGGCCAGAGCGTTCGTCCAGGAGACCCACGACTGGCAGGCAGCCCTCGAACGGTTCCCGCACCGGCTTCGCTACGAGCGTGCAATGCTCCACGAACTCGTCGAGTGTGCGAGCGAACCTGGTGCGAAGACGTTCCGCGCTGCACTCGAGCGCCTGCCGGAGAACCTCCAGCGGCTGTTCGTCCACGCTGCCCAGTCGTACGCGTTCAACCTGATGCTCAGCGAACGCCTCGAACGCGGACTGCCGTTCGACCGACCCGTCGAAGGTGACGTCGTCTGTTTTGTCGATACCGACGCGCCCGACGGCCTCGAGCTACCGGACGTCGACCGGCTTCAGCGCGTCGACGACCGACGCGTCCGCTCGGTGACTCGTCATTGCGAACGCGGTCGGGCGTTCGTCACCGCCCCGCTGGTCGGCACCGACAGCGAACTGGCCAACGGCGAACAGGGCGAGATCGAACGTGCCGTTCTCGATGACCTCGACCTCGAGCCCGCGGACTTCGACCTGCCCGGCGAGTTCCACTCGACGGGGACCCGACGGTCGATACTGGTTCGGACGGATCTCGAACTCGGAACCGACCCACTCGAGTTGTCGTTTGCGCTTCCGAAAGGATCGTACGCGACGGTTGTCGCCCGCGAGTTCCTGAAAGTCGATCCGGTCGACCTCGGGTAGGTTCGGTGCTGACCTCGAACGTTCACCGTTGACTACCCTCTCGAATCGAGCGCTGGCAAACAGCGTGTCGTCGGTTCCCGAGAGGTGGCGTTCACTCCCACGTCTCGAGTTCGACGGCGTAGTCCGATTCGATCCACCGCGTAGTCGGATGCCGGCGGCTGTACAAGCGGTATGGACCGGACACCATCACGTCCAGTTCGTCGCCGGGAACCCCTTCGGGTTCCGCCGCGTCCCACTCATCGTCTCGTCCGTTCGGTCCTGGGGTTGCTGCACTCATGATGCGTTCACACTTGCTTCGCTCTTCGGTCGGGATCCGAATACCCGAGGGGCCTAACAGTGTCGTTTCGCTCGCTGTTGGCCGCTAGCAGCGCCGAACCGACGGGTCGGCGTCGATCGATTCGACCGACGGCAGACACGCTACCCGGTGATAGCCAGTTCGCGCTCTCGAGTCAATTACTGTAAAAAACGAAACGAGATAGCTCCGAAACGGTTAGTCGTCCGCTGCGACGTCGTCTTCGTCGACGTCGACGGAGG
The DNA here is from genome assembly GCF_003430825.1 of Natrarchaeobaculum sulfurireducens. NCBI lineage: Archaea > Methanobacteriati > Methanobacteriota > Halobacteria > Halobacteriales > Natrialbaceae > Natrarchaeobaculum > Natrarchaeobaculum sulfurireducens. Next base: position 2,123,585 of record NZ_CP024047.1, on the reverse strand, counting down.
TCGCTTCCTCTTCGGCGACTTCCTCGGGACGAGCCTCGAGGGTGGTCTTCTGGATCTCGACGCGGCGCAGCGGGTAGATCGTCTTCGCCTCGCCGTAGATGGCCGACGAGAGTCGACCCTCGACGACGCCGTCGATGAGCTCCTCGAAGGTGCGGTCGGCCGCGGCCTCTTCGATCATCTCGACCATCGTCTCGCGGATGGCCTTCTCCTGGCTCGCGTCGGCCTTCTTGGTCGTGAAGGCAACGGGCTGGATCTGAACGCGGTAGTCGTCCGTCGTGAGGACGGTGACGTAGGCCTCGACCTTCGAGGCACCGCGTCGGACCAGCGAGCGCAGGTAATCCCGTGTCAGCGAGTGCTCTTTGAACTCGGTGTACGCCGCGTCACTGCCGACGTCGGTCACCTTGAACGTGAGCTTCGTGTTGTTCTCGCTGGCGTTGTTCGTGAGTTCACCGAGCGTCGTCTCGATCGTTCGGTCGTAGACTTTCTCCGGTTCGTCAGCGGGGGTCTCGCCGAGTTCCTGACGGTCGAACTGCTCCGGTGCCAGGACGGTGTACCACCGCTTCTCCTGCTTTGCGCGTGAAACTGATCGTTCACTCATTGGTTGTATCGTGTTCTTGATCGGTGGACGCAGAACCCGCGTCCGCTGGGCGGTCGTGCTGTACTGCTGTGGCCTGGGCGATGTCCGTGGCAACCTCGAGGTTGACGACGTAGTCGTCGACGGTCGAGTGGAGTCCGCCGGTCGTCCCGCGGTCGATCCGTGTCACGACGGCATCCCCGTCGACGGTCGTCTCCATCTCGTCGGTGTTGTCCGGGCGTAGTGCCCGGGCAACCAGGTCAGGGTCGTCGTGGGTCGTTCGAATCGTCGCGCGTCTCATACCGACTCCCTCGCGCAGGCGATGATCGTCGACTCGTCGAGAGCCGGTTCGAAGCGCAGATAGCCGCGGCGGCGGCCAACGTCGTACTCGACGTCACCCTCACTGGCGAGGTCGCGGGCGATCCGCTCGACCGTCGACGCCGAGAGTTCCTCGTGTGCGACGAGCGCGGCTTCCTCCGGGCCGACGACGAGCGTCGTCGGCTCCGGCGATCGGTACGCGGCGGCGATTCGGGCGACCGCCTCGACGGGGCCGTCGTCGATCTCGACGACGAACAGCCCATCGTAGCGACCGGTCGACGCACTCGAAAGCGCCTCGTGTGCGCGTCGGCCATAGCGTCGCCAGGCAGCGAGTGCTGGCTCGTGGGCGTCGTGGCCCATGGCGAGTGCAGCCCCCGTCCCCGGCTCGATCCGGGCGGTCGCCTCGAGTACGTCGGCGTATCCACCAACCGTCTCGAACGGCCCTGCTGGTGTCGCGTACGGATTCAACGTTTGCGCGACGGTATCGGCCGCGCGTTCGTTCGCCGCTTTCGCACCGACGACGTCGAGAGCGACCACCGAGCCGACCGTTTGGCGGAGGTCCGGCTCGAGTGACGTTGTCTCTGGGTCCACCCCGACGGCGCCGAGTGCGTCGGCCGTCGCCTCTCGATCACCCGACCACGGTGCACGTAGTCGAGTCGAGTATGCCAGGCCGTCGACCGGCGCAGCGGTTGGAATCGCGATCCCTGGCCGACGTTCGACCAGGTCGCGGTCGATGGCGCTCTCGAGAACCCACTCGCTTTCGCCCGCTCCCGGCTCGACACCCGCCGCGACGAGGCCCGCGAGTGCGAGCATCGGATCCGGCGTCGTCTCGAGGTCGCGGGCGAGTTCGAGCGCCGCGAGCGTCGCTGGGCGATCCGGTGCATCGACACGGGGTACTTCAGCATCCACCGCGCCGACAGCAATTAGCAGCTCGTCGTCACCGACGTCGGGTGCCTGCATTCGGGCCGTCCGCTGACTTACAGTTCGACGGACGGCCACCTGAAACGGCGTTCCGCGCTCTGCCAGCGACCGGGCGATGATACCACTCGCTGCGAGTGCGTCGCCGTCCGCTCGCGTGATGAGTCGGACGAATCCAGCGCTCTCGAGCCCGGGCGTAAGTGGCGGCTGATCTGCGGAACGGCCGTCGACGGACATCTCGCGTTAGTTCTCCTCGAGGATCGCTTTGGCCACGTCGTAGGAGTACGTAAAGTCAGCCTCGAGTTCGTCGCCACGGTAGTAGTCGACGAGTCGGCGGACCTTCGACTCCGTGTTCTGTAGGGCGCGTTTGTTCTGGTAGTCCTGGGGGTTCTCCTGGACGTGTTCGCGCAGGCCCACCGCACGCTCCATCAGGTTGCGCAGGTCCTCGGGAACCTCGGGGTCGGCGTCGTTCTCTTCGAGGATCGTGCTGATCTTCTTGCCCGTCGCCAGCTTGACGTCGGGCACGGGCGTGCCGGTGACACCTTCATCACGCAGCTTGATCCCGATCTGGCTGGGATCGTGGCCCTGCTCTGCTAATTCGACGACCCGGTCTTCGATCTTCTCCGGGTCGACGTCGCTCCACTCCGGCGGTTCGTCTGCCGCGGGCTTGTCCGAACCGGACGAGCCACGACGGCGGGTATGCATTCGTGCCATTGGTCGAGGATAGGAATCGCACTGACCGCTCGAGTGAGACGGTCCACGCTGGACCGTCGGTGCACTTCCGCAATCCCAAGCCGCTCGAAAGAGTGAGCGGCACAGTCAGATTTGCGGCCGTGCGCTTCCCATCGGTCGATATCGCGGGCGCGAACTAAAACGTTCCGTAACCGTCTCGAGCAGGAGCCTCGAGAGCGACCAGGCCGTGCGAGAGAGTCACCCCCTCCCGCCGGGTGAATTCGAGGGGTTTATACTCGAGGCCGGAAAACTGAGTAATGCGAACGAGGGCTCGTAGATCAGCGGTAGATCACTCCCTTGGCATGGGAGAGGCCCCGGGTTCAAATCCCGGCGAGTCCACTTCTCTCGGTTCGTTTCACTAACCCCGTTCAGTGAACTCGCCGAACATCGCAAACGCTTCGCGTTTGCTCAATCCCGGCGAGTCCACTTCTTAAAGTCGATACCTCCGTTCAAACGAGACCACGTGATTCTGCAGCTTAGTTGGTGGTAGTGCTAGTCGAGTCGTGAATGTCGGGCGTGGTACCCACAGATTTATGTCAGTAGAAACTCGCATCCGACTGTGACAAACACCGAGAGGCCAGGTTCTGGCGATTCCAACGGCAGGGATGGAGACCAGCTGGCCTCACCGCTCGCTCCGTACGATGAGCCAGGTTTCTTCCGTCATCTGGCCGCGAACACCTCGGAGGGGATCCTCACCATCGACGAAGACAGCACGATCGTCTTCGCGAATCCGGCCATCAAAGACGTCCTTGGGTACACTCCCGACGAATTGATCGGCAGCTCGAAGATGATCCTGATCCCTCCGCGTCTCAGGGATGCTCACGCTGCAGGACTCGAGGCGTATCTTCGAACAGGCGAAAAACACATCGACTGGGACGGAATCGAGCTACCGGCACTGCACAAAGATGGCCACGAAATCCCCGTCCTCGTGAGCCTCCGAGAGCACGATGAGAACGGTGACAGCCGTCTCTTCACTGGACTGTTTCGTGATCTATCCGCGAGGAAAGAGCGAGAGCGACAGTTCGAGGCTGTGTTCAACAACACGTATCAGTTCACCGGATTGACTGACGTGGATGGAACGGTTCTCGAGGCCAATGGGGCGGCACTTTCTTTCGCTGGCCTCGAGCGATCCGAGGTCGTTGGCAAGCCACTCTGGGAGTCGTACTGGTTCCAGTTGAGCGATCGGGCCAAACGAGTCGCTCGAGAGGCCGTCGAACAGGCCCGGACGGGTGCATTCTTCCGCGACGAAGTTCGCGTGCAAGGAGCAGAACGGACTGCGATCATCGACTTCTCGGTTCGCCCTGTCACCGACCAGAACGGGGAAGCACAGTTGCTTATTCCCGAAGGGCGAGATATTACGGATCTCAAGCTGCGCGAACAGCACTTACAGGTTATCCACCGACTTCTCAGGCACAACCTGCGAAATGACCTCAACATCGTCAAGGGATTCGCAGAGACACTCACGGAGGAACTTGAGGTCGACAGACATCGGGAGTACGCCGCTGAGATCGACGCGACAGCCTCGCGACTGCTGGACGCGAGTGAAACGGCAAAAACACTCGCGAGCGCCACATTCGGTACAGCTCATTACCAGGAGGAGACGAAGATGGTCCCAGTCCTCGAGCGCGTTGTCGACAATTTTTCTGCGCAGAACCCGGAGGTAACGATCACGCTCGCCTGCATCAACGTCGAGGACCCGACCGTGCTGGCCGACGACCGTCTTGAGACCGCATTCGTCGAACTCGTCGAGAATGCGGCCGAACATACGGTCAATAGCGATCCAGTCGTCACGCTCGAGGTTTGCGATCATGGCACAGATGTCGCGGTGCACATCCTCGACAACGGCCCGGGAATCCCCTGTAGTGAGCAAACCGGTATCTTCAACGACGAACCGGTCACGCAGATCGATCACGGGAGTGGGCTCGGACTCTGGCTCGTAGCCCTTGTCATCGACGATTACGGCGGGTCGCTCGAGTATCGGCCGCGAGATGGTGGTGGGAGTCGCGTGATCGTCGTTCTGCCCGCTCGTGAGGACGAATGACTGCCGAAATCATCGTCACCGTGAGTGGTTTATCCCAATCACGAGTGTTTGTCACACGCTCACGACTCGTTGAAGTGGGCTCGACGGCGTCTCGCCGGTAACTTCTCGATCTGAATACGCTAGTAGTCTTTAACGTCCCGTACTGCGAAGACGGTATACAACAGGGGGTTAGAGGATGGAGGAAGCCACCCAGGAAGACGTTTCAGAAGCGATTCGGCGCCTCGAACAAGAGGACGAGGAGGAGTCCGAAGAGATCATCATCGCGGACGAGTAGCACGTTCGCTGCGATCACGTCTGGATTCGATATCGAAGCCGTTCTGAGACCTCCTCTACTCTGTGGCGATGGGGTGGCGGTTTGATTCTGTGATTGGTACGAAAATATATGGGTCAGCAGTACGATTCGAGAACTGTGCCAGACCGTACTTATCGGTAGCTAAACAAGGCCCAGCCATGACACGAGATCGACGACCGGTCTACCGGCGTAGCGTTCTTGGAGCAGTTGGTATCGGAGCGACAGCCGCCATCGCTGGCTGTCTCGGTGACGACGAGGCCGATCCGGACGACGATACCGACGACCTCGAGGACGAAGCCGACGACACTGCGGAGACGGACGACGAGGAAATGGACGATGACGAAGACGAGAGTGCCGATCTGTCCGAGCCAGTCGACTTTCCGGAAGATCCGGACGAGGGTGAGTGTGCAGCCTGCCAGATGCTCGCTGCGGATTATCCTGACTGGAACGCCCAGCTCGTTCACGCGGACGGCCACCGCGAGTACTTCTGTTCGAAGGGCTGTCTGACCGTCTACTATTACGCACCCGAAAAGTTCACCAGCGGCGATCCGGACGAGGAGATCGACGGAGTCTGGGCGACCTGCTTCGAGAGCGGCGAACTCATCGACGCGACGGAAGGGTACTTCGTCTACGAACAGGATCGGGACCGCCACGATTACCCGATGCCGCGTGGGAGCCCACTCGCGTTCGCAGAACGTGATGCAGCGGTCGAATACGTCGAGGATGACGACGAACTCACCGAGGACGAGCACGTGTTCACGCTCGAGGACATCGATCGCGATATCGCGGAGTTCTACCGCGGGCCACTCCTCGAAGACGAAGCGTAAAACCGCGTGACGAGTTGGCTAACACTTCCTGTGGGCCGAATCGCTGACCCACGTGGTGACGGCGTCGACCACCACTGCGGCGATCACATCGGCGAGTCGATCCGCGACATCGGTGAGGTCCCAGACGGCGGTTCCGGTATTGCTGTAGGAGACACACTCGAGGTATCCACGTCGCTCGAACTCGAGCAAGAGGGACTCGAGCATCACTTCCGAGATAGTTATGCCGGCGGCGTTCTCGAGGGCGTCGACGACCTGCGCCGTCGTTGCCAGCGTGCGCTCGTCGTGCGTGGGAACGTTCGGGGAAGTGATAGTCGGCGAAGCGGGGGCGAAGGTCGGCGATGGCGGCCGGGCGGGCATGCTCGAGCGGGTCGTTGTGACCCAGAGGTATGACGGTCCCGGTTCACCTCGACAGCACTCATATGAGGGGTCGATCGTCGTCTCGTCGGGTGGTCCCGTCCGTCGTCGGGAACACAGCCAAGGGGGTGGGGTGCGAACCCCCGAATATGGCAGACGAGACTACGGCTGGCCACGACGAGTCGATCGAAGACGACCCGACGGACTCGCTGGACGTAGAGCATGCAGAACAGGTACAGATCGGCGTCAGTCGGGGCGAGTCCGACCTCGAGATCGGTCCGCCACGGGACTATCCGGACCGGGCGGACGTTGCGGTGCGGCCGAAAGACGACGACACCAAGCGGCTGGTGCTCAGTGTCGACGCGATGGCGGGCGACCACGGAACGGGACACGCGGACGTGGAGCTCACGCCGACGGAGGCCAGCCGCTTGGCCGAGCAACTCGAACGGACCGTCCGCTGGATGACGGACGACGAGCTCGGCAACTGAGTTAGGGCCACGCCCAGAGAGTGGGAGAGCGGCAGTCCGTCTGCAAGACGGAAGTCGTCGCCGACAGGTCCGTGTATCGGGTGTCGAGCTGGAACCTGTCTCTACTCGGGGCTCGGGGTGTGAACACGTGAGAGGTACGATGCGAGGTCGGTCGTCGTTACGATGCCGATCGTCCCTTCGGTTTCGTCGACGACGGGGACGTGTTTGACCCCGTTCTCGATCATCGTATCCGCGACGTCACGGATGCTTTCTTGAGCGGTGGCCGTCACGAGATTGGAACTCATGTACCGTTCGACGGTCGTCTCGGCTTTCGGGCTGCTCTTGGCAACGATGTCGACGAAGTCCGTCGAGGTCAAGATCCCCTCGAGCTGGTTGTCGTCGTCGACGACCAACACTGAACTGATCTCCTCGTCTAACATCAGATCGGCCGCGTCTTCGACGAGCGTGTCAATGGATACGGTTTGCAGCGACGTCGACATGACTCGAGCGACGAAAATGTCTTCCATACGCTATCATGTCGCAGCCACTGTATAAGAATTGCCGTTACGGGTCGGCGGTTGCTGTTTCGTCGTCGATCAGCTCTCGGTTCGGTCCCGAGTCGGTCCCAGCAAGTCGTCGGTAACTATGACATCCTCCTCGGCGTAAACGCCGAGGGTTCCTCTCGCGTGAAGTCGGGCGGTCCGACCCTACCGGAGGCAAGATTCCCTTTTTCAGGTACTCCGGTTTGCACGCAAGCCGTCAGTCCCGTGAGGGAGTGGTGTGCTTGGAGATCCGCTTGGCCCGTGCGGGCGGTGCCATCCACCTGACTTGGACTCGCGTCCGAGTCTGACTCGGGCAGGCTCGCGTTTTTGCTGACGGGTGAACGCCAAACCACACCCACTTTTCCCGAGTTGTTACTTCGAGAAACGTCCCCAGTAGGCGTAAATCATGCAAAGCGGAGTGAAAGTGACGCGATTCACGCCCGCCCTGTTCGGTCCTCGGTTTCGACAGCAAGCGTCGGAACACTCGTTCCTCAGGGGAAGGGCGGGATTCTCTCGCTGAATCGAGATAGTAGCCACTGGACGTCAGTGTGCACCTCTAGGAACGGCCTCAGATCGTTCTCACGACCGTCGCCGGCATGACGGTCTTCGCTGTCTCCCCATCATCGCGACGCTCGTCGACATCGGCTCTCTGACCGTTTTCGAGCTGGGCCACGACGAGTAGTCGAGCAGCCCTGTGTGCCGTCCGCGGCCGAATGTCTCAGGAGGACTGAATATAAGTAGCCTGTCGACGAGCGTCGACTATGCAGGTCAGCCGTACTGTCGTCGACCGACTGTGTGCCAACGGTATCGACGCGGTGTTCGGGATTCCCGGCAAACAGACGTTACCGCTGAACGACGCGATCGACGCGAGAGCAGACGTCCGGTTCGTGATGGCGCGACACGAAACCGCCGTGACTCACCAGGCGTGGGGGTACGCCGAGACGAGCGGCCGGCCCGCCGCGACGGTCGTCGTCCCCGGCCCGGGCGATATGAACGCGATGAACGGACTGAAAAACGCGCTCAACGACTGCACGCCGCTGGTCCACCTCGCCGTCGAGACCGAACCCGAGGTCCGCGGCGGCGACGGCATCCACGAGACACCGCCCGAGACGTACGACACCGTCGTGAAGGCGAACCTGCTCGTGGAGTCGCCCGAAAGCGCAGCCGTCGTTCTCGAGGAGGCCATCGCCATCGCTGAGACGCCACCGAAAGGCCCCGTCAGGGTCGGGATTCCGAAGAACTTCCTGCGACAGGACGTCCCCGTTGCGACACCCGGCGAGTACAGCCAGGGAGGCGTCGAGACGGTCGACGAGGGCGACCTCGAGGCCGCAGCCGACCTGCTCGCGGCGGCCAACGAGCCGGTGATCGTCGCCGGCGGCGGCGTCCGGACGGCGAACGCGAGCGACGACCTCCGACGGCTCGCCGGTCGACTCGGTGCGCCGGTCGTTACGACCTACAAGGGAAAGGGCGTCCTGCCGGAGACCGGCGACGCTCCCGTCGCGGGCACGCTCTCGGGCAGTGCCGCGCCGGAGCTCCTCGAGTGTCTCTCGAGTGCCGATGCGGCGATCGGGGTCGGAACGGACTTCGACGCGGTCGCCACCCGCGCCTGGAGCGTCGACCTTCCCGACGACCTCGTCCACGTGACGCTCGATCCGGGGGACCTCGCCAACGGCTACGATGTCGCGGTCGGGATCGTCGCCGACGCTCGAACGGCGATGGTCCGCCTCGAGCGCGCGCTGGCCGACCGTGGCGTCGACGAGCAGCCGACGCGGGCACGCGACCGAGCCCGGGCCGTCCGCGACGCCACCGACGACCGACTCGAGAACCTTCGAGTCGAATTGGCACCGCTTACCTCCGTCAGTGCGCTCGAGGCCGTCCGTGAGTGCGTGCCCGCCGAGGCCATCGTCGCCGCGGATGCCGGCGGCTTTCGCGTGTGGGGGCTGAACGTCTTCGCGGCTGGCGGTCCGCGATCGTACGTCAACCCGGGGTCGTGGGCAACGATGGGGACCGGCGTCCCGTCGGCGATCGGCGCGCAAGTGGCCAACCCGGACGCTGACGTCGTGGCGCTGACCGGCGACGGTGGACTCATGATGTGTGTACACGAACTTCACACGGCCGTCGCCGAGTCCCTCCCGATCACCGTCGTCGTCTTCGTCAACGAAGACTACGCGATCATCAGCGACCAGGCGAAACGCGGCTACGACTTCGAGGCGAGCGAGTACGGCTGGGGAGACACGCCGATCGAATTCAGCGCACTCGCCGAGAGCCTGGGGCTACGTGCCGAGCGAGCGACGACCCCGACGGCGATCGAATCCGCACTCGAGTCGGCCATTGGGGCCGACGAACCGGTCCTCGTCGAAGTACCGACCGACCCGTCCGAACCGCAGGCGAGCGACTGGATGGGCGAGTGAGTCCAGGCTGACCACGCCTCGCCGTACATTTATATACCGAGTCGCCAATAAACGGGGCATATTACGAATGCCGCCCACGGAACCGTCGCTCGAGGGCACCTGTAAACTTCGCGCCGTCCCAGAGGCAGGCCTCCTCGAGTTCGTCGCCGCGGAGTACGCCGCACTCGCCGACGCTCATGGCGCGCGCAACGTCCTGGTATTGAAACGACAGCCGACCGGACTCGAGCGCGTCCGCGCCACACTGGCCGACGTCGAGCTTTCGGACGGCTCGCCGTCGTCCCCCCGCGTTGAGTCGGTGCCCGAACACGCCTCGAAGGTGATCGAGGCCCACGACCCGACCCTCGACCGACTCGAGTACGAAGAGCGGATCGAGCTCATTTCGCTCGTTATCGGTGGCGCGAGCCGGGAGGTTCCGACGTACCTCGAGAACGCGTCGGCTCACGAGAGCTTCGGCCGCGACGTCGGACAGCTCTTACTCGAGGCGACCCGCCAGCGAATCGGGCGCTCGGCGCTCGAGGCTGATGCCGATGGGGGCTCTGTCGAGGACCACGACCGCGATGGCGACGGCCCTATCGGCGTCGCTCGGGAGTGTCTGTCTTTCCTCTATGCGATGAACGACCGGTTCCACGAGGAACTGACGGAGCGCGGGTTCGTCGAACGGGCCGACGTGATCCCACGTGCTGTCGACCTGCTCGAGGCGAACGCCGACGGCCTCCGTGCGCGGGTCACGTCCGAGTTCGACGCCGTACTCGCCCTCGAGTTCGAGGAGTACCGCCGACTCGACCGACGGTACCTCGCGGCCCTCTCTGCGAACGCGGATCTCGTCTGTCTCGGTGAGCGACACGCGAGCGTCGAACGGACCCGCGTCGAGCCGGGTCGGATCGACGACCTCGTCGGTGACGGCCTGGCGGTCGAATATCACGACGGCCCCGACGGAACGGGCGACGTCGAGTCGAGGACCCCACCGCACGCTGCAGTCACGCGGTTTCTCGCCGCCGGCACGCCGCCGACTGACGTGGTGTCCGACCCAGCGGACGGCCCTGACGGGACGCGAACGGCCACCAGTGGTCGACGACCTTCCGGGACGGTCCGGACGATTAGCACACGGACCGCCCGTGAACAGGTGCGTGCGGTCGCGACCGAGGTCCAGTCGCTGTGTGAGCGCCACGGCTGGCGCTACGACGCTTTCGCGGTCGCTGTGCCGTCGATCGAACGGGTTCCCGAAACCCGACGGCGTCTGCGCGAGTCGGGGGTCCCGACAGCGACGATCGGGACTCCCTCGCTCGCCGAAGATCCGGCGGTCAACGAACTCTACGCCGTCGTCTCCCTCCAGTGTGTCCGAGCCCGTCGGCGACGCAGTTCCGACCGGCACGATCTCGAATCCGAATTCGGCGAGGACCGGACGGCCGCTATCGAACGGCTTCGCGCCAGGGTCCCGGCGTTTACGCCCGAGTTGCTCGAGGCGTGTGCCGACGCGAGCGTCTCTCGCTCGCTCGAGCGATGGATTCGACGAACGGATCTGAAAGGCCGCATCGCAGCAGCGGAACCGTGGGTCGACGCCCGCGAGCAGTTCGAAGGCATTCGACGGGTGCTCGAGATCGCTCGGTTCGTCGAGGAGACGGACCTCGTCGGCCCCGACTGGGAGGGACTGCGACGGATGCTCGAGCGGACGATCCGTTACGACGCACCCTACGTGCACGCAGTCGAGGCGAACCCGCCGACTGGTGGTGTTGCGGTCTGTCCGGTCGACGCACTCAAATACGACCGTCGACGTGCCGTCTTCGTCCTCGACCTGATCGACGAGGTCTACCCTGGCGAACAGTTTCTGACCCAACTGTTCCCGACAGCCTGGCTCCGCGACGTCTCGGCGTACCCTGCCGTCACGGATCCGGCTCCGGAGACCGTCGTCGAGACGTTCGCGCCGGCCGACGCCGACGCGGTCGGCGATCCGTTCGACGCCTACCACGCCCAGCGCGCCAGACGGCGGCTCGCAGTCGCCTCGAGAGCGGCGACCGACGTCTGTTACTTCTGCTCGTACGAGCGTGGCTCCGGGGGCCTCCGCCGGACACACGACGAGTCTCGGTATCTCGACCTGCTCAGGGCGACGCCTGGTCTCGAACTCGAGCCCGTCGATTCGGGGTCGGCGAGGATCTACGGCGAGGCGAACGCCCTCGAGACGATCCTCGACCAGCCACGCGCGGAGTTAACGCGAGTCCTCCGGGAGGCGAGTACGGGCGGCGACGCCGACCTCGCCGCGACCGAGGAACTGTTCGAGGAGATCGCGCTCGTTCTCGAAGCGGACGGCGTCGACGATGACCTCATCGAGGCGGTCCAGTCGCAGTTCGAGTTCGCTGCTGGTGAGGTGGTCCGCGGTGAGTGAGCCGACCGACGCGATCCCGATCGAGGCCGTCAGAACGTGGCTTCACTGCCCTCGGCGCTACGAGTTCGCACACGTCGACGCCCTCGAGCCCGAGCCAGACGGCGATCGAGATAGCCAGCAGGCACGCGTCGACGTTATTCGGCGGTCGATCTGTACGGCGCTGCGACGCGGCGAAGACGATGCCGACACGCTCTATGAGGCCGCGGTCGACCGACTGGCGACGCTCTGGGACGCTCACGACGAGCGATTCCACTCGAGGGCCCAGCGAACCCACGAGCGAACCGTCCTCGAGGCGACGCTACGGGCGTACATCGACGAGTTCGGGGCCGACCACGCAGCAGGTATCCGCCGGCTCGAGGCGGAGACCGACGGTGAGGTGATCGGCCCCGTACTCCCCCTGGCGCGGTCCGTCTCGCTTCCAGCGCCGGACGGATCGACCGCCGATGGGCCGACCGCCGACGACGAGTCGACCGCCCGCTCGCGGACGGTCCGTATCGATGCCACGGTCGACTACGTCTACGCCGACGGCTCGTCCATCGTCGGCGTCAGGTTCGTTCCGACGCTCGCTCCGCTCGGGTTGGTGCGATACCGATCGGACTGGGAGGGCGACGTCGAGCGCCTCTTCACCGATCACTTCGACACCGAGACCGACGCGTTCGATCCCGAACCGGTCGCAGCGCTGTTCGAGACGAGCGTCGTTCTCGAGGGCCTTCGACGCCTCTGTGATCGCCTCGGCCTCGAGCGACGAACCTGTCGGTATGTCCAGCTCCCGCTCGCAGACCGGACGGCGACCGCGGTCAACTGGATCCGTGGCACCGTCGAAACCTCCCTCGAGGTCGCAGACCTCACCGACGCCTACGTCGACCACCACACGTTCGGGATGACGCTCGAGCATCGAAACCGGAGCGTCGACGACCGGCTCGCTCGCGTGGTCGCGCGGCTTCTCGATGGCGGATACGCCCCGGCCGATCGCTGGCCCCAGATCGAACGGAACGCCTGTCCAGACTGTGAGTACGCCGTCTGCTGTCCCGAGTACATCGCCAGCGAGGTGCGATTCGATGGGTGACCGGTGGGACGGCGCGGCCCTCGAGCCGAAAGGCGACCAGCAGGCAGTCATCGACGAGCGGGCGTCCTGTCTCTCCGTCGACGCCGGAGCGGGGACGGGCAAGACGACGACGATGCTCCTCCGGATCGAGCGTGCTATCGACCGCGGCGAGGTCGACCCGGACGACGTGTTGGTATTGACGTTCGCCAACGAGGCCGCCGGGAGCATCCGTGAGGCGGTTTCCCGTCGACTCGAGCCCGAGGCGGCGGCCGCGATCGACGTCTACACCTACCACTCGTTCTGTCACCGGCTCGTTCGCGAGTACGCCTACCACCTCGGGTACTCGCCCGACTTCGAGATCGTCACCGACCGAAAACGCCGCCGGATCATCGGTCGACTGCTCGCGGAGACCGACTACGGCTTCGCGGCTCCCTTCGTAGAGAGCGAAGCGTCGACCGCCGACCTCGTCGATCGCGTCGATACGTTCGTTGCGACGATGAGCCGCGAAGACGTCTCGCCGGCGGACCTCCGTGCGGGACTGCCCGACGTTCGCACCCTCGAGCTCTGTACCGAGTTCGTCCTCTGGCTCGAGCGCCGGGCCGATGACCGGCTGTCGTTCGACGAGGAGGCGTTTCGGTACTTCAACCGGGAGGAACACCTCGAGACGGCCCGGGAATCGCTCGTCGAGTACGGCAAACTCGTCGAGTACTGCCGCGAAAAGATCGCCGAGTCGCCGGCCCCGTTCCGGGACGACGATGTCGTCCGCGACATCGACCGCTACTTCCGCGCGCTCCAGACGTGCGTGACGAAGACGATCGAGACGCTCTCGCTCGACGACCCGACGACGAAACACCTGCCGAGGGCGCTGTTCGGAAACCAAATTCATGGCACGGCAACGACGCGCATCGAACAGACGCCGCTCGGTCGTCTCAAACACCACGTCGAGTTCCTCCGGCTCGCCCGCCACTACGCCGACGTCTACGCTGACTACCACGCCCACCTCGAGGCCGAACGGGCGCTCGATTTCGACGAACTCGTGCGGACTGCGACGGCCCTCGTCGCCGGTGAGCCCGACCCAGCGGGGGTCGATCGGCCGACAGCCGAGCGGATCGCCGACGGACTCACCGCCGAATGGGACCAGGTGTACTGCGACGAATTTCAGGACACCGACGAGACGCAGTTCTCGCTCATCACCGCGCTGACCGACGGCCCCGACCGTCCCGAACTGCTCGCTATCGGTGACAAAGACCAGGCCATCTACGGCTGGCGAGGCACCGATCGAGAGGGCCTAGACCGGCTCGCGGACGTCTACGACGACCACGAAGCGCTCGCGCTCGAACTCAATTTCCGCTCGCGCCAGGAAATTCTCGACCTAACGAACCACTGCTACTACGACGGCCAGTCGACGAAGACCCTCCGCGAAGACGGGCGGACACCTGGCGAGTACTGGTGTGTCGACGAACCCGACGACCCCGACGGGCCGCCGGATCGCGTCGTCGTGGTCGAAAGCGACGACCTCGAGAGTGATCCGGCCGATCAGGTCGCCGCCACCGTCTCACGGCTACTCAACGGCGAAGCGACGAACGTTCCCAGACGTGACCTGGCCGACGTCGCCGTCATTGTCCGGACGAACCGTCACGCCCAGGCCGTCGCCGGGGCACTTCGTGACCGCCAGATTCCCTACGAGATCTCCGGCTCGCCACGGGGCACGGTCGCACCCGGGATCCAGACCCTGCTGTCGTACCTCCGCGCCCTCGTCGATCCGGACGCGGACGTCCACCTCCGTCGGGTACTCACCTACCGGTACCGCCTTCCTGCGGCCGATCTCCGGACGCTCCAGCGTCGAGATGGCTCGCTGTTCGAGGCCGTCTTCGACGTGAATCCGGAGACACTCGAACGCCCCAACAGACTCGAGACGGCGCGTACCCACCTCGAGATGCTGTCCGAACAACGGGACGTCTACCCGCTGTCGGGCTTCCTGCGTCGGTTTCGCGAGCTGACGCGACTCGAGTGGTTTCTCACCGGCGAGGAGCGGGCGGAACTCGACCGGCTGGATCGGTTCGTCGACGCTTACGGAGGCGACGACATCATCAGGCGGCTGACCGACGAGTTCGTCGACGCACTTGAGCGGCTGTTCGCCGGGAGCGGAAGCGACCGAACGCGGGGGACGCGCTCTGAGGACTGCGTCGACGTGATGACGGTCCATCAGGCGAAAGGCCTCGAGTTCGACACCGTACTCGTCCCGTATCTTTCGGATGAGGAGTGGTGTGTCGACCGCGACTACGCCGAACGTGCCCGGTACCGACTCCTCGCTGCGACGCTCGCCGAGGACGTGCAGTCGCCGCTGTGTGCCGACCTCGAAGCCGAATCGGTCGCCGAGGAGTGGCGCGTCCTCCACGTCGCGCTCACCCGCGCCGAAAACCACCTGTTCGTCTTCGGCTCGGCGTACGACTACGACGGCGAGGAGGGCGACCTCGCTGCCTCGAGTGCCGACGCCTGTCTCGCTCCCGAAGTCGAGTGGTCCGTGACCGGCCGTCGGATGGACCTCTGGGAGACGCTGCGGTCGAGTTTCGAGCGCGTCCGCGAAACCTACCCCCGAAGCGTCGCCGACCGGACCGACGAGATCGGCCGCTCGGCCGGGACCAGCCCTGGAACGATCACTTACTACGCCGGCTACGACGACCGCCCCATCGAACCGCTCGAGACGCGCGAGGCGATCGAGACCGTCCACCGACTGGGGCGGCTGCTCCGGACGGAAACGTTGCTTCCGGCAGCCGACGCGGCGGACGTCCGCGAACGCGTCGCCGACGTCGACGGTGACGTCCCGACAATCCGCGTCCCAAACGGACGGTCGCTCTCGGCGCTGTCTGCCGACACCGTCCGGTTCCCACTCACAGCCCTCACGAGTCGAACCGACCTGGAGGCTGCGATCTATCACAGCTACTCGGCGCTCGAGACCCACGAGACCTGTCCGCGAAAACACTACCTCGAGCACGTCGTCCGAGCGATCGACGACCCGGAACCGACCGGGGCAGGACGTCGGCGTCGGGCAGACGGACGCTCGAGCGCGCGAGTCGTCGGGACGGTTTTTCACGACGTCGCCGAGGAGGCGTTCTACCGGGAGTACCGGACCCGCGAGGAGTGGCGCGAGGCGGCCGTCCGTCAGCTGACGGCCCGGGGCCTCCTCGAGTCTCGTGACGAACTATTGGCCTGCGTCGATCGCTATTTCGAGGCTCACGCGCCGACCGTCGACTCCCCCATCGCCGAGTGGCCACAGCTGGCTGCGGAACTCCCGTTTTCGCTCGCGGACGTACCAGGGCTGGCGGGCGACGTCGTCGGCTACGTCGACTCGGTTCGTCGGTTGCCCACGAGCGACGCGGCAGCAGGCGAAGCTGGCGACGGACTGGTGGTCCTCGATTACAAGACGACCGCCGAGCGGATCGACCCCGAAGACGCCGTTCAGCTCGCCCTCTACGTGCGAGCCTGTAACGACCGGTTCGACGAACCGATCGTGGCCGCCGGCTACGTCTACGTGGGCGACGTCGACGGCCCAGGTGTCGAACTGTTCGATCCAGCCGAGTTACCCGCATGGGACGACGTCCGCGACGCCCTCGAGGCCGTCGACGATCCGTCCTATCAGGAGACGAGGCCGGGTGCCCACTGTCGGTTCTGTCCGCACCGCTCGCTTGGCTGTGCGCCTGCGGAGTATGGGCTCTCCGAGATCGATGCGCTCGAGGGCACCGGCGACGACTGATGCCTCGGGTACATCCACTGTCCTATACGATTTCTCGACGGTTTATGTGTCGTCGAACCAAGGGGCAGATATGACCGAGGCGACGCTGTGTTTTCCGCTCCGGGGGACCGACGGCGTGACTCCAGAGGAGGTACTGCTAATCGAGAAACGTCGCGGGCTCGGCGAAGGCTGGTACAACGGCCCAGGTGGCAAGCTCGAGGCCGAAGAGACCCCACGGGAGTGTGCAATTCGTGAGACGCGTGAGGAAGTCGGCCTCGAGGTCGACCCGGCGGCACTCGAGAAGGCAGCCGAACTGACGTTCCGGCTCGACGGTGACGTCCACACGGTCTGTCATGTCTATCGGGCCGACCGCTTCGAGGGTGAGCCCGTGACGACGCCCGAGGCACGCCCGGAGTGGTTCTCAGTCGAGGAGATCCCCTACGATCAAATGTGGGAGGACGACCGACTGTGGCTCCCCGGTGTCCTTTCTGGACGGACGGTCGTCGGCGAGTTCGCGTTCGAAGGTGGGCCCCCGCTAGACGAAGCCGACTTCGTCGATCACGATCTCGAGTGGGACGTCCCGATCACGGACGGCTCGACGACGCGATCTCGCGGGTGAAACGCCGTCTCGACGACCGAGCCGACACACCGTCTCTTCGATATTCGTGGGTGCAAACCATGCCGTCGGCCGTTTGTGACCCACCACGTTAGCCGTCGGCCGCGATACGCAACCGAACGACGACCAGGCTACCTTCGGGCGCAGCATCCTCCCCCTGAACTCGACGGTCTCTGTCCTCGATCCAGACCTCACCGCCGTACTGGTCGATCAGCGTCCTGACGAGATACAGGCCGAGTCCCGTCCCGGGGCTCTCGAGCCCCTTCTCGTCTTTCCCGAAGACGTCTTCCTTTCGGTCGTCGGGAATCCCCGGCCCGTCGTCGGCGATCCGGAGTTCGACCCACTCACGGTCGTCGTCGACGGCTGCCGATACCGCCACCCGTGGTCTCGACGAGTCGTTGTGGACGATTGCGTTCACGAGGAGGTTCTCGACGACCGACTCGAGCATCTCGTCGGCGATCACCGTCACGTCGGGAACTGGCCGCTCGAGATCGATCCGGGCGTCCCCGTAACGTGAACTGACGGAGTCCGCTTCAGACGACAACAGCGGCTCGAGCGGGATTTGCTCCGGACCATCGGTTCGCTCGAGCATCGTCTCGGTCAGATCGCGTGCGGTCTTGGTCAACTCGATCGCCTCTTCGGCGGCTTCGAGCACTTCCGAGACGTGGACTGCCACATCGGATAGCCCCTCTCGCTCGAGTCGATCCGCGAGCAACTGGGCCCGACCATGGACCACCTGTAGGTCGTTACGGACGTCGTGACGGACGACCTGATTGAGCAGATCGAGCCTGTCACGTTGGGTCTTAACCTCCGTTATGTCACGCGAATACCACAGCACGGCAATCTCCCCGGTTCCGGCGACCTCGAAAGGAATCTTCGTCGTCTCGAGAACGCGCGTGCTCCCGTCCGCTGCTGTCAGTTCCACATCCGAAACGTGTGTCGCCTCCATCGACTCGCCCACCGCCTCGTCGTCCGCCGAAAGCGAGGCCACGTCGGCTTCCGACGGGAGCACCTCGGCATCAGTGCGTCCGACGATCTCGTCGACCGGTCGTCCGTACACCGTCGCGACGGTTTCGTTCGCCAGCACGTACTCACCGTCGCGGTTCTTCGCGAAGATCAGGTCCGGAACCAGGTCGATGACCTGTCTGAGCTGGGTCCGTGCCAACTCGAGTTCGCGTTCGCGTGCTTTTCGCTCGCTGATGTCTCGGGTCGTACAGATGAGCTTGTCGCCGTCGAGCAGCGAGAGCGTGACCTCCTGCTGGACGGAACCGCCGTCACACTTCTGTGCGACGGTCTCACCTCGCCACTCGCCGTCGTCCACGAGTTGTGGAAACACTTCGTGCTCGAATCGCTCGATTTCTTCAGTATCGTATAACTGATGCCACGTGGTTCCAATGAGATCGTCGACGTCGTAGCCAAAGACGTCGGCGTGGGCCTGGTTCATGTAGACGTATTCGTCGCCATCGAGGATGGCGATCCCGTCCATCGACGCTTCCATCGCCGCCGACTGAAGTTCGAGATCCTGCTCGTAGCGCCGCCGCTCGAGTTCGCGGCCGACCCACTGGGCGAGCGCTTTGACAGTCGATTGCTGTACGCGACCGACGTGGGGCTGTCTTGGCTCCGAATCGGCGAAACAGACCGTCCCGAACACCTCATCATCGACGAGGACCCTCGCGCCGATGTAACAGCTGAGGCCGAACCTGTCGAACGCCGCATCAGCTCCCCACTCGGGGTCGGCCTCCGCGTCAGTTACCACGACCGGCTCATCCGCGTCGATAGTTCGCCGACAGTAGGTGCGCTCGAGTGGATCAGTCGCTCCCGTCTCGATCGTCTCGTGTTCACCCACTGCCGCGATAACCTCCTGTGTGCCGTCGTCGATCCGTGTGACGTATCCGATGGGAAGATCGAGCGACTCGGTGACGGTCTCGAGCAGGCGCTCGAGTTTGGACTCGATCGGTTGGTCCAGCCCGAACGCCGAATCGTGGAGTTGTGAGAGGGTCTCGGCGGATCGTTCGATCTCCGCTTCGAGCCGTTGGCGGTCGGTCACGTCTCGTTGGACCGCGACGAACTTCTCGACGGCACCGTCGTTGACGATCGGAGAGATCGTCTGGTGGGCGTAGTACCGCTCGCCGGACTGTCGCTCGTTGACGACCTCTTCTTCCCACACCTCCCCGTCTAGGATCGCATCCCAGAGTCGTTCGTAGTAGGTCTGGTCCTGCTCGCCGGATTTGAGGATCCGGGGGTTCTTACCGACCGCGTCATCGACATCGTAGCCGGTGATCCGCTCGAACGCGGCGTTGGCGTACTCGATCGTCCCGTCGATGTCGGTGATGAACACGGCGTCGGCAACGTGGTCGATCGCTGCCTCGGCAGTCGGCTGCGAGGAGTCACGTTCTCCGTGCGGTTGGACGCCGGCGACGAGTCGATGGGCGAGTAGTTCGTATTGCTGGCTGGTCGCCGGGAGCGCTTCGACTGTGTTCGTCGCCGCAGTGGGACGACTGTCGGATCCGGTCGTCGAAGACGCACTATTGACCCCGACGTCCTGATCCGTCCGCTGGCGGTCGTTTCCGACCGCTGTACGTCGGGGTTCCGTCTCGGGTTTTCGAACGTAGTCAGTTACGCCCGCTTCGAACGCCGCAGTGACGGTTACGCCCGCCTCTTCTCCAGCGAACACCACGGTGGGAACCGACGAATCCCGCTCTCTGACTCGCTCGAGGAAAGCCAGCGTCGGCGCGTCGCCCTCGCCTCGTTTCGAGTCGGGAAGTGGAGCCCCACAGAGAAGACAGTCAACCTCCTCGAGTGCCGGAAGTGCGTGCTCGGGACGTGTCACGGTCTGCACGTCGAACTCGGCGGCCTCGGTTTCTTCCTCGAGGTACCGACGAACCGGCTCGAGTGCGGACTCCTCGTCGACGTACAGCACACGAAGCGACGCCATTCGTCTCTAGCTGATCGTGAATTACCTATTCAACCTGAACGTTTTTCTCGCGACACAGGAAGGGACCGGTCGTTTATATTCGGCTAAGTCGACCCGTTCGCCCGCTGCCAGAGATAGCACGACAGAAGCGATCGAACTCCACCTCGAGTACGAGCATGCGTTCGATGGGCGGGCGTCGATCAGGCGGTCACCGAGACGCGAGCCGTTCACAATCGAACGTATCGCTTCACTCTCGGCTTAGGGCGTTAAGACGACCTTACCCGAGCTCTTCCGATCCTCGATGTACTGGTGTGCCTCGGCTGCGTCCTCGAGCGCGAACGACTCGCCGAGGACGACCTCGAGGTCACCGCTCGTCAGTCCCTGGGTGAGTTCGGGGACAGCCTTCATGATCTTGCTCGGGTCGTGGGAGGCGGCCTGTCCGAGGTGGAACCCTGTGACGGTCTTGTTCTCGAAGAGCAGCCGCTGATTTTCGGCCGAGGCAGGGACGCCGCTCGCGACGCCGAAGGTAACCATCCGGCCGAAGTGTTTCATGGCGTCGAGGCTGCGGTCGAAGACGTCGTCACCGACGCTCTCCAAAACGAGGTCGACGCCCTCGGCGTCAGTCTCCGCCTCGACGACCTCACGGAAGTCCGTCTCGGTGTAGTTGATCGGGTGGTCACAGCCCAGGTCGGCCGCGAGCTCGAGTTTCTCCTCGGTACTCGCGGTGCCGAAGACCTCCGCGCCGGCGTTCGACGCGAGCTGGACGGCCGCGGTTCCAACGCCACCCGCGGCGGCCTGGATGAGGACCGTCTCGTCTTCCTCGAGGCCACCCCACTCGAACAGACAGGAGTGAGCCGTGAGGAACTGGACGGGGAAGCCGGCGGCTTCCTCGAAGCTCATCCCCTCGGGAATGGGAAAGAGCATCTGCGCGTTGGCGGTGGCATACTCGGCGTATCCGCCGGTGTTCAGCATCGCGACGACGCGGTCGCCTTCCTCGAGGCCGACGCCCTCGCCGGTCGCATCGATCGTCCCAGCTGCCTCCATGCCCGGGACGTACGGAGCGTCGGGTCCGCCGGGGTACAGGCCGCGGCGTTGCATGATGTCCGCGAAGTTGATCCCTGCTGCCTCGACGTCGATCCGGACTTCGCCGGGGCCCGGCTCGGGGACGTCGGTCTCGACGGGCTCGAGTTCGTCACTGGTTCCGTATTCTGTTACCTCGATGGCGCGCATGTCCTACCAGTTGTAAGCGAACGTCATAAGTGTGTGAGAACAGGAAGGAATCGGTCCAGGGTTGTTTCGGTCGCGTGGTCGCCACGCCCCTGTGGGCCGTCGCTTCACGCTCTCGTTGACGGTTCCGATACGCTCCAGTGAGCGTCCCTGACACGGCTGTATGGAATGGACGACGGGCAGCGGCGGCCTTCGTATGGTTTAAGGGTGCGCTGACTGAGTGTCGAAGCAATGAGCGACGAGAGTCAAGAACTCGGGATCACCGAGTCGAAATCGCACAAACCCGGCGAGTGGTACGCCGAGGTCGTCCAGAAGGCGGGACTTGCGGACTACGCGCCGATGGGCGGATTCATCGTCACCAAACCCCGCGGGTACGCCCTCTGGGAGCGCATTCAGGACGCCCTCGACGGCTGGTTCAAACAGACCGGTGTCGACAACGTCTACTTCCCGATGTTCATCCCCGAGAGTTTCTTAGAGCGCGAGAAAGACATCGTCGAGGGGTTCGACCCCGAGGTCGCCTGGGTGACCCACGGTGGCCACAACGAACTCGACGAGCGCCTCGCTGTCCGACCGACCAGCGAGTCGATCATCGCGCCGTTTATGGCCGACTGGACCCGCAGCCACCGTGATCTGCCGTTACGGATCAATCAGTGGTGTTCCGTGGTCCGGTGGGAAGCGACCGAGACGAAGCCGTTCTTCCGAACGAAGGAGTTCATGTGGCAAGAGGGCCACACCGCCCACGCGACGGACGGAGAAGCCTGGGAGGAGGTCTGGACTCGCCTCGACCAGTACGCCCGCGTCTACGAGGAGGTGCTCGCGATACCGGTCTTGCGCGGTAAGAAACCCGAACACGATAAGTTCCCCGGCGCTGATACGACGACGACCGTCGAGGCGCTCATGCCCGACGGCAAGTCCGTCCAGGGTGGGACGAGCCACCATCTCGGCCAGTCGTTCGCGGAGGCGTTCGACATCACCTTCGCCGACGAAGACGAAGAGGAACAGACCGCCTACACGACCTCGTGGGGTCTGTCCTGGCGCGCACTGGGGGCGCTCATCATGACTCACTCCGACGATCAGGGTCTCGTCCTCCCGCCAACGATCGCACCCACGCAGATCGCTATCGTCCCGATCTGGCAGGAAGACACCATGGACGCCGTCCTCGAGTACTCCGAAGCCATCGCCGACGATCTCGAGGCGGCCGGTTTCCGCGTCGAACTCGACGACCGCGACGAGCGCAACCCCGGCTTCAAGTTCAACGAACACGAGTTGAACGGCGTTCCCCTCCGCCTCGAAATCGGCCCGAACGAGGTCGACGACGGGGAGGTCACGCTCGTCCACCGTCCGGACAACGAGCAGTCCGTCGCCGACCGTGACGAGATCGTCGACGCCGTCGACGAACACCTCGAGACGGTCTTCACCAAACTGTACGACACCGCCGCGGAGAACCTCGAAGAGAACGTCCGGACGGCCGACACCCCCGAGGAGATCATGGGGACGATCGGCAAACACGGTGGCTACGTGAAGGTGCCGTGGTGTGGCGATTCGACCGAAGAGGACGATATCAAAGAGAAGGTCTCCGCCGAGATCGTCATGCAACCGGTAGTCGACAAGGGCGGCCGAAGTGCTGGCGAACCCGAACGGCCGCCTGAGGGGACCGAGTGTGTGTTCTGTGGCGAGCCGGCCGACCAGTACGCCTACTTCGCGAAGTCGTACTGACGAGTCCGGACACTCGAGGCGACTCCCTCGAGTCCATGTGAGATGCTGGGCCGACGAAACGGTTCTCGAGCCCGTTCGACGGTTTTGTTTGCTGTGACGTGTCGACACTGTGTCGTAAGCTGTCGCTGCCGTCGACCGGTGAGCCATTCGTACCGTCGACAGGCGAACCACCATTGCCGTCGATAGGCAAGCCGTCGCTATCGCCGACGGACGACTCACCGCTGTCGCCGGTCCGCCACTCGTCTTCCCGCCCTGCCCCGGCCGCCCCTGCCATTGAATCTCTCTCAAACCTAATTCTTTAACCCAAGAGTGCTTACCACTGGATCCGTCATCTATGTCTGTGGTGTTCACTCTGCCGGGGTGGGCACTACGTGCCTCTGACACTTTCCGTGCAACCGAAACTGTCCAGTAGCCACTCCATCGGGTCATGATTCGTTCACTGACCGGATGCTGTGTATGCTATCGGCACACATATTGTCGCCCACTCAGTTCATAAGCTCGTTGACTGGGCCATAATCGGGTATACCGCTGGGAGTCTACTTCGACGAGCGCCGCCCGGCTCGAACTCGAATACTGGTGCCGAACCCGATCCCGTACTGGTGTCTAAACATGCCCATACACCTTATACACAACTATATGAGCTAATAATACACTTAGTCATTATGGGCCAGCCTCATATAGGAGATACCACAAGTGGTGTATATGTCACAGCCACACAGAGCGCCATCGGCCGACCGTTCGCGGGGTCTCGCTGACCTCGAGGACGAACGGTCGAACTGTGGCGTCGGCGTCGTCATGGACCTCGAGGGCGGTCGAGGTCACGACGTCGTCGCCGACGGACTCGAACTACTGGTAAACCTGGAACATCGCGGCACGACCGGGGCTGAGAAAAACACCGGAGATGGGGCCGGGATCATGCTCCAGCTCCCCCACGAGTTCTTCGCCGATGTTCTCGAGACCGACCTGCCGGAGACCTACGCCGTCGGTTCTATTTTCTTCCCACAGGACGACACTGTGCGTGCAGAACTCGTCTCACTCGCGGAGGACACATTCGAAAGCTACGACCTCGACGTCCTCGAGTGGCGCGACGTCCCGACGAGCAACGACGACCTCGGAGAGACGGCCCTCGAGTCCGAACCCGACGTCTGGCAAGTCGTTGTCACACCGCAGGACGACGTCACTGGTGACGCGTTCGACCGCCGACTCTACGTCGCCCGCCGAGCGCTCGAAAACGCCGTCGAGCAACGTGCTCGGCGAGCCTCAGCTCGCGACGCTCACGGAGACGCCGTTGAAAACGCCACCGCCGACGGTGCCGACCGATTCTACGTCTGCTCACTCGACTCGAAAACGCTGGTGTATAAAGGGTTGCTCAAAGGCGAGCAGGTGCCCGCGTACTACCCGGATCTCACCGACGAGCGACTGCAGTCGAATTTCGTCATGGTTCACGAGCGGTTCTCGACGAACACGCTCGGTGCCTGGCATCTCGCTCATCCCTACCGGAACATCGTCCACAACGGCGAGTTCAACACTATCCAGGGTAACGTCAACTGGATGCGCGCCCGAGAGACCGACATCGAGAGCGACGTACTCGAGGACCTCGAGGCAGTCAAGCCGATCATCGACGACCCCGACCAGTCCGACACCGCAAGCGTCGACAACGCCCTCGAGTTGCTCATGCAGGACGGCCGAGATCTGGCGCACGCGCTACGGATGCTCGTCCCGGAGGCCTGGCGCGGCGACGAATCGATGGACGAAGGTCGCAGAGAGTGGTACGACTTCCACGCTTCGCTGGTCGAGCCGTGGGACGGACCCGCCCTCGTCGCGGCGACCGACGGCGAGCGCGTCGGCGCGGTGCTTGACCGCAACGGGCTGCGCCCGTGTCGGTACGACGTCACGACGGACAACCGTCTGATCGTGGCCAGCGAGGCCGGGGCGCTCGACATAGATCCCGAAGAGATCGAAGAGCGTGGGCGGCTTCAGCCAGGTCAGCTCTTCCTCGCCGATCCGGAAGAAGGCCGCGTCATCCCCGACGACGAAGTGTTCGACGACCTCACCGACGACCGCTATGGGGAGTGGATCGACGACCAACAGGTTCATCTCGACGACGTGCTGACGACAGCAGACAGCACGCCACGGAAGCCGGTTTCGTCGCTTCGCAACCATCAGGCTGCGTTCGGATACACGCACGACGAACTCGAGAACATGATCGAGCCGATGACCCAGAAGGGCAAGGACCCCGTCGGCTCGATGGGCGACGACACGCCGCTGTCGGTGTTAACCGAGTACAACCGGCCGCTGTTTTCGTACTTCAAACAGCTGTTCGCCCAGGTGACGAACCCGCCGCTCGATTACATCCGCGAGGAACTCGTGACGAGTCTCGAGTCCCGACTCGGCTTCCAGCGGAACTTACTCGACGAGTCGCCAGCACACGCCCGACAGCTCGTTCTCGACTCGCCGATCCTCACGGACGCCGAACTCGAGGCGATCCGGGACAGCGACGCCAACGGTATGACTGCCGCAACCGTCGACGTCACCTACGAGCCGACGAGCGAGGAGCCGGGGCCGGATCTCGAGGCCGCGATCGAACGCGTCCGCGAGGACGTCGTCGAAGCGATCGACGAAGACGGACACGAAATCATCGTCCTCTCGGACCGGCGTGTCGGTGTCGACCGCGTTGCGATCCCAAGTCTGCTCGCGACCGGTGCCGTCCACCACCACCTCGTCCGTAACGGCCTCCGAAATCACGTCGGGCTCGTCGTCGAGTCCGCCGACCCCCGGACCGTCCACCATTTTGCCACGCTGGTCGGCTACGGCGCGGGCGCGGTCAACCCGTATCTCGCCTACCAGACGATCGAGGACCTGACCGCCGGCCCACAGGGGGCCGACACCGAAGTGGCGATCGACGCTTACGTCGGGGCGGTCGAGGACGGCCTCCTCAAAATCATGGCCAAGATGGGCATCTCGACGGTCGAGAGCTACCAGGGCGCCCAGATTTTCGAGGCCGTCGGCCTCGACTCGGGGCTCGTCGCCGACTACTTCGAGGGCACCGAGAACCGAACCGAGGGGATCGGCCTCGCGGAACTCGAGTCCGACCTCCGCGAACGTCACGCCGTCGCGTTCGAGACCGACGAGGAGTCGACGCTCGAGCGCTCCGGCGAGTTCAATCACCGCAAGCAGGGGATCCACCACCAGTGGAACCCCGAAACCGTCGGCACGCTCCAGCAGGCCGTCCGCTCGGGCGATTACGAGCGCTACCAGGAGTTCGCCGAACTGGTCAACGACCAGCAGGAGACGCTCCAGACGCTGCGTGGACTGCTCGAGTTCGACTCCGACCGCGAGTCGATCCCGATAGAGGAGGTCGAACCGATCGAAGAGATCGTCAGACGGTTCTCGACTGCGGCGATGTCGCTCGGCTCGCTGTCGCCGGAGGCCCACGAGAACAACTCGATCGCGATGAACCGTATCGGCGGGAAGTCGAACTCCGGCGAGGGTGGCGAGCCGCCGGAACGGTTCGGGACCGAACGGGAGTGTACCGTCAAGCAGGTCGCGTCGGGCCGGTTCGGCGTTACCTCGACGTATCTTTCGTCGGCCGACGAACTCCAGATCAAGATGGCTCAGGGCAGCAAGCCGGGCGAAGGCGGTCACCTCCCCGGCGAGAAGGTCAACGAGATGATCGCTCACGTCCGCAAGTCGACGCCAGGCGTCGGGCTCATCTCGCCGCCGCCGTTGCACGATATCTACTCGATCGAAGACCTGAAACAGCTGATCTTCGACCTCAAAACGGCAAACGAAGACGCCGACATCAACGTCAAGCTCGTTTCCGAAGCGGGCATCGGCACCATCGCCGCCGGCGTCGCGAAGGCGAACGCCGACGTCGTCCACATCTCCGGTCACTCAGGCGGGACGGGCGCGTCACCACGGACGTCGATCAAACACGCGGGCCTGCCGTGGGAACTCGGGCTGGCCGAAGCCAACCAGATGCTGTGTGCGACGGGGCTGCGCGACCGCATCCGCGTCTCCACCGACGGCGGACTGATGACCGGTCGTGACGTCGCCGTCGCCGCCCTCCTCGGCGCGGAGGAGTACATCTTCGGCACCTCGAGTCTGGTCGCCGAGGGCTGTGTGATGGCCCGGCAGTGTCACAACAACACGTGTCCGGTCGGCATCGCGACCCAGCGTGGCGATCTGCGCAAGCGCTTCCCCGGCGAACCCGAGAACGTCATCAACTACATGACGTTCATCGCCCAGGAGCTGCGCGAGATCATGGCCGAACTCGGCTTCGCGACGGTCGACGAGATGGTCGGCGCGGTCGACGTCCTCGCCCAGCGCCAGGACGTCGAGCACCCGAAAGCCCGCACCCTCGACCTCTCGGCAGTGCTCGCGACTCCTGAAGGTGACGTTCGCCGGAAGATCCGCGACCAAGACCACGGCCTCGAGAACCAACTCGACCGCGATCTGATCGAGGCCGCCCCCGAGGCGATCGACGAGAAGACGCCCGTCGCGCTGGCCGCAGACGTGACCAACGTCGACCGTACGGTCGGCGCGATGCTCTCGAACCGGATCACCAGTCGCTACGGCGAAACCGGCCTCCCCGAAGATACGATCACGGTCGACCTCGAGGGGACAGCCGGCCAGAGCTTCGGCGCGTTCCTCGCAAGCGGCGTCTCCCTCCACCTCGAGGGCAGCGCCAACGACTACGTGGGGAAGGGACTCTCGGGTGGTAAGATCACCGTTAGAACGCCCGAATCGGCCGGTTACGAGCCGACGGAGAACGTCGCCATCGGCAACGTCGCGCTGTACGGTTCGACGGGCGGCCAGCTGTACGTCAACGGTGTCACGGGCGAACGCTTCGCCGTCCGCAACTCCGGCGCGAAGGCCGTCGTCGAGGGCGTTGGCGACCACGGCTGTGAGTACATGACCGGCGGCGTCGTCGCCGTCCTCGGCGAGACCGGGAAGAACTTCGCCGCGGGGATGTCCGGCGGCGTCGCCTACGTCTTCGACCCCGACGAGACGTTCGAAGACCGCGCGAACACCGAGATGGTCTCGCTCCACGACGACCTAGAGGACGAAGACGAGGCAATGCTCCGACGACTCGTCGAGAACCACGTCGCCTACACCGGCTCCGAACGCGGCCGCGACCTGCTCGAGAACTGGGAAGCAACGCTCGAGTCGTTCGTGAAGGTGATGCCCGAGGCCTACCACGCGGCCATCACCGAGCAGGGCAGCGACGACGTCCGCAGCGAACTGCCCGAGGCACCCGGCGGCGACGCCGAGGCCGATTCCGTCGGGTTCGCCGCGAGCGACGACTGAGCGGGGCTACTGTCGTCGGTTTTCGACACGTCGAAACTGACGCCATATCGCCGCAATCGAGTGTTACTCCGGCTGCTCTTCGAAAATCGGTTCGAACCCGTTGCGGTCGGTTGCATCACAGACGCGAATAGCCCCATCAGATCGGACGAACACGTTCCACTGCTCGATTTTGAAACTCAGAACCATCGTATCGACGGCCTTGTCGCTAGTGTCGAACAACCGCTCGAGCGCGTCGCAGTCGACGTAGTCGTTGAGCGGTGGGAGCGCTCTCATCTCGGTCCCACTGGCTTCCGCCAGGGCTTCAGCAATCATGACCACCGGCGAGTGTGTCTCTTCGTCCCCGTAGATAGTGTCGGCAACTGGTGAGCAGCGACGGTGTAGCTCGAGCTTTCCCGTATCCATGGTTCCGAAAATCCTCTAAGCCCGCCTTAAGGTTACGGCCAGGAGTGTGATGATCGCAATCACAGACACACGTGCGTTATACCGTCGACCAGCAATCGCTGACGTACACTCACGAGACCGGTGTAGCAACTTCTCGTGCACGCGCTGTTCGGCAGTATCAGTCGTCCGTACTCGAATCCGATCGGTCGTGCAGATGGGCTGCGCCGTAGGCGACCAGTGCGGCGTTGAGCGCGACCAGTGCAGTTACCAGCAGCGGCCCGA
This sequence comes from Natrarchaeobaculum sulfurireducens, assembly GCF_003430825.1. Lineage (NCBI taxonomy): Archaea > Methanobacteriati > Methanobacteriota > Halobacteria > Halobacteriales > Natrialbaceae > Natrarchaeobaculum > Natrarchaeobaculum sulfurireducens. The sequence continues at coordinate 2,094,505 of NZ_CP024047.1, read as the reverse complement.
TGGCTCCGTTCTCGCCACCGGTCACTGCGACGGCTCCGAGGGCACCGATGCCGACCACGACCAGTCCGATCACTAGCAGACGGTCGAGGCGGGGGTCGTAGTCGGAGGAAACGGCTTCGCGAACGCGTTCGTCCTTGCGCTCGCGACGCTCGCGGTATCGCTCGGCGGCCGGATCGTCCTCAGGGATCGACCGAACGCCGAAGGTGAGCAACTCGTCGAGGCCAACCCGAACTCTCGCGATGGTGCCACACGTGACGACGACGAACAGTAAGACGACGGCCGTAATTCCGAAACCGAGCGCAGCGGCTGGGACCAGCAGGACGAGTGCGACGATCGCGACCACCGCTGCGACTCGCTCGAGACGTGTCGGAACGCTGTCGACCATCCTCGAGACCGGATTCGATGGCGGCACAAATGAACGTTCACTCGGGTCACGTCGGTGTGGTAGGTCGACTCATAGTGAGTCGCTCGAGTCGGTGGCGACGTCGAACCGCCGGTGGCGACGCCGATCGGGCGATGGATTCGAACCGGCGTGAAGGGCTACCGGCCCAGCGTGTGGAACTCGTCGTTCGGACGCATCTCGGCGAAGGCAGCCATCCGGTTGCTGAGGTTGTAGAACGCAGTGACGGCGGCGATGTCCCAGATCGCCTCCTGGCTGAACCCCGCCTCGCGGAGACGGTCGTAGTCGGCGCGTTCGATCGCGTTCGGTCGCTCGGTGAGTTTCACTGCGACATCGAGCATCGTCCGGTGGGCGTCGCTGATATCTGCCGTGCGGTAGTTCGCGATCAACTGATCGGCCAGTGTCGGATCGTCGGCGTAGATCCGGACGAGCGCGCCGTGGGCGACGTTACAGTAGTAACAGTGGTTGACGCCGGAGACGGCAACGACGATCATCTCGATCTCTTCGCGCTCCAGAGCGGTGTCCTCGACGAGCGCGTCGTGATAGTCGAAGAAGGCCCGGAAGTGGGAGGGCTTGTACGCGAACGCCGAGAAGACGTTCGGGGTGAACCCTGCCCGGTCGGTTTCCTCGGCGATGCGCGCTTTCAGATCCTCGGGCAGGTCCTCGAACGCCGGCACGGGGAAGGCGTCCATCGCGTCGTCGTCGAGTTCTGGATCGGTCTCTGTCTCTGAGTTGCCCATAGCTACCGCTTCGCAATGGTTGCTAATAACTTGCCGGTCGTCGACCGCCGTTCGCCCTCGAGCGCTTACGAACTGTCGCTCTCGAGACGGACCCCGCCTGCCTCGAGCGCCGCCTCGAGGACGGTCTCGGTCGTTGGCGCAGCCAGCAGGTGAGCCGAACATCCGCAGTCGGAGGCTCCAAAGTCAGGGACGGGCTCGCCCGGAAGCGAGGTGGCGAGTTCACACTCTCGGTCGGCGTCGGGGAAGGTGACGACCGACTCGAGCGTCGTTGCCCGGTGGCCGAGCAGGTAGTCGACGTGCCAGTGACGCGTCGTTCGCTGTCCGGTTGCGAGTTCACGATGGCGCTCGACTCGTGAGAACCCGCCCGGGCCGAACGCGCTGCCGACGTAGGCGTACGCACCGACCTCGAACGTTCGATCGCCCAGCGCACCGACCTCAATCGTCGATTGCTCGGCCACGTTGACCACGAGAACGTAGGTGCCGCCCATGTCGAGATGGAAGGACGACTCGAAGAAAAACCGATGTGGTTCGCACTCGAGAAGCGGAACGGTTCACAGGCGGTTAGGCGACCACAGAGGCGGCGAGTCGGTGACTCGAGCGCCGGTTTACTGTGGCGGGGGCGCGTTACGGTCGTCGGCGGCCGTCGATTGCTGGGCTGGGCGCGACCGTTCGAGGGCGACCAGCCCGTGGACGGGCTCGTACTCGTAGGTTACCCACTGTGGGAGGTACCGCGCTCCGACCAGCTTCCTGACGCCGAGCTGTGTCACCCTGGCTCCCGGAGTCAGCTCCTCGGTCAACCGGAGGTCGACGATCCCGTCGAAGACGTACTCCTCGTCCGGATAGCCGTCGGCGCCCGCGGTCGTCGCTCCCGCAACGATCGGCACGTACCGCGCCTTGCAGACGGTCGCTCGGACGTCCTTGACGAAGTTGTGGACGAGCTGGTCCTGAACCAGTGTCCCGAGTTCGTCGAGCGAGTCGATCGTCACGAGCCCCGTCTCGCTCATCTCGAGGTCTTCGAGCGCCCCGAGCAGGTTGGTAGCGACTGAACGGACGTCGTCGGGCTCTGTGACTTCGATGACGGCGTCGGCACACGTCTCGCCGACGAACGTCGCCCACTTCGTTCGGGTCTCGAGGAACTGCTCGCGGTCGGCGAGTCGGTGGGTGAAACAGTCGAGGATGCGCAGCCGGTCGTTCTCGAGCGCGGGCAGGACGTTCCAGCCGTTCTCGAACAGCCGCTCGAGCGTCGCTGTCGGCGGGTTGGCGTAGGAAACGATGACCGCCGGCTCGCCGCGCTCGAGCGCGCGCCAGACGAGCTCGCTGAGCAGCTCGTCGCGTCTGGTTCCTTCGTCGCCCGAGAGCAAGACGAACGAATCCGCCGGGACGCCGTTGTGGACGAGCGAATCGATCGGTTCGATCCCCGTGACGATGCGCTTGTACGCACCGGGGTCGGGCATCGTCGAGTCGTCTTCGGCTGCCTCGAGACAGGTCGTCGAACAGAACTGCCCGTCGTCGGACTCGTTCGGTTCGCCGGGGATCGGGTAGTAACAGTGGCCACACTCGAGTGGGTGCTCCTGGGACCGCTCCGTCCGCAAGTGCTCCGTCATGGATGGCCGTTCGACGACGGGGAAAAAGAATCCCTTTCTGAGTCGTGGTGACTGTTCAGCCGACGGATCGATCAGACTGGTTGAATTCGATGGGCTGGGCTGGCGGCCGGAGACTGCTGTGCTCGGCTGGCGGGTTGGCAATCACTGGCGAGTTTTCACGTGTCGGCGGGGACGATCTCGTGGAGAAAACACGTATGGTCCGGGGGTGTGACTGGTGAGGTATGTTCGAGAAGTCGACGTGGATTCGCCTGCCGCGAAACGTCGTCGTCGGTCACGGCGTCCTCGAGTCGGTCGTCGAGGTCGTCGACGACCTCCACTTGCAGGGGCGGCCGTTGATCGTCACGAGCCCAACCCCCCGATCCGTCGCTGGCGAGCCGATCGCCGCCGATTTCGAGGCCGCAGGGATCGACCCCGCCATCGTCTCGATCGAAGCAGCGACGTTCGAGTCGGTCCAGACCGTCATCGAGGCAGCCGAGGCCGAGGAGGTCTCCTACCTGATGGGCGTCGGCGGCGGGAAAGCCATCGACATCGCGAAGATGGCCAGCGACCACCTCGAGATGGGCTTTTGTTCGGTGCCGACAGCGGCGAGCCACGACGGGATCGTCAGCAACCGTGGGTCGGTCCCGGACGGGGATACGCGCCACAGCGTCGCCGCTGAACCCCCGTTAGCCGTCGTTGCCGATACAGCAGTCCTCGCCGAAGCGCCGTGGGAGCTGACGACTGCCGGCTGTGCGGACATCATCTCGAACTACACGGCCGTGATGGACTGGCGACTCGCCAAGCGGCTCAAAAACGTCGAATACTCCGAGTACGCCGCCGCACTCGCAGAGATGACCGCCGAGATACTCGTCGACAACGCCGACCTCGTCCGTCCCGGTCTGGAGGAGTCCGCCTGGATCGTCACGAAGGCGCTGGTCTCTTCCGGCGTCGCAATGAGCATCGCCGGCTCGTCGCGTCCGGCAAGCGGCGCCGAACACCTCTTTTCACACCAGCTCGACCGACTCGCCCCCGGGGCTGCTCTCCACGGCCACCAGGTCGGCGTCGGTTCGATTATGACGGCCTACCTCCACGGCGGCGAGCGCGGCTTCTGGCGCGAGATCCGGAGCGCACTCGACAGCATCGACGCGCCGACGACGGCTCGAGAACTCGGAATCGACGACGAGACCGTCATCGAAGCACTGACGACCTGCCACGAGATCCGCGACCGATATACGATCCTCGGCGACGGCATGGACGAGCGCGCGGCTCGCGAGGTCGCGACGAAGACTGGCGTTATCGAGTGATCGGACATGCTGGTCGCCGCGAAGCGGACAGCGGTCTGTCACGCGCTGGCGAACCGATCAGTTCCGAATACGGAGAGCGAGACGGCAACACAGCCGCCGATCGCGAGGTGTGTCCAGTAGGTCGTCACCCGGTAGAGCAAGGCTGCCGCCGCAGCCACGCCAACCGGAACGCCGACAGTCGCGACGAGCAGACTCGCGAGGACGACCTCGATGCCGCCGGAGCCGCCAGGCAGCGGGACGACACCACCGAACGACGCCAGTGGCGCACAGACGAGCACCAGCGCGAACGGAACGTCGACGCCTAACGCCACCAGAACGACGTACAGGGGCGCGGCGTTGAACACCCAGCTCACCACCGCAATACCAAACGCCGCGGCGAGCGTGCGACGGGAGGCCTGGATGGCCTCGAGCGTCTCGAAGAAGCCGTCTATCCGTCGCGTGAGGACGCCATCGAGCCGCGAGAGCCTCGGTAGCGCCCCGATCGTGCGCTCGAGTCGCGTGACCAGATCGAGGGTGACTGTCCTCGCGATGCCGCTGTTGAAGACGACGAGCACGAGTCCGGCGGCGAGAAGTCCACCACCGCTAGCGAGCGCGACGCTCGTCGAGACGGACTCGATCGAGCCAGTGTCACCGAGTGCGGCGTAGAGTGCGACTCCGGCGGCGGCGACGACGAGACTCGCAATGGCGTTGAACCCCTCTGCGGCGGCGACGACCGCGAGGTTGTCCTCGAACTCCGAGTCGGAGTGGGTCGACAGGAGATAGGCCGTGATCGGCGTCCCCGTCGATCGGCCCCAGGGAAGCGCGCTGCGGGCGAAATACCCCGCGAGGTAGGCCGTCGCGAACCCAGCGCCGCGGGCAGATCCGTCGACGGGGTCGAGGAGCCGCCACACGAGCGCCCCTCGGAGCACGAGCATCCCGAGCCCAACCACGAACGCGGCCGCGAGAAATCCGGTATGGGCGGCTCGGACGTGATCGACGACGGTGTCCCAGCCGACGCCGTAGACCAGCAAGGCGACGACACCGACGGCGATCGAGAGCCCGACGACGGCTCGTCGCCAGTGCATGCATCCACCTACGGACACGGGGCTGGTTAACGCAACCGAATCGGTCTGACTTGCCGACTCTCGAGTCCCAGGATCGGCGACGAGTACACTCAAGGGCTCGAGCCGCCTCTACTCGGTATGGACCTCGTCGAGGCACTCGATGCCGACGGCAACGTAACCTGCGTCGTCGGTGCCGGCGGCAAGAAATCGACGCTTTACGCACTCGCCGGGAGACTCGAGCGGGCGATCGTCACCGCGACCGTCAGGATTCCACCGTTCGACGATCACGTCGCGGCCGTTCACGTCGCCAAAGCGCCGCTGTCGCCCGTCGAGGAAGCTCGAGAGTGGCCGATCGGCCTCGTCCGCGCTCGAGAACGATCCGACCGGTATCGGGGATACGAGACGGAGACGGTGGACGCCCTCGCAGCCGACGTCGACGACGACGTTTCGGTGCTCGTCAAAGCCGATGGCGCACGAACTCGCTGGTTCAAAGCACCCGGCGAAAACGAACCCCAGATTCCGGATTCCGCCGACATCGTCGTCCCGATCGCCAGCGCACGTATCGTCGGCGAACCGCTGACCGACGAGCACGTCCACCGGCCCGAGCGCGTCGTCGAACTGACCGGTCTCGAGCACGGCGACCGGATTTCGGCGGCTGACGTGGCGACCGTCCTCGCGAGCGACCGAGGCGGCTGGGCCGACGTTCCGGCGGATGCGACGGTCGTCCCGCTGATCAACATGGTCGACGACGCCGACACAGAGCGGACGGCCCGCGAAATCGCGGCACAGCTACACGAGCAGCGCCTCATCTCACGCGTCGTTCTCACGAGCTTTCTCGAGGACCAGCCGGTCGTCGACGTCGTCTGAAGTCGCTGGCGAGGTACGACGGCCGATTCAGGTCTCCGGCGTCTCGTCTGTCGAGCGGCCGGCGGGTGTCTCGTCTGAGGAGCGCCGGACCGGTGTCTCTGCGTCCGACACGTCACACAGATCCAGCCGACGGAGGGTGGTCTCGGTCGGTTGACCCCGATTGTTCCAGCCGCGGATCGCGTAGTATCGATCGAGCAACGCGTCGAACGCCTCCGGATCGAGGCCCGCTGTCCCGTCGTCCTCGAGCGGTTCGGTCAGCGTCGAGGGCAGTTCGTCGTCGGCTCGCGAGAATCCCTCGCGAAGGTTGAACAGCTTGACCAGGGTCCAGACCCGCTCGCCAACCCGTGCGAGTTCGTCCTCGTCGCACTCGTAGCCGACCGCCGAGAGCCACTCCGCGGCGACTGTCGGCCGCAATACGTCCTCGAGAAAGTCGTCGGCGATCAGACTCCACAGGACGGCCCGTCGGTTCTGCTCGTCGACGACGGCTGCGACCTTCCGCGCCGGGTCCCACGTGCCACCAGCGACGGGCTCGAGTTCGACGGGGCGGGCACGGCGGTGACAGCCGCCGCGGTCGCTCGTCGCGTACGCGAGCGCCATTGTCTCCGCGTTTCGCGGGTCGTACGAGGAGAGTTCCATTCCTTTGACCGTCGGGATCAGATCGTCGCCGCCGAACCGGGCTGTCGCGGCATCGACGCCGTCAGCGAGCGCCTCGCCGAGGGGGGTCGATCGGGTGGCGATTTCGTCGATCAGGGTTCGGGCGGCCGCCTCGTCGCCGAACTCGAGGTCGCGCTCGAGCAGCCCTTCCTGGCTCGCTCGCATCGACCAGGCGACCGCGTTGCCCGCGGTGATGACGTCCATCGCGAGTCGGTCGCAGATAGCCCCCAGCGTGGCGACGGCGTCGAAGTCGTCGATGCCGAGGCCGGCCCCGAGGACGATCGGCGCCGCGCCGCGAGGGACGCTCTCGCCCTCGTCACTGTCGACGCGAAACCCTCCTGGGACGGGATCGTCGGGTCGTTCTCGACCGTGGGCGGCTTTGCGAACCCGTTCGATGCCGAGGTTGTCGGCGCCGTCGAAAGAGCGAGCCTGCCAGCCTCGGGTCGGCAACACGCCGACCTCGTTCGCGAAGTCGACCGTCTCGAGGGTGTCGCTGGCTGCGAGCCACCGACCGGCGTCACTCTCGGCGAACGCCGTTTCGTCGCGCTCGTGCAGGTCCTCGAGCCCGTCGGGGGCCGATCCGTGGGCCACGACGGCTTTCAGGTTCTTCGCGCCCATCACGGTGCCTGCGCCGCCGCGGCCAGCGTGATGGTCGCCGCCGTCGGAGGCGATGGTCGCGAACTGGACGCCGTTTTCGCCCGCGGGGCCGACGCAGGCAACGGCGGCGTCCGGGAACCGATCGCAGGTCGCCTCGGCGTTGAGCCCCCACAGGTCGTCGGCAGACTCGAGTCGCGCCTCGCCGCCGTCGACTTCGAGGACGACGGGCTCGGCAGCTACACCCGTTACGAGTACGCCGAGGTGTCCTTCGAGCGAGCCAGCCAGTCGCGCGGGGAAGGTGCCACCGCCGTAGGAGTCGAGAAACGCACCCGTCAGGGGCGACTTCGTGATCGCCGCGTATCGCTGGTCGCCGGGTGTGTAGCCAGTGAGCGGCCCGAGCGCGAACAGGAGAACGTTCTCCGGCGCGTGCGGGTCCGTTCCTGCCTCGAGTTCGTCGTAGAGGTATCGAGCGCCGAGGCCTTTCCCTCCCACGTACTGCTCGAGCCACCGCTCCGGGATCGCCTCGCTGGTTACACGTCCTGCTGAGAGGTCGACTCGCACCAGGACGTCCCTGTCGGGCATCGTCGCTAGGTGACGGGAGTGGGAGATAAAAGCCACGCGGTGGGTCCTCGAGACGGCGTCTGGGCGGTGAAATCGGGATCGGCCGGTCCACGGTGGACGACGAAGCTCGAAGTGTCAAACTGGATATTGGTTGTGGACCATCGGAATCGGGCGTTCGATCACTCGCTGTCCGGGCCATCCGCGCGATAGCGGCGCTCGGCACGTTTCAGGTCCGCACTGGTGTTGACGTTATCGAACGTCAACTCGGTGGTAACGTCACGGATCGCATCGTCGTCGACGACGACGTAGTCGAGGTCGAACAACGGCTCGAGGATCTTTCTGTCGCCGCGAGCGAGCGCCCGGTCACAGGCGTCCGCCATCGGCGCCGAGCGGTAGACGGCCTGAGTCGTCTGATACCACTCGTCCTCGAGTCGGGGAACTGCCGCCTCGTGATCTCGAGCCACCCCACAGAGGTAGCTGACGAGAGTCGGGTCGACAAACGGCATGTCGCAGGCGACGATAACGGTCCACTCGTCGGGCGCGCCTCGACAGGCGTTTCGGATGCCGGCCATCGGTCCCTGGTCCGGCGTCTCGTCCTCGACGTAGGCGACCTCGAGTGGATACCCCGCCATCGCGTCGGCGATCGGTTCGCGCTGGTCGGCTCGGCAGTTGACGACCAGGTTGTCGATGACGGGTTCGCCGTCGCTGGCCGCCGCCGCGCCCGGTTCGACCGGCGGTGCCGTCCCAGCGAGTCGATCTGCGACCCGGCGGATCATCGGCGTTCCTGCGAGTGACGCAACGGCTTTGTCCTCGTCGCCGAAGCGGGTCGATCGGCCGCCGGCGAGAATCGCGCCCGTAACCATAACTGGTCGTTCGCAGGCGGCCGAAAAAGGTGTGGCGTCGATCGATCCGCAGTCTGTCGACCAGAGTCTGCCCGTCCACGTCGATCAGTCATAACGTTGATACTGACAGCGAGGAATGAGTACGCCGTCCCCGAATGAATTTCGAACTCGATGGCGGCAAGGTGTTGTACGTCCTCGGCGTCCTCTTCGCACTCGGCGCGCTCCTGTATTTCGCCCGTGACGTAGTGTTCGGCCTCTCGATTACGGTGACGGCTGCGTTGCTGTTCGCTGCGTTCGTCGCCTTTCTCGTCGCTGGCCTTACCCTCGAGCGCGACGTCCTCGACGTGGTCGCCTACGCAGTTGCGGGGCTGTCGTACGCCGTGTTTCTCGGGTACGTAGCGACTCGCTATACGGTCGACGAGACCGGCGTCTTCCTTTTGCTTTCGGCCTCGGCAGCGCTGTTCGTCGGCCTCGGGTACGGTGTTCGCCGGCAGCGACTCGACGTCGGCCGCCGGGCCGCTGGCTACGTCGTCGTCGGGATAGTTGCTGTGAGTTTCGTCTTCGTCGGCGCGGACGTCGTCACCGGTGACGTCCAGTATTCGGTCGAACTCGACGACGAAACGACGGTCGACGTTCCACAGACGGACGACGATGAGGACCGGGTCCGCGCCGAGGCGACCGTCGGCACGCTCACTGTGACGAACCCCTCGCCGTTTGCGCGCCCGGTCGATCTGCCATCGGCAGCGGGCTGTGTGGTGGGCACCGACGTCGAGACGGATCAGGTCCCCGTTCGGTACGAGCCCCGGAGTTACGACGTTCCGGACCGAATCGACCGCAATGACGAGCGCACACACGAACTGGAACTGCATGCTTCGGTCCCCGCCAACGAGACCGGAGAAATGACTTACGCCGTCGAACGCGGTTCCGACTGCGACGTCGACCGTGAGGCGCCGACGGTCATCGTGATGTTCGAGGAAGACGGAGACGCCAGTCGACCCGTGTAGGAACCCGAGGCTCAGACGTGGTCGTCGAGGAAGTCAGCGATCGCCGAGTAGGCCTCGATGCGATTCTCGAGTTTCGAGAAGCCGTGGCCCTCGTCCTCGAAGATCAGCGTGCGAACGGGAACGCCCTGGGCGTCGGCCTTTTCGGCGATCTGTTCGGCCTCGCCGACCGGCACACGGGGATCGTTTTCCCCGTGGAGGACGAACAGCGGAGCCTCGATGTTCTCGACGTTGTTGATCGGCGAGATCGACTCGAGGAAGGCACGATCTTCTTCGAGACTGCCGTACTCGGCCTCCCGAAGCTCGCGGCGCCAATCGCCGGTGTTCTCGAGGAACGTGACGAAGTTAGCGATGCCGACGACGTCGATCCCGGCAGCCCACAGGTCGGGGTACTCAGTCAGCGCCGCGAGTACCATGAAGCCGCCGTAGGAGCCGCCTTTGGCGGCGATCCGGTTCGGGTCGATTGCGGGATGGTCCTGCAGCCACTCGACGCAGGCTTCGATGTCGGCGACCGAGTCCATCCGTTTCTCGACGTCGTCGAGGGCGGCGTAGTCAGCCCCGTAGCCCGCCGAACCGCGGACGTTGGGCTCGAAGTAGGCGTAACCGCGATCGACGAAGTACTGTTTCACGCTCGAGAACGACGGTCGGCGCTGGCTCTCGGGGCCGCCGTGGATGTCGACGATAACGGGCGCGCCGTCCTCGCTCCCGCCTGCAGGGTTGTCAGGAAGCGTGAGGAAGCCAGGGACCTCCAGCCCAGCCGACGGGGTTTCTCCGTCGACGCCGAAACTCTCGACGTGGACGAGTTCGGACTCCTGGAACGTCTCCCGCGGGATACCGGCCGTCGGAGCGTCGGTCCACCGCTCGGCCTCGCCGCTCTCGAGGTCGACCACGAAGACGTTCGTGTTCACGGTGTCGCCCGTCGTCGACAGTGCGAATCGGTCGGCGTCGGGGTCGAAGCTCACACCCCCGGCGATACCGCCCGGCAGATCGGGTTCGGGGAACGTCTCGAACGCGGTGGGATCGTCGGCGTCGAACTCGCCAACGGTCAACTCGGTGTAGCCCTCGACGTTTCGGGAGTAGACGAACCGCCCCGTCTCGTCGTCCAGCGCGATGCCGTCGACGTTCCACCCATCGCCGTCGGCGACGGTCTCGAGTGCTCGAGTGTCGAGGTCGAGATACGCGAGGTAAAGCGTGTCGGCGTCGCCCTCGTCGGTCACCAGGTAGATCCCCTCGCCGTCGGGTGCCCAACTGGCACTCTGATACCGGACGTTGCCTTCGTGGGGCGTCAGATGCTCGAGGGTCGGCTCGTCGGCCTCGAGGTCGAGTACGTAGAGGTCCTGGTCGAAGTTCGAGTATGCCTGCGAGACCAGCAGCCGGGAATCGTCGGGGCTCCAGCCCGCGAGCGAGAGCCACCCGTCGCCCTCGCAGACGAGTTCGGCCGCGTCGCCGGTCTCGTCACGGTTCTGGACGTATACGTCGAAGACCGACTCATCACGCCGATTGGAGGCGAACGCGAACCGCTCGCCGTCGTGGCTCCAGCCGCCCCATCGGTGTTTCGCGTGAGCGATGCGAGCGCGAGGCTCGTTGTGGCTCCCCGAGCCACGACGTTGTTCGGCCTCGGGGCTCGCCGTCAGGCTCTCGATGACGCCCGTCTCGGCATCGAGTCTGAACAGCTGGACTTTCTCGTTGCCACCGTCGTCCATCCCGAAGATCAACTCCGGCCGCTCGGGCGACCACGAGGCGAACGTTACTCGTTCGTCGTAGAACGTGCGTTGCTCCGGCCACTCGCGGGGGCCCTCGAGCGTCCAGACCTGTCCCGTTCCCGTGGTGTTCATCAGAAACGAGAGTCGTTCACCGTCGGGACCGAACGACGCGCCGTAAGCGCTTCGAACGTTGAGGTAGCGCTCGATATCGTAGCTCATGTCTCTGTCCTCGCGCCTCGAGCCAGTAGGCGTTTGGGTGTAGTATGTCATACATCCGCACACCCTCTGGAAGCGACGGCGGTCACCGGTATAGTGACTCGTCGGAGACCTGTAGCCCACCGCTACTCGAGTAGCCCGAGCTTACGCCGTGGTAACTCGGCCCGCCGTCCGCTGAACTCACGTGATGGTTGTCTCCGACGCCCTCGAGCGTTGCAGCGCTCCACTGGCGTCGGATTGTGGTGGTTAACAAAGCCACACGGATCGCGTACCTTGAGAAAATGGGAGACGAACCCGACGACGGGGGCGGATCTGCGTATGGCTCTGGCTGGCTGGTAGTCATAACTATCCTCGTCGTGCTGGTCGCGTTCGGGACGACCGTCGCGTTCGTCGCTCCGGAGTTCGTCACCGGTCAGGACACCGACAATGACGGTGACGCCCTCGAGGACGTCGGCGAAGACGATGCTCCGTCGGGTATCGAGGACTCGAGCGACGCTGCCGACGATACAGCTGCCGATGACGACACCGCAGACGACGACGCCGATGACGACACCGCAGACGACGACGCCGATGACGACGACACAGACGATGAAGCAGATGACGACGACATAGACGATGAAGCAGATGACGACGACGCAGACAATGAAGCAGATGACGACGACGCCGACGATGAGGTCGAAGACGAAGAGAACGGGACAGATGATGGCGAGACGAGCGACGAAAACGGGGACGACGATTCAGCGGCGCTCGAGGACGCGGCCGCGGACGATGATCAGGAGGATGCCGGCGGTGAGGAAGACGACGGGGACGGGGACGACGGCGAGGACGACGCTGGAATTATCGACCAGCTCAACTCGTTTATTCAGGATCTCCTCACGATCGGCGATGACGATTGAGGCCGGTTCGCTTTTCGACTTATAACGGCTCGTTTCCGAAGTCTCGCCAACGCGTCGATCAGTAACTCTTCTCGAGTTAGGCCCCGTCTTGCGGAGTTCGCCCTCGAGTCCGTCCCGTTCATCGAGACACTCGAGGCCGGCGGAGAACGCGGGTGTCCGACTCGAGGTTTGGGCGGCCCGTCGACGGTGGTCATCTCGGTTGTCCGTGTCTGCTCTCCATAACAAAGGGGTCGGGCCGTCTCGCGCTTCGATACCGATGAGAGACGAACGGTCTACTGGCTCGAGGCTGGAGATGGGTGCGTCGACGGCCAGTCACTGGCTCCTGGTGTCCGTTGCACTCGTGGGGATCGGAGCGCTCGCGGTGGGTGCCCTGGTCGTCGGGGCCGGCGACGGCGGGGCGGCAGGCTCGGACGCTGAGCAGGACGACGGGCTCGCGGTGACGGTCGATTGCGACGACGAAACCAACGTGTTGGTATACGAGAATCAGTACGCCGAACCCGTCGAGGTCACGCTGAACTGGACGACCGACCAGACGCCGCTTTCGGTTCAGAGCGACGTCTCGACGCAGCTCCACGCGGAGTCGACCGTCGAGAGCACGGCTGCGGGGACGGAAGACACCTCGGTCCAGTCGCTGACGACCGGCGTGCCGGCGAACGAGAGCGTCACGCTCGTCGGGCTTCCCGACGACTCCTACGAGCTGTCTGCAAGCGCGGACGCCGTCGATCCCGCGTTGAACCAGAGTGAGGTCACCCTCGAGTGTGGCACCGATGCCAATTCGGAGACACAGATCGTCGCGACGACCGAGGATGAGCCACTCGAGGACGGTACGTGACGACCAGTCGGAACGTCCTGAGACCGCCCGGCACATCGTGAATCGCTCGCTTGATCGAGAACCGTCGTATAGTAACAACTGAAACGGTTTACACACCGATTGCACTGTCCGCGGTTCTCACTCGGTTCCTCGCTCCGAACCGCGTTCCCGTCGTGCGATCGTGTGTGCACTGACTTTCAGTGGCTACTATAGCCGTCGCGAGCGCCGGCGGCCGACGCTGCTGGTCGAAGCCGGCTGTTGCGTAAATGTAGGTGAATTTTTATCCCGCCGCTGCGTGGCGACGGCATATGCGCGTCGCCTTCGTCTCGTTCGAAACGGTACACCACCGTGAGTCGGAGACGAATCGGCGACTCCAGACGATCCTCGAGTTGCTCTCCGAACAGGGCCACGACGTTCACGTCTGCTGTGCCCAGTTCTGGGACGGTGAGCGCTCGACGATCAAACGAACCGGAATCTCGTACCATCGTGCGTCCGCTGGCCTCGAGGCACCCACCTCGTTTCTCGCTCGAGTTCCGTTCGTCCTCGCGAAGCTCGGACCAGATGTCGTCCACGCGAGCGTTCGGCCGCCGAAACAGGCCCTGGCAGCTCGCTGGGGCGGCATGCTCGCTCGGGCACCGACGATCCTCGAGTGGTACGGCGACGGTGGGATAACGAACGACTGGTGGACCAGACGAGCGGCACGCTGGGCCGACTGGATCGTCGTGCCGTCCGAACTCGTCGAGACGTGGGTCAGGGAACTGGGCGTCGACGAGGCCACTGTAGAGGTCGTCCCGAACCCGATCGACGTCGACCGCATCGACGGCGTCTCGCCTGGCGACTCCGTCGACGTGGTCTACGCCCGGCGACTCGACGCAGACGCCAACCTCGAGAGCCTGTTTCTGGCGCTCGCCGAACTCCGGACCCGTGACTGGCGGGCGGTTATCGTCGGCGACGGGCCGGAACGAGAAGCGTACGAGCAACTCGCTGGCGAACTCCGGATCGACGACCGGGTGAGGTTCGCCGGGGCCTGTTCGCTCGAGGAACGCCTGGCGATCTATCGGGGTGCCCACGTCTTTGCGCAGACCGCCGAGCACTGTGTCTTCCCGACTGAGATGCTGTGGGCGCTGGCCGCCGGCTGTGTGGGAATCGTCGAGTACCACGCCGACTCCAGCGCCCACGAACTCGTCGAGGGGTGGGACCGGGGTTTTCGGACGACCAGCGAAGAAGAACTCGTCGACGCCATCCTCGAGGCCGGCGGCCTCGCCCGACGGGACACCGACGATCGGTTCGCGTCGTACGATGCGGGTGCCGTTCGGGATCGGTATCTGACGATCTATCGGACACTTCAGGACTCCTCGAGCCTGGTATAGCCGAAGTCGTTGACGAGCGCCGCTGTCGTGTCGCTGTCGACTTCGGGTTGTGCCGTCAGTCGGAGATAGCTATATGACAGTTCGCACGAGCGAATAACTATGACCGACGATTGTCGTTTCTGTCAGATCGTGGCCGGCGAGCGACCGGCTCACGTTCTCTTCGAGGACGAGCGGACGCTCGCGTTTCTCGACAGGAACCCGGCTGTAACGGGCCACACTATCGTCATTCCTCGCGAGCACGAGGAGGGCGTGTTGACCATCGACGACTCGACGTCGGCGGCCGTCTTCGAGACCGTCCGGCGGGTCGCCAGCGCGCTGGACGCAACGCTCGAGCCCGACGGCTTCAGTGTCTTTCATACGACGGGGCCGCTCGTCGGGACGGTCGAACACGCACATGTCCACCTCGTCCCGCGGTTTACGGACGACGAGGTGTCCCTGTCCCTGCCACGAAATTCCATCGAGCCCGAGGAGGGGGATGCGTTGACCGCTCGAGTACGCGAACAGCGTTAAGCGCGATCTGCCCGAGGCGGATTCGTGGCGTTCGGTATACGATCGAGGAGTCGACCGTATCGCTCTCATCGACTGACGCGACGGTGGAAAATCACGTGGTCCCGTCGTGTCGATGCTCGTCTTACCGCTTCGCCGTTTGCTTGCGGGCCCGCTTAGCGGTCTGACTTCTCGGCTGCGGTCTGCACATCCTTGTCGCCGCGGCCCGAGAGGTTGACGAGAATCGTGTCGTGGTCGCCCGCTTCGGCGAACTGGATGGCACGGGCGACGGCGTGACTCGACTCGAGTAACTCCCGAAACGCCGTCTGGAACGTCTCGGTCGTTGCGACCTCGTCGTAGGCGGCCGCGAGTTCCGCGAGCGGTTCCTCGAGTGCTCCCGGAACGTACCGGCCACCGTACCCATCGAACTCGCCGTTTGACATGGCCCTTGGCTGTGAAGGAGAGGGAAAGTAAGTTCCGCGGTCAGCCAGAGAGTTGTGATAGATTCCCAGACACACTACTAGTAATCAATCCATCATGACGGCGATACCGGTACCGAGTTGTACTAGACCGTCTCGGCCGGTATCGAAATCGACCAGCAACGTCGATCCGTATCGTCGATCAGTCTATCATCGGCCAGTATATTCTCCAACCGGCCGTGTCGGGGCCTCGAGATGTCGACAGTGGCTCGGTTCGACGTTCACAACCGGTCGACGACGCCTGCTGTTCCAGATGGATCGATGAGTTCCCGTAACTGCCGAGTCGTGTCGACCTGATAAGTATATTATTTATTATGCGTTTCTTTGGCCAACAGAATTAATAAAGAACTATGTCACTTTTCGGTATGAAGGGGAGTAAACCGGACGCGACAGAACAATCATTTATTTCGAGAGTCACAGCCGGGGTTCGAAGCCGGTACATCTTCAAGATTGGTATTGTATTTCTCCTCGTCACACTCGTGTTGATGAGCGTCGGGTACGTCACGCTGGGAGACGTACAGACGAGCGTCGAAGACGAAACCGAGGAGACGCTTCAGTCCGCTGCGGAGGCCGAGGCATCCGAAATCGATGGCCTGCTCGCGGGTCGAAACGACGAGGCCGCACGGATGTCGACCTCGAGAAGTGTCGTTGAGGGCGACGAAGACGCGATGCGGGCCGAGTTCGAGAACTATTTCGAGCACGCATCCGAGACGACGAACGCGGTCCACTACGTGGATCTCGAGGCGGGAGTCATCGAACTCAGCACGGACACTGCACGCGAGGGCGAAGAGATAGATTCCGAGGTCCAGACGTGGGCTATCGATCCTGATGAGTTCGATGGCGCAGACGACGCGCGAGCGTTCGAGCCCTATGCGCTCGGCGACGAGAACCTCATCGGGTTCGTCAGCCCCGTCGACGGCCAGGAGAGCCACGTGATCGTGATTACGAGTGATATCACCGAGCGCGGACAGTTGTTAGAGGCCCCCGTCGACGGCGGTGTCATGGAAATTTACTCGGTAGAGACGGGCAAGTTGACTACCTCACCGGATACGGACAGCTTACTCGAGGAGTATCAACTGCTCGAGTCGATCCCGGAACTCGAGGGCGACCTCGAGCAACCGCGGATGGACGAAGCGACCGTCGACCACGACCTGGTCGAGGAAGAGTCGGTTGTCGCCGTGACGGTCCCCACACAAGAACTCGACTGGGGTGTGACCGTTCTTGCCCCTGAGTCGACGGTGTACGGCACCGTCGACGACGTTCGACAGAGCATCCTCCTGTTGCTCGGGGTCACGGTCGTCGGCTTCGTCGTCGTTGGCGGACTGATTTCGAGAGACATCAATAACTCACTCGGCAACGTCACCGAGTACGCCGAGGCGATCGAACGCGGCAACCTCGAGGTCGAGATCAGCCAGTCGCGGACCGACGAGTTCGGCCAGCTGTCGGCGCTGTTCGAGCGGATTCGCGACACGCTGCGCGAGCAGCTCTCGGAAGTCGAACACCGGGCCGAAGAGGCCGAACAGGAACGCGAGCGGGCTCGAGAGGCAAAGCAGGAAGCCGAAACTGCCCAGGCCGAAGCCCAGCAGGCCAAAGCCGAGGCGGAAACGTTGAGTCGCCACCTCGAGGAGAAAGCGGCCGAGTACAGCGAGACGATCGAGGCCGTCGCCGACGGGGATCTGACGCGTCGACTCGACACGGCGAGTGAGAGTCGGGCGATGGCTGAAATCGGCGAGGCGTTAAATCGGATGATCGAAGACATCGAGACGGTAGTGACCGACGTTCAGGCGCTAGCTGGCGAAGTCGAGGCGAAGAGTGCCGAGATGACTGTCGCGACCCGTGAGATCGAAGAGTCGAGTACGGCAGTCGCCGAGAGTACAGAGGAGATTTCGGCGGGTACCGATCGACAGAACGACCGACTTGCAACGGCGGCGACGGAGATGAGCGATCTTTCGGCGACGATCGAAGAGATCACGTCGATGTCCGAGACCGTTGCCGAACAATCGGCCCAGGCCGAGCAAATGGGCCAGCAGGGGACGGAGAAAGCCGACGATGCCATCCGGACGATGGATGCGATCGAGTCGAAAGCGACGGAGACGGTCGAGGAGATGTCGGCGCTTCGGGACGAAGTCGAACGAATCGGTGAGGTCGTCGAGCTGATCGACGACATCGCGGACGAAACGAACCTGCTCGCGATCAACGCCTCGATCGAGGCCGCGGCGGCGAACGAGGACGGCGACGGATTCGCCGTCGTCGCAAACGAGGTAAAGTCGCTCGCAGAGGAGACTGCGGAAGCGACCACCGAGGTTGAACGTCTGATCGACGCCGTCGAGTCCTCCACCGAGTCTGTCGCAGCGGACCTCGAGGAGATGCAATCCGGCGTCGTCGACGGTCGTGAGACCATCGACAACACCGTCGAATCCTTCGAGCAGATCGTCGAGCGGATCGACGAGACGAATACAGGTATCCAGACGATCGACGACGCGACGAGCGATCAGGCGGCATCAGCCCAAGAGGTCGCAGAGACCGTCGACGACGTCGCGGCAGTTAGCGACCAAACCGCAGAAGAAGCTCAAAACGTCTCTGCAGCCTCCGAAGAACAAGCGAGCGCGATTCAGCAGATCGCGACCAGTTCGGCGTCACTCGCCGACCGAGCGGCCGATCTCCAGTCGCAACTCGCGCGATTCGAGACACAAACCGACGCCGAGGCGGCCGCAGGCGGCCAAACAGGTACGACGGCAGACGACGACTGATCGTCCGCAGTCTACACCCCGCGTACGCTATCTCGGATGCAAGTCCAAGTCAGGTGGATGGCACCGCCCGCACGGGCCAAGCGGATCTCCAAGCACACCACTCCCTCACGGGACTGACGGCTTGCGTGCAAACCGGAGTACCTGAGAAAGGGAATCTTGCCTCCGGTAGGGTCGGACCGCCCGACCCCACGCGAGAGGAACCCTCGGCGTTTACGCCGAGGAGGATGTCATGACCTGCCTACTGTTCGGGTGTGACTGACGGCTTTTCGCTTTGCTCGTCGTCTGAATCGTCGGGGACGGCGACACCGTGGCCGGCGACGAACTCTTTCGTGCGTTCGGCCTGGGGATTCTCGAAGAACGACGTCGCATCGTTGGTCTCGACGACCTCGCCGAGATAGAGAAACACGATCTCGTCGGCGAGGCGTCTGGCCTGGTCCATACTGTGGGTGACCATGACGATCGTGTACTCCGATTTGAGGTCGGCGAGCGTCTCCTCGACGGTTTCGGCGGAGACGGGGTCGAGCGCCGACGTCACCTCGTCACAGAGCAACACCTCGGGTTCGACGGCCAGCGAGCGAGCGAGACAGAGCCGCTGGATCTGCCCCCTCGAGAGTTCCGCGCCCGGTGCGTCGAGTCGGTCTTCGACTTCTTCCCAGAGGTTGACCTTCCGGAGATAGCGTTCCACGCGGTCGTCTAAGTCGGCGTCCGACTCGAACTCACCGTGGATTCGAAGCCCGTAAGCGACGTTCTCGTAGATCGATAGCGGTAGCGGCGTCGGCTCCTGTGGAACGTAGCCGATGCGTTTTCTGATCTCCGGGATGGGGTCGTCGGTGTCGTAGACGGACCGCCCGTTCAGCGTGACGTCGCCGCTGATCTCGACGTTCGGCTGAATCTCGTGGAGTCGGTTGAGCGATTTGAGCAGCGTCGACTTCCCACAGCCCGAGGGGCCGATGATGGCGGTCAGCTGGTTTCGCGGAAACTCGAGGCTGACGCCTTTGACCGCTTCGACGCGGCGGTTTCCGGTGTACGTTACGGCGAGGGTGTCGGTGGTGAGTGCAGCGTCTGTCATGAGTGGCGTCCTCCTGGTGCGTATCGTGCGTAGCGTCCGGCGAGCAGTCTCGAGACGACGATCAAGCCCAACACGGCGACGATGAGGACGAACGACGCCGCGTAGGCGTGAGACCTGACGTCGGCGTTGAACGACATCGCCTGGTCGAAGATAAGCACGGGCAGCGTCGTCGCTGGTTCGAAGAGGCCAGCGGGCATGTTCGTGCTCCGGCCGGCGGTGAACAACACCGTTGCGGCGTCGCCGATCCCGCGGGCGAAGCCCATGATGATTCCGGCGACGACGCCCGGCAGTGCGGCGCGGACAGTTATTCGTGCGGTCTCGAACCGGGTCGCACCCAGGCCGTAGGTCGTCGCTTTCACCGACTCGGGGCTCGATCGTAACGCCTCGTCGGTGTAGCGCGTCATGATCGGATACTGGAAGATCGCGATGGCGATGATCCCGAAGAACAGGCTCGTTCGAGCGCCGACCGCGATGACTACCGTGAGGACGAACACGCCGTAGACGATCGGTGGCGTCGCCCAGAGCACGTTCAGGAACATGTTCACCGACTCGGCGAACCGTTCGCTCGAGTAGTCACTCTGGAGGTAGATCGCCGTCGAGACCGCGAGCAGTGCGGAGACGACTGTCGCGGGGCCGACGATCAGGATACTCCCGAGGACGGCGTGTAAGAACCCGCCGTCGGCCTCGAGCATGTATCGGGAACCTGGCGGTGTGACGGCGATAGCGGGATCGGTGATGAAGACGAACCCGCCACGGGCGATCGTCACGGCGACGACCAGCGCCATCACGGCGACGACCAGTGCGGCCGCCCCGCGGGTGAGTGCGCCGAACAGCCGCTGTTTGGCGTATCGGTCCATCAGTACTGCCACCTCCGTTTGAGACGCTTGCGGACGTACATCGCGCTGAAATTGAACAGCCAGACGACGATGACGAGCGTGAGCCCGACGAAGATCAGCGCCGACTGGGTCAGCGGCAGGCTCATCAGTTCGCCGAAGTCGTTGACGATCAGCGTCGGCAACGTCTGGCCCGTCGCAAAGAGCGAGTCGGGAATCTGCGTCTGGCCGCCGATCAGCATGGCGGGAACGATCGTCGCACCGAAGACGCGGCCAAACCCGAGCAAAACTGCCGAGAAGATGCCGGGACCGGCAGCCCGAAGCAGAACCGATCGGATCGTCTCCCACTGGGTCGCGCCGACGCCGAGTGAGGACTCCCGAAGCTCATCGGGCAGCGACTCGAGCGACTCGACCGACAGCGAGATCATAAACGGCGTGACGACGATGGCCATCACCAGGCTGACGGTGAAGATTCCCAGGCCGGTTGCGCTCGAGCCGACTGCAGGCGCGAGGTAGTCGCCGACGAACGGGACGACAACGATCAGCGCGACGAGCCCGAAGATGACGCTGGGAATCGCCGCGAGCACGTCGATGAACGACGAGACGAGCGTTTTCGTCCGCCCCTCGGCGAACTCGGCGATGTAGATCGCCGCGAGAATCGCGATGGGAGTGCCCATCGCCATCGAAAGGATCGTGACGTAGATCGTCCCCACGATCGCGGGCAGGAAACCGAACTCCTGCTGGGCGGGGTCCCACTGTGAAGAGGTCAGCATCTGAACGATCGAAAACTCCGAGAGTAACGGCAGCGACTGATACACCAGCGTCAGAACGATCAACCCGAACAGCGCGATGGCGAAGTAGCCGGCACCGGCGAACCAGTAACTGCTCACCCGCTCCCGGCGCAGTCGGCTGGCGAGCCGGCCGGAGTGGCCTCCGCTGGTTTCAGTCGGTTCCGTCGAACTGGCCATCGTTCAGTTCACGGCCCCTCGGCCAGCTTCTCCAGCGCCTCCTCGAGTCGGTCCTCCTCGAGCGGGACGTAGCCGTTCTCGGAGACGTACTCCTGACCGTCGGTGAGCACCCACTCGACGAAGTCGTAGGCCTCGTCTTCGAACCCGTCGTCGGCGGCGAGGAACATCTCGCGGGCTGGCGGTGCCGGATAGATACCCGCCTCGACGGCCTCGAGGAATTCGTCACGGGTCTCATAGAAGTCTTCGTCCTCGGAGAGTCCGTCGCCGTCGATATCGAGCGGAATCGGGCGAACGTCGCTTTCGAGTTCGCCGCTTCCGAGGTCGTAGACGTAGTTGATGTTGTTCAGCGAAACGGCGTTCTCGTTTCTTCCGATGGCCTCTGCGACCGACTGGTCGCCATTGTGGTTGGCGTCGGCGAGGTTCTCGAGTTCGCTTTCGGTGTGTTTGTCACCGTCACCGCCAAGGAAGTCACCCCACTGCTGGTAGGCAGCCGACGAGTCAGAGCGGCCGTAGACGGTGATCTCCTCGTCGACGTCGGCGTCGGCGACGTCGCCCCAGTTGGTGATCTCCCGGGTGAAGATCGCCTCGAGGTCCTCGCGGGTCAGCCCGTTCTCGCGGAGTTCGTCGTAGACGGGGTTGTCGACGTTGACCGTCCCGACGACGGTGTCGATGAGCATCGGAACGGCGATCAGTCCCTCCTCGAGTTCCTCCTCGTCGGGGTCACGGCCCATCATCGCCACGTCGACCTGTCCGTTGAACAGGTCGGAGACGCCGACCCCGGTGCCGCCACCGGAGATGTCGAACGTCACGCCGGTTTGGTCTTCGTACATGTCCGCCCAGACTTCGACCATTGGCAGCGGCCCGACACCGCCGGAGATCCGAACGGCGCTGCTGCTGTTGCCATTGGAACCCGATCCGGCACAGCCGGCGAGCGAAGCCACGGACCCAGCACCTGCGAGCTGCAATACAGAACGGCGAGAGTAGTTCTGCGTCATGAACTACACCTCCCTATCAGCTATTCCCTTGTAAGAGGCGCTCTGTAAGCAATTCTTCGGTGTTTACCCGAAAAGGTGCAAAACTCTCCGAGCCGCGGGTGTGACTGACACCCTCGATACCTGCCCGTGGACGATTAACTCGATCTACGCCGAAGACGCCTCGAGCCGCCCGAAAACGACCGTCGGTCGATGCACAACACAGCGTGAGTGGGCGGCCAAACCGCTCGAGCAACTCCTTCGACCTGGTGACAGACGCGTGTAGATCAGCCCTCTCGTCCACTAACGGCCGATTCAGACTGTTGCGGATCTTGTTGCCGCTATGCGTGGCGCGGGTCGGACGTCGGTTGGCGGCTCGAGACCTCTCTCAGAAAAGCACCGTGAGGACGCCCAGCGAGAGAGCGCTCGCGACGAGAAACGCCACCAGCACGACGACCACCGGCGTCGAGCCGGTATTACGGAGCGTGGCGAGCCGAATTTCCGTGCCGAGTCCGACGAATGCGAGCAAGAACAGCCAGCCGTAGGCGTTCTCGATCGACGCCTGCTGGTCGGGGGAGAACGCGCCGAGCGACGAGAGGACGGCGAGCGCGAGAAACCCGAGGACGAACTTCGGAAACTCCGCCCAGAGGAGCCCGAGCGACCGCCCGTCGCTCGCACTTGACGACCCAGATCGGGCGTAGTAACTCGCGTACGCGAGGACGACGACGCCGATGAGAGCGTTTCGGGTGAGTTTTGTCATCGTCGCCCACTGCCCGGCGACGTCCGAGTGGGCGAACCCGACCGCGACGACGGGGCCGGTCGAAAACATACTGACGCCGGCCCAGATCCCGAAGACGATTCCCGACAGCCCCAGCAACTCGCCGACGATCGGGTAGACGACGATCGTGATCGCGTCGAACAGCAACACCGTCGCGGCTGCGTAGGCGATCTGTCCCTCCCTCGCCCTGACGATTCCCGCGACGGCGACGACCGCCGAGACCCCACAGATACTGGCTCCGGCCGCGAGCAGCGACGAGAGCCGGTTCGCGAGCCCGAAGACGTTTCGGGCGAGCACTTCGACGAGCACCAGCGTCAGCCCGGTCACGCCGACGACGACCGCCAGAACGGGCCCGCCGACCTCGAGTACCGCCTCGAGCGAGAGCGACGCCCCCAGGAGGACGATGCCAGCGCCGAGCCAGAGCTTGTGGGTCGCGATTCCGGGTGCGAGTCGGTCGGGAACTCCCACGACGTTGCCGAGGACGAACCCGAGCGCGATGGCGACGAGGAGGTGATTCGGGCCCGCAAGGTCGGCGATTCCGCGGGCCAGCAGGGCCCCGAGACAGAGAACGGCGATCCCCGGAAGCAGTCGACGGGCACTCATCACGTCACCACGGAACCTGAAGATCCAGTAGCGCGATCGATCCGACGATCATCGCCCCGACCGCGACGCTTCGCCAGTCGCGCTCGAGCGCCGTCCAGCGATCCCACAGCCGGGCGACGTACGGCTCCCACGGTACTCTCGACATTCGTTCGGATTTCTGCCCTTCGGCCATTTAACGGTTGCCGACCGCGTCGAACGGGTGACCGTCAGCCGATGAAGTGTGTGACTGGTAGCTGAAATGCGGGCGACCGTCACCCGATGGGATGGGCATCGACCGACCATCCGTCATCGGCCGCGAGTCCGTCGTCGGTCACGGTAAGAACTTCCGCTACTCGCGACGGTCAATTTCGACCGGTAGTGTGTAGAATGTGCACACGACTCGCTCGGAATCGTGTGCTGTGCTCTCTCGTTTGGCTGCGATCGACGCCTCGACCGGCGGCGAATCGGCGCGTCTGATCGTCAGGCGCGGACCCGACCCTCGTTCGATCGGCGACGGTCCCGGGAACGACAGTCGCTCGAGTAGTAGCGACGTTCGGAACCGTACAACCTGCGAGGACTACCGGTCGACGCCACTTCGACCGACTCCTGTACGCTCGCACACACCTACTGATAACAGTCCTCGCTCACCTGGGTGAGCTGCGTTCGCCATCGGCGAGGCGTGTGAAACGACGGGATCGAACGCCTGACCGGCAATGTGAAAGACGAAGACAGTCCAACAGGGCTGCGATCCCTTTTATACTGAGGGAGACTGCGAACCCCTCGTCGAGACCAGTGTCCGTCGCGGGGCCGACAACAGCCTCGAACTGATCGATGACACCGTCGAAAGCGTCGGCGGTACTCGATCTAACCTCGATGGCACCCAATCGACTCGAGACGGTACTACCACTCGAAGCGGTCGGGGTCGCGGGCGGCGAGTGCCGTCCGAACGGCAGCGACGTTCTCGGCGACGTCGTGGACTCGAATCACGTCGGCACCGCGGTCCGCGGCGATCGCACTCGCCGCGACGGTCGCCTCGAGGCGCTCGTCGGCATCGCGGCCGACGTGGGCGAACATCGACTTGTGTGAGTGACCGACCAGTACGGGACAGTCGAGCGCCGCGAACTCGTCGATTCGACCCAGGAGTTCGAAGCTCTCGCCCGCAGATTTGCCGAAGCCGATCCCCGGATCGATGACGATTCGCTCGCGGTCGATGCCGGCTTTCTCGGCGAGTAAGACGCGCTCGGCGAGCTGGTCGATAACGTCCTCGACGACGTCGTCGTAGTCGACCTCGCGGTCGGGGACGACGGGCGCGTCGATGCTGTGCATCACGACCAGTCCCGCATCGTGGTCCGCGACGACGAATCGCATCTCGGGGTCTTCGAGCCCGGAGACGTCGTTGACGAGATCGGCCCCGGCCTCGAGGGCGGCGTCGGCAACGGCGGCCTTGCGTGTGTCGACGGAGATCGCCGCCTCGAGGTCGGTAATCCGTTCGATAACGGGGACGACGCGGTCGATCTCTGCCTGGACCGGGACCGGATCAGCCCCTGGTCGCGTCGACTCGCCGCCGACGTCGATCACGTCAGCACCGGCATCGACCATCGCCTCGGCACGGGCGACGGCGTCTTCGACGGCGTCGTACTCGCCCCCGTCGTGAAACGAGTCGGGCGTGACGTTCAGGATACCCATGACGGCGGTGTGGGCGTGCCACGGGTACTCGCTTGCGGTCCCCTCGTCGTCCGCTCCGACACCGTGGTCTCCGGCGTGTCCAACGTCGCTGGTTGTGTCCTCGGACGCGTCGTCGAGGTCGAGCGTCTGTCGGAGTTCGGTGGCGACCGTCTCGAGGCCATAAGCGCAGTCCGCGAGCGTCTTCGTGAGCCGGTCGAACTGGGAGTGGGTCCCCATGAGCACTGCGTCGACCCGTTCGTCACCGCTACGGTCGGTGGCGATCGCACACTCGCCGCCGAGACGGAGCAGTTCGTCTTTCAGATCCTCGGCCTGGCTCACCCGCAGATTCGTCCGCACGACGCGGTGGACGGCGTCGCCGTCGAATCGACCGACGCCGCGTTCCGGGACGTTGGCCGCGGCCAGTATCTCGCGGGCGTCCTCGAGGTTGCTGATTCGTTTAGGCACGTCGGCGCGCGTCCACCGCGAGCGGGCCTCGGCGACGGCGAACAGCGAACCGGTGACGACCACACAGTCGTCGGCTCCAGCGTACTCGAGCGCGATAGAAAGTGCGTCCTGGACGGATGCGACGGACTCGACGGTCGGGACGCCCGCGTCTTCGAACACCGTCGCGAGGACGGAGCGCGCTTCAGCGCGCTCGAGGGATGGTTCGGTCGCGACGACCGTCTCCGGGTCGGGGAGGGCGGTGGCCATCTCCCGGTGGTCCTTGTCGTGCATCGCACCGAAGACGACGTGGAGGTCGTCGTAGGCGTACGCCGACAGCGTTTCGGCGAGCGTCTCGCAGGCCCCCGGATTGTGGGCACCGTCGAGGACGACGAGCGGATCGGTGTCCATCACCTCGAATCGGCCCGGCCAGTGAGCCGCCCGGAGGCCGCGGGCGAGGTCGTCCTCGTCGACGGCTGTGACCTGTCGGGCGAGGGCCGCCGCGATACCTGCATTGGTCGCCTGATGGTCGCCCGGAAGCGGGACGTGGGTGTCGACCCCCCACTCCGCCGCGTCGATCGAAACGGCGGCCTCCGCGTGATTCGCCAGCCCGCCGTAGGTGACCGCCACGTCGGGTGCCGGACCGTCGCCCGTCCCGTCGCCGACCGTGACGACCTCGCCAGCCACCTCGCGAATCGCCTCGAGCGGGTCACCCGAGACGGCCGTCACCAGCGGGGCGTCGTCGGGAGCGACGTGAGCTTTGTCGCGGGCGATCTCGGCTTCGGTGTCGCCGATAATGCCCGTGTGTTCTAGGGTGACGCTCGTAACCGCGCTCGCAACCGGATCGACGACGCTCGTCGCATCGTATCGGCCGCCGATGCCGACCTCGAGGACGGCGACGTCGACGTCTTCGCGGCCGAAATACCACAGCGCCATGGCGGTCATCGTCTCGAAGAACGTCGGCGAGTCGCCGTCGGCACCGCGTTGCGTGACGTGATCACGAACGGTGTCGACGTACTCGGCGACTGCCGAGCGCGGGATCTTCCGGCCGTCGACGCGAACTCGCTCGCGAAGGTCCTCGAGATGGGGCGAGGTGTACAGCCCCACCGAGTAGCCGGCCTCCCGAAGCGTGCGCTCGAGCATGCGAGCGGTACTTCCCTTCCCGTTCGAGCCGGCGATCTGGACGCAGTCGATGCTATCGTGCGGGTCCTCGAGGGAGGCGAGCAATCGTGCCGTCGACTCCGTCCCCGGCTTCGGGCGAAATCGCCGCAGACCGAAGAGGAAGTCCGCCGCCTCGTGATACTCCATATCCGATCCAGCCAGCCCTGGCGCTTTAGGGTGTCGGAGTTGTCGCTCACCGGGTTCAACACACACCGTCGCCTCGAGTTACGGGCTTTTCTTCGAACCGGGGCTACTCGATGGGGATTCGGGTGACCGACCGCCGGGGACGGCGTCGTGGAATCGCGACTGCTGTGCTGTCGTCTCGGTCCTCCAGGCGCTCTAGGTGACCGCGGATGCCGTTGTGGTGGCCGGCACCGATGACGACGACGACGTCGTTGCCGTCCGCTCGAAGCGCGTGGAGTCGCTCAGCCATGGCGCGGTCCCGCCGGTCGATGAGCACCTCGCTCACCTCGGGTACCAGCAACCGAAGCTGATCGATCGCGGGCTGGACGTCGTCGCCGTGGCGGACGTCCCTGAACGGGAGCGTCGTCATCTCGAGCGCTTGCGCCTGTGCCTGCGGCCCCAGCTGCTGGGTCCGCAACAACATCTTCGGGAACGTGTCGATCCCGACGCTGTCGACGAGCGCGTCGACGGTCTCTGCGATCGGTTCGTCGATCAGCGCCACCTCGCGATCGAGCTCGGCGGCCGTCTCGATCGCGACCTCCATGTCGGTCGTCTGCGGGTCGAGTCCGTACAGCCGAACGACGGTTCGCTGGACGGCTCGCAACAGCTGGTAGGTCACCGCGATCGGGGGCGGCAGTTCGCGGGCGAAATCCAGCGCGTCGGTATCAGTGTTGCGCTCGAGGCGATCGTACCGGTACTCGTCGAGTTCGACGGCGACGACGTCGGGGTCTTCCTCCCGAATCGTCGATCGGACGCGGCGGCGGTGGACGGGGGAGAAGTGGACGCTGGGGACGAACGTGATGGAGCCCGTATCTGACATACCACTGTAGGATTCGTCGGCCACACGCTTGAAACGACCGCGTGTTTTCATACTGGGTGACAGATACCGGCCGGGACGATCGAATCCGGTGTCGCCACAGGACCAGTGCGCTGACAGGTCGTAATCGACCACTTCTGCTCTAGATGTCGGTACGCTGGCCGTAACGGCTTTTATCCTACCGTTCAAACGAAAAGATGGCCTGATCTTGGGGATTGGGCTATACCGTGCGCGGATGGGGGAACTAAACTGACCGAACGGGACATTCGGTCCACGTTGTGACACACCACCCTGCAACCTACCGTTCCCCTTCACGGGTTCTGACACTGTCAGCTAAAGTGACTGTGAGCGTTCACTGTGTCCGTCCGATGAATCCTCTTCAGTGACTGCCCTCGACAGAAGGAGAATAGTATTCGGCTCCAGTCGCGCGTAGAAAAGGTTCGACCAGAGTGTATCAGTCGTCAGATACCTTCGAGGAGAAGGTCCACGACTTCAGTCGCGTGTGGTAGTCACTCGTCTTTCGGCTGGCCCCAGTACTCGCTGCGCTGTGGGCGGTCGGTGATGGCCTCGACGTCGATCGGTTCGGCTTTCGCTTCGCGGGCCTCGAGTGCGGCCTTCGCGGACCCTTCCGTCGAGAAGTACGTGATCTCCTCTTCGACGGCGACCTCGAGCAGGTTGCGATCTCGCGAGACGATCAGATCGACTTCACCGCGTTTGGCGGCCTCTGCGAGGTCGACGGCTTCACAGAGGTCGTAGTACTCGGTGAAGCCAGCGACGAGTTCCTCACCGGCCTCGGTGTCGGGGTCGGAGAACTCGTCGGCGGAGAGGTCGATAACGACCGTCCCGTCTTCGGGGATCGGCTTGTTGACGGCGTCCTGGGCTTTGTCGTAGGCTTTGCCGAAGGTGTCAGCGGTGCCCATTACTTCGCCGGTCGACTTCATCTCCGGGCCGAGACGCGGGTCCGAGCCCGGCAGGCGGTCGAAGGGCAGAACGACTTCCTTGATCGAGGTCTGGGTGGGTACCTGCTCTTCGATGTCGAGTTCTGCGAGCGAGGTACCGGTCATGACTTTCGCGGCGATCTTGGCGATCGGGACGCCCGTCGCCTTCGAGATGAACGGTACCGTCCGCGAGGAACGTGGATTCGCCTCGAGGACGTACACTTCGGGGTCTTCCTCGGGGTCGTCCATCCCGGTGACGGCGAGCTGGACGTTCAACAGCCCCACCGTATCCAGTGCGTGGGCGATCTCCTCTGCGACCTCGCGGACGCGGCGGTTGACGTCGCGGCCGAGCGAGCGCGGCGGGATCATACAGGCGGAGTCGCCGGAGTGGACGCCCGCACTCTCGACGTGTTCCATGATGCCGCCGATGAGGACGTCTTCGCCGTCGGCGACGGCGTCGACGTCGAGTTCGACTGCCCCCTCGAGGAAGTCGTCGACCAGAATCGGCTTGTCGGGGCTGACGCGGACGGCCTCCTCGATGTACTGCTCGAGTTCGGCATCGTCGTAGACGACTTCCATCGCGCGGCCGCCGAGGACGTAGGAGGGACGGACGAGTACCGGATAGCCGATGTCGTGGGCCAGCTCGAGGGCCTCTTCTTTCGAGACGGCGGTGCCACCCTCTGGCTGGGCGATGCCCAGCTCGTCCATGAGGGCGTTGAATCGGTCGCGATCCTCGGCTAGGTCCATCGCTTCGACCTCGGTGCCCATGACCGAACACTCGAGGCCGCGGCGGTCGATCTCGTCTTTCAGCGGTTCGGCGATGTTGACGGAGGTCTGGCCGCCGAACTGGACCATCACGCCGTCGGCGTCGATCGCCTCGACCACGTCGGCGACCTCTTCGGCCGTGATCGGCTCGAAGAACAGCCCGTCGGAGGTGTCGTAGTCCGTCGAGACGGTCTCGGGGTTGTTGTTGATCACGTGCGCGTCGATCCCCATCTCGCGCAGCGCCTGGACCGCGTGAACCGAACAGTAGTCGAACTCGACGCCCTGTCCGATACGGATCGGGCCACCGCCGACGACGATCACGCTCTCTGCGTCACGGTCGACCTCGAGTTCGCCCGCGGCGGCGTCACCGACGAGCGGTCCTTTCTCGAACTCGTTCCTGCGAGCGGAGTAATAATACGGTGTCTGGGCGGCGAACTCCCCAGCGCAGGTGTCGACTTGCTTGTACGTCCGGCCAGGAACCGCCTGCTCGACGGTATCGACGTCGGTCTCGCCACCGGCGGTCGCGGCGATCGAGGCGTTCGTGTGGCCGGTGATGGCGGCCTCGGTGAAGTCGCCCGCTTGGGCCGCACGGGTGGACGCCGCGATATTCGCGTAGCGTTCGGTGTACCACTCGAAGATGCCGGTCAACTCGACGACTTCGTCGACGGTGTAGCCACGCTCGAACGCCTCGAACATCGCGTACGGGCGGTCGGGCGACGGACGCTCGAGGTACTGTTCCTCGAGTTCGGCGTCGCTTACGTCCGCCCAGTCGACGGCGGGGTCGTACTCGGAGGATCGAAGCGCTTTCAGCAGTGACTCCTCGAACGTGCGGCCGATGGCCATCGCCTCACCCGTCGATTTCATCGCCGTCGTCAGCTCGAAGTCGACGTCCTCGAACTTGTCCTTGGGCCAGCGGGGGACCTTGGTCACGACGTAGTCGATGGCGGGCTCGAAGGCGGCGGTCGTCTCGCCGGTGATCTCGTTTGTGATCTCGTGGAGACGCTTTCCGAGGGCGACTTTCGCGGTCACGCGAGCGATCGGGTAGCCCGTCGCCTTCGAGGCGAGCGCCGACGAGCGGGAAACGCGGGGGTTGACCTCGACGACACGGTACTCGCCGCCGGGCGTGCCGTCGTCGTGCCAGGCGAACTGGATGTTACAGCCGCCCTGGATGCCGAGTTCGCGGATGACGTCGAGTGCGGCGGTGCGCATCTCCTGGTGACCCTTGTCGGGGACGACCTGGGAGGGTGTGACGACCGTCGACTCCCCGGTGTGGATGCCCATCGGGTCGATGTTCTCCATGTTACAGATGATGATACAGGAGTCGTCGGCGTCGCGCATCACTTCGTACTCGTACTCGACCCAGCCGGCGATCGACTCGGTGATCAGCACCTCGTTGTTGCGCGAGAGGCGCAGGCCTTTCCGCACGCGGGCGAGGAGTTCATCGAACTCGTGGACGACGCCAGACCCGGAGCCGCCGAGCGTGTACGTCGTGCGGGCGATGACCGGCAGGCCCCCGACCTCGTCGACGGCGTCTTGAACGCGCTCTTCGAGGTCGGCTTCGCTTAGGTCGGCGACGGACTCGTCCTCGTCGAGCGAAATCGTCGTCGACGCGGGGACCGGCTGGCCGATCTTCTGCATGCGCTGGCGGAACAGATCGCGGTCTTCGGTCGCGTAAATGGTGTCGAGCGGCGTCCCCATGATCTCGACGTCGTGTTCTTCCAGGACGCCCTCCTCGGCGAGTTCGGCGGTGACGTTCAGGCCGGTCTGGCCGCCCAGCCCGGCGATAACGCCGTCGGGTTGTTCTTCACGGATAATCTCGGCGATCGCTTCCGTCGTGATCGGCTCGATGTAGACCCGGTCGGCCATCTCCGGATCGGTCATGATCGTCGCCGGGTTGGAGTTGACGAGCACGACTTCAGCCCCCTCTTCTTGCAGTGCCCGACAGGCCTGTGCGCCGGAGTAGTCGAACTCTGCCGCCTGGCCGATCTGAATCGGTCCACTGCCGATCAGGAGGATCGTCCGTCCATCCCCTGTCTGCGCCTGACTCTGGTCCGTACTCATTGGTCTTGTTCGTCCGAAGTTCGTACATCGTAATAAGCGCCACGAAACAATACGAATCTCGAAATGGCTTTGCGAAATTCGAACCGTCGCGTAAATCCGGTCGTGTCCACTGGCGAGAGCATCCCTGGCCCGCCTCGACGAACGTTCAGGTCGATCTGGGCTCGAGAAGGCGGTGTGACATGTCCAGACAAACGTGATCCGTGCTCTCGAGGGACACCATCACTGCCGGCAAGCGACGGTACCCGTCACGAGCTACTTGGTCGCCCGGGCCCGAGTACGCGTATGAAACGAATTGGCGTCGTCGGCGCGGGGGCCGCCGCCGCAGCGGCGACGTTCGTCCTCTCGGAGACGACCGACGCGTCGATAACCGTCCTCGAGAAGTCGGGCGGCCTCTGTGGCCGGGCGGCGACCCGTCGGCGTGATGGGATCGTCTACGACTACGGGGCCAACTACGTCAAATCGGCGGACGAACGAGTGACCGAACTGTTGACTGAGACGCTCGAGGCCGACAGTCTCGTCGACGTCACCGAACCGATCTGGACGTTCGACGCCGACGGTGAGGTCAGCGAGGGGCGGGAGAGCGACGAGCACAAGTGGAGCTACCGTCGGGGGCTGACCCAGGTCGCCAAACGGCTCTTCGCGCGGACGGACGCGGAGATCCACCGACGGACTCGCGTCGAGCGGATCGTCCGAGAGGGCCACGACGACGCCGATGGCCGGGGTGACGACGACTCGGCCGGCGTCTGGTTCCTCGAGGACGCCGATGGCGAACGCTGGGGGCCGTTCGACGCGCTACTGTTGAACCCACCGGCTCCACAGACCGCCGACTTGCTTCGGAGCGCCGACTGGGACGGCGACGAGGCGCTTCGAGCCGCGCTGCTCGAGGCGGTCGACGCGGTCCCCTACCGGACGATCTGGACCGGCGTCTTCCACTATCCGTTCGCGCTCGAGCGGCCGTACTACGCGTTGATCAACACGGACAAAGCCCACGAAGTGGGATGGATCGCCCGCGAGGAGTGTAAACCCGGCCACGTCCCTGACGGTGAGACGGTGCTGGTCGTCCAGGCCAGCCACGAGTGGTCCGTCGACCGCTACGACGAGCCACCCGAAGAGAACCTGGCGGAGCTGGCCCAGCACACCGCCGAACTGCTCGAAGACGACCGGCTCACCGAGCCCGACTGGACGGACCACCAGGGCTGGCGTTACGCGCTGACGGACGACGGCGCACCGACCGGCCCGATTCGAAGCGCCGAGTCGGTGGGGCTGTACTGTCTCGGTGACTGGGTCGCCGGCGAGGCGCGGGTCCACGCTGCACTCCGGTGTGGGCTCGACGTCGGCGAACGACTCGCACTCGCTGGCGAGTGATCACTCGGTACACGGCAACTCGACCAGTGCAAGCCAGAAGTCCTCGATCGCTCGAGCGATCGTGACGAAATCCATCGGTTCGACGGGTTTCTGGATGTACGCGTTCGCGTTCATGTCGTAGGATCTGACCACGTCCTCCTCGGCTGAGGAACTCGTGAGAACGATGACGGGCGTCTGTCGAAAGTCCGGATCGTCCTCGAGTTCCGCGAGCAGAGCTTCCCCGCTGAGTTTCGGCAGGTGCAGATCGAGGAGGATCAGCTTCGGTGACGGTGCGTCTTCGTATTCGCCCTCCTTGCGCAGGAACTCGAGGGCGCTCTCTCCATCGGCGACTGCGTGCACCTGATTTACGATGCTGCCGTCGGCGAAGCCCTCCTCGATCAATCGAACGTCACCCGGACTCTGATCGACGAGAAGAATGTCGGCTACGTCGGACGGTTCGATCTCACGGGTGGGATCCGTTCCACGCTCTCGGTCGTCCATGCCTCTCCTCTGTCGCCGGTGAGTATAGCGCTATCCGCGCGGTCGACGGTAGCCAGGATAGACCGATCAGGACGACCGGGGCTCGAGCGCCACGCAATAGTCGGTCAGGTTCTCGACGCCGTCCTCGGTGACGACCACCAGATCCTCGATGCGGACGCCGCCGACGGCGGGATCGTAGATGCCAGGTTCGATCGTCAACACGTGGCCGGCTTCGAGTTCGCCGCCCGCGGGCGAGACGCTTGGCTGCTCGTGGATGTCGAGGCCGACGCCATGGCCGGTGCTGTGGATGAAGCCGGTTTCCGTGGTGGGGTCGCTGCGGAGCGTCTCGTAGCCCGCCCCCTCGATCACGTCGCAGACGACGTCGTGGACAGCACCACCAGTGACGCCGGGTTCGACGGCCTCGAGGGCGGCCTCGTAGGCCTCTTTCGTCACCTCGTACCGCCGACGGGCTTCCTCGCCGGGGTCGCCTCGAGCGAACGTCCGGGTCATATCCGCGAAGTAGCCCGTCTCCGTATCGCGCGGGAAGATGTCGATCACGATCAGTTCCTCGGCCCGAAGCGGGCCGCTCCCGCGATCGTGTGGGTCCGCACCGTCGGCACCGCAGGCGACGATGGTGTCGTCGAGCCCGCAGCCGTGCCGGAGGAGGGTGACTTCGATCGCTTCTTTGACGCGCTCGCTGGTGAGCGCCTCGCCGTCGGCAAGCAACGTGCCGTCGTCGGCGACCTCCGCGGCCGCGATCAGTTCCTCGGCGCGGGCCATCGCGGCTTCGTTGGCTTTCTGGGTCCGTCGAATCTGGTCGCGTTCCCACGGGGTCTTGCTCGCTCGAATCTCCTCGACGACACCCTTGGACTCGACGGTCACCTCGAGGCCGTGTTCGCGAAGGCCGTCTGCGGTCCCCGTCGGAAACGTTCGCGGGACCGCGATCGAGTCGACGCCGTGATCCTCGAGAAAGGCGGCGATCGTCCGGAGTTTTCCTTCGTAAGGACCGTGCTGGCCCACGAGTTCCTGGTAGTCGTAGGCCGCCCGCCGGGAGACGGAGTCTGCGGCTGCCTCGGACTGCGCCCGGCCGTACTCGAGGCCGGAGACGAGCAGGTGGACGCCGTCGGCCGTCACGAGCGTCTGGTAGGGATCAGGGGCCGTGAAGCCGGAGAGATACCGTTGATCGGAATCCGATGCATCGTCGTCGATCAGATAGCCGTCTACGCCCGCGTCTTCGAGGGTCGCTCGAAGCGGCGAGAGGTCGACGTCGACGTTCATGCAGGCAGTTCGCGGCGGCGACGACATAACTGTTCGCCGATGTGCCCGTGACCCGTGGGTCGTCGTCGGTCGGTGCCCGACCCCGGTGGCTTTCGACCAGCTCTCCGCCGATGTCGAACACACAGTCTTATACTCGAACGCGACAATCCAGTTCGCATGAATCGGCGACGGTTCCTCGCAACCGGGCTCTCCGCCTCCAGCGTGGCCGTGGCGGGCTGCGTGTCGATCCCCGGCAGCGCCGACACCGACGGGTCCGCGGCGTCCGACACGCCGCAATCGAGTGCGGACCTGATTGCTGAGGCCCTCGAGACGACCAAAGCAGTCGAGACGATCACGGCTCGGCGAACGATGACCATCGAGACGCCCGACTCGTCGATCGAACGCGTTGGCGAACTCGCCGCGCGTGAGCCGACCGATCGCCGGCTCGAGGTGCTCGAGTCGACGGACGATAGCGTCCCCGCAGGCTCCGTTTCGATCCGAACGCCGACGGTTACCTGGGAGTACGACCCGGACGCGGAGACGGCTATCGAACGCAACCATCCGAACCGGTTTCTCGTCGAGGAGCGCCGACTCGACCTCGAGACTC
The DNA here is from genome assembly GCF_003430825.1 of Natrarchaeobaculum sulfurireducens. Classification (NCBI taxonomy): domain Archaea; kingdom Methanobacteriati; phylum Methanobacteriota; class Halobacteria; order Halobacteriales; family Natrialbaceae; genus Natrarchaeobaculum; species Natrarchaeobaculum sulfurireducens. Next base: position 2,059,282 of record NZ_CP024047.1, on the reverse strand, counting down.
TCCTCGATGTGGACTCCGAACTGGCATACGAGGGCGTCGAAGACGTCGACGACCGAGAGACTCACGTGGTGAGTGCCGAGCTCGCTATCGACGACGAACTCGAGCGCTCTCTGGACCTGCTCGTCGGCGAGACGGTGTACCGGATCCCTCTCGAACTACCGACTGGTGAGGACGGCCTCGAGGATCCGATCGTCGAACGCCGTCTCTGGATCGACGAGAAGTCGCGCTACCCGGTCAAAGAGCGCGCGACCGTCTCCGACGGTGAGACGCTCATCAACGAGCTGTCGGTGACCTACGAGGACCTCACACTCGGTGAGAAACTGCCCGACGAGACGTTCGAGTACGAGCCGCCAGAGGGAGTTCCAGTCGAGGCGGCCGGGACCGAGCCCGAAGGGATCTACGACTCGCGTGCGGACGCTGACGCGGTCGCTCCCTACGACCTCCCCGATCCAGCGGTGCCCGACCCGTACGCCCTCGAGCGAATCGTCGTCCTCGAGAAGCGGGCTGCACTCGGCACGAGCACGACGTTCTGGTACGCAGACCCCAACGAGCCCGACCGAGAATTGTTTGTCGCCGTCCGCAACGAGAAGCGATTCAGTCCCGACGTCCTCGAGGAAGACGAGGTCGACGGCGTCTCGGTCTACCGGCGCGATGGGCGGATTCGGAGTTTCTTCTGGACGTGTGAGCCCCTCAACTACGAGGTCTCGAGTCCGGATTCGGATGCGCCGCTACGTGCGGTCGCTGCCTCGGTCGGCTGTCCGTAGTGGCGACTGTACTCCCGTCGGGCACGTCGACGAGGCCGCTGCGTTGTGCGTATCGGTACCGGTATAGGGGGCCCGCACGAGACTTCGACCATGAGTGAGAACGTCACGATCGTCCCCTCGACGCTCGAGGGGACGGTTCGGGCACCGCCGTCGAAGAGTTACACCCATCGAGCGATCCTCGCGGCTGGCTACGCAGACGGCGCGACCGTCCGAGATGCCCTCTGGAGTGCCGACACGCGGGCGACCGCGCGTGCCGTCTCGCTGTTCGGTGGCGCAGTCGACCGTGCCGAGGATGGCACCCTCGAGGTCACGGGCTTCGACGGCCGACCCGAGGTGCCGGCCGACGTCATCGACTGTGATAACAGCGGGACGACGATGCGACTCGTCACCGCCGCCGCGGCACTCGCCGACGGCATCTCGGTGCTGACCGGCGACGAATCCCTCCGATCCCGGCCCCAGGGCCCCCTGCTCGATGCGATCGCGGCGCTGGGCGGCGAAGCGGCGAGCACTCGCGGGAACGGTCAGGCACCGCTCGTCGTCACGGGCCCGATCGCTAGCGGCGAGGTGTCGATCCCCGGCGACGTCTCCTCGCAGTACATCACGGCCCTGCTGATGGCCGGTGCGGTCACCGACGAGGGGATCGACGTCGTCCTCGAGACCGAACTCAAATCCGCGCCCTACGTCGACGTCACGCTCGAGGTGCTCTCCGACTTCGGCGTCGACGCCCAGGAGACAGCGGACGGCTTCTCCGTCGACGGCGGTCAGTCCTATCGACCAGCGGGCGGTGAGTACGCCGTTCCGGGTGACTTCTCGTCGATATCCTACCCCCTCGCTGCGGGGGCAATCGCTGGCGAGGCCGGCGTTCGAATCGAGGGTGCAAATCCCAGCGCGCAGGGTGACACCGCCATCGTCGAGATCGTCGATCGAATGGGAGCCGACGTCGACTGGGACCGCGAGGCCGGCGTCATCGACGTCTCGAGCGCCTCGCTGTCGGGGATCGAGGTCTCCGTCGAGGACACCCCCGACCTGCTGCCGACGATCGCGACCCTGGGTGCGGTCGCCGACGGCGAGACCCACATCACGAACGCCGAACACGTCCGCTACAAAGAAACCGACCGCGTGAGCGCGATGGCCGAAGAACTCGGCAAGATGGGCGTCGAGACGACCGAAGAGCGCGATTCGCTGACGATCCACGGCAGCGACTCGAGCCTCGAGGGGGCAACGGTCTCCGGCCGGGGCGACCACCGGATCATCATGTCGCTCGCGCTCGCGGGCCTGGTCGCTGACGGCGAGACGACGATCGAAGGCACCGAGCACGTCGACGTCTCGTTCCCCGGCTTTTTCGACGCGCTCTCCGGGTTGGGTGTAGATCTCACAGCCGCGGAGTAGCGTGGGCATCGAGGGCCGAACGGCCGCACTTGCGGCTCAGAACTCGTAGGCCATCATGACCTCGTCGACGAGTTCGTCGTCGATCGTGTAGTGATTCTTTCTGATTCCCTCGGTGTTCCAGCCGTGTTCGCCGAGGAAGGCGAGTGCGACGTCGTTGGTCGCGGGAACGCTGTTGTACACCTTCCGGTAGCCGTTGGCTTCCGCCCAGTCGAGTCCACGGCTCAGGAGCCGGGTCCCGATTCCCTGGCCGCGGTAGTCGGGGCGGACGCCGACGGTGAGTTGTGCGGTATCTCGGAGCTTCTCGACGTGTGGCAGATCGAGGTGCGTCCAGCCGACGACCTCGGCGTCGACCGTCGCGACGAAGAACATCCGCGACTCGACGGTAGTGTGTCTCGAGATCGTATCGTCGTAGAGCAACTGCTCGGCGACGGTCTCGGCGACGACGTAGGTTTCGGTCGCCGTCACGTCCCGGATCGCGTCCACGACCGCCTCGAAGTCGGTGTGGCGGGCGGGCCGAACGGTGTAGGTGAGGTCGTCGGTCGTGTACTCTTCGATCGACCCCGCATCCAGCGGCACCCGGATCGTCCCGCCGTCTTCCTCGAGGTAGCCTTTCGTCTTCAGGTCGTCCAGATGCTCCTGAAACCGTTCGGCTGAAACCGACGCGGCGTCGCGAACCCGGTGTCGGGCTGCCGTCCCGTGTCGTTCGACGTACTGGTAGATTTCCTTGCTCGTCTCGTCGTCGAACGTCGGTCGGTCGGGAGCGCGCATACGGATGTATCCACCCAGGGCAACGGCATAATTCTTGCTACTCGGTACCAATCCCCAACCCGGTCGGCCGACAGTCACGTTCGATCGGTTCGATCGGCCAGCAACGACGCTTTGACCCTCGAGCCCGTGATTACAGCCATGCGGACCGACCTCGAGAGCCGCCTGCGGGTTGACCTGCTCGAGGACGGCTACCTCGAGCCGTCGTACGATTCCTACTGTTTCGCCAACGTGCCCGAAACGGTCCGGCGCGAGCTGGGCGTCGTCGACGGGACCACCCGAGCGCTACCCGAAGACGTCCTCGCCGACGTCGACAACAGCTACGAACGGGTTTTCGTCGTCCTCGTCGACGGCTTCGGGCTCGAACTCTGGAAACGCCACCGCGAGGATCACCCGCTGCTCGAGCGAATCGAAGAGCGGGGGACGGTAACGCCGTTGACCTCGATTTACCCCTCCGAGACGGCGGCGGCGCTGACGACTTTTCACACGGGACGGCTCCCCACGAGCCACGGCGTTCTCGGCTGGGAGGTGTACGATCCGGCCGACGATGCCTCTTATGAGGCCTTCTCCACGACGGTGACCGCCGGTGACGAGTCGACCGACTACGAGCTTCAGGACGTCTTCGTGGGCGACCCGATCTATCCCGCGCTCGAGGCCGCTGGCGTCGACTGTCGCCACGTCGTCCCGTTCGCCGAAACCTACGACGGGGCGACCTGTCACAGCTACGGCACCGTCGACGGGCCGGGTCACGGCCTCGAGGGGCTCGAAGAGGCCGTCGAGGAGGCGTTTACAGCCGCGGCCGATCCGGCCTACCTGTTCGCCTATCTGCCCCAGGTCGACACCGTTGCACACGCCTACGGCACGACGAGCGACCCGTACCGCGAAGCCGTCCGCGAGACGTTCGACGCCCTCGATCGAGCCCTGTCGGGGCTGGGAGACACTGCACGCGAGGACACCCTCGTCCTCCTGACGGCAGACCACGGCCACGTCGACACCGATCCCGATCGAAACGTCGACCTCGAGCGATTCGACGACGTGATGGCGGCGCTCGAGCGCCACGGGACCGGCGAGCCGGTCCGCTACGCCGGGAGCCCGCGTAACGTCCACCTCCACCTTCGAGAGCCCGAGGAGTCGCGTGACGATATCAGGGAGACGCTCGAAGACGCCCTCGAGGCCCAGGTCATCACCCGCGAGGAGGCTCTCGAGTGTGGCCTCTTCGGACGCGGCGAGCAAAGCCAGACGTTCCGTCGGCGGCTGGGCGATCTCGTCGTCTGTCACCGCGAGCTGTCGGTCTGGTACGGCAGCGACCGACCGAAACTCGAGTTGGTTGGGATGCACGGCGGGCTCCACCCCGACGAGATGCTGGTCCCGTTCGCCGCGGTCGACCTCGAGGCGGTGTGCTGATCGGGTCGAGGTTAGCGAGGTGGCTGAGTGAGACCGTAGGGTTCTGCCTCCGGTGGGTCCGTGGCGTCCTGTCCAATCTGAACCACTAAGTGCCCACGTTGCCGAGGGGGTGGTAATGAACGGCAACCGCTTCGGTCGCCTCTTCCAGGTGACCACGTTCGGCGAGAGCCACGGGGAAGCGATGGGCTGTACCGTCTCGGGCTGTCCAGCCGGCCTCGAGCTCTCCGCAGAGGACATCCAGGAGGATCTAGACCGTCGGAAACCGGGCCAGTCGATGATCACGACCAGCCGCGGCGAACCCGACGCGGTTTCGATCAAGTCGGGCGTCCAGGACGGCTACACGACTGGCACGCCGATCGGGATGGTCATCCAGAACAAAGACGCTCGCTCGGGCAAGTACGAGCCCTTCATCACCGCACCGCGACCGAGCCACGGCGATTTCACCTACTCGGCGAAGTTCGGCACCCGCAACTGGGGTGGCGGCGGCCGCTCGTCCGCGCGTGAGACCGTCAACTGGGTCGCCGCGGGCGCCATCGCGAAGAAACTGCTCGCACTCGAGGGCATCGAACTCAAAGCCCACGTCAACCAGATCGCCGACATCGAGGCTCCAGAGGTGAGCTTCGAGCAGATGCTCGAGCACTCGGAGGAGAACGCCGTCCGGTGTGCTCACCCCGAGTCAGCAGAGAAGATGCAGGATCGAATCGCGGAGTATCAGGAGGAAGGCGACTCGATCGGTGGCAGCATCTACTTCGAGGTCCGCGGCGTTCCCGTCGGCCTCGGCGCGCCACGGTTCGACTCGCTGTCGGCCCGACTCGGCCAGGCGATGATGGCCGTCCCGGCGACGACGGCCTTCGAGTTCGGCCTCGGAACTGAAGCCGCAGAATACTCGGGGAAAGATCGAAACGACGACTGGGAGTTCGACGACGACGGGACCCCGACGCCGGTCGAAAACGATCACGGCGGCATCCAGGGCGGCATCTCGAGCGGCGAGCCGATCTACGGCGAGGTGACGCTCCACGCGCCCACCTCGATCCCGAAAGAACAACAGACGGTCGATTGGGAAACCGGTGAGGTGGTCGACGACGCACAGGTCATCGGCCGCCACGACCCCGTCCTCCCACCGAGGGGTGTCCCCGTCGTCGAGGCGATGCTCGCGCTTACCCTCGTCGACTTCATGTTGCTGTCGGGGCGGATCACCCCCGACCGCGTCGACGGCAATCCCGGCGAGTACGAGACGGACTACCACCCGAGTAACCCGAAAAACGAGTAGGCGCGTTCGCTTGCGACGCCAGTCCCGCCCGACACCACCGGGACTTTCTCGGCCTGAGAACGCCCAGTTCGCTTCTTGTATCACACCGGAGAGGACTCGAGTATGAGCGCTATTGGCTCACTCTCGACTGCGTTGGCTACCCTCCGAGCGCATCCCGTGATTCTGGTCGGCGGACTGTTCTTCGTCCTGCTGGGTGAACTCTCGGTACTGCTGGACGTCTACCTCGGATCGCTCACACAGCTGCTCGTCGTTCCGCTGTGGCTGTTTCTCACCCCGTTTCTCCTCGGCGGCTTCGTGGCGATGATCCACGGGGCGCTCGAGGGGTCGACCTCGGTCGGGACGTTCGTCCGCGGTGGGAAAGACAACTACGTCTCGATGCTCGGGGCGACGGTCGTCTTCGTCGGGATCCTCATCGGCCTCTCGATCGTCGGAACGGTCGTACTCATCATCGCCGGTGCTGCCGGATTCGCCGTCGGCGGTGGGATCGTCGTCGTCGCGCTCGTCAGCGTGGTCTTGCTCGTGGGTTTCGCCGTCGTCTTCATGTTCGTCCAGTTCTACGACGCCGCGATCGTCGTCAGCGACGACCGGGCGATCGACTCGTTTTCGCGCAGCGTCGGCCTCGTCTCGCAGAATCTCGCGAGCGTGATCGGCTTCTCTGTCGTTTTCCTGGCGCTCACCCTGCTGGGACAGGGGCCGGGAATGGCGTTGTACCTCTCTTCGGTCGAGTTCACCCAAACTGGCGAAACCGTCGTGACCTCGACGTCGACGCTGTGGCTCTCGATTGCGGTGACGCTGATCGTCGGAACCATTGTTACGGCGTACGCGTACACGTACTTCGTCGCGTTCTACACGAGCCTGCTCGAGGGCCGGCGTAACGACTAACTCGGCGACGATAGTCTGGCCTGTATGCAGGATTTCCACGTCCACTCGAACTACTCGGACGGGAGCTTTCTCAGGGGAATGGTTCGAGCCGCGGAGTCGGCCGGTCTCGAGGGACTCGGCTTCGCCGACCACTGTAACGTCGGTGCCCGAGAACGCATGGCCGAGATGCGACGGGCCTACGGCTTCAACCTCGATCTCACCTACGAACGACGCCGTCAAGCTATCGACCGACTTCGAGCGGACACATCGCTCGACCTCTATGACGCCGTCGAAATGGATTATCACCCGGCCGACGAGGGCGAGATTCGATCGTTTCTCGCGTCGGCCGGCTTCGACTACGCTATCGGGAGCGTCCACCAGGTCGACGGAACCAACGTCCAGGTCGCATCCCAGTTCGTCGACCGGCTGCCGGCCGAACGCGACCGGATCGTCGAGACCTACTACGACCGACTCGTCTCGCTGGTCGAGTCGGAACTGTTCGACATCGCCGCCCACGTCGACCTGCTCGAGCGGACGACACCGCTTCGCGGACGAGCCACCGACGAGCAGTACCACCGCGTCGCCGACGCGTTCGCACGTTCCAGAACGATTCCCGAGATCAACGCCGGGCGGGCACTGACCGACGAGGAGATCGTCCACCCCGAAACCCAGTTCTTCGAGATCCTGCGCGAACACGACGTCCCGTTTACCCTCGGGACGGACGCCCATCGACCGTTCGAGGTCGAAAACCGCGCGGGATTCCTCGCCGAGTTCGTCGAGCGTTACGACCTCGAGCCGACCGTTCCACCTGCACTCGAAGAGTAACTCACCTCGACGGCCGGGCAAGCCGATCGGTGCCTCTCCCCCGATCCGTGATCTATTATGGATCAGTACGATCGTGGCTGATCGGTTCTACGAGTGAGTAGTATCACTGGTTGGTGCATGGTAGCACATATTGCCGATGCCGTTGTACCCCGTGTTGCGCCATGGCAGACTATGACTTACAGGGCGAAACGGGACGGCGTGACGCATTACGGCGGATGGTCACAATCCGCGCGTTCGACGAGGAGGCGGGGAATCGATTCGCAGATGGCGAGATTCCGGGGTTCGTCCACCTCTATATCGGCGAGGAGGCGGTCGGCGTCGGCACCTGTGCGGCACTCGAGCCGGATGACTACATCGCGAGCACCCACCGTGGACACGGCCACTGCATCGCGAAGGGGCTCGATCCGAAGTACATGATGGCCGAACTCTACGGCAAGGCCGACGGCTACTGTAACGGCAAGGGCGGCTCGATGCACATCGCGGACGTCGACGCCGGGATGCTCGGGGCGAACGGTATCGTCGGCGCTGGTCCACCGATGGCGACGGGCGCGGCGCTGTCGATCGACTACCAGGACCGCGACCAGGTCGCCGTCGGCTTCCTCGGCGACGGCGCGGTTGCCCAGGGACAGGTCCACGAAGCTGTCAACATCGCGGCAACCTGGGACCTGCCGGCGATCTTCGTTATCGAGAACAACCACTACGGCGAGGGGACGCCGGTCGAAGACCAGCACAACGTTGACACGCTCAGCGATACCGCCCAGGCCTACGACATTCCGGGCGTAACCGTCGACGGCATGGACATCACTGCCGTCGAGGAAGCGGTCGCCAAAGCACGCGAGCGCGCTCGAGCGGGAGACGGCCCCTCGATTATCGAAGCCGAGACGTACCGCTACCGGGGCCACTACGAGGGCGACGAAGAGCCTTACCGCGACGACGCAGAGATCGAGCGCTGGATGGATCGAGATCCGATCGAGACGTTCAGAGACCGACTGATCGATCGCGGCGAACTCACCGAAGACGAGTTCGAAGAGCTGCAGGCGGAGGTCGACGCCGAGATCGACGCGGCGGTCGAGTTCGCCCTCGACGCCGACGATCCGACGCCAGAACAGGCCTACGAGGACATGTTCGCGGAGATGCCACCGGAGATCGACCGATTTGCGGCGGCCGCCCGGACCGACGGTGGTGAGCGCTCACACGATTCGCGACCCTCGTCGGCGCATCGCTCCGACGGCGGCCACCCAGGAGGTGACCGACGATGACTGCACTCGCAGACACAGAACTCGAGACAGAAACCGAAGAACTGACCGTCAGAGAAGCGATTCGACAGGCGATGCGCGAGGAACTCCGCCGCGACGAGGACGTCTTCCTCATCGGCGAGGACATTGGCGTCTTCGGCGGCGTCCTCGAGGTGACGGGCGACCTCTACGAGGAGTTCGGCCCGGAGCGCATCAAGGATACGCCGATCAGCGAGGCGGGCTTTATGGGCGCGGCGACGGGAGCCGCGGCGACGGGCACGCGGCCGGTCGTCGAGTTGATGTTCTCCGATTTCGCCGGCGTTGCGATGGAACAGATCATGAACCAGATGGCCAAGATGCGCTATATGTTCGGCGGGAAAGCGGAAATGCCGGTCACCGTCCGGACGACCGAAGGCGGTGGGATGGGCGCTGCGAGCCAGCACTCGGGGACGATTCACTCCTGGATCGCCCACTTCCCCGGACTGCACGCAGTTGCCCCCGGAACGCCCGCGGCGGCGAAGGGACTGACGAAGGCCGCGATCCGCTCGAACGATCCCGTCTTCGTCTTCGAGAACAAGATGATCTACGAGCAGAAAGGACAGGTCCCGACCGACGAGGACTTCACTATCCCGCTCGGCGAGGCGGCGGTCGAACGCGAGGGCGAAGACGTCACCGTCGTCGCGACCCAGCGCCTCGTCGGCGAGTCGCTCCAGACCGCGGAGGGGATGGCCGACGACGTCGACGTCGAGGTGATCGACCCCCGGTCGCTGTACCCACTCGACACCGAGACGATCGTCGAAAGCGTCCGCAAGACCGGCCGGCTGATCGTCGCCGACGAGAGTCCGCTTTCGTACGGCACGCACGCCGAAATCATCGCTCGAGTCCAGGAAGAGGCCTTCTTCAGCCTCGACGCCCCGATCCAGCGAGTCGGGACGCCCGACACTCACATGCCGTTTAGCCCGCCGCTCGAGCAGGAAGTTCTCCCCACCGGCGAGGACGTCCGAAACGCGATCGGGCGGGTGACGTAGGGGCCGATCGTGTCCCGCGTTGGACTGATCGTCAACCCGGCCGCCGGCCGCGACGTCCGGCGGCTCACCGGCGGCGCGACCGTCGTCGACAGCTACGCGAAACGTCGCGTCGCCGAGTGCGTCCTCGACGGGCTGACCGCGGTGGCCGACCCGCCATCGGCACGGCTCATGCCGGATCGAAGCGGCATCGCCGACCACGTCCTCGAGGCGTCGCCGTCCGTGGTCGACGCGCGCCCGCTCGAGTTCCCGGTCGAGAACTCGCCGGCCGACACGCGCCGGGCCGCCGCCCACTTCCGTGATGAAGGCGTCGGCGCGGTCGTCGTTCTCGGGGGCGACGGGACGACCCGCGACGTCGCCACGGCGATCGGCGACGTGCCGGTGATCGCCGTCTCGACGGGGACGAACAACGTCGTGCCGACGAGTGTCGAAGGCACCGTCGCGGGCGTCGCGGCCGCACTCCTCGCGACCGGAGCCATTTCGGCCGCCGACGTCACCACGCGACACGGAACGGTCGACGTCCGGACCACCTCGCCCGACGACGATCGCAGCCTGACGGCGCTGGCGGCCTCCGAAGTGTCAGCGCGGTCGTTCATCGGAACGCGGGCCCTGCTCGAGCCGGCCGATCTCGTCGGCGGCGTCGTCTCGCGAGCCCACCCAGCGGACATCGGGCTCGCTGCGGTCGCCGGTGCGGTCGAACGCGTCGCCCCTGACGACCCTGGCGGCGTCGGACTCCGGCTGACCGACCCCGAGACGGCCTCGAGAACCGTGCGGGCGGTCCTCGCACCGGGCGTGACGGCGACTCTCGGCATCGAGGCCGTCGAACGCCTCGAGTGGAACGAGCCGTTCACCTTCGAGATTTCCGACGGCGTCGTCGGTGCCGACGGCGAGCGCGAACTCGAGGTCACCGATACGACGGTCGAACTCACGCCGGTCCCCGAGGGACCGCGGCTCGTCGACGTCGAGGCGACGCTCGCGGCCGGTGCTCGTGCTGGTGCGCTCGAGGACGTCGAACAGTGACGTCGTGGTCCGGAAAGACCCCGTCGGTGCTGGTAGCATTCTTTGCTGCTGATAAGAGCGATGTGCTGAATAGAGGGCGCGAGTCTTGCACGGGACATTCCATCGAAAGATCAGTTATTCAGATCAGTCGATACAGGCTACGGACACATCACAACCATTTATATACTATATGAGGAACTGATGTTTAATGCGAGTACCCCACCGGGTTGCTTTCGGGGTCATCATCGCCGGAAACGCTATTCCGATTGTCAGCTTCTTCACATTTAACGTTGATCTCCACGCGCTGTTGGTTGTCTACTGGGTTGAGGTAGGCGTCATCGGCGCGGCAACCGCAGCGAAGATTCGGCGTGCTGAAGGGACAGACAACCCCGAAGAGCTCCCAAACTGGGAGTACAGTCCAATGGGATCAGGAGAGTCTCGGACAATACGGTCACTGGTTGGCAAACCACGAGGGCGCGTCTTTCGGGATTTTCTCGGCACCTACGCTGTGTTTTGGGGTTTTCTTGCTTTCCCGGTACTTTCACTTCCAGATGATTTAGCTGGCGTCGAAACTGCTTCACCGCTCGTTGTACTGGGTGCTGCCGTTGCACTTTCTGTGACACACATCGTTTCTTATCGAGTCGATTTCCTTGAAGGTCGTGAGTACGAACAGAAAGGCCCAGTCACGCTGTTGGTTGAGCCGTTTCCCCGATTATACGGGCTCCTTGGAACGGTATTCTTTGCGGGGGCCGCGATAACTTTTACCGGATCGCCTGTTGGGCTACTCGCTCTTATTGTGGGTGCTAAGACATACGTCGACGTTCGAGCCCACAGGCGAGAGCATGGTTATGACCGCTCTGGAGAGAACAATTAATGCGCAGAACAGATTTTATTTTTGCCATCAAGCACTAGCCACTGCTGACTTCATCCTCTGAGTCGGTCACGCTACTCCTGACAGAAGCTAAGCAGTTCGAACAATCCGTGCTGAACTCACAGTGCGAATGTGGCACGCACTGAGTACCGATCCGCAAAAGTTAGTGATCGGTCAATACAGGCCAGTTACCTATCGTCTCTGTTTTGTTCTAACTTATCAACTCGCTGTTCAAGCTCAGTTATCTTCTGTGATATCTTCTGTTTTCTCTCCCAATATATACCACTACTAACGATCCCAACAAGAGTTCCGACTAATGCACCTACTGAGCCGAATATTGAGCCAACCAACAAACCAAGTATACCACCTACTATACCAACATAAGCGAAATCGAATTTAGCCATACGCCATATTTAAAGAATACTTGTTATACCCTTTGTGCTACCCTGCTACCGAAATTAGGACGCCGATATGTTTACACATGTAGCGAGCAGATAGTTCATTGATTTCGGTATGAAACAGATAAAGACGTCGTGCTGCACTCATACTTCTCCTCTGTATCTTGCAGGCCGATTTTGATAGCGGCTCGGTAGTTTGTTCAACGGCTGCTGCATACACAGCGCGGATGTGGCACAGACTGAGGGCTAACCAGTGAAAGGTAGTGTTCAGTTGGTACAGCGAATACCTATTCGAATGAACAGTAGTGCCCCGTGAACCCGTCTACTTTTCCAGTATCACTCACAGCGGTCGTACAATTGATATTCGCTATGGAGGGTTTCAGCACTCAGATAGAATTGTAGACGGATGCACTTTTTATCATCTGTGATACGATCTTGCGTATCCACAGTCGCTGAATGCCCATCTGCCTCGACTCGAACGGTATACGCTTCCGACTCAACGGGATCCTTGAGCGCAACGGCGGATTCTCCCGGGTCGGCTGCTTCAAGATGATATGTCCCTTCGAACACGATACCATCTTCGTCCTCAATTTGAACCATGAACTCGTGAGCTTCTTCGCGTTGATCGTTTCGGACTTCTAAGCTAACAATCTCGGGGACAGGCTCGGAGTCGTCTTCATTGAGACAGCCGGCACTGATTCCACAAACGGAACAGCAGCAAACTGCAACGAACTCCCGCCTCCTCATATGAACGGAGAGAGGACAATCGTGTATAATTCTTCATGTTCCGTTGCACGTGAAGCAATCGAATAATTCGCCAATTCAGGAGCGAAGCAAACAATCGCCTTGTGCTGCACTCAACCTCTGTATGCAGCAGCCCCTCCGAAAATTACCGCCACCTATGCATTTCAATAAAACCACCTCGTCGAGAATCGACGCTCGAGCCGACGCGTCGAGCGGCGAACGCATCGGAAATCCAGACCACGGTAAACACTAAGCTACTCAGGGTGGGGGTCGCAGTATGGCAAGTCCAGACATCCCACAGTTAGACGTCGAAATCCCCGAGATCACGCAGGTGGCGTTCGTCGTCGAGGACCTCGAGGACGGGATGGATCGCTTCTCGAACATCCTTGGCGTCGGCCCCTGGGACGTCTACCGGTTCGAGCCGCCAGCGCTGACCGATCGCACGTTCCGCGGCGAGTCCCACGAGTACGCCATGCGGCTGGCGCTTGCGGACGTCGGCGAGACGATGCTCGAGTTGATCGAACCGCTCGAGGGTCCGAGTATCTACACCGAACACCTCGACGAACACGGCGAGGGGCTCCACCACGTGGCGTGTTTCGCGTTCGAGGACACACACGCGGTCATCGACGCCTTCGAGGACGCCGGAATGCCCGTGATCCAGAGCGGGAACTTCGACGGCGTCGAGTACTGGTACTTCGACACCGCAGACGAACTCAACGGGACGATCTTCGAGACCGCGGCGAACCTCGAGGCGATTCCGGAACCGGAGATGACCTACCCCGAGTAGCGAGCCGGACTCGAGTCCCTAAACGCGCTCCCAGGAGAGTTCCATTGGGACGTCGTCGCCGAGCAGTTGCGAGACGTGACAGCCGCGCTCGCCGAGGTCGACGAGTCGGTCGACCGTCTCGTCGTCGGCGTCCGTCTCGAGTCGAATCGTCGCCTCGAGTTGTTCGACGGCGCCGTGGGCGGGTTCGGCATCGGTCGTCACCTCGATGGCGTCGACCGGCGTCTCGCGTTTACTCGCCTGGAAGCGGATGCTCAGTGACAGACAGGCGGCGAGCCCACTGAGGAAGACGTCGACCGGCGTCGGCCCCGTCTCCGTGCCGCCGGCCTCCTCGGGCTCGTCGTAGGTCCACTCGAACGAGCCGGCTTCGATCGTGCCGGCCATCCCGTCCGGATTGTGCGCGGTGACCGTTCGGTCGGGCATCGCCGTCGCCGCGCCGGCTCGAGCGCCTGCGGTTCGGTCCACCTCGTCGGGAAGCAGCGACCACGGCTCTTCGACGTGCCCGACGAGCGTTTCGAGGAAGCGGGCGGCGTCGGCCCCGTCGACGATCCGGTGGTCGAACGTCAGGTCGAACGGGAGTCGCCGTCGCCACTCGAGGCCGTCGTCTGCGCCGCGGATGTGGGCTTCGTCGATGGCGTCGACGCCGAGGATGGCGATCTGTGGCGGATTGATGATCGGATCGAACGCCTCAACGCCGAGGACGCCGAGGTTCGTGATCGTGAACGTCCCGCCGCGAAGGTCGTCCATGGTGTAGGTGCCGTCGAGGGCCGACTGGACGACCTCGCGACGCTCCGTGGCGATCGTTTCGAGGGATTTGCTCCCGACGTCCGACAGGACCGGCGTAATCAGGCCGTGTTCGACGTCGACGGCGAGGCCGAGGTTGTGTTCCGCCCAGAGGACGTGTTCGTCGTCCTCGAAGGTCGCGTTGAACGCGGGGTGGTCCTCGAGCGTCGCCGAAACGGCGAGGACAAGAATGTCCTGGATGGTGACGTCCATCTCGAGGGCGTCCGCGGCGGCGTCGGCGGCATCGAAGAGGGCCTCGGCGTCGGCCTCACGGTGGGCGGTGACGTGGACGGCCTCGCGGTAGCTTTCGCCGAGCCGGCTGGCGATAGTGCGACGCATCCCGTCGAGGGTGCGCGTCTCCAGTCGGGTGCGGCCATCCGCGGTCGCCGCCGCGTCCTCGACGTCGGCTTCCGTAATGGCTCCCTGGTAGCCGGTTCCGTCGACGCCTGTCAGGTCGACGCCGAGTTCCTCGGCTCGCTTTCGGGCCCGTGGCGAGACGTCGACGTCGGCGTCGTCGACCCCTGTTCCGGATTCTGCGGCTGCTTCGACGTCGGCTTCGGTGATCGCACCCTGGTAGCCAGTCCCCCCGACGGTCGTGAGGTCGACGCCGAGGTCGTCGGCACGTGCCCGTGCACGCGGTGACGCCTGAACGTCTCCGTCGTCAGCCGCTCGAGTGGCGGTCGCTCCGGCCTCGTCGTCGCTCGCCGCCTGTGGCTCCGATTCGTCCGTGGCCGATTCGTCGGCGTCGCCGACGGCGTCGAGTTCGGCCTCGACCTCCGCCTCGAGGTCGCCGATATCAGCGTCGGCGGATGCGACGATCCCGATCGGCGTTCCCGGCGGGACGGTTTCACCTGCGTCGAGATACGTTCGCTTCAGGACACCCGTTTCACGGGCTTCGACCTCCGCGACGCTCTTTTCGGATTCTACTTCCGCGATGACCTCGCCTTTCTCGAGCGTCGCTCCTTGATCGATCTCCCACGAGAGGAGTTCCCCACGTTCCATCTCGAGCCCGAGTTTCGGCATTTTGACAATGTATGACACGAGGCTACGTACCACGCACACGAGGTAAAGCGTGGTGCTCGAGCCAGCGACTCGTCCTGACGGATACCGTATCGTTCTCCCACCTGTTCAGACGCAATATCTATAATGGTTTTCCATACCATATCCGCACAGAAGCCGATCCTGGCCCCTGTAAATTGGATGGTTGTTCATTCTTCACGATAGATGCATGCCAATGTATAGCAAAGGCTTTAGGTCCAGTGGTCCAACTTTCGGCTACCGTTGGCCACCGGCCACTGATTTACCTATGAGCGATGACGAACTTATCTGGCGAATCGCAGGCGGTTCCGGAGACGGGATCGACTCGACGAGCCAGAACTTCGCGAAAGCGCTGATGCGCTCGGGGCTCGACGTGTTCACACACCGCCACTATCCATCGCGGATCCGTGGTGGCCACACCTACGTCGAGATCCGAGCCGCAGACCGGGATGTACAGTCACGGGGAGACGGCTACAACTTCCTGCTCTCGCTGGGTGACTCGTTCGCCCGGAACCCGCAGGAAGAGGCCTACTACGGCAACGAAGAGATCAAGCCGCTCTCGGAGAACCTAGACGAACTGCGCGAGGGTGGCATCATCGTCTACGACGCGGGTCTCGTCAGCGACGAGGACGTCGAGGCGATCAACCTCGAGGAACGTGCCGAGGAGAACAACTGGCACGTCTACCCGATGGATCTCCGCGGCCTCGCCAAGGAACACGGCCGCGAAGTCATGCGCAACACCGCCGGCGTCGGCGTCACCGCGGCGCTGCTCGACATGGAACTCGAGCACATCGAGGACCTGATGGAAGACGCCATGTCCGGTGACGTCCTCGAGGCGAATATCGACATTCTCCACGAGGCCTACGAGACGACCCGTGACGAGTACGAGTTCGATCACGAACTCCGTGCCCCGACGGGAGAACACGAGACCGAGCAGGCGCTGCTCTCTGGCTCGAACGCGATCGCCTACGGCGCGATCGACGCCGGTTGTCGGTTCATCGCTGGCTACCCGATGACGCCGTGGACGGACGTGTTCACCATCCTCAGCCAGAACTTCCCCGACATGGGCGGCATCTCCGAGCAGGTCGAAGACGAGGTCGCCGCGGCCGCACTCGCAGTCGGTGCGAGCCACGCTGGCGTCAAGGCCATGTCCGGCTCTTCGGGCGGTGGCTTTGCGCTGATGAGCGAACCGCTCGGCCTCGCCGAGATGACCGAGACGCCGATCGTGCTCGTCGAATCGATGCGCGCTGGCCCCTCGACCGGGATGCCGACGAAGCCCGAACAGTCCGACCTCGAGTTCGTCCTCTATACGAGCCAGGGCGACTCCCAGCGCGTCGTCTTCGCGCCCGGAAACATCCAGGAGGCGTACGAGCAGACCCGACTCGCATTCGAGATCGCCTGGGACTACCAGATCCCGACGATTCTCATCTACGACCAGAAGCTCTCGGGTGAGAACATGAACGTCGACGTCGACTTCTTCGACCGCGAGCCAGCGCCGGATCTCGGCTCGACGCTCACCGAGGACGAACTGAAAGAGGCCGCCCACGACGCCTCTGGCAAGTTCAAGCGCTTCGACTACGAGAACGCTGAAGATGGGGTCGCTCCGCGGTCGCTCCCCGGCCAGAAAGGCGGACGCTACCTCGCGACCGGGAACGAACACAGCCCGGTCGGCCACATCGAAGAGGACCCCGACAACCGCGTCTTCCAGATGGAACGGCGCCTCGAGAAGCTCGAGGCCATCCGTACCGAACTCGACGAAGAACGCGAGTCGAACCAGACCTACTTCGGCGACGAAGACGCCGACTACGGGATCATCACCTGGGGCTCGTCCCAGGGTGCCGTCGAAGAGGCCATCGAGCGCCTGAACGACGACGGCCACTCGGTCAGGGGCGTCAGCGTCTCTGATATGATGCCGTTCCCCGAAGAAGAGCTAACGGAGTTCTTAGCGGGCGTCGAGGAGGCGATGGTCGTCGAGATGAACGCGACCGGCCAGTTCCGCGGCGTGCTCCAGAAGGAACTCGGCCAGTACGGCGAGAAGCTGACCAGCCTACTCAAGTTCAACGGTAACCCGTTCGAGCCGGCGGAGATCGTCGAGGGCTACGAGGTCAACGTCGCCGACGAAGACCGCGAACCAACCGCACAGGTACGAATCGAGCCTGCTGCAGGTGATTGATCATGAGTGCATTCAACGCCATCGGAGAGGAACGAGAGATCGACCGCGACGAGTTTACCCCCGGTGTCGAACCGCAGCCGACCTGGTGTCCGGGCTGTGGGGACTTCGGTGTCCTGAAGTCGCTGAAACAGGCCCTGCCGGAAGTCGGCAAGACGCCCGAGGAAGTCCTGACCGTTACCGGGATCGGCTGTTCCGGCAAGCTGAACAGCTATCTCGACACGTACGGCTTCCACACCATCCACGGCCGGTCGCTGCCCGTCGCTCGCGCAGCGAAACTGGCAAACCCCGAACTCGAGGTCATCGCCGCAGGCGGCGACGGTGACGGCTACGGGATCGGTGGGAACCACTTCATCCACTCGGCCCGTGAGAACCACGATATGACCTACATCGTGTTCAACAACGAGATCTTCGGGCTGACGAAAGGGCAGACCTCGCCCACCAGCCCCAAGGGCCACAAGTCGAAGACCCAGCCCTCGGGAAGCGCGAAGACGCCGCTACGACCGCTGTCGCTGTCGCTGACCTCGGGTGCGAGCTACATCGCTCGGACGGCCGCGGTCAACCCGAACCAGGCCAAAGAGATCATCAAAGAGGCCATCGAACACGACGGCTTCGCCCACGTCGACTTCCTCACCCAGTGTCCGACCTGGAACAAGGACGCTCGCCAGTACGTCCCGTACATCGACGTCCAGGAGTCCGACGACTACGACTTCGACATCACCGACCGTGCCGAAGCCGCTGAGATGATGCGCGAGACCGAAGACGTTCTCAACGAAGGGACCGTCCTCACCGGCCGGTACTACGTCGACGAGGATCGTCCGTCCTACACCCAGGAGAAGAAAGCGGTCGGCGAACTGCCCGAGGACCCCCTCGCCGAGCGGTACTTCGACGACGACGCCGAGTGGGAGCGCAGCTACGACCTCCTCGAGCGACACACGTAAACCGGCTGCATCGCCACTGGCCATTTTTATCCTTCGTTGTACTGGACGCCGTAGCGACGAGAGGTGTTCGAGGTCCTAGCTCGCGCCCCAGCCCTGGGCGAACCGTTTCGTGAGCTGGCTCAAAACGAGCAACGCGAGCATGAGGCTGCCGAACAACAGATAAGAGAACCCGTACAGCACCTGATAAGCGCCAAAACTGACGACTGCGACCCCCATCAGTAACGCTGTCGTCCCGGCCCGCCGCGAGACGTATTCGGGATCGACGTCCTCGTCGTAGTGAACGTGAAGATCAGCCCGGCCACGAAACGCGATCAGGAACGCAGGGGCCAGAATAATGACTCCCAGAACGATCCAGAACAGCCCGAGCAGGACGTTGGCGTCGGTCATCGGCGGGTGTCGGCGGGGCGGGCGAATAAATCCGCCGATCGATATCGCCCATAGCGGGGCGGATCTGCTCCTTCGAGGGGAATCGTCTCTCACGTGATCCGACGTTTTCGTATACAAAAGATATTTTCCTGTCGGAGCAAAACCTACTCACATGAGCGCACAGGCGACGGAAGATCGTATCCTCAATGTCTTAGAGGAAGATGCACAGGCCTCTTACGCCGAGATCGCAGAGCGAGCAAACGTTTCGAAACCTACGGTCAGAAAGTATATCCGAAAACTCGAGGACGAGGGCGTCATCGTCGGCTATTCGGCGGACATCGATCCGAAGAAGCTCTCGAGTAAGACGATCGCACTGGTCGGCTTCGACGTGGCGAGCGAACGGTACGTCGAGGCGACGACTGCGATCAAAGAACTCGACGAGGTCGAAGCGCTCTACAGCTCGAGTGGCGACCACATGCTGATGGCGGAGGTCCGTGCCGAAGACGGCGACTCACTCGGTGAGATTATCAAAGACGAACTGCTCGAGATCGACGGCGTTACTGCGGCCCACCCTTCGTTCTTGCAGGAACGACTGAAGTAATTCGCCGATCGACCCGTCGCCTGCTGGCTGTTCGTTCGTCACCACACTGTTCATCGGTGTCACTCGACATTCACAGGCTGATTTTCCTCACGGAGGCCGCGAACATATCAGGGCGCTCGTCGTATCACTATCCATGCCAACGTACGAACGTCAGACACGCGTTCGCGCCCCGTTCGAAGACGTCTGGGAGTTTCACTCGCGGGCGTCGGGGCTCGAGGCGCTGACGGCCGACTGGATGGGCCTCCGAGTCGAGTCGGTCATCGGACCCGACGGCGAGTCCGACCCCGACGTTCTCGAGGTCGGTTCCGAACTCGACGTCTCCATCAGGCCGTTCGACGTCGGGCCGCGACAACACTGGACGTCGGTGATCGTCGAACGTGAGCGCGAGGACGGTACCGCCGTCTTCCGGGACGAGATGGTTCACGGGCCGTTCGACCGGTGGGTCCACACCCACTCGTTTTTCGCCGACGGCGACGAGACGATCGTCCGCGACCGCGTCGACTATACGCTCCCGTTCGGCCCGATCGGACGACTCGGCACGCCGTTCTCTGGGGTCGGCTTCGAAGCGATGTTTCGCGACCGCCATCGTCGGACGCGCACCGAGCTCGAGTGAGCCAGATCGGTTGTCGTTTCTCACGGTGGCTTACCCCACGGCTGGTACCGACCGCGAAGACGACAGAACGGACGTTCTCGAGCCTGTAGCGGCAGTTCGAAGGGCAAACCAAACGCTATACGTGTGGGCCGGACTTAGCACAGCGCGTGTCCCAGCGTCGAGTCAGGAGTGTTCTTCTGGTAGCGGCCGCCGCAGTCGTGGTGGCCGCAGCCATCGGGCTGTTCGTCGTCGACGTCGATACGTCGGCCGACCCTGCCCCGTTCGACGATACCGTTTCGATGGGGCTCGCGATGGAAGACGAGATCGGACTCCACGAAGACGTCGACCTGCCGAGAGCACAGGTGTTTTACTCACAGTACCAGTACGTCGTCGGCTACTACGGCGTCGAGACGTTCGTCGAGGCACGGGAGACGGCTGGTCACCAACAGCAGTTCGGCTATCCACTCTCGGTGTACGTTACCGACTACGCGGGGGCGGACGTCGACCTCGACGATGACGGGTATCCGCGCGCAGACGGCGACCTGGGCTGGATCGACGCCGAAGACGCCTGGTTCGTCTACGGAAGTGACGCCAGCACTCCGAGCGGCGATACTGTCGTCCCGTTCGGCGACCGTGCCGACGCCGACGCGTTCGTCGACGCCCACGGCGGCGAGGTCATCGCGTGGACTGACTTACTCGAGCAGTCGTTCGAGTCAGACGATGCGACGGCCGTCCGTGACCGAGTCGGCGACCAGCACCGAACCGCTGACGAGTACGTCGCAGATCGTGAAGACCTTCCCGAGCGGCCCGTCTCGGCTGTCGTCGGCGAGGACGCCGACACGATTCAGGAGGTGATCGACGAGGCGCCGTCGAACACGACGATCGAGGTTCCCGACGGCGAATACAACGAGACGCTCGAGATCGACCGTCCCCTGACGATCCGCGGCGACGGGGACGTGACGATCCGCGGCGACGGTAACGGCACCGTGATCACCGCCACTGCAGACCGAACGGCGCTGATCGGCCTCGAGATCACCGGCTCCGGATCGGAGCGACAGGGCGAAGCACCGCTGCCCGGCGACGACGACGAGGACGACTGGGATCAGACGTTCGAGGTGAACTATGCCGGCGGCGACGCCGGTGTCGGCCTGCACACGGCAGACGAGGTGCTCGTCGAGGACGTGACCGTTCACTCCTCGGCCAGCGGGATCATCGTTCGCCGGAGCGACGCGCCGGTCATCAGGAACGCGACCGTCTACAGCCCTGAGCTGGCAACGGACGATCAGGCCGGTATCCTTCTGTTCCACGCACCCGGCGTGGTCGAAGAGTCGACAGTGTACGATGGTCGGGACGCGATCTACTCACACCGGTCACATGGATTGATCGTCCGCGACTCTCACTTCGAGGACAACCGCCTCGGCATCCACCTGATGCACACCTCCGAAGCGCTGCTCGCGGGCAACGATATTCGGTCACAGACCAGTGCGGGTATCTTCATCATGACGGGACCTGAGCGAAACGCGATCGTCGACAACGAGATCCGCGACGCCGCAATCGGCCTGATCCCGAGCGGCGACAGCGCATACGTCGCGAACAACCGCCTCGTCGACGGTGGCACCGGCTTACAGATCGACTCGACGAACTCGCTCGTCGAACACAACGTCATGGCCGGGAACGAAATCGGCGCGAACGAACGCGAGATGCTACCGACGAACCGCGTCGTTCGCAACGACTTCGTCGGCAACGACGTCCACGCCGACGCCGGTTCCGGACCGCTTCGAATCTGGACTCACGGCGGTTCGGGCAACTACTGGCAGGGCGCGATGAGTCTCGAGGCCGACGGAACGGTCGACCGGGCGTACTCACCGACGTCGCCGGTCGACCAGCGGCTCCACCGGACCGACGGCGCACCCACGCTCTCGCGAGCGCCGGCGCTCGATGCGATCCTCGGGTTCCAGGGGTCGGTCCCTGGGATGCGAACGGGCAGCGTCACGGATCTCCAGCCGAGCTGTGCGCCGCACAACCCCGAACTCCTCGAGCAGACGGCGTGGGCCGATGACGCGTGGTCTTGCGATCGAACGACGGCTACTGCAGATACATGAGCGAACATTCACCGACGCGAACCCCGATACTGGAGGCAACGACAGTCGACCGTGATTTCGGGACCGTCTCCGTTCTGGAGGAGGTCTCGCTGACGATCGAAAGCGACGGCGTCACCGCACTGATCGGGCCGAACGGCTCCGGAAAGACGACGCTCCTTCGCGTCCTCGCCGGGCTGCTCGAGCCCACCGGCGGTACCGTCGACTTTCACGGTGCCGACACGGTCCGTCACATCGGCTACCTGCCACAGCAGCCGGCGTTCCGGCCGGGATTTACCGTTCTCGAGACGCTGACGTTTTACTCGTCGCTGGTCGGCGAGACCGAAGCCGACGCGCTCGATCGGCTCCGGCTGGTCGGACTCGAGGATGCAACGGAGCGGCCGGTCGAGGCGCTTTCGGGCGGGATGACGCGCCTCGTCGGTATCGCCCAGGCGACGATCGGTGACCCGCCCGTTATCGTGCTCGACGAGCCGGGCAGCGGACTCGATCCAGGGATGCGACGCCACGTCTTCGAGATCGCAACCGAACTCGCCGACGACGGCACGGCCGTCATCCTGAGTTCACACGACCTCGAACTCGTCGGGCGAACCGCCGACGACGTGGTCGTCATCGAGGACGGGCAGGTGCTCGAGACGGGGACCCCAGCGACGTTGTGTGATCGGTTGAGCGTCGACTCGCTACGTGACGTCTACGAGGTGGCGACTGCCGGCGAGGCCGGAACCGTCCGCGTCCAGGGGGTGAGTTCCTAAGATGGCTGGCGAATCTGCCAGCGAGTCAGCGTCGGTCGGCACCGGCGAGCAGACGGAGTCTGTCGCACACGAGGGGCCGACGACGGCACAGACCCTCCAGACAATCGTCGGCCGCGAACTTCGCACTGTCGCGCGAACGCGAACCATCTTCATCCTCGGGCTGGCGCTCACCGCGATCGTCCTGGGGATCACCTGGGTCGGCGGCGGCTACCAGGCGGGCTACTTGCCGACGACCGTCGACTTGCTCACGCCGCTCGAGTTGCTCGTCCCGATCGTTGCCGTCGCCTTTGGCTACCGGGCGATCCTCGACGACGAGCAACGTGGTGAACTCGACGTCCTCGCGACGTATCCGATCTCACCTCGAGAAATCGTCCTCGGCGTCTACGCCGGCCGGGCGATCGGGCTCGCCGTCGTGGTCGCGATCCCGCTCGCGGCCGTCGCTGCCGCAATCGCGCTCACCGGTGACACGACTGTCGCCGTCTACGCCACACACGAGGGCGCCGACTCGCCGATCCTGTTCGGCCGATTCGTCGTGTTGACGCTGCTGTTCGCGCTCGTCGTCCTCGCCGTCGCCATCGCCATCTCCTCGGTCGTCAGCGGCACGCGCGGCGCACTTGCCCTCTCGGTCGTCGCCCTCGTCGTGTTGCTGGTCGGCTTCGACCTCGCGCTCGTCTACGGCCTCGCAGAGGGGGTAATCGGCGACACCGACCTGCTCAATGCACTGGCCGTAAGTCCCCTGAGTGCGTACCGTGGGCTCGTCCTCGAGACGACCGTCGTCGTCGCCGGCGGCACCGGCCCGCAGGTCGCCTCGCCGATCGCGAGCCTGGTCGGACTGGCCGTCTGGGGCCTCGGCTCGCTCGCGGTCGCTGTCTGGGGCGTCGGCCGCTAATCACGGCTGTCCACTGTCCCTGTTTTCACCGACATTTCCGGATGTGCCGTCTCATCGACTCTTCTAGGCACTCACACACGCCTGAGAAATACGAGTATGCAACAGGAAGGGATACTGCCGTTTTCGAGGCCGCCCATCCGGACGACGAGTGGCCATGAGAATGGACGCGAAGCGTCGAAGAAACCGCGTCGTCGACTTACATCATCGACATCACGAGATCCGGCGTGACGTCATCGTGGTCGTAGACGTCGCCGCCCCACTCGGCCTGGAACTCCTCGGCGTCGTCGGCGTCGCTGAAGCCGATCATCGACGGCCCCATCGCGCCTTCGACCTCGCTGTCGACGACGAGTGCGAGATCCGTCGCCGAGGCAAAGGTCTCTTCCTCGAGGTGGCTACTGATCTCGACGATGCCAGCGTCCTCGTCGACCGAGTAGTCGACGCTCGAGTAGTCGGTCAGGTAGAAGGCGGTCGGATCGTGACCCTCGTCTTCGCGTTCGAACGTCCAGACGTAGGCACACGTCGACGCACAGAACATCGCCGGTCGGTCCTCGTCGAACAACGCTTCAGCATCGTCGTAGTGGGCCTGTCCGTTCGGACCTGGGTGTCGCCCGATCTCCATCGAACACTGATCACACGCCTGTTCGCTCGGAATCGAGATCGCATCGGGACCGTCGTCGTCACCCATACAGCCGGCGAGCGCGCCGACGCTCACGGCGACCGCGCCGCCGAGGAAAACTCGGCGCGTTGGATGACTGTCCTGTGCTCGCTCTCGAGAACGATGGTCGTTCATACTGCCCTCTAGCGGGAACACCGTTAAGACGAATGTGGTACATCCCCCGAACGAAGCCCACCGGTGTATAGGCTCCGAATCGACCCCGTTCGCTAGATGAGTGCACCAGACGCTACTTGCTCTCGCACTCGCTAGCGTCGAATGATGAACCGACGGCATATACTGGGTGCTGGAGTGACGACTGGTCTCTCGGCGCTGGCCGGGTGTTTGACTGGGGCTCTCGAGTCGGAGCCCGACGGCGAGGTCGTACTGGACGCGCCGGACGAGGATGTTGGCGGCGACCCCTCGTATCCGACCTACGGGGAACCGTTCCCGGAGTTCGCGTTGACGGATCCGCTCACCGAGTCGACCGTCGACGTCGCCGACTTCGACGAAGAGTCGTTCCTCGCGACGGCGTTTTACGCCGAGTGCCCCGCCGAGTGTATCCCGCTGATGACGGCCATGGCCGCGGTGCAGTCACGCACCATCGACAAGGAAATCGACGACCGAACCCGATTCCTCGCGATCACCTTCGACCCCGAACGTGACACTCCCGAGCGTCTCGAAGATCACGCCGACATGGTGCACGTCGACCTCGAGGCCGGCAACTGGCACTACCTCCGACCCGAGGACGACGACGAGGCGAGGGAGGTCGTCGACAACTCGATGGGGATCGCGTACGAGCGTGACGAACTCGATGGGGGCGACAACTACGACTTCCTCCACATCACGGTTACCTACCTCGTCAACCCCGCAGGCTACGTCGAACGAGCCTACCGCGGTGAAGACCCCGACATCGACAAGATCACCGATGACATCGAGACCCTCCTCGAGCGCTGGTGATGGCCACCGTTGACTCGATTTCGGCTTCGGGAATCGTCCTCGAGGCACACGAGTGTTACGACCC
Organism: Natrarchaeobaculum sulfurireducens; assembly: GCF_003430825.1. NCBI lineage: Archaea > Methanobacteriati > Methanobacteriota > Halobacteria > Halobacteriales > Natrialbaceae > Natrarchaeobaculum > Natrarchaeobaculum sulfurireducens. The sequence goes on along the minus strand of NZ_CP024047.1, from coordinate 2,034,044 downwards.
GTCGCTCGATCCGACGGCGATCGAGCCCGTGAGTCTGATCGTCTTCGGGGTGATCGGCTTACTCGGTGGTGCGCACTGTCTCGGGATGTGTGGCCCGCTCGTGACGGCCTACTCGGATCGAATGGCTGCGAAACGGGACGGACCGAGAGCGCGAAGCGATCTCACGCTCGGAGAGGTGCGCCAGCACGCGCTGTTCAACCTCGGTCGAACGGTGAGTTATGCCCTCATCGGAGCGGTGTTCGGACTGGCTGGCTCGCTGGTGTTCATCTCGCCGCAGGCGGTGACAGCCGTCGCGACCGACGTCCACGCTATCGCTGGCATCACCGTCGGTATCGCGATCATCGTGATGGGAATCCACTACCTGACGGGACGGGGGCTCGTCGGCGGCGGCGTCAGTATCCCAGTCATCGAAGGCGTCCTCAGTCGACTCCAGCGTCGGCTCCTCCGGAACGTCGATTCGTGGGTTGGCGACTATCGCATCGCAGGCCTGGGTGCGGCACACGGGTTGCTCCCGTGTCCGTTACTCTATCCGGCGTTCCTCTACGCGTTCGTCCAGGGCTCCCCGCTCGGCGGCGCGCTGGCACTCGGGCTGTTGGGACTCGGGACGGTTCCATCGCTGTTCCTCTACGGGACGCTGTTTCAGTCGCTCAGCCTCGAGAACAGGGAGCGACTTCACCGTGTGCTTGGGCTCGCGTTCATCGTCCTCGGCTACATCCCGCTGCAACACGGCCTGATGACGGTCGGTATCCACCTGCCGCACGTGCCGTTGCCGTATTACGACCCGCTCTAAGGGTCGATCCCCGATTTTCGGGATAACGCTCCAGAATCGCCGACTCGCTCAGGGGAGTCGCTCGAGCCGATAGATCCGGGCGATGTCGCCGTCGACTTCCGAAAAGTCGATAACGTCGCCTTCCTCGAGGTCGTCGTGCTCGTCGACGAACGCCAGCGCGTCGGCTTCGACTTCGTAGACGTGGGGGTCGAGTTGCATCGGTGCGTCGGCACGATTTTCGTCCCGGTCGATGACGAACGACGCCTCGTCGGCGTCGACGAGTTCGCCGGTGTCGAACGTGATCGCCCACGCGCCGGCGACCTCGGCGTCGGACCCGCCGAAGTGGACCGGCTCGGCGACGTACGCGAACAGACAGCCCGGACTGCAGAACATCACGCCGTCGCCGTCTTCGTGGGCGAGTTGGGCCATCCGATCGGCGTAGTTGGTCACGCCCATCGAACAGACTGCGCACATGTGTGCATCGGCGAACTCCTTGGGTTCGTCGACGGGATGGTCGACGAGGAACTCGGAGGTGCTCGCCGTGTTCTCGTTCCCGGCGTCGGTGTCGTCCCCAGTACCGTCGTCGTCACCGGCACAGCCAGCGAGGCCGACTGCGAGCGAAGTCCCGACTGCTGTGAGGACGTGCCGACGACTGCCGACGCATCGGTCCCGTTGTACCATCGGTCGACGTACGGACGCGATCTGTAAAACGACGGTGGTTCGACTCTCGATCAGGTCGGCTCCGTTCACCGACACGCCGGTCGCCCCTGTTCGCTGGCACTGGCGGACGCTTCGATGGGTAAACCAGACCGGCTAAACCGTCTGCTTCCCCAGAGAACGGTATGGCCGGTATTCCGCAGCGAGGCTGGGTGGCGCTTCTCGCCGTGGTCGTCGTCGGCGGGGCACTCGGGCTGTTTCTGTTCGAACCCGGAACCGCCGAACCCGATCCCGTCCACTTCGACGACACCGTCGACACCGGGGTCGTCCTCGAGACCGAGTACGACGACCGGGACATCGACATCCCGAAGGCGCAGGTGTTCTACTCGCAGTACGAGTACGTCGTTGGCTACCGCGGTGTCGAACGGTTCGTCGACGCCACACAGCAGCCGGGCCACGACGATCGATTCGGCTATCCGCTCGCCGTCTACGTCTCCGATTACAGCGAAGTCGAGTTCGAACTGACCGGCTCGGGGTATCCAGTCGCCGAGGGAACCGTCGGCTGGACTGACGCCGAGACAGCCACCTTCGTGGTCGGAAGCGAGGCTCGGACGCCCGCTGGCGAAACCGTGATGGCGTTTTCAGACCGGGCGGATGCCGAGACGTTCGCCGCTGACTACGGCGGCGACGTGACGACCTGGGAGACGGTCCTCGAGACCGACTTCGACGTCGACGACGCGACCGCCGTCCAGGGGCAAGTCGACGACAGACACGAACTCGCGGACGAGCACGTCGCGAATGCACGAACCCTTCACGAGCGTCTGGTCGAGGTCGTCGTCGGCGAGGACGCAGACTCGATCACTGAGGCAGTCGATATCGCCCCGGCGAACTCGACGATCGTCGTTCCCGAGGGCACCTACGAAGAACACGTGACCGTCGACCGGCCGGTGACGATCACCGGCGAGGGGACCGCGACGATCGAGGGCGATGGCTCCGGAACGGTCGTCTACGTCGACGACGAACGCGCCGCGATCACGGACCTCGAGATCACCGGCGTCGGTGAGTCGTTCTTCGACGAGGACGACGAAAGCGACGACGCCCTCGAGATGGCCTACGGCTCGGGCGATGCGGGGATCGAAGTGAACGGGACGAGCAACGCCCTGATCGAGAACGTGACGATCGAGACGCCGTCGAACGGAGTGTTACTCCGAGACACTCCCGAAACGGTTGTCAGAAACGTAACCGTCTACGGTGCCGACCACTGGAGCGACGGCTACATGGGCGTGCTGACGATGCGCACCGAGGACAACGTCGTCGAAAACTCTCGGTTCGTCGACGGCCGTGACGGGCTTTACACGCACCGCTCGAACGGACTCGTCTACCGGAACAACGAACTCGAGAACAACCGGATCGGGATCCACCTCATGTACACGTCCGGGGTGGTGCTCGCGGACAACACCGTCACGGATGCGGCGAGTTCGGGGATCGACATCATGACCGATCCGGAGCACAACGCCGTCGTCGGCAACGAGGTCACGGGCGCTTCCGAGGGACTGCTTACCGCAGGGAGTGACTCTTACGTCGCAGACAACGTGCTGACCGACAACGACGTCGGGATGACGACCGGGGCGGAAAACTCCCGGTACGAGGGGAACGTCATCGCTGGCAACGTCGAAGGCGTTCAGGCGAATCAGTTGCTCCCGACGAGCCAGGTCGTCGACAACGACTTCGTCGACAACCACAACCACGCCAACGCACGGCTCGGTGTCCTTCGGATCTGGACCGAAGACGGATCGGGCAACTACTGGGACGGCGCCGTCGGCTCCACCGACGGGGACGTCCTCGATCGAGCGTTCACCCCGACTCACCCCGTCGACCAGCGCGTCCATCGCGTCGACGCGACGCCGACGCTGGCACGAGCGCCAGTCGTCGACGCCCTCGGGGGACTCGACGGAACCGTCTCGGGAATGCGAGACGGCCAGATCGTCGATACCCACCCGCACTGTGAGCCGGCCAACCCCGAATTGCTCGAAACGACCGACTGGGAGGCCACAGCCGACGACTGTAGCGCGTACCCGCCGAGCGAATCGGCTAGATAGTCGACCAGCGGTTGACCCCGCCGGTTCGACGACGTCTTCTTGTGACTGATCCGGACGCCGCTGGCTCACCTGTGACCGACGCTGTCGGATGGGCTGCGAGGAATTGTCCGCTTTCGATAACGGTTTGACGTCTCGATGGGTTGAGCCTCGACGTGAAGGGAGCCGACCTCGAGGTAACGCCGCTCACCGCGCTCGCCTTTGCCGTCTTTGCAGCCAGTACGAGCGCGATCCTGGTTCGCTGGAGTCACGCCCCCAGTTCGGTCGCTGCGCTCTATCGTGTGGTGTTCACGACGGCGATAGTAGCACCGATCGCATTCGTCTCCTCCCGCGAGGAGTTCGCCCGCCTCTCGCGGCGTGACCTCGGCTTCGCAGTGGTCGCCGGGGTCGCACTCGCAGTCCACTTTGCGGCCTGGTTCGAGAGCCTGAACCACACGAGCGTTGCCGCGAGCGTCACCCTCGTCCAGACCCAGCCGATCTTCGTCGCGCTGGGTGCCGCCCTCGTCCTCGGCGAGCGCGTCTCGAAAGAGACCGCCATCGGCATCGCCGTCGCCATCGTCGGGGCCGCCGCGATGTCACTCGGCGACGCTGGCGAGGCCCCCATCTCCGATGCGACGATGTACGGCAACGCGCTGGCCTTACTCGGGGCGATCACGGTTGCCGGCTACGTCCTCGCCGGTCGCTCGATCCGCCAGCGCGTCTCGCTGTTCCCGTACGTGACCGTCGTCTACACCGCCTGTGCGGCGACGCTGTTCGTCCTCGTCGGCGTTCAGGGCCACGATTTCGTCGCCTATCCCGCCCGCGAGTGGGTGCTCTTTCTGGGGATGGCGGTCGGCCCCGGTGTCTTCGGTCACACCGTGATCAACTGGGTGTTAGAGCACCTCGAGTCGGTCGTCGTTAGCGTCGCCTGGCTGGGCGAACCCGTCGGGTCGACGATCCTCGCGCTGGCCTTACTCGCGGAGGTGCCCGATTCGATCACCATTGCGGGCGGGCTGATCGTCCTCGCGGGAATCTACGTGACGACCATCGAACGCGAACGGCGTCGCGGGACGCCGTCGTAACCGGAAGAACTTCAGCTTGTCCGACCATTTCGCCGCCCGTGAGCGACGGCGAGTATACGATCGACGACGAACTCCTCGCCAGAGCCCGGATTCACGCGCGTGAGGTGATCGACGAGTCCGACCTCGAGATTGACCTCGAATCGATCGAGTGGGCAGTCTCCACGCGGGCGAAACGCCGAGCGGGTGCCTGTCGGTGGGACGGAGACCGTGGGGTGGCGACGATCGTTCTCACCAGACGCGCCTACGAACGGTACGACTGGTCGGCGTTCGCCGTCGTCGTCCGTCACGAACTCGTCCACGCCTGGGAGTTCCAGCAGTTCGGCGAGTCGGGTCACGGCCCCCGGTTTCGCGAACGTGCCGCCGAACTCGAGGCGCCGCGTCACTGTCACTCGTTCACCGAGCCCCGGTACGTGCTGTGCTGTCTCGAGGCCGACTGCGACTGGCGTGCCGACCGACATCGCGCTTCGGCTCCGGTGAGGTCCCCCGAGCGATACCGTTGTGGCGTCTGTGGCGGCACCTACGCGGTCGAACACGTCGACAGCGGCCGCACCTGGACCACTGCGAGCGGCTACGGCGGCGCGAAGTCGGCACTCGGCGACCGGTGGTGACGAGGCGAGCGCGGAACACTTATTCGACTCACCCTGTCTGGTTCACGTATGGGCATCCTCGATCTCATGTTGGGGCGGACGGCCCCCGGCGAACAGGGCATCGAAGAGAAATCGTACACACTGCCGAAATCGACACACGACTTCGTCTACCCTGTTGCCGTCCGTCGCGGCGAACTCGAGGCGCTCGATCGACTTCTCGAGGCCGAAGCCGAGGAGTCATACCTCGATGGCGGCGACGATCTGCAGAACGTACTCGACAGCGTTTTCGAGGAACACGACCTCGACGCCGAGGAACTGGTCGACCGGAACCGACAGCCACGTGTCGAGACCGAAGCGATCGTAGAGACCTGGCGGGAGCAGGTAGCCGACGACCTCGGCGTCGTCTACGCCCTGCCGGGCGCACACTCGAGTCTTCTCTCGTTCGTCACGATCTGTAGGCGTCGCGACGCCGACGCCGACGATCCGTTCGAGCTTCCGGAGTCGTTTCCCGATGCCGCGGCGTTGCTCACACGTCTCGCGGAGGCGACCGAAGACCAGTACCGGGCCGTCGTCCACACCGACCTCCTCCCCGACGACCCCCGTTAGCGACGTCACGAACCGGTTTGCCGTCAGTCCGCCGCTTCGGAGGGAGTCGATGCCGACGAGATCGGTCTTCCTTTGCCCGACGAGCGCCTACCGACTTCCATGGACGAACTCGCCGAGTGGATGGACCCGATCGACGAGGAGATTCTCGAAGTGATGTGCGAAACCCACGTGTTCGCTCCCGAACACGTCGACCAGGAGGACGTCTGCCGCGCACCGAAAGCCGCTCATCGATGTCGAGAGCTGACGAAACACGGGCTGTTGACCAAACAGATGACCGGCGTCTACGATATCACCGACCTGGGAAGGCAGGTTCTCGACGGCGAGGTCGCCCCGTCCGAACTCGAGGCGAGCGAGGAGTAACCCGACCCTACGCTGGCGTTGGGACACCACCCCTTCGATCAATGGCCGAAATCAGTCGTCGACCGCGTCCGGGACGTGTTCTGCGATGAAGTCGACGACCTCCTCGCCACCGAGGAACCCCGCTGCGACGCGAGCGATCTGCTCGCCGCCCTTATAGAGAAACAGCGCCGGTACTGAGGACGTAACGAAGCGGTCGACGAACGCGTGATCGTCGGCTGGATTGGCCGTCCCAACTGGAACCCCGGTCGACCGCGCGACGTTCCCCAGGACGGGCTCCATCGCCTGACACTTCGGACAGCCGCTCGTGTGGAGTTCAACGAGCGCAACGTCGTTGCCCTCGACGAACGCGTCGAGGTCGGCTTCGTCCTCGAGTCGGACCGGTCTGGCCGTGAGATTTCCCATAGCCCGACTACGGGTCGCGAAGGGAAACCGATAGCGCCCGATCGTCCGTACTGCACTCCGTCTCTGCACCTACTGACGAACGACTAACCTAGCGTTTGTTCCGTAGGATTGTCCACGATGTCTGTGTCTATGGAAAACAATCGAGTGGTATAACGGTAGTAATGTGTACGATAGCTGACCGACAGGGCAGAGGATTTATTCATTGGCACCCTACTCCGAGTCGATGACGCAATCCGCCACCTCCGACGCCGGCCCCGAAGCGGTGGTTCCCCGCAAATCGATGCTGTTCTGTCCCGAATGCGACCACGCCAGCACGGCCGACGGCGACTGGATCCGTCGGACTCGAGGTGAGACGGTCGCATACGTCTGTCCGGACTGCACAACGGCGATCACCGAGCGGCCACGCCGTGGCGATGCGCCGTCGGTCTGGTATCGGCTGGTCCGGCAATCGGTCGACGTCTGGCAGGCCTCCATCGCTGCAACTTTCGCCGGCCTCACGACGACGTGGCCACCTCGGCCACCGGATCGTGGCCTCGACCACCGCCGTAACGCGGAGGATCGTTCCTCGCGGTGACCACACATCCGACGACTCCAATCACCAATTACCTGTCTGTGTCTTTGACCCTGTTGCAGATATTAGGTGATATTAAGCGGTTACTTTGTTTAAATTTTGGACGGCCGACCAACTATGCGCGACACATCCACATGATAGTCGACTCATGCCGCGTCACTGGCGATACTGTCTTACAAACGTTTTATTCTAACTTTAGACGGAGTACATTCGCCGACAACAGCAGAGCTTTAATAGTCGGAACCATCGAATAGATCGAGAAAAGGATGCCAGATGGAAACCTGACTTCCACGGAAGAGAGCGTACTGGACGAAATCGAAGCAAAAGGCGTCGACTTCCTTCGACTGCAGTTTACCGACATTCTCGGCACGGTCAAGAACGTCGCTGTCCCGGCTCGCCAGGCCGAGAAAGCGTTCACGGAGGGGATCTATTTCGATGGCTCCTCGATCGAGGGCTTCGTCCGCATTCAGGAGTCGGACATGCGCCTCGTTCCGGACCCCGAGACGTTCGCTATCCTCCCGTGGAGACAAGACGACGAGTCCGCTGCCGCCCGGATGATCTGTGACGTCTACGACACGTCGACGGGCGAGCCGTTCGAAGGCGACCCGCGATACGTCCTCAAGCAGGCGCTCGAGCGCGCAAGCGAGATGGGCTATGAGGTCAACTTCGCGCCCGAACCCGAGTTCTTCATGTTCGAAGAAGACGAGGACGGACGCGCCACGACCGAGACCGCAGACCACGGCGGCTACTTCGACCTCGCCCCCAAGGACCTCGCCTCTGACGTTCGCCGAGACATCATCTACGGACTCGAGGACATGGGCTTCGAGATCGAAGCCAGCCACCACGAGGTCGCCCAGGGGCAGTACGAGATCAACTTCGAGTACGACGACGCGCTGACGACCGCCGACAACGTCGGGACGTTCCGAACCGTCGTTCGCGCCATCGCCGCCCAGCACGACCTCCACGCGACGTTCATGCCCAAACCGATCCCGAAAATCAACGGTTCGGGCATGCACACACACATGTCGCTGATGGAAGAAGGCGGCGAGAACGCCTTCCACGACGACGACGACGAGTTCAACCTGAGCGAGACGGCCCACGCCTACCTCGCTGGCATCCTCGAGCACGCGCCGGCGATCACGGCGGTCGCGAACCCGACGGTCAACAGCTACAAACGCCTGGTGCCAGGCTACGAAGCACCGGTGTACGTCGCCTGGTCCGACCGCAACCGCTCGGCGCTCGTGCGCAAACCGGCCGCACGCGTCCCCGCGGCCTCGCGAATCGAACTGCGCTCACCCGACCCTTCGTGTAACCCCTACCTCGCGTTCGCCGTCATGATCCACGCCGGTCTCGACGGTATCGAACAGGGCCTCGAGGCGCCCGACCCGATCCGCGAGAACATCTACGACTTCGACGAGGACAAACGCGAAGAGTACGGCATCGACACGCTACCGTCGAACCTCGGTGAGGCCGTCGACGCCCTCGAGGAAGACGAAGCCATCTACGAGGCACTCGGCGAGCACGTCGCCCCCAAATTCGTCGAAGCGAAACGCCAGGAGTTCGGCGAGTACCTCATCGACGTCTCCGAGTGGGAACTCGACCGCTACCTCGAGACGTTCTGATACGGTCTGGTGTATCGAGCTGACGATCAGACCACAGGACGGCTCGCGGTCAGGGCAGAACTGAGGACAGGAGTCCGTCTGTGTCGACACGCCTCCCTCGAGGAATCGATACCGTCGGCTCGACGGGACGGTCGTCGCCGTCAGCGAAGAATTACGCGATCGAGTATTCGCCGTCGTCTTTCTCGACGTAGCCAGCACTCGAGAGCGATTGCAGAACGCTCAGGACGTCGATTTTCTTCATCGTAAGCGTCCTTCCGATTTCGTCGGCCGTTGTGCTGCCTGCTGTCTCGAGATAGAGGAAAACGAGTTTCGCCTGTGCCGATTCGATTGATTGCGGAACGGGGTCGAGCCGTTCTGTGAGGCGGGGCTCTTGTGAGTGCATTGTCACCTGCTTCGACCACGTTCTGGTATATAAGAGACGCTCTGATTGGGGTTATATGCACCAGTAGGCCCTAGTATGCAGTCTGTGGGCATTGGACACGCTATGTGAAAGGCGGCCCGCCGTCGCGCTCGAGTCGACTGGAGGGACGGCTTTAGGCAACCCCGGTCCGAACGTCCGGACGGATGACCGACACTGGCAGTGAGCGTCCAGCACCGCCCGACGATCTCGATGCCGACCTCTATGACCTGCTCGAGGCGCTTTCCAAACGGGATCTAGAGACGGTCAGTGCCGTCGCGACGTACGTCACCGAACTCGAGGCGTGGCTCGAGTCGACCGAACGCGACGCCACGTATCCTGACGACGTCCCGGAGCGTGCGACCGTCTCGGTGATGGAGGTCGCCGGAACGAGCTATCGGTACTATCAGTGGCGTGAGGGCGACGAGATCAGATCGAAGACGGTCGAACTCGAGTGACGCCCAGCCCAGTCGGTCGCTTCCTCGAGGAGTTCGACGACGCCCCAGGTCCCGTCGATACCACTCCCCGTTCGTTCATCTCGTTCTACTCGGGAGCGGCTCAGGCCTCGCCGTAGACCGGAACCGCCGCGCCGCTCGTCACCGCTGCGGCGTCGCTACAGAGGAACCCCATCACGTCCGCGATTTCGGCCGGCTCGACCCACGAGTCGTGATCCGCGTCGGGCATCATCTCACGGTTCATCGGCGTATCGATCACGCTCGGCATTACGCAGTTGGCCCTGACCGCTCCACGGTTTTCCTCGGCGAGCGTCTCGGTCAACAGCCGAATCCCGGCCTTCGAGATGCGGTACGGACCGTCTCCCTCGCCGCCCTCGAGTGAGGAGCGAGCGCTGACGCTGACGATCGCTCCGTCCTGTTGTTGAAGATGTGGAAGAGCGTGTTTCGCCGCGAGAAATGCCGTTTTCAGGTTGACGTCCATCAGAAACTCGAACTCCTCGGCGTCGGTCTCCTCGATCGGCGCACCACCTCGCCAGGTGCCGGCGACGTTCAGCAGGTGATCGATGCGGCCGTGGTCGTCGACGATCCGGTCGACGAGTTCGGCGACATCGCTCTCGTCAGTCAGATCCGCTTCATAGAAGTGGATTCGATCGTCCGGCTCGAGTAGGCTGTCCGCGTCGTCCGGTTCGACGAGGTCGACGGCACAAACGGTCGCACCTGCGCGGTGAAATCGGTCGACGATCGCGCTTCCGAGCGCCCCGCTTGCACCGGTGATTACGGCGACGGTCCCGTCGAAATCGAGGTCGAACTGCGTCGATGGCATACTGACTACTGCGCCCTCCGGACAGATCAATGCGTGGGTATCCCACACACTCTCTGAGAGGTCATAACGGGCCGTATCAGGCGTGAGTCGAGGGCAGTGCGACCCGATCGAACCAGAAATCGGCGACCGCTTCGACCATCTCGATGTACGCTGCCGGATCGGCCGGCTTGGTGAGGTAGGCGTTCGCGGCCCGTTCGTAGCTCTCGGCGACGTCTTCGCACGCGTTCGAACCGGTCAGGACGAGGATCGGAATCCGTGCGAGCGCCGGTTGGTCCTGTATCTCATCTAAGAACTCGAAGCCGCCCATCCGCGGCAGGTTGAGATCGAGTAAGACGAGGTCCGGGACCGACTCGTTCCGGAGACATCCCGAGAGCGTCTCGAGCGCCTTGGTGCCATCGGTTGCGACGTCCAGTTCGGTGTCGGTCGAGAGTTCACGAAGGGCAATCTCGACGAGTCGGACGTCGCCTGGGTTGTCCTCGACCAGTAGAATTTCGACTGGCTCCTCGAATCGCGTGCTCATCGATTACGCGGTGAGAGAAGCGATCGGTATCGCGACGTGTACATGAATAGCTACTCGGCCATCCATAGTTACGGAACTCGGTTAAACGTGCTTGCTAAAGGCTTTGGAAGCGTCCACAGATCGGCCGAAAGAGGCGTCTAAGACGCCATCTGGCAGACATCTTGTCCGCTGGATGGTTATTCCTCGTCGTTCGAAGGCGAGCGCGGAGTATAACCCCACTCGCCACCGAACTGTAGCCGAATGCGACTGATCGCCCATCGCGGCTTCGCCGCGACCGCACCAGAGAACACGATTGCAGCCGTCCAATCGGCGGCCGACGTCGCCGACGCTGTCGAGTTCGACGTCCGCCGCTGTGGCTCTGGCGAGCTGGTCGTCATCCACGACGAGACGATCGACCGCGTCACCGGTGGCGTCGGCACCGTCGCCGATTCCTCGCTCGCGGACCTCAAGACACACACCGTCCTCGAGTCCGGTGAGCGAATTCCGACGCTCGAGGAACTCCTCGCGGTCGTCCCCGACGACGTCGAGATCAACCTCGAGATGAAAGACCGCGACATCGCGGCGGACGTCCTCGCGGCTCTCGAGGGCGTCGAGAACCGGGTGGTGACCACCTCGTTTCTCGAGGATGAACTCCGGGCGGTTCGCGCCCTCGATCCGGACCAGCCGACGGGACTGCTCGTGCGCCGAGACCTCGACCACCCCATCACCACGGCCGTCGAACTCGACTGTGACGTCATCGGGGCGAACTACGCCCGCTGTCTGACGACGCGACTCGTCCCGCGCGCGAAAGCCGTCGACCTCGAGGTCCACGCTTGGTCGATCGAACGGCCGCTGATGGCGAAGCTGCTGGGTCTGCGTGGCGTCGACTGTGTCTCTGCTGATCGTCTGATTCGGATCTAAAGGGAACAGCGAGAGTTCCACGGGTCACCTGACCCGTGGTTGTTTACCACGGGACACCGCGTGTCTGGATAGCTCGGTCGGTCGCGATTTCGGTCACTGGTAGGCGTCGAACTCCTCGCCGAACAGGACGAAGTAGGCGACGCCAACCATGCCGATGGTGGAGGCGACGGCGAACGAGAGTTCCGGGCTGGCGAACTCCCAGAGGATACCACCGAGCGCGCCGCTTGGGATGACGATCAGGTTCCGAAGGAAGTAGTACGAGCCAGTGACGCGGCCACCTGCGTCTTGCTTGGCAGGGCCGACGACCAGCGCCTTGTGCGCCGGCAGCCCTGCAAACCGAAGTCCGGAGAACGCGAACAGCGCGACGAGAACGGGAACGCTTTCGGGTGCGAAGATGAGGAGGACGGGGAAGACGGCGTAGACGAAAAAGCCCAGCCCTACGACCGTTTTGAGACCGGTGTACTCGGCGAGCTTTGCGGTAGGGGCCATCGTGAGCAACGCGACGAGCATCTCGATCCCCAGCAGAACGCCGAAAAACGCCGCCGGCGAGAGCTCGACCGTCCCGACGACCGGCAGCGACAGGGTCAGCCCAATCCCCATCACCTGCGTGATCACGAGGATGAAAAAGACGTAGACCATCCCGTTGGCGAAGCGAACGAACGTGTCTGCGACGAGCAGCGGTCGGAGGGGATCCGGCATCGCGCGGACGTCATCGACGATCCGTCTGATTCCCTCGAACTCTTTACCGAGCGAGTCGGCCGAGGCGTCGTAGAGGAAATGCTGCGTGAGTGTCCCGATGAGCCCGAAGACGACCGCAATCGCGAGGACGAACAGGAACCCGGGCATCAGATCGTCGGCGACGAGAACCGCGACGATCAGCGGAGCGAGGAGAAACGCCGTTCGTCGGAACGTCTCGGTGCTTGCGAACCCGCGTGCGAGTCGCTCCGGTGGGACGCTCTGTTTGACGATGGCGTACGTGGCACCGATCCCAAACGACTTCCAGCCCTGTGCGAACAACAGGCCGACGAATACCCAGATCCAGGGCTCGAGAACGAACACGCCCAGGTCGACCGGCGGAACGAACGCGCCGGCGAGCCAGATACCGAAGCCGATCGTCGAGAGGAGGCCGAAGGCGGTGAGTGCATACCGCGAGCCGACGCGGTCGGAGATCACGCCGCCGTAGTACGGAAAGACCGCACCGATCACGTTGCCGAGCGTCGCAAAGAGGCCGACGACGAACCCAGTCGCACCGAGGTAGACGAGATAGTCCGGCAGAAATCGGGTGGTCATCTGAAAGCCGAGGCTGAACGCGAACATCGCCAGCGAGAGTACCAGCACGTCCCGTTGCAGCGAGAAGAACTGCCGGAACGGATCGAAGACGTCCGGCTGCTCGGCCTCGGTCGTCATGGCGTACCGTACTCGAGACCGGAGTATAAACACCGTGTCGAAAGACTGTCACCGCCTCTGTCTGAGCGAGACACTCGTAGGGGCTCTGTCAGACCGAGACAATTGTAGGGCCCCTCAGACCGTGGCTCTCGCGGGGTTCTCGAGGCTACTCGCCGACGGTCGTCACGGTGATCGTTCGCGTCCGCGGTCCGTCGCACTCGACCAGGAGCACCGACTGCCAGGTGCCGAGTGCGAGCTCGCCGTCTTCGACCGGAATCGTCACGTCCGGCCCGAGCAGCGTCGCTCGCAGGTGCGAGTCGGCGTTACCGTCTAGCTGGTCGTGGGCGTGGCCCTCGTCCGGGACGACCTCCTCGAGAAACGATTCGATGTCCCCGCGCAGTCGGGGCTCGTTCTCCTGTACAATCAGTCCCGCGGTCGTATGCCGGACGAACGCGGTGGCGGTTCCGGTGGCCAGCTCGTCGGGAACCGCGTCGGCGATCCGGTCGGTCACGTCGACGGTCGTGAGTCGTGCGTCGGTGTCGACTGAAACGTCCATACAAGACGTACGTGCTCACAGTGCCCGTACGTTTCGGTGCCTACGGAAACTGCTCGAGCGCCCCCGCAGCGCGTTCTTTGACGGTCGAGTCCGGATCGTCGGCTGCGAGTTCGGCCAGTCGGTCACGGACGGGATCGACGGTCGCGTCAGTCTCCGTTGCAAGCCGACCGAAGGCGGTCGCACCGGCCGCTCGAGCCTCGGGTGCGTCGTTTTCGAGTGCGATGTCGAGTGCGTCGACGTGGTCGACGAGGGCGTCCGGTCGATCGCTTGAAATAGCGGCGAGCGACCGAATCAGCGCGGGTGTCGCGTCGTGAGCCGGTCGCTCGGCGACGAAGGTGGCGAGTTCGTCGGCCGACGGCGCGACGTCGACCGGCGAGTGTTCGGCGAGTTCGGCGAGACAGTACGCGGCGTCCGCCTGACAGTCGACGTCAGGCTGCTCGAGCAGCGTTCTGAGCTTCGGGACGGTCGGCAAACAGGCGTCCGGATTCTCGGCGACGTGCGTCTGGACTGTCTCGACTGCATCTCTGCACTCCGCTGGCGTGCGTCCGTCGAGTTGTGCGAGCACCGACGGCAGATCGAACCCGACAGATTCGTCGTGTTCCTCGACGGCGTGTCCCCCATCCATCGTATCCGGTTCATGCGAGAACGAGGGCAAAAGGGTTCCGACAGTTTATCACAAACAGTTGGGAAAGAAAGACGTTTCAGGCGAGCCACTCGTCGGGTTTCGTGTCGTAGTCGACGTCTTCGGCCGAGAGGTGTTCGACCTCGTTCCAGGGGACGGTCTCGACGGTCACTTCCTCGCCGTCGTATCGGATGAGCTTGCCGCGTTCTTCGGGCTCGGGCTCACGATTGCGTCGTTTGGCGACCTCGACGTCGTGTTCGTTGACGTCCTTGACGATCGTCAGGAGGTTCACGGGCCGACCCCAAAGTTCGAAGATCCGCTTCAAGGTCTCCTTGGCCTTCCCGAGGTCGAGCATGACGCCGTTGTACTGGTGGCCCAACAGGAGTTCGTTCGCGTTGTTGTAGTTGCCGTCGTAGACCGCGATCGTCGGCTTCCCAAAGTTGGTAAACTGCAACAACAACTTCTTCTTGACGTCCTCGGCGGCGTCGCTCGCGACGTGGAATTGGCCGGTCGCCTTCGAGTGCTCGTAGGTGAAGTAGTTGTTCTCCGTGATGAACTCCTCCGTGAGGAACTCGTCCAGGAAGGTCACGTCGTTGTGACTCTCCCGTACGTCGTACATGCGATCCCAGCCCGCCGTGAACTCGACGTCCTCGAGCGCCTCCTCGACGCTCGCGTATCGAGCATCGTCGAAGAGGTATCGCCCGATCCGCTCGAGTTCGTTCTGGTTGACCCGCGAGAGGAAGCCACGGTGCTGGCGTTTGACCAGCGAGTAGTGCCGACGGGCCAGTCCCTCGTACGTCAGGACCTTCCACGGGTAGCGATCGACATCGACCTCGCCGTCGTGGGCAGCCGACAGTGCGTCGTGGTCGATCCACTCTTCCGGCGCGGCCTCGAGTTCCTCGAGCGTTCCGGCCTCGATCGTGGCGATCGACACTGGCGGCTCGAGCGTCTCGAGGACGTCGTCAAAGTCGACGACGTCGGTCAGATTACGCCAGGAGATTCCCTCGACGCGAAGCAGGCGCTCGAGCACCTCGCGGCGGTTCGTCGTGTTTTCGACGTACTCCCACAGTTCCATGCCGAGGCTGTAGGGGTTGAGTCCGCCGGAAGCGAGCACTTTCGCCATGTGATCGGCGTAGTTGACGAACTCGTCGTCGCCAGCGAACGCCTCGTCGGTCATCATCGCCGACTCCCAGTAGGCCGCCCACCCCTCGTTCATGATCTTCGTCATCTTCTGGGCGGCGAAGTAGTAGGCCTCCGCGCGCATCATATCGAGGACGTCCCGTTGCCAGGGCTCCATCTCGACGGCGCGACCGCTCTCGGCGTCGTACTGTTTGCCGTGTTCGCGGACGAACGAGAGGAGGTCCTTCTGGGGCTCCTCGGGGAAGGTGACCTGTCCGTTTTCGGCCTCGAGTTTCTCGAGCCACTCCTCGTCGAACACCTCGCCTTTGATCTCCTCGGAAAGACCGAGTTCGTCGAGTTTCTCGGCGAGATCCCCGTCGATCTCTTCGGCGGGGCCGTCGACGTCGAGTCGGCGTTCGAACACCCGGTGCTGGTCGATGTTGTCTTCTAAGCTGAGACAGTGGTCGATCCACTTTTCGACCTCCGCACGGTCGATCTCGGGATCGGACATGTACTCGTCGATCGCCCGGGCGTGGCGTTCGAGCATCGCGGCGGCGTTGACCTGTGCTTCGTCCGACTGGCCGCCCGTAAAGAGCCCGAACCACTCGTTTTTCGCGAAGAAGTCCGAATGGGCCTCGACGTGGGTGATGACGGCCTTCTGATCGGCCAGCGTGTTCGACTCCTGGAGGAAGGCATGGGCCGGGTTGTCGTTGTTGACGATCTCGAAGGCCTTCCCGCCGGTGTACTGGCCCTGTTTTTGCTGGCGGTCGTACTGCATCCCCCATCGCCAGTGTGGGTAGCGACTCTGGAAGCCACCGTAGGCGATGAGTTCGTTCATCTCGTCGTAATCGATGATCCAGTACTTCACCGGGTACGGCTCGAGGCCGAGTTTCTGTGCCAGATGTCTGGCTTCTGCGACCGGCTCTTCTAAGTCGGCGGCGATCGCCTGCTTGCGAAACCGGTCGGCGTTGGAATTCGTCTTACTCATCCGAATCACTCTCCGTCGAGAGAATCTCGTAGATCGCGTCGGTCACGTCCGCTTTGCCGTTGACGTACGCCACCGCGACGTCGTCGGCGTCGGTACCGAAGTGACGCTCGAGTTCTTCGGCGTGGGTGGCGTTGATCGCGTTGCCGCTTGGCTGGGTTTCGACGTAGGCATGGAGGTTCGCCGGGATCTCCTCCATGATCGGGATGACGCGCTCTTCAGTGTCGTTCGAGGAGTTCTCCGAATCACCGGCGGCGAAGACGTAGCGGTTCCAGTCGCTCCAGGGATATTCCTCCAGGAGTTCGGCGGCGAGTTCGTACGCGCTCGAGATCTTCGTGCCGCCACCCGAGCGGATGCCGAAGAAGTCCTCCCGTTCGACCTGCCAGGCGTCGGCGTCGTGGGCGATGTAGACGAACTCCGCGTTGTCGTACTTGCCCTGGAGGTACCAGTCGAGCGGGGTGAACGTCCGTTCGACGAGTTCGCGTTTCTTCTCGCGCATCGAGCCGGAGACGTCGCGGATGTTGACCACGACGACGTTCTTCTCTTTTTCCTCGATGATCTCGGGGTAGCGGTAGCGTTCGTCTTCGCGACGGAAGGGGACGTGTTTGATCCCCTCACGGCGGATCTTCTGCTGGACAGTCTCGCGTTCGACGTTCGCTTCGACCTCCTCGATCGACGACCAGGCCCCACGTTCGTCGGCGACCTCGTCGTGGGCCTCCTCGACCCAGGCCATCGACACCGGGAGGTTCTCGCCGCGGGCCCACTCGAAGACCTCGCGGGGGCTGATCCCCTCGACCTTGCACAGTTCTCGCAGGAACTCCTCGTCGAAGTCCATCGCGAGTTTGCGCTTGAGTCCCTCTTTGAACATCCGCTCGAAGTCGAGCGTGCTGTCGGGGCCGGTTCTGGTGAGGTCGGTGAACGGCCCTTCTTTCTCCTCGATCACTTTCTTCCCCTTTGGCTCTAAGTCCAGCCCCAGTTCCTCGTCGAGTTCCTGGGCGAACTCCTCGGGGTCCATCTCGTAGTACTTGTGCTCGCCGCCTTCCTCGCCGGGTTCGTCGCCGTCACCGTCGTCGTCGCCCGGCTGAGGCTGGGGCTGGCCGACGGGCTGGCCGACGTCCGGCGTTCCGCCGTCGCCCTGGCCGACGCCACCTTTGTCCCGGCGGTCGTACTCGAACTCCGGGAGCGAGACGATCTTGACCGGGATGTTGATCTGGTCCGGTCTGCTGGTGCCAAGTTCGCCGTACTGGATGAAGTCGGCTAAGTCCTCGCGTCGCTGTTCGCCCACTTCACGGAATCGCTCGAGGTCGTCTTTCAGTCCCATGGTCGCACCTCGTACGTAGTCGTCAGTCCCATCGGTAGCTCACCTGTCCCATGACGTGTCGGCTGGTCAGTTCGGCCGATGCCTCGGAGTAATCGAACTCGTCGACCATCGTCTCGATCGTTCGCTCCTTGACGCCCTCCGTTTCGGTCCCACTCGGCGGATCGTCCCACTGGCGCGGGTCGAAGTCCTCGAAGGTCCGCCGGACGTCGTCCCAGTCGTGGCTCTCGAGGACCGACTTGATCACTGGAATCGCCGTCAGGTCGACGTTCTGGACGGCGAAATCCTCATCGCGGTGCTCCCAGGCGTGGCGGTTGAGGGACGTGATCACTTTCTCCCGGCGGAAGTTTCGGACGCTCTCGCGGGGGAGGTTGCCTTCGTAATCGTCCTCGCCAAACCGGCCGAGGTGTTCGACCTCGAACAGTTTCATCTTCAGCGGATCGGGTTCGACGCGCTCGCCGCGGTCGTTGTACAGCGGCTCGTCGGTCTCCCAGGCGTAGACGTGTTCGACGTACGCTGCGACCGTCTCCTCGTCGACGCGTCGGTCGTGCATGATCGCCTCGATGACGTCCGACTCCTGTCGGTCGTAAATGTAGTTTTTCACGGGGACGACGCGACCTTCGAACTCCGAGCGTTCGCCCGTCGAGAAAACGGGAGCAGTCGAGAGTCCCTCGGCCATCGCGTTCAACACGTCCCGCGGCATGATGACGTCGCTGACGGGAAGCTCCGGGTGGTGGCGATCCTGGTCAGCCTGGACCAGTTCGGCGAGCGTGTCTCGTGTGTACGTCACCGGGATGCCGTGGTCGCCGTCGCTGCCGTCGTCGGCGAAGTCGAACGCCGCTTTCTCGCGTCGGCTATCCCCTTCCTGCAGGTAGCCCTGATCGTAGATCAACGCCTTGTCGACCAGATCGAGGCCGTTCGGCAGATCCTGCTCGTCGAGGCGGGAAACCACCGCGTACAGCGCGGCCGACTCGATCGCATGCGGGGCGAACTCCTTCGTTCGCGTCTTACCGTCCTGTGCTTTGATCGTGACCCGGACTGGCTCGCGGATGCGCGACTCGAGTTCGTCGTAGGTGTCGGCCTCCCAGACTTCCGTCTCGTTGGTCAGCTCACGTCGGATGAGTTCCGACTCGAGCGAGAGGTTCGTCAGGTAGCCGAACTGGTGTTTGTCGAGCCTTCGTTTGAGCGCCTTCAGCGGGTCCATCCCGTTTCGGTCGGCGTGCTGGTTAAGCTGGGCCTCGAGGTCGGGGTTCGAGATGATCAGTAACTGGGTGTCGACGTCCATCCCGATTCCCTTATCGAGTTTGACCGACTGTTCGTCGGGGACGTTCAGTAGCTTCTGGAGCAAGTCGGCGTGCTGGGCGGCGTCCTCGACGATCGTGAGGACGCCGTTGCCCTGCGAGAGCACCCCGTCGTAGGAGAACGCCTGCGGATTCTTCCGTCCACGCGAGTCCAGTTCCTGGAGCATGCCGTGCATCCAGGAGCCGACGAGCCGTTCTTTGGGGCGGCCGTCGTCTTCGGAGTGGAGCACGCCGACGCCCTGGCCGATGTCGACGACGTAGTTTTTCACCCGCAGGTGTCGATCGTTCGTAATCGCCGAAAACAACTCGTCTTCGCCTTCGCGACGGTAGCGCTCTTCGAGGTAGTCGTAGGCCTCCCGCGAGAACGGGTCGAGTTCTGCGTCGACCCGAAGTGGGACGTGCTCGTCGAGCTCGTCGTTTAGATCCTCGAGGATGCGCTCGCGGATCTCCTCGGGGAAAACCGACAAGGGGTGTGACTGGACGGGACTCTCGTACCAGTGTTTGTCGTCGCCGGCGGTCGGGTCGCTCCCGTAGCTCAGCCCGCGCTGTTCGGCCTCGGCGCTGGTGACGTTCCACTCGACGGTGTACCGACGTCCCGCGGGCGTCTTCGAGTACTCACGCAGTCCGTTGACCAGACAGCGTTTGAGTTCGGATTTCCCCGTCGCCGTCGGCCC
This sequence comes from Natrarchaeobaculum sulfurireducens, assembly GCF_003430825.1. Classification (NCBI taxonomy): domain Archaea; kingdom Methanobacteriati; phylum Methanobacteriota; class Halobacteria; order Halobacteriales; family Natrialbaceae; genus Natrarchaeobaculum; species Natrarchaeobaculum sulfurireducens. The sequence continues at coordinate 2,014,257 of NZ_CP024047.1, read as the reverse complement.
CTCGAACCAGATGATCTTCTCGTCTTTCGCCCGGCCGGCCGCGATCGAACGGAGGTCGTCGACGAAGCCGTTGAGCACCTCGGTGTTGCCGAGGATCGCGTGTTCACCGTCGTTGTGCGGGTCGTCGAAGAAGCGATAGCGCTCTTTCTCCTCGCCCTCTTCGACGACGGTGCGAGTCCCGGCGGCCTCGATCGCCTCGAGCAGGTACTTCGAGGCGTGCGAGGCGATCGTCGGGTTCTCGAAGATCCGATCGACGTAGGTCGCCAGCTCCATCGGCTCTTCGTAGGTCGCCTCGAGCGTTCGGTCGGCCTCGGTAACGTAGTCCTCGCCGGTCATACTAGTCTTCCATCTCGGCTTTGGCGACCTCGGCGCCGGCAAACTCGAGAACCTCTTTTGCGCCCGCTTCGGAGTAACCCTGTTCGGTCAGGGCGTCGATCCACGAGGAGCGTTCGTCGTCGTCGACGTCGCTGGCGCTGACCAGCGCGGAGAAGTTGATGTTGTGTTTCTTGTCCTCCCAGAGCTTGCGCTCTAAGGCGCGGCGCAGGCGCTCGTTGTCCTGGGGATTGAATGCCTCGCCTTCGCGGGCCCGCCGGGAGACCCAGTTCGACACTTCCTGGCGGAAGTCGTTCTTGCGGTCTTCGGGCACGTCGAGTTTCTCCTCGACGCTGCGCAGGAACGTCTCGTCGGGTTCCTGTTCGCGGCCGGTGAGGTCGTCCTCGATCGTGTCGTCGTCGATGTACGCCATGACGTGGTCCATGTACTTTTCACCCTGGCGCTGGATCTCGTCGATGTCGTACGCCAGCGCATGGCGGACGTCCTCGATCGCCCGCTCGCGGTACTCCTCACGGACCGTCTCGAGGTAGCGGTAGTACGTCTCGAAGTTGTCTTCGGGGATCGAGCCGTGGTGTTCTAAGTTCTCCTCGAAGAAGTTGAACACCGTCAGCGGCGAGAGGAACCCGCGCTGGCGGTGTTTCGAGTCCATGATCGCCTCGGCGATCTCGTCGCCGATAAAGCGAGGCGAGATGCCGACCATCCCTTCGCCGATCTCGGCTTTCGCCGCGGCTTCCTCACGAAGCTTCTTGACGTCGATGTCGTCGCCTTCGTCGATCTCGCCGTTGTAGGCTTTGGCCTTCGAGAGGAGATCGACGGTTTCGGCGTCGGGCTCTTCGACCCGGGTGAGGACGCCGAACAGCCCCGCCATCTCTAAGGTGTGTGGCTCGACGTTGATGTCGGGGACGTCGGCGTTGTTCAGCATCTTCTCGTAGATGCTCGCCTCGTCTTCGTAACTCAGGACGTACGGGAAGTCGATCCGCTTGGTGCGGTCGTTGAACGCCTCCATCTTCTCGTCGCCCTTTTTATCTTTGTACTCGGGCATATTCGTCCGGCCGACGATCACCTGGTCGATGTCGATCCGGGGGTTGTTCTTCGGCTTGATCGTCTGCTCCTGGGTGGCGTGGAGGAAATCGTAGAGGAACTCCCGCTGGAGCTTGAGCAACTCCTCACCGCTGAATATTCCTCTGTTTGCATTACAGAACGCCCCCGAGTAATCGAACGCACGTGGGTCGCTCTCGCCGTAGATAGCGATCTTCGAGTAGTTGACGTCGCCCGTGAGTTCGGTCTCGTCCTGATTTTTCTTGTCTTTGGGCTCGAACGTCTCGACGCCCTGGCGTTTGTTCTCGTCGGCGACGAAGCGGATGATCTCGACGTGGTTCTCGAGCACCTGCTGTAAGTCGTCGTCGTAGTGCGCCAGCAGCCGATCCATGTAGAACTCGCTTTCGGGGTCAAGCGCCTGCTCGTTCTGGATGGTGTAGGGTGCATCCAGGCGATCGTTCAGATCGTCGATCACCGACTGGCGCTGCTCTACGGGCAACAGAACCAGCGGGTCCTGATTCATTGGCGATCGAACGACGTCGTCGGCCGGATCCTGGTCTTTGACGACGTCACAGAGGTTCGTCCAGCGGAAGGTGTACATCCGACCCTCCTCGCGGAGCGTGTAGTCCTCGAAGTACTTGCGAACCTGCTTGTCGAAGTGAGACTTCCCCGAGCCGACGGGACCGAGCAGGAGTTTGATCCGGCGTTCGGGACCGAGTCGGCGGGCTCCTGATTTCACCTTGTTGACGAACTCGTGGATCGACTGGTGGATCACCTTCCCGTAGAAGGTATTCTCACCGTCGTGTAACGGGTCCTCGCTCGCGAGGCGGTACTCGACGACCCCTTCGGTTTCGTCGTAGGTCGTCCCGTAGTAGTCGAACATGTCCGCGACGCGCTGGTGGGCGTTGCGGGCGATCTTCGGGTCCTCGTACACCGCTTCGAGGTACCAGTCGAACGATTTGGTCTCCCGCAGGTCCGCGGGCATCGATTCTTTGTACGCCGTACTGAGCTTCTCGAGCGTTTCGATGTCACCGGTCATGGTTGGTAGTGTAAATCCCCACCGTCGGTCGTCCGTGATCGCACGGGGTTTGTGTGTGCGGTTCCCGATCTGCTGGAACGTCTCGCGGCCGAAGCGTCACGTTCGTACTGCTTGCTAGAGCCAGCGTGGCACCTCACGGTCGTCTCGGTAACGAGGCGTTGCCAGAACGCGTCTCCCTTTCGGGCGGCGTCGAACGGTCGTGTCATGTGTGGGCGATCACCACTCATTGGTGTGTGAACCCTGGTCGTTGGTTTCACACGACGTGCGCCGGGGACGGGCGCAGAGTGGATCGGTCCGGCGGACGGATACCGATAGTATTTAATGAGTGAGTAATCCAGATACTTAAAGTTGGCCCCAACAGGTATTTACCAGAACCTATTTTCAGGCATTTCTTGCCAGAAAAACATACTGTCATCTGGTACCACAGGGCATTTTTACCGATTGACGGCATAACTGGTCCCCTTGCATTGTCGTGGTCTGCTCGCGCGCGGTTGGTCACCGTGGCTATACACTCCCCGCTTCCGTGGACCGGCCCACTGGCCACGACGACCATTTACCATCACTAGCCCTATCGACACACATGAGCGACATCCCGGCACTACCGGCAGCGTGGGACGTCTGGGCAGACGGTGACGACGGTCGACTCGTCCTCGCCTATCGTCCGGACGTCTTTAACGCCGATTCCTTCCCGGCTGCGTGTCTCCCCACGCTATACGTCACCCATGGCCGCCGGACCCGACGCCCCGGCCGCAACCCGACCGATACGACCGCGGCCGACGACTGGTTCGTCACGTTCTACTTAGAGCCAGACGTCACCGTCGAGGACGGCCGACGATTCCCGGACCGAGACGACGCACTCGAGTACGCAAGCGAGTTGGCGACGCGTTTTGCCGCTGGCGACCTCGAGTATCGCAGTTGCTATCAGGTTCCTCGCGACAGATATCTCGAGCGACTGGACGATCTCACCGGTCGTGACGACGGCTGAACGCGTCGACCGTCCGTACGCGCTCACGCGTGAGGCTTAACCACGCGTGGGCACTACCCGTTGCCATGTCGACCGTGACCCTCATCGGAACCCGGCTGGCCGAGCCGGGGACCGAGTTTATCTACCAGGGCGAAGCCGACGGCTGTGCCGGCTGTCCATACCGGAGTCAGTGTCTCAATCTGTCGACCGATACGAAGTATCGCGTCACGTCGGTCCGCGAAAACGCCCAGACCCTCGAGTGTGCGATGCACGATGATGGCGTCAGAGCCGTCGAGGTCGAACCTGTCTCGGTCCGTGCGAACATCCACGGCAAGGGAGCGTTCGCCGGCAGCAAGACGAGCCTTCCAGGCCCGTGTCCGTACATCGAGTGTCCCAGCCACGAGTTCTGTGACCCCGACGGCGTCGAGTTCGACGAGGAGTACCGCATCCGCGAGATCCTCGGTGAACCGCCACACGACGTCTGCCATCTCGACCGCTCGCTCGAGCTGGTCGAACTCGACGTCGAAGACTGATCGCGTTGTGAGTTATGGTCAAAAATCGCGTCACAGGAGCACCGCCAGTCGGTGCGTCGGTACTGTCAGTCCTCGCGAGCGTCGACGACGAGGACCGGGATGGTCGTCGCCCGGAGCGTCCGTTCGGCGACGCTGCCGAGTAGCATCCGACGGACGCCACCGCGGCCGGCCGACCCCATCACGACCATGTCGATGTCGTGTTCTTCACCGTAGTCTGCGATTCGTTTCCGCGGGTTGCCCGCGACGATCGCTTCGGTTACCTCGAGTCCGTGCTCACTGGCTTGTTCGGCCACGTAGTCGGTGGCATTACGGGCCCGTTGCTCGAGTTCGGGCAGATCGCTCAGGTCGCCCTGCCTGAAGCGGTCGATCTGTTCGGTGCCGACGGCGACGTCCATCGCGTCGAGGTCGACCACGTACAAGGCGTGGACGTCCGCGTCGTACTGCGAGGCGATGTCGATCGCGTGATCGACGGCGTTCTCGGCGACTGCGCTTCCATCTGTCGGGACGAGTATACTGTCGTACATGGTTAGTCGTCTGCAGGGGTGCCGCCGTCAGCGGCGACGTCTTCGGCGGAGTCCATCTTCTTCATCGGTTCGGGGCTGTGACACTGGCGGACGAGTCGTTTGACGTCCTCTGGTGGCTCTTCCGTGAACACCGAAACGACGATGATGACCGTGAATACGACCGGAACGCCAATGAGCGCCGAGGCGGTGCCTGGCAGCCACACGGCCAGCTCTGGAATCACGGCCCCTTCAACACCGGTGTACATTGGGAGTGCCGTGTCGTTCAAGATCGCGCCGAACGAGATCGCCATTCCGACGAGCATCCCGGAGATCGCTCCTTCTTTCGTCGTTTTCTCCCACCAGAGCCCAAGGAAGAACACGGGGAAGAAGATCGATCCTGCGATTGCGAACGACATCGCGACGAGTTCGCCGATGAGCGCCGGCGGGTTGAGTCCGATCAGCATCGTCAGGATACCGATGCCGAGGATCGTGGTCCGACCGACGATCATCTGTTCGCGCTGGGTCGCGTCCTCCTTGTAGAGGTTCGTGTAGATGTCGTGTGCGGCAGCCGAAGATGCCGTGATGAACAGTCCTGCAGTGGTCGCGAGCGCCGCTGCAACTGCACCCGCAGCGACGAGTCCGACCAGCCACTCGGGCAGCTCCGCGAGCTGGGCTGTCAACAGAACGATCGAGTCCGCGTCCCCACCGGGCATGTCCATGAAGCTGCCACCACCGGGGCCGTCGGCGTACAGCAGCCCACCGAAGGCCGCATACGTCGCGGTACCCCAGTAGAGCAGACAGATGAAGAACAGCCCCCAGACCGTCGACCAGCGGGCCGTCCGTTCGTTGTCGACCGTGTAAAACCGCACCAGAACGTGAGGTAGCCCACAGGTACCGACGATGAGACTGAACGTCAGCGCGATCCAGCCGTAGTAGCTCGTGAACGCGAACGGTTCGACGAGCTGGGCCTCGAGGCTCGCCGCCTCGGCGACCTCCGGACCGGCCTCTAAGTACGGTACGGCGAGCGACCAGCCCTGCGCCCAGCCGGTCGCGTAGAGGCCGAGCGTAAAGGCGATGATCAGGATGATGTACTGGATCGCCATGTTCTTGGTCGTCCCCAGCATGCCCGAGAGGGCAACGTAACCGATGGTAACAACCATCAGCAGGATGACGCCGACCTCGTAGGAGAGGCCGAAGATGTACTGGGACATCAGACCCATGCCGCTTGCCTGTCCGATCGCGTAGACGAACGCGATGACGAGCGTGGTGAACGCGGCGATACCGCGCGCCCAGTCGGAGTAGAACCGGTCACCGACGAAGTCGGGTGCCGTGTACTTCCCGAAGCGACGGAACTGGGCCGCCATGAAGATAAGCAGGATGAAGTACCCGGTCGTCCAGCCAACGACGTACGCCAGTCCGAAGTAGCCGATCGTCGCAATCAGTCCGGCCACCCCGAGGTACGACGCGGCGCTCATCCAGTTCGCGCCAATTGCCATGCCGTTTTCGATCGAACCGATCGATCGACCGGCGACCCACAGTTCGTCGACTGCCGCAACGCGGAAGAAGTATCCGACGCCCAGGAACAGTATGAGCATCCCTGCGAGCGTCAGCGTCGGCACGAGTTTGAACCCGATGTCGAGGGCAGACTCGAGGACGACTGGCTCTATCATTGTTCACCCCCGTCGGCGGCCACTGCCCCTGTCTCGGCGTCTTCTTCGTCTTCGTGACTGATGCCGTACTTTGTATCGAGCCGGTCGCGCTGGAACGCATAAACCGCCGACAGCACGAGTGCCCCGAGCGGGGTCACGACCGCCGTAATGAAGAAGTGTAGCGGGAATCCACCGAGCACCTCCGTCCCGGTCATGAACTCCGGGGCGAACAGGATCGCCGTCGTCGGTCCGAAGACGATGATCGCCCACAGCGCGAACAATCCCCACATCGCACGCAGGTTGTCCCGCATGAACGGCGTCGCTGGCTTGAATAAATTTATTTCCTTATCGAGGTACGCTTCCGTCTTCACGCCGCCGTCTGTCTCGGCAACGTCCGTCGAATTCTGGTTGGTATTGTCTGACATAGTTTGTTTTCGTCTCGTAGTCTCGTGCCCACTCGTGTGCGTCCGAAAAGGCCGTTGGTCAGTTGCCTCCGACCTGATCTGCGATGTCGTCGACGACCTCCGGATTCCGAAGGGTCGAGGTATTTCCGAGTTCGTTACCGCTCGCGATGTCCTCGAGCAATCGGCGCATGATCTTGCCCGAGCGCGTCTTCGGTAGTTCGGGCGTGAAGATTACCTCCTCGGGTTTGGCGATCGGACCGATAGAGTCGATGACGCCCTCGATAGCCGCCTCCTCGAGGCTTGCTTCCTGGCCTTCACGACCGTCCTCGGGGATGGCGTAGACGTAGACTGCTTCGCCTTTGACGTCGTGGTCGCCGCCGACGACTGCCGCTTCGGCGATTCCCTCCACGCCGACGACGGCGGACTCGATCTCCATGGTGCCAAGTCGGTGCCCGGAGACGTTGATCACGTCGTCGACCCGACCGAGGACAGTGATGTAGCCGTCCTCGTCGATCTTCGCGCCGTCTTCGGGGAAGTAGACCCACTCGTCGGCCTCGGGGTCGGAGTACTCTTCCCAGTACTCGGAGACGAACCGGTCGTCGTTCCGGTAGAGCGTTCGAAGCATGCCGGGCCATGGCTTCTGAACGGTGAGATAGCCCGCCTGACCGGCGTCGATCTCTTCGCCAGCGCCGTCGACGATCTGTACGTCGAGGCCGGGCAGCCCCGGACCAGCCGAACCGGGTTTCATCTCACAGATACCGGGCAGCGTGGTAATCATGTGCCCGCCGGTTTCGGTCTGCCACCAGGTGTCGACGATCGGGCAGTCACTGCCACCGATGTGCTCGTAGTACCACTTCCACGCCCGCGGGTTGATCGGTTCGCCGACCGTCCCCAGCAGTCGCAGCGAGGAGAGGTCGTGGCGCTCGGGGTACTCTTCGCCCCACTTCATGAACGCCCGGATCGCCGTCGGTGCCGTATAGAAGACATCGACGCGGTTCTTCTCGATGATCTCCCAGAACCGATCTTTCTCCGGATAGTCCGGCGTCCCTTCGTACATCACCGTCGTCGTTCCGAGCGCGAGCGGCCCGTACAGGATGTAGGAGTGACCCGTAATCCAGCCGATGTCAGCCGAACACCAGTAGGTGTCCTCGGGCTTCAGGTCGAGCACCGCATGAGACGTCCAGGCGGCATACGACAGGTAGCCGCCAGTGGTGTGCTTGACGCCTTTCGGCTTGCCAGTCGTCCCCGACGTGTACATCAGGAACAGCATGTCTTCGGCGTCTCGCGTGACTGGCTCGACCGTCTCACCGGCGTGGGCGTCGACTAACTCGTCGTAGTCGTGCTGTCCGTCGGCCAGCGAGTGCTCGAGTTCGGTGCCGAGTCGGTCGACGACGACCGTCGTCGTCTCGTGCTCGACGTCGTCGAGTCCCTCGTTCGTCTTCGAGAGGTGATCGAGTGCGTCACCGCGGCGGTAGTAGCCATCGGTGGTGATCAGATATTCGCTGTCGGCGTCGTTCATCCGGGTCGCGAGCGCGTCCGCAGAGAAGCCCGCGAAGACGACGCTGTGTGGTGCGCCGATACGGGCACACGCGAGCATCGCGATCGGGAGCTCCGGCACCATCGGCATGTACATGGTGACGACGTCGTCTTCTTCGACGCCGAGGTCTCTCAGTGCGGACGCGAACTCGTTGACCTCGTTCAGAAGGTCACTGTAGGTATACGTCCGCGTCTCGCCGAGTTCACCCTCCCACTTGATCGCCGCTCTGTTCTTCGCGCCGTCTTCGACGTGTCGGTCGAGGCAGTTGTACGATGCGTTGAGCTTTCCGTTCGTGAACCAGCGGTAGGTCGGTGCCGTCGACTCGTCGAGAATCTCGTCGTATGACTCTTCCCAGTCGAGAAACTCCGCTGCCTGGTCCCAGCACTCGGGCCAGTTCTCTTCGAACTCGTCGTATATCCCCGGATCCGCCACGTTCGCCTGCTCGACGAACGACTCGGGGGGCTCGAACGTATCTTGCTCCTCGAGTCGTGCCTCGAGATCGGCTTCCTCCTGTGACATGATACACCCAATCAATGAGCAACGGTGATAGTAAAGTGCGACTCTAGCTGTACAAAATCGATCGAGAGATAAACCGATCGTCCAGAATACTTTCTTTCTAAAATCGATGAAAAATTCAAGGGAATCGTCTGTAAGGAAGAGACGGCGGACGAACGACGAGCCGTGTGAGAGTGCCCGATGCCAGAGAGCGGCCGCTTCGCTCCGGATCTGACGGCCCCTCTAGAGGCTTAGTGTGGTGACGGGGCGGTCGGTCACCTGGTCGACTCGCCGACGGCCCCCTCTGCCGGGTCGTCGAAAAACGTTCGGAGGAGTTCGTGCTGGCCTTTCCGAAGGTGGTTGTGAAGCGTCGGTGATGAAATCCCCATCGCGTCGGCGACCTCTTCGGCCGTGCTCTCGCGGGGCCAGTCGTAGTAACCGCCGAAATACGCGGCTCGCAACGCGGCCTCCTGGCGGTCGGTCAGCCGATCCTCGAGGCCTTCGCGGAACTCGCGAGCGGTCTGGACGGTCCGTTCGGCCTCTCGCTTTCCGATGAGTTCAGAAGCCGGGAATGCGGCCCGCAGTCCGTTGAGTATCGTCCGCAGGTCGGCGTCGGCGGCACACTCGCCCGTCACCATCGCCGTTCCGGTATCGAAGACCGCGTCAACGACCGTGACGCCGTACTCGGTCAGCGTCAGCGTCGGTGACGATCCCTCGACGACGAACTCGACACGCCACCCATCCTCGTAGGTCTCGATCAACCGGTAGTCTGCAATGCCCGGATCTGCCTCGGCACGGTCGAACACGTCAGCCGGCGGTGTCCCTTCGAGACGGAGGTAGTACAACTGGGTCGACTCCGAAACCGGGACGAGTGAATCGAGCTCGAATCGACACTCGAGTTCCTGGGAGGCGGCGACGAAAAACGACTCCTCGTCTCGACAGGCGATCTCGAGTTCGACGACACGGTCGGACAGCAGGAGGTTCCGCCGGCGAACTGCGGTGATCGCGTAGCCGACCTGCCTGCCGATCGTCTCGAGCCACTGTCGTTCTTCGCCGTCGAATGCGTTCGGTCTGGTCGTCGCCACCGAGAGACTTCCGTAGACCGTATCGCCGTACGAGAGACTCACGCGCGCGAGGGTGCCATCGAACCGATCACCTCCGAGATCGCTGCTGACCTCGGTTGCGACGTTGACCATCGGTGTCGCGTCGTCGGTCGGTGCAGCGTCGAGCGAGCCGTCGTCGACTTCTGTTGTCGGCGCGTCGACCCACTCATCGGGGACGAGTCGGTCGACTGCGCCGGGTCCAATGCCAGCCGCGGCTCGCCACTCGCTGTGTCGGTCCGTGAACGTCGTCCGGTCGATCCAGGCGAACTCGTAGGCCTCGCTGCTGGCCAGCGCCTCACACGTGCGCGTTTCTACTTCTCCGTGGTCAGTCGATCCGAGCAACGCCCGTGTGAGCGCTCGCTGGCCGCGGCCGATCGCAATCTGACGCTCGAGTGCGTCGCGTTCGGCTTCGATTGCCTCGAGAGCCTCGTAGTGAGTCGAGACGTCACGAACGAAGACGGCGTAACCGCGGTGGCGTCCCCGGTCGTTCCGAAGCGGAGAGATGACTTCGGTCGCGCGGAATCGGGACCCATCCTTGTGCACTCGCCACCCCTCCGTCTCGTATCCGGACTCCTCGACCGCTGTAGCCAGGGTCCGTTCGGGGGCTCCGTCTTCGACGGCTTCGTCGGGGTAAAACGTAGAGACGTGCGTGCCGACGATCTCGCCGGCGCGGTAGCCGAACAGTGAGGCACCGCTTCGGTTCCAGCGCTCGACGTAGCCGTCCTCGTCGAGCCGGATCAGCGCGTATCGATCGCTGGCAGCGAGCAACAGCCTGATTACGCTGTCGTCGCTCACCATTGGTCCGGATCGTGATCCAGACCGGTTGCGGTCGGGTCCTGAAGGTCGCTCGACGGTGTCGAAGGCGTCGACGATCTCTACATCACTCGGCTGGGGAAAATACGGCTCGAGGGCCTCGAAGCTCTGCCAGCCGCCGGCAGACTTGACGATTCGAGGGTTGACGTCGTGATCGACCAGGGACCGATGGGCGAAGTAGTGTCGGAGATCGCCCGAGGAGACGTCGGCCAGCGACGGGGTGTCGAACAGATCGGCGGCCCGTTTGGCGACATCGGCGACGAGCATCTGGAGTCGGCGTGGTGTGACCGAAAAGATTCGGTCTTCAGCAGCGAGGTCGTTACTCCGGGCGTAGCGGCGCAGTTCGCGCTCGACGGTCGTCGGCAAATAGCTGGTCCGCCCTTCACGCTCGCCGATCGATGGCACCCGCACGAGATATCGTGGCGGGTCCATCCGAACCTGCTCGACGTCGCCGATCGTGAGCCCGGCGAGCTCTGCGGGCCGGAGTCCGACTTCCCCACAGAGCCTGACGACTAGCGCCTCACGGTAGGTTTCCGCGGCGTCAAGCAGTGACTCGTACTGGCGGCGCGAGAGGACGGCGTCGGCAGCCGCCTCGAGTGACATGTTTCGCAATTTCAACGGACGCGAACATAATTGTACTGGGTCTGGACAGCGCTTGTGTAGATCTCGACCACCATCCTGGGTGAAACTGTGAGTCGTCGTTTCGCATAACTTGGATTTGCGAAACTGTCAGTGGTCGCCGCGCTCCGTCTGGATTTCACCGACGATCTCCGGGTTTCGAAGCGCGCTCGTATCGCCGAGTTCCTCACCGTTGGCGACGTCCTCGAGCAGTCGGCGCATGATCTTTCCCGAGCGCGTCTTCGGCAGTTCGGGCGTAAAGACGATCTCGCTCGGGCGCGCGAACGGGCCGATCGCGCTCTCGACGTTCTCGACGATCGCGTCCCGAACCGCCCCGTCTGCATCGACGCTGCGTTCAGTGCTCACGTAGACGTAGATTTCGGTCCCGTCGCACTCGCTCGAGCGGCCGACGACGGCGGTTTCGGCGACGCCGTCGACGTCGGTTACCGCGCCTTCGATTTCCATCGTGCTCAGTCGGCGGCCGGCGACGTTAATTACGTCGTCGACTCGGCCGAGGACGGTAACGTAGCCGTCCTCGTCGATGGTCGCCGTGTCACCGCTGAAGTAGCGCCACTCACCGGCTTCAGCATCCGAGAAGCGATTCCAGTACTCCGATCGAAAGCGGTCGTCGCCGTCGTAGAGTGTACGTGCCATTCCAGGCCAGGGACTGGCGAGTGTCAGATAGCCCGTCTCACCGGGATCGACTTCTCGACCGTTCGCGTCGACGACTCTGACGTCGGTTCCGGGCAACGGCGGCCCTGCGGCTCCGGGTTTCATCTCGTCGACGCCGGGCAGCGTCGAGAGCATCACGGCACCCGTTTCGGTCTGCCACCAGGTGTCGACGACCGGACACTCGCCGTCACCGACGTGGTCGCGGTACCACGCCCACGGCCGAGGACTGATCGGTTCGCCGACCGTCCCGAGCAGTCGCAGCGAGGAGAGGTCGTGGCGACCGGGGTACTCTTCGCCCCACTTCATGAACGCGCGGATCGCCGTCGGTGCCGTATAGAAGACGTCGACTGCGTTCCGGTCGACGATTTCCCAGAGCCGGTCGCGATCCGGGTAATCCGGAGAGCCTTCGTACATGACCGTCGTCGTCCCGAGCGCGAGCGGGCCGTAGACGATGTAGGAGTGGCCCGTGATCCAGCCGATATCCGCTGCACACCAGTAGGTGTCTTCGGGCTTGACGTCGAGAACCGCGTGGGTCGTCCACGCGACGTGTGCGAGATAGCCGCCCGTCGTGTGAACGACGCCTTTCGGTTCGCCCGTCGTCCCGGAGGTATACATCAGAAACAGCATGTCCTCGGCGTCACGCGACACCGGATCGACGCGCTCGCCAGCATAACGCTGCTGAAGGTCGTGGTAGTCCCACTCGTCGTCGCCCAACACGTGTGGGAGGTCTTCGCCCAGTCGGTCGACGACGACTGTCCGGACGTCGTGGTCGAGTGAGAGACACGCGTTGTCGACCTTGCTCTTCTGGTTGAACGCATCGCCACGTCGATAGTACCCATCACAGGTGATCAGGAACTCGCTGTCGGCTGCGGCCATTCGGGTCGCGAGTGCGTCCGCCGAAAAGCCCGCGAAGACGACGCTGTGTGGTGCGCCGATACGGGCACACGCGAGCATCGCGATGGGGAGTTCCGGAATCATCGGGAGATAGATCGTCACGATGTCGTCCGCGCCGACGCCGAGTCCCTGCAAGGCGGCGGCGAGCTCGTTGACCTCGACCGCCAGATCCTGGTAGGTGTACGTCTCGCGTTCGCCCTGCTTTCCCTCCCACCGGATCGCTGCGTGGGTCTTCCGCCCCGTCTCGAGATGTCGGTCGATGCAGTTGTACGAGGCGTTCAGTTCGCCGCCGGTGAACCACCGGTAAAAGGGAGGATTGTCGTCCTCGAGAATCGTCTCGTACGGCTGGTCCCACTCGAGCAACGCGGCTGCTCGGTCCCAACACGCCGGCCACTCGGCATCGAACTCACGGTGAATCGACTCGTTCGTGACGTTCGCCTGGTCGACGAACGAACCTGGAGGGCGATGGGTCGTGCCGGTCAGGGCTGAGTTCGTCCGCTCCCAGCCGTTCCGATTATCCATGTCTCGTTCCAACCGAGGATAGTTAGCGGAATAAGCGTTCCTCCGGACGATAGACGGCGACGCGATCCGATTCGATCGCTGTCGAAGCGGTGCCGGTGGCCGCGACGACCCTTGTTGATCGACCGCCAACGGCGAGTGTGTGCAGTCGTGTCAGTCTGCCATCGAATCGACGTCGTCGATCTCGTCGGCGTCAGCGTCGTCGACTGCCTGTCGAACCACGTAAACGTCGTAGCGCTGTCCTTTGGCGACGGGGCTGCCGACACTCGACTGCGGAGTGATCACGGAACCGGCGTTTTGCGAACCGATGAAGACGACGCTCGCATCGATCTCGACGGCGATGCGACGGATCTCTCGGACGACCTCCGTCGTCGATGTCGCGGTCGGCTCGTCCGAACTGACCCGCTCCGTTCGAAACGTCGCCTCGGGAGCGACCTCGGCGGCTCGAGACTGTAGCCCATCGGCGATAGCCTCGCGGTCGAATGGCTCACCTCGGGTGATCCAGCCACGTTCGCGGGCGTAATCTGCGTCGTCTGGAATAACCGTTACCACGACGACCTCCTCGTCCAGCAGGTCACCGAACGTTGCGGCCTTCTCGAGCGCTTTCGTCGCCAACTCCGAGCCGTCGAACGGTACGAGCAGTGCCATGTTGGACTAGCAGGAGAACCGGTGAAGTAAATGTTCGGCTTCGAACAACCGACTGAGAGTATCGGGAGTCGGCGTCGGCTGCGGATTTCGATCATCTCGGCCGCAGAACCGGCACCGATCGTTCCTGTGAGCCGTCACTCAGTGTCGGAGTCGACGACGACTACCGGTTGGTCTGCAAGCCTGACGACCCGGTCCGCCGTGCTCCCCAGCAGTGCCCGCCTGAACGACGATCGGCCCTGTGCACCAAGTACGATAGCGCCGACACCCAGCTCGCCTGCGTACGCGCGGATCTCTTCGTCAGGGACGCCAGAGCGGATCGTCGTCTCGACGCCGACTCCACCCTTCTTGGCTAGCGTTTCGACGTGCTCGAGCCACGACGACGCCTGCTCCCGTCGTCGGCGGTCGACCTCCTCCGGATCGACGATCGCGTTGTCGTACTCGGTCCGCGACTCGAGGACGGCGATCGCATACAGCGGGACCTCGAGTCGGCGTGCCAGTTCGATCGCGTGCTCGACGGCCGTGGACGCGGCGTTGCTCCCGTCGGTCGCGACGAGTATCGAATCGTACATGGCCGCCGATACGTTCCCCGACCTAAAGGCACTACCTGCTGGCACGAGGCCAGTGGGTGCTGCACTCGCCGAGAAACGCCCATCACTTTATACCGCCGACGACAAGATCTGGTATGGCCGAAGCCGGTGCGCCCGAGGAAGTGCCCGTCGAACGCAGGGATCTGATCGTGCTCGCGCTCGTCTCGGTCGTCGGTGGAATTCTCATCGCGATCTGGACGGTGTCACCGGAGTTCTCTCCGGAGTTCTTCCAGGCGATCTTCGTCGGTGCCTGTCTGCTCGCGTTCTTCCTGTTCATCCCGATCATGGGGACGCGACTGTTCATCGACGACTGGCGCGAGAAGTAAGTCCGTTCATCCGGATCGCTGTCCGCCAGTTCCGTTAGACCCGCGATCTGTCTTGGGTGTCTGGTGGTCACCTGGTCTAGCAGATCGAATCAATCGTTCTTCTCGGGCATCGTCGAGAAGCGGGCTGTCCCTTTCATGTCGGCCCGATCCGACGGCGACGGCGCGACCGTCGAGTGTCTGACGACGCCTCGTGAACTCGAGCGGTCGGCCCGGTCGCCACCGAGGTCGACCTCGAGGAGATCGTCCGATTCGCCGGCTTCGCTCGCGTTCTCGTCCTCGGCCGTCCGTTCGTCGTCGTCCTCCCCTGCTTTCTCCTCTGCGCTCTCGTCAGTCCGCGCTGTCTCGAGTCGATCCCGAAGGCGCTGGACGTCGTCGCCAAACTCGGTGACAGACGAGCGGACGGCGTCCTCGAGCGCATCGCCGACGTCGGCCGTCTCTTCCGCAGTCGCCTCTTCGGCAGTCGACTCGTCGCCGACCAGCCCATCTGCGAGTGACTCGAGGACGGAACCCGAATCATCGGCGTCGTCAGCCGCGTCGGTTTCGTCCACCTGGTCGTCGTCTTCCTCCGAGTTGTCCGTCGCGTCGTCAGCGTCGTTCGCACCCGATTCACTCGTCGCGTCGCCGTCCGCTTCGGCTGTCTCACCCTCGAGTTCGGCTGCATCGTCGAGTCGATCTCGGAGCGGCGCGGTCGCGTCTGCGAGCGCGTCTCCGTCTGCGTCGTCGGCTAACTTCGCGAGGTTCATCATCCGCTTGAGGGCTTCGACCTCGCGTTCGTCCCCGCGGACGATTGCCGCCGGAATCGACTCGGGTTCGCTTCCATCAGGGAGCATATCGAGGCCGACCGCCTCGAGCACCGCCTGTGGGTCGTTCGACTCGAGAAACTCGCTGGCCGCTTCGGCAACCTCGAGCAACGAACCATCCGCTAACGCCTCGTCGGTCGAGAGCAGTGCGCCGCTTTCGCGGTCGGCTGTCTCGAGCATGTCCGTCACTCGTTCGCGTTTGGTCTGGCTCATGATGGGATTGTCTCGCCCGGAGTTCTGCCGGCTCGACGCCGTCTCGTCAGTCGGCTTCGGCGTCCGCTTCCGAGTCGGCATCTTCTGCTTGCTCTCCGTCGGATACTGCGTCGACGATCCGCTCGGTCATCTCCTCGCGACCGAGGTTGGCTTTGACGTCGACGTCTTTCGCGATCGATTGCAGGTCCTCGTAGGACAGTACGCCGAGGAAGTCCTCGAGCGTTTCCGTCCGCAATTCCTCGAGATCCTCGGCCGGCAGGTCGGCCTCGCCATCGTCGGTTTCGCCCTCAGTCTCGGCCGTCGACGTGTCGGCTGACTCGGCCGCTCTTTCGTCTTCGTCTGTCTCTTCGGCCGCTGACTCCGCTTGTGCTTCCGTTTCGTCGTCCCCCTCGGCGGCTTCCGCTGACTCGTCTTTCGTTTCGTCGTCCTCCTCGGCGGCTTTCTCTGTCTCATCCTCCTCGCTTTCCTGCGGTTCGTCTTCGAGGACTCCCTCGAGTCCACTCCCTTTGGCGGCGCTTTCGACCAGCGATTGTGCCGACTCGGTGACGGCTGCGTTCTGGACGACGCTCTTGACGGCACGTTTGATCGCCGTGGCGAGGTCCGACCTGATCTCGCCGAGGGATTTCCCCTCGTCGACGCTCTTGGAGATCCCCTGATGGAGTTCGCGGCCGATCGCCGCGCCGAGTTCGCGGCCGAGTTGTTCGCCCGCGCTTCGGCCGACGGCTGCACCGAGTTCTCCGCCGTCGATCGACTCCTGAATCGATCCGTCGCCGAGAAGCGTCGCCAGCTGGACCTGTTCGCTGAGCTCGTCGGTAACCAGTTGCGTGAGTTCGGACTCCGCGCTCATCGGCCCCACCTCGAGCGACGACGAGCTGTATACCGGTCGATTTGCCGGGTGTCGCTCATGGTCTTAGCCCCCTTCGTTGTCGCTGCTTTCGGCTGTCTCCTCGTCGGCGTCCTCGGACTCCGAATCGGATTCTGTCTCGTCACCCGCGTCGCTATCGGTGTCTTCACCACTCGAGCCTTGGTCTTCGGTCTCTTCTGCTCCGTCTTCAGATGCTTCTTTTGCTTCGCCTTCGCCCTCGTCGACTTCCGACTCGGCTTCGTCCCCGTCTTCATCATCACCTTCTGTTTCATCCTCGTCGACCTCCGATTCGGTTTCTTCCTCGCCTTCATCTTCGTCTTCGACCGTTTCGTCAGCCGAGTCCTCGGACTCGAGCAGTTCCTGCGTGACCAGCTCGCCGATCGTACGGCCGAGGGATTCGCCGATTTTCTGCCCGACGACTGAACCGACCTGTGCGCCAAGGGCTTCGCCAAGGGGTCGATCCTCGCCGACCTCGTCTTCCCACTGGGTCCCTTCGACCAGTTGCTCTACGTCGACGTTCTCCGATACCGTCTCGTAGTCCAGACGCTGTGTGGGTGATCCATCGTTCATGCTTATGCCTCCGCTTGCGCCGCCTCGGCTTGCTCTGATTCCTGTTCTTCGCCGGGCTCGAGCTGGTCGATCACCGCTTGAATTACCTCGCGGACGATGGTCGCCACGAGCACCTCGAGCGGGAACCCCGGAACGAGCCCGGCGAGTTTCTCCTTCAGCCAGCTGAACGCCCTCGAGATGCGGCCGGGACCCTCTTCGGCGTCAGCATCCGCTTTGTCGCCTTCGGGTCCCGCCTCGGCATCCTCGGTCAGCTCGGCGTCGAAGCCAAACAGGCTCGAAAGAACGGCCGTTGGTTTCGAGAGCAAGTCACTGAGAAACGCTCGGGGTCGCTCGAGCAGGCCGCTGAAGAACTCAGCCGGCTTGCTGAGCAGCGACGTTACGCTATCGACGACGGCACTGGGGCCGTCGAGCAGCCCCGACACCGCCGACAGGAGGTTCCCGAGCAGGTTGTTCTCGCCCGGACGAGCCGAGACGTCGAGGGTCACTTCGTTCAGGTTGACCTCGAGGCCAAGCAAGTCGAGAAAGAGCCCATCGAGGTCGAGGTGGGCGACCCCGGATGTCCCGTCGCTTTGGTAGACCTCCGCTGCGTCCTCGACGTGCGATTCGGCCTCGGCGTCCGGCGCTTCCTCGTCGACCGACTCTGTGTCTGTCGCTTCGGTAGCGTCCTCCGCCATCGATTCCGCTTCACCGTCGGTTTCTGTGTCGTCTCCCGTGGTTTCTTCCGCTGATTCCGCTTCGTCGTCTGCTGCCGACTCGCTTTCGGACGCGTCGTCAGTCGATTTTTCGTCCGATTTCGCTGTTTCCTCGTCGGCTTCCTCGAGTTGTGCCTGTCCGCCGTCGGTCATCACGCGACCGCTCGGCGGCCCCCACTCGTCACTCGGTCGGCTGCTCTCGTCAACGCTCCCGGAATCGGGACACGCACCGGAGCGGACGGGGTCTCTCATATCTGTCATTATTCGGGAAAGAACACGGTCGTCAGCGTTGTGGGGATTTCCCTTGCGTATGCGACCGATCGAGCTACCGCTGAAACAGCCTCGAGAGCGTTGATATCTCCCAGAAGCGACCAGAACAGTTTCGGCTACTACTCGAGCGAGTCGTTGCCGCTCGAGTCTCGGTCGGCCGCCTCGAGGCGCCACGTGTGAAGCCGATACTCGCCTCGAGTGATCCCTTCGTCGTGGTACTCCACAGGCTCTTCGATCACGGCGAGTCGATCGTCAGCCAGGTCGCCGGCACTCGAGATTCCTTTGATCGGATGTGTCTCGAGCAACCCCGATCCGGCCTCGAACAGGTGTACGGCGTGGGTCTCTGCATCCCGTTCGCGGAAGTTCTGGGCGGACGGAACCGCGACGAGATCGCCGGCGGCGGAAACGCACCGGGCGAAGCCGCGGACGTCGTGGGACCAGACGGCTTCGCCAGACTCGAGGTCGACGCCAAACGCGGTGTGTTCGTTTGGATGGCGACCGTCGGGATCACGGGTCTTCTCGGCGAATGTGTTTCCGGTCACGAAGACGGCAGTGCCGTCGACGACGGCGACGTGGTTTGGGTACGCATACAGCGTTTCGCCCTCGAAGTCGCGCTCGCTCGCCAGGTCGACGCGCCAGCGCTCTCCGCAGTTGTTCTCGAGGAGGTAGCCGTGTTTGTCGCCGTGGCTAGCGACGACGATCCCATCGTCGGTGAGCGCGACGTCGCCGACGCGGCGCTCACCCGGCGTGCCCGGATCCCAGTTCGCGACTTCGTCGCCGGTTTCGAGGTCGAGCACGACGAGGCCACACTCGTGGTCGTGGGTGTCGGGACAGCGATTGTACGCCACAGCGACTTGTTCGTCGTCGACGTCGAACGCAATCGGCGAGGCCTGAACGTCGAACGCCCACTCGAGATCGCCCTCGAGATCGAAGCCGTAGACGACGCTCGACCACTCCTGGACGTCACCATCGCGTTCGTATCGGCGAGCGGCGGCGACGATTTGGTCACCGGCAACGCGAACGTCAACGACGAACGGCTGGGCGAAGAACGTCTCGTTTGTGGGCGAGCCAACGTCTTCGGCGGTGACATACTCCCACAGGAGGGCACCGGTCTCGGCATCGCGCACGCAGATTCGTCCTTCGGAACCACGCTCTCCGATCACGAGACGGTCGCCGGAGACGTCCATCGAGACGACATAGCGCTCGCCGTCGCCGTCGACAGACCAGCGTTGTTCTGGCTTTCCCTCGGCGAGCCTAGCAGCGATAACACGCCCGTCTGCGAGTCCGGCAAAGACGGTTTCGTCGCCGACGGCGACGGCTGAGCGACGCCAGTTGTGTCTGCTCGCGGCTGGCCCGAGGTCGCCCAGCGCCAGTTCCGCCTCGGCTGAAAGGACAGCGTCACTCCCGGCGTCGATAGACGGCGATTCGTTCACGCCTATCACTCCTCGATCGGGAACGCCTCGTGGAGTGTGTGGTGGGTCTCGCCTAAGTCCTCGAGGAGCCCATCAGTCTGCTCGCGGAGCCGACGGATCCGCTGTTCGGCGTCCCGGACGGCAACGACACGTCCACGAAGATACGCGCCGTGTGGATCGGTCGGATCGGCGTCGGACGCCTCCTCTTCGAGGTCGACCAGCGCCGCGTCGAGATGTCGCGCGATCTCGTCGAGGGTTTCAGCGTTCGAAAGCGCGGCGATCGGGCCGTCTTCCTCGAGAGCATCGCCGATTTCGGCTTCGGCGTGTTGTTTGACGTGTTCGTCGACGGTTCCGGTCAGGTTCATCAGTGCGAGTCGTACTGCTTCGAGTTCTGCGCAAGCCATTGGTCTGGTAGTGTGTTGGATAGTCAGCTCCGGTCACAGCGTTTGCTGGACCAGATCGGAAACGATGCGATCCCGTTCTATGTGGGACGAAACGATGCGTTCGGTATCCGCTGAGGTGACGCCGCCGTACCAGATCCCGTCGGGGTAGACGGCAACCATCGGCCCCTCGCCACACTGGCCGAGACAGGAGCTGCGAGAGATGTGAACGTCACAGTCCTCGGCGTCACGGACCTCCTGGCGGAGTCGTTCCAAGACGGTCGCCGCGCCGCTCCCGGCACAGGTCTGGTTCGTACAGACCGCGACGTGTTTCTCGGGCGCGTCGTGGACGTGTGGCTCATCGCCGACGTCTTCGCGGTCTGCGTGTTCGGCCTGATGAGCAAGCGCCCGGAGCATCGCTCGAGCCCCACCGACGTCTTCTTCGTAGCCCTCGAGGTCGACTTTGTACTTGCAGGTGTCACAGGACATCTCGACGCTGCCAGTGCGGGCTTCCTGCCATCGGTCGGCGAAGACGTCGAGCAGCCGGGAGTCCGTGCCGAGGGGATCGCCCGCCAGCGCGTCGACGTACGGATACTCCGCATCGAACTCCGCAGTCCAGTCGCGCACGCGCTGGGTGAGCACGCCGTCACCGAGCATATACGGGAGGACGACGACCGCATCGGGTCGGTGTTTCGAGAGGTCGTGTAATGCCGCCTCGAGTGTGGGTTCGGTAATCCCGACGAACGCAGCCTCGACGCGGTCGAACGATCGCCCTTCGTACAACAGTCTGGCGAGTTTGTGGACGTCGCCGTTGGCGTCCGGATCGCTCGAGCCCCGTCCGCAGAGGACGGCGACGACGTCGTCGCGCTCACGATCGACGCCGAGTTCCGCCTCGACCGCCGCAGCGCGGTCGTCGAGCAAGTCCAGAATCGCCGGGTGAATCCCCAGATGTGAGCCGTTGTCGATCTCGAGGTCGTAGCTCGCTCGGGCCTGCTCGATGGCCAGCGGGACGTCGTTTTTCACGTGACTCGCGGCGAACAGCGAGCAGTGAACGACGGTGACGCGGGAGACGACCGTCTCGAGGTGCGAAAACGCCTCGTCGATCGACGGCTCGGCGAGTTCGAGAAACGCGGCATCGACGGGAAAGCCGAGTCGTGACTCGAGGGCTGCGGCCAGCTCTCGGACCTGTTCGTTCGATTTCTCGCGTCTCGAGCCGTGGCCGACCAGCAAGACGGCCTCGTCGTCGAACGCCGTCGCGGGTGCGGACGTGGTGTCGTCGGGATCGGACGTGGTGTCGTCAGGTGTACTCATCGGTGATTGATCGGTCGTGTCATCTCAGTCGTCGGCCGCCTCGTCGTCGGCCGCTGCCTGCTCGAGGCTGCGCTCGAGCTTTCGGTTTCGACTCGGGGCGTACAGTCCGGTCTCCGCACAGTCCTCGTAGAGCCAGCGCCCGAACGCTGGGGCGGCGTCGTCGTCGATGCCGAACCAGTAGCCTCCCGAGGAGGTCTCTCCGAGATCGCCCGTCGGTGCATCGACCGGACAGGCGGCGATCAGGTTCTGAACGTGCTCGAGGAGCGCACGGTCGTCGTGGACGGCCGAGATACCGACCGTACCGCTCGAGGACTTGAAACAGATCGTTCCACACCCCTCGAACAGGCCGCGAAGGAGCTCACGGCGGTAACTCGAAAACGCTCCGAACCGGTAGCCGCCGCGGCCGTCGACGGGAAGGCCGAGCGTACTCTCCCGTCCGAACAGCCCGTCGTCATCGCGTTCGATCGAGACCGTGTACTCGTCTTCGGTCCGGGTGATCGACGTATCGTGGGCGTACTCGCGGGTCATCGTGTCGTGGTCGACCGTACCGCCAGCGACGGCCGCGAGCACCTGTGCCGACGCCTCGTCGGTGGCAACGACCTCGATCCGGTCGCCCGAGACCTCGCCGCTGCCAGCCACGTGCCCCCAGAAGTACGCCGTCGTTGGGTGTCTCGCGAGCGGATCTGCAGGGACCTCGAGGTCGGCGGTCTCGAGCGGCTCGCGACCGCCCGCTGTGGTGTCGCTCATTCGCTCACCTCCCGGACCTCGATCGCATCGACGGGGCAGGCCTGAGCGGCTTTCTTCGTCTCGTCGACCCGGTCGTCGTCGAAGGTGGCGACGACCCGACCGGCTTCGACCGTGACGGTCTCTTCGCCCGTCGCATCGTAGATCGGGTCGGCATCGGGATCGATCGTCGCCAGGCCGTCCTCGTCTTCGACGAACCGGGGGTCGCGAGTCAGACAGGCGAAGATGCCGTCACAGGCCTCCTTTTCGAGGGTAACTTCGTATTTTGTCATCTGTGTTGGATCGATCAGCGTCAGTAGTCGTATTTCGTCTCGTAGCCACGCGGGGTGACCATCCGGTCGTCCCAGACGTAGGTCTCCTCGTTACCGACGACGATGGTCGTCGTCATGTCGATGATTTCGCTTTCGCCTAACTCCTCGAGTTCGCCGAGTTCGGTGATCATCACCTGTTCGTCCTCGCGGCCGGCGGCGTGGACGATGCCCACCGGCGTGTCTGGGTCGCGGTGAGTCAGCAGGATCTCACAGCACTTCTCGAAGTTGTCACGACGCTTGCGGCTCCAGGGGTTGTAGATCGTGATCGTGAAGCTCTCCTTCGCGACCGCGTGTAGCCGGGACTCGATCTCGGGCATCGGCACGAGGTGGTCAGACAGCGAGATCGAGACCGTGTCGTTCACGAGGGGCGCACCCAGGCGGGCCCCACAGGACTGGGCTGCCGGCACGCCGGGGATCACCTCGAAGTCGACCATCGAGGCCGTCGCCCCTTTCGACTCGAGAATCTCGAGGGCCAGGCCGGCGAGTGCGTAGACGTTCGGGTCACCGCTGCCGACGATCGCTACATCGTTTCCCGCGAGCGTTCGGTCGACCGACTCCTCGGTCCGGGAGACCTCGCCACACATCGGCGTGTCGTAGATGTCCTCTGCTCCCTTGACGATCTCGTCGGGCAACAGATCGATGTAGGTCGTATACCCGACGATGTGATCCGCCTCGAGTAAGGCGTCTCTCGCTCGCTGGGTCATCCCCTCAGGGTGACCGGGGCCGAGACCGACGGCCATCAGTCGCCCGGGTTCGGCGTCGAAATCGTCGACCGTCGCCTCGACCTTCTCCTCGACCGACTCGCTCTTACTCGAGGCACCACAGTTCGAGCCGGAACCGCTCGAGTCGGAACCGCTCGAGTCGGAACCGCTCGAGTCGCTCGAACTCGAACTCGAGGCCCCACACTTCGAGGACGAGGAACTCGAGTCGTCGCTTTTGGACGCGCCGCATTTCGAACCCGACGAGGAACTCGAGGCTTTGCCCTCGTCGGTGTTCGCACCACACTTCGATGTCGATCCGTCTGGTTCAGAGTCCGTGTCGCTGCTCATGATTAGAAATCCTCGACGTCACGCCCGCCGCGCGGGGTGACCAGGTACGTTCGGTCGTCGTTGCTCCAGGTTGTGGTCTCGTGGGTGCCGATGATGAGCGAGGTGCCCATCCCCGAGACTTTGTCGTCGTGATTCACAGCGTCGCCCAACGTCGTGACGAAGTGACCCTCGCCGTTTCGACCGGCATCGGCCCGGCCGGCGTCGTTGACGATCGCTACGTAAGCGTCATCGGTCCGTTCCTCGCGGACGATCTCGACGGCCCTCTCGTAGTTGCGCCAGCAGTTATAAAGGACGATCACGAAGTCGGAAATCGCTGCGGCGCGCAGTTTTTCCTCGATCTCGTCCCAGCCACGCCACTTATCCGACAGCGAGACGGTACAGAAGTCGTTACACAGCGGTGCACCGACTATCGCCGACCCGCCGAGTGCGGCAGTCACGCCGGGGACGATCTCGATGGGGACGTCGGTAGCCGCCTCTTCCTCTGCCATCAGAAAGAGAAGGTCCGATTTTCCGTAGACCGATGGATCACCACCGGAGACGTGAGCGACGTCCTCGCCCGCACGAACCCGCTCAAATGCCTCTCGAGCCAGTTCTATCTGCCGTCCCATCGACGAGCGGACGATCTGCTGTTCGTGCCCATCCTGGTGGTCATCGTCGGCTCGAGTCACGAACCCGTCGTCGTCCACCGCCTCGGCCGGCGGTAGGGTGCCGTCCTCGCGCAGGAACTTCTGGTACAGGTTCGAGACGATGACGCAGTCGGCCGTCTCGATGACCTCCTTTGCCCGCTTGGTCATGTGGTCTGGCAGGCCGGGACCGATGCCGACGACGTAGAGCGTGCCGTACTCCTCGGGCGTCCCGGCGTCAGTCGATGTCGTCGAGTCATCCGTGTCGGTGATATCGAGGTCAGAACTCATCGACCGATCGCCACCGTGACCTCGTTTTCGTAGCTAGTCTTCTCGAGGAGCAGTTCCTGCTCGCGCCCGCCCGCGATAGCCGACGCCTCGGAGACGCCTGGCCAGCCGATCAGCTCCTTCGACTTCGAGGGCGTTGGTCCCTCGTGAGCAAGCAGCGTCTCCTTGTCGAAGGAAACGACACCGAGGTCGAGTTCCTGGGCGGCCTCGAGCAGGCCCGGTTCGTCCTCCTTACGCGTCGCGGTTCCGATGAATTCGACGTCCTCGAAGTCGTACTCGGTCCGTGAGAGTGCCTCCTCCCACGCTGCGAGGAACGCATCCTTGCGTGCGCCGGAAACACTCCCGGTGCCGATAACGACCCCGTCATCGCTATTCCGTTTGAGGACGGTCACGTCGTCCCCAACGAGGACCGCACGGGGTCCCTCGAGTCGCGCGACGGGGCCGAGGTTGTCGTCGAGCACGGCGAGGTTCGTCTGGACCGTCGAGTCACCGTTGACGACGTGCGCGTCCATCGCCTTCGCACGCGACTCGACGCCTTGTTTCCCTGCCGCCTCGCTTGCGGTCGTCATCGCGGGTACGGCCCCCATGGTCGCCAGATCGCCCGCAACCTGATTCGCGCCGTGGTGGCCGCCCGTAATCGGGATCGCCCACGTCAACTCCTCGTCGACCACGACGATCGCGGGGTCTTCCCACTTGTCGTCGAGTAAGTGGGCCGTCTTCCGCATCGCGATTCCTGAGGCCATCAGCCCGACGAAACAGTCGTACTCGCCCCAGTGCTCCTCGAAGACGTCACCGTGGTACTCGATGATGTCGATCGTCTCGTACCGATCCTCGAGGCCGGATTTGATCTCGTTGGCGGTCTCCATCTTCCGCCCGAACGAGACGATACCGATCTCTTCGGCGACCTCACCGTCTGAATCCGGTGCCGAACAGTGACCTCCGTCGTCGTCCGTCCCTGAACTCATCGACTCCCTCCGTACCGATTCGATCTGGCTCGAGTGCTCACGTGCGATACCATCGAACTCCTCCCTAATCAAGCTACGTTTCCCAAGTGCAATATTAGTTTACTTCTTCCGTGCTGTTACTGGCGGCCGATCCGGTCGAGGAAAAGTGCCTGAGCCCTCGAGTCGCCTTCGGAGGCTGTGGATGAAAGCCCCGCAGCGTTGCACCGTGTTCTCCGCGATCATCTTGCCAGTCCAGTGCTTTCAGCCTATCATTGCCGACCGCCCGTGACAGCAGTCGGGGAAAACCGATTCGATAGGTCCTCAAATACTATTTTGCTTCTGTCAGCAAATCCAAAAATACATTACCAATGGTTGTTTCAGTTACGAACAATATGGCTGCATACAGATATACTCGACGGCGCTGGCTTGCGACCTGTGCCGGCGCAACCGCTGGTTTGGCTGCGATAGCTGGCTGCTCCGACGAGACCGACACCTCGAGTCTAGACGACCCTGGGGCTACCGCAAGTGATGGCGACTACGGCGATTGGCCGATGGAACGCTACAATGCGACAAATAGACTCTCGGTTCCCCACACTGGTCTCGACAGTGAACCCGAAGTGCTCTGGACTGCCGAACTTGAGGGCGCTGGTTCAACTAAACCGCCTGTCGTTTACAGCGACACGGTCTTTGTCAATCATGGACTCGATACATGCACTGCTATCGACATTCATGATGGCGAACCGATGTGGGAACATGAGACAGATGGGAGCGAGGCAATCGCTGTCTCCGAAGTTGGCCTGTTTGTCGGTGGTGACGGTCTTGAGGCCCTCGACCGCGAGAACGGGGATGTTCTCTGGACGAGCGGTCATGATCGTACAGTAACCTCAATTAGAATGTACGATGAGACAATTTACGCCGGATTAGAAGATACTGTCATTGCGTTTGACAACGAGGGTGGAGAAAATCTCGAATTTGAGACACCTGAGCCCGTTCAGTCGCTCGCAATCGACGATAATCAGATCTATGCTCGCTGTCGAGAAGATCCTGATGTCGATGATTTCCTCATGGTCGGATACGAACGTGTGAGTGGTGATCAGCTTTGGAGCCATGAAATATCCCACGCACAACAATGGGCCGACGATAGAGTCACCCGTACGTTTCCGGTGATAGATAAAATAGCTTATACAGTTACTAATGAGAATCTCATTTCGATTGATGGCCCAGGCGGTACCTTAGATGAAATTGTGGAATTAGACCAGTCTTCGTGGACTAGACCATCGGTCCATGATGACATTGCCTATCTCCAACGTGGATCAATGGCATACAACTTAGACACGAGCGAAGAACCATCAGAGTGGGACCCCGATGAGGGCGCAGATACGCCGATGGTGATCGCCGGGGGAACCGGCTACATGATTAGCCCTGGCGGGATTAGGGACCCAATTGAGGTCGTATCAGTCGATCCTCTTACAGGGGCAGTCAATTGGTCAATACCAGCACCAGAGAAAGGATCTTCCCATTATCCAATTGTTTTGAACGGACTAATACTTCTGCCAATAGAAACTCTCGGTCTCGTTGCCTTAGGCTAGGCTATCCCCGCTATAGTACTTTACATTAGAAGTAAGCTCTCACAATAATAGCCAACTCAGTCAAAATTATCACATTCGTCATAATCTGTTTTGGCTTCTGGACCAACACCGTTCCACGTTTCTGAACAATAGGTCATGCCAAATTGGTCATACTCACCATCAGCAACAGACGGCACAGGCCCGCCCCGTTGTACGACCGCCCCAGGCATGATAACGATGACTTCGGTGTACGTCTCGAAATCGACCGCTTCGTTCCGACCTGCCTGCACGCTCGAGTCGCCTTCGGAGGCTGTGGATGAAAGCCCCGCAGCGTTGCACCGTGTTCTCCGCGATCATCTTGCCAGTCCAGTGCTTTCAGCCTATCATTGCCGACCGCCCGTGACAGCAGTCGGGGAAAACCGATTCGATAGGTCCTCAAATACTATTTTGCTTCTGTCAGCAAATCCAAAAATACATTACCAATGGTTGTTTCAGTTACGAACAATATGGCTGCATACAGACATACTCGACGGCGCTGGCTTGCGACCTGTGCCGGCGCAACCGCTGGTTTGGCTGCGATAGCTGGCTGTTCCGACGAGACCGACACCTCGAGTCTAGACGACCCTGGGGCTACCGCAAGTGATGGCGACTACGGCGATTGGCCGATGGAACGCTACAATGCGACAAATAGACTCTCGGTTCCCCACACCGGTCTCGACAGTGAACCCGAAGTGCTCTGGACTGCCGAACTGACCGGAGCAACTAGACCGCCAGTCGTCTACGATGATACTGCTTTCGTCAATCATGGCTACGATACGTGTACTGCGATCAACATCAACGACGGCGAGATGCTTTGGGAAGTGGATACCGACGGGAGCGAAGCGATAGCTGTCTCTGAAATGGGCCTCTTGGTTGGTGATAACGGCCTCACGGTGCTTGACCGTGACAATGGAGAAGCGCTCTGGACCTCAAAATCTGACCAGATTATTACATCGATCCGTCTCTACGAAGACGCTATTTATGCTGGTTCTGAAGATTCTGTCGTCACTTTTAACGAGCATGGCGAAGAAATTGTGAGTTTCGACACACCCGACCCAGTCCAATCACTCGCAGTTGATCAGGACCATGTTTACGTTCGCTGTCGAGAAGATCCGGACATCGATGATTTCGTTTTACTCGGATATAGCCGCGACAGCGGGAACAAACTTTGGGAGCACGAAATAACACAGGCACAGCAATGGTTCGATGATAGAGTCTCCAGAACGTTCCCCGTAGTTGAGAGTAAAATATACACAGCTACTGATGACTATTTATTGGAAATCGATGGATCAGATGGTGACACGAACAAAATCACTGAGTTCGATTCGGTCCCATGGACGAGGCCGACAGTCAACGACCACATTGCCTACATCGAACGGGGCTCAATGGCATATAATGTAGAAACTGGCGAAACACCAGAGACATGGAGTCCAGAGCACGGATCTGAAAATCCGCTAGTCTTTGCTGATGGAATTGGCTACGGCATAAGTGCTAACCTGACAGACCCACTTGATTTGGTGGCAGTAGATCCAAATTCGGGAGAGTTACTATGGCAGAAAGAAACCGAGAGAGACAGTCCTCACTACCCAGTTATCTTAAATGGAATAATCATACTACCGCTTGATGACCTGGGACTCATAGCATACAGCTAACACCATAATTAAATGGCTCTGGTGAATCGCCATACTACGCCAAGTTGTACTGTCTTGCTCTCTTGCTGAGACCGGCAAATCAGTTCGCCGTCGGAGGATCTGTTGGGATTGCAGCCATGATTGTTCCAGCGTGGGGCCTCGAGCGACCTATTTTCTCACCCGAAGTCACCGCCGTCTAGTGATTCACCAGGACCAATTAAATGAATTTAATGTTAAGGAAGGGACGAGTCGTCTTCGAGATTGTTACAGTCAGAGTAATCAATATCTGCCTCGGGTCCGACGCTTTCCCACGTTTTTGAACAATATATCATTCCAGTAGCATCGAAATCACCATCAGCAACAGACGGCACAGGCCCACCCCGTTGCACGACCGCCCCAGGCATGATAACGATGACTTCGGTGTACGTCTCGAAATCGACCGCTTCGTTCCGACCTGCCTGCACGCTCGAGTCGTCGGAGAGGTCGACGTACACTGGGCTCTCTTCGGCGACGTACGTCAGTCGGTCGCTGTCGGCTGGATCTCCGATCGTTGAACTGACCTCGAGGCGGGCGTACTCGCCTCTGACGTCGACAGTCCAGGAATTGATGGTAACGTACCACTTGTTTGGCAAGTAAAAGAGCGCCGGTGAACCTGGCCATGGGACGAATTCGTCGGTCTGGATCGCCATCGGAGCGTGATGGGCATCACTATCGGTGTCCATAATCGTTTCCGATTCGCCACGGATTGCTGGATCTCTGTCGCGGTCGATGTCGACCGACGTCAAATATGTGGGCGAACCGGAGATTTCATATTGGGCATCGTCGTGGACTGGCGAGCCATCGAGGTCCTCGGGTTCGGGGTTGAAGTCGGCATTAGCAAAGCCCTGGACGAAGTCGAGTGCGTCGTTCATCCCGTCGACGCCACCGCCGGTTGCGCCGTCTATCGTGTCGTCGAACTGTCCGACGTTTTCATTGTAGTCGTCGTCCGCTAGGTCGAGCCAGTAGTATAATCGGTCGAAGTAGGCGCTTCGGATCTGCTGTCTCGCTTTTTCTTCGGGCGTTTCGTACGGCCCATCGTCGACGAGATCAGTTTCGATGTTGTTCTGAATGTGAGTTTTGACCTGCTCGGGAGGGGTCTCGTCTGTCTGGGTCAACTCGCCAACTTTGACGCTGTGTGGGTCTTCATCCCACCGATCCTGGAATTCGTTATGGACCGCCTCGAGTTCTTCATCGAGGGCCGTGAGTACCTCGGCCCGTTCACTGCTGGTGAGGACATCGTCAGTTTTCAACGTTGCTCCGTCTCTTTCTTTGACACTCTCGATTGCGACGTCACCGAGATTATCGGTGTCGGGGTCGGTCCCGTCGAGAGTCGACTCGAGTCGGCTTCGTAGTTGGCTTTCAGCAGTGCCGTATGAACTCACACCGGTGACCTCGGTGACTGCGTTTCGGGCGCCCGTACGAAACGTCACGTTCTCGTGATCGTCGTAATCCGTCTCGATCGGGTCGTCGGCGACTCGAAACTCGTCGTAACTCTCGTGGTAGTATCCAGCGGCTTCAAAGGCATACTCGCTCTGGATGGCGAACTCGACGTCGATATCGACGGCTCTCGAGGTCGCTGTGGAATCAGTGCCGATCACGGCGCCAGTCTCGTTGCGCTGCACCCAGTATGACGATGCGTCCACCTCGGTCGTTGCTTCCACCTCGAGTTCGTAGATATCGCGAACGTACTCGTCACCGGGACCAGTGGGCTCGATCAAAACGGAGACATCCGAAACGTCTGAGACGCTCCTATCGAGTGAGGTTCGTTCCCAGCCACTGCCACCGGGTGAATTCGGGGTAGGGAGCCTGTCGACCGAGGGGTCGTCGTGGTCGAGCGTGACGCTCAACTCGTAGAGTTCGTCTCGAATATCGTGCGGGCTTGCGTCATAGTTCTCCTCGCCGTCGAATGACGGATTTGGAACGTCCTCATCAACCAGTCCGCCCTCGTTCTCTATCTCGTTCTGAATAGTGTCTATCTCGGCTTCGAAGTACTCGATAGGGTCCTCACTCCCCAATCGATACTCGAGATACGAGGCTTCTGAAAAATCGTTGACAGGAAGTTCGATCTCTTGCTCAGCGACATCCATGCTTTCGATGCCGTCGCGAAGCAACTCCGAGACGGGCGGCACATCTGGGAGGTCACCGGTCGCCTCGTCGCCGAAAACCCAGTCGTTGAGGAGCCCGCCCTCATCACAGACTTCCTCCTCGAAGTCGAGTTCCTCGTTTATCCAGACGGTAATGTTGTCATGCTCGCCGATGCTCTCGTTTCCTTCTTCCATCTGTTCGACATAGTCTTCGAGGTCTTCGTTGAACGTTATATTATCACTGGGAACGATATCGTTTAGATCTATCTCGAGGTCGACGTCTGCAACCGTTGTCGAAACGTCGAGTGCCATACAGAGATACTGTGGGCGCATCGTTCGATCCGCGTAGGGATCACGTGTCCCGAAGGTCTCCTCCTGGATCGAAAAGCGTGCCTGATTCGTGAGTACCTCGGTATGGTCCGTATGGATCACTTCTTCGAAGTCGTGATCGTCTGGACTGTTGGTCGGGTGGGCCCCGAACCGATTCCACGATGCTTTCATGTATGCGTTCGGATACAGCCGAACGCCGAGTTCCTGTCCAAGCCCGTCAGGGTCTGTCGGATTCGGTAAGCCACCGTCCTCGAAGAACCCTGCGTTGAGTTGCGCCTCGTAGTCGATCAATTTCTCGTTCAGCTCGAACACCGGCGTGCCGACGCTAACGGTGATCGATCGTGATTCTGCCGGGACGCGCTCACCGCCTGCGTAGGCACTGAATTCGACATCCTGAATCGTCGCAATGACCGTTCCGTTCTCGACGTCGTCATCGTAGTGGCCGATTTCGAGGTCGACTCGCTGGATCGCCTCGCCGGGATCGATGTACCCGTCGTCAGGGGCATCGGAGACGGGCACTACCGAGACGGTCGAGTACGTGTCGTGGCTTACGGATTGACTCGCAGTGGGCAATCGATCGGCGGCCTCGAGATAGATCAACAGCTTGACGTAGTTTCGGAAGGCCTCGGATTGATCCGACGCTGAGGAGATTGCGTCGACGTCGCTCCCCGCGGTAGAATTGATCGGCGCGCCACCGGCCTGGTGTGTCGCCTCGAGAACAGCCGTCCGAAATTCACTCTGGGCGGCTGTCTCGGTTCGATCCATCGCCAACTCGGCGTCTCGGTCGATTCTGGGCTCAGATCGTTGCTCCAGGATGGCAATCGCCGCCACACTCGAGACGAGTAACAGTACCGCGAGTATTGCAAACGGGACGTGTCCCCGTTCGGCTATCGAAAACGATCGTTCGTTCCGTGATCGAGAGTTCTCTGACATTAGTCCCACGTTTGGACCGTGACGTCGACCGTATCGGTCGCGATTGTTTCATCGAACACTGCTTCGAACGCCTCCGTCTCGTCGTCACTCGGCGACTCATCCAGGTCGTCGTAAGCCTTCCTGATCTCTTCGCCTGCAGGAGAATCACGTAAATCGTCGGCAACGAAGTCCTCGAGTCCCGTTTCATCGGCGGTTTCACCTTCCAGAAGGACCTGGTTGGCTTGCGCTGCGTTCGCGTCGGGTCCCCTGATAGAGTCGTCAATGTCGACGCCGACGACGTCCGCCAGCTGTCGGTAGTTGTACAGCGTGACGGCGGTTTCAGTCAGCGACGACTCGAGGGTGTACTGTGTTTGCGTCGGTGGGAAGTAGCCCTCGATGATCGTTTCGGCAATCTCCCGTCCGATGGCATCGAAGCCGTCCTCGATAGAGTCGCCGGGCGACGCCGTTTCTCCCACCTCGAACTTCGTCGCGAGGTGTTCGGCCTCGAGCGAGTCCGGATTTGCCGAGACCTCAATCGATGCACTCGATACGTCCTCGGTGTGTGGGGGTGTGTTACCGGCTGTCGCCGTGCCGGTTATTGCCGCGCCGTCGTACGGCTCCCACGTCGCGACAGTAAACGTCCGTCCATCGCTGCCGACTAGTCGATCCTGTATCGCCCCATCAACCGACTGTTCGACGGAGTGTCCGTAGGCCCATACCTCGGTGTCGTTGATGACGAGATTCGTCTGGGCGGCTTCGGCGAGGACGTCCATCGCCGAACCGTAGGTCGTGATCTCGTACAGTTCTCCGACGTCGTCGGGATCGAGATCGTCGAGCGGTTCGTAGTGCTCGCTGTCAGTGGCCCGCTCTCCCGCTTCGTTCGGTTCGCTGATGTCGTACGTGATCGTTACCGTTGAGCCTGAAAGCGACTGCAACGCGTGGTCTCCGCGTTCGCTGTCGATCGACTCCGTTTCGGTGTGGACGTACGTTCCGATGAGCAACACGGTAGCACTGATAATCAACAGTGCCAGAGAGACGTCCATCACCGTCGAGATCGCACGGTCGGGCACTACCATACGCTCACCTCGAGTGTTCCGGAGCGGATTTCGGCCTGGCTCTCGACCGCGACCGGAATCGACCGTGTCGAAATACTTGCGCCGCTGGGAACGCCTTCGTCCTCGACGTACTGCTCGATCTGGGTAGGCTCGGAGGGATCGATATCGTCAGGATACCCCGACGGAAAGGCGGCTTCGGCGACCGGTTGCTCTTTCCCCCCATCGACCGCGGTCACGACTACGTACACCGCCGATCCAGCCGGGACCGACTCGCCGTCGACGAGGGCATCAATATCGTCGGCACCGTCGTAGGCGTGAAAGACGCCATGCTGTTCGATATCGTCCCATACCCGATCGATCGTTCGATCAGCTGTCGAATCATCACTAAACCCTGGAAAGATCGGCTGGGCTGCAACGACGTAGAGGCTGAGAGCGATGGCGAAGATCGACACCGCAAAGATCGCCGCCAGCGGTTCGGTCTGTGCTCTATACTGTGACCAACGTAACATAGTGAACGTCACCTCGTGTCTCGTGCCAGTGTGGGTCGTCGAAGGACTCGAGCGTCAGATCGGGACCGCAAATCTCCGTCCAGTCTTTAGCTTCGTCGATCGTGTCGTGACAGCCGTCGAAGTCGTCACCGTCGGCTTCGATCTCCAGTTCGTATGTTCCAGTCCACAGCTCGACGGTGTCGGCCTCGCTGTCGGTTACCTCGTCGAGATCTCCCTCGACGAGGGTCACCGTTTCGGTCCCTTCAAGGGTGGAAACCGACTCGAGCACGTACTCGATCGGCTCGATGTCTGGCTCGTCGTCACACCAGAACCCGCCGTACTGGCAGGTGTAGCCAGTGATTGTATCTCTGAGCCACCCGTCGGAACCGTCGACGTCGATCGCATCCGTCAACGTCTCACCGCTGACGTGAACGGTGGTCTCGCTGGCTGCTGTCCCCGTCATCCGGAGCTCGACTTCGCCGGGTATCTGGAAGTCCTCCGCGTCGAGACCGTCGTCTGCGTCGGCGAGATCCTGCTCGAGCGCCTCGCTGTTCGACGTTCGTGCGTCGAGGCCGACCGCCGAGTCGTCCCGAATCGCGACGGTTCGGACGACTATCTCACCGTCGGCGTGTAGTTTGTCGCCGCTATTGGCCTCGTCCGCCTCGGCGATCTCTTCGAAGAACGTGGCCGTTCCGTCGGTGTGTGGATCGTCCAGCTCGTCATCGTACGCAGCACCGAACGACTGTCCGCCGGTGACGTTCTCGAGCCGATCGTGGCCGTTGACCGGAACGACGGTGCCATAAGAAAAGCTCGCGTGAGCGGTTCCGTACTCGTTTTTCATCGTAATCGTCTGCCGGTCGATCGTTACGACGTCGGCGTCGTGTTCGTACGATGCACTCGAGGCATACTCGCTCCCGGTTGCCGTTTCGATCGCGTTTGCCGCCTGCTGGGCGTCCGGTGGCGGCATCGACGAAATTCCAACCACGATCCCAGCGAAGCTAACGCTGATGATCACGACGGCGACGTAGACGTACCACGCATCGGCGGGGGCCTCGAAGTCCATCCGCTACCTTGCGTTCGACACCGGTGGTTGGTTGGCGATCGATAGTGGCGAGCTCTGGAACTCGGCCGGCAAAGCCACTTGACTGGCACGCACAACACTATCGGACCAGCGTGTAACCGCGTCGGCTCGAGCTGAATGACTACACCTATCGTCCGAAACGATAGCCTGCAAAGACCATACGTCTCTGGCGTAGTCGACTTCCCGTCGGGTTCGACGTCTACCCACGGCTCTAAGCAACAAGCAGTGATACTGCCGCTGAACTCGTCGTCGGCAACGCATAGCATCGGGCCACCGTGCTTGACGACTGCTCTGAGTCGTTTCCTCGAGATTCATGCCCTTGTTGGCCTCGGATTCGTATATAAACTCGAGGGCGATAGCGGGGCGTCCACCACGATGGAGGCGGTTGGGAGACGCGGCCCGACTGCTCGGTCGACGTTCGAACGGTGTCGAAGTCAGACCGGCTCCAGCAGCACCACGTCGATGAGGCTGACCGTTAGCACGAACAGGAGCATCGACGACGTGAGCGTTCGACCGATGTGGTAACCGAACAGGGTACGGTCCATCCCATACCGGAGGGCATACGACAGCGGTGTCAGGATCAACGCGAGCATGACGAGGTAGATGGCCACGACGACCCCCAACTGTTCGATCGGGAGCGTCGCAGCGTCGCCGAACCCCTCGAAAGTAGCGAAGTCGTCGGCGCTGAGCATGTCCGCCATGCCGACGGTCGCACCACCGATCATGGGTCCGAAGTACGCGGCGGTGTTGTCGAGCGTGCTCGTCACTTCTAAGAGTGCACGTTTGGTCTCGGCTTCGACCGCCTCGAGTTCTTCGAGATGGTCCGCCATCGAGACGATGGCACGGCCGGCCGGCTTGCCCTCTTCACCAGCGATGGCGAGCAACGCTGCCATGCTTCGGGCGCGCTGACTCGGGACGTCGCGGAGCGCGCCGTACGTGCCCAGAAACGCCTCCTCGATACTCGTGTGGAGTCTGCGCTGGACGCCTGCCGCGTGGGCGAACACCGCCCCGGTTTCGGCCGGAACGCGGTCGGCGGCGAGTTCGATGGCTGACTCGACAGATTCGCCTTCGGCGACCTGTCGACCGACGATATACAGCGCGTCAGTCAGGTGTTCCTCGACGTCGCGAACGGAGTGACGAAGCTCGAGAATCGGACTGTAGACGGCGAGCAAGGCGACGCCGATACCGACGCCGAACGCGACGATTTCGGCGAGGTACGCTGGCCCGACCGTCGTAACCGAAACGAACGTGACGGCTCCCGCGAGCAAGCCCCAGCCGGCCCGCAGCCAGAGCCGGTCGGGCAACTCGGGATGGGCACGGTCGATCTTCGGTGGTGGGAACGCGACCGGGCGGCGAACGAGCAGCCACAGCGAGGCGACGACCAGCACTGCCGGCAACACCACGTTGTACAGGAGCACGAATATCCAGATGTTGAGGGTGACGCCCGCCATCGGTGCGACGGGGACGATCGCAATGAGCGCCATCGGAAGCAAGATTCCGAACGCGAACAGCATCGTCGTCGGCGCTCTAATCGCGGCCGTGAACTCCGCCATCTGGCTGCGAGTGCCGTCGAGGATGGCTATCAGTGCGCGATCGAGCGTCCGGGCGCGTTCGGCCTTCGGCGCGTCCTGTGCGGTCGCAAGTAGTGTCGAGGATCGCCGGAGGGCAGGAAAGTGTTCGGCCCACTCTTCGGCGAACGTCAACAAGCCGGCGTGTGGCGTCCCTTTCGCACGATTGGCGTGTCCACTGAGACTACTCGCCAGCGGCCCCTGGCCGGTCTTGGACGCGAATCGGATGGCGTTCTCGAGCGAAGGCTGTATTTGCATTCGCAACACTGCTCGGCCGATGAGAGTGGGCGTATCGCCCAGTGCCTCGGTTCGGCGAAACGCAGCCTGGAGGTGCGGCCAGGTATGGACAGCATGGATCGCTCCGAGCGACACTGTCAGGACGAACACCCCGACGAAGACGACCGAAATCTCGAACAGGAGCAGCGGGACCGGCACAGCGGCGCCGATCAACCCTGCGCCGTAGCCAGCACGAACGACGGTCTCGGCGTCGTAGGGGGCATCGATGAACCGGACCGAGTCGACGAGATTTCTGGTAGCCTCCACCTCGTAGGGATAGAGGGCCGCGAGCCCACGGATGACCGTTGTGAAAATCGTCACGAGTGGGATCACCGTCGATCGGTGTAGGCGGCGGCGATCTCTTCGGGTGAGGTTCGCCCGTCTGCAGCCAGTTCACGTAGCAGTTCGGTGCGCTCGGCGATCGCCCGTCGAACGTCCGCGTACTCCTCTGTCGGGCTGGCCATCGAGTGGACGTATCGACTTTCACCCCGGTCGATTCGTCCCGTCGGTGCGGCGCTTCGTCCATCGAGTTCGTAGAGCGACTCGAACCAGATGTCGTCGCCGGTTCCGAGTACCTCCTCGATCCGGGTAATCCGGCGTCGCCGGCCGTTTGGCGTCCGATAGGCCTGGACTGTTACGACGAGGTCGGTCGCGCCGAACGACGACGGTTCAACGGTCAGGTCGGAGACGACCCGTTCGTACACCTCGTCTGCCCCGTCACCGTGGATCGTTCCAAGAACGGCGTTCGCGTTCGCACCGACACGCATCGCTTCGTAGAGGACTCGAGCCTCTTCACCGCGGATCTCGCCGACTACCAGTGCGCCGTCTCCGAGCCGAAGAGCCGTCCGCAGAGCTTCCGTCGGCGAAATTTCGGGCCCGTCGCTGGTGCCGGTCCGAAGCGCCTGCACGTCCCGTCCCACGGATTGCAACGGGTCGACCGGCAGTTCCGGTGTATCCTCGATGATGACGGTCCTGGTATCGGGCGTCACCTCGTAGAGGAGCGTCCCGAGCAGCGTCGTCTTCCCGGCACCGCGAGTTCCGGCGATCAGTGCTGCGGCGTTTCGCTCGATGGCTGTCGAAAGAAAGCCGGCGACCTCCGCGGGGATCGTCCCGTTGGCCACGAGAGCCGGGAGCGTGAACCGGTCGTCGGACTGTTCGCGGAAGGCGAAAGCCGTGCCTCGAGCGACAGGTTCGGTGACCCCGGCGATTCGGAGCCCGCGGCCGTTCGCCAGCGACGCCGTCGCGTCGACCGTCGGCTTCGCCCGCGAAAACGCTCGGCCGCTCGTTCGCCGGACGCGAGATGCGAGCGCTTTCACGCCCGTCTCCGTCAGGTGGACGTTCGTCTCCATCGCCCGACCGTCGAGTTCGACCCGGAGCGGATTCGCCGTCACCGGCGACGTGACGTAGACGTCCGTCACGTCAGGGTCGGCGAACAGGTCCTCGAGAATTCCGTATCCTTCCGTGTATTTCTCGAGCACCCTCGTCAGCACCGGATCCACCGGTTCGCCCGTGGCGAATTCGATCGCCCGCGACGGTGCGCGGTCGCCCTCGACCCATCCTTCGGCAAGCGCCTCGTAGCCGTCGACGACCACGTTACGTTGGGCCGGTGACAGCGTCAGGTCGACGACGTCGAGTTCGTACAACGCCAATCGGTCCTCGCGTTCGTAGATCCGGACGGTACTTCCGGTCTCGAGTTCCCTGACGTCGACGAGCCGGGCGGTATCGTCGATCGAGCGGTCGATGAAGTAGTTTGCCACTTCGAGTCCGACGCGTGGCGAAAAACCGTCCGCGTACGTGTCGACGCCGTCGACCACATCGAGCAGGCCGGACTCGATGGCAACGTCGCCGAGCTCGTCGACGCGGGTTTCGAGTCTGTCGGCCGCACCGAGTGGATCGCGGGCGACGTCACCCACGAGTGGTTCATTACGACTTCCGAGGAGTTCGACGAACCGGCCTGCGGCCCCGAATAACGCTGTCTGCCCACGGTCGTACCGGTAGCTCAACCCGCTCGAGTGGACCACGATCGAGTCAATCTCGTGCTCTGTCAGTACCCGAACAACCGATTCCCGACAGTCAGGTGATTCCGCGAGCTGCCCGTCGCAGTTCGACGCATCGACGACGAGCGTCCGGTCGTCGAACGCCATCTCGCAGTTACAACGGCCCCCGGACTCCGGCTCCCCGAGCAACCCATCGAAGCCGATCCTCGAGAGGGCCCTCCGGACCGTTCGCCTGGTCCCGTCCGTAGACATATCTCATCTGGGCTCGGCTTCTGGTTTAAACTCTCACCGCCGACGCAGAAAACCGTCGTCCGTCAGTCGCTGTTCGGTCGGTAAGACGGTACGGAGGACCTGTCTACTCCGGGGGATCGACGACGACGACCGGATCCCCGTCCGCGTCGGGGCGCAACACGAGCGTCACCATCTGGGTACCGCTCCCGCGAATTTCGGTCGTCCGCGCGTCCGTCGCGTCCCGGTAGACGATCCGCACCTCGATGATCTCGCGGTGATCCGTGCCGTCGGTTAGGACGTACCGGGCGAAACTCGCGTCCGCCCCTGCTACTGGTTCGATCTCGAGGTGTGAGACGCCGGCTTCGGTGAGCGAGCCGGTCGGGACCCTGAAATCGACGACCCGGCGTGGATCGGGGTGGGTATCCGGTGAGAGCTCTTCGTTCTCGGAGAGCTCGATCGCTGCGTCTTCGATATCCGAGATCCCAGTCTGCAGTTCACGTTCAGTGTTGTCGGCCGCGCCGTCGTCGAGGGCCAGTCCGGCGACGCTCACGATGGCGACCGCCAACAGCGCTGCCACGACGTACCGGATCATGACAACCGCGACCGCAGCGATCCGAGTAGACTGCCGTCATCGGCATCGGTGTCGCCGTCGGCGTCGGTTGTCGACGGTTCGCCCTCGTTTATTGCGGAATCGACTGCCATCTGGTTCGCCGATGATACCGGCCTCTCGACGCCGTCGTCGACGAACGACCGCGGTTCGCTCCCGACGATTTCCCCGACTAATCGCTCGGGCGACGGGTTCTCGTCGGACGATCGGAACTCGAAGACCGTCGAGCCGTCTCCGGCCGTCTGGTTCCTGGAATCGCCATCGCCATCGCCATCGCCATCGCTGTCATCGCTCCCGGTCTCCTCTCTTCCGCCATCCTCTCCCCTATCGCCCCCGCTTTGTGCCGTCGGTTCGTCCTCGAGGAGGCCATCTTGGAGGTCGTCGAGTTCGACCTCGAGGGTGTCGATGCGACGCTCGAGTCTGTCGACCGTGGCGATAGCGGACGCTGCGTGTCGTTCGACGTCGTCGTTGACCGACTCGATGGTTCCGACGTAGCCTTCGACCGACTGCACCGACGCCTCGAGGTCAGCAAGGCGACCCTCTTGTTCTTCGAGACGCGATTCGAGTTCGGCAACGGCTTCTACGACCGACGTCAACTCCGACAGTCCCTCGAGCGTCACGTCGCCGTCGACGACGACGCGCTCGACGGCAGCCAGCCGCTGATCGAGCCGATCGATATCCGTCATACCCCTGTTGCTTGCCCGATCGTATTTAAACTACAATATCACAATGGGTGGCTGCCCGGCAACGAGTCGAACGGATGATCCGCTCGAGATCACTCGAGACCGGCCACGTCGCGCGCGCTCGGACTATCGCCACCGTGTGGTGTATCTCGAACCCGAATCCGTGCCGCGTGAACCGTCTCGGTCGCGTCGTCGATAACCACGACTTCCCCTGGTTCCGTTGGGAGTCGTTCCTTGAGCGACTCGTTCAGATATATCGGCTGGGCGGCGGCAAGCGCCTCGAGGTCGGCCTCCGCGGTCAGGCGATGCGAGATCAACACGTCGGACTGAGAGATCGCTGTCTCGGAGACGGCGCTGGGCCGTTGTGTCGCGAGGACGAGACTCACACCCGGAGCGCGCCCGCGTGTAAGAATCGTGTGGAGTGCGGCCTTGGCGACACCGGCGAAGAACGTGTGGGCTTCGTCGATCAGCAGCCACGGGAGTCGATCGATCGTCTCGTCGACGCGTGCGCGATAGAGTCCTTCCCCGATCCCCCGGCAAACGGCGTTCATCGGGGCCGAATCGAGCCCCGAGACGTCGACGACGGAGACGGCGCCGCTCGAGAGCGTCGCCGCGTCGAGGCCATCGGGATCGAAGACGTCCCACGAATCGGCCAGCGAGAGGTGGTTGATCGCTGCTCGTCTATCGACCTCCGGTGCGTCGCTTCCCTCGACGTGACGTCGCATCGTCTCGAGCGACTCCGCTTCTTGGGCGGCTTCCCAGACGAGCGCCCCGGCGGCACTCTCGGGCGAGAGTCCGAGCAGCGAACACCACGAGCGTGGATCGAGCACATCGGCCGAAATCGATGGTTCGTCGACGACGTCCGCTGGGACGGGCTCGCCCTCGGCGGGCGCGGCGAGCGTCGAGAACACTCCCATCGGATCGACGATAACCGGTGCGACGCCCGATACCCTGGCGAGTTCTTCGGCAACGACTCCCAGCGTAAACGACTTTCCGTACCCTCGCTTGCCAACGATCAGCGTCGCGTGCGGACTGTCGAGATCGAGATACAGGTTTGCCCCCTCACTTCCGTCCAGTGCTCGATACTGCCCGACGTGACCGGTCTGGTCCGTCCCGGCGTCGACTCCACGTCCGATAACGAAACGCATGCCGGTGTTCGTTTCCTTCTCGTACGTCAACCTTCGTCCGACTGTTTAAGTTAGATGACGGGACCAACCACGGCATGCAGGCAGGGAACGGAAACGAACCGACGGTTCGACGCTCCAGTTCGAGGCGGTCGTTGCACGAGGACGATCGAGCGATCGAAGGCTTACCGATCAGACTCGTGATCGCGCTCGTTATCGGTGTCGTATCGCTCGGTCTCATGTTACAGATCCTCGGCGGGATCGATACGTTCGAGGGTGATACCGAAGTCGACGTGGAGTTCGAAGCCGAAACGCTCGAGGCAGACAGCAGCGAGGCAGAGTCGTTCAGCGTGTTCGTCGTTGACGAAGACGGGAACGAGGTCCCTAACGCGACGGTCGTCGCAGTTCCGGGTGCAGCCCGGATGGACGACGCACTCGTCGAACAGACCACTAATCCGGACACGAGCGAAAACGAAGTAAAGTTCGACTTCAACGCGGTAGACCTAACGCTCCCGCCGGACCAGCACACCGGCACCGTCGAGTTCGAAGTCCAGCCACCGGCCGGAACGAACTGGGCGGACGACGAACCGAACGAGGAGTTACTCGTGACTGCCAG
Source organism: Natrarchaeobaculum sulfurireducens (assembly GCF_003430825.1). NCBI lineage: Archaea > Methanobacteriati > Methanobacteriota > Halobacteria > Halobacteriales > Natrialbaceae > Natrarchaeobaculum > Natrarchaeobaculum sulfurireducens. Next base: position 1,972,781 of record NZ_CP024047.1, on the reverse strand, counting down.
TTGACCGACCTGGTCGGTCGCGAGCGGTGATCGGCTTTGAGTACGCCCAGCAGTCAGTCGTCCGACTCGAACTCGAACTGTCGCTCGAGTTCCCGTTCGATACGTTCGACCAGTTCGGCGAGGACGACGTCGAACTGGTCGTGGTCAGCAACGCGACCGACGCGGTCGGGGACGTCGTCGGGAAGCTCGACCCGGAACGGGCTGTCGGTTGCGCCCGCGTACTGCCCGCTCGAGTCGTTCGCTAGCTCGCCTTCCGTCGCTCCCACGTAGAACGGTTCGCTCTCTGCGAGCACCTTGCGGTCGATCGCTTTGAGCACCGTCGAGTCACACTGCCCGTGGAGTTGCTGGTAGGCGTTCGAGTACGCGGCCTGGAGTTCGTCGAAATAGTGGACGTACTTCTGATCGAACTTCTCGGAATCGAACTCGGTCATGGCCCTCACTGCGGGTGCGACCGAGTAAACGGTTCGGAACGACTGAGTGGAGGCCGCAGTCTTAGGTCAACGCGGTACCTAGACCCTTCGATGACCGTCACCGTTCGGTACACCTGTCCACACTGCAAGGCCGTGACGAGCGTCGAACGCGCTCCGGATCTCGCGGATCGCTCCGTCACGAAACTCGCCCAGCCTGGCTGGGAGTACGCCACGCCGGACGACGACGACCTCGAGTCGGCGGACGGAATCGCGTTCGTCTGCGGCGAGGACGGCCCGGTTACGGACCTCGAGGGAGAGTCGATCGACGGCTGTGGGCGGCCCTACTATCTGAACTTCGTTCGGTACGAACGCGGCGTCGAGCTCGAGCCCGACCCGCCGACGTACGGCGGGCCGCGGTTCGATTTCGAGCGGTAGCCAGCGTGAGCGGTGGTAGCCGAACACAACCCTTTTCGACGCCCGGAAGTACGTTTGAATATGGACGAAGACGACGTTCGCGACCGTCTCCGGGAAGTCGAGGATCCGGAACTCAGCGACGACATTGTCTCACTTGGGCTGGTCAACGATGTGTCTGTCGACGGTGAGACAGTCACCGTCGACCTCGCACTCGGCGCGCCGTACTCGCCGACGGAATCGAACATCGCCGCCGCCGTTCGGGAGACGCTCGAGGAGGCCGGCCTCGAGTCCGAGTTGTCGGCGACTATTCCGGACCGGGACGGCCGGTCGGGAGAAGAACAGGTGCTAGCGAACGTCAAGAACGTCATCGCGGTCGCGTCCGGAAAGGGGGGTGTCGGCAAGTCGACCGTGTCGGTCAATCTCGCGGCAGGACTGTCACGGCTTGGCGCTCGCGTCGGACTGTTCGATGCGGACATCTACGGGCCGAACGTCCCCCGGATGGTCGACGCCGACGAACCGCCACAGGCGACCGAAGACGAGACGCTCGTCCCACCGGAGAAGTACGGCGTGAAACTGATGAGCATGGCCTTTCTCACGGGCAAGGACGACCCCGTAATCTGGCGCGGCCCGATGGTCCACAAGGTCATCACACAGCTAACGGAGGACGTCGAGTGGGGCCACCTCGATTACCTGATCGTGGACCTGCCTCCGGGGACGGGCGACACCCAGTTGACGATGCTCCAGACGATGCCCGTCACCGGCGCAGTCATCGTTACGACGCCCCAGGACGTCGCTCTCGACGACGCCCGCAAGGGTCTCGAGATGTTCGCCACCCACGAAACCATCGTCCTCGGCATCGCAGAGAACATGTCGACGTTCGCCTGTCCGGACTGTGACAGCCAGCACGACATCTTCGGGTCGGGGGGTGGCGAAGCCTTCGCCGACGAACACGAGTTACCGTTCCTCGGGAGCATTCCACTCGATCCCGCCGTCAGAGAGGGTGGCGACGGCGGTAGGCCAACCGTCCTCGAGGACGACAGCCAGACCGGTGACGCGTTCCGAACGATCACGGAGAACGTTGCGAACAACACGGGGATCGTACACCGACGGAAGGTTTCCCAGCGTCGGGGCGACGAGACGGCATCCGCCGACCGGTGATCTCCATGGGAACCGATGATCGAACATTCGATGCAGATCCCGAACGCGTCGCGTTCCTCCGCGAGATCGCGGACGAAATCCGTGACGAGACGAGCGAAAGCAAACAGCTCGCAAACATCCTCTACCGGACCAGTGATCTCTACGATCCGACCGAAGAGACCACGCCCGAAGAGATCGTTCGGAACGTCAAGTTCATTCTCGAGGTCACCGAACGCGGCGGACTCGACCGCTAGCTGGCGTCGTCTTCGACCTGTCGGACGGTCTCGAGCCTGTCTGTCGGACGGTCTCGAGACCGAACCGGTCGGCCCGTTGCCGTCCGCGTCGTTTTTCATCGTGCCACCCCAGGGAGGCGTGTGGACCCAGCACAGCGATCGCGATCCAATCCGTACAACATGGACGAAGAGTGTCAGAACTGTCCGGCGCTCTGTGAGACGCGAACGCAGGTCGTTCACGGGTACGGGGACGTAGCCGCGGACTTCCTGTTCGTCGGTGAGCGACCGTCGTCTGCGGCGGATGCGGCAGGCGTCCCGTTCGCGACTGACGGGACAGTCGAACCGGAGTCGGGGACGACGCTCCGGCGACTGCTCGAGCGCCTCGGCCTCTGTGATGCGACGTCGCCGTCAGAGCGACCTGGCCTCGAAAACGCGTATCTCACTCTCCTGACCCGGTGTCGCCATCCCGAGCGATCGCCGGCAGACGAGGAGGTCGCGAACTGCGATCCCTACCTCGAGGCCGAGATCAGGATGATTAACCCGGAGATTCTGGTCCCGGTCGGCGAGCGAGCGCTCGTCGAACTCGCCGAAGAGTATACCAGAACGCCTGCGTCGGAACTCAGGTTGCCGGAGCGTCACGCAACGACGATCCGCGGCCGAGGCTTCGCGATCGTCCCGATGATCGACCCGCAACGACAATCGGAGACTCAGACCCAGTCGTGGGTCGAACACTTCGCACAGCTCCTGGCGACGGATTATCGACAGACCAAGGGGCGGCGCGAACGATAGCTCGGACGAACGACGCGTTACCAGTAGGGGTTCTGCCGCCAGCGTTTCGATCCGGCGCCGAGACCGATCAGAGCGCCGACCACGACCACGGTGACGACCAGCGTTGCGACGGTCGGGGCAACCAACGCAGCCGACGGCTCGAGTAGGATGCCCGTGAGAAGCCCGTAGCCGCCGAGAACGGCGAGCCCCAGGATACTCACTACACCAGTAAGGCCGACTATCGAGAGTGAACGTTGTTCCATGTCTCTTCTATCTCACTCGATCGTTATAATAGATATGCGTCGACGATGACTTCCGCTCGGTGTGCTGTCGGAGAACCGTCACTGAAACCAATTCACCACCTCCGGCTGGTGACTGTGGACACTCGGTCTGTCGAACAGTATCGGTCGGGTCACTTCGCCATTCGTACGCAGTCGTCTCGTTTGCTCGCCAGACGAAGTGCGACATCAACTGTCTGTTCAACTTGCGCGTGAGGATCGCTCAAACGTCGCGTTCAAGACCCGAGAGAACGCACTGTAGCGTATGATCGTCGTCGTACCAGTCGATCCACCTCGAGCTGGACTCGTGCTCTCGTCGCTCACCGAGAAAACGTCACTGACCGCGGACGCGACGGCATCCCTCTACGAGGCCGCCGTGACCGACGTGCTACACGCGGCGGCCGACAGCGGCGGCGACCTCTTGATCAATTACCGGGACGAAAAGACGCTTCCACAGGAGTACGTCGGCGACGACCCCGAATCCGAGATCCGAACGCTGGCCGACGCCGCCCTCGAGGACGTCTCGACGGTTCGCTTCGAACGCCAGGTCGGCTCGACGCGATCGGCGCGCGTTGGGAATACGGTCACTCACCTCATCGAACGCGAGAACGTCGACGGCGTCGCCGTCCTCGAGCCGACGGTGCCGCTGGTCAGGCGGGCAGAAATCGACAGCGTGGCCATGTCGCTGCGACGATACGACGTCGTTTTGGGGCCGTCTTCGGCCGGCCAAACGTACGTTGCAGGGTTTACCGACCTTCTCGATTTCACCGACGCATACGCGAGCCCCAACCTCGAGACGGTGGCCCGCCGAAGCGCCGACGCAGACCTTCGCCTCGGCCTCGCGCCAACCCTTCCGAGCGTCACCACCGAGTCAGGTCTCTGTTCAACGATCGCCACCCTCGAGGCTCGACGCGTCGCCGAACGACCGGGTGGCGAGGCGACGGCAACCATAGTCGAGGATCTCGGTCTCGAGGTCGGTTCCGACGGCTCGCTCGTGGTCGGCCGAGACCGATAACCATTTTTGACCGGACGAGGTATCGTAACTCGAGGTGGGGTGGCAGAGCGGCCCAACGCGGTTGCCTTGAGAGCAACTGGCTGACAAGCCTCATGGGTTCAAATCCCATCCCCACCGCTTCTGCGACGAGTATTTCGCGACGACCAGAGCGTGAACCGTTTTCGGCCGAGCAACGACGACGAGCGCAGCGAGTCGTCCGTGCAGGCGAAAACGAACTGATCTAGTAACAACTGCACCGATGTACACACTGATCGCCGATCCGCTTGCCGACCAGGTGCGCACTGACGTGCAGTGGGTACTATAGGTGTCGACGGCGTCCGGGTTCGAGGACGTCGGCCGCGAGTTCGAGATCGGCGGGACCGAAGACATCGACGAAGAGACGCAGGTGGCCATCCTATCGTCCACCGAACGCTACTGCGTCGTCTTCCAGCCGCTCGAGGAGTCGTCGGATGCCGAGACTCGATGAGCGGTCGCCTGACGGGCTGAAAAACGACGCCGGCTGGTCGAACGGTTCCCGCTGGAATTTGCGGGTTTCGATTACCTATAGGACAACTCGAGTTCGAGCGCGCGCTCGAGCAGACTCTGATCGTAGTGGGCCTGGGTCTGCTCGGGTCGGGTGTCGTGGATCGAACGGACCTGTAGGATGGTGTTTCGGAAGACCTTGAACGTGGCTTCGTCGACCATCTGCCCGTCGAGGGTTACCGCGCCGGTGCCCTCGCGTTTGGCCGCGTTGAAGCGTTCGATCTTGCTCACGTCACGCTCGAGTTCCTGGGACGTCGGCATGTGGATGGTGTTGGCCTGAATCGTCTGTTTGGGGTACAGCGACCAGGAGCCGTCGAGGCCGAGGTGGGCTTCGTATTCGACCTGGTCGGCGTAATCGTCGGCGTTGTAGTAGGTCAAGCCGGCACGTTCTTTGAACAGGTCGTCGAACGGGCCGCCGATCGAGAGCAGCCCGCCAGCGCTCGCCTCGTTCGAGAGCGCCTCGAGCAGGCCATCCCAGCGCGGGCGACCGTCGCCGAGATCGCGTGCGCCGAGTTCGGCAGCGTAGTCGACGGGGCCGAAAACGAGCGCGGTGAGCCGCGAGTCGCCACCGAACGTCGCTATTTCGCGGAGGTCCGATCGAGCGCGGCCGGTCTCGACGATGATCGACATCCCGATCGATCCGTCGGGGTAGCCGTGTTCGGCTTCCGCCTCGGCGACGACCTCGGCCGCGCGTTCGACGTCTGCGAGGCGACCGACCTTCGGGACGACGACGCCGTCGATCTCGTCACCGATCTCTGCGACGAGTTGGTCGATCTGCTCTCGGCCGCGGTCGCGGAACGATTCGTCCTCGTAACTCCACTCGACGCGAGGCCAGATCTCGCCAGGGAAGTCGTACTCGGGGACGAGTTCGATCGTGTTCTCGAGGCCCTCGGCTTTCATATCCGGTGCGGTCCCGTCTTCCATGTCGGGAACGAGCCAGTCAGGTGCCTGAAAGCCCTCGGCCTCTAAACCCGAGCGAAGGTACTTCGCCGTGTCATCTTTCGGAACGGCGGCCGGTGCAGTCTGGAACGTACGGCAGAGTCGGATGTCAGTGTCGTCAATCATGTCTGAGTGGGGTCTGAATTCGTGCGTGTCAGCGTTCGTCTGTAACGTTCGATCGTGTTAGTTAGAACGTTTTTGAATCTCCGCGGTTCGTGTTCCCGAGTAGACGGGAACGTCGTCCTGGTTGAACGCGATGTGCTGGAAGCGCACGGTGCCTGCCACGTCGCTCGAGGCGTCGTCGTCTGCCTCAAGCACGCGCGTGAAGGCGTAGACAGTGTCACCAGGGGTGACGAACGTGTGAAACGATTCGTCGTCGAAACCGACCTCGCGCCAGGTTCGTTCGTCCGAACGGGCGTGACCCAGCGCGGTCGAACGGGTGACGTCGCCGTAAGTGACGATATCGCCCGACGGCGAGTCGGCCATCACGTCCACGTTGTGGTGTTGCTTGGCGGTGTTCAGCGTCGCGAGTGGGAGCTGGGCGACCGTGACATCGTCCTGGGTGCGCCCGCGTTCGTGCCGGTAGGCGACCGCCCCGTTCTCCTCGTCTGCGATCTCGAGTGCGTCGACGAAGTCCTCGAAGTAGCCGCCTTCGGGGGTGACGAACGTTTCTGGAAGGTCGTTGTCATCGTCTTCCTCTGTCGCCGTCGCGCCACCGTCCGTCTCGAGCGGTTCCCGTCGTGGGATCATGTTCGTCCGCTCGTAGGACATGAGCAGGTCGTCGGTCTCGAGGTCTTTCGCACGGGTGCGCCAGGAGACGATGCCGTACTGGGGCCGGGAACTCGAGGTCGCGGTGTTGACGACCTCACTTTCGACGGACATATGCGTGCCCGGATAGACGGCGTCCTGGGCGAAGCGAACGTCCGTCCGTCCGAGGAAGTAACCGCCTTTCTCGCTCAGATCCTCGACGGTGATCCCAAGCGTTGCGGCGGTGAGGTAGTCCGGGTGAATCGGTGGCTCCTCGAAGCCGCGGTCGGCGGCCGCGTCGGGTCGCCAGTAGGCCGGATCGTGGTTGAGCGTTTGGCTCATCCACGCCTCGTTGCCCCACTTCGTGAGGGTCAGACCGGGGTCGTGTTCGATAACATCCCCCTCCGCGAAGTCCTCGAAGCAGTTGCCCTTCTCGCGCGTTTCGGCGTGCTCGAGTGCCTGTGCGAACGTATCGGGATCGGTCCAATCAGTCATCTGCAGTAATTTCGTCGGTGTCGGCTAGCTGCTGTTCGCGCGCTCGTCGCGCGACGGTTCGTCGCATCTCGTTTTCGACGATCATGTAGCCCTCGTCGAAGCCCATTCCCGGTTTCGCAAGCACCTGTGCGGCGTTGGTCGCGAGCGCCACGTGCGCACAGGCCCGCGCGGACGTTTCCGTCTCGTTACAGGTCCCGCCGAGATACGCGCGCGTATCGGTTCCTTCACAGTACCTGACAGCCTGTCCGCTTCGGTGGACGCTCCCCAGGTCGGGTGTCTTCACTTGCACGAGGTCGGCCGCACCGGCATCGACGAACGCCTGGACGTCCTCGAAAGTGTTACACCACTCGTCGGCGACGAGGTCGACGTTGACACCCGCATCAGCGAGTCCCTGGCGGAGTTCGACCATCGATTCGATCTGTCCTTCGCGGTCGCCGACGTCCATCGGCCCCTCGATCTGCAGAGGATACGGCGCGGCCGCCTCCTCGAGTGCGCCGAAGTAGTCGACCACTTCCTCACGGTCGTACGGTGCGCCGAAGACCTCACCGATCATCCCGTAGACGTCGATGTGGAATCGGGGCTCGTAGCCGTCAGGCCCGAGTTCCTGTGACCGCTCTCTGAGCCACTCGACGTACTCGAGCAAGGTCTCACCCTCCTGGCCGATTTTCTCGACGCTGTTGATCAGTGCGTGCGGGAGGACGGGGACGCCCTTGATAAACATCTTCTCGGTGTTGATGTAGCGGGCGTCACCGGACTGGCCGAAAACCGGCACTGGCTCCGTTGCGGGGTCGGTACCGAGTGCGTCGGCCATCACGTCGGTCATCGTCGTCCCCTCGGCGTGGGCCGCCGCGGCCAGCAGCGCCTGGGAGACGCCGTACCGGATCGCCGTGTGGAGTCGGCCGCCATCGACCATCAGTTCCTCGAGCGCGTCGGCGTTCTCGAGGAACGACCTCGCGTCGCGGCCGACGAACGCCTCGGTGACCGCCCCTTCGACGACCGGGACGTACTCCTCGGCTTTGAACAGCGGATCGCGTCCGCCAGCACCGGAGTACTGGACCGCCGCACAGTCGCCGCGGTGGTGGGTTCCGTCGGCGAGTTCGACGTCTACGACGATCGTCTCGCCAGCCTGGCGGATCTCGTCGAAGCCGTCCGTGACGGGATCGCCGTCGTACGTAAAGCCGTCCTGCTGTGCTCCCTGCTTGATCGCGCGCTGGTCGTCGAAGAAGAACCCGGAGTAGCCGGGCGTCGCGTGAATATCAGTAATTTCCATTGAAGTTCGTTATGGGCGACCGATGAGTTTTCCGTCGCTGATCGCGTCGACGTCGTCGGCAACCATTCGGAACGATTGTTCGCGGCCCTCGGTGTCGGCTCGCTGTGAGAGTCGCGCCTTGTGAATCTCTTTGATGTCGTCGTCCATCTCGAGGTCGGCCCACTCGAAGATGCGGACGCGTCCGTCGTCGTCTCGAGCGGGGAGGATTGCTCCCTTTGCGCTGTCACTGGGGGCAAACGGCACGTCCAGCGCGCCCGAATCGAATGCCTTGATCGTTCCCTGGACGACGTCGCCGTCGCCGTGGGTAAAGATCGCGTCCATCAGACACCGTGTCTCGCGTTCGATGAGGTCTTGTTCCTCCACGATGCCGTCGATGCCGATGTTCTGTTCGATGGCCATGTCGATGACCTGCCGGGTTGTTCGGAGACCGGCGGCGTTGGCCTGCATCGTCGGAACACCCTGGAACTCCTGGGGTGACTTCGTGATGACTTTATCCGGTTGGGCAATGGCCGCGGTCATCCCACCGAGACTGATCACGCCGTTCGCACGCGCCTCGTCCGGCGGGAACCCGCCCATCCACTCGTGGAAGACCGTCGTGACGACGACTTCATCCGGCAGGTACTCGTTCGCGAGGTCTCGCAGCGCGTTCAGGGCCGCGACGTCTTGGACGACGTTGCCGACCTGCCCGTAGCCGAGCGTGATCGAGCGCACGCCCTGGGTGGCCGCGAGCTGTCCCTCGACGATCCCGATCGCGATAGCGATCGATGGCGGCACGAGCGTCCCGGTCAGCGGCCCGAACGGTTCGCGGTTGATGCGAACCCCGCGTTGGGTGTACGCACCGGCAAGCCGATCGACGAACTGCCAGCGCTCGATCGTCTCCTCGAGGCCGTGGCGTTTCGTGTATGGAATGTTGTACGAGATCGGCCCGCCCTCGAAGCTCTGAAAGCCGCCGGCGAAGGTGATCGCCGCGAGCAATCGGGCGTCGGGGGTCCCGTGGCGGACCTCGATCGGGGCGTCGATCGCCTCGATCAGTTCGCGACAGCCCTCGACGCCGTGGTTGACCGCGGGAAACCCGTTCAACGTGTCGTCGCCCGTCTCTCTGGCCTTTTCGAGTCCCTGCTGGGCCTTCTCGTACTCGTTGTCGCGCGTGTACGAGTCGATCGTCGTCGGTAAGAGATCCGCCTTACCCTCGCCGTGGAGGTACTCCAGCAGTTCGATCTGGTCGTCGAGTCGTGGCACGCCAGCTCGCGGCTGCAACAGGGGCTTATCGGCCGACTCGAGAACGTCTGCGAATCGCTTGCGCTCGGGGAGCGATTCGTGATATGCGATCGCTTCCTCGAAGTCGACGTCGGCACCCGTCGGCCAGTCTGACCTGATTTCCTCGTCGATACGCCGTAGCTCGTCGGATGGTATCCGTTCGTCTCGTATCATCTACAAAGTGACTCTCGGCATCTAGGAACTGATGGTCGCTCGTTCCGTATCGGTGGTCGTGAGCCCGAGATCGTCCCGAAGCGCCGCGATGGCCTCTTCGGGATCGGTCTCGGAGTCGAAGACGCGGTCGAAGCCGAGCGCTTCGAACGTCGCTCGCGTCTCCTCGAAATCGTCCTGGCCGACGGCCAGGTTCCCGCCAATGTAGGTGGCGGCGTCGACCCCGGCCTCCTCGAGGACCTGATGGAAGCCCTGGCAGTCCTGTTCGGCGTGACCGTAGAGCGACGAGACCAGTACGGCCCCGGCGTCGTGTGCTACTGCGGCCTCGGCGAACTCCTCCTGGGAGGTCTGGACGCCGAGGTTGACGACGTCGAATCCAGCTGCACTGAAAGCCTGCTCTAAGATCGTAATGCCGACGACGTGAGCGTCCGAGCCGATCACGCCGAGGACGACCGTTTGGGACATCGTATTCGGAACCATGATGGACTCGGTGATAAACCTAATGATCTTCCATGATAATATCCCTTATACGCCCTAACACCGTCTAATTGGGACGGCCTCACACCCTCATGATCGATGGTAAAGGTTTTTGTAGCCGTTTCGTATCTCACCGCACATGGGAGCGCTTTCGAATTTGCGCGTGTTAGACCTGACCCAGGTGCTTGCTGGCCCCTACTGCACGATGTTACTCGCGGATATGGGAGCAGACGTCGTCAAGATCGAGCGCCCGGGCGGCGACCTCATCCGATCGAACCCACCGTTCGTCGATGACTCCGGAGCCGAGGCCTACGGCGGCTACTTCCAGAGCGTCAATCGAGGCAAAAAGAGCATCGAGCTAAACTTCGGCGACGAAGAAGACCGGGAAGACTTCCTCTCGCTCGTCGAGGAAGCCGACGTCCTCGTCGAGAACTATCGTGCGGGCACGATGGAGAAATACGACCTCGGCTACGAGACACTCACCGAGTACAACCCCGACCTCATCTACTCCTCGATCCGCGGCTTCGGCGATCCGCGGACCGGCGAAACCGACCGCCAGGGCCAGCCGTCGTTCGACCTCATCGCCCAGGCGCTCGGCGGCGTCATGGAGATCACCGGCCAGGAGGACGGTCCACCGACGAAGGTCGGCCCCGGTATCGGCGACCTCTTCACCGCGGCGCTAAACTGTGTGGGAATCCTCGCTGCCGTCAACCATCGCGCACAGACCGGCGAGGGCCAGTACGTCGACACCGGCATGTACGACTCGATGATCAGCATGACCGAGCGGGCGATCTACCAGCAGTCGTACACCGGTGAGGCCCCCACCCGACAAGGCAACTCTCACCCAACGTTGTTCCCCTACGATGCGTTCGAGACCGCCGACGGCTACGCCGTCATCGCCGCGTTCAACGACCGCCACTGGTCTGATCTCTGTGACGTGATGGGGCGGGCGGACCTCGCAACGGAGTACCCGACGACCGCAGACCGGCTGAAAAACCGCGAGATACTCCGTGCGGAACTCGAGGAGTGGGCGGCCGAACGGGAAACCGATGCGTTGGTCGACGCCCTCGAGGGCCAGGTCCCCGCCGCGCCAGTCCAGACGACCGAGGAGATCTTCGAGGACCCACACGTGCACGCCCGAGATATGCTGGTCACAGTCGAGCAGCCGGGAAGCGATACCGACGTCGAGATCGCCGGCAGCGCGATCAAAATGTCGAAGACCGAGCCCAGACCGCGGGGCCGTGCGCCGCTGCTCGACGAACACCGCGAGGAACTCCTCGGCGAGGAAGCCGAGACGACCGCGGACGATTGACGAAAGCGCCCTGTGCCCGGTGTCGCTCGAGTGTTCGACGCAGTGGGCCGACAGGGACCAAGAGTAACCCTTTTGGAAGAGCCCTGCACAGATCCGAGTATGAGTGCGGACTGGCCACACGATCCGGACGGCGAGGAAGGAAGCGAAGGCGGACGGAAATACGACATGCGGATCATCGCCGACAAGGTCGACGACGAGGAGGACTTCCCCCTCGACCGTGACGCCTTCGTCGACGAGTATGGTGACCACCCCATCCGCATCAACCATCAGAAAGTCGTCGCGCTCAGCGACATCTTCGAGTACGTCGAAGAAGACGAGTTCGAGACGATTCTCGACATGCACAAGGCGGTCGGAAAAGCGATGCGAGCGGGCAACTTCTGGGAGTACCACCCCAAGGGATCGGAACCCGAGAAGAAACGCGCCTGATCGTCGACTCGCCCCCGACCGGACGACTCGTTTTCTGCCTCATCTCAAATCTGGATTGCGTATCACTTATACGACGCCGTTCGAAAGAATCGATCACCGTGACTAACACGCAGGTGACCCTCGTTCAGATCGACAACTACGGGCCATGGACGGTGACGCCGGAGCCACGCCGCGAGGCCGACCTCCAGACGCTACAATCCCGACTGTACGCCGACATCTCCCAGTTCGTCGGAAACCGTGGAGGGTACGTCTTCTTTACCCGCTTTGACAACATGATCGCGGTCACGAACGGGCTTTCGATGGACGACCACGCACTCCTTCAGGAGTCCGTCGGAAATCGGTATCCCGTCACACTCAGCCTCGGCGTCGCGACCGCTACGAGCCCCGTCCAGGCGCTCGCCGACGCGACCGAACACGTCCAAGACGCCGGCAGTGCCCAGGATGAAAACCGACGGGAGTGTCTCGAGGGACGGATCGTCGACGACACCTCTCGAACGACCGAGGACATCCAGATCGCTCACTTCGACGTCGTCAACGCGACCGGTAACTACACCGACGAGCTCAACGCGTTCGACACGTTCATCGAGATCGAACAGGGCTACGCCGAACTGATGAGACACATGCGCTATGCCCACGACAGCCTCTCGTTTTTCGTCGGCGGCGACAACGTCATCGTCGTCTGTCCCGACCTCGAGAAGCCCGACTACGAGGAAGCGATCAGCCACGTCAAAGCGGCCGTCGACGTCACGATGCAGGTCGGCGTCGGTCGCGGCGAGAACGCACACGATGCCGGCTACGCCGCAAAACACGCCCTCGAGACCTGCCGATCGGACGGGACTCGGGTCGAATTCGAGTGGTGAGACCAGGCGACTGCACGGGTTGCATGGATCGAACGGCGACGCAGGAGCCGGTTGGACACACCAACCGGTGCAGTTCACTGTGTGACTGCTTAAGTGTAGTGGGAGTAGCTTTTAGCCCGTCTGTGGCTAGTGTTTAGGTATGGAATCAGAACTGTCGGTCAGGGATATCTTGACGACCGAATACGTCGGCGTCAGCGAGTCGGACACCGTCCTCGGGGCGGTTCGACTGATGCGCGACGAGCGCTCGAGTTGTGTCCTCGTCGTCCGGGGCTCGGATCCAGTCGGGATCATGACGGAGTGGGACGTCCTCGGCGTCGTCGGCGATGAGTCCGATCCAGGCGAAACGACCGTCGAAGCAGCGATGACGACTCCCGTTATCTCGGTCTCGCCGGAACGGTCGCTCACCGACGTCGCGACGATGATGGCTCGGGAAAACATCCGGAACGTCGTCGTCGAGACCGAAGACGAACTCCTCGGCGTCGTAACTCAGCGCGACGTCATCGCGGCTGCGGGATCGTTCCAGGCGACGACGGCACCGACGCGATCGAACGAGGGGCCAGCGGCCATAGAGCCCGCCATCGACGACGAAATGACCCCGGTTGACGAGCCAGCCGACGACCGGATCGTCCCGAACGGCGGTGACGAGTACTCGACGCAGGGCGTCTGTGAGGCCTGTGGCTCCCTCGCCGACCAACTGCGGGATGCAAACGGACAGCTCGTTTGCCCGGACTGTCGAGCAGTATGACTTCTCGTGTGACGACGAACCCTGGCTCGTGACAGCAGTCGTCGTCCGCTATTTCTCCGATAGAAAGACCTTTCGGGGGCCGCGGTGGACTCACCTGCAATGATCGATACCCTCGACGATCTGGACGTCGAAGGGACCACCGTCGGTGTCCGTGTCGACGTCAACAGTCCGATCGACGACGACGGGACACTCGCCGACGACGCCCGACTGCGCGCCCACGTCGATACCCTTGCGGAACTCATAGAGCGAGGCGGACGGGTCGCCGTACTCGCCCACCAGGGCCGACCTGGCGGTGACGAGTTCGTCTCGCTCGAATCTCATGCAGATCGCCTCTCCGAGTTGCTCGGTCAACCGGTCGGATACGTCGATGCGACGTTCAGCGACGCCGCACGCGAGGCCGTTCGATCGCTTGAGAACGGCGAGTGTGTCGTCCTCGAGAACACCCGATTTTACAGCGAGGAGTACATGGAGTTCGAGCCCGAGCGAGCCGCCCAGACGCACCTCGTCACCGGTCTCGCTCCCGTTCTCGACGCGTACGTCAACGACGCGTTCGCGGCTGCTCACCGTTCACAACCCTCACTCGTCGGCTTCCCAACCGTCGTCCCTGGGTACGCCGGTCGCGTACTGGAATCCGAACTCGACGTTCTGGGAACGATAGAAGAGACGCCCGAACCCCGCGTCTACGTCCTCGGCGGTGCGAAGGTTCCCGATTCCATCGACGTTGCCTGGTCGATCTTAGAGAAGGGGTTGGCCGATCACGTCCTCACCGCCGGTGTCGTCGGGAACGTCTTTCTCATCGCTGACGGCGTCGATCTCGGTGATGCCAGCTCCGATTTCATCTACGACCAGGGATACTGGGACGAGATCGATCGGGCCGCTGACCTGCTCGACGCCTATGGCGACCGGATCGCACTTCCTCGGGACGTCGCCGTCTCACGCGACGGGAACCGTCACGTACTCGGCGTAAACGCACTCCCACCGCGTGGTGACGAGGCGGCAATGGACATCGGTGATCTCACGCTCGAGTACTACCAGCGGATTCTTGACGACGCGGGGACGGTCATCCTCAACGGCCCCGCGGGAGTCTTCGAACAGTCCGAGTTCGAACGTGGCACCCGTGAACTGTACGGCGCCGCGACGGACGCCCCCACGAGTATCGTCGGCGGCGGCGACACCGCCTCTGCACTCCGTCGACTCGGAATCGAGGGCTTCTCCCACGTCAGCACCGGTGGCGGAGCCGCCTTACGGATGCTCACCGCCGAGCCCCTACCAGCCGTTACGGTTCTCGAAAATGGCCATAGAAATTGATCACGCACGTGTCGACGAACTCGAGGCGATCACCGACATGTGGGTCGCACTCGCTCGAAGTCAGCGATCACACGGGTCGTGCGTTCGCGCCGACGTCAATCGCCAGACGATGCGCGAAACGCTCGCTGCCCACCTGACGGCCGATGGACTGCTGGTCGCTCGCATCGACGGCGACCCCGTCGGATTCGCTTCTGTCTCGGTCGAACGAGGTGCACTCGACCTCGATGCGACTCGGGGAACGCTCTCGAACCTGTACGTCGAGCCAGCGTATCGCGACCGGGGAATCGGATCGAAACTCCTCGAGGCCGTCGACGCCTCGTTCAGCGAGGCTGGCGTCGACGTCGTCACCCTCGAGGTGATGGCCGAGAACGATGCCGCCAGACGATTCTATCATCGTCACGGCTTCGAAACGTTTCGGGTAACGATGCACCGGCAGCTCGAGGATCGATCTAAAAACGACACACACTCAAAGGAAGAGCGCTAACCGACTGACTGCGCCAGGGGAGCATGGGCGGTTCATGCACTCGACTTGTAATCGAGACTTCCCGGGTTCAAATCCCGGCCCTGGCTCTTCTATACGCGTTCTGGACCGCCAGTGCTGTGCTCGCTGGCGACGACAGGACTGCCTGAAACCGGTGATTAGCCGTTACAGTCTCTCCCTGCGACCGAGCTAGTCAGACTTGAAACGATTCAACTCCTGAGAGCATGCTAAATTCATACATTAAACCAATCCAACCTAATGCACCAATGTACTTATTTGAGCATCCATGTGCCATTTTTGTCTACAAGCTCGGGTTGAGGCCAATGGATTTATAACCAGACGAAGAATGAGGTCGGCCAATGCTACTCTCAGTCGATCGGTCGGAATCGAGTCGTAATCAGTCGCTCAGTTTCGAGGTAATCGTCGCCATCGCCGAGCGGGAGGGGGTTGATCCGATGGACATCGAACCCCCGGCGTACGATGCACTCTACGATGTTATCAATCCCGAAGCGCTCGATTCTCTGTTCGCGCCGCGAGAAGACGGTACCCCTCGGGCTGCTGGCCGCGTCGAGTTTCCCTTCTGTGGCTACCAGGTCGTCGTCACCAGCGACGGGACGGTCGAGGTCGAAGACGAACGTACTGGCTACGAGTAACTGTCTCACTGTAGTAGCCACTGCACATCAGCGCGCACCCGGTCACACGACGGTTGTCTGACCGGTATGTCGACCGTTTCAGTTGGTGCTACTGCCGCTTCGGGCCGGTCACTCGCCGCCGATTCGGTTTCGCCACTCGGCTGGTAGCGGTTTAGCATCGCCGTCTTCGTCAACGAGTACCTGAACGGTCCGTGCGGTCGCCGCGAGTTCACCGTCGGCACGAACCTCGTACTCCATCGGGATACTCGAGGTCCCGAGGTCCGTCACGTCGAGGGTGATCTCGACCTCGTCGGTGGCCTCGATCGGTCGACGGTAGTCGATCTCGAGATTCACGAGGACGGTGCCGACCTCCACGAGCGAGACGTCCAGGGCCTCCTCGAAAAACGCTTCTCGAGCCTGTTCTATGTACGTCGCGTAGACGGCGTTGTTCACGTGGCCCATGAAGTCGACGTCTCGTAGACGGACGTCGATATCGGCGGTGTAGACAGCGTTTTCCATCGATCGAGACCACGAACGCGAAGAGTGTAGGCCTATCCCTCCGGAAGCCGTTCAGTCCCGCCGACAGGCGGCTTCGAACACCTGTTCGTGGAGGCGGTCGGCGACGATCTCCATCAGTGGTTCCATGTTTCGCGTATCGGCTCGGTTGTACTCGACGAGCGTCTCGAGGGACCCATCGTCACCTCGTTCGTACTCGTGCCAGAGCCGAACGGCATCGCGACCGGTGATATCGGGCATATCGCGTTCGATACCGAGGTCGCGCTCGATCGCTTTCAGCCCGCCGTCGAGCCCGAGTTTCTTACAGGGGTACATAAGGTCGACGTGCGGGACCGCAACCTCGAGGTCGAAACAGGTCTCGAGAAACGGCACGTCGAAGCGCTGGCCGTTGAACGTAACCAGCAACGATGCGGGCTCGAGTTCAGCCGTGAGTCGATCGGCCGTCAGGTCACGACCATTGACGAACGTTTTCGTTTCGCCCCCGCGGTGGAGGCTGACGGTCGTTACGTCGTTTCGCCGCGCGTCGAGGCCGGTCGTCTCGATATCGAGAAAACAGGTCTCTTGACGGACGTTCTCGTAGAGGCGCCAGCGGCTCGCTGCCGGCAACGACTCCGCGAAGGGGGAGACGTCGCCGCGGTCGAGGTAGGTCCAGCCCTCCTCGATAAACGACTCGATACGGTCGGCGAGCGTCGACCCGACGACGCTCCCGTCGAACTCCTCCCAGTGGGTGATGCCGTGTTCCCAGAGTCTGCGTTCGGTCGCTTCCCCGACACCGTGGACGGGAATGAAACTGTTCTCGATTCGCACACGTGAACAGGGGTCGACGGCGGATAAAAGCGGTCCGATTCCTCGAGTTGCCGACCGGCAGCCACGATTTCTGCGTGGCTCCGCCATACGGAGTCTACTGTCCGACCGGCGACTCGAGTTCGGGTGACCACCTCACTTTTCGTCCCCGGGGCCGAAACGCGAGTATGGTCGACCAGGACGACGAACTCGCCGAGGCCGTCCGGGAGCTGACGCGGACCATCGACGACCTCCGTACCGAACTCCACGAGGAACTCGAGCCCCGTCGACGGCGGCCACCGCTCAGGCCGCCGACGCCGCGGGAACTGCTCGCGTTCACCGACGAGGTTGCGCTCCCCACTTTGCTGACGGTCCTCGAGTCGAGCGTCCGCGCGCTCGAGGCGTTCCAGCGTGGGCTCGAACTCGTTCGAACCCAACGGGACGTTCGGGATCGAACGGCACAGACCAGTACACAGGCCAGCGAGCGAGCGACAGCGCTTCGCCGGACGACGCTCTCACAACTGGACTCCGTCCTGGCCGAACTCCAGCGGGCTGCCTCCGAGGGGACGCTTCCTGCGGACGACCAGGCACGAGACCTGCTCTCGGAGGCCCGCGAACTCCGCGATGACGTCGACCGACGCCTCCGCGAGGCCACGAGCGAGCCATCGTCCGACGTCGTTTCAGCTACTGACGCCGTCCGAATAGACGTCGAAGACGGGCAGCCGACGGAGACGGTACTCGAGCCCGAGGAGTCCGACGAGCCGGAGTCGGCCGTCGACGTCGATGCCGAACTCGAGACGCTGAAAGATCGGTACGGCGCCGACGAGGATACTGGAGACGGCGACGAAGCCGGTAGCAATGTCTCCTCGGGCGAGACGGGAACGGACGCCGCCGATGGCTCAGAAGACGGGGACGACAGAAACGACGGGACAGGCAGCTCTGACGGCGAGGGAGACGGCTCTGGCGACGGGAGCGGTACGGACGAAAACGAGTGAGCGGACGACCGAGACGCTTCAGACGGGCTCGAAGCGGTAGCCGTCCCAGCGCTGGCTCTCGGGTTCGCGGATACCGGCACCGGGCTCGCGGAGTTCGTCCTCGTAGACGGCCCGAACCTGGTCGCCGGTTTCGACGTCACCGGTCGTGAGCTGGACGATCGCTCGCACCGACTCGTCCCCATCGTCGACCGCCTCGCTTACGTCGAACTCGACGATCGCGAGGTGGTTCGGCTCGCGAACGCCCGGCGGCGTCGCCGTACTCGTCGTCCAGGTGACGACCTCGGCGGTGTACTCGCTGAGGTCGATCGTCTCGACCGGCTCCGCGCCATCGGGACCGCGGGGGTGGCCGGGGTAGCTGATCGAACCGTCCTCGTATCGGGTTGCGTCCATCGTCATTGTGTTGCCTCCATGATCGTCGTGATGACACAGTTTCCGAAGCCGCCGACGTTACAGCAGAGCCCGACCTCGGCGTCGACCTGCCGAGGGCCAGCCTCGCCGACGAGTTGTTCGTAGATCTCGACCGCCTGAGCGACGCCGCTCGCCCCGAGGGGGTGGCCCTTCGATTTGAGCCCGCCGGAGGTGTTGACCGGCAGTTCGCCCGTGTCACGTTCCGTATAGCCCTCCTCGACGAGTTTCCAGGCTTCACCCTGCTCGGCGAAGCCGAGACCCTCCATCTGGAGGAACTCGAGGATGGTGAACATGTCGTGGAGTTCCGCGACATCGACGTCCTCGGGCTCGCGGCCGCTCATCTCGTAGGCGCCCGTCCCGCTCTCGACGACGCCACCCATGACGGTCGGATCCTCGCGTTCGTGGACGACGTGCGTGTCGGTCGCGCCGTCGATGCCCGTGATCACCGCGTACTCGTCGGTGTACTCTTCGGCGACCGATTCGGGACAGAGCATCAGCGCCGCCGAGCCGTCGGTGATCGGACAGAA
This sequence comes from Natrarchaeobaculum sulfurireducens, assembly GCF_003430825.1. Classification (NCBI taxonomy): domain Archaea; kingdom Methanobacteriati; phylum Methanobacteriota; class Halobacteria; order Halobacteriales; family Natrialbaceae; genus Natrarchaeobaculum; species Natrarchaeobaculum sulfurireducens. The sequence continues at coordinate 1,953,655 of NZ_CP024047.1, read as the reverse complement.
GTCGTACAGCCGCAGCGGATCGGCGACGATCGGCGACTCGAGTGCGGTCTCCTTGTCGATCTCCTTGCGGAACTGCGCGTTGGGGTTGTCGACGCCGTTTTTGTGATTTTTCACCGCGACTTTCGCGAGGCTCTCTCGAGGTGCGTCGAAGCGCTCTAAGTAATGACGTGCGGTGAGACCGGCAAACGACGGCAACGTCACACCGGTTTTGTACTCCACCGGGTGGGTCAGCGACGCGATCACGTCGGTCGACTCGCCCGTCGTCCGGTGGGTCATCTTCTCACCACCAACGAGCATCGTCATCTCGCTCGCCCCGCTGGCGACCGACTGCCAGGCGGCATAGATGCCCGCACCGCCGCTCGAACTCGTCTGATCGATCCGCTGGGTGTAGGCAGGGACGGCGTCGATGTCGTGGGCGAGTGCGTTCATTACGCCGGTCTGGCCCTCGAACTCGCCGCTGGCCATATTCGAGACGTACAGGTGTTCGACCTCGCTTGCCTCGACGGCCGCATCCTCGAGACACTCGAGGGCGGCCTCCGAGAGGAGCTCGAGGATCCACTCGTCCTCGCGCTGCCCGAACTGGGTCATCGAGGCACCGATTACTGCGACACGTTCCATACCTGTTCCATCTCCGAACAGTGATTTATAAGGTAGGGTCCTGCTGACGAGTGGTTGATTCAACCCGTCGGTGGGCGGCTTCGGCTGACCCAGAGCGGATCGACCTGTGGCTTAGTCTGATGCCGACTCAGGCGACGGTGTTGCCAACTCGCTCGCACGCGAGCGGGCCTGTGCGATGATCGACGGCCGAGCCTCGAAGGTGACGAGAACGTCCGTCTCGGCGTAGGTTACGTCCTCGACGTTCGCGTTGTCGTGGATCCACGAGACGACGCTCATCGTGTCGTCGGTCATCGGCAGGACGAGCCGTTCGCGTTCCCACTCCGGCAGCTCGTAGTCGATGCGCTCGAGCAGCGTGTCGACGTTCGTTCCCCCCTTCGCGCTGACTGCGACGGGGTTCGGTGCGAGCGCCGAGAGGGCGGCTTTCTTCTCTGCGAGTTCGTCCTCGTCGACCCGATCGATCTTGTTGAGCACCGTCACGATTGGGGCCTCGTTTCGCTCGTAGAGGGTGTCGTGACAGGTGACGAGTTTCTCGTGAATCTCGTCGATCGGTTCGCTGACATCGACGACGAGCAAGACCAGATCGGCCCGGTAGACCGAGTCGAGCGTCGATTTGAACGACTCGACGAGCCAGTGGGGGAGGTCGCTGATGAAACCGACGGTGTCGGTCACCAGCACGTCCCGAGGATCGATGTCCGCGCGTCTGGTCGTCGTCCCGAGCGTGGTAAAGAGCTTGTCCTGGGACTCGGCCGTCGAGTCCAGGTCGGGATGGAGATCCTCGTTCTCGTCGACCTCGAGGTCTGTCGAGAGTCGACGTAACAGCGTCGACTTGCCGGCGTTCGTATAGCCAGCGAGCGCGACGAGGTCGAACCCGGAGTCACGCCGGCGCTCTCGCCGGTGCTGTTCGGTTTGCTCGATCTGTGCGAGTTCGTCTTTGATCCGGCTGATCTGCGCTTTGATGTCCCGCTCGCGGCTCTCATCGTACTCGCCGAGCCCCATGAAGCCGGGATGTTCATCTCGCTTTGCGAGGCTCGATTTCGCCTCGACGCGAGGTAGCTCATAGCGGAGTTCGGCCAGCTCGACCTGCAGTTGTGCTTTTCGCGTCTGGGCGCGCTGGCCGAAAATCTCGAGGATGAGCGTAAAGCGGTCGATCACTTCGACGCCTTCGGGGAGCAACTGGCCGAGGTTGTACGTCTGATAGGGACCCAGCCGGTTGTCGAAGATGACGGTCACAGCGTCGGCCACCGCGGCCTTCTCGGCGAGTTCGTTCGCTTTTCCCTCCCCAAGCTGGAGTGCCGGGTCGGCCTTTCGTGACTGCGTCACCTCGCCGACGACGCTGTACCCGGCAGCTTCAGCGAGTTCGGTGATCTCGCTCGTGTCGGGGGTCCCCGAATCGACGCGTTTTGCAACGATCGCTCTCATGATGGTACACCCCCCGGCACATGGAACCGGTCGGGCGCGCTCCAGCGCAGTGGCTCGTCGAATCGGGCGGCGACTCCACCGAGACACGTAGAGTCGCGTCTATCCCGCGACGCCGTTCGCCAGAGGGAGTCGGTCGGGCGGACGATGCTCGGTGTCTCGATCACGCTAACGATGCCGATCGAACACCTCCAGTTGGCAGTCGACGATCATGCCAACGAGTATGCAGCCAACGCTCTTCAATCCCGTGCTCGGACATCCCCCATAGCTGAAACGACCAGAATTGCTCCCTACCGGGTCTTGAGATCGTCTTTATCCTTGACAATCTGGGTCTCGGCTTCCCCGCTCGAGTGCTCGTTGACGACGTTGTAGAAGTCGTTTTGCATCCCCGCGGGGAACGTCACGGCCCCGACCCACGAGCCGTCGGGTTGCCACTCTTCGCGCACCAGATCGCCGAACTGTCTGACCTGAGCCTGGGCACTTCCAGCGTACTCGGCAGGTATCTGGACGGCAATGGTTACCTCCTCGAATCTGATCGGGATAACTGGTCGTAAGGCGTCGAGGGCATCGTCGACCTGACTCTCGACGGGTTCCATCGGATCGACCGTAAAGCCTGCCTCCTCTAGAGCGTTCTCGATTCGCTCTGGCGGGTGGGGAGCGTCGTCCATCTGGGGGTTGATCGCGTTTCGTGCGATCGTGTTGATCAGCTGTTTGCGCTTCTGTTCTTGCATCTCGCGACGCTGATCGGCCGTGATCTGGATCTCGCCGTCCTCGATTACCTGGGGGATAATCTCGAGCGGGTCCGTCGTATCGAAGACTTTCTCGAGGTCGTTCTCCGCGGGTCGGTCACCCCGTGAGGCGTCCTCGAAGACGTCCTCAGCGGCAATGACGTCCTCGAGTTCGTCGTCGAACTCGCCGCGTTTGATCGCGAGTGCCGCGTCCGGATCGACCAGCACCTCAAAGCGCGCCCCATGGGACTCGAGCCGAGCCGTCACCGCTTCGTCGAGTGATATCATACCGGTGAGTACCGGTGCCGGGTAAAAGAGCTTTTCCTGATACTATAGTCGATCGTGACTCGTGGAAAATCGACGGCCAGGGTCGGCCGAATCGCCGGTTCCGGACCGGTACTACCCGATTACGTTACTCGTCGTCCGACTCCGTCTCGAGCAGGTCGTTTTCTTCCAGGTGCTCGCCGATGCGGTCCTGGTCGAACTGCTCGAAGGATTCGGTCTCGACGTCGACGGTCGCCAGTCCGACCTCGCTGGGGAGCAAGGAGCCGTCGTTGACCGACGCGAGCGCGTCGAGTGCGAGCGAGATGCCGCCATCTAAGTCGGCTTCTGCGTCGTAGTTCTCCTCAAGGAAGTCCTGGAGTTCGCTTCGGTCGGCACCGACCGCCAGCGCCTTCCACTCGTAGGGCGTCCCCGAGGGGTCGGTCTCGAACAGGCGGGGTTCGCCGTTCTCGATGCCGCCGACGATCAGGGCGACGCCGAACGGGCGGGCGCCGCCGACCTGGGTGTACTGTTGGATGTGGTCGGTGACGTGCTTGGTCAGCGTCTCGACCCCGATCGGCTCGCCGTATCGGAGCTGGTTGACCTGTGCCTGTCGGCGCGCGAAGTCGATCAGCTGTCGGGCGTCGGCGACGTGGCCCGCGCTTGCGACACCGACGTGGTCGTCTGCTTTGTGAATCTTCTCGACGCTCGAGTCCTCGAGCAACGGCGACGGGACCCGCTTGTCGACCGCGAGGACGACGCCGTCTTGGGTTCGGACGCCGATGCTCGCCGTGCCGCGTTTGACCGCCTCGCGAGCGTACTCGACCTGGTAGAGTCGGCCGTCCGGTGAGAAGATCGTGATGCCTCGGTCGTACGCCTGCTGTTGGGCTTGTCCCTGCATAGTATCACGCTAAATCGTAATCGAGGTCTGTCGCGCCCGTGAACGCCTCATCGAGTCGTACGTCTGCAGATCCATCGCACACGACGGCGACTCGCTCTTCGTTCCCGAACACGACGTTTCTCTCTTCCGTGACTTGCCCACGGCGTCCTAAATAGTTTTCTTCAGCGGCACGGATCGTGCCACTGATACCGCGAATCCGGACCCCGACCGCTGCCCCGTCGATCTCGTCGATACAGGCGATCGCCGCTCGAGCCGGTTCTGTCTCGCCGCGACGGACCCTGACCAGCGCTTCACCCTCACCGTTGGCGAACGTGAATCTGATGACGGAGAGGTCGGCGGCCGCACTTCCTGGATCGCCAAGTAGGTTCTGACCGGCGTACCAGACTTCACGCTGGAACGCGCGTCGGTCGATCTCGGCGTCCGGCCACGCCTCGAGACCGATCGCGAGGTAGCGCCAGCGCGGCTGGAGGTGTTTGGGGAGGTGTTTCATTCGTCCTGCGCTGGCTTCGTCGGTGTCGCTGAATCGGATGGTGACCGCTCGGCGACGAGAACGCCGACCTGGTCGTGAACACGTTCGACGGCCGTCAGCGAGAAGCCGACGTCGGTGAAGGCGTCGGCGAGCAGACCGACGGTCGCGGGGTCGTCGACCGCCGGCGAGTAAAACGGCTCGTCGGGATCCGGCTCACCGAAGAACATTACATCGCCGAGAACGAACTTCCGGGGCTCGAGTTCGGCGATGACGGCGATCGCTTCCCGTTTCTCGGTATCCGAGAGGTGATGCATCGCGAAGTTCGAGGTGACGATGTCGACTGGCCCGTCGTAGGCGGGGTCCCGGAAGGTCCCGTAGTCGAACGCTACGTTCTCGAGGCCCTGTTCGGTGGCTTTCTCCGCCGCGCGCTCCATCATGCCGTCGCTGATATCGCGACCGACGACGCGCGTTGCGTCCGGAGCGAGCGCGAGTGCGATCGCTCCCGTTCCTGTCCCCAGATCGAGGACGACTTCGTCGGCCGCCGGCGCGGCGTGTTCGATCACCAGATTCGCACAGGCGCGGTACTCGTCGGCGTTCGACTCGTCGTACTCGTCTGCTAGCTCGTCGAACCGAGCGGCGTGGTCCTCAAGACTCTTCTTCATATCTCCCTCGTTTGACGCCCGGCTCAATGAACGACTCGGAGTGGATCCGCCGGTTGCGTTCCGCAAGTCGGCCCCATTCGGTCAGCCCCTCGTCGACGCCCGACTCGGAGAGTCCGATCTGATCGCCGACAGCTCGGAGTTCCCGGGGAGCACGGAGCTCGAGATGTGATCGGGGCGTTGCGCTCACTACGTACGGTGCGTCGTAGTAGTCGACCAACTCCCAGAGCTTGCGAAGCGACTGGACGGCCCGTACCCGCCGACCACCGTGGACCCGCAAGACGTTCGCGAGGTCGAACTCGAGACGAACGCCGTTCTCGACGGCGGCTTTCACCATGACGTGGTTGACATCGCCACGCCCGGCCATGGGATGGGCAAGGACATCCACCTTCTCGTTTTCGACGGCAAAGCGGTTCATCTGGTTCGTCCCGCCGGCCACGATAACGAGCGTCTCGTCAGTCCGGTAGTTACCTACCGCGCCGCCGGCTCGCTGGGGGTCGTCCGTTTGCACCTCGACGCCGGAAACGACGTCGACCCCGTAGGCCTCCTGGATCTCGTCGGGGTCGACGTCGGCTCGAGCGCTCGCGCCGTTGCGAACGACCACGCCCTCGAAGCCGTAGTCGGCCGCCGTCTTCGCGAACCGGGCGACCGTGCTCTCTCCGTCGGGATAGGCGTGGACGGCCTCGTACATACTCGAGCCTCTCGTGGCGGGGACTTGGGGTTTGCGTCACGCGACAGAGCCGGTCACCAGAAACGCGGCCGCGCCAGGGGAGGGCAGGACCCAACCGACACGCACCGCAAGCGATCGAAGGGAGCGAGAGCCGACGACTGATATGGGGAACACACCGTGTCCTGAACGGAAAAAGAGTGTTTCGATCAACCGGTTATCGGAGGAAAGCGCCCCGTAGGGAAGCTACGCTGCTGTCGGCGCGTCAAACTGTAGAGTACGGGGTTGTTAGTTGAGAATCGACTGGGCTACCGTCGCAAGCTGGCCGTTATCGGCCTCGCGAAGTCGGTCATCGCCGATCTTCAGGCGCAGACGGGGACGGCCGACGTCGATCGGGACCTTCTCGGTGTCGATCAGACCCATGTCCTCGAGTTTGGTTTTCGTTCGGCTGAACGTCGCCTTCGAGGCGATGCCGACGTCCTCACCCCACTTGCTGATGTCGTACAACAACGCCTCGTTTTTGGCGGCGACCAGCAGCGAAATCGTGACCTCGTCGAGTCCGTCGCCGTCGCCGCGGGCGGTCTCGAGCGAGTTCAGGATAGCGGTGAAGTCGTCCTCGGCACCGGGACTGATCTCGTCGGCCAGCGTCTCGCGGACGGCCGTGATCGGCGGGGTCCGGAGGTTGAACGTCGAGGCGTCGGCCCAGCGATCGGCGTAGGTGTCGTGGGTATCCGCGACGAAACTCGCGTCGTCGGTGGTGAGTCCACCGACGCGGTCGCCGGCGTGGACGACGGCGACGACGCGTTCATCGGTGACCAAAAGCGAGTTCTCGGGGGCTTCCTCGAGCGTTCGCAGGGCGAGGGCGTCCTCGCTGATGAGGTCAGCGGCGTTCGAGGCCACGATGAAGTCATCCATCACGTCTTTGAGCGTTCGTTCATCGGCGAGCATGTGGACCGACGGCACGGAGCCGTCGAAGTCGGTGGTGACGGCGACGAACTTTTCGATCGCATCCCACGACGGATTGACCATGTAGACGTCCCCACTCGCCTCCTCGAGAACTGTCTCGAGGATATCATCAATCTGGTGATTGAGTAAATTCGAGGCCATGCGTATACAGAACTAAACGGCCATCGAGTACTTAATTTTGGCGGCCGTTTGCACGGCATAACTTCTCATCTCTCGTGTCTACCGGTAATTTTTGTCTCAAATTGTATTGCTATTCCGACTCTATCGGCAGTTTCAGTCCCTCCAGTTCGACTTCCGATCCGATACACAACTCCGTGGATACGGTCCCAGTGGTGATCTGCTGAATCAGTCGATTGGATCGTCGACCTTTCCGGGTCCACGTCCGGCAGATGGCTGATGACGGAAATTATTTATGGCCGACCTGTTATCACACTAACGTATGGGTACGTGTCACCCTTGGCAATGGGGAGAGGCGATCGAACGCATACTAGCCGGGTCTCGGTCGAGTGAATCGCGAGCGTGGCAGCTACGGTCAGTGCGAGCACAACGAGTGAGTACGTACGGTGGACCCTAACAGCTAAACGCTTCTCCGAGATCCTCGGACCAGTAGAGGTCGCCGTTGTAGATCACCGACGCTTCGGTTTCTTTGAGCACCGTGGCGAGTTCCGATCGCGAGAGTTCGAACTGTGATTGTTGCCCACAGAGGTACGCGCGATCGTTGTTTTCGGTGTGTGGAAAGTAGTACGATCCAGTGATGCGAGCGGAATAGCAGTCGAATGTCACCTGATAGTGCTCGTCGCGACTGGTGGTGTTCTTGAGTGCCTCGATGGTCAGCGTCGTCGGTACGCGGTGTTCGCCCTGAGTGAGCGAGTGTGTTCCGTCACCGACGACCGCGTAGTCTTTGCCCATCATAATGCGTCGCCTCGCGAGTTGCATCGCTCGCTCGATGCTGAAGCCGTGAACGAGGAGTTTCGCGAACGTCGAACCGACTCGGACCGCGTGATCGTTCAGGACCTGAGTGATCGTAACGGCGCCAGCGACGCTACCGCGTTCGATCAGCGACGCCCCCTCGTAGAACGAGCCACACGCGTTGAGAAAGAACGTCTGGACGCGACAGCGGTCGATGCTCGAGGTCGAGAGGTACCCATCTGAACAGCGGAGTCCATCGGTTTCGCAGTGGCCGATGTAGTGAACGAAATCGTGATTGGATTCGAAAATGCGTGCGAGCTCTGCTGTTCGGAGTGACTCTTCGACGGTTACGTCCATCGGGAGTTCGTCGCTTCGTTGCCGATAGATTTCGGCGACGGTGGCACGTTCACCGGCCATGTCAGGATCGTTCAGGACGACTCGAATCGACGTCTGATCGCTGTTGCGTTCGAGGTACGCGAGTCGATTCTCGTAGGCAGCGGTTGTGGTTTTGAAGACATCGATTGGCACGCCGTCAGCGAGCCAGCCGTGGACGCGACCGTGACGGAGATGAGGTTTGACGACATCGACGGAGGCGACCTGTCCGTCGCTTGCCCGACACTGAGCCGACGGCTCTTCGCCTGGACGGACCTCGTCTCGAGGAGAAGTCGTCGTCTCGGCTCGACCCCGGTAGAACTCGTCGAGTGATCGCTCGACGAGTTCTCGTCCCGCTAGCTCGGAGGTGCGTGGCGTGTAGATTAGGCTCAACCGATCGAGCAAAAACGGCAGGGCTTCCAGTCGGTCGTAGCTGGGGGTGACGTACGTCGATAGATGCCACTCAGGCAGGTGGCTGTGAATCGCAGAAAACGGCACGTCGAGATACCCCGCAAGTCGCCGCTGTGGAGACGCCTCGTAAAGCGTCTCGGCGTTGAGACCGACCTCCTCGAGCAGCCACGACTCCGAGAGGCTCGTCCCGTACGGCCCGGCGTTTCGGACGAGACATTCGAGAAAGAACGTCTTCCTGAGCAGTCTGGTGACGGCTTCCTCGAGGTCGGGCATCCTCGGAAGTGGCTCGTCGACTCCGAACGCTGGAACGCGAAGTTGAGGTCGAAACGTGCGGTTCGTACTCGCTTCGATCGGCCGAACCGTCGCCTGGAGATAGTACGCAAGTGGTGCGACGACGTACACCGACTCGTAGTTCGGAGGTACGAAGAGTTCGATACCCGACTCCGGATTTCTCGCCTGAACGCACTCAGGGACGTCGAGACGATCTCCCGACTCGAGCAGGGGCGGATGGCCCCGGAGTGTCGGATAGGTGCGGTCTGGACTCGAGGTTTTGTGTGAGGCAGCCAAATATGTCACTGCCCGCGCAAGCGCGATCGGTGAGTCGGGAACGGTAATGCTTTCGGCAGGGAGTTCGTGTCGGCTGCGGAACCCGAGGACGACGCGCGTCAGCTCCGGGAACGAGACGACGATCGATTCGAAGTCTGCGGTTCGTTCGATCGTCGCCGTGCTGGTGAACCGAAGGTAACTCTTGATCTCCGTATCGACGTCGACGACGTACTCGCGAGCCGGCAACGAGAGCGGTTCGCCCTGTGGATCCAGCTCGTATCGTTCGTCTGACTCGAGTGCGAACGCGTAGACGACGGCATGTGGAAACTCGAGCGATCGTGCAGTGACGCAGATCGTTTCGTCGACTGGCCGGGAAACGTCACTCTCCGTGTCGTCGACGGTGACGTCTTCGCCGCATATCACTACTTCGGCGTTGTCTGCGTCCGTGACCCGAAGCCCACGGGAAGTCATCTCCCACTCGATCATTCAGTAACTCGAATGGCGACCATAGGTTTTAGTTGTATCGATCGGAAATAACCAACAATATCCAAGTTCTGGTAACGTTGCGGCGCTTCTGAACGGGAAAGGTACACTTATACAGCCGCCAGTCGCCACATCGCACATGGAGCACGAGCACGTTCGGGAGGTCGATCCCGCCGTTGCCGACGCACTCGAAGGAGAGGTAACCCGCCAGCGAGAGTCGCTGCAGATGATCGCAAGCGAGAACCACGTCAGCCGCGCCGTCGTCGACGCACAGGGGAGCGTCCTGACGAACAAGTACGCCGAGGGCTATCCCGGATCGCGCTACTATGGCGGCTGTGAGTACGCAGACGAGATCGAACGACTCGCGATCGATCGTGCGACAGAGCTGTTCGGCGCCGAGCACGTTAACGTCCAGCCTCACTCCGGCACGCAAGCCAACCAGGCCGTTTACTTCGCAATGTTGGAGCCCGGCGACAAGATCCTCTCGCTCGATCTGACTCATGGGGGCCACCTCAGCCACGGCCATCCGGCAAACTTCGTCGGCCAGTTCTACGACGTCGAGCAGTACGAGGTCGATGCGGAGACGGGCTACCTCGACTACGAGGGGCTCGCCGACCTCGCCGGCGAGTTCGACCCCGATATCATCGTTTCGGGGTACTCTGCGTACCCGCGTGATATCGACTGGGAACGGATTCAAGACGTCGCCGACGACGTCGACGCGCTTCACCTCGCGGACATCGCCCACATCACAGGACTGGTCGCCGCGGGTGTCCACTCCTCGCCGGTCGGCGTCGCGGACTTCGTCACCGGCTCGACCCACAAGACCATCCGCGCCGGCCGCGGCGGGATCGTCATGTGCAACGAAGAGTACGCCGACGACATCGACGCCGCCGTCTTCCCCGGCGGTCAGGGTGGCCCGCTCATGCACAACGTCGCCGGCAAGGCCGTCGGGTTCAAAGAAGCCCTCGAGCCGGAATTCGAGGAGTACGCCGAACAGACCGTCGCGAACGCGAAGGCACTCGGCGAGCGTCTCGTCGAGAACGGGTTCTCGCTGGTTTCCGGCGGCACCGACAACCACCTGGTGCTCGTCGACCTGCGTGAGAGCCACCCCGAGACGACCGGTGGCGACGCCGAGGTCGCTCTCGAAGAAGCGGGAATCGTTCTCAACGGCAATACGGTGCCCGGCGAGACGCGCTCGGCGTTCGACCCGTCGGGAATCCGTGCCGGTACGCCGGGGCTGACTACCCGCGGTTTCGACGAGGACGACTGTCGAACGGTCGCCGACCTGATCACTCGCGTGGTCGACGCTCCCGACGACGAGGCTGTCATCGAGGAGGTCCGCGAGGAAGTCGCGACGCTGTGTGAGGCGAACCCACTTTATGAGTAGACACAGCACGCGAGGGTGGAATGACCGGAACGAAAGGGTACCGACGCCGTAGCGACTGGGGCGAGCCATACCCACACACCTATCCACGAGCGTGCGCATACGCGAGCACGAATAGCCGCATTTTGGGCACGAACCCGAGCGTTGAATAGCGTCGCGGTCACCAACTCGAGTGATGACCGAGATTATCGACGGCAAGGCCGTCGCGAGCCAGCTCCGCGAGGACTTACAGGATGCGATCGAGACGCTCGCCGACGCGGGTGCACGCCCCGGTCTGGCGACGGTGTTGATGGGTGAGGACCCTGCGAGCCAGACGTACGTAAACATGAAACAGCGGGACTGCGAAGAGGTCGGAATCGACGGGATCCACGTCGAGATCGACGGCGACGCACCCGCCGAGGAACTCTACGACGCCATCGCGGATCTGAACGCTGATGACGACGTCCACGGTTACATCGTCCAGTCGCCCGTCCCGGACCACGTCGACTACCGTGACGTGATCGACCGCGTCGACCCCGCAAAAGACGTCGACGGCTTCCACCCCGAGAACGTCGGCCGGCTCGTCGCCGGCGACGCCCGCTTTCGCCCCTGTACGCCCCACGGCGTCCAGAAGCTGCTCGAGTCGGTCGACGTCGACCTCGAGGGCGCGGACGTAACCATCGTCGGCCGATCCGACATCGTCGGCAAGCCGCTGGCCAACCTCCTGGTTCAAAAGGCCGACGACGGGAACGCAACGGTAACGGTCTGTCACTCCCGAACCGAGAAGTTAGTCGAGAAAACCCGCCGTGCTGACATCGTCGTTGCCGCGGCCGGCGTCCCCGAACTCGTCGACGGCTCGATGGTCGGCGAGGGTGCCGTCGTAATCGACGTCGGAGTCAACCGCGTCGAGGCCGACACCGAGAAGGGCTACGAACTCGTCGGTGACGTCGAGTTCGAGAGTGCGAAAGCGAAGGCCAGCGCGATCACGCCCGTCCCTGGCGGCGTCGGGCCGATGACCCGTGCGATGTTGCTCTACAACACCGTCAAAGCCGCGAGCCTCCAGGAAAACGTCGACGTGGACCTGCCCTGATCGCCCGTTCTGTCGTGTCCGTTACTCGAGTAAGTCTCCCTCGAGGGACTCGAGGCGTTCCTGTGCCTCTGAGAACGCGACGTCGTCTCCCCGAAGCCCGTTTGCGAGGTGTCGTGTCGCCTGGATCAACCGCTCGGCCGACTGGGGGTCGACGTCGCCGTCGAGCACCCGAAAGCGTTTGGCGTGTTCGCCGAGCGTCTCGAGGGCGCTTCGTTCGTCCGGCGTCAGCGTTCGGCCTTCCGTCCAGGTTCGAACGTCGCGGCGGTAGTCCCGAACGGCGTTCGCGTAGGCGAGTCCGCGTCCCGACCGGAGCGAACGTGGCACTTCTTCGACAGGCGGCCGCTTACCGTCGTCTGCATCGCGTAACAGCGAGAGAAAATAGAGTTCTTCGTGTTCGGCCAGCGACCGTTCCCGGGCGACGACGTCCGCGACGTACAGCAGTTCGCTCGCGGCGAGGTACGTGTCGTCCAGTTCGCGAAGATCACCTGCGTTGACGAACCCGCGTTGACGGACGTATTCGCGACACGCCTTTTGGGCCCGCTCGCCGAGTTCGTCGTGAGCAGCGTCGTCGACGTCGTTGCGAACGGCGGTCAGGTCGAACTCAACCTGAAGGTCGGTATGTTCGGTTCGCTCGTCCAAACCGACGCTGTGGAGGCTCCCACAGGCCGGACAGCCAACACTCCCCGTCTCGTAGTACGACCAGCGAGTTCCACACTCCGTGCACTCGCGCTCACCACGGATCTTCATACAAGCGCGTACGCGCGACAGGGGAAAAGGCTTCACGGAGTACCGACGGGTCGCATGAGTGCCAAGGGGGCGTCCGCTGTCTACGCGAAAACCGGGCGGCAGTCGCTGCCCACTCGAGCACATCGAGGCTGTTTACGCCTCGCGACGACCGAACCGTCTCAGCCGCCGAAACGCTCTCGAGCGTTGTAACGAACGTTGTTGGCCGTGTTCGGCCGAACAACGGCTCACAAAGGGCGGGTCCAGCAGGTGATTGTCACGGCTGATGGGGAGCCGAGATGACAATAGTACCGTGATTCCGTCTGCCCGGGAATCGTTTCGTGGATACACCACCGGCACACGCTCGATCGTTTCCGTCACAACTGCCGATTTCTCGAGGGGGTTCCGGGCTGACACCCGACTATCGAATCAAAGTATGTACGGTTGATTCGATGGACAGTTTGTGTTCGTTCACACTCAGGAGTTTGGAGGAGACGTACAACAGGTGATTAAGATACGGCAGTTGCAGGCCGTAGTGCAACCAACGGGAACGTTCTATCGAGAGATATGTCCCATCCGGAACTGAACCGGCGGAAGTTCGTTATTGCAGCAGGTACGGCGAGTACACTGGCGCTGGCAGGATGTGCCGACGACGGTCCTGGCGATGAAGAGGAAGAAGACCCGGATACAGCGGACGACGACCCGATGGACGACGACGAAGATCCGGGCGTTGACGACGAAGCAGATGATGAAGAAGACGACGAAGACGAAACTTACTCTTTGACGGTTACGGTCGAAGACGAAGATGGCGACCCCGTCGAAGGGGCAACCGTCGAACTCGAGGAGGACGAGGAAGACGATGACGATGACGATGACGATGACGAAGACGACGACCTGATGGACGATGAGGACGACGACGAAGCGGATGATGACGAAGACGACGACCTGATGGACGATGAGGAAGACGACGAAGCGGACGATGACGATGACGACGACCTGATGGACGATGAGGAAGATGACGAAGCGGACGACGAAGACTTCGAAGACGAGACCGACGAAGACGGCCAGGTCGAATTCGAGGACCTCGAGGATGGCGAGTACACGGTCCACGCAGAATACGAGGGTGAAGAAGCCGAGGAGGACGTCGAAATCGACGGCGACGACGAGGAAGTCACGCTGACGCTTGGCGAGGAGGCTGACGACGCAATGGACGATGGGGACGATGACGAAGCCGATGACCTGATGGACGACGAAGACGAAGACGACGCGCTCTAACCGGCATCTCCTCGAATCGATCGCTAGACGACCACTCAAACTGCCTCAGTCGGTTCCGGATCGACCGATCCATCGAAGCCGTCTGGGGGCTCGAGATGCCTGTCTCGTTCGCGAACGGGTCTGCACACGGTTATCTGAGTCCGAACAGCGGTACCTACACGAGGCCACAGCGACAGTGAAAAGGCAAGACGTGCGTGTGACGCTGCTGGGACCCACACACTGTCGGCCGAACCAGTCAAATCGACCCGTGCGAGCAGTAAACCGCCACCGTCAGCGACCGATTTTTTGCTCGGTAGACAGTAGGTCTACCTATGCGAGACGAAGAAGACGTCCGTGAACAGTACGAATTTCTAAAAGAACATCTCGAGAGCGAGGAGATGAACCACGACGGCGTCGAGCAGATGTTCACTTACTACAAGCGGGCACTGGGGTGGGTGCTCGAGGAAGAACACATGTAGAATCAGTCACCGGACGTATCACTTCTCCATCCTGTGTCGATATCTTTAAGTAGTACCAGCGGAATCTTTCAGTTGACGCTTCGCTTGGAGGGCCGAAGCGTCAGCGGGGACCAATTCAGGGCGGCAAGCGATCGCGTGGCGTTTTTCCCGCCACGCGATTTGCTTTCCTGTTTACTATGCCGTGTTGAATAGATACTGAGTCACGGTTACAGCGGCTCACAGAGTGGTTCTATGTTCGAGATGGCGAACATGAGGATGATTTCACGGAACTGTCGATACCAGCCGAGCGCTCGCACGGCATCGCCGAGCGAGCGCTTTGTTGTCGAATACGAAGTCTCGGCCATCCAGCGCTGAGAATAGCCTTTTGTCCGGATGAGCGCGTTATGTCCCACCGTCAACGGTCTCGATCCACGCTGTAAGATGAGTGGCTCGACACCGAGTGCGTAGAACTCGTATTTCGTGATCCAGTTGTGGAACGCTTTGTCAGCAGCCACGGACAGCAGGTCGTCCGCGTTCCGGCGGACGACCTGCGGCCCGGTCTTCGTATCGTGTTTCCACCGGGCCGAAATATGTACGTCAAGGACGGCAAGAGACTCTCTGTCGGTTAATGTCGTCACTTTCAGTGTTTGAACGTTACTTCCCGACCGCTGGCGATAGTACGACGAGGCCGAGCGGCGGTCGAAGAACGTGCTGTCGAGTGCTGCATGTCCGGACTGCGGGTGCTGCTGCGCTGAAACGCGCAGCAGCGCCCGCCACACCCACATTTTCAGCCGGTCGAACGATTTGTAGATCGTGGTGTAGTCCGGTAGATCGTCTCGATCTAAGTCGAGTGCGTCACGAATCTCGGCCATATACTTCAGCCGATTCGGCGTTTCGCGGTAGCTATGGTCTTCTTCGAGACGAAAACAGTGCAGAACGACGTGTTTCCAGCGGGCGAACCCGCCGCTGGCGGGCTCGCCCGCGTGTTTCCCCAACGCTTGTTTGACTAGGTGCCGACACTGCTCAACGAAGTCGAGGAGATCGACTTCCATGGATAGAATCGATTTCCTCGGCTTCGTCCTTCTACTCCGCGATATGAGCGGATTAGATCGCTATTCAACACGGCAGTTTACTACATTACTGAGCTACCGCGTCGTTTCAACGAGAACTGATCGACTATAGTAACAACTGCACCGGTGTGTACACTGATCGCCGATCCGTCTGGCGAGCAGGTGCGCACTGACGTGCAGTGGCTGCTATAGCAACCGAGTTACCGCCGAAGAATTATCCAGTGACCCATTCACCTGACCGTAGACATGAACTTGCCGTTACGTATCTCCGTGGGGTCGATCCGTCACTGGAGTTATCTTTCGATCTGAGTCGCCGACGCTGTACTCGTCGGTAATAGTCCGGTTTCGATCGAAACGACCCGATACTCTTATTAAAATTCGACAGTAAGTACGGGTGGTACGTTTCCAATGTACGACCTGACAGGATTCCAGCGCGATCTGCTCTACGTCATCGCTGGCGAGGAGGAACCACACGGACTGGCGATCAAAGAGGAACTCGAGAACTACTACGAAAAGGAGATTCACCACGGACGACTGTATCCGAATCTCGACACGCTCGTCGACAAGGGCCTCGTCGAGAAGGGGCGTCGTGACCGTCGGACGAACTTCTATACGCTCACCCGTCGTGGTCGACGGGAACTCGAGGCTCGCCGCGACTGGGAAGCCCAGTACGTCGACCTGTAACGCGTGCGCCTGGCACGAACGGGTACAGCGCTCGTCGGTCTGATACTCGGTCTCCTCGTGAGCGTCGCTGCCTGGATCTACTTCGAGACGCTGCTGTTGTTTCTGTTCCTCCCGTTCGTCCCGTTTCTCTTTACACGGCGGGGCCGCGAGCAACAGCCCCGTTCGGTCCGGCAGTGTCCACGATGTAACTTCCAGACAGCGGACCCGGACCACGAGTTCTGTCCACGCGACGGTTCCAGATTGCGACAGTGACCGGGACACCTCGATACCTTACCAGTGACATCCCTGACCGCCGTCACCCGTCTGGATACAGAATACAAGCAGAATATCTCGGGGCTCGACCCCGAGGCGATTCACACTGTCACCCTGATGAGTGAGTTGCCGCTGAGAAATCAACACGACCGAGACTCACACGGAGGAACCCCCGCCGTCGGGCTGTGCCAGATTTGCTGCGGGATGTTTGCTCCCAGCCTGGTTACAACGAGGAGGGTCTCAGAGCACGGTGTTCTTATTCGGCGACACCGTGGCGTCCGTTCCGATCGACATACGGTGGACGCGGATGGACGTTTTTGATCGCTTTCACCACGATCGAAGCATTTCATCGAGTCTTTATGTACGGACGTCGCACTGGCGTTCATGGACCGAAACACGGTCGAACCCCAGGTCGAAACGGTTCCTGGCCAGCGAGCGAAGCGCTGGGCCGAGTACCACCACCAGTTTGCCGCCCCCAGCACCTACGTCTACGAGTTCGTCTGGGATACGAGCGCCGACGCGATCGGCCCATTCTGTACGGACGTCGACGGAAACGTCCTGCTCGATTTCACGAGTCACGTCGCCGCTGCCCCGCTCGGGTACAACAACCCACACCTCCGCGAGAAACTCGAGGCGTTCGACCTCGTCGATCCCTCCAAGATTGCCGGCCAGGACTTCTACGTCAGCAACGGTGGTTCGCCGACCGACACCGACCTTCCCGGCCCGAGCCAGCTGATGGACCGACTGCTCGAGACGGTCGGCCAGTACGACATGGACCGGGTCTTCCTCTCGAACTCCGGCGCTGAGGCCGTCGAGAACGCGATCAAGATCTGTTATGCAGGCGGCGGTCACCGAGCGTTCACTTTCGATGGTGCGTTTCACGGACGAACACTCGGTGCACTCTCGCTCAATCGATCGAAGGCCGTCCACCGAACGGGATTCCCCGAAGTCCCCGGCGTCGTCGCCCTTCCGTATCCGTCAACCGACGAGGAGTACGAGACCAACTGGCGAACCGACGGTCCCGGCGGCAACGTCCTCGCCGACAAACTCCATCCCGAACGGGGCGTGATCGACCCCGACGAGGTCGCCTACGTGATCCTCGAGCCGATTCAAGGCGAAGGCGGCTATCGACCCGCCCACCCGGCTTTCGCTCGCGACCTCGAGGCGCTTCGACACCGCTATGACCTGCGAGTCGTCGCCGACGAGATCCAGTCCGGAATCGGCCGAACCGGCGAGCTGTGGGCCGTCGACCACCTCGAGCTGACCCCCGACGTTATCACGAGTGCGAAGGGATTGCGCGTCGGTGCCACGATCTCTCGGTCGGATGTCTTCCCGGAGGAGGAAAGCCGAATCTCCTCCACCTGGGGTGCCGGTGACATCGTCGGTGCTCTCCAGGGCGCGCTCACCCTCGAGGTGCTCCAGGAGACTGACGTCCTCTCGAACGTTCGCGACCGAGGCGAGGATCTCCGGGCTCGACTCGAGGACGAGGTCGACGTCCGACCGGAACTGCTCGAGGTTCGGGGCCGCGGGCTCATGCTCGCCGTCGAATTCGACACCAAAGCCCGCCGCGACGACGTCCTCGAGGCCGCGTTCCGCCGCGGATTGCTCACGCTCGGCTGTGGCTACAAGACCCTTCGCCTGCTCCCGCCGCTCGACGTTACCGCGCGAGAGGTCGACCTCGGGATGGAACTGCTGTGTGAGGCGATCGACGAGGTCACGTCGACGGCCTGAGCCCACGATACTGGTGATCGATCTGCCTCTTGAGTTACCATCCCCCGAGCGAAGAGCTACGGAAATCCCCTCAGGTCGTCCGTCGAAAAGTCGACCGGATCAGTCGACAGCGTCGCTTACAGGCGGAGCAGCGCAATGCCACGGCCTGAAGGCCGTGGATACGCGCGTAAGCTTGATTGGGCTGTATCCCGTAAACGGCAGTACCGGAGTTCCCATGTTGAGAAACGCCGTCTTCGACGGCACTACGGCTTCGCCGTGACTTCTCACGTGGTAACAAATCCGATCGAACCAGTCCACGACGTAACACTAAGCGGAACCCAGTTCCGCGAGGGCAGCGGAATCTTCGATTCCGCCAGACTTCGGGTGACGCGAATCGTGGTACCGTGCGGGCTGAATACCCCGCCGTGGAGCGACGAGCGGTATTCGTCGCGTCGAAACGCCGACCGCGCGTCGGACGGAAGGCCCGTTTGGCCGGGCTAGACGCGCTGCAACGCACGTCCTTGGTCACAACTGGACGGCGACCGTCGACGTGGGACGCGAAAGCGTACTTCGCCACCGAGGAAACGCGCAACCTTGAACTCCGCTTCGCGGATTCCCGCGTCTTCAGGCGCGGGAGGAGGTCAATCCTCGCGCAGTTCGTTCACGTGGTCGATCCGTTGCTGGACGAGGTCGGGCTTGCCGATGTCGTGGCGCATGTGCAGGCCCTCGTCGCCGGCGACTGCCAGCGCGTCCTCGGCGATCTCCTCGGCTTCGGTGATCGAGTCGGCGACGCCGACGACGGCGAACGACCTCGAGGTGGTCGTGTAGATGTCGTCGTCGCGTTCGTCGACGCTGGCGTAGTAGAGCAGAGCGTCACCGGCACTCTTTTCATCAACCTTGACTTTCGCACCGGCCTCGGGATCGGTCGGGTAGCCCTCGGGCACGGCGTACTTACAGACGGTCGCCTGGTCGGCGAACTCGAGATCGGGCAGCGACTCGCCGTCGCGAGCGGCCGTGAGCACGTCGAGGAAGTCCGTCTCGAGGACGGGCAGGGTGTTCATCGCCTCGGGGTCACCAAAGCGGGCGTTGAACTCGATGACCTTCGGCCCCTCGCTGGTGAGCATGAACTGCCCGTAGAGGATGCCGCGGTAGTCCTCGAGGGCGTCGACGACGGCGTCGATGATTTCGACGGCCGCCTCGTAGTCGTCGGCGGTCATGAAGGGGAGTTCTCGAGTCGCATCGGAGTAGCTGCCCATGCCGCCGGTGTTCGGTCCCTCATCGCCCTCGTAGGCCCGTTTGTGGTCCTGGACGGCCGGGGCGGTACGGAACTCGCCGTTAGCGACGAACGCCTGGACGGTGAACTCCTCGCCGATCAGCCGTTCCTCCAGGACGATCCGGTCGTACTCGGAGTCGCGGATGTACTTCTTGCCTTCCTCGGCGGTGACCTGGTCGCCGATGACTTTGACGCCCTTGCCGCCGGTGAGACCGGCGGGCTTGATCGCGAGGTCGCCGTCGTACTCGTCGATGAACTCACAGGCGGCCTCCATCTCGTCGAACGTCTCGAAATCCGGGTTGCCAGGAACGTCGTTCTCGGCCATGAATCGGCGCTGAAACGCTTTGTCCGTCTCGATGCGGGCGTCGGCTTCCTTCGGACCGAAGGCGTAGATGCCGGCCGCCTCGAGCGCGTCCGCGACGCCGGCCTCGAGGGGCGCTTCGGGACCGACGACGGCGATGTTGGCCGCGACCGATTCGGCGTACTCGACGACTGCGTCGGAATCGGTCGTCTCGAGCGTCTGGAAGTCCTCGGCGATGCGGGCGATGCCCGGGTTGCGGTTGCCCGCACAGGCGTAGAGGGCTGCGTCGCTACCGTCCAAGGCGCGGGCGATGGCGTGTTCGCGGCCACCACCGCCGATCAGGAGCACCGTCTCTGTCATGGTCGATAGCGGAACGCACGAACCTGTAAACGTTGCTCTTTGTCCGAGCCGAATGTATGCACGAACGTGCACTGCTCGAGGATGTGCGAGCGACCGGTTTCACGCGTAAAACAGCGGTGGCCGTCGGTCACCGCCGAACTCCTCGTCCGGCAGGTACGGCTCGAGTGCCGTCTCGTCTGCATCACCGAGCAACTGGTCTATAACGTCGACTGCAGCCTCGCGGTGGAGTGGTTGGTTGTCGTTGCCACACTGATCGTCCATCACGCAGGCCGGACAGCCGCCGACGGTCCCACAGTCACAGCCTGCGATCAGCTCCCTGGCTCGCTCTGCGACGGCTTCGTAGTTGTCGTAGATGGCCCGCGCAAAGCCGAGGCCACCTTCGATGCCGTCGTAGACGAACCAGCCGCTGGCTGGCTCGCGCTCGAGGCCCATCGCGATCTCCCTGACCGTCGCTTCGGCGGCCGCGATGTTTCGCGGCGCGCCGGCTGTGTTGGCCGGGTCCGCCCCCGACGAGCCGCCTCGAGCGGCCTCGTCCGAAGTCACGTCCTGGTCGAGGTGAGAGTCGACCGAAAGCGTCGCCAGCCCACCCAGATCGCGTTTGTCGACCATCAACTCGAGCGGGGCGACGCCGATGATTGCGTGTTCGGCGGCGTGTAACCCGCCCGCGTAGCCGAGATGGGCCGTCTCCGCGAGACCATCCTCGAGATCGGGAACCGAGAACTCGCGATGTTTCTCGACGAGTGCGCGTTCGACGTGTTTGGGAACCTCGAGCCAGCACAGTTGCGTCTCCATCGACAGCGGCGGGTTCTCGGTGGGGATCGCCTGTGATTTCGTCATCCCGTCGTGGATGCCGACCTCGTCGTACCTGCCGTGGTAGACGAGCACCCGACCGCGGCCGAAGTGTAGGGTAAACTCACCGATATCCCGTGATTCCTCCGACACCGCATCCAGAACTGTCACGTCGGTTCGGGTGCGCGTGTAGTAGTCGACGTTCGTCGGTCGAACCGTCACCGACGGCCGCGGCGAACTGTGATCGACGGTGACGACCTCGTACTGCTGGCCCTGATGGAGTCGCACTGCCCCCTCGTGGAAGTCCCGGAGGACGCGTTCTCTGGCGAGTGGCTCCATCTCCGGGTCGTACTGCTCGTCGACACCGTCGGCCAGTCGAACCTCGTACTCCTCACCGGCCGTCGCGTACAGCGAGATCGATTGCTGTGGCCGGGGCGACCCCACATAAGAGACCCCGGCCTCGAGTGCGCCGGTTAGCTGCCCGGCCCGACGCCACATCTCGACGGCGCGCTCGAGTCGGTCGCGGTCGGCGAACGATCCTGCGTCGTCTTCGCTAAGTGCCAGTTCGTCTGTGGCACACCGGACGTGCTGGGCGAAGACGGCGTCGTTCTCGACGTCGACGACCGCATCTTCGACGTCGGCTTCGAGCAGGTACTCCGGATTCGAGACGACGTACTGATCGAGCGTACGGTGTTCGGCGACGAGTACCGAGAGCGCGCGTTTCGTCCCTCGGCCGGCACGGCCGATCTGTTGCCAGAAGGACTGGCGCTGACCCGGATAGCCCAGCTGGACCGTCGCGTCCATCTCGCCGACGTCGATCCCCAACTCGAGGGCGTTGGTCGAGGCGACGCCATCCAGCAGTCCCGTCTTCAGCTGGTGTTCGGTGCCGTGGCGTTGTCGGCGCGAGTGGCCGGCGTGGTAGGGTTCGATCGCACTCCCCCGGTCGGGGTTCACGTAGGTGCGTCGGTTGTCTCCTCGGAACTTCGCGGCCCGCTTAACCGACAGCTCGGCGAGCTTTCTCGAGGGCGTAAACAGCAACGTCTGAGCGTCGTGGTACGCCAGGTGTGAGAGAATCCGCGGCGCTTCGACGGTCGCTGGGACGCGCTCGAGGATGGCAGTGGCGTCCGCTTCGGTGGCACGCTCACCCGTGTCGTTCTCGTCCGTCTCGGCCCACTCGTCGCGGTCGTCGCCTGTGTCCTGGTGCGCTCGAGGCGGCGGGTTCCACAGCACCAGTTCGCGCGGACCCGTCGGCGAGCCGTCGTCGTCGATCACGGTTACGGGCTCGTCGATCAGGGCTTCGGAGTGCTCACCCGGGTTACCGATCGTCGCGCTCGTGAGGACGTACTGGGGGTCACAGTCGTAGTACGACAGGACACGTTTGAGTCGGCGGATGATCCAGGCGACGTGCATCCCGTGGATGCCAGTGTAGGTGTGTGACTCGTCGATCACCACGAGATCACACGCCGAGAGGAAACGAGCCCAGCGGTCGTGATCGTGCAGATACGTGTTCACGCCCGCGAAGTTCGTGATGATGACGTCCGCCTCCTCACGGATCCGCCGTCGGTTCTCGCCGTACTCGGTGTCGCCGTCGTAGACCCGAACCGTGATCTCGAGGTCCAGTGCCTCGAAGAAGTCGTTCAAACTCCGTTCTTGATCTCGCGAGAGCGCCTTCGTCGGATAGAGCAGGTACGCGGTCGACTCCTCGCTTCGAGCCCGCGCCTCGAGGACGTGACGGGCGATCTGGAGGGCGTAGATGCGCGTCTTCCCCGAGGACGTACTCGTCGCGACGCAAACGTGCTGTCCGTGGGCGAGGGCGGAGAGTGCCTCGGCCTGGTGGCTGTAGAGCGGATTCTCGAGTGCTTCCGCGAGTTCCGGCCGGAGTACGTCGGTGGGCGGAACCGTCTCGGCCTCCCGCCCCGGCAACTCGAGGACAGTCACGTCATCCCCATCGCGGTAACGCGGAAACGTCTCGAGGAGACCCTCGCCCGTGATCGAGACGTCAGTCGTGTCGGTTGATGATCGCTTGTTCATCGGTCAGAAATCACCTAACCCAGTCTGCTCGGTCCTCTCGGTCGAGTTCTTGGTCTCGCCTGACGTCGGCTCCCGGCGACGGCCGCTCGAGTCCGACTCCGCGGCGTCAGTGAGTCCAGCGGATGATGTACTCGAGCGATCGCTGGCGGTGGTTTCAGCCGTCGAATCCGCCTGTGGGGCGTCTCGAAGGTGTTCGTAGACGTGCCACAGCGCCCGGCAGTCGTCCTCGCAGTAGGCTTCGTGGCGATCCCACTCGAGCGGCTCCCCGGTTCGGACGAACCGCTGGTAGGCCGCGGCGGTTCGCGCGCCGTCGAGGCCCGTTCCCGCGCCCTCGTAGTCAAGCGCCGATGCGACGTCCTCGAGTGCGTTCGTTCGTCCGGGGAGCAACGCGTTGTCGTTGCCGACGGCCCACAGGTAGAGATCGAACGTGGGAATCGCCTCCCACTCCTCGGCGTAGTACGGGACGTGTTTCGCGATGAACGCCCCGAGGTGGCGGTAGTCGAAGCGCCAGCCGTTCCAGGTGAGCAACGCCCGGTTAGGGTGGATGCCGAACAGCCAGTCACAGAACGCCTCGAGCACCGGGGCCGGATCTGTCGGATCGGTTCGCTCGACGAACGCGCGGTACTCGTCGGTGACAGGGTCGTAGACGCCGACCTGCCAGATGATCGTCGGCGAGAGACCGTCGGTCTCGATGTCGAGACACAGCGGCGGTGTCGACCAGTTCTCACCGGGGAGAGACTCGTCGGTGAGTCGCCGGGGCTCGCCCGTCTCGAGGACCGTCGCGTGCTGGTGGAACGTCCGTGCGCGGTCCCGCCCGACTCCCGGAAGGTCGGCGAGCGTCGCCATAGACGTCTCGAGCACGTCCGCCCGCGTCTGTATCCCCCGGTCGGCGAGTCGGGCGGCCGTCTTCGGGCCAATCCCGGAGACGGCCTCGAGGCCGAAGTCGGTGACGTCGTGAGTATCGGTCCGCTCGACGCCGTCACCGTCGCCGTCGAGAGTCACGAGCGCGACGCCCGTCGATTTGCCGTAGCTCTCGACCGATCCCGCACCACGGACGCGGATCGAAACCGCCTCGTCATCGGTCGAGTCGGAACCGACCAGTGGGTCGTGATCGACGGCTCTTACGGCCCCAGTCGCTGGCTCGAGATGCCACAGTTCGTCGTAGCCGGCCGGCTCACCCCCTGTAAGGACGGTCGAAACGCGCCCGCGCGGGAGCGCACTCGCGAGTGCGTCCGCGCACTCGAGCGTCGTCTCGAGGGCGGTCGGGCGAACGCTGGTCGTGACGTCGTCACAGACGAGCGCGCAAGGTTTCGAGGCGGTGAGTTCTTTTGCGGCCGTTTCGGGGTCTCTCTGGAGCGCTCGTGCGTCGGGAGCGAACGCGACCTCGAGTGTCCGGCCAGTAGTGTCGACCGCCAGCGTCGAGAGCGGGCCGTCGCCCGATTCGAGCGGCGGGTGGACCACCGGCACGTCGAACGCTCGCCGGGCGCGGGCGAACGCCCGAGCATCGCGCGATGGGCCAAGCACCCAGACAGCGTCAGGCTCGAGCGTGGCCGCCATATCCTGCAGGGTCGCCTCCGGACGGTCAGCGAGCACCGACGGCGAAAGCGCCAGCAGGCCAGGGCCGGCTCGAGCGGTCATCGACCGACGGAACGTGCGGGGGGACAATGAGGATTTGGAGAGCGCGGTGAAAGTGATTCCACCGTCACCAGGTCCTCGAAGCGCAGTGTTTTACTCGGGGCTTCGAGTGGCGCGACAATACAACAGTACCTTAGTCGGGGGCTTCGAATGGCGCGACAATGCAACAGTACCTCGAGCTGGTCGAGGCCGCGCTCTCGGGAGGGACCTACAAGCCCAACCGCACCGGCGTCGACACGGTTTCGTCGTTTAGCGAACACTACGAGGTCGACCTCTCGAAGGGCTATCCCCTGCTCACGACCAAAAAGATGGACGGCTATCGGTGGAACTCGATGCTCCACGAGGTCTGCTGGTACCTCTCAGGTCAAGAGCACATCCGAGACCTGCGTGAGGAAACGAAGATCTGGGACGCCTGGGCCGACGATGACGGGCATCTCGATACCGCCTACGGCCGGTTCTGGCGTCGATACCCCATCCCAGCAGCGGAGGCGCGTCTCGAGGGCGAGTCCTGGCCTGAGGCGGCCGACCAGTGGGTCACCGAGGAGGCGGACGGCCGACTGACGTTCGACCAGTTACAGTACGTGGTCGACGGGCTCTCGGACTCGCCGAACTCGCGTCGGTTCGTCGTCAACGCCTGGCACCCCGCGAACGCGGCGGTCTCGACGCTGCCGCCGTGTCACTACACCTTCGTCTTCAACGTCCAGGGCGACCGGCTGAACTGCCATCTCACCCAGCGATCGGGCGACATCGCACTCGGAATCCCGTTCAATATCGCCGCCTACGCGCTTTTGACGACCGTCGTCGCCCAGCAGACGGGCTTCGAACCCGGCACGTTCGCTCACACCGTCGTCGACGCACACGTCTACTGTGGTCGTGGTGACCGCGGCGAGTGGTACGCCGACAACCTCGAGACCCTCCAGGCCCGGCTCGCCGACGTCGACGACCGTGAGGGCTACCTCGCGGTTCGCGAGTGGCTCGAGGCCGAAGCGCCGGCGGAAGCCGAGGGCGACGAGCGTCTCGATCACGTTCCTGGCCTGCTCGAGCAACTCTCGCGCGACCCGCTCGAACGACCGACGCTCGAGGTTGCGAACGTCTCGATCGACGACCTCGCCTACGAGGACGTCGAACTCCTCGGGTACGAGTCCCACGAGGGAATCGCGTTCTCGGTGGCCGAATGAGCGACGACTCGACCCCCAGCGACGCCGCCGGGGAACCGGCACTCGAGACGGGTCGCGAACTCGTCGGTATCGTCGCCGTCGCCGACAACGGCATCATCGGGAAGGACGGCGAGATGCCGTGGCACCTCCCCGAAGACCTCGCCCACTTCAAGCAGACGACGATGGACCACCCCGTCGTCATGGGACGAATCACCTACGAGGGCATCTTAGAGGCCCTCGGCGAACCGCTCCCCGGTCGGACGACGGTCGTCGTGACGACCCGTGACCTCGAGACGCCCGAGAACGCCCTCGTCGCGCACGATCTCGAGGAGGCTCTCGAGCGGGCAGGGAGGGCCGCGCGCGAGCGCCACGACGACGCCTCGCGAATCTTCGTCGCGGGCGGGGCCTCGATTTACGAGCAGTTCCTTCCCGTGCTCGATCGGCTGATCGTCACCGAGATTGACGACGAGCCGGACGGCGACACCGCCTTTCCCGACTGGGACCGGACCGCCTTTCGGGAGGCCAGTCGGGACGACCGCGACGGGTTCGCGTTCGTCGAATACGTTCGCACGAACTGATCGGTGACTGCCGTCCGTCTCGTTGTCTCATTTTTCCACCCGGTGATAAAATAGTCATTAACGATCGGTGCAGATCGGACGGTCGAACCGGTCGGTAGAGCCTGAAACTGATGATATCGGGTTATTCTGTGCGATGCAAAATTTGCCCCGACAAATACGGGGCCGTTGTGACCGCTTCGAACGGTTCTCGGCAGTTTCAAATGTGATGGGTCCATAGCCGCGCATATGTCTACGATGGAGTTCTCGGATGCAATCCGGGAGTTCGAGCACGACGGAGAAACGTACAAAATGGCCGACCTTACGGTCTTAGAGGAGCAGGGCCTCTGTGACCTCGAGAAGCTGCCCGTGAGCATTCGAGTGTTGCTCGAGTCCGTGCTGCGCAACGCTGACGGCGACATGATCGACGCCGACGACGTTCGCGCGGCCGCTTCCTGGGAGCCGGACGTTCCGGATGCCGAAGTGCCGTTTACGGTCTCGCGGGTCGTCCTGCAGGACCTGACCGGTGTGCCAGCAGTCGTCGACCTCGCGGCCCTGCGCTCGGCCGCAGACCGAAAGGGCGTCGACCCGACGGTCGTCGAGCCGGAAGTCCCGTGTGACCTCGTGATCGACCACAGCGTACAGGTCGACCACTTCGGCAGCGACGACGCCTACGAGAAGAACGTCGAGATCGAGTACGAGCGCAACGAAGAGCGATACCGCGCGATCAAGTGGGCCCAGCAGGCGTTCGACGAGTTCAACGTCGTGCCGCCGGGAACGGGGATCGTCCACCAGGTCAACTTAGAACACCTCGGCGAGGTCGTCCACGAGCGTGAGGTCGACGGCGAGCAGTGGCTGGTGCCCGACACGCTCGTCGGTACCGACAGCCACACCCCGATGATCGGCGGTATCGGTGTCGTCGGCTGGGGTGTCGGTGGAATCGAGGCCGAAGCGGCGTTGCTCGGCCAGCCGATCAACATGTCCCTTCCCGAAGTCGTCGGTGTCCGCCTCTCCGGCGATCTGCCTGACGGTGCGACCGCGACGGACCTCGTCCTTCACATCACCGAAAAGCTCCGCGAAGTCGGCGTCGTCGACAAGTTCGTCGAGTTCTTCGGCCCCGGCGTCTCCCAGCTTTCCGTGGCCGACCGAGCGACGATCTCGAACATGGCCCCCGAACAGGGTTCGACCATCAGCATGTTCCCCGTCGACGACAAGACCCTCGAGTACCTCGAACTCACGGGTCGCGACGAAGATCACATCGAACTCATCCGCGAATATCTCGAGGCCCAGGGACTGTTCGGCGAGCAGGACCCCGAATTCACCGAGGTCGTCGAGTTCGATCTCGGCGACGTCGAACCGAGCCTCGCCGGCCACAAGAAGCCCCACCAGCGTATCCCGATGGGCAACCTCGACGAGCACTTCCCGTCCCTGCTCGAAGAGGAAGGCGTTATCGGCCCCGGCGGCGAACCAGCGATCGGCGACGGAAGCGGCGCGGCCGCGGCGGATTCGACCGCCGACGGCCCCGGTCTCGCGCTCGACGAGAAGGTCCCCGTCGAACTCGAGGACGGAACTGAGATCGAAATCGGCCACGGCGATGTCCTCGTCAGCGCGATCACCTCCTGTACGAACACCTCGAACCCGTCCGTGATGGTCGGTGCCGGCCTGCTCGCTCGGAACGCGGCCGAGGCCGGACTCGAGGTACCCGAGTACGTCAAAACCAGCCTTGCACCCGGCAGTCGGGTCGTCACGGAGTATCTCGAGCGCTCCGGGCTGCTCGAGGACCTCGAGGAACTCGGCTACCACGTCGTCGGCTACGGCTGTACGACCTGTATCGGCAACTCCGGACCCCTGCCAGAGCCGATCGAGAACGCGATCGACGAACACGACCTCTGGACGACGAGCGTCCTCTCGGGTAACCGAAACTTCGAGGCCCGCATCCACCCGAAGATCAAAGCGAACTATCTCGCTTCCCCGCCGCTGGTCGTCGCCTACGGTCTCGCAGGTCGGATGGACATCGACCTCGAGGAAGAGCCCATCGGCACGAACGACGATGGCGAGGAAATCTACCTCGAGGACATCTGGCCGGACACGGAGGAAGTCCGCGAGACGATCCACGACAGCATCTCTCCCGAGATGTTCGAGGAGAAGTACGCGAGCGTCTACGAAGGCGACGAGCGCTGGGAAGCTCTCGACGCCCCCGAAGGCGAGGTCTACGACTGGGACTCCGAGTCGACGTACATCCGCGAACCGCCGTTCTTCCAGGACTTCCCGCTCGAAGAACCCGGCGTCGACAACGTCGAGGGCGCTCGCGCGCTGTTGACGCTCGGTGACACCGTCACGACCGACCACATCAGCCCCGCCGGGCCGTTCAGCGAGGACCTGCCCGCCGGCCAGTGGCTCAAAGAGCGCGGCGTCGAACCGTACGAGTTCAACACCTACGGCTCCCGCCGTGGCAACCACGAGGTCATGATGCGTGGCACCTTCGCGAACGTCCGCATCAAAAACGAGCTGCTCGACGGCAAGGAAGGCGGCTACACCATCCACCACCCGACCGACGAGGAGACGACGGTCTTCGACGCCTCCGAACGCTACCGCGAGGAGGACACGCCACTCATCGTCATGGCCGGCGAAGAACTCGGAACCGGCTCGAGCCGTGACTGGGCCGCGAAAGGAACCGACCTGCTCGGTATCCGCGCGACCATCGGCAAGAGCTACGAACGTATCTACCGTGACAACCTCATCGGCATGGGCGTCTTGCCCCTGCAGTTCGACGACGGCGAGGGCTGGGAAGAACTCGGCCTCGAGGGCGACGAGCACTTCGAGATTTCCGGCCTCGAGGACGGCCTCGAGCCAAACGCCGAGTTGACGGTCACGGCCGAAGACGACGACGGCGAGGTCACGGAGTTCACCGTCACCGCACAGGTCGACACGCCGATGGCAGTCGAATACGTCGAGAACGGCGGCGTTCTCCACCTCGTGCTGCGACGCCTGCTCACCGAAGAGCTCGAGTAACGCCGGAGCCCGGTCGCCGGTCCGTCCGGTGGCTGTTCGAGTCCACAGACCCCGCGAGGAAACGCCGTCATATGAGGGGCGTATTCAGTATCTTGTAGCAATCCCTCGTCGTAGTGAACA
The DNA here is from genome assembly GCF_003430825.1 of Natrarchaeobaculum sulfurireducens. Classification (NCBI taxonomy): domain Archaea; kingdom Methanobacteriati; phylum Methanobacteriota; class Halobacteria; order Halobacteriales; family Natrialbaceae; genus Natrarchaeobaculum; species Natrarchaeobaculum sulfurireducens. Next base: position 1,924,413 of record NZ_CP024047.1, on the reverse strand, counting down.
CGTGACCACGCTATCGGGTCAATAGCTAGCACTCGGGGAGAAACCGGCACCGTTGGCAAAAAAGCATATACTGGAGACCGCCCTTTGTCTGTGTGAATGCCGGAATTGGAAATCGTCAGTGGCCACAGAAGTGCGGCTTTCTCACGGAATTCGTGTCCCGAACACTCCCAGTATGACGAGAGGACGGAGGTGTGTGATGTCATTCGGTAACCGATCTGCGGGCGGTAGACTCGAGGATACGACCGAGCGCATCGACACCGACGTCGTCGAAGACATCGACGCGGACGCGGGATACGACAACGCCGAGGCTGCCGAGATACAGGAGTCGCTCGCGGAACTCGGCCAGGGAACTGGTGAGATCAGCGAGCGGCTGGAGGAGATCCACGCCGAAGCGAACGAGCAACACGAGGCGATCATGCACGTCGCCGACGAGACCTCGAGCCTTTCGGCGTCGGTCGAGGAGATCGCCTCCTCGTCGGAGGAAGTCGCCGCAGCGGGCGAGACGGCCCAGGAACTCGCTGAAAACGGCCAGCAGTCGGCTGGGGAAGTCGGCTCGGCGATGGAATCGATTCGCGAGGCCGCAACCGAGGTAACCGAAGACGTCACTGCGATCCAACAGAGCGTCGCGGAGATCGACGAAATCGTCTCGATCATCGACAACATCGCCGATCAGACGAACCTGCTGGCGCTGAACGCCTCGATCGAGGCTGCTCACGCCGACAAGTCAGGCGATGGGTTCGCCGTCGTTGCGAGCGAGGTCAAATCGCTGGCCGAAGACTCCCAGCAGCGAGCCAGCGAGATCGAACGGACGATCCGCGACGTCGAGGAGAAGACCAACGCAGCAGTCACGAGCTTAGACGAGAACAACGAGCGGATCGAACGCGGCATCGACGAGGTCGATCGAGCCGTCGAACATCTCGAGGACATCCACGATGTCGTCGGCGAGGTTTCGGCCGGTATCGACGAGGTCGCCGCTGCGACTGACGAGCAGGCCTCGAGCACCGAAGAGGTCGCGAGCATGGTCGATCAGACGGTCGCCAGTGCGGAGCGTATCGCGACCGACACCGGCGCGATTGCCACCGAAATCGAATCCCAGACCGAACACATCGAGACGATCGACCGAACGCTCGAACACCTCGTCGACGATTTCGCGCCGTCGGCCAGGCCGGTGCAGTAGTCCGGCAACGTCCGGTGTATCACTCGAGCCGGGCCGTTTCTGGCCGTCTACTCCGACCGACTTCTTAGTAACATACCGCGGACTTTTACTATACCTGGCCCTAATCGGGTCATGGATCAGCCCACCGAACGCAACCGCCTCGACGAGGAAGAGAGCCCGTATCTCCGCCAGCACGCGGACAACCCCGTCAACTGGCAGCCCTGGGACGAGCAGGCGCTCGAGGCCGCCCGCGACCGTGACGTCCCGATTTTCCTTTCGATCGGCTACTCGGCGTGTCACTGGTGCCACGTCATGGAAGACGAGAGCTTCGCCGACGGGAACGTCGCCGAGGTAGTAAACGAGAACTTCGTCCCTATCAAGGTCGACCGCGAAGAGCGTCCGGACGTCGATAGTATCTACATGACGGTCTGCCAACTCGTCTCAGGTCGTGGCGGCTGGCCCCTGTCGGCGTGGCTCACCCCCGAGGGCAAGCCCTTCTTCGTGGGGACGTACTTCCCCAGAGAAGCGAAACGGGGCCAGCCCGGTTTTCTCGATCTCTGTCGACGAATCAGCGACTCGTGGGACTCACCCGACGATCGTGCGGAGATGGAACACCGAGCCGACCAGTGGACCAGTGCCGCAAGAGACCGACTCGAGGAGACGCCCGACGCGGTTCGCGGTTCGGCCCCGCCAACTAGCGAGGTACTCGAGCGTGCGGCCGAAGCAGCGCTCAGGACTGCCGACCGCCAGCACGGTGGCTTCGGCTCGAGCGGTCCCAAGTTCCCTCAGCCGTCCCGGTTACAGGTACTCGCCCGGGCGTACGATCGGACCGGGCGCGAGGCGTTCCGCGAGGTGCTCTGTGAGTCGCTGGACGCGATGGTGGCAGGAGGCCTCTACGACCACGTCGGCGGCGGCTTTCACCGGTACTGCGTCGACCGCGACTGGACGGTGCCTCACTTCGAGAAGATGCTGTACGACAATGCCGAGATCCCGCGGGCGCTGCTCACCGGCTACCAGCTCACCGGCGACGAGCGCTATGCCGAGGTGGTCAGAGAGACGCTCGAGTTCGTCGAACGCGAGTTGACCCATCCCGATGGCGGCTTTTTCAGTACGCTCGATGCTCAGAGCGAGGACCCAAAAACGGGCGAGCACGAGGAGGGGGTGTTCTACGTCTGGACGCCCGCGGAGGTCCACGACGTACTCGACGACGAGACGGATGCGGAGCTGTTCTGTGCCCGCTACGACGTCACCGAATCGGGCAACTTCGAGGGGACGAGCCAGCCCAACCGGATTCGACCGATCGATGCCCTGGCCGAGGAGTACGACCTCGCCGAAGCGGCCGTCGAACAACGACTCGAGGACGCTCGAGATGCTCTCTTCGATGCTCGAGCGGAGCGTCCGCGACCGAACCGCGACGAGAAGGTACTGGCGGGCTGGAACGGGCTCCTGATCACGACCTGTGCGGAGGCTGCGCTCTGTCTCGGAGATGATGCGTACACAGAGCAGGCCGTCGACGCGCTCGAGTTCGTCCGAGAGCGACTCTGGGACGACGACGCGAACCGACTCTCGCGGCGGTACAAAGACGGGGACGTCAAGGTCGACGGCTACCTCGAGGATTACGCCTTCCTCGCTCGCGGCGCGCTCGCGTGTTACGAAGCGACCGGCGAGGTTGAGTACCTCGCGTTCGCACTCGAGCTGGGTCGAGTCATCGAGGTCGAGTTCTGGGATGCCGACCGCGAAACGCTGTATTTCACCCCTGAAAGTGGCGAGTCGCTGGTCACCCGTCCACAGGAGCTGTCGGACCAGTCGACTCCGTCGGCGACCGGCGTTGCCGTCGAGACGCTGCTGTCTCTCGATGGGTTCACGAGCGACGACTTCGAGTCGATCGCCTCGGCTGTCCTCGAGACCCACGCCAACCGCCTCGAGTCGAACGCGTTCGAACACGCGACGCTCTGTCTCGCGGCCGACCGGCTCGAGGCCGGGCCCGTCGAGATCACCGTCGCCGCCGAAAGTCCACCTGAACCGTGGCAGGATGCGTTCGCCACGCGGTACGTTTCCGGCCGACTGTTCGCACATCGGCCGCCGACGGACGACGGCCTCGAGGCCTGGCTCGGCGAACTCGGTCTCGAGGACGCCCCGCCGATCTGGGCCGGCCGGGAGGCCCGCGACGGCGAACCGACACTGTACGTCTGTCGCGGGCGGACCTGTTCGGCGCCGACCCACGACGTCGAGACGGCGCTCGAGTGGCTCGAGGGGGACGATCCGGCAGACGCCCCGTTCTGACGGTCCACCCACTCGGTCGAAGCGGCCAGTGCGGTATCGGTGAGTCGAACGGTCACGAGTTCGTGTCGCCGTTCGGTCGTTTACCGGTCGCTGACAGGCACGTACATTTATACCGATACCGAGATACCGTACGGCCATCGAAATGGATTCTCTAGAGACGGTCGAAACGGGAGTGGCGGGCCTCGACGAGATTCTTTTCGGTGGGGTCGTGATGGGACGGCTCTACCTCGTTGTTGGACGACCTGGAACGGGGAAGACGCTTCTGGGAATCGAGTTTCTACGAACCGGTCTCGAAAACGACGAGACCGTCCTCTTCGTCCACGGTGAAGAGTCGGAGACGGAGATTCATGCGAACGCCTCGAGTTTCGGGATCGATCTCTCTGCTGCTGAGTTTCTCGATCTGGGACCCGACTCTGATTTCTTCGAGGGTAACCAGTCATACGATCTGGTCGATACGCGAGACATCGAATCCGATCAGTTCATCGAGGACATTCGGGACGCGATCGAGGAGATCAATCCCGATCGGGTGCTTCTGGATCCGATCTCACAACTCCAGTACATCGAGCCCTCGGAGTACCAGTTTCGCAAACGGCTGATCTCGTTCATGCGATTTCTGAAGGGGCGCGGAACCACGGTCATCGCGACCCAGACGCCATCGAAATCCCGAAGCGACAACGAGATTCGCTCGCTCAGCGACGGGATAATCGAACTCGAGCGCGGCGAAGGTGGACGACGAGTATCGGTTCCGAAACACCGGGGGATCGGCCAGCAGGACGGCACCCACGGGCTCGAAATTCGCGAAGACGGGCTCGCCGTCTATCCGAGTCTGATCCCCGACCAGTTCGAACGAGAGTTCATCCCCACACAGATCACCTCCGGCATCGACGAGCTCGATACGATGCTCGGGGGTGGCCTCGAGCGGGGAACGGCGACGTTCATCAGCGGCCCGACGGGCGTCGGTAAGACCACGACCGGAACGCAGTTTCTCGCTGCGGCGGCCGAACAGGGTGGATCTCCCGTTGCCTACCTCTTCGAGGAGTCACCCAAAACGTTCGTCTACCGGTCCGAGTCGACCGGTACGCCGCTGTCCGACCTCGAGGCGGACGGCGCACTCTCGATCGAGGCCGTCGAACCGCTCTCACTCTCGGCTGAAGAGTTCGCCCAGCGAGTCAAGATGCAGGTCGACGTCCACGGGTCGGAGGTCGTGATGATCGACGGCGTCGACGGATACAAGGTCGCGATCCAGGGTGACGAGGAGGCACTCGGTCGGAAGCTCCACGGTCTCATCCGCTATCTCAAGAGCCGAGACGTCACCGTCTTACTCCTCGACGAAACCGAGCAGGTGACCGGGATGCCGAGTGCGAGCAGCGCCAACATCAGTTACATCGCCGACAACATCCTCTTACTCAACTACATCGAGCAAGGCGGTGAGCTACGCAAGGGGATCGGCGTCCTGAAAAAACGAGCCAGCGATTTCGAACGGACCATGCGCGAGTTTCAGATCACGTCCGACGGAATCGTCGTCGGCGAGCCCTTAACCGACGTCGAGGGTATCCTCGAGGGAACGCCGCGGTGGACCGGCGACGGCCGATAGAACGACGTGCCGTCCTGACCGAAACGAGCCATGACAGGTGTTCGGTTCCAAACTGCTCTCCGTACCAGTCAAGTCGACCGACGACGTGTCGTCGCGACTGGTATCCGACGAATGGGCCGTTTTTCCCCGGTGAGCGCCGATGAGTGATCGCGGGATGATCCAGCTGCTCGTCGACGACGACGCGAACAGAGACGCCCTGGCCGAACTCCTCGAAGCACGATACGACGTGACGACGGACCGAAACGAACTGACCGGCGACCTCTTGCTCGTGGACGATCGATCGTTTTCGCGGTATCGTGACCGGATCACCGAGTTGAAAGACGACGCTCCATCCTCGTTTAGGCCGGTCGTCCTCGTTCGACGTCCCGAGACGCGACTGGACCCGTCGCTTCTCGAAGAGCGTTCGGACGGTGGTAATCCGCTCGTCGACGACGTCGTCGGGGCTCCCGTTCAACAGGTCGTCCTCTTTCGGCGGCTCTCGAATCTGCTCGTTCGTCGGAAACAGTTCGAGCAACTCGAGGCCCAAAACGAGCGCCTAGAGGAGTTCGCAAGCGTTGTGACCCACGACCTTCGAAATCCGCTCCAGGTCGCGAAGGGACGACTCGACCTCCTCGAACCGTCCGTTTCCGCGGCCGACAGAGAGCAGCTCGAAATCGTCGCGGAGTCACTCGATCGGATGGAGTCGATCGTCGACACCGTCCTCGCACAGGCCCGGAACGGGTTGACGACCGACCGCAGTGAACTCCACCTCCGGTCCGTCGTCAGGGACGCCTGGTCGGTCATCGAGGCCCCCGACGCGTCCCTGATCGAACCCGACGGTGAATCCGTTGTCGTCGCCGATCCCGACCACCTCCTGACGGCGTTCGAGAACCTGTTTCGAAACGCGGTCGAACACGCTGGCGACGACGTGACGATCGACGTCGGCGTCCTCGAGTCGGGCGTGTACATCGCCGACGACGGCCCTGGGATCGACCCATCGGATCGTGAGAACGTCCTCGAGCGGGGCTACTCGGGGACCGGTGGCGGGACGGGCCTCGGGCTCGACATCGTTGCGAACGCCGTCGAGGCCCACGGCTGGGAGCTGACGATCACCGAGAGCGATGCCGGTGGCGCTCGATTCGAGATTACGGGCGTCGAACGGCCAGACCCCGATCGCTAACGGCGGCTCGCGGGTGCAGGGAACGACATCTCGGAACGAAAACGGCAGTCGGCCTCGATCAGTCGTCGTCGAGTGCGTCCTCGAGCTGTTCGGCCACCCAGATCGCCGGCGGGAGATCCTCTTTCTCGACGAATCGGACGACTTCCTCACCATCGTCTTCGTCTGGCCCGTCGGAGACGCGCTCGACGACGATCGTCGGGATGTACTCGATGCCGTATTCGTCGACGCCGGGGCCCTGTTTGTCCTGGTCGACAGCGATCTCCTCGATGTTGTCGTCGGGGACGCCGGCCGCCTCGAGCGCCGCGCCGAAGTCGGGCAGGAGTTTTCGGCAGTCCTTGCACCAGTCGCCGCCCCAGACCTTGTAGACGAGGTCGTCGGCGTGTGCTTCGAGCGTGGCGACGGCGTCCTCGTAGGATGCGGCGTCCCAGGTGGGGTTCGGTTGCATGGTCTCGAGACTCATACCCACGCGTTACGGATCGAGTGGCTTAACAGCCGTGTTTCCGACGTCCTCTTACTCGAAACACTGGAACTCGACGGTTCGGCCCTCGGGATCGGCGGCGAAGAACTGGTAGATGTCGTAGGTCTCGTTGAACCGTGGCTCGTCGTCCGCGAGAGCGGCCAGTCGCTCGTACATCGCGTCGACGCCGTCACGATCCTCGAAGACGAACGTGACGATGCCCTCGAGGTCGGCCGACTCCCGGTCACAGAAGCCAAAGCGAAAGTCGCCAGCCTCGAGAATCGTACAGTCGGGCTGCTCGAGCCAGACGTCGGCGCCCAGGTCGCGGTAGAACGCGATCACCTCGTCGTGGCGTTCCGTCCGGAAGAAGACGATGCCGTCCATAGGCGAGACATCTCGGCCAGCCGAGATAAGCTACCCGCTCTTTAGCGCAGATGCCACTCGAGTCCACACTCCTTGTCGACCCCACACTCCCTGTGGTCCCTACACCGGCACGTCCTGCCTCCGTCCAGCACGGGTTTACGTCTCGACTCCATACTGATGGGCAATGAAAGGGAGTATCCTGGATACGATCGGCTCGCCGCTCGTCCAGGTCGACTCGCCGGAGGGGGCGACCGTCGCTGCGAAGATCGAGTCGTTCAACCCCGGCGGCTCGGCCAAGGATCGGCCGGCCATGGAGATGATTCGGACGGCCGAACGCGAGGGGCGGATCGAACCCGGCGACCGGCTCGTCGAACCGACCAGCGGCAACACGGGGATCGGGCTGGCGCTGGTCGCCGCCGCCCGCGACTACGACCTGACGATCGTCATGCCGGCGGACAAGTCCGAAGAACGCCAGCAGATTATGGCAGCCTACGGTGCCGACCTCGAACTGATCGACGGCGACATGACCGACGCCCGTGAGCGAGCCGACGAACTCGAGGCCGAAGGAGCGACCCAGCTCGGCCAGTTCGAGAACCCGGCGAACCCGGCGGCTCACTACCGAACGACGGGTGCCGAGATCGTCGAACAGGTCGATAATCGCGAGGTCGACGCCTTCGTCGCTGGCGTTGGAACCGGGGGCACGCTCTCGGGGATCGGCAGACGGCTTCGCGAGGCGTTTCCGGACGTCGAGATCGTCGCCGTCGAACCGGAGCGAAACCCCGTCCTCTCGACTGGCGAGTCAGGGGACGACGATTTTCAGGGGATGGGACCTGGGTTCGTCAGCGACAACCTCGATGTGGATCTGATCGACCGCGTCGAAACCGTCCGACTCGAGGACGCAGAAGACGAGTGTCGACGGCTCGCTCGCGAGGAAGGCATCCTCGTCGGTCAGTCGAGCGGCGCGATGAGTCTGGTCTCCCAGCAGGTTGCCCGTGAGATTGCCGAACCCGACCGGGAGTGCCCCGAGATACCAGGGACGTTTGATTCAGCCCCCACGCCCGAGGCCGACGGCGGCGAGGTCGCCGAAGACTGTCCGCTCGTCGTCACCGTCTTCTGGGACAGCGGCGAACGATACCTCTCGACGGGACTGTTCGACTGAACACAGCGTTACTACGACCCTGGGTCGGTACCGCTCGCGTCGCTTCTCTCCTCACGTGTACTCGGCTTCGGTCACCCGAACGACGAGCGTCTCCTCGACGTCGCAGAGATCGTACGCGGGGAGTTCACCACCCGCCCGTCGCACGTACAGTGGTTCGACGAGGCGCTGGCTCGCAAAGGAGGCGGTTGTGCCTGCGTCCGAGTCGTTGGCGTCTCGAGCGTCGCCCTCGTCGTCGGCCTCCCGGTCGACGTCGGACTCTCCCGTCTCCGTCGCAGCGTCGACGCGCTCGAGCCCATATATCTTACAGAACTCGCCGGTCTCGTCGGGATCGACGTCGCCGTTTCGCAGCTCTCGAGCGAGCGCTCGTGAGAGCCACTCGTCGTCGCTAACGGAGGGCTCGAGGACGAGCGCTTCGTCGACGAAGCGGGTGAGATACCACTGGAGGTCGTTCAGCAGGGAGACGGCAGCGCCGACACTGACGGTACGGACCGAAAGCGAGTTCTCGAACGGGCGGGTGAGGTCGTACGTCGCCAGCGCTTCGCGCGAGGTCTCCCGGGAGAGGAGTTCGTACTGGAGATTGCAGTCGTCGTTCCCGATGAGACAGACGCGGGTCACTGTGGAGTGGTCTGTGCGAATCCCTATTGGTGGTTTCGTCTCACAGTCGCTGGATGCCGACCGTATCAGGGATCTACCAGTTCCGCGTTCGCCGCGGCCGCTGCGGCGCGCTCGAACAGGTCGTCGGGTTCGTTCTCGAGCAACGGCTCGAGTCGGGCGTTGGTTTCGACGCGGTTCGGCGCGACCCGGTTGCAGCCGGCGTTGATCGTCGCCTGCGAAAAGGTACCGATCTTGCGAGCCTGGGCGACGATATCCTGTTTGTCACGGGTGAGCAACGGACGATGGATCGGCAGATCGGTGGCACGACTCGTTACACCGAGGTTCTGGATCGTCTGGCTCGACTTCTGGCCGACGGCCTCCCCGGTGACGATGCCGTGGGCGTCGATTCGGTCTGCCAGCTCCTCCGCGATCCGAAAGAAGAATCGTCGCAGCGACAGCATCCGGCCGTTCTCCATCTCGCGGACCAGCAGGTCGACCGTTTCTCCACCTGGGACTTTGTAGACCGGCATGTCGACGTTCGGCGCGTATTTCGAGAGCGTCCGTACCGCCTCCATCGCCCGCGCCTCGTGGTCGACCCCCCCGTACGCCCCGAGATCGACGTACACCGGGATGACTGGGCTCCCACGTCGCATCAGTTCGTACGCCGCGACGGGCGAATCGATCCCGCCGCTGATCAGTGCGATCACACGCTCCTGGGTGCCGAGCGGGAGCCCCCCCGGTCCCGACACCTGCTCGAGGTAGAGAAACGTCGCGTCTTCGCGGACCTCGATCCCGAAGGTGAGGTCGGGATCGTCGAGATCGACTGCCGGTTCGAACTCGTCTTCGACGGCCTCCCAGATGACGGTGCCACCCTCTCGAGCCAGGTCCTCGCTGTCGTAGGGCAGCTCCCTGTACGCTCGCCGAGCGTCGACCGCGAACGTCCCCCCATCGTAACACTCGCGGGCGATCTCGTCGAGGGCCTCGAGGATCTGTGCCTTCTCGGTGCTGACGGTTCGACAGGCGCTCGCCGAGACGACGCCGAACGTCTCGGCCGCGGCGTCGGTCGCCGCTGCGACGGCGTCTTCGGTGGTGTGGATCAACGGCCGATTCCAGCGGTGTTGGACGTCGCCGGGAATAACCCGGTCGGCCAGCAGGGCCTCGACGTTCTCGACGAGCAGGCCCTCCATCTGCCGTTTGACGTGGGCGCTCTTGGTGTTTAAGTCCCCGTGGCGAACGAGGACGGTATCGGCTCCGGGGGGATGCATGACCGGTGATAGACGACTGCGCCTATAAGGGGGTTACGAGGGGACCGGCAGCGAGCCGAACACACAGCCGACGTCGGGCCCGCAGTTAGTCGACATCGACGGACCACAGGTCGGCGAGTTGAACCAACCCCGGTAGGGATCGATGTGGCTGCTCGAGGACGGCCGGTCGGAACGATCCGTGGTCCGGGTTAGAAGGTCGTGAGTTCGCCGTCGATCACGCTGCGAGTGATCTCGGTGACGTTCGACAGTTCGGCGTCGACGATCGTTTCGATCTCGGCTTCGACGTCGCCGAGGGCGACGCCGTCTTCGGTAACGACGTGGACGTCAGCGACGTGGGGCTGGTCGATCGGACGGCCGATCTGGCTGAGCAGTCGGACGCGCAGGTCACGGATGCCGTCGACCTCGCTGACGACTTCCTCGGCGATCTTCGTCGAGAGAAGGTTGTAGATCTTGCCGATGTGGTTGACGGGGTTCTTGCCGCTGGTGGCCTCCATCGACATCGAGCGATTGGGCGTGATCAGACCGTTGGCGCGGTTGCCCCGGCCGACGGAGCCGTCATCACCCTGTTCGGCGGAGGTGCCGGTGACGGTGAGGTAGATCGAGCCCTCGTCGTAGTCGTCGGCCGTGTTTACGTGGACCGTCACGTCGCGGTCGGTGTGTTCGTTCGCGACCGTCTCGACGAATTCGCGGACGGATTCGACGGCGTCTTTGTACGCGTCCATATCGGGAACGTACTTGTCGACCATCGCGGCCGCGACGGTGACGTCGATCTCGTCACCCTCGCGTTTGCCCATGATCTTCACGTCCGGGCCCAGGTAGGGGTTCTCCTCGACGAACTCGCCGTTCAGTCGCGATTCGGCGTCCTGGACGATCCGTTCGGTCTCGGTCAGTGGCGCGTGGCCGACACCGAAGCTGGTGTCGTTTGCCATCGGAACGCTCACTTCGTCCTCGCCGAAGACTTCCTGTAGATCACCGCTTCCCTCACCGAGTTTCACGTCGACGATGACGTCCTCGCCGTACTCGAGTTGTGGGATGGTTTCCTCGATGTATTTTCGGGCGGCAGTCAGCGCGATCCGCTCGGCCGGGATGGTCTGGCCCTCGTAGTGTTTGGTCGCACGGCCGACAATTAGCAGGTAGATCGGATCGACGACCTCGCCACCGCCGAACGCGGGTGCGGCCTCACCGGCGACGAGCTGTGTCTCGTCCGTGTTGAAGTGCAGTACCTTGCCGACGCGGTCGAGATACGCACGGGCGAGCGCCCCAGCGACGCTCTCGGCGATTCCATCACAGATCGAGTCCGGGTGACCGATCCCTTTTCGCTCGACGATTTCGACCTCCTGATCCTCGACTGCTTGCCGGTCGATCGGCTCGACCCGAATGTTCCGTTCGCTCATTGACGGGGATAGAGCGTTCGAGGTTCTATAACTTGCGGAAACATAATCCGTCAGAAAATACCCCGTAGTAATCCACCACCGGTCGAAACGCGGCTCGATCACCGCTTACGACTCAAGCAGTAGCTCCAGATACGAGGTCCGGCGCTGATCGTCCGGGTCGAGCCCGAGACGCTCGAGGACGTCGAACGCGCCCTCGCGAGCCGACTCGAAGTCGGCCTCCCGGTTGACCTCGGTTTCGACTTCGACGAACTCGCCGACGCCGTCGACGGCGTCGAGCGTGACAGTGTACCCCTCGAGGGCGAACCGGTCGCGCTCTTTGCGGACTGTTTCGACGGGTTCGAATCCCAGATTCGCCAGGACGGCCGCCATCGTCTCTCCGTCTCCAACCGCCGTCTCGAACTCCTCGCGACTCTTCGAGTCGCTATCGAGAAGCGGCCCCTTGTACGTGATTCGCGTCTCTTCGCCGGTCTCGTCGGGACGTGACTCCACTCGCAGGCGCAGAGCCTCGTCCGTCTCTGGAAACGACCGATGTGGCGCGTCGTAGTAGGTGTCAGCCTGCATGACCCGGCCAACCTCAGTCGCCTCGAGGGCTGTGAGACGCGATCGAACCCGCTCCAGGTCCGCGGGTACTTTCACTTCGACCTCGTACATGCCCGAGAAGACGGCTGGCTGGAGTAAGTATCGGTCGCTCTCGCTCGAAAACGTCGTACTTAAATGTAGACGGGCGGACGTACCACGTATGACCGAGGAACAGGAGGCCGACCTAGACGACCAGGCCGATGACGTCGAAGAAGAAGTAGCTGAAGACGAATCCGAAGACGCCGAAACGGAAGCCGACGGGCTTCAACACGGCGACTTCGTCGAACTCGAGTACACCGCCTACACCGTCGAGGGTGAACAGCTGGTCGACACGACCGACCCCGACGTCGCCGAGGAAGAAGGCGTCGACGCCCAGGGCCAGGAGTTCAAGCCGCGGACGATCGTCCTCGGCGAGGGCCACATCTTCGAGGACGTCGAAGACGCCGTCGTCGGCAGTGCGGTCGGCGACGAGGGTACCGTGACGATCACTGCCGAGGACGCCTTCGGCGAGTACGACCCCGACAACGTCCAGACTGTCAGCGCCGAAAAGATCGATGAGGACGACCGCTACCCCGGTGCGAACGTGCAGGTCGACGGCCAGCAGGGCTACATCAGCACGATCATCGGCGGCCGCGCCCGTGTCGACTTCAACCACCCGCTGGCCGGCGAAGACGTCGAGTACGAGTACGAGATCGTCGGTGCCGTCGACGACCGCGAGGAGCAGACTGCCGGCCTCTTCGAGATGTACCTCGGCTTCGAGCCCGAACTCTGGATCGAGACCGAGGAAGTCGAAGAGGAAGTCCCCGTCGAGCCTGACGAGGACGATGACGACGACGCCGAACCCGAGTTCGAGACGGAGGTCGTCGAGAAAGAGACGATCTACCTCGAGGCCGAGCCCCAGATGACCATGAACCAGCAGTGGATGATGGGCAAACAGCAGATCGGCCAAGAGATCATCGACAAGGTCGGCGTCGACCGTATCGTCGTCCAGGAAGTCATCGAGGGCATGGGCGACATGGGCCTCGGCGGCATGATGGGCGGCATGGGCGGCGGCGACCTCGAAGCCGCACTCGAGGACGCTGACGTCGACGCCGACGAGATCGTCGAAGAACTCGAAGGCGACGAGTAACGCCGACCTCGAGTCCACAGTCGAACCACCGGTTCGTTTTCCGCCTCGACCGATTCTCGAGGCGAATTCCCGCATTCTAGCGTGTTGAGCGCAGCCCTCGATATGACACCAGACACGTTCTGCGTCTCAGCCCCGACGCTGGGCGATCCTGAAACGAGAGGCCGAGCCGTGGCACTCGCGTCCGTTCCCGGCCAGCACTGATCGGTTTCGAGACCTCCGGCCCGCACTGGTCGGTTCGAAACCGGTCGCAGCGCTCGAGACGGGGCGACAGTCAGACCTGACGATCGGTGCCCCCCGAGTGGTGGTGGGCCGCTAGACGTCGCGATCGATGACGAACTCGGTGAACTCCTGTAGCTCCTCGTGGGCTGTCTCCTCGAGGTCGAGGTCAGCGATCGACTCGCGAGCCTCTGCGGCGAGCGCGAGGGCTCGGTCGCGGGCGTAGTCGATGCTGCCGGCGTCTTCGATGATCGACAGGGCCTCGAGCACCTCCTCGTCGGTGTTCGTGTCCGCGGCGAGGATCTCCTGGAGGCGGGCTGCGTGCTCGGGTTCACTCTCTCGGATGGCGTGGATAACGAGCAAGGTTTTCTTCCCCTCGCGAACGTCGTTGCCGAACTCCTTGCCGAACTCGCCGGCACGTCCGAGCGAGTTCTCGACGTCTAAGATATCGTCGCCGATCTGGAACGCGACCGAAGTGAGTTCCGCGTAGTCGGCGACGGCGTGTTCGACCGCCGTCGGCTGGTCGGTGACGATCGCTGCCAGTCGGGCAACGATCCGTCCGAGACAGCCCGTCTTGCAGGCACACATCTCGAGATATTGTTCTGCCGTGATTCGGACGTCGCGTTCGTTGTGCCAGCAGATGTCCATCCCCTGTCCGAGATGGGTCCGGTTGAGTTCGTACATCAACATTTCGTAGGCGGCCAGCCGTCGTTCGGGTGGGAGATCCCCTGGATTCTCCATCAACAGTTTCAACGGCAGAAAGTACATCGCGTTGCCCGCATTGAGTGCAACGTCCTGGCCGTAGATGTGATGAAGCGCGTCGTCGCCACGACGCATCGAGGCTTCGTCCTCGACGTCGTCGACGATGATCGTCCCGTTGTGCAGAATCTCCGGAATGCAGGCGTACGGCAGGTACGCTTCGGGGTTCTCGCCGAACGCCTCGACGAAGACGAGAAAGAGCACCGCTCGCCACCGTTTGCCACCCCGGTCGAGCAGGTCCCACAGTGGATCCGAAAGCGCCCGCTGAATCCCCTGTGGATCGTACTCGTAGGTTGGTTCGCCGAAAAACGTCTCCAGATATTCGGCGTCGATCTCCTGTGGGACGAGGTCGGCGATCGCCTCGTCGACTGCCGGCCGCCACTCGGCAAGCGTCTTCCGCATACCCATCCCGAGACGGAGCGCCCTCAAAAAGATTCAGTTCTTCCTGCCTGAAATCAGTTGTAGAGATTAGAGTTTCGGCTGATGTCGATCCGTCTGGTGCGTTGTCACCCGACGTCGATCCGGTGTGGGCGGAACAGTTACACAGCCCCGAGTTCAGTACACAGTTATGTCAGACTGGATTGGTGACCGCTTCACCAGCGACGTCGGCTGGACGCACCTCGAGCAACTGGTCGATCTCGAGAACCGGATGGCAGGTAGCGACGGCGAACGCGAGGCCGCCGAACTGACCCGCGACGCACTCGCCGAGGTCGGCGCGCGCGAGGCCCGACTCGAGCCCTTCTCGATCCAGGGATGGACCCGTGGCGAGAGTTCGATCCACGCCGGTGGGACCGAGCAGTCCTGTATCGCACTGCCACGAAGCCCCGCCGACGTCGGCTCCGGACCGCTAGTTGACCTCGGCTACGGCCTGCCGTCCGACTTCGAGGCTCACGACGTAGCAGGCGCGGTCGTCATGGTCCGCAGCGACATCCCGAGCTACTACGATCGATACATCCACCGCCGGGAGAAGTACTACCACGCGGTCGAGAACGGTGCGGCTGGCTTCATCTACCGAAACCACGTCGAGGGCTGTCTACCCCCGACCGGCAGCGTTGGGACCGCGGACGATCCGATCGGGCAGGTTCCGGCCGTCGGCGTCTCGAGCGAGGTCGGTGCGCGACTGGCGCGGCGGTTCGACGGCGAGGAGGTCGAGGTCCGCGTCGACGCCGACGTCCATCAAGCAGAAAGCCAGAACGTCCACGCCGAACTGGGTCCCGACACGGACGAGCGCGTCCTCGTGACGAGCCACGTCGACGCCCACGACATCGCCGAGGGCGCACTGGACAACGGGGCAGGGACAGCCATGGTCGTGGAACTCGCAGCCGCTCTGGCCAACCGCGAAGACGACCTCGAGACGCGCGTCGAGTTCGTCGCCTACGGCGCAGAGGAAGTCGGCCTCGTCGGCTCTGCCCATCACGCGGAGACGACCGATCACGACTCGATCAAGGCGATCGTCAACAACGACGGCGTCGTCCGCGGCCGAACGCTCGAGTGTTATACGCACGGCTTCCCCGAACTCGAGGCCGCAGCCGAGGACGTGGCCGATCGATTCGGGCACCCGATCGAGACGATTCCCCGGCTTGGCCCCCACAGCGACCACTGGCCGTTCGTCCAGTGGGGTGTCCCCGGCTATCACGTAATGAGCCGAACCGGGAACGTCGGCCGCGGCTGGGGCCATACCTTCGCCGATACGCTCGAGAAACTCGAAAAGCGCGACCTTCGCGAACAGGCGATCCTCCTGACCGACCTCGTGGTCGACCTCGCGAGCGACGACTTGCCGATCGAGCACCGCTCGCCCGAAGCCATTGCTGCCGATCTCGAGGCTCAGAACCTCGCCGAGGGGATGCAGATTACGGGCGACTGGCCGTACGACGAGTGAGATGGACTGCTGTTCCGAGTTCTCGGTGCAGCGGTTTTGTTGAAACCTTCAATTAGTGATAGATTCCAGTAAGCTTGCTGAATAGATAGCGCGAACTTTTTCCGCGTCGGGTTCGCCTTCGGCGAACCGCTCGCGCAAAAACTTCGATGAAAAAGGCGGACTGCTCGGCCTTCGGCCTCGCCGTCCGGGAACCGCGCTCGCTTCGCTCGCGCGGATGCTGAGAATGAATCCACCCTCTGTATGCAGCAGTCAACTCTTATCATGTACTGAGGGTTTTAACAGAACCGGTGCAACCGCAAAACGGGCCGCGGGTGCGCCGTTAGTGATGGCCAGAAGTCCATACGAGACGGACCGCGTACCGCGACCGTCGGTCCGATCTGTGGCCTGTCGACCCCCGCACGTTTTTGCTCACGACCAGTGAACGCCGTATCATGTGTGGCGCGCTCGAGGACGATCCGCTCGTCGGAATCATTGGCCCAGCAGACGGCGCAGTCGATCCAGCGGCGCTCGAGGCCACGGTGGACGATCGTGGCGGGAGGGCCGTCACCGGCGGACGCGAGACCGTCCTCGAGGCCGAGCCGTCACTGCTGGTCGTCGAGGGGGAAGCCGACCTCGCGGCTGTCGCTCGCGCCAGAGCCACCGTTCCGACCCTCGTGGTCGGCTCAATCTCCGGTGTCGAGACCGTCGAACCGGCCCAGGCGACGAGCGCCCTCGAGTCTGCGCTCGCGGGATCCGCCAGGGTTCGCCGGCTCCCTCTTCTCGAGGTCGACGTCGAATCTCGCGGTGGCGACCTCGAAACGGCAACGGAGGCGAACGAACACACCGAACTCGAGCGGGCGCTGTTCGACGTCACGCTCGTTACCAAAGAACCCGCCCAGATATCCGAGTTCGGCGTCTACAGCCGCGACGAACTGCTCGAGGCGGTCCGTGCGGACGGGATCGTCGCCGCCACGCCAGCCGGAAGTCATGGCTACACTACCGCGCTCGGCGGGCCGTTGCTCTCTGTGGGCGTCGACGGCGTCGCCGTCACCCCTATCGCCCCGTTCGTCACCCGAACCCCTCGGTGGGTCGTCCCAAGTGACGACATCGTCCTCAGCGTCGAACGCAACGAGGCGGACGTCACGCTCGTGGTCGACGGGCAGGACCGCGAGACGCTCACGATCGGCGCTACCGTTCGGCTCTCGAGCCCTGGCGGTCTGCCGGTCGTCGTCCCGGCGCCGAACTGTGACTCATCATGAGCGTCAAAAACGCGTGAGCTGACTCTCCGATCAGCTCTTGTAGGGCTCTTCGTCCCGGTAATTGTTCGGATTGACGTTCTCGAGGGCGTCGTTCTCACGCTCTGTCGACCGGTGTTCGATGTCCTGGCGGCGTTGCTCTTCGTCCTGACGTTCGCGGGCCGCTTTTTCTTCTTCGGTGAGTTCGTCGTCTTCGTCGCCTTTGTCGTCCTGCGAGCGCTCTTTTGTGAGTTCGACGTTCCGCCCGTGTGATTCCTTGCCAGTCTCGTCGGTGTCGTCAGACATAGTGATCCCAACCAGGGCTACCGGCGAGCGTCGAAAAGTAATTCGGCTTGCAACGGTCGGCCTGTCGAAACAGGGCGGCTCGTGTCTCAGGGCGGCCGTTACCAGGGTTCTCCCGAGGCGAGGTCGACGTCGCTGTCGCCCTTTTCAGAGGGACAGAGGTCGGCGAGGACACAGTCGCCGCAGTCCGGGTTTCGTGCGTCACAGACGGCTCGCCCGTGGTCGATACAGAGGTGGGTGAACTGCTGCCAGTAGCCGTCGGGGACGAGCTCCATCAGTTCCTGCTCGATCTTTTCGGGGCGGTTCTCCTCGGTGAGCCCCAGCCGTCGGGAGAGTCGCTGGACGTGGGTGTCGACGACGATCCCCTCGACGACGTCGTGGCCGTGCTGGAGGACGACGTTCGCCGTCTTCCGGCCGACGCCCGGGAGTTCGGTCAACTCGGACATCGTATCCGGCACCTCGCCGTCGTACTCCTCGAGAATCAACTCGCACGAGTCGCGGACGTAGCCCGCCTTGCTGTTGTAGTAGGTGATCGAACTCAGGTCCTCGGCGAGTTCATCCTGGGTGGCGTTGGCGTAGTCTTCCGGCCCGTCGTACTTCGCGAAGAGGTGTTCGGTCTCTTTGTTGACCCGCTCGTCGGTGCACTGGGCCGAGAGGATCACCGCGATGAGCAACTCGAGTCGGTTCGAGTACCGCAGCGAAATCGTCGAGTCGGGGTACTCGGCCTCGAGTCGCTCGACGATCGCTTCGGCCTGTTCCTGGCGGCTCTCGCGTGGGGTTCCCATGAGGATGAGGTAGGAGTGGGGTCGTTTCAGCGTTCGGGTTTCCCTGTCGTCCACCCGGCGGTCCTCGGGAAACGAAGCCCGTCGACTCGTACACTCGTACTCGATCACCTGCCGGGGACAGACTCCGCGTCTCGAGGGGGTGTGGCGGTCGGTTCGCCGACGACCAGCCGGTCGGGTAACTCGGGTGACGGTTCTCGACCGAGCGTGAGGAGGCGTTCGATGCGAGTGATCTCTTCTGTAGTAGTAGCTGTCTTCTCGATCTGCTCGAACTCGACGGCCACGCCGGCAGGATCGGCGCTGATCCGGACGACACAGAGCTGATAGGAGGGGTAAAATACCGGCGGGAGCACGCCAGCGACGACGTCGCGATGGTGGAATCGCTTCAGCCACGTCCCGCTGTTGACGAGCAACCGACCGTCAATCTCGCTCACGCCCGGGCGGTGAGTGTGTCCATAACAGAAGATCGCAGTTTCCGGGTGGTCGGCGAACACCTCGCGGGCAGCCGCCGCGTACGGCTCCTCAGGGTCGACAGTGAGGTCCGTCTCGAAGACCCCGAACCGATCGACGGTCTGTCTGAGGTCACGGAGAAAGAAGTAGAGCGGGATGCCCACGAGGATGAGCAGGCCGGCGATCGCCGCGTTGACAACGAGGACGAAGTGGACGGCCTCGCCGACGAGCCCCAGTCGGGCGAGCGCTGCGTCCGCCGTGTCGACCGGCATGGTCCAGAGTCCAGCCACGTCCAGTCCCGCCAGCACCGCGATGACGAGACTCACGTTGAGCAGCAACAGGAACGGAATCACGGCATACCGCAAGAGCGGATTCATCTCGCGGTAGAAGTACTTCGAGAAGAGCCAGCGCGGCACCCGCTCGGTCGGCGTGACAGCCTGAACGTCTTTCAGCCAGTTGTATCGCCCCCGCTCGGACAGTCGTCCCGCCCGGCTCGTCACGTGGGTGTTGTAGAAGTACCCCATCGGCGTCTCGTACGGATTGCCGAAGTCCTCGAATCGGTTGTTCGGATCCTGCTGGTTGCCGTGTTCGAAGTGGACCGTCCGATCGCCGACCGGGCGGGTGATCGACTCCGCCCGAACGAGATCGACGTTGTAGGCGGCCAGTCGCTCGACGTACTCGTCGTAGGCGGCGAGTTCGTGGTCGTGGTTGCCCGGTAACATCGTGATCGGAATCGACGCCCCCGTCGCACGGAGCTGCTCGAACAGTTCCGGATAGCGCTCGGTCAGCGCCTCGAACTTCGCCAGTCGCTCGACCTCGGTGAACTCCCAGAGCCCGAACGCGTCGCCGTTGACTATCAGCTCCGCGTCCTCATCGGTTGTCTCTAACCGCTCGAGAAAATCGAGCAACTCCTCGAGAAAGTCGACCTCGCCCAGCTGATCGTCCCCGCCGATGTGGAGGTCGCTAACCACGTAGTAGACCGGTCCTTCGGCGTCGTCGGCCATAGCGTCGAACGTCCCACGCCGAGACATATATCGTTGTCCTGCCGGCGCGTACGCTCACCACCGAGCGTACCCGAAACCCCGCTTTCGGGACACTCCGGGACTACGACGTCCAACGTGAACGTCGCTCGAGGGGCGGCCACCTCGACCCCGAGGGGTCGGAGAGATGCCGTGACCTTTATGCGACCATCACGTCCGTGATAGGATATGAAAGCCACCGCGATGGCCCACCCCATCCAGGGACTCATCAAGTACCACGGGATGCGCGACGAGATCGAGCGGCTCCCCTATCACGATAGCATCAGCCTCTGTACGGCCCCGAGCCACACGCGAACGACCGTCGAGTTCTCGATGGACTACGACGATGACACCTTCGTCGTCGACGGCGAGGAACTCGAGGGGCGTGCCGCCGAACGCGTCGAAGCCGTCGTCGAGAAGGCGCGTTCGATGTCTGACGCCGCTCACACCGTCTACCCGGTCCGCCTCGAGAGCGAGAATAGCTTCCCATCGAACGTCGGCCTCGGCTCGTCGTCGTCCGGCTTCGCAGCCGCTGCGGTGGCGCTGGCCGAGGCTGCCGACCTCGAGTGCTCGCTGCCGGAGATTTCGACGATCGCTCGCGTCGGGTCCGCATCTGCAGCTCGAGCCGTAACGGGTGCGTTCTCGCAACTGTACACCGGATTGAACGACGAGGACTGTCGCTCCCGACGGGTTCCGACGAACCTCCACGAGGACCTGAAGATCATCGTCGGACTCGTCCCCTATCACAAAGAGACCGAAGACGCTCACCGCGAGGCCGCCGACAGTCACATGTTCCAGGCCCGGAACGCACACATTCACGAACAGATCGCCGAGATGCGCGACGCCCTGCGAAGCGACGACTTCGAGCGGACGTTCGAACTCGCCGAACACGACTCGCTCTCGCTCGCAGCGACGACGATGACCGGGCCCTCCGCCTGGCTCTACTGGCAGCCCGCGACGCTCGCCATCTTCAACCGCGTGCGCGAACTCCGCGAAGAAGAGGACATTCCGGTCTACTTCTCGACCGACACGGGTGCGACCGTCTACGTCAACACCACCGACGAGCACGCCGAGTACGTCGAAGAAGAGATCGCCGACTGCGGCGTCTCCACGACCGTCTGGGAGGTCGGCGGCCCAGCGAAATTGCTGGACGACCACCTGTTCTGAGACGAACTTTGGCTCTGCGTGTGGGCGCGTCTTCGCCGCGCCCTCGGTAAAATCTCGAGAGAGCTTCGTTCCCGCTTGGCTTCGATGAAAAGCCTCCCACCCTCCGTTTCGAACGTACAGCGGTTTCCACATCGTTGTCGGCCCGCTCGTGGCGATCGACGGGGCAACGCCCGCCTTTCCGCAATTCGGGTGACCAACCGCGTATGGCAGCCTGAATCAGAGACTGAGCCCAGCAATGTACTGAGTCAATCGTCTACTGGAAGCCAATAGAGGCCCACCTGGTCAGACAGTAACACCCCATTCCCATATGGAATAGGACGGTTTGGTGAAACTGGATTCCATGTATATCGTCCCTGTTCAGTACCGGTCTCACGGTCAACCACAACTAGAGCCATTTCAGATCCAATATACATTACAAAATCATCTGTACAGACAGGTGCACGGTCGGCGCCGGCATGCTTCTGGAATGACCCCTCTGATTTGGCGGTCCAGATTATCTCCCCTTCAGATATGGCTGTGAGCGTTCCAGAATTGGTTAATGTATAAACATGCCTATCATCGACAGCAAAACCCCAATCACCAAGTCCGGGCTCCGTTATCTCCCATAATATCTCCCCCGTCTCTATATCGAGCGCAGTGATCAGTCCATTGCCATCGTTTCCAGCGACGTATAAAATATCCTTTTCAACAGAAATTTGCGTACCATAGGTATCCAAATCTGCAAGAACAGCAACTTGGTCTCCACTAATCGCAATAACTGTGCCGCGGGAGGTCAAAAGATAGCCAGTGCCGTTCTCAGAGAAAGCTGCTGAGGATATTGTACCATCAACTGATGTAGTCGTAACTATTTCGCCAGTATCGGCATTATGGATGCTCACAATGCTATCTGCCAGATCCGGTGTTACGAGAATTTGGTCGCCAGTAGCTTTGATAGATTGAGGGGGAACCTCTAACGGAACGCTCCAGGAGACCTCGTTATCTGAGAGACGTACTAATTTTTCTGAACCTAACACGAAGAGGTCATCATCAATGTAAGCTGCTCCAATGGGAAGAACATAATCAAAGGTCCGTTCATACTGCCCGTCTGTCCCAAATGTAACAACTCCCTCGGATCCATCTATGAGAAATGTATTTGTTTGTGAGGTAATAGGTGGGGCTCGAATACTTCTGCTGTCAGTGTTCCAGGTTTGAACTTCAAGGATATCCTTTTCAAATTCTCCACTCACGTATCCGTGATATCGATTCATTGGGTCGCCACCTTGTTGTGGCCATTCTTCAGTGCCGAACGCCGATATTCGCTCGGCTGGCGAGTCATTCCTAGCAGTCGAATTCATGGAGAGACAACCGGTTACCAACGACACAGCTATTAGGCTAAACGAACGGCGTTTCATATTCACTGTTTCACTCCTTTATCACTTGGTTCTTTCCTAAACCCGTATCTAGTGGAAATGGCTAACGGAAAATATAAATAGAAGTGTATTTAATTATAGGTTGGCAATGATGGATAAAACCAATCGCCGAAAGGTGTTGGCTGGAATAGGGTCATTAGCAGTAGCAGGATCAGCAAAGACCGTTAGCGGAAAAGGAGATGGTCGCGAAGTATACTCTATTAGAGGAAGTTTACAAAACCCGATTAGTCAAGATGAAATACTGGAATTGATCCAAGCCGTAGCTGAACAAAATGGAATTGATTCTAAAGACGTTATCAAACCAATTCCCAGTTCGAAAGGTGAACTCGTGTCATATGTTGTTACCGCAACCAACAATACAATTCATAGTGATTTCGGGTTTGCAGTAAATAAACGGGATCAAGCCGCACTTCATCAGAGAAATAAAGACAAACAAAAAGAATTTAAAGAAAAATCTGGGTCTGAATTTCAGACACAAGATACTAGTGACTGGTCTGCGGTTTACGATGATGATATAGTCACTGAAAATTGCCCATATGGCTCACTACAGAACAAATATGTATTGTACCGAAGTGATGAGGACCCTAGTCACTTCGCGCTACGTGATGAGACTTGGGCGTACCCTGGAATGATGGATCGCATATGTGATTCTGGCTATCGCATTGCCGATGGAATGACAACCCACAACTGGGGGCGTGGAGGTCATGAGATGGATTTCGATTATCATACCCCTCGTGATGACGGAAACCGAGACGGCACTGTATCGGTCGCCTTAGAGGCAAGTAGAGACCCAAGTATTGAAATTGGATACGAAGTGGAAGTTGGAGGTACATATTATGAAGATAGTTCAGTCGAATACCTAGATGTGGGTGAATGGGAATACGAATCCACAGGTAGTTCCGCAGAAAGTACATCAATTCTTGACACGAACTCCCTTGCCTATCGTGAAAGTTATGAAGGCGATTGGAAGGAACTTGTTTACTTAAGTGGAGAATGCGACTTTTACGATGGAGAGAACGTAGAAACAATAGAACACTCTGTAAGTCTCACACAGTAGATTTCGTCTCTACATTCCACTATTTACTAGTAGTTGGGATTCACAAAATTCTACATTTGATTTGAGATGTGATTATGGCGCTTCCCCTTTAGGATAACTCCTGAATATTTCACTAATTGAGGGTTTAACAGAGCAGTTCCCTGCTATTCGAGTGCCCATTCAAAGCGACTGCCATCCTCGAGGCGAGTCGTTCAGCCGCTCGCAGCCGCCATCGGTGACGACGACCAGATCCTCGATGCGGACGCCGAACTCACCCTCGAGGTAGACGCCAGGTTCGACGCTGAACACCATTCCGGGCTCGAGTTTGCGGGCGTTCTCGCTCGTGATATAGGGCGGTTCGTGGACGTCGAGGCCGACGCCGTGGCCGGTGCGGTGGATGAACTCGTCACCGTAGCCGCGTTCTTCGAGTACTTGCCGGGCGGCGCGGTCGACCTCGCGAGCCTCGACACCGGGGCCAGCAGCCTCGACGCCAGCGTTGTGGGCTTCGAGGACGGCCTCGTGGACATCCAGAAACCGCTCTGACGGCTCGCCGTCGAAGACGACCGTCCGGGTCTGGTCGCCGGGATAGCCCTCAACCCAGGTGCCGAAATCGAGGACGACGGGATCGCCGGATTCGATCTCGCGGTCGCCGTGGCGATGGTGTGGCCGGGCACCGTTCGGCCCGCTGCCGACGACGGTCTCGAAGGAGACGCCGGAACCGCCAGCGTCCTCGAGCCGACGGTCGATTTCGGCGGCGAGTTCGGCCTCCGTCATGCCGATCGCCTCGCCAGCGAGTGCCCGGATCTGCTCACTGACGTGGTCTGAAATCCGCGCGGCTTCGCGGAGAGCTTCGAGTTCCGCCTCGTCTTTGCGGATACGCAGGTCAGAGAGCACCTCGCCAGCCAGGCCGAACGAGGCGTCAGGAAATGTCGCCCGCAGGTCCTGGGTGAACAACGCCCACATGCGGTCGTCGACCAGGAGCCGCCCACTGCCGATGTCGAGGTCGTCGCCGACCGCCTCGAGCAGCCGTGTCGGGTCTTCGTCGTCGCTCCACGTTCGGACGTCTTCGACGGGAGACGCGTCGCGAATCTGGTGGTCGTACATCTCGGGCGCGACGAACAGCTCCCGCTCGGGAGTGACGAACAGGAACAGGTGCCGTTCCATCGGCTCGTCTTCGAACCCCGAGAGGTAGGTGAGGTTCGAACTCGGAAAGCAGACCAGTGCCTCGAGGTCGCGCTCGGCTGCGGCCTCGCGGGCGCGTTCGAGTCTGTTCTCGATGACGGATGACTCGGTCATGGTGATTGGGTTTGGGCGATGTCGTCTTCTATCATGTCGATTTGGATCTCCGACGGTCGGTTTCTTCCCAATCGATGTCGTCGTCGTCGGTGATCACGACGCCGTACTCCTCGCGGGCCGCCTTGCGGGAGACGTAGCCATCGATCACGTCCTCGCGGACGGCTTCGGGGTCGCGGTCGAACGGGTCGCCGTAGCCGCCACCGCCGCCCGTGCGGTTGGAGATGACCTCGTCCTCGAGGAAGGTCCCCCGGAACATTCCGACCCACTGTCGGTCGTCGTCGTAGATGTCGGTGTTGTCGACGAGTACCTGGACGCGCTCGTCGGCGTCGTCGTGACACTCGAGGACGACGCCGTTTTTCGCGCCAGGGTCGCCGCCGTCGATCCCCCAGCCTGGTTCGCGGGTCTTCTGGACGATCGAGAGCGCGCCGACGGGGCTCTCCATGCGGAAGTCTCGCCGGAGGCCGAGGCCGCCGCGGTATTCCCCTGCACCGCCTGAATCCTGTCGAAGCGAGAGTTCGTCGAACGAGACCGGGGCCTTGCTTTCGAAGACCTCGATGGGGATGTTCTGGACCATCGTTTCGGTGATATGCATGATCGCGGTGGCCCCGTCGTGATCCGTCGTCCCGCCCCAGCCGACGGCGTCGTTGTTTGCCTCGACGAACTGGCGGCCCGTTTCGGGGTCCTCGCCGAACAGCATGATGTCGTTCAGATCGCCGCCCGAACTGGCCGGGACGCGCTCGGG
Source organism: Natrarchaeobaculum sulfurireducens (assembly GCF_003430825.1). Classification (NCBI taxonomy): domain Archaea; kingdom Methanobacteriati; phylum Methanobacteriota; class Halobacteria; order Halobacteriales; family Natrialbaceae; genus Natrarchaeobaculum; species Natrarchaeobaculum sulfurireducens. The sequence continues at coordinate 1,899,009 of NZ_CP024047.1, read as the reverse complement.
CATCGCTTTCGCGAGCGCCTTGAACACGACGTCGACGCTGACGATGCCGGTCCAGATGGTAAACGTCGGCGCGGGGTAGCTCGCGTTGAAGACGTTGCCCTCCGGTGCGTGGATCGACAGCGGCTCGTACTGACCGGCGTTCGACGCTTCCTCGGGCGTCGTGATCGTCTTGAAACAGAGTTTGCAGACGGTCTCGGTCATCCCGCGGGGGATGTTCAGCGGCCCGTCGACCTGCTCGGCAGACCCCGAGAAGTCGACGTGGACCTCCTCGCCGTCGATCGTCACCTCGACTTCGATCCGGATGCCGTCGCCGGTCGTCCCGTCGGCGTAGTCGACCGCCGACCACGCCCCGTCGGGCAACGCACGGACGGCCTCGCGAGCCGTCCGCTCGCCGTGGTCCTGGATGCGCTCGATGCAGGCGTTGATCGTCTCGCCGCCGTACTTCTCGTGGAGTTCCCGGAGTCGACGTGTTCCGGTCCGGATCGCAGCGATCTGGGCGTTCAGGTCTCCAAGCACCTTATCCGGGAGCCGAGAGTTAAACCGAATCAGGTCGAGCACCTCCTCGTCGGGCTCGCCACGCTTGTGGACCTTCGTACCGGGAAAGATGACCCCCTCCTGGTGGACGTCCGTTGAGTCGAGGACGTATCCTTCGTCTTTCGCTCCGAGATCGAGCCAGTGAGCCCGCGTCGCGGCGTAGCCGAGCAGTTCGTTCTCCTCGCGAGGCACCTCTGGACCCTCCTGGAAGATGGGCGCGAAGACGCCCACGTCGAGCGTGTGCGTCGAACTCCAGTAGGGGTAGTTCATCAGCAACACGTCGCCCGGCTCTATGTTCTCCTCGCCGACGTGTTCGACTAGCTTCTCGAGTGCGTAGTCGTTTGCGCCGAGAAAGAGCGCCAGTCCCGGCGAATCGGCGATCAGGGTGCGGTCGCGGTCGTACAGCGAGATCCCGAAGTCTAAGATCTCGTAGATGATCGTGTTGTACGCGGTCCTGACCAGCGTTCGTTGCATCTCCGTCGCAGCCGAGGTGAGGTAGTTGCGCACCACCTCGACGGTGGCGGCGTCGATCGTCGTCTGGCTGTCCGTGTTTGGCTCGCTCATGCAGTGTCACCTCCGGTGATGACGAGTTGGCCATACTCGTCGACGGTCGCCGTCTGATCCGAGTGAAAAACGATGGTCGTCGTCGGCTCCCGGACGATCGCCGGGCCGTCGAGCTGTGCTCCCGCCCGCAGATCGTCGCGGTCGTAGACGTCGAACGCGGTTCGTTCGCCCTCGGCGAAACAGAACGCGTCCCTCGTCCCGACAGGTTCGGGCGAGACGTCGACCGGCTGCTCGCGCTCGAGCGGCGGTTTGTCGTTGCGTCCGACAGCGCGTACTCGCTGGTGGACGACCTCCGCCGGATCGTCCATCGTGTGGCCGTATCGGCTCTCGTGATCGGCCTCGAAGCGATCGCCGAGGTCGGCGATCGACTCGAGTTCGTTCGCATCCACCTCGACGGTGTGTTCCTGGCCCAGATAGCGCATCTCGAGGGTGTGCTCGAGATCGATCGCCTCGGCGTCGAACCCCTCTGCCGTGAGCGTCTCGATGGCCTCGGCATCTAGGGCGTCGAACGTCGACTCGAGGGCAGACACCTCGAGATCGGTCAGCGCCTCGATGTTCGTCCGCGAGAAGTCGTAGACGACGTCGGCCATGAGCATCCCAAGCGCGGAGAACACCGACGGTGCCGTCGGGACGACGACCTCCTCGACACCCATCTCACGGGCGAGCAGGGGGACGAGCATCGGTCCCGCGCCGCCGAACGAAAGCATCGAAAACTCGCGGGGATCGAGTCCCTTCTCGATCGTGAGTTCGCGGATCGCGCCGACGGTATTTGCGAGCGTGACGTCGAAGATCCCCCGCGAGACGGCCGTAACGCTCGAGCCGAGCGGTTCGGCGAGCGTCTCCTCGAGCGCGCCTCGTGCGCCGTCGGCGTCGAGTTCCATCTCGCCGCCGAGGAAGTCACCGGGATCGACGTATCCGAGCGCGACGGCCGCGTCGGTGACGGTGGGTTCGGTTCCACCCTGTCCGTACGCGACTGGTCCCGGATCGGCACCGGCGCTCTGGGGCCCGACCTTGAGGAGTTCGCCGTCGAGCCAGGCGATCGAACCGCCACCGGCACCGATCGTTCGGATGTCGTAGACGGGGATCTGCAGCGGCTGGTGCTCGAGTCGGGAGTCGTACTTTACCGCAGGGGAACCGTCTTCGATGACGCAGGCGTCGAGGCTGGTCCCGCCGACGTCGACCGTAATGAGATTCTCGCGGCCAGTCTCGCGGCCGACGTGGGACGCACCGATGAGTCCACCGGCGGGGCCAGAGAGGATGGTATGTACCGGCGCGTTGGTCGCCCTGTCGGCGGTGAGCGTCCCGCCACCCGATCGGGTGATGAAAAAGGGTGCGTCGAACCCGCGCGCTGAAAGCGCCTCGTCTACCTCGTCGACGTACGTCTCGAAGATCGGTTTGATGTAGGCGTCCATCACGGCCGTACTCGTTCGCTCGTATTCGCGATACTCGCGCGTGATGTCGCTCGAGATGGAGACGCTGACCGTCGGGTAGGCCTCGCGAACGATCCGGGCGGCCTCCCGTTCGTGGGCTGGGTTTCGATAGGAGTGAAGGAAACAGATGGCGATCCCCTCGACACCTCGCTCCTCGACGAGCTGTGTGGCGGCTTCCCTGACGGCCTCGGCGTCTAGTGGGTCGACCTCCTCGCCGGTGGCGTCCAGTCGGCCCGGGACGCCGACGCGTCGCCGTCGGTCGACGAGCGTCTCCGGTTTCTGGTAGCGAATGTCGTACATCGACTCCCGCTCGACGCTCGTGCGTCCGATCTCGTAGACGTCCCTGAAGCCCTCGTTCGTGATAATTCCCGTCGTCGCGCCCGTCCGCTCTAAGACGGCGTTCAATCCGAGCGTCGTCCCGTGAACGAACGCTTCGGTCTCCTCGAGGGTCGCATCGACCTTCTCGACCGAGGAGACGACTCCGGACGCCGGCTCGGCGGGGGTCGTCGACGCCTTCTCGACGGTCACGTTGCGGGTCGAGCGATCGAACGTGATCGCGTCGACGAACGTCCCACCGATGTCGACTGCAAGTCTCTCTGTCACGTATCGTGTCACCTCTCATGAAGACCGTTCACCGGAACCCGTATAGAGTTTCCGTCGGTAATGGCGACTGTCACCGAGGGCGACCGCTCCTCGAGAGCAACGCTCCTTCTCGTACCATTGGCACCGACTCACGGACCACCCTCCCGCTCTACCCGTTCGGCTGTTCGAGTCGGTCAGCGGGCGTCGTCGGTGCAGACGGCGAGATCAGGTCCAGCGATCCAATCCGGTCTGTGTGACGGTCTCGTCGATCCGCTCGAACCCGCGGGCCACCTCGTCTTCGTCGACCCCCCACTCCCCGCAGACGAACTCGCGGGCGGCCTCGAGGTCGGGCTCGAGCGCCGTGTCGAACTCGTACTCGTCGGTGACGTTCGGCTCCCGAAACAGCTGTCGGACCCGGTCGCCGTGTTCGACGCTGTCGCCGCGGGCTTCGAGGACGCTCCAGAGATCGCCGTGTTCGGTGATCTCTTTGATCGCCGTTTTCGGGCCGATGCCCGAGACGCCCTCGTTGAAGTCCGTTCCGATCAGGATGGCCGCATCGATCAGTTGTTCCTGTGTGAGGTCGTGGTTTGCGAGCGTCGCCTCGAGATCCATCAGTTCGGGATCGCCCTTGCTCGTCAGTTGCCGGAGGGTGTACGGTGCGCCGAACAGCAACGCGTCGTAGTCTTCGGAGCCGACGTAGTCGGCGTCGCCGCGTCGGACCATGTGTGCGGCCTGGGCCTCGCCCTCGGCGGGGGCTTCGACCACCGGCACGTCGAGCAGCCCTAGCAGTTCGCGACTCGTCTCCTGAATCGTCGACGTCAATCGCTGCGTTCGGGACTCGAGTTGGGCGATTGCCACCGCGTCGCCCTCCTCGCGGGCGATCTCGAGTTGCTCCTCGTAGGTTTCGCGTTGCTCGCGACGGGATTCGATCTCGTCGGCTTTGAGCTCGGAGGGACCGCCGTCGAAGACCATCACCGGCGTGACGTCGTGTTCGAAGAACTTGGGCAGTCCCTGAACGATGCCGATCAGGTTGGCGACCTCGGTGCCGTCTGCGGTCGTGTACGCGTCGCTCGAGGTCCACTTGACCGTCGTCGTCAGGTACCGATACAGCCAGTTGTGTGCGTCGACGGCGACGATACCGGAGACGTCATCGAAGGGAATCTCCTCGATGACGGCGATGTCGCGAAGTGCTGCATTTCCCATCACCTCGACGTTGGGTGCGTCGGGCTTTCAAACGTCCGTTTCGTCGACTGCTGGCGGATCGCTCCCGCGGCGGGACTCGAGAAAGGTCTCCTCCTCGGCGGAGAGGTCGCGCTCGCGAAACGCCTCGAGGCCCGCCTGGTAGCGCGCTCGCGGGCTCGATCCGATGTCGTCGGCGTCGGTGGCATCGGTCACGTCGACGGCGTCGGAAGCGTCGGCCCGCCGAGGATGTTCGAGGATCAACTCGGCGATTCCCGTCGTCTCGCCCGTGTAGCCGAACCCGGCGCGGTACAGCGCCTCGTACGCGAACGGGTTGTTGACGGCGATTCGAAGCCGGTCGTAGCCGCGCTCGAGCGCCCGGTCGCGGGCGAACCGACACAGTCGGGGGCCGATCCCCTCGCCACGTCGGTGTCGGTCGACGGTGACGTAGCGTAGCCACAGCGTCTCTGCATCGGTTCGATCTTCGTTGAACGCGATGGCTGCGACGATCTCCTCGCCGTCTCGCACGACGGCCTTCCCCGTGTTCGTCATCACGAACTTGCCGGCGTAGCTGAACCGTCGGTAGTCGAGCCGGAGTTTCGGGCCGTCCGGCGGCCAACCAAGCAGGTCGAACTCGAGGTCCACGGCGGACGTTCGACCGCGGGCCACTAATACCCGTGGGGCCCGCGACAGGGCAGTCGAGTGCCGGTCGAAGGGTTTTACAGACGGTTGTGATTGGGTAGCATGATATGGCACCAGATACACAGAACACGTCCCTGGTCGGCATCGACAGTACATGGGGCTGGCCGCTCGGTGGGGCACTCGGCGGGGCGCTCGGTGCCGCCGCGTTCGGACTCCTTATGTGGGCGTTCGAACCCGACGTCCTCGCGGCCGCGATTCCAGCGATCTACGGCCTCGAGCCCGTCGGCGTCGTGGGCTGGACAGTCCACATCGCTCACGGCGTCGCCCTCGGGATCGTCTTCGGCTTTCTCGTCACCCGGCAGCCGATCCTCGGGATCGTCAAGACGACGGTCGAAACCGACGTGCTCTCGAGAACCGGGGTCATGAGTCGGGTCGTCGCCGCCGGGTTCGTCTTCGGGCTGGCGATCTGGGCGATCCTGCCACTGATCGTCCTCCCCGTCTGGATCGAAGCGTTGGGTGCCCAGGCGGCCGAGGACTTCCCTGGGGCTGCCGTCGAGAGCCTCCTCGGTCACGTCCTGTTCGGAATCGTCCTCGGGCTCGTCTTCGCCGCCACGATCGATCTCGGCGACCGTCCGGCTCGCTCACCGTTCGAGGAGTGACGCTCCTCTTTGAACCGAGTTCGCCAGCGCGTCGTCCACACTACCTCGTCTTTCATCGCCGAGCAGTGCTCGCTGGCGCGTTCCTCGCCGGTCGTCAGAAACTGTTCGTCGATCTGCAGGAGCTGTTGCTCGAGGCGGGGCGCAGTACAACAGCGCGGACCGGGATTTGAATCCGACTACGAGACGGTCGTCCTCACTCCGTTCGGACGCTGCGACTCGCGTGCTTCAAATCCCTCATTCGATTGCTACGGCTCACGAATTGTTCGCCGTAGCAATGCGCGGACCGGGATTTGAACCCGGGCCATGAGCTTGGAAGGCTCAGGTCCTACCACTAGACCATCCGCGCTCTGTACCTCAATTTGGGCGCGTCTAAGTTAAGACTCTTCTCATTTCTCGTCGCCCTTTGCGTCATGGCACCTCGAGGGGACCCCCTTAGACGGAGTCCACCGACCCGGCGACCGTCGCATAACAGTTCCCACTCGAGAGTTCCCACTCGCAAATCTTGAGGGCGCTCGTCTCGAGGTCCGCCTCGAACTCGTCGGGGTCGTAGATGTGGTAGAAGCGGTCGACGGTCTCCCCGCCGGGGAGGGTCCACTCGACGGTCGTATCGAACCCCTCGGTCTCGTCGAAGCGGTTGTGGGCGGTCGACCAGGCGCTGACCAGCGCGCGGCCGTCCGGTCTGAGCACGCGGGCGAGTTCGTCGAGACTTGCTCGCCTGGCCAGACGGGTTGGCAGGTGATGCAGCGTCGCGACGTAGACAGCGAGGTCGACGGCATCCGTCGCGAGCGGGAGTTCCGCGGCGTCGGCTTGCAACAACGCGACGTCGAATTCACGTTCGCGGGCCCGTTCACGTCCCGTCTCGAGCAGTCCGCGGCTGGCGTCGACGCCGACGATCGACTCGAGGTCGGTCTCGGCGGCCAGCACTTCGGCGTGCCGGCAGTTTCCACAGCCGAGGTCGAGTCCGACCGTCGGCTCCCGACGGGGGCTCGAGGCGTCGCGGTCGGTCCGGTCCCCGTGTGTGTGGACGAACGATTCGACCTCGGGCCAGGCGTACTCGCGGGTGGACGCGAAGTGGGAGGCGATCCGATCGTACGTGTCGCGGACGGCTGCGCGCTTCGATCGGTCGGCCGCCCGGTCGTGTTCGTCGGCCATTGTCGCTCGTCGTCGCGGGACGTGCAAAAAGCGTTCGAGTGTGACCGGCGCGGGGCCTCGAGTCGATCAGACGACGACCGCGAACAGGAGCACCGAAAGCGCGATCATAGCTGCCGCGTGTTTCGCGCCAGCGCGTACGTCGCCGGTACTCAGTTGGCCGGCGATCAGCCCCGAGAGGAGCCCCTGGACGAGGGTCGCGTGATAGAACAACGTTCCGTACGCGTCCATCTCGCCGGCTGAGAGACCGGCGAGCCCGTCGACCTCTGCGCCGCCACCCCCTGCCTCGAGCCCCTCCACCGGGATGTTCGGCAAGAGGTAGGCCGCGAGCACCGTGACGATGAACAGGAACACTAGAAACGAGATGTAGACGACGATCATGTATTCGACCATCACCTGGCCCCGTTCGCGCTTGAGCCGTCGATCGGACGCGGCCTGGCGACCAGCGATCCGGAGGACGGTCGCGAGGTTTCCGCTCGCGTTCATCGCCTCGGTGATGAGCGTGACCGCCCGGGAGACGGCTCTGGTGCCGACACGACTCTCGAACCGGCGAAACGCACTCGAGAGGTCGGCCCCCCACTGGACGTCGGCCCAAACTCGATCGAGTTCCTCGCCGAGCGGTCCGAGTTCGGAGTTTCGGACGTGATCGACGGCCAGCACCATCGACGAACCGGCTTCGTTGACGCTCGCGAGTCGGTCGAGGAGGTCCGGGACGGCCGCCGCGACGGCGTCGATCCGGCGGCGATGCAGTTCGTAGAAGGCGGCGAACGTCACGAGGACGAACAGCAACGCGAGCGCGACGACGTCGTCGATGACGGTCACGTCGAATCCGTCAGCCGTAATCGCCGCTTGCGACTGCCAGGCGACGACGGCGAGCGCGACCGGGACGGTGATCGCGAGAGTCAGGTTCGGCCGTTCGAGCAGCGTCTCGAGCGGGGATGCGAACCGGTCGCGAATCGCTTGCAGCCGACGGTGATACTGGATTCGCTCGACGTTCGATCGGACGGTCTCAGCAGCTACAGCTGTCGAGACTGCGCCTCGGTTCTCACCGTTGGTACCCCTCGACCCACCCGTTATGGGCGTTACTGGCTCCGGTTCGTCCGGCCTGGTGCTGCCGGGGATGAGCGAGTCGGTAACCATGCTGAGGTAGACGACGAAGACGAGATTCCCGAGCGGCAGGATCAGGTAGATCAGTACCTGCAGCGGCTCGACCGTCCCACCCACGGAGATGCCGATGACGACCAGTATCGTCACGAGAAAGAGTGGGCCGGCGACGAGTACCGTCACGTACGCCTCCGCAAGCGTCCCCAGTAACTCGAGGACGCGTTCTTGTTGGGATTCGGCTTCGGCCTGATACTCCTGGTGCTGTCGCTCGAGAAACGTAGAGAGGCTGTGTCCGCTCTGGAGGACGCTGACGAGGTTCTCGGTAAACTCACTGAACGTCGGGCTCGGCGACTGTCGGCCCATATGCTGGAGGGCGGTGATGACGTCGACCCCGAAGGTGTCCATATGACGGATCGCGACCTCGAACTCCGCGGCGGCTTCCCCGTAGGTTGCCTCGTGGCGGGCGACGATCCGAACCACCTCGGGAAACGCCATCCCGCTTTTCGAGAGCGCATAGACGAACGCGATGGTCGACGGAAGCGCCGCGTCGATCTCGCGCTTGCGCGAATCGGCTACGTAGGCAGGATACCACCACCGGATCCAGTAAGCGAGGCTGGCCGCGATCGCGCCCAGCGTAACACAGGCGACGGTGAAGAGGACGAACAGCTCCCCCGCCGACAGCGCCGGCAGGCCACCGAGATTCGCGAGGAACTCGAGCGGGCCGGGCAATGCCTCACGCATCGTGTCGGGCTCGATCGCGAGTACGAGCAAGAGGGCCCAGATAACGTAGATCCCGAGGATCGAGCCGACGACGGCAGCGATCGCGGCGTAACACATCGTCTTCGATCCGTACTCCCGATAGGTCGTCGGCATGTGCGCCATCCGAAGCGCCTGCTGTCGGTTCGGATGCTCCTCGCGAAACTCTTCGATATAGCCACCGAACAGACCGATCGAAACACGTGTCAATGCGCGATCGACGCCTTCGTGGACGGTCGCGAGGAGAATTGGCACGCAGAGAGCGAGTGCAAACGCCAGCGGAACGACACTCGAGAGCGTCATTCCTGACGTCCGCCGCCCCCGACAGGCGTTCCCGAGGCTGTCGAATCGTTGCCCGCGTTCGTCTCGTCGGTCGTCGACGCGTCCGACGACTCGCGCGATTCCTCGGCCGCCTGGATCGTTTCGAGGACGCTCGCTTTGTCCGCGTAGTATTCGTTGACGAGCGCAGTGAACTGTCGGTAGTCCGAAATGCCGTTCTCCCAGAGGTACTCGAGGAACCGCTGTCGGTTCTCGAGTTCGCGCAGGAGATCGGTCTGGCTCCAGCCGCGTTCCTCACGGATCTCCGCCAGCAGCTGGCTCCCCTCCGAGCGAAACGCGTCCGCTTCGGAGTCCCAGGTGTACGCCGTCGAATAGTCGAGTTCGCCGGTTCGTTGATCGATCCCCTCGATTTCTGCGAGGACCTTGTTCCGCCTGACGCGACCGCTCTCGAGGCGGGTGAGCGTCTGCACCGAGAGGATGTCCAGACTCTGGACCATCGCTCGCGGGACGTTGATCGGCTCGTTCTCTAAGCGATTGATCACCGTCTGGACGGAGTCGGCGTGCATCGTCGAATAGGTGGTGTGGCCGGTGTTCATCGCCTGAAACAGGGTAATCGCTTCCTCGCCGCGAACCTCACCGACGACGATGTACTCGGGACGATGTCGCAGCGCCGATCTGAGCAGATCGTACATCGTGACGTCTTTGCCGTCGTGGAGTCGCTCACGGGTGACCGACGAGAGCCAGTTGTCGTGATAGAGCTCTAGTTCGCGGGTGTCTTCGATGGTGAGCACTTTCGAACGTGGCGGGATGAACATCGAAATCGCGTTCATGCTCGTCGTCTTGCCCGACGCGGTGCCGCCGGCGAAGATGAGACTCTTGTTGTGCTCGATCGCGAGCCAGAGGTAGGCCATCTGTTCGACGCTGAACGTGCCGTACTCGAGTAAGTCGACGGGAGTGAACGGTTCGTCAGCGTACTTGCGGACGGTGAACGCGGACCCGCGCGGGGTAACCTCCTCGCCGAGGGCCAGTTCGGCACGCGAGCCGTCAGAAAGGGTCGTCTCGACCATCGGGTCGCCGATCGAGATGTGGCGACCGGAGTGCTGGGCGAGTCGAACGACGAAGCGATCGAGATCCGCTTTCTTGAAGGAGACGTTCGTCTCGATGTCCGTGTACTCGTCGTGGTAGACGAAAATCGGCAGTTCGTAGCCGTCACAGGAGACGTCCTCGACGTGCGGGTCGTGCATGATCGGATCGAGTCGGCCGTAGCCCCGGAAATCCCGGTGGACGTAGTAGAACAGCCGGTAGAACGCCCGAACGTCGATTTCGGCCCCGTAACGCTCTAAATACTCGTGGATCGTCTCCCGCAAAAGCGTCTCGACGTCGTCGTGGGGTTCATCCCGGTATAAGAGCGGGTCGCGGACGTCCTCGAACAGCGTCTCGAGCAGGACGCGTTCGTCCGGGCGGAGCGTCGGCTCGACGACGTGGTAGCGGTGGTGGTTCGCGTCCGGGTCGTAGCCGATCGTGACGAACGCGAACGGGGCGTTGACCCAGTACCGATCGACTTCCTCGAGTCCGGAGATACCGTCGAACTCGAGCAGCGGCCCGTGCACTGAGGGCTGGTACTCGACCAGGTCGATCTCCGTGCCCCGGATCGCCTCGAGGACCCGTCGAATCATCCGTCGTGCGCGCTCGAGGATGGTTTCACCGTCGTTATCTGCCATCCACCGTGGCGAGCGCTTTCCGTCGGTGCCATCGGCACGTCCCCGTTCGAACTCGAGGTCTCCCTCTGGTGTGGTCATCTCTCGCCCCCGTTTGTCTTCGCTAGTGATCGGTGCGGAAAGACGGTCTGTCTTTCGGAATGTCGAAACCGAGACGGCTTAAGTGGGGCGGCCGGTCGGAACCACCTTCCGGAGGGGCTGCGACCGACAGAAACCGGTCAGTTGGCCGATTCGTCGTGCGTTACGTTCATACGGCGGGAGCGCTAACCGCTGTGTACGGAATGAGGCGCGAGCACTTCACCCTGGATGTCGACGACGTCGACTGGGTCGAGACTGATGGCAAACCACACAAACCCTCCGTATCGATCGAGTTCACTGGCCCATCGACGATGCTCCGCGAGCGCCTTACCGGCCCGGACGGCGACCTCCTCGAGGCGGGTGAGACGGACGTCGCGCTTCGACTGCAAGCCCCGCTCGACGACGACACTCCCGGCGTCGTCAGCGTGACGAACCGGGTCACCGGCGAGTTCATCCTCGAACTCAACGAGGACGCCGACGACGTTCTGAAGTTTATCTCTGCAGCACGAGGCTACGGCGAAAGTTCGAACGGCGACAACGGTCGCTACGCCGTCGAGATCACGCTCGAGGACGAAGACGAGCCGTTCGTCAGATATGACAAACAGACGTTTCTGGTCTATGACGACGACGGAAGTCTCCTCAGACAGCACAGCCTGATCCCGAGCGGCGTCGAACTCTGAGCTACGGGTAGTCACACCGGCGTTTCAGGACCGAACGGGCGTCGGTACTTTCATTCGATGGGAAGCGACCGGTAGCTATAAGTGTTTTAGGCGACCCTAAATTAGAGTAGACACCGGTAACTGCCGGGGGATGACTATGGCGAACGGACAACTGCTCTCGACGACGACTCAGGAACCGAGCCGCACACCCGAGACGACCGGTGGCGTCGTTCTCGAACTCGACGATATCGGAAAACACTTCGGTGGCGAGCCAGTCGTCTCCGATCTATCGTTGTCCGTCCACGACGGTGAGATCCTCACGCTTCTCGGGCCGTCCGGCTGTGGAAAGACGACAACCCTCCGGCTGATCGCCGGCCTCGAAAAACCCTCTGCTGGCCAGATCAGACTCGATGACAACGACGTCGCCGGTAACGGCCAGTTCGTCCCGCCGGAAGAACGCGGCGTCGGCGTCGTCTTTCAGGAGTTCGCCCTTTTCCCACACCTCACCGCCCGCGAGAACGTCGCCTTCGGACTCCAGGAGTGGGACGACACAGAACGCGACGCTCGCGTCGAAGAGCTGCTCGAGCTCGTCGGGCTCGAGACCCACGGCGACCACCTGCCGGACGAACTCTCCGGGGGCCAGCAACAGCGGATCGCGCTTGCTCGTTCGCTCGCTCCCGAACCCGAGATGTTGTTACTCGACGAACCATTCTCGAATCTCGACGTCGACCTGCGCGTCGAGATGCGCGAAGAGGTTCGTCGAATCATCAAAGAGACCGGCGTGACCGCGATTTCGGTTACTCACGATCAGGAGGAGGCGCTGTCGATCTCCGATCGTGTCGCCGTGATGAACGAGGGGAACATCGAACAGATCGACGTTCCCGAGCGCGTCTTCCAGCAGCCCAAATCACGGTTTGTCGCCGGTTTCCTCGGCCACGCGAGTTTTCTCTCAGGCGAGGTCCACGGTGATCACGTCACCACCTCGCTGGGTCGCGTTCTCCGCGACGACGTCAACGGGCTGGCCCACCAGTACGACGGCAGCGAGATCGACCTACTCATCCGTCCGGACGACGTTACTGCGTACCCCGCGAACGATTCCGAAGCGAACGGCCGCGTCGTCTACCGGCGATACCTCGGGCCGACCGTCCTGTATCGGGTCGAACTCGATTCCGGTGAGACGATCGAGTGTATGCATAATCACTCCGATCGAATCAAGTTGGACGAACGCGTCGCCGTCCGTGTCACGGCCGACCACGAACTCGCCTGGTTCCCTGCTGGCCAGCGCGACCGGGCCATCCCCCCAGCCGACGACTGACGTCGATTCGTCCCGATGCGTGAATTGCGGCTGAGGCCGCGTTTTGCGACCGCTACGCACACAATCCTTAAGCCACGACCGTTCGTAAGGCTGTGCATGCATAAGGACGAACTCCTCGAGCTTCACGAAGAACTCGTCATCATTATGGAGTACTTCGCCGAGCGCGAGGAGGTCGACGAGAGCCTCTTCGAACCGTACCACGAGCTCGACGTCGATCCCTCGCACGTCCACAAGTCCAAGAGCGAGCACAAACACGCGGTCTTCGTTCTGGGGAACGCGCTCGCAAACGGCATGAGCGACGACGAGTTCTCGAGTGCCGGACGAATTGGTAAACGAATGAAAGAACTTGCCGACGACGCCGAATCGAAAATCTAGAGCGAGGCTGAACGTATCGGATTCGAGAATAGTAGCCAAAAGTATTTGTTCCGGTTCCCGCTTGTTGAACTATGGAACCGCGCACGAAAAAGCGCGTCGAACAATGGGATTCTCGCCCGTTCAGCGGCGGTTACGCTGCGCTCTCCGATCTCGCTGCGAGTGGCTTTTCGGGCGCCGTCAGTGTAAGCCGCACGTGGCTGTTCATGCTCAACGGCCGCGTCGTCGGCGTATTCGACGGCGACATCGAGGACTTCGAGAACGCGTCCGGCACCATCTACGAGGCCCCACACCCCTCCCTGCCGTTGCTGTGTTCGATGGAAGAACGCGGCGGCGACACGCGAGCGAAGTACTATACGAACGAGACGCCGCTCGAGGAGGTCGACAAGACCCTCCGTGACGGATCGTTCACCGGCTACGTCGAACTGAGCGAAAACGTTCTCAGCGGCGACTACTACGCCGTCTACTACGGCGGCCGACGGATGGCTGCGGCGTACATCGGCAACGCCGAACGCCTGCTCACTGGCGACGATGCGTTCGACCGCGCTGCCGAGGAAGTCGGCATCTATCAGGTCATCGACATCGAGGTCGAGGTGACCGACGTTCCGGAAACGGACGACGACACCGAAACTGGAGGCGACACCGGCGACGACGACGGCTCAGTCGACGCCCAATCCGGAACGAACACGCCCACGACAGCGGCCAACTCGTCATCGAGCAATCGCCCGGAACCGTCGGCCGACCCGACCGAATCGGCGATCGAACCGATCGACATCTCGGGTGGAAACACCGGGACCGACGGAGTCTCGTCCACGTCCGGGATCACCGCCGACGACTCGGTTACTACAGAGCCGGAGCCGGCCGGAATCACCACGGCCGACTCGACTCAGGGTGACTCGCTCGAAAGCACCAGTGCTGAGGTGACCGACGACACCAGCGCCGAACCGGCCGACGGTATCAGTGCCGGACCGGTCAACGACACCAGTGCTGAACCAGCCCACGACACCAGCACTGAACCAACCCACGACACCAGCACTGAACCAACCCACGACACCGCCGACGACTCGAGCGGCTCGGCACTCGAGCCCGAAGAGGTCGAGGCGGCGGCGGCCGAACTCGAGCAGAACGACATTTCGTGGACGGAAGAGAGCGTCGACGGCGTCGACGCCGCTGAATCGACCGCCGACGCTGTGGCCTCTACGATCGATACCGACAACACGTCCGATTCGGCCGACGACACCAGCGGTGGGTCCGATTCGGCCGACGACGAGGCCGAATCCGAACTCGAGGAACGGTTCGAGGAGGAAGAACAGTGGCGAGAGACGCGAAGCATTCCGTCGATCGACCCCGACAAGACCAGCAACGCCGACTCGAGGCCGTCCAAGGAAGCAACGAAGCCCCGCCAGAAAGCGAGCCGCTCCGGTGAGGGCCGATCGGCTGTCGCGAGCGAATCGCGATCGGCCGACGCGACTGGGACGTCGACCGCAACCCAGCGACAACAGACACGGTCGAGATCCGCGAATCGCTCGACTGACGGCTCACAGGCGAGTGCCAGCGCCCAGTCGGAATCGCGTGCTGAGCACCCGATCGAGCGACTCAAAGCGCGCGTCGAGCGCCTCGAGTCCCGCCGAGAGGAACTCGTCTCGAAAGCCGAGCGCCTCGAGTCCGAACGCGACCGGCTCCAGTCGGAGAATCAGGAGCTGACCGAGCGCGTCGAACGACTCCAGTCGCACATCGCAGACCTCGAGACCGAACTCGAGCAGGCCCGCGACGACGAGACGACCGTGGCGGCCTCGAGACAGCTCTCGGCTGCCCAGGCCCGCTCCGGAACGAACCTCTTCGTCCGATACGGATCCAAAAGCGAGCCGACGCTTCGAACGGCTCACGAAGGCGATGCCGACCGGGATGACGTCGCCGCGAACCTCCGACTCGAACAGCACACCGAGTTCGACGCCGCCGACGTGGCCGTCGACGGCCAGTCCTACGAGGAGTTTCTCACTGGAACGATGGCCTACCAGTTCGTCGACTGGCTCACCGAAGTGTTGCTCTACGAGATCCGGGACACCGGTCACGCGAGCGGGCTAGCCGACCTCTACGACGCCATCCCACGAATCGATCGAGCGGAGCTTCAGGGGTCGATCTCGCTGGCCGACGACGACACCGAGGACGTTCCCGACCAGGTCTCGTTCGACGTCGTCGCGTACGACAAGATGGGCAATCCGCTCGTCGTCGTGACGGTGAACGACTCGAGAGAACCGGCGAGCGAGGAACTACTCGCCGGCCTCGAGGAGGCCGCCTCCGCGGTGAAAGCGAACTATCCGGACCTCGCGGCCGCGATTGCCGTCACCTCGAGTTACTTCGAACCCGGCGCACTCGAGGTCACCGAGCAGGCGACCACCGGTGGGTTCCTCAGCCGAAGTTCGAAGTCGAGTTTCGTCAACGTCTCGCGAAAGCAGGGCTATCACCTCTGTCTGGTCGAATCCCAGTCCGACGGCTTCCACATGAGCGTGCCGGAACTCTAACGGACCGGGACCGGTCGGTTGAGGACATTGTCGGTCTCAGCGGCAGTCTTCTACAGACTGTGAGACCGTTCAGGTCGATTGGGGTCGGTATCAGATCCGAAGACCGTGCTCGCGGCCGTGGTTGTGGCTCGTGAGACGTACTAGACGAGGGGACGGTCCGTCAGGGCGGACCGAGAGAGAATTAGCCTTCGATTTCGGCGACGTCTTCGATCTTCATCGACTCGAGCTTGTCGACGATGTCGTCGATCTTGCCGTCGAGTTCGTCGACGAACTCGGCGGTACGCTCGGTTTTGATCGCACCCTGGCTGGAGGGTTCGATGAGGTTCTCTTCTTCTAAGACACGCAGGGAGTACCGAACCTTGTGGTGAGGGTAACCCGTCTCGTTCGACATCTTGACGATCCCGATCGGCTCGTTCTCGATAACCATCTTCAGGACCTGCAGATGTCGTTCCAACATGTCGACTTCCTTCTCAAGTCGGTCTATCATGGCATTTGTTAACTTGTCTTAGGACCTTTTAAAAGTTACTCTCGCGATCCGACCAGAAGGGTGACAACTCGTTCTTAGTTTTTGCGAGTAGTTAACGTTTCGGCTTCATGGCCGTCATCGGTCGTCTGTATGGCGGTATCAGCGACGAATTCAGGGGACACGACCTGTGCGGGCCAACACACCTGGTGTTCTGAACAGCATGTATCCACGACCGTGTACAGATTTAGAATCGGGGCCCGCCAATACCGTAATCTGTTTATCGGCCCGGCAAGAATCCGCCGCTGTTATGACCGTCACAATCGTCGGGTCGCAACTCGGCGACGAAGGCAAAGGCGGCGTCGTCGACGTGTATGGCGACGCAGCCGACGTCGTCGTCCGCTATCAGGGCGGCGACAACGCTGGACATACCGTCGTTCACGACGGTACGAAGTACAAGTTATCGCTCGTGCCGTCGGGCGCCGTCCGGGACAAAGTCGGCGTCCTCGGCAATGGCTGCGTCGTCAATCCGGAGACGTTGTTCGACGAACTCGACCAGCTTCGCGAGCGCGGCCTCGAGCCTGACGTACGCGTGGCCGAGCGCGCACACGTCATCCTCCCGTATCACCGGGCGCTCGATGGAATCGAAGAAACCGAGAAAGAAGACCTCGCCGCCGGGACGACCAAACGAGGGATCGGCCCGACCTACGAGGACAAAGCTGGCCGCCGTGGCGTCCGCATCGGCGACCTCCTCGACCCCGAAATCCTTCGTGAGCGACTCGAGTACGTCGTTCCCCAGAAGAAAGCACTCGCCGAAGAAGTCTTCGGCAAGGAGACTGGCGAGGAGTTCGACATCGACTACCTCTATGAGACTTATCTCGAGTACGGCGAGCGACTCGCCGCCGAAGACATGACCGTCGACTGTGGGACGTTCCTCCAGGAGCGGATCGACGCTGGCGACGAAGTCATGCTCGAGGGTGCCCAGGGAACCTCGCTTGACATCGACCACGGCGTCTACCCGTACGTCACCTCTTCGAACCCGACCGCTGGCGGCGCAGCCGTCGGCAGCGGCCTCGGTCCAGGCGTCGTCGGCACCGGCGAGATCGTCGGTATCGTCAAAGGCTACCTCTCGCGCGTTGGTACCGGCCCGCTCCCGACCGAACTCGGCGGTGTCGAGGGACAGACGCCGGGCTATGACCCAGCGGAAGCCGACGAGGCCGAAGAGGAACTCGCGACCTACATCCGCGACGAAGGTGGGGAGTACGGCACTGTCACCGGTCGCCCGCGCCGTGTCGGGTGGCTCGACCTGCCGATGCTTCGCCACGCCGCACGGGCGAGCAGTTTTACCGGCCTCGCGATCAATCACGTCGACGTACTCGCAGGTCTCGAGGAGGTCAAAATCGGCGTCAGCTACGACTTCGACGGCGAGGAACTCCTGACGATGCCCCCGACGACCGAACAGTGGGGCCAGTGTGAGGCCACCTTCGAGACGTTCGAGGGCTGGCCTGACGTCGACTGGGCAGCCGTCGCTGCTGAGGGGTACGACGCTATCCCCGAAAACGCACGGGACTATCTCGAGTTCGTTTCTGACGAACTCGACGTGCCCATCTATGCCGTTGGCGTCGGCCCCGGCCGCGAGGAGACCGTCGTCGTCGAAAACCCCTACAAGTAACGCTAGCGGACGTCTCTCACCGGATTTCCACACCGGGCTCGAGTGTTTCGACGGGAACGATTTTCCCGAAACCTTTTGCTGAATGCGCTATGCCTACGTACTATGAAGGAGTCGTTGCTTGAGATTCTCCGCTGTCCGCTCGATAAACACGAACTCGAACTCGAGGACGCCGAGTACGACGGTGAAGAGATCGTCGCCGGTGTGCTCGTCTGTGCGGAGTGTGGCGAACGGTATCCGATCGAAGACGGGATCCCGAACCTGCTCCCGCCGGACATGCGCGAGGAGACGCCAGCCTAAACGGCCTGATCGACTGTGTCCGGGACCGAGATCACCGTTCACGTCAATCGGACGGCCGCAAACACGCTCGAGACGGACGTCGAGTCGTTCGAGACTGACCGCCAACTCGGCGTCGTCCTGTGCGGTCACGAGCGGCCGGCACACGTCCACTGTCGGCTCGGCGGTGACCTCGGTCGGATCGCGTCGATCGAGCAGTCGAACTACTATATCGCCACCGACGACAGCGTCGGCGTGCCAATCGACGTCGACGGCAACGCCATCGACGAACCGGTTTCCGGATATCTCGAGTTCGTCACCGGCTACGGCTCGGAGTCGGTGTCGGTCGACGTCACGCTGTTACCGCCATCGCCGGAGATCGAGGTCGACGAGACGCTGACGAAACCGAACCGAGAGCGATCCGATCCACCCGCGGTCGACCGTGCCCTCGCGTTCGTCCGCGACGATCTCGGGGTCGACTCGACGACGCTCGCGGTGCTTGCTCTCGGTGCGTTCGCGCTCGCGGTCGCGGTCGCAACGACGGCGACGGTCGGTAGTTTCGTCGCCGTGTTCGGACTGGCGATCGTCCTCGGCGGCGTCGCCATTGCGGTGTGGCTCTTGTTGTAACGTCCGTCCGATCGGTGTTCACTTCTCGGACCGGTCGCTCGCCTCGAGTTCGCCGTCAGCGAAGCGCTTCGCACGGAGATACCGCGCGCGGTAGCGGTTCGCGCCGTCGGCGAAGTCTGCCTCGCGAATCTCCCCGAGTCGGTCGTCGGCGACCGCGTCGATCAGGGTCGATAGCTGCACGAATTCGCGTTCCGTGAGCTCGAGTTCGTACCGTCGTTCGGGGTCTGACTCGAGGGCGGTCCATTCGCGGGCGGCGGCGATCACGAGCGAACATGGCTCGCGACAGGGGAACTGACCGTCGCCGCCGGGGACCGCGAGGTCGTCGCCGTCGGCGTACTGCCACTCGCGGCGGCGCAGACACTGCGAGTCGACACAGCAGGCTTTCGCCATCCAGTCGACGGCCTCGCGGGGGAGTTCGTCGACCACGTTGTAGATCCCAGTCTGGCGTGCTGCCGCCTCGTTCCAGTGGTCGATGTCGAGCTCACCACATCGCTCGCGGTGCCAGTTCGCGATCGTCGATGGATAGAACGCGTCGACGGTCTCGACCAGCTGCGCGCCGGAGAGGCCGATACACGTCCAGCCCGATCGCAGCGTCGGGGCGGTCTTCAGCGGTCGATAACGATCGTTCTCGTCGAACCGAGCGATTTCGCGGGCCGCCCGGAAGCCGGGACACTCCTCGAGAGTTTCCGGGTCGGTGTCAGCGTCGTCGACGTGGCCGAGATCGTAGACGCGTTCGCCGTCAGGGGTGGAACCGTCGACGAATCGAGTCGTGATCGACAACTGCCCCCATTGTCGGTCGATTCCGTCCGAAAGCCCCTCGTATCGGCCGGGGACCGAGAGCGGATCGGCACCCATCTGCCCCTCGCCGGAAGCCGCGGCGACCGGTGCCCGCTCACACCATCGCAGGAACGCCCGTCGGGCCGTCCCCTCACCACCGACCGTCTCCTGCCAGTAGTACCAGTTGCTCACGTACGGCTCTGCCGCCTCGAGTGCCTCCACGAGCGCGGCCTCGTCGAGTTGTGCGAGGTCGTAGTCGGGAGTCTCGAGGACGTAGGTTCCGTCGTCGCACTCGAGTCGAAGGCCGTCGAAGTCGATTCCCTGATCCGTCGCGATGCGGACGGTCTCGCGGTGTACCGGTCGATCCACCACGGTCAGACACCTGTGCCGGTCACGTCGCCCTGGACCGATTCGAGCGCGTCACCGACGTCGGCCCCGGCCGCTGCCGCGCGCTCGAGGAGAACCGCTGCCAGCAGCTCCTCGGTGCCAACCGCGCCGGCGTACCAGAGGCGGTGTCCGTCGACGTCGGCAGGAATCGGCCAGCCTTCCCGGTAGTCGTCGGTCAGACCGACGTCCTCGGGGATGTCCTCTTGGGTGTGAAAGCCGTCGGCGATGAACAGCGGGACGAGGACGATGTCGCGGCTCGTGAAATACGCCGTCACGTCGTCGACCTCTGGGGATTCGTCCATGTACAGTGCGTTCACTTCCTCGAATCGCTCCCGTTCGCGGATGCGCTCGGCGTGGTACTCAATCGCTTTCGCGGAGTTTTCGTTACGGTCCGTGCCATGGCCAACGACTGCGAGACCGACCTCCGGCCCGACCTGTGGATCCCCCGTCACGCGCTCGGCTCGACGGACGATCACGTCGGTCATCGCGTCGTGGGTCCCAACTGGCCCACAGTAGTGGACCGTCTTCCCCACGTCGCCGGCCTCGAGTGTGACGCTCGCTGCGTTCGTCCCATCGGAGTCCCACAGCGAGGGATCCCAGCCCTCGAGTCTGAGTTCGCGCGGGATTACTCGTTCCGTGAAATATCCCTCGCTGATGAACAACGGGACGACGTACACCTCTTCGGCCTCGAGCGAGCGGAGGGCCTCACGGAAGTGTGGCTCTTCTTTCCAGAACGCTTCCTGAACCTCGTCGAACGCACCCGTCTCGCGGATGGCGTCGGCGTGGGCGTAGGTCGGAGCGGAGGCGTCCGGATTCAGGTGTGATCCGTGCGCCGCGACGACCAGAGCTTGCATGGCGAGCCGTTAGGATGGCGGGTGTTTATACACACCGGCGCCAGCACGTTCGGCCGGCTTTCGAGGACAACGGCGACCGCAATTAGGCGCTGACCTCGAATTCGGCTCGCGCCGTACACGTCGCTTCTCGTGCCTGTAGCTCCGCGATGACGGTGTACGCGCCCTGGCTCGCGCCGTCCCACTCGCCGTCGTACGTGACCGACTCACCCGGCTCGAGCCGATCCGTACTGAGCATCTGGGCAAACACACGGCCCTCCGTGAAGCGCCAGACCTCCCGGCTCTCGTCCTGGACGACGAACTCTGCCTTTGCGGCGTCGGAAAAGTGGAGATCGACCGCTTCGCCGCCCTCGTTCGTGACGGTGAACGCGAACTCGACTCTCGGCGTTCCGCCATCGGTCGTCGATACCGCCACATCGAGGGCGCCTTCGATCGTCATAGCTCGAGGTTGGCCGGTCGCCCGTATAGCTCTTGTCCGGAACAGTACGCCTATGACTTCCGGCTGCTAACTCCCTTTCGTGCAACTGGTCGGGTACGAGCCGAGCGGACGCGGTTCGGCGCTGTTACTCGCCGACGAGGGAGACCTCGAGCGACAGCCGCTCGAGCCCGGTGATACCCTCTCGTACGCGCTCGGTTCGCGTCGTTGTGCTGGTGTGATCGACGACGGCGAACACGTTCACTGTGATCGAACCACGACGCCGTACTGTGAGTTCCACACTAGCACGTGGGTCTGTGCTCGCTGTACGGGCACCTGCCTGAAACCCGAGATGGACTGTTACGACGACCACGCCGTCTACATTGCCGCGTTCGCTCCCGACACGTTCAAAGTCGGCGTCACGAAACGTCACCGACTCGAGACCCGTCTCCGGGAGCAAGGCGCCGACCGTGGGGCTCACGTCCACACCGTCTCGAACGGTCGGATCGCCCGCGAACTCGAGGCCGAGATCGCCACGCGGCTGGTCGACCGCGTCCGAACTGGGCCGAAGGTCGCCGCGCTCGCGAATCGCGTCGACGAGTCGGCCTGGGAGACCGTTCTCGAGGAGTTCGACGTCCTCGAGCGGTTCCAGTTCGATTACGGGCTCGACCTCGAGACGCAACCAGTCCGTGAGACGATGGTTTCGGGAACGGTCCAGGGGGTGAAAGGACGCCTGCTCGTTATCGACCGGGCCGGGACGACGTACGCCGTCGATATGCGCGACCTCGTCGGGTACGAACTCGAGGAGGGGTCCTCGAGCCGCGAGTTACAGTCCTCGCTCGGCTCGTTCGGGTAGGCGGCTGTGCTGGCGGCAGTGTTCGTGTGTTCCGTTGTCCGTCCACGGCTCACTCGAGCGGCGCGTACACCAGTTGTGACGCTCGCCGATAGCGGCTGACCGACGTTCGCTGGCATCCCGCGACGGCCGCCCGGTGGCGTTCAGGGCGCACGTCTCGAGCGACGAAGTGGGGCGCGAATCGAAAACATGGCAACCCTTTTCCGCTGGGCAGCAGAACCCGAGTGTATGTCGGACGAAAACGAATCCACCGATGAGAGCAGCGACGACGGCGAGGAAAAATCCTTCCGCGAGCGGGTCGAGGAGATCCGAGAGAAGCGCGCCGAAGAGGGCGACGGCGAGGGCGAACCGCCGGAGAGTCCGTTCGGCGGTGGCGGTCCCGGTGGCATGGGTGGCGGCAACCCGTTCGCTCAGATGATGGGCGGCATGATGGGCGGCGGTCCCGGCGGCATGGGCGGCGGCCCGGGCGGTCCAGGCGGTCGCGGCGAGGAGGTCGGAAACGAGGAACTCGTCCGTGAGGTCCGCCAGCTTCGCGACGAGATGCGCGACCAGACCCGCGCGCTCAAGCGCATCGCCGACGCGCTCGAGGACGATAACTGAAATCCACCCCAGTTCGCTTGCACCGCATTTCTCACAGCAGCATTTCTCTGGCATCCGTCTACGTGGTGGGCTCGCGTAATCGAACGGCTTTTAGAACGCCGACGGATACCTCGCACCGATGGACGTACTGATCGTCGGCGCGGGATCGATGGGAACGTGGTTCGGCCGCGGCCTCGAGGCAGACGTCGCGTTCGCCGACCTCGACCGAGACGCCGCAGCGAGCGCCGCCGAATCAGTCGACGGAACGGTCGCCGACCTCGAGGGTGACGACCGCTACGACGTCGTTTGTCTCGCTGTCCCGATGACCCACGTTGCCGAAGCGATCGACGCCCACGCTGACCGGGCCAAGCAGGCGATCGTCGACGTTTCGGGCGTCATGGACGTGCCTCTGGAAGCGATGGCCGAACAGGCCTCCGACCGAGAGCGCGTGAGCTTTCACCCGCTTTTCGCGCCCGAACGGGCACCCGGCTCGATCGCCGTCGTTAGGGGCCGATCCGGTCCGACGACCGACGGGCTGATCGAGACGCTCGAGGCCCGCGGAAACGACGTCCTCGAGACGACGGCCGCCGAACACGACGAGGCGATGGAGACGGTCCAGGCGGCGACGCACGCCGCCGTCCTCTCGTTCGCACTCGCCGCCAGCCCAGCGCCCGACGGGTTCGAGACGCCGATTTACGACGGCCTCTCGGACCTGGTCGAACAGGTGACCGAGGGGACCCCGCGGGTCTACGCCGACATTCAGGCGTCGTTCGACGGAGCCGACGCGGTCGCCGACGCCGCCGCCGAACTCGCCGAAGCAGATCCGGCCGCCGTCGAATCGCTTTACCGCGAGGCAGCGGATCGGTGGCAGACAGATGGGAGCACGGAGACGGACAACGAGGCAACCGACACGGCGGGTGAGCCGGAATGAGCGACCACCGCGAGGCCGTCCGTTCAAACGCGAAGTATCTCCGGAACGTCCGCCCGATCGATCCCGAAGAGATCTGCGAGTACATCGAGGGGTCCCCACACCCAGCAGTCGTTCGCCAGCTTCTCCGGGAGGAAGCCGTAGACCTCGGTCTGATCGAACGTGATGACGGAACCTTCGTCCCCGTCGACGACGACCCGGTATCACCGCTGACTGGGCCGGTTCGCCGATTTCCCGACCGCTACCAACGACACCTCGAGGACCTCCTGGTCGACCGCTACGGCGCCGACTGGGCCGACGGCGTCAGCGGCGACCTGCTCCGGTCGACGATTCGGCGGTTCAAAGCGAGCTACCTCGAGGGACGCCACGTCGAGTACGACGAGGATGTCGCAGCGGGCTATGCGATCTATCACTTGCCGGCGTACTACGCCGCGGTCCAGTACGCGCTCGACGACCTTGCCGACCGTGGGCTATTGGGGCGATCACTTCGCGTCCTCGACGTCGGCGCCGGCGTCGGCGGCCCTGCACTCGGCCTTCACGAGTACCTCCCCGAGGACGCCCTGCTCGAGTACCACGCGGTCGAGCCGAGCGCAGCTGCGGACGTGCTCGAGTCGATGCTCGAAACGACCGGACCCAACGTCCACGCGACGATCCACCGCTCGACAGCGGAAGACTTCGACTCCCTGACCGTTGGGGAACCCGACAACGGATTCGACCCCAGCGCTCCCGGGGACGGTTTCGACCTCGTGCTCGCCTGTAACGTCCTGAGCGAACTCGACGATCCCGTTGCCGTCACCCGGTCGTATCTCGAGATGCTCGCACCCAACGGGACGATGCTCGCGATGGCGCCAGCCGACAAAAACACGAGCATCGGCCTTCGCGAGATCGAACGCGAACTCGAGGACGAGCGCCTGTGGGAAAGAGGCGACGACAGCGACGGCGAGGGTCGCGTTACGGTCTACAGCCCCGCTGTGCGCCTCTGGCCGGGCGAGCGGCCTACCGACCGCGGCTGGTCGTTCGACGTCCGTCCCGACCTCGCCGTCCCGTCGGTCCAGCAGCGTCTCGAGGACGCGACACCGCCGGCCGACGACGACCACGACTCCGGTGAGTTCGTCAACGCCGATGTCCAGTTTTCGTACTCACTGTTGCGACTCGATTCGAAGCGACGGATCGAGCTCTCGCTCGAAACCAGTCAGTGGGCGAAAATGGCTGATATGGACCGTCACGTGCCAAATCGAATCGATCTCGTCGCGGCGAAACTCAGCCGATCGCTGAGCGACGGCGACGCGAACCCGCTGTTCAAGATCAGCGACGGAAGCGAGTCCGTCGACCACTACGCCGTCTGTACAAACGAGACGTCGCTCAACCGACCGTTGCTCGAAGCCGACTACGGTGACGTTCTCTCGTTCGAGCGCGCCCTCGCCCTCTGGAACGACGATGAGGAAGCGTTCAACCTCGTCGTCGACGAGGAGACCGTCGTCGATCGGCTTGCCTGAGCCCGCGATCGACTCGACCTCTCGTTGCACGTGCTAACTGATCACAAAGCGGAGGGCTTTTTGGATCACACTCCGACGAACGAATATGAGCGACTCTCTCGAAATTCTCCTCACCAACGACGACGGCATCGATAGCACCGGCATCCGCGCGCTCTACGAGGCTCTCTCGGAGCACGCCAACGTCACCGTCGTCGCCCCTGCAAACGATCACAGCGCGTGTGGTCGCTCGATCTCACACGAAGTCGACGTCTCCGAACACGAACTCGGCTACGCCGTCTACGGCACGCCTGCAGACTGCGTCGTTGCGGGCCTGGCCGAACTCGGCCCGTTCCCTGACCTCGTCGTCTCCGGCTGTAACGAAGGCGCGAACCTCGGCGAGTACGTCCTCGGTCGCTCCGGCACGGTCAGTGCCGCGGTCGAGGCCGCGTTCTTCGACGTACCCGCAATTGCGACTTCCATGTACGTGCCCGTCGACGAGACGCCGCTTTCGGAGATCGAGTTTACCACCGACGACTTCGCTGACGCAACCCGAGTTACGTCGTTTCTCGCCGAGAAAGCCATCAATGCCGGCGTCTTCGACCACGCTGCGTATCTCAACGTAAACGTCCCCCTGGCCGACGGTGATCCTGCACCGGTCGAGATCACTCACCCGTCGAAACGCTACGAGATGGACGCCGAGCGAAACGGCGACGCCGTCCACCTCAAAGACCGCGTCTGGGAATCGATGGATCCCGACGTGATTCCCGATCCGAACGGGACCGACCGGCGCGCCGTCGCCGAGGGTCGGATCAGCATCTCTCCGCTGACGGCACCCCACTCGACCAATCACCATGACACCCTCGAGGAACTCGCGGCGACCTACGGTGAAACCGTCGGCGTCACAGATCGCTGATCACGACTCGAAAGTCGACGCCGATCCCATCCGAGCGACCTCCCAGCAAATGCGTGTGACTTGCTCCCAGATACTTCGACAGCAGGCTTCGACGTCAGGTCCCGGCTACTGGCATCGACTGCTGAAGGAGTGACCTCGTCGTCTTTTTCGAGCTATTGTTACCCCGTGGACGCTGTGTCCTTGCCAGTCGCAAGGTTACTTCCCTTCCACGATGGCGACGTCAACGCTGTCACGAACTCGTCGGGAAGTGGACTGCCGGCGGCACAAATATAAATCAGTGGATAGAACTGCAACACAACTGCTTCACCCCAGTGATCGTCACATCGGAGGGTAACTAACACATGGCACTCAGTACGATTTGGACTCGGCTCTCGTCTCTCTGGCGTCGCTCATCGACAGAGGGGGCAGAAGAAACCGAGTCCACGACGGATGCGGAATCGAACGATGAACAGTCGGCAAACGAAACGCTGAGCTATGCAGAACAGTTCGAGTACGGCGTCGACGAACGCGACCTCCCAGACGAGGATAAGATTCTTCGCCTGCTCGTCGAGCGCGGAGGTCGCGTCGACGCCACCACCATCCAGGAACGTACCGGCTGGTCGGAAGATCGGCTCGAGACCGTCATCGACCGTATGGAGACCGACGACCAGATCAGCGCGATCACCGTCGGTCGGAAACGCGTGATCTGTCGGCGCGGCTTCGAACCGAAGGGCTATCGCTCTCACCTCAACGAGTGAGTCTTCACGCCCAAGTCACTCCCCGAGAATCGCTTTCGTAGCCGTTTTTCACCCTGCTCGAGTGTCCACCAGAGGTCAACGACCCGTGACTGCTGAGTAGGGATCACAGGCCTTCCTCGAGATATAACCCCCCGGCCAACTCCCGCGGTATGGCGTGTTCAGGCCGAATCCCTTTCCCGCAAACGGCTCTCGAGACGACCATGTTAGCTGATTATAGGCGCTAAGCCCCCGTCCTCAAGGAGCGAACGAAGTGAGCGAGTAGGGCGGGGATACAGCGCCGCCATCGTTTTACTTTCACCGCACGACATGGCCTTACTATCCCTGCAGTCGAAGGGAGTAGTACGGCTTACCACGCTTCCGGCGGTGTTCAAGCGCGACAAGAAGCGCGCACCGTTGGTTGTGGCCGAGTGTCCATCCGGTGGGAGTGGGACACTCCGAACCACCCGTAAAGGGAAGCCGCCTGCGGAGTCTGGAGCCGCTGTGTCCACGTCGGATGCAAGCTCCGACACAGAAACAGGAAGCCCCACCCTCTACAACCGAGAGGCGAGTAGCCCCGAGCGCGGTAGGGTGGGGTAGTTCACAACTCGCACTGCTGTTTTTCGTCATCGCGATCATCGCTGGCGCGTTCGGTGCGACTGGCGTCGCAGGAGTCACGATGTCCATCGCGAAGTGGCTCGTGTTGTTATTCTCGGCCCAAAAGTTACGAATCAAGCCGTTTCGACGGTCCTATCTTGCGGTAGAGAACTCTATAGGACTGTTAATTCCAAGTGGACTCGCCGGGATTTGAACCCGGGGCCTCTTCCTTGCGAAGGAAGCGATCTGCCACTGATCTACGAGCCCTCGAGCAGGTATACCCGTGGTTTCTACTTGTAGCTTGTGTTTCGTCGGTAGATGGTGAGACGGAACCACGGACTCGAGTCCAACGCGGTAGTCAGCTGTCGGCGGCAAGTCGTCGGAGCCGTTCGATCCAATGTACCGGGAGCGGATTCGTTCTAAAGGGGTCGATAGCTACCTCACAGTTTGCCGTTGGGAGCGAGCAGGTACTGTGAGTGACGGCTATTCGTACCCACAGCATCGACCGTCCGGTGCCCGGTAGTCAGCGACCGACGGAGAGAACTCGAGTGCGACCGGCGAGCAATCCGAGCAGGAAGCCGGTGAAGTGTGCGATCAGGGCGACTCCTGGTGCAGCGGTCGCCAGGGTAACGGCGACGGCAAGTCCGAGAAAGACGAGCACCGAGAGCCAGCGCGGGACGTCGACGAACGAAGCCAGACTCACCGAGAGCCGATTCGAGGCGATCAAATAGCCAAGCAGCGCGAAGACGGCACCGCTGGCCCCGAGAACGCCGGGCGTCCCGGGGCTGGCGACCACCGGTGTCGCCACGACGGCGTTCGTGACGAAAATCTGGGATATCCCGGCCAACGCGCCGGTCGTCACGAAAAACGTGTGAAATCGCAGCCGGGTCGTCGCACGGGCCACCGGCCAGCCGAAGACGACGAGCGCGAGGCTGTTTGAGAGGAGGTGTCCGACGCCTCCGTGGGCGTAGACGCTCGTGACGATCGTCCACGGGTTGTCGGTGATCGGCGGCGTGAGGACGAACAGTCCGGCCATCGCTCCCAGAACGTCGGCGACGAGTTGCGCGACGAAAACGACGACGAAGACGATCAGCAACTCGAGGATCGGCGTCGTCGACCCGGGCTCACCGCTGTGAGGACTCGTCGTCGACCGCCCACCGGCCTGACTCACCATACGATTCCTAGGGTGGCGAGCGACAAAAGTTCCCGCTACGTACACCTGATAGGCTCTGAGTACTCGAGCCGAGACAGCCACAGCTCTCGACCGTGAGAAAACGAAGGAAATGTACGCGAATCGGCCCGACTGAGATCAGTCTTCGAGGACGATCTCGATCGAGACGTCGTTCGGCACCTGAATGCGCATGAGCTGTCGGAGTGCGCGTTCGTCGGCGTCCAGGTCGATCAGGCGCTTGTGGACGCGCATCTCCCAGTGCTCCCACGTCGCGGTGCCCTCGCCGTCAGGCGACTTCCGGGTCGGCACCTCGAGGGTCTTCGTCGGCAGCGGGATCGGACCGCTGAGGTTGACGCCGGTGTTGCTCGCGATCTCGCGGACGTCGTCGCAGATGTCGTCTAAGTCGTCTGGGCTCGTGCCCGCGAGTCGAACGCGTGCCTGCTGCATTTATTTCTCGTTGACGTCGAGGACCTTGCCGGCCGCGATGGTCTGGCCCATGTCGCGGATGGCGAAGCTCCCGAGTTCTGGGATCTCGCTGGACGGCTCGATGCTGAGGGGTTTCTGCGGTCGGATGGTGACCACAGCAGCGTCACCCGACTGGATGAAGTCGGGGTTCTCCTCGGCGACTTCGCCGCTTGCGGGGTCCATCTTCTTGTCGATGGACTCGATCGTACAGGCGACCTGGGCCGTGTGAGCGTGGAAGACTGGCGTGTAGCCTGCCGTGAGCACGCTGGGGTGTTGCATGACGACGATCTGCGCCTGGAAGGTCTCGGCGACTTTCGGCGGGTCGTCGGCGGGGCCACAGACGTCACCGCGGCGGATGTCGTCTTTGCCGATGCCACGGACGTTGAACCCGACGTTGTCACCGGGTTCTGCCTTGGGCACCTCTTCGTGGTGCATTTCGATGGTCTTGACCTCGCCACCAACGTCCGAGGGCTGGAAGACGACATCGTCGCCGGTGTTCATGACACCGGTCTCGATGCGGCCGACGGGGACGGTACCGATACCCGAGATCGTGTAGACGTCCTGGATCGGCAGGCGGAGCGACGCTTCCGTCGGCGGCTCCGGTGCCGGCAGGTCGTTGAGGGCCTCGAGCAGGGTTTCGCCGTCGTACCACGACGTGTTGTCCGAGGAGTCGGCGATGTTGTCGCCTTCGAACGCCGAGATCGGGATGAACGAGGCGTCATCGACGTTGAACTGGACCTGCTTGAGCAGCTGGGAGACTTCGTCGACGACGTCGTCGTAGGTGTCTTCCTTGTAGTCGACGACGTCCATCTTGTTGATGCCGATGATGAGTTCGTCGATACCGAGGGTTCGAGCCAGGAAGACGTGCTCCTGGGTCTGGGGCGCGACACCGTCGTCAGCGGCGACGACGAGGACGGCGTTGTCCGCTTGGGATGCGCCCGTGATCATGTTCTTGACGAAGTCGCGGTGGCCAGGACAGTCGACGATGGTGAAGTCGTACTCGTCGGTGGAGAACTCCTGGTGGGCGATGTCGATGGTGACACCACGTTCTCGCTCTTCGGCGAGGTTGTCCATGACGTAGGCGAACTCGAATCCGCCCTTGCCTTTCTCCTCGGCTTCTTCGCGGTGCTGCTCGATTACGTGCTCGGGTACGCTCCCCGTCTCGTAGAGGAGTCGTCCCACGAGCGTACTTTTCCCGTGGTCAACGTGGCCGATGACGGCCAGGTTCTGGTGTTGTTCGCTCATTGTTGTAGCTCACGCGCAGAGGCGCTTATATCGGTGCCTTTGGCTCGTTGCGGTTAAAACCATTTCGAAAGCGCATTCAGCCAAACCCGACGCCTGCTTGCGGTTTGTGTCACGTACACACGGTTTCGGCGGACGTGTGACCGGTCGAAACGGCTGCTCAAGATGGATCGAAAATCCGGGCCCGAACGACGACCTGAGAGCCATGGAACTCGACGCAGGCCACACCGGAGCGCGAAACGAAGATGACGAAGAAGACGCCGAGTCAGTTACAGTTCGGGGAGTCGACCGACGTCCGAGAGAACTGCGGTTGCCGTCTCGGGACCGCCAGCACCGCGGCCGCTCGAGTGCAGCGAGCCGGCGTGGCGAGTCTCGATCTGGACGATATTTCGTGTGCCCGTGACGGCGAGTGCGCCGTTTTCGGGGACGAGTCGAGGCCCGACGCGGATGCCTTCGCGGGTCGCCTCGCCGATGAGTCGGATCGTTCGGCCATCCTCCGCCGCGAGGTCGAGTGCGCTGCCGGGGATGTTCTGGATGCCCTCGACGGTCGCATCCTCGAGCGAGAAGCCGCCGTCGGAGAGCACGTTTGCGAGGATGACGAACTTCAGCGCGGCGTCGGTGCCGTCGACGTCGAACGTCGGATCGGCCTCGGCGACACCCAGGTCCTGGGCCTCCGCGAGGACGTGTTCGTAGTCGAGCCCTTCGGCGGCCATCCGGGTGAGGATAAAGTTCGCGGTGCCGTTTAAGACGCCACGAACTGCGGTGACCGCCTGTGGCGTCTCGTCTTCGATCGTCGAAAGGACCGGAATCGCACCACCGACCGTGGCCTCGAACCGGACCGAGCCTGCACTGTCGGCTTCGATTGCTCGCAGATCCTCATAGCGTTCGGCGACCGGCCCCTTGTTCGCGAGGACGACGTGGCGGTCGGCCTCGAGTGCGCGCTTTGCGTGCGTGAAGCCGGGTTCGGCGTCGTCGAGGGTCGTCGGCGTCGCCTCGACCAGTACGTCGTAGTCAGTCTCGAAAACGGCCGCTGGGTCGGCGTCCCCAACGGCTCCCGAACTGATCTTGCGTTCGAGCGCATCGTCGACGTCGATGCCGTCGGAGTCGACGACGGCGCTACTCGAGTCTGCGAGCGCAACGACTTCGTGTCCATACTCGCCAGCGAGGTCGGCGACTGATTGGCCGACGGCGCCGGAACCGAGAATAGCGAGACGCATCAGGCCTCACCCCCGAGCAGTGGTTCGACGACAGTGAGATCCTTCGAGGAACCGATCGAGCGAATCGCTGCGAGTGCCTCGTCGGCACGACCCGAGTCGATCGCGAGTCGGACGCGTGCGCTCGAGATTCCATCGGTTCCGTCCGGAGCCGAAAGCGAGAGGTCGCGGACGACCGAGTCGGCCTCGGCTTCGATCCGTGAGAGCGTCTCCGAAAGGTCGGTCTCGACGAGTTCGCCGACGAGAACGACGTTGATCTCCTCGCCGTAGTGTTCTGCGCCGGCCTGAATCACGTTGACGCCGGCGTTTCGCAGCGCGTCGACGACGTCGTCGAAGCGATCCGGCGGACACTCGAGGTCGACCTCTACGGGGATGTGACCGCGGGGTGTGATGTTGCCGCGTTCGTGGTGGATCGAAAGCAGGTTCCCTCCGTTGTCGGCGACCGGTGCGAGCGCGCGGAGCAGCTCTCCCGGTTCGTCGACGAGCTCGAGTCGAACCGTGTACGGCCGGACGCCGCCGTCTGTCTCCGGGTCGTCTCCGTCGCTGGTTTCGTTACCCATCGCCGTCACCTCCGTGTCGCGGACGTCCACACGTCGTCATGGTGTACGACTCCGTAATTGGCGCGTAAAAGCATATAGGAGTTCCCAAAACTCTCCGGTCCTGCCAACGTACCCCACAGGCTCGACGTTCTCGAGCGGCGGATGAAACTGGCCCTCGAGCAGATAGCAGGATCCGACTCGAGGTGTGTCTCGACTACCTTCGACGGACACGCTATCGAGAGACAGAACGGAGGGGCAAAACGGAGAGACAGACTCTAAAGGTGGTCTTTGCCGGGGTTCGACGAGCCCCAGTCGCCGCGACCACCCTCGGTTCGGTCGATGCCCATGATCGACTCGGCCTGGTCGGGGCCGCCGAGGCTGTCCCGGGGGTCAGGAACTCGAACCGTCACCTCGTCGATTTCGGGCCACTGGATGAGCGCGGCTTCGATGTTACCCGTAGTGACGTCGCTGACGGAACACCCCGAACAGCCGCCACCGAGTTCGATGATCACTTCGCCAGTTTCGGGGTCGGCCTCCCGAACCGCGCTCGTCCCGCCGTGCATCTGGATGATCGGCATTTCGCGGCTGAGCCACTCCTCGACGCGCGCTTTGAGCGGACGGTCGGCGTCGGATTCTGACATACCCCTGCTTAGGACTCGAGCGGGGAATACGTTGCGCAGGACGCCCGTATTCGTCAGTAACGACCACGAAAGACCCGGTTCGGTGGTCCGTCGGCGGTGCCGTCTATCCAGGCCATTAAGAACTGTTGTCAGTTCGGCGTACTGCGATGGAGTCACGTCGCCGCGTTCCGCGTCGGTGAGCGCCAAAGTGGGGCTCACCACGAGCAAGCGATGGGTCACCGCGTTCCGACGACAGCGAAGGACGCTATCACTCGTGGTGACGTCGGTCGCCGGTGCCGTCGGTGAGCGCGCTCGCCAGTGCGCCCTCGACGACGACGTCGTCGCCCAGGTCGGTGACGCGAATTTCGGGGACGTTGGTCATCACCATCTCCGAGACGCGCTTGCGAATCGGGTCGACGACGAGCGCTTCGTTGTGGAGGGAAACGGCACCGCCGAAAGAGATCACGATCGGCGAAAAGGCGTGGACGACGTTCGTGACACCGATGGCGTTCCAGTGTGCGACCTGGTCGATCACGTAGTCGGCAAACTCGTCTTCGCCCGCGAGATCGAAGACGTCTTTCGCCGTGAATTCAGGGCCCTCGAGCGGCAATTCGGTGTCGATCGACGGGTCGTCCTCGGCGAGCAGTCGGGCGTAGTCAGGGATGCCGTTGCCCGAGCAGTACGCCTCCCAGTGGCCGTCGTGGCCGCAACCACAGGTCAGACGACCGGTCGGATCGACGACGTAGTGGCCGACCTCGCCGGCGTTACCGTCCCAGCCGTCGAGCACCCGACCGTCACAGCAGACGCCCGCTCCGATCCCCGAAGAGATCGTGATGTAGACCATGTCGTCCGGGTTTCGACTCGAGTGGAACCGTTCACCGATGACGCCCGCGTTCGTGTCGTTGTGGAGGTAGACGTCGTCGCTGTCGATCAGGTTCTCGATCGGCCCGGTGAGCGGGATTCGGTCGATCGAATCCGGCAGGTTCGCCGGATCGATGACGGCTCCTTCGACGAGATCGAACGGACCGATCGAGCCGATCCCAGCGGCCACGATCCGGTTGGGGGCGACACCCGCGTCGACGCACGCTTCACGAAGCGTCTCGAGGACACCCTCGGTGACGTCGATGCCCGTCGGCCCACGCGGTGTCTCGTTTCGACTGACGCCGATCGTCGTCCCATCGGCCTCGGCGACGACCGCTCGCACGTTCGTCGCACCGAGATCGACGCCCGCATAGTAACCCATTCTGTCTGAACGACCGTCTCGACGCTACTTAACTACACATATTGTACTCGATGTCGAGTTACGATCGCAGCCGAGACGGTCGGTTCTCCCAACTGTTCGACCGAGTGGTTGGACGACGAAACCGGGAGCGAGTTTCTCGACGGGCAGGATTCACGACGCCCTCGAATAGACGGCACCGAGAGACACTCAGAAACGGACACAGGGACGTGTGTGGCCAACTAACGTCCTCCCGACAGAGTTACCCGTCCGAATCCATTATCTCATCGTCGACGAGGGAGATGACCGACGACGAACACATCGACACCGAGTACCACCTTCGAGAGGCGCTTCGACACCTCGACGAAGCCCAGGCTGGCGACCTCCGAAAGACCCACTCCGTCGCGCTCGAGGAAGTGTCGACGACAGTCAGTACCGTACTCAGAGAACGAAGTGCCGACGAGTGAGATGCCAGTGGTGACCGTCGCTACGCCTCGACGGGCTGTCGAACCACGAGCACGATCAGGTCCGAAAAGGGCGTGTCCTCCGGCCCGTCGCCACCGGCGTGTGCCGCCAGTTCCGCGAGGGTAAACCGGTGGATCTCCTCGGCCTTGTGGGTCAATTTTTCACACACCAGCGCCTCGAGGGCGGGGTCAGCACCCGACTCGAGCAGAAACTCGGCGATGTCGCCGGGCATGATGTCGTAGGGTCGGGGGAGGACGAGCAGGTGGCGCTCGTCGACGGCCGCCGCGAGACGATCCATATCCGCGGTAACGTCGCCGCTTTTGTGAAGCGTGACGAACGTCGAATCCTCCTTTGGCGTTCGGGCACGGCTCGCAGCGAGCTGGATCGAGGAGATGCCAGGGATCACCCGAAGCGGCGTTTCGGGGGCCGTACGCTCGAGGGCGCGTTGGACTTTCCCGACGAACTGGTAGCCCGAGTGGTTCGGATCGCCCATGGCGACGGCGGTGCCCGACTCGCCAGCAGCGACGCGCTCGGCGAACTCCGAAAGCGCCGCTGCTTCGTCCTTGTACCCACAGGTCAGCAGGTCGGCGTCGGTACACTCCGCGACGAACTCGACGACGGTCGTGAAACCGACGACGACGTCCGCCTCGGCGATTGCACGCTCGCCACGCGGGGTGAGGTACTCGAGGTTCCCCGGTCCGACGCCGACGGCGTAGACGGGGTCGTGGACTTCGGCGGCTCCGCCGCCTCCGTCTCGCTGCCCCCTCGGCGCAGCGCTCTCCTCGTCGATGTCGGGTTCGGCCGCCGCGGCTGCGAACGTCGCCGGGTCCGGCCCACTGTCGAGGTCGTACTCGTCGCTCATTTTTTCACCTCGTCGGCGCTTCGTTCGTCGGCCGTGCGCTCGAGCTCGAGGTCGCCCGCCCGGACGTCTGTGGCGACGTGAATCAGTTCGTTCGTCAGCGCGGCAGCGAGGCCGCTGCCGCCGCGTCGCCCGACGTTCGTGATCGCGGGCACGTCGTAGCTCTCGCTCACCTCGCGAATGCGCCCACGACTCTCTTCGGCCTTGACGAAACCGACGGGTGTCGCGACGACGACGGCCGGTCGGGTGCCGTTCTCGATGCAGTCGGCGAGCGCGAAGGCGGCCGTCGGCGCGTTCCCCACCGTCGCGATTGCGCCGTCGTAGACCCCCCGTTTGTCGAGCTCGAGGACGCCCGCAGCGGTCCGGGTCATACCCGTCTCGTTGGCCAACTCGGAGCCGTGGCCGATCGCCTTGTGCTTCTCGCAGTCGTGCCCGCGGCCAGTAATTCCCACCTGGGCCATCGTGATGTCCGTGACGACGTTCGCCGCCTCGAGGACGGCACGGGCACCAGCTCGAACGGGGGCGTCCTCGTCGGCTCCGAGGTCGTCGCCCCCGGTGAACTCGAGCAGGTGTTGAAACTCGATATCGCCCATCGAGTGGACGGACTTCTGTCGAATGCGATCCGCGAGCGTCTCGTCGGGGACGAACTGCCGGACGATGTCCATACTCGTCTCGGCGATCTCCATCGCCTCCTGGGTCGTCGCGCCGAGGTCGGCGTACTCACGCTCGTATGCCCCGCCGTCGGACTCGAGGGGGTCGTCCTCAGTCATCGGTGGCCACCCCTGCACCGACGGCCTCGTTGGTCGTCCGCGCCTCGAGGTCACCCTCGACCTCGAGGTTCAGGTCGCGTAGCCGATCGACGGTCTCGTCGTCGGCGTCCCAGAGGTCGCGATCGATCGCCTCGAGTAAGGTGTCGGTGATCGACTCGAGCGCCCACGGGTTGACCTCGCGCATCCACGCCTGGCGATCGTCGTCGAAGGCGAACTTCTCGGCGACGTCTTCCCACAGCGTGTCGCTGACGACGCCCGTCGTGGCGTCCCAGCCGAGGGTGACGTCGACCGTCGTCGAGAGGTCGCCAGCGCCCTTGTAGCCGTGGTCTTCCATCGACTCGAGCCAGTCGGGGTTGAGCACGCGTGCGCGCATGGCCTTCCGGACTTTCTCCTCGTTCGTGTAGACGGAGACGTTGTCCGGGTCCGAGGAGTCGCCGACGTAGGAGGCGGGTTCCTCACCCGAGACCTCGGCGACGGCGGAGATGAAGCCGCCGTGGAACGCATACCAGTCCGAGGAGTCGAACTCGTCCTGTTCCATCGTGTCCTCGAGCTTGACTGTCGCATCGACGCTCGAGAGCCGTCGCTCGAAGGATGCGTGGGCGTCAGAAACCCGCCCGCGGGAGCCCATGGCGTAGCCGCCCCACTGGACGTAGACGCTCGCGAGATCAGACCGGTCGTCCCAGTTGCCCTCGTCGACGGCCTTGTTCGTCCCAGCCCCGTAGCCGCCGGGTTTGGTGGTGAAAACGCGGTGTTTCGCCGCGTTCCGGGCGTCCGATTCGTCGAGTCTCTCCTCCGCTCGCAACTGCTCGGCTTCCTCCTCGACGTGTTTTTTGACGTAGTTCATTTCGTGGGGCTCCTCGAGGTCGACGACGGCGTCGACGGCATCGTGGATGACGCCTGCAGCCGCGGGGAAGGCGTCACGGAACAGCCCGGAGACACGCGTCGTCACGTCGATTCGCGGCCGATCCAGCTCCTCGAGCGGGATCGGCTCGACGTCGTCGATCCGGCCGGCGTCGGTCCACTGTGGCTCGACGCCCATCATCGCGAGCACCTGAGCGATCGTCTCGCCGCGGGTGCGGACCGTCGGGGTCCCCCAGGCGACGACGCCGATCTCCTCGGGGTACTCGCCGGTCTCGTTGTGGTGGCGCTCGAGAACACCCTCGGCCACCTCGCGTCCGACCTGCCAGGCCGCCTTCGCGGGCACCTTCCGTGGATCGAGCGTGTAGAAGTTCCGCCCTGTCGGCAGCAGGTCGACGCCACCGCGGGTCGGCGCGCCGGAGCCGCCCGGTGGGACGTACGAACCGGAGAGGGCGTCCGCGGTGCGCGGAATCTCGTCTTCGGCACCCTGGACGCGCGGCTGAGCCTCCTCGCAGACGTACGCGAGGACCTTCCGCAGGTCGTCGTGAGCCCCCGGTTTCGCACGCGCGTCGCCGATCGTCTCGAGGTCGACGATCATGAGGTTGATGTTGACCTCGTCGTCGGGACCGCCCTCGAGTTCGGAGACGGGCACGTCGAAGCCGTGTGCTGCGAGCGTCTCGATCAACTCGACGCTCGTCTCGTAGACCACGTCTGCGGCCTCGGCATAGGTCATTCCGAGGGCGTCGTCGTACTCGCCGGGCGCGTTCAACATCGTCTCGTAATCGACGCCCAGCGCGCCCGCGACGCTTTCGCGCAGGCTCGGCGCGCCGGGGTTCTCGAGACGGGTCAGCGCGACCAGGTATTCGACCAATCGCTCGCCTTCGGGCGGCTCGGACATCGTGTGCAGCCCGAGTCGGATCTGCGTGGTCTTGACGTCCGTGAGATACTCGTGGATGCGCTCGACCAGCTCGCCGATCTCGAGGTCGTCGCCGTCGACCTCGCCCTCTGCGAGCGTAGAACCGGCCTCGTCAGGTCCGCGAACGTCGGCTTTCTCGTCGATGGTTCCTGCGATTCCCAGCTCGACCGCTAGATCGAGGTCCTCGACCGTCTCTCGAATCAGGGTCTCGAGGTGCTCGCCGTCGTCCGCGCGGGCGTCTTCCATCCCGGCCTCGCGGTACTGGTTGGCGAGTTCCTCGAGTTCCGACAGTTCGTCGTACGTCCCGGCATTTCTCATCACGGGCGTCAGGTAATCGACGATCGCCGCGTAGGAGCGCCGTTTGGCCTGGGTCCCCTCGCCAGGGTTGTTGACGATGTAGGGGTAGACGTTCGGCAGGTCGTCTATCAGCTGGTCGGGTGCGCTCTCGCCGTTTAAGCCGACGGTCTTGCCGGGGAGCCACTCGAGGCTGCCGTGCGTGCCGAGGTGGACCACGGCGTCTGCCTCGAACTCGTTGCGCAGCCAGCCGTAGAAGGCGTAGTAGTCGTGTGGCGGCTGGAGATCGGAGTCGTGATAGACCTTCGAGGGGTCCATCCCGAATCCGCGCGGGGGCTGGACGGTGACGAGCACGTTGCCGAACTCAACACCGGGAATCGCGAACGGGCGATCCGGAATCGTGCCCCACTCTTCGACGATGTGCTCCTGGAACCGCTCGTCGGCGTCGCCGAACCACGCCTCGTACTGCTCGGCCGAGACGACGTCGACCGAGAGGTCACGAACGTCTTCGGGAGCCACCCAGCGGTCCTCGAGCGTCAGTTGCGCGGTCAGTGTTTCGACGAGCGTCTGGCCGTCCTCGGGCAGTCCGTCGCCGAGATCGTAGTTCCGGGCCGCGAGTTCGGAGAGTAAGTTGACCGTCGACTCGGGCGAGTCGAGGCCGAACGCCGTCCCGATTCCGTCGTCGCTCGGTGGGTAGTTGTGGAGGACGACGGCGACGGTCTTCTCTTCGTTCGGGGTGTGACGCAGTCGTGCCCAGTTGACCGCCAGCCGGGTGGCGTGGTCGATCCGGTCGTCGATCGGGAAGTGATGCTTGGGGGTCGATCCGATCCCAGCATCGTCGTCGGTTCGCTCTTTGCCCGAGATCGGGTGGGTGATGACGTTCCCGTCGAACTCCGGCAACGCGACCGAGAGGGCGAGTTCGAAGCCCATCACACCCGTCTCGCTCGACTCGTACCGAGAGCGCGAGCGCATCGTCGTGATCGTCTGGATGACGGGGACGCCGAGTCGGTCGAGGAAGACGTCCTCGGCCGACTGGCCCTCGTCGCTGGCGCTGCGGCCGCGTTCGTCCATCGACAGCGAGAACATGAACGAAGAGAGGACGGCGTCGACGACCGGCTGTCCCTCGTCGTCGATCAACCAGTTGTCCGTCACCCACTCCGCGTCCTCCTGTTCTTCGGTATCCGTCGCCGGATTACAGAAGATCGGGAGGACGTTCGCGCCCTGGCCCTCGAGCGCGCGAACCTGCGCGTCGACGTAGCGGGTGTTCTCGTGGGTCCAGTGGGATTCGTAGAACCAGACGGCGACCGTCGGCCTGTCAGGGTCGTGAGTCTCGAGCAACTCCTCGTACCCGATTCCCGCATAGTCAGGGTGATAGACGCCCTCCGTGGGGAGTTCGGTTGGGTCGTCGTACTCGAGGGCCCGGTCACCGTACTCGTTCGCGAGGAATCGACAGAGGTTCTCGACATTGATCGTCCCGCCCCGCTCTAAATACTCGTAGGCACGGTTGCGATGGGCGTCGCTAACCGTCGTATCCTCGAGCGCGAACGCGTCGCCGGTCGCTTTAACGAGTAGTGGGACGTTCGCCTCCTCGAGTGCGCCGGTCGCGTACTCGTAGCCCGGCATGCTGTCTTCGGCGCCATGCAGCCAGAAGAGGGCGGCTGTGGCGTCGCGCAGTTCCTCGACGAACGCCTCGATGTCGGCGTCGTCGTCCAGGTCGCTCTCCGACCGGACGACCAGGTCGACCTCGGGGAGGCGGTCGGCCGCCTCGCCGATCGAGCCGAGTTCGTTCTCCGTCGCCGTGTAGATGCCGATCCGTGTCATTCCGTTTTTTAAACCCTCTTTGTATTAGCTCAAGCATGGTTGCAGAGCGTGGAGACAAAAATCTGTCGTCACTCCCCTTTCCGGCAGTCGTCGGCCAGGACGAACTCAAGCGCGTCCTGCTCGCCGTCGCGGTGAACGACGGGTTAGACGGTGCACTCGTTACTGGCGAGAAGGGGACGGCAAAGTCGACCGCCGTACGGGGGCTGGTCGAGTTGTTGCCGACCCAGCGCGTCGTTGCTGACTGCCCCTACGGCTGTGCACCCGACGATCCCGCCTCACAATGTACGTCGTGTCGCGACCGAACTCCCGAGGAATTACCCATCGAGACCCGTCGAGTGCCGCTGATCACCCTCCCGCTAGGGGCGACTCGAGACCGCGTCGTCGGGACGCTCTCGGTCGAAGACGCACTCGCGGGCGACGCCGACTTCGATCCGGGCCTGCTCGCCCGTGCAAATCGCGGTATCCTCTACGTGGACGAGGTGAACCTGCTGGACGATCACTTAGTCGACGTGATCCTCGACGCTGCTGCGAGCGGCGTCAACACGGTCGAGCGTGACGGTATCAGCGTCACCCATCCCGCCGAGTTCACGCTGATCGGGACGATGAACCCCGAGGAAGGCGATCTCAGACCCCAGTTACGCGACCGGTTCGCACTGCAGGCCACCGTCGAAGGCTGTCGCGACGTCGGCGACCGCGTCGAGATCATCGATCGCGCGCTCGCAGACGGCAGCGACGACAGTGCGCCGCGGGCCGAGTACGCCGACGAAATCGACGGACTCCGAACGGAGCTGCTCGAGGCCCGCGATCGCCTCTCGAGCGTCGACCTCCCTGACGAGTTCAAAGCGGAGATCGCCGAACTCTGCCTGGCGGCCGGCGTCGACGGCCACCGCGGGGACGTCGCGATCGCTCGCACCGCGATGACGATAGCGGCACTCGAGGGTCGGACGACGGTGATCGAACCGGACGTCCACGAGGCAGCCAGCTACGCCCTCCCACACCGGCTTCGTAGCCAGCCGTTCGAGGACGAACCCGACCTCGAAGAGATCCTCGAGGACCGATTCGATGCGGAGTCGTCGGACGAAATCGACGGTGCCGACGACGCGGGCGGGGAAACGGCGGGCGACGACGGCGATGGACGAACGGACGAGAACGATCTCGACCCGGACGCCGGGGACGATCCAGCCGGAAGCGAGGAGGGCGACAGCGGGTCCGGTACAGACGAATCCGGCTCGGAGCCCGACCATCGGCCCGACGACCCCGCCGAGACCTCCGGCGGGCAGCCCACTTCCGCGAATCACGACGCGGGCGAGAGCGACGCCTCGAGCGATTGGTCGGGCGACGACTCCGATGGGACAGATGGTGAAGACAGCGACGATAGTGGCGACGAAGACGAGGCCCAGCCGCTCGTCCCCGGTCACCGACGTGGCGACGTAGCCGAGGTCGGCGAGGCGAGTGCGCCCGACCTCGAGCCGTCGTCCGTCGACCGACCGGACGGGTCGGCTCGAAGCGGCTCACGGGCGAGTGCCGCGCCGAGCGTCGACAACCGCGGGCCTCGAGTCCGAACCGAACCCGCAGACGGTGGCCCGATTGATGCGGCCGCATCGGTTCGTTCGGCCGCCGCTCGAGGCTCGACCCGCGTCGAGCGATCGGATCTCCGCCAGTCGGTCCGGGCCGGCGAGACGTCCGTCACGATCGTCTTCGCCGTCGACGCGAGCGCCTCGATGCGTCCCGCGATGCAGACCGCCAAAGGCGTCGTCCTCGAGCTGTTGCGTGATAGTTACGAACGGCGTGATCGGGTCGCGTTCGTCGCCTTCGCCGGGGAAGACGCCAACGTCTTGCTCCCACCGACCGACAGCGTCTCGCTCGCTGCACGCCACCTCAAAGAACTCCCCACCGGCGATCGAACGCCGCTCCCGGCCGGCCTCGAAACCGCGGGTCGGGTGCTCGAGCGAGCCGAAACCGACGCCTCGGTGGTCGTACTCGTCACCGACGGACGGGCGAACGTCGCCGACGGGAGTCCCACGGAAGCGACTCGACGGGCGGCACGGGACCTCGCCACGATGGACGCGACCGTCATGGTCGTAGACGCTGGCGACGACTCGCGGGCCGGTCTCTCGACGCTCGTCGCGGACGAGACCGGCGGCGAACTGGTCGACCTCTCGTCGCTGTCGGCCGAGCGGGTCCGGACGGCGGCCGATCGAGCGACGGGTGAATGATCCCAGTCCGCCCACCGACTGACAGCAGTCCGCTCGAGCCGGTCGATGCGGATCAATACCTCTTTGTCCCCCGTCGAACGCTTTCCGACGAGAAATGACAGACGGGGAGTCGGCGGCGACTGACGGGGCCGCAGAAGACATCGAGTACGGGATCGACGACAGACCGCCACTTGGCGAATCGACGGTGCTTGGCATCCAGCACTACTTGACGATGGTCGGGGCGAACATCGCGGTGCCGCTGATTCTGGCAGACGCGATGGGAATGACGGAGTACCCCGAGATTACTGCACAGTTTATCGGGACGTTCTTCGTCGTCTCTGGGATCGCGACACTCGCCCAGACGACCTTCGGGAACCGGTATCCGATCGTGCAGGGCGCGCCGTTCTCGATGCTCGCGCCCGCACTGGCGATCGTCGCCGTCGTCACGGCTGGCGATGTCGGCGCCGGCGGCGACTGGCAAGCTGCGCTGGTCCAACTCCAGGGCGCGATCATCGTTGCGGCGACGGTACAGGTCGCGATGGGGTATTTCGGGCTCGTCGGGAAGCTTCGGCGGTTCCTCTCGCCGGTCGTCATCGCACCCACGATCGCCCTGATCGGGCTGGCGCTGTTCGATGCCCCGCAGATCACCACGACGGATCAGAGCTGGCTCCTCCTTGGGCTCACCCTGGGGCTCATCCTCCTGTTTTCGCAGTACCTCGACGTCAAACACAAGGCGTTCCGCCTCTACCCCGTGATCCTCGCGATCGGGATCGCCTGGGCCGTCGCCGCTGTCCTGTCCACCACGGGGACTATCGGTGACGGCCACCCCGGCCACGTCCCACTCGGCGAGGTCACCGAGGCGTCGCTGCTCATGCCCATCTATCCGTTCCAGTGGGGAGCGCCCGAGGTGACGACGGCGTTCGTCATCGGGATGTTCGCCGGCGTCCTCGCCTCGATCGTCGAGAGCATCGGTGACTACTACGCCGTCGCCAACCTGACTGGCTCTGCGGCACCCGGCGAACGGCGGATCAACCACGGCATCGGCATGGAGGGACTCATGAACGTCTTCTCGGGGATCATGGGAACCAGCGGCTCGACCTCCTACTCCGAGAACGTCGGCGCGATCGGGCTGACCGGAGTCGCCTCCCGGTACGTCGTTCAGATCGGGGCCGTCGTCATGCTCGTATTCGGCTTCGTCGGCTACTTCGGCCAGCTCATCGCGACCATCCCCGACCCGATCGTCGGCGGCCTGTTTATCGCCATGTTCGCCCAGATCGTCGCCGTCGGCGTCGCGAACCTCCGGTACGTTGACCTGGACTCCTCGAGAAACGTCTTCGTCGTCGGCTTCGCTCTGTTCATCGGGCTGGCGGTTCCTGCCTACATGGGCAACTTCGAGAACACCCTCGAGTTCCGCGACGCCGTCGCGCTCGAGGCGACGCTCGCACCCCTGCTCGAGGCCGGTGTCGTCGCCGATACCGCCATCCATGGCTGGCTCGAAGGCGCACTGATCGCCGTCGTGGACACCGTCTTCATCATCGGCTCGACGGGGATGGCCGTCGGTGGCCTCGCCGCGCTCATCCTCGACAACACGATTCCGGGGACTCGAGCAGAACGCGGCCTCGCCGAGTGGAACCGGATCGCAGAGGACGACGGCGAGTTTACGCCGTTCTGGGAGCGCTGGGACGACGACGAAACTGACGCTGCGTCGAACCGACGCGACTGATCTAATAAAAACGGAGCCGGCTGGAATCGAGCCCTCAGGCGATGTCGCGGCTCGTATCGATCGCCACTTCTTCGGTGAGTTCGAGTTTGATCGTTTCGGTCGGCTGGCCGCCCTGGCGATACTTCGGGATCGCAAGCACGTTCTCGAGATCGGTGCCGGCGACGGCCGTCCGGAGGTCGAAGACGGCGTCTACGGCGTGGTAGGTTCGAGCCCGGTTGTCGGGTTCGACGTCGCTTTTCAGACAGTGCAAGACGGCGATACTCCCCGTTTCGAGCATTCGGACTTTGAGATCGTTGAGAAACGCGACGTAGTCGTCTGTGTCAGTGCGCTCTAAGACATCCATCGTGTCGACGATGAGGTTCGCGCCATCCGGAAGCGCATCGATGAGCCGTCGCGTCTCGGCGAGTGGATCATCACTCGAAACGTGGCGGACGGTCGGATTACCTACGGCGGACGGAGACTGTTCGACCGCGTACCGGACGGCGTCGTCGGAGCGTTCAGTGGTAATGTACAGCGTCCCTCGAGCAGCCGTGAGTTCGTAGAGGAGCAGTTCGGACTGGCTGGCCGGGCTCGCCACAAACGCGACGACGTAGCCCGGTGGCAGGCCGCCGTCGAGCTTCCGGTCCAACACCTCGATGCCCGTTTCCAACCGGCCGTCCATCAGTACCGAACTGTTTCTGAACTGCCCGCATAACTCTTTGGTAACGATGTATATTCGTCTTTTTTGACTGTTCTACGATCCGAACGAATCGGGGTCCGGCCGACGTTCGACGTCGAGCGGGAGATTCAAGACGATAGCAGGCACGTTCACAGACGAATGCGTCACGATCACCTCATCACGAGCAAACAACTCTCGCGCGAGGACGTCGAACTGGTTCTCGATCGGGCGGCCGAAATCGACGCCGATCCTGAACGCGTCGCCGACCGACACGCGGGGCGGCTGCTCGGACTCCTCTTTTTCGAACCGAGCACGCGGACGAAGATGAGCTTCGAGACCGCCATGAAGCGACTCGGCGGCGACGTCGTGGACATGGGCTCGATCGAGTCCTCGAGCGTCAAGAAAGGCGAGACGCTCGCCGACACGGTCCGGGTCATCGAGGGCTACGCCGACGCGCTCGTCTTGCGACATCCTCAGCAGGGCGCCGCAAAGATGGCCAGCGAGTACGTCGA
This sequence comes from Natrarchaeobaculum sulfurireducens, assembly GCF_003430825.1. Taxonomy (NCBI): domain Archaea; kingdom Methanobacteriati; phylum Methanobacteriota; class Halobacteria; order Halobacteriales; family Natrialbaceae; genus Natrarchaeobaculum; species Natrarchaeobaculum sulfurireducens. The sequence goes on along the minus strand of NZ_CP024047.1, from coordinate 1,854,403 downwards.
CGTCCCCCTCGTGAACGCTGGCGACGGCGCTGGACACCACCCATCACAGACGATGCTCGACCTCTATACGATCCGGGAGAACGCCGGCCTGGAGGACCTGACGATCGGCATCATGGGCGACCTGAAATACGGACGAACGGTCCACTCGCTGGCGTACGCGCTGTCGAACTTCGACGCCCGCCAGCACTTTATCAGCCCCGAAAGCCTCCAGTTACCCCGCGAAGTCGTCTACGATCTCCACCAGCAACAAGGTGGCACCCAGATCCGCGAACACGACTCCATCGAAGAGGTCCTCCCGTCGCTCGACGTGCTCTACGTGACCCGAATCCAGCGCGAGCGGTTCCCCGACGAAAACGAGTACCAGCAGGTCGCCGGTGAGTACCAGATCGACGCCAAGACGCTCGAGGACGCGAGCGACGACCTGACAGTGATGCACCCGCTGCCACGGGTCGACGAGATCGCCCCCGAGATCGACGACACCGACTACGCCGCCTACTTCGAGCAGGCACACAACGGCGTCCCGGTTCGGATGGCCCTGCTCGATATGCTGCTCGAAAGCGGAGGTGAGAACGATGAGTAACGGTGCGGACGATCACAAGCTGCGCGTCAGCAAGATCCACAACGGGACCGTCATCGATCACGTCCACGGCGGCCAGGCGCTGAACGTTCTCGCGATCCTCGGCATCGACGGCAGCGAGGGCGAAGAGGTCTCGGTCGGGATGAACGTCCCGTCGGACCGACTCGCCCGCAAGGACATCGTCAAGGTCGAGGGTCGCGAGCTGAGCCAGGACGAAGTCGACGTTCTCTCGCTGATCGCACCCGATGCGACGATCAACATCGTCCGCGAGTACGAGGTCGTCGAGAAGTCACGCGTCGACCGTCCTGACGTCGTCGAAGGTGTACTCTCGTGTCCAAACCCTGGTTGTATCACGACCGGCGACGAACCCGTCGACTCGCGCTTCGAGGTACTCAGCGACGGCGTTCGCTGTTCGTACTGTGGGACGATCGTCCGCGAGGAGATCGCGTCGCTGATCGAGACCTGAGGCTCCCCGACCCCGATAGCTATCGCGAACGACCCTCTGTGTGCGGATACTATCCAGAATATCTAAGTGGGCATCCATCCAATATCCACTCGGATATGTCACGGACAGTCAAAGTTCTGATCGCCCTGATCGTCGTCGCCGTCCTCTGGAAGGTCCTTACCAGCGGTTCTTCTGACGTCGAAGTCGACTACGATCCGATCGAATAGCACCACCGAACGCCCCCGTTCCGAACGGCTTAGTGGGACGGCGCCGTACCTTGAGGTATGTACGGCGTCGTCACGCGCAACGCAGAAGAGATCGAGTGGCCGGAGTTCGACCGCGGATTCTACGAGGTCAAAGACGTAACCGGACGGTCCGCCGATCCGATCGACCACGGCGTGAACATGGTTTCGTGTTTCGGCGACAACGCGGCCGCCGATGCCGATCCATCGCTCGTCCCCGTCGACGACTTCGGCCGACCAGCCACGCGCGACCGAAAGTACTTCGACTGGGCGTACATCTGCCCCTCTCGAGCGGACTATCGTGAGGGCCTGTTCGAGATCATCGACGACTGCGTCGCCGCGAACGAAGACGTCCGACTCGACGACATCGGGTTCCCGCGCGCGGAGTACTGTCGGTGTGGCGTCTGCGAACAGGCGTTCGAAGGAAGCGAGTACGACGACCGCTTCGAGTGGCGCGCGAACGTCATCACCGAGTTCGTCGAGGCAGCCGCCAGTCGCATCCCCGGCACCGTCTACATGACACTCTATCCCGATCCCTACCCCGGCCACCTCTATGAGCGCGCGGGTATCGACCTCGAGGCCGTCGAACCCTTCGTCGACGAGTTCGTTGTCCCACTGTACGATACGGCCTACGAGACGACCTACTGGCTCGAGACGATCGCCAAAGGCTTCCAGACGGCGCTCGAGACGCCGTTTAATATCGAGTTGTACGCCGTAAACGTCGACCTCGATAACCTGATTCACGCCGCCGAGGTCGCCGATGCGTACGGCGAGAACGTGTTCTTCGGCTACGAATCGGGCAACGCACGCGCCGCATTGCGCCGCATGCAAGCCGACGCACGAGACGGCGTCACCCACGGCGAACCGAGTTCTGAGTCCTGATCGGAGACTCCAGCGCCACAGTAACCCCTTATTACGGGAGTGTCGGCTGCGACTAGCGACTGTTACTCGGTCCGAAGGGGGGCACTTCGTCTCTCGAGGCTGTCCTCGAGTGCGCCGGCTTGAGTCTCCTATAGGGAGTACGTCAGCGAAAGTCAAATCGCACCCAGCGTTTCAGCCGGTTGGGGGAGTGCTTCTCGATGCAACCGACGCGGACTTTTATTCCGCTCTCGGTTGCCGGCAGTTACTAACGAGGATCGGCCGTTCGTCGTCGACCAACGGATCGGAGCGGTGCCTGTCGATCGGCGATCCTGATCCTCGAGTACCAACCATGACAGACGAACACGGAGAGACGAACCCGACCAGCGAGATGCACGAAACGACGATGAACCAGGGCCAGCAGGCGATCGAGCAGCTGCTGGACCTCCAGCAGAATATGGCACAAATGACACTGAGTGCGCTGAAGTGGCAACAGACCGCCCAGCAACAGGGAATGGAGCTAACCAGGTCGATGATGGGAGCCGGGCCGGCCCAGGAGATGACGGAAACGATGCTCGAGAGCTATCTCGAGGGGATGCAGGCAGTCATGCCGGAGATGGAACGGGCGCTCGAGAAGGGCGTACAGGCGGCCAGTGAGCAGGGCCAGCAGATGACCGAACAGTTCGGCCAGCAGGCCCAACAGATGGGCGAACAGGCCCGGGAAATGAGCGAACAGGGTGGCGAGCGAGCCCAGCAGATGGGTGGTCAGGGCCGACAGCAGACCGAACAGCCACAGCAGTTCGGTGGCCGTGGCCAGCAGCGTACCCAGCAACAACAGCGAGGGAGCCAGATGCAACGCCCACAGGCCCAGTCGAACCAGGGCCAACAGCAGGACTGGCAACCACAGAGCCAACAGCAGGGACAGCAGCGCCACGGGCAATCGCAACAGGGCCAGGTACAACCACAGCAGGGCCAACAACAGGACCGTCAGCAAAGACAATCACAGCAAGGCCAGGTACAATCCCGACAGGACCAACAGCAGGACCGTCAGCGAGGGCAACAGCAACAACCGTATCCACAGACCGGCGAGTGGGTCACCCAGCAGCGGGCATATGAGGGGTCGGCCAGACAGGAACGATTCGGCCAGGAGTCGACACACGGCGCGCCGGACCAACGAGGCAGCCAACGCGAGGACCAACAGCGCGGGGAACAACAGGGCCAACAGCACGGGGGCCAACAGCAAGCCCAGCGCCGACCGGTACCACAGGGGCAGGGGAGCCGACCGGAGCGGTCGCCTCAAGCAGGCGAGCGAATCCAGGCCGAGCGCGAAGGGCAGGACCCAGGATCGGAGTAAGAACCCACCGAAGAACAGCGGGGCCACTCGAGACGTTCCAGACTACTTGAATATTGGTGGGTCACCGAAACGCGAAATCTGACGGCTCGTCGCGTAAAGAATTCTCGAGGGTCGCTCGAAGAATCAGTATCCCTCGTCGCCGATCAGGTCATCGTCGTCATCGTCGTCGGTTAGCCCCTCATCATCGTCGTCCAGTAGACCCTCGTCGTCATCACCGATCAGGTCGTCGTCATCGTCGTCCATCAGGCCCTCATCATCGTCGTTCATCAGGCCCTCATCGTCGTCGTTCATCAGGCCCTCATCATCGTCGTTCATCAGGCCCTCATCGTCGTCGTTCATCAGGCCCTCATCATCGTCCAGTAGCCCCTCATCGTCGTCACCGATCAGGTCGTCGCCGATGTCGGTCCCGTGATCCGTCGTCCCGGCTCCAGCACTGCCGGTCGTCCCGGCGCCGACGTCGGTGCCGGTTGTCTCGTCGGTATCGATGTCGGTGTCGGTCCGGCCGCCAGTTGGATCCGTATCCGTGGTTGTCCTGCCGGTCGTTCCGGCGTCCGTCCCGGTTCCGGACAGGTCGCTCCGGAGGTGGACCGCGTCGTCGGTAACCTGTGCCACCGATCCCTCCTGGAGTGGATAGGCGTTCTCGTCCGTTCCGCCCCAGCCGAGTTTCGCCTTGATCGTGTCTGCGATTCCCGGATCGGGTTCGACGTGAGCTGTACCGTGTTCGACGTCCGCCACGATGCCGACCTCCTCGTCGTTTGCGTTGATAACTGTCTTCCCGATGTCATCGTTGGTGAACTCGTGAGTCATTGCGTTACGACGAACGGCAATGCGGATCACAACGGTGTTGCTTGCGGTGGCTTGCGGACGAAAACACAACCAGACAGCGTCACCGACCGATGGGTCGAACTACTCGTTGAACTCCGGCTCGCGTCCCTCGAGGAAAGCGGCGACGCCTTCCTCGTGAGCATCGGAGGCTCGGGCCTGGACCTGGAGTGTGTTCTCGTAGTCGAGTGCTTCTGCCCAGTGGCGGGCCATGTTCTCGTGCATCGCCTGTTTCATCATCCCGATGACGTCGGTCGGGCGTCGGCTCAACCTGTCGACGGTCTCGGCCACTCGCTCGTCGAGCTCGTCGGCGGAGACGGTTTCGTTGACTAACTCGAGATCGGCCGCCCGCTCGGCGTCGAAGAACTCGCCGGTGAACGCGAGCTTCTTCGCAGCCCGCAGACCGACGATGTGCGGCAGCATGAACGTCCCACCGGTGTCGGGAATCAGTCCGACGCGGACGAACGCACAGGAAAACGTCGCGTCCTCCTCGGCGTAGGCGATGTCCGACAGCGCGACGAGTGCGAGCCCGGCACCCACGGCGTCGCCGTTGACCTTCGCGACGATGGGGACGGGACACTCGAACATGGCCTCGACCAGTCGGCCGAACGTGGCAGTCACTTCGGTGTAGGCCGCCTGTGGCGAGGCGGGTTCTTCCGACAGCATCTCGAGGTCGCCGCCGGCGCTAAAGGCGTCGCCTTCGCCGGTGATGACGATCGCGTGGTAGTCGTCGGGCGTTGCGGCTTCGATTTCGTCGGCCATCTCGGTGACGACCTCGCGGGTCAGTGCGTTCAGGACGTTCGGGCGATCGAACGTGAGGCGCAGGACGCCGTCGTCGTGTTCGACGTGCATACGACTCGAGGCTAGGGCCCCCGGGTACTGGTTGTACCGGTTCCGTCAATGACACGTCGGTGGACGGCCACTCGATACGCCTCGAGCCACTGAGAGGGGACGCACGGCTCTGAGACGCCCCCGTGGCACTACAATGGCCTCACAACACTGAGGTGGACCCACGGCTCTCGGACGGCGTTGGGGCGTCGAAAACTGAAAACGGCGTCGTGCTGATCGACCGATTCGGTTCAGGCGGGCGTTCGGACGGGCTGTTCGTGGTCAGTTCGACGGGATCGGCGGGGCGGTGGTCTCCTCTTCGGCGACGTTGAGTTCCGAAGTCACCAGCGCGCGGTACGCACGACGAAGCCGCTCGGACAGCGCCTGATGGGAGATATCGAGTTCCTCCGAGAGTTCCTGCATCGAGACCTCTCGAGGAATCTCGAAGTAGCCGTGGTCGATCGCCGCCACCAGCGTCTCGTACTGGCGCGGGGTGAGTCCACACTGGGAGTGGCTCTCCTCGGCTACGTCGTACAGTCGGACGATCGTCGGCGAGACGTCGTCGGCGACGAGTCGGTCGTAGAGCGAACTGACGCTCTCGCGGTCGACGACGCGAATGCTGATTAGCCAGTTGCCGTTCGATGCCGACGCCGATAGGACGGTTCCGCCCTCTTCGAGGACGACTTCGAAAACGTCGACCGTGTCGGGGTCGAACTCGAGGTCGTACAGCCAGCGGTCGTCGTCGCTGCTGATCAGCGAGTACCGACCGATCGCCGAGGCTTCGTCCAGCGCGTCCTCGACGTCGTCCTGTGGAGCCCCCGAAAGCCACAGGCCGTGGCCGCTCGAGGCGATGACGCGCTCCATCTCACAGTTCAGTGATGGTACCGTCTCGAAGAGCTCGCCCAACCCGGTTCCGTCGGCCGGAATCTCGATGTCTGCGATTGAAGTCATGAATCTCGTATACGGGTATCACGACGATCGCATTAACCCCACTTCCAACAAGATTAGCGCCGACAAAATCGACTTTCGCTCCCGTTACACATTTCTTTCCGCATGTGTTTCAGTGACTACTATAGGTTCCGATGAGCACCTGCACGGCGAGGACGACGACAAGCGTAATCGCGAGCAACGCGAGCGCGATGGGAACGACAGCGTCCAGTCCGTACGAGACGAACGAGACCCAGATCCGCGTCGGCATCGTCCGCGGGTTGTACGCCACCATCATCGTCGCGCCAAACTCGCCGATCGCTCGAACGAACGTGAGGACGATGCCCGCAGCGATGGCGGTTCTCGAAAGCGGCAGCGTGACCAGTCGGACGGTCTCGAGCGGGCTATAGCCCATCGTCCGGGCGGCCTCCTCGAGTCGTTCGTCGACTTCGTCGAAGCCCGCCCGTGCAGTGACGACCAGAAACGGCGCGGCGACGAACGTCTGTGCGAGGATCACGCCGAGGTGGCTGTCAGTCAGCGGGACGCCGAGACTCGCCGCCGCGGCGCCGATCGGCGTGAACCGACCGACGACCGTGAGCAACATCGCACCGCCGACGACCGGCGGGACCACCAGCGGGAGCAAGACGAGCACCTCCACCAGTCGCTTCCCACGAAAATTTCCTCGCGAGAGGGCGTACGCCAGCGGAACACCGAAGACCGTCGCAATCGCCGTCGAAATCGGTGCAGTCACGAGCGACGTTCCGATCGCCTCGAGCACGACGGGATCGGTAAGCTCGCCGGCGACGTCGACTGCGCCCGCTCGAGCGAGGAACGCAACCAACGGCACGACGAAGTACGCGAGCAACAGCCCGCCGAGGACAACCGAGATCGCGAGCGGGTGAGACGGTGTCGTCCGCTTTAGCCCCGCACCGAACGATCCAACTCCGCTGCTCACGGCTGGATCGCCTCCGGGAAGTCCCCCGACGGCCGGGGCAGGGATTCGGGGACTTCCAGTCCGGCCCCCTCGAGCAACGAGGGTCGCTCACCGAGAAACGCCACGAAACGCTGGCCGTTTTCCGGTTCGGTCGCACGGTCGAGAACAGTCGCGGTATAGCTGACCAGCGAACCAGTGACTGTCTGACCGTCGGCTGTCGTGTAGCTGGCAGTCGCGTAGACGTCCTCGAAAGCTGGATCGGCGAAGTTGTAGGTTGTCGGTAACGCATAAAACGGGAGATCACGGTCGGCGGCCATGTTCCGGTAGCTGATAGCACACGCACGGTTACCGGCCTCGAGGCCACCGAGAAGCTGTCCCTCCTGTCCGTCGACTGACGACCGCTCCAGCATCACATCCCGGAAACCGGAGCGGTCGTGTTCGCGTTCGGCCAGCTCGAACAGGTGGACCGCGCGGTAGCCCAGCGGGTTCTGGTCGGGATCGCTGATTCCGATCGCCCCCGCGTCGGCGGCTGCCAGCACCTCGTGCCACGGCTCGTCGGCCGCGAGTCGACTTCCGACGTCCGTCTCCGGATCGTACGCAATCCCGACCTCGTTCGTCGCGAACTCGAGGTCGAAGCGAGCGTGCTCGGGGACGAGTCGGTCCCGAACCAGCGAGACGTCGGCCCCGATCACGACGTCCGGCAGCGTGTCGCCGCGTTCGATCAGTCGCAAGATCGCGTTCGTCCCGAGGTACTCGCCGTCGACGCGGACGTCCGTCGCCGCTTCGAACGCGGGCCCGATCCGGTCCTCGAGGGCGGCCGCGAGGCTCCCCGCGGCGAGTACACGGATCCGATCGCGTCCAGCAAGCAGGCTGGCCGACCCCGCGAGCCCGACGACGCCCGCCGCCGCGGCGAGGACCGACCGTCGGCTGTGGGTCGCTCGAGCCTCGTCGCCACGCGTCCCCATGTACGATGATTCGATCCTCAGTAGCGATATAACTGCCCAAGGTTCCCAGAGAGCTGGAACGTGATTGGAAGCGGTTTCGAACTCCAGCGTGGTCGACGGCGTGAGTCGCTGTGAACGGCCGGGCCTCGAGGACGGGTACAGTTCGGCAGTGGATCACGACGCGAGTGACAGTCCGGCCGCCGAACCCCACACATCGGCGGTAGCAACCGACCGCCGATCCGACCGAAGCTCACTCGTCGGCGTTCGACGCCGGTCGCGTTGTCGAATCAGACGAGTCCTCGGGAGATCCAGTGGCGTCGCCGGTTTCGGAAAAGGACAGTTCCTCGAGGTCACAAATCTTCGCCACGAGCGCCTCGAGGGCGTCGCTTCCGCGCCCGATCACCTCGCCGCCTACGTTTTCGGGGTCACCGTCGCCCACCAGAACCGTCGGGACGGGCGCAGCGGTAAATCCCTCGACGAGTACCGTGTCGTATCCCCGACGCTCGAGCCGGGCCAGTGTCGATACCAGTGCCTCGAGTTCGGGATCGTCTGGATCTGCCGCGAGAAGCCCACCGTCGGTCGCGCCGTCTGGCAACGGCGGTGGGGTTCGCTTCGCCCGCGTGCTGATGTCGAAGGTGAGTTCGGGAGTGATCCCGATCACCGTCTCCGCGCCCGCGGTCCGGTGGCGGTGCGTGTCAGCGCCCGGCGTGTCGATCTCGACGTCGTGGTGAATCGACTTTATCGTCGCCACGCGTACGTCACGGTCGGTGAGTCGTGGGACGAGTTCTTCGACGAGCGTCGTCTTACCCGAGTCGCTCGGACCGGCGAGACAGACGACCCTCATCGGCGAACGGCCCCCACCGACGGGCGTTCTTCGAGCACTCTCGATCGTGAGTCGGCTGTGATGGCCACAGCGGAGATACACAGCACCGAACGATAGCCCTTGGGTGTCGAACGCTCAGAACAGTTCGACCCGGATCCCGTCGCGCTCGAGTTCTTCGGCAAACGCCTCCGCGTCGGTTTCGATCGGCTCGAACGTATCGTAGTGTTCTGGCAGTACCAGTTCGGGGTCGACGCTCCGGGAGAAGTCGGCGGCCTCGTGGCGGTCCATCGTGAAGTGGCCGCCGATCGGTGGGACGAATACGTCCGCCGTGATCGACTCGTGATGGTCGAGGAAGTCCGTATCGGACGGGACGAAAACGCTCGTGTCGCCGATCTCGAGCACCAGTCCGATCACTTCACCCTCGGCGTGGAACGGCTGGCCGTCGTCGACGTGCTCGCCCTCGGGATCGTTGTACGCGGGCACCGACTCGACCTCGATTCCGGCCACGGTCGTCTCTCCCTCGTGGGGGAGGTCCTCGACGTCGAACGGCAGGTCGCTCGTGTCGACCGCCTCGTAGACGGCGACGGTGGCATCGTCGCCTGCGACTGCCTCGATGGCCGCTGGATCGTAATGGTCGAAGTCGTCGTGAGTCACGAAAACGACGTTGCCATCACTCGATTCGTCCTCGAGTACGTCACTCCACGGATCGACGTAGATCACGGTACCGTCCTCGGTTTCGATGCGAATGCTCGCGTGCCCGAGGCGCTCGAACGTGAGATCGCCGTACTCGACTATCATGGTACTTCGGGGTACGCGAGCGACGAACTTGTAACTCCCCCATCTGCCAGCGTCACTCGTCGGCAACGACGTCGATTCGGTCGCCCAGCCACCGTACGGCGGCGTCGACGACTGCCCGATCAGTTCCCGTCACTTTCAGGCGGTTGTTCGCCTCCGTTCCAGGATAGCTTCCCACGGTCACGTCGAACCGTTCACGAACGCCCGCGATCGCCCCTATCATCGACGCCTCGGGCTGTGACGTATAGATCGTCCGAGAGACGCCGTTTCCCTCGAACTCAATAGCTACGGACTCGAACAGTGCCTTCATCTCCGAGGGAACCCCGGGGAACGCATAGACGTTCCCGAGGACGCACCCCGGACACAGGCCCGCAGGATTCACGAGCGGCCGACAGCCTGCCGGAAGCGCGGCCCAGGCGTCGACGTCTAACTCGAGGTCGTCGGCGGTGACAGCGTCCGGCTCGAGCCCGCGGTACGCTGCAACGGTGGCGACGACGTCCTCACGCACGGCGTCATCGACGGTAAGCGGCCGGTCGAATGCCGCCGCAATTGCGGCTGCGGTGACGTCGTCGTGGGTCCCACCGAGTCCGCCAGTAACGACGATGGCGTCGAAGACCCCGGACCACTCGCGAACCGTCTCGGCGATCAGCCGCTGGTCGTCCGGAAGGGTCAAAATCCGGACGACGGACGAGCCACGGTCGGAGATTTGACTCGCGAGCCACGTCGCGTTCGTGTTCGCGGTATCCCCCGCGAGGACTTCGTCACCGATGGTGAGGAGTGCGACGTCCATCGACCGTGGTGAGGAGCGCTGCTCTGATAAGCATCGTGTCGGAACGGTCGGCCACAGTCAGTCCTCGAGCGTCCACTCCAGGTCGCCCGAGCGATCACGTATAGCCGCCAATAGCGGACGATCATCCATCAGGGATTCAGACAGAGATAAGTGGATTTTTATACGAGTGAATGGCCTTCCGCCATACAGTCATCCGGGCCGACTTTGTCGGCTGTCTCACGCTATGGTACATCCGTCGTCACTCATGATCGAATACGAGTTTAGCGAGAACAAGACTGCAACGGCGGCCATCATCGACACCGTTGCCGCCGTTACAGGAACCAGACCGACAGAACTGCCACCCCTCTACGATGCCGTCGATCCCGAGGCGCTCGACAGCCTGTTCGAGTCGTTCGAACAGCGATCGTCCGAGACGCTCCGCGTCGAATTCTCCTACCACGGCATGACCGTCGTCGTTCGCGACGGCCTCGAGGTCTCTATCCGAACCGAATAGAACACCAGTCTTTCAGTCCGTTCGCCCCGAACGGTGGTCGCTACTGTGGGTGCTGTAGATGGCAGTCTGAGCGCCTCATCTGTGTGGGTCAGTTCGGACACCGCGTACTGTCGGTCGACACCGCAAGGAACTGTGTGGTCTCCATTAGTTCCATATCGGACGAACCGTCCGACCACATAGCTCGGCCGAGGAGGTCGTGAAGCGGGCTAGGTGCGACTGTGAACTGCGCCGAGACGTACCTGCTCGCCTCGCTCGGCTGTGCGGACTGCGACTCGTCTACTACAACGCGAGACCGTTTTGCCACCCACGAAGTTGTTCGTGTCGAAAGCGGGCCGGGCGCGATTTGAACACACGGTCGGATGTGCTCGCTCACGGCGTCGCCGTTCGCAATCGCGTTCGCAGAGCGACCGCGCTCTCGCTGCGCGCACCCTCCCTGCGTTCAAACCCCGCCGGTTCCGAGACTCGCCGCTCGCGGACTTGCTCGCGGCGAGAATACGGGCCGGGCGCGATTTGAACACGCGACCGTCTGATTAAGAGTCAGACGCTCTGCCTAACTGAGCTACCGGCCCTGTACCTCCGACTTTTGGACGGGCAGTAAAATACGTTTCCCTTGGGTTCCGCCGTGTCAGGGCAGGCCACGACCATGCTTGCGGCCGATCTGACGACGACATCCGGAACAGGTCGGCGTGAAAGTCTTCGGGAGCGTTAAGTGCTGTCGGTTCGAGCACACAGTCCATGAGCACGGGGGTTACGATCTCGTCGATTTCTGACTACGCTATCTTGGGCTGTGGGAGCGTCGGCTACGCCGTCGCTGAAGAACTCGTCGAACAAGGAAAAGACGTCCTCATCGTCGACCGCGACGAGAGCCGCGTCGAATCGCTTCGCGACCAGGACCTCGACGCGCGTGCGGCCGACATTCGTGAGTCCGAGATCGCCAACCTCGTCGCCGACCGGAACGTCGTCCTCATTCTCGCCTCGGACGTCGAGTCGAACAAACGGGCGCTCGAGCACATCCGCGAGAACAACGACGAGCAGTTCGTGGTTGCGCGCGCGAGCGATCCCGTCTCCGGAGACGAACTCGGTGAACTGGGTGCAGACATCGTGATCAATCCTTCGTCGGTGATCGCCGACTCGGCACTGCGCGCCCTCGAGTCCGGCGAACTCGAGTACAACGCGGGGCAACTCGCCACGTTGATCGAGCGGACCGGTTCGCGACTGGCGATCGTCACGCAGGATAGTCCCGATCCGGACTCGATCGCGAGTGCGGCCGCGATGCAGGCGATCGCCGACCACCTCGGCGTCGAGTCTGATATCGTCTACCTCGGCGACGTGGGCCACCAGGAAAATCGTGCGTTCGTCAACCTGCTGGGGATCGATCTCGTCCAGTGGAACGAGATCGAAGACCAGTCCGTGTACGACACCGTCGCATTAGTCGACCACGCGACCTCGAGCGAGATCGACCTCGAGGTCGACCTGCTGATCGACCATCACGAACCGGACACCGACATCGAACCGGGGTTCGTCGACATCCGACCGAACATGTCCTCGACGTCGACGATCGTGACGAAGTACATCCAGGAGTTCGACATGAACGTTTCAGAGGAGGTTGCCACCGCGCTTCTGTACGGCATCCGCGCTGAAACCCTGGATTTCAAACGTGACACGACGCCCGCCGACCTCACCGCCGCCGCCTACCTCTATCCGTTCGCGAACCACGACACCTTAGAGCAAGTCGAGTCGCCGTCGATGTCTCCCGAGACGCTCGATGTCCTCGCGGAAGCGATCGCCAACCGCGACGTCCAGGGGAGCCATCTCGTCTCGAACGCAGGCCTCGTCCGCGACCGCGAGGCGCTGACCCAAGCGGCAAGTCACCTCCTGAACCTCGAGGGCGTGACCACGACTGCCGTCTTCGGGATCGCCGACGAGACGATCTTCCTCGCCGGCCGCTCGAAGGACATCCGCATCAACATCGGGAAAGTGCTCGCCGACGCCTACGGCGAGATGGGTGAGACGGCGGGTCACTCGACGCAGGCCAGCGCAGAGATCCCACTCGGCATCTTCACGGGTATCGAAATCTCCGAGGACACGAGAGACACGCTGCTCGAGTTGACGGAAGAAGCGGTCAAGCGGACGCTGTTCGACGCGATGGGTGTCGACGGCGCGGAAGGATCGAACGGCTCCTAGGCGACCAGTTCGTCCTGTTCTTCGTCGGGCTCGCGGACGCGCTCGACCACGTCATTGACGAGCACGACGTCACCGACCGCCCGAACCCACCGGTAGGGCACGATGACGCCCTGGTCGGCACGGGCCTCCTCTCGGAACAGTTCACCGTTGAGATTGCCGAGTGCGAGTCCCGTGACGGCCTCGCCGTTTAGGTTCAACTGGATATCTTCGACGTCGCCGACGAAGACGCCGCTGTTCGAGTACACCTCGCGTCCCACGAGGCTCGTGATCTCCTGCGGAGTGTCGTCCATATCCGACTCCATGCGTGGCTGGCTCTTAATTCTTGGTCAGACGTGACAGTCGTCGGACCCGACTCGTAGCCGACGGGTACCGGCCGACTCTCAGCCTCTTCGAGCGGTCACTCGACGCCGAGAATTTCGTCGACGGCGGCGTGTTCCGTCAAGAGCGTCTGCATGCGGTCGACGGTTTCGGCGTCGCGCGTGCGACCGCTTCTGACGACGTCTTCGGCTCGCTCGACGGTCGTCAGCGTGTCCGTCCGGACCGAGAGGATGGGCAGGCCTTTCTCCGCGGCCTGGCCGAGGATGGCCCCGGACGGCCGGTGGCCGCCAGTCAAGATGAGACACCGGACACCGGGTGCCTCGAGCGCAGCCGTATGGATGTCGGCTCGGTCGCCACCGGTGATGACCGCGGCGTCTTTGGTCCGTCGGAAGTGTCGAAGCGCGCTGTCGCTGCCCATTGCACCGACGGCGAAGCGCTCGACGTAGGCGTCGGTCTCCTCGTCGACGAGCATCGACGCCCCGAGTTCGTCGGCGAGGTCGGCCACCGTCACGCCCGAAAGGTCGCGTTCGCTCGGAAGGACGCCGTAGACCGTGATTCCACGACCCTCGAGAAACGGTACGACGTCGGTCTCGAGCTGGTCGTAGGCGGCGTCGGCCACGTCGTTGAAGACGACGCCGGCCAGTCGGTCGCCGAAGGACCGTGCCGCCGCCATCACGTCGTCGATGTCCCCCGGAACCTCGTATGGGGCGACGAGGAGGACCTGTGCGTCGAGGGCCGCAGCGAGGTCGGCATCGGTGAGGTCGACGATACCGCCAATCTCGTACTGGCCGCCGCCCTCGAGGAACATCCGGTCGTGGTCCGCCGCCAGCGTCTCGTAGGCCTCACTCACGCGTTCGCGCAGCTCTTCCGGATCTTCACGTCCGCGCATCACCTGTTCGATGAACGTCGGCGAGTAGACCACGGGCTCTAGGTCGTGCATCTCGGCGTCGAGCTCGAGCAGCTCGCGGGCGAGCATCGGATCTTCGTCGAGGGTCTTCCCGACGGTGCTCTGGAGGCGAGTTCCCTTGGGTTTCATGTAGCCTGCACTGTCGCCGTCTTCGCGGACGAGTTGGGCCAACGCGAGCGTGATTGCCGTCTTGCCCGTACTCTCTGCGAGCGAAGCGACGAGCAGTGGGCTGTCCGTGCGCTCGTCGTCGGTGGTCGTATCGGCCGGCTGTTCGTCGGTGGTCGTGTCGGTATCGGTGTCGGTGTCGGTCATAGGTTTGCCGTGTCCACGGTGAGTCTGAGGTCGATCGCCTGTACGCCATCGGGGCCTGCCACGAGCGGGTTCACGTCGAGTTCGAGGATCGCCGGGAAGTCGGTCACCAGCTGGGAGAGCCGGAGAATCGTCTCCACGACGGCATCCACGTCGGCGGGATCTCTCCCGCGTGCGCCACGTAACAGCGGCGCGGCCTGGATCTCCTCGACCATCTCGGCAGCCTCGTTCTCGTCGATCGGTGCCACGCGGACCGACGTATCTTCGAGGATCTCGACGAAAATACCGCCCAGGCCGAACAGGAGGAGCGGCCCGAACTGTGGATCGCGGTTCATGCCGACGATCGTCTCGGTCGTTCCCTCGAGGTCGACCATCTCCTGGACTTGCACGCCGAAGATGGTCGCATCGGGCTGGTAGTTGCGAGCGCGAGAAACGACGTCTTCGTAGGCGTCGTACACCTCGTCGGTTGGAACGCCGACTTTGACGCCGCCGATGTCCGATTTGTGTGAGATGTCTGGGCTGACGATCTTCATGACGACGTCGCCCTCGATCGACTCGGCCACTTCGCGGGCGCGTTCTGGATCGTCGACGATCTCGCCGTCGGGCGTCGGGATGCCGTAGGCCTCGAGGAGGTCCATCGACTCGACGCCGAGGCGGTTGTCGTCGCGACCCTCGGCGCGCGCGAGGATCTCCCGTGCGCGTTCGCGGTCGACGTCGAAGGCGGGTGGGTCCTCGAACGTTCGCTCCCGAACGTCTCGGTACCGCGCGAGCGCGTCGAGGCCCGCGATTGCACGCGAGGGGTCGAAGTAGTTCGGAATGCCGAACTCTCGAAGGACTTCCTCCGCGGCGCGGGCTCGTTCGCCACCCATCAGACAGGCAACGACAGGTTTGTCGTAGGCCTCGCGATTCTCGATGATAACCTCCGCGAGCTTGTCGTACTGGAGCACCGCCGTCGGCGCGCTGACCACGACCGCGGCGCCGACGTTCGGATCATCGAGGGCGATTTCGAGTGCGTCGGCGAACCGGCTGACGTCGGCGTCGCCGATCGCGTCGATCGGGTTGTAGACGTTGGCCTCGTCGGGCATCGTCTCGCCCAGTCGGTCGATCGTCTCGTCAATGAAGTCGGCCATCTCGAGTGTGGAGTCACCGATTGCGTCGGTCGTCAACACGCCGGGACCGCCCGCGTTCGTGACGACCGCAACGCCGTCGGACTCCGGTTCGGGGAGCCCGGAGAGCGCGCGGGCGTAGTCGAACAGCTCCTGGACTGAACTCGCCCGGAGGACGCCCGCCTGCTCGAGCCCGGCCTCGTAGGCCCGCTCGCTACCGGCGATCGCTCCCGTATGTGAGGACGCAGCCTGTGCGCCGGCGTCCGTCCGGCCGGACTTGACGAGGACGATCGGCGTCTCGTCGGTGACCTCGCGGGCCGCTCGAACGAAGTCATCGCCGTCGTCGATCCCCTCGAGGTAGCCGATGACGACGTCCGTCTCGGGGTCTTCGCCCCACTGTCTGACGAAGTCGCCCTCGTCGAGAACCGCTTTGTTTCCGAGTGAGACGACGTCGCGGAAGCCGATTCCCTGTTCGTTCGCCCAGTCCAGGACGGCCGTGATGAACGCCCCGGACTGACTCATAAAGGAGATCGACCCCGGAGTGGCACTCTCCGGACCGAACGTCGCGTTCATGCCGACGGGTGTCGACATGATTCCGAGGCTATTCGGACCGACGACGTTCAGGTCGTACTCCTCGGCGAGTTCGCGCAACTGCTGTTCGCGTTCGGCACCTTCACTACCGGTCTCGGAGAAACCAGCCGTGATAACGACGACGTTTTCGGTGCCTGCTTCGCCCAGCTCCTCGATCGACTCGAGGACGACCGGCGGCGGTACGACGACCACCGCCAGGTCGACCGGCGGGGCGCACTCGACAGCGGGATAACATTCGAGCCCCAGAATCTCGTCGCGGTTCGGATTGATCGGCACGACCTCCCCATCGAACTCCAGCTGGAGATTCTCGAGGATTGCCCGGCCGACCGCGCCTTCGCGGTCGGTCGCGCCGATTACAGCGACAGTGTCGGGGGCAAAGAGATCAGATAACCGTCCCATCGTATGGCGATTCACTTCGGAAGGAGTTAAAGCCCGCTCACGTTCCCAAACCCGTGGAGGTCTCCGGGGTCAGTGCATCGAGATGGCTGTCGATCGGCCGGATGCAACGATCGAAAGCAAGTAAAAACTAATCGCAACGACCACGATCGAGCCACCAGGGGGAAGACTTGCACTGATCGCAAACGCCAGTCCACCGAGGACCGACAGCTGTCCGAACAGAATCGAGAGAAACAACGTTTCACGAAAGCTTTCGGCGACCTGTGACGCCGTCGCGACCGGGACGACGAGCATCGCCGCGACGAGAATCACGCCGAGGATCTGCATCGCACCGACGACGACGACGGCGGTCATGACGATCAACAGGGTGTTGTACCGGTCGACGTCGAGACGGGCGACGCGAGCGGCCTGCTCGTCGAACGTGATAAACAGGAGCTGTTTGTAATTGAGCGCCACGAGAATGACGACGACGACGCTGAGCGCAGCGACCAGTCGCGCCCCTTCGGCGGTGACGATGGCCAGACTGCCGAAGAGAAAGCCCTCGATATCGATCGCGAGCGAGGTGAAATCGCGGCCCCAGCTGATGAGCAACGTGCCAACGGCGAAACTCCCGCTCAAGACGATCGCGATTGGAACGTCCCCGTACGTGTTGGTTCGATCGGTGAGCCACTGGAGCCCGATCGCGCCGAGGGCGCTCACGATCAACGCGACGAACAACAGCGAGCCAGTCCAACCGGTCAACGCGATGAACAGGAGGCCGACGGCGACGCCTGCGAAGGCGGTGTGGGCAAGCGTTTCTCCGATGAGTGCCATCTGCCGATGGACGAGGTAGGTTCCCACCAGCGGCGCGACGATCCCGATCAACACGCCGGTGGCGATCGCCCGCCACATGAACGGGTGGCTGAAGACGTTCGTCCCGAGGTAGTGATCCATCCACATTCCCGCGACGATGAACTGACTGAACAACAGATCGGCGTACGGGCCAATCACGGCCCATTCGGGCGCAAAGCGCAGCCAGTCGAGGAGGATGTAGCCGATCATCGCGACACCGAGAAGGGCGGTCAGCACGATCCCGCCGAGTTCGACCCACTCCCGGCGGTGCTGGGGCCTGAACCATCCCAGCCACGCCGTGAGATTTGCCACCGGCCCGCCGGCTCCGTCGACGTTCTTCGTATCCAGACTCATGGGTGATCGTGTTCGATGACGCCGTGGGCGGCCCCGTACGCCTTCGACAGCGCCTCGCTCTCGAGGAACGAGATGGTATCTCCGTGGTGGTACAGTTCCCTGTTGATACAGGCGACCTTGTTGACGTGTTTCGTGAGGATGTCGATGTCGTGTTCGATGAGGATGATCGTGATCCCCTGTCGGTTGAGGTCGTCGAGCATTCCGTAGAAGTGCTCTCGAGACTCCGCGTCGACGCCGACGGTCGGCTCGTCGAGTGCCAGCAGGTCGGCCTCGGAGGCGAGCGCCCGCGCGATGAACGTCCGCTGGCGCTGACCGCCCGAGAGCTGGTTGACCCGTCTGTCCGCCAGATCAGTGATTTCGACTGTTTCGAGCGCCTCGTCGACGATCTCGTGGTCGTCGGTGCCGAGTGGTGAGCGACCGACGTGGGCGAACCGGCCCATCGTGACGACTTCGCGGACGGTAACCGGCATCGTACTGCCCCGGTCGGTCGAGTGCTGAGAGACGTAGCCGATCCGTTCGCCGTCGTCGAACTCGTCGATCGGCTCGCCGAACAACGTGATCGAGCCGGAGTCGGGCCGTTTGAGCCCGAGCATCAGATGAAGCAGCGTCGTCTTGCCCGACCCGTTCGGGCCGATCAGGCCGACGAAGTCACCTGCGTCGATCGACAGCGAAATGTCTTCTATCGCGGCTTTCTCGCCGTAGGCGAACGAAACGTCTTCGACGGTGACGACCGAACTCACTGTATTCTCACCAGTTCTCTACTCCGAGGGGGTTTAATTCTTCCATCTCGCGCCGAGGGCCACGGACGGTGGATGCGTCGGCACCTCGAGTCACGGTTACGACACATCGAGTGCCTTCCTGAGCGAGCGAAGGTTCACTTCTTCCATCTGCTCGACCCAGCCCCAGTCCTGTTCGTCCCACTCGTGGGTCGTCCCCTCGGCGGGACTGAGCGGCTCGGCGTCTGTCACCTGGCTGTCTTCGATGAGGAGTTCGACCATACTCGGCAGCTGTTCGTCCGGGTCAGGAGACTCGAACGGATCGTACAGGACCGTGTCGATGTCGTATTCCTCGACGAGGTCGACCATCCCCGAGATGTCCTCGAACGACTCGGCCGCGTCGGGTGAGATACCGACGGGCGTGTACAACTCGAAGCCATAGCGCTGTTCGACGTACTGATAGGAGTCGTGACCGGCGAAAATCGCGACGTCTCTCGAGGCGTTCTCGACCAGTTCCTCGAACTGTCGGTCGACCGCCTCGAGTCGCTCGGTATACGCCGCGGCGTTTTCCTCGTACAGCTCGGCGTTGTCGGGATCGACCTCGCCAAGCCCCGTTGCGATGTTATCGACGACCTGCTGTGCGAGGACGGGATCGACCCAGACGTGGGGGTCGACGAACTCGTCTGCTTCCTCGTCGTCGAGTTCTTCGACCACGTCCGTCGCCATCCCCTCGTCGGCGGTGTCCCAGACCACCTCACCGTCGTGGACGAGTTCGAAGACGAGCAGCGTCCGGTTCGCCTCGAGCCCGTGCAGTTCGACGTGGTCGCCGTGGGACTCGATCTCGACGACGCCCTCCGGAGCGCCTTCGGCCAGTCTGGCGTCGAACTGGAACTGCTCGTCATCGCCGAGCGGGAGGACCCGACCCTCGGGGTCCGCGAAGACCCCCTCGATGGGGACCGACTCGCCGACTGGAACGTCGGGAATACTCTCGTGCCAGTGATCGACGTGCCAGTAGGCAGTCACCTCGCCCGTCCGGCCATCGAGCACGTCGAACTCACCGATCTCCAGGCTGTCCGGATCGAACTCGTAGTCATAATCGGGTTCGGCGGCGACCTCGCGGTCGATCGGCAGGAGGTGGCTCCCGAGGCCGTCCATCCCATCGATCACGGCGACGTCGTCGTAGTCGGTCTCGAGCTGGGCGGCGATATCCTGGGCCCACGAGAACTCCGGGGTGTCGAGATAGATGAACGCGTCCGTCGTCGCGATATCCGCGGCGAGGTCGCCGTCGGGTTCCCAACCGTGACCCATCTCGCCGGTCGTCACCGGGTTCTCGAAGGAGAACTCGTCGCCGGCAACGTGTTCGGCCCAGTCCCAGAGGGCGAAGAAAGCGGCATAACCGGTTCGGTCGCCTGCTTCTCCCTCCGGTTCGCTGAGACAACCGGCGAGTCCCCCAAACGCGAGAGCCCCGGCACCGGCTTTCAGCACGGAGCGGCGTGTCTGATTCATACACAAGGATACGTCGGGGAGGCTAAAAGCGTTATTATCTATGCTGACTCAATTAATAATAGGAAGTGGATGCGTCGACGGCGTTAGCAACTCGAGCGGTATGGTGGCTCGAGTGAGTGCACAACCCCACTCCGTGTGGGCTATGTCGCGACGGAGCGGCGGGCGGTGTGGTCACGCCGGAAGTAACCGCTGGCGTGCGTTTCAGTCGTCGCCAACGGTGACGGTGAGCGCCGGCGTCTCGTAGTCGACGTGGTCGTCGTGGATGAGCGTGAAGACGACCTCGGTCTCCCCGGCGGACTCGCCGTGGATGTGAACGTGGTCGCCGTGGTAGTCTTCGTCCTCGTCGATCTCGACGACACCTTCTTCGGCACCGTCCGCGAGTTCGACGCCGAGTTCGTACTCGGGGCCGAGGACGATCTCGTCACCATCTGCGTCCTCGAGTTCGGCTCCGATCGAGACGTTATCGCCAACGGGGATCGTCGGGAAGTCGTCCTCGCCGTGCCAGTGATCGCCGTGGACGTAGGAGATCTCCTCGTGTGGGTCGTGGGCCCGGTCTAAGAGCTGGAACTCACTGACGTACTCGTCGTCGTGGTCGTGGTCGTGATCGTCGTCTTCCTCGACGACCTGTGCCGTGATCGGCGGACTCTGGTAGTCAGCGTGGTCGTCGTGCCAGATCATGAACACGACCTCGGTCACACCCTCCTGTTCGCCGTGGATGTGAACGTGGTCGCCGTGGTAGTCGTCCTCGTCGATGCCGACGACACCCTCGGGTTCGTCCGGGGCCACGGCGACGCGGAGTTCGTACTCGTCGCCGAGTTCGAGTTCGTCGCCATCCTCGAGTTCGATCTCGGCACCGATCGAAACGTTGTCGTCGACGGGAATCGACGGCAGGTCGCCGTGCCAGTGGTCGCCGTGGACGTACGCGACCTCTTCGTGGGGATCGTGGGCCCGGTCGAGGATCACGAATCCTTCGTCGGCAACGCCAAGCTCGTCGAAGTACTCGTCGGCGACCCCGTCGTCGTGGTCGTGATCGTCGTCATGGTCATGATCATCATCGTCGTGGTCATCATCGCCGTCGTCGGCAGGCTCTGGCTCGTCGCCCTCTTCGTCACCGAGACAGCCGGCGAGTCCGAGTGCGGTCAGCGAACCGGTCGCAGCGAGCAGCTTCCGTCGGGATGCGTATCGGCGTTCGTCACTCACGTGTAATCACCATCACACCCTTCCAACCAGTTGCTAATGAAGTTGACGATTCTATTAACAGGAAGCAATAGTTTTTGCCTAGTTAGCATTCTTTACGACCGGTTACTGGCCTCTTACTATCCTCCACACTCGTTGTAATCCCCGACGAACCTATTCCGCGACCGAAGCCGCCGTCGCGTCCGCGTACTCGAGGAGTCGATCCGGGTCGATCGGGAAGACCGCCGTGGGCGTCCCCGCTGCTGCCCAGACGGTCTCGAACTCGAGGAGTGTCTCGTCGACGACGACCGGCACCGGCTTGTCGTGACAGAACGGCGGGACCCCGCCGATCGACCACCCCAGTTCGTCGCGGATCCGGTCGGGGTCCGCCATCGTGACGTCGTCGGGGTCGGCGTCGAACGACTCGGCGAGTGCACTCTCGTCGACGCGGTTCGCCCCACTCGTCACCGAGACGACCAGCGCGCCCTCGAGGTCGAAGACGAGTGAACTGGCGATCTGGGCAACGTCACAGCCAACCGCCGCCGCAGCGTCCTCGGCGGTTTTCGTTCCTTTGGGGAACTCCTCGACCGGTGGGTCGAACTCGTACACGTCGCGTGCTCGCTCCGAGAAAGTTTCAGCGCGTGGATGCATCGCTCTCTCATTTCGCACGTGGTTGCAAAAACGTTCACTCGAGCGAGATGGTTACCCGGACACCGTCGAGTCGACGGTAAGTGGGTCCGCTCCCGGATGTGCCGTCTCTCTCGACCTCGAAGCCGTCGAACCGGACGACGAGTCGGCCGGGGTCGATCGTCGCCCGCAACATCGGTCCGCGGCTCGTCACGACGACGTACGGCGGCGCCGGAACTGGCTGAGCGCGCAGTTTGAACCCGGCAGCGTCGACGGCCGCGGCCAGCACTGCCGGGAGCGTTTCGATAACGCCGGTCGCCTCGAGCGCCGCCTGCAACCCCTCTCGCGGCGGCTCGCGATCGTTCGGCTCGGTCGACGCTCGGGCGTCAGCGACCGCGTCCGCACAGCGATCGATCTCCGCGACGACGTCGGCGTACTCGTCGTGAATTCGCCGACGAACGTCTCGAATCGGATACGACACGAGCGAGAATGAGAGCGCGACCTACTACAAGTTCTCGGCTCTTTGTAGCTGTCAGTCCCGACGGAAGAGAAGACACCGATTCGAGTCCGGTCGACCTGTACGTACGACGGATGGGGCGTGGCGACCGCGAAGACCGTCTCGACTCGAGCGCCCGGCGCAGTCGTTCGTTCTCCGCTTCGAGGTCCTGCGTCGTCGCCTCGAGGTCGTCGACTCGATCCTCGAGTCGGTAACGCCGAGGCCGCTGGGCTCGGACGGCATTTCGCAACAGGTCGCACTCGCGCTCGAGGTATGTAACAACTGCAACGAGTCCCACACTGATCGCGGATCCAGCTGGCGATCGGGTGCGCACTGACGTGCAGTGGCTACTATAGGTGTAGCGCTGTAGCTTGACCTCCTCCCGCGCCTGAAGACGCGGGAATCCGCGAAGCGGAGTTCAAGGTTGCGCGTTTCCTCGGTGGCGAAGTACGCTTTCGCGTCCCACGTCGACGGTCGCCGTCCAGTTGTGACCAAGGACGTGCGTTACAGCGCGTATAGCCCGGCCAAACGGGCCTTCCGTCCGACTCGGTCGGCGTTTCGACGCGACGAATACCGCTCGTCGCTCCACGGCGGGATATTCAGCCCGCACGGTACCACGATTCGCGTCACCCGAAGTCTGGCGGAATCGAAGATTCCGCTGCCCTCGCGGAACTGGGTTCCGCTTAGTGTTACGTCGTGGACTGGTTCGATCGGATTTGTTACCACGTGAGAAGTCACGGCGAAGCCGTAGTGCCGTCGAAGACGGCGTTTCTCAACGTGGGAACTCCGGTACTGCCGTTTACGGGATACAGCCCAATCAAGCTTACGCGCGTATCCACGGCCTTCAGGCCGTGGCATTGCGCTGCTCCGCCTGTAATCGACTCGCGATGGGGCCGGTGTTTTCGGTCGGGTATCAGAAGATGAGAACGTGAGGCCGTCGTCCGCCGGGGAGACGAGAGATCGTCGTCGAAGAGAGACGAGAGAAGGGGTCGAGACGCGCCGTGATCAGAGCACGATGCTCTTTTTGCGCATCATCTCGTGGATCGAGGCGTCGAGGCCCTCCCGGCCGATTCCCGAATCCTTGTTCCCGCCGAAGGGGACGTCCCCGAGTCCGTGGCTTGGCGCGCCATTGATTCGGACGGCACCGGCGTCGACGAGTTCTGCGACCCGCATCGCGCGCTTGTAGTCGTTCGTGAAGACGGCAGCGTCGAGCGCCAGATCGGAGCCGTTTGCGAGCTCGATCGCCTCGTCTTCGTCCTCGAAAGTGGTGATCGCGGCGATGGGACCGAACTGCTCTTCGTCGACGATGCGGGCATCGTGGGGGACGTTCGCGAGCAGTGTCGGCTCGAAGAACTGGTCGCCCAGTTCGTCAGGGACGCCGTCGGGTGCGCGTCGTTGGCCACCGCGAACGAGGTCGGCTCCCTTCTCTATGGCGTCTTCGACCAGCGTCTCGACCCAGTCGGCCTGGGCTTCGCTGATGAGCGGACCGACGGTGGTGTCCTCGTCGAAGAGGTCACCCGGCTGCCAGGCATCCATCTGCCCTTCGATCAGGCCGACGAGGTCGTCGTGGACCGATTCGTGGGCGAGCACGCGGGAGACCGCCGAGCAGCGCTGGCCGGCGTACTTGAACGAGCCCTTGGCGCAGTTGCCCGCAACGTCGGTGAGATCGGCGTCGTCGAAGACGATCGCCGGTGCGTTTCCGCCCAGTTCCATGTGGAGATTGACCATGCCGCTCTCTCGAGCGACGTGGTTACCGGCCCCGGACGATCCCGTCATGGCGATGGCGTTGACGCGGTCGTCTCCCGCGAGTACGTCACCGATCTCGCTTGCGTTTCCGGGGACGAAGTTGAACCCGCCGTCGGGGATGCCGTCGACCTCGCTGATCACGTCAGCGAGAATCGCGGCGGAGAGCGGCGTCTTGCTCGCGGGTTTTAACAGGACGCTGTTGCCCGCGGCGAGTGCAGGCGCGACCTGTAATGCCGTCGTCGCCAGCGGGTAGTTGTACGGCGTGATACAGAGCACCGCGCCGATCGGCTCGTGTTTGACGATCGCCTGCCACCCCTCGTGGCCCGCGGTCGATCCCTCACGGAACTCGCCCTTGCTGACGATGTTGCGCGCCTCCTCGGCGGCGCGGTCGAACCGTTCGGCCGCCTGGTCGACTTCACCACGGGCCGACGAAATCGGTTTGCCCGCCTCGCGGACGATGATTTCCGCGAGTTCTTCCTCGCGCTCACGCAGCCCCGACGCGATCGACTCACACCACTCTGCACGTTCGACGACGGTCGTTTGTCGAAGGGCAGGCTTGACCGCATGGGCGGCGTCCAGTGCCTCTCGAGCGTCGGTTGGCCGTGCGGCCGCGACCCCGGCGAAGGTCCCGCCGTCTGCGAGGTCCGAAACCTCGATCACTCCGCCGGTCTCGCGCCACTCTCCACCGACGTAAATCCGCTCTCGCCGCTGTGCGACTCTCGTTGCCATACGCAACCGTAGAACCTCCATACTGAAAATGTTTACTCACACCTGAAGAAATAGAATCTAGGAGTGGTTCGCTGACCCCAAAGCGTCCAAGGCGTCGATAGAGTCCGATAAAACAAATATTATTTTTCAATCCATGAAAGGATTTTTCCTCATGGAAAGGGTTTAAGCATCTCGCGGGTGTAGCATCGTCGTACGATGAGCACCCAGAAGACCGTCCGTCAGTCCGCAGACGTCGTCGAGGAGAACGAACTCCGGCTCGAGCGCGAAAAGGCCGAGCAGATCGTCGACGCGTTGAACACGGAGCTGGCAAACGCATACGTGCTGTATCACCAGCTCAAAAAGCACCACTGGGTCGTCGAGGGTGCTGAGTTCCTCCCGCTGCACGAGTTCCTCGAGGAAGCCTACGAACACGTCGAGGAAGGTGCCGACCACATCGCCGAGCGTGCCCAGGCACTCGGCGGTGTCCCCGTCTCGGGCCCGGCGAGCTTAGAGCGGCGTGCCACCGTCGAGTTCGAAGGTGAGGACGTCTACGACGTTCGGACGATGTTCCAGAACGATCTCGAGATGTACGGCGACATCATCGAGTCGATGCGCGACAGCATCGAACTCGCCGAGAACTTAGGCGACCACGCGACGTCTCAGATCCTCCGTGAGATCCTCGTCCAGCTCGAAGAAGACGGCCACCACTTCGAACACTACCTCGAGGACGATACGCTGGTGCTCGAGGAAGCGACGAAGTAACGGCTCACCGACGTCGCCCGTTTTTATCGCACCGACAGTTCACCAGCAGCTGGGAGCGGTGCGTTCGTCCGCGACCAAACCGATTCTATCGACGCCGGTAGATGACGCCCGCGAGCAATCCGACTGCGAGCAGTCCGACCAGCGGACGAACCGGGTCGACGTACGTGGCCAGCCAGGACGAACTGAACAGGGCAACCAGAATGGCGTTACAGTGTGGACAGGCGACCGCGAGAAAGCCACCTGCTGCACCGCCGTAGGCACACGCGTCACCGTCGCAGTCCGGCTGCATCGATCGCTGGGTCACGTACACACCCACGAGAACAGCCGTAACCGCGAAGAACGTGTAGTCGAGTGCCGTCCGCGGGACCATCCGCTCGAACAGTGGCGTCGGGAGTAAGCCGGTCACGACACCGGTGACGACGACGAATCCGGCGGCGGCCAGCGTCCCGTACAACAGCGCGACTCGAAACCGATCCATAGCCGTCGAATCACTCGAGCCGGAAAATAGCGTGTCGGTATCGGCTCATCGAGTATCGGGACCGAACGCGTCAGCGGGGAGCTGCGGTGAGATTAGGGCTCGAGGTCGACGGTCAGATCGGTCGCGATCCAGCCGTCGTTATTGTCTCGTTCGGTAAAGACGACTTTGCCGGGTCGCGGTTCGTGGCTGGTGACGATCGCTGTGGGTTCAGCGACGGCTTCGGGATCGCTAGCGTCTTGCCGTCGGGCGGGCACGTCCATCGCCAGATGTTAGGTGCGCCTAAATCTAAAAGGCTTTTGGTCCACCTAACTTTCTGGAAGAGGGGGCCCCAACCGCTCAGAAGCGGAGCCCGGACGACCGTGCTGTACGTTGAAATGACTCGACCGCGTACCACCGCCTATGCAGTTCGACGTGATCCAGGGCGACATCGCCGACCAGTCCGCCGATGCACTCGTCAACGCTGCTGGAACGAGTCTCGAGATGGGGTCCGGCGTCGCGGGCGCGCTCCGTCGCCGTGGCGGCGAGGCGCTGAACGACGACGCCGTCGAGACCGGCCCCATCGACCTCGGCGCCGTGGCCGTCACCGACGCCTACGATCTCGATGCCGAGTACGTCATCCACGCCGCAGCGATGCCCCACTACGGCGACGGCCAGGCGACCGAATCGAGCATCCGCGACGCAACGCGAAACACCCTCGAGACGGCCGACGAACTCGGTTGTGAGTCGATCGTCGTTCCCGCACTCGGCTGTGGCGTCGCCGGCTTCGACACGGACGAGGGAGCCGCAATCATCGGCGAGGTGATCGAGTCCTACGAGCCCGAGACGCTCGAGGACGTCCGACTCATCGCCTACAGCGACGAGGAGTACGGTGCGATTCACACCGCGACCGACAGGGGGACTGACTCAGAGCAGACGAACGAACACGAGGCCGACCAGTAGCCGTCCCTGCAACGTCGCTCGCGTCACCGACGTCCCACGGCCAGGATTTTCGCTCGAGGCCCTACCCCGTCAACCCGACCTCGAGTGACAGCCCCACAGCCCCGAGTGTGGCGGTCCGTTCCAATCCACTAGGCCAGCGAGAGCCCGCGGATCTCGACCGACGCGCCCTCCTCGACGCGCCCGATGAGCTGTCCGTCAGTCGCGTCGACGAGGTCGCCAGCGCGATCTTCGGGCAGCGCAACGACGAAGCCGGTTCCCATGTTGAACGTCCGGTGCATCTCCTCGTCGGTTACGTTGCCCTCCTCCTGGACGAACTCGAAGATCGGCTGGGCCGGCAGGGGGTTGTCGATCACGTACTCGCGGTCGCCCATCCGCAGGAGGTTCGTCCAGCCGCCACCCGTGACGTGGGCCGCCGCCCGGACGCCGTGTTCGCGCATCGGCTCGAGCAGGTCCGTGTAGATCCGCGTCGGCCGCAGGAGTTCCTCGCCGATCGTCCGCGATTCGTCGCCCGGGAACGGGTCGGTGTACTCGTGGTCGCGGGTGACGGCCTCGCGGGCGAGCGTGAGCCCGTTCGAGTGGATGCCGTTCGAGGCAAACCCGACGAGGACGTCACCGACTTTGGCCTCGCCTTCGAGGATCTCGTCTTTCGCGGCGAGGCCCGCACAGGTACCCGCGAGGTCGAAGCCGTCGATCACGTCGGGCATGACGGCCGTCTCGCCGCCCAACAGGGTCATGCCGGATTCCTCGAGTCCCACGGCGAGACCCTCGCCGATCTCGTTGGTGAGTTGCTCGTCGGGGTCGTCGATCGCGAGGTAGTCGACGAACGCGACCGGTTCGACGCCCGCGGCGACGAGGTCGTTGACGTTCATCGCGATGCAGTCGATACCGATCGTCGAGAAGTTCGAGATGGCTTCGGCGACCATCAGCTTCGTGCCGACGCCGTCGGTCGCCAGCGCGAGATAGCGGTCGCCGATGTCGAGTAAGCCGGCGTACTCGGTCGTCAGGTCGCTCCCGAAGGCCTCGAGCAACGCCGCCGTGGCGTCCTCGCTGGCCTCGATGTCGACGCCCGTCTCGGCGTAGGTGAGCCGGTCGTCGTTCCCGTCGTCAGCGTGGTCGGTCATGTGCGAGAGAGTGCGTGGGGCGAGCAAAAGATCACCGGTCCCGAACGACGGGCCCTGCTGGTTGGGGCGTTACCAGAAACCAAAGAGGAGGAAAAAGCCGACCAGCAGGACGATGCTCAGCCCGAAAACGCCGACGAAGGCGGGTTTGCTCCACTCGAGGACCGTCTTCCCGTCGAGCGGCCCGAAGGGGATCATGTTGAACGCAGCGAGAAAGAGGTTGATCAGGACCCCCATGTGCCCGATTAATCCGAGGAGGCCGGGAAAGACCATCAGCGGAAAGAACAGTGTCGCGAGGAGGAGGTTCGTGACCGGGCCCGCGAGGGCGATGTGGCCGTTCTGGCGAACCGTAATCCGGCCGCGGTGGTAGACGGCTCCCGGCGCGGCGAAGAGAAAGCCGATGAGAGCGCTCATCACGGCAAGAAAGAGCATCTGGTAGTCGGCGCGGAACTCGGCGAGCTGGCCGTACTCGATCGCGACGACCTTGTGGGCGAGTTCGTGTAAGAGGAAGGCGACGCCGACGGTGACGAAACTCAGCCCGATCATCGTCACGAACCAGCCCACGCCGACGTCGGCCCGGTGGATCGGCGCGAGCAACAGCGCGAACGCGACGCTCAGGACGATCCAGGCGACCGCGAGGTCGAACAGCTCCTTGTCGCTAAAGGAGAGGTCCGGATCGGATTGGCGGGTTCGGACGCTCACGACAACACCTCCCGAATGAGCTCGAGGCTGTTTTCGGCGCCCGCGATGAGTTCGCCCATGAGGGCGTCGACGCCGCCGATCTCGGGGGCGAGCCACGGCAGAACGACGAGCGGAAACAGCACCGTCGCGATTAGGCTGCCGATATTCGTCAGCGCGACGATCATGATGAGCCGGAACAACGGCACGTCGAACATCTCGCCGAGCGCCTCGTCGATCGGCCGTTCGGTGTCGCCGACGATGTCGTTGAGCCGTCCGATGTCGCCGACGTTGACCGGCCGGTGGCGAAGTTCGAAGTAGCCCGTAAACCAGCCCGGCGCGAGCATCGGGTTGATGCTCGTGAGCCACGCCACGAGGCCGCCGACACCGGCGCTCGTCCAGCGGGCCCCGGCCAGTCTCGCGAGCGTAAACGCGAAGATCCCGTTGAACAGGAACCACGCCAGAAACAGCTGCAGGAGGAAGGTGTTCTGGACGCCCGCCATCAACAACAGGAAGAAAAAGCCGAAGAAGCCGAGCATGACCAGATACCCGAAGAGCTTCAGCGGCGAGAACCGCCGACTCGTTGCCGTCGTCGAAATCGACTCCATCGAGGGGAGGGAAGCAGGGTCCTCGAGGTAGCGTTCGATACCGGCTTTGTGGCCCGCACCGACGACGGCCAGTACGTCGTAGCCTTGCTGACGAAGCTGGTGGAGGTTATGTGCGATGTAGGCGTCGCGTTCGTCGATCAGCGCGTTCGCCCCGCGGGGACTGAACTGGCGAAACTCCTCCATCATGGCTGCGACGACGTCGCCGTCGGTCATCTCCTCGATGTCGATCTCGTCGATCTCCTCGACGTCGCCGCCGAGTTGCTCGAGGACGAGTCCAAGCGCGGCACCGAGGACGACACCGATGCCGAGTCCGGCCAGGCCACCGACGCCGGCGCGGATGGAGTAGACGCCGGCGCTCTCGAACCGGGCCGCGGAGAACGGACCGACGAACGTCTCTGTCGCCACGAGAGCCAGACAGGCGGCGATACCGATTCCGGCACCGGCGAGAAGTCGTACGGAGAACCCGGACGCAAGCCCGCCAGTGTACTGCTCGGCCGACTCGAAGGATGGCAAAAAGAGGACCCCAACGAGGACGCCGGCGAGCGCACCGAGGCCGACGGCACCGACGAGCTGGAACGTGTCTGGGTCGCTCACGCCGAGGACCGTGAGTTCGCCGAACCCGAGCAGCGGGGAGAGAATCACGCTAAAGAGAAGTCCAACGAAGATACCAAGCGCCGCGCCGACGCCGAGGCCGATCGTCCGCGGATCGGTGACGCCGAGGGCGAGGCCACCGACCATCTTGAGTTTCTCGACGATCGATAACCGCCGCCAGAATCGCTGGATCGTGACCTGAATGTCGCGGTCGACTAACGCGACGCCGCTGCCATTTCGTTCGGCGGCGTCGATCGCAGCGCGCATGTCCGCGCCGGGTTCGATGTCGAATCGCTCGCCCAGACGCGACTGGACGTACGAGAGCATCCAGTAGGCGAGAAACTGGAAGACGGTGTTTCCGGAGAGGAGATCTTTCGCCTCGATGTCGTCGGGCGTCCCACCTTGCATCTGGCGGAACCGTCCCTCGTCGAGTTCGACCGCGACGACGTCTGGCTGCTCACGGTCGACGGTCTCGTGTACCTCGTCGACGCTGGCCTGCGAGACGTGTGCCGTCCCAAGGACCTGTACCGAGCCCCGCTCGTCGGTCGGTGGGCTCGGAGGTTCCGGCACGTCGGCGTCGCCTGCATCGCTCATTAGCGGTTCAACTCGGCCACGACTTTTACCAGTATCGAACTCGAGAGTGACTCTCTCACGAACGCCGGCCGGAGTTTCGCTCGAGCATCGAGGTCGTCCGCCAACCCGTCCTGCAGGAGACGGGAACACTCATTCCGGTTCTCGAACAACGACGACCGATGACGGATCTCATAGAGACGCTCGTCGAGAATCGTGAGATGGTCCAGCCGAACCACGCGAACATGCTCGATACCGCCCACGGCGGCAACGTAATGAAGTGGATGGACGAGGTCGGTGCGATGTCCGCCATGCGATTTTCAGGCGAGACGTGCATCACCGCCCGCGTCGACCGGATGAACTTCGAGCGGCCGATCTCGGTCGGCGACACGGCCTACATCACCGCCTACGTCTACGACGCTGGCACCTCGAGCGTTCGGGTCCGGATCATCACCGAACGCGAGGATCTGCGGACACGAGAGCGCGAGAAAACCACTGAGTCGTTTTTCGTCTACGTGGCGATCGACGACGACGGGGCTCCAACGACGGTGCCGAAGTTGACCGTCAGTACCGAGGAAGGTGAACGGCTGCGAACGGAAGCCCTCGAGCGAGAAGCCGACGGAAGATAACCGACTTCGATCGCCGTTACTGGTCGGTGCGAACGCTCGAGTTACTTGTCGTTGCGGTCTCTGACGCGCTTGAGAGCCGAACTGGCCGTCCACGTCGTTTCCGCGACGATGGCACCGACCAGCCCGCCGATAGCCCCGCCAGTACTGGCTGCGTTGCGGCTGAACAGCCCGCCGATTGCGGCGCCGACCGCGGCACCCATCGCGGCGTATCGTGCCCGTCGCAGGACCTTCGTGAGGCGATCTCGCGTTCGCTGAATCTCGTCCGTCGTGAGCGTCTCTGGCATGAGTCGTACTTCGTGACAACTGCGGATAAAGATACGCCTCGCGTCAGGTGTGGCCCGAGGCCGACAGAGACACCGGTGCAGTCACAGCAACTGGTCGATCTCGGCCAGCGACTCGAGGACGTGGTCCGGCTCGATCGGCGACGTCGCGAGCGTCTCACGATCGGTCACGCCGGTGAGGACGAGTGCCGTCTCCATTCCAGCGCGATTGCCGAGTGCGATGTCGGTGTTGAGCCGATCGCCGACGACGAGCGTGCGAGCAGGGTCGGTCGCGAGCCGCTCGATCGCCGCGTCGGCCGCGATCGTCGACGGTTTGCCCAGAATCGCGTCCGGCTCCCGGCCGGCGACGGCCTCCATCGCCGCGAGGATCGCTCCCGAACCGGGCATGAGTCCGTCGTCGACCGGGATCGTCGTATCGGGATCGGTTCCGTAGAACGGGACACCGTCCTCGAGTGCCTCGAGTGACTCCCAGAGCGTGCCGTAAGAGAACTCCGTCGTAAAAGAGCCGAGGACGACGTCGGCCGCCTCAGGCTCGTCGGTAACAGCGACGTCCGCGGCCTCGAGGATCCCCTCGAGTCGCTCGCCGCCGACGAGGTAGACCTGCTCGTCGGGGTGGGTCGTCCGAAGATAGGCTGCTGAGACAGAGGCAGACGTCAGGACTGCGTTGGGATCGACGTCGACGCCGTAAGGCGCGAGTTTCTCGCGATAGTAGTCGCCGTTTCGCGTCGGATTGTTCGAGAAGAGCAATCGATCACAGCCAGCCTGCTCGAGGGCATCGATCCCAACTGGCACGCCGGCGAGTAACTCCTCACCGCGGACGATGGTCCCGTCGACGTCGAGGATCGCCGCCTCGTAGTCAGTCATACCCGGTTCGTACGGTCGCACCCCGATTGAGTGTTTGGTTCGCGGTGTGTCGGATCCAGATCCGCACCCGCGGGAGCCTCAGCGCGATCGCTCGAGTTCGAGGTCTGCCGTCTCGACGCCGGCCGCCTCGGCGCGTTCGTTCGAGTCGATCAGTTTCTCGAGGCGTCGCTCGAACGCGTCCTCGGAGAGATCACCGGCGGCATACCGCTCTTGCAGTTTCGTCACGGGGTCGACCCGCTGGTCGACGTCGTCGGATTCTGCGGAACGATCTTCACGCATCAGAAACCAGAGGATAATCGTCGTCAGGACGAACAGCGCGGTAATCATAACGGCGTACATCGGCGGCGCGAGCACCAGGGCTGCGATGATGATAACGTCTGCGAGGACGAACTTGATCGCGAAGACCTCCGTAAAGCTGTACGTGCGGCCACCGTCGCTTCCCATACCCCGCTGTACGGCCGGGCGGTGGTTAACTGTGCGGGCATCGCGAAGGAACGCTTTTGCCGTCACCGACCAAGCCCCAGACATGGGACTCAAGGTCGAACCACCCGAGCCGCCGGAGTTGGAGTTCGTCGATCCGAACGAGTACGAAGACGCGACGATCGCCGTCGACGACGGCACCGATGTCGACTACCGGCGCGAAGAGCTCCAGGCGTTCCTCGAAGAAGGGGCCTGGGAAGAAGCGTTCACCGACTGGATCGACGACACCGACCTGGAGGAACGCGAATTCGAGATCGCCCGCGATCTCGAGTTGTTCGGCGACTTCGACTTCTTCTGGGACGACTTTGCCGACCGCGTCGGGTATCACGCGCCGGGCATCCCCGAGGACTGGCAAGAACGTTCGTACCATCCTGATCTCGACACCTGGGGAACCGTCTCGGCGATCAACGCGGAACTAACCGAGTTCGGCCAGCTCGTCTGCGTCCTCCTGAAAGAAGAGTACATCGACTGGGAAGCGCAGTACGAGCCGCCAGAAGACCTCCCCGACTTCGACTGACTGCTTCGGTCGGACTCGCGAGGCAGTGACCGCTCGAGTATCGCGGTGTCGACTGCGAGGTTGTGTTACTCGAGGTCAACGGGTAGACTCGAGGCGTTCATCCGGCCCATTCGCCGGCGAGGTCGCCTGCAAGGTTTTCTCGCCACTGGTCATGTTCGGTTTCGCAGTCGTCGTTTTCGCTCAGGTGGTCGACGAAGCCCACGCCTGGTGATGTCAGTTGGTCCCCACAAAAGGGGCAGGTGGCCGAATCCTCCCAGGTAGTGTTGACTGCCATGTGTACACTCGGCTTCCAGAACCAACTGTATAAAGACTCTCGACATATATGTAATACAATACTATGTGGTCTAAGTTCCCTTATATTTACTCCGCAGTGATCACCAGCGTCTAAAGTCGATCGAAGCCAGCGGGCAACGCACCCCATCACCGACTGCACGCGTCGATCGGAGCATTCTCGTCGGCTGCCCCGACTACAAGGAGACGAAAGCCGACATGTCGATTCCGAACGCCGTGCGACGTCTTTCCGGGTACGACGTCCTCGTCTTGACTGCGGCGATCTGGTTTCTCGCGAAATTCCTCAGATACGCGTTCCCGCCGCTGTTCGGCTCGTTTCAGGAGAGCTACGGCGTCTCGAATGTCGTCCTCGGAACGGCGTTCTCCGGGTTCATGCTTGTCTATGCGGTTATGCAGTTTCCGTCCGGGGCGCTCGCCGACCGTCTCGGCTCAGTGACCGTCATCACGGCGGGTGCGCTCGTCTCCGCCATCGCTGCGCTCGCGTTGATCGTCGAGTCGCCGTTTGTCGTCCTGGTCATCGCGATGCTCGTGATGGGGGCGGGAACGGGCGCACACAAAACCGTCGCGATCCAGTTGCTCTCTCGAGCGTATCCGTCGCGAACCGGTCGTGCACTCGGAATCCTCGATACGGTTGGAACGTTTGGCGGAGTTGTCGCCCCGGCGGCCGTCGTTGCGGTTGCCAGCGTCTCGTTCGTCCTCGGGGCGGAGTGGCGAGCGATCTTCCTCGCGGCTGGCGTTCTCGGGATCGCGTTAGCCGTGGCGTTCTGGTACCGGGTGCCGAAACGCGTCCCCAGCGAAACGTCGACGGGAGCCGTGTCGACGACCCGAATCCGCACTGACGGACTCGGCCGGTACGCGTCGCTGTTTCGTGACTGGCGATTCACGGTGTTTGCGCTGTTGACGATCCTCTTTTCGTTTACGTACAACGGGCTGGTCGCGTTCGCGCCGCTGTACCTGACCGACGCGGCCGGGCTGACGGAGGCGGCTGCCGGAGTCATTTACAGCGCGCTCTTCCTGGCGAGTCTCGTCCAGGTGGTGACTGGCGACCTCAGCGACCGCGTCGGCCGGTTGCCGATCATCGTTGGAACACTGGCACTCGCGTCAATCGCCCTCATTGCGTTCGTTTTCCTGACCGAGTCTACAGGGCCGACCGTTCTGGGTGCTGCGCTCGTCGCAGTCGGGGTTGGTTCCCACGGCTTTCGTCCCGTCCGCGGGGCCTACCTGATGTCGGCAATCCCGAAAGACGTGGCTGGCGGCGGCCTGGGGGTAGTGCGGACGCTGTTGATGGGGGCCGGCGCCATTGCTCCCGCCATCGTTGGTGTGCTTTCGGACACGGTAGGGTTCCGGCCAGCGTTCGGGCTCCTCGCTGCGTCGATCAGTGGCGCAACCGTACTCGCCGTCGTCCTCTTGCTCACGGAGTAATGGGGTTGCTACCACGTTGCCAGTATGGGAGACGATCTGATTCTCGGCCTCGGTTCCACGCTGGTGTACTCGATTGCTCCACAGACAACTGCACACCGGCGTGGAAAGAGTTAACACGACACAGTGTTAACAGTCGCGTATGTCTCTCGCCGACACCGTCGAATACGAGTGCGTTCGGTGTGGCTACCAGGAGGTGGCCGAAGACGCCCTGGTTGGCACCTGCCAGCGCTGCGGAAACGAGATGCGCAACGTCGAACTAATTCGTTCCTAACCGTGGCCGCCAGCCCGACGCACGTGTCGGCTGGGATCGCCACGGTCGAACGTGTACCCACCAGCCGTCGAAGAGCGCCGAGTGTCGGCGATGACGCGGGCGTCGAAAATTGACCCAGTCTCCTGTACCGGCTTACCGGCCGGTCACAGGACGGCTCGCAGCCGGGCCGAAACTGACCCTCAGTGGCCCGTACGAGACCCACCTCGAGCCTTGTTGCCTCATACGGATTCCAATGAGTTCGTTCCGGTGAGCGCACGCAACAGGATGTGTGCTCACCGGTAAATAGCCATCGCCTTCCGTATCAGAGACCGACCGAAACCGACTGTCACTCGGTGGCTACGGTACCGATAATGAGTCGGTTTTGCAACCAGATCAATATTTTTTCTGACCCGAGTATCTCTCGAGAACTATCACTAAAAGGACTATTAAAGAATAGCTAGCAGATGGGTTTTCACGGGCGTTAGCCGGTACGTGCTGCCATACGATAGATCGTCACGGGGTAGGTCCTGACACACGGCGTTCAAAATCCTCCACGTTTATACATCGTCGCGATGAGCGATTACGTATATGTCCGAAACCGGGACGAAGGCCCGTCCGCTGGCCGAGCAGCTTCCCGATCCGTCGACAGCGTCGAACGTCCGGTACAACCCGTCGCTCGAGGAACTTCGAGAACTCGCCGCTCACGAGGAGACGACGACCGAGTTCGGGTCGCCGTCGTACGTCAGCGAGTTCCGTTCGCGAAGCTCGGACCGAACGAAAAACACCGTCGACCACGACTTTTCAGACGAGGATTACGATCTCGTCGACGAAGCGATCGAACTCGCCGGCGATGGCGAGATGCTCTGTGTCGACCGCCTGATGGGGCGACACGAGGAGGCGACGTTCTGCTGTCGCCTGTTCGTCCCGACCGAGCACGCCCGAATCGCGCTCGCGTGGGCGAACCTCTTCGAACCGACGGACGGCCGCGAGCCGGATCTGTACACCGTCCAGCTCCCCGACTACGACGAAACGGCGATCCGTGTCCTCCCCGACGAGGGCGTCACCGCCGTCCTCGGCAGCGATTACCTCGGTGAAGCGAAGAAATCGTTCCTTCGGCTGTTTATGTATCGCCTCAAAGAACGCGGCGGGCTCGGGCTGCACGCCGGTAGCAAACGCGTCCGTGTCCGAGACGACGACGGCGACCTCCAGACCGTCGGCCAGGTGTTCATGGGACTGTCGGCGACCGGCAAGTCCACGCTCACCTCCCACGGCTGCTGGCTCGAAGGGGCCGAAGACGCGACGATGCTCCAGGACGACGTCTGTGCCGTGCTTCCCGACGGCTCGGTCCCCGGCAGCGAAGGGAAGGGGCTGTTCATCAAGACGATCGGCCTCGACGAAGACGAACAGCCGGCGCTGTATCGTGCGGCGACCGACGAGTCGGCGATCCTCGAGAACGTCGCCGTCGACGACGACGGATCGGTCGACTTCGACGAAGATCGGTACACCTCGAACTCCCGGGCGATCGTCCAGCGGTCGGAACTCGAGAGTGCGGACGAAGAGATCGACCTCGAGCAGGTCGATCAGGTCTTCTTTATCACGCGCAATCCCCTGATGCCGCCGGTCTCGAAGCTCACCGATGAACAGGCTGCCGTCGCGTTCATGCTCGGCGAGTCGATCGAGACCAGCGCGGGCGACCCGTCGCGTGCCGGCGAGTCCATCCGCGTCGTGGGAACCAATCCCTTCATCATCGGCTCGGAGGGCCAAGAGGGCAACCTCTTTTACGACCTCGTCGGCGAGCTCGACGTCGACTGTTACGTGCTCAACACGGGCTATCTCGGCGAGGAATCCGTCGACATCGGCGTTACGGAGTCGGTGACCATCCTGACCGAAACCGCCCGCGGCACGATCGAGTGGACCGACGACGAACAGACGGGGCTCACGATCCCCGAGTCCATCCCCGAACTCGAGATCGAGGAGTTCTACGTCCCGGACCACGTCGACGACTACGAGGAGGCCGTCGCGGCCCTTCGAGCGGAGCGACGTGAGTACCTCGAACAGTTTGACGACCTGCTCGAGGAGATCAAAGACGCCGTCTACTGACCAGGCCGTTTTCCAGCCCTGAACGCGGTCGGTGACGATCGATTGTCGGCACGTTCGACGGGCTCGCCGACGGCGAGTCACTCACCGTGACAATCGAACAGGCAACCATCTACGTGGTCCACGACGCCGACGTGCCTACGGAAGAACCGGTGGAGGAACCAGCCGAGGAGGAGCCGATCGATGACGGACCATCGACGATGACGACGA
Source organism: Natrarchaeobaculum sulfurireducens (assembly GCF_003430825.1). NCBI lineage: Archaea > Methanobacteriati > Methanobacteriota > Halobacteria > Halobacteriales > Natrialbaceae > Natrarchaeobaculum > Natrarchaeobaculum sulfurireducens. The sequence goes on along the minus strand of NZ_CP024047.1, from coordinate 1,816,815 downwards.
CCTCGAGGACGAGGCAGACGACCCCGTCGTATCGCTGGTATCGGGCTGATCGGCTCCACCGGCACCTGCGTTTTCGTGACATCTCGTCGACCAGAAGCGGCTAACTCGAGCGGTGGGATCTGATACAAAAGTCGTCGACGGGACGGACTTTCTGGTCGATCGTCACGAGCGGTGGCTGCCGAACAAGAATACTGTTATATGCGTCCGGTTCTCACAGCCGGTAATGAGCGCACACGTACGTGCACCGACCGCTCGCATCTGCGAGCGCTGTGGGCGAGCTGAATACTGGGACGAGGAACTCGATGCATGGCAGATCACCCGCAAAGACGGCGAAAGACGGGTCGGAAGTCCGCACTGTCTCCACGAGTGGGATATCAACGGCACGTTCAACCCCGTCGTCGAGTAAGCGAGCCGGCCGTCGACACCGCACTCGAGAGATGGTACGCCACGCTCCAATGCAGCCACAGCCATCGCCCCCTGCGAACCCTTTTTGATCCGCCGGGCGTATCAGAAGCCGATGCCGACGACTTACGTGACGGTGCCTCCGGAACATGCCGACGAAATCGCCGAAACGCTCGTCGAAGAACGTCTCGCGGCCTGCGTCAATCGAGTGGCGACGAACTCCACCTACCGGTGGGACGGCGAGGTTCACCACGACGACGAGGTCGTGTTACTCGCGAAAACGACCGACGGGGCGTACGAAGCACTCGAGGAACGAGTGCTCGAGCTTCACCCTCACGAGGTGCCGTGTATCGAACGGTTCGACGAGAGTCACGTCCTCGAGTCGTTCGCCGAGTGGCGTGCCGAGAGTATCGAGTGACTTCTCCGCCCGTAAAGTCGTGGGCTTTCTCCTCGAATCACTGTAGCACCACTCGAACAGGGGCTTTACGCCCCCGATGGTCGGTCTCGACCTGCGCTAGCTCCTCACAGGGTGAGACTGCCCGAAAAAGCAACCCTTAAAACTCGCGCACGGGTTTTGACGGATATGGCTGGAACCATCGAAGTGCTCGTTCCGGGTGGCCAGGCCAACCCTGGCCCACCGCTCGGTCCCGAGCTCGGACCGACGCCCGTCGACGTACAGGCGGTCGTCCAAGAGATCAACGATCAGACGGCAGCGTTCGACGGTACGGAAGTCCCCGTAACCGTCGAGTACGACGACGACGGCTCGTTCGATATCGACGTCGGTGTCCCACCGACGGCCGCACTGGTCAAAGACGAGGCCGGGTTCGAAACCGGCAGTGGCGAACCCCAGAAGGACTTCGTCGCCGACCTTTCGATCGAGCAAGTCAAGACCATCGCCGAGCAGAAACACCCCGACCTGCTCGCGTACGACACCATAAACGCCGCGAAAGAAGTCGTCGGCACCTGTGCCTCGATGGGCGTGACCATCGAAGGCGACGACGCACGCGAGTTCAAAGAGAAGGTCGACGCCGGCGACTACGACGACGTGCTGCTCGAGTAATCGACGTCACAACTCGAATCCCGACCGCAGCGGGTTTTCGGCGGACAGACCGATGGCGAGGAGAGACATCGGTAACGGTTTTCTTTCTCTTGGGTCCGGCACGGAAAACGAGAGCGTACAGTCGTGACGGCTACCGATCCGTCTCGAGGAACGCGCGAACGGTTTCCGTCGTCTCGGCCCACGTCGGATGCGCGTCGGCCGTCTCGAGTGCGCGGCGAGCGAGCGACGCGAGGCGGTCACGATCCGTCACGAGGGTTTCGAGCGCGAGCGCGATCCGATCTACATCGTCGGGGTCGACCACGTATCCGTTGTGTCCGTCGTCGACGAACTCGGATGCCCCGCCGACGGCGCTCGCGATCGGAACGACGCCGTACTCCATCGCCTCGAGGTAGACCATGCCGAACCCCTCGTACGTGGACGGGACGGCGAGCACGTGCGTCCGCTCGAGGATCGACTCGAGTGTGTCGTCGTCGACTGTCCCGACAAACGAGACCCGGTCGTCCAGGTCGTATTCGCTCACGCGAGCGCGCGCGATGCGAGCGGCGGCTGGATCCGCGTCGGTGTTTCCGACGACGATCAGTTCCCACTCGCACACGCAGTCTCGGTCGAAGCGAGCAACTGCCTCCAAGAGCGCCGGGAGATTCTTTCGCTCGACGACGTTCCCCACGAACGCGAGCCGAAGCGGGATCGCGCTGGCTCGCTGGTCGACGGCCGTCGGCGACACTGCGGCCTCCTCGCGCCGACCAGCAGGTGGGGCGACGATGGTCGGAAGCGCAGTCAGGTCCGTCGTTCGACTCGCCGTGTACTCGCTCGTCGCAATCGCCGCGTCGACGGTCTCGAGGTAGCGCCGCTCTTGCTCTCGAGACCGGGCTCCGTCTGAGGCGGCGACTCGGTCCGGTCGACCTGACTCGAGTAGATGGACGAGCGCGACGAGTTCCTGGGGAGCATCGAGGTGGGGGTTGTGTTCGACCAGCGTCGGATAACAGAGTTCGTCCTGAACGAGGACGTCGAACGGCCGATCGAGGCGTTCGCGGATCGCCATCGGTTCAGCACCCACCTGCGGCTCTCGAGGGACCGAAATCACCGTCACGTCGTCGCCACGACGCTCGAGGTGAGAGACGAGTTTGCGGTCGTATCGGTAGCCACCCGATGTTTGCTCGATCGAGCCGGCCACGACGAATCCAATATCCATAGCTCAGTCGGCGTCGCGATAGGTGTCGAGGCTGTTCAACGACTCGAGTCCGTGGGGTGTTCGCTGACCCATAGCCTCGAGTTCGGGAATGGGTCCCGTAAACGTTCTCCCTTCGGCGAATTTCTTGCCGTTGCGTCGGTGTTTTGAGGGGAAGTTTTTACTGAACGTCCACGTGTGCGACGGTCACCCCCCTCGCGTGTGTAAACTGCTGGATACACTCGTGTAAGCCCGTGTCCGAACGGTTGAATTGGCGGATATTGGTTAGGAGAGCAAGAAGAGAGGGGTCGAATAGGCATCTGAATTCGTTCGCCGAACGGGCGCGGCAAGTTCTCACGCTAGTTCTGTCCGACAGCATGAAAACTCGATTCGAGTGCCAGATGGACACTGGCAGTGACGGTCGCGAGCCAGTGTGGGGGCGTTAGTATCTCGAGTCCGTGACGACCGACGCCGACCATAGAGACCCGCCAACGACGGTCGAAAGGCGTGTGTCTGCGGAGTGGCCGTCCCGTGGCGGTTTCAGGTTCAGACCTTGTTCGCAGGTGGAACCGTCCGTTCGTCTGGACTGGAGATGCCACCGAACCCGAACAGGACCCGGATGAGAGCGCCCGTGCCAAGCGTTGCTGCGAAACCGACGAGTGCGACCGTCATCGGGATCGAGTACCCGGCGAGGCCGACGGCGAGACTTCCTGTCAGTACGCCAGCCCACAGTTCCGGTCTCCCGAGTCGTGTCGCGATCGATTGGCCGATTGCGACGGCGCCGACGACGGTCCCGGCGGGCAATGTGGTCAAACCGAGGACGAGAAACAACAGCCCGAAGAAGGTGCCGAGACTCGTACCGAGAATGAGATATCCAGTCCCCGCGAGTGCACCGACGATGAAAACACTCGGGAGACCGATACAGATCGAGATGATCGGGCTCCGACGGGACTTGGTGACTGCGCTCGTCCCGTACCCCTGGATCATCCCGATCACGATGGTGGCGAAGAGCAGCGTGACGACAAACTGCCCGATCGCACGTTCAGCCGGCGCAAGCGCCTGATACGTGTCGATCCATCCACTGTGAGCGAGGGCGACACCTCCCTCGCGGAAGCTACGTTCGGCGGATGTGTATAAATTTAACGGCCACATATAAGATAGCTACACTATCACTCGACATAGTAGTTTTGATCGAACGATCGGTTCGGGACCGACGCCAGCGGCTACTGGTCCGCTCGAGGGACAGGTAGTCCCGACATGAGTAGCTGACGCCGTTTCGAGGTGGAGTGTCGGAGTCCAGTTCGACGGGTTTAAGTTTCCCATGACACTTGCTTCAACAGAGACAGGCGTAGCCTGTTTCACTGACCCGTAGGAGCACTCCTGCGTACTACGGAGGTGAACGATGGCAGATTCGGATATTGAAACCGCAGTGGCTCGCGCACTCGAGGAGTCACCGGATCGGAACTTTACCGAGACGGTGGACCTCGCGATTAACTTGCGCGACCTTGACCTGAACGAACCGTCGAACCGTGTTGACGAGTCCGTCGTCCTCCCGTCCGGAACCGGACAGGAGACGAAGATCGTCGTCATAGCCGAAGGAGAGACCGCCGTCCGCGCCGAAGAGGTCGCGGACGAAGTCTTCTCGGAAGACGACATCGCAGATCTCGAAGACGACGACGCCAAAGATCTGGCCGACGAGACGGACTTCTTTATCGCTGAAGAGGCGATGATGCAAGACATCGCCCGCTATCTGGGTACTATCCTCGGTCCTCGAGGGAAGATGCCAGACCCGCTCTCTCCCGACCAGGACGTCGTCGAGACCGTCAACCGGCTCAAAAACACCGTGCAGCTTCGCTCCGGCGACCGACGCACGTTCCATACGCGCGTTGGCGCTGAAGACATGGACGCCGAGCACATTGCCGACAACATCGACGTCATCCTGCGTCGCCTGCACGCCGACCTCGAGAAGGGGCCCCAGAACATCGACGGCGTCTACGTGAAGACGACCATGGGCCCGTCCGTAGAGGTGGTCTAACGTGAGCGCAGAAGCTGAACGCAAAACCGAGAACCTTCCACAGTGGAAGAAAGAGGAAGTCGACGAGCTCGCAGCGCTTATCGACGACTACGAGAGCGTCGGCATCGTCGGTATCGCGGGCATTCCGAGCAAACAGCTCCAGGACATGCGTCGCGAACTGTACGGCACGGCCCAGCTCCGCGTAAGTCGGAACACGCTGCAGGTTCGGGCCCTCGATGACGTCGACCTCGACGACCTCGTCGAGCACGTCGACGGGCAGGTCGGCATCATCGGGACGAACGAGAACCCGTTCTCCCTGTACAAAGAGCTCGAGGCGTCGAAGACGCCCGCGCCGATCAACGAAGGCGAAGTCGCCCCGAACGACATCGTGATCCCGGAAGGGGACACGGGCGTCGATCCGGGGCCATTCGTCGGTGAGCTCCAGAGCATCGGTGCAAACGCGCGCATCGAGGACGGTTCGATTCAGGTCATGGAGGACTCGACGGTCTTGGAGGCCGGCGAGGAAGTCTCTGCGGACCTGGCGAACGTCCTCAACGAGCTCGGGATCGAACCCAAGGAGGTCGGTCTCGACCTTCGTGCTGTCGTTGCAGACGGCGTGCTGTTCAGTCCCGAGGACCTCGACATCGACGTCGACGCCTACGAGAGCGACGTCCAGACCGCCGCCGCGTACGCCCACAACCTCTCGGTCAACGCGGTGTTCCCGACCGAGACGACGGCGTCGACGCTCATCGCCAAGGCGACGGGCGAGGCCAAGAGTCTCGGCCTACACGCTGCGATCGAGGACGAAGCGCTCATGCCCGACCTCGTCAGCAAGGCCGACGCACAACTCCGTGCGCTCGCGGCCCAGATCGACGACGAGGAGGCCCTGCCGGAGGAACTGCAGGGCGTCGAGGCGCCCACCCCTGCGGCGGCCGCCGCCGACGAGAGCGAGGACGAATCGGCTGACGACCAAGACGACGCCGAGGCAGACGCTGCCGACGACGACGATGATGATGACGACGGCGACGGCGCGGACGGACTCGGCGCAATGTTCGGCTAACTAACGGAGGATACACCAATGGAATACGTATACGCTGCACTCATCCTGAACGAAACGGACGAAGAGATCAACGAAGACAACCTCACGGACGTGCTCGACGCCGCTGGCGTCGACGTCGAAGAGTCCCGAGTCAAGGCGCTCGTCGCCGCGCTCGAGGACGTCGACATCGACGAGGCCGTCGAGGAAGCCGCCGCCGTCCCCGCTGCAGCTGGCGCTGCTGGCGGTGCGGCCGCCGCCGACGAGGCTGAAGAGGAGTCCGACGTTCCGGACACCACGGACGAGGACGAAGACGACGACGAGGACGAAGACGACGACGCCGGTGGCGAGGGCCTCGGCAACCTCTTCGGCTAAGTCGAGACGCGACGACTTCGCAACCCCGAGTTTTTTCGACGCCATCCGGCGAGTGACAACGACGGCCGACCGGCCTTGAGAGCAGCCGTCGACAGCGGTTGCAGTACGAGCCTGGGTGACTGACGCGGGTTTAAGTACGAACACGGGACCAGAGCAACCGAATGGTCGTCCTCGCGCTCGAGTTTGTCGCCGATCCCGGCTTCACCGGGCAGTTGCTGGCGTGGGTGCTCGCCGGTTCGCTGCTCGGGAGTTGCAGCGGTCTCGTGCCAGGACTGCACGCCAACAACTTCGCGCTCTTGCTAGCCGGTATCGCCGGGTCGATCCCGGGCCCACCGCTGTTCGTCGGCTGTGCGATGCTCGCTGCGGGAGTGGTCCATACGTTTCTCAACGCCGTGCCGGCGATGGCACTCGGTGTTCCCGACGCGGAGATGGCCGTAACGGCGCTTCCCGGCCACCGAATGGTACTCGACGGGCGGGGATACGAAGCGATCCGGTTGTCGGCAGTCGGCAGCCTGCTCGCCGTCCTCGCAGCCGTTCCCTTTGCAGTCCCCATCACGTGGGCGGTAACGGCAGTGTACCCGACAGTCCGGGCAAACCTTTCGTTGATCCTGGCGGTGGTGGTGGTTGCGCTGCTGGCCTCGGAGTTTAACTGGCGCGCTCGTCTCGGTGGCGCACTGTCGTTCGGCCTGGCGACCATCCTCGGTGCCCTCACGCTCGACAGTTCGCCGGAGGCACCGCTCGAGGCGGGTGGGATGCTCGCCCCGCTGTTCGCTGGCCTCTTCGGTGCGCCGGTATTGATCGACGCGATGTTCGGGTGTGGGATCCCACCACAGCGGGGTGAGGAGATTCGGCTCTCCCGGCCGCTGCTCGCAGGGACGGCGATCGCTGGTGCACTCGCAGGCGCGGTCGTCGGGTACATTCCCGGAATCTCGGCCGCGATCGCGGCGGTCGCCGTCCTCGTGTTGGTACCAGGTGGCTCGGGTGATCGAGGCTACATCGTCGCGACGAGCGGTGTCGACACTGCCAACACGATATTCGCACTGTTCGCACTCGTCGCCATCGGCCACCCTCGAACCGGCGTGATGGTGGCGTTCGACGAAGCTGGGGTCCCCCTCGAGTTGCCGATACTGATCGGCGGCGTCCTCGTTGCGGGTTCGATCGGCTTCGTGCTCGTGATTCTCGTCGGTGACGCCTATCTCGAACTGGTCGGTCAGCTCTCATACTGGAAGATTTCGACCGTCGTGCTCGGGCTCCTGTTGGTTCTCTCGTATCTCTTTACTGGCCCACTCGGCATCGTCGTTTTCGTGGCGGCGACCGCCGTCGGGATGGTTCCGGTCCGGCTACGTGCCCGTCGGGTTCATCTAATGGGAGTGTTGATTGGGCCGCTGATGCTTGGGCTTTGATCGACCCTCGACGCACAGCCTCAGGGATCAGTGTCGGTCCGCATGGCGGCGCTGACGACCGTCCGGACGCGTGTTTCGGAAACCGGATTCGTCGTCTCGCCACCGCACTTTACTGCAGTCCCGACGATTACACCGTCCGCACCAGCGTCGAAACAGTCGCTGACCGCCTCAGGCGTGACACCGCTGCCGACGATCACCGGCACCTCGCAATCGTGTTCAGAGAGGGCGTTCGTAACCAGTGTGACGTCCTCGGGCGGCGTTTTGGCTCCGGTTCCGGGCCCGGAGACGATCACGCCGTCCGCTTTTCCGCGCTCGACCGTCTCGAGGGCGGCCCGTTCGAGGCCGGTGTCGCCGATCGGCGTCGCGTGTTTGACGTGGACGTCGGCGAGAATCGCCACGTTCGCGTCGATGCGGTCGCGCAGCCGGAGCGTCTCGTGGGCCCGACCCTCGAGGAGCCCCTGGTCGGTTGCGGCGGTCCCGACGTGAACGTTGACCCGAACGAACGCCGCGTCGACGGCGGCCGCAACCGAGAGCGCCGCGTGCGCATCGTTTCTGAGGACGTTGATCCCGATCGGGACGTCGACGGCCTCGGAGACGGAACCGGCGAGAGCCGTCATTTCGGCGACGACGTGTGTCGGGACCTCGTCGGGGTAAAACGGCGCGTCGCCGAAGTTCTCGACGAGAATGGCGTCGACGCCGCCGCTCTCGAGGGCGTGAGCGTCCGCGAGGGCCCGTCGGCGGATCGCGTCACGGTTCCCGTCCGAGGAAGGTGAGCCGGGTAATGCAGGGAGGTGGACCATGCCGATCACCGCACGATCCGTGCCAAGCCGTTCGAGGGGGTCGATCTCGCCGCTTGTGGTCATACAGACCGTGTCGAGGCGAGGAATATAACTTCAAGGCCCCTCGGACGCCCTCGTCGATGAGTCGGCAAACGCCTCCTCGTCCGCGATGATTTTGCCAGTCCTCCCACAAGGGGTTTTCATGACAGCTCTGTTTTCGCCTCTCTCACTGCGCGAGCTCGAACTTCCGAACCGAATCGCCGTCTCGCCGATGTGTCAGTACTCCTGTGAGCCCGACGGGCTGCCGACGGAGTGGCACCGAGTCCACCTGGGTAGCAGAGCCGTCGGTGGCGCAGGAATCGTCATGACCGAAGCGACAGCCGTCGAGCCCCGCGGGCGAATCACGCCGCACGATCTCGGCATCTGGAGCGATGACCACGCGGCCGCACTCGAGCCGATCACCGAGTTCATTCGTCAACAGGGTTCGGTACCCGGCATCCAGCTCGCCCATGCAGGACACAAAGCGAGCAAGACCCGGCCGTGGGATGGGAACGTACCGCTGTCGCCCGAAGACGGCGGCTGGGAAGTGCTTTCGCCGTCGCCGGAGGCGTACCCACCGTTCGGCGGCGATCGACCTGCAATCGAGAAAGCGACGACAGCGGACATCGACGGCGTGATCGAGGCCTACCGAACCGCCGCCGAGCGTTCGCTCGAGGCCGGATTCGAGATCGCAGAGGTCCACGCAGCACACGGCTACTTGCTCCACGAGTTCCTCTCTCCGGTAACGAACCGCCGCGAGGACGCCTACGGCGGGAGTTTCGAGAACCGAACCCGACTCATTCGAGAGGTGACCGACGCCGTTCGCGACGTCTGGCCGGAGGACAAGCCGGTGTTCGTTCGCATCTCCGGGACGGACTGGCTCCCCGAGCAGGAGTCGTGGGACATCGAGCAGTCGGTACGGCTTGCAGCGGAGCTGGCAGCTCTGGGTGTCGACCTGATCGACGTGAGTTCCGGTGGGATACATCCCGACCAGGACATACCCGCTGGACCGAACTTCCAGGTCCCGCTGGCGGAAGCGGTCCGCGACGGCGCGGACGTCGCCGTCGGTGCCGTCGGCGGCATCACCGAACCGGAACAGGCCGACGCGCTGGTCCACAACGGGCGTGCCGACCTCGTACTTGTCGGCCGGGAGTTCCTTCGCGACCCGTACTTCGGGCTCCACGCGGCCGGACGTCTCGAGGAAGAGCCATCCACACGATGGCCTATTCAGTACCGTCGGGGCGTTCGCTAGCGAAGCGCCTCAGCGCTACGTCCGCCCGTTCTGCCGACAGCGTATCGGTGCCGTCACTTCTTCGGACTGCCAGACGGCAGGCATCGAACCGAACTCGCCACCCGCAGGTGGCGAGTCCGAACGCTTATCGGCCGTCTCAGTCGGTGCGCCACTTGATCGAACAGCCTCGAGAGGGCTGCCACTCGAGGTCGACGGGGTCGCCACCGAGGAGGGCGTCGATGGCCTCACGAACGTGAACGCGCGTCCGCTCGTCGTCCGGGTTCAGCGCGTCGTCAAGCCGGCCCTGATACCGCAGCCGGAACGTCCCGTCCTCGTTCGCGAAGAGGAACGGGTCGGGTGTACAGACCGCTCCGTAGTTGCGCGCGACGTCCTGGGTGTCGTCCCGAAGATAGGCGTCGTACTGGATCGTCCCGTCGTCGACGGAGTCACACATCGCCTCGAACGAGTCATCGGGATACTCGGTGGCGTCGTTTGGGTTGATCCCGACGACGGCGACGTCATCGTACTCCGCGGCGAGGGCGTTCAACAGGTCGAACTTCGCCTTCGCGTACGGACAGTGATTGCACGTAAAGACCACCAACAGGGCCTCGAAGTCGGCGAACGACTCGAGTGTGTACGTCTCGCCGTCGGTGCCCTCGAGTTCGAATTCGGGGGCGGGGTCGCCCGCCTCGAGGTCGGTATCGGATGCTTTGGCTACCATAGTCGATGATTCCAGGGTGAGACGCTTAAAGCGTCGTGTTGGGCGGGGTTCGGATACCCGGAGAGTGGATTTGGGGGCATAGATAGCCGGTACGTCCCACTCGAGGTCGTGGTCAGCGGGTGGCCCACCTATTTATATTCCCCACGAGAGCATGAGGTATGAACACCCTCGAGGTCACGGACGAACAGTACGCGTTCATCCAGCGGCTCCGGGAAGAGATTTCGACCGACGTCGTCGGCAAGTACGGCTTCGTTCGAGAGCGCGACGCGGTGCAGTTTCTGATCGACAACCTGTCCGAAGACGTCGACATCGACGACGAGGTCGATTTCTCGGCCACCGACGACGTCGCCGCCTCCGTCGACGCCGCGATCGAAGGCGAGGACGACCCACACGAACTCGAGACGGTGTCGTACGACGAGCGTACAGCAGCGGGGGCTGGAACTGATTCGACGACGGATTCGGAATCGGCGGGGCCGTCGGAAAATGAGACTTCGGACGCCGAGAACGTCGAAGAGGTCGAAGACGAAGGGGAGACACAGGATGATGACGACGACTCGATTGGGAGCACCAGCGGTGCCGCGGACGACGACGACATGCTCGACGAGATGATGAGCCTGCTCGAGACACACGACGACAAGTGGGAAGAATCCTCTTCGGCAGACTATCGCTACACGGTTACCCTCCCCGACGGCTCGACCGAGGACGTCCAGACGAAAGACGACGTCAGGGCGTTACTGTTCAAAAACTACCGCTGATTTCGACAGCCGACCCACTCGAGTTCGACCATCCCCAACGGCCGTGTCACGAACGCCCGATTCGCGCGAAACGAGACGGAAGAACAACGTTTTTACTCGCGCTCGCGCTTTCCGGAGGTATGAGTGAACGCGAGGTGCTCGAGTTACTCCGGGAGAACGCGCGCTACTCCACGGCCGACATCGCGCGAATGACCGATCTCGAGGAGACCGAAGTCGAGGCGGTGATCGAGGAACTCGAGAGCGCAGGCGTCGTCCGCGGCTACAAGGCGGTCGTCGACTGGGACAAACTCGAGGACGAGACGGTCCGCGCTGAAGTCGAGTTGAACGTCGAACTCGATCGCGAGACGGGCTATGGCGACATCGCAGAGCGCCTCGCACGATTCCCGCAGGTCAAAGCCCTGCGGCTCGTCAGTGGCGACTACGATTTTGACATGGAGGTCGAGGGCGACTCGATCCGTGAGGTGTCGATGTTCGTCAGCGAAAAGGTCGCACCCGTTCCCGAGATCACCCAGACGGTCACCCACTACGTGATGACCTCGTACAAAGAACAGGGGATCGAACTCGGCGACGGCGACGAGGACGACCGCCTCTCGTTCTCGCCGTGACCATGACGTTCGAACTCGCAGAGAGAGTCCAAACGGTTCCGCCGTCGGGCATCCGGCGGTTTTTCGAGATCGCCGAAGAACGCGACGACGTCATCTCGCTGGGCGTCGGCGAACCCGACTTCTCGACGCCCTGGACGGCCCGCGACGCTGCCATCGCCTCGCTCGAGCAGGGAAAGACCTCCTATACGGCCAATCGAGGAAAACGCGAACTCCGAGAGGCGATCGCCGACTACGCCGCCGACCGGTTCGCGCTGGGCTACGGCCCCGCCGAGGAGATCATCGTCACCGCTGGCGCGAGCGAGGCCGTCGACCTCGCGTTCCGGGCGTTCGTCGATCCCGGCGATACGGTCGCGATTGCCCAGCCGTCGTACATCTCCTACGAGCCGGGGGTCATCTTCGCCGGCGGCGAACCGCTCGCGGTCCCGACGCGAGAGGAAGACGAGTTCCGACTCACCGTCGACGCACTCGAGACCGCGGGCGCGGCCGACGCCGAGATGCTCGTACTCTGTTACCCGAACAACCCGACGGGCGCGATCATGCGGGAAGAAGACTTAGAACCGATCGCCGAGTTCGCCCGTGAACACGACCTGATCGTCCTCTCGGATGAGATCTACGCCGAACTCACCTACGAGGGCGAGCACACCTCGATCGCGACGCTGCCGGGAATGCGCGAGCGCACGATCGTCTTCAACGGCTTCTCGAAAGCCCACGCAATGACTGGACTCCGACTCGGGTACGCACTCGGGCCGGCCGACGCCATCGGGGCGATGAACAAGATCCACCAGTATACCATGCTCTCAGCGCCGACGACGGCACAGTACGCCGCCCTCGAGGCGCTCGACTCCTGTGACGACGAGGTTCGGGAGATGATCGACCAGTACGATCGCCGTCGGCGGTTCGTTCTCTCGCGCTTTCGCGAGATCGGCATGAACGTCTTCGAGGCCAAAGGTGCGTTCTACTGCTTCCCGGAGGTGCCCGAAGGGTTCACTGCTGAGGAGTTCGCCGAAGACGTGTTGCGCGAACAGGGCGTCGCTGTCGTTCCCGGCGACGTTTTCGGTGCGGGCGGCGACGGACACCTCCGGGTGTCGTACGCGACGGGCCTGCCCGAACTGCGCGAAGCGATGAACCGGATCGAGGCGTTCGTCGACGAACACGCCTGATCCAGCCATCAACTATAGCAGCCCTACACGTCAGTGCGCACCTGCTCGCCAGACGGATCGACGATCAGTGTGCAACTCGTTGCGGTTGTTAGTATAGAGTCACAGAGAGAGCAACGCTTTTTCGCTCGCCCTCGGTTCCGTCAGTATGGTCGAGTACCGCCCGATCCAGGACGATCGCGAGGTGTTTCACGAGTATCGCAGTTACGCGTTCAGGCCGGAAGAGGGGCCCCAGGCGTACGATCCCGACGAACACGACACGCCGCGAGCGCTCCTCGGCGCTCGACGCGGCATCTTCACCGACGATGCCAACGACCGTCCGCGGTGTGTCTGTCGACACTACTGGCTCGAGGCTCGGGTTCGCGGGGAGGACCACCCGACCGGTGGCATGGCGTCAGTCGCGACCCCGCCGGAGTACCGTCGCCAGGGTCACGTCGGTCGGCTCCTCGAGGGGTCACTCGCGGAGTATCGCGAGCGCGGCGTTCGGTTTGCCGTCCTCTGGCCGTTCAACTACGCCTTCTACCGGCAGTTCGGCTGGAAGACGGCGAATCGCCTCGCGAGCTACGAGTGTGCGCCCGAGGTCTTCGCGTTCGCCCGTGAACACGTCGATCACGATGCAAGTCAGTTTCGCCGACTCGCAGCCGACGAACACACCGAACTCGAGGAGGTCTACGAACGCCACCGTGATCGGTACGCGATGGCGTTCCGGCGCGACGAACGGTGGTGGCGACGACGCGTCTTCGGGGGCCACGACGTCGATCCGTTCGTCTACGCCTACGAGCGCGACGACGAGGTACAGGGATATCTCGTCTACAGCTTCGACGACGAGACGGACGACGAAACGAGACGCGGGCGAACGATGACCGTCTCCGAACTGGCCTACGCCGACCGCGAGGCGTCGCTCGCGTTGTTATCGTTCGTCGCCGACCACGAGTCACAGGCCGAACGCGTCCACCTGGAGGTACCGGACGCGTTCCCGCTGCTCGAGACCGTCCCGGCACCCGATCGGGTCGAGACGAGCATCGAGATCGGGGCGATGGTCCGCGTGGTCGACGTCGTCGAGACACTGTCGGCGCTGTCGTACCCAAACGTCGACGGGTCGATCACGATTGCCGTCGACGACCCCCTTGCCGCCTGGAATCAGGGGAGCTTCGAGCTGACGGTCGACGATGGGATCGGAACCTGTGAACGACTCGGGGACGAAACCGACGCGGACGTGACACTCGAAGTCGGCTCGCTCTCGCAACTGATCGTCGGCTATCGATCTGCACGCGATCTCGAGCGAACGGACGATCTGGCGGTCGCCGATGATTGCACGCTCGAGACGCTCGAAGGACTGTTCCCCGAGACCGACGTCTACCTCGGCGAGCACTTCTGAGTTCCGACTCGAGGCGTCAACAATCGGGATATCGGTGCGCCCAGGGACGCACCCGCTCGAGTGCCGCCGTGGTCGCCAGTACATCGGCCTCGGCGTACCGGCGACCGACGACCTGGAGACCAACGGGAAGGCCGTCGTCGGTGACCCCGGCAGGGACCGACGCGGCGGGATGGCCGGTCAAGTTGAACACCCACGTGAGCATGGCGTCGGTGGGGAGGCCGTCGACCGACTCGCCGTCGATCTCGGTCGGATAGCGGTCCCGGAGGTGTTTGCCGTACGGCGGGACGGTCAGCGTCGGCGTCACGAGCACGTCCGCGTCGCCGATCGCGGCCTCGATGGCGTCGTACGCGTCGGTTCGCGGCCCGTTAGCCAGTCGTTCCTCGAGCCCGTCGAACCCCTGGGCAAGCGCGACCGTGGAGGTGACGGTCGGCTCGACGTCAGCCGTCTCGAGGTCGACTCCGTAGTGAGATTCGACTCGGGCAGCGACCGCCGCAAAGTAGCTCCCGACCTGAGCATAGTACGCCTCCCGGAGTTCGTCGGAGTCGGGTAGCGCCACGTCGACGTCGCGAACCGTCGCACCAGCAGCCTCGAGATCGTCGACGGCGTCCGCGACGGTGTCTCGGACGGCTGGGTCGACCGGCAGGAGATCGAGGTCAGGGCTGTACGCAATCGAGAGCTGATCGGTGGGACGATCGAGTGCCACGAGGAAGTCCTCGTCACCGGTCGGAACGCTGTACGGATCGCGGTGGTCGACGCCAGCCAACACCTCGAGTGTCAGCGCGATGTCGTCGGCAGTGCGCGCGATTGGGCCGCCGACCATAAACGGCGTATGGGTGTCGAACGCGTCGAGTCGGGAGTTCGATGGCACGCGGCCGAGCGTCGGTTTCAGGCCGACGACGTTACAACACGACGCTGGCACGCGAAGCGAGCCGCCAATGTCGGAGCCGGTTGCGAGGGACGCCAGGCCAGCGGCGACCGCAGCCGCCGAACCGCCGGACGAACCACCAGCGGACCGCTCGAGATCGAACGGCGTTGCCGTCGCTCCGACGAGTCTGTTGTCGGTCTTGATCGTGTGGCCGAGCGCTGGCGTGTTGGTCGTGCCGACGATCACTGCACCAGCCGCCTCGAGCCGTTCGACGACGACCGAGTCCGTCTCGGCGACGTTGTCGGAGAGCGCTGCGAGCCCGAGGGTGTTTCGGACGCCGGACTTTCGGTCCCGGAGGTCCTTGATCGCGACCGGGACGCCGTGAAGCGGCCCGAGGGTCTCGCCACCAGCCGCCGCGCGGTCAGCCTCGCGAGCAGCCTCCCGGGCCGACTCGTCGGTAACCGTAATGAAGGCGTTCAGATCGTCGGCACTCTCGATTCGCTCGAGGATCGCGTCGACGACGGTCACAGCAGACGTCTCGCCCGAACGAATCGCTGCCGCCAGCTCTCGAGCCGACAGCGTGGTAACAGACACCATAAGACACGCATTCTGACCCAGGACGATAAACTCGTGGACTGACACGAACGGTGAGTGACCCGCCCCGACCTCGTTAGTATCGCCCGTTCACGTCTGACGGACTGTCATCAGCCACGACACTCAAATAGCCTCCTGCCGAAACAACGAGATATAGCTAGCCGATGGGCCCTCTGAATGTGCACTTCCCATGGCAAACGATTCGCGACCCAGTGGCAGACACGGGTGGTGAGTCGTGACGCTGGACGCTGTTCCCGTCGTCGACCGGGTTACGGACGCCTTTTTCGCCCTCGATACGGACTTTCGCTTTACGTACCTCAACGACCGTGCCGAGGACTTACTCGAGCGCTCCCGTGGCCGATTGATCGGCCGAGTCATGTGGGACGAGTTCCCCCAGACGGTCGAGACACAGTTTCCGGACGGCTTTTATCGGGCGATGGACGAACAGGTGCCCGTCTCGTTCGAGATCTACCACACGCCGCTCGAGACCTGGTTCGAGACCCGGGCGTATCCCTCCGAATCCGGGCTCTCGGTGTTCATGCGTGACATTACGGATCGAAAGCGCCAGGAGACGTCGCTGGCCCAACACGCCGCGGTCGTCGAGGCGATCTACGACGGCATCTTCACGCTCGATCGCAATCGGAGCATCGTCACCGTCAACGACGCGCTCGCGGCCTACCTCGGCGTCGACCAGGACGACCTCGTCGGCGAACACGTCGAGATCGTCACCCAGCGGGCCGCGATTGACGATGGCGACGCCGTCGACCTCGGTCGAGCCATCACCGATGTCGACATCGGCACCGCCGACAACCGGACCCTCGAGATTCCGTTTACCGACGCCGACGGGGTCGACCGCATGGGCGAGTTCCGCGTCGTCCCCATCGAAGACCATACGGCGACGGTCGCCGTCGTCGTCCGCGACGTCACCGATCGCCACGAGTACGAACGCGTCGCCGCCTCGCTTCACGAGGTCACGCGGTGGCTGCTCGAGTCCGACGATCCCGAGGAGATCTGTGCGATCGCTGTCCACGCGGGCAGTGACCTCCTCGGACTCACCATCAGTGGCATCTGGTTGCTCGATACCGAGTACGGCTACCTGGATCCCGTCGCGGGCACTGCCGGAGCCTACGAGGAGTTCGGTGGTCTCCCACGAATACACACGGGTGATGGGCTCGTCTGGGAGGCGTTCGAGGCTGGCGACGTCAAGCGATACGACGATCTCGAGGAAGTCGATGGCCTCTACAACCCAGATACGCCGATTCGATCTGAGGTTATCGCGCCGATCGGCACCCACGGCGTGCTCATGACCGGCTCGCTCGACCCCCACCGGTTCGACGAGACCGACGTCGAACTCGTCTCGACACTGGTCGAGAACACCCGTGCCGCACTCGATCGGGCGAACCGAGAGCGCGTCCTCCGGAACCGGACCGCCGAACTCGAGCGTCAGACCGAGCGACTCGAGGGAATCGCGAGCGTGCTCTCGAACGACCTCCAGCGCCAACTCGAGGACGTCGCCGCTGCAGTCAGCGAGAGCGGTGGTGACGATGGCGACGCTGGCTGGGAGTTCCCTCTCGCCGAGCAGTCCGTCGAGACGACCCTCGAGCGGGCTGAGGGCCTCGTCGACGACGTTCAGGAGTTCGCTCGCAACGCCACGTCGGTCCGAACGCGAAGCCGCGTCCACCTCGAGGAGGCGATCGAGGAGGCCGTTGGGACCTCTCGACTCGCTGACGAGGCCGTCACCGTCGACCGGGCTGCGACACTCCGAGCCGACTCCGAGCGATTCATCAACCTTCTCGAGACCGCTTTCGATGACATCGCTGCGCGGGCGGGTGACGACGTCACCGTCTGTGTCGAGCTGATCGGCGTCGACGACGACCGGCCCCGGGGCTTTCTCCTGTGGGACGATGCGGCCGAGCCACCGGCCGATCCCCACAGTCGACCGATCGATCCGACGACCGACGACGAAGGTGCGATCAGCGGCCTCGGGCTCACGCTTGTCCGCGCAATCGCCGAAGCCCACGACTGGTCGTTCGTGATCGTCGACGACGACGGCGTCGGCACCCGAATCGAGATCCGCGACGTGACGACGCTCGAGCCCGTAGAAAACGTCTAATACTGCCGGACAGTGCGAGCGTTCGTCGCCTCCGTCCGGTGTACGGACCTACTCCTCGAGAACCTCGACGTCGATCGCTTCCGAGGTTTCCCACTCGACGTGGTCGTCGTGGAATAACTGGAACGTGACCGTTGTTTCACCTGCCGATTCGCCGTAGAGGTGGACGTGATCGCCGTGTGACTCCGCGCTCACGATGGCCTCGTCCGTCGGTTCCACGTCGAGGCTATACTCACCACCGAGGTCGACCGCTTCGCCATCTTCGTCCTCGAAGACGGCACCGAGTGAGACGTTGTCCTCGAGAGAAATCGATGGGAGTTCGCCGTGCCAGTGTCCGTGGTAATCTGCGACCGCATCGTCGGAGCTTCGGTCGATAACGTCGACTTCGTACTCGCTGTCGCCGTTGCTACCGAGACATCCGGCAGTGACCATCGCTACTCCACTTGCAACACTCATACTCAGTTTCCGCCGCGTGAACTGTAATCGTTTCATTGAATACCCTACTATTCACTTCAGACCAGTTAGAGATAAATATTTTCAATTAATTTTGTCCTAGTACAAGTTTGGTTGATTTTCACAACTCGACGCAGACCGTGATGACAGCGATCAAAACGAGGGACACACGTCGAGCGCTCTCAGACGGTCTGTTACGATTCGACACGATGATCGCCGTCTCTAAGCGATCACGGATAAAGCGTTGTTACACCCGACTGGCGTCGATCAGCAGACCTGGAAAAACGAGTCCGTGAGAAGCGAACAGTCCGACTACGCGAGTTCGGCTTCGATGACCGATCGACGCTCGCGGATGGTTTCTGCGTCGTCGGTGATCGTCTCGGTACCGGCTTCGATCGTTATTTTGCCGTCGGTCGTCGGCGTCCCGAGCGAGACGACGGGGGCGACACCGTCGAAGGTCTCGCGAACGGCGTCGGCGTCGGTCGTCTGGATCAGGACGCGGCCGGGCTGTTCGTGAAAGAGCACGCCTGCAGGGCCGGCGTCGGCCGACTCGGGAACGGGAATCGAGACCTCGAGGCCCGCCTCGGCCGTGACCATCTCGGCGAGCGAAACGGCGAGGCCGCCGTGGCTGACGTCGTGGGTCGCAAGTGTCGAGTCGTCGTCTGCGATGGCAGCGACCGCATCGACCAGTGCGGCCGGATCGTCAGGCAACGTGGGAAATCGGTCGCTGCCGTCGAACCGGGCGAGGTACTCGGAACCGCCCAGTCTGATGTCGCCGTTTTCAAGGCCGACGTCACCGACGAGCAGGAGTTCGCTCTCGGGGTCGGCCTCGAGAGCGAGCGGCGGAGCATCGTAGCCGTCTTTCGTCCCGACGAGCGCGAGCGTCGGCGTCGGCGGAATCGGCCCCGACGGGGAGTCGTTGTACAGTGAGACGTTCCCGCCGACGACGGGTGCTCCGAGCGTCTGGCACATGTCGGCGAGACCATCGACGATGCCTTTGAAGCCGCCGTAGACCTCGGGCTTCTCCGGGTTGCCACCGTTGAGACAGTCGACAGCCGCGAGGGGGGTTGCACCCTTGGCCGCGACGTTCATGGCGTTCTCGAGTGCAACGGCGCGGGCACCCTCGTACGGAGCGACGTCGGTCCAGTTCGGGGCGGCACCGCTCGAGATAGCCAGGCCCTGGCCGGCTTCTCGGACGGCGACGATGGCCGCGTCGTCGCCCGGCCCGACGCTCGTTCGGACGCCGACCTCGTGGTCGTACTGGCGGTAGACCCACCGTTTCGAGGCGGTGTTCGGGCTCGAGACGATCGTCTCGAACGCCTCCTCGAGGTCCGCCTGGGGGAGATCAGTTTCAGGCTGGTCGGGGTCGTCGGCTGGAAGGTCGTTCATCGGCGCACCCTCCCCGAGGAAGGAGGCGTCGACGTCGACGACTGTCTCGCCTTCGAAGGTACACGTGTAGTTCTCCTCGGTGACCTCGCCAATGACCGAACAGCCGAGGTCGTACTTCGCGGCGATCTCCTCGACGCGCTCGACGTTCTCGGGGGCGACTTCGTAGCACATACGCTCCTGAGATTCGGCCAGCAGGATCTCGAGGGCGCTCATGTTGGGTTCGCGCTGGTGGACGCGCTCGAGTTCGATGTGTGCGCCGAGGCCACCTTTGGCGACCAGTTCGCTCGAGGCACCACCTAGCCCGGCAGCACCGAGGTCGCGTGCGGACTCGACGAGGTTCTCCTCGATCAGCACTTCATTGGCCTCGATGAGGAGTTTCTCGGCGTAGGGGTCACCGACCTGTACGGCGGGGCGGTCTTCGGTTTCTGCGTCCTCCGCTAAGTCCTCGCTGGCGAAGCTTGCGCCACCGAGGCCGTCGCGGCCGGTGGCGTTGCCGACGAGGACGAGTTTGTTGCCTGGCTCCTGGGCAACGGCCGTCACGAGCCGTTCTTCGTTGGTGAGGCCGACACAGGCGACGTTCACCAGCGGGTTGCCCTCGTAGTCGGGATGGAAGTCGACGCTGCCAGCGACGGTCGGGACACCGATACAGTTACCGTAGTGGCTGATCCCCTCGACGACCCCCTCGAAAAGGTACTTCGAGTGTTCGCGGTCGAACTCTCCGAAGTACAGCGAGTCCGCGAGCGCGATGGGATAGGCACCCATCGACAGCGTGTCGCGGACGATCCCGCCGACACCGGTCGCTGCGCCGTCGAACGGGTCGACGTAGGAGGGGTGGTTGTGGCTCTCGATCCCCATCGTGATGTAGGTGCGTTCGTCCTCGCCTGCGTCGTCGGCGTCGGGCAGTGCAACGACCGCCGCGTCGTCACCCGGCCCGATCACGACCTGCTCGCCCTCGCTCTCGAACGCCGACAGCAGCGGTCTCGAGGAGCGGTACGCGCAGTGTTCGCTCCAGAGGTTCTCGAACAACGCCGCCTCGGCCGGGGTCGGCTCCCGCCTCAGTTCCTCGACGACGAGTTCGCGGTCCGAATCGGCAAGACTCATTCACGTTAGTGGTGGAAGTCGGGCTGTAAAGGGGTTTCCATATACACGTTCGTGTATTGTCTCTCGAGTATCGGTCCGCTCGACAGCCTTCGCTTTGGCCAACCACACCGCGGCAACCGGCGGTCGGTTTCCGCAAGGTCCCGGACCGAGGTGCTTTTGATCAGGCGTGGAAAATATACGGCTGTGCTGTCGGTCGAACTCCACGTCCACTCGGCGCTGTCGTACGACGGCCGGGACCCCGTCGAGCTCATCTTAGAACAGGCCGAAGCCGTCGGTCTCGACGCGATCGCGATTACGGACCACGACGAGATCGACGCCAGCCTCGAGGCCGTCCGGCGAGCGCCGGAGTACGGACTCGTCGGCATCCCCGGAATGGAGATCTCGAGCAAGGCTGGACACATCCTCGGCTTCGGGCTCGAGGAGGCAGTCCCGGCTGGGCTCTCTTACGAGTCGACGATCGACGCAATCCACGCCCAGGGCGGGCTCGCAGTCATCCCACACCCGTTCCAGGAGTCCCGACACGGCGTGATGGCCCGAGTTACCCGCGACGACCTCGAGAAGGGGGACGCGATCGAAGTGTACAACTCCCGGTTGCTCACGGGTCGGGCGAACCGCCAGGCCAGACGGTTCGCCAAACGACGAGACATGCCGATGACCGCGGGCAGCGACGCCCACATCAGCGAGATGGTTGGCCAGGCGATCACCCGGGTCGACGCCGACGACCGCTCCGCCGACGCCATCCTCGAGGCCATCCGCGAGGGCAAAACGTCGGTCGAAGGAAAACGAACGCCGTGGCACATCAGCTTCCGGCAGGCCGCCGGCGGCGTCTCCCGACGAGTCAGAAGTGGGCTCGTTGGCCTCTTCGAATGAGTCTCCGCGGCTCGAGTCCGTCCGTCGTCCGCGGGGCACTCGAGACCGGCGACCCCCTCCCCGGCGGAGCCGGGTTCGCGGGAGTCGTCGACGGGCTGCTCGTCCGGGACGTGCTCGGGCGCGTCCCGCTGTTCGTCGATCGCAGCGGTCAGGTCTCCGTCTCGGACGGGTGGGCGTTCGAGCCGACCGACCTCGAAGATCCCGTCCTCGTACCTGCGGGCACTGCGACCTCCCTCGAGACGCTCGCAGGTGACGTCTCTCGACTCCACTCGAAGAGTCCGACGTCCGCCTTCGAACGGCGCTGGCGGCTCCCGGAGCCCGACCCCGAAGCCGACCCGGACGCCGCACTCGAGTCTCTCGATCGGGCGATCCGAACCGCGACCGACACGGTTCGAGCCGACGACCGCGACGTGGCGGTCGCCTTCTCCGGCGGGGTCGACTCCGCGCTCGTCGCCGAACGGCTCGACGCACCGCTTTACGTCGTCGGCTTTCCGGACAGCCACGACGTCGAGGCCGCCCGGAGCGCCGCCGCAGCGATGGATCGGGAGCTAACGGTCGTCGAGCTCGAGCCCGCTGACCTCGAGCGGGCGGTCCCGGCCGTCGCGCGGGCGATCGGTCGAACGAACGCGATGGACGTCCAGATCGCCCTGCCGCTGTCTCTGGTCGGCGAACGCGTCGCCGCCGACGGCTACGACGCGCTGGCGGTCGGCCAGGGTGCCGACGAACTGTTTGGCGGCTACGAGAAGGTCGTCCACCTCGACCATCGCGTCGACGCCGACACCACCCGTGGCGCAGTCCGCGAGAGCATCCTGACGCTGCCCGATCAGCTCCCGCGGGACGTCCTCGCCATCGAGGCGACCGGCCTCGAGCCCGTCGCGCCACTGCTCTACGACGCCGTCGTCGACGCCGCACTCCGGCTTCCCGACGCGTTGCTCGCCGACGAGGAGCGTCGAAAGCGCGGCTTCCGTCGCGTTGCGGGCCGGTACCTCCCGGAAGAAGTCACTGACCGGAACAAAAAAGCCGTCCAGTACGGGAGCCTCGTCGCCCGTGAACTCGACCGACTCGCCCGTCAGAACGGCTACAAACGACGGATCGGCGATCACGTCACGAAGTACATTGAGTCATTACTCGACGACCCGGTCAGGACGGCAACGGACAGAGACTCGCGGTAAACACGACCGTCTCGTCGGTCTCGTTTCGCGCACCGTGGACGACTCCACGCTCGTTGAGAACGACACCCGGTGCTTCGACTCGGTCTGTTGTTTCGTCTTGCACGACGGTGACTGTCCCCGAGAGTACGTGGAAGACGTTCGTACTGTCTCCGTGTTCGTGCGCCTCGAGTTCAGCCCCCGGACCAAGCGCGAACGCCTTGACCAGGACGTCGTCGGTGACGACGAGTTCGGTACTCTCGAGGTCCCCCTCGGCTGGCTCGAGGTCGGCAAGCGCGTCGGCGTAACGATCGAGCGACATAGCCACCGGTTCGCCCTCGAGTCACGTAAACGGTCGCACGAACGGTTCCACAGATCCAGTGATGCGCCCGCTCGAGGTCACCTACCTACCCGTCGCTGCGGGCAGACGAGAAGAGAAAAACGGGATATATGCGGAGGGTGCGGCCCCAGTGAAGCCGGATGAGACGGTTAGTCTTCCGTCTCGGTCGGCAGCGTATCGAACGGTTCGTCGGGTGTGTGTTCGGCGACTGTGCGGCGGTTCGTCTCGCCGATCCGGTCGGCGATCTCGCCGACGACCTCCTCGATGTGGTCTTGAACCTCGCTGTCGTCGTCTTTGACGATCGGACCCGAGGTGCCGTCGGCACCGAAGTCCGGGTGAATCGGGATCCGACCGAGCAGCGGGACGTCGTATTTGTCGACGATCCCGTCCGCCCCCTCGGTTCCGAACAGCCCGTGTTCGTCGCCACAGCTTGGACAGATGAACGAACTCATGTTCTCGACGACGCCGAGCACCGGCGTCTCGTGTTTTTGGAACATCTGGACACCTTTTCGGGTGTCGTCGAGAGCCATCTCCTGTGGCGTCGTGACGACGACCGAGCCAGTGACCGGCATCGACTGCAACAGGTTGAGCGTCGCGTCACCGGTTCCCGGGGGCAGGTCGACGATGAGGTAATCGAGTCGGCCCCACTCGACGCCCTCGAGGAATTTGAGCATGAATTTGTTGACCATCGGACCCCGGAGGATCGCGGGGTCGTCGTCGTCTTCCATCATGAATCCCATGCTGATGACGCGGACGCCGTCGGATCGTGGCGGAACGATGTCTTCGTTCGGCATGACACCGGGTTCACCCTCGACGGGCAGGATTCGTGGGACGTTCGGCCCGTGGATGTCGGCGTCTAGGATGCCGACCATCGCGCCGCGTTTCTCGAGGCCAGCCGCGAGGTTCGCAGCCACTGTCGTCTTGCCGACGCCGCCTTTCCCTGAAGAAACCGCGATGACGTTTCGGACTTGCGGGAGGACCGTGTCATCGAACCCGTGCTCTTCGCCGACGTGGGCACGCAGATCGGCCTCGAGACCGACCTCGTCACAGAGCTCCCGAATTTGATTGCCCAGTTCCATCTCCGAGGGAGCGTACGGTGCGTTCAATGCGAGCGAGATGCGAGCCGTCTCGTCCTCGATCGCGACGTCGTTGACCAGTCCCAGCGTGACGATATCCTCGCCGATATCGGGGTCTTCGACCTCCTCGAGTTTGATCTTGAATTCGTGTTCGGTGATGCTCATAATCCAATAAGTGTGCTACCGGGAGGGAGGGGACCGAACGGGATACGTGTGATGGTTTGGGCCGGCACGTGCCACCAGCGGCTGCACGAAGCCGGATTCGTCAGGGTGGGCCGACCGAGCCGATCGGTTCGGGCGGTCCGCCAAAGAAGACGATCCCGATGAGGACGGTGAGAACGAACATCCCGACCCACATCGAGGTCACCAGTCCAACGAGATAAGAGACGCCGAGGAGTCCGGTTTTCGTATCGCGAGGCGTACCCGTAAACCACGCGACGACCATCGCGTAGATCGGCACCAGCACGACCCCGAAGATCAGCCACGTCCCGGTGTTCGGAAAGCCAGTGACCCCTGCGGTCCCCTCGTAGCCGTGGTACAGCACCGATTCGAGGACCGCGTATGAACTCATATGCCGAACTCTATCCCGACCGAGGAGGTGGTAGTGCATTGGCGTGCATGCACGTTATGTAATGTCATACTGGGTAGTCGGCGTCTCGAGCCGTTGACGCCTCGCTCGAGCGCTTGCAACGACAAGCGAGTGAGAATCGAGTTCGAGTACCGAAAAATCCGAAAGACCGGAGTCGGCTTACGGGCCGGGTGAGGCGAGCGGTTCCGGTACCCCGCCGAAGAAGATGATCCCGATAAGCATCGTCAGGAAGAACATCGGGACCCACATTCCGAGGGTGATACCGACGAGGTAGACGACGCCCATCACGCCCGTTTTGGCGTCGCTTGGATCTCCGAGGAACCAGGCGACGATCATGACGTAGACGGGAACGAGGACGACTCCGAAGATCAGATAGGTTCCGATGTTCGGGAAGCCGGTCAGTCCCTCCGTGCCGCCGATACCGGCGTAGAGGAGCGCCTCGAGTGCGGGTGAGAGTGCGCTCATGCTTCCACCTCCTGCTCGGTTGCGCTTTCAACGGCCTCGTCGTGGCCGTGGCCGTGGTCGCCGCGCAGATGCTCGATTGCGTGGAGTTCAACGACTGGAACGACCTTGGTGACGACGAGGAAGAACAGCGTCACCATTCCGATGGTTCCCAGGATCGACGAGAGTTCGATCCAGCTCGGGAAGTAGTCACCGGGCGTGGCCTCGTAGATGCTGAACGTTGGGTACCAGAGACCCGAGAGGACGAAGTACGTCTTCTCGACCAACGTCGCGGCCAGCACGAGGAGGGCAGCGCCGATGGCGCGGGCTTTCGTGAACAGCGACGGTCGAAGGACGGTCGCGAAGATGAACGCCAACACGCCGACGACCATCAGCATCGGGATGACGTACATCGGATGCGAGAGCTTCGATGCGGACGACGGCTGAGCGTCGACTGGCGGGAAGAAGTTACCCACGGCGAGCTGCTGGAGCTGCAGCCAGAGGAACAGCAGGGAGAAGAACCCAAGCCACAGGAGCAGTCCGCGGAAGACGTCGTCAGTGATGATGTGGTCCCAGTTGTACGCACGTCGGAACGCATACGAGAGGATGATCACGCCACTGATCGCGGACGTGAGTGCGATAGTGAGGAACTGTGGGCCCTGGATGCCGCCGAACCAGCTGGGATACGTCGGCAGCAGTGCGAACAGCCACGGGATCACACCGCCGTGGAGCAGAAGCGGTGCCATGATGATGATCGCGAGTGCGACCCACCAGACCATCCGGTCGATGACCTCGTCTTCTTTCTTCGTGTAACCGATGGTCATCATCTTGTAGACCGGTTCGAAGATGTTCGGCAGGTCGTCACGCAGGCGCGTAATGTCGTACCGAAGCGTGAGTGCGAGATACGTCGCCGTCAAGACGAAATACGCCGTAATGACGGTCACGTCCCACACGAGCGGCGAGTTGTTGACTGTGATGTGGTAGTGGCCGAGAACACTGGTGACCATCCGGTCCGGACGGCCCATGTGGACGATAACGTAGAAGCCGGCCGCCGAAAGACCGGCGAGCGTGAGCATCTCTGCGAGTCGGGCGACTGGCATGTACCGATCCATCCCGAGCAGACGAACGGCAGCCGAGAGGATGATACCGCCGTGAGCGATCCCGACCCACCAGATGAACGCGCCGATGTACAGCCCCCACGTGACGCCGCCACCGGTTCCCCAGTCGGAGAGGCCGGTGACGACCATCCCTTGCTGAAGCTGGTACGCCCAGCCGGCGAGGAAGGTGGCGAACGCCAGCCCCGCGACAGCAAAGAGTACGAAGTACGCTTTCGAGGTGTTTTTGATCGGCCGCAGAATGTCCGCCTCGGTCGGCGTCTTGGTGCTCATAGGGAACCACCCGTCCAGCCAACGGTTTCCTCGTCGAGGACGTCCTTGCGGTTGTCGACGAGTTCGACCTGATCACCGGTGACCTGCTCGTAACCGAGGGCCTCGTACTCGACACCCGTCCCGGTCGGCTCACGTTGTTCTGCACGTGCACCGGGCTGGTTTCCGAGATACTGGATGTTCGGGTTGGTACCGATGTCCTCGAGCAGCTTGTAACTCGAGGAGGGGGCACCCGCAAATCGCTCGAGGACGACCTGTGCGTCGCCTTCGCCACCTTCGAGGTCGAGTTCCTCGAGGAGGTCTTCGTCCTCAAGGTCGAGGCCGTGGTTTTCGAGGGCCTCGAGCGCGTCGAGGACCTCCTGTTCGTACTCGGCCATGATACTCTGTTCGCCCTCGGGCGCTTCGCCCATGTTCTCGCCGGTCATCTCGACGGCGAGCAACAGTGCCAGCGTCTCCTCGTCGAGGTCCTCTGCGGCGTCGAGGACGGACTCGAGGTCGTCGTCGGCCCCTTCGAGGTCTTCCTCGAGTGCGCTGGCGGCCGGAACGGAGAGCGAAGAGAGCGTTCGGCCGCGGCTCGGATTGGCGGCGTACTTCTTCGGGTCGCTCGTTTCGTCGTTGACGTTGCCAAACTGGATTGCGTCCGGCGGACAGGCGTCGAAACACGCGGTCGTGCCGACGAAGTCGTCGCCCATGTCGCCGTCCTGGCGAGTCGGGCACATCGTACACTTGCTCATCACACCACGCGGGGCACGGCTGTCGACCCAGCGACCACGCTCGTCGGTCATGTGGTCGCCCATGTCCATCTCCTCGTAGTGTTCTGCGATGGCGTCCGTCGGGACGTCCGGTTCGTCCCACTGGAAGTAGTTGACGCCGTACGGGCAAGCGACCTGACAGTATCGGCAGCCGATACAGACGTCGTAGTCGGTCAGGACGAGCCCGTCCGAGTCCCGCGTGTGACGGGCCGTCGTCGGACAGACCTTCTCACACGGCGCGTCCGTACAGTGCTGGCACGGTCGAACCATGCGGTTTGCGGCCGGACCAGCGGCGCGAGCGAGCGAGGAGTCCGTCCCTTCCTCGTTGTCCGGGTCGTCGTACTCGAAGACGTACATCCAGTTGACGCCCGCATCGAGCTGGTTCTCGTCGGCACACGCTGTCACGCAGCTGAGACAGCCGTCACAGCGCTCGAGGTCGATGGTCATCCCCCACTGGGTGCCATCGCCATCGTCGTCTTCTTCTGCGGCAGCGACGCCCGGTTCGGGTTCGGGCTGGCCGTCGTCGGTAACCGTCCAGGCACCGAGGCCGACGAACGCCGCACCGGCACCCATCTTCTTCATTACGTCGCGGCGACCGTCTTCGCCGTCGCCGTCGAACTTATCGAGCATCCGGGAGAACGTCCCCTCCTCGACGGCCTGTGCTTCCTCGTAGGCCTCCTGGGTCGGGCGCTGGTCCTCGCCGAACTCGTCCATCACGTCGTCGTGATACTTCTCGTGGAACTCGGCTTCGGAGAGTTCGCCTTTCGTGACGCGCATCGCGTCTTTGGCCATCTCGAGACCGAGGTCCGTATCGTACTCGGTCTCGTCGAGCATCTGCTCGAGGTCGTTTTCCCACTCAGCGCCGAGCGGGTGGAATGATTCGTCGTCCGTACTCATTAGCTCACAACACCTCTGTTCATAATGATCCTATCACCGAGTGATTACACAGCGACGCATACTTGAATACGTTCATTTGTGGCTACTCTACTGCGCACTCACAACTAGATGTGGAAGTAGTATTGAGGCGATTTCCACGCGATGAGAATTGGGCCAGACATGTTCGGTTGACCATATTCTTTTGGCAGGGTAGCGATGTGACAGCACGGTCATACGGGACCCGGTATGGCCAACAGCCGGAACAACTCCGGCTACGAACGATACTCGATACGGCCAGCGGTGGGTTCCGAGTGCGAGCGAGGTGTAGTCACAGGCAAGTGACACACCAGGGGATGCTTGCGAGACTCCAAAAGCTTGTGCCGAAGGCGTGATACTGGACGACGACAGGTCGGTATCACCACCGTCAACTCTCGGTCGCGGGCGACAGATCCGGGGTCTCAGTTCGTCGTGAGCTGTTCTTCGAGCGGTTCGTCGTCGAGACCGGGCAGGTCGTCGACGAAGCGTTTGATGATCGCCTCCTCTGCGCGGTGGAGCGTTTCGCTGCAGGTCGATTTCGCGACGCCGAGGTGTTCGGCGAGTTCGGTCAACGAACAGCGACGCGGCGTATCGTAGTAGCCCTCGTCGACGGCCGCCGCGACCACCTCGAGTTGGCGTTCCGAGAGGAGTTGGCTCTCGTGGAGCCGTTCGCGGACGTGCTCGATGCGGTACTGGAGCCCGAAGTTCTCGAGCTGTTGGGCGAGTTCCGCGAGTCGCTCGCGCGAGCCGGTAACCTCGATCGTCGCCTCGCCGTCGGTGATTTCGACGGGCAGTTCGATCGGCATCCCGGAATCTCGAGTGGAGAACAACAATAGCGGTGCTGTCGTCTCGAAGTGTACCGTCGCCTCGTCGTCGCTCCACTGAGCGAGCGTGAGTTCCGTGACCTGTGGATGGTCGTTCATGTCGTCGATTACGTCCCCGACGTCCGGCCCGGTGATCCGGACGAGAGCAAAACCGGATTCTGCACCCGGGACTGCTGCAAGCACGCGGAACGTCGCGTTGGGATAGGCCGTAGATAGCTGCTGAATCCAGACCTGCTCGGGCATCGTGATCGTGAGTGTCGCCTGGGCCATACGAACTGCGTCCAACTGTACCTGTAGGCGCGTGGCGTCGAATATGTTCGGTTCGATTCCTACCGGATGAGAACAATCACCGGGGCGAACACCGTCGGACTATAGTAGCCACTGCACGTCAGTGCGCACCTGCTCGCCAGACTGATCGGCGATCAGTGTGCAACTCGTTGTAGCTGTTACTATAACACGCTTCCACTGGATCGGGGTACATATACTGCCAGACAGAAGTCACTGAGGTGAATTATACGTGATAGCGACAGATTTACCCGACCGAACCGCTCGCCGAAACGCTCGAGTTGCTGGTTGACTGTCCGGACGAGGCGGTGTTCGTCCAGCGAAACGATTGCGTCCCACCGTTTCCCTTCTCGAACCTCGAGCAGTGCAGCTACGAGTACGAGACGCTGGAACTCGAGCGCGAAGTGGTTGCTGTCAGCTGGGACCGCTCAGTCGGCTGATCGGCTCAGGTGCTCACACAGCAGCGACGTCGTCCGCTCCGGTTGCTCGTGTGGAACCCAGTGGCTCGCCCCAGGGAGGAACTCGAGTCGAGCGTCGGTACAGTAGTGGTAGCTGTCGATCGCCAGTTCGGGCACCTGTGCGACGTCGGCGTCACCCCAACAGACGAGCGTCGGCACCGTAACTCGGGGTTTGGTGTACGTCGGAGGATATCGCAGGACTGCCCGATACCAGTTGAGCATGGCAGTGAGCGCCCCCGTTCGGCTCCAGGCCCGACGGTAGTAGGCCATCGCTTCCTCCGTGTACGTCTCTGGGGCGGCCGTTCCACGCACCGCCCGCTCGAGGAGTGTGAAGTTTCTCCGACGGAGAAGCCGTTCGGGAAGCCAGGGCAGCTGGACCGCCCCGGCGTACCAGCTTCGTCGAAGCTGCTCGGGGTTGCTGAGGAGGTGTTGACGGTAGGCGGTCGGGTGCGATGCGTTGGCGACCGCGAGGCTGTCGACCACCTCTGGATGCCGGAGTGCGAGATGCCAGGCGACGACGCCACCCCAGTCGTGGCCGACGACGTGCGCCGACGCTCGATCCTCGGTAGCGACGAGGTCGATGACGTCACGGGCGAGTTCGCGGAGCCGATAGGCACGAACCGATTGGGGCTTCTCGCTCAGGTTGTAGCCTCGCTGGTCCGGCACGACGACCCGGTAGCCGGCGTCGACGAGCGCCTCGAGCTGGTGACGCCACGTGTACCAGCACTCGGGAAAGCCGTGGAGCAACACCACGAGGGGGGCGTCCGTCTGGCCACCCGTGACCACGTGCATGGTGATGTCGTTAACCGTTCGAGCCGTCGAACTGGCGACGGACGGGAGAACGTCCTGGTCAGCCATCAGGTGATCGGTTTCCATACGCCACGTCGAGCTACGAGACGAAGCACTGTGAAAGGGGGGCCGGCGACAGTGAAAGCGGACCGGGAACGTCGACGTCGGTGACCGACCGCACGTTCTGATGCGGATGGGCCACTCCACGCGAGTGAACTGTGGAGAAGTGGCTGTACACCACAGGAGTCCGGATCGGTCAGCACCGAGACAGCACCTGTTCGTTTACTTCGGCGTTTATTCCCGTGCCGATGCTCGAGCGGGCTCGACGCCGTCAGGTCCAGACGCGCAGGCAGTCGGTCGAACAGAAGTGGAGGTCGATCCGTTCGCCGGCTCCACGCTCGACGTGTGTCGTCAGCGTGTACGCGATCTCGTCCGCCGATTCGCAGTTGTCACAACGCATCACCGAGTGAGACCGTCACGGTAAGGTATCAGTATCCACTACTTAGGACTCGCCTCCGCTAGGAAGTCCCGTACTAACTGGGCGTCAACGACGAATTGAGCGGGTCGACAGATGGGGCATTTGAGCCACTCGTACGGATTTCCGTGCCGATCTCCCGGTACGATCGCAGTCGGACCCGATCGCGTCGGAAATAGCGGGCATATGATTGTCCCAGTCGCCCCGGAACTCGCGTTCACCAGACTGGTTCAGGCGGCCGTTCCCTCTTCGGCCTCGAGCAACTCGTGATAGCGGTTGCGGATGGTGACCTCGGAGATGCTCGCGACGTCGCCGACGTCGTTCTGGGTGACTTTCTCGTTCGTGAGGAGCGCACCGGCGTATACCGCGGCGGCGGCGAGACCGACCGGCGACTTGCCGCTGTGGATGCCAGCGTCTTTCGCGGTCTTGAGCAGCTGACGGGCGCGGCGTTCGGTCTCGTCCGACAGGTCGAGGTCGCTCACAAAGCGCGGGACGTAGCTCTCCGGATCGGCTGGTTTGACCTCGAGGCCGAGTTCCCGGATGACGTAGCGGTACGTGCGGGCGATCTCGTCTTTCTCAACGCGGCTGACGGCCGAGATCTCGTCGAGGCTGCGCGGCGTCCCGGCCTGGCGGGCGGCGGCGTACAGCGACGCCGTCGCGACGCCTTCGATCGACCGTCCGGGGAGGAGGTCCTCCTCGAGGGCGCGCCGATAGATGACCGAGGCAGTCTCGCGGACGTTCTCTGGAAGGCCAAGCGCACTGGCCATCCGGTCGATCTCACCGAGGGCCTGCTTGAGGTTGCGCTCTTTCGAGTCACGGGTGCGAAACCGCTCGTTCCACGTTCGGAGCCGCTGCATCTTCTGACGCTGGCGACTCGAGAGCGCTTTTCCGTAGGCGTCTCTGTCCTGCCAGCCGATGTTGGTCGACAGCCCCTGGTCGTGCATCATCTTCGTCGTGGGGGCACCGACGCGACTCTTCTGGTCTTTCTCGGCCGAATCGAACGCGCGCCACTCGGGGCCGCGATCGATTTCTCCTTCCTCGACGACGAGCCCACAGTCGTCACAGAGCGTCTCGGCGTGTTCGGTGTCCGAGACGAGTCGGCCGCCACACTCCGGACACTGTTCTCGTTCGTCTGCATCCTCGAGCGATTTCGTCTGCTCCGTCTGGCGTCGCTCGTCACTGCGAGTTCGAATCGGGGGGTCAGTCATTGTAGTGAACGGTTCGATGTCTCGATCGAAACCGCCTACCGTGCCCCTAATTGACGGGCCTTAATTACTTAAAAACTGCGGTGGTGTTCGACCCGTACAGCGGCTAACACTCACCGAGAGTCGACACGTGGTCTCGGAGCCTGCCTGCCAGTATCGCTCGCTTACAGCGACCGCGCCTCGAGCGTCGAACCACACATCGAAACCCTTACTCTCCACAGTCGGATTCTCACACGTATGAGCGAAGACGCCGTCAGTTCAGAGGAGGTCCGCCACGTCGCGGAGCTGGCTCGCGTCGATCTCGCAGACGACGAGGTCGACCGGTTCACCCGGCAGTTCGCGGACATTCTCGAGTACTTCGAGACGCTCGACGAGGTGCCAGCGGTCGACCGAGAGGCCCCTCTCGCGAACGTGATGCGCCCCGACGAAGAACGCGAGTCACTCGATAGCGAGGCGGCACTTCGGAACGCGCCGGAACCCGAGGACGACTACTTCAAAGGTCCGAACGTCTCCTGATCATGTCCGAGAACATATTTATCACCGAAGAGACGATCGACGGCGCTGCGGACGGTCCGCTCGCCGGTCAGACCGTCGCCGTCAAGGACAACATCTCGACCGCCAGTGTCAGGACCACGTGCGGGTCGGCGATGCTCGAAGAGTACGTCCCACCGTACGACGCGACAGTCGTCACCCGACTCAAAGAGGCGGGCGCAACGATCGTCGGCAAAGCGAACATGGACGAGTTCGGAATGGGGACGACCAACGAGACCTCGTACTTCGGTTCGGTCGACAACCCTGCGGCACCCGGTCACGTCCCCGGCGGTTCCTCTGGGGGCTCGGCGGCGGCCGTAGCAGCCGGTAAAGCCGATCTCGCACTCGGTTCGGACACCGGTGGCTCGATCCGTTGTCCGGCCGCGTTCTGCGGCGTCGTCGGCATCAAACCCACCTACGGACTCGTCTCCCGATACGGCCTCGTCGCCTACGGTAACAGCTTAGAGCAGATCGGCCCCTTCGCGAACAGCGTCGAGGACGCCGCCTCGCTGCTCGAGGTGATCGCCGGGAGCGACGAGCGAGACGCCACCACACGTGCGGACGGTGACGAGACGACGTACGCGGACGCTGCGACGGGCGACGTCGACGGGCTCTCGATCGGCATCCCAACGGAACTGCTCGAGGGCGCAGACGAGGGCGTCGTCGAGACGTTCTGGGACGCCATCGGCGACCTCGAGGATCAGGGCGCATCCACTCACGACGTGTCGCTGCCGTCGGTCGAACACGCCGTCGAAGCCTACTATGTGATCGCGATGTCGGAGGCCTCCTCGAACCTCGCCCGGTTCGACGGCGTCCGCTACGGTCACTCCGGCGGCTACGACGGAAACTGGAACGAGGCGTTCTCGGCGGCTCGCCAGGAAGGCTTCGGCGACGAGGTCAAACGCCGAATCCTCCTCGGAACGTACGCCCTTTCGGCGGGCTATCACGACAAGTACTACAAGAAGGCCCAGGACGCACGAGCGTGGGTCAAACAGGACTTCGACGAGGCGCTCTCCGACGCGGACGTCCTCGCCTCGCCGACGATGCCCGTCCCGCCGTTCGAACTCGGCGAGAGCCTCGACGACCCCCTCCAGATGTACCTCGCCGACGCCAACACGGTGCCAGTCAACCTCGCGGATCTGCCGGCGATCTCCGTCCCCGCGGGCGAAACCGACGGCCTCCCGGTCGGTCTCCAGCTCGTCGGCCCAGCGTTCGACGAGCGGACGCTGATTCGCGCTGCGAGCGCCCTCGAGTGACTCGCAGACACCTCCTGGAAAACTGCCGATAAGTTTTTCTTCACGATAGTGGTCGACTACGGTATACAGTCCCCGCAAGCCCATGATACTCACAGAAGAGACGGAGGTCACGTTCGGCGAGTTCTCGAGAGCGTGTGATCTCGTCGAAGACTACTTCGGTGAGACGCTCGACGACGTCGCCCTCGATGCACCGGTTTCGAAACGCCAGCTCGTTGCCGTCCTGGCGAGAGTTCAGCTCTCGAGTCACCGGCTGACGGTGGACGAACTCGCCGACGCCGACGAGTTGGTGTTCCAGTCGGACCGCGAGGTCCTGTACTGGCTCGAACGTGACCTCTGGAGTGAGCTTCGCCACGAGCACAACATAGCTGCCGACGAAGACCGAGCCGCTCGAGCAGTCCACCGCCGAATCGTCGAGGCGGTCGACGGCACCCCCGAGTGCGACCGCGACCCGTTCGTTCGTATCGAACACCCTCTCAGGTACGAGTAACCCAACGTAGGACGTGTTGGCATGACGCTCGCGTACCGGCTCTCGAGTCCGCGGCGAAAAATGACTCGGTCGCAACCAGCTACTGTGCGTTTCTCTCGACCCAGGATTACTCCTGGTAGGCGAGGTTCATGATCCACTGCGAGAAGGCGTCGCTATTGGGGTCGACTTCCTCTTCGCCGATAAACGGCGAGAGCATATCGCCGGCCATCAACAGCGTGAAATCGAGATCGCGAGCCATCGGCGTGATGTAGTAGGTGTTGTGTCCGGCGTACACCGTCTCTTCGCGGTCGACGAGATCCTTCTCGACGAGCGACTCGACGATCCGACTGCCCTTTCGTGAGGAGACGTCGAGTTCTTTCCAGAAGTCGCTCTGGTGGATGCCGCCGCTCTCGCGAACGAGTTCGAGACCAGCGCGTTCGTCCTCGGAGAGTTCCGCCTCAAGTGCGGAGATGCTCACCGTGACCACCCCTCCATGCTCGGCGCGACAGGCAGGAGTTCGTCCATATCACTACGAGGGACCGGAAGCTGCTTAAATGTGGCCTTCGACGTCCCCGTCCGCCTCGAGTCGATCCGCGACGACGACCGGTTCGTAGGTGCTGCGACACGGTGACCCAGAGGCAAACCGATACGTGCTCGCCTCGCCGGTGGCGATCAGCGACGAAGAGCGAGTCCCGAACCCCTCCCGGTGGATACAGACGCCGTACTCGTGGTCGCCGAGGACGCCACCGGCTCGCTCGAGCCACTCATCGACCGTTTCATCTGACTCGGTCGCGAGGGCTCGCCGCACCGCCTGCCCGTTTCGAGCCTGCGCCCGAGCCGCGTCGGTCCGGGTCGCAGGTGCGTCCACGTGGTCGTCGACCGCTGCGTTGACCACGACGTGGACGCCGGGCTCGAAATCGATGCGAGCCAGCTCACCGTTCCACTCGTAGCAGAACGCGTCGCTCGCGTCGGCGACGACCAGGTAGAATCCCTCGTACTCGGTCGACGCTGTCTCGGCCTCGACGATCGACGCCGCGTCGGTCGCAGACGCTGCCTCGAGGGTGTCCGCGACGAGCAGCCCCCGCGAGCGCTCGCCGGCGAGATCCGCGTCGTTCCACTTGTTCGTGATGCCGACGACGACGTCGTGTTCGTTGACGCCGATCCAGGTGCCACCTGCCGCAGCATCTCGTGGGGCGACGACCAGCGGCTCCTCCCGGTAGAGTTCCGGTGGTCGTGACTTACGCTCGAGCGATTCGTCGCGGTTCGCGGCGACGGCGACCGGCGCATCGTCGAAGACTTCCCAGGCGAGAGCAAGCGTACACACGGTCGAGAATAGGGACGCAGCCCCCTTAAGTTCGGACGACTCGAGCTTCCAGAACCGTCGTCTCACCGGCGGCTCGAGTCAGCGCAGTTCCGAGACGTCGACACCTCGCTCACTCAGGAGCGCCCGCACCGCGTCCCGGTCGACGGTACCCGAGGCCGTTCGGGGGAGCGCGTCGGTAACGGCGACCGTCTTCGGCTGCTTGAATCCAGCGAGCCGACCGTCGCAGTGGGCGAGCAGCGACGCGACAGCGAGACCATCGTCGGCGGTCTCGCTGGCACCGTTCGTAGCGCCTGCGTTCGAATCACCGGTGTTCGGACTCGAGTCGAAAACGACCACTGCAGCGACGCGCTCGCCCCACTCCTCGTCGGGGAGGCCGACGACCGCCGCGGCCTCGACGCGGGAGTGTGTACACAGCGCCTCGATCACTTCACCGGGATCGACGTTCTCTCCGCCCGTGACGATCCGGTCGCTACGGCGATTCGAGATCCAGAGATAGCCGTCCTGATCGCGGTGTCCGATGTCGCCCGTCCGAAGTCCCCGGTCGGTGAACGCCGCCGTCGTATGGTCGGACTCGAGATAGCCCGGCGTCACCGTCGGCCCGGAGACGACCAGTTCTCCCCGCTCGCCCGACTCGACCGGCGAGCCATCGTCGTCGACGACCGAGACGTCCGTGAACGCGAGCGGCTGGCCGACCGTCCCCGGGTACTGCTGTGTCTCCTCGGGTGTCGCCGTCGCGATCTGTGAGGCCGTCTCGGTCATCCCGTAGGTCGGATAGACCGGAACCGATCGCTCGCGACACCGCTCGAGCAGCTCGCTCGAGGCCGGTGCGCCCCCGAGGAGGACGGATCGAAGCGATTCGGGGGGCTGCCAGCCCGCCTCGAGCAGCCGCGTTACCATCGTCGGAACGAGCGAGACGCCCGTGACGGCTCGAGCGTCGATCACGCGTGCCGTCGACTCGGCGTCGAACGCGCGCTGGACGACGACGGTGGTCCCGTAGAGCGTCGACCGAAGCACGGGTGCGAGCCCGCCCATGTGGTACATCGGGAGACAACAGAGCCATCGGTCGTCCGGATCGACCCCGAGACGGAACGCCGAGGCCGTCGCGCTGGCGACCAGATTGCCGATCGTCAACCGAACACCCTTGGGCTCGCCCGAGGTCCCCGAGGTGAACATGATTACCGCCTCGGTGTCGCGTGTTACGTCGACGGGATCGACCGACTGCTCACGTTTGGGAGCGATCGATACCGGTTGCGTCCGGTCGGCATCCGGATCGTCGACCGAGTAACACGAGGCGTCGGCCGCGTCGGCCACGTCCAGCGCGACGGCCTCGGTGTCGCGTTCGCAGACCAGCGCTGTGAGGGTCGTTCGATCGGCTTTCGAGACGAGTTCCGGTTCTGTCTCGCGAACGTTCAACGGGACGACGGTCACGCCCAGTCGCAACGCGGCAAAACAGACCACGGCGAACGCTGGCCTGGTGTCCATCAGGACACCAAGACGGTCGCCTCGGCCGAGCCCCGTCGCCTCGAGCGTGCTGGCGACGGCGTCGACGCGGTCGTCGAACTCCCGATACGACCACGACTCGTCGGTCGCGACGTCGACCAGTGCCGTGCGTTGTGGCGTCGCGTCGACGCGGTGGGCGAGGAGGTCTCGCGTCGGCCAGTCTATCGGTGTCACTCCGTCCACACCCCCTCGACGCCGAGGCCTTTCGTCTGCGGGACGACGGCCGAGCCGTTCTCGAGGAGAACGGGATCCCTGGCGAGATCCTCGGCGAGCAAGTCGCCGGTCGCGACCCCACAGGCGGGGACGTCGGGGATCGCCGCCGCGAGGTGGACGGCTCCGGTCCGAGCGACGACGGCGTCGATCGTCGTCGTCACGATCGGTACCACCCCGAGTTCGGTCACCCAGGCGGCGACTCGCCGGGCGACGTCGACACCCCCGAGCGCCATCGGCTTCAGGACGACGGCGTCCGCCGCGCCGGCGCGACAGATCGCGTCCACGCCGTGTTCGAGCACCCCCTCGTCGAGTGCGATGGGGACACCGTTGCCCCGGAGCGTGGCGTGGCCCTCGAGTGCCCCCGCAGGGAGCGGTTGCTCGAGCAGCGAGACCTCGAAATCGGCGAAGTGCTCGATGGCAGTGCCGGCCTCGTCGTAGGTCCAGGACTCGTTCGCGTCGACGCGGAGTTCGACCTCGGGGCCGACTGCATCGCGAACCTGCCGGACGCGCTCGACGTCCTCGGAGACGGACCGTGCCCCGACTTTGAGTTTACAACACCGAAAGCCGTCCGCCACGGCTCGGGCGGCGTCGGCCGCAGTGTCGGCGGGAGTGCCGTCGCCGATCGTCGCGTTCACCGGGATGCGAGCGACCATCGGTCCCTGTCCGAGATACCGGTACAGCGGGGTTGCAGTCCGCCTCGCCTGGAAGTCCGCGAGTGCGAGGGTCACTCCGTGTCTGGCGGCACTCCGTTCGTCGACGGCCTCGAGTGCGGCCTCCGGTCCACCAGCCTGAAACGCGGCCTGGGCCTGCTCGAGTGCCCCTTTGCAGTCGGCGTACGATTCGGTCCAGCCTGAAAGCGGCGTCGCCTCACCGAAACCAACCGGTCGGCCGGTGGGGGAGTCGATTCCACCGTCGTCCGCCTCTGTCACGCGCACAAGGAATCCGTCGCGGCTCTCGATCGAGCCGTGGCCCGTTCGGAGCGGGCGTTCGAGTCTGACGGAGAACGGACGATACTCGAGTTGTAGCTCGTCGGTCGACGACGTCGTCATACGATCACGACTCCAGCGGCGAAGAGGACCGCGTACATGGCAAGGAGTTTGCCGGTGCCCTCGAGCGCCGGGTTGAGCGCCTCTCCATCCGTTCGCGTACAGAGCGTTCGAGCGAGGACAGCGGCGTACGGAACGGTAACTAGCGGTGCCAGCACGCCGAGTCCGAAGCCGCCGTCGAGCCAGAGCCAGACGGGAACGAGATACGCGAGTGCAAACAGCGCAACGTACTCGACGCGGCTCCAGCGATAGCCCAGCCGAACCGCGAGCGTCCGCTTGCCGGCCACCTCGTCGGTCTCTTTGTCCCGGACGTTGTTCACGACGATGATGGCCGTGGAAATGGCTGCGATGGGCAGGCTCGCGATGAACGCCTCCAGTGTAACGGTTCCCGGCGGGATCGTCGTCGGAAACGCCCCGACGGGTGCGACAGCCACAGCCTGTACGTAGAACGTCCCCATCACGGCGATGATCCCGAAGAAGACGAAGACGAACAGATCACCGAGACCGTGATAGCCGAGGGGATACGGCCCGCCCGTGTAGGCCCAGCCGCAGAGCACGCTCACGAGTCCGATAACGAGGATCGGTAACCCGCCGACGGAGACGAGATACGTTCCCGAGAGGATCGCCAGCGCGAACGTCACGATCGTCGCCCGCTTCACCTGCGATGGCGCGATAAGTCCTGACTGTGTGACGCGCGTGAACCCCTCCCGGTCGTCGGTGTCGGCCCCCTTGATCGCGTCGTAGTAATCGTTCGCAAAGTTCGTTCCAACCTGGATCAACGCGGCGCCGACGAACGCGAATAACGCCGGTAACGGCGCGAAGACGCCCTCGTGAACGGCAAGCGCCGTGCCGACGATCACCGGCGCAGCGGCCGCAGGGAGCGTCTGCGGACGGGCAGCCATCACCCACGCTTTCGTCCGCGATACGTCTGCCTCGACGGTGCTCATTTGCTCGAGTGTCCGACTCGAGGGAGTGTCAACGTTGGCATTGGCCGCGAGGAATACCGGTTCGTCGTCCCGATTGTGTCGACTGGCCGTGACTGGCTTCGGTCGTTCAGCTTCGCTCGAGCTGTAGTCGTGTGCAGTGAGCGCGGATGGGCGGACCTGACAGTTGCGTTCGGTCGGCCGACACGATCAGGTCACAGGCCGCACCAATCGATACCGGCTTTGCTCGAGAGACCGGGACGACCGCTCGTCAGTAGTGCCAGGGGTAGTCGTCGAACTCCGGATCACGGCTTTCGACGAACGCGTCCCGACCCTCTTTGGCTTCGTCGGTCATGTATCCGAGTCGGGTCGCCTCGCCGGCGAACACCTGCTGGCCGATCATGCCGTCATCGGTCATGTTGAACGCGTACTTGAGCATCCGCATTGCCGTCGGGCTCTTTTCGTTGATCCGTTCGCCCCACTCGAGGGCAGTTTCCTCGAGTTCGTCGTGGGGTACGACGTCGTTGACCATCCCCATCTCGGCGGCCTCGTCGGCGCTGTAGGTCTTCCCGAGGAAGAACACCTCGCGCGCTTTCTTCTGGCCGATCTGTTTGGCGAGATACGCCGAACCGAAACCGGCGTCGTAACTGGCCACGTCGGGGTCGGTCTGGAGGAATTTGGCGTGTTCCGCACTCGCGAGGGTCATGTCACAGACGACGTGCAACGAGTGGCCGCCGCCGACGGCCCAGCCGGGGACGACGCAGACGACGACTTTCGGAATGTGCCGAATCAGGCGTTGGACCTCGAGGATGTGCAATCGACCCTGTTCCGATGCCCGCGCTTCGTCTCCTTCGTACTGGTAGCCGTCGTCGCCACGGATTGTCTGGTCGCCCCCCGAACAGAACGCCCAGCCACCGTCTTTCGGCGACGGACCGTTCCCGGTCAGAAGCACACAGCCCACGTCGGTCTGTCTTTTGGCGTGCTCGAGCGCGTCGTACAGTTCGTCGACGGTCCCCGGTCGGAACGCGTTGCGAACCTCGGGGCGGTCGAAGGCGATCCGTACCGTCCCCGAATCGACCGCACGGTGGTACGTGATATCCCGAAAGTCGTCGTTCAGATCGTCGACCGGTTCCCACTGCTCGGCGTCGAAGAGTTCCGAAACCATTGCTCGAGTGTGACGTGCGTGACGTGAAATAGATTCTCGTCGGACAGCGACCGTCGGTACGATCAAGCCGATGGCGACCGTCTCGAACGAAAACGAATGCCACGTGACGACGAACCACCCGACGACGTCGCGTCGTTCGACGACGCTGCCGACGCCTACCTCGAGAGTGACACCCACCGCGAGGGCGACGATCTCGAGCAACTCGCGACGTGGTGTGGCGATGCCAGCGTCGCCCTGGACGTCGCCACCGGCGCGGGCCACACGGCTGGCGCGATCGCCGAGCGAGGCGTTTCGCGAGTGGTCGCCGCAGACGCCTCCTCTCGGATGATCGCGACCGCGCTCGAGGCGTTCGCGGGCCTCGAGGGGGTCGTCGCCGACGCTGCCAGGATACCGTTCGACGAGAACGCCTTCGACGCCGTCGCCTGCCGGATCGCCGCCCATCACTTCCCAGCCCCCGACGCGTTCGTCGACGAAGTGGCTCGCGTTCTCCGACCGGGTGGGACGTTCGCCTTCGAGGACACCGTCGCGCCCGAAGACCCTGCAGTCGACGCCCTTCTCGACCGTGTCGAGCGCCTTCGCGATCCGTCGCACGTGCGATCGCACCCAACCGAACGGTGGGACGACTGGCTCACCGAGCG
Organism: Natrarchaeobaculum sulfurireducens; assembly: GCF_003430825.1. NCBI lineage: Archaea > Methanobacteriati > Methanobacteriota > Halobacteria > Halobacteriales > Natrialbaceae > Natrarchaeobaculum > Natrarchaeobaculum sulfurireducens. Next base: position 1,775,569 of record NZ_CP024047.1, on the reverse strand, counting down.
CGGATTCGAACTCGAGGCAGTCCATCAGGTACGGACAACCCTCGAGTTCGAGCCGTGGGTCGACCGGCTTTCACCATCAACCGCGCGTCGCGACCGCGTCGAGTCGCTTCTGCTCGAGGCTCCCGAAGAGGTGAAATCGATCCTCGAGATCGTCGTCGAGGACGAAACCGTCGTCTCTTTTTCGAATCGAAAAGCGCTGATTCGGGCGCGTTGGTCGCCATAGGACCTGATAGTCAGGTTTGAGTGCCAGAGCGAACGGGACCATGCTGAACCCGATTTGATACAGCACCATGGAGTTTATGTGGGCGAGTTCGCCCGTTCAGGATTCGATCCAGATCACAGCCACAACTGATCAGTGCGAGAGATTTTCACCGAAGAAGATGTATCGACACCAGCGCGATGGGCGAGACGTACTACGAGATACTCGAGGTCGCCCCCGACGCGAGTCGCGAGGAGATCCGGTCGGCCTACCGCGAGCGCGTCCTCGAGACGCACCCGGACCACAACGACGCCCCAGATGCGGCGGACGCGTTCAAACGCGTCTCGCAGGCGAACGCGGTCCTCACCGATGAGACCGAACGGGCACGATACGACAGGCTCGGACACGACGCGTACGTCCGGTTCATCGACGGCAGCGAGGAACGTAGTCCAAGCGACGACCCGCAGGCCGCTGCCGAGCGAGTACGGTCGACGGACAGCGCTTCCGGCGGTGGACACGGCTCTCGAGGCCGGGGTGAAAGCCACCACGCGCGACACCGACGCGAGCGCCGACGGCGAACCGCCCGGCGTCGTGCGTCGGGCAACTGGCCGTCCGGGACGACCGACGCGTCCACCCGAAGTGACGACAGCAAAACCACCCACAGCGGCGAGGACACGACCACCAGTTCAGATGGTATGGCGGACGATGGCGGTTCGACGTTCCAGTACGCCGTCCACAACTGGGACGGCGAGGTCAGCCTCGAACGAGACAGGCGACCACTGACTCAGACGACGGCGGTCACTCTCGGCTGTCTCTGGCTGCTCTACCCGGCGTTCGTCGCCTCGAGCCTGACAGCTGCGTTCCCACTCGCCGTGAACGCCGTCGTCGCGGCGTGTACGCTCGGTATCGTCGCATACCTGCTTACGTGGCCCCGCATCGCCGCCGTGACGTTCGGCTCCTGGAGTCTGTTGATTCCCGTCGGACTGGTCGCGTTCGACGTGAGTTCCCCACTCTCGGTCGTCGGGCTGGTCGCACTGGGGTTTACCTGGATCCCTTTCGGCTACGCGATCGGCCTCTGGTGGGCCCTTCGGCCCTAAATTCAGCTACGCGTCGCGGGTCGACCGAACCGCGTCTCGAACCTGCTCTCTGAGTTCTTCACGGCGTCGGTGGCTCGCTTCCGCGTCGAACTCGACGGCGAGCACCTGCGTTCCCGCCTGCTCGAGCGACCGCTGATAGGCAGCCTCGAATCCAGTTGGGTCGACGCGCTCGAACTCGAGGCCGTGCAGTTCCGCGAGGGCCTCGAATTCGAGGCCGTGGGGTGTTTTGAACTGCTCGGTAAACGGCGGCTCGAACTCCTCGATCGGGAGTTTGTGGAAGATACCGCCACCGTCGTTGTCGAGGACGACGATCGTCGCGTCGACTCCGCAGCGGTCGACCGCGAGTAGGCCGTTCGAGTCGTGATAGAACGCGAGATCGCCGGTGACGAGTACAAGCGGTTCGTCAGTGTCGAGTGCGCTGCCAGCGCCGAGGGCCGTACTCGCGATGCCGTCGATCCCGCTCGCACCGCGGTTGGCGAGCACGGTGAGATCGGCGGCGCGCGGCCGGGCGAACCGGTCGGCGTCGCGGATCGGCATACTGTTAGAGACGAAGAGGGTCGCCGTCTCGGGCACACACTCGAAGACCGACGCCAGAATCGCCCCTTCGAACGGCTCGTCCTCGAGTGTGTCGACCGCCAGCGCGTCGTCCCGAATCGCCCAGTGGCGACGTTCTGCAGCCTGAACGTTGGCGAGCCACTCGTCGTTCGCGGTCGTCTCGGCTCCGGCGTCGAGCCGCTCGAGAAGTCCCTCAAAGACGGGACCAGGTGACGCCGCGAGCAAGTCAGTCGCGGTGAACGTCGCCTCACGCCACGTGCCGGCCGGATCGATCAGGAACTGTCGGGCATCGGCGTCTCGCAGGGCGTGGCGCAGCGGTTTCGACGTCGGCGAAGCGCCGAACCGAACGACGACGTCGGGGTCGGGAAGATCGTCGACGTAGGAATCATAGCCACCGACGACGGAACTCGAGGCCCCATCGCCTGCGTCGACGTGGGCACCGAATCGCACACCCGAAAGCGAGTCTGCGAACACCGGTGCGTCGAGTCGGTCGGCGACGCGAACGACGGTGTCCGGATCGAGCGTGGTCAGGTCGGCCGGATCTGCGGGGCCGGCGACGATGAGTGGGCGTTCGGCACGCTCGAGCGCCTCAACGAGCGCATCGTACTGTTCGTTCTCGAGCGTTCGCGTCCCCGAAGTCGTCTCGACGAACGGACCCGAACGCCCGCGTCCCGCCAGGGTGTCGCCGAAGGCCTCCGAAACGTCACCCGGCCGACAGGTCGGCTCGAGTGGCTTTCGAAACGGACAGTTGAGATGGACGGGGCCGGGCTCGACGCCGACCGTCTCGGCGAGCGCCCGCGCCGCAGTCGTCCGGAGGTTGCGGACTTTCCGCTCGGTGGCTTCTGGTTCGGGAAGTTCGGCATACCAGCGGACGGCATCGCCGTAGAGTTTGACCTGGTCGACCGTCTGGTTTGCACCGCTATCCCGAAGTTCGTGTGGCCGGTCGGCGGTCAACACGAGCAGCGGAACGCGCGCCTGATCGGCCTCCATCACGGCCGGATGAAAGTTCGCCGCCGCCGTTCCGGACGTACAGACCAGGGCTGTCGCCTCTCCCGTGCGACGCGCGCGACCGAGCGCGAAGAATCCGGCCGAGCGCTCGTCGAGGTGTGAGAAGACGGTGACGTCCGGATGTTCGGCGAACGCGACCGTCAGGGGTGTCGATCGACTACCCGGGGCAATACAGACGGCCTCGAGGCCACCCGCTGTGAGTTCGTCGACGAGCGTACGACCCCACAGGGTCGCGCGATTCGGTGCAGTCATCGGAGTTCGTCGAGAACCGGGCGAAACTTTAGCTGTACTTCCTCCCATTCTGCCGTGGGGTCGCTGTCGGCAACGATACCGCTGCCAGCGAAGAGCGTGACCGTTTCGTCGCTGGCGACGCCCGAACGGAGGCCAACGGCAAACTCACCGTCGCCCGCTGCGTCGAACCAGCCGACTGGCCCGGCGTACCAACCGCGATCGAACGACTCAGTCTCGCGGATCGTCTCCCAGGCGACCTCCGGCGGAACACCCCCGACGGCTGGCGTCGGATGCAGTGTCTCGACCAACTCGAGGACGTGGTGATCCGTCTCGAGCGTCGCTGAAATCGGTGTCAAGAGGTGCTGGATGTTCGCGAGTCGTCGAATTGTTCGATCGGCGACCGACAGATCGGAGACGAACGACTCGAGCTGGGTGCAGATCGCGTCGACGACCAGTTCGTGTTCGTGACGCAGCTTCTCGTCGGCTAACAGTTGATCGGCGTACTCGTCGTCTGCCTCGGGCGTCTCGCCGCGCGGGACCGAGCCCGCAAGCGCCTCGGTTTCGACGCGGGTATTCCGTTTCGAGACCAATCGTTCCGGCGGTGCGCCGAAGAACGTGGCACCGTCACCGCCGTTGACCAGGAATCGATAACAGTTAGGATAGCGACGTCGGAGTCGTTCGACCGTCGCCGAAACGTCGACCGGTTCCTCGAGGTCGACAGTCAACGCCTGTGCGAGGACGACCTTGGTGAGGCTACCGTCGGCGATCCGCTCGAGGGCACCATCGACTTGCTCGTCCCACCTGTCTGGCGTGGTCGTCCGTCGAGTCGAGTCGACACCTGGACTCCGGCCGCTCGCTCGCATCGTCGGATAGTCGTCGACTCGTTGGGACCACTCCTCGAGCGCGTCGCGGACGCCATCTGTGTCGTCACCGACGACGGTCAGCCAGGTGGCGTCGTCGTCCGGACTTCGGGTGAGCAACACGTGGGGAACGACGAACGAGGCGGAGGCGAATCCGTTCCAGGGCGTCCCGGGCTCGCGTTCGTCGTGAAATGCAAAGCCACCGAACGCCCGCGGTCGGGCGACCGCGGGACCGTTGTGGTCGAGCTCGCCGAGGACTGTCTCGGCTTGCGAACGGATGCGGTCGAACCGGGCTGGGCCACTTGCTGACAACCGGACAGCGACACCTCGACCGACGGTTTCGAGTCCATCCGGTGTCGCCCACTGGATCTGGGCTACATCGCTGTCGGCGATCGCGCCGAAGGATACGTCCTCGAGCGCGCGGCTGTAACTGACCAGCTCGATCGACTCCTCGGCGGTCACTGGAGTGTTTGCCGCCAGCCCACTCTCACCCGGCGTCGGCTCCATCGACGAAAGGTCAGGACCGGTCCGCCTTCAGCCTAACTATATCGCTCCTCTCGCCACGGGTTCGCGGTCTGGGAGTAGCCACGCCGTTCCCAGTAACCGCGTTCGGCGGTGGTGAGAATCTCCATCCCGTCGACCCACTTCGCCCCCTTGTACGCGTATCGGTGAGGCGTGACGACGCGGAGCGGACCGCCGTGGTCTGGAGTCAGCGGCTCGCCGTCGAACGACCAGGCGAACAATACCTCCTCGCGCAGGCAGTCCTCGAGCGGGAGATCCGTGGTGTAGTCATCGAGCGCAGAGAACATGATGTGAACGGCATCGTCGCTGACACCGGCACGGTCGGCGAGCTCGAGCAAGGGAACGCCGGTGAACTCACAGTCGAACTTGCTCCAGCCGGTTACGCAGTGAAAGTCCTGACGTTGGGTGACACTCGGTAAGTCGCAAAATTCGTCCCAGGTGAACGAGAGTTCGGTTTCGACGGCGCCGGTGACGGTGAACTCCCACGTATCAGGGTCGAACGGCGGCGTTTCGCCTTTCGAGAGCACCGGGAACGCCGAGGTCTCGCGCTGTCCCGGCGGGAGTCGTTCGTCGCCGAACTCCTCGTACAGATCCGTGACGTCTTCGACGGTCATACACGTGAGTTCGCTCGAGGACACGTAGGTGTGACGTTCGACCGCACATCGGCGTGACGTTCGACCGACCGACCGTGGCCGAACGCTGCGTCGTTCCGGATGGCACACGTTCGGTCCGCGTAATGGCAGAATGCGGTGCATGCGTCGGGGATGAAACGGATTGAAAGGGGTTCAGTTGCAGCACAATTTGCGGGTACCTTCCGAAACCCTCGGCACCAATTAGTGGCGTCTGGTGCCACTGTCCCGATGTATGGCGAGTAAACAGCAGCTGGCGGAACGAGAAGGTTCGGGACAGACACCAGAGGAAGTCGGCGAGCAGGTAATGGGACCTGCGTTTCTCGCTTCGGCCGCATCGGTCGGGCTGGCGTGGTACTACTTTTTCCTCCAAGGTGAGAAAGAACGCGGCCTGTTCGTCGGCCTCTGGCCGCCGACGATCCTCGCGTTCGCGAGTTACTTCAACCAGCGGAAGATGCGCCAGCAACTGGACTCGATCACACAACCCGGCACGACGCTAAAAAACGCACTCGACTCGATGATGGGCAACCGTTGACCAGCCAGGAACCACACCGAATCGGCGTGCCGACACGACCGAGATCTTTTCACGAGCAGGCGAATACACTCCCCGTCAGACCTATATACCCCCTCGCCGAAACCCGAATCAGATGCCGAAAGTAGAGATCACCATACCGGAGCACCTCGAGATGCAGATCGCCCAGATGGTCGAGCGTGGTGAGTTCGTCAACCGCGAGGAAGCCATCGAGGATCTCCTCTCGACGGGTATCAAAGCCTACAAGACGAGTGGACCGATGGATGACGAAGAGCCAGCAACCGGCGGCCTCGAAGACGACGGGATGATGGGCCACGACGACGAGTACGTCTTCTAACTCTCTCTCTCAGAGTCCAACTCCTGCCAGCGGAATCCCGAACGTTACTGCGACGCCGATGAGCATCACGAGAAAGCCGATTGCGACGGCACGCGAAGAGTAGTCACTCATCGGCGCCGTCGTCCGTTCCGCCTCGACATCGTGTCCAACGTCCGCAGCGGAGTCTTCGTCCACCGCAGACTCGGTATCGTCTGCCATATCCGATCGTTGCCCGCTCGAGGTCTTAAAACCACCTGGAGCGACCCAGTCCACAACCTTGCTCCCCCCGACAGCGCGGCGGCGGTATGCACCGAATGGGTACGGGCGATCGCCGCCGCCGAAGCCGCCATCGAGACGATCAGCGACCGGGTGCTCGAGGCCTGACCAACGCACGAACCACGGGGCTCGACCGGACCGTCGAAGCTGGCGGCCAGAATCGACCGATCCAGACGCCTTTACTACCCCGGGTGCCAACGGACGCATAAGAGATGGTACTGACGAAGCGGATCATCCCGTGTATCGACGTCGACCTGGACGAAGACGGGAACCCGGCGGTGTACACCGGCGTTCACTTCGAGGATCTCAAATATACCGGCGATCCCGTCGAGATGGCGCAGGCGTACAACGAGGCCGGGGCCGACGAGTTCGTCTTCCTCGACATCACCGCCTCCGCGGAGGGGCGAGAGACGATGCTCGACGTCGTCGAGCGCGTCGCCGACGAGGTGTTCATCCCGCTGACCGTCGGCGGCGGAATCCGCACCACGGACGACATCAAAGAGACCCTGCGCGCTGGTGCGGACAAGGTCTCGATCACCACCGGCGCACTCGAGCGTCCCGAACTCGTCAACGAGGGCGCGAAGGCATTTGGCAGTCAGTGTATCGTCATCAGCGTCGATGCCCGCCGCCGGTTCGACGAGGGCGGCGAACACTACGTCGAGGTGGACGGCGAGTCCTGCTGGTTCGAGTGTACCAAGAAAGGCGGCCGAGAGGGGACCGGCATCGACGTCCTCGAGTGGGCGGCAGAAGCCGAGTCTCGCGGCGCGGGCGAGCTGTTCGTCAACTCGATCGACAAAGACGGCACCAAAGACGGCTACGATCTGCCACTGACCAAGGCCGTCTGCGACACCGTCGACACGCCCGTCATCGCCTCCTCCGGCTGTGGCAGCCCCGAAGACATGTACGACGTCTTCACCGAAGCCGGCGCTGACGCTGGTCTCGCCGCCTCTATCTTTCACTTCGACGAATATTCCATCGAGGAGACGAAGTCTATCCTCGACGAGCGGGAGGTCCCCGTCCGATTCTAACGCCCGTCTCGCGTTCCAATACGCTTATTTCGTCGCGGTCGTGCAGTTCACCTAGTGAAGTGGCGGTGTACGTGGTGTGGGAAACCACACGAGTCGAACGATCCGCCGTGTGACGAGTGCGGCCACAACAAGTTCGAGGAGGCCGTTGTTCGCACCGGCGACGAGCCAGAGCCAAAGACCGTCGACACCGGAACGACCTACGTCTGGCGCTGTGAGAGCTGCGGCCGCGATCACGTCAAGAACAACCCACCGTGTTCGCGTTGTCACCACCACGATCTGAAAAAGGTCGAACAGACGTACGACGACGTCGAGCGCGACCTCGAGACGCCGGGCTGGCTCGAAGTTGCGAGGCCGTACCTGCCGGTGTTCGTCGTCGTCGGCCTCGTCTTCGCGCTCTTTGCGACGGGCATCGTCTCCCCGTCGATTATCCCCGGCATCGGGTCGCCGTCACCGCCCGACGCCCCTGGCGAGGGGAGCGAGGTCGCCGGGCTCGACCTGGAGACCGTCGAACCGGAAGTCCACGCCCAGCTCGAGGCCGAACGGGACGAGTCACGAACCTACGACGAGCGTCTCGCCGCCTTCGCGGAGTACCAGAATCGTGTGAACGTCATCGTCGAACACGACGACGGACAGCCTGACCCCGTCTCACCGGACGAGTTCGGCGTCGAATGTGACGGAGATCTCGTCGGCGGCCCGTTCGTCTTCGAGATCGATCCGACGGCGTACGACGACGAAGCCGACCTCGCGGGCGACGTCGCAACCGAGTTACTCGAGGCGACTGGCGACGAGCTGAGGACCGGACACAGTTCCGAGGGTCTCGATCTACATGTGACACCCGACGGAACGATCGCGGTTTTCTACGTCGCGTGCTAGCGCATAACGATTTCAAAGAGTCACGGTGAAATGAACGTTTGAGCTACCTGAAGGCATATACATCCGTCCACAGAAGGTCCAACCATGAGTCATCGAAGCCGTCGGACCGTCATCACGGCAGGCGGTGTCGCCATCCTCGGGATCACCGCGGGCTGTCTCGACGACGCCGACACCCAGAGCCCTGAACCGGACACCGACTCGAGCGACAGCACTGATGCCGACGAGCCGACCGACACGGACGACGACTCGAGCGAGGCGGACGACGAACCAGTCACGGTCGAGGAGGATCCGCGGATCGACGAGCCCCCCCACGAAATCGAACGCCCCGAAGTGCCGGACGACCCCGACGAAGACGAGGAGTGGAACGACGACTACCTCGGCGAGCACATCGAGCCCGAACCCAGTCTCGAGTTCGACGTCCTCGACGGAGTCAGACTCGCCGATCCGACGCTCGACGAGCCCATGGCCGACATCTCGAGTGACGGCGACGACACCCTCGAGTCGCCCGAAAACGAGTCGGGTGACGGCTCCGAGCCAGCAGATCCCGACTCTGAGGACGACCGCGTCGAACCGGGCGGGGCCGAGGTCGAACCAGGTGACGGAGAGATGGAGTACCACGTCCGACTGCTCGAGAGCGAGACAGCCCTGACCGACGTGATCGATCTCGAGACCACCGACGACAAAGACGCGGAAACGCTCGAGGCTATCGACTTCGCTGAGACGGCCGTCGTGGTCGTCGAATCCGGCTGGGGCTCGAGTTCGGTCCATCACCGATGGGCGCGCATCGAAGGCGACGAGGACACGATCCACCTCCACGGCTACTACACCGACCCGCACTTCGGGACGATGGATTATACGACCCGCCACTCGGTAATCGTAGTCGAGCGGCCCGCAGACCTCGAGTTCGCCCGCGCGAGCATCACGGTGAGCGAGGACTACCGGGTCCACGTCAATTCGACGGAGGGCGTCGTCTCACTCGAGGCCGACGACTGACGGTCTCTGGTCTCCGTCTTTATATCCGAACGTAGACGGGTAACCGGACGAATATCTTGGACAATGACGTGATCGGCGTATGCGACCGGCCAATGATGTCGATGTCGAGTTCGAAAGAATAGCTGTGAGAGACGGCTGCGAGAATAACTGTGAGAGGTTCGGGATCACCGACGCCCGACGGTTCGAGTCGCAGTACAGCGGGGGTTCTGACGTGAGTCTGGATCGAAAACCGACTCAGGCAGCCGCTTCGAACGCCTCGCGGAACGAGACTGCCTTTTCACGAACGTCGGCTGCGGCCTCCTCGAGTGCCTCGAGCGGCTCGACGTCGTCTTCGGTCTTGATCGTCAGGATCGGCTCGGTCTGGCCGCCCGACTGTTCGGGGTTCACGTCGTAGGTCGCTGCAGCCACGTCCTCGTGCTCGAGGAGGGTTCCCTTGAGCACGTTCATGAACGTGTGATCTTCGCCTGCGATCTCGATCGAGAGTTCGTTCTCGCTACTCTCGGTGACCCGAAGTTCCATGGCTCGTCATCCGTCCGACGTGTGCTTGTACCTTTCGAAGGGCCTCTTCGTCGAGACGCACGTCCTCTCGAGCGAGGACGCCTGACACGTCCCGACGCCGTCACACTCGAGGGGACGAAGGGAACCACTATACGCCCTCGCTCGAACCACAGAACTAATGCGTTCGTTCACCGGGATCGCGCTCGCGGTGCTTCTCGCCGTCGTCCTCCTCGGCTCGGTCGCCGTCCTCAGGCGACTTCACGAGCCCTCCCGCGGCTGGTACGAGGCAGCCTCGTCCAGACTCGTCCTGGGTGTCCCCTGGGGAACGCTCGTCGTGGTCGCGTTCGTTACTGCTGTCTATCTCTTCGTCCAGGACGGGATCACCGATCCGACGGATCCCGTCTCGATCCCCTACCGGGCCTGGTCGTACTTCTCGCCGCTTGGCATGGCGACGGCGTCGTTCTCTCATGCCAGCCTCAGTCACTTCACCGGGAACATGGCGGGGACGCTCCTGGTCGCGCCGATTGCTGAATTCGTCTGGGGTCACTATCCCGACGAGCGAGACGGGACGGGCGATGGCTTGTGGCACACTCCCTGGGTCCGTGCGGTAGTGATTTTTCCACTCGTCGTCATCGGGATTGGCTTCCTGACGAGCCTGTTCGCACTCGGCCCTGTCATCGGGTTTTCGGGCCTCGTCTACGCGTTTGCGGGCTTTGCGATCGTTCGATACCCGATCGCTACCTTGCTCGCGACGACGCTGCTCCAGAGTGCGGCGTTGACCACCGTTCGCGCCCTCCAGACGCCCGTATACGTCTACGTCGCCGAGGCGAGCCCGCCACAAGCGCCCTCCTGGGCCACTATCGCTATCCAGGGACATGCCCTCGGATTCTTCATCGGACTGGTCCTCGGAATCGTGTTGCTCGAGCGGCGTGGAATTCGCCCGAATCCACTCAGGGTGTGGCTCGCCGTCGTGCTGTTCGCGTTCGCGAAGGGGCTCTGGCAGATCTACTGGTTCGGCGAGGGCAACTCGTTTCTGCTCTTTCAGGGGCCGGGCATCGCGGTCGTCACCGTTCTCGCGGTCGTAATCACGCTCGCGGTCGCCGCTTCCGACGAGCCAGCGCTCCCGTCCAGCCTCGACCGCTTTCGAGCCTCGAGCCCGGCCGAGGACCTGCGGATCGATCTTCGGCGACCGATCGAACTCGCCCGAGAAGTCCCCGAAACGGTCGAGGACTCGAGCGCTCGGCTCGAGCGCATCGCCGATCTGGTCGGCGGAGAACGCTCCGCCGACGTCCCGTCGCTGTCGTTTCGGACACAACGCGGGACGGCGTTCGTGGCCGTCTTGCTCGTCCTTGCCGTGGTCGCCGGAATAGCCGTCCCGACGAACCTGCTGGTGATGGCCGAGCCGAGCCACGACGAAGAGACGACGCTTACGGTCGACGATTACACGATCGAGTACACCAAGGAGGCCGAGAACTTGCTCGTTTCCGGATTCGGGCTCGACGAACTGACCGAAGACGAGGGACTCGAAGCCAGCGGCGTGATCGTCTCGAGCGGAGAGCGAACGATCTGGCTCGAAGCCGTCTCGGCCGACCATCTCGAGTTCGTCGGCGAGGAGACGGTGTCGGTCGGCGGCCCCGGCTGGCGGGAGACGGTCACCGCGGAACGGTCCGGCTGGGAGCTGGTCGGAAACGACACCGTCTACCAGGTTTGGCTCTCGGCCGACGGTGACGAACGGCTGGCATACGAGTCAGACAGCGCGTCCGCCAACGTCAGAATCCAGGACCGCACCGTCGCGATCGCCCCCCAGGACGGCGAGTTCGTCCTCGGCGTCGAATTCGACGGTGACCTCGAGACGGCCCCCGTTCCCGAGGACGACGAGTTCGTCGAGATCGGTGGCCTCACCGTTGAAAACGACGACGGCACGCTCTACGCCGCATCGAACGGGACCGAAGTCGCGGTCGCAAGCGAGGAGACGTACAACTGAGCGACTGAACGGGACCGATAACCGACCGATACCCTTACACCCAGCTCCTGTCACGCAGCGTTCCTGTAAGGCGACCGTTCTCGTCGTGTGGACGCCTCGAGACCTCGACTCGAGCGTTCGATGGGACTCATTGTCTCGGGGGGCGTACCGGCGTCTACCTGGAAGCGGGGCAGGCAAATCGTCGTCGAATCGGAGGCATTCGGGCGTACCGAGTCGCTTCTGACTCATACGGCCACCGAACAGTCACCTGTACGCGGACGTTTCGTCGCCGGTCACCCGTCGGGAACGACCGCCCGTCTCCGTCGTCCCCCCGTCGTCGCCAGATTCGACCCGACCGAGACAGACACCGCTTGGTCGAGCACTGGCCCGCGGCGTTAATCGCTACGTGGCGTCGGGAAGCCAGCGGGAAACAATGTCCCGACGAGTGATTTGTCAGGCCGAGTTGACCGGCTGAAAATGATCAACCGTATACTGCGGGTTTCGGGCAAATCGACGACGGGCTCGAGCGAGGACGCTGCGCCGAAGGCGGCCGTCCGCCTCGAGGACGTCACCCACGAGTACGGGTCGGGCGGCAGCCGGCTTCGCTCGGGCACGGGTCGAACGGTAACGGCGCTGCGAGGGATCTCCCTGGAGGTCGAAAACGGGGAGATCGTCGGCCTTCGGGGGCCAAGCGGCAGCGGCAAGTCGACGATCTTGCACGCCGTCTCTGGCTTGCTCGTGCCGACGCGCGGGCGAGTCGAGCTCAAAGGGACCGACCTCGCCGGGTTATCGGGCCGCAATCGAACACGAGCTCGACGACGACACGTCGGTATCGTCTTTCAGCGATTTCACCTGTTGCCGTCGCTGTCGGCCAGGGCGAACGTCGCGCTCCCGCTCGTTCAGGCGGGTGTCCCCAAACCGGATCGGCGCGAGCGAGCGACAGCGTTGCTCGAGCAGGTCGGCCTCGGTGACCGGATCACCCACCTTCCGGGCGAGTTAAGCGGCGGTGAGCGCCAGCGCGTCGCCATCGCCAGGGCGCTCGTTTCGGACCCCGACGTGCTGATCGCTGACGAGCCGACGGGCGAACTCGACACGGCGACCGGAGCCGACGTGCTCGAGCTCCTGACTGACGTGGCACGCGACCGGGCCGTGCTGGTCGCGTCGCACGACGACGAGACGCTGGCCGTCGCCGATCGGGTCATCTCCCTGCGCGACGGGCAGGTGATAGACGATGGTCGGTGATCGCGAGGGGACGAGACACACGCGCTGGGCCGGCATCGTCTCACTCTCGGTGATGAGGCTCTGGAAGCGGGCGACGCGAACGCGGTCTGGACGCGTCGCCGCGATCCTCGTCACCGTCGCCCTGACGACCGCCCTGTTGCTCATGGTAACCGGTGTCGCACTGGCGTTAGCCGACGGCGGAACGGCAACCGACGACGACGCGACCGTCGAGGTCGTCCCGGACGACAGCGCCACCCTGTCGGCGGTCGACGGCGTCGAACGGCCGCGACTCGGCGAGACAAACGAGCGCGCCGCGTCGATGCACACTCACGAGGACGTCGACCACGCCTCGCCAGTTCTCGCCGAGCCAGGACGGCTCGAGGCGGCCGATGGCGACGACCAGCCGACCGTGTTACTCGTCGGGGTGGTCGCCGACGGCGAGCCACGCACCGCCGCCGGTCTCCCGACCGACGACCTCGAGCCGGGTGACCCCCACTACGCGAACGGCTCGTACGATGGCGTCCCCGAGGGTGAGATGGTCCTCTCTGAAGCGGCCGCCAACCGGCTCGGGGCGAGCGAGGGCGACGAACTCGACGTTCCGACGCCGGAGGCCGCAGCCGAGACGCACTCGGTCACGCTCACCGTCGCAGCCGTCGAAGAAGGGGCCGACGATGGTGATACGGACGTCCCGGTTGCACTCGTCCAGCTCAGCGAGTTGCAATCGTTTACGGGGGCTGACGACGGGCAGCTCGCCGACCGGGTGATCGTCTGGGGCGAGCCAGCGGCGGCCGAGTCGGCCGCCACCGAAGCGTACCCCGACGCGGCGGTCGAATCCAACGCCCCAACTGATCCCTCGGCACTGTTCGATGACGGACTGGCGCTGGCGACGAGCCTGCTCGCGTTACTCGTCGGCATCGTCATCTGCTCGTCGTTCGTCGCGACGACCGCCGGCATGACCGTCAACGACGACCGACGGTCGCTGGCCGTCCTCGAGTCCGTCGGGATTCCCCGGCGCGGACGGCTGGTGCTCGTCGCGGTATCGACGCTCGTGACGACCGTCTGTGGTGCCCTGCTCGGTGCTGCGATCGGAATCGCTGGCATTCAGGTCGTGAACGCGCTCGCGGCCGCAACGATCGCCCCGGGGACGGTCGCGCTTATCCACCCGCTATTCGTTCCGTACGCTGTGGGCGTCGCCCTCGTGGCAGGACTGCTCGCCATGCCTTATCCCCTGGCGATCGCGGCGCGAACGTCCGTCCTCGAGGAGGTGCGACGATGAGTGCAAGCGGCACCTACGTCAGACTCTGTGCCGTTTTCGGGATCGCCGTCGCGACGCTACACCGCTCGCCCGGCCGAACGATCCTCTCGATCTTCGCAGTGACGCTCGCGGTCCTCTCGGTGACGTTGCTCGCGAGTCTCGGCGTCGGCGTCGTAGCGATGGGCGAAGACGGCCTCGACAGCGCCGACCGGGACATCTGGATCTCGAGCGATCCAGTCGACCCCTCAGCCAGCGGAACCGAGAACCCCATCGTCGGCTCCCATGAGCTATCGGTGGAACTCTCCCAACGCGACGACGTCCGCGCGGCCGCGCCGATCGCCATGCACGAAGTTTACCTGGGGACCGATCCCGAGGATCTCGAACGCCAGCCCGCGGTCGGCGTCCAGTCGACTCACGACGGGTTCGGCTTCGAGGAAGGCGGTGGATTCGACACTTACACCGAGGTCTACGAGAACGGCCGTGCTAGCGAGCCGACCGCCGAGGAAATCGTTCTCGATCCGGTGGTCGCCGAGTCACACGACGTCGAGGTCGGCGACACGGTATACGTCGGAACGAGCCGGGAGACGGCCGACGACAACGTGTTCACCGTCGTTGGTACGTCTGAGTACTACTCACAGTTTCTGGGTTCGGAGACGGTGACGATCCCGCTCGGGGACCTACAGGCGATCGCCGGCACTACCGGCACCGACCGGGCGACGTTCGTCACGGCCGCTCTCGAGGACGACGCCGATTCCGACGCCGTCGCGGCTGACCTCAGCGAAGCGCACCCAGAGTACGATATCCGAACCAGCGACGAACAGGTCGGTGCGTTTCTCGAGGAACGCCCGCTCGTGCTCGCAAGCGGCGTGACGCTGGTCGGCCTCGCCGTCGTCGGCGGTCTCGTCCTCACCACCAACCTGTTCGCGCTCGTGACCGCACAACAACGTGATGAACTGGCCGCGCTCAGGGCGCTCGGGCTCTCCCGGCGACTCCTCGCCGGGACGGTCGGCGCACAGGGGGCGCTCGTCGGGCTCGTGGGCGGCCTCGTCGGACTCGCCCTGACGCCGCTCGTCGCCCGGGCGCTCAACCACGTCTCCCGCTCGGTCATCGGCTTCGAGGACGTCCTCCGGACGCCACCGGAGGTGTACGCGATCGGGCTCGCTCTCGCGTTCGTCGTCGGCTCGTTCGTCGCGGTCGTCACCGGCTGGCGGGCCGGCCGCTACGCGCGCATCGAACACCTAGAGGAGTGAACGTTACCGCCACTCGATCCGGAACACTTCGGCGTCCACCGTCGCTTCGGCTTCGGTGTGAAACGAAAACCGTCGCTCGATGGGAAACGGTGCCCGGAACGCGTGGGTCACCTCGCCGCCCTCGTCGGCCGCAAACGACTCGACGAACTCCTGGCTCCCCTCGTTGTGGATCGTATACGAAACCGACGCGAGTTCGCGTGCCGTCTCGAGGAACGCACGATCGGCATGGCGGTTGCCGCGTTGTGCGCCAAAGGGTGGGTTCGAGACGACGGTCGCGTCCGTACGTGAGAAGGAGTGGCGTGTGACGTCGCCGTGAACCCACTCGACCGTCGTTCCCGCCGCGACCCGACGCTCGTTCTCACGAGCAACGGCGAGTGCATCGCGGTCGACGTCGACGCCAACGACGAACTCTGCACCGGCCAGGGCGGCACCGATCGCCAGCATTCCCGTCCCCGTGCCGAGGTCGATCACTCGATGCTCGAGGTCGCCGTGCAGGTGGGCGAGGTGAGCGACGTGGGCGGCAAGGTCGGGTGGCGTGAGATACTGCTCGAGGTCGGGTGAGGGGTCGGGAAAGTCCGCGAGTGACTCGAGGGTTCGGGCGAGCGTTCGTCGTGATGGGGCGGCCATTACCGGGGGCTCAGTGCTCGAGGGTCATCGGTCCGTCGAGTTCGAGGACGACCCCGTCACGTTCTGCGCGTTCGGCACAGGCCGTGAGTTCGGGTCGAACTTTCTCGGGGGTCGCGACGCGTTCGATTGTCACCGACACCGTACTGACGCCGAGGAACGCCCCGGCACGAACGTACCGTCGAATGCGCTCGATCTCTTTGCGCGTGGCGAGCGAGCAATCCTCGTCGAACTGTGCCGTGACCGTCAACTCGACCGGTGACAGTCCCGCCTGTGCGAACTCTCGGTTCAACGCTCGCAGGTGGTCGGGTGCGGTCGACTCGAGCGCTGTGGCCTCGAGCGTGACGGGAGTGACGTCTGCGGGTCGACACCGTTCGATCGTGGGTGCGAACTCGGCGGGCGAAGTGGTGCTCATCGCTCGAGGATACACTGGCCGCATACAAAAATGTTTGCAGATGCACTATAGTAATACATCTCGGGACATGGGCTCATTCGACGACCCACCGGAACGAATGTGATATGGTAGCAGGAATTCGACGACCCACCGGAACGAATGTGATATGGTAGCAGGAATTCGACGACCCACCGGAACGAATGTGATATGGTAGCAGGAATTCGACGACCCACCGGAACGAATGTGATATGGTAGCAGGAATACGTCGAATAGAGTTAAGGGTCGGCCAAAAAGAATACGTGTATGAACGAGTGTCCTCGCTGTCAGAGTCCACTCGAGATGCTCACCTTCGGTGAGACGTCAACCGTCGCGTGTTCACACTGTGGCTATGCAGACATTCCGGTCGAACACGAACGGGACGTCGAGCAGCCGGAGTCCTGGCAGGACGCGTTCAACCGATTTTACGACCACCAGGCTCGTCGGACCGAAGAGACGACAGGGTAACGTCCTCCCGCGAGGTGACCGACGCACCCACAGCTCGTCGTAGCGGGTGTTGCCGACAGCAGTCGCTTCGTCCACTCGAAACGGCGAGAGACGGCGAGAGATAGCGAGAGACGGCGAGAGACGGCAAGAGAGTTCGACGGAACCCGAGCGAGTTATTCGGCCGGTGCGTCGGCTTCCGCTGGCTCTTCTTCGTGCTCGACGTCTTCGTCGGAGCGAGCGGCGACGAGGCCACCGCGAGCGACGCTGTACAACGGTTCGTTGGCGTGCGTGACGCCGCTGATCGAGAACGGGATGTTCGCATCGTCGAGGTGGTCACGGAACAGCGCCTCGAAGCCGTTCGGACTCGAGGTCCCGCCGGTGACGACGACCGGCACGTCGAGGCCCTCCTCGACGTCTTCGTCGTCGACTTCCGAGACGATGTTCTCGATGACGTAATCCAGTAGGTTCTCGTAGTAGATCGACAGCGCACCCTCGACGCCGCCGACGTCGGTGGTGAAGTCGAGTTCGAAGTCGTCCTCTTTGATCGAGGTAACCTTATCAACCGGCGTGCCGGTCGCTCGAGCGGCCTGCTCGTCGATCCAGTCGCCACCGCGGGCGACGGAGAACTTCATGACGGGAACGGCGTAGTACGCCAGACAGACGTTCGTCATGCCGGCACCGAACGAGATACCCAGTCCGGTGAAGTTGTTGTCCGCCAGTTCGCTGTAGATGACCGACATCCCCTCGTTGATGGGTTCGGCGTCGTAGCCCATGTCGTTGAGGAACGACTCGATCGTCTTCTGGTGATAGAGCGTCGAGAGATCGTCGTCGATCGGATCCGCCGGCGTCGAGAAGTACAGTTTCTCGCCAGGATAACTCGGATCGCCGACGACCTGTTCGATGATGAGCTTCATCATCGGGATCGCACTCTTCTCGTCGTTCGAGAGGATCCCGGCTTTCATCGGACGGCGAGTCTCCTTGTTAAAGATATTCGCAAAGTTCAGGGCGTCGTCACCAACGACGTACACCTTGTCGTCCTTCCGAATGTGGAGTACTTCGCTTCGCGAGAGCATCTGCTCGGCCATATCCGAGTACTCGATCTCGACGAAGGAGTTGCGCTGTTGCACGAAGACCGTATCGTTCCCATCCTGCTGTGCGGACAGGATGTTCATCGTACCGACGTCTAGGCCTTTGGCCATAGTTGGGCAACGTTCCCGACAGGTTATAAATCTATGTGACTTAACTCCATCGGCCAACCTATAATATGTCTGAGTATTACCCCATCACAAACTGCCTATTACCACTGTGGAGTAAGCCGTTACTTCCGGCCCAGGAGAGACCGAACTCGATCGACGGCGCTCGAGAGAAAGCCCGGATCAGGGTCGGCCGTCGCGAGTTCTTCGACCCGTTGCTGTTCGCGTAGCTCTTTCAGTTTCGCGGTCTGGTCGTCGACCGTGTCGCTCGAGGTGGTCGTCTTCGAGTCGCCGCCTTTTAGCCCCTTGAGACCGGCGACCTGGGCGTCGACGCCGGACGAACGGGTCGTCTTCGCCGCCGGCACGTCGACGTCGACGTCGTCGAACTCGTTCCCGGAGAACTCGAGGCGGGTGTGTTCGGTTTTCTCGACGCCGCCCCAGGAGAGTTCGACGCCCTCCATCGCTTCGTCGATGTCCCGCTGGATTTCTTCGTCGGAGTACGACTCGGATTCGACGTCGTCTTCGTCGTCCTCGAGGGTGGCGACGTCAGCGCGTCGGGCCATATCGAGGTAGTGGGCGATCAGCGCCGCTCCCGTCGCGGCGGTGAGGCCGGCAAGCCCGACGGCGTAGGTCGCCGTTACCTCGACGGTGTAGTCGGTGTCCTGCATGAAGTTCCAGTGCTCGGGATACACAGTGAGGAACCCGATGGTAGCCCCGATCGTCACGGCCGTCCCCGCGATCGACGTATAGAGCATCCGGCGTTCCGACGGAAGTAAGACGACGATGCCGAGCATCGTAACGGGAAGGGCGACCATCACGAGCGCGTACGCGGGCGTCACCCAGGCGAAGTACGCATCCGATCTGAGTTCGAGGGTCGTACTCCAGAGAAACAGTACCAGCCCCACGAGTGCCAGTCCGATGCCGCCGAGGAACAGTCCGAAACCGAGGTAGACGTCGGTTCTGTCCTCCGGCTCGCCGATGTATCGGCGATAGAGGGCAAAGAGGCGTCCGTTTTCGGGCGGATCCGCTGCCATTGTCCACCCGTTCAAACTCCAGTACTATGACTGTTGGGTCAGCTCTCGTGACCGTTCCGGACAGTGAACCGACAATGGTGATCCTCCGAGTCAACCCGACGTGTGTGTGTGTGTGTGTGTGTGTGTGTGTGTGTGTGTGTCCGATCGACAGTCACGGGTTCGAAAAGCGCCGCCGTTATAGGCTCGTGGGCGCTAGGGCGGGTAATGAGTCAGGAGTCGGGGTACACCGAAGGAGACCTCCGGAATACGGGGATGAACCTCAAACACGATCGCGAGTGGGACTACGAACTCGAGCGCATCGTCGACGCGGTCGACGAGCGAGATGCCAGCAAGGTCGGCTTGCAGTTCCCCGAAGGACTCAAACGCCGCGGTCCGGCCGTCGCCGACGACCTCCGTGAACTGGTCGACGACGACGTGACGTTCATGCTCTCGGGTCAGCCCTGCTACGGTGCCTGTGACCTCGATACCTATTTGATGAAACGTACCGACGTCTTCGTCCACTTCGGTCATTCGCCGATGAAGAACACGGACAAGGTGATCTACGTCCCGCTGTTCTCGAACGTCGAAGTGTCGCCGATCATGGAGGAGGCACTCGACACGCTCGAGTCGCCCGAGGAGACGCCTGACGTCGGTCTCGTGACGACGGCTCAGCACATGAACCGGTACGAAGAGATGCGCGAGTTCCTCGAAGATCGGGGCTACGAGGTCCATAGCCGCCGCGGTGACGATCGGCTCACCCACGAAGGACAGGTGCTTGGCTGTAACTACGCGAGTGCGGACGTCCCCGCCGACCAGGTACTCTACGTCGGTGGCGGCAAGTTCCACCCGCTTGGGCTGGCCATGGAACACCCCGACAAGCACGTCGTCATCGCCGATCCCGTCAACAACGTCGTCACCGTCGCCGACACGGAGAAGTTCCTGAAACAGCGTTTCGGCGCCGTCCACCGCGCGATGGACGCCGAGAAGTGGGGTGTCATCTTCTGTACCAAGATCGGCCAGGGGCGCTGGGACGAGGCACAGCAGATCCTCGCCGACAACGACAACGCCTACCTCATCACGATGGACGAGGTCACCCCCGATCGGTTGCGGAACTTCGACATGGACGCATTCGTCAACACCGGCTGTCCCCGCATCACGACCGACGACGGCCCGCAGTTCCACAAGCCGATGCTCACTCCCGGCGAGTACGAGATCGCGGTCGGCAACGAGCCCCTCGAAAACCTCTCGTTCGACACCTTCCACGGCACCTGGTAACCGACGGTTCTCTCCTCGCCACCTGCTGGCCGACGATCCCCGTTTGCACACCTGCTAGCCGAGGCTTCGCTCCTCGAGCGAGCGTCGTCCAGTACCGAGCACCTCGGGCCGTTTTCACCGCCTCGTGACTTCAGCCGTACCTACAAACGTCGGTCAGGATGACACTCCCCTGTCTGAACAGCCCACTGCAACGGGGCGAACTCACTGTGACAGCGGACGACAGTCGAGCGACCCTGCCGATCATAAAGGCCAAGGAGGATACTTGGGGCTTCAACCGCAGGATGAGTCCGACGACTCGGCGTCAATCTGCGTTGCAATTGCCACTCTGAGAATTCTCCGCGTTTACGCGGAGGAGAACTCAATCTTGGGCGGACGATATCGTACGGCTACAACGAGCTCATAGACAGACGAATGGTCACCCTATAGCCGATATAATTCGATGAGTTTCACCAGAAGTGGATGAAATGCAGCAGAAGACCAATGTAGTTTGGAACACCGCTTTTGGAGGGATCGCGCCGAACAGTAGTCGATGACTACTCCAGACGCAGCCGGCCGACCACCCACCGATCGCGACCGCTGCTTCGAGGTGCTCTCGAACACCTCCTGTCGAACCCTCGCTCGACTCGTCGTCGCCGAGTCGCCCGCGGGCATCGAGAAACACGAGCTTGCGTCGCGATTTGCGGCAGTAACGAACGATATCGAGCCCGACAGCGTGACGGACGACCAGATCCAGCGTGCGCTCCTCGAGTGTCACCACCGCGGAGTACCGGCTCTGGTCGACGCGGGGCTCGTGACCGTCGACGACGAGACGGTCCGCGCGACGGACCACTGGGCGTACGACGATCCCGGATTCTCGGCTCCGATCACCGGCCGAACGAACCACTCGGCCGAGGAACTCGACGTGCTGTTCGAGGCGCTCGCCGATGCCCGACGTCGCGCGGCGCTCTCGATACTCACCAAGCGGTACCGGCCGACGACAGTGCGGAGTCTGGCCCACGAAGTGGCGTCGCTCGAGTCGGGTGTGGCCCACCAAGAGGACGCGAAAACGCACGTCGAACGCGTCCAAACCGCACTCACACACGTCCACGTCC
The DNA here is from genome assembly GCF_003430825.1 of Natrarchaeobaculum sulfurireducens. Classification (NCBI taxonomy): domain Archaea; kingdom Methanobacteriati; phylum Methanobacteriota; class Halobacteria; order Halobacteriales; family Natrialbaceae; genus Natrarchaeobaculum; species Natrarchaeobaculum sulfurireducens. Next base: position 1,754,190 of record NZ_CP024047.1, on the reverse strand, counting down.
CCATCCTCTCGACAGCTGGACTCGTCGAGTACGACGCCGACGCGGATCGTGTCTCGTTCGCTGGACACCCCGTTCTCGACGTCGCCTGGCTCGAGCCCGACTCCTCGAGCGGGGACTCGAATGCTGGCGCCGTGTCGTTCCTGTCGAAGCCTTCAGACGTGTGATATCGGGGGCATCGCGCTATCTCATGTGGGGGCGGTCGCTCGCTGACGATCGCCTGCCGACGAGCACGCTCCGGTATTCGATCCCGCCCACCTCGAACCCGGATCTTTTCTCTGTTCACACCCGGAGAGGGCAACACTTACCCGGTCGGTCACCACACCTTCGCGTATGATTCAGAGCGACTGGGGAGACTGGCTCGTTCGTGACGTCGAAGACGCGTCGCCCGAGGGCGTGGCGATCTGGTATCTCGGCTGTAACGGCTTCGTACTCAAGGGACAAGAGGGAACGACGATCTTCATCGACCCGTACGTCGGACTCGGCGATCCGCCACGGACCGTCCGCATGATTCCAGTACCGTTCGACCCGACGGACGTCACCGACGCCGCTGCCGTCTTCGCCACACACGAACACACCGACCACGTCCACGGCCCGAGCCAGGCACCGATCCTCGAGAACACGGATGCGACGTTCTACGGCCCCGACGACAGCCTTGCAGTCGCGCGCGACGACGAATCGTGGGCTGAGGAGTGGGATCTCGAGGACGACCAGTTCGTCGACGTTACCGAGGGAGATGTCATCGAAGTCGGCGAGTTCACTATCCACGTCGAGGACGCGAACGATCCCGACGCGACCCACCCCGTGAGCTACGTCTTCGAACACGACGCCGGGACCGTCTTCCACGGCGGCGATACGAAGCCGAGCAACGAGTTCGACCGGATTGGACAGGAGTACGACCTCGACCTCGGGATTCTCGCGTTCGGCACCGTCGGTCAGATCCCGGACAAAGAGACGCGCGAACCGAAGCGGACGCAGTGGTACAACGACGAGAATCAGGTCGTCGAGGCCGCGTCGGCGCTCGAGCTGGATCGACTGGTGCCAAGCCACTGGGACATGTGGAAGGGACTGACGTCCGACCCGAAAGTGCTCCACCACCACGCAAAGAGCTTCGAGTACCCGGAGCGACTCGAGATCGTCGAGATCGGAGACCGGATCGACCTCGAGTGACGAGCCGGCGTCGTTTCCGATCGAATACTGTTTTTCCTGTGATATTGTCCGTACGTTTTATAGTAATGGTATGGTAACGTTGTCCGCATGAGTAACACCGCCGACACGGGCGACGTGATCGAGGTCAGTACTGACGGTTTGACCGTCAGGAAATCGTTCACGGCGGACGAGTTCCCGGTACCTGCGATCCAGTTCGAGATCGAGTCCAGCCGAGACGAACAGGTAGCGTTTCGTCTCTCCGAGGACATCCCCGAGGATTTCCCGATGGACAAAGTCGGATTCCACCCCGACTACCATAGCGACGACTGGACCGCGTTCCAGGATAATCACGTCGAGTTCACCGGAACAGTCGACCCCGACGCCGTACTTGTCACGGTCTATGGCATCCGCATCGACGACGAAAGCGACGCAGCGACGTTTCTGACCGAGCCGACGATCGTCGAGGTCAGTTCGGAGGACGACGACAGATCTGACGCCAACGAAGTCGAAGAGGGCGTCATCGAGAGCATCGTCACCGAAGATCGGAATCAACCCGTCAAGGACATGCTCTCCGGCCAGTCCGAAGCGGTCCCAGGGCTCGATGCCGACGAAGAGACGAACGAGGTCGTCTCCTTCGATGATGAGGCCGAGGACCTCGAGTTAGATCTCGGTGACGTCGACCCCAACCCCGTCGATCCGCTCGACTCCGACGCAGCGTCCGACGACGATGATGCGCCGGACATCGACCTCGGGTTCAGCGACGACCAAATTCCCGAACCTGACGACGGGCCGGACGCACTCGAGCCAACGGAAACGGACGACGAGGAGTCGGCCGACAGCCTCGACGTCGATCAGAGTGAAACGCTCGAACTCGAACTCGAAGAGACGGTTGGCGATGGCCTTGACGAGACAGACGACACACTCGATGAGGCTGTAGACACCGACGAGATGGATGCTGAGACAGCCGAAGCTGAGCCGAAAGCAAAGTCCGAAGCAGAAGACGAGATAGAACCCGAACTCGACGACGGAGTCGAGACGCCCTCGATCGCAGAAGAAGGCGACGAGCGGGACGGACTCGAAGAGCCGACCAGCGAGACAACGGCCGACGACGCAGCCCCCGTCGGGTCGCTCGAGGACGGATCGCTCGTCGCCCAACTCGCTGCCGAGATCAGAGCCGATGCCGTCGACGACGACGATCTGGCGGTACTCAGTGCCGAACTCGAGGGAGACGGCGCGACGCTCGAGCAAGTGAAATTCAACCACCTCCAATCGCGGGTCGAGGAGGTAGCCGCCTACGCGGACGCGTTAGAGGAGTTCCTTGGAGAACACGGTACTGGCCAGAAACTCATCACTGGGTTCCGGACGGACTTACTCGAGCTTCAAGAGACGGTCGAGGCGATGGACGATCGACTCGAAAAAACAGCGCGCCTCGCTGGCGGTGCTGACGACCGGATCGAGGCCGTCGAAGCCGAAGTTCAGACGCTCACCGAGTGGTCGACCGACCTCGAAACGGAGGTCGAGTCCGTTGAAACAGCTGTCGATGCCGTAACCGAAGACGTTGGGTCCGTCGAGGACCAAATCGACACCGTCGAGTCCGACGTCGATACTCGCCTCGAAGAGACAGAAGGAGCCGTCGTGGACGTAGAAGAGACGGTCGAGAACCTGAGAACCGACGTCGACAGTGTCGAAGGAGCGGTCGAAACCGTAGAAACGGACGTCAACGAGCTCTCCGGGACCGTCGACGATCTCAGTGGAACCGTCGTCACCGTAGATGAAACCGTCGACGACCTCGAGGGCGGCATCAACGACCTCGAAGGGAAAGTCGTCGACGTGGACGAAAGCGTCGACAATCTCGAGGGCGATGTCGACGATCTCGAAGCCGACCTCGAGGACGTCGAGGCTGACCTCGCGTCCGTTCAGGAAGACGTAACCGATCTCCAGAACTGGCGGGAGCAGCTTGGCTCGATGTTCGCTGACAACTGAGACGGGCGGGTACCACAGGTTCCCGACGAACTCGCGCCCAGATTCGGGTCACGACCGTACCGACGGACAGGAGGCCGGATAGGACACTCGAAGGCCACCGCAACGTACTGCTCTCGAAACGTAACTCGTTTATCTCTCGCCAGTCGACCACCGGTCGATGGGCGAGACTATTCCGATCGCCGTACCTCGCAAGGGGCGGCCGCTCGAGTCGGTGCTCGATCGCATCGCTCGACGCCTCAACGTCACTGATCTCGCAGACGAGATCGCTTCGACGCTACGCCACGAAAAAGCCCTCACGAAGGGGTCTGTCGAACCTGACGAGGAGAACATCTATCATCGTCTCGCCGAGTATAGCACCACCGACGATCCGACGAAGCCCGAGTATACCGTGTTGCGCGACGACCGGGCCGGTAAACCCCGCCGAATCGTCTTCGACAGCGTCACGATCCCACTCGAGGGCGTCGACACCGACATTCAACTCGTGGGCCGCGAGGAGCCGTTTCGGGCGTTACGCACCCACGAGTTCGCGATGGGGTTCGACAGCGCCGACCTCGTCCTAGAAGAGGTAGTCGAACTTCGCTCGGAGCCGCTTGACCGAATCGCCGACGTGAACGCCCGGATCAACCCCACCGACACCGACGTTCGCGTCGTGACCGGCCTCGGAGATACCGTCTACCACACGCTGATGGCGACCCCGGAGGTAGCCCCAGGCACCGAACCGCTCGATCGGGCATTTCTCGAGTCCTACGAAGGGCCACTGTGCATTGAGCCCCGGTACGAGCGACTGGTTCAGGCCGTCCTCGGCACACAAACGTTAGACGGCGTCGAGTTTCGGTACCCCGAAGATGGCCGCGAGGAGGAAGCCGCGATCGCCGAGACGGGCCTCGGCGTCTACCTGACCGTCACCGGCTCGACCGCCCGCGACCACGGGCTCTTACTCGGCGAGCAACTGTTCCCGAGCGAGACCGTCCTGCTCGAGAACGAGTCCGAACTGTCGGAGACGGTCGCCACTGTCCGCTCGCTGTTAGACGGCGACGACCTCGAGACCCAACTGACTGTCGACGGGTAGTCACTGGTTCTGTCCCCGTACGTTCCCCAACGCGCCCGATAGCGACGTCTCGAGTGAGGTAGCCAGCGGACGGACCGGTGTCCGAATCGTATTATTGAAAATATAATAAGCCAGGCAGTCGTGCATGAGAGTCTGTATAGCAGTATGAGATATATATGTTCGAGTTCGGACGTCAAAATCGTGTACAAGGGTAGTAAACTTAACCCGTCAGAGAATCACACCGACCGAAATCGATCCGATCAGACGCTCAACGAGTAGATGTGCTCGAGATAAGTATTGCGGACACGATCGCCCCAGTTGTGCGTGTATGTATCGATCACATCGCTGGCGACGTCACCACGGAGATACTGGACGATGCCACGGTCGCCCGTCCGATCCCGGAGGTGGGTGGTGAAGAAGTGTCGAAAGTAGTGGGGCGTGACGTTCTCGGCGGCGCCGCCGCCTGTTCGATACCAGCCGTACTCTCTCGCGTACTTCTCGACGACGTGGTGGACGACGTGTGGCGTAAGCCGCTGTCCCCAGCTATCGGCCGTTCCGACGAACAGTGGCTCCGAAGCGGCCATCGACGGTCCCGTGAAGTTCGTATCGGGGCGGACGGCGAGCCAGCGTACGAGGGCTGTCCGTAGTTCCTCGTCGACCGGGACGACGGTCTCTCGTTTTCGCTTGTTCGACGCGGTCCGGCGTTCACCGCCGGATTTTTCGCCGTACGTGTGCTCGGCGGAGACGAACAGCGAATCCGGCCGCCCGGCGATATGCGCCCGCGGCTGCCACGTCGTCGCCTCGTGGTCTATGTGACAGTCGATCAGATCCAGATTGCAGAGTTCGCCGGCTCGCATCCCGGTTTTCAACAGCGTCACGACGATCGCCCGATGCAATGGGTGGCGGATTTCGGTGACGAACGACCGCATCTGCGGGAGCGTCACGTCCCTGCGGGTCGGGTTCGACTCGATCGATTCGTTCATCTCCTCTAGGACGACGGTCATCGGGTTCTCATCGGCGTGTCCGACCCGAACGAGGTAACTGTAAAACCGGTTGAGATACGAGGCGTACGTCGCGACCGTACTCTTCGAGTGTGTGGTCCGAAGCTCGTGAACGTAGGCCATGCAGTCCCGATAGCTCGCGTCCGTCGGCGTCTTCCCGAATCGCGCTTCGAGAAAGGCCTTGTAGTCGGATAGCACCCGGCGATAAGCGTCAGCTGTCCGCTCGTTTCGACCGTGGTGTTCGATATCCTGAAGGAAGTACTCGACCGTGTTCTGACGCTGTCGGCTCTCAGTCATCACTGACCACCACGTAGCCGCCGTCACGACCGCTATAGCGGACCATATTCTCGTCCTGTAGGTGTTGGAGTTCGGCGTCGAGATCTGCCTCGACATCGTCGATCAACGCGTCGACGAGGGCGTCCCAGTCGAGGACACCCTCCCGCTCGAGGGCCTCGAGGATTCGGTCGCTAAAGCCGTTCTCATCCCCGGAATCACCGCTTGTGGCCTCCTGCGTGTCGTGAGTTACACCGCTGAGCTCGCTCGACGGTACGTCGTAGTCACGTCGACCTGCCTGGACCATCGTCCGAACGAACTCGCTTTGGCTCATCTCGAGTTCGTCGGCGTGTCGCTGCCAGGCTTCTTTCTGGAACGCCGGGACGTAGGTCTTCACCGCGACCCGTTCGTCGGACATACCTGACCGGTCTCACCACGATCACTTCAATCTATCCCACATTCACAAATAAAGACCCTTATTTGGGGAAAAGGTGCCCCAGTCTCTGGCGAGAAGACATGTTATTTGAGCAGGTGACCCCACTTTGAGAGGGTTGCTAAACCCACTGCCACAAATAAAGCAAATCCCGACCGAGGTCGTGAGTGGGTTCAGTCGCTCGAAAGAAGACGACTCCCTATCAGCCGATTGTTACCGGTCGCTAGGAGAGCCACTAATGATGCTAAACAGATACTTTTCGCCGAAACGGATGAGAGTTCATGAGGGATTTGACTGTTCGCGGAACCTACTTTTCGTGGGTCGTACCCCCAGGGGTTGTGTCCCTAGAACCGGGTTCCTCGAGCAGGATATTTTCACCGTGTAGACCGCCAAGATATTCATTGATGATACATCTTGTCACCGTAACGATCGTCGAGAGATTGTTGCTCACAATTGATATAGGCGAGTGGCTATCAGCACAGCGAGCGACGACTGTGACTGGTTATCTCATCCGGGGTCGAAATACTCCAGTTACCAACTCGAGCTGGACGCTCGGGTGTGGGTGGAAACAACGGCGGTTCAACAGGTCGATTGCATCGTTCACTCGTAGGGACGTACTTGTAACCCTCCTCCACTTGGTCCGCGAGGAGAAAAGTCATGGCCACCCCTGGGACAATGGTGCGGTTGGGATAGCCGACTGGCGGGCACAGGACGGCGATTCGAGCGTCCAAGCTGTCTGTCAGGCCTTCTTTTCCCACCTCGAGTTCGAACCCGATTGAGAGCCGATTATGCGCCGTTTCGTCGGTTTAGGCCAGTTCCGGCGGTCCGTCCGGATCGGCACTGTACAGGTGCCACGGTGTGATCGTTCGAGTACGACACCGGCAACTGACGGCCCCGGCCGAGAGGAGACGACGTATACTAGCACTACGTACAGCAATGTACACGCCGATTGTACAATCTGGGGTTCCCACTCAGCTCCTCGCTCCTATCGTGCGATCAAGTGTGCTCTGACTTGCAGCGGCTACTGTACCCACGGGAACGGGTTCCACGCCCACTGCACTGATCGTCTGGTCGGGATATGCACTGATCGTCCGGCTGGAGTGGACACTGACGTTCAGTGACTGCTGGAGTATTCCGTTAGCAGCAGCCGGCTCGTCAGTGAAGTCGGCGAGTTTCGACCGGTAGCGGTGATATCGAAGTGCTAAAACTTGCAGGTGTCCCGGAAGCAAATACGTAACTAGAGAGCACACGTCCTCGAGGAGTACGTTAGGGCCGAGAGATTACCATCGGCTCCGTTTGTGGGACGAATACTCACTCGAACAGGAGTACAGTTGTAGGACTGTTCGTGGGCGAGAGTGAATAGATAAACCTTTTTTCGCTATATCGAAGAAAGAGATAGCGGCGCACCGAACCGATTGACGAAATCAGTCGAGTAAGCCCACTCAACGGCGGCTCCAACCAAGAATCAGCGCAGGCTCGAGGAGCCTACCACTCCTGATTCGAGACGAGTTGTCGGTTTGGATCGTCCTCGATCTTGGCTTCCATCGCGTCGGCGTGGCCAGCACAGTAGCGGTTTACGACCTGGCGTTGCCGTTCCGGGTAGTAGACACTAAACACGCGAGTGGCCTCGTTCGCACACGTCTCCCCACTGTTTGGCGCCTGGTACTGGCACGTCATTGCCTCGAGAGTCTGGACTCGAAACCCGAAAGCGTTTGTATCGCGTTCGCTCGTCGGCGAGTCAGCGTCGGTCATCGACATGACCCCGGTGGCTGTGGCTCACAGTGAGGAGAGTCCACCGAGAGCCCTGTTCGACTACACGGACCTCGGTTGTAGAGAACGATACACACACCGTCGGACGAACGGGCACAAGCCGAAATGAACCAGTCGACGTCGAAAACGCGAACCTGGGGTCAGTGTGTCGCCATACGAATCTCGTCGACCCGATACAGGTCTTCCTGGAGACCGCTGCCGTCGCAGTCTTCGTCTGGGCACTCGTAGTGCCACCCGTCCTGGGTTGCATCGGCCTCCCGGAATCGATCCCCACATACTTGACAGAGAAGTTGTCCGCTCGAGCACGTATCGTGGTGTAGTTCGAGGGCGAGTTCGGTCTGGAACGACTGGTTGCAGCTACGACAGGTGTGCATATTTCGTCTGACGCGAGCATCCATCAAAACTGCTTGGGTTCTTTTATTGCGCCGGAATCAACCGTGATTACGCCCCACTACGTCGATTTAGGGGAAACACTCGGGGAAGAAAAACCTACTCGTGACCCTGTTTACTCAGTATCGAGTATTCACTCAGCTGGCAGGTGAGGCGGAGTCGAACCGTGGAACGAGCGGGTGTCAGTATAGAGACAGTCGTTGCGGGACGGGCCGTCGAGGTGGACGCTCGAGCGGTCGGTCCGAGTCGTCAGTCGTCCTGACCGAGGATACCGCGCTGAGCCATCTTGCGGGGGTCGAGGACCTCGTCGGCTTCTTCCTCGGAGAGATATTCCTTCTCGAGGACGACCTCGCGGACGGTCTTGTCCTCTTTGAGCGCGGTCTTTGCGACCTCGCTGGCTTTGTCGTAGCCGATGTGAACGTTCAGGGACGTCGCCATCGCCATCGACTGCTCGACCTGATCCGCACAGAACGCGTCGTTCGCCTCGAGCGGGTCGACGAAGCGCTTGGCGAAGACCTGACTCGAGTTCGCGATGAGTTCTGCAGACTGGAGGAAGTTGTACGCACAGACGGGCTTGTAGAGGTTGAGGTCGAGTTGTCCCTCGGCGGCGCCGGCGGCGACGGCGGCGTCGTTGCCGACGACCTGCTTGTGGACCTGGTTGACCGCTTCGGCGATCACGGGGTTGATCTTGCCGGGCATGATCGACGAGCCGGGCTGGTTCTCGGGTTGCTCGAGTTCGCCCAGGCCGTTTCGCGGACCGGAGGCGAGCAGGCGCAGGTCGTTTGCGATCTTGTTGAGCGACCCGGCAACGACGCGGAGCGCGCCGTGGGCCTCCGCCATGGCGTCGTGGGCGGCCTGAGCCTCGAAGTGGTCGTCGGCTTCGCGGAACTGGACGCCGGTCTCTTTGGTGATGTACTCGGCGGCGCGGCCGGGGAACTCAGGGTGCGTGTTCAGGCCGGTCCCGGTCGCAGTGCCACCCAGTGCGAGTTCGGCGAGATGTGCACGAACGGTGTCGACGCGGGCGAGTCCCTTCTCGATCTGGGTGCGGTAGCCACCGAACTCCTGGCCGAGCGTGACCGGCGTGGCGTCTTGCAGGTGGGTGCGGCCGGTCTTGACGACGTCGTCGAACTCCGCTTCTTTGCGCTCGAGCGCCTCGCGAAGCTGGTCGAGTGCGGGAGTGACGTCTTTCTCGACGGCCTCGAGGGCGGCGACGTGCATCGCCGTTGGGATGACGTCGTTCGACGACTGGCCGTAGTTGACGTGGTCGTTAGGGTGGACGACGCGGTCGCCGATTTCGGCACCCATGAGCTCGGCGGCGCGGTTGGCGATGACCTCGTTGGCGTTCATGTTCGAGGACGTCCCGGAGCCGGTCTGGAAAACGTCGACCGGGAACTGCTCGTCGTGTTCGCCCGCGATGACCTCGTCGGCGGCCTTGACGATGGCGTCGGCGACGTCTGCTTCGACCAGCCCGAGGTCGCGGTTGGCCTGTGCGGCGGCCTTCTTGACGACCCCGAGCGCTCGGACGAAGCGGCGGCCGAACGTGATCCCCGAGATGGGGAAGTTCTGGATCGCACGCTGGGTCTGTGCTCCCCAGTAGGCGTCCGCGGGCACCTGCATTTCGCCGAGGCTGTCCTCCTCGATTCGGTAGTTGTCGTCTCCCATAGACGGAGGCTCACGTCCGGTCAGGTAAAATCCACCGAAACGAGTGGGGCGACGGGCAGCAAGACCCGTCGTTCGTCGGGATCGACAGCCTCCTCGCCGGGTGTATGCGGACCGGTAGACGGCGTTTTCTGGGCGGTCGAGACACAGCCACGTCAGTTCGATCCACCGAATTGGTGGGCCGCCTCAGGTGAAATCTACGGAGAGTCCATGGTCGTCGGCGTCAGCCCGTTCGCGCAATGCCGACTGAAGACGGTTGCGACTGGTTTGATGGACGTCGCGGGCGTCCTCGAGGTCGACGTCGTAAATCGTCGGCGCAGTCCAGGAAAACGACTGCGAGCTCGCCGTATCCACGATGAGCGAAGCGAGACCGAGCCGCCGCTGAAAGATCGATCGTCGGGTCGAGACGGTCTGGATCCGGTAGTATGGGATGATCGTCGTGCGGCGTCGCCAGAACCCACGTCTGATGACGAGGTGTTCGTCGCCGACGTAATACTCGAGGTTAACGTACCGGAGGTGGGCGGCCACAGGAACTGCAGCGAAGACGATGGCGGCGAGGTACCACCGATCGAAAATCGTCACCTGCGTGAAACCGAACGCAACGGCCACGATTCCGGCTGCGACGAGGCCGTATCGGACGAGGTAGCGCCGGCGGGCAAGCGTCGGTGGACTCCTGAACGCCGGTGTTTCGACGTCCGTCAGGTTCTCCGTGAAGCTGTAGACGCGGTCGCGCCGAGCGAGGGGGACCGCCGACTGGCTGCCGCCGTTACTGTCGGGGCCGTACCCGGCGGTTTCGACCCACAGACCGGCGTAGCCGATCAGCCGCTGGGCCGGGTTGTCAGTGACGGTCACTGACTGGACTTTCTCCGAGGGAACCGAGCCGCTGTAGCGCTGGAGCAAACCACGCTCGTAGACGAAGTCCTCGTCAATGCGGCCAAGCCGGAAATCGTAGTAGGTGGCGAACGTGTACGCGACGCTGAGCAGGTAGGTAATGACGATACCGTTGATCAGCGAGACGATGGTGAGAACGCCGTAACTACCCGTCGTCCCGGTCTCGAGGTCAGCCGGTCCGCCGACGGGCTGGGCCACGGTGAGGAAGAACTCGACGATCGTATCGGTCGCGAGGAAGAAGATGAACAGAACGGCCGCGACGGCGGCGGGTCGAAACGACGTGAACGAGTACAAGAGGAGTTCTCGCGAATCGAGGTCGAAGAGACGCTGGCGGCGAGGCTCGGCGAACGTCTCTGTCGGCGTCTCCCAGTGAGCAACCGAATCGCCTGCGCCCGTGCCAGGCCCGAGCGACTCGAGGTCGGGATCGGACATCGCGTCGTCTCGTCGCATCTCTGGCGGACGTCTCGGCCCGATCAGGTCGGCCTCGTCATCTGGTGTGTCGGCCATTGGCCGCTCGGTTCGACGTCGCCGGCGGTTTTTCGCGCCGGCCGTACGCCGGCGAATCTCGTTCTGGAGCCGGGTCGCCTCGGCTTCGCTGACGAAGTTCAACGACGCCTCAGTGTCGCCGCCACCAGCGGTTTCGATCGAAACGATGGCGAGGCCGATGAGCCGCTGGACGACACCCTGCCTGATATCGACGTTCTGGATGCGACCGTACGGGATTTCACGCGAACGACGGGCAAAGACGCCGGATGCGACATCGAAGGTGTCCTCGGTGACCTGGTAGCCGAATCGGTAGTAATACGCGACACCGTATACGAGCCCGAAAGCGAGTCCGGCTAAGGCGAATAGCGGCATCCAGGCGGCTCGAATCGGATCGAAGACGCCGGAGAGGACCACCACGAGAAAGACGGGGATCCACAGCCAGACGAACCCGTACTGGAGTGCGTATACGACGGCGCTGAGTGGATGGAGACGGTTCATTCGTGTGTTCTCAGACAGCGTCGTCAGCTTCGCTCTCGACAGCGAGTTCGCGCAGCGTATCCTGGAGTTCTCGGGCGCGGTTCGGCGGGAGCCCTGGGATCCTGACGTCCGCATTTCTCGAGCCGGCCGTGTAGACGACGACGCTCGAGAGGCCAAGCGCGCGCTCGATGGGGCCGAACTGCGTATCGACGTGCTGGACGCGGACGAAGGGGACGGCAGTTTCGACGAAGGTGATGACCCCACGCTCGAGGTAGAGCGCGTCGGGCTGGAGTTCGAACTGCCAGACCTGATACAGTCGGATAGCGTAGGCGGCTCCGAGGACGAAAACGAGGCCAACCACCGCAGCCAGGGCGGCAGTCGGAACTTCGAGAAGCCACTGATCGACGGCCGCGAGGACGACGCCGAACACGGCCGCCGTGATCACCCCCTGTCCGATCCAGAGGAGCCGGATCCGCGGGTGAAGCGATTCCATACGTGTATCCTATCAGCACTGCAGGATAAAGCTGCGGTTCGGTCCGCGAGCGTGCGACCGCGGCGTCGGCCGTTCGGCCGGCCGCCTACGCCTCGTCGTACTCCGCTGGCGTGTACGTCGAGAGCTCGAGGGCGTGGATGTCCGTCGTCATGTGGTCGTCCAGGGCGTCGTACACCTGCTGGTGCTGCTGGACGAGCGGGAGGCCGTCGAACGCGGGAGAGACGACCGTCGCCGCGAGGTGGTCGTCGTCGTGTTTGTCGCGGGCGTGGGTGACCGTCGCGTCAGCGTCTTCGAGGGCCGATTCGATGACGTCCTCGACGTCTTCTGGCTTCATACCCGGTTGATCGGGTGCGTTCGGCAAAAGCGCCGCGGTCTGGGACCGTGTCGCAACAGCGCCACCACCCGACAACTCGTCGCGTTTATATCGTCGCGAAGCCGTCTCGCGAACATGTCACTGGCTGCCGAAACGCGTCGTGCGGTCGCAAAGCATCCGTTTCTCGTCTCGGCGCTCCGAGCAAGTGTGGTCAACTACACCGCTGCCGCCCGTTTTCTCGACGTCGAGGGGGACGTCGACGCGATCGCGACGGCGCTGCGTCGATACGCGGCAGAACTGCCCGACTACGACCGCGAGCCACGCGACGTTCGCGTCCGGATGGAACGCGGCGTCGACGAACTCGAGCCCGCCGACCGTGACGACGTGTCCCTCGCGGTTGGCAATGGCGTGTTCGGTGCAGGTAGCGGCGAGTTCACGGAGATCGTGGCGACGGGCACCGTCGATGGACGGGCGCTCGCAGCCGTCCTCGAGCGACTGGCGGTAGACGACGTCGACGTCGTGGCAGCAGGCGTCGCAGCCGACACCCTGGTCGTCGTCGTCGAGCGGCTCGAGGGCGCATCGGCGTTACGAGGGGTCGAAGACGCACTCGACGGTGTGCCCGTCGAACCGAGTGCACAGCAGATCTGACAGCGCTGGACGGACACCGATGGGATGACGTGACCGGGCTGTCAACAACGGCCTCGTCCCGGCAGGTGTGATCGACTCGGTTCAGTGGTCGTGATCGATCGGGAAGCGTGTGAACAGTGCTGCTGTGGGAGACGGCTCCAGGACCGTCGTATTGATAGCGTTTAACTTCGGGCCGGGGCTACACGTCCGTAATGACCCTACACGTGACGAACACGTTGACGGGGGAGAAAGAGCCGTTCGAGCCACGGGACCCCGAGAACGTCTTGCTCTACTACTGTGGCCTGACGGTCTCCGATCCGCCCCACCTGGGCCACGCGCGGTCGTGGGTCCACGTCGACGTCATGCACCGCTGGCTCGAGTACGTTGGCTACGACGTCCGTCACGTCGAGAACTTCACCGACGTCAACGAGAAGATCGTCGCCCGCGTGGGCGAAGACGACCTCGGCGAGGACGAAGCCGAAGTCGCCGAAAGCTACGTCGAACGCACCCTGATGGACATGCGCTCGCTCAACCTTCTGCGGGCGGAGGTGTACCCCCGCGTCTCAGAGCACGTCCCCGAAATCATCGATCTGATCGAGACCTTAGTCGAGAAGGGCTACGCCTACGAGTCGGCGGGGTCGGTCTACTTCGACGTCAGTCGCTTCGAGGAGTACGGCAAACTCTCGAATCAGGAACTCGAGGAGATCGAATCCCAGGGTGATCCGGACGAACGCTCGGAAAAACGCAATCCGGCTGACTTCGCACTCTGGAAAGCCGGCGGCGTCGCCTCGGACGCAGTCGAAGAACACCGCCACGAAGGGGCTGCCGATCCGGAACACGCCTGTGAGACCGCACTCACCTGGGACTCGCCATGGGGCGAAGGCCGCCCCGGCTGGCACATCGAGTGCTCGGCGATGAGCATGACCCACCTCGGCGAGACGCTCGATCTCCACGTCGGCGGCCGCGACCTCGTCTTCCCCCACCACGAAAACGAGATCGCTCAGTCGGAGGCGGCGACCGACCAGCAGTTCGCCCAGTACTGGCTCCACTGTGAACTCTTCGAGATGGACGACGAGAAGATGTCCTCGAGTCTGGGGAACTTCGTCACCGTCGAGCAGGCGGTCGACCAGTGGGGAACGAACGTGTTGCGAACGTTCCTCACCGCGGGGTCGTACAACAGCACACAGCTCTATAGCGACGAGACGATCGCCGAGGCCGAAGAACGCTGGGAACGACTCGAGCGCGCATACGAGGCGGCCGTCGAGACCCTCGATTCGCCGGCCGCCGGCTCGAAAGTCGAAGACGCCGACCTCCGGGCGGCGGTCGAAACGGCTCGCGAGGCGTTCGTGACCGCAATGAACGACGATTTCAACACGCGTGAGGCCCAGTCGGCGCTCCTGTCGATCGCTTCGGCCGTCAACAGCCATCTCGAGGCCCAGCCGGAGACATACGATTACCGGGGACTCCGGGAGGCCGTCGACGCGCTCTGTGAACTCGGTGACGTCCTCGGGTTCTCCTTTAGCGGCGAGACGACGGGGACAGCCGATCTGGCGGGTGACGTCGTCGAACTCGTCCTCGACGTTCGCGAACGAGAGCGCGAGGATGGCAACTACGACCGAGCCGACGAGCTGCGCGACGAACTCGAGACGCTCGGCGTCGAGGTGCAGGATACGGACGAGGGGCCGTCGTACCGGCTTCCGTCGACAGAGTAGTCAAGAAACCAGCGGCGGTCCGTCGGACGGCGGGAACACGCGCTCGATTCACCGCGTGAGGATCGACACGGAACTTATAGCCCGATCTGTGGTCGTCGAGATATGGACAGACGGCGGTTCGTCGCGACAGTCGGGGCCATCGGCGTTGCCACGACGGCGGGCTGTCTCGACGACGTTCGAGAACTCGTCGACACCGCCACCTCGTTTTCTGCGTCGCCGGCGATCGTCTCTCCCGACCGAGCCGACGAAACGGGCTACGACTACCAGGGAACCGACGAGAGGATCGAAACCGAAACCGTCGCCGGCCAGACCGTCGAAATAATCAGTTACATCAGCACCTACGTGCGAACGATCGACACGCCACTCGAGACCCTCGGTGAGCAAGCGGAGACGGAAACGGGCGTCTTCGGCGTCCTCACCACGCCGCAGGTGTCCGTCGGTGAAGAGACGTTCAACCCCGTCGGCGATCTGAGCCACGCCGAAATCGCCGCAGCGGTCCAGGGCCAGTACGACGACCTCGAGGTTGACAACCAGTCGATCCGTCGACGAACCGTCGACATGCTCGAGTTCTCGATCAGCATCGACACGTACGAGGGCGTCGCGAGGTTCGACGGTGAAACGTCGTTCGACGTGTTTCTCGACGTCTCCCAGCCCGACTACGACGACGACCACTTCGTGATCGCTGCCGTCTACCCCGAC
This sequence comes from Natrarchaeobaculum sulfurireducens, assembly GCF_003430825.1. Classification (NCBI taxonomy): domain Archaea; kingdom Methanobacteriati; phylum Methanobacteriota; class Halobacteria; order Halobacteriales; family Natrialbaceae; genus Natrarchaeobaculum; species Natrarchaeobaculum sulfurireducens. The sequence goes on along the minus strand of NZ_CP024047.1, from coordinate 1,738,789 downwards.
GACGACTTACTCGAGCGCGAAGACGAGGCAACGAACGTCGACACGATGATCGAAGGGATCGAACACGGTGATGACGTGGACGCAGAGATCGATTACGCGGACGAATCCGCCGACGAGTGAATCGTGGGGCCCTGACTCATACTGTCCGGCAGTATCAGAAGCCGAGAGCGGTCAGCACGGAGACGCCGCTTGCGAGGGCCCCGAGCAGGTAGCCACCGATCGCGCCGCCGTTGAGCAGCGGCAACCCCGCGTGGGGGCGGCCCTTGAGGACCATGTACATGAGCACGAGCAGTCCGAAGATGGTGCCGACGATGGCCCCGAGCGCCGGCAGGTTGACGACCATGCCAGGAACGTCGAGGTGGCCGGCGTCGAGGAAAAACGCCGCGCTCACGACGAGAATACTGGGAATAATGGCATCCCCGAGGCCGATGTACAGCGCGTCTCGCTCGAGTGAATCGGCACCGTCGTCCGTTTCGGCCTCGGTGGGACCGTCCTCGGCTTCGGCTGGCACACCGTCGACGGCTGGCTCGGCGTCTCCTGACGGTTCAGCGGCGTCTGCCGAATCGCGTTCGCCGCCGTCGCTCGCCGTCGCTGCATCGTCGTTCGAGACCGGGTCGCTCTCTCCTAACTCGAGGTAGGAGTACGACAGCGAGGTGGGAACGATGAGGATAACGGGGATTTTGAGATCCATCACGCCCTCGGCGAGGTCGAGCATGTGTTCGGTGCCGTAGACGCTGATTGCATCGTAGACGGCGAGAACGGTGAGCAACAGGATCGCGGGGAGGAGTCCGAAACTGATCCCGAACAGTGCAGCCGCCCCGGCACCCATGACGATCCCGGAGAGGTCGATGACGTACCACTCGGGATAGCCTAACAGCGCCATTCCGAGTCCGAGTGCAGCGAGGGCGGCCAGGAGGTTGATCGAGCCGACCGTAACCGCCGAGGGAACGAGTTCGTCGAAGACGAACCAGGCGAGCATGACGCTTACACCGACGACCATCGCCCGGATCAACAACTGGAGGTCATACTTGAACGCCGCGAGCATGAACGCAGTCGCGAGCAAAATAATACCAAAGTAGACGACGCTGTTGGTCGGGTTCTGGGGATCGTCGACGGCCTGCAGTTCCGACTCGTAGAACGGCTCGATCAACGCGAGCGCACCGATCTGGACGGAGAGAAAGATCCCCACCGTCGCCGCGACGGCGCCAAAAACCCGGATCCGATGGTTCATAGCCCGCCGTTTGGCCCCGGACGCTATGGGTGTTTTCCTCTCGACCGCACCGCTCGAGCGGCCGTCGGCCGTCGTCTCTGCGGTTCGGAACACCTATGATCCCGACGCGTCAACGAATTGAACACATGCCCTCCAATACGTCCAGACGGACCTTCCTCGCGGGACTCGCCGTCGGGTTCACAGCGACGAGTGCAGGCTGTCTTGGCAGTGATCCGACAACCGCTCGGTGTTCAGGGCGAGGCGATCATCGCGAGGACGGCCCGTTGCGTCGAATCAAAGTGGTTCGCGGTGACGAACAGCTCTCACTCGGGATACTCGTCGACGAGGACGCGCCGACGGACGATTCGATCGCTGCCGTCACCGTTCGCGACCGCGACGGCGACCTCCTCGCGGACGTCCCGATCACCGACAACCGAAACATGAGCGACCTCGAGCCGGACATCGACTCAGCCCTCGGCGACGACGGCGAACTCTATGCCGTCGTGCTCGGTCCGCCAGCTCAACACGGCGTGGTGGACGTAGCGGTCATCGATTCAGACGACGAAATCGTCCAGTCGGTCAGCTACGAATACAACTGCTACCGGCCGGACGACGGGCTCCCCTGAGCGGAGCCAGTCGTCGATGGGGCCATGCAACGTCGGGGCGTCGACAACACAGTTCGTTGCCAACACCTCGATCAGTCGCCTCCGTCGTCCCCGTTATCTCGCGTATAGAGTCGAACTGACCAGCGACGGAAGGTGAACGTCGTACGGCGTCACTGCCAGATAGGGTCGATCGACGGGACCGAAGACGTCGACGACGCGACCGACCTCCTCGAGCGAGTCGTCGAGAACAGTCGTCCCGATCTCGTCGCGATGGGCGTCGACGTCCGCGGCGTCGTCACTCGGTTCGGCCCGGAGGATCGCAAGTCCCTGGGCAGTCCGGACGACGGAGCCAACCCGGCGCATCTCACTCGCGCATCGCGGCAACGTACGCCGCGACGGCCTGGACGAGATCGTTCTTCGTGGAGTCGTCGGCACCGCGGACGACGACGCGGCCACGTTCAGCCCATGGCTCGCGGGAGTAGCTCTTGTCCCGTTCGACGACGGCGTCGTACCCGATCTGTTGGACTGCCTTCGCGATCTCGTCGACCGTCGGCTCCCCGACGGCCAGTTCCTGTGGCACGCGCCGGCCTTCCGAGCGCGTCCGGTCAGCATCGAGATAGGCGGGCCAGATGACGTTCTCGACCATACGCCTACCTGCGCAGGCCGACGTGTAAACGCTTTTCAAAACGAGACGCATCGACGCGGGTCGACCTTCGCTCACACTCGAGCAGAAGCTGCGATGGGCAGTCGGTCGAACCGAAGTCACCGACCGAGGCGCTATCGACGGACGAACAGACCAATCGCGCCGATCAAAGCCAGGGCAGCCACAGCAACGCCGAAGCCGGGAATCGACTCGGCGTCGCCATCAGTGGCATCGGTCTCGTCGCCGCCGGTATCATCGGCCTCTCCGTCGGCGTCGTCAGCAGCTGCTGCATCGTCTTCGAACTCGTCCCCGTGGACCACCTGAGCGATTTCGTCGATCGCCTCGACGACGAGCGGGCCGGGCTGGCTCATAAACTGGCTATCGACGGCGACGAACTGTTCGTTCTGGTAGGCCGTCGTCCCCATCACCGACTCTGCGACCGGCGGTTCGCCGAAGTCCGCACCGTAAACGATCCACTCGGGATCTGCGTCGAGGACGACCTCTTCACTCACCGTCTCCCACCCCTCGAGGCCAGCTTCAGCGCCGAGATTGTCGACGCCAGCGGTCGTCAGGATCTCGTCCTGAAACGTCCCCTGACCCGCAGTGTACCCGTCACCCATCTCGTAGTAGGCGAGCGGTCGGTCCTCGTCCGGGACGGCCGCTTCGATCTCGGAGAGGCGGTCGTCCATCCACTCGAGCGATTCGTCGGCGCCCTCACACTCGCCGAGGAGCTCCCCGGTGAGCCGGACGTTCTCCGCGACGCCGTCGAGGGACTCCTCGGTCGAGTAAACGTACACCTCGAGGCCTGTATCGCGAAGTTGGTCGACGACATCGTCGCCGGCGAGTGCGTTCGCCGCGAGGACGACGTCGGGTTCGCGGTCGATCACTTCCTCGGTGACTGGCGTCACGCCGTCGCCTTCGGAGATATCGAGTTCCTCGTCGGCGTCGAGGTACGCAGTGAACTCCCCGACGGGCATCCCGACGAGCTTGTCATCGGCACCGATTTCGAAGACCGTCTGGGCATCACTCGGCTGGAGCGCGACGACCGACTCCGGCTCTTCCTCGAGGGTTACGGTTTCGCCCGTTCCGTCCTCGAGTTCGAGCGGGAACTCACACGTCGGCGATTCTTCCGAGACGGCCGCCACCCCACCCGCAGCGACGGCAGGTGTAAACGTGGCGACGGCGAGCAACACGGTGATACAGAGGACCAGTAGCTTGCGCATTGAGTGGACCACCCATCCCTGTCAACAAATATTTGACTACTGCAAGCGAGGTTTCAGCCGTGTCGATCTTGCGCCGGACTCTCGGGTGGTCGCTCGCACTCACCGTGACGCTCGTCGCGGTCGTCGTCGCGAGCGCGATGCTCGGACCGGTTCGCATCGATCCGATCACGGTCTCGAAGGTCGTGTTGAACATGACGGGCCTGTTCGCCTTCGAGGTGCCGGGGCCCGAAGAGACGATCATTTCGAACGTTCGGCTCCCCCGGATCTTGCTGGCCGCGATCGTCGGCTTCTCGCTCGCCGCAGCGGGGACCGTCATGCAGGGCTTTTTTCGGAATCCGCTCGCCGATCCGTCGATCATCGGCGTCTCATCAGGCGCAGCAGCCGGCGCCGTGGCGGCGATCGCGTTCCCGGCGCTCGTTCCTGCCGCGCTCGGTGGGGTACACATCCCGGCGTTCGTCGGCGCGCTTGTGACGGCGTTTTTGGTCTACGCAATCGCGACCGAAGGTGGTCGAACGCCGGTTGCGACCTTGCTTCTGGCCGGCGTTGCACTGCAAGCGTTTCTCGGTGCGATGATCTCGTACATGATGGTCCATAGCGGGGAAAACCTCCGAGAGGCCGTGTACTGGATGATGGGCCGGCTCCACCGCAGTGGCTGGAGTGACCTCGAGTTCACGCTCCCGATCATCCTCGTCGGCGTCGTCGGCCTTGCAGCGTACACCCGCGAAATGAACGTCCTCTTACTCGGCGAGGAAGACGCCCAGGCGCTCGGCGTGAACGTCGAACGTACCAAGGTATTACTGCTCGCGCTCGCGACCATCGTGACGGCCGCCGGCGTCGCGGTCGCCGGTGTCATCGGCTTTGTCGGGCTGGTCGTCCCGCACATGATGCGGCTGGTCGTCGGCCCGGACCACCGGATTCTCCTCCCGACCAGCGCGCTCGCGGGCGCGACGTTTCTCGTGCTGACCGACACGCTCTCACGAGCCGGCCCCGCAGAGGTTCCCGTCGGGATCGTGACGGCGGCTCTCGGTGCCCCCTTCTTCCTCTTCTTGCTCAAACGACGGGAGGTACACTCACTATGAGCGACGACGAATCACACGGCTCCATCGACGTGCGGAACGTCGGGATCTCGTTCGGCGACATAGACGTCGTCTCAGACGTTTCGTTCGTCGTCGACCCCGGCGAACTCGTCGGCCTCGTCGGCCCGAACGGCGCTGGCAAAACCTCCTTGCTCCGAGTCCTGTCGGGAACACTCGAGCCTGACACTGGCACCGTCGCCGTCGACGGAACTGACTTACACGAACTCTCGTCTCGCAACGCGAGCAGGCTGGTCGCCGTCGTTCCGCAGGACACGTCGGTCTCGTTTTCCTTCGACGTCCGCACCGTCGTCGAGATGGGGCGGTATCCACATCGCTCACGATTCTCGCCACCGAGCGCGACCGATCGCGAACTCGTCGACCGAGCACTCGAGCGGACACGCACCGCACAGTTCGCCGACCGGGCGATCGACGACGTCAGCGGCGGTGAACGCCAGCGCGTTGTCCTTGCACGCGCGGTTGCGCAGGATACCCCCATCATGTTGCTCGACGAACCGACCGCAAGCCTGGACGTCAACCACGCGATCGAGACACTCGAGCTCGTTCGTGATCTGGTCGACGACGGGCGAACGGTCGTCGCTGCGATCCACGATCTCGACCTCGCAGCGCGGTACTGCGACCGGCTGGTGGTCGTCGCCAACGAATCGGTCGTCGCCGACGGCGACCCTGCCGACGTCCTCACCTCAGAGACGCTCGCCTCCGCCTTTGACGTCTCGGCGGCTGTCACGCCAAATCCCGTCACCGGGACGCCAGTGGTAACCGCCCTCCCCGCCACACTCGAGGAGTCGGCGGACGGCTCACCCGTTGACGTTCCGCTCCCGGATCGGGTTCACGTATTCGGAACCGGAACCACGGCAATGACCGTCCTCTCGAGGCTCACGAGGACCGCGATCGACTGTTCGGTCGGACCGGTTCCGAGCGACGGCCCGCTGGCTGAGACCGCGCGGGAACTCGGCGTCGAAGCGATCGACACGGCCCCGTTCTCGCCGCCGTCTGCTGAGACGAGGGCTGCTCTCGAGCAGGCCGTCGAAACAGCCGACGTGACGGTCCTCGCGGACGTGACGATCGGACCGGGCAACGAAGTCGTTCTCGAGGCGGTTCGTGAGTCGGGACCGCTGGTCGTCGTCGAGCGTCGGCCACTCGCAGAGCGAAATCACGCCGGCGACCGAGCACGATGGCACTACGAGGCGTGTCGCCGCCGAGCGGTCGAAACCGACGCCGTGGCCGTTCTCGAGGGTGTTTGCGCCGCGATGACCGGCCGACCCGTCTCGAGCGTCGACGCACGGACCGAATCGACAGCGGACGACGATTGATTGGAGGCGACGACCGGCGGCAGGCAACGATTGATTGGAGACGACGACCGGCGGCAGGCAACGATTGATTGGAGACGACGACCGGCGGCAGGCAACGATTGATTGGAGACGACGACTGGCGGTGGGAAGGGAGTGACGACGGGCGGTCGTGGGCCGATCCGCCCCACGGGCGGCGTAACTGGACGGTTTTTTACCCCTCCGGCTCCGAGTGCCCGCCAATGACCGAGTACGACTACGAGGAACTCGGACTCGTCGCCGGGCTGGAGATCCACCAGCAACTCGATACGGCGACGAAACTGTTCTGTCAGTGTCCGACCGAGCTTCGCGAACCCGAAGAAGCAACCCGGACGTTCACCCGGTATCTCCACCCCACGCGCAGCGAACTGGGCGAACTCGACGCGGCCGCCGTCGAGGAGAGCAAGGTCGACCGCGAGTTCGAATACCTCGCGTACGACTCGACCTGTCTCGTCGAAGCGGACGACGAACCGCCCCACGAACTCGACGAGGAAGCCCTCGAGACCGCCCTCGAGGTCGCACAGCTGATGGACATGGCACCGGTCGATCAGGCCAACGTCATGCGAAAGATCGTCGTCGACGGCTCGAACACGACGGGCTTCCAGCGCTCGACGTTGATCGCTACCGAAGGCGAGATCGAAACCAGCGACGGAGCCGTCGGGATCGAAGATCTGTTGCTCGAAGAAGAAAGCGCCCAGCGCATCGAGGAAACCGACGACGGCGTCCGGTTTAGCCTCGACCGACTCGGGATCCCACTGGTCGAAATCGGGACCAGCCCGGACATCTCGAGTCCCGAGCAGGCGCTCGAGGCCGCCGAGCGCATCGGCATGTTGCTTCGCTCGACGGGCAAAGTCAAGCGCGGACTCGGGACGATCCGCCAGGACGTCAACGTCTCCATCGCGGCTGGTTCTCGCGTCGAGATCAAAGGCGTCCAGAGTCTCGACGACATCGACGACATCGTCCGTAACGAGGTCGGACGACAGGTCGCACTCGTCGAGATCGCCGACGAGTTGGCCGAACGAGACGCCGCCATCGGCAAGCCTCAGGACGTGACCGACGTGTTCACAGAGACTGACAGCGGTGTTCTCCGCGGCGCACTGAACGACGGTGGGTCCGTGATGGCCGTCTTACTCTCGGGCTTCGACGGACTGGTCGGTCGTGAGATCGCGCCGGATCGTCGACTCGGCACCGAGTTCTCAGACCACGCAAAGCGCCACGGCGCTGGCGGCATTTTCCACACCGACGAACTGCCAGCGTACGGCGTCACCGAGGCGGAAGTCACATCGCTTCGCGAGGCCGTCGGTGCCGACCCCCAAGACGCCGTCGCCATCGTCGCCGACGACACCGACGTCGCCGAAAGCGCGATCGAAGCCGTCGCAGAACGGGCGAAAACAGCACTCGAGGGTGTCCCCGAAGAGACTCGGGGTGCAAACGACGACGGAACGACGCGGTATCTCCGGCCGCTCCCCGGCGCGGCACGGATGTATCCCGAGACCGACGTGCCACCGGTCGAACCGGACCCGAGCGAGGTTCCAACGCCGGAACTGCTGACCGAGAAGGTCGAGCGCTATCAGGCCGAGTACGATCTCGACGCCGGTCTCGCCGAGCAGGTCGCCTACGGCAAACACATGCCGCTGTTCGAGGAGGTCGTAGCCGACGGCATCGACCCGACACTTGCCGCCTCGACGCTCGAGTCCACCCTAACCGAACTCCGCCGGGACGACGTCCCTATTGAGAGCCTGACCGACGACCACCTCTCGGACGTGTTGGAAATGGTGGAAACCGGCGACCTCCCGAACGAGGGCGTTCCGGATCTCCTCACCGCCCTCGCAGACGATCCAGCCCTGACGGCCGACGCGGCCGCGGAAGCGGCCGGACTCGGCGGCGTCGACGATGACGCAGTCCGCGAGGCTGTCGCCGAGGTCGTCGAGCGCAACGAAGCCCAAGTCGAAGACGAGGGTATGCAGGCGTTCTCTGCGCTGATGGGCGAGTGTATGGGTGCACTCCGGGGGAAAGCAGACGGCGACCTCGTGAGTCAACTGCTCCGTGAGGAGATCCAAAACCGGACCTGAAATCCCCGTAGCCCCCGAATCAGTCGTCAGTCAACTCCTCGAGCAACGTCTCCAGCTCGTAACTCTGTAACGCGTCCCGTTCTTCGATCACAGCGATGACGAACGTCGAATCCGTCCGGTCGACACCCTCGAGTTCCTCGAACTCGGCGATCAGCCGCTCGACCATGTCGCTGTCGCTTAATCTGGCGATGACGATGAAGTCGGTCTCGCCCATCGTAAAAAAGACGTTCGTGACTCCCTCGACCGTGAGCATTCGATCCGCAAACTCCTCGTAGGACCCTTCGTAATCGGCATGGACCTCGACGATGACGGTCACGCCGAGACCGAGTTTCTCGAGATCGATGTCGTACCGGTCGTTCGTTATCACTCCCTCCTCCCGAAGATTCGAGAGGCGATAGTGGATCGTCGAGACGGGGATATCGGTTTCGTCGTGGAGTCGTTCCGGACTTCCCGTGCCGAGTTCGGCGATCGCCTTCAGCAACCGGACGTCGCGCTCGTCCATACGCGGACTGTCGTCGGGGCAGAGTAAATGTCCTTCGGCTTACCTAATTGGAGTTTCCTACAAAACCAGTGCCGCATTCTGTGCTTACTTGTGTTTGATTCACATCTGTGGATTTGCTTTCGAGAATTCACGTCTTGTTGTAGAAACACCTAAGTGGAAGTCAGAATTCCGAACTGGATATGATTCGTTTAGCATCGGTACCAGCCAGCTCCCGGAATGCGGTGCTCTTTTCGATGCTGGCTGTTTGCTGGGGAAGCTCTTTCGTTGCGATCGAAGTCGGCCTCGAGTACGTTCCGCCACTGTTGTTTGCGGGATTACGATACGCCGTGGCGGGAATACTCGTCCTGGGATATGCAATGCTGGTCACTGACCGGGTCCGGCCGTCCGGTCGCGACGAGTGGCTCGCGGTCACTGTTGTCGGCGCGTTCGTCATCGCACTCTATCACGGCCTGTTGTATATGGGCGAACTGTACGTCTCCGGTGCAGTCGCGGCAACCATCGTCAGCACCGCACCGATCCTCACCGTGGCGTTCGCCGGTGTGGTACTGCCCGACGAGCGGCTGGGTCGCCTGGGTATCGTCGGCTTCGTGTTGGGACTCATGGGAGTCGTCCTCGTCGTCCGTCCGGACCCGACCGGTCTCGGAGACGGATTTACCCTGGGAGCCGCGCTCGTGTTCGGCTCAGCCGTCGCGTTCGCGCTCGGGAGCGTCCTGATTAAGCCACTCGAGTCGGACCTACCGCTCGAGTCGCTCGAGGCGTGGGCGATGCTGTTCGGGGCTGGCGTGTTGCTTATTTGGGCGGGACTTCGCGGGGAGTCAGTCGGGGCGATCGAGATGAGTTCGACGGCGATCGTTTCGTACCTCTATCTCACACTCGTCTCTGGCGTCTTCGCATTCCTGGTGTATTTCGAGTTGCTCGATCGGACCGGTGCGGTACAGGTCAACCTCGTCGGATATGCCGAACCCGCGGTCGCGATCGGTGTTAGCTGGCTCGTGCTCGGAACGGTCGTCGACTCGGTGACGGTTGTCGGTCTGGTGACGATCCTCGTCGGTTTCATCGTTGTCAAGCGTCGGACGCTCCGGTACCTCTTGCGATCGTGGACGAAACCGGCGGGCAAAGAACCGATTCGGATTCCACCGAACCGCACGGAACCCCGAACGGACGGCGGCAGTGTGCTCGAAGACGGTTCAAACGAGAAAATTCAGGAAGCGACGGGAGCCGAGGGTAACTGTAGTAGCCACTGAACGTCAGTGCGCACCCGATCACCCGATCGCACGAGGGGAGCGCGGTTCGGAGCGAGGGACTAAGTGCAAACCCCAGACGGTGTGATCGGTATACGAACTGTTTCGTATTACCGTCTAGATGGTTTTACCCCTGCATCGTGTCACGAGACTATACTGTGAACCGACGGCAGTTCATCGAGGGAAGTGCTATCGCTGGATCCGGAGTTATGGCGGGCTGTCTAGGTGGCTCCGGTGAGTCCCATGGGACCCTTCAACGGTTTCTTCTGATAAATGATCGTGACGAGTCCGTCACGGTTGAACTCAGACTCGAGCACAACAATACGGACGAGGTAGTCCACGAGGACACGTACAAGCTAGACTCGGGAGTGGATGGGACGCCCATTGATTGTGTCTGGCCAGATGAGCCATTACGGATCCGAGTCCGGGAGGCCGAAAGCGGGGACTGGGATGAGTTCACTACGGCTGATAGCGCCGGATGCGTGATCCTTTTCGCCGAAATCCACGACTACGGGATCGCCTTCTTTCGATCGATCGAAGAGTGTCCAGTCCGTTCACCCGACTGTCACACTGACGTCAAAAAGTGATGGGTTCAGTATGTTCGTTCTGTAACGAGAACTAGCTTATAACTAGACTAGAACTAGACTAGAACTAGATCTAGACGTGGAAGCGAGTGTCAGATATCACCGCACGTCGGGACGTTCCGTTGCCCGCCTGAGGAGCCCGAGGAAGGTGTTCGCCTCTCGTTCGGTGAGGTCCGCTCGACCGTAGACCCGCCGAAGCATTCGCATCGTTTTGGGCCGCTTCTCTTCCGGGTGGTTGAGTTCCTCGAGTAGCGATCCCCACTGGCCGTAGAGCCGTTCGAGCGTTGCTTCCGAGGCACGAACCCGCTCGAGGTCGGGAAGTTGCGTCTCCTCGGCCTCGAGTGTAAGTGGCCGAAGTTCATACAGCGTGATCGTCGCAGCCTGCCCGAGGTTGAGGACGGGATACGCCGCGTTGGCTGGAATCGAGCAGATCTCGTCGATTCTGGCTAGCTCGTCGTTCGTCAGTCCAACCCGTTCGCGACCGAAGACGAGTGCCGTCGGGGCTTCGACCGTTGGCAACCGTTCGGCGAGTTGGGCTGGGGTCGAGAAGGGAAATCGAATGTGACTCCGATCGTCTTCGTTCGTGACTGCCGTACAGCCGATCGTATGGTACTTCGTAGCGAGTTCGTCGAACGATAGCTTGGTTGCATTCGGAAGGACGTCCGCTCGAGCGTGGCCGGCGAAGCCGTACGCCTCACCGTCCGGATCGAGGTCCGGTGGATCGACTAACAGGAGCTCATCGAAGCCGAAGTTCTTCATCGCTCGAGCGATCGTTCCGACGTTGCCGGGCGATTGTGCGTCGACGACGGCGACTGCTGGCGGTGTTCGGTCTGATGGGAGGTCGGAGGCGGTGGGTGATTCTGTCATGACGGTCTCGAGTTCACTGGTCGGAACGGCGGCGGTAAACGGACGGTTCCGGACTCACGTCGTCGGTTGACGGCGAATCGTCAAAAATCGCGCGTTCTGTAGGGAAGCGTCTGCTGGAAACGAGGGCCGTTTGCCAGGTGCTTCGTGCAGGACTGGTGGTTGCTGAGGGGGGACACACCTCCGTCGCGTTTGTAAGCTTGTTTTAGCCGGGAGTACTGTACTGGAACACACCTCTATCGCGGGTGTAAAATCCAGTCGAAATTGGCCCACTATTCGGAACACTCCAGATGAGATCAGACCCACCCCCTCTCTCACCCGTTACAAACGCGACGGGGGTGTGTGTCCCCTCCGATGCTTAGGTGCGATGCGGATCGTGGCACGAGATCGGTTAGGTGCAATACGGACCGTGGCACGAGATCGGTTAGGTGCAACATGGACCATGATACGAGATCTGTTGGTATGGTCGAGCAAGCATGTCGAAACTATTTTCCATCGTGCCTGCCGCTTCCTCCGCCTCTCCCACCGTCTATCTCTCCTGTCTGATCAACGCATCATCGACCACCTCTCGCTCCCCTCTCGCTCCCCTCCCGCTCACCTATCCAGAACCCACCTCGAGTCTCCGTTACATCCGCGACCGAGGTGAGTCCCCCCCAAATCGGCGTTAGAAGCGCGAGGTCGGCGACAGAGTCATATATTATAAATACGGTCGGTGAGGCGGGTGTAACGACTCGAGCCGGCGGATTTACACCCGCGATCGATCTCCATAGGTTTATTTCAGTTCGGTTGGAAGCCACCCGGTACTGCAATGTCCGCGAACGACGATCGTGATCCACTCTTTCGGTACGACGATCCGGTCTTTGCCGACGAGCGGTTGCTCGAGATCACACACCTCCCCGGTCCGGACCGGATCGTTGGCCGTGACGAGCAGATGCAGCGGGTGGCGGACGCCCTGAACCCGGCGATTTTCGGGAGCGAACCGAACCACCTGTTCATCTTCGGAAAGACGGGAACTGGCAAGTCGCTCATCTCTCGGTCGGTCACAAAGCGGGTGATCTCCGAGGCTGAACGCGACAACGTCACAGTAAAGTACGCCTTCATCGACTGCGGCGAGCAGAACACTGAGGCATCGATCATCAAGACGATCGCCCAACTCGTCAACGAACCCGGTGACAGCGGCGTCTCGATTCCAGACCGCGGCCTCGGCACCGGCGACTACTACAAACGACTTTGGCAGGCCGTCGACCGTTGTACGGACGTGACCATCGTCATCCTGGACGAGATCGACATGCTCGAGGACGACGAAGTCCTCCGCAAGCTCTCGCGAGCGGGCGAAAACCGACGCATCTCGAACTCGAGCATCGGTATCATCGGCATCTCGAACAAGATCGACTTCCCGGATCACCTCTCCGAACGAGTCAAGTCGAGTCTCTCACGGGACGAACTCGTCTTCTCGCCGTACGACGCCAACCAGCTCGTCGAGATCCTCGAGAAACGCCAGGACGCGTTCCACGACGGGGTGCTGTCCGACGACGTGATTCCGTTGACGGCCGCACTCGCCGCCCAGGAGCACGGTGACGCACGAAAGGCGATCGACATCCTCCGAAACGCCGGCCGGATTGCCAAGAAGCAAAATGCCACGCGAGTTACGGCCAACCACGTCCGCGACGCGAAAGAGAAGACCGAAGCCGACCGATTCAACGAACTGATCGAAGGCTCGCCCCAGCAGGCGAAAGCGATCCTCTACTCACTGACACTGCTCACCGAGAACAGCACACAAAAAGAGTTCCCGACGAAGATCATCTACAACCAGTACAAAGAGGTCGCTCGCCAGCTCGATTTCGACGTACTCTCCGAACGGCGCGTCCAGGAAATCCTTCAGGAACAGAACTTCCTCAACGTCATTCAATCCGAGCGCGAAGGTCGCGGGCGCGGCCGCGGTGCGCACGCGAAACATCGCCTGCTCGAGAACCCGTCGATCGTGAAGAAGGTACTCCTGCGAGACTCCAGGCTAGCCGTCCTCGAAGAGACCGAATAACGCGACTGCTCGATACGGTTGTTTCATCTCTCGATCAGTGTGCTTACTTGTCTAGACAGCGTAGCCGCCCATCCCTCTCGACCGGAGACGACCACCCACGACTCGAGATAGCGGGGAACTCCGCCGTAACCGCGGCGTCTTTTTATCTCCTGGCCTGAGGATGCGTATGAACAGCGTCGACGCGGCCGGACTCGGGATCGGCGACGAGTATCCACCCCGAATTATGGGCGTGTTGAACGTCAGCGAGGAATCGCCATACGATCCAAGCGTCTACGACGACCCCGGAGAGGCCGCCCGCTACGTCGACGAATCGCTCATCGACGAGGGAGCCGACATCGTCGACGTCGGTCTCGAGTCTGCCAACAAACGGTTCGACGTACTCACAGCCGAGGAGGAACTCGAGCGACTCCACGTCGCCCTCGAGACGATCGAAAGCGTTTCCGGCGACGCGGTGTTCTCGATCGAAACCCGGTACGCAACGGTTGCCGATGAAGCACTCTCACAGGGGTTCGACATGGTCAACGACATCTGTGGCTTCGCCGACCCGAAGATGCCGACGGTCTGTGCGGAGTACGACGTGGCCGTCGGTAAGATGGCGAGTCCGCCGGACATAGAGCGTCCGGGAGCCGTCGAGGAAACCGACTGGGAGAGCCGCATCTCGGCTGACTGGGCCGCCGAAGCCGGGTACGTTGAGCAAGTCTACGAGGCGCTGAAACAGAACGGAATCACCGACAAGACCATCGTCGATCCCGCCTTCGGCGGCTGGAGCGAGGCCCAGACTCTCGAGAACGACCGTGAGACGTTCCGCCGACTCCGGGAGTTTCGCGCACTCGGCCAGCCGATCCTCGTCTCGATCAACCGGAAGAACTTTCTCGGAGAGGTCGCGGGCCGGGATACCGAGGAGCGACTTCCGGTCAGTCTGGCGGCGACGTCGATGGCCGTCGAACGCGGTGCTCACGTGATCCGAACGCACGACGTCGCCGAAACGCGCGATGCAGCACTCATCGGAAAAGCGTTCACCGAACGCTCGAGCGCCGCCAGAGGGGCGGTGTCGGTTCGGGAACTCGATATCGGGACGTCGGGTGACCTTCGGGCGCACCTTCTCGAGTGGGGTATCGATCCGGCTGTAGCTGACGAACACTACGCTGCGTTCTTCGAACTCGAAGGCCTCACGACCAGTGAATGGACTCGAATGGAAGCGACGATCGCCGACGTGAACGCCGAGGTCTACCCGAGCGGGGACGGCGGCGGGCTTTTGATCGGCACGTTCGACGCGATTTCCCGCATCCCTGACCGCCTCGAGGGCGAAGCAGGCGGCCTCGGCGAACTCGGGCCTGTCATCGAAAACATGCTTCAGTAAGAGAAAGCTTATACCGGAGGCTTCGAAATGAGGAACTGGACGCCGGGCGGCCTCTCGGGTAGGGGTACTTTGGAGGCGAAACCCGGCCCACAACACGGAATTATTGTGGCAGTAACCCGACCAGTGACGAGTATCAGTGGGTAAGCGAGCCCGTGCCGTTGTAGCATCCTCGTAATCAGTGATCACCTGGTCCCGCTGTCGGCCGGCGAGCCCGGTGTTTTCACACCGATTTGTCGGTCTGGTACTGTGGGTGGACTCTCTCGGGCTCCCCGACCCGTTCTTTCTGTAGATGTCACGAAGGACACAGCCATCGGTGGATGCTGCGATGCGAACAGCCAAACGCCCTGGGCTATGAGTATTCGTATGGAGTTTGAGGAGTGGGAGCCGGTCTACGAGGCGATCTGTCGGGACTTCGGCTACGACCGGGCGGGTGACGAACGCGCTCGAGACTGCCTCGCATCACTGGTTGACGACGTCGACCGCTCGGAGCTCTCGAGTGTCCGAGACGCGACCGTCGTTGTCGCAGGGGCCGGACCGTCGCTGACTGAGCCGGACGCACTCGAGCGTGCAAGCATCGGTGACGTCGTGTTCGCCGCCTCGACGGCGGTCGACGTTCTCGAGTCCAGCGGTGTCGACGTCGACTGCATGGTCACTGACCTGGACAAGAACCCGGACACTGTCCGGCGGCTCACTGAACGCGGGACGCCCGTCGCAGTCCACGCACACGGAGACAATCTCGAGGCCATTCGGGAGGTCGTACCTGACTGTGACGACGAGTACGTCCTCCCGACTACGCAGGCGGAACCGTATGAGTCCGTGAAAAACTTCGGCGGCTTTACCGACGGCGACCGAGCTGCGTTTCTGGCGGACCATCTCGGTGCCGACCGACTGGTGTTCGTCGGCTGGGACTTCGACGACCAATCGGTCGACGAGCCGAAAGCCCGGAAACTCGAGTGGGCCGAACGGTTACTCTACTGGCTCGAGCGGAGGCGAGACGACCGATTCGACGTGCTCGACGGACGGCGAGGGGCCATCGATACGGACGCGATTCCACTGGGAGAGTGACGTTCGGGAGGGACTGGTCGGCCGTGAGAACGCCGTGGGCCCGTCCGTCGTTACGTAATTTCGTACGTGACGGTCTCTGTACAGCCACAGGCTGGACAGTCGCTGTCCCCGTGTTCGATCGTCTTTCCACACCGACGACACTCCTCGATAGTCGTCGACCCGGACGTCCGAAAGAGGACCGATTTTACCGTCTCACGCATCGTCCACGATCCGTCGGACCGCTGGTTTCCGCGCATGACGATCCGGTAACTCCTCTCGACGTTCGTTATTAACCAGTTACTGTGAGAGTATTACAGATTGACTAGTTGCTCGGCAACCGGGCGACACGGAAACGACCGATTTTGTGTGCTCGAGCGCTATACAATCGATCCGAACGCTCGACACAGGATCGATCCGAACGCTCGAGTGCAGCCCTGTCTATCAGTATCCCTCGCTGCATGTCTGTGTTCGCGTCGGTCGCAGCATTTCGTCGGGCATCGCTGACGGCTGCGTCGATGTGTGTCTGAACGGTTTCGAGCGGGCGGTGGTCCAGTACGATAGTCGCCACTGCACGTCAGTGCGCACCTGCTCGCCAGCCGGGTCGGCGATCGGTGTGCACATCGTTGCAGGTGGTACTATAGTGCCTGTCGTTCGTCGATGGTGGCTTCAAAACGGCGGCGAGGGCGGTGTCAGAACAGGGCGTCGAGCTCGCCGCCGGTGTCGACGAGCGACGTAAACTCCTCTTCGGCAGTCGCTTGGAGGGTTTCGGTTCGGTCTTTGGCCTCGATAGCCACCTGCTGGAGCTGTTCGATTCTCGGGACGTCGGTGACACCGGAGAGGAGGACGATCGATCCGACTTCGTCGCGATGTGGAATCGGATAGTCGCCGCCGCGGATCTCCATGCTCCCGGTCTCGTCTTCGAGCCACTGGCGGCCGCGCTCGACACCCTTGCGGTTTAGGTGCTCAGGCGGCCCGGTCGCGACGACGAGCCCGCGGTCTGCACTCCCGACGTCACATGGTAGCGTGAGCCGACCCAGCGTCGCCTTGCGAACGAGACTCGTCATTCGGTTCGTCGCTTGCCCTTCGTCGAATCCATCGTCGCTCTTGAACGTCGAGAGGAGGCCGTCGCTCGAGGGCTCGACCGTTTCGCTGGCGTAGCCGATCGTCGAAACGCCGTCGTTGAGCGTGTTGATGATTTCCGAGGAATCGACGACGCTCTCGGCGATGTGATCACCGTGGCCGACCTCACCGGCGGCGAAGAGAAGGCCGAACCGCTCGACGATCTCCCGGTTGATTCGTCCGTAGCCATCGGCGACCGACTCGCCTGCGCTTCGCCAGACGTCGTTGTCGAAGACGAGCAGGTTGTCGACCTCGCGGACGAACGTCTGGAACGACCGTGCGGCGTTCAGGGTGTAGATGCCACCTTCGTCCATTGCGGGGAGAATGCCCAGGCCGAACACGGGCTGGCTGTAGATACGCCTGAGGTGGGATGCAAGCACCGGTGCGCCACCAGAGCCGGTGCCGCCGCCCATGCCCGCGACGATGAGGAATGCGTCGATCTCGTGGACTGGAATGCGATCGATCGCACCCTGGATCTCGTCGATGTCCTCTTCAGTGACCGCCGCGCCGAGTTCGTTGTCCGCGCCGACGCCGTGGCCTTTCACGCGAGCCTGGCCGATGAGGACGCGGTTTGCCTGCGGCACTCTCTCGAGTCCATGGAGGTCCGTCGTCGCCGAGTTGACGGCGACTGCCGATTCGATGAAGCCGCCGCCGATCGCCTCGTCGAACGACAGGAACTCGTCGACGACTTTTCCGCCTGCCTGACCGAAGCCGATTAGTGCGAGTTTCATAGTTGTCTCTCGTGGCCGTTCCCAGACCGTATTCCATCGGACGCCTGCCTATCGACTGCTGAGACTGCGGTGGGAACGGATACCACGTCTCGACACTACCGAATGTGAGCTATTGTTATACTGAGCATACGGTCGAAATCAATACTTTCACGATATCCATAATTTCGTTTATTCACGATAGTCGCTTCCTACCGACGGTCACGAGTGAGAATACGATCGATCATCAGCGGGCCGTCCACGGGCGATTGCCATCGATTGATCGTTCACGCTCACCAGCGGGTCTAACACTGGTGTGGGTCAGTATGTCGATCCGAGAGTAAGTCCTATACGACGGGACGGCGTAGACCCACCGATATGGGAGACGACGCTCCGTTTGTAACCCGGCGGGGCGCCCTTGCCGGTCTGGGAAGCGTAGCAGCGAGTTCACTCGCCGGCTGTTCGGAGCGACTCTGGTCTCGAGCCGAAAACACGACCCCGGCGCAGGTCGAACTGACGATCAAGACGGTGCCGGCCGACGACGATGTCGTCGCCGCCAAAATATTGAGTCAACTCAGAGATAACCTTCGTGAGGCCGGAATCGACACCACGCACGAGCCAATCCCGGAGATGAACCTCTACCGGGATGTATTACTCGAGCAGGACTACGATCTCTTCGTCGTCCGCCATCCCGGTTTCGACGAGATGGACGCGCTTCGTGGGTTGCTTCACTCTGACTTCGTCAACGAACGGGGGTGGCAAAACCCCCTGCAGTTTTCGGACGTCACCATCGATGGGCACTTAGAACAGCAGCGAACGGCCAACGAGGACGATCGTGAAGCCATGCTAACTGACCTATTCGAATACTTCGACGAAACGACGCCGTATACGGTGATCGGATTTCCCGACCGAATCGGTGGCGTACGCGAGGAGATCTCGGCACCGGCACCACCCACCCGGCCCGTCGAGTATTACGAGATACTCTCTCGCGAGCCAGACGATGGGTCCCGAGACGACCCGCTCGTCGTCGGAGTGTTCGGCGAAGGACTCGGGGATCGGCTGAATCCGATCGTAGCTGACAGAACCCGAATCGATGGGTTGCTTGGGCTGCTGTACGATCCACTCGCCAGACCGGTTGGTGAAGACGGCGAACTCGTTCCGTGGCTCGCCGAGGAGGTCGACTGGGACGACTCAGATGGTCTCGAGGCGACGATCACGTTGCGCGAGGGACTGCGCTGGCACGACGACGAACGGCTCGATGCCGACGACGTTGCGTTCACGATGGAGTTTCTCGAAGACACGTCGATGGGATCGGTCGAGGGTGGGGTTCCGGCCCATCGGTATCGATGTCGACAGACCGTACTCCAGACCGTCGAACAGACGGATACTCGTACAGTTACGTTCTCGTTCGGCGATTCGAACCGCGCGGTCGCGGAGCGGAGTCTCACGATACCAATCCTTCCGAAACACGTCTGGGAGTCCCGCTCCGAAGTCATCGCCGAGTATCGTACCGACGCACTCGCTACTGATAACCAAGAGCCGGTCGGATCGGGGCTGTTAGAACTGACCGAAGTCACTTCAGACGAGATCGTCCTCGACCCGTTCGAAGAACACGTCTTCCGTGACTCCTCGGCCGACCGGCCGGACGTGTTGTCGGACTTTTCACAGTATTCGGGGCTGCGGTTCCGAACGTATCCAAACCCCGGCTCGATGGTCGAATCGCTACTGGACGGAGACATAGACCTTACAACTGGGATGATCTCGTCTACGGAACGTGAGGCGCTCAGTGACGCGTCCGACTCGATGTTACGAACAGCCTCCTCCACCTCGTTTTACATGATCGGATACAACCTCCACCACGAGGACCTCGGAAATCCGCGGTTCAGACGGGTAATCTCCAGACTGGTCGACCGGGAATACGTTGTCTCCGAGTTTCTCGATGGCCAGGGGAAACCAGCGACGAGATACAGCTCTCTGGTCGGGCTTCGGGACGACGAATGGGGATTCGACCAGCCGTCCGACCTCACCACATTCCCCGGCTCGGATGGCGAAGTCAACCCTACTCGGGTTCGATCACTCTTCGAGGATGCGGGATATCGATACGAAGACGACGAACTTCTCAGATGAGTCCGAGTCGACCTGCAAGAGTTAATGGCTCTTGTTCCATAGTGTAGAGACAATCATGTCTTTCGCCGCCGTGGTCCTCGAACTGGCCATCATGGTCGCCACGATGCTCGCGGTCGCGACCCTCGTCGTGGTGGGCCCACGTCGATTGGCTACGGCGCTGACTGACATTCGTGCCCGGCTCAGACCGTGTTTGCTCCCAGCGAGTGTCCTCGCGCTCGTCTTACTCTTTCGGTGGGGGACCGTCGACATCGTCATCCGGCTCGAACGAGACGTCATCGGCATCAGTATCACGCCGCTGCTCGAGTACGTCGAGAACGTGGTGTTGCCCATCAATCCAGTCGTCACGCTCCAGTCACTTCAGACGCCCGAGCTAACCGCCTACTTCGTCTTTATCTATATCTATGGCTATGCGTTTCTCCTGTTGTTCCCGTTCGTCGCGTACTTCGCACTCGAGTCTGCCGACGAACTGCGTAATCTGATCTTCGCGTTCGCGTTGAACTACGGGATCGGCCTGTTTTGTTATATGCTGTTCATCGCAGTCGGGCCACGGAATCTCGTGGGGGAGTTCGAGGGGCTGCTCTACATTGCGTTCCCGCAGTCGGGGCTGCTTACACACGAGGTAAACCAGAACACGAACGTTTTCCCCTCGCTGCATACGTCCCTCGCGATGACGGTGTTCTTTTTCGCCTGGTACACGCGCGAAGAGTATCCGGCCTGGCTCGGTATTGCCGGAATCATCGCGATCAGTGTCGCGATTTCGACGATGTATCTCGGCATTCACTGGTTCTCCGACGTCGTCGCGGGAACGCTACTCGCGCTGTTCAGCGTCTACGTTGCTCGACGGTACACGATCGACGAACTCTACTGGAACGCTCGAGGCTATCTCGCGACCCGGATTAACCGGCTCGAGCGACCAGGCAGATCGTAGTGCTGTCGAGAGACCACCCGCCGCCGATCACCGGTATCCCGACGTTTTCGGTACTCGAACCCGACCGCTGATGCATGGTACTCTTCTGGCACCGCCGTGACTTACGGGTGCGTGATAACTGTGGCCTCGAGCAAGCAGCATCGTTCGACGAGCCACTCGTCTCGCTGTTCGTGCTCGACCCGACCGTCCTCGAGCATGCGTCGCCGGTCCGTGTCGCATGTCTGCTCGACGGGCTTTCGGCACTTCGGGAACAGTACCGTGAGCGCGACAGCGATCTCCTCGTTCGCCGAGGTGAAGCGAGCAAGGTCGTTCCCCAGGTTGCCTCAGAAGTCGAAGCGTCGACCGTCGTCTGGAACGAAGACTACAGCGGCCTCGCCAGCGAACGTGATCGGGCTGTCACCGCTGCGCTCGAGGACGACGGCGTCAGGCTCGAGTCGGTCCACGATGCGATCTGTCACGAACCCGGCTCGATCACGCCCAACCAGGGTGAGCACTATTCGGTCTTTTCGTACTTCTGGAAAAAGTGGCGTGACCGGGAGAAGCAATCGCCAGTAGATGCTCCGACGGCGGCCGACCTCGGAGAGGTTCGTGGCGACCCCCTCCCGTCGCTCGAGGAGTTAGGCTTCGAAGAGCCCGAGGTGTCTTTCCCGTCGGTGACCCCGACGGCTGCTCGCGAGCGCGTCGCGTCGTTCTGCTCCGGACCGATCTACCGGTATGCCGAAACGCGGGACGTCCCGTCAGCGGGGATGACCTCGCGGCTTTCACCACACCTCAAGTGGGGCACTGTCGGCGTTCGCGAACTGTACGCCGCGACCGAGCGCGCAGCCGACCGTGCGGAAGACGGCGACGCTCGAGCGAGCGTCCGTGAGTTCCAGCGACAGCTCGCCTGGCGGGAGTTCTACGCACACGTCCTGGCGTTCAATCCGGAGACGGTATCCGAGAACTTCTCCGGCTATCAAAACGGGATCGAGTGGCACAACGACCCCGAGGAACTCGAAGCGTGGCAGGCGGGTCGGACCGGCTACCCGATCGTCGACGCGGGAATGCGCCAGCTTCTCGAGGAGGCGTGGATGCACAATCGGGTTCGGATGCTCGTCGCGTCGTTTCTGACGAAAGACCTCCTGATCGACTGGCGTGAGGGGTACGACTGGTTCCGGCGGCACCTCGCAGACCACGAGACGGCGAACGACGTCGGCGGCTGGCAGTGGGCAGCTTCGACCGGGACCGACGCCCAGCCGTACTTTCGGGTGTTCAACCCAATGAAACAGGGCCGGGAGTACGACCCCGACGCCGAGTACATCCGCCAGTACGTTCCGGAACTTGCGGATGCCAGCTCCGACGAGATCCACGGCTGGCACGAACTCGAGCCGTCCGAACGTGAGGCGGTCGCTCCCGACTATCCGGCCCCTCTCGTCGACCACGGCGAGCGCAGGACGATGGCGATCGAGACGTTCGAACGGGCCCGCGGCGACGGGTGAGCGACCCGATCACCCTGGGGACAGTACCGACTTCCATGCGACCAGCCGAAGGATGAAGTTCTCGTTCTGCGTCGGCTGGCCGATCCCGCGGGGGTCCGCTGCCGTCCGTGTCAGGCACACGAAGGGAGACTCATCACTCATTCGAAAACAGACGCCTGCTCGGAGCTCGTTCCGGTTGGTTTCGCAGCACCTCGAATTCGCTCTCGTTTCCTCTTCAAGCGCTGTCGCTCACGTCGGACCGGATCGAATACGCGACGGAGTGGTCGTCGATCTGGGAACTGCCCGCACGAGTCCGGTCGCCATTCGATAGGCGATCCGATCCGTCGGCAGTTTGCGCGCGGTAAGCCGCCAGAATCCGGGTGACTGGAGTGTGAGCTTGCAGATCCCTCTGGAGTCGGTTCGGTAGCGTCGTGATCCAGCCTCGACCGTCGCATCTTCGATCGGTCGGTTCGTTCCGTCGTGAACGCGGACGGTTATCGATTCCCCGACCGGAACCTCACGCCGTTCGATCTCGAGCATGAGCTGGCGGGTCACTCTCATGATGCTTCCTATCACGTAGCGCTCGTAAAACCACAGCCTGCGGTTACTCGTCGATGTCGATCGACCGCTCCTGTTCGCTCGAGCGGTAGATTCCGTCGACGACTCGCTGGACGGTCAGGGCCTCCGAGACGCTGTTATCGTGGGGGTTCTCCGCGAGGATGCGATCGAAGAAGGCCTGCTGTTCGTCGGCGTGGGTGTCGTTCTGAGTCGCTTCGATCCCCGTATCCTCGAGATGGTCGGCACCGACGTTGCTCGCCGAATGAAAGCTCAGATCTCCCTCGAGTAAGTCGAAGCGGGCTGCCGACTCGGTGCCGCGAATGATGAACTCGTGAGTTGCTGGCCGGTTCGTCGCCCAGGCCACCTCGAGGCTGATCGTCCGCCCGTCGCGACACCGAACGAACGCGCTCGCGGAGTCGTCGACGTCGAATCCCGACGGGCCGGCGTCGTCGGCCCACATCTCTAGATAGGCGTAATCCTCACGCGCGCCGAACGTTCCGCGGGTGACACCGCTGACTTCCTCGACCGGCGGGTAGCCAAGAAGGTAGAGTGCGAGGTCGATAGCGTGGACGCCGAGGTCGATGAGCGCACCGCCGCCGGCGATCTGTCGTCGAGTGAACCACGAGCCCCGGCCGGGAATGCCTCGTCTGCGGACGTAGTTCGCCTCCACGTGTGTGACCTCGCCCAGGTCTCCGCGTGCCAGTCGGTCGCGGACGATCCGAACCGCGTTCGCAAATCGGTTGTTAAATCCCACCATCCCGTGACTTTCGGCATCGGCTGCTGCGTCGGCGATCCGTGTCGCGCTCTCGAGCGAGTGGGCGAGTGGCTTCTCGAGGAGGACGTGGAGGTCCCGTTCGAACGCGTCGATCGCGTACTGCTCGTGATACTTGTTTGGCGTCGTGATGATCACGGCGTCGACAGTGTCGTACAGTTGCTGGTGGTCTTCGAACACGTCGACGTCGTACCGTCTAGCGAATCGACGTCTCGCCTCGTCGACGACGTCCATCCCACCGACGAGCGTGACGTTTCGGTCGACGAGCCGCTCTGCGTGATACTGGCCGATATTCCCGAGGCCGACGATTCCGGTCCTGATGCCGCGTCGATCAATTGTCATTTGTTGTGTCGTGACTGTCTGTATCCCAACTGGTACACCGGTATTCGCTATATCGAATCTTCGTTTTGCGCTACCTTCTGTCCATCGCCACCCGAGTTAGCTCTGGGAAAGAACCGAGCGGTAATTCACTCGGCCTTGGCCGCCGTTAGCCCTGACTCCTGGTCGGATCGACTCGTGAGATCATGGACTATGAACGATCGCGCTGACGATGGCGGCGCGCTGGCGTTGGCCGCCGGTCAGTCTCGGTCCAGTAGAAAACACAGTGAATACGCACTGTCACGTTCGTCGGCGTAGCGATCACCGATCTCGTCCCGGAAACAGCGAGCAAAGGTGTCCAAGGGGTACCCCGCAGTCGAGTACGCTATGACGGTTCCCACACCACCCTCGAGAACCACGGGCGACAGTACTGGTCAGACGGTGACGTGGAGAAAAGACGGGATTGTCACGGCCGACTGCTGTCCGAGTCCCCCCGATGGGTCAGCAGCGAGCGCTCAGTCTTTGATCTCCGGCGGTTCGTGTCGCCCGATGTGAATCTCGTGGGCCTCGATGTCCTCGAGTGCGGCGACGCGGCCGCCGATGGTCACGTTCGTACCGTCCTCGGTTTCGACGGTCAACGCGGCGACCTCCTCGCTCACCTCGAAGGAGACGTCGAGCACGCGGCCGCGGACGATGCGCGTTCCACCGACCTCGACATCTCGTCCCTCGATCGTCGCATAGAACTCTCCGCCTTCGTCGATGAGGTCTTTTACACAGCGGCGAATCGAGGCGTACCGACGTGGGTACGAGCGGTCCGTCCCGTTCTCGCCGAGGGTCCGTTCGGCGGTCGTCCAGAGAACCGTTCCGAAGAAGGCGGAAACCAGAAACCCAAGCGCCGACCGGTTGAAGATGACGCCGTAGCGGTCCTGGTCGTCACGGAGGGCGTCCTGGGTCGCATAGACCGAGTAGTTTCCGTCGGCTACAGCGACGACTGGGGTCGTGATTCCACGCCGAGATCGGGCCGATGTGGCGACCTCGAAGTAGTCGAACTCCTCCGGATCTGGGGCCTCGGAAGCTGGCGTCACGATCAGGTCGACGCTGACGCCGTCGTCGATCGTCGCCGAGAGTTCGTCTTCGTAGCGAACCAGTAGATCTGGCGTCAACGACAGCGAGAGTTCGTACTCGGCGGCGTCGATGACCTCCTCTAGGTATCGAAGGATCGTCGACCGCGACTTGACGAGTGAAACCGCCTCGGTCTCTCGAGCGGGGGCGGTGTAGCGGGCCTCGAGTTCGTCGATCATTCGCTCGAGTGACGTCTGGACGTTATCGAACGCTTCGCTCGGATCGATTGCGACGACTTTCATCGGACGGGACTCGCGCAGTTCGACCAGGCCGCGATCGCTCAAGCTCCGAACGGTGTCGTACACCCGTGGCTGGGGGATGTCCGTCCGGTCGGCGATTTCGCTTGCCGTGAGCTGGCCCTGCTCGAGGACGGTCAGATAGGCGTCGATCTCGTACTCTCCGAGGTTGAACCGGTCCCCGACGCGCTCGACCGTCGAGCGCAGTTCGTCTGGTGCCATACTCGGGGTACGTTCTCGATGGGTAAATGATTTATTACACATCGAGTAGCACGCATTTCCGAAATAGTGTAGTTTGTCGCCAGTCGGCGGGTCGCCCGTCGGTCACTCGTGGCCGATAGGTCGTCTGCATCCACCCTCCCCCAGGTCGCCCATCAGCCGTATGATTCCGGAACAGGCAGTCCTCACCTTGGTTCGGATCCGTCAGAACCCTTAACCACCACGGGCATGAGTGTGATGCCATGCGACCGGTCTTTCAGCTGAACGGGCCCGACGCAGTCGAGGACGTAGAGGGCACTTTGCCCGGCCCCGTTCCCGATTACGCAGTCGAAATCGGGCTTGCTGTCGTCGTGCTCGTCGTCGGCTGGTATCTCTCGAAACTCGCAGTTCGACTTACGGGTCGGTCGGTCGCCCGCCGAATCGAACGTCCGAGCGTCACGCGAACCGTCTTACGTGGAGTCAGGCTCTCTGTTCTGTTGCTCACGGTCGTCACCGTTGCGAGCATACTCGGGGTCAGCGGCACCGAAATCCTCCTGTCGGTGACCGTGATCTCTGCGGTGATCGCCGTCGTGCTCGCGCCGCTCGTCGGGAGCTTCATCAACGGTGTGTTCGTCCTCGCTGACCGCCCCTACGAGATCGGCGACATGATCGAGATCACCGACGAGGGGCACAAGGGGTTCGTCGAGGATATCACGATTCGCTACACGAAGATCTTCACCCTGCAAAATACGTTTATCGTCATCCCGAACGCCGAAATCCAACAACGGGACGTGATCAATTACTCCGCCGAAGACGAACGAACGCGTATCGCCGTGTCGTTCGAGATCACCTACGACAGCGATCTCGAGTCGGCGTGTCAGACAGCCGAGCGGGCTGCTCGAGGTGTTGAAAACGTCATCTCGGGCGGTCCGGACATTCGGATCGGCAGCGCACGATACGCCGCGGCACCGCGGTGTGTCATCAACGAGTACGCGGACAACGGCATCGTCCTCGAGTTGTACGTCTGGCTCAAACACCCGTACCGACAGGCAGTCGATCGGTCGATGGTCCAACAAGCGGTACGCGATCGATTCACCGATCTCGATGTCGAGTTCGCCTATCCACACCGACATCACGTCTTCGACGAAACGAGCGGCGTTGCACGTATGACCGTCGACGACGTCGGACCCGACGGCCAATTTATCGACCCGGCCGCCCAACACGGTGAGGACTCCCCAGGCTCTGGCGAGCAGTAATCGAAACTCCAGCCGGCTGGTATCGTCCGTGGTATTTTATACCTCGTCCGATCGAACTCGAAACGATTACGAAATGTACGATGACGTTCTCATCCCGACGGACGGAAGCGATACCGTCTCCGAGACGCTCGATCACGCGCTCCCAATCGCAGCAGCCAACGACGCGACGGTTCATGCACTGTACGTCGTCGACAGTCGGATCACTGCTGCAGCGTCCGACGCCGACGCCTCTACTTTAGCCCAGTCGCTCGAGGCCGAAGGACAGGACGCCGTCGCCGACATCGAGACGCGCGCGGCAGACGATGGCCTCGAGACGACCGGCGAGATCCAGAGTGGAACACCCGCAAAGACGATTCTCGAGTACGCCGACGAACAGGGCATCGACCTCATCGTTATCGGCACGCGCGGGAAAAGTCCACGCGAGAAAGTGACCTCACTCGGGAGCGTCTCCGAACGCGTCGTCGATAACGCGTCGGTCCCGGTGTTCGTGGTTCGCGACGCCGGAACCTGATCCGCTGCGACGCCAAACGACGATTCGTTTTCTGCTTACGCGCGTGCGCTCTCGACCGTGATAACCTCACACTCGAGGTGGTTTCGCAAGTAGCGGTCGATGTCTGGATTGTCGGTGAACCGCCGGAAAAGTCGGTGCAGCCTGCTTGCCTGTTTGTTTCCGATGACGACCGCGTCGGCGTCTTCGGCTGCCACCTCGTCGAGAATACTCTCTTCGACCAGAAATCCCGTCCGGACGACGTATCGGACGTTTTCAAGGGGGCCGAACGATCGTTCGACGGCATTTTTCAGATCGATTCGCGTCACTTTCTTCCCGTTCTGATAGAGATTAACGTGGAGGATCGTTAACGTCGCATCACGCTCGCGAGCGATCTGGATCGCCCGCTCGAGCGTTCGCCTCGAGTGTTTCGACAGGGGATACCGAACGGGGACCACGACCAGCGCCATTACGGACTCGAACGATACGCGGCCGGGTAAAGGTTTCAGTTGGCCCCAACCTAGATGGGTAACCGTCCCATACTCACGCACCTTGCTTTCGTATCGTGGATTTTGCCCGCCCGGATCGTTATTCGCGACGATAGTATCGGACAGACAGCCATTTACCGCGTGCAGCGTAATCTCTGACTATGCGCCCGACTTCGACCGAGGACGGGAAGACGGTCTACGTCTCCTCGAGCGATGGGGATCGGGGATCGAAGGGTCCCTTCCTCGTTGCGTACGAATCACGCAGCGGTGACCGCCGATACGGCTGGTTCTGTACGAACTGTGAACGCATCGACAACGCGATGGACTCTATGGGCCGGATCAAGTGCAACGTTTGTGGGAACTTCCGCAAGCCCACCGAGTGGGACGCCGCCCACGAGTAGCGGTCGGACCGACAAACCGTTTATCGCTCCCGGGCTGTCCGGTCGTACGCCACCGATAGGGCCTAACATGCTATTACTGTTCAGTTGACCGGCACGTAATCGCTTGAGTGTTCACGAACTGGCTCTCACTGCGTGCAACCGTCAGTCTCTTTCGGTAATCGCTTGTCGAGTGCCAACGTTTATGATGATTGCCGTTGTAGCTATGCACTGAATGGGTCCTGTTAACATGCGACTCGTCGAGCAGGCCAGGTCGATATTCGCAGAGCTCGGTTACACCGTCGAGGGAACTGGGCCGGAGTTTCGTGCCGAACGCGCGTGGAAGGTCGTCCACGTAAACCCGGTCCTCGAGAACTATACGCTTCCGACGTCATCCGGGCAGTTCCACTGTTTCGTCGTCCAGCCGGATGATGCCGACGATCTCGAGGCGACACTCGAGCGAGAGCAGCCAAGCTACGAGTGGGCGATTATCGTGGTCGACGGAGAAGAGTATCAGGTCGAACGGGCCCCGCCGGGACCGCGCGTCTCGGCCTAACCGCCGCTCAGCTTATTCTCGCAGCGCGCGTCGTGTCGCCGTTACGCCCGCGCCCGGATCGACGTCCGCACCCATCGACTCGAGTACGTCGCCGAGTGCCGTCACGACGAAGATCACGTTCCCCGGCTGGGCCGAGTGGCCCATACAGCCGATCCGGAAGATCTCGCCGTCGAGATCGCCCAGTCCGCTCGCGATCTCCAGATCGTAGCGCTCGAGCAGTGCCGAACAGACGTCGCCGTCGTCGATTCCATCGGGCACGCGAACGGCGTTCAGACTCGGCAGCCAGTATTCGTCGGATGCGTTCATCTCGAGCCCCATCGCCTCGACGCCGGCTTTCAACGCGCCGGCGACCCGCTCGTGGCGGGCCCAGCGCTCCTCGATGCCTTCTTCAGCGACCAGCCGCAGGGCCTCGCGGATCGCGTAGACGTTCGTGACTGGTGCGGTGTGGTGATAAGCGCGTTCGTCACCCCAGTAGCCCTCGAGCAACGAGAGGTCGAGGTACCATGAGCGTGGGTCTTCGTCCCGGGAGAGTACCTTCTCCATCGCGTCGTCCGAAAGCGTCAGTGGACTCGCACCCGGCGGACAGGAGAGACACTTCTGCGGGCCGGAGTAGGCGACGTCGATTCCCCACTCGTCGACGCGCAACTCGACACCACCGAGAGAGGTGACGGTGTCGGCGATCACGAGTGCGTCGTGGTCGTGGGCCGCCGCGGTGAGTTCGGGGACGTCCGGCTGGAGGACCCCGGTGCTGGTCTCGGCGTGGACGAAGCCGAAGACGTCTGGCTGGTGTTCGGCGAGTGCGTCGTTGACATCGTCGGGATCGAGCGGTTCGCCCCACGGTGCGTCGACTTCGGCGACCTCTCCGCCAGCGCGGCGGGCCATCGAGGCCATCCGACTGCCGAAGTAGCCGTTCGTGGGGACGAGCATCGTATCGCCGGGCTCGACGACGTTCCCGATCGCAGCCTCCATGGCGGCCGAGCCGGTTCCCGACACCGGGATCGTCCACCGGTTGTCAGTCCGGAAAGTGTAGCGCAATAGCTCCTGGACCTCGTCCATGATCTCGACGAACGATGGATCGAGATGACCCACGAGCGGCGTACTCATCGCACGCAGGACACGTGGATTGACGTCGCTCGGTCCGGGTCCCATCAGCGTTCGCTCCGGTGGCGTCAGTTCGCCGATCTCGGATACGTCGATCGAATCGTCAGTACCTGCCATGCGCGATACGTCGTTTCGGCACCCGTAAAAACGTTCTCGCATCGGATATCCGTACGATCACACGCAAGCCGCCCCGGTCGACCGGCTGGTCCGATACGACCGACGACAGGTCACAGACTGTGATTGCTGCAATCACTAGCCATACATTGATGAGCTATCATGGTGTACATCTGGAGGCAATGGTGTTCAAGAAGATCACGCTGATCGGAACCAGCACGGAGAGTTTTGACGATGCCGCGGACGACGCCATCGACCGCGCCGAGGCAACGCTTCAGAACGTCTACTGGATCGAAGTCGACGAACTCGGCGTCGAAATCGCGAGCGCTGAAAACCGGGAGTACCAGGCCGAAGTCACCGTCGCCTTCGAACTCGAGGACTGACGATCGGCCCGCTCTCTCGAGTCTCACCGCTCTGCGTCACGGGCCTCGAGTGAAAAACGGACGTGGACGTCGATACCGACAGCCGCTATGTCCGGAACGATTCTCCACACCCACACTCGCTGACGACGTTCGGGTTCTCGACGTGGAACCCCTGTGACTGGAGTCCCTGTTCGAAGTCCAGCACACTCCCTTCGATGTACTTCTGGCTCGCTGGGTCGACGAACACCCGCAGATCGTGGTGTACGTAGATCGTGTCGTCGTCATCTGGCGCGTCGTCGAAGCGCATGCCATACGAGAGGCCAGCACAGCCGCCTTGCTGAACGAACAGACGAAGGCCCGCCTCAGAGGGATCGAGCCCCTCGCTTTCGAGCAACGAAAGCGCCTGCTCGGCCGCATTTTCTGTCACTTCGATCCTGGGGCGCGTTTCCGCGCTTTCGCCGTCCACGCTGTTCGTGCTCATATCACCTTATTCCGGCGCGACGATGTTAACTGTGACGCCACTCGAGGTGATGCTAGCCTGATTTGGTTTACTTGCCGAAGAAACCGAGCGACGTGGCGCGGTTACGGGTCTCTCCCTTCGGTCCGCTCGAGGCGTCGTCTGACACTCTCAGCGTGGGCCTCGAGTCCTTCTGCCTCGGCCAGTGTGGTGATCGCATCACCGATCTCTGCGAGACCAGTCGACGAGAGTCGCTGGACCGTCGTCGAACGCAGGAACGTCTCGACCGACAGCCCACCGGTTACACGCGCTCCCCCGTTAGTCGGCAGGACGTGATTCGTCCCACTCGCGTAGTCTCCCGCAGCGACAGGGGTGTCCGGCCCCAGGAAAACACTGCCGACGCTGTCGATGCGCTCGAGGATCGCCTCGTCGTCTTCGGCGACGATTCCGAGGTGCTCGGGAGCATACGCTTCAGTGAAGAGGATCGCTTCACTCATCGACCGACCATAGAGAACGCCACTCGTCTCGTTGGACAGCG
Source organism: Natrarchaeobaculum sulfurireducens (assembly GCF_003430825.1). NCBI lineage: Archaea > Methanobacteriati > Methanobacteriota > Halobacteria > Halobacteriales > Natrialbaceae > Natrarchaeobaculum > Natrarchaeobaculum sulfurireducens. Next base: position 1,707,703 of record NZ_CP024047.1, on the reverse strand, counting down.
CTTGACGGATTACCTCTTCGCGCTCGCGTGCGCCCGCCTGTTCGTCGACGGCTGCCCCAATGGCTTCGGCGGTCGGTTCGTCGTCGGTTACGGCCACCACCGACGCGTTTGGGTCGTGTTCGGCCTGGGCGACCAGTTCACTCGCCACAAGGCCAGGATCGGCCGTCTCGTCGGCGACGACGACCACTTCGCTCGGGCCCGCGAGGAAGTCAATCTCGACGTCCCCTCTAACTTCGGCTTTGGCAGCCGTCACCCACTTGTTCCCCGGTCCGACGATCTTCTGTGCTCGATCGATCGTCTCGGTCCCGGAGGCCAGCGCTCCGATGGCCTGTGCGCCACCAACGCTGTAGACGGCGTCCGCGCCCGCGAGGTGAATCGCCGCGAGGGTCACTGGATTCAGTTCGTCCGCCGGCGGCGTTACAACCGACACGTGCTCGACGCCCGCGACTTTCGCCGGGACGACGCCCATGACCGCACTCGAGGGGTACGCCGCCGAACCCCCAGGAACGTAGACCCCGACGCGCTCGAGCGGCCGGAAGCGACGCCCCAGCTCGCGTCCCTCGGTGAACTCTCGGCGCCAGTCTTCGGGTAGTTGTGCCTCGTGGAACTCCCTGACGTTCGCAACAGCCGTCTCGATGGCCGCCTGCACCTCCTCGTCTACGTCGTCCAGTGCTCGTTCGCACTCGTCGGTGATCTCGAGGTTGCCAACAGTGACGCCGTCGAACTCTTCAGTAAATTCTCTGACAGCGACGTCACCCTCCGTTCGAACCCGATCGACGATCTCACGCACGTCGTTTCTGATCGCTTCGATTCCTGCGTCGCGCTCGAAAAAGGCGGTGCGATCGTCCGGCCCGAGATTCGCGATCGCCCGCACATTAACATCCATACGCGTGCGTTCGTGTGCTCGTCGAAAAACGGTTTCCTTACGCGTCCGGGTTCTCGACCTCCCAGATTCCGATGGCGTCTAAGGTCGCCCGCACGAAGAGGTAAACGAGTACCACGAACCCGGCTAGGATAATCGGTGCCTGAAGCAACTCGGCGACGTCGCGTCCGAACGCGAGTTGGCCGAACCCTCGGACGAAAAAACTCGCGATGACGAGCCCGAACCCGATAACTGCGAGTTTGACGAATCCGGATCGATCCATACGCAACTCTACGTCTGTGGTCGCTAAATCCTATCGGCTACCGTCTCCGGATTCCGGCTTCGTCTACGCTAACGGGTCATCCATATCTCTACTGCTCGGCGTCCGTCAGCCGGTCACGTGCTCTTTTCGGTGATCGCACAGGTGGGTTTCACTGCTCTGTGCTGAGCATAGCACTTCACTCTATCCTACCGCTTTTGTATCACCACGTTGTGCGCAGCTCGAGACGAAATTCGAAGTACGTGTGCCGTTTTCGTTCGTGACTACCCAACGTGGATCACCCTGTATCTAAGACGACGGCCTTATGTAATGACCCGGCACTCGGTTAGAATGCAAACGACGTGGCCCACGCGGCCACGTTCCCTCCGGCCGTGTTCCGGCACGGAGGCAGGAACCTATCCCCGCCTCGTTGGAACGTCGATCGAAGTCGGCGCTCACGGTGGGTAATGAATCGTGCTGCGTTCCGGTCGCTTCTGGCGACCACAGGACGACGCCCTTATATACATGGGCCAACTCCGATATGATACGCAGAACGCGTCGCCGGATGTGGTTTCCGGAGCGCGACCGATCCGTTGCCCTTAAGTGTACGAGGCTGTTCGGATACGGTTGCAAAGAACGCGTGATGGACGGGCCGTTGGATTCGGTCCGTCGTCTTGGGCCTGCTCGAAGTCGAAGGGGTTATGTACTCCTGGTGGCTTACGATTAGGTCCGAAGGAAATGAGGATTTCACCCCTGCGGTCCGCCGTACAGATGGGATCTGATGTTAGCCTTGGTAGTTCGGTGACGCCAGATCGGTCGTCGATCGCGGTCACCGAACGTGGACCCATTTAGTGTGAGTGCATTAGCATTCACCGCCAAACCCTCCCTTCACAGGGAGTTATAGCATTCCGGTTGATCCTGCCGGAGGTCATTGCTATTGGAGTCCGATTTAGCCATGCTAGTTGCACGAGTTCAGACTCGTAGCAGATAGCTCAGTAACACGTGGCCAAACTACCCTATGGATCCGGATACCCTCGGGAAACTGAGACTAATCCGGGATACGAGTCCCAGGCTGGAACTGCCGGGACTCAGAAATGCTCCGGCGCCATAGGATGTGGCTGCGGCCGATTAGGTAGACGGTGGGGTAACGGCCCACCGTGCCGATAATCGGTACGGGTTGTGAGAGCAAGAGCCCGGAGACGGTATCTGAGACAAGATACCGGGCCCTACGGGGCGCAGCAGGCGCGAAACCTTTACACTGCACGCGAGTGCGATAAGGGGACTCCAAGTGCGAGGGCATATCGTCCTCGCTTTTTCCTACCGTAAGGTGGTAGGCGAATAAGGGCTGGGCAAGACCGGTGCCAGCCGCCGCGGTAATACCGGCAGCCCAAGTGATGACCGCTATTATTGGGCCTAAAGCGTCCGTAGCTGGCCAGGCAAGTCCGTCGGGAAATCCGCGCGCTTAACGCGCGGGCGTCCGGTGGAAACTGCGTGGCTTGGGACCGGAAGACCTGAGGGGTACGTCTGGGGTAGGAGTGAAATCCCGTAATCCTGGACGGACCACCGGTGGCGAAAGCGCCTCAGGAAGACGGATCCGACGGTGAGGGACGAAAGCTCGGGTCACGAACCGGATTAGATACCCGGGTAGTCCGAGCTGTAAACGATGTCTGCTAGGTGTGCCACAGGCTACGAGCCTGTGGTGTGCCGTAGGGAAGCCGTGAAGCAGACCGCCTGGGAAGTACGTCCGCAAGGATGAAACTTAAAGGAATTGGCGGGGGAGCACTACAACCGGAGGAGCCTGCGGTTTAATTGGACTCAACGCCGGACATCTCACCAGCACCGACAGTATGCTGTGAAGGTCAGTATGATGAGCTTACTGGAGCTACTGAGAGGAGGTGCATGGCCGCCGTCAGCTCGTACCGTGAGGCGTCCTGTTAAGTCAGGCAACGAGCGAGACCCACGTCCCTAATTGCCAGCAATACCCTTGCGGTAGTTGGGTACATTAGGGAGACTGCCAGTGCCAAACTGGAGGAAGGAATGGGCAACGGTAGGTCAGTATGCCCCGAATGTGCTGGGCGACACGCGGGCTACAATGGTCGAGACAGTGGGATGCAACTCCGAGAGGAGACGCTAATCTCCGAAACTCGATCGTAGTTCGGATTGCGGGTTGAAACTCACCCGCATGAAGCTGGATTCGGTAGTAATCGCGCCTCAGAAGGGCGCGGTGAATACGTCCCTGCTCCTTGCACACACCGCCCGTCAAAGCACCCGAGTGAGGTCCGGATGAGGCCCCGTCAGGGGTCGAATCTGGGCTTCGCAAGGGGGCTTAAGTCGTAACAAGGTAGCCGTAGGGGAATCTGCGGCTGGATCACCTCCACAGATCGGGATCAGGCCGATGGCCTGACCCACCTTATGTAGCGTTTTACGCTACGGCGAACCGTGGCGCTTTGCGCCACACGGTCTACGTTCGATCGACCCATCGTCGGCCGATCGGGCACCTTTGAACTACCAAGGCTAACATAACACCCTGTCTCGCTGTCGTGAGACGTGAGACAGGGGTGGGCCCATAGCTCAGTGGGAGAGTGCCTCCTTTGCAAGGAGGATGCCCTGGGTTCGAATCCCAGTGGGTCCATACCTCGGATGGGATCGAGATCCGTGCCCTTAAGTGTGGCAAGGAACTTTGATCTGATCCGAACGAAACCGATGCACCACTCCGCGCAAGCGTGAGTGGGAAGGGTTGATGCAGGCCCGTTAGTCAGCGGGCGTGCAGATGAGACCGTGTGTACGTGTAGTCCAGGCGTCCACTGGACCCGTTCCCGGGTCACAATCGTCACACTTCGGTGTGACGACATTCCGTTGCGATTCTATCGCAACGTCGATCCGATGAACGTGGCTACTGTGCCAGCTGGTGGATCGCTCGGCTTGAGAGCTGAAGAAGGACGTGCCAAGCTGCGATAAGCCTGAGGGACCCGCACGGAGGGGAAGAACTCAGGATTTCCGAATGGGAATCCCCACCGCAATTGCTTCGCGCAATGGGGAACGCCGAGAACTGAAACATCTCAGTATCGGCAGGAAAAGAAAGCAAACGCGATGTCGTTAGTAACGGCGAGTGAACGCGACGCAGTCCAAACCGAAGCCTTCGGGCAATGTGGTGTTCGGACTGACGATCACTTCACGAAAATCTGTAGGAAGTCTCTTGGAACAGAGCACGAGACAGGGTGACAGTCCCGTAGTACGGATGAGTACCGAACGAGTCAGCTCCAGAGTATCGGGGGTTGGATATCCCTCGTGAAGATCGCGGGCATCGACCGCGAAGACTAAACACTCCTCAAGACCGATAGCGAACAAGTAGCGTGAGCGAACGCTGAAAAGCACCCCAAGAAGGGAGGTGCAATAGGGCGTGAAATCAGTTGGCGATAGAGCGACGGGGCTTAGAAGGCCCTGAGAGAAACGACCGCAACGCGAGTTGCCAGTAGAAATCTCGGGGAGCCGAAGTTCCGTCGTACGTTTTGAAAAACGGACCAGGGAGTGTGCCTGATTGGCGAGTCTAACCTGAGTATCAGGGAAGGCAGAGGGAAACCGACATGGCCGCAGCACTTTGTGTGAGGGCCGCCGTCTTCAAGGGCGGGGAGTCAATCGGGCACAACCCGAAACCGGATGATCTAGGCATGGGCAGGGCGAAGCGTGGCGAAAGCCACGTGGAGGCCCGTTAGCGTTGGTGTCCTACAATACCCTCGCGTGATCTATGTCTAGGGGTGAAAGGCCCATCGAATCCGGAAACAGCTGGTTCCAACCGAAACATGTCGAAGCATGACCTCCGCCGAGGTAGTTCGTGGGGTAGAGCGACGGATTGGGAGATCGCACTCCGAGAGGAGTGTGCCTCCCTGTCCAACTCCGAACCTACGAACGCCGTCGACGCGGGGAGTCCGGTGCGCGGGGTAAGCCTGTGTACCGTGAGGGAGACAACCCAGAGCTGGGTTAAGGTCCCCAAGTGTGGACTAAGTGCGATCGAAGGTGGTCGCAAGCCCTAGACAGCCGGGAGGTGAGCTTAGAAGCAGCTACCCTCTAAGAAAAGCGTAACAGCTTACCGGCCGAGGTTTGCGGCGCCGAAAATGATCGGGGCTCAAGTCCACCACCGAGACCTAGCGGCGCAGTCAGTGAGTGCGATCCCGTAGGTTGGCGTTCCGTTCGGGTGGAAGCACGGAAGAGATTTCGTGTGGACCGTGCGGTAACGAAAATCCTGGTCATAGTAGCAGCGTGAGTCGGGTGAGAACCCCGACGGCCGAACGAGTAAGGGTTCCTCAGCAATGCTGATCAGCTGAGGGTTAGCCGGTCCTAAGTCCTGCCGTAGATCGAGCAGGTCGAAAGGGAAATAGGTTAATATTCCTATGCCAGTGTGCACTCAAAGCCGACGCTTTGGGGCCGCCTCTACCGGGCTTTCGCCCGGTCGAACAGTCGAAATTCGTGGAAGCCGTAATGGCAGGAAGCGAACGAATGGCTGGATAGCGCAAGAGAGGTCAACCTAGAGCCCGTGAAAAGGCAAGCACACTGTCCGTACCGAGATCCGACACAGGTACTCGTGGCGGCGAAAGCCAAGGTCTGTCGGGAATAACCGACGTTAGGGAATTCGGCAAGTTAGTCCCGTACCTTCGGAAGAAGGGATGCCTGCCTCGGAAAGAGGCAGGTCGCAGTGACTCGGACGCTCCAACTGTCTAGTAACAACATAGGTGACCGCAAATCCGTAAGGACTCGTACGGTCACTGAATCCTGCCCAGTGCGGGTATCTGAACACCCAGTACAATGGGACGAAGGACCCGTTAACGGCGGGGGTAACTATGACCCTCTTAAGGTAGCGTAGTACCTTGCCGCTTCAGTAGCGGCTTGCATGAATGGATGAATGAGAGCGTCACTGTCCCAACGTTGGGCCCGGTGAACTGTACGTTCCAGTGCGGAGTCTGGAGACCCCCAAGGGGAAGCGAAGACCCTATAGAGCTTTACTGCAGGCTGTCGCTGAGACGTGGTCGCTACTGTGCAGCATAGGTAGGAGCCATTACACAGGTACCCGCGCTAGCGGGCCACCGAGGCATCATTGAAATACTACCCGGTAGTGACTGCGACTCTCACTCCTGGCGGAGGACACCGGTAGCCGGGCAGTTTGACTGGGGCGGTACGCGCTTGAAAAGATATCGAGCGCGCCCCAAGGTTTCCTCACCCGAGTCGGAGACTCGGGAAAGAGCGCAAGAGCATACGGAAGCCTGACAGTGTCCGGCACAACAACGGACGCTGACGCGAAAGCGTGGTCTAGCGAACCAATTCGGCTGCTTGATGCGGCCAATTGCTGACAGAAAAGCTACCTTAGGGATAACAGAGTCGTCACCCGCAAGAGCACATATCGACCGGGTGGCTTGCTACCTCGATGTCGGTTCCCTCCATCCTGCCCGTGCAGAAGCGGGCAAGGGTGAGGTTGTTCGCCTATTAAAGGAGGTCGTGAGCTGGGTTTAGACCGTCGTGAGACAGGTCGGCTGCTATCTATTGGGGGTGTTATTGGTTCCTGACGGGAACGTTCGTATAGTACGAGAGGAACTACGAATGGGTGCCACTGGTGTACCGGTTGTTCGAGAGAGCACGTGCCGGGCAGCCACGCACCACGGGGTAACGGCTGAACGCATCTAAGCCGGAAACCCACCTGGAAAAGAGGAACCGCGGAGGCCACTCGTAGAAGACGAGTTCGATAGACTCGGGGTGTACGCGTCGAGGCAACGAGACGTTGAGCCCGCGAGCACTAATCGGCCAAGCCACACACTCATAACTACAACGCATTTGGATCGGACCCGAGAACGGGTCCAGACGCAAACTGGACTACACGTACACACGGTATTAGACATGACATACGACCGATGATGGTCTTGTGACGGTTCGACTCCGTCGATCGGCGTTACGGCGGCCAGAGCGGCGAGGGACCTCCCGTACCCATCCCGAACACGGAAGATAAGCTCGCCCGCGTATCGGCAAGTACTGGAGTGGGAGACCCTCTGGGAACGTGGATTCGCCGCCGACTACTCATATAGGATTAAGCCTCCAGAGCAGCAGCTCTGGGGGCTATCCGTATTTGTGAACTGGATAGCGTACGGTGTCGAACTTTCGTGCGTTCCCCGCCAGCGCCAGCGCCAGCGCCGCTTGGTACTGGTCGCTGTCACACAAACGGCTACTGGCGGCTCGCCGACAGCTATGTTCACAAAATATAATCTTGTTCGAGATACATTTCAGTAATAGCGAGCTGGTGCCGACTGTTCACGGACGGTCGAAATCACGCGTCACCGATAAGACGGCCTGATGAGTCTATCCAGTATCAAGCAGTTGGATGTGTCACCCGGAACACTAACGTCCAGCCTCATCCCGTGGCGGCATGCCGTGTCAGCTGGCTAACCCTCGTGCCGGGTGGGGGACACAGAAGCGGTCCCCAGTTCAGTAGTGTGGCGTGCCCGGGTTCGCCGTTCCGTCATCGCACCCGAATGGGTATACTCGGACGGGGACTAGAGGCACGCAATTAACATACGAGTGGGAGCCGTTTAACGGTTTCAGTCTGGCTACGATCGACTGACGCTCGAGGGAGGGGAAGCCGAGTAATACATTTCAAAGTATACTTGCCAAGGGTAACGGAGCCGTTTTCATCACGTTTTCCCCGAGCTAGGCCGCTCCGGACATGTCTCGGCTCGCTGAAGTTGCCGGGGACGGTTTGGTTGGGAGATCGCATCCGAACGGGACGGTGCGGTATGACTCGTCGGCGGTCATCGCCCGGGGGGACGTAGCGGATTACACCTCGAATAAAGACAGATCAATACGCTATCGGAGCGGAATGGAGGAGCCAGCGTAGTGCACTGGTCGAAAGCCGAGATCAGTAGAGATACTGGTCTTCGACAAACTGGACGTAGTTGCCGTTGCGATAACGGTACTTTCGCTTCTTGTAGCCCGCCAGAATCTTCATCGCGTCGAGTCCTGCAGAGTACCGCTTCGAGAGCAAGACGTCGTCGGCGCCGTCAGCTTGCATGTCGGTAACGACGTCGAACGCCCGGTCCCAGTCGTCGGGTTCGTAGTCCTCGACGATGTCGGCGAAGGCGACGTTGCGCAAGATTTCGTCGCCGATCGCTCGCTTCCAGAGTTCGTTGTAGTGCTCGAGCGAGTCGGTCGCAGCGAGTCGTCCAGCGATCTTTCCGGTTCGGACGGCGACGTGGTAGCCGCCCTCGTGGAACGCGGAAGTGGCTCCCATCGCACCGCCGGCGACGGCGATGTTTGCACCAACGGGAGAGTCGATCGGTCGAGTCGACGAGATCGGGTACGTTTCCGTCCCCTTCGATTTGCCGCGGTCTTCGGCGATCGGAATGTCCGTTTCGACGTCGTACTCGTCACCGTATTCACGTTCGAGCAGACGGGTGATGTACTCGGAGCCCGATGGGAGTGTTTCGTCGTCGGGTTCTAAGAGCACGTATGAACTTGGATTGTCGACATCCTCGAGCCGCATGCCAATCGGCATCGTGAGCCCGACACGGGCGACGGTGCCGTCGTTAGGGAATACCCAGGGGTAGGCGGTCTCGCCGGGGATATATCCCCACCAGAATTTAAGCCGGTCGTCGAACTCCTCGAACAGCTCCGGAGGGAACTCGCGGTACTCCTGGTAGGCGATGTGGTTGGCTTCGGGTGGCGAGAGGTGATTCGAGATGCTTCGTCCGGGTGGGGTGAACTGATCGAGTGCGTCGATCGTCACCCGACGTTGTGGACCGTCAGCGAGGACGACGTACTGGGCTTCGAGCTGGTCGCCGCTCGAGAGAGTGAGCGTGTGGGTTGGTCCTTTTGGACTCGAGGCTCGAAGGTTTGTCTCGAGGTCGGTGACGCTCGTTCCGATGCGGATCTCGGCTCCGGCGTCGGTCGCGCGTTCGTGGAGCCAGTCGTCCATTCGCGTTCGGTGAAAGGTGTAGCCGAACTTGGGGTAGCTCGCGTCGATCCCCGTCGTCGTCAACTCGAGGGCTGACGACGGGCCGATGAATTCGGTGGCCTCAAGTTCCCGATGGATCACGCCGTCGGGAATCTCTCGGTAGTCGAAATCCATAATGTCGATCCAGTAATCGAGTATGCCGGCTGCGTCGGTCGAGTCCGGCCCGAGCGCGTCGCGGTCCTCCCGGGGGACACCCTGCTCGAACAGGACCGTCTCGGCGCCATGGGAAGCGGCCCGTTCCGCCGCGGACGTACCCGCGGGACCACCACCGACGATCGCGACGTCTACGCGTTCCATATTCTCTGTGGACTCAGCGGCCCGTATTAAACTGCCTGCATTTCGGGCCTGGAATCGATGGCAACGGGCTGGTAACCGTGAGACGAACGTTTTTAATCACGTCGGTCAAGCACCCGTACATGACGGAACACGATGGTGACGATTCCGGACGTGAGCCGACGGGAACCGATTCGACGAACGTCCTCGTTCTGCGGCGGGGAACCCACGGCGTGCCGGTCGAACGGTACGTCGAGGCGATTCGTGACCGACTGCCGGACCACACGGTCGAACTCGCACGGACGCCGGCCGAAGAGCGAGACGCGATCCGCACCTCGCGGTACGTCACGGGGATGACGTTCGAGGACGACCTTCTCGAGGCTGCAGAGAACCTCGAGGTGTTCGCCTGCGCGTATGCTGGGACCGACCATTTGCCGATGGACGCGCTCTCTGACCGTGGTGTCACTGTGACGAACGCTTCCGGGGTTCACGGGCCGAACATGGGCGAGCACGTCCTTGGGTCGATCCTGCACTTCACGCGGCGGTTTCACGTCGCTGCCCGCAGACAGCGCCGTCGAGAGTGGCGACACTACAAGGCCCACGAACTGCAGGGATCGACGGTTACGATCGTCGGACTGGGCGCGATCGGGACGGCGGTCGCAGACCGTCTCGAGCCGTTCGGCGTCGAAACGGTTGGCGTTCGATACTCTCCGGAAAAAGGTGGGCCCACGGACGACGTGGTCGGCTTCGACCGCGATTCGTTCCACGGTGCCCTCGCTCGGACCGACTATCTCGTGTTGGCCTGTCCGCTCACCGAGACGACACGCGGGCTCGTCGACAGTGCAGCGCTAACGACTCTTAGCCCGGAGTCGGTGATCGTGAACGTCGCGCGCGGTCCGGTCGTCGACACGGATGCGCTGCTCACAGCATTGCGCTCGGGCCAGATTCGCGGCGCATCGCTCGACGTGACTGATCCGGAACCGCTCCCGGAAGACCACCCACTGTGGAACCTCGGGAACGTTCAGATCACCCCACACAACGCAGGACACACGCCGAAGTACTACGATCGACTGGCCGACATCGTCGCCGCAAACGTCCGGCGAGTGGACGAAAAGGGGCCAGCCGCGGCTTTAGAGAATCAGGTCGTTCCCTGACTCGAGGCTGGATCGGAGGCTACCGAGTCGGTAATCGCCGCGCCCGTGTGTACTTTTTTGACGGTCTATCTCCAATGGTGCGTATGAACCAGCACCCAGGCGTCGACGCTCGCAGCTGTGCTGTCGTATCGACCGACGGATTGACGACGCGAACCGGGGGACGTCGATGACGCTTACGTTCGACGACACGGTGATCGTTCCGCTCGCCGACCCGGACGACGCCGAGCGAACCGCAACGGCGCTTGCAGCGTATGTCGAGTCCTCGAGCACCGTCGTCCTTGTCAACGTGATCGAGAAGGGTGGCGGTGCGATCGACAAAGCTCCCCTGGAGCGGCGCAAGGAGTACGCCGAGGAGATCTACGAGCGCGCCCGCGAGGCACTCGCGGACTCGCCTGCAACCGTGGAGACGGCGACGTTGTACGGCACCGACGTCGTCGAGACGATCTTCGAGGCTGCCGAAGAGCGTGAGGCAGATGCGGTCGTGTTCAACCCCCGGAAGGGGAACCGGATCGCTGAGTTGCTGACCGGCGACGTGGCTCGCCGGCTGGTCAGGGAGGCGAAGGTACCCGTCGTTACACTCCCCAAGTGAGGTGACGTCAAAAGAACGGTAGGCGACCAGTGAGAGCCGAGATGCTGGCGAGTGACGAACCAACTCGAGTTATCTTCCGTCTGGTGACGTTATCGCGTGGATGACTCGCCGCCGTCAGTCCGAGCAACTGTCATCTCGCGCTCGTCGCCCGATTTCCCTCGAGCGAGGAGGTCGGCTCCCGGGTCGGCCAGCGAGACGAGGTTCGTCGCGGGATCGAAGGTGGCGAGGCCGGCGTCGGCGAGCGCCGGCAGGTGGGCGTGTCGAAGCGAGAGCCGGAGACACCGACGGGTTCCGAGCAGCGCATCCCCGAGCTCGGCGATACGGGCTCGCTCGTCGCCCGTCTCCTCGAGCACGAGGTGGTCAGCGAGGTCGACGACTGACGTCGGCGTGGCCGTTGTCTGGAGGTGCTCGAGGATCGTTCGATACCGCGGGTCCGACAGCAGCGAGGCCGCGTCGTCGGTCGCCGGTGACGTCGACGCCGGCGAACGCAGCGATTCGGGGTCGGAGATGACGGGTAACACGGTCGGTCGTACGAAGCCAGTGCGTTAGTACGCACCGCCAAATTGCGTGGGTAACTCGCTCTCGATCACCGGCGACACCGGTATAGACGAACAGGTGTGCTGGTCTGTGTGTTTGGCCAGCCGGTGCTATCGTTCTCGCCAGTGGCGTCGAAAATAACGAGTGGGCTCTAGAGGTAGCCCTTCTCGAGCAGCAGTTCGCCGTTGAGGACGCTCGCGCCGGCTGCGCCACGCATCGTGTTGTGGGCGAGGCAGTTGTACTGGAGGCCGAACGTCGATTCGCGGATACCGCCGGCGGAGATCTTCATTCCATCGCCGAGGGTGCGGTCGAGTCGTGGCTGTGGTCGGTCTGGTTCCTCGAAGACTTCGATGAGTTGGCCCGGCGACGAGGGCAGGTCGAGGCCGGGGTACTCGCGCATAGCCTCGGCGGCTTCCTCGGGGCTCACGTCGGATTCGGTCTCGACGAAGACGTTCTCGAGGTGGCCGTCGATCGTCGGGATGCGGTTACAGGACGCACCGACCTCGACGTCGTGGAGGTCGAGTGCTGCACCCTCGAACGTACCCAGCAGTTTCTTCGATTCGGTCTCGAGTTTGTCCTCTTCGCTGCCGATGTAGGGGATGGCGTTGTCGATGATCTCCATCGAACTGACGCCGTCGTAGCCAGCACCGGAGACGGCCTGCAGGGTGGCGACGTGGACTCGCTGGAGGCCGAACTCCTCGAGCGCGGCGAGCGTCGGGACGAAGGTGATCGTCGAGCAGTTGGGGTTTTTCACGAGAGCGCCGTCCCAGCCGCGCTCGTCGCGCTGGACCTCGAGCAAGTCTATGTGGTCGGCGTTGACCTCGGGGATGACGAGGGGAACGTCCTCCGCCATCCGGGCGTTCGAGGAGTTCGAGGAGACGACGTAGCCCGCCTCACAGAAGTCGGGTTCGACCTCGGAACCGATACTCGAGGGGAGCGACGAAAAGAGGAGGTCGACGTCGTTTGGGACCTCCGCGGGATCGGTCGCCGTGACGGTCATCTCGGCGACGTCCGCGGGGATGGGGCTGTCGACGCGCCATTTGGCCGCCTGTCGATACGTCTTGCCGGCGCTCGACTCGCTCGCGGTTAGCGCCGCGATCTCGAAGTCGGGGTGGGGCTCGAGGAGCTGAATCAATCGCTGTCCGACGGCGCCGGTCGCACCGAGTACGCCAACTCGTACTGCCATTTTCCGCCACTCGGTCGTGTGCCCGCAAAACCGTTTGGATTTGTGTCGATCCGGTCGGTTCTACACCGGTCGTTTGGCGTCGACGTGGCCGCTGTACTTGAAGAGCCTGCATAGAAGGGATTAAGAAACCGGGGTGATATCTAGAGACCAATGCAACGCGAACGTCACGCGATGGGAACGGCTCAGCGACCGGTCGGCGACGACCAGGGGTGGTCCGAATGACGGCCTCGTCTACGAGTTCCGACAACATCGGCCTGTTCAAATCGCCGTTCAGCATCGTCTCGGCAGGTGTCGGCGTTATCTCCCTGTTGGCCAGCGTGGCCTTCCTCTGGACGGGGTATCAGGAGTCGACGCTGCCGGTCGCTGGGACCGAACTCTCGATCCTGACCGGCCTCGTCGGATTCATGCTTGCGCTGCTCGTCGCTGTCACCGCCCTCTTCATGGCGGCGTTCATGGAGCCGGGCTTCGACCACTGACACTGTTGGACAGAACTCGTGTGAGACGACGCCGTGTCTCCGGCAAATTCTCTTCGCTGACTACTGTTTGCCAGTATGTCCAATCGCTCGATCCCATCTCTCGTTGGATCGATTATCCTGATTCGGGCCAAACACTGTCGTAATCGTTCTTTGAACGTCTCGAGTGGCTATCGGCGCGTTCGCTGACGGGAAGCGAACTCGAGTAGAACAGCCGATTTACGCTGCGGCCTGCGAACTCTTCTTGCGGGTGACGTAGCCGGCGATCCGGTTTCGGACGCCTTTCGATTCGACGTTCGTGAGTTTGTTGACGCTCTCTTTGTTCTGTTCGAAGTCGGTCGTGAACGCGTCCGGGTACTGTTCCAGGAGGATGTTCCCGGTCTTCTTGACGTAGGCCGGTTTGATTGCCATGTCCAATCGTTCGTCCAGAGGCTCTTAATCCCTTTCTCTTTCGGTCGGTGACCGAGTTCGAAGAGAGTCGACTGGCGACCGAACGAGCTGTCCCGGACGAGCCTCGAGCGCTCGACGGCCGCTCGTCGACTCCATTCGAAGGCGTAGCCATCTCGGTCCAGGTTCGCGGTGTGTCACTGGTGATGCTGTCCTCGAGTTTAACTATGAAAACGCAACCAACTATCGCATGGTACTTCATTTCAGGAAGGCAACCAGCGTCTACAAGAAGACGTGGCCGTACGTCCTGTTGCAGTTCGGTATCGGTGTCCTGTTCGCACTCCTCGGCGTGGCCTACTTCGGGCTCGCGCTGTGGCTCGTGTATCGGTTTCTCTGGGCTGGCGGTGGGGTGAGTTTGCTTGTCGTCGCAGTCGCTATGCTCGCTGTACTCGCCGTCTTCGCGTTCGTGTGGCGGCTGATACAGCGATACGTCCTCTACATGGTGAAAGCCGGTCACATCGCCGTCATCGCGACTGCCGTCGAGACGGACACCGTTCCTGAAAACCAGATCCGCTACGGCGTCGAGCAGGTCGGTGAAAACTTCTTCTCGGCGAGCGGACTGTGGGTCGTCGACGAAGTGATCGACGCTGTTCTCAGACAGCTGAGCCGATCGGTTGCGCGGTTTCAGCAACTCCTCCCCGTTCCGGTCCCGCGAAATATTCAGGTCTTGTTCACGTTGCTCGAGCGGTCGATCACGATGGCCGTGTCCTATCTCGACAATGCCATCCTCGCGTACATCTTCGTCGACGATACCGAGAACACCTGGCGGTCGGCACGGGACGGCGTCGTTCTCTACGGAAAGACCTGGAAACTGGTCCTCGGATCGACGATCGCGATCGTCTTCGGGATGTACGCGCTTGCGTTCGTGCTGGCGATGGTGTTGGCCCCGCTTGCAGTCGCCCTCGATTTCCTTCCGACGACGATCGAGGCCCTGTCGTGGCTTCTGGTCGGTGGGATGGTCGCGGTCGTCCACACCGGAATCGTCAAGCCGTGGGTCAAAACGGTCGTGATCACGACGTTCCTCGTCGAACAGCGCGATCACACACCGGACAGCGAGACGATGGCGTGGGTCGAGGAGCGATCCGATCGGTTCGCCGAGCTCGTAGAGAAAGCAGAGAACGAGGAGCCGATCGAAGAAGACCACCAGGAGTCCGGTGGGGCTCCCGACCCGGCGGCCAAAATCGGCGACTAGCCGACGCGCGACTCACTCGAGTCTCCAGGGGGAGTGTTCCCGGACGACTTCGAGGGCCGCTCGCTCGCGCTCGTCACCCGCGCGGTCGACGACCGACGCGCAGTATTCGAGGCGCGTTCGAAGCCGGTCCTGGTCGTAGCCGTCGACGCCAAGCCGGGAGGCCGCGACGGTCGCCTCGATGACGGCCCCGAAGCCGCGGTCGATCGTCGGAACGGTCCGACGCTCGATGGTCGACTCGAGTGGCTCGAGCGCCCACCGCTCCCACTCGGTTCCCTCGTCGGTTCCTTGATCGATCCGCTCGACGGACACCCGCGTCCAGGCGGCCGCGGCCTTGAGGACGGGCTCGTCGAACTCGACGATCGAGCAGGCAGCTTCGGCGAACGTGACGGGATCATCGACGAACTGGACGTAGCCACCCCCCTGGCGGTGGAAGTTCCGTCGGGTTCGAGTGTTCCCCCAGGTCGTCGCGGTGATCGGCGCACCCTCGAAGAGGCCGAGGGCAGCGGCGTTCCAGCGGCCGTTCGGGCCGAGGGTCGTGACGACCGACTCGGTGACGCCTGTCAGGTCCACCGGCCACGCTCCGTCGTCGGGATCGCCAGTCTCGTCGCGAGCTGGGTCTCCGGTGTCATCGCTCATATCTCGAGTATGTCGTGCTCGAGGGCGATGAACAGTCCGGCAGCGGTCACGTCTGCGGTCGTCCCTGGATTGATCCCGTGCTCGACGAGTTCGTCGGCGAAAGCGTCGACAGCCGCTCGGTCCGTCTGCACGGCGTTTCGGTCGGCAAGTGCAGCCGCACGGTCGGTTACCTCGGCGGCGATGGCCTCGCCGGAGCGTTTCGCGACGAGAGTATCGGGGCGGTCGCCGAGCAACGAGAGGAATACCGACGCAGTTCGTTCCGAGAGTGCGCCGTTGGCGTCGGCGAGTTGGTTCGCGGCCGCGAACGAGCGTTCGAATCCCGTAACCCACTCGCGGGCGACGTCGTCACCGGGGACGCCCCGCTCGAGGATGTCGAACAGCGTGAGTCCACGGTCTTCAATCGCTGGGATGGCCTCGCTCCCGCGGCGAACGTCGAGGTCGTCCAGTTCGGTCGGTGGGTCGGAGACGAAGACGTCGACGTGCTCGAACGCGCGGTAGAACGCTGCCGCGTCGGCGACCGTCGTCCCCTCGACGACTCCCTCGACGACGGGCTTCGTGAGGTCGTCGCGAGCGGCCCTGACCAGCGGGACGAGCAACAACAGTGCACCGAACTGGGTGTTCCCCCCGCCCTGATCGGCCATTTCCGCGACGGCTTGTTCGAACGACGGGCCGACAGCGGCCCCGTTTTGGGCCATCTCGAGGCCCCGTTGTGCCCCCACCGCGCCCGCGAGGAAGTGTTCGAATCGCAGGTCTGTGAGGTCACGATGGCGGTCGACGTTGCCCGGTTTCGGTGTCCCGGCGACCTCGAGCAGGAGGGCCAGCTGTGCGTTTTGCGCTGGCGTTTGCATAGCCGAAGTAACACACGCCGCCGGCTTGAACGCCCCGACTGGGCATGCGAGACCAGTACGGCTAAACCGACGCTGTCCCAAGCCCCGTCGATGACCGACACGGAGGCGGCGACCGAGTGGAGCCTCCCCGACGACCTCGAGGATGTCCGCGAGACGCTGATCGAGTGGTACGAGGCTGACCATCGGGAGTATCCCTGGCGACGGACCGACGAGCCGTATGCGATTTTGGTCAGCGAGGTGATGAGCCAGCAGACCCAGCTCGACCGCGTCGTCGACGCCTGGGAGGAGTTCCTCGAGCGGTGGCCGACGACGGCCGATCTCGCGGCGGCCGACCGGGCCGACGTCGTAGGCTTCTGGACGAGTCATAGCCTCGGCTACAACAACCGGGCGAAGTACCTCCACGAGGCCGCCCGGCAGGTCGAGGCGGGCGAAGTCGGGCCGGACCGACCTCGTGAAGGCGGCGAAGCCGCAAAAGCGGGTGGCGAGTTCCCGACCACGCCCGACGAACTGCAGGAACTGATGGGCGTCGGCCCCTACACCGCCAACGCGGTGGCGAGTTTCGCCTTTAACAACGGTGACGCGGTCGTCGATACGAACGTCAAGCGCGTCTGTTATCGGGCGTTCGACGTTCCTGACGACGACACAGTCTTCGAGGAGGCCGCGAACGAACTCATGCCCGCGGGCCGTTCGCGTGTCTGGAACAACGCGATCATGGAACTCGGCGGCGTCGCCTGTGGTCAGACGCCGCGCTGTGACGAAGCCGGCTGCCCGTGGCGTGAGTGGTGTGGGGCCTACGCAAGCGGCGATTTTACTGCCCCCGACGTCCCGACCCAGCCCAGTTTCGACGGCAGCCGCCGGCAGTTTCGCGGCCGCGTGATCGCGACGTTACGGGAGTACGACGAACTCGAGTTCGACACGCTCGGCCACCGCATTCGCGTCGATTACACGCCTGACGGCGAGTACGGCCGGGAGTGGCTCGCGGGCCTGCTCGCGGACTTAGAAGACGACGGGCTGGTCGACGTCCTGGAGCGCGACGGGGAGCCAGTGGCCCGACTGCATCGATAACGCCGGGTGCCGTCGACGTCCTCGAGCTGACTCTTCTCGACGTCAGAACGCGAGAAGCACGAGAATCGCCACGAGAATGAACGCCGCTCGGAGGCCGGTGTTGACGACGATCACTTTCGTCCCGAACTCCGCACCCCAGATACCGTACTGGAACGGGATCGACCGCTTGGCCGTCGAGACCGTCAGCGAAAACAGGCCGCCAAGCAGGAGCGTGATCACGGCCTCGGTCGGCGTGAAGACGTCGCCGATCATCGGCGCGATGGCGATCGCGCCGCTCGTTGGATCGACCGTCGCGACGAGAATCACGGGCACCGCTGCACCGGGCAGTCCAACCACCGACGAGAGCGGCTCTGCGACGCTCGCAGCCGACTCGAGGTCGACGTATTCGACGCCGACCAGCACGAGCGAGTAGATAATCGCCAGTCGAGGGACGATCGATCGGAGACGCGTCGCCGTTTTCGATCCCGCCCGGCGGAGTTTGCCGCGCGTCGACCGGTCCTCGTCGTCCGGCAACTCTGCCTCGAGTGTGCTGGTGTCGTAGTCGTAGCCACGGAGCAAGAGCGCGCCGGCGAGGAGGCCGACAACGGTGATCGAAAGCGAGATACTCGCACGGGCACCGACGTACATGAGCCCGGCGTGGAGCCCGAGGATCGGAACCAGGACCGGGCCGTAGTACGTGAAAATGTGCTGGATGAAGCCGAAGAACGTGTTGATGACGACGGCGATCAGGGTCGCCCGATCGTCGAGCAGGCCGGACTCGCGAAATTCCGCGAGCATCCCGTAGCCTGCAGTGACCGAAACGGCGTTCGTGAGGACCGCGGTCCCGACTTCGTCGGGGAGGTTCGCGGGCTCGGTGAGATAGCGTCCGACGCGGGCAACTGCCTCGACGAGGCCGTACTCGACGGCGAGGTTCGCCAGTGCCACTCCAGCACCGATCAACAGCGTGATCGTCACTACCCGCGGGAGCGCTTCGGTCAGCAAGATCGAGCCGATCGAGTCCACGCTGTCGGCTTTCGTCCAGTGGAGGATAGCTCCGTCGGATCGTTGACTGGTCACTGACTGATGCAAACGCGAACGGCCGGAGCCAGCACGAAACTGCTCGACCTTCGCGAGTACGAGCTACCGATCTTCGCTGCGGACTGTGACCGAGCGGACACCGGGGACGCCCAGCGGCTGACTGACCGTTTGTCCGAAGCCGATGCCATCGTCCTCGGCTCGCCGACGTATCACGGCTCGTACTCCTCGCCGCTGAAGGCCGCCCTCGATTACAGTGGATTCGACGAGTTCCGGGGAAAGACCGTCGGCTTGCTCGCGGTTTCGGGCGGTGCCTTTCCGGTGGCCGCTCTCGAGCGCATGCGGTCGGTCTGTCGGGCGTTGAACACCTGGGTGGTCCCTCACGAGGCCGCGGGGCGAACGCCAACACCGCGTTCGATGACGGCGTGTTCGTCGATCCGGAACTCGAAGACCGAGTCGCTACGCTGGGACGACGAGCGGTCCAGTACGCGACGATCGAACCGGATCCCGATTCGTTTGAGAGCGACCAGAACGTCGGTGCAGAGGAAGTAAGGTCGGTTACGGGTCCAGTACGCGCTGGAACCGCTGTTGGTGTGCGAGAAACGCCAACAGTCCGAAGACGGCTACGCCGATCTGGACGGCTTCGATTCGGACGACGATCGTCGTCACCTCGAGGGCGAGCGGTGGCGAGACGATCGTCAAGTCTGTGAACCAGACCGCGGCGAGCAGCGCTGCTCCCCCACCAGCCAGTAGTATCGCCGGAAGGACCAGCGTTCCAATCGTGTTCGAGTCGCGGAACTGTGCCCGGAGGCGAAACGCTCGTCGCTCGATGGCGAACTGGGCGGTGAGAAAGCCGACGAGGACGGCGGTTCCGACGGCGATTCCGCGGAGTCCACCGAGTTGCTCTGCGACGAACAGCCAGACGATCCAGCCGGCGGTGAGCGCGAGTGCAGCCCCGATTCGGTGCGGCTGCAAGAGGTCGCCGAGGTGGCTGACTGTCGCCCCGAACACACCAGCGCGAAGTACCGACCCACAAAAGAGGATTCCGAGTCCAGCGAGTGCCGTCGTGGTCGAGCGAGTACCGACGACGAGCCCGAACCAGAGTCCAACGGCGAGCGTTTCGACGACTGCCGCCGTGAGCGCCGCCGTCACGCCGACGACGCGACGCCGGGTGGCTCGACCGAGGACTCCCGGCTGACGAATGACGCTCATAGTCCGTCCTTGTCCAGCCCGTGTTTCGTTATGTGATCCGTTACCCGGAGAATGCACGCCGTTTGTGACTTTATACTGCCGAAATATGACGTTTATACGACTGGTATCGACTCTCGTCCGTGGATCGGTGGCCAGTGGCCCGTTCCATACTTCGGGTCGGATCTGCCCGCTGTCGTGACGCCTGTTGTCGTTACCTGCTAGCCCCCTGATTGCGGCCAACCGCTGGACAGGCCTGCGCTCGCTGGTGGCTCGGCGAGCGAAGTAGCTATCGCTTACCGAGATAGTTCACATGCGTAAGACGTCCGTACGCCACCTGCATACCGGTAAACCAGGGGAAACGGTGAACAGAGCTATATGCTGCGCTGACATCGTGGCGGATTATGCCCGAAACCGGACAACAGGACGAGACGCTGTCCGAGCTCCTCGTGAAAGAAGCCGTCGAGCGAGGGCTCGAGACGCCGATGCGAGAGACGATCATCGAAGCGGTCGAAGAGTCCCAAGGCTCCACCACGGGGCGTCGACTGCCGCTCGTGGGGGCCGTATTCGGCCTCGGCGCAGCGATTGGATTCCTCGCAGGCCAGCAGTCCTCAGAGCTGGAAACGCCGTCGCTCGAGGAGAGTATGGAGCCAGAACTCATCGAGGACGTAAGCGAGGGGGTCTCCGAAAGCGTCTCCGAGAGTATCGAGGAAACGACGGGGACTGACGAGACAGACGAGACGGAAACCGGCGGGAGCCGATTGCCTCGCCTTCTGCTCGTTCTCGGCGTGATCGTCGGCGCGGTCCTCCTTCGTCGCCGACTTGCAGGCGAGGACGAAGACGAGTGGGAGCCGATCGAGGAGTTCGAGCCGGTGACGAGCGTCGATTCTGACGACGCGGAGGCAGACGACACGGAGACGGACGACTCCGAAGCAAGCGAGGCGGACGCACAGCCGGCTGACGAAACGAAAGAGGAGTAACTGGATTTCTCGACGCCAACCCCGGTTCCGCTTTCCCGACTGCCTCGAGATGTCCACACTTTCTGTTCCCGACACAGATCTGGCTGAAATCGGTCGACGGTGACGAAGGACCTAAGGCAGCGTCGCAGACACTGTGAATCGATGGAGACGACCCACCGCGTCTACGCCGGCGATTCCCGGCAGCTCTCGAGTCTCGAGGACGAGTCGGTCGAACTCGTCGTCACGTCCCCGCCGTATCCGATGATCGAGATGTGGGACGACCTCTTTTCGGATCTCGATCCGACGGTCGCCGATGCGCTCGAGTCGGGGGATGGTTCGCGAGCGTTCGAGGCGATGCACGCCCAGCTCGACCGCGTCTGGGACGAACTCGAGCGGGTGCTCGTCGACGGCGGCATCGCGTGTCTCAACGTCGGTGACGCGACCCGCTCACTCGACGGGAGCTTTCGCGTCTATCCGAATCACGCGCGCGTCCTCGAGGCGTTCGAGAGCCGCGGGTTCGACCCACTTCCGGACGTTCTCTGGCGCAAACCGGCCAACAGCACGGCGAAGTTCATGGGCAGCGGGACGGTGCCGCCGAACGCCTACGTCACGTTAGAACACGAGTACGTCCTCGTCTTCCGAAAGGGGAGCGAGCGCCGCGAGTTCGAACCCCGTGCCGACCGGCGCTACGAGGCCGCGTTCTTCTGGGAGGAGCGAAACCAGTGGTTCTCAGACGTCTGGACCGAGGTTCGCGGCGAACTGCAGGCGATCGAGTTCGACGACGACGAGCTGCGCGAGCGGTCGGCCGCCTTTCCGCTCGAGATCCCGTATCGGCTGATCTGTATGTATTCAGCGTACGGCGACACGGTTTTCGATCCCTTCTGGGGAACGGGCACGACCACGCTTGCGGCGATGTGTGCCGGGCGGAATTCCGTGGGCTACGAACTCGAGGAGACGTTTCTCGAGGTGTTCGCCGAGCGTGTCGGGACGGTGCCGTCGCTCTCTCGATCGGTGGGACGGACGCGGCTCGAACGCCACCGCGAGTTCGTCACGGAGCGTCGCGAGTCGGGCAAGCGTCTGGGCTACGACGCCGACCATTACGAGACGCCGGTCGTGACGAAGATGGAACGCGGCATTCGACTTCGGGAGGTCGTCGACGTCGACGAGATCGACGACGGCTACCGTCTCGAGCACGCGCCGCTGTCGCTCGAGTGAGTCCACCGGTTCCCACGATCACGGTCGCGGGCTGATTCGATCGCCGCCTCGCCAACGTTTTAGTCCGCGGTCGATCGTACACGGGGCATGGACGACTCCGTCGACCTCGATCGATTCGACTCGCGACGCTCGACGGCGTACGCGAACCGTGGACTGGTAGCGACGAGCCAACCACTGGCCGCCCAGGCAGGCCTCGAGATCCTCCGTAAAGGCGGGAACGCGTTCGACGCCGCCGTTGGGACCGCCGCCGCGCTCAACGTCGTCGAACCCACCTCGACCGGGCTGGGGGGCGACGTCTTCGCACTCTACCGGACCGCCGATGGCGAGGTCGGGGCGTTGCGGTCGTGTGGTCCCGCCCCAAAAAACGCGACGGTCGACGCCGTCCGGGGGTCGCTCGAGGACCACGACGACCCGAGTCGCTACTACCCCGAATCGCGTGGCTACGCGGTCGACGGCGACGCGAGCGCGGACGATCTCGGCATGCCCTTTCTCGGCCCCCACGCGGTGACCGTCCCAGGAACGGCCCGCGGCTGGGAGACGACAGTGCAGGAATTGGGTCGCCTCTCGCTGGCCGACGTGCTCGAGCCGGCAATCGGGTACGCGACCGAGGGCTATCCCGTCTCGCCGGTCATCGCTCACCACTGGACGGGCGCAGAGGAGTTGTTCACACACGAACACGCCCGCGAGGCGTACCTCTTCGACGGCGAGAGTCCCGAGCCGGGCCAGACCGTTCGGCTTCCGCGTCTGGGGGACTCCCTCCAGCAGATCGCCAAGGATGGCGCTGACGTCGTCTACGAGGGTGAGATCGCCGACGCGATCGTCGAGGAGGTCCAGTCTGCGGGCGGCTTTCTGACCCACGACGACCTCGCGGCGTTCGAACCCGAGTTCGTCGATCCCGTGTGTACCACCTACAACGGCGCCGAGATCTACGAACTGCCGCCGAACAACCAGGGGTTGATCGCCCTCGAGGCGCTCAACATCGCCGAGGAGATCGGTGCCGGTGACCATCCCCGCGAGTCGGCCGAGCGAATCCACGCCTTTGCCGAGGCGATGAAACTCGCGTTCGTCGACGGCCACCACTACGTTACGGACCCCGAGTTCGAGGAGATTCCGCCCCTGGCTGACAAGTCATACGCCCGCGAGCGAGCGACGGCGATCGGCGGCGACCCCATTTCGGACCCGCAGGTCGGCGTTCCGAACGCAAACGCCGAAGACGCCGATACGGTCTTGCTGACCGTTGGCGACGCCGAGGGGAACCTCGTCTCCTACATCAACTCCCGGTTTGCTGGCTTCGGGAGCGGCCTCGTCGCCGGCGAGACGGGTATTGCCCTCCAGAACCGAGGGGCCTCGTTCTCGCTCGATCCCGAGCACCCGAACAGCCTCGAGCCTGGCAAACGGCCGTTTCACACGCTCGTCCCTGCCGTCGCGAAACTCGACGAGGATGACTGGTTGGCATTCGGCGTCATGGGTGGCTACATGCAGCCCCAGGGCCACGTCCAGGTACTTTCGAACCTCGTCGATTACGGGATGAATCCACAGGCAGCACTCGACGCGCCGCGGTGGCGCTACCGCGAGGACGGAACCCTCGGCATCGAGGACCGACTGCCGGCGGCCGCCTCACTTGCTCGAATGGGCCACGACGTTCGCGTCTTACCACCGGTGATGTTCGGCGGCGCCCAACTCGTTCGTCGTCGTGGGGAGACGCTCTCGGGGGCGACAGAGCCCCGAAAAGACGGCGTCGCGATCGGCTATTGACGGCTGACCGAACGTCCACTGGTAATCACTTCCCGATACCACTCTGAAATACCCGTGGCGTTCTCGAGACGTTACATTCAGATTACAAACACACTCATTACGGAGAACGTGGAAAGCGGATCGAGGTCGCTGTCTACACGATGGGGTTCTACGAATGACCGGTATGAGCAAACGATCATCGACGAATCGGACGAGTGTACACGACGAAGTGCAGTACGAACGAGACGACGACGAGCCATTGACCGTCGCGGTCGCCGAGGCTGTTGCGACCTATCGCGGCGTCGACGTCATCGACCTCGAGCCGCTTCACGGGGCCATTGACACCGGCGCGCTCGAGCGACTGTTCGACTCGCGGGCTGGCGATGGACGAACAACGGGGACGGTGGCGTTCGAGTACGACGACTGTCTCGTAACGATCACCGCGTCGGGGACGATCCGCGTCGAACCAGCACCGAGTTGAACCGACACGGTTCCGTCACGCCTCGACTCCACGACCGAAGCCACGCCTCGCCACCTCTTGTCGGCGTGTCACTCGATACCAGATATGAGTTTACTCGGGGGTCGCGGGCGGTTCTGTCCGTTGCGTCAGAACCACGCGACCAGTGCCGTCGACACAAACGGAGTGGTCTCGATAGGAAAACTCGATCGTCGCCTCTGCGTCGGCCGTCTGGACGAACGCGTCCAGTGCGTCCGGATCGACGACGTTGTGAAGCGGGGGCGTCAACTCGACCGGATCGATGCCCTCGGCGCTCGCGACTTGCGTTACGACCTGGATGCTCGGTGTGTCCCCCGGCTGCATATCCCGACCACCACATCGCCCTATATGAATTCAGTGATAGTTTACTGCCTGCCGTCTGCTCTACGTCTGCCCCTCGTCAGACAAATGCACGCTCGAGTTCCGACGAACGAACCGGCCAGTGGCACTCGAGGTCGCTGGCCGTCGGTCGATCAGTCGTCCTCGAGGTCGTCGCCGAGTGAGCCCTCGTACTTCTCTTGGTCGGCATCGGGGAGGTAGCGGCGCTCCCACTCGAGGACAGCCGGGAAGCCGGAGAACTCGTGGAGGCTCCCGAGCGGCCGGTCGTTGAACGCGTCGTCGATCCCGCGCATCGCTCCGACCGGGTCGTCGGCGAACGCAGTGAGGTCCTCGTGGACGTGCGCGATGGTCGACAGCGTCGATGCGATCGGGAAGACGACCAGATCGAAGCCCCACGACTCGAGGTCGGCGAGATCGACGTACGGTGAGGAGCCGAGGTCGCCCACGAAGTTGTAGACGATCGGTCCGTCGACCTCGCGGCCGATCCGTTCGAGTTCCGCCTCATCGGTCGGTCCCTCGACGAAGGCGACGTCGGCTCCGGCCTCGAGGAAAGCGTTCGCGCGGTCGATCGCCTCCTCGAGCGACCCGTCGCCAGTGCCGCGGGCGTCCGTTCGGGCGATGAGCACGAACTCGGGGGCGCGGTCGTCGCGAACGTCGGCCGCGGCTTCGATCTTGCCGACGGCCTCCTCGCGCGGGATGACCTCCCGACCTTTCGTGTGGCCACAGCGTTTCGGGAAGGTCTGGTCTTCGATGTGGATGGCACCGACGCCGGCGCTGATGTACTCCCGGACGGTCCGGACGACGTTCGTCGCGTTGCCGTAGCCGTTGTCCGCGTCGGCAATGAGCGGCACGTCGATGCGTTCCTGGATGTTCGCGGCGTTGTCGATCATCTCCGGCATGGTGATCAGGCCGGCGTCGGGATAGCCGGTCGCCGACAGCGAGGTCCCGTAGCCGGTCATGTAGATCGCGTCGAAGCCGACGGCGTCCGCGACGGCGGCCGTCAGGGGGTCGTGGACGCCGGGACAGACCAGTAACTCCTCGCGCTCGAGTCGATCACGCAGCGCCGCTCCGTACTCGGTCATGATCGGTTCCAGGTCTGTCGTGGGCAAGCAGGTGTCGATACGGCTCGTCGAGTGTCGGTGTAGTTACGCATCGTCTTTGAGGTGGTCTATGACGTCGTCGGTCGAGACGACGTCGCCGTATTTCGCGTCGATATCGAAGAGGTTGGCCCGGTGTGGGCCTTCGGCGCGGTCGCCGACTGCATCTGCCGGAACGATCGTCCGATAGCCGTGTTGGAGGCTGTCGACGGCCGTCGCACGGACGCAGCCGCTGGTCGTGACGCCAGCGATCACGAGCGTGTCGACTCGGTTTGTGGTCAACTCGGTCTGGAGGTCGGTCCCGAAGAACGCACTCGCGTACTTTTTTACGATCACCCGTTCGTCGTCGCCGGGCGCGATCCGGTCGTCGACCGCGACCGCGTCGGTGCCGAGGCGAAGCTCTCGTAACGCGGGGACCTTCTCGACGAACCGACCGGCGTCGCCGTAGGACTCCTCGTAGGCGACGGTCGTGAAATACCGAGGTAGATCGTGCTCACGAAAGGCCTCGAGCAGCCGTTCGGTTTCCTCGAGGACGTCGCGTACGTCCGCCCCCAGTCCAGTCTCGGGATCGGTGAAGGCGTTGATCAGGTCGATGACGACGAGCGCGGGCCGGTCGCCGAGGCCGACGCTCGCGCCGAAGTCGGACTCGTCGTAGCTGTCGAAGTCGTGTGGCCAGTCCATTGGAATCTGTGGTGTTCGACGAGAGCCCTCAGTCGTGTCTGTCGTCGAACTCGCGGCGTTCGTCGGCGATTCGTGTCTCGAGTTCGTCGTCGTCGGGAAGCGGGCCGTAATCGAACGACTCGAGGTCGTCGCGGCTCGCCCGCAACTCCTTGCGCCGGTTCTCGGTCGCTGCCTCGTCGACGGTCCCGTCCGTGAGGACGACGCCGTACTCCTCGCGTGCGGCTGCTTCGGAGACGAGCCCACGGTCGACCTCTCGAGCAACGGTATCGGTGTCGCGCTCGAGCGGATCACCCAGTCCGCCGCCGCCGGCGGTGGCGAAGACGAGTTTGTCGCCCGCTTCGACGCCGACGTTTTCGACTTTCGAGGGCAACTCCTCCTCGGTGCCGTCGGCGCGGATCAGTTTCTTCTCGCTGGTCGCCGCGTGAGTGCCGCCGTCGACGCCCCACGGGTAGGTGTGTGCACGGTCGTCCTGGAAGGTGATCGCGCCCGACTCCTCGAAGGTGTAGACCTTCGTGATGCCGTGGCCGCCGCGGAACTCACCAGCGCCGCCGGTATCGGCACGCGTGCTGTACTCGTCGATCGAAAGCGGGTAGTACGCTTCCTGATACTCAGCGGGGACGGTCCGGAACAGCGGCCACCACGAGTGACCGTCGAGTCCGTCACCGCCCGGCCGCGCTGGAATGCCGCCATAGAGGATCTCGAGCATCTGGAAATCGTTGCCTTCGGAGTCGGTGCCCGCGTAGACGAGGTTCGGCGAGGTGCCGTAGCTACCGGCGACGGAGAAGTCGTCGATGAGCTTCGAGAACGTCGCCTGCAGGACGTCGAACTGTCGGGCCATCATCGGCAACCGGTTGCCGAGTGCCGCCGGGAACTCCGGCTGGACGACCGAGCCCTCGGGTAAGGTCACCTCGAAGAGATCGTAGTAGCCGTCGTTGAACGTCAGCAGGGGGTCGAATGCCATGATGAGGAAGACCCCAGTGAACATCTTGAACATCTTCTCGTTCAACAGGAAGTTGACCGTTCCCGGAACCTGCTCGTCCGTGCCCGTCCAGTCTAAGTAGACGGTGTCGCCCTCCCGGTAGATCTCGAGGTGGAGTTTGATCGGACCGTTGCCCATCCCGTCGTCGTCGACGTAGTCCTCGAATGTGTAGCGTTCGCCTTCGGGGACGAACTCGTGGATGAGGTCGATCATCCCGGCGCGGGTTCGATCGAGAATGGCGTCGGTCGCCTCGAGGTAGGTCTCCTTGCCGAAGCGGTCACAGAGTTCGTGGACGCGCGTTTCGGCGGCTTTCGTCCCCGCTGCGAGTGCCTTGATGTCGGCTTCGGCGTGTTCTGGCAGCCGGGTGTTGTGTGCGAACGTCTCGAGGAGTTCGCTGTCGAACGCACCCGCCTTGTAGAGTTTGACCGGCGGGAGTCGCATCCCTTCCTCGAAGATGGTGGTCGCCTGGACGGGCATGCTGCCGGGAGTCTTGCCGCCGACGTCCATCAGGTTCCCCCACTGGCTCGAGTAGCCCACGAGGTCGCCCTCGTAGAAGATTGGCCGCAACAGGAGCATGTCGGGCGTGTGCGAGACAGCGCCAGCACACATGTAGGGATCGTTGGTCGCGATGACGTCACCGTCAACGAGGTCGTCCCGGTCGAACGGTGAGTTCTCGAGGATCGTGTCGATCGCCGAGCCGAACTGGCCCATGACCATTCGGCCCTTCGCATCCGCGATGAGCGGGAACTGATCCGACTGCTCGCGGATGACGGGACTGATCGCGGTCGTTTCGACGACTCGGTCCATCTCGTCGCGGGTGTTCGAGAGCGTACTTTCGATGATGTCGAGTGTGGTCTGGTCGACGTCGTGCTCACGGACGAAGTCGGGTGTCTCAGTGCTCATTGTGCATCACCTCGAGTGATTTCGATGTTTCCGTAGCGGTCGATCAGCGCCGTGTGATCCGGCTGGACGACGACCGTCGAGTCGTCGTCGGTGACGATCGCCGGTCCGTCGAGTTCGTTGCCCGGCCGCAGCTCGGCTCGATCGTAGATCGTCGTCTCGTAATCGGTGCCGTCGAAGTAGACCTCGCTCGAGTCGACCACGGCGGCGCTCGGGTCGGCTTCGCTCAGTTCCGTCTCGTCGATGGTGACGCCCTCCATCAGCCCCTTGCCGATGACCCGGAGGTTCGCGACCTCCAGTGGCGCTTCGAGAGTAAAGCCGAACTGTCGTTCGTGGCGACGCTCGAAGTCGTCGTTGATCTCCGCGAGGCCAGCCTCGCCGCGGAGGCCGTCGAGGTCGACTGGGATCGACATCTGGATGTCCTGTCTGAAGTATCGACAGTCTGCATAGTACTCGAACTCGTGGTCTGTGTCGTCGACGCCCTCCGAACGGAGCCACTCGCCGGCCTCGGCTGCGAGTGCCTCGAGCTTCCCGGCGACATCGTCGCCGTCGACGTTCTGGTCGGTCTCGAGGTAGGTCTCTGAGAACTCGTTCTGGACGTCGGACGTGAGAAAGCCGAACGCGGACATGACGCCCGGGCCCGGTGGAACGATCAGCGGGTAGGCGTCCATCACGTCTGCGAGGGCGTTTGCGTGCATCGGGCCGGCGCCGCCGAACGCGACGAGTCCGAACTCGCGGGGGTCGTAGCCGCGCTCGACGCTCACGACGCGAAGCGCGCCGTGCATGTTCTCGTTGACGATGTCGAGGATCGCCTGGGCAGCCTCCTCGACCGAGCTATCACGCTGGTCGGCGATGGTGGCGACGGCCTCGCGGGCCGCCTCGCGGTCGAGATCCATTCGCCCGCCGAGTTGCACCGACGGCGGGATTCGCCCGAGGACGACGTTCGCATCGGTGACCGTCGGCTCCTCGCCACCCTGGCCGTAACACGCTGGTCCGGGGTCGGCGCCGGCGCTCTCGGGGCCGACCTGCAACGAGCCGTTCAGCTGTACGCGGGCGATCGAGCCACCGCCAGCGCCGACCGTGTTCACGTCGACGGACCGGGATTTGAACTCCCGATAGCCGACTTTCGTCTGGCGGGTCGTCTCCGGTGTCCCGTCTTCGACGAGCGAAACGTCAGTCGACGTCCCGCCCATGTCGAGTGTCAATACGTCTGGGACACCCTTTTTCGAGGCAATCGTCGCCGCGCCGACGACTCCACCGCTGGGACCCGAGAGTGCGAGTTCGACCGGGCGACGCTGTGCTGCTCGGGAACTCATCAGTCCACCGTCGGACCGGACGACGTTCATCCGTGCTGTGGAGCCGGCCGCTGCCAGCGACTCGTCCAGATCCTCGAGGTACTCGATGACCGTCGGCCGCGCGTAGTCGTTGATGACCGTCGTCAGCGTTCGCTCGTACTCGCCGTACTCCGGAACGATCTCAGAGGAGACCGAGACCGGCAGTTCGGGGGCTTCTTCGCCGATGATCTCGCGGACGCGTTCCTCGTGGGCCGGATTGAGATACGAGTTCAACAGCGCGACCGTCACCGACTCGACGCCCGCGGCCTCGAGTTCTTGAACCGCCTCTCGGACTGCCGTCTCGTCGAGCGGTTCGACCTCCTCGCCGGACGGCGAGGCGATCGTACCGCCGACGCCTCGTGTATCGACGAGGTCGGCCAGCGGATCGGGCTTCTCCATGGCCATCCAGCCGTACAGCGGGCCGGGAGTCCACGCCCGTGCGAGGTGGAGGACGTCTTCGTGGCCCTCAGTGGTGACCAGCCCGACGCGCGACCCGGTCTCCTCTAAGAGCATGTTCGTCACGACGGTCGTCCCGTGAAACAACAACTCGAGGTCGGCCACTGACGTTCCCGCTTTGGCCGTCGCCTCCTCGATACCGTGCTGGACACCCGTTGAGGGGTTCGCCGGAGTCGAGAGCACCTTATCGATCGTCAGTTCGTGCGTGGCTTCGTCGAAGACGATGACGTCGGTAAACGTCCCGCCGACGTCCACGCCGAGGTTGTATGTCATATGATATCGCTCCATATGGTGAGACGGAACGTTGGTGAGTAAGGATTCCCCCAACAGCTGTTGGCTGTTTATGAACTATCGTCCGGAATAGGCGTCCCTGTCGGCTGTCGTGTCCGTTCGGTAGAGTCCCGTCGGGCGCTCGAGCGAGCGATAGCGGACCGGATCGAACGGGCACACCCAGCACACAGCCACGAGACGAACAGTACACGAACTGCCAAAGCCGACATGGCAGCAGCATGAGTGGACATCGTCCGACCCCAACTCTGGGTGTATCTTTTTCACAGAGGGGTGTGTTCACACACCGTACGAGCCGATGTTTACCGCGACGATTCATTTCACCCAGCACCGAGAGTGTATTCTCCGTCGCCTCACGGCGAGTGCCGACGCGCCGTTTCCAATCGAGATCGAGGAGATCCAGAACGGGTTCGTGACCTTCGTCCTGTGTGCCGGCGAGCACGCCGACGCGTTCCAGTCCGAACTCGAGGCCACAGATCACGTCGAACACGTCGAGCGACTCGACGAGGAGAACCTCCTCGTGACCAAACCGTCCTGTGGCGCCTACTCGGCCATCTACCGCAACCACGGCACGCTCCGTCGCTCGAACACGGTCTCCGGCCGCCAGCGAGAGTACAACGTCCTCGTCTTTCGACGAGAAGATCTCAGGCGCATTATCGACGACCTCGAGGGGTTCGGTACGGTCACGCTCGGGAAACTCGAGCCCTTCGAGGCGAGCACCGACTCGCCGCTGACGGCCCGACAGCGCGAAGTCGCCACGGAAGCGCTCGCTCGAGGGTACTACGATTGGCCGCGGAAGATCACGAACGAACAACTCGCCGAGGAACTCGAGATCAGTCGCGCGACGTTACACGAACACCTCCGGAAAGCCGAACACCGACTGCTCTCTTCTGCGCTGGCCGACGGCCACCGGCGGACCGGACGGGGCGCGTTCGAACGTATCGAGGTTGACACCGGCGACTGACGGTACTCGCCGCTCGACTGCGGAGGTCTGTGAGACTGTTTTGCCGAGGAGAGTCCGTACGACCGGTTTGCTGTCGCAGCGTCCACACGCGAGGTAGACGTCTCGTCATCCTTCGACGAGTTTCCATCCTGATTTCGAGGTTCCGCCGTCTCGAGTGGCCGACCGGTATCGCAGACTGTGTCGGCGGGACGTCGTTCGAATGAGCGAACTGCGAGCCGTTTTCGACGGCCAAACCGGTCCACTACGTGATGGTGTCTCTACCGAGGTACAGCGAGAGTGCCTCGGGGCTTGACCCCGAGGTACTTCACGAGAAAGCTTGTTGCCGTTCTCGAGCAGACTTTCTCCGATTGTTCTAAAAGAAAGCTATTGTGACATGTTCTGGGTTTCGGTCGTTAGATACTGTCTGAGAGCTGCGACCGACGGTCACAAAACTACATGATAATTTTGTGTGGAAGGTTGTGGGTTGGTTTCACTACCCTTGGCTCTGCTATCGGTTCTTCACAATTATTGCAAAAGGACGCACCTTTATCCATCATGATAATTGTACTGTTACTCGTATGCGAAACGCCCGTGGTAACGACACAGCCGACGTGTTTTTTGTGAGACAAGTTACGTCACAATCGTCTCGTGTGCCCTTCACACGGTTGACGAGTGGTTGTACCGCAGTTACAGCGACGACCGACGAGCAGTTGAGTGATCGCCACTATGACTGATGGTCGCTCGACGAGCGAGCGAGCGGACGATACCGACCGACTCGAGACCGACGGCGGAACCGAGACCGTTGACTATCTCGACGAGAAAATCCACATGTTCAAGCCCGCGACGCCGTTCATGCGAGATCATCTCAAGGTGATCTGGGGGCTGTTTGCGGTCTGGGTTATCTTTACGTTCGGGCCCGTGACCGCGACGGCAATCGCTCCGGAGGCCATGACGGGCACCTACGTGCTCGGCTTCCAGCTTCACTACTTCCTGACCGCACTCGGCTCGCCGATCGGCGCACTGGTCCTCTCGGCGGTCTACGCCTGGCGACGTGATTTACTCGACGCGAAGTACGGTGTCGACCACGAGACCGAAACTGCGGCCGACTCCGGACAGGCCGTCGCTGCCGACGGTGGTGAACGCGAGTGATCGAGCCGGTTCTTCTCGAGGTCGCGTCAGACCTCTTCGATGGTGGATTCAAACTCTTTCCGGCGCTGACACTGGTAGCGATGTTGACCGTGTTCCTCGGCGTCGGCTGGTTCTTCCGCGTCGCGGCGGTCGACGACATGTGGGTCGCTGGCCGCTCGATCGGTGCCGTTGAGAACGGGATGGCGATCGCGGCCAACTGGATGAGCGTCGCCGCCTATCTCGGCGTCGCGTCGACGGTTGCCCTGCTCGGCTACTTCGGGCTGGCGTACGTCGTCGGCTGGACGACAGGCTATTTCATCCTGCTCATCTTCCTCGCGGCACAGTTCCGCCGGTTCGGGAAGTACACGGCCCCCGACTTCGTCGGTGACCGATACTACTCCGATCTGGGACGGGCGATCGCGGCGTCGACAACGCTGTTGATCGCGTTCGTCTACATCATCGCGCAGGGGAACGGCCTCGGGCTGATGGCCCAGTACATCTTCGGCGTCTCCTACGAGGTCGGCGTGATCCTGTTGATGACAATCACGATCGGCTACGTCGCCCTTTCGGGCATGCTGGGCGCAACGAAGAACATGGCGCTGCAGTACGTCATCCTCATCTCGGCGTTCCTGCTCGGGCTGTATGCCACCGGTTTGGTCCAGGGCTGGTCGACGGCCCTGCCATTCGTCGAGTACGGTAACCAGGCGACCGCAATGGCGGAAATCGAACGCCAGTACACCGAGCCGTTCGCCAACGCCAGCTACTACCACTGGATCGCCCTCTGTGTCAGCCTGATCGCCGGCACGTGTGGCCTGCCACACGTGCTCGTGCGGTTCTATACGGCCGATAACGAGCGCAACGCTCGCTGGGCGACCGTCTGGGGGCTGTTCTTTACGCTCCTGTTGTTCCTCGGCACCGCCGCCTACGCGGCGTTTGGCTCCCTGCTCTACCAGGAAAACGTCGGCGAGTACACCGAGATGACCGGCACCGAGTCGGACACCCTCGTCGTCCTGACGGCCTACCTCGCTGGCCTTCCCGAATGGCTCGTCGGTATCGTCGCCGCTGGCGCGATCGCGGCCGGTCTGGCCACGACCGCTGGTCTGTTCATCTCTGCATCCTCCGCTGCGGCACACGACATCTACACTAACCTCTACAAGTCGGATGCGACCCCGCGCGAGCAGTTGATCGTCGGTCGCCTGACGATCCTCTCCCTCGGTGCCGTCGTCACCGTCTTGGCGCTGAACCCGCCTGCACTCATCGCCGAGGTCGTCGGCATGTCCTTCGCGCTGGCAGGTACCGTGTTGTTCCCGGTGTTCTTCCTCGGTCTCTGGTGGGAAGACGCCACCCGCGAGGGAGCGATCGCCGGTATGTTCGTCGGACTGTTCTTCGGCTTCGGATCGATCCTGAACGAAATCCTCCCACAGTACATCGGCGCGCTCTCTGGTGACGCTATCTTCCCTGCGTTCGCGGCTATCGTTCCTGCAACCTCGTCGTCTCTCGTCGGCGTCCCGGCCGTCGTGTTGACCATCGTTGTCGTCTCCCAGTTCACCGAGGAGCCACCAGAAGACGTAAAGCGACTCGTCCGACAGTGTCACAGTCCCGAACCGATGGCGAAACTCCAGTCGGCAGAAGAAGTCGCAACTGACGGCGGAACACCCGAAGACGACTGATCATGTACAACCACATCCTCATTCCCACGGACGGAAGCGATGTCGCACAGAACGCGATCGACCACGCGATTGACCTGGCCACCAGACACGACGCGACGCTTCACGCGCTCTACGTCGTCGATCTCGACGCCGTCGATCTCAGTCTCGGCACCGAACAGGTCCAGCGCATCAAAGAGGGTCAGTTCGACGAGATGACTGAACTACAACAGCGGGCCACTGCGGCGATCCAGGCGGTCACCGACCGGGCTGGCGACGACCTCGAGGTCGTCGAGTCGATTCAGGCTGGTCGGCCACATCGCAGAATCCGCGACTACGTCGAGTCGGAAGAAATCGACGCCGTCGTGATGGGATCGGCCGGCCGCAGTGGCGTCCGTCGAGCGTTGCTCGGCAGCGTCGCCGAACGAACGATCCGAAACGTCACCGTGCCGGTGCTGATCGTCGACGCACGCGAAGAGTAAAAGCTCGGCCTCACGGTCGACGACTCTGCTCGAGCCCACCGGGCGGATCACGATCGGGCCGTGACTGACAACGCTTCGGTCGATGACGAGAGGCCCGTCGCCGCCGATCCATCGCTGAAGTTGGATCCGGGGTTTCCATTCAGTCATCCATTTTCGTCGGTATTGACGGGCACAACCGAAGTCCATGACTGTCGCGTCGAGCGCAGTGGGGGTCGTCGCTGTCCCGTTTCGGTCCCGAGTCCCATCTGCGTCTCCGCTCGAGAGGCGGACGCCGACCCCGTTCCGTACCGAAGCCCACGAACTGGCTCGTCGTCAGCCCCTCCCGAGGAGAGATTTGACGGTGCTGAGGACCGTTCCCCAGAGAAAAACCAGTCCGAGCACCAACCCGACTACTCCGGCGGCCCCGATCAACACCGAAGAGAGCCAGAATAACAGCCATGGAACGGTCGCCTCGGCACCCACCTCGGTAGTCAATCCGTTCACGAACCATGCCGTGGCCAGGAACGTCGAACCGGTCAGCAACCCCATGAGGCCGATTGCGATATCGTACCAGCTCGCCGATCGGACGGTCCTGTCTACGTCTTCCAGCTCGAGCGGCTCGGGCGCAGTCCGATCCATACTCGTACCAGTCGAACCACTCGCTTAGGTGATTTGGCAGTTGGCTATTCGTCCAGCAGGACACAGCGGTGGTCGGTCTCGAGGCCCAACGGGTTTCGATACGGTTCGAACACCGAGAGGTCTGGAGCGCTCGGACGTGTTATACCATCGTCTCACTCCGTTTGTGGGTTTTGGAAAAATGCCCGGGGAAAGCATTACACCAGAGGTTTACATACCCACTGTTTAATGATCTATCTGGATGGCCCAGAACCCGGAGACGTCTATCGAGATGCAGCCGAACCCTCTTTTCGAGGGCTTCAACGGGAATGACGGCTGCGAAGGTCTGGGGTATTTTTCTCGCCAATGCACGACATGGGAATATTAATATTCTAATCTAATAGATGCGTAAGTATGAACCGTTGGGTTTTGATCGGGATCGTTGCAATCCTGCTGGTGTTCGTTGGGGTCGCGACCACCTTCGTGCTTCCCCTGAGCGTTGATTCGACGAGCGGGCCGTTCGAATTCGGCCAGTCCGATTCGTACGTCTCCTCCGGAGAGATATCGGCAGAGAACGAGAGGCTACTGGTCGTGCACGAAGCCACGGTTCTCGACGACGAGGCACACTTCACGTTCGAATACGAGAACGGAACCGTCGAACAATTCTACGACGACGGAACAGTCTATACGAAATACGAGGGTCACGTCGACGACGAGGAATGGATGGCGTCGACTGAGCCCACCGACGCCGAGGAGGTATACTTCGGAGAGCACGAGGACAGGTTCGTCCGGATCACCGAAGAGAACGGAACCGTCGACCCCTCGGAAATGCAGTTCGTACGCGTACAGACCGGTGGCCACCTCGACAATCCCGAATACGAGCACGTCGAAGAGCAGGACAACCGGACGGTCTACGAGCCGTCATCGACGTGGACCACATTTAATACGGGGACGAGGCACGTCAGTCCCAAGTCGGGTAAACTCAGCGTCGACCGGGAAACCGGCGTCCTTCGGGAAGCGTCGCTACGGTATCAGTTGACTGGGGCTTCATCGTACGGGGAGTATCTGCTCCGGCCAGGCAATACGACGACGGTAAACGTACAATACGAGTACGACCCTGGCCCCAGTGTCGACGACATCGAGACACCCACATGGGTAGAGCAGTGTGTCGAGAACGATCACTGTGAGTTCTAGACGGAACCAGATCGACTCCCACAACGGCACGTACCCGGTTCCAGACGCTGGAACTGAACCCGCGCCCCGGTAGCCACTTCCGGTCAGGCCGACCCACGCCGGGCGGAGCGGGTTCGTGAGTTATCCCTCGCAGATTTCCAGATCCTCACCGGTGTCGACGCTCTTGATCCCGAACGGGAGCGCGACGACCGCCTCGTCAGATTCGTCGTCCACGACGGTGACCACGAGATCAAAGGACCCGGTTTCGTTGAATGCCAGTTCCCGAGTGAGGTCGAAATCGAGGTCCGGCGGGAACTCGATCGGTTCGTCCGTGAGTTCGCCGACCAGCGTGCCGTCGTCCTCCTCGAGGTCGTCTCCGCTCGCGAACTCGACGTCGGTTTCGGAGACGCCATCCTCGCTCGTGATCTCGATTTCGAGTCGGACGTCCCCGCCGGGTTCGTCCGACCTATTTGCGAGCGAGAATTCGAGGTCGGTGAACGATGCGGGTTCGACGACCGATGGGGTCGTGATCTCGAGCTTGACCGCGGTCTGGATGACGACCCGATCGCCGCCGACGGCGGCGGGCGGCCGATCGCTTCGCTGTGCGTTCCGTATCAGGACGTCGAGGAAGTCGGGTATCGAGTCCTCCTCGAACGATTCGTGATAGCAGCACCAGCCATCCATACCGCTCTGTGTTAACCCGAGTTCCTCCCCTGCTGCCGTGACGTCTACCGACGAAAAGCCTGTTTCGATCGGATCGATGTCCGCGATCTCGCTGACGTAGTCCCAGGAGTCGTTGAGGCCGTCCTGGGTCTTACCCAGGAGTCCACCGCCGTTATTTACGAACTCCGCGATGTCGTTTTGCCGGTCGATGAGCGCCTGGTTCTCGCTGTCGACGAGGCCGTTGCTGATCTGGCCCGTGCTGCTGACGATCCCAATCATCGCGTACCCCTCGAAGTCGACGTCACGAATGTCGTCGCTTTCGTTGACGAACGTCACCGGTTCGTCGACGCGCGGATCGTTTCCGACGTCGCCCTCCCAGTAGTCGACGATGTTTGGGTTGCTATCGGGATTCCCGCCGAGGACGAGGATCCCCTCGCCGTCGTTCGTAACGCTATCGAGGATCGATTCGACCATCTTGGCGTGTTCCTCCGGCGGCCCGTGGTTGCTCGACCCAGGAGTCAGTTCGGAATCGAGTCCCATCAGGATCATGGGGCCGCCGGTGACCTGGCCTTCGACGGTGAGCGTCCGGCGGTCGGATTCGATACAGACCGGTTCCGGATCATCGGACACGTAGAAGCTCGGCCCGTAGGCACCGGTTTCCAGTCCAATCGCGTCGAGGGGTCTCGAAACGTCGATCTCCGTCGATGTGCTGTACCCGACGATGCCCGTTGCAAGTCCGTCCGCAACCAGGGACTGGGGCGTAAGCGACTGATCCCGCGTCAGCGAATCGGCGCCCGACCAGAACGCAGCGAGTTCGACGCCGGCACTCCCGCCGGTCGCCGAACCGGTAGCGAGCGCGCGTGCGGCCCGATAGGTCATGACCGGCCCCGGTAGGGCAGCGCTGATCACGCCACTGATGAACGCTTCGAAGGTCTCTCCGAGGAGGGTATCGACGACCTCATCGGTCGTATCACCCAGCGTGTGAAACTGCCGCGTGGCCGTAAAGTCACTTACCCCGGTTTTCTCCGCGAGTTCGCCCTCGACGTCGACGTCCAGGACGATCTCCCCAACGTCACTGAACACCCGGTCCATGGTCACTAAATCCACAGAGCGCGACGGCGGCTCACAGTCCGTCTCCGACGTGAACACCAGGTCGAACTCCTCGTCGACGGATCCATCGGAGAAATCGTCCTCGCTGTAGAAGCTCGCGATCGGCAGCGTTCTGAGTTCGCCCTCGTCACCGATGATGCCATTTTTGTCATAGAGCGCGACCAGTTCGCCTTCGGGCCCCGGTTCCGCGTCAACGATGACGGTCACGCGACCGCTCGTAGCGGATTCGCTCTGCCAGTGTGCCGACAACGTCGCCGGGATACGGAACACCCTCGTATCGTCGTCGAGGTCGTCCGGGATCCAGTCCGGAACGCCGTCGCCGATGCCCGGTACCCAACTCCAGAATCTCGAATCGTTGTAGCCGTACTCCTTTGGGTACAGCACGGGGAACTCGTCGTTTGGACAGCTAGCGGGTATGCTGTCGTTTTGATCGGACGGGTCGAATGCCTCCCCAGAGCCCTCGACCAGCGTTGGTAGCAACATCTGGAACCAGAACTGGTCGTCGGGTGCCGTCGAGTCGACCGACAGGCCGGAGGAGACTCGCTGGCCGGCGTTCAACTGGGTTTGAGCTGATCTGATCTCCTGTACCTCCTCGTGCAGGCCGATCAATCGCTCAAGAGCGTCGAACGTGTCCATCTCGACGAGGTCTTCTGACGTTCCCTCTGGAACGTTGAAGAAGTCGACGTTCGACAACCCGGCGGTCGTCCTGAGCGTGACGGACTCGGAACCGGCATTAGTTATCTCGAACAGATCCACAAAATTCTCCGGGAGGTCGTCTGCGGACTCATCACTTAGGTCGATCGTGATTTCGTCGTCGATGGTGACCTTCGAATCCATCGAATCGATGTCAAGCGTGTCGATCCCCTTCGAGGCCTCGATCCGGAGGAACGTTTCCTCTACGGACCCTTCTGGTAGAGCCACCGGATCGGGAAGGATGATGGTCCCTTCGAGTTCTCTCCCTGCGCCGCCGACGCCTCCTTCGTCGAATTCGGCCAGCTGGAACAACGAGAACCCGCTGGTAAAGGCAACGTACTGGTAACTAGTTGGCGTTTCGCTTACGAGAACCGTCCTGACCTGCTCGAAGGTGCCGTCGACCTGGCGCTGGAGTGCCAGATCGTGTGGGTCTTCGAGCTCGTTTCTGTCGACCGAAAACGAGAACCGGACGACCTCGATTTCGTCCTCCTCGAGATCGGTATCGATCTCGAATCCCCCGCCATTGATCGGTTCGTAAGCGTCTGGAAGGTCGGGGTCATCGAACGTTACAGCGGTAGCGAGGCGAAAGCCCACCCGTTTACGGGTGGGATGAAGCCGACAACTGGGAATCTATCCACGCTCGTAGCCACGGCTGGGGTTGGATGCTTGCGCAACATCTTTAGGTGAAGATGCTCTATATACTGACAATGCCTCGTGGGTTCGACAGGGAACGTACCAACGTCCACAAACTCCAGTACCACTTCATCTGGTGCCCAAAGTACCGCAAATCGGTGCTTGAGGGCGAGGTACGCGACCGTCTCGAAGAACTCATCGAGGAGAAAGCCGACGAACTCGACCTCGAAATACTGGAGTTGGCGATTCGCCCCGACCACGTACACCTGTTCATCACGGGCGACCCGACGCTCGCCCCGAACAAGATAATGCAACAGGTCAAGGGCTACTCCTCGCGCCGACTTCGGGACGAGTTCGACTTCGGCCTGCCGTCGCTGTGGACGCGCTCGTACTTCGTTTCGAGTGCGGGCGACGTATCCAGCGAGGTCATCGAGGAGTACATCGACGCCCAAGCAGGTGAGTAGTCATGCAACGGAACGTCTCGACCACGGTGCGGGTCAAACTCCACTCGCTGACCAACAGGAAAGCCGACCTGCTCACCCGTGAGTACGAGGCGTTCCAGACCGAGGTTCACGGCGGAGACGCCGACCTCTACTCCGCGACCGACCAGCAGGCGTCGAAAGTCCAGCGACAGAAAGACCCGAACCCCGACACCGAACAGCCTGTCGTTCTCCGCAACGACGTGTTCGACGTGTCCTACGACGAGGACACCGTTCTCTCGTCGTGGTGGGTGAAAGTTCCCGTCTACGACCCCGAGCGTGGACGGGGCAACTCCATCTGGTGTCCCGCCCACGTCCCGTACAAAGACGAACAACTCGTCCGTGAGGGCGACGTTCGAGACAGCGAACTGGTACACCGTGACGGTGACTGGTACGTCCATCTCGTCGTGAAGCGGTCTGTGACCGTCCAAGACGAGTACGACGACGTACTGGCTATCGACATGGGCGCACGGTGGGTCGCTACCTGCGCGTTCCTCTCCGACCGCAAGACCGCCTTCTACGGCGAGAAAGTGCGCCGTATCCGCGAACACTACAAGCAGTTGCGGAAGTCCATCGGGAAGGCGAAGCCCCGACAGGGACAGCAGGTGGTCGAGCGTATCGGTGACGCGGAAGCGCGGAAGGTGGACGACCGCCTCCACAAGATTGCTCGCCAGATCGTGGAGGACGCCGAAGAACGGAACGCAATCATTGTCGTGGGCGACCTCGGCGGGGTTCGCAAGGACAACGACAAAGGGCGGTACGTCAACGACAAGACCCACAAGATGCCGTTCGCCCGCCTGCTCAACTACATCGAGCACAAAGCCCACGACGCGGGCATCGACGTACAGTTGGTCGAAGAATACGACACTTCGAAGACGTGCAACCGCTGTGCCTGCGAGGGCGTCCGTGAGACGCAGGGACGATTCGAGTGTCCCGAGTGTGGGCTGGACGACAACGCCGACAAGAACGGTGCGCTGAACATCGGCAAACGAGCCTTGGGCAAGTTCTCGAAACCGCTGTCCGAGGCAGGGGCTGTACTGGCACAGCCCGAAACGCAGGTCATCGTCCACCGTGACGACGAACCTGCGAACCTCTCCGTATCCGTGGGTTCAACCCCCAGTGGGGGAACCCCACGGCTTTAGCCGTGGGAGGATGTCAGTTCCGGATCGAGAGCGAACTCCACCGTCCCGGCCGACTTCCGTCGAACCGACAGGGAGAGCATACGCTTTGATTCGTCCTCATCGATCGGGACGCTCGGCAGATCCGCAATGATCGCGCCCTCGTCGTCGAGTTCGGAGGAGACGACTTCGACCGGAATGTCGTCCAAGACATCGAGATTTAGGTCTTCGTCCGGACGTTGGGGTAACGGCGCGACCGCGAGCTTGTTGTCATAGAATCGATTGTTCTCCCGGATCGGCCCGGTATCGATATCGGCGAGTTCACCGTCATCGTCAAGGACGAGGACGCCGACGTAATTCTCCACGAACGGCTTTGGTGAATCGCCATACAGCGTCGGGTTCCGGTGGTTTACTAGGGCTATGAGTGCGTCAATTCGCTTCGTCATTGTGTGAATCCTCGACACCCTTGGTAAATACGTTCCAGTGTGACGCCTTGAGCGACGTGATTCTACACGTCAAGTCGCCGCCGTCTAGTGATTCACCAGAGCCGGTGTTTTCATATGGATACTCAATTTTGACAGGCTCACCGTCGTTAATTGTGATCGAAACGAGCAAATCACCGGGGTTCACGGTGCCATAGAAGCCGACCTGAGGGCCAATTTTAGGAAAAGTCAACAAACGTTACAATAGGTCTTGTTCACACCAGGCACTATCTGATAGCATTTATAATTATAATGGCCACTCCAATGAATATCAGGGCCGCACCAATATATGTCACTGTTGGTGTCCATGATTGTTGATTAAATCCAAATATTGGAAGGATATATTCTGGTAGCACCATTAACGCAACACCTAATATTAAAAACACTCCCTCGGGGTAATTAAAACTGATCTTTGACATATTCAATTATTTTCTAATCCAATTTCTCAGTTAGACGAGTTATTTCTTTCTATGATATGTGAGATATTCACTTATTAGTTATAAATATTAGTCAGACACATAAGCCGATAGATCAGGCGAACAATCAACTTTTGGCGGGTAACTGTTAATGTCACAATCCATGTATGCCTCTAGACAAATCGTGATATCAACTCCATCGGATAAATCAATATCACTATCGTCGTCAAATTCGTGAGTCACGACACAACCGGTTGAAGTGGCGGTTAATGTTATCACACCGACTCCGCCTGCTGTTGAACCTGGTTCAGGGAGAAGTGTTAGGACAAGACCACCTGCCCCCGCTACAGCTGTACAAAGCCATTGTGGAATGTCATCTGTCCCAACCCTAGTATTAAATGTGAAGGAACGTACGCAATCCATACCACTTTGCATTATAATCTGATTATTATCTGTCTTCTTCTCCTGATATTCATTCCACTCTAAAGAATCTACGACATTATAGCCCTCTGGATTCTTCTCTTGTGCTGAAAGGTCATTATCGGAATCAATGGTTTCTAGATTACTCTTGTAACCAGACCCATCCACTATCGCTGTCACATAGACATCGCCTTCTATCACTTGAATAGTAAAGACCTCATCACCGGAATCATTTATCGTCGTTGTCAAAAGCACATATTCAGAAGGATTAATTTCTTCGTCACCGGTGATCTGTACCCTGTATCCATCAAGATCATCCTTTAGAATTTCTTCGCTTTTTTCTTCACGAAGGAACTCGACCATTTCCTCTACAGCTTTGTTTGAGAACGCTTCACGAGAATATTTCTTTTCTTCAGAAGAAGATAATTCAATCTTTTCTATATCATATTCAGTCTCTGAAGCGGTTGTCGCTCCAATGCTACTAGCGGCGAATATACTCGAAGCACCAATTGCCTTCAACACGCGACGTCTTTTTTGATCCGTCATGCAATGAATACATTCTAACTATTATTTAATAAATCTTTTTGTCTTACCTGTGGGGAATTCCACAACGAGCATCTGGGCGAGTTCGATATTGGTGCGAATATTGGACAGATCACTCACTGTGGAAAGCTGCTTTCACTGGCAGTGCGTGGTATTTAGTCATCCGTCAGATCGGCGGTGACGCGCTGGATAGAATCACCCTTATCCATAATCTCGACCGGCCCTATAACGATCAGTATAGGATCCCTTCTCACTGAATGCGTCGTCAGAATGTACCGAAGTTCATAATAACATCATTATCTGATTATATAGCTCGAATGGAGAACAAGCAACGAACTGAGGGCGACCACTTCGAGTTCGGCGCGATAGTCGTTGCCAACCTGTTACCGATCGTTGGGTACTTCGGCCGTGGTGAATCGCCAGACGTAGCTTGATTTCACGGGTTTAGAGACTGCTTGATGTTGTGAACGACACACATCAGGATGAGTTCACGAAATTCGCCGTACCAGGATCGCGCACGCACGGCGTCGCCGAGCGTGCGCTTGATCGTGGAGAAGACGGTCTCACACATCGCTCGTTGGCGGTATCGAGGCCCATCGATCCGCGCGTTATGCGCGTGGTCGATGGGCCGGAACTCACGATGTTTAAACAGCGGTCTCACGCCCT
Organism: Natrarchaeobaculum sulfurireducens; assembly: GCF_003430825.1. Classification (NCBI taxonomy): domain Archaea; kingdom Methanobacteriati; phylum Methanobacteriota; class Halobacteria; order Halobacteriales; family Natrialbaceae; genus Natrarchaeobaculum; species Natrarchaeobaculum sulfurireducens. Next base: position 1,664,323 of record NZ_CP024047.1, on the reverse strand, counting down.
CTTCGCGGAGTTTCTTGCGTAACTCCATCCAATCATAGCCTTTGTCCGCAGCGAGACTGGCGAGGTCGCCCGCGTTGCGTCGGGCGACCTGCCAGCCGAGCTGTGTGTCGTGGCGTTTCTCTGTCGTACAGTGAACGTCCAGAATGGCTTGGGTTTCTGTATCGATGAGAGCTGTTGCTTTGAGCGTCTGAACGCGGTAATTCGTCCGACGGCAGTAGTGTTTGCTCGCGTTTTCGCGGTCGAAGAACGTCGCGTCGATGGCAGCGTGACCGCTCGGCTCGTGCAGCTGCGCCTGTCGGCGCAGCAGCACTCGCCAGAGTGCTGTCTTGATTCTATCAAACCACTTCACTAGCGTGGAGTGGTCGGGGAGATCGGCCGGTTCAAGGCCGATCTCCACGAGAATATGTGGCATCTCGCTTAGCAGATCCAACGCTTCTCGGTAGGACTTCTCCAAGTAAACCCGCAGACAATGCAACGATACGACAGCGTAGTCGGCGAAGCCGCCACCCCCTTCGGGGGCGGCGACTTCGCCTCAGCCACCAACAGCATTTTTAGCTAACTGAACCACTTTGCTCGTGAAGCGGGAGATCTTCGACATAGAGCATCGGCGGTTTCCCGCTTCATCTTCCTAGTTCTAACGGTCGAAGCCGACGCAGTATGGCGATTCACCAGTGCCCCACGAACAGATTCTTCTCTTCGGCACCGCCCAGTGACACCTCCTCCGTCTCCGGAGCAGTCCGAACCTGAACCCCGGCCCCTTTGACGGCAACGTCATCCTCTTCAACAACCAGTTCGTCGGTGCCAAAAACGACGTTGTTCGACAGGCTGGTCGTATCGCCGTATCCCTGCCAAATATCGATTCCAACCGCGTCGGTGTCGATGTCCAACCCGTCGACTGCGACCCCGGAAGCACGAATTTCGACGCTGCCATCGAGTACTGGTTGTGAATTGAATTCGGAGACTTCCGTATACTCGCTGGCGCTGCTCACGCCGCCTACGTGTGCGTTCCCTTTCGTCACTACGGTTAGCTTATCGACGTCTCCCCTGATATTCGGGGCTGCGTTCCCGCGTGCATCAACGTACAATTGCTCGATTTCTCCCTCGATTTCGGGTTGGGAATTACCCTTCGATTCGACAAACACGGTCTCGAAGGTCCCTGTTACGGTGGGTTGGGCGTTGCCAGTCGTTGTGAGAACGAGGTTATCACCGTCGCCGTCGATCTCCCTCGAGGAGTTTCCGCTCTCTTTGACCGCGACGGTATCCACTCCCGAAAACATCCGCGCGCGCGCGAGTCGGCTTCCGCCCGCAACGTGAGTGAATCCGTCTCGATCGTTACAGTCTCCTGGAAGAGGGTTGCCAATGTCACTTCGATAGTGTGACCCTCTTCGGCCTCGTCAACAGCTGGCTGTATCGCATCGTAGGTGTCACCAGTATCGACGTTCTCGACTGGGTCTCCCCTATTGTTCCGGTTTGGAGGCTGGCCGAGAGCCGGGCCGGTAAGCGCCGTGGCGGTTCCGAGACCGACGATGAAGTGACGCCGCCTCATGTATCTGTTATCGGTGAATCGTTGTCGCCTTGACTGATTGACTGTCCTGCCCGTGTTATTTTCCTCATGGATTTGGTCCAACTATACAATTCAAATTAGAAGTTATAATTTTGACGGTTAGGGTATAAAAGAATGTGTCGTAGAATGATGACCCAAAGGCACAGCGCAATGAACACTTCCCTTCGTCGAATCATGGTCAATTATGCACCGCGGTGTCTGCGTTCGTCTCAGGAAACCGATCACGATCAGGTTGAAACTGCGACGAGCAAAGCCTGACCCGACGCTGCTGTTGGTGACCGACCGAACCGCACTCGACGACCAGATACGCGCCACCTTCGAGCGCTGTGGCTTTCCGAACCCGAAGAAGGCCGAGGACATGGACGACCTCCGCGAGAAGCTGAGCACCAACGCGGGCGAAACGATCACCACCCTCATTCAGAAGTTCCAGCTCCACGACGACGAGAAGGGTGACTTTCCGGTCCTCTCTCGCGAGAGCGACATTTACATGATGGTCGACGAGGCCCCCCGGACGCAGTACAAGAAGCTAGCGAACCACATGCGGACGGCGCTGCCGAACGCCTTCTACATCGGTTTCACCGGGACGTTGATCGAAAAGAAAGAGAAGGACACCCGCCGGACGTTCGGCAACTACATCGACACCTACACCATCGACCAGTCGCTCGAGGACGACACCACTGTCGAGATCCTTTACCAGGGCCGACTCGCCGACATCCATCTCGAGGGGGCAAACCTCGATCGGCTCTTCGACCGCGTCTTTCAAGATCGAACCGAGGAAGAGAAGGCCGAGATACAGAAGCGCTATGCTCGTGAGCGCGATCTTGCCGAAGCCGAGTCGAGGATCGAAGAAGTTGCCCTCGACATCGTCGAGCATTCCGAGAACGAAATCGCTCGCCCGTTCAAGAGGATGGTCGTCACGACAAGCAAACGAGCAGCGATCGAGTACAAGAAGAAGCTCGACGACCTGAACGGCCCAGAGTCTCGAGTCGTCATCTCCCACGGCCACAACGACCCCGAGGAGGTCAAGCAGTGGGCACCGAGCGACACCGACCTCTCGAAGTACAAAGAGGAGTTCGTCGATCCCTACGGCGAGGTCGAGCTCCTGGTCGTCTGTGATATGCTGCTCACCGGCTTCGACGCACCGGTTGCCCAGGTGATGTATCTCGACAAGCCGCTGAAAGAGCACAACCTGCTCCAGGTAATCACCCGCGTCAATCGGCCCTTCCCCGAGAAGAATCACGGGCTCATCGTCGATTACTTCCGTCTCGATCTCGCCGGAGAAGCCGCCGTAACCGGACGTGAGGAGCTTGCCGACGATCCAGTACGGGCTCAGGCCGTTCTCAGTGAAGATGAGGTTGCCCTCGCACTCGTGCGGGGTCGTCGCCACGTGGCTCACGGCGCACCTCCGTCAACGAGATCACTGCGAAGACGGGTGTCGCAGTACGGACAGAAGTATCGTCGAGCACCGGGAACGAAGACGATCCGGATCAAGCGCCTACAGGACCGGTTCGGGCACTCGGCTTTCGTCTCCACGGGATCGACCAGTCGACGAGCAGGCGGGTCGTGACGCGCTCGAGCGGTCACCGTTCCCACCTCCGCCAGGTGACCACCGCTATCGGAGGAGACGAAACGATCGCGAGGTGACTAACGACCGAAGAGCGACAGTATCCAGTGTGAACGCTATACTGGGTAGTCGTTAGGGAATGATAAAATTTGATAAGTGCCCGGGGAGGGCTCCGAACCCTCGATCTCCGCATGTCCCAGGTTCGAGGCTCGGCGGTCCTCGATGGGGGACACGGAGGCTTCCAAGGCGAAACCGCACCGAATCTCTGAACCCTATGAGTGCGGCGCTATGTCCAGCTAAGCCACCCGGGCTCACTTTCTCGTAGTAGCGTCCGTTTCTTTAAGCTTCCCATTCGGCGTCGCTGTGCAACGGGGACCCACGGATTTATCACAGGCTCGTGCGAAATACCGCGACATATGAGCGTTCCCGGAATCGTCCAGTCTACTCTCGACAACGAGGAGATCGCAGCCCGAGTCTCTCTCGGTGGCGAGGACGAACTTTTCGTTACCCCTACGCGTACACTCGTCTATCGAGCGGACGGTCTCTTGAGTGACGAATCAGTCGACGAATATCCCCACGACGCCGACCGCCTCACCCTTTCGGAAGGCCGTCGAAAGACCAAGTTCACCCTCGAGTACCCACTCGAAGGAACCGAGCAGTTCACCATTCCCGCCAAGAAGACCGAGCGTGCTCTCCACCCGGTGCTGGCGGGCGTGTTGAACGGCAACGAGATTACCGATCCGGGTGAGACCGTCGTCCAGACATACCGCTTCAGCGAGTTGACGCTGATACTCACCAGTGAACGCCTCGTCAAGCATATCGGCGGGGCCGTCTGGGACGGCGACTACGAGGAGTTTCACTTCGGCGACGTCACGAACCTCTCGTTCGAAGACGGCAGCGTCGCAACCCAGATCGTCCTCGAGGTCGACGGTCGCCCACAGCGGATCAAGGCACCGAACGAGGAGGCAGCCGACCTCCGCGAGCGACTCCAGCGTGCCCTCTTCGAGTATCACGACGTCGACTCGCTCGAGGAGTTCAACGCACTGGTCGACGACGAGGACGACACCGACGATGGGGGTGCGTCGATGGACTTCGGCGACGGCGTCGAGCCACTGTCTGCCGACCCGCCCGAACTCGAGGTCGACGGCGAACGCACGTCCTCGAACGCGTCGGTCGCCGGTGAATCGGCCGTCACGAACCCGGCCGATGCTGAAACGAATCGACCAGGCAGCCACAGCGGTGGGCCACAGACGTGGGCCGAAACCGAACCTACCGTACGCGAAGACGAGCCGGAATACGAACCGGATTCGGCCGAACCGGTCGAGCCCGGTGACGTCTTCGAGACGGCCGACGTCACGACCGAGACCGACGTGACCGACGCGGCCGACGCTATCTCGTCGGGTGCCGATCCGGCGCTCTTAGAGCGGATCGAGCGACTCGAAGACGCTGTCGACCGTCAAACCGACCTCATCGAAGCCCAACAGGAGACGATCGAACAGCTGATCGACGAACTCAGACAGGGCCGCTAGGAGATCCAATTCTCACGTCCGGACGATTTCGTCGCCCGATCACTCCCGGCCGGTTACCTTTCGAATACACGACGAGCCGAACGGCCCCAGTTCGCCCGCGTCGAGCCTGATGAAGTAGCCTGTAGAGAGACTCGAACCACAGCGCCGACAGGAGAACTCGCCTTCTTTGGTGATCACGTCGCGATCGAAGCTGACGTACTGGCGGCTTTTCGGGCGGATAATACCGTCTTCGCGTTCGATGATCCCTCGGAGTTCTGCCTCGTCGAGAATCGTCCGCGTCGCCGTCGGATCGCTCGTGACAGTCTCGATCCGGTCGACGACCTCGGCGAGTGACAGCGTTTCGTGCTCGAGACGCTCGAGCAACGCGAGGCCGAGGGCGACGCGGTCGTCGACCGGCTCGTCCTGGTCGGCTTCGGGCTCGTCACGATCCATCGGTCTGTGGTGTCGTCGCGGGGCGAATAAACGTTGTGTCCGGATCTCTCCGACGCTCGAGGCACAAAGGCTTCAACCGTCGAGTGGAAACTCCGATCGATGTCGACGGTACCGACGCGAGCGATCGTCGGAGCGATCCTCGTCACCGTGATCGTTGGGGCGGGAGTGGTCGTGTCGCCGGCGGCGGCCATCAGCGCCGTGGAGTCGCTCGCTGCCGATCCGGTCCTGTTCGGTGCCGTCGTGGCCGGACTCTATCTGGTTCGGCCGCTGTTCGCCTGGCCAACGACGCCGCTCGCAATCGTCGTCGGCTACGGATACGGCGTTAGTCTCGGCGTGCCGATCGCACTCGTCGGCGTCGTCGTGACCGTTACCCCGGTCTTTTTCGCCGCACGCTGGCTCGTCGACCCAGCCGACTGCTCGACGAGTGCAACGGCCCGAAACTCCGATCTCCTCGCTCGAGCCGGCGATGCGATCAGGCGATACTACCGAACCGCGGGGCCGATCCGCGGCGTTACCGCCTCACGGCTGGCACCCATCCCATCGGACGTCTCGACGTGTGCTGCGGCTGCCTCCGGAGTGAGACTTCGCCATCTCGTCATCGGAACGGCGATCGGCGAACTACCATGGACGGTCGCAGCAGTTATCGTCGGCGCCTCTGCGGCGACGATCACGACGGGCGGCCTTGGCGAGCTCGGCCTGGCGCTTACGGCCGCGTGCCTCCTCGCGGCGGGAGTACTGCTCGCGGGGCCGCTCTACCGTGTTCTCCAGGCCCGAACGGAAGCCCGAACTGCGGGGCAGCCGGTCGATAGCTGAGTCGTCTCGAACCCGAGACGCCGTCACCGGAAAGGATCGCTACAGTCGATAATGGGGCCGTGCTGGGGACAGACGTACTTGCAGTGTCGCTTGTACAGCGGTGTCTCACAGTGTGGACAGGTCGGTGCACCGGATGCCGGTTCTCGAGAGGCGTCCGCCGGTCTTTTCGGTTCGTCCGATCGGTCACTGTCTGCAGCCATACTGTGTCTTCAGGCTGACCGATACTAACCCTTGTCCGCGCAATTAAACTCGAGAGAAGAGAACGTGGGAAATCGAGTGGTCAGTGATTCAGCCGGTCAGCACTCGCTCCAGCCACAGGACTCGCAGGTTTTGCACCCCTCCGAGTAGTACAGCGAGAGTGCACCACAGTCGGGACACTCGGGTGACTCGCCGGCGTCGATGAGGTCCTGTGTGGCGTCGTCCGAGCTGTCAATGGTGGCCGCCCCGCCGTCAGTCTCGTGTTCGTCGTGCTCAGTGATTCGAGCGTCGGCGGATTCCTCGAGCGTTTGCTGGGTCGGATAGGGCTTGTCGATCTCGCCGTCGAGATAGCGACGCATCGCGGTGCCGATGGCGTCCGGGATCGACTGGATCTGTTCGCCCTTGTCCCAGGCGACCTTCGGGCTGCGAGTGCCACAGAGTTCGTCGACGATCTCATCGGGGTCGACGCCCGAGCGCAGCGAGGTCGAGATGACCTTCGCGAGCGCCTCGGTAAAGGAGTTAGTGAAGCCGCCAGAGTGGCCGATGTTCGCGAACAGTTCGAACGGCTGGCCGGTTTCGGGATCTTCGTTGATCGTCACGTAGATCTTCCCGTAGCCGGTGTCGATGCGCTGGCTGACGCCCTGGAGGGCATCCGGTCGGTCGCGCTTTTCCGTGTAGTGAACCTCGATGGCGTCACCACCGACCAGGGAGTCGACGTCGGCCTCGAGGGCCTCGCGGACGTCCTCGCTCTCTAAGAACTGCTCGAGTCCGCCGAAGATCTCGTCGATCTGTTCGACGAGTGCCGCCGCGGCTTCGGTCTCGTCTGCGAAGTCGGCGTTGTCGGCACGCGTGGTCAGCACCTGTTTGCTCCGGGTGCCGTCGCGATAGTAGGTGACACCTTTGCCGCCGTTCTCGTAGACCCACTCGAAGACGTCTTTGGCGTCCTCGAGACTCGAGTCGTTGGGCGCGTTGACGGTCTTCGAGATGGCCGAATCGACGCCCTCCTGGCAGGCACACTGGACGGCGGCGTGGTCTTTCGCCGAGAGGTCGCTCGTGATGACGAACAGTTCGCCGATCGAGTTTGGCACCGTCGAGAGGCCCTCGACGCCCTCGAACTGGTTGGTGGCCATCTGCTCTTGGGCTTCTGCTTTGACCGTCTCGACGTCGATGTCGTTGGCCTCGAGCACCCGGAGGAAGTAGTCGTCGAACTCGACGAGCATCTCGTCGCCCTGGACGTCGTCGGTGACGTTCTTGTAGTACGCGACGTTGTAGATGGGCTCACAGCCACCCGTGGTGTTGCCGACCATCGACGTCGTCCCGGTGGGGGCGATGGTCGTTACGTTGTGGTTGCGAATGGGGAAGCCGCCTTCCCAGTCGTCGGCGTCCTCGCCGGTCTGGTGTTCGAACCACTCGCGGTACTCGGTCGGCGTCGCGTACTTCGAGTCGTCCCACTCGGCGAACGAGCCACGCTCGAGTGCGAGTTCGTGGCTGGTCGCTTTGGCCTCGTGGTTGATGTGGGTCATCAGCTGACGGGCGACCTCGTTGCCTGCGTCGGAGCCGTAGCGGATGCCAAGCTGGATGTACAGCTGGGCCAGTCCCATGATGCCCAGCCCGATCTTGCGCATGTTGCGGACTTTCTCCTCGATCTCTTCGACCGGGAAGTCACTCATCGTGACGACGTTCTCGAGGAATCGGGTGCCGTACTCGATGCGCTCGTCGAACTCCTCGAAGTCGATGGCCTCCTCGAGGAAGGCGGCGACGGCTGCTTCCTGGCTGTCGTACTCGTCGCCGTGCTCGTCGAACCAGACGCGCCAGTCGGGCGCCTCGAAGTCCGCGAGCGTCGAGAGGTTGATGTGACCCAGGTTACAGGCCTCGAACTCCTCGAGTGGCTGTTCGCCACACGGGTTCGTCGCGAGGATGCGGTGGTCCGGATGCTCCTCGACGTCGAATGAGTGTTCTTTGTTGACACGCTCGAGATAGATGACGCCAGGTTCGCCGTTTTCGTGGGCGCCCTCGACGATTCGCCCCCAGATGAGTTCGGCAGGGATCGACAGCGGCTCGCCGACCTCGACGTGCTCGCCGAGGTCGTACCGGCTGTACATCTCCTTGGTTTCCTCGGTAGCGATGTGGGGTTCTTCAGTCCGTGGGTTGGTGAAAACGTACTCCTCGCCGTTCTGGAGGGCGTCCATGAAGGCGTCGGTGACGCCGACGGAGATATTGAAGTTCGAGAGGTGGCCCTCGACGGCGTTTCGCAGGTGTTTCGGGACGCGACCGTCGTCGTCGATGAGTTCGCGAGCTTCCTCGAGTGCCTCGGCGAACGTCGTGTAGGTGTAGTCGTCGGGGTCGTTGAGTCGGAGCGTGTGGGCAAGCGAGACGTCCTTGTTCTTCGCGTGGATGAACTCGATGACGTCGGGGTGAGAGACTCGCATGATGCCCATCTGGGCGCCACGTCGGGTGCCGCCCTGAGCGATCGTCTCACAGAGCTGGTCGTAGGTCCGCATAAAGGTGATCGGGCCGGAGGCGATGCCACCGGTCGAACCGACCGAGTCGCCGAACGGACGGAGCTGCCAGAACCCGTAGCCGACACCGCCACCGCTCTGGAACACTTCGGCGGCCTTCTTTGCCGTCTCGTGGATGTTCGAGAGGTCGTCGTCGGGGCTCATAACGAAACAGGCAGAGAGCTGCTGGAGCTCGTCGCCGGCGTTCATCAGGGTCGGCGAGTTCGGCATAAACGAAAGCGTCTCCATCCCCTCGATGAACGTCTCGGCGACGTCCTCGACGTGCGCTCGGATTTCGTCGGGCAGTTCCGGTACGACGGTGTCGTAGGCGAACTTGTTGACGTTCTCCTCGCTGAGGGTGATCTCGACGTCGTCGACGGCTTCGCCGTCTTCTCGAGGGATCTCCGATCCCTCGCTGTCGTCCGTCGTGACGCCGTCGCCGAAGACCTCTTCGGCGAGTTCGTCCCGGCGCGGATGGCCGGGCTTGAGCTGCTCTGGCGTGACGGTGATCTCGAGGTCCTGATTGTCGGCTTCGTAGACGGCTTCCGCAAGAGCGATGTTCTGGCCGATGCGCTCGAAGAGCTCCTCTTGTGTTTCGACGAGTTCGCCGGTTGCATCCTTACGCAGGTAGCGTGCGGGGAGGATGTTATGGTAGGCGTTGGCAGTCATGCGCTCCTCGAGGGTCTCTCCCTCGGTGCGCTTGATCGGGAGGGTTAACTCCTCCGCAGAGAGGTCCTGCTGGCTCATGCGCGGGACACCTCGTAGCTATCCCGCCGTCGGGTGGCGATTCTGTTACAAATCCGGGTCCTGGCTCTCATCATTCGTGACGAAGGTTCGGTATTCATGCATCCCTCATAAAACGTGGTGTTGTCGTCCTACTTTTCTTGTAGTAGAACAAACTCACTTTCATAGATAGCTCTCTCTTGTTTCGGTCCGGTTCGGCGGCGACCGCTGAAACGGTCCCGTCCGGGTTCGTACGGACCTACGTGACCGACCGTCTTAACGATTTTCAGACCGGAGTGAAAGTAGAGGAGCACGACTGATCTACTGCCGTATCCGTCAATATTCCCGTCTCGCCGATTGGTAGGCGTCTCATCCCTACGCACGACCGGTTGTCACGATCTCATTTTAGTCACGGCATCCAGAAAGATTACGTCGATTCGCTACGGGGACTGGAGTATGCTCGAACCACTGTCGTCGGGGACGATTCTGCTTGCCCTGGCCGTACTCGCCGCCTTCGCGGTCGCCGTCATCGCGATCAAAATCGCGATCAAAATCGCTATTCGGGTCGGAATCGTCGCTGCCGTGATACTCGCAGCGCTCTATGCTACCGGGTTCGTCGGGTTGCCGTTCTGACCGGCCAACGACTTCACATTCCACCCCGACCGCTCAGACAGTACGCAAGAAGTTCTCGATCACGTCGTGACCGACGGCCGTGAGCACGCTTTCGGGATGGAACTGCACCGCCTCGAGTGGGTACTCGCGGTGGCGAATCCCCATCACGAGCGTCTCGTCTCCGTGTTCTGCGGTCGCCGACACCTCGAAGCACTCCGGCACCTCGAGCGCGACCAGCGAGTGATACCGACCCGCCCGAAAGCCCTGCTCGAGGCCGTCGAAGACGCCCTCGCCGTCGTGGTCGACCGCCGACGCCTTGCCGTGGATCGGATCGGGCGCGCGACCGACCGTCCCGCCGTACTCGTAGACTGCCGCCTCGAGCCCGAGACAGACGCCGAGGGTCGGGATTTCGGGACTTAGCTCGCGGAGGACGGCTGCCGAGACACCGACGTCGCGGTCGTTTTCGGGGTGGCCCGGCCCGGGGCTGATGACGATGGCGTCGGGACCGACGGCTCGAATTTCCTCGAGCGAGGCCGTGTTCTTGACGACCTCGGTTTCGGTCCCCGCCTGTTGGCTGACGTACTCGACTAGGTTGTACGTAAACGAGTCGTAGTTGTCGACGAATAACACGGTGAGCGGTTTGGCTGCGTCTTCGCTCGCGTCGTCCTCGCCGATCGCGGGTGCGCTCATCGGCTCACCTCCGGTGACTCGAGCGTGTCGGCTGACTCTTCGACGGTGGAATCCGCTGACGTCTCGATCGCCTCGAGGGCGGAGAGCACGCCACCCATCTTCTTCTCAGTCTCTTCGTATTCGGCCGTGGGGTCGCTGTCGGCGACCAGTCCCGCACCGGCCTGAACCGTAATCCGCTGGTTGTCGCCGTCATCTGCGATCGTTGCCGTGCGAATCACGATGGCGAAGTCGGCGTCGCCGGTCCAGGAGTAGTAGCCGACGCCGCCGCCGTAGAGGCCACGGGGCGTGGTCTCGAGGTCGTCGATGATCTCCATCGCGCGAATTTTCGGCGCGCCGGAGAGCGTTCCGGCCGGGAACGAGGCTCTGGTTGCGTCGAACGCGTCGGGAGACGAGGTCTCCCGAGCAGCCGAGCGCGGCTCGGCGGCGTCGGTGTCCGCCGCCAGCGTCCCCGTGACGGTCGACTCGATGTGCTGGACGTGACTGTACTTGAGGACGTTCATGAACTCCTCGACGCGGACCGAACCCGGTTCTGAGACCCGTCGGACGTCGTTTCGCGCGAGGTCGACCAGCATCGTGTGCTCGGCACGCTCCTTTTCGTCGGCGAGCATCTCGCCCGCCAGTCGTCGGTCCTCGACCGGACTCGTCCCCCGGTTGCAGGTGCCTGCGATCGGGTTGGACATCACTTCGCGACCGCGAACGGAGATCAGCGTCTCCGGGCTCGCGCCGACGACGGTCAGGTCGTCGTGTTCGAGCAGATACATGTACGGCGAGGGGTTCACCTCGCGCATCGACTCGTAGAAGCCGAGCGGGTCGACGTCGCCGTACAGTTCGCGGGTACGCGAGATCACGCCCTGGTAGATATCGCCGTCCAGAACGTGTTCTTTCGCTCGTCGCACGTGTGCTTCGTACTCGTCTTTCGGGCCGGCGACCTCGTCTTCACGGACGAAGCCGCCGGTCTCGGGCGGCTCGGCACCGTACAGCGTTCCCGCGACCGCGGCCGCCTCCGCCTCGAGTTCATCGTACACCGCGTTGGGGTCGTCTCCGTCCTCGAGGATCGGCGTACAGACCAGCGAGACCGTCCCGTCGTGTTCGTCGAACGCGAGCGTCTTGGTCGTCAGGACGAACTGTGCGTCCGGGAACCGCGACTCGGGCCGCTCGAGGCCGACCTCCTCGAGCCAGAGGTCGTAAACGGCGTCGTAGGCGAGAAAGCCGACGAGTCCGCCCTCTAAGTGCTGGCGGTCGTGGTCGGGGAAGTTGGCGAGTCGAACGTCGGGCATCGCCGCCCGGAGCGCGTCGACCGTATCGCCGTCGGTGTCCACCTCGAGTAGATCCTGCGGCGTGTCCGCAGAGAGTGCTTCGACGTCGGTCCCGTCGGGTCCGACTGTCACGACGGCGTCGGGATCGTAGCCGACGTAGGAGAATCGGGCGTGTCGCTCGGCGGTCGCCGAACTCGGCCGGAACGCGCCATCGGGATCGCTCGAGGCCGTCTTCTCGGCACTCTCGAGCAAGAACGCGTACGGCGAGCGCTCGCGGTCGCTCGAAGGTGAGCGGCCGGTCAGTGCCGCGTACGCCGATAGTGGCGTCGTTTCTACGTCGAGCGTCGCAACGGTTCGAACGACGACCGGTCTGTCGGATGGACTGGAGGCGTGCTCGCGAAAGGCCGCTCGGTCGAGGTCGAGTGATACCAGTTCCGATGACTCACTCGAGGGGGGCTCGGTGCCGGTCATGGTGACGGACTCACCTCGGGCTCGACGGTCGTTGCCCGACCCGCACGGGCGACGAACGAGTGTACCGCGTCTGGGTCTTTGCGTCCCTCCTCGGCTTCGACGCCGCTCGAGACGTCGACGGCGAACGGCTCGGCCGCCCGGATGGCGTCGGCGACGTTATCAGGCTCGAGCCCACCGGCGAGGATCACCGGCGACTCGAGGTGTGTCGCCGCCGTCCGCGTTCGTTCCCAGTCGTGGGTCTCGCCCGTGCCGCCGGCACCGTCCTCGTCGGTGCTGTCGACGACCAGCCCGTCGACGAGGTCGTCGTACCGGTCGGCGTCGGCGAGGTCCTCGGCGTCGGCTGCAAGCAGGATCGTCACGCCAGTCGCGGCCCGGAGCGAGTCGATGGCGTCTCGGTCAACCTCGCCGTGGAGCTGAATCGCGTCCGGTGTGGCCGTTTCGACCAGCTCGATCGTCCGTTCGGGATCCGTCGCCATCGTCACAAGCACGGTCGTCACGAACGGCGGGGCAGCTTCGATCAGGTCACGGGCACGCTCGAGTGAGACCTCCCGCGGCGTGTCGACGGTGACGTCACAGATGATGCCGACGGCGTCTGCACCGGCGTCGGCGACGGTCTCGAGGTCGGCCCTGGTGGTTACGCCACAGATTTTGACCCGCGTCATCGTCCCTCCGCCGTCGGCTCTACCGTCGCCTCGCGGAGCCGCTCGAGTTTCGCCGCAGCGGTGCCGGTTTCGATCGCCTCGCGTGCGATTTCGGCGCCCTCCTCGAGCGAGTCGGCCTCGCCCGAGACGTAGATCGCCGCGCCGGCGTTCACCAGGATCACGTCCCGTTTCGCGCCGGTAACGTCGCCGTCGACGATGCCGCGCATGTCGGCGGCGTTCTCCGTTGGCGACCCACCCGCGATGTCCGTGATTGAGTGGACCTCGAGTCCGAAATCGGCTGGCTCGAGGGTGTACTGCTCGACCGACTCGCCGTCGACTTCTGCAGCGATGGTTTCCCCGTGGATGGCGATCTCGTCGGTCCCGGAGCCGTGGACCACGAGTGCGCGTTCGACGTCCATGCGAGCGAGCGCGTCGGCGAGAACGGGGACCAGTTCGGGGTCATAGACGCCGATGACCTGTGCGTCTGCACCCGCAGGGTTCGTCAGCGGTCCGAGGACGTTGAATACCGTCCGCATGCCGAGTTCCTTTCGCGGGCCGATGACCGCTTTCATCGCCGGGTGGAACACCGGCGCGAGCATGAAGCCGATCCCGTCGGCTTCGATCGCCGCCTCGACGGCCGCTGGTTCGGCCTCGACGTTGACGCCGACCTCCTCGAGGACGTCGGCGCTACCGGATGACGAGGAGACGGAGTAGTTGCCGTGTTTCGCGATCGGGACTCCTGCTCCGGCGGCGACGATCGCACTCGTCGTCGAGACGTTGATCGTGTCGTAGTCGTCCCCACCCGTCCCGCAGGTGTCGACCAGGGGTTCGCGGTCCGGCTCGATCGTCCGTGCGGCCTCGCGCATCCCCTCGGCGAAGCCAGCGATCTCGGCTTCCGTCTCTCCTTTCGCGCGCAACGCGGCGAGTAACGCGCCGATCTGTGCCTCTGTCGCCTCCTCGAAGACGGCCGCCGAGGCCGCTCGAGCGTCGGCCTGTGAGAGGTCCGCTCCGTCGGTCACCCGTTCGACGTATTCCTGCATAGTGAACACCAATGTACGTAGTTGTCTTGTAATGCTCAAATCAGTACATAGTATTAAGCGTATCGCCGGCCCGTGTGGCTGAATCGCGTACAGCGGTTGATTCGAAACCTTCAATTACGGTGCCCGGCAACGGATGAGTGTAGACGACGTGGCGACGAACGCCGCGATGACAGTACCAGTCGGGTTGGTGGTCTAGTCTGGTTATGACACCTCCTTGACATGGAGGAGGCCGGCAGTTCAAATCTGCCCCAACCCATTTCTGACGGAACAACAACCGACGAGCGAAGCGAGTCATCCGTTCCGTTAGAACTTGTTCGGCAGATTTGAACCAGAGAGTGAAGTGAAGTGAAGCGAAGCGAAGCGGCCGTAGTTCAAATCTGCCCCCGGTCCATAGCAATACACGACGAGCGGAGCGTTCGTCCACATACTCACCGGGCATACTCTCAAACCCCTCAAGTCGATTTCACCGGGCATATCCACTCTCGAGTGCGAATCGACAGGCCATCGCAGTCACGAAGGTTATGCCTGACCGAGCCGAATACTAACGCATGGCATACCAGCTCCGGTGTGACAGCTGTGACCTCGAGTGGGAGTGTACCGACTGGGCTGACGCCAACCGACGTGCGAGCGACCATGAAGCCGAGTACCTCGATCACTGGGTGAGCATCTACGAGATGCAAGAGGCTTAACGACCGGCGACTTTTTATTCGCCTAGCGGCGCGGAGTCGTCTGCAGTCCGTTCACGAGGCCCTTATTGGCTCAGTCGACCGTCGGTTCGGCTGCCAGTGCCGCGGCGAGAATCGCCGTCTGGACGGTCCTGAGGTCGACGTCGCGAACCGTCGCAGCCGCCTGAAAGCGATCACGGAGCTCCGAGGCGCGCGTCGGTTTTGCAGCCAGTCGGACGAGGTCGAATCCGTCGTGTTCGACGCTTTCGGCCGCCGCGAAGTCGGCCTCGTCGTACAGCGTCGGGAACGCCTCGAGCGTGTCGGCGACGAGTGCGTCGGTCACTTCGGCACCCGGATCGCCGGCCGGGATCGAATCCGGCGTCTCGGCGAAGTATCCCTCGAGATCGAGTACCCCTGCTTCTTCATAGAGGTGATCCTCGAGCGCGTCGGCGACGGCGTCCGTAACGTACACTCCGAACACAGTGAACCGGTCCGCTCCTGTCATACCTGTCCCTTTGGTGGCCGGCGGGTAATAGGTGGCCGGAACGACGATGCGACTGCCGACCGCCTCGGTCAGACGACGGCCGTAACCCACTCGGCGGTGACGAACTTGTACCGACAGCCCTCACAGAGTGAGAGTTCGACGACTTCGTCCGTCGAGAGATAGACGTGGTGCCATCTCGTCCCGGATGTATCGTGGCCACAGTTGGCACACTCGGCGGCCATGTCACCCCGATACGGCCTCGAGTGACATATACTGTCGGTCATCCGTCGACTCGAGAGTGACAACGACGCGGACGGGCCCACAGGTACGAATCCGCCAGAACGTTCGTTTCAAGTGGCTCAACCGAGTACCGACCCATAACGAATGAGCGAGGATTTCTACGACGTGCTCGGTGTGAGTCGCGACGCCTCCGCCGACGAAATCAAGCAAGCCTATCGAAAGAAGGCGACGGAGTACCATCCGGACGTCAGCGACGACCCGGACGCCGAGGAGAAGTTCAAAAAGATCCAGAAGGCAAAACAGGTGCTCACCGACGAAGAGAAACGCCAAGCGTACGACCGGATGGGCCACGACCGCTACGAACAGGCGGAAAAACACGGGTTCGACGCCGGCCAGGCCGGTACTGGCGGTATGGGTGGGGACCCGTTCGGTGGGATGGGCGGTGGCATGGGTGGCGGCCTCGGCGACATCTTCGAGCAGGTCTTCGGCGGCGGTGGGGGTCGTGGTCGACGACGGCCGCGAAAGGGACGCGACCTCCGGACCGAACTCGAGATCGACCTCGAAGAGGCCTTCGAGGGAGCTGAAAAGCAGTTCACGCTCGAGCGTCCCGAGGCCTGTGACGCCTGTGACGGCGAGGGTCATCCGCCCGATGCGGACGCCCAGACCTGTTCGGAGTGTCAGGGTCGCGGGCAGGTCACGCAGGTCCAGCAGACGCCGCTCGGTCGGGTCCAGCAGACGACGGCGTGTCGGCGCTGTGATGGCGAGGGGACGATCTACTCCGAGACCTGCAGTACGTGTCGGGGCGAGGGCTACGTCCGCAACGAGGCCACGCTGACTGTCGAGGTGCCAGCAGGTATTCAGGACGGACAGACGCTCCGAATGGAAGGTGAGGGCGCACCGAGTCCCGAAGGGGGCCGCCACGGCGACCTGCTGATCGACGTTTCGGTCCGCGAACACGAGGAGTTCGAGCGCGAGGGCGACGACCTTCGCTACCGACTGCCGATCTCGTTCCCGCAGGCCACCTTCGGTGACACCGTCTCGGTTCCCACGCTCGACGGCACCGTCGAGTTCGAGATCCCCAGGGGAACCCAGAGCGGCGAAACCTTCCGCCTCGAGGGTAAGGGGATGCCCCGACTGCGCGGCCGTGGTCAGGGCGACCTCTTCGTACAGATCCAGGTCGTCACCCCCGAACGGCTGAACGACGACCAGCGCGAGGCGCTCGAGGCGTTCGCCGAGGCTGGTGGCGACGAGATCGAGATCAACGAGGGCGTTTTCGATCGGATCAAGCGCGCGTTCTGATGCCGTCGGGTGGACGCCGATACCGCGGCCTCGTTCGATAGACACGGCGAATGTTCATACTCGTCCAGTTCGAGAGTCTGTGGCCCTGATCCGGTCATAAGGGTGCTCGCGATTGTGTCATCAATACCGTTGTATAACGGGTAACGACGCCACAGCCGCGATCCGATCGGGGACCTTTTTTCTCAGCGCTGCGGAGTGTCCGGTATGACCGCCACGACAGTCGACGACCTCCTGACCGGCGAACTTCATCCCGACAGGACCGCGCTGATCGATGCGACCGGACGTGAGTTCGATCACCACTGGTTCTGTAAGACGTCCTGGCAGGCGGGGAACTTCCTGCGCCATCAGGGCGTCCGCAACGAGGTTACCGTCGGCGTTGTCGGCGAAGGGCCGTTCGCGCTGCTCGCTTGCTTCGGGGCGACCCTGCTCGAGGCGACGGTTCGATTCGATCCGCCGACCGACCTGAGCGAAGTCGACGACTTCCGGGCGCTCGTCGCGCCTGTCGAGGACATCGAGTCGGGGACGTATGCGTTCCCGCGAGGTGGGCAACGCGTCGGCTACGGTGCAAAGCCACGCCAGGCCAACGTTCATCACTTCGACGCTGGTGTCTGGAGTGAAAACCCATCGTTTCCACCCCTCGACGTCGAAGCGTCGACGTCGATGCTGACCGACGGCGAACGCACGCTTACCCACGCCGATGTCCTCGAAACCGCACGGTCGGTGGTCGACGATCATGGTCTCGAGGCGGGTGACCGGGTCGTCGTTCGCGACTCGCTGGCGATGCCCGAGGTCGTCGTGGCGGGCGTAATCGCACCGTTGCTGGTCGACGGGGTGACCGTCCTGTCGGGCGAGTCCTCGGATCAGGACGAGCAACTGGGCACGTTTGCGGTCTCGAGGGAATCGGCCCCCGAATCGACCGTTATCGACCCTGTGGCGTATCGCGACTGAATCGCCGTCACTCCGGGAGCCGATCGCATCCAGTCGCGAACGAAATCGAGTTGCGATCCAGGCCGCCATCGGTCGAAGGCGGACAGCGTCGTCCGAACCGATCGACCGATATGACTGATCTGCAGGCACCACCGGTTCCGCCGGGTTCAAAGACTGGCGCGTCGAATGCGCGAGCGTGCAACTCGAGTGTGTCTTCTTCGGGCCGTTCCGGGAAGCCGTCGGTCGAAAGACGGTTCCGTACGAGACGGATGCCGCAACGATCGGCGAGTTGTTGTTGGAACTCGAAGCCGACTACCCATCACTGGCGGGTGAACTCGTCGCCGGCGACGGCGCCGAACTGGCTGGAGATACCGTCGTGACGATCGATCGACGCCATGTCACCCAACTCGACGGGCTGGAGACGCGGCTCACAGACGACATCGTGGTTCGACTCGTCCCGTCGGTGTACGGCGGTTGACCGGCGACTGGAGTCACCCTCGCCGGTGGTGAGCGGACGCAACTATTATCCCGACACCCTGACAATCCGGCGCATGAACCGGAACGATCGTGCGATCGCCCGTTTTACCATGCTCGGGCACGCGACGTTCCACGTCTACGAACTCACGATTCCGCTGTTCGTTGTGGTCTGGCTGGACGTCTTCGACGTCTCGGCGGCGCTTTTGGGGACGATCGTGGCGGTCGGCTACGCGCTCATCGGCGTCGGCGCGTTGCCAAGCGGTGCGCTCGCGGATCGCTACGGCTCGAAGCGTTTGGTCGTCCTCTCGATGCTCGGCATGGGCGGTGGGTTTCTGCTCGTCAGTTTCGCGACGAACGTCTGGTTGCTCGGCGCTGCACTCGTTCTCTGGGGCACCGCGGCGAGCCTCTATCACCCCGCGGGGCTCTCGCTGATCACCCGCGCCTCGCAGCGGCGGGGAACCGTCCTCGCCTACCACGGCGTCGCGGGCAACGTCGGAACGGCCTTCGGCCCGCTCGTCGCCGCTATCGCGCTCACCCTCTTCGAGTGGCGACTCGTCGCGGTCCTGTTCGTCCTGCCGGCAATCCTTGGCGTCCTCGCGGCTTACGGCCTCGAGTTCGACGAGACGGCTGGCGTCGACGACGAGGGACCGACAAACGCGTCGGGGCTCGAACCCGCCGTGTTGCTCGAGCGGACCCGGCTGCTGTTCGTCGGCAGTTTCGTCGTCGTCTTCGCCATCGCGATGCTCGCCGGGACGTACTACCGGGGGGTCTTCACGTTCCTCCCGGACGTGCTCGCCGATCTGCCCGTCTTCGATCCCGTGGAGATCGCCGGTGAGTCGTTCGAGCCCAGTCAGTACGCCTACGCCGGGCTGTTGTTGATCGGTGCGCTCGGCCAGTACGTCGGCGGAAAGGTGAGCGATGCGGGATCTCCCGAACGGGCGATCGTCGCCGCGTTCGTCGCACTCGTCGTCGTCTCGTTGTTGTTTCCCCTCGCTACGAGCGCGGGACTGTTCGCGACGCTCGCGATCTGTGCGGCGCTTGGCTTTTTCATCTATCTCGAGGCCCCGATCCATCAGGCGCTGATCGGCAAGTACGCCGCGGCCGACTCCCACGGGCTCTCGTTCGGATACACCTACCTCGGCGTTTTCGGGATCGGAGCTGCCGGTGCATCGATCGCCGGCGTCGCGATCACCTACGGTGGGACGACACTGCTCTTTCTCGTCCTGGCCGTCTTCCCGGCGGTCGGACTGGTATTGGCCGGCTACCTGGCGGTCACGTCGGGGAGCGAGTGACGCGCTGTTGACCACTGCTCGTTTCGAACCGATGGTCGACTCAGTCGTCGGCCGGGACCGCTGACTCGAGCGCGGCGGCGGGCACCGTCCCGTCGTCGGTCCACCCACGTGCGTCGTAGTACTCCCGGATAGCCGTTTCGAGGTCTGGAAGGTCGTACGGCAGGTCGTCGTCCGCGCCGTCGAAGCCGCGCTCGTTGTTGAAGTGTCGCTCGAGCGTGACCGTCTTTGCGCCGACCTCGAGGAGGTCGTCATAGTCGGCGTCGAATAGCGTCTCGAGGCGTTCTGCGGTGACGTAGTCGCTGCCGAATGCACAGACGATTCCCGAATCGCGAAACGCGGCGTGGTTCTCGCGTTCGACGAGGGTGTCGGCCTTCCCGAGTGTCCCCTCCGGATCGAGTTCGCCTCTGTACTCGAGGCTGAGCATGGACGAATACATGTGATCGGCACCGCGGTTGGCAACGGCGTACGACAGTCCCTGCCCGTGGATGACGCGCCCGTCGTGGGCGGCGAACTCCATTCCTTTGACGGTGTAGTTTTCGACCCCGAGGTCCTCGTGGGCGCGATCGACACCCTCCGCGAGCAGGTCGCCGATTCCCTCGCGATAGGCGATCTTCTCGGTGATTTCGTGGGCCAACTCGGCGTCGCCGAACGCGTCTTCGCTCGCGAGGTAGGCCGCGACGGTGACGCCCGCGGAGATGGTGTCCATCCCGAGGACGTCACAGAGTTCGTTGCCCTTCATCACGTCGACGATATCACCGACGCCCTGCAGCGACCCGAACGAGTAGACCGTCTCGAACTCCGGCCCTTCGGTTTCGAGGCCGCTCTCGTCGTCGCGCGTCGGGAGTTTGCACGCGTACGCACAGGCCGAACAAGCGCCCTTCTTGTACTTCTTGTTCTCGACGGCGTCGCCGCCGATCGAAGCGACGGCTTCGAATTCGTACTCGGCGAAGTACCGCGTCGGGAGCGAGAAGTTGTCGTTAATAAACTCCGTCCCGCCCGTGGTTCCCTGCCTGCGCATCAGGTCGTCCGAGGTGGCTGCCTCGCGGTGGACCGCCGATTCGGGCGGATCTGGGATCTCGACCTCGAGGCCGGGCTCGACGTCCCCGTCGAAGGTGACACACTTGACGTTCTTCGAGCCGAGGACCGCACCGAGTCCGCCGCGGCCGAACGCCCGCGAGTCGAACGTCATCACGGACGCGAACCGAACGAGGTTCTCCCCGGCGGGGCCGATGGCGATGCAGTGTTCGGGCCCGAGATCGTGGTGTGTGGCGACGTAGTCGGAGGTTTCGGGGACGGTCGCCCCCTCGAGTTCGGGCACGGGTTCGAACTCGACGCCCTCGTCCGTCACGTGTACTATCAACAGGTCGTCGCTTTCGCCGACGATCTCGAGGCCGCTGATCCCCGTCGCGACGAGGTTCCGTGAGAGATAGCCTCCCGCGTTGGTCGACACTAACCCGTCGGTCAGCGGCGAGAGGCCGGTCATGTTCAGTCGCCCGGTAAACGACATCCCCGACTGCTGGAGTGGGCCGGTCGTGAGGTACGCACGGTTCTCGGAGCCGAACGGATCGGCGTCGAACGGGATTCGGTCGTGGGCCAGCGCCGTCGCGAGCGCTCGGCCACCGACGTAGGTCTCGAGCGTCTCGTCGATCGTCGTCGCAGTTGCGGCCCGCTCGCCGACGTCGACCGTCAGCAGGGGGCCTGTCGCGTGGAGCATTGGTGTGTCATACTACGCCACTGACGAAAACGTTGCGTCCAGAGTATCGGTTTCGACGCCACGGCCCGACCGACAGCAGGGACTCGAGGCGTGTCGACCGTCAGGCGTCTACTCGAGTTGCCCTCACAGTCGACGAGCAATCACGCGGGGTGCCACAAATCCTTTTGACCGCAGGTGCCCTACGTGTATCCATGTACGTACGGGGCGCGAAAAACAGAGAAGAGGTCTGGTTGCTCGATCACATCGAGGCGATGGGCCTCGACGGGACGGCGTTTCGCTCGCGCGACTACGTCGTCGCGGTCGACGAAGCGTCGGGAGAGAAAGCCGGCTTCGGCCGTATCCGCGTCCACAAGCCTGACGACGCATCGTCGGATGACGCCGACTCCGGTCGCAGCGGCCGCACTGATGCCGTTTGTGAACTCACCAGCATCGGGGTTCTCGAGGGCTGGCGTGGCCAGGGCGTCGGTGCCCACGTCGTCGAACGGCTCCTCGAGTACGCCGGCGACGAGGGGTTCGACACCGTCTACGCGCTCACGGGTGCGGGAAGCTACCTCGCGCAGTTCGGCTTCCGCCGAATCGAGGAGTCCCAACTCCCGTCGGTGCTCGAAGTGCGACTCGAGGCCAAACGCGAGGGAGTCGATCCGGATGCGGTCCCATACGCGCTCGAGGTCGACCGCTTTCGGATGCCTGAGCGGCTGCGCGAGGCGTTCAAGCGTGCGCCGGACGACAGCGAGGAAGCCGGGACTGACGAGTCGGCCGAGGACTTCGGAATCGATCCCGAATCGGCGACCTACAAGTACGATACCGGTCGCTGACGGCCTATGCCGTATCACGGGGCCTCCGTTGGCCCGTGGGGAACGCTGACGCAAGACATCAAGGTTCAAGCCCCGGCGTCTCTTCGGTATCCGTAATGTTCGATCCCGACGATCTCGAGGAGATCCGTGCCGGCCGCGAACAGTGGCACGAGGAAACAGTCGAACCCGTCGTCGACCGCTTCGGTGAGCGAACGGAGACGTTCACGACGGACACGGGTGGCCAGGACGTCGATCGGCTGTACACGCCGGCCGACGTCGCCGACCTCGACTACCAGGAGGACCTGGGGTATCCGGGCGAGCCACCGTACACGCGCGGAGTCTACTCCACGGGATACCGCGGACGGCTCTGGACGATGCGCCAGTACGCCGGCTTCTCGACGCCCGAAGACACCAACGAGCGGTTTCACTACCTGCTCGACCAGGGCCAGACGGGCCTGTCGATGGCGTTCGATTTGCCGACCCAGATGGGCCATGACTCGGATGCTCCGATGTCCGCCGGTGAAGTCGGCAAGGCCGGGGTCGCGATCGACTCGCTTTCGGACATGGAGACGGTCTTCGACGGTATCCCCCTCGACGAGGTGTCGACGTCGATGACGATCAACGCCCCCGCGTCGGTGTTACTCGCACTCTACATCGCGGTGGGTGATCGACAGGGTGTCGACCGCGAGCAACTTCGCGGGACGATCCAGAACGACCTGCTGAAAGAGTACACCGCACGAAACACGTACATCTATCCGCCCGAGCCCTCGATGCGGATCATCACGGACATCTTCGAGTTCTGTGCCGAAGAGACCCCGAAGTTCAACACGATCTCGATCTCGGGCTATCACATCCGCGAGGCAGGGGCAACGGCAGCACAGGAACTCGCGTTCACGCTCGGTGACGGGATCGAGTACGTCGAGGCGGCGATCGACGCGGGCCTCGACGTCGACGAGTTCGCCCCACAGTTGTCGTTTTTCTTCAACGGCCACAACAACATCTTCGAGGAGGTCGCGAAGTTCCGCGCCGCCCGCCGGATGTGGCACGACATCATGGACGAGCGCTTCGACGCCGAAAACCCCAAATCGAAACAGCTCAAGTTCCACACCCAGACCGCGGGCTCGATGCTCACCGCCCAGCAGATCGAGAACAACGTCGTTCGCGTCGCCTACCAGGCGCTCGCGGCCGTCCTCGGCGGAACCCAGAGTCTCCACACCAACGGCAAAGACGAGGCGCTCGCGCTGCCAACCGAAGAGTCCGTACGAACGGCCCTGCGTACCCAGCAGATCCTCGCCCACGAATCCGGGGCGGCCGACACGATCGACCCGCTCGCCGGCAGCTACTACGTCGAGAGTCTGACCGACCAGGTCGAAGCCGAGGCCTACGAACTGCTCGAGGAAGTCGACGAACGCGGTGGGATGCGTGAAGCGATCGAACAGCAGTGGGTCCAGCGCCAGATCCAGGACACCGCCTTCGAGCGCCAGAAAGAGATCGAAGACCGAGAGCGAATCATCGTCGGGGTCAACGAATTCCAGATCGAAGAGGACGTCGAGATGGACGTCGAGGAGATCACTGAGGAGGACGAACGCCGTAAGATCGAGACGCTCGAGGCCGTCCGCGAGGAGCGTGACGACGAGGAAGCCAAAGCGAAACTCGAGGCGCTTCGCGAAGCCGCTCGCAGTGATGAAAACGTCATGCCGTACATCATCGACGCGGTGAAAGCGTACGCGACCGTCGGGGAGGTCTGTAACGTCTTCCGAGACGAGTTCGGCGAGTTCCAGCCCGGAAGCTCAGTCTGAGGCCCGTCTTCTCTTTTCGACACCGACTCGTCGATCGACGCTGCCCTGGATTGAAGACCGTCGGCGTCGAGCGTCGGGCTATGAAGGCAGCCATCGAAACTGAGACGATCAGCGCAGGCAGTGCCGAGATTCCAACACTCGGATTCGGGACGGCTCGTATGACCGGTGATCAGTGTCGCCGGGCCGTCGAACGAGCCCTCGAGGTCGGCTACCGCCACGTCGACACCGCTCAACTGTACGAGAACGAGGCCGCAGTCGGCGACGCCATCGATGCGAGCGACGTCCCACGCGAGGACGTCTTCGTCGTCACCAAAGTCCACCGGGACAACGCCGCTCACGACGACGTCGTCGCCTCGACCAGAGCGAGTCTCGAACGGCTCGACCTCGAGACGGTCGACCTGCTGTTGCTCCACGCCCCGAGTCGGCGAGCGCCGCTCGAGGAAACGATCGGCGCGATGAACGACCTGCAGGCCGACGGAGTGGTCGAACACATCGGCGTGAGCAACTTCTCGGTCGAGCAACTCGAGTTCGCCATCGAGTGCTCGGAAACGCCGATCGTCACGAACCAGGTGAAATACCATCCCTATCACCACCAGAACGAGCTGCTCGAGTGGTGTGTCGAGAACGACGTCTGCCTGACGGCGTACAGCCCGCTGGCCGAGGGTGCGGTTCCGGGTGACGACCGTCTCGCCGAGATCGGCGAGCCGTACGGCAAGTCGGCTGTGCAGGTCGCACTGTGCTGGTTGCGCCAGCAGCCGATGGTCGCGGCGATTCCGAAAGCGGCGACGCCGTCACATATCGAGACGAACGCCGACGTCTTCGACGTCGAGCTGACCGACGACGAGCTGGACGCCGTCGGTGATCTCGGTGACGGTCGCTGGTCGCGGCTCGCTGGCAGGCTCGGCCTACGGTGACCGGGGCCGACAGAAACGCGGGACTGGCGGCACTACCGGAGCCGTACTGCCGTGCCGTATGCCAGCACTTCGGAGCCACCCTCAGTGATCTGGGAGGTCTCGAGGCGGACGTTGACGACGGCGTCGGCACCCATCTCGGCGGCGTCTTCTTCCATCCGCTCGATAGCGACGTCGCGGGCTTTCCCCAGAAGCTCCGAGTACGCCTTGAGCTCGCCGCCGAAGACGTTACGGAGGCCCTGCGTGAAGTCACGACCTGCGTTTTTGGCTTCGACGGTGTTCCCGCGGGCGATTCCAAGCACTTCGACGATTTCGCGGTCGGGGACCGTTTCGGTGTTCGAGATGTACATCGAAGTGACCTTTCCACCGACACAGCATAAATAGCGAGGACGGTTTGCTGGATCGGAAGCTCCCGCCTCGGCCGTCGAATCCGTCGATATTTAGTGGTCGGTCAGTAACGCTCGATCATGCACTTCGATCACGCCGGAATCGCGACCGAGGACGCCCGTAGCCTCGCCGCGCTCTACGAGGACCTGTTCGGCCTCGAGGCCGTCCACGAAGAAGAGTTCGACGGTATGCGCGTCGTCTTCCTCGAGATCGGTGAAAGCTATCTCGAACTGCTCGAACCGCTCGAGGAGGGGACCATCTCACGGTACCTCGAGAACAACGGTGCCGGCATCCACCACCTCGCGCTGGCGACCGACGATATCGACGGTGCGCTCGAGCGCGCTCGAGCGCACGACGTTACCCTGATCGACGAGGAGCCGCGACCGGGCGCGTGGGGACATACGGTGGCGTTCTTACATCCGAAAGACACCGGCGGCATCTTAGTCGAGTTCGTCGAACACTGACCGATTGCGAGCGAGCCGGTAGTGGTATCGGCGCTGTCCGACAGTCGCACTCTGCTCGGGTGGCTCTGTGCCGTCCGATCCCGCCGGCAGAAATCGGGTTCAGGCCTTCACACCGAGAGGACCGTCTCGGCAAGACCTGGCGGAAGCAGACTCGCTGCCCCGAGTGTGACCGCGACGAGCGCGCCGACGTAACAACACGAGCCGACCACCGAGTACGTAGCGAACCGCGAGGCGGGGACCCGCCCCATCGCCGTCGGGACGGTCATCGTTCCTCGGGTCACGGGAAGTGCGTTGCTGACTGCGACGGCGGCCGGCCCCCACCGGCCGAGCCAACGGTCGGCCCGGTCGACCTGCCGATCGCCGATCGGCACCCGCTCGTGGCTCGCCGGATCGAACTCGAGGTGGCGTACGGCGAGAAACAACAGCAACTGACCGGTCGTCGCACCAAGGACGGCGACCGCGAAGACGGTCGCATAATCGAGCATCGACGTTCCGGCGGCGAGGACGACCGCAATCAACAGGGCCCGCGTCGGGAGGAGCTTTCCGACCAGCGCACCCTCGAGGACGAACGCGACGAGGAGGACGACGACGCCGTACCGGTCGGCGAGCGACAGCGCTAAATCCGCGGTCGCCTCGAGCATACATTACCGTACGGGTTGCAGTGATATACCCTTCTCGGCCGCGCTTGGACGTCACGACTCTACTTCGGCGTCAGTGGAGGGTTCCCTCACGAACCTCGACGTCGTAGGCGAACAGGGCGTACCCCACGTCGGCGACGCTGTAGTCCGTTTCGGCTGCGATCTCCCGGATCGGACCGATCATCGTCACGTAGTCGTCGGCGTCGAAGCTCTCCTTTCGGCCCTCGACGTAGTCGAGCCGCTCGAGCGAGGCCCAGACGCGGGTGTCGACGACGGCGTGGCGGTCGGGATCGGACGCGGCGAGCACACAGGAGGCCGTCGGCGCTTTGAACCCCGAGAGACCGGCCAACAACTGGATCTTCGAGAAGTCGTCGTCGACGGCGAGGACGTTCGCCGTCACGGTTCGACACCGCCTTTCCGGATTGGTTTCGACGTGGTGGGCACTGCGCGTCGAGGACTCGTAGGCGATCTCATAGAGCTGTTCGCGGGTGAGGTAGCCCTGTTCGAGATAGGTATCCCCGAACGACTGGAGTCGCTCCGGGAGGACCCCCTGCGTTTGTCCGTAGCGGTCGAGGTTGGTCGCGACGAACTCGTCCATACGGCCCCTCGAGACGGCTGTCACTCAACGGTTGTGGTTCTCGGTGTCCGACCAGCGCCGAATTCGCGGCCCACTCGGCTTCTCGACAGGGGCCTCGAGCGATATATCATAATCGAGGCTGACCCTCGCTCTCGAGTGAGACTCACGTCGGCTGGGTGGCGGGAAAGGCTACCGCAAACCAAACGCGTCTATACGGATTCGTGGTCCCTTGCCCGTATGACGACGGTCGTCGAACTCGACGTTCCCGCTGGCCGACTCGGTCTTGCGCGAACGTTCGACCACGTCCCGGCGTTCGGGTTTCAGATCGGGGCCATCATCGGCGACGCCCCCCCACTGGTTCGCGTGTCGGGCTCGGACCGACAGAGTATCGAGCGATCGCTCGAGGACGACCCCTCTGTCGACGTGCTCGCAACCGTCTCAGTCAGCGCCGACGAATCCACTCGGTCGGAATCGACGGGTCCGTTCTGGGTGTTCCGACTCGAGTTCACCGGTGGGCTCGAGCTGTTCCAGCGACTCGTCGCCAGCGCCGACGGAGCCGTCCTATCGGCTCGCGGCCGTGAAGGGATCTGGTCGCTCCAGTTGCTCTTTCACGACCGTGAGTCGGTGTCGACCTGCTACGACCTGTTCGAACGGTACGAGTTCGATGTCGAGGTGACCCGACTCACCGGGATGGACGACCTCGAGCGCGTCCAGACGCCGTTGACGCAAACGCAGTACGAAACGATCTGTACGGCACACGATCTGGGATACTTCGACGTTCCGCGTGCCATCACGCTCGAGGAGCTTGCGGCCGAACTCGACGTCTCACATCAGGCGCTCTCCGAACGGCTCCGGCGAAGTCAGGCGGCACTCATCAGCGCGGAGCTATCCGGCGGACTCGACTCGAGTCCGATCGATCCGTAGTCGGCCAATCGCCCGTCAGGGTGGCGATTGGGAAGTGGTCGACTCGCGCCTCTCTTGCTCGGTTTTCGGTCTCGCCTCACGGAGGCCGTTCGCGTTCGATCACGTGGCTTCTCGCCCCGTTCGTCTCTTCGAGATCGACGTCTGTCAACAACGCTGCCACCCATTTGGAACAAAAGTGGCGAAGTTAACGTATTGGTGCCTTATTTAGCCACAAACAACTTTTTCTAGGATAAATGTGGCGTGCTAACCGCAACCAATAGCTTTATTTATGGACAGATACACAAGATTATTGTCGGTGTGGCGCCGACCTGTGAGGCATCGTCCACAAAACGACCCCTGTGAGCACCGGTGGAACCCTCGTGTCCAATCAGCCTGTGCGGTCACTCGTGGCTGTGTGACCGCTCCACTCGTGTTCGATCGCTCAAGGTCAGTCCTGCCGTGCCCCTGGGCTGACTCTTCGGTCACTCTTGTCGCGGTATCGTCGCATCGGTCACCAGCAACCAGTCGCGGTTTCAACGACGGTGGCGGGCGGCTAGCCATCTCATGAGGTGTGGTGAGTCTTTACGGCTAGTCACAGCTGGTGACCGATCCGTCGGCAATCGATCATCGCAGCCCGCATCAGTCGTCAACGACGGACACCGACTCGAGTCGGTCGTTCTCGAGGGCGTTGTGAGCGTAGAACGCCACAGAGAAATCCTGCGGGCTCGGAATCGCGCATGCGAGCCATCCGATCGCGATAGCGGTCGTAATCGGCGACTCACGTGTCACGACGCCGGTGTCGATCCCTACGAACACCGGAACCGCGAGTACTAGCGGTGCGAGTGCCGCGAACCGGAAGATCCAGGGCGGTTCCCGGCCGGTCGGCTGCGGACGAACGACGGCCCACGGACAACTCGCGAGCGCGGCGACGATCCCACCAGTTCGTCCCGGCGCGTACGAGACCGTGTATTCGACGCGGGCGAGTGCGAGGACCAGTGCGTGGGTCCACTCGTGTGCGACGAGTCCGATTGCTACCGCCAGGACGAGCCCGCACCCAGCAATCACCACTTCGAGTTCGAGCATCGGTACACGTAGCCCGGCACGCTCCCGTCGTCGACTGGGGGGCAGGAGGCGTGCCGACCACGCGCAGCCGATTCGAGGCGGCGAGACCCCAAGACCGTCCGGATGCACGTGTGTGGTGTTTACGGTCTCGCCAACTCGAGACGGTGGCCAGGGAACGGTTAAGTAGCGAGTCGTGGTAGCGCGCCACATGCGATCACGCGAATCCCTCGAGTTCGGTCACGAAGACCGCAAGCAGCTCTACGAGTACGTCGAGCGACACGGCGCAGTCGACCCGGTCGACGCCAGAAAGAGTCTCGACATCGACCCCGTCGGCTTCAGACACCACGTCGCGATCCTGAAACGCGACGGACGCATAGCGGAGATCGATGGCACGTTGCGGGTAACGATCGACGCTGGCGCCGAAGAGGAGTACGTCTCCGAGGATCTCGAGTTCCACATCCGGCCGGCCAGACAGGAAGACCTCACCGGAATCGTCGGCGCGATCCGGCAGGTCGCCGAGGAGAAGACGTACATCGAAGCCGAGAGTGTCGCCGACGAGGTCGATCATCAGGACGCGTTGCTCCGGTACAACGAACTCGAGTCACGGATGTTCTTCGTCGCGACCGTCGAGGACGAGGTCGTCGGCTGGGTCCACCTCTACGCGCCGGAACTCGAGAAACTGAGTCACACGGCCGAACTCACCGTCGGCGTCTTAGAGGAGTACCGCGGTCACGGCATCGGCGCGCACCTCCTCTCGCGTGGCCTCGAGTGGGCCGGTTCGACCGGCTACGAGCGGGTCTACCAGAGCGTTCCCTCGACAAACGAGGAGGCTATCGCGTTCCTCGAGGCGCACGACTGGGAGATCGAGGCCATCCGAGAGGACCACTACAAGCTGAACGGCCACTCCGTCGACGAAGTGATGATGGCCGTCGATCTGTAGCGACCCCGAACGTCGACCTGCCGTTTCCTCTCTTTGCTGTCTCGAGGGTGAACGCCGTTTTCCGTCGACGACAGCGTCCTACAGCGTCCTCGGCACGCTCTGAGTCAGCACGCGCTGGGCGTCACACAGGCGTTTGAGCGTCAGCACGGCGTCAGCACGCGCTGAGTATCACACAAGCGCTGGTCTGTGCGCGGGTGGAGCGTCAGCACAGACGGACCGTCACTGCTCGTCGACGGCCTCCGCTGGCTCGTTCGCATCGTCGGCCGACTTCTCCGGCACACGCTGTCCCCAGAACCCGTCGTACTTTCTGACCTCGAGGTCGCCCTCGACCCGCGTCTGACAGGACAGCCGAAGTCCGGACTCGGGGTCGTGCGGCGGGACGGAGAGTCGTCGGCGCTCGATCGTCGTCGGCTCGCTTACCGCCCCGTCGATCGCAACCGCACAGGTTCCGCAGGTTCCGTGCCCGCGACAGTTGAACAGATTTGCCCGGCCGTTGTGGGGTGACTCGTCGGCCTCGAGCAGGACGTTCCGAAGCAGGCGGCTGCGCTCACACTCGATCTGGCGGCCTCGAAACTCGATCGTTGGCATGCGTGCTAGGACGGGACGAACACCCTTCGTTCTTGCCCGAGTGCGGATTCGACTCCGGCCGACACTCTCTATACCCGAACCGAAAGGCAATTTGGGCGGACGCGAGTAGCCTCTTCTATGCTTTCGATTGCACTTGCCGGGAAGCCGAACGCCGGCAAGTCCACGTTCTATACGGCGGCGACGATGGCCGAGGTCGACGTCGCCAACTACCCGTTCACGACGATCGACGCCAACCGTGGCGTCAGCTACGTCCGAACGGACTGTCCCTGTCTCGAGCGCGAAGAACGCTGTACCGCCGACGACTGCGAGGACGGCAAACGCTACGTTCCGATCGAACTGCTCGACGTTGCCGGCCTGGTCCCCGGTGCCCACGAGGGGAAAGGGCTCGGCAATCAGTTCCTCGACGAACTGACGAACGCCGACGTGATCGTCAACGTGATCGACGCCTCCGGTGGGACCAACGAGAAAGGCGAACCCGTCGACGTCGGGAGCCACGACCCACTCGAGGACATCGACTTCGTCGAAGAGGAGATGGACCTCTGGCTCGCGGGCATCGTCGAGCACAACTGGGAGTCAGTCGAGCGAAAATCCCGCTCGCCAGAGTTCGATATCGACGAGGTGCTCGCAGACATGCTCTCGGGCTTTGGCGCCACGCCGACCCAGATCGCGACCGTCCTGCGGGACCTCGAGTATCCAGCCGATCCGATCCAGTGGACCGACGACCACCGCGAGGCGCTGGCACGAGACGTCCGCCAGCGGACGAAACCGATCGTCGTCGCGGCGAACAAGATCGACGTCGCCCCCGACGAACACGTCGACCGGCTGCTCGAACTCGATAAGCCCGTGATCCCGACGACGGCGGAGGGCGAACTCGCCCTGCGGCGTGCTGCCGACGCCGACCTCGCCGACTACGACCCCGGCGACGAGACCGTAGGAATCGGTGACGGCGTCAGCGACGCCCAGCGTGAGGCCCTCGAGGGGCTCGCCGAACGGATGGCCGACTACGGCGGCACTGGCGTTCAGGAAGCGCTCAACTACGCCGTCTACGACCTGCTCGAGCACATCACGGCCTACCCGGTCGAGGACGCCTCGAAGTGGTCCGACGGCAGCGGGAACGTCCTCCCCGATGCGTTTCTCCTGCCCGACGGTTCGACGCCGGTCGACCTCGCCTACGCCGTCCACTCCGACATCGGCGACGGCTATCTCCACGCTGTCGACGCCAAATCATCCCGAGAAGTGAGCGATAGCTACGAACTCGAGGAGGGTGACGTGATCAAGATCGTGAGTACGAACTGAGAAACAGGGGCGGTAGCGCGTTACTCGTTTTCGAGGGCGTCGTAAATATCTCGATTCGCGTCCCGGTCAGCTGCTGCTACCCGCCGGACGAGCTCACCTCGGATGTCTTCCATCACTTCATCGAGTGGAGTATCAGACTCAAGATCTTCCTCTGTCGCCATATTCGTCGTATCGTCTCGACTGCGGTTAATCGTTCGGGTTAGATGAGTCGCCGGTTAGTTCGTCCAGTCCGTACCGGATGAGATCCTCGCGCCACTGTTCAATCTCGCCTGCGAGGTCGATTTCTTCAGTGTGAGACCGAAGGTATTCGACGGTTCCTGCTTCGTCGACACTCGCCTGATCCGTTCCGGACTATTTGAGGATCGTCCTGATTTCGGCGTCGTACGCGAACCGATACCCGTTGAGAAAGTAGAACACGACTGCCGTGTTGAGTGCGGTACGCTTGTTAGCGTCGACAAACGGATGGTTCGCTACCAACAGCCGGATGAGGTGAAACGCCTTCTCGTGGATTGTCTCGGGTGACGTTCCGAAACTCCCACGCTCGATGTAGTTCAGGGCAAACTCGATATCTCCACGATTCTGGACGCCAACGTGCGTGTCGGAATACTCTGATACGATGTCGTCGTGGATGGCGAGAACGTCGCCCACTGACGGATACCAGAGCGAATCTGCCATTCGTTCGACCACTCAGGCTGCACCCGAGGTAATCCTTGCTATTGCAGCCCACAGAGTTCGACTGGATTTATCCGTTGTGTACACTGTGTGCACTCAGAAGTGCTGATCAAGATCGTCAGTACGAACTGAGCACTTCCGAGTCGTAGCGAGTAACTCGTTTTCGAGCGCTTATCGTGTCGGACAGGACTATCATGAGAATTCGCCGTTCCCGTCCGGCGAATCCTGTTCATTGACTTCTGTCCGACGGTATTACTCGTCGTCCTGTTTCGAGTCCTTGATCTCCTGAAGCTGCCCGAGCAGGTCGTCGGTCGACGCGTCAGACTCGACGGTGATCGAGCCGTCGTGGTCGTTCTGGTGGACGTTCACCGCGGCGTCCTCGTCGTCCTCGGTGTTCCTGTTCTGGTGTTGCTGTTCGGATTCGTCGTAGCTACCAAAACCCATAGCAGGACGCGGGTGCCCGGACGTATAGGTCGTGTGATCGGGACTGCCTCTGGAATGTCGTCTCACCCCACGCTGTCGGCGACTGAGCCGGGTGGAGTTGTTGCTCGAGGAGACTCTTGATGGACGTCCCAGTCGTCAGCTGCCCTATGGAACTCGAGGCACTGCGTCCCGGCGGCCGACAGCGTGGCCGTCCGTGACGATCTCCCACCGATGGGCTTCGACCACGACCGAATCGTGATCGATGCGCTCTGGCGGGTGGGTTGGACCTGCACTGGGGATCACGGCGTCTCGTCGGGATCGAGGTGCTGGTCGTCCAGAAGGGATCGGGGCTGGCCGAGCCGGTTGTAGAGACCGTTAGTGGACGAACTCGACGAACTCCTCGGTGGCGTCGGCGCTGCCCGAGCCGATCAGGACGTCGTCCGCTTCGATTTCGAAGTCGCCACCGAGATCGGTCAGGAGGTCGTCACCGCGCTCGACCGCGACGATCGTGCAGTTCGTCTTCGAGCGGACGTCGACCTCGGCCAGTGTCCGGCCGGCGAGCGCGGGGGCTTTCGTCCGGACGAACTCGAATTCGGCCTGGGGTGTCAGGATCTCCTTGCCGTCGATGAGGTGTGAGGCCAGCAGTTTCCCGGTGACGACCGACATCGAGAGCACGAAGTCCGCACCGGCGTTGTACAGTTTCCAGACGTTGTCGTGGTCGTGGACGCGGGCGATGATCTCGAGGTCGGGGGCTAGCTGCTGGAGGACGAGCGTCGCGAAGATTGTGGTGGTGTCTTCGTCGAGTGCCAGTACGGCCGCTCGAGCGTTTTCGACGTCGGCTTCGGCGAGCGTCGACGGATCGGTGACGTCGCCGACGATATCCGTTCCGGCGTGTGGGTCGACGTCGAGAACGTCGTAGTCGATTTCCTGTCGGTCGAGCGTCTCTGTAACGGCCCGGCCGACGACGCCGTGGCCGCAGACGACGACCCGTTCGGGGTCGTCGCCGTGAGTCGGCAGCGGTCGCGCTTTCAGTTCCGAGAGGTCTTCGTAGTGGCCAGCGACCAGCAGGATCGAGTTCTCCTCGATCGTGGTCTCAGGACCCGGTGAGACGACGAACTTGCCGTCGAACCAGCCGCCGATGACGGTTGCGTCGAGTTCGTCAAATACGGTCGTGTCGCCGAGCGTCTCGCCCACTAGCATGCTGTTTTCCTCGACGAGCAGTTCGGTCACCTGAAGCTCGGTTTCGACGTCGACGTACGCCCGGAACTTCTCTGCAAAGGAGGTTACGGCCCGCATGCCTAGTCCCTCGCCGAGGACCTGCGGCCCCTCGACGAGCTGGTTTGCACCAGCGATTCGGTGGTACGGCGCGACGTCGGTGTCGCGGGCGACGCTGACGATCTGTAACTCGGGGTTTGCTCGCATGGCTGAGAGGATGACGGTCGGGTTGACCTCGTCGTCGATGTCCGCGACGACCGCACGGGCCTCAGCAGCGTTGACGGCCTCGAATGTGGCGACCTGTTCGGTGTCGCCGTAGACCGCCTCGATTCCCTGTTCCCGGAGGGATCGAACCTCCTCGCGGTCGTCCTCGACGTAGAGGTACGGAACGTCCGCGTCCTCGAGTTCCTCAGAAAGGACGTCGTCTCTGGCGGAGTGACCGCAGATGATGACGTGGTTCGTCATCCTGCTCGAGGTCGGCGGTTCGGTCTCGAGAGCCTCTCGAAACATCGGGACCGCGAACAGCGGGAGTGCGAGGAACACGAACAGGACAGCAGAGACGTTCATCGCGATCACCAGCAGGTTCACGGCCGCGTGATTCCAGTGGTCGGTGTCACCGCCAAACCCGGCAGTAGTCAGAACCTCGACGACGGTCTGGACCGACTGGAAGAACGTGATTTCGACGCCCTCGAAGGTTGCCAGGGTCCACTGGTAGACGACGGCGTAGCTGACGACGATGGAGGCGACGGCTACGAGCGTAAGCGCGATCCGTCGGCGCCACTCGTTCATGGGTGTACTCAGACGAAGGGGTTATATGGGTTTTTCTCTCCGAAAGCAAGACGTCGCCCCAGTTTCGAATCGCAAAATAACCATGGGAACCGACGAATCGTTGCCGGATGGCTGGAGTTCTACCAGTCGGCTACGATGCTATCGGTCAATCGAGTCCTGCTGCGGTCTCGAGTAACTCACCGACCCGTGTCGATGCGTCGACGGCGGTCTCGCCGAAGACGTAGGTCGTCGGTTCGATACCGAACGCGCCGCGGTGATAGGCGACCGGGGGGACTGTGCCGTGCTCGTCGAACCGACGCCTGAGGTGGGCGCCTCGGTCCTCGTAGTCGGCGTCGAACTCGAGGACGTCGAATCCGCGCTCTCGAGCGGCTTCGAGTACGGCGTCGTCGGTGGCGACGTTGATCGCCCCGCGGATGGCCGGATCGACGCCGCTGGCGGCGAGGACGGCCGTTGCGACGTGTTTCGAGGCGCCGAACTCGGGGTTCGCGGGGATCTCGATGCGTCCGCCCATCGTGTAAATGCGGCCGGGAATCGCAGCGACGTCGGTTACGTTGTCGGCTCCGGGAAGGGCCATCCCGACGTTCGTGCCCACGTTGGGGACGATCGCCGCCATGCCGGGCAGCGTCGCGAGGGTTCGGGCGGCCACCCGGACGGCCGAGAGAACGTCGCGTTCGGCCCGGACGTCCGCATCGAGGCCGCGAACGCACAGGTCACAGCCCAGCCCACGCAGTGCTGGCATCGCTTCTTCGTGAAGTTCACAGATCGGACCGCGGTCCTCGAGGCTGTGGACGAGCAACACCAGTTCAGCGAGTGCGTCGTAGCCGTCCATCTCACCGCTCGCGAGTCCGTCGGCGATTCGGTCGACGCTTGCGACCGTCTCAGGATCGTCACGAAAGCGGTCGTCGCCACCGCCGTCGCCGCCGACGTACGCGCTGACGGCCGCCTGGGTCACGCCGAGGTGATCGGCGATCTCCTGTTGGGTCAGGCCGCACTCGGCGAGTCGCTCTGCGAGCATCGCACGAACCGTCGGCAGAAACCGGTCGACGACGAGTTCGTCCGGGAGGACGAGTGACATGTCCTGGGGTTTGCTCGACACCGGCTTAAGTCCCGCTACCCGGCTCGAGCGTGCCGACGCTCACCGACCGTCAGCAGGACCACTACCGACGCGGTCGTAGATCACACCGCCGAGACAGCCCACGGGCAGCGTTATCCAACTCGTCAACAGAAACGCGAGCCAGCCGATGACCGCCGCCGCCATCGCCGTATCAGCGGCTCCTGCGTTGTTCCAGGAGACGACGGCCGCGACGAGCATGAGCCAGGTCAGGAGGACGGTGGCTCCAACGTAGGTCAGAAGCGTTCCGAGAACACCAACGACGACCCCAGAGCCCGGCACGGTCGCCGGCACTGCCCGCCAGCTCACGACGCCCGCGACGAACGCGGCGGGGACGACGAGCAGGAGCGCGACCGCGGCGAAGATCGCGAAGCCGTACACGTTGTCGGAGCCGCCGACGACCTCGAGTACGACGACAGCGACCGCGAACGTCGCCGCCGCAACCAGTGCGGCGCTCGCTCCCGCATACCCCGCACCGATCGCGGGGCGGTTGGCGTAAGGAAGTCGACCCGGCCCGTACCGTTTACAGCCGGTTCGGAGACGGTCGGTGGCTCGAGTTGTCATACGTTCTGTTCGACTCGTTGCCACAAATAGGTTCGTGGCCGGACCAGTCATCGATTGTATCCGTTCGCCTCTCGAGTATCGTGCTACGTCTCTGGGGCCCGAAAATCGTGCTACGTTTCTGGATCCCGCCGCTCGATCATTCCCAGCCCGATCCAGGAGATGACGACCGCATCGTTCTGGTTTCGACCCTCGAGCAGGGTGTCGACGTAGCCTCGCCGGGGATCGCTCTCGGAAACGCGCTTGTCGAGTACCTCCGTCCGGACCGAGAGGACGTCGCCAGGCGTGACGGGGCGTCTCCAGCGGAGTTCGTCGACGCCGCGGGCACCCATCGCGGCCTGCTCCTCGAGCGCCCCCTCGACGAGCAGCCGCATGCAGATCGAGGCCGTATGCCAGCCCGAGGCGACCAGTTCGCCGAACGCGGACTCCGAGGCAGCCTCCTCGTCGGTGTGAAACGGCTGAGGGTCGTACTGGTCGGCGAACTCGACGATTTCCTCACCCGTGACCTCGTACGCACCGAACTCATTCGTATCGCCGATCTCGACGTCTTCGTAGTACTGCATACCACTCACGTGTGAGCCCTGTCAGCAAGAACCTACTGTCCGAGGCAGTCCGGTCGGACCGAGTCGGTTCGACCCCTCGAGTCGTCGCGATTCGACCCTTTCGACGACCAGCATTCGGTAACTCGATTATCGTCGAAAGTGAACGGTACTGGTCGAGTTTGGCCGTCGCTATTTCGGTGCGACTGGCCAAACCTACCGAAGGGGAACTCGACATCGAGTGTTACTTTCAGGCATTTCGACGACTGTGGCGTCTGTGTCTCACTTCAGTTTGCTTCGTCGTCTCCGACCTTTCTTCCCTTTCGGTGAGTCCCTCTGGTGACCGGCAACAGTAACTATCACGAAAAACGACGTATGTCGGCCCTGCTGTTCAGTCACGAGGATTTTTCAGGGCGAAGGTCCATCGGCGTGTTATGCAACTTCACAACAGGGGTGTTCGCCAGGACGTCCGCGAACTCGGTGCGTTGCTCGGCGACGTTCTCGAGGCACAGACCTCACGGGACGGTTTCGAGACTGTCGAATCCTGTCGACGCGCGGCGATCGACTACCGTTCGGGCGACCTCGAGAGTCGAGAGCCGCTGGTGGCCGAACTCGAGGGGCTGTCGCCGCACAAACAGCGCATCGTTGCACGGGCGTTTACGACCTACTTCGAGCTGATCAACCTCGCCGAAGAACGCGAGCGTGTCCGTTCGATTCGCACGGAATCACACGAGGGAACGCTCGAAGATAGCCTCGAGAGTGCAGCTGCAGAACTCGGCGAGGCCGACCTCGAGACGGTCAAGGAGGTGCTCGAGGACGTCCTCATCGAGCCGACGTTCACGGCCCACCCGACGGAAGCCCGTCGGAAGACGGTCAAAGCGAAACTACGGGCCATCGCGACGCGTCTCGAGACTCTCGACGAACGGTTGCTGACCGAGAAAGAAGCCGCACAGGTCTGGCGCGACGTCGACGCCGAGGTGACGAGCCTTTGGCAGACGCCACAGGTCCGTAATCGCCAGCCCGAACCGGAAGACGAGGCCCGAAACGTCCAGTGGTACCTCGAGAACACCCTGTTCGACGTCGTCGGTGAAGTGTACGACGAACTCGACGTTGCCATCGACGAGGCGGTCGACGGCACTCTCGAGATCCCGAAACTCCTCGAGTTCCGCTCGTGGGCTGGCAGCGACCGTGACGGCAACCCCTACGTCACTCCCGAGGTGACCGAGGCCACGCTCGAGCGCCAGCGCGACGTCATCCTCGAGAACTACCGCGGAGAACTCAAGCGCCTCTCGGGCGTGTTGAGTCAGGACGGCCACCGGATCGACGTCGGCGAGGCGTTTCGGGCCTCGCTCGAGGACGACCGTGACCGCCTCTCAGGAAGCGCCAAAACGGCCGAAGTGCGCTACCCAGACGAGCCCTACCGACAGAAGCTCAAGCTCATGCGCGAACGACTCGATCGTGTCGGTGACGTTCGGCCGGGCGGCTACAGCAAGATCGACGAACTGCAATCGGACCTCGAGCTTCTCGCTCGAAGCCTGCGCGATAACGGCGCAGAAAGCGTCGTCGAGGCCCACGTCGACCCGATCCGCCGGCAGGTGGCCACGTTCGGCTTCTCGCTCGCTAGCCTCGACCTGCGTGAACACCAGGCGAAACACACCGACGCTATCGCGGAAGCCCTCGAGCGCGAGGGAATCGACTACCACGGGCTCTCGGAGGACGACCGCGTCGAGTTGCTAACCGACGCGATCGTACAGGACGAGCCTATCGTCGACCTCTCGGCGATCGACGACCTCTCCCCCGACTCCGCGCGGGTCCTCCGGCTGTTCGACAGCCTCGCAGACTGGCAGACGGAGTTCGGCGTCGAGGCCATCGACACCTACTGCATCTCGATGACCGAGGAGCCGAGTCACGTTCTCGAGGTGCTCTTTCTCGCCGACCAGGCCGACGTCGTCTCGCTGCCCGAACACTGTGGAATCGACGTCGTGCCGCTGCTCGAGACGGAGTACGCCCTCTCGGGTGCCCGACGAATCATGGGAACGCTCTTCGAGAACGAAGCCTATAGCCAGGCGCTCGAGGCCCGTGGACACACCCAGGAGATCATGCTGGGATACTCCGACTCGAACAAGGAAAACGGCTTTCTGGCGGCGAACTGGTCGCTTTACAAGAACCAGCGGCGTCTCGGCGACATCTGTACGGAACACGACGTGACGATGCGGCTGTTCCACGGCCGTGGCGGATCGATCTCCCGCGGTGGCGGCCCGATGAACGAGGCGATGCTCGCATTGCCCAACAGCACCGTCACGGGCCAGGTCAAGTTCACCGAGCAGGGCGAGGCGATCGCCGAGAAGTACGGCAACCCCCGTATCGCCGAGCGCAACATCGAGCAGATGCTGAACGCCCAGCTGCGTGCCCGGCTGTACGCGATGGACCAGCCCGAAGAAGCCATCGACGACGAGTGGGTCGAGGCGATGGAGACGATGGCCGACGCGGCTCGTCAGGAGTACCGCGACCTCCTCGAGAGCGACGGCTTCGTCAGATACTTCGAGCAGGCGACGCCGATCACCGTGATCGAGGACCTGAACCTCGGCTCGAGACCGGCGTCGCGAAGCGGCGAACGCTCCGTCGAAGACCTGCGGGCGATCCCGTGGGTGTTCTCCTGGACGCAGTCGCGGTGTATCCTGCCGGGCTGGTACGCCATCGCCACCGGGATGGACGCCTATCTCG
This sequence comes from Natrarchaeobaculum sulfurireducens, assembly GCF_003430825.1. Lineage (NCBI taxonomy): Archaea > Methanobacteriati > Methanobacteriota > Halobacteria > Halobacteriales > Natrialbaceae > Natrarchaeobaculum > Natrarchaeobaculum sulfurireducens. The sequence goes on along the minus strand of NZ_CP024047.1, from coordinate 1,624,801 downwards.
AGGCAGGTGGCTCCGTCGGGACGCTTCAGGACATGTACGAGGAGTGGCCGTTTTTCCGGAGCACGCTCGACAACGCCGCGCTCTCGCTCTCGCGGACCGAACTCGAGATCGCCGACCACTACGCACACCTCGCCGACGAGGACCTCCGCGAGCGATTTTTCCCGCGACTCACCGCGGAGTACGAGCGGGCCACGGACCTCGTCACGACGATCGGCCAGCGCGAGCAACTGCATACCCGTGACTGGCTCGGCGAACACCTCGAGCGGCGCAATCCGTACGTCGATCCGCTGAACCTCCTGCAGACGTACCTGCTCCGTCGAACGCACCGAACGGACATCGAGGAACGAACCCTCCGGCTGACCGTGAAGGGAATCGCCGCCGGGATGAAAAACACCGGGTGAACGAGGGACACGTCCCTCGGTCGGACGCCGGTACCCCTTCTCACCTCGACTTGTCTCCGCCCAGAGTCCTCCGGTGTGTGGGGCGAAACCAGCCGAATCTGAACCGCAGCACTATCCGAGGGTCTCCTCAACGCCGACCGCTCCTGTCAGAGACAATTTCGGGACAGGACTGACGCTACCGTGTCTCCTACCGATTGCCACCTGCCGGACATCGGTCAACAGATGCACAGACGGCAGTCGCTGCCGAACGAGTAGCAACTAGCCATCCCTTGTCCTCGTGTGTCCTCTCGCAACGGGGTGTCTCTCGAACCCACCACCGACAACCCTCATGTCGTCACCGTCGAACGTGACCGTCTCGAGAATCACCGTCCAATCTCGAGTGGCTGTCTACTGCCCGGAACCGCCTGCAGATTCCTCCGTGACCTGTTTCGGCAGTGACAACGTGACCTCGTCACAGTCCGGGAGAAAAATCGAAACCGGTAAAAACGTCTCCCCGCTACGTACGAACGAGCCGAGATAGCCTAGCCCGGCCAAGGCGGCAGATTCGAAATCTGCTGTCCTCACGGACTCGGGAGTTCAAATCTCCCTCTCGGCGTTTTTCACCTCCAACTCGACGAGCGATGCCGTCGGCGATACGAGCGGCCCCGACGGCACAGGCTCCGACTCAATCGCGCTATCAGGCCCGTCATTCGCAGGCCAGTTGACTTTGAATATGTGTCTGGTTGGCACGGGTGTTGGTGAGCGCATATGATTCTGTTCGATTGGAGCCGATGCGATTGGGGTGACGTCGTTCGATGAGTTTCGACCACGACGACGAGCCGTTTCATCCGCTCGGCGAAACGGCCGAGGAGAATTACCGCGAGCTGCTCGAGGCGGGCGACTACGATGCCGACCTCGGGATGGAGATGGCGAGAGACGCCATGCGACTCACGAGAGGGGAACTCTCGGAGGCGGAGTTCTACGATCGGTACCACAAGGCCGTCCTCGAGGAGTTCGGCGAGGACGAGCGACCGGTGGCCGAGGAGGTCGAGGCTGCCCGTGAGAGGGGCCGAGTCGGCGATGCACTCTCCAGATTCGGGCTCGACGACGAGACCCGCCGCGAGACGATGAAGAAGATGGGTGCCGGTGCCGGCTTCGTCGGGCTCGGTGCGTGGGCGACGGCCGACGGGGAGACGGAGCCGGACCCAACGGTTGCCGCTCAGGACGACGAAGCCGAGGACGAGGACGACGACGGCGTCCAGTGGGGGATGGCTCTCGATCTCGAGGTCTGTGACGGCTGTCTGGCCTGCGTCGTCGCCTGCCAGGCCGAGCACAACTGGGACGAGGGCGCAAACTGGATGTACATCCTGGCGTACGAGGACGGACTGGTCGAGTCGCCCGAGGCCGACGATTTCGAGTCGACGCGGGATTTCAACTACCTGATTCGGCCGTGTCAACACTGTACCGACGCGCCGTGTGAGAAAGTCTGCCCGACGACGGCTCGTCACACCCGCGACGAGGGTGGGCTCGTGTTGACCGACTACGACGTCTGCATCGGCTGTCGGTACTGTCAGGTCGCCTGTCCGTACGGCGTCAACTACTTCCAGTGGGACGATCCGACGGTCGAGGCGGACGACCAGGAAGAAGACATGATGTTCGACCAGCGCGACCGCTGGGTCAGCGGCCGCGGGCCCAAAGGCGTCATGGAGAAGTGCGTCTTCGACCCGGCCAGACAGGACGGCCAGATGGGCGAGGAGATGGTCGGGACGACCGCCTGTGAGGACGCCTGCCCGCCAGGCGCGATCCAGTTCGGGGACATGAACGATCCCGACAGCGACCCCCAGCAGTACCTCGACGACGTCGCACTCGCGCGAGCGCTCGAGAACGAACCGGACGACGACGACCTCCAGGAGGCCATCGCCATCCTCGAAGGCGAGGAAGAACCGGCCGACGAGGACGACGATGGGCTAACCGAGGAGCAGGCCGAACGGCTCGTCCAGGGTGAGTACGGTGAGGACGTCTCCCGGTTCCGGTTGCTCGAGGAGTACAACACCAACCCGAACGTCGTCTACGTCGGCAACGAACCGGGGCCACACGCCGAGCAGGTTCCCGGACCGGTCGCCTACGAGGACGTCGGGCAGGTCGACGACCGAATCTCCGTCCTCGACGAGAAACGGGTCGACCTCGGGCTGTACTGACCGGATCGCACGACACCGAACCGAGGGGTCGTGACGACTCGAGGAATTCTTACCGATGGCCGCGAACGTCGACGTATGGACCGAAGACGAACCATCGTCGGCCTTCTGTATCTCGCCGTCGCCGGCCTGATGGCGATCACCGTCGACCCAACGGATCCGATAGCGGCCGACTCGCTCGCGCGGCTGTTCGTCGTCATCGTCGCGCTCTTGCTAGCGGTGCTCTACCTGTTCGATCCGCTGGGCATCCTCGAGCGACACCCGCTGCACTGAGTCGAACGACTACGGATCGAGTGAAGAACACGGACGAAATCGGTACACCAGCCAGTCTCAGCCGTCGATCGGCGTGCCGTCTCAGTCGTCGGCCGGCGCGAGCGGTTTTTCGTCCGTCGCGAGCAGTCGATCGAGCGCGTCGACCATCGCTTCGACGCTCGCACGAGTGATGTCGGCTTCGCTTCTGGCGACGGTCACGGAGCGGTCGTTGCGCATCATCGTCACTTCGACGGTGACGACGGCGTCCGTGCCGCCGGTGACGGCGTCGACGTGGTAGGACTCGAGCTCGGCGTCAGCGGCGGAGCCGAGCGCCTCGCGGACCGCCGAGACAGCTGCATCGACCGGACCAGACCCCGTCCCGCTCGCGACGCGCTCTTCGCCGTCGACCTCGAGTCGGATACTCGCGGTCGGAACGGCGCCGCCGCTGGTGGCGGTGAGGTCGAGCAGCTCGACGACGCGCTCGCGGTCGTCGCCCGTGACGTCTTCGGCGACGGCGAGCAAGTCGGCGTCCGTGACCCGACGACCGCGGTCTCCGAGTTCCGTGACGCGGGTGGCGATTTCGGCGATCTCGTCCGGCTCGGCGTCGACGCCGTGTTCCTCGAGCGTGGCGGCGACGCCCGCTCGACCCGTGTGCTTTCCGAGGGCGAGCCGTCGCTCCCGTCCCACGGTCTCGGGTGCGTAGGGCTCGTACATCTTGTCGTCTTTGAGCGTCCCATCGGTGTGGATGCCGCTCTCGTGAGTGAACGCGTTCTCGCCGATGACGGCCTTGTTCGGCGGCAACTGAACGCCCGTCGCCCGCGAGACGATCTGTGCGAGGTCGTACAACTCCTCGAGCTCGAGGGTGTCGACGTCGTAGACGTGAGAAAGGGCGATCGCGACCTCCTCGAGGGCGACGTTGCCGGCGCGCTCGCCGAGGCCGTTGACCGTACAGTGGACGAGGTCGGCTCCGGCGGCGACGGCGGCCAGGGCGTTCGTCACACCGAGCCCGAGGTCGTCGTGGGTGTGTGCGCTCACTGGGCCGTAAGCAGCGAGCCGGGAGACGGCCTCGTGGGTGCGCTCGGGGCCGGTGTGGCCGACCGTGTCGGCGAAACAGAAGCGTTCGGCGCCAGCGTCGAGTGAGGTCTCGGCCAGTTGCTCGAGATAGTCGAGGTCGGCCCGGGAGCCGTCCTCGCCGATGACCTCGACCCAGAGGTCGTGGGCTTTCGCGTACTCGACGAGTTCGGCGGTCGTCTCGAGATTGTCCTCGCGGGAGGTGCCGACTTTCTCCTCGACGTGGCGGTCGCTCGAGGGCACCACGATGTGGACGCCGTCGACGTCACACTCGAGGGCGAGGTCGACGTCGCCTTCGAGTCCGCGACAGAAACTCGTGACGCGAGCGTCGAGTTCGAGGTCGGTAACTCGCGAGATGGCCTGTCGTTCACCCGCACCGGTGCAGGCACTGCCCGCCTCGATAGCGGCGACGCCGGCCCGCTCGAGTGCGCGTGCGATCTCGACTTTCTGGTCTGGCGAAAGCGAGACGCCGGGGGCTTGTTCGCCGTCGCGAAGCGTCGTATCGAGAAGGCGGACGGTACGGTCGGATGGAATCGTCTGGTCGGTGGAGTTGTGTACAGGCAAGAGTAATGAACTGCGATCAGTGTCGTCGCTGAATTTCACGCCCAGCCGGGTTGCCCCGACTTCCTCTATCCTCGCTCGGCGATGAGAACGAATCTCGTGCCATTGTATCTCGTCCTATCGAACAGCGGCGACTTAAACCCGCCGGTCCGAACCGACCGTTCGTCCACGTGGGTACCGTCAATGACGGTATCGAGTGGACACGTACACACCACCGAACGCCTCGAGCGGCGTTCGTCACGGGATGGTTACCGTGCCGACCGATCGAGCCGACGCGGCCGTGCTATCGTCGAGCCTGAACGCTATGGCCTCGGTCGTCGTAGCCCCGCGTATGAAGCCAGCACTCGAACCGCTCGCGCGATCGTTGCGCGACGCGCCCGTCGTCAATAGAGACGGCTACCAGTACTTCGTCCACGGCGTCACCGACGGAATTCCGCCGCTCGAGCCCGACGTGTTACGATCGGTCATCGACGGTATCAACGACCGGGTCGACCTCGAGGGTGTCGACGTGCTGATCGCCCCGGAGGCGATGGGAATCCATCACGCAACGGCCCTTTCACTCGCGGCCGACGTCCCGTTCGCCGTCGTCCGCAAGCGATCCTACGGGTTCGACGACGAGATTGCCGTCCACCAGGAGACCAGCTACGGCGAGAGCGAGCTTTACTTAAATGGTGTCGACGCTGGCGATCGCGTCGTCGTGATCGACGACGTCTACTCTTCGGGTGGCACCATTGAAGCCGTCTGTGGCGCTCTCGAGCGAGCCGATGCCGAAATTATCGATGTCGTCACCGTCCTCCGACGTGTCGACGTCGACCGACCCGACCTCGAACACGAGGTCGCGAGCGTCCTCGACGTTCGGGTCATCGATGGACAGGTCGAGGTCAGCGAATCCGACTAGTCGGCCTCGAGTCGGACTCGATCGCCCGGCTCGATGTCGTCGGCCGTGCCCGCGGGGAGTTCGACGATCAAGTCGGCTTCGGCCCGTGCGAACCCGAACCACGGGCGGAGTCGCTCGACGCGTTCGACGACGTCGTCGACGATCCAGAGGACGTCGATGGGAAAGGGGACGAACAGCATGTGGACGTCCCGTGTCTTCGTTCGCCCGAACCGAAACGCCAGGGCGTAGGAGTCGGGGATCGACCGCCGAAACATGAGCCCGCGGAGGTGACTCCAGAATGAGTCCGCGAGTTCGACCGTCGACGCAACGACCGTTGCGTCGCCAGCTTCCGGTTCGTGGACGAGTTGCACGCGTTCGACTCGGCATCGGGGACGCAAAAAGATCACGACGGGCGATCGAAAGCGTCGGTCGCGCTTATTTTCCGTCAGGTGACGGCTGCGATCGGTCAGTGTCGATCTCGTCTGCCGCCTCGACGCTGGAGAACTCGAAGCTGGCTCCGTGGTCTTCAGTGCCGCCGTCTACCGACTCGATCAGATCGTCAGCCGAGTCGTCGGCGTCAGTATCAAACCGATCGAGTGCCGCCGAGAGATGAACCGCCTGCTGTGTCAGGCTCTCGGCCGAGTCGACCATCTCCGTCAGGGCGCTGGTCTGCTCCTCGGCGGCTGCGGCGACGGTCTGGGCCTCCGCGGTCGTCTCTTCGGAGACCGTCGCGACGTCGTCGACCATCGCGACCGCCTCCTGGGTCGATGCCGCCTGCTGCTGGGTCGCCGCTGAAATCTCCTGAACGCCGTTGTTAGTCTTATCAGCGTAGGTGGCAATCTCGTCGAGCGCGTCGACTGCGTTCGAGACGAGATCGTTGACGCGTTCGATCTCCTCGCTGGTGTGGTCGATCTCCTGGGCTGAACGCTGGGTCTGGGTCTGGACCGAATCGAGGCGTTTGTCGATCTGCTCGGCCGTTCGCTTCACGTCCTGAGAGAGCTCTTTGACCTCGGCCGCGACCGTGCTGAACCCTTCGGTGTCGTTCGAACTCGAGGACCGCGAGGCTTCGATGTTCGCGTTGAGAGCCAGCATATTCGTTTGGGTTGCGATACCGGCGATGGTGTCGGTGAGATCGATGATCTGGTCGACCTCCTCCTCGAGTGCCTCGAACTCCTCGACGGCCGCGCGCTGTTCGTCTTCGAGGGCTTCGCAGGCATCGACCGCTTTCTGGGCGGCCGCCCGCCCTTCGTGGGTCGTCTGGGCCGTTTGCTCGGCAATGTCGGCGACGCTGTTCGAGGAGGCGGCGATCTGTTCGGTCGTCGTCGAGAGGGTATTCATCTGTGCGTCGACCGTCTGCAGTGCCTGGTGTTGACGATCGGCCCCATCGGAGATTTCCTGGGTCGATTCGGCGACTTCCTGACTCGCCGAGCCAACTTCTTCGCTCGAGGCGGTCACCTGCTCGGAGGCCGTCGCGACGTCCGTCGCAAACTGGTTCAGTCGCTCGACAGTAGCCTCGATCTCGTCGAGCATCTCGTTGAACTCCCGGCCAATCTCCGTCATCGCCTCGTTGTCGCCGCCGGGGTCCATGCGGGCGGTGAGATCGCCGTCAGCGGCGGTCTGCATCACGTCGCTGTATTCGCTGGCCTTGCGCTCGAGCTGGTCGTTGATCTCGGCGACCCGTGCCCGTTCGCGCTCGGCTTCTTGGCGGGCGGATTCGGCCGCTTCGATCTGGTCGCGCAAGGCAACGCGCATCGAGTCAAACCCATCGTAGAGCCGACCGATGTTGTCGATTCGCTTCGTCTCGAACTCGACGTCGAGATCACCCTCCTCCATCCGGGTTGCCTTCCGCGTGAGCCGGTCGATCGACGTGGCCGTGTTGCGACCGAGGATCGCGCCGACGACTCCGATCATGAGCACGCCAGCGACCGTTGCTACCACCCCATACTGGGAGACGGTGTTGACGAACCCGTAGGCCTCGTCGTCGGAGGCGTGGATCAGGACGATCCAGTCGGAGTTGACGACGCCGTAGGCGGCGACGTACTCGTCGGCCGAGAAGTTGTATGGCTCGTCAGCGAGCGTTTCGCTCGGGCTGCCCTCGAACGCCTGGGCCGCAGAGACGTTGTCAGTCGTCCCGGTCGCATCGAGTCGTGCCTCGTTGATGACCTCGTTGTCGTCGACGTATTCCGTTCCAAACGCGTCGTCGTCCGAACCGAGATACTCGTCATCGGCGATGATCCGGTCGTCGCCGTCGACGAGTACCGTCACCGCGTCGTCGTTTCCGCGCGTCGCCATGTTCGTGCTGTGCTGGTGGAGTTCGAACGTCACGACGATCGCCCGCTCGGGTTCGTCCTCGAGACCGACGTAGTAGGAGACGACCGATCCCTCGCTGTTCTCGTAGGCGTCGGTCCGTTCGACGCTCGAGGGAGGGTTTTCCGGGCTCAACTCGTCAGGGAAGTCGATATCCTCGAGAGTGCTCATCCCATCGGCGGTCGTCGCCTCGAGTTCGCCGCTCGTCGTGTCGACGTAGTGGATGGCCTGTGCCTCGCCGGGCAGGTCGTAGTAGAAGTCCTGGATGTAGGCGTCGACTGTCGCCGAATCACGGTCGTGGACGGTGTTCATCGCCGACTGCACCAACTGTTCGTTTCGCTCGTCCCAATTCTGTATTGCGGTCGCCTCTTGCTCAGCGAGGGTTTCGTACTCTTCGAGCGCGTTTCCTTCGACGCTTTCGGTGACCGCCGCGGTCCCGACGAGCCCGACGAGCCCAACTGAGAGCGCCAGCAGCAAGAGTGCGATGCCAAATTTAAGGGCATAACTTCGCCTGATAGCCCCTGGAACAACCCTTCGTAGCGGCCCAATCATGTGCTATTGCTTACGGTATGTTCACAGGCCGTTATAGCTATTACACAATGTGGTTACACAGACCACTAACTCTGATCGGGGCTGTCGTCCCAGATGAGCGAAATTTTAGCCGCTCGGCCCGAACAGAAGTCGCTGTGAAAACAGTTAGGCAGACGGTCAGAGCGGACGATTCAATGGTGTGGACCGCCTACGGCCAATCAGATGGAGAAAACGCCGCAGGGAACGCCGGTCGGCGTCGACGACCCCTACGAGTTCGTCGGCGTCTGTGACTATCTCACCGGCGAGGGAACCTGCCGGTACGCGTTCGACCACTACGGACACGACCCCGAGTTTGCCCGCGAACGCGCCGCCGACGACTACGCCTGCCCGATCGTCGATCCCGAGTCCGGCCTCGAGAGCGACCCCGAGCCGGTCCCCGACGCCGGTCCCGACGATGCCGACGCGGATCCCTGCTGGGGCGACTGTCCCCACTTTCGCTGTCGAAACCGCGACCGGGAGTGCGTCCGCTGTGGACTCGAGGAGAAGCGACTCGCCCACGACGACGAGCGTCCGCTGCTCGAGGAACACCATCTCTCGTACTCCCGCGACGGCGAGGAACTCTCCCACGAGATCACGGTCTACCTCTGTCGCTGGTGTCACGCCAAAGTCCACACCTCATGGGCGCGGATCACCGACGACGTCGCACCGGATCCCGAGGCCATCGCCGAACTCGAGGGGCGTCGCAGTCGCGAACAATCCGAGTTCGGCTTCGAGTCGGCTGCAGAGCGATTCGACTCCGACGACGGCTGACTGCGATCGGCTGATATGGAACGCGACACTGGGTTACAGACACCACAGCCGGCCGGATCGTGGTGTGTGGACGCCGGGACACACCAGTCTGTCTCAGTCGAGAATGTCCGCGATTCGGCGGGGCTCGCCCTGCAGAGTCGGCTGTTCGGCGACGATTTTCAGCACCTCGTGGTCGGTAACGTCGTAATAAGACTTCTCGGTTGCCTCTTCGATAAGGTCGCGCTCGAGGCGAAACTCGGTTCCTTCGTAGACGACGTCGACGCCCTCGTCGTCGAATGCGAGCGTAGTCATGGCCGGTGGTATGTGACGAGCGCGTAAAAACGGGCCGAATACGAAGCCCGACGGGGGCGAGGTGAAACTGCGTGAGCCGCGACAGACGGGTGTCAGACGGCCGACTGACAACGACGAAGTTTATTACGGGCCGGTCACATTGAAGCCGACTGTGGCGATACGAAGGGACCCGCTCGACGAACTCGTCGTTCCCGACGGCACCGAAGCGAAGGAGGTGGCCCTCGAGACCGACGGGGACGTCCTCGTCGGCGCGCGTTCGACGGTCGAGTTCGGCGTGCGCGGCCGAAACGTACTTGCCGGTGAGAACGTCGAGTTCGGGGGCGACATCGAGGCCGATGGCGACTGCCGGCTCGACATGTGGTGTGACGTCGCCGACAACGTGCTGGTCGGCCAGGACGCCTACATTGGCGAGCGGGTACATATCGGCGGCAAATTGAAAGTCGCCGGTGACCTCGATATCGGCGACGACGTCGACATCGAAGAGGGGTTCGAGGCCAACGGCTGGATCGTCATCCGCAACCCGATGCCGACGATCGTCTTGTTGTTCGTCTATCTCAAACACCTGCTCGTGATCGGTGAAGAAGACACCGCCCAGCGGCTGATCTCTCAGCTCGTCGACGAAGACGACGACGAGCAGCCGTCGACCGAACCGCTCGTGATCCCCAGAAACGCGAGCGTCGGCGACGAGGCCTGGCGGGTGTCGACGCCCGCAACGATCGGCGACGACTGCCGACTCCACGGCAACGTCCGGGCCGAGACGATCGACGTCGGGGCCGACTGCAACGTCTTCGGTAGCCTTCGAGCGCGTGGTGACGTCACCGTTGGCCCGAGGACACGGATTCACGGCGACCTCACGACCCGAAACGGTGACGTCGTCGTCGCTGAAGACGCACGCATTCTCGGTGACGTCTCCTCGGTCGACCTCGAGCTCGGCCCCGAAGCCGAAGTCGACGGGACGATCAGGGCCAACGGCGAGATCTCGATGGGAACGACTGAGCGCGACCCAGAGTAACCGACGCTCGAGGTCGTCATCGCCGTTTGCCGCCCACCGTTTCCAGTGGTGACTTTCTCCCCCATTCTTAATACCAGGTGTGTGGATAGGCTGTCCCAGGCATGGTAAAAGAACACACGGCAAACGGAGGGAGGTACGCATGCGATCGGTGGTGCTGACGAAAGGAGTCCCCGACTTCTCCGAGGGGGCAGTCTCGTTCGACGAGGACGGCCACCTAGAGCGGGGGAAGACGCCGACGGTGATGAACCCAAACGACGCGTTCGCCCTCGAGGCGGCGTTACAGACGCGGGTTCGCCACGGCGGCCACGTCTCGGTGATGAGCATGGGGCCGCCGAGTTACAGTGAGGTCCTCGAGGGGGCGATGCAGTCGGTGTACGCCGACGACAGCTACCTCGTCTCGGACCGCGAACTCGCCGCCTCCGACACGTGGGCGACTGCGATCACGCTCTCGGCGGCGATCGAGGAGTACGAAGAACAGGTCGGTGACGTCGATCTGCTGTTCGCGGGCTTCAAGACGGCCGACGGGGAGACTGGCCACACCGGGCCTCAGACGAGCTGGTGTCTCGACTGGCCGATCGTTACGCACGTCCTCGCACTCGACATCGACCCCGGCGAACGGGTCCTTCGTGCGAAGCGACTCGTCGAGGGCGACGTCGACGAGATCGAGACGGTCGAAGCGCCGCTGCCGTGTATGGTTATCGCCGACCCCGAGTTCGCACCGACGTACCGAAAGGCCGCACATCGACTCGAGCACAAGCGGCTTCGGGCGGAGACCAAAGAACGCGCCGCCGAGCACGAGGCGCACCTGACCACGTGGGATCACGAGGATCTGAACCTCGATCCCGAGTACATCGGCCTCGACGGCTCGCCGACGATCGTCTCCTCGGTCGACCCGATCCCGAAAGCGCCTTCGGAACGAGAGGCGACGATGATCCGACCCGACGACCCCGACGGAATGGGCGAAGTGCTCGAAGAGATGCACCCGTACGCGGCGGGGGGTGACTGACGATGACCGAGATCGATCCGGACGAGCACACGGTCGACGAACTGACCGACGAACTCGAGACGATCGACGACGAGACCGAACTCCAGGCGGTCCTCGAGGCCGAGCAGACCGGCCAGAACCGCCAGACGGCCCAGGAGGCGATTCAGCGCCGGCTCGAGGCGATCGGCGCGACGGACGCGGAAGCAGAATCCGACGGCGATGCGGAGACGATCGGATCGGGGACGGAAGACGGCGAGGGCGAAGACGCGGCCGAGGGCGACGACGACACGGACGAAGACGCGGCCGAGGGCGACGACACGGACGAAGGCGAGGAAGACGATGGCCTCTCTCATCCCACGCGAGACAAAAAGCACGTTCGGGCGCTCGAGGACGGCGAGTACGAAGATATGTGGGTCTTCTGTGAGACCCAGCAGGGTGAGCTACTCGACGTCTCGAAGGAGATGCTCGGAAAGGCCCGCGAGTTGATGGACGACTACGCCGAGGAGTACGGTGACGAGCGGGTCGTCGCGGTCGTCGTGGGCGACGACGTCGAGGGTCTCGCGGAGGAGTGTATCGCCTACGGCGCTGACGTAGCCGTCTACCACGAGGACGACCGCCTCGAGCGGTTCCTCCACAAGCCCTACACCGAAATCGCGGCGCACATGGCTCGCGGCCAGGGAACGATCGAGAGTACTGACTGGCGCGAGTACGACGAGCCCCGGTACGCGCTGTTCCCGGCGACGAACAACGGTCGTGACCTCTCGGCGCTCGTCCAGGCCGAACTCGACTCCGGGCTCGCCTCGGACTGTTCGGACCTGTTCATCCAACCAGAGGAGGTCACCAACCCCGCGAAGACCGGCGAACCCGGCGAGCGGGTCACCTTCGAGCGCGTGTTGCACATGAAGCGACCGGATTTTTCGGGCTTCGAGTACTCGACGATCCTCTGTCTGGACAACCCAGACCGGGACTTCCACCCGCAGGGGGCGTCGGTGATTCCGGGCACCTTCGACGTTCCAGAGCCCGATCCCGGCCGCGAAGGGCTCGTGATCGAACACGACATGGACCTCGAGGACGACTGGTTCCGCGTCGAGGTCACCGAACACGATACGCTCGAGGCCGGCGTCGATCTGACCGGTCACGAGGTGGTCGTCTGTCTCGGCCGGGGCATCGCGGACGACCCGACGCGGGGCATGGAACTCGGCCTCGAGCTGGTCGACGCGTTCGAGGACGCCGATCTCGGCATCACGCGCGGCATCGTCACGTCCTCCTACGAGTTCGAGGGCCACGTCGAGGAGTACTCGAAAGAGGAACGTCAGATCGGCGAGACGGGCCAGGTCGTCGCGCCGGACCTCTACATCGCTGCGGGAGTCTCGGGGGCCGTCCAGCACAAAGTCGGCATGGACGAGTCCGACACGATCGTCGCGATCAACACCGACCCGAGCGCCCGTATCCACGACTTCAGCGACTACTTCCTCGAGGGTGACCTCTTCGAGGTCCTCCCACAGCTGACGGAGGCGGTCCGGGCGGGAGACCTCGCTCCCGAGGCCATCGCTGACGGGAGCGGAGGTGGTGACGAATGAGCGCCGACGTCGCCGGTGGCTCGAGCGACGACCGAGAGCACTTCGAGGCCGTCGTCGTCGGCTGCGGCCCCGGCGGTGCGGCCGCCGCCGCCCGGCTGGCCGACCATGGCATCGAGACGCTCGTCTTAGAACGTGGCACCGAGGCGGGCTCGAAGAACGTCTCGGGCGGGCTCGTCTACGCCGAGGAGTCGGCGCCGTACACTCTCGACGACCTCTTCTCTGGCTTCCGTGAGGAAGCTGCCGAGCGACCCGTCACCGACTACCGGATCCACAACGTCGCCGGCGACAGCGTCAAAACCTACGACCTCACCGACCTCCACGAGCACGACACCGAGTGGTGTGACGCCGTTCTCAGACGGCGGATGGACTCCTGGCTCGAGGCCCAGGTCCACGAGAAGGCCAGCGAGACGGGCGGCGGCGTGCTCACGGACGTCCGGGTGAACGGGCTGCTCAGAGAAGGCGGCGAGATTATCGGCGTGACCTGCGACGAGCTCGATCCCATCGAGGCGGATCTGATCGTCGCCGCCGACGGCGTCAACTCCGAACTCGCCCGCGACGCGGGGCTGATGGACTGGGAGGTGCCCGAAGAGTGGTTCCAGGGCGTCAAGGCCGTCGTCGACATGGAGCCGGACGTGATCGACGACCGGTTCGACCTCGAGCCCGACGAGGGCGTCGCTCACCTGTTCTCGGGCGATCTCTTCGAGGGCGTCCGCGGTGGCGGGTTCCTCTACACCAACGAGAACTCGCTGTCGATTGGGACCGTCTTCCACCTGGATAGCCTGGTCGAAGAGCGCGCCGAGCCACACCAGTTGCTCGACGCGTTGCTCACCCACCCGATGATGGCGACCTGGATCGGTGACGACTACGACGAACGCGAGTACGCCGCGAAACTCGTCCCCGACTCGAAGAAAGTCGCCCATCCAGAACCCTATCAGGACCGACTCGTCCTCGTCGGCGACGCCGCCGGCCAGATGCAGGCCCAGGGGCCGATCATCAAAGGGATGAACCACGCCGTCACCGCGGGCGCGCTCGCAGCCGACGCCTTCGCCGTCACGCGGGGCAATGCCGACCCAGAAGCCGCGGGACGACGGTATGCCAGAATGCTCGAGGAGTCAGGCACGATGGACAAACTCCGACCCCGACGGTACGAACTCTCGCGCACCGTCGGCGAGCGCGACGCCGTAACCAACGCCGTCGAACGCGTACTCGACTCACCCGTGGGCCGGCTCGCGCTCGGGAATCCTCTCTCGAACCGCGTGCTCGAGCGTGCGTACAACTCACCGTTTCTGGTGTCGATGCTGCCAGATACGCGGACGGGCTACGTCACCGTCCCGACGATCATCGGCGAGACGCAGGGACGGACCATCTACTGGGACAACGAGGTCGAACCGCCGACGCTCGAAGAACGCATCGGCGATCTCACCTACGATACGGACGTCGGGAATCCGCACATCGACCTCGAGGACGAATCCTCCGAAGCCAGCGGGGCGGCGGTTTATGCCTGCCCGGTCAGCGCGGAGGACTTCGGCGGCGGCTGTTACCGCTCCGAGGAGGTCAAACGCAATGGCACGGCAGAGACCGTTGTGAGCCTCGACACCCAGCCCTGCGTCGAGTGTGGCACCTGCGCTGTCGTCGCCGACACGACGTGGGAACACCCCCGCGGCGGCAAGGGCGTCGAGTACCGCGAGGGCTAGCGTGAGCCGGTACGGGCCACGAATCGCCGCGCTCGAGCGCCAGGCCGAACGCGATCGGGCGGCCTTCGAGCGTGAGGACGTCGCGTCGCTCTGTGACGACCCCGATCGGTACCTCTGCGAGGGGGCTGGCCAGGCCATCTGGTGGTACATCGAGGGCCGAACGGGTGGCCGACGCGTTCGATTCTCCGAGGCGGAGTTCGAGGCCATAGAGCACGCGATGAACGCCTGGCTCGAGTGTTACGCCCGCTGTCACGGCGTCTTCCTCGAGGCCGACTTTACCGTGCGCGAGGCAGCCGAGTTGTTACTCGAGACGCGAAACGTCATCGACGTCGCACAGCTGTTGACCGGCGTGCCAGCGCGGAACGAGGAGTAGACGCCCGCCCAGTGGACCGCTTGCTCGAGTGTTGGTAGGCTCGCTGGGTGGAGTCAGTAGATCAGTTCGTCGTCGTTTTCGACCATGTACAGCGTCCGCGCGGCGATGTTGACCGCGTGATCGCCGACGCGCTCGAGATCCCGAATCGTCAACAGAAGCCTCGAGACGTCCTGTAAGAGCAGTTCGACTTCGTCGGGTGACTCGAGTTCGCGCTCGATCAGGTCCCGGACGACGATTTCGCTTGCGCGCTCGGCGAAGTGGTCGAGGTCGTCGTCGCGGACCGCGAGTTCGCGACAGGCCTCGACGTCTTCGGTATCGTAGGCGGTCATCGCGTCGTCGATCATCCCGAGAGTCAACTCACCCATCTCCTGGACGTCGACGTCGGGGAAGAGGTCTTCTTTGGCTTCCAGGGTGTACTCACCTAAGTTGACCGCGAGGTCGCCGATCCGCTCTAGGTCGGTGATGATCTTGAACGAAGAGGCGATAAAGCGCAGGTCGCTGGCAACCGGTTGCTGGAGCGCCAGAAGGTTGATACACTCCTGCTCGAGATCGAGATACATCCGGTTGACCTCGCCGTCGCCGGTGATCACCTCGTGAGCTAGGTCTTCGTCTTTCTGCTCGAGTGCGTCGAGTCCCATGCGAAGTCGCTCCATAACGACCTCACTCATGTAGAGAATGTCCTCGCGAAGAACCGCAAGTTGTTCCTGATAGGATTTTCGAGCCATACTGCAGCCACCCGTTCGTGTCCCAATATAACTTGTGCTCGGTACAGAACTGGTTGGCTGTCCCCTGTTGTATAACAGCGCTGAGAACTCGAGGCGAGACTGTTAGCCGAAGTTCTCGATCAACGCGTCGTCGGGATCGCCACCAGCGTCTTCGATCGTCTCGGTGACGCCCGTCACGAAGTCGGCGAAGCCGAACGCGTACACCTGACCGTCGTCGACGTGGCTCGCGATGGCGTCGGCCAGTTCGTCGTTGGCGTCGGCTGCAAGCACGTAGACGGCGACGCCGGACGCTTCGAGTGCCTCGAGGCGATCTTCGTGTGCGGGGTCGTCGTCCTGATAGATCACGACGGCGTCGTGACCTGCCTCCTGGGCGGCTTCGGCGATCGAGACCGCAGGACCGACGCCGGGGCCGCCAGCGATCGCGACCACCTCACCGTCGCCTTCGTAGGTGATCGTGCCGAAGGGGCCTTCCATGTGGACGGTTTCGCCGCCCTCGAGGTCGGCGAGCCACGGCGAGAGGTCGCCATCGGGATCGATGCCGACGGTGAGTTCGAACGTCTCGGCGACCGTAGGCGACGAGAGCGTGTAATGACGGGCGACTTCCTCCCCCTCGGGGGCGGCACGGAGCAGGACGAACTGGCCGGGTAGTGCATCGAAATCGTTGGGTGTCTCGAGCTCGAGTGCAACGGTGTCCGACCCGACTTCGCGTACGTCGTCGACAGTCACGGGAGTTCCTTCCATATCGGTGGGTTGGGTCGCTGGCCGAAAAGTGATTTCGTTCGCGCGGTTCGACCCCAGCGGTAGTTGTATGAGACCTCGAGTCATGGTGGGTCGTTATCGTATCCGTAATAGTGTGAGTCATCGTGCGCCTGAAGTTGCTCGCCGAGCCGAGATAGCTATCGGAGCCACTGCACGTCAGTGCGCATCTGCTCGCCAGACTGATCGGCGATCAGTGTACAACTCGTTGCAGTTGTTACTATGGGCGACGAACCGCTGACAGCGGACACCCGATGATCGAGCTACCTCTCCCTGGATCTGGCCTGGTTGTTTACCTCTAAGCGTGTTAACAATTCGCTCGAGTGGGTCGGTCGGTAAGGGTTTCAGAAGCCTTTTCATTTGTGGGGAGCAAGGTTCGGCCTAACATGGCTGAGGACCTCAACTGGGCGATCGGAGGCGAGGCCGGAGACGGGATCGACTCCACCGGGAAAATCTTCGCTCAGGCACTATCCAGAGCCGGACGGCACGTATACACGTCGAAAGACTTCGCATCGCGAATCCGTGGGGGGTACACCGCGTACAAGATTCGCACGTCCGTCGACGACATCCAGAGCGTCGTCGACAGACTCGACGTTCTCGTCGCGCTGACCCAGCGGACGATCGACGAGAACTTGGACGAGCTCCACGAGGGTAGCGCCATCATCTACGACGGCGAACGCTCCTGGGAAGCCGAAATCCCCGACGAGATGACCGCGGTCGACGTCCCGCTGAAGTCGCTGGCCGAAGACGCCGGTGGCGCCATCATGCGCAACGTCGTCGCGCTCGGTGCGGCCTGTGCTATCGCGAACTTCGACGTCGAGTACTTAGACGAAGCCCTCGAGAAGCGCTTTGGCGGCAAAGGCTCGAAGATCGTCGAGAACAACAAGAAGGCAGCCCGACTCGGTGAGGAGTACGTCGAGGAGAACTACGACTTAGATCACCTCGGGTACGACCTCGAGACGACGGACAACGACTACGTCCTGCTCAACGGGAACGAGGCGATCGGGATGGGTGCGCTGGCTGCTGGCTGTCGCTTCTACGCTGGCTATCCGATCACGCCCGCGACGACGATCATGGAGTACCTGACGGGCCGTATCGAAGAGTACGGCGGCCACGTCGTCCAGGCCGAGGACGAACTGTCGGCGATCAACATGGCCCTCGGTGGCGCTCGAGCCGGCGCGCGATCGATGACGGCAACGTCGGGTGCCGGGATCGACCTGATGACCGAGACGTTCGGCCTCGTTGCCACCAGCGAGACGCCGATGGTCATCTGTGACGTCCAGCGATCCGGCCCGTCGACGGGAATGCCGACGAAGCAAGAACAGGGCGACCTCAACATGGCGCTTTACGGTGGCCACGGCGAGGTCCCGCGATTCGTCGTTGCTCCCACCTCGATCACCGAGTGTTTCTGGAAGACCATCGAGGCGTTCAACTTAGCCGAGAAGTACCAGACGCCGGTGTTCCTGGTCTCCGACCTCGCGATGTCGGTGACCGAACAGACGTTCCCGCCGGAGGCGTTCGACATGGACGCAGTCGAGATCGACCGCGGAAAACTCGTCGACGACGACACCATCGACGAGTGGCTCGACGAGCAGGGGCGGTTCCGCGCCCACGCTGTCACCGACGACGGCGTCAGCCCGCGTGCGATCCCCGGGACGACCGACGGCGCACACATGTCTACCGGCCTCGAGCACGACGAACTCGGCCGGCGAACCGAAGCCCAGGACGAGCGCGTCCGGCAGGTCGACAAACGCTACCGTAAGGTCGAGACCGCCCAGGAGCGCGAAGACTGGGAGTACCGCGAGTTCGGTAACCCCGACGCTGACGACCTCGTCATCTCGTGGGGATCGAACGAAGGTGCTCTCGTCGAGGCGCTCGGCTACCTCGAGGAAGAGGGTACTGACATTCGCGTCATCTCGGTGCCGTACATCTTCCCACGGCCGGACCTGACCGACGAGGTCGAGGCGGCCGACGACGTGATCGTCGTCGAGTGTAACGCGACGGGTCAGTTCGCCGACCTCATCGAGCACGACACGCTTACCCGTGTCAAGCGCATTAACAAATACACGGGCGTCCGCTTCAAGGCGGACGAACTGGCCGAAGAGATCACCGACCAACTCGCAGCAGAGGTACCAGCCAAATGAGCTCCGACGTTCGATTCACCGACTTCAAATCCGACAAGCAGCCGACGTGGTGTCCCGGATGCGGCGACTTCGGGACGATGAACGGCATGATGAAAGCACTCGCCGAGACCGGCAACGACCCCGATAACACGTTCGTTGTCGCCGGAATCGGTTGTTCCGGCAAGATCGGGACCTACATGCATAGCTACGCCCTCCACGGGGTCCACGGCCGTGCACTCCCCGTCGGCACCGGCGTCAAGATGGCCCGTCCCGATATCGAGGTCATGGTCGCCGGTGGCGACGGTGACGGCTACTCGATCGGTGCCGGTCACTTCGTCCACGCCGTTCGCCGAAACGTCGACATGTCCTACATCGTCATGGACAACCGCATCTACGGGCTGACGAAAGGTCAGGCTTCGCCGACCTCGCGGTCCGACTTCGAGACCTCGACGACGCCCGAAGGACCGAAACAGCCGCCGGTCAACCCGCTTGCGCTTGCACTCGCCTCCGGTGCCTCCTTTATCGCCCAGTCCTTTGCCTCCGACGCGCTGCGCCACCAGGAGATCGTCCAGCAGGCCATCGAACACGACGGCTTCGGCTTCGTCAACGTCTTCAGCCCCTGTGTCACGTTCAACGACGTCGACACCTACGACTACTTCCGCGACAACCTCGTCGACCTCGAGGAAGCGGGCCACGATCCATCGGATTACGAGGCCGCAAAGGAAGTCATCCTCGACAGCGACAAGGAGTATCAGGGCGTGATGTACCAGGACGAAAACTCCGTGCCGTACCACGAACAACACGGCGTCACCGAGGACATGTCCGAGATCCCCGACGGCGCTCCCGAGGACGCGATGGACCTCGTCCGCGAGTTCTACTGAGCACCGCGCTCGGCTTTCACTGCGGCAGTTCTGTTCTCACCGTCGACGGTTCGAGTCCACTACTGACGGGCACCGAGACCATCGCCACGTTACTCGAGCGGTTTTGAACGACTGCAATGTTCAGCACGACACCGAAAGGGTGTGGCGTCCCACCACATGGTAGACGCGCGACGTCGCCGGTGACGTCGTTGCACAACCCAGAGACGAACTATGACGACACCGACAGACGACGCCGTCGACCGACTCAGGATCTCCATGGTGGTCTCCGAAATCGAGTCGGCCCACGAGGTACTGGCCTGCCTGAAAGATGTCGACGCGACGGTTCACTCGGAGACGGTCATGGTGAACAACCCTACTCGATCGCCGGTCCAGCTTACTGTCGACGATCTGACGGCAAAACAGTGGCAGGCACTCGAGTTGGCCTACCAGCGTGGCTACTACGAGACGCCACGGGAGACGGACCTTTCGACGCTCGCAGCGGAACTCGATATCTCGAAGTCGGCGGTCTCCCAGCGGCTTCGGGGTGCCGAGGCCACGCTCATCGAGTCGGTCATGCATGCGAACCAGCAGTGGGTCGACGAGCCTTGAGACGGTGGCTCTGGGAGTTCTGCGTGCTCGGTTGGACTCCCTTCGAGTCGCTTCTGTGCTGTCAGCTGTCGATCGGCGTGTGGCCGGCGTTCGCCGCCGGTTCCGATCGCAAGTCGACGTCTCCGACCCACCTGAGTAGCCGCTCGAAAAGTTCCGCGACCCCGTCCGTCTCGAGCAGCGCATCCGAACTGCTGCGCTCGATGGTTATCGTTGTTGTCGTCGATCGCTCGTCCTCCCTTCGAGAGATACACAGCTCGGAGATGCCGCCAACGTCGTGGAACTCGAGCGCCCACTCGAAGAGCCAGGCTTCGTGCTCGGGCCGGTGGTCAACGAGTCCGTGGTCGAGTTCGTACTTGAGTTCGTAGCGCCAGCGAGGCTCGTCGGTTTCGGGTCGGTTCGAACGGCGTTCGATCCGAGACCGGTCACCGCCGCCTGAAGAGGACCCGTGGGTCATAGGCGTACCGACGGTGAAGGCGTCGATGGGTCTTTAGCTCAATACTACACGGGTTTAAGTTGTCGAGGTTTCCGAGTCGGTCGGTTCACTACCGATCGACGAACGAGTCGATCAACGTCAACTCGACTGCAGTGAGTCGCTGGGAGACGGCTGAGCGTGAGATTCCGAGCGCTTCGGCGAGGTCCGACAGTGTCGCTTCGCGCGGTCGGTCGTAGTAGCCCAACTCCACCGCAAGTTCGACGGCTTCGCGTTGTTTTTCCGTTACGTCCGTCGCGTCGACCTCGATCGTTACGTCGTCGTGTTCACCATGACGTGAGAGTCGATTCAGACGAACCGTGGCACCGGTTCTTTGTAGCTCACTGACGATTTGACTGAGCTGTGACCGATCCGGGACGATAAGTCTGATCACGAGCGCACCGTCGCTGACGGTCTCGATGTCGAAGGCGCAATCGAACTGACCGATCGTTCGACAGACACAGGCCGGCGTCCGGTCGCCGCTGACGTAGGTCTGCCGGAAGACTCCGTCTTCGACAACGGTGACTTCGCTGTGACAGGTCTCGCCCGAGCAGCTCCGAGTGACCGAAACGGCATTGAGCGATTCGCCAATGACCACGCACGCCGTGTCCGGTGGCGGTTCGACCTCGAGCGTCGCCCGCAGCGGTGTCGTCTCCGTCTCGTCGGTCACCGCGTCCGCTGAGTCGACGGCCATGTGAGGAACTTGGGGATTCCGTCGGCGTATAACGGGTGCCTCATTCCTACACAGCGAGAGAACTAGAACATGTTCACGCCGTCTTTCACGTCGCGGGAATGGTGTCGATAGTCTTTCGCAGACTCTAGTAAACCATCCGACGACGGAACGCGGCTTCCAGTGATACGATGCGCACGGAAACGCAACTACGGGAGCGACTCAGTACCGTCACGGACCCCGAACTCGAGGGTGACCTCGTCTCGCTGGGGCTGATCACGGACGTCCGGGTCGACGACGACGTCGCGATCGTCTCGCTCGCGTTCAACGCCCCGCTCTCGCCGACGGAGTGGCAGATGTGTGATGAGGTGCGTGCGCTCTGTCGAGGAATGGGCCTCGAGCCCAGACTCTACGCCGACGTCGACGCTGGCCGGAGCGTCTTTCCGGGGATCAAGAACGTGGTCTCGATCGGGGCGCTCGAGGCTGCTGCTGGCTCGGTCGTCGTCACGGCGAATCTGGCCAGGGCGCTCTCGGTGGTCGGTGCACGGGTTGGCGTACTCGACCTCGCCACCGGCGTCGAACGCACGACGAAGACGTGGCTCGATGCCGTCGACCCGCCGACGCTCTCGAGTGACCCGATCACGCCGACCGAGTTCCGCGGGGTCCAGACGGTGGCCCTCGGCGACCGACTCCCCGGTCGGGAGACGGCTCCGATGGCCGACGCTGTCTTCGAACTCGCGCTCCCCCAGTTGCTCGATGGCCTCGAGTGGGGCTCGCTCGATTACCTGCTCGTGGCACTGCCGGTGGCGGCCGAGTCGATGACGCGAATCGTACTCGATGCGGTGCCATCCGACGGTACCGTCGCCGTCGCTCCGTCCGACGCCGATCCGTCGGCTGTCAGATCGGGGGTTCAACAGCTCGCTGAAATCGGCGCGACAGTGCTGGGCGTCCTCCGAACCGTCGAAACCCAGACCGAAGCGGACGAGTCGGTCTCGGACTTCCCGGCAGACGGCTCCGACCTCGAGCCACCGATCCTTGGCACGGTACCGCTCGACGTCGCGCCGTTCGCGGCGGCGACCGAGGACGCTCCCCCCGACGGTTCCCGCCCCAGGGTGCCGGCGACCGTCGAAGGACCGTTCGGCCGTCTCGCGGCGGCGATCATCGATCGTGTGGGCGTCGTCAACCGCGAGTCAGCCGCGACGAGCCAGTGTGTCTGATCGGCTGGTGGTTGATTTCCCGTCGAACGTCGGACGTTAATATACATACGTTATATTTGGCTTAACACGTGGATGTTGTTCCCACGGAACAGGAACAGTCACGATTGATCACTTCTTGGCCGTACTATCTCCAGCCGTGGTGATTACATGTCATGGACGATTGCCGTCGGGGTCAAACAGGTACCCGACGACGACGAAGTCGGCATCGACCCCGACACCGGTCGGCTCGACCGTGCGAGCGCGCCGGCGGTGATGAACCCGCCCGACCGGGACGCCCTGGAGGCCGCGTTGACCATCCGGGACCAGGTCGGTGGCGAGGTGATCGCGGTCACGATGGGGCCGCCGAACGCCAAAACCGTGCTCGAGCAAGCGGTCGCGATGGGCTGTGACGACGCCGTCTTGGTCACCGACCGCGCGTTCGCCGGCAGCGACACCTGGCCGACGAGTCTGACGCTCGCGCGGACGGCCGAGGCGCTCGAGGCTGACGTGGTTGTCTGTGGCGAAGAGACGACCGACTCCTCGACGGGGCAGGTTCCGCCGGGGATCGCAGCCCACAACGGCTGGGCGCAACTCACCTACGTCGAAGGCGTCGACGCTCGGCCCGAGGAGGACAGACTCGCCGCCAGACGCGACGTCGAGGGCGGTCACGAACTCGTCGCGGCCGACCTGCCGGTCGTGGTCGCGGTGGCCTACGGCGAGTTCGATACGCGGCCTGCCGGCTTACACCGAAAGATCTACGCGGAGAACGACTTCGAGCCGACCCAGTGGACGGCCGAGGACCTCGAGATCAAAGAGGAGGTCGGACTCGACGTCTCGCCGACGTCCGTCGGCGGGATGGAGACGGTCGATCCGGTCGACCGCAGAGGCGAGGTGGTCGACGACATCGACGATCTCGCCGAGGTACTGACGGAGGTGAACGCATGAGCGACGATAACGGGTCCGGGATCGACGTCGACGAGTACGACGACGTCTGGGTATTCATCGAAGAACACGCAGGCGAGGTGATGCCCGTCTCCTGGGAACTGCTAGAGGAGGGTCGAACACTTGCCGAGAAGCTTGGCGACGAGCTGGTCGCGCTGGTGATCGGCGAGGACGTCGACGAGATCGCCGAGGAGGCGCTGGCTCGCGGGGCAGACCGCGTGCTGGTCGCCGACGATCCGGTCTTCGAACCCTACCGGGCCGACCCGTACGGCGAACAGTTCCGGGCGATGGTCGAAGCGTACAAACCCTCGATCGCCCTGATCGGCGGCACCCACACCGGCCGCGACTTCGCCGGTCGCGTTGCGGTGCCGGCCCACGCCGGACTGACCGCCGACGTAACCGAGATCGACGTCGACGACGACGGCCTCTTGCAGGCCCGTCGTCCGGCGTTCGGCGGCGACGTCCTCGCGACGATCCTCTGTGAGGAACACCGGCCGCAGATGGCGACGATCAGGCCCGGCGTCTTCGAGGCGGCCGAGCCGACCGACGAGGCCGACGGCGAGATCGTCGAGGCCGACGTCGTCGTCGAGGAAGCCGACTGTATCAGCGAGGTACTCGAGCGCGAGGTCGGTGACACTGCAGACATCACCGAGGCCGAGCGAATCGTCGCCGTCGGTCACGGGGTCGAAGGCGACCTCGAGCCGGCCCGCGAACTCGCCGAGGCGCTCGACGCCGAACTCGCAGCGAGCCGTGCAGCGGTCGACGAGGGCTGGATCGATGGCGCACGACAGGTCGGCCAGACGGGCAAGACCGTCCGGCCGGACCTTTACGTCGCCGTCGGGATCAGCGGCGCGATCCAGCACCTCGAGGGGATGAACAAGAGTGGCACTGTCATCGCGATCAACAACGATCCGAACGCACCGATCTTCGAGCACGCCGACTACGGCATCGTGGGCGACCTCTTCGAGGTCTGTCCCGACCTCGCCGACCGGCTCGAGGGCGACCTTCAGGAGGTGGTACAATGACACCGCAACTCGACGGCGACGCTGTCGCCGAGCCGAACTACGACGACGAGTTCGACGCGATCGTCGTCGGTGCGGGACTGGCAGGTAGTGCAGCCGCGCTGACGATGGCCAACCGTGGACTCGAGGTACTGATGATCGAACGCGGCTCCTCACCCGGAGCCAAGAACGTCTTCGGTGGGGTGTGCTATACGCCGACGATCCGTGAACTGACCGACTTCGACGGCGCGCCACTCGAGCGCTACGTCGCCGAACGCCGGTTCGGCATGCTGAGCAAGAGCGACGAGACTGCCGTCTCGATTAGCCCTGGTGAGTGGCACGAAGAGCCACACAACGACTCCTACACCGTCTTGCGCGGGGAGTTCGACGAGTGGTTCGCCGAACAGGCCGTCGAAGAGGGGACGACGCTCGTGACCTCGACGACCGTCACCGGACTCGTCAGGGAGAACGGCCGGATCGTCGGCGTCGAGACCGACCGTCCCGACGGGACGATCCGCGCGCCGTACGTCGTCCTCGCCGAGGGTGGCAACTCGCTGGTCAGCGAGAGTGCGGACCTCAAAGCGACCGAGAACCGCGAGAACGTCGCAGTCGGCGTCAAAGAGGTGCTCGAGTTCCCACAGCGTGATGCGGTCATCGAAGATCGGTTCCGGCTGACCGACGACGCGGGCGTCTCCTATCACTACTTCGGCGAGGGAGCCGTCGGCGACGCCTTCGGCGGCGGGTTCATCTACACGAACGACGACACGATCAGCGTTGGCGTCGCCTACCGGATCGAAGACGCCGTCGCGGCCGACCAATCGCCCGAAGAGACGCTGAACGCGTTCAAGTCTCACCCGGCGGTCGCGCCGCTCGTACGCGACGCTCGGACCGTCGAGTACAGCGCAAAGACAATCCCCGAGGGTGGTGCCGAGAGCATCCCCGACCTCGTCCACGACGGCGCGGCCATCGTCGGCGACGCGGCCGGACTGGTGCTCAACAACGGCGTTCATCTCGAGGGGACGAACATGGCCGTCGAGAGCGGCTACCACGCCGGCAACGCGATCGCACGGGCGGCCGATCAGGGCCGCGTCGGTGCGGATGCACTGCAGGCATACCCCGACGCACTCGAGCGATCGTTCGTCGTCCAGAACTTAGAACGCTACGCCTGGATGATGGACGCCGTCGAAGCCGACCGCGACCTGCTGTTCGAGGACCTCCCGCGGGCGTTCGCCGACGCCGGTACGGAGTACTTCCGGATGGATCGAACGCCGAAGGAGGCCCACGCCGAGAACGCCAAGCGAGCGGTTCTCGACGCCGTCGGTGGCTGGACCGGTGCGGCGAAACTGGCGCTGCGGTACCGAAAGGTGGTGACCTGAGATGAGTGCTCAACCCAAGACCCCACAGGTCGACAACGACTCGATGGAGGATCGCCTCTACACTGTCAAGTACAACGACCCCGGCGACTCACACCTCGACGTGAAGGTGTCTGACATATGTATGCAGTGTGATAGCTACGACTGCGTCCGGGTCTGTCCGGCCAACGTCTGGCGTGAGAGCGAAGAAGGCGTCCCGCACATCGCCTACGAGAACTGCCTCGAGTGCTCGAGCTGTCGGTACGCCTGCTCGCACGACAACGTCGTCTGGACGTACCCCGAGACGGGTGCTGGAGTAACGTTCAAACACGGGTAACGACCTGCACTCGTCGCAGTCGTTCTCAACCGCCGGGAACGGACGACCCGTTTCATGGGTGAGAAAAACAAACACGAATGTGGAGCCAGACCAATGTCCGACCGACTCACCACGACCCCGACCCGAGATCGTATCGCGACAAAAGAGGAAGCCGCCGTCGCGGCCTACGACGCACTCGACGCTGCTGGCTGCGACTCAGTCGTCACATCGATGCCCCACCGAACGCGGGCGACGTGGATCGTCCCCGCGACCTGTGCGGAATCGTCATGGCGGGTCCATATCGACCCGAACAACGGAACCACCCGCATCGTCGAAGCTGAAGGCTGAGCGACGACCGAGTCGGTCGGTGCCGAGTCAGTCGATAACCGGCGTCTGGTCGCCCGACGACCGCGCCAGATCCGTTTTCTCACACAAATCGGTCGATAGCTACGACTCCTCGAGCGGGTGTTCGACGGACGTCATCAGCGTCTCTACGTGTTCGGTTTCCGCCTCGAATGCCTCGGGGTGGGCACCGAGTAAGACGATGAAATCGTCCGCGTGGCCGAACGACGTGACGGTGAAGCTGATCGGCGGGCTTTCGCCATTGGGCCCTGCATGCCCGGTAAACCGGTCGACGTCACGGTCCTCGCCGAGAATCTCGAGCGTGACCGACTCCTCGTGGCTGACGTCCTCTACGTCCTGATCCGACTGGTCGAGTAACTCTTCTAGGAGTTCGTCGGCGGCTAACCCCTCCAGAGGATTGAGCGATCGGCCGGCCACTTCGATTCCGGGGGTCGAGACGGCCACGAAGGTGTGCTCTCCGAGGTCCCCGGAGTCGAAAGGCATCGCGTCGTCCATGGATGCGCCGTCGAGTTCGCCGAGTGCAGCCCCGTCGTCGTCAGTGGTGTCGGCTTCCGTCTCGTCGCTGGGAAGCTCGTCTCCATGCTCGTCGAGGAGTGCTTCGTCGTCGGCTTCGTCTTCCTCGCCTGTCTCTTCGGGTGCTGGTTCGTCGCCCTCGAGGAGTTCCTCAGCCCCTTCGTCATCTGGAGTCGGCGATTTGGTGTACGTCGCATACCAGAACGAGGCGTGGATCTCTCGTTCGACGCCGAACTCGACGGTCTCTTCGAACCGCTCTTCCTCGACGTCCGCGAGTTCGTAGCCGGTTTCTTCGAGTGCGGCCTCGGTGGGGCCGATACGTGCAGCCTCGAACTCCAGGGGGCCGTCGCCGGTGACGAACTCGAAACAGCCGGCCGTGAGCGTGAGTGCGCCCGTGGCGCCTGCAGCGAGAACGGATCGTCGAGAGGATGGCATCACCGGAAACGAGCGATAGGAAGTACATATGCGTTTTGGCCACAGTCTCCCGTGGAGACACGACGGCGCCGACGCAGTCACAGTGGCCGAGCGGACCACCAAGAGTTATCGGGCTCGACGCCCCCGGTACTGACATGACGGAGTTTGCACGTCGCGTCGAGCAGGTGTCGATCAGCGGCATCCGCGAAGTGTTCGAAGCTGCCGGCGAGGACGCGATCAATCTCGGTATCGGCCAACCGGACTTTCCGACACCCGCCCATGCCCGCCGTGGGGCCATCGAGGCGATCGAGAGCGACCTCACCGACGCCTACACCTCGAACAAGGGGACCAGATCGCTCCGTGAAGCGATTTCGGCGACATACGACCGCGAATACGGCCTCGAGGTCGACCCCGAGGACGTTATCGCCACCTCGGGAGGGAGTGAGGCCCTCCACCTGGTGCTCCAGGCCCACGTCGACCCCGGTCAGGAAGTCATCTTCCCCGATCCTGGCTTCGTCTCCTACGACGCGCTAACGAAGATCGCAGACGGGACGCCGAAACCGGTTCCGCTGCGTGACGACCTCACCCTCGACCCCGCGACCGTCGAGGAGGCGATCACCGACGACACCGCCGTCTTCGTCGTCAACAGCCCCGCAAACCCGACGGGAGCCGTCCAGAGCGAAGCCGATATGCGTGAGTTCGCCAGAATCGCCGACGAACACGACGTGCTCTGTCTCTCCGACGAAGTCTACGAACGGATCGTCTTCGAAGGCGACCACCGCTCGCCGCTCGAGTTCGCCGAGACCGACAACGTCGTCGTCGTCAGCGCCTGCTCGAAGACCTACTCGATGACCGGCTGGCGTCTCGGCTGGGTCGTCGGCTCGAATCGACGAATCGAGCGCATGCTCCGGGTCCACCAGTACGGACAGGCGTGTGCCTCCGCGCCGGCTCAGTACGCCGCCGAGGCTGCTCTGACCGGCCCACAGGAACCAGTCGAGGAGATGGTCGCCGCCTTCGAACGACGCCGTGATCTCGTCCTCGACGGCCTCGAGGACGCCGGACTCGAGGTGCCGACACCGGAGGGTGCGTTCTACGTCATGCCGAAGGTCCCCGATGGCTGGTGTGAGGCGGTCCTCGAGCGTGACGTCGTCGTCGTTCCCGGCGACGCGTTCGGTGCCAACGGTGCAGGCTACGCCCGCCTCTCCTATGCGACCGGAACGGAGGACCTGAAGGAGGCGCTCGAGCGGATCGACGCAGCCACTCGAGCCGCACAGTAATCACCGACCCACCGTCGTTTCGGTAACAGCGAACGGTCACGAAATGGCATTTTTCAGCCCGCTCGAGCCCTAAGACGGGAGAATAGTCGATAGAAAGATGTGTCTGGGACGTTCCCCTCTAGTGTGACTTCAGCGGACGAACTGACGCAACTGGTGAGCCACACAGAACGAATCGCGTCGCATATCTCGGAAACGCTCGAGGCGACCACCGAGCAGGCCGAACGGACTGCCGACGCGCAAGCGCGTATCGATGAGGTGGGTGCGACGATGGAGGAGATCGCCGCGACAGCAGAGCGCGTCGCCGAGTCGGCCGACGAGGCGTATACGGTGGCGGAAGACGGCTTCGAGGCTGGTCAACAAGCCGATGCGGTGGTCAAGCAGACCGTCGAAGACGCGAACGACCTCGTCGATGCCGTCCAACGAATCGACGACCGGATGGATCGGATCAGCGAGGCAACCGACCTCATCGCAGCAGTGGCTGACGAGACGAATCTGCTCGCATTGAACGCCAACATTCAGGCGGCTCGCGCTGGCGAACACGGCCGCGGGTTCTCCGTTGTCGCCGACGAGGTCAAAGCCCTCGCAGCGGAGACGAGCACGACTGCAGACGAGATCGCAACGACGATCAGCGAACTGGACTCGAGTACGAACGATGGACTCGACGCCGCAAAGCGAACGCGGAGGTCACTCGAAGACGCCGTCGACGACATCGACTCGATGCGTGAGTCCATCGAAGAAGTCGTTGACGTGGTCGAAACCGGCGCACACGGGGCCGAAGAGATCGCCGATGCGAACGATACGCAGGCACAGGCGATCGACGCCTTCGCCGACCGTGTCGAGGAGATACACGACTTTTCGACGGAGATCGGAGCCGAGATGGACGCCGCCGCGAGGCTCGCCGACCGACAGACGACGATCGTCGATCACGCAAACGAATTCCTGAACAATCTGCCGGGGATGGGCTATCGCGTCGCCAACGACGACGGGTGGCCGGTGCAGTTTGCGACCGATGGCGCAGTCGACCTCACCGGATACGACTCGGACGACCTCGTCGACGGCACGGTCTCGCTTGGCGACGACATCATCCACCAGGATGATTCATCAGCGGTCTGGGACGCAGTCCAAGCAGCACTGACAGATCGACGTGAGTTCGACATCACGTACCGAATCACGACGCGCACTGGACGGGTGCTCGAGGTTCGTGAACGAGGCCGCGGTGTATACGATACCGACGGCACCGTCTCTGCCATCGAAGGCTACATCTGGAACCCCGATCCGTCCGAGACGACTCGACTTTTCGAGGCCTGAGTCGGATCGTTGGCCCGCAGTATCGATACCTGCTCGATTGGTGAAACGATCACCGATGGTGACACACGACAGGCTGCCCGATCCAACGGGAGTTCATATGATAGTAACAACTGGGACGATTCACATACCGATCGGACTCCCGTGGTCGACAGCGTTCGAGCGGGTTGGGAGTCGGGCTGACCGATTAGACGCGGCCGACCGCTGCCTCCATGGTCGCTCGCTTCTCTGCCTCGCTCATCCCGTCGACGAAGCCGACGCGCACGGCGTCGACGCCGTCGATAGCGGCGTACTCGTCGACCCACGTGGCGACTTCCTCGGGCGTCCCCGCGGGTGCAAGGTCGTCGAGCACCTCATCGGAGAGTGCGGCCGCCATCGCGTCGGTGTCCCGGTCGCCCCAGGCCTCACGAACCGCCTCGACGACGTCGGGATAGCCCTGTTCAGCAACTGAATCCCCGTAGTAGGGACCGTACGCGCCGAGCATGAACGCGATCGTCCTCCGAGTCCGCTCGCGGGCACGCTCGCGGTCATGGCTCGCCATCCCGCGGACGATCGGGGCGACCCGAAGGTCGTCGACCGTTTTCCCGCCGAGGTCGGCTCCCCGCTCGAGGTCCTCCAATCGCTTCTCGAGGCCGGATTTTGTAAACAGCTGGGGGGCCCAGCCGTCGCCGAACCGGCCGGCCAACTCCGTGGCTTTCGGGCCGAGCGTGGCCACGTCGATCGGCGGCGGGTTCTCGGACGGCCCGCGTTCGTAGTTCAGCCCGGCGATCTCGAAGATCTCGCCCTCGTAGGCCGGGGTCCCGTCTTCGTAGACCGCACGGATGATCTCGATCGTCTCGCGGGTACGCCGTAGTGGCCGCTCGAACGCCGCGCCGTGCCAGCGTTCGGTGATGGCGGGCGAACTTGGGCCGATCCCGAGCCGGAAGCGGCCGTCGGCGGCCGCCTGTAGGGTGAGCGCCATCTGGGCGAGCATCGCCGGTGAGCGCCCGAACGGAGAGACGACGTCGTTCGAGATGCCGAGCTCTTCGGTACGGTCGGCCGCGAGCGTCAGCGGCGGAACGATGTTCCAGCCCGTCGTCTCGCCCACAGTAAGTCGATCGAAGCCGAGTTCCTCGGCTTCGACGGCGCGCTCGGCGACGTCCTGGGGTCGCTCGTAGTCGTTGAGGCTGATCAACAGGTCACGTTCACCCGTCACGGCTCGACCCTCCCTGACCGCCCGTGGTTCGATCGTCGTGTCATCGTCCCCTATCGCGTCACGAACTATCATAAACTTCGGCGTTTCCGATGGATCCACTCCGCTCGAGTCCGCCGGGGACCATCCCGGCGGCCCACTCACAACTATCACGACGCTCCATCAGGGCTATCCCGACAGTCCACTCAGGACTCGAGCAGGTCGACACACTCCCGCCTGGCCGTCACGAGGTGTTCGTCGGCGTCCGCGTGGCCCGTCTCGTCGACCTCGTCGAGCAGGTCCTGCACCTTCGCGACGCGCCGGGCGACCGTCTCCCGGTCGAGGTCGCTTCGCTCGAGATCGCGGGCGACGGCTTCGGCTTCGCCGAGCCAGCGGCTCGCCTGCCGGTCGACCGGTAGCTCGGCGGTCGCTTCGAGATGGTAGGAAAGCCGTGCGAGTCGGTCCTTGAGGGCGTGGTCATCGATCACGTCTTTCAGTGTCGCCGGTTGCTCGTCGGTCACAGCCGTGGGTATGGGCTCGAGGATGGTATTCGTTTCCAGGTATTGCTCGAACTGACGACAGCCAGCCGGTAGTGTACATCGAGGCCGGTGGGAAACGTTGATACGGCCGCTGGCCAACGTGGGGGTATGACACACGACTGTTCGTTCCTCGAGGCCCTCGCGCTCGCGGACGACCAGCTCTCGTTTGCGATGGGACGACGCGAGCCACGTGCAGCCGATTGGGGGACCCAGGATTCCGACGAGGCGGTCGTCCCCGACGCGGTCGTCTGGCCCGAGTCGACAGACGACGTTTCGGCCGTCCTCGCCGCCGCAACGGACCACGGCGTCCCCGTCACACCCTTCGCGGCGGGAACGGGACTCGAGGGCAACGCCGTCCCCGCCCACGGGGGTATCAGCCTCGACCTGACCCGGATGGACGACGTCATCGAGTATCGTCCCGAGGACTTCCAGATCGACGTCGGCCCTGGGATCATCGGAACCGACGTCGACGAGTACGTCGCCGACGACGGCCTCTTTTTCCCGCCGTTGCCCTCGTCGGGCGACATCTCGACCGTCGGCGGCATGGTCGCCACCGACGCCAGCGGCATGAAGACCGTCAAATACGGCGAGATCGCCGACTGGGTGCTCGGCCTCGAGGCCGTCCTCGCCGACGGCACCGTCATCGAGACGGGCTCGCGGGCGGTCAAGACTTCAAGCGGCTACAACCTGACCGAACTCCTGATCGGCAGCGAAGGAACACTGGGCGTCGTTACTCGCGTTACGCTTCGACTCGCTGGCCGACCCGAGCAGATCCGCGGCGGACGAGCGATCTTCGAGACGCTCGAGGACGCGACGGAAGCCATCTCCGATGCGATCCGGACGGAAGTCGACGTCGCCAGGATCGAACTCGTCGACGAGTTGAGCGCCGGAATGGCGAACGACTATCTCGGCACCGACCTGCCCGACGCGCCGATGGTCTTCCTCGAGTTCCACGCGAACCACGGCGTCGACGAGGAGATCGACCTCTGCCGGACGATCTTCGAGAGCCACGACGTCTCCCGCTTCGAGATGAGTGACGACGATGCCGAGATGGAACGGCTCTGGCAGGCCCGGCGCGAACTGGCCTACGCCGTCCGGAGCTACGATCCCGACCTCGAGCCGCTCCACCCCGGCGACGTGACGGTCCCCATCAGTGCCTACCCCAAAGTCGTTCGAGAGGCCAAACGACTCGGTGAACAGCGGGACCTGCTTGTTCCCTGTTTCGGCCACGCCGGCGACGGCAACGTCCACTACTCCGTGCTGGTCGACCCCGACGACCCGGAGATGGTCGACCGCGGCGAACGACTCTACCGCGACCTCGTCGAGCTCGCACTCGAGTTCGGCGGCACCGCGACCGGCGAACACGGCATCGGACTGGGCAAGCGCAGGTTTCTCGAGCCCGAACACGGTGCCGGCGCGGTCGAGACGATGCGTGCGATCAAGCGCGCGCTCGACCCGACGGATACGCTGAATCCGGGGAAACTGTTTCCCGAGACGCTCGAGGGTGAGCGGATCAAAGAGGAGTAAAGACTCGCTACACCTGCTCGTCTCGCTCGAGGTGTACAGCCCGCTTCGAACGGTAGTGAAGCAGTAGCGGGAGGCCCAACACCGGGAACATGACCGCGCGAAACCACGCCTCAGGGTGTCGCATGCCGATTTCGATTGCGTCGCGACGAACCAGCGTTGCGGCCACCATCTGGAGGACGACCAGCAACAAAAAGCCGTATGCGAGGACCGTCCACATCGGCTTACCAATTCGGAAACCAGTCATATGGCTGTTGTGTTTCTCTCCCGGAAAACAGAGACGACAGCTCGTCTCAGTCGTGAACCAGCACGTCGAGGACGTCGACGCCGTCGTGGGCGAGGGCGTCCTCGAGCGCATCGGCGATTTCGTCGGGCGTCTCGACGAGGCGGGCGCGGGCGCCGTGGCTCTCGGCGTTTTTCACGAGGTCGACCGGCGGGTCGAAGTCCATGCCGACGAACGCGTAGTCGGCTTCCTCCCCGCCCATGAGCTTGAGGGTGTTGTCCTTGAGGATGCGGTAGTTGCGGTTGTCCGAGACGACGACGGTCAGGTCGACCTCGGAGCGGGCTGCGCTGTAGAGTGCGTGTGGGTAATACTGGTAGGAGCCGTCGCCGATGAAGCCGATCACGTCGCGTGGCGTCTCGCGTTGGCCCTCGGCGATGGCGGCACCGACCGCGGCGGGAAGCCCGTAGCCGAGCCCGCCGCCCTTGTTCGAGATGTACTGTTCGGGCGCGAGATCCCAGCGGGTGAGCATCGCGTACTTGGAGGTGACTCCCTCGTCTACGATGTAGGCGTCGCTGGCGACGCGTTCCATCTCGTCGACGAGTTCTGCCTTCGAGGCCCGCGGGTCGTCTCCGCCGTCGTCCTCGCCCATCGCGGCGACCTGTGTTTCCACCATCTCCGAGACCGCGGCGACGTGTTCGAGTCGGCTCTCGAGCGTCTCGGCGTCGACGAGCGTCTGGACGTGTTCGACCAGGTTCCCCATGACCAGACCGGGGTCGCCGAGGACGGCCGCATCGGCGTGTTCGTTCTTGCCGAGTTGCCAGGCATCGTCGCCGAGGTGAATACAGGTCGCATCGGCGTCGACCAGCGGCTCCTCGTGGCGGGTCAACGTAGTGTTGGTCGAACAGCCCGCGAAGACGAGCGTGTCGGCGTCCAGCAGCGTCGACGCGAGGCCTTCGTCCGGCGGGATGTACGAGACCCACTGGTCGTGGTCGGTCGGGAAGTTGACCTCACAGGAGAGGATCTCGCCGTGGACGCGCAATCCGGCTACCTCGGCGAGATCGACGGCCGCCGCGACGGCGTCTTCCCCCGAGCGGGCGATGTGGTCGCCGACGACCAACACGGGATTGTCCGCCTCGGCCAGCAACTCAGCGGCGTGTGCGAGTTGTCCCGGGTCGCCGCTGCCCGCGTTCGGGACGGGCCCAAGTGGTTCGGGCTCGGCGTCGACCGTCTCGAGCATCACGTCGAGGGGGAGCCCGAGGAAGACGGGGCCGGTCGGTGGCGTCATCGCGACGCGGAACGCTCGCCGGAGCATCGTCGGGAGGGCGGACGCATCGAGCACTTCGGCCGACCACTTGCAGAACTCCTCGGCCATCCCGACCAGATCGCCCGACAGAATTGGCTCTTCGTGACGAAAGTCAGTGCTGTGGTTTCCTGCCGTGACGACCAGCGGCGCGCCGACGAGCTTCGCCGCATAGAGGTTGCCCAGCCCGTGGGCGAGCCCCGGCGCGATGTGGAGGTTGGCGACGCCGACCGGCAGCACGTCGTCGTCGTGGTGGGCGTGATAGCGCCGGGTCTGTGCGTAGCCACCGGCCATCCCCACCGCGATGTCCTCGTGCAGTCCGAGCACGTACTCGAGATCGCTCGTTCCGATGGCCTCGACGATCGGCAATTCCGTCGTCCCCGGATTTCCGAAGACGTAGTCGACGCCGTAGGACTCGAGGGCGTCGACGAAGAGGTCCGCGGCTGTGTCTCCGTCTGACATAGTGTCTCGTGAGAGAAGATACCACATCAAACTGTGTGTTTCGGAAGTCGTGACCGACTCGGCGCCGTCGTCGCCGGGCGATTCCTGAGGGCAGGTATTATGGTTCGGTTCGTTGAGGTCCGTTCCATGTCGCTGGTGAGACACGAGCAGGGAACCGAAGCGACGGCGCGGGCGTACTGGTCGCAGGTCCACCCGGTCTTCATGCTCCCGCCGATCGCTGCGTCGCTGTTCGGTGCCATCCTCGCCGGATACGTTTCGTTCGCACTGGCGACGGTCCACGCCGTCGCGACGTTCGCAGCGGTCTACACGGCTCACGTCAAAGACGGCTACGTCGACTTTCACGTCCGCGGTGAGGACGACGATCACCCGTTGACCGAACGAGGCTGTCGGGTCGGCCTCGTCGCCTCGACGGGGGTCTTCGCGCTCTGCTGTTTGTTTCTGGTGGTGTTCGTCGATTGGGTCGCGGCCCTGCTCACCATCCCGCTGTGGCTCGTCGCCTACCACCACGCCCCACAGCTCGATACGAACCCACTCACGGCGACGACGGGCTATCCGTTCGGCATTGCCCTGGCACTCGTCGGCGGCTACTACGTCCAGACCGAAGCTCTAGCAGCCGTCCCACTCGCGTTCGCCTTCGTCTTTCTCGTCTTGCTCTCGGGGATCAAAGTCGTCGACGACACCAAAGATTACGACTACGACCGCTCGATCCAGAAACGAACCGTCGCCGTCGCCGTCGGCCCGGCTCGAGCCACGGCCATCGCCTACGGCCTCATGGCCACTGCCTTGCTCGTCGTCGTCGCGTTCGCCGTCGCTCGGGTGTTCCCACCCACGGCGGTTCTGGCCGCACTCGCGTTCGGTGCCGTTGCACTCGTTGCCCGCCGGGCCCCACCCGAACTGGCAACGATGCTGCTCGTTCGCGGTTCCTACGTCTTTCTGGCCGTTCTGGTGGCGGCTGTCTGGTTCGAGCCGCTCACCGACGTGCTATAAGCCGGTTGGACGGACACGTCGTTGAGATGCGAGCACCGGGCGATTCAAAACGAGATGTACCCCAACTCGAGTAACACGAGTTCGACGATCATCAGGGTCAGACTCGCCAGCCCGATCGCCGCAAAGAAGAACCCGAACCATCGGCGTTCCATCACCGTCGTCAGTCGATAGCCGCTGTAGAGCGCCACGATACCGACGACCGGGATCAACAGCGAGACGATCGCCGAGATGATCGCCCCCCAGAGGTACATCATTCCTGTTTTGCCCGACTGCTCGATGTCTTCCATCAGCGTCAGTGCGTGTTCGGCCATGAACTAGGGGACGTTACGGACACCAGCGGTTTACGTCTCACCTTCCGTTCCCTGGCCTTGCCCGATCCCTGTCATTTTTATCGACAACGTAGAAACTGCCTGGCAGTGATCTGCCGAGACGCCAACCCACGCCCGCTGTCCCCTGGCAGACTCGAGGCGACGGCCTGGGGCTCTCACTGCGGCCGACGTGAACGGGGATCCGACCGCGGAGGGGGCCTCGAGTGACTGACCTTGTTGCGTCGGCCGTCATCGATCCGGCGGTGCTCGCGGTCTACCTCGTCGCCGCAGGAGCGATGATCCTCTCACCCGGCCCGGATACGCTCTACGTGCTCACCAGGAGCGTCGGTGACGGGCGGCAAGCCGGCATCGCCTCCGCAACGGGGATCAGCGTCGGCGTCCTCGTCCACACTGTTGCGGCAGTCGTTGGCCTCTCAGCGGTGTTTCGTGCCTCCGAACTCGCGTTCGCACTGGTTTCGTATCTCGGCGCTGGCTATCTGGTATTCCTCGGCGTCCGAACGATTCGTGACGACGCTCTCCTCCGCGAGGACGGCCCCGAGACCGAAACGAGCCCGTTTCGCGAGGGCGTCTTCGTCAACGTCCTGAATCCACAGGTCGCGCTCTTCTTTCTCGCGTTCCTCCCACAGTTCGTCGACGGCTCCGGCCACGTTTCGGGCCAGCTGACGGTTCTGGGAGCCATCTACGCGGTAGTGACGATGGCATATCTCGCAGGAGTGGCCGTCGGCTCGAGTGCAGTTCGACGACTGTTACTCACGCGGCCGCGACTCGCCACTGGGGTTCGCTGGCTGTCCGGGCTGATCCTCGTCGGCCTCGGACTGCGACTGCTGATCGGTGTCTTCCTCGGCTGAGCGCTCGAGCCCGTCCCGAAGCCAGTGGGTGCGACTCTCGGCGTTCGAACCGGTCAGAAAAAGGCCCCGAATCAGAAAAGGCCGAGCAGAAGTCGAAGTGGGATCCCGACCGCGAAAATCACGACCAGTGCTGCCGTCGCGAGAAGTACGGCCGTCGGCAGCTCTTCTTCCTCGAACTCGAATAGCCAGTCCATAGCCGCTCGTTCGCACGGTCGATAAGTAACGTTGTCGCTCTGTTCGCCGTCGACCGTACGGCCGCGATGCCGTTGCGTTTCGAAGTGCCAGGTCTCGAGTCTCGAAACCGAAGCCGTGAGATCTCAGAAAAGTCGCTGTCTTCGAACTCCCGATTCAGACCAGACTCTCGAAGTCTTCGAGCGCGTAGGACGGCTCGGCACCGCGGCGGTCGAGGACTTCGTTGGCGAGCAGCCAGTAGACGACCGAGAGGGCCTTGCGACCCTTGTTGTTCGTCGGGACGACGAGGTCGACGTTACTGACCTGGTTGTTCGAGTCACACATCGCGATGACCGGGATGCCCACGGTGATGGCCTCCTTGACGGCCTGTGCGTCACCGATCGGGTCAGTGACGACGACGACGTCGGGTTCGATGTAGCCGTCGTATTTCGGGTTCGTGAGCGTGCCGGGGATGAAGCGGCCGGTGCGGGCGCGAGCGCCCACGGCTTCGGCGAACTTCTCGGCCGGGAAGCGACCGTACTGGCGGCTCGAAGTGACCAGGATCTGCTCTGGCGTGTAATTCGAGAGGAAGTCCGCAGCCGTGCGGATGCGGCCGTCGGTCTTCGAGACGTCCAGCACGTAGAGACCGTCGGTGCGGACGCGGTGGATGAACCGCTCCATGTCCTTGGTCTTTTGCTGGGTACCGATGTGGACACCGGCACCGAGGTAGTCTTCGACGGGGATGAGGAGGTCTGCCTCCTCGTCGCTCATGACGTCGTCGTCGAGAGTCGGCCCCTCGTCTTCGACCTCCTCGTCGGCTGGTTCTGCGTCGGCCTCCTCGGCCTCGGCGGGCTGTTCGTCTACCGACTCGACGTCCTCCTCGGCGGCGGGACCGGCCCCTTCGGCCGGCTCCTCGTCCACCTCTTCTTCGGCGGCGTCGAGCCCTTCCTGGGTTGCGTTGTCGTCTGTCATGTCGCGTCGTCTGCGATTCTGATGAGCTCGTTGAGCTTGGCGGTTCGCTCGCCGCCGACGGCACCCGTCTTGATGAACGGGGCGTCGGTCGCGACGGCGAGGTGTGCGATCGTTGCGTCCTCGGTTTCGCCCGAGCGGTGAGAGACGATCGAGTCGTAGCCGCTTTTGGTCGCGAGTTCGATCGCATCGAAGGCGTCCGTAAGCGTCCCGATCTGGTTTGGCTTGATCAGGATGCTGTTGGCCGCACCGCGGTCGATTCCCTCGCGGAGTCGCTCCGTGTTGGTGACGAACAGGTCGTCGCCACAGATCAGCGTCCGCTCACCGACTTCGTCGGTGAGATCAGCGAACGCCTCGTAGTCGTTTTCGTCGAGGGGATCTTCCACGTAGACGAGATCGTACTCGTCGACGAGTTCTGCGATGTAGGCGATCTGTTCGTCGGTGTCGCGGCTCTCACCCGCGGAGTCGTACTCGTAGGTCTCCGATTCTGCATCGTACATCTCGGCGGCCGCGACGTCCAGCCCGAAGGCCACCTCGAAACCGACCTCGTCTTCGACGCGCGAGACCGCCTCATCGACGATCTCGAACGCCTCGCTGTCGTCGATCGATGGTGCCCACGCACCCTCGTCGCCTTTGCCCGAGGGAACACCGCGCTCCTCGAGTAGATCGGCGACGGCGGCGTGTGCAGCGGCGTTCGCAAAGACGGCATCGGCGACGTTCGGTGCGCCGACTGGCGCGACGAGGAACTCCTGGATGTCCGTCGCGTCGGCGGCGTGTTCACCACCGCCGATGACGTTCCCGAGCGGGACCGGGAAGTTGTCGCCGCGGAACGCGCCACCGAGGTGCTGGAACAGCGGCGCGCCCAGCACATCGGCACCGGCTTTCGCGGCAGCCATCGAGATGGCGACCGCACTGTTGGCACCGATCTCCGAGAAGTCATCCGTGCCGTCTGCAGCGTGTAAGATCGCGTCGACCTCTCGCTGATTTCCGGCGTACGCCTCACCGACCAGTCGCGGAACGGCGCGTTCTCGAGCCGTTGCAATCGCCTCGCTCGGCGGTCGTTCGACGGCTTCGTACTCGCCAGTGCTGGCACCGCTGGGTGCAGCTGCCCGACCGAAGCCACCGCTCTCGGTGAGCACGTCGGCTTCGACCGTCGGGTTGCCACGCGAGTCGAGGATGCGCCGGAGTCGAACGTCGGTAATCAGCGTCATTTCCGATCGTATCCCCGCTTGACGGTAAAGGGCAACGCGCCCGCGTCGTACTCTTCGGCGGCGATCAGGATCGGCTCGGACTGATCCGTCTCGACCAGCACCGGTGCCCCGTAGGAAACCTGCAGTGCTCTCGCACCGAGGATTCGTGCTTTCTCGTATCGGTTGTGACGTTGCTGTTGCATGTTACTGGTACGGGGAGACGACGTCGACGAGGTCGCTGTGTGAAACGAGCATGCGCCGGCAGCAGTACCGGTCGACGCCGAGTTCATCGAGGACCTTCTGGGGGTCCTCGTCGCCCTCGTTCGCTCGTTCGTCGAACGCTTCCCAGTGTTCGCCGACGACGTTACCACAGGTGAAACACCGAACCGGTACCATCATATCGTGCTCACCTCAGCGGTAGGACTTCTGGTAGCGTGCCCGAGCGCCTGGGCCGCCCCACTTTTTCGGTTCGGACTGACGAACGTCGTTGACCAGCAGCGACCGGTCGAACTCCATGAACGCGTCACGGAGTTCGGCGTCGTTCGTATGCTGGACGATCCCGCGTGCGATGGCGGTTCGGACGGCGTCTGCCTGGCCGCTGATCCCGCCACCGTCGACGCTGACGTCGATGTCCATCTCGCTGCGCAGGTCCTCGCCGACGATGCGGAACGGCTCGAGCATCTTGAGCCGTGACATCTCTGGCTCGACGAGTTCGACTGGCTTGGAGTTGATTCGTACGCGGCCTTCGCCTTCGCGCACCGTTGCGCGAGCGACGGCCGTCTTCTTCTTGCCACTCGTGTTCGTTACCATGTGACGTTAGCACCGAGTTGTTCGGAGACTTCGCCCAGGTGGACGAAGCGGATGTTCGAAAGTCGGTCCAGCGAGGTACCCTCGACGACCTCGGCTTCGCGGTCGTCTTCGTACGGGTTGCCGACGTAGACGCGAACGTTCTCGAACGCCTCGCGACCGCGTGTCTTCTTGTACGGCAACATCCCGCGGACGGCACGCTTGAAGATCGTGTCCGGCCGCTTGGGGTAGTACGGACCTCGGTCGGATCCGAGCTGGATCCGCGTTCGGTAGGTGTCGAAGACGTCCTCTTTGTCGCCCGTGATGACAGCGTCTTCGGCGTTGACGATCGCGACGCGCTCGCCGTTGAGGGCGCGCTGGGCGACCTCGCTTGCGACACGTCCAAGGATGCAGTCACGAGCGTCGACGACGACGTCCGCGTCGAACTCTGCGAGATTCATGCGATCACCCGTACGCCCGCACCATCGGGGTTCTCTTCGAGCAATTGCTCGAGCGATACCGGTGTACCGGTTTGTTCGATCTTCGTCTCGGCTGACGAGGAGAAGTCGACCGCAGCAACGGTCACTGACTTCTGCAGCGCGCCGGATCCCAGCACTTTGCCGGGAACGACGACGGTCTCTTCTTCGCGTGCGTACCGTTCGATCCGACCCAGGTTTACCTCGGCGTGGTTCGCCCGGGGCTTCTCGAGTCGATCCGCGACGTCTCGCCAGACGTCGGCGTCCGTCTCGCGGGACGTCGACTTCAGCTCGGCGATGAGGTCGTTGAGCCTCGGATTGGTCTTGCTACTCATTGATTTCCTCCAAAGTGACGATAGCGGTGAGAGTCGTTCTCACCGAAACTGTGCAAACCCGATGGGCTTACACCGCGTGGCGAGTCCACTGCGACGGACTCGCCGGTCGTGGAATCGAATTCGTTCGGCTGTCGAACTCGACGGAAGCCGCGTCGACGGTCGGTCGACTCGGTCGACGTCGGTTCGACCTGACAGAAGTGATGCAGGGAGCAGGATTTGAACCTGCGAACTCCTACGAGACAGCGCCCTGAACGCTGCGCCGTTGGCCAGACTTGGCTATCCCTGCTCGCACTTCCGTCTACCCGTTGCCCCTTCAAACCCCTTTCGATTCCAGCGTGCGAACCGGAGCCGGTCTCGTCACTAACGGCGCCGGCGTGCGGTTCGCGAGTGAGTTGGGGGCGTCGGGTCATGCTTACAACTGTACTGCTTCTTCGAGTTCGATCGCGCGGGTTTCGATCGTGTCAGCAGCCCGCGTGACGAGTTCGTCGACGGTGAACGATCCGTCAGTCTCGACGTGGAAGACGAAGGCGTTCGGAACGTCTTCGACCTCGAGTTCTTTGCCCGGATACCGCTTCGAGAGGTCGTGATCGAACTCGCTCGTCGGAACGAGTTCGTCACCGTCTTCGATTACACCGCGGACCATCTGGGCCTCGGGCTCTTCGAACTCCGACAGCTCACCGACGACCTCCACACGCTGGAGATGTCGGTAGCCGACTGCGACGCCACCCTGGTGTTTCGCGTGGTTTTTCCCACGGTCGATGGTGGCGTCGGCTTCGGCCTCGAGTCGCTGGCCGTCTTTGAGGTCGATGATCGGGACGTTCTCGTCGGCCGGCTGGACGAGGTCGTCGCTCGAGACGAGGTCGCCCGAGTAGGCGGTGCCCGGCCCTTCGACGTCGATCGAGAGCGTGACAACGTCGTCCTCGCCGAACTCGCCTTCCGGCGGGGTCGTCAGTGGGACGAGCCCGAGTCGGAGTGCGAGTTGCTCGTCGAACATCACCGACGAGTTCTCGACGAACCGGACGGTGTCGATCGCCATCGTCGGCACGTCGGCGATCATCGCGCGACGGATACCGTTGGCGAACGCGGGCGTCACGCCGCGGACGAGGAACCGTGTCTCACGATCCTCGCGTTCGACAAACTCGACGTCGTACTCAGCCGTCATGATCTAGTAGCCGCCCTTGCCTTTCGGTGCGCGCGATCCGTCGTGTGGGATCGGCGTCACGTCTTCGATACGACCGATCTCGATACCGGCGCGTGCGAGTGCACGGATCGTCGCCTGTGCACCCGGACCGGGGGACTTCTGTAAGTTGCCGCCGGGGCCACGCACGCGGACGTGCAGGCCTGTGATGCCGGCTGCTTTGACCTCTTCGGCGATCGAGTCGGCCATCTGCATGGCTGCGTACGGCGACGCCTCGTCGCGGTTTTGCTTGACCGCCGTCCCACCGGAGGACTTCGCGATCGTCTCCGCGCC
Organism: Natrarchaeobaculum sulfurireducens; assembly: GCF_003430825.1. NCBI lineage: Archaea > Methanobacteriati > Methanobacteriota > Halobacteria > Halobacteriales > Natrialbaceae > Natrarchaeobaculum > Natrarchaeobaculum sulfurireducens. Next base: position 1,582,210 of record NZ_CP024047.1, on the reverse strand, counting down.
CGTGAGGTCGGTCACGGTCATGATGGTGTTGTTGAACGATGCGTGTACGTGGGCGATTCCCCACTTGTCGTCGTCCTGGCTCATGGTTTACTGACCCTCCGCACGTTCTGGGTGGAGTTCGTCCGCGAGCGGGCTGTTCTCGTCGAACGCGACGAGACTTTCTTCGTCGACGTCGACGACGTACGACGGAACCCGGTGTCGCTGCTCGCCGATCACGACGTGGCCGTGCGTGATGAACTGGCGCGCCTGCTGTGGCGTGTTCGCCAGCCCTTTGCGGTAGGCGACCGTCTGGAGACGGCGCTCGAGGACGTCTTCGATCTCGAGTGAGAGGACGTCGCCGAGTTCGTCGGCCTCGTCGAGGATGCCGACGCGCTTGAGGCGTCCGAGGAACTCCGCAGAGCGCTGGACAACGGTTTCGTCGCCCTGGGCCTGGCCGAGCAGGTCACGAGCTTCGCGTCGGTAGGAGCGAAGCTCGGACTGTGCACGCCAGAGTTCTTCTTTGTTCGAGAGCCCGTAGCGGTCGAGAAGCGAGTGTTCGTTCGCGATGCGTTCACCCTGGTAGGGGTGATTCGGCGTCTCGTACTGCTTGGTCTTCGTTCCGATCGGCATTATTCGTCACCCTCGCCGCCTTCTTCGGCTTCTTCTCGGATCTCTTCGACATTGACTCCGATGGTGCCCTCCGTACGACCGGTGGACTTCGTCCGCTGTCCGCGGACCTTCTGGCCGCGCTTGTGGCGGACGCCGCGGTAGGAGTCGATCATCTTCATCCGGTTGATGTCGTGTTGGCGGGTCAACTGGAGATCGTTCCCGATCTCGTGGGTCGTTTCGCCGGTGTAGAAGTCCTTCTGGCGGTTGTTGAGCCAGTCGGGGACTTCGTCGGCGTAGTTCTCTACGAGTTCGACGACCTCGTCAATGACGTCCTGTTCGAGCGCACCGAACGTCGCTGTTCGGTTTACGTCCGCCTCCTCGGCGATGATCCGGGCGGTCCGTCGACCGATCCCGTTCAGCTCCGAGAGCGAGCGCTCGACGGACTTCGTCCCATCCAGGTCGGTCTGACCGATCCGGATGAAGTACTGAAGATCGTCGTCGTCCTGTTGTTCTTGAGGTGCTTCCTCGCTCATGTGTCGTGTATGTGTGTCTGGTCTGCGCGCGTTGCAAGGCGACTGACGGAAAACGTCAGTCATACCGTCGAACGACCGTCAGTGACCGCTCGATCGCATTCGAGTCGGTGCGCATCGGGTGCGTTCGACAGTATTGTTCCGACGTCGTGGCGGGGATTCGAACCCCGGAGGCTTGACGCCACATGGTTAGCAACCATGCGCCTTGGGCCGCTTGGCTACCACGACACCGTGTCTCTATCGTCGCCCGTTCGGACTCGGGGACTACATCCCCTGCACGTATCGCAGACGAATCTACCGGTGATGGGTACTTAAGCGCAACGAAAGGTAGCGGAGGATGTGTCGTCCTCACGTGACTCCCAGTACAGCCCGGGACCACCTCCTCGGAGAATCCGTCGTGGGCGAACTGCCCGACAGTATCGGCGAACAGCTGGGTGTGAGCGGCGACGTGTGCGGCTTTGGGGTTAGACCTCGGCGTACTCGTCGACGTACTTCTCGTTTAGTTCCCACTCGCCGTCGCCGTTGCGGACCATGTACTCGCCGTAGAAGGGAACTCGATTGGCGACCACGTCGCGAAACGCCTCGCGGATCTCGGGTCTGGTCATCTCGCCCATCGGCTTCAGGTCGTCGTTGCGGTTGAGACAGCCTTTGAGGTAGCCGTCGTGGGTGACACGAACCCGGTGGCAGTTCGCACAGAACGTCGGATTCTCGACGGGATCGACGATCTCTACCATTCCCCTGCTGTCGGGCTCGGACCCGGATTCGTCGCCGTCGGCTGCGTCGCTCCCGCCGACCCAGTATCGCCTGCGGTTGTGCATCTCGCGATGTTCGATCTCGTCGGCTCGTTCAGCCAGCCAGTCGTGAACACGGTCGATGTCGATGTTCCACTCCGGCTTGCCCGTTAGTTCGGGCATGTACTGAATCAACTGGAGTTGCAACCCATCGTTCTCGGCGACGTGGTCGACCATTTCGGGGACGTAGCCGGCCGTGTGCTGGAAGACGACCATGTTGAGTTTGACCGGGTCGAGTCCGGCCGCGAGCGCGGCATCGACGCCCTCGAGCACCTTGTCGTAGGCTCCGCTCTGGGTGACCGCGGCGAACTGCTCGCGGTCGAGGGCGTCCTGAGAGACGTTTACCCGTTCGAGGCCAGCGTCGACGAGGGCTTCGGCCCGTCCGGGAAGGAACGTACCGTTGGTCGTGAGCGAGACTTCCATCGTATCCGGCGTTCGGGCGATGATTTCCTCTAGGTCCTGACGGAGCATCGGTTCGCCGCCGGTGAACTTGACCGCGCGCACGTCGAACTCGGCGGCGACCTCGAGAAACCTGACGACGTCGTCGGTCGACATCTCGTCGTCTTGGGGATCCATCGGCCCGCGGGTGTCGCCCAGTCCTTCGTTGTGGCAGTAGACGCAATCGAAGTTGCACCGATCGGTGAGCGAGACGCGAACCCCCGTAACCTCGCGTCCGAACTCGTCGGTGAGCATACCACACCGTTGCAGGCGGATCCGCTTAAACACGCCGGGTATTTTCGGCCCTTGGTAACCGAATTTGGTTTCTCTCGGTGGCGGGCGAGCATCCGAGGTCGGCGACTCGAGCAATAGTTGGGGAGCTGATACGGGTAGGAACCGTCGGAAACGTTCGCGAGGCGGTCGACTGGCAGCCGGCCTTCGACTGCGATGGTGCGCTTGCCGTGGCGTCGCATCGTCGGCGGAAACAGCTACCAGTGTCAGTCACGAACGACCCAGTATGGACGACGATATGCTCGCGGATCAGCACCGACTCGTCGAACTCGTCGAAGCCGAAGGGTGGGAAGTCACCGACCTCGAGCTTTCGGCGTACGACAGCCCGTGGTCCGACGAGGACGAGCCGGAGGCGACGGTCACGATTACGGCTCGAAAGCCATACGAGTCCGATGACGACGCCGACGAGGACGACGAGAATCCGTTTCGACTGAAGTGAAGCGGGGAAGCCGTTCTCGAGCGAGGCGATTAGCCCTTGATGTTACAGACAGGGAACGTCCGGGCGACCTTGTCGCCGATGCCGAGGTCGTCCGAGACGCTGACGACCTCGTCGACGTCCTTGTAGACGCCGGGGGCCTCCTCGGCGACGGTCGCGCCTGACTGGGCTTTGACGTAGATCTTATCCTGCTCTTCGAGCTGTTGCTGGACGTCGCCGCCCCAAAACTCGTTTTTCGCCTGCGTGCGACTCATCAGGCGTCCCGCGCCGTGGGCCGTCGAGCCAAACGTCCGCTCCATCGAGTGCTCGCCACCTCGAAGGACGTAGTTGCCCGCGCCCATGCTGCCGGGGATGATCACGGGCTGGCCCACGTCGCGGTAGGCCTTCGGGACGTCGGGATGCCCTGCCGGGAAGGCCCGCGTCGCCCCCTTGCGGTGGACGTAGAGGTCGCGCTCTTCGCCGTCGACAATATGCGTCTCTTTTTTCGCGATGTTGTGGGCCACGTCATACAGCAGGTGCATCTCCATCTCCTCCCAGGACCGATCGAACACCCGCTCGAAGACCTTTCGCGTGCGATGCATGATCAGCTGGCGGTTGACCCATGCGAAGTTGATCGCCGCGTTCATCGCCCCGTAGTAGTCTTCCGCGAGTTGCGAGCCCGCGGGCGCGGCCGCGAGTTCTTTATCCGGCAACTGGTTCAACAGCCCCTGATGCTGTTTTTCGATCTTGCGCAGGTAATCGTTGCAGGTCTGGTGGCCCAGTCCACGCGAGCCGCAGTGGATCAGGACGACGATCTGGTCCTCCTCGAGCCCATAGGCCTCGCCCACCTCGTCGTCGAAGACGTCGGTCACGCGCTGGACCTCGAGGAAGTGATTCCCCGACCCGAGTGAACCGATCTGGTTCTTTCCGCGGTCTTTCGCCTTCTGAGTGACCTTCGAGGGGTCTGCCTCCTCGCGCATCCCCTCGTCCTCGCAGTGTAGCAGGTCCTCTTCGACGGCGTGACCGTGCTCGAGCGCCCAGTCAACCCCGCGGGCGAGGATCTCGTCGACGGTGTCGATATCGGCCTCGACGATGCCACCGCCACCCAGTCCCGAGGGAACGTTGGCGAACAGCGAGTCGACGAGTTCCGCTTCGTTCCCCTGGAGCTCGTCGTAGGTCAGGTTCGTTTTCATCATCCTGACACCACAATTGATGTCGTAGCCGACCGCGCCCGGCGAAATGCAGCCGTTTTCGGCGTCGATCGCGCCGACTCCCCCGACCGGGAAGCCATACCCCTGGTGGCCGTCGGGCATACAGATCGCATAGTTCGTGATCCCCGGCAGATGGGTCGTGTTTTTCAGTTGCTCGAGGGTCTTGTCCTCGGAAATCTCCTCGAGCAAGGACTCGCTCGCAAGGACGCGCGCAGGGACGCGCATCTCTCCTTCCTGGGGGATCTCCCAGACGTGTTCACGCACCTGCTCGAGCGTGATGCCGTTTGCCTCGAACGTGAGGTTACTCATACAGGAGTCTCCGACTGCGACGCCCAAAGGTGTTCGTCTCTTCGGTCGTGTGATCAGTCGTTGCCTGCGCTACTTCGTGCTCGTTTTGGAACGGCTATACCGTCGTCCGCCACCCCCACGTGACCCCGCACGGACGTCGGTAACACGCGGTTTTCACCGTTCAGTGGATATTTGACCGTGCTACTCGTTCGCGAACTCGTGCACAGGCGAAAACTGCTTGTGGCGGCTGCCGGGACGGGTACCAGCGCGACAGCCGGCTGTCTCGGACGGTTTCCGGTCGTCGGCTCGAGCGTCAGCACGGCGTTCGAACTCGTCGATCCGACGCTCGACCTGACCGGCGACCCCGAGGTCTCCGTCGAGGACGGCACCGTCACGGCGCGCGGAACGGTCGAGTACGGCTCGAGCGAGTGTGGCACCGTCGACCTGGCTCACGCCGAGTACGAACGGTCCCAGGAGCGACTGGACCTGCTCGTCGTCGCCGCCGACGACGCCGGTGGCGCTGGTGGCTGTTCGGACGACCTCGCCTACGGCGGCTACCGTCTCGAGGCCTCCGTCGAGGGGCTGCTCCGGCGGGTGACAGTAACCGAACACCACGTTTTTGGCGACGCGTACTCGACGACCGTCGACGGCCTCGACGGATAACGTTCGACGATCGTCCGCGCGACTAGACGTCGAAGACGACGTACGCCTCCCAGCCGTCGTCGACGCGCTCGAGGCGCATCTCGGAGTAGGTAACGGCTTTGATCTCGCGGGCGGCGACCTCGGTGAGGGGGACGCCGCGGGCGGTGGCCTCGAGCGACCACGCGGCCGGGTCGTCGTCACTGGCGTTGGGCCGGTCTGCAGGCTCGTCGATCGTCTCGACGCGATGGTCGACGGGGAGTTCCCCACGGACGTCACGCAAGTAGACGAGTTCGTCGAGGTAATCGAACAACAGTGCTTCCCGAGACTCGGCGGTCACCGACACAGAAAACCGTTCGCCCGTCTCGGTCGGCACCGACTCGCACGAGGCGGCCGCAAAGCCGTCGGCTGCCGCCCCGAAGACTGCCTCGAGCGAGTCGCCGCTGGCTGCGACCGCGATGTCGGCGGTGTGCTCGCGAAGTTCGTATTCCATCTGTTCACGGCTTCGACAGCCGGGATCGTATGCCCGTCGGTTCCAACGACGACAGCGATGCGGCGAGTCAAGCCGCCGTCTGCGGTGGGTCGTTTCGGTGCCGACGTCTGGCCGCGCCGACGAGCTGATCTGTCGACCGCGTCAGACGTTCTCGAGCGGTTTCCGCCGGTGGAATTATATTGACGACGATGCTACCGTGTGGTAGTGAGCGTCAACATCGACAGTCGTGTCGTCACCCCGGGGAGTGACGCCTTCGTCGAGGATGCCTGGGAACTCAAAGAGGAGATCAACCGCCGGGAGGACGTGCTTAAACAGCGGTATGACTTCTTCAGCGACGCCTATCGCCGCTCGAAGGTCCACTGTTACCTCCAGGACGGCTCGCTCATCGGGTTCGCAGCGGTCAGACGAGACGGTTACATCCTCTTTCTGGCAGTCGACCCGGAGAATCGGGGTGATGGAATCGGCAAAAAGCTCGTCGCGCGCGTGGCCGACGACCACGAGACGATCACCTGTCACGCCCGCACGACCAACGAGAACGCCCTCCAGTTCTACGAACACCTCGGCTTCGAGATCAAACGTCGCATCGACGACTACTACGAAGACGGCGGCGACGCCTACTATCTGAAACTCGGTGCAGACGTAGGCATCACGGATCGCATCTCGGACCTCGTCCGCCGGTAAGTTCGGCAACCGCATTCGAACGTTCGGACCAGCACATCGTCTCTGTCTTCTCGTTTTCGGCAACGTTATACTCCCCCGATGACGACTACTCGAGGCGCATGGAGGAGCGAACGAGGGCCTATCTTCGGGGGCGATTTCGGGATCACTACCGGCGAACGGAGATCACACCGCCACCTGCGGCCAACGAACGCGAGTGGGGATTTATCCCCTGGACAGACGGCCCCGGGACCACGATGGTTCGCCACCGTTCGCTGCTCGAACTCGGCGACGTCTCGTCGTTTCTCGTCCGCAAGCGACCGCGACACGTCTACTTCTCCGCCGGCCGGTTTCGCGACCCCGGCGCGAAGTCGATGCACGAGAAAGACTGGCAGTCCGCCGACCTCGTTTTCGACTTAGACGCCGACCACCTCCCCTCGGTCACGCTCGGCGACGACTCCTACGCCGAGATGCTCGCAAAGTGTAAAGCCGCCCTCGAGCGCCTACTCGACTTTCTCGAAGACGATTTCGGCTTCGAGGACCTCGAGATCGTCTTCTCCGGTGGCCGTGGCTATCACGTCCACGTTCGCGACGAGAACGTCCGCCATCTCGAACGCGAACACCGCCGCGAAATCGTCGACTACGTTCGCGGAATCGGTCTCGACTTCGAGGAGTTGATCGAGACCGAAACGGTCGCTGGTCTCGGACGCAAAACGCCGACCGAACGCCGTACGCTCCGGATCGATGGGGGCTGGGGAAAACGTACCCACGAACACTTCATGACGTTCATCGACGAGCTGCTCGCGATGGACGACGCAGATGCCCTCGAACGGTTACAGGAGTTCGACGGGATCGGCGAGGGGAAGGCGACGGCGACGCTAAACGCTGCCCGGAACAACCATGACGGGCTCGAGGCGGGCAACGTGACGGTTCACACGGCGGTCGCTCAGCTCGCCGAACGCTTCGCGAGCGAGACCGTCGAACGGGACAACGCGCCGATCGACGAGCCGGTGACGACGGATACGAACCGGCTTATTCGACTCCCGGGAAGTCTCCACGGCGGTAGCGGCCTCGAGACGGTCCGGCTCGAGCGCGACGAACTCGACGACTTCGACCCGCTCGTCGACGCCGTTCCCGAGACGTTCGTCGGCCAAGAGATCGCCGTCGACGTCACGGACGGTGGGACGGTCGAGCTGGGAGGAGATAGGTTTACAGTCTCTGAGGGAGACCAGTCACTACCCGAATACGTCGCCGTATTCTTGATGGCACGAGGTCGGGCTGAAAAGGAGAAAGAATGAATCTAGACGAGTTGCGCTCGGTCCAGAGCACGGAGCGAACGAAGGATAGCCTCCAGAACCTTCGCCCGTCGTTCTACCAGGAGGTCGGCGAGTACATCGTCGACCTGGAGGCCGAGCGCGACCGACTCGCAGCGCAGGTCGACGACCCGTTCTCCTCGCCGGAGGTCGGTCGGCTCACCGACGAGATCGAGACGGCCAAAGACGTCGTCGAGGCCATCTACGAGCGCCGGATGGGAAAACTCGTCAAGCAGGCCAGTCTCGCCGCCGCCGGGATGCACGCAGACGACGAGGGTCTGACGGCCGAAGAACAGGACCTCTTTTCCGACCTCGTCGACCGGATCGGGTCGAACAAGTCCCGCGTCCTGGACGTCCTCGAGGGCAATGCCTCCGAGCCGGTCTCGCAAAACGCCGGCGCTGAGTCAACCGATGACGCTGCCGATCCCGAGGTCGGCACCGAAACGTCGTCGATCCCTCCCGAACCCGACTCCAGTGACGAGCCACCCGTCCCGCCGGAAGTCCCTCCGAGTGCGGACGACTCGAGCGGACTTTCTCCTGTCGATGCGATGGGCGGTGGCCCACCGCTCGAGGATAACCACGGTGACGAGCAGCCACAGACGCCGGACGATCCCGCCTCGGGAGACCGAACCGAAACCGGTAGCGGACCAGCCGGGAAGCCGTCTCCCGAACACGGCGAGCCTGAGAACGGCCAGTCAGCCGACGACTCTACCGGCATTCCCGGTACGGACGTCGATCGAGCGACAGTTCGGATCACGCAGGATCTGGGCTCGATTCTCGGTGTCGACGCCCGCGAGTACGTCCTCGAGACCGACGACATCGTAACGTTGCCGGAAGAAAACGCCGCACCGCTGATCGAACGAGAAGCGGCCGAACGACTCGAGTAACTGCCTGTCCTCATCGCACGAACCGGGCTCCCGGCCGTCGACTTGTCGTTCTTTCTTCGCGGTGGTTCTAGCGGGTTCGACCACCGTGTCACCCAACCATCGTTCACTAACTCTGGCTGATCTGCTGCCGATCTGATCGGAACGGAACCCGATCAATAACAAAAGTAAAACCACAACGCATACAATGTGTCTCGCGAACACGGGTGTATGCTCCAGGTAGGCGAGGATGCACCAGAATTCGAACTGCCCAATCAGCACGGCGACCCCGTCCGGCGCTCTGACTTCGACGGCCGGCTCGTCGTCTACTTCTACCCCCGCGCAAACACGGACGGCTGTACGACCGAGGCTAACGAGTTCAACGAGGAACTTTCGACGTTCGCTGCACAGGACGTCGACGTCGTCGGCATCAGCGACGATCCCGTCGAGGACCTCGCCGAGTTCGCTGCCGATCTCGACCTCGAGTTCGACTTGCTGTCGGACGAGCTCGGCGAGGTCGCTACGCTGTATGAGTCCTACGGGGAAAAGCAGCTGTTCGGCAACACGTTCGACGGCGTCTTCCGGAACACCTACGTCGTCGGCCCGGACGGTCGCATCGAGGCGGTCTACGAAAACGTCTCGCCCGACGGTCACGCTGGCGCTGTGCTGGACGACCTCACTGAATTTGTCGCACCCTGACCGTCGCGTACGTGGATGATATTCTGACCGCCCGTTCTCCGTGTCCTGTCCTCACTGAAGGGTTGTTATTTTTGTTTCCCCGGTGTCGTTCTCTCATGGACACTGTCGAATACACGTACACGACGGGTGTTTCCGAGAACGAACTCGAGGAACTGCTGGTGGAACAGGGGCACGGGACGCTCGCGCTGGCGGACGGGAGCGATGCGTACGCGATACCGTTGAACTACCACTACGACGGCTCACGGTTCGTTATTCGAATGAGTGACGAGCCGGAGAGTGCGAAAATCGAATACGCCGAAACGACCGAAACCGCGACGTTCGTCGTCTACGAGTTCGACGAGGAGACGATGTCCTCCTGGAGCGTCGTGATTCGGGGACGGATCGATCGGCTTCCCCAGGATGAACAGGACGAGTACACGGACACGCGGCTCAACGAACTGTTCCCACCGTTCAGACTCTTCGATGAGGATGTTTCCGACGTCGAGATGGTACTGTACGAACTCGAGCCGATCGAAATCACGGGGCGACGGACGATCGAATGAGACGGCGGGAAGTCCATCGATTTCGGTGTCGCACCGATCGCTCCGCGATTGTCCGATAAATCGTTACAAGGGCCCGTCCAAACGGCTCCCCTCCGAGCCAACGGACACGACCGAAGCTCGGATCGGGAACGAATACCGAGAGGCGGACGTTACTGGAACGTCCGGCCCAGCTGGTCCTGTTCCTGTGCGGGTTCGGCCCGCTGGAACTGCTCTTCGATCTCTTCGTATCGCTCGCGCGTCTCGGTCGTCACGCTCGGGTTGACCTCCTCGAGTGCGTGTTCGAAGTGGTCCTTGCTGATGCGGACGTTCTCGATGGTGTCTCCCATCTCTTCGGGGTCGACCGAGGTGATGAACTCACGGCTGGCCTGCATCGACGCCTCGCGACAGACGGCCTCGATGTCGGCACCGACGTAGCCCTCGGTCTCGGCGGCGAGCCACTCGAGGTCGATAGCGTCCGCAAGCGGCTTGTTCCGGGTGTGCACCTCGAAGATCTTCTTGCGGCCTCCCTCGTCAGGCACGGGGACGTGGACGTGCCGGTCGAGGCGTCCGGGTCGGAGCAGCGCCGAGTCGATCAGGTCGGGCCGGTTGGTCGTCGCGATAACGACGACATCCTCGAGTTCCTCGAGGCCGTCGAGTTCGGTCAACAGTTGGGAGACGACGCGCTCGCCCACGCCGGAGTCGGTCTGCCCGCGGCCGCGTTCGCCGGCGATCGAATCGATCTCATCGAAGAAGATCACGGTCGGGGCGTTCGACCGCGCCTTCTCGAAGATCTCTCGGACGCCTTTCTCGGACTCGCCGACGTACTTGTTCAGTAGCTCGGGGCCCTTGATCGAGATGAAGTTCGACTGGGCCTCGTTGGCCACCGCCTTGGCGAGCAATGTCTTGCCAGTCCCCGGCGGACCGTACATGAGGACGCCCTTTGCGGCCTCCATGTCCATTGTCTCGAACACCTCGGGATAGTCGAGTGGCCACTGGATGGTCTCGCGCAGGCGCTCTTTGGTGTCCGCCAGGCCGCCGACGTCGTTCCAGGTGACGTCAGGGACCTCGACGAACACCTCACGCATCGCCGAGGGCTGGATCCCCTTGAGTGCCTCTTTGAAGTCACTCTCGGTCACCTGTAGCGACTCGAGGACGTCGGCGTCGATCTCGTCCGACTCGAGGTCGAGTTCGGGGCGGATACGACGCAGGGCGTTCATCGCCGACTCGCGGGCCAGACTTTCGAGGTCGGCACCGACGAAACCGTGGGTGTTCTCGGCGTAGCGTTCGAGATCGATCGACTCGGTGAGAGGCATCCCGCGGGTGTGGACCTGCAGGATCTCGCGGCGACCGTCCTTGTCGGGGACGCCGATCTCGATTTCGCGGTCGAAGCGGCCGCCACGGCGCAGTGCGGGGTCGATGTCGTCGACGCGGTTGGTCGCGGCGATGACGGTGACACGGCCGCGTTCCTCGAGACCGTCCATCAGCGAGAGCAACTGGGCGACGACGCGTCGTTCGACGTCGCCGCCGGCTTCCTCGCGTTTGGCCGCGATCGAGTCGAGTTCGTCGATGAAGATGATCGCGGGCGCGTTCTCTTCGGCCTCCTCGAATACCTCACGGAGCTGCTCTTCGGACTCGCCGTAGTACTTCGACATGATCTCTGGACCAGAGATCGTCTCGAAGTGGGCGTCGATCTCGTTGGCGACGGCTTTCGCCATCAGCGTCTTGCCGGTGCCCGGCGGGCCGTGGAGCAGGACGCCCTTCGGCGGCTCGATCCCGAGTTGCTGGAAGAGTTCGGGATGACGCATCGGCAGTTCGATCATCTCACGGACCTGATCGAGTTCGTCGTCTAGGCCGCCGATGTCCTCGTAGGTGATGTTCGGGACGCCGTCGGCCGATGGAGCGCCGCCAGCGCTGATCTGTTCGGCCGGCGTCTCGGAGATTTCGATGTTCGTCGAGTCCGTGATGACGACGGTTCCGCTCGGGGCAGTGCTCGCGATCTTCAACGGCACCGACTGGCCGGAGCTTGCCATCGGACCGAACGAGAGCGAGAACGGCACCGTCTGTCCCTCGGTGACGGCCTGTCCGGAGAGTTTGTCGCGGACGAGCGGGCCGATGTCGCCACGAATCCGAAGGTTCTGGGGGAGCGCAACGGTGACTGATTTTGCTGGCTTGACGTCGGCTGGCTCGACGGTAACGCGGTCGTCGATGCCGACGTTGGCCTCTTGACGCAGTCGTCCGTCGATCCGGACGATTCCGCGGCCTTCGTCCTCGGGATAGCCGGGCCAGACGCGAGCGACGGCCCGCCCGTCACCCTTGCCATCGATGACGATGTAGTCCCCGTTCTCGAGGTCGAGTTCACGCATCGAGACGCGGTCAATCGCGGCCAGCCCGCGGCCTGCGTCTTTCTGTTTGAGGGGTTTGACGGTGAGTTTCATACGGAATCCTCCACCTCGATAGTGAGGACGCCGTTTTTCATAAACGTGTGCGCATCGTCCGCCCCATCTGGGAGGTCGATGTCGTACTGTTCGCCATCGACGACGACGATGACGGTGCCGTCGACGACGTCGACCGAGGCCGCTGCCGTCGGACCGAAGTCGACTGCTAGCACCGACTCGTCGGCGTACCGATACCGACGGGCTACCGTACCCTCGTCGTGAATGAATTGGTCGAGAGTCATGATGTAACTAACCCCAAGTAAGCGGTGCTAATATAAATAACTATCGGCGGATAACACGCATACAGCGTCGGGGTGGTGGTAAAACCCGTTGTTCGCAGTTCACACTGCATCTCTCCTCACGATCTACGCTGGTTCGTTCAGTACGACCCTTACTGGCACCCCCTCGTACCGACCACCTCGACGCGATAGTTCGAGTCTTTATCAGGGCTCCCATCGTTGACCCGGCTATGACGACGATCTCACACCACGGCCGCCGAACGGCCTACGACGTCGCCGATCACGGGGGGACTGGTCCACCGATCTGCTTCGTACACGGGAGCGGCGGTTCGAGGGACGTCTGGCGCGCTCAGCGTCGACTCGCCGACCAGTATCCGGTCGTAACGCTCGATCTTAGCGGCCACGGAGAATCAGCCGACGTCGACGCGCGAGCTGGCTATCCGACGCTCTCGGCGTACGCAGACGACGTTCTCGCCGTCACGGACGCGACCGACGCTCGAGTCCTCGTCGGAAACTCACTCGGCGGCGCTGTCGTCATGCACGCGCTATTAGAACGCGAGGTGGACGTCGACGCTGCCGTCTTGACGGGAACGGGTGCGCGCCTCGGTGTCCTGGATGACCTCCTCGAGTGGCTGGAGAACGATTTCGAGCGGGCCGTCGAGTTCCTCCACGAACCTGGTCGACTCTTCTACGACCCCACTCCAGCGCTCCGGACGCACTCGATGGACGCGATGTACGACTGCGGCCGCGCCGTTACACACCGTGATTTCCTGACGTGCCATCGGTTCGACGTCAGAGACAAGATTTCGACTATCGACGTCCCCGTACTTGCGCTGTGCGGCGAGCAGGATCAGCTGACGCCGCCACAGTTTCACGAGTTTCTCGCAGACGAGATCGAGGCCGCAACGCTCACACCAATCGACGACGCAGCACACCTCGCGATGCTCGAGCAACCGGCGGCGTTCAACGACGCCGTCACCGACTTTCTCGACGATATCCTCGAGACCGACTAAGCAGAACGCTATCGAGACTCCTCGAGCGAGACGAACGAGTCTGGACCAGCCGTGAGCCAGTGTGTTGCAGCGTCTACGTCGGACGGCTCCTGTGGAAACATCGTACAGACGATGACGTCATCCCGTTCGACGGTGACGTGCTGTAGACCGGAGTGGTCGGTGTCTGGCTGGGTCGCTGCTGTCTGGCGATCGGTCGATGACTCGGACATTGGTATCGAACTCTCTGCGTTAGTTCATTCTCATACGTCAGTGCGTATAAACACTTCCTACAAACACACAAAATACTTTAGTGTGTATATGTGTCAAACATACTGTGGCGGCCGGAGTCAGTCAGGGAGGTGGACGACGGAACGGCTTCAGTACAACTTCAGTACAGCTTCTCGAGATCGTCCTGTTCGTGGCTGTGTTCTTCGGCGGGGAAGGTGCCGGTTTCGACAGCGGTGACGTACTCGCTCACGGCAGTTTCGATCTCCGAGCGGACGTCGCCGAACTGTTTCGAGAACGACGGCGACCAGTCGCTTAGGCCGATCACATCGTCGACGACCAGCACCTGCCCGTCGCAGTCGGGGCCGGCTCCGATGCCGATCGTCGGCGTCTCGAGCGCCTCGGTCACCTCGGCTGCGAGGTTCGATGGGACGTGTTCCAGGACGAGTGAGAACGCTCCCGCCTCTTCGTGGGCGACGGCGAGTTCGAGTATTCGTTCGGCCGCGTCCTGGTCGGTCCCCTGGCGGGGATAGCCACCGTACTGGTTGACGTGCTGTGGCGTCAACCCGAGGTGGGACATCACGGGAATGCCGAGCTGGACCAGTCGCTCCGTGAGGTCGACTGTATGGGGGCCACACTCGAGTTTGACGGCTTCGGCACCGGCGTCTTTGATCAACCGCCCGGCGTTTTCGATGCTCGACGGTTGGTCGACGCCAAACGAGAGAAACGGCATGTCTGCGACGACCAGCGCCTCGTCCGTCGCCCGCGAGACAGCACCGACGTGTCGAGCCATGTCGTCGACGGTAACTGGAAGGGTGGTCTCGTAGCCGAGGCTCGTGTTTCCGACGCTGTCCCCGACGAGGATGACGTCAACGTCGGCCTCGTCGACGAGCGAAGCCGTGGGAGCATCGTAGGCCGTCAACATCGTGATCGGTTCCTCCCCCGCTTTGGCCTGCAGATCCCGGACCGTAGACATACGGGCCCGTTCGCCCCCCGACATTAAACCTCACCCGGTCTCGTCTCGGCCCGCTCGTGTGCGGTCGAACCAGTAACCCGCGAGGCTTATTAGGACCGCCTCTCGAATTCCACTCGTGCCAGAGCCCGTCGAAACGACCGCTCCCGACGGCGTTGATTACGGTTGGGTGATGCAGACGACGTTCGTCGTGACGATCCTGGTCGGCGCACCGCTGGTCGCGTTGCTCTCGGCGAACGCCGATCTCCCGACCTGGGGCGCCCGCGCCGAGTTCGCGATCCGCGTGGGAGCCCCCGTCTGGTTGCTCACGTCGCTCGTCGTCTTCGCGTACGCAAAACGCAAGCGAGACGATCAGTGACCTGACGGACCGTCTCCGACGTACTCGAAGGCCGTCCCTGCCCGCTGTGCCGTCAGTTCGTCCCGCCTCGAATCGCCCACGAACAGCGACGCCGCGGGTGCGGCCTCGAGCTGGCCCAGCGTCTCGAGTAGGGGCTCCGGAGCCGGCTTTTGCGTCGCCACGGTGTCCCGTCCGACGACCGCATCGACCGCGTCCGCGAGGTCGTGCGTCTCGAGTGCCAGCCGGCAGGCCGCCTCGCAGTTGAGCGAACAGACACCGACCGGGACCGATCGGTCGTGGACCTCGTCCGCAAGCGCCAGTCGTGGTGACGAGCGGGCTCCCTCGCGTTCGTAGGCAGCGATCGTCGACTCGACTTCTGAACGAAGTCCGTTACCGGCCGCCTCCTCGAGCAGGTCCCACAGGCGTGTACTCGGTAGTTCGACGCCCGCCGACTCGTATACCTCGATAGCGGCCGTCGTGACGACATTCCAGTCCACGTCGAGTTCGACGAGCGTTCCATCGAGATCGTAGACGACGGCCTCGTATCGGTCCCGCTTTCCGTACGCTGACATGTGTTTGCGTACGACTAGGCCACGGATAGCGACTTCGGTCCCGGAAGTCAGCCGCTGGCGCGACATCGGCATCATCGACCTACCGTGTGCGCCACCGACTCCGTCGGAAAGCCGTCGATCACTCGAGCCGTGCGAGGCGGTTGAGGGCGTAAATCGTCCGCAGTACGTCGACGCTCTTGCCGCGGTCGAAGACCAGTTCGTCGGTCTCGAGAACGTGCTCTAAGGTGTCGCGCGAGGCGTGTTCCGGCGCTGCAGCGATGCCGGTGTCGTTTTCGTCTACCCACTCCATCACGCGCAGGTCGCTCTTCGAATCGCCCATCACGAGCGCGAACGGATCGGCGACGTCGAGAACGGTAAGCGCACGTTCGACGCCAACGACCTTGTTCAACTCGAGGCTGCCGATCTCGGCTGCATCGGCTTCGTAGTAGGCGACGTCGATCCGCTCGAGGACGTTCACGAGGTCTTCGGGTATCGTCGGCGAATCGAGTTCGGGATACGCGCCTTCTCCCTCGAGGACGGCCCTGATCTCCGGGTCCTGGTCGGCGTAGAACGCGCGGGTCCAGTCTCTGATCGGTTGGCCAGCGATTCTCTGGTCGCCGTTATCGCCCACCGCATGGTCTGTCTCGTTCTCGTCTTCAACCACGGCGACGCCGATGGCATCCGCGAGCAGGTCGATCAGGTAGACCAGGGCCTCGTCGATGATTTCACGGGCGTTCGAGGACCCCGTCTCGTAGTTCGGTTTCATCGTGACGTTGAACTCGTTGCCCTGCAGGTGACAGCCACGGCGGAGGCGCTCGGGCGCTTCGGGAAGAATTCGTGAACGGACGTCGTCGAAGACGTCCCTGATTTCGGCGTCTAGGTCCTCGTAGAGTAGTTGTTTGGTTTCCGCGCCGTGGCCCGGCGTAAACACGCCCGTTCCAGCCTCGTAGACGATCGAGAGATCACCAGAGTGGACGATCTCGCTGCCCAACCCCTGTATCGCGAAGCCCTTGACGTTCTCTAACGTCTGGCCCGTACAGATCACGATCGGGACGCCGGCTTCGTAAAACTCCGTCAGCATGTGCAGCGTCTCCCGTGGAATTTCGTTGTCCGTGCCACCCGCAGATCGAAGCGTCTCATCGACGTCGAGAACGAGGACGTTCACCGCCCGGTCGTACTTGGCCTCGAGATCGAGAGCCGTAAACGCCTGATCGCGCGTCGCCCGCGCGGCCAGTTCCGCGAACGTTTCCCCGGCAGCGAACGAGGATCGAATCTCGTCTTTGCGCGCCTCGAGTTCTTCGGTCGCGTCCTGCCAGTGCTCGAGGGCGACCCGGGAATCGACCGGCGGAAAGACGTCGACGAACTCTTGGAACTCCTGTAGCGTCTTCGTATCGTGCTCGTCGTAAAGTCGGTAGACGAGATCGTAGCGCTCCATGTCACTTACAGGCAGTGGCAAGCGGATAACCGTTTTCGGTCCTGCCCGATTCATACGGCGATCGACACTGTTTTCAATATTTACTCGGCTGAGAAAGAACTTTTACCACGGCGTTCGATCGAAGTTGTATGTACCCGAGCAATTGCAGGCACACGCTACTCGGAAACGACGACACGTCTATAAAAGCCGCGACCAAAGCCGAGTTCATATGAAAAACGTGGACGACCTCATCGAGAGCGCGGCCGAGCTCGCAGCACGGGGGCTCTCGAAGGGTGAGATCGCCGACGAACTGAACGTCTCGAGAGAGACCGCGAGCTGGCTGGTCGAGCGAAGCGGGACGACGCCGGAGCCCCAGGATCGACCGGCCGAACCCACAGTCCCAGCCGGCAGCCCACAAGACATTCACGTCGACTGGTCAGCCATCGGCAGAGACAGTAAACGCATGCGCTACATCGCGGCGGCAATGGGCGACCTTCTCGCGAAACACGGTGAAGACGTCGACCTCACCGTCGGTATCGAGAAAGCCGGTGGTCCGGTGGCGACTCTCGTTGCGCGAGAACTCGAGACGGACTTGGCGACCTACACGCCCGCGAAACACCAGTGGGAAGAAGGTGACATCGAAGACCTCGGTGGCACGTTCAGTCGGAACTTCGCGGGCATCCGCGACCGAGAGTGTTACATCGTAGACGATACGATCACGAGCGGCACGACGATGCGCGAGACGATCGAGGCTATTCGGGCCGACGGTGGCGAACCACTGGCATGTGTCGTCCTCGCGGACAAACAGGGCGTCGAGGAACTCGAGGGTGTTCCCGTCTACTCCCTGCTCCAGGTGATCAGCGTCGGAAAAGGCGATTAATGATTTGACGACTGATTGTCGCGTATAACTGGATATCACGGCGACCGTGAACTCTCTCGTGGGCATGGACACACTATCGCATAGTCAGTGGCCCGTCCGTCTGGATCAATGAAACTGAACCTCGGTGTGGTCTAGAGCTTCTCAAAGCCGGTCGTCACCGGTGGTATTTCACGAACACGCTCGAGTAAATCATTCTTTCTTGACGATGGCTTAGATCGAAGCTGCCTTCGTATTTGGCTTGTTCGTGTCTGATTTACAATACGCATTTGTTGTCTCTAGCGTCTGGGGCTCATCCCGTGAAGTTATCGACTGAAAATAAGCCGCGCTTGTCGTCCCGTTGCTGGTAATAAGTCACGCATTCTCTTTGGTATCGGCGTGTCGCTTCCGTACGCCGATGGACGACCAAATATCACGCCGACGGATGATCGCACTGAGTGGCGTAGTTGGTGCTGCTGCGCTCGCCGGTTGTGCCGACGAACCTGAAGAAGAAGACCCCGAAGAGGAGGATCCAGTAGACGACGAAGACGACGAGATGGACGACGACCCGATGGATGACGATGAAGATGACGAGATGGATGACGACCCGATGGATGACGATGAAGATGACGAGATGGACGACGACGAAGACGATGACCCGATGGATGATGAAGAAGACGACGAGATGGACGACGACGAAGACGACGATCCGATGGATGACGACGAAGACGATGAGGAAGACGACGAGATGGACGACGACGAGGACGACGAGGAGTAACTCGCCACCTCGTGAAGCGATCGCGGATTACCGTTTGCCCTGAGGCCAGATCGGCCGGCCCAGCTAGAGCTGCTTTTATCAACTCGGTCTCGAGTAGAGCACTCGCTTCAGCCAGTGTCTCGACTGATCAGCGTCGCCGACGCCTTGGTCTGAAACAGAGTCATCCCTCTCCCCCACGGAGTTAATTCACGGGCACCGCAGGTGTCGAGCGTCGGTGTCCTGCATTGGTCGTAACTCCGGCAAGGCTGGTCGGTTCTGAGAGCCCATGCGGTGGTCAGTGCTCGTCGATCGATAAAATGAACGTGGTGAGCGAACGGGTTAGCCGTGAATGCCCATCGCTTCGATCTGTTCTTGATACCGATTCCGGATCGTCACCTCGGTCACCTGTGCGACGTCAGCGACCTCTCGTTGGGTCTTTTTCTCGTTGCACAGTAACGACGCGGCGTAGATTGCAGCGGCGGCGTAGCCGGTTGGTGACTTCCCTGAGAGGAGTCCTTCCTCGGCCGTCTTCTCGATGATTTCGTTGGCCTTGGTCTGGACCTCTTCGGAGAGTTCGAGTTCAGAACAGAAGCGCGGGACGTACTTTTTCGGGTCGACGGGTCGCATCTCGAGGCCGAGTTCCTGCGAGATATAGCGGTACGTTCGACCGATCTCTTTCCGTTCGACGCGTGAGACTTCCGAGATTTCCTCGAGGCTTCGAGGGATACCTTCTTTCCGACAGGCAGCGTACAGCGCGGATGTCGCGACACCCTCGATCGACCGACCGCGAATGAGGTCCTCTTTGAGTGCACGACGGTAGATGACTGACGCTACTTCACGAACGGAACGAGGGACGCCGAGTGCCGAGGCCATTCGATCGATTTCGCTGAGAGCGAACTGCAGGTTGCGCTCTCCGGCGTCTTTCGTTCGGATTCGCTCTTGCCATTTGCGCAATCGATGCATCTGGCTGCGTTTCTTCGAGGAGATCGAGCGACCGTAGGCGTCTTTGTCCTTCCAGTCGATTGTCGTCGTGAGCCCCTTATCGTGCATCGTCTGGGTCGTCGGGGCGCCGACGCGGGACTTCTGCTGTCGTTCCTGGTGGTTGAACGCCCGCCACTCAGGGCCCGGATCGATTTTTTCTTCTTCCACGACGAGCCCACAGTCTTCACAGATGAGCTCACCCCGGTCTGAGTCCTTGACGAGGTTCTCCGATTCACACTCGGGACAGGCACGTACCCCCTCCTGTTGCTCGGTCTCGTCCGTCTCACGCGTTCGCTCCCGCTGGCGGGTGGACCGTGTCATCGCACTTTTATAGTAGTAGCACCATCATATATAAACT
Source organism: Natrarchaeobaculum sulfurireducens (assembly GCF_003430825.1). NCBI lineage: Archaea > Methanobacteriati > Methanobacteriota > Halobacteria > Halobacteriales > Natrialbaceae > Natrarchaeobaculum > Natrarchaeobaculum sulfurireducens. The sequence goes on along the minus strand of NZ_CP024047.1, from coordinate 1,562,355 downwards.
TTCGGTAACCGTTTTGCATGGTTGACTGTTATCTCCCGATATGGAAGGATACGGGGCTTCAGAAGCGAGGTTTACGATTTGAAACCGGAAAGACTTTAGTTAGAACTGGCCGATCACAGCATCGAATGCCCGTTATCGAGTGTGACGTCGACGTCGCTCGTGAACGCCTCGAGGACGCCGGTGTAGCCGTCGAAGACGGCAACACTGACCACGAACGCTGGCGCGCGAGTCGAGGAAATGCCACGGCCGTCGCCTACGACGACAAGGTGGTCATCCAGGGTGAAACACCACGAGAACTCGAGGCCGTGCTTCGGGCGGAGAGCGGCCGCGCACATGTCCATTTCGACGGTGCGGCCCGCGGAAACCCGGGCCCGGCAGCGATTGGCTGGGTGATCGTCACTGGCGACGGTATCGTCGCAGAAGGAAGCAAGCGAATCGGGACGGGGACGAACAACCAGGCCGAGTACGAGGCGCTGATCGCCGCCCTCGAGGCCGTCCGAGAGTACGGGTACGACGAGGTCCACCTCCGCGGCGACTCCGAACTCGTGGTCAAACAGGTTCGCGGCGAGTACAACACGAACAACCCCGAACTGCGCGAGAAACGCGTCACGGTCCACGAACTCCTCTCGCAGTTCGACGAGTGGACCCTCGAGCACGTTCCTCGTGAGGTCAACGAGCACGCAGACGAACTCGCAAACGCGGCGCTCGATCGGTCGTAATCGACGCTACCGGAACTGAGGGCGCTGATGACACTGTCAGACAGAGTGAGTGTAAGGGTTTGCTACGCTCGTCCGGTGAACGCGCTTCAGTGAGTCTATCAGTCAGTATGAACGCTGCCCCGTCGTCCAGCGATCGACAACGGGAAAGCCAGCCGAAGAGTATCGTCACCTACGACCGATATGAGCGATCAGATGGACGACGCCGATCCGACCGACGGTGGGTCCGACGCCGACGGTTCCCACGATGAACTCCCGGCCGAGGTCATCGAGGAAGCCGAACGATTGACCAGGTTAGCGCGGTCCGTACCGGAAGACGCAGAAGCCGAGGCACACGCCGAGCGACGGGCAACGCTTCTCGACGAACACCACTTCACTGCCCGGATTCGAGACGAGGACGGTGATGCGGTCCTCGTCCTCCATCCTGCAGAGTGGCACGACGACGGCGTCATCAGAACCGACCGTATCGAGGATCTCTCCCGAGCCATCGAACGACCGCTCGAGGGCACTGGTGATCCCGACGACTGGTCGGACGTCGACGCCCAGAATCGGGAACTCGCGTCTGCGGTGCGTGCGGCCCACGGCGACGTCCATGGCGACAACGCCGACGCGCTCGCCGATTTCGGGAGCAACCACTACGCGAAGCCGATCGAGTCGTTGACAGGGCCGGAGCTCACGGAGTTTCGCCTCGAATATTTCGTCCGAAATGCGTGGCCGTCAGCTGCCCAGCGGGCTGTGATCGACGATTCGATCACGCTCGTCTACGAGACGGCCGGAGAAACGGTGCCCGAGTACCGTTTTCAGTAGCTCTCGTCGACCAGTTCGCGGATCTCGTCGGCGCGGTCGTCGTCGGTGACGACCTTCGAGAAGGTCCAACGGACGCCGTCGAGGACGGCTTCGTAGCCGTCATCGGTCAGGGAGTACTGGTTGGTTCGCTTGTCGAGTTCGCTCTTTTCGACCAGTCCAAGGTCGACGAGCTCGTCGAGGTTGGGGTAGAGTCGACCGTGGTTGACTTCCGTCCCGTAGTAGTCCTCGAGTTCGCGCTTGATCGCCAGCCCGTACATCGGTTCTTTGGCGAGGATGACGAGGATGTTCGTCTGGAACGCGGTAAGTTCGCGTGCAATACTCTGTTCGCCGGTGATTGATTGTGCCTCTGACATACTTATGTAAATGTCACCAGACTATTTAAGACTTGCCAACTATTCAGTTTTGATGGAGGTTAGACGCCGTCTAACCGCCTGCGGCGATGCCCGATGAGCCGCATTTGGGGGGTCGTCTGTCGGCTGCCTGGCAGCCTCATCTGTGAGTGAAACGTGATTAGGAAAGTACTTTTTGATCGACCGTGGAATCATCGCTACATGGTAAACCTCTGGGAAGACGTAGAAACCGGACCGAACCCACCAGAAGAGATCTACGCCGTGGTCGAGTGTCTCAAGGGTGAACGCAACAAGTACGAGTACGACAAGGACGTCCCCGGCGTCGTCTTAGACCGCGTGCTCCACTCGAACGTTCACTACCCGAGCGACTACGGCTTTATTCCGCAGTCGTACTACGACGACGAGGACCCCTTCGACGTGCTCGTCCTCGTCGAAGACCAGACGTTCCCCGGCTGCGTGATCGAAGCTCGCCCGGTCGCGCTGATGAAAATGGACGACGACGGTGAACAGGACGACAAGGTAATCGCCGTCCCCACCGAGGACCCGCGGTTCGATCACATCGAAGATCTCGAGGACATCCCACAGCAAAAACGAGACGAGATCGACGAGTTCTTCTCGACCTACAAGAACTTAGAGGCCGGCAAGGAAGTCGAGACCCTGGGCTGGGAGGACAAGCAGGCCGCCTACGACGCGATCGAGCACGCCCAGGACCTCTACGAGGAACACTTCGAGTAGTTCCGGTCCCGGTGCAGTCCGGCTTGGCGCCGTTGTGCTCGCCGGACGTTCGGATCGGCCCATGACCACCACGTTTTTTCGCCGCTGTCGGCTGTGAGCCGATCGCATACACTGTGGTTATCCGACCGGCCTCACCGATGCATTATGAGCATGAGTAATTTTATTGAGAGGGCTGGCGTAGCTGTACCTGTTATGGCAGCATCCAACCACACTCCCCGCGACGTCGATTCGGCCGACGAGATCCCCGAGACGAACGTCGGCATCGACCACCTCACGGTCGTCCCGACTAACTTCGAGCCGCCGGACGACGGTCGCGAGAAGTGACGGCCCAAACGAGTCCCCGTCGACCGGCGTCCTGAACTCTTAGGTGGCGACGCCTGTCTCCGCTGATAGACGTGCCTGTCCCCCCGAGAGACGGAATCCACCCCAGAAAACGTAGTGCTGACCGTGAGAACTGCCCGCCGATCGACTCGAGCAAATCGGTGGCCCCTCGGCTCAGGCTCACAACCTTTGTTCTTCTCAGTAAAGTGTTCTGAAACGAAGCTTCTTGTATCCGGTCGGACTACGACGGCCCATGGGCCTATTCGATCGATTGCGGGGTGACGGCAGCCCCCGGGTCGCGTTTATCGGCGTCGATGGCGTGCCATACAGTCTCTTGTCGGAACACGAGGAACTGTTCCCGAACTTCGCAGCGATCGCCGACGAGGGATCAGCGGGCGAAATCTCGAGTATCGTCCCGCCGGAATCGAGCGCCTGTTGGCCGTCGCTGACGACTGGAATGAACCCCGGTGAAACCGGCGTTTACGGCTTCCAGGACCGTGAAAATGGGACGTACGACACGTACGTCCCGATGGGCCGTGACGTGCAGGCCGACCGCCTCTGGGATCGGGTTCAGGAGGCCGGACGTCGAGCGACCGTTATGAACGTCCCAGTGACGTTCCCGCCCCAGCGAAACGTCCAGCGGATGGTCTCGGGCTTTCTCTCGAGCGGTCTAGAGAAGGCTGCCTATCCGGACGACGTTCGCGAGACGCTCGAGTCGCTCGAGTACCGGATCGACGTCAACCCGAAACTGGGCCACGAGACGGACAAGGCGGAGTTTATCGAGGACGCCCACGCGACGCTCGACGCTCGCTTCGAGGCGTTCAAACACTACGTCGAGGAAGACGATTGGGATCTCTTTTTCGGCGTCTTCATGACGACCGACCGGGTCAATCACTTCCTGTTCGAGGAGTACGAACGCGACGGCGAGTATCGAGCGGAGTTCATCGACTTCTATCGGAAAGTCGACGAGTATATCGGCCGACTGCGTGCGGCGCTCGCCGACGACGTCACCCTCGTCGTCGCTTCAGATCACGGCTTTACGAGTTTAGATTACGAGGTCCACTGCAACGAGTGGCTCCGCGAGGAGGGCTGGCTCTCCTTTTCGACCGACGAGCCCGCCGAACTGGGAGACATCGCCGACGAGACGAAAGCGTACTCGTTCATCCCCGGCCGGTTCTACCTCAACCTCGAAGGTCGTGAGCCCCGTGGCTCCGTTCCCGAAGACGAGTACACCGAGGTTCGTGATGAACTCAAAGCCCAGCTACTCGAGCTCGAGAGCCCCGACGGCCGACCAGTCGTCGATCGAGTCGTCGAGAAAGAAGACGCATTCCGTGGCGACCACGACGACATCGCGCCGGATCTGGTCGCGATCCCGACCAACGGTTTCGATCTGAAATCCGGCTTCAAGGCTGATTCTGCGATCTTCGATACGGGGCCGCGAAACGGCATGCACAGCTTCGACGACACGGCGTTGTACGTCGACCATCCGGACGCGTCGATCGAGGGTGCCGACCTGTTCGACATCGCCCCAACGATTCTGGACGTGATGGACGTCGAGTACAGCCGCGGCGAGTTCGACGGCGCAAGTCTCGTCTGAGAGTCGGTCCGAAACGGGCATGTTGGGCGAGTGACTGATGGCCGTATGAACGAATCGGTCGTCGTCGGATGGGCACTCGTTCTGGCGATCCTCACCGCGGGTACCGTCGCCGTCGTGACCGGTAGCTACGCGACGGCCCTCGGTGCGACACCGATCGGCGTCGCGATCTATCTCGCAATCGGCGTCGGCGCCCCACAGCTGTTCGTCGCGAGCGCACACGAGTCGTCACTCCGACTCGGGCTCGGCGTACTCGCTATCGTCGGCGCCGTGGCGTCGCTTCTCGCTGGCGTCGCGACGAACGGACTGACCGCCGAGTGGGGGATCGGCGTCGTCACGATTCTCCTGATCGTCGTAGCTGGCGTTCTCCTCGCTGCCGTCACACGAGCGTTTCGTGCCGGCATCCGGGAAACACGCTAACTCGGGACGTGGCCGTTGGAAATCCACGTCCGTTTTCCGACCGCGACCGTAGCGTCCGACATGGAAGAAGTGATCCACGCCCGGGGCCACGAACACGTCTCGGCCGAGCACGCGAGCACGTTCGAAGTGACGACGGACGACTACCTCACACCCGCCGGTGACTGCATCCTCGCGATCGAGGCCGACCGCGCGCCCACCGACTTCGATCCCGAGTTCGTCGAGGCCTGTCGTGACTCCGATGCGACGATCACGTTCGAGATCGAAGCCGGCGGCCACCGCGACTCGGTGACCGGACGGGGCGATCCCGACCTCGAGTTTGCGAACGAGCGAAGCGCGGTCGGCCGAACCAGCGAGTACGTCGACGATCGGACGATCCTGCTCGAGGCGTCGGGCGCTGCGTCGGCGTTCGACCGTGATCTCGTCGACGCGCTGGCCGACGGAGCGGCGGCGAGGGTCACCCTTCGCGTCGAGTCGGACCTCGTCGATCAGTAACCGATCACGTCTGTTCCAGTGCGCACACCCATTTACTCGAGCGCAGTTCCACGGATCTTCTCGATGACTGGTAGCTGTCTCAGGCAGGCCTGCCCGTGTCCGGCCACAACAATGATGATGAGATACTGTCTACCAGACCACATGTTCTAGAAGGTGGTGTGTCCCACTGTTCGGAACGGGTCTACGTGGAGATCGATCGGACCGTGCTCCGAACTCGCAAGAAAATCGGCTCGCTGACCGACGGGTACGACCGGTCGGCCGTCTGTCCCGACTGTGACGAGAAGTTCGCCTGCAAGATCGACGATCCGGTTGGTTGGTGAGCCACTCGAGGGTGGATCGCCAGTGCTATAGGAACAACTGCACCGAGTCACACACTGATCACCGATCCGTCTGGCGAGCAGGTGCGCACTGACGTGCAGTGGCTACCATAGAGAAAGAGTCTTTCCTCGAGGCGCCTCCTGTCTTGCTATGAGCGAGGATCCAGAGCCTGCGGTCAACATCAGTGGTGGCGAGGCTGGTGGCGGTGTCGTCGCCGAGTTCGATCCTGCGACGGCCGATACGCGCGCCGAACGCGTCGTTGACCGTCTCGGCCAGTTGTACTGGCAAAAGCGCTACGGCGGACGGGACGCCGTCACCTGTCTCGTCCGGACTATCCTGAGTCAGAACACGAGCGACAAGGCCAGCCAGCCGGCCCACGACGCATTGGTCGAACGCTACGATGTACCTGACGCTGATCTCGCCGAATCGCTCGCAGCCGCCGAACAGGCCACGCTCGCAGCGACTATCAGTTCCGCAGGACTGTACAACCAGAAATCCGAAATCCTGATCGACACTGCCGAGTGGATCCTCGAGGAGTTCGACTCCGCTGCGGCGTTCGATGTATTCGTCAAAGACGAGGATCCAGAGGCGGTCCGTGAGACACTCCTCGAGGTCCGTGGCGTCGGTCCAAAAACCGCCGACTGCGTGTTGCTGTTCGCCGGTGGTCGTGTGGGCGTCTTTCCGGTCGATACGCACGTCCACCGGATCTATCGTCGGCTGGGGATCGCGCCGGCCGACGCCGATCACGAGGCGGTTCGCGAGGTACTAGAGCGTGAGGTGCCCGCGGCGAAGTGTGGCTTCGGGCATACGGCGACGATCCAGTTCGGCCGGGACTACTGCACGGCGCGCAAGCCAGCGTGTCTCGAAGACCCCGACGCATGTCCGATGGGGGATCTTTGCGACCAGATCGGCGTCTATCCCGCGACGGGCGAGGTCGTCGATCCAGCCGACGCGGTGAATTGACGTCGACATCGCTTCTCGACGCCGGGTTTGTCCGTTCTCTCGTGATCGCGTCGTCGAGACCGATACATATACGCAAGCCTGATTTATCTGTTGCAATAATGGTTACATTCACTGACGACGAGCTGGCTGGTGTCTACAAGGCCATTTACGCCCGCCGGGATATCCGTCGCTTCGCCGAGGACCCCGTTCCGGATGCGGTCCTCGAACGGATACTCGAGGCCGCCCACCACGCGCCGAGCGTCGGCTTCTCACAGCCGTGGGACCTCGTGGTCGTCACCGACGACGAGACGAAAACCGAGATTGCGGAGATCGCCGACCGGGCCATCGCGGCCGCCCGCGAAGGCTACGAGGAGCCCAGACGCTCCGAGTTCGCGGCGCTCAAACTCGAGGGGATTCGCGAGTCGCCGGTCAACATTTGCGTGACCTGTGATCCGACGCGAGGTGCCCCGCACGTCCTCGGCCGGAGTTCGATGAAACGGACCGACGTCTACTCGACCTGTCTCGCGATCCAGAACCTCTGGCTGGCCGCGAGGGCCGAAGGTATCGGTGTTGGATGGGTGAGCGTGCTCTACCCATACGAGGTCCAGCAGGTACTCGACATCCCGCCGCACGTCAAGCCCATCGCCTATCTCTGCGTTGGCTATCCAGAAGACGGGTTTCCGGAGGAACCGGTCCTCCAGCAGGAAGGCTGGCGCGAGCGAATCGACGTCGACGACCTTCTCCACGAAGAGCGCTGGGAAGGTACCGACCGGTAACCAGTTGTGACAGGGCGAAGTGACGCGATCAGCCGAACGAAATCTCGAGCGGCTCGGTAACCGTTCGTCAGAGGAAGCGGAACGTCTCTAAATTCTTCGGGGCGAACGTCCGCATGTTGTAGTCGTGATAGAGTGCCGAGGAGAGGTCCTGGGTGGAGCGTTCGTCGCCGTGGACACAGAGCACCTTCTCAGGGCGCGGGTTCATCGTCTTCACGAAGTTCTCTAAGCCGGCGCGGTCGGCGTGGCCGGAGAAGCCGTCGACGGTCTCGACGTCGAGGCTGAGCGAGAGCGTGCCGCGGCCGTTGTTGCCGTTGGCGGGGCCGACCTCGCTGGTCGGGATCTCGTCCCAGCCGGTCTGGATGCGCCGCCCGAGGGTTCCCTGGGCCTGGTAGCCGACGAAGACGAGCGTCGAGTCCGGGTCGGGGCCGATGTGGCCGAGCCAGGACATGATGGGGCCGCCGGTGACCATACCGGACGTCGAGAGGATGATCGCAGGGCCGCCGTCGGCGACGTCCTGGCGTTCTTCCTCGCCGCCGTCGATGTGGTTGAACTCCTCGGCGAGGAATGGGTTCTCGTCCTCGTGGAAGATCCGATCGCGCAGGTCGTCACGGAGGTACTCGGGATAGGTGGTGTGGATGGCGGTGGCTTCCCAGATCATCCCGTCTAAGTGGACCGGCATCGAAGGAATGTCGCCGTTTCGCATCGCCTCCTCGATGACGAGCATGATCTCCTGGGAGCGACCGACAGCGAACGCGGGGATGAGGATTTTGCCGCCGCGTTCGTGGGTGTCCCTGATGACCTCCTTGAGCTTTTCTTCGGAGTCTTTCTGGTCGGTTTGATAGTCGTTCCGACCGCCGTACGTCGACTCGAGGACGAGCGTCTCCACGCGCGGGAAGTCGTTGACCGCGCCGTTGAACAGGCGGGTGTCCTCGTAGTGGATGTCGCCGGAGAAACAGACGTTGTAGAGGCCGTCGCCGATGTGGAAGTGCGAGACGGCCGAGCCGAGGATGTGGCCCGCGTTGTGGAAGGTGAGTTTGACGTCGGGGGCGATGTCGGTTACGTTGCCGTACTCGAGCGGGATGCAGTGTTTGATCGCCTCGCGGACCTGCTCGGACTCGTAGGGGGGCGTACGCCCTTCTTTGGCGGCGACGTCGAGGTAGTCGAGGGTTAGTAGGCCCATCAGGTCGCGAGTCGGCTCGGTACAGTAGATCGGTCCGTCGTAGCCGTACTTGAACAACAGCGGGATGAGCGCGGAGTGGTCGAGGTGGGCGTGCGTCAGGACGACGGCGTCGATGTTCTGTGGGCCTGCGCCCAGGGCTTCTGGTGCGTGGAGGTACGGGACCTCGCCTTCGGCGCCCGGTTTGTCGCCGCAGTCGATCAGAATTCGGGTTTCGGGCGTCGAAAGAATAAACGCGGCACGTCCGACCTCTCGGCAACACCCAAGCGTCGTAATGCGGACGTACTCGTCGTCGGACATCTCCTCGCGGTGAATCTGTCGACCGACCTTCTCGAGGATGTCGCGACGTTCGTCGCGTTCCTGTTTGAGGAAGCTCCGAACGTTCGAGACGGTGGAGGACTCGATCGGTGGCGTCCGGACGACTTCCGGCGTCCAGCCGACGTTTTTGGTGATGTCGCGAAGCGTCGAGCCGTGGCGGCCGATGACCATGCCGGGCTTTTCGGCCTCGATGACGACTTCGCCGGTGTCTGCGTGGAAGTCGAGGTCGGTGACACCAGCCTCGTCCGGAACGACGTTCGTAATCTCCTCACGGGCCTCCTCGGGGTGTGAAAGAACGCTCGGGTCGGGTCGGACGGTGATCCGCTTTCGGAGCTTGCTCGCGAGTCTTCGTATGAGATCACCTTGCCGGGCGAACTTCTTCGGATCGCGGGTGTACACCACCAGCTCCGGGCCTTCGTATTTCACCGAGGAGACCGAGATGTCACTCGGTAACTCGCTCGTGATCTCTGCTTTCAGATCGTCAAGTTGCTGCTCTACAGTGCTCATATGTCGCCGAATGTAGCTTGCGTGAACTCACCGTCTGGAACGATAGTCCGTCATCGGGGTGTGAACTGTGAGGGAAACGTCCGTCGATCATCGGTGGCCGATTCCATCGACGACAGTCGAGAGAGACGTCCTCAGACTCGGATGCTGTAGTACGTCTCTGTCCGACTCATCCTGTTCTCCGTGCCGTGACGAACACGCTCCCAGGTCGGTTATCCTGGTCCATGCGGGACAATTCCAGGGAGAACCCGCTTACCAGACGCTATTCTTTGCGTGGTATAAAAGCCTTCGCAAAAACAAGGGGTGTTGGGGCCGTAGGGGTACACAGAGGCATGCATCTGACACCCGAACGCGTCACCGCCGAACGGGACTGGGTCGTCGATCGAGCGGACAGAATCGTCCCCGTGATCAACGACGTTCGCGAGGACCTGGGGGACATTTTCGAGACCGAGGTCGACCCTGTAACCGAACGCCAGTACATCGACGAGGTCGACGCCGTCTTCGCCGACGGCGACCTCGCGGTCAACGTCGCTGCGCTCGTCGCGATATTGCGAGCGCTCGACGTCGACGGCGACTACCCTGGTTTCATCGTCGACGAGATCCTCGGCAGAGAGCTAGCTGCCACGATCGCCGGCACGCAGCCGCTGCGAACGCTCGGGGAGGCAACCTTTCACTACGCCGACCTCCAGGTCCACGGTGACGCCGAGGAAAACGCGGGCGTCGACGACCTCGAGGCAGCCCTCGCTGCCGGGTTTCAAGAACGGATTCCGGGCTGGAACTGGACCGAACGGGAGAGTCCATTCGGCGTCGACCCGGACGAATAAATCGCTGTAGGCCCGCGGTTAGTCGTCTTCGGACTCGTCGCCCTCCTCGGGCGCTTCGCCTTCTTCAGCCTCCTCCTGGAGCTGATCTTCGATCTCTTCGAGTTCCTCTTCGTCGATCTCTTCGCCGCCTTCGGGAGCGGGCTGTTGTTGCTGTTGTTCGAGCAGTTGCTCGTAGAGTGAGCCGCCGCCGAGCACCGAAATCTCGCCCGAACGGAGTGCGTCAACCAGTACCTCACCGGAGCCGTCGACGAGGTAGAGTCCGGCATCGTCTTCGCCCTCTTCGACCCGAAGGTCGTCGTCGCTTTCGGCGTCGACCCGGGATTGGAAGTCGTCGATTGCGCTCTCGAACAGTTCCTGCTGTTGCTGTTGTGCTTCTTCTTCGGAGACGTCACCGGCCATGACGTCCTCTTGAAGCTGCTGGAGCTCGTCCATATCGGGTTCGACGAGTGCGGTGAGTTGGCCGTCCGCTCCGTTTCCATCGCCGTCGTCACTCACGCTGAGATCGGAACATCCAGCGATGGACGCTGCGACGCCTGTTCCCGCGAGTTGCAAGAACCGACGGCGCTGCTTAAAATCTGACATCGTACACTAGCTCGCAGGATGCCTCGGAGATAAATCTTCTTCCATCGATCGCTCCCGATCCCGTCAGTTGAGACTCGTGGACGATCCGTCTCGAGCGTCGTCCCACTCCGGTACGCAATCTCCGGACGAACATCGCCACAGACTCCGGCGCGCACTCGTGTTGCTTTTATTCGGCGGCAGGGTATTTCGTGACAGTGACCACCACCGACCGTGCCGACGCCACGATCCTCGAGTTACCCTCGCTCGAGGACGCCTGTGAGGGAATCACCGACGGGCTCGACCGGGACGCGCTCGTGACGGTGTTCGGCCGGTGTACCGTCGATTACGACGGCCGTGCCTCGAGTCAGCTCGAGGCCGGTGACCGCCACGTCATGTGCAAACCCGACGGCACGACACTGGTCCACGGCTTCGAGGGCCAACAGCCGATCAACTGGCAGCCACCGGGTTGTGACGTGTCGGTCTCCTGTGACCACGACGCGCCGGCGCTCGTCCTCGAGAGCGTCCGATCGACGCCAGAGGAGCGACTGAGCGTTCGCTTCGTGCGTGTGGTTCAGGTCGCGGCCCTTTCGGGAACGGACGACAGTGATCTCACCCTTTCGGGGACGGAAGCGGACCTGCGCGAGCGCCTTCTCGAAACGCCCGAACTACTCGAGCCCGGCTTTCGGCCACTCGCCACCGAGCGTGAGACGCGTGCGGGGGCCATCGACATCTACGGCGAGGACGACGCCGGTCGGACCGTCGTCGTCGAACTCAAGCGCCGCCGCGTCGGCCCCGATGCCGTCGGCCAGTTACGCCGGTACGTTGACGCCCTCGAGCGGGACCTCCACGCCGACGCGAGCGTTCGGGGCATCCTTGTTGCGCCGTCGGTGACCGACCGTGCCGAGCGCCTGCTCGCCGACCACGGCCTCGAGTTCGTCTCGCTCGAGCCGACGACTGAGTAACGTCCCGCTCTCGAGTCTCGGGTACACTTATTCCTCGAGCAGTCGCTGCAACCGATCGAGTTCGGTCAGCGCCTCGACCGGCGTGAGGTGTGCGAGATCGAGTGTGCGAAGCTCGGCAGCCAGGTCGGCAGGCACGTCTCCGCCGTCCGCGGTCGCCGTTTGCGTCGCCTCGCCGAGGCAGGCCTCGAGCGCACGTTCGGCCTCACTTTCCGTCGGGTTGGAGTCGCCCATCGAGGGGGGCGAATCCCCGTCGGCCTCCGCAGCAACGAGCGTTCGTGCCCGTTCGACGACATCCTCGGGCACCCCGGCGGCCGTCGCGACCTCGACGCCGTAGGAACCCGTCGCCGCGCCGGGTTCGATCTCGTGGTGAAAGACGACTTCCCCGTCTGTCTGGTCGACTGCGAAATGAAGCGTGAACGCGGCCTCGAGGTCGTCGGCGAGTTCGGTCAGGGGATGGTGATGCGTCGCGAAGAGGGTCGTCGCGCCGAGTTCGTCGTGAACGTGCTCGGTGATCGCCTGCGCGATAGCCACCCCGTCGGCGGTCGACGTCCCCCGGCCGACCTCGTCGAGTAAGACCAGCGAACGCTCGTCGGCCTCCCGGAGGATCGTTGCGAGTTCGTCCATCTCGACCATGAACGTCGAGCGCCCGCCAGCGATGTCGTCGCTCGCGCCAATACGGGTGAAGATCCGTTCGACGGGCGTCAGTCGAGCGCCGTGGGCGGGAACGAAACTGCCGACCTGTGCGAGCAGGACGATCTGGGCGACCTGGCGCATGTACGTCGACTTTCCGGACATATTGGGACCCGTGATGATTGCGACCCGCCGGTCGTCGTCGAGTTGGACGTCGTTCGGGACGAACGACTCCTGGGTGCGTTCGACGACCGGATGGCGACCACCCTCGATCTCGAGTTCGAGGCCGCCACTCGTTTTCTGGTCGTCGTCCTCGAGGAGTTCAGGGCGGCAGTAATCGTACGTGGCGGCGACGGTCGACAGCGAGACGAGCGCGTCGAGTGTCGCCAGTGCATCGGCGAGCGTCTGGACGCGTTCGACCTCAGCAGCAACCGCCCGGCGAACGTCACGGAAAAGGTCGTACTCTCGGTCGTCCGCGCGCTCTTCGGCGCTGACGATCTCGTCTTCGCGTCGTTTGAGTTCGGGCGTGACGAACCGTTCTGAATTCTTCAACGTCTGGCGGCGCTCGTAGTCGTCGGGCACCGATTCGAGATTCGGGTTCGTCACCTCGATGTAGTAGCCATGCACCGCATTGAAGCCGACTTTCAGCGAGTCGATTCCCGTCCGCTCGCGCTCGCGTTGCTCGAGGTCGTCGATCCACGCTTTGCCCTCGCGCGCGGTGCCACGAAGCTCGTCCAGATCGGCGTCGTACCCCTCGGCGATGATGCCGCCCTCGGTGATCTCGACGGGCGGGGTCGTCACGATGGCGTCATCGATCAACTCGCGGACGTCGACCAGCGGATCGAGGTCGGCGTGCAGTTTCCGGAGTCGATCGCAGTCCGTGCCCTCGAGCGCCGCGCGCACGTCGGGCACTACGGCGAGGGTATCACGCAGCGAGCGGAGGTCCCTGGCGTTCGCCCGCTCACGAGAAGTTCGCCCGATCAGCCGTTCCAGGTCGTAGACGCCCCGGAGCAACTCGTGGAGCGTCTCTCGGGTCTGTACGCTACCGGTTAGCTCCTCGACGGCGTCGAGTCGTCCCTCGATTCGAGCCCGCTCGAGCAGCGGCCGTCGAACCCAATCGCGCAGTTTTCGCCCGCCGAGTGCGCTCGCGGTCTCGTCGAGCACGCCGACCAGGGTCGCGTCCTCGTGGCCGTGGACGGCTCGCGGCTCGAACAGCTCGAGGCTCCGGAGCGCAACGGCGTCGAGCAGGAGGTACTCGCGCGGGTCGTATCGGGTAAGCTGGGTGACGTACCCTAGCGGCTCGCGGGCAGCGTTCAATGTGTCGCGGTCGTCGCTGTCGTCCGTCTCCGTCTCGCCGCGTTCGCCCTCGTGGTCGCCGCCGCGGACGTACTCCGCGTACGAGAGCAACGCGCCGCAGGCCCGAATCTCGGCGTCACTCGCGAGCAGGACGTCCGGATTTCGAACGTACCTCGCGAGCGTCTCGCGGGCGTACTCGTGGTCGAACGCCTCGGGTTCGTACGGCGTCACCATGCAGGCGTCCGAAAAGAGGTCCGCCGGTGCGTCGGGGCCGACGACTGCCTCCGGCGGCTCGAACCGACTGATCTCGTCGGCGATCCGCTCGCTCGAGTCGGCACTCGTCGCGAGGAATTCGCCCGTCGAAACGTCGAGCAAGGCGAGCCCGAGGGTGTCGCCGTCTCGAGCCAGCGCGGCGGCGAACGTGTTGTCCTCACTCGCCAGCAGTTCGTCCTCGGTGAGCGTTCCCGGCGTGATAACGCGGGTGACGGCGCGTTCGACGACACCTGAGCTCTCGCCGGGCGCTTCGACCTGATCGGCGATGGCGACCCGGTAGCCAGCCTCGAGCAGCGTTTCGACGTACGACTCGGCGTTGTCGATCGGGATACCGGACATCGGGTACTCGCCGGTCGAGTCCTCGCGGCTGGTCAGTGTGATCTCGAGCAGCCGGGCGGTTCGTTCGGCGGCCGCACAGAACGTCTCGTAGAAGTCCCCGACCTGAAAGAGCACGAGCGCGTCGTCGTAGCGCGCACAGAGGTCGTGATACTGGCGCATCATCGGCGTTAGCTCGTCACGTTTCTCGGCCATCGCGTCGGGCGGGCCAAGCGCCGGATCCATACTCGAACCCCGCCGCCCGACGCGGAAATAGCTTGCTGGATCAGCCGTCGGCCTCGAAGTAACGGTCGGCATGAGCCCCACAGCCGGGGTTGAACGCGGCGTCACAGGCGGGACAGCGGTATTCGGCCTCGAGATACGCCGGCACCATCAGTTCGGTCTCACAGACGCCGCACAGGACCGAGGGCTCGTCGAACCGGGATCGAGGCCACGGGATGGCGTCGTGGTCGGCCACCGCCTCGTGGCAGCGAAAACAGGGATAGTATGCCTCACAGCAGGCGAATCTGAACGCGACGACGTCGCGGTCGGTGTGGTAGTGGATACACCGTGTATCAGGATCGATATCGACGCCGCGGACAGGTAGGTCGGACACACGTGATCGACCGACACGACGGATGCGAGTGACTTCGACGTTTTGGGTGGCGCTCGAGGATGGACTCGAACCGACGAGTTTGGCTGGCTCGAGCGGCCATCACTCGAACTGGGCGGTGTCGCCGCGCCGGTAGCGGTCGAGCCGGCGGTAGCCGTGGATGGTCGCGCCCTCGTCGAGTTCGATCTCGTAGCGGCCGATGATGTCCTGGGTGTCGGGGACGGATCGGCGCTCGACAACCTCGACGATCGCGCGCCAGCCGTCGTCAGTCGGTGCGATCTCGCTGACGGCGTCGAACTCTCTGCCGATGAGGTCTCCGGCGGTCGACTGGACCGTCTGGCGAATAGCCAGAACACCTGCGATCTCCTCGTCTGCGTCGACGTCTTCGGTGTCGACCGAGCCGGGATCGGTTCGCTCTTCGGCGGTCATCTCGGTGCCTTCGAGCTGGCGACTTCGACTCTCGTCGCCCTCCGATTCGCTTTCGGCGTCGCTCGATTGCTTCTGTGTCTGTGCGTCGTCCATTGACTGACTGTCACTCACGGTTGAATCACTCTCGTCGTGGTGGTGGCAGAAGCCGTCCTCGGTCGCTGGCCGTGAACAGCGCTTCCCGCCTTCGGTGAGCGCTCGGCACTGGTCCCTTGCGTCGTTCGTGTCGACTTCGGCCATTGGTGGTGTGGTGGTTCGTCTCGCTGGTCAGAGCGCCTCGGCGATCGTCCGCCGGAGGTCACCGACAGACCCGACGTCTTCACCGGCGGCATTCGGTGCGAGCACGTCGGTAAAGAGGTCGGTGAAGTGGTCGGTGTCGACGTCCTCGGGGTCGGTGAGGGAAGCGTCCCCGTTCTTCTCACGGGCAGCCGATGCCGTCCGCGTCAGCTCTTTTTTCGCCCGTCGGCCCTCCTTCTGGCTCCGACCGCTCCTGATCTTGCGGCCGCGGACCGTGCGTTTGCGCGAGGTGTCGTCGGCCATCAGGGGTTACTCCGCGGACTGGGGCGACGATTCGGGCCGTCGCTCGACCTCGAGTTCCTCGAGCTCCTCGAGTTCGCCCTCCGCGGTCGCTTGCTCAATTTTTGCGATCTCCTCCGCGTAGTGCAGGAAGGTGTCGACCGAGGCGACGACGACGCGCGCTTCGATCGTCAGCAACTCGATCCCGACGACGGAGATGCGTGCCCAGACGTCGATGACGACGCCTTTGTCGAGGATGCGGTCCAGTACCTCCGCGAGGCTCGAGGAGTCTGGACGTCGCTGTGGTTGTGCCATAAGCCGTCTTGGCGTTCACGATTGGGTCGTAACACGGCTGGCGCTGCGACTGCAAGCCGATCCTGCGTACGGAGGTGCTGGGCCCCGCCGTCGTTCTCGAGGACGAATCAGCCAGCGACCGTCGTCGATCCCGGGGCCGACTGGTCGTTGTGCGAACCGGTGATCGATCGGACCGGTCACAATGCCTGCAGTAGTATTAGACGGGAGGCCGTCGTACGGCCGGGAGCAACCCATGAGCGAGAGCGACTCGCGCGAGCGAACCGATCCGATGGCACAGCGGGCTGCTGGACTGGCCGGAGGGCTCGGTGCACTGGTGCTGGTCTCGGGCGTCTTCTTCACCGGAACCGGACTCATCGTCGTGAACAACGTCGTCGTCGGTGCCGTGATCGCGACGGCCGCCGCGTACACCGCTGCGGTTCCTGATGGAGGGCCACTCCCGAGTCTGGTCGGACCAATCGTCGTGTTGGTCGCCGGCGCGTGGGTCGTCGCCTCGCCGTTCGTCTACGGAATCGGCGGGCCATTGTTCTGGAGTTCGGTCGTGCTGGGTGCGCTGGTGATCGTTCTCGCTGGTGCGAGCGCGTACGGAAGCCTGGGCGTCTCGAAGCGGACGGCAACGGGGGCCTGAGCTAGTATCCGGACCGAAACTACCGGCCAGAACGAGTTCTGACCGCCACGCGGGGATCGATCTGCACGCAGTGACTGTTTCGGTTCGCACGGTCGAGGTTTCGGTCCGCACGGTCGAGGGAGGCTGCGACTGCAAGCACCACCCTGAGGCGTCGAGCTGTCGAACGACTGCCACGAGTCCCTCGCCTCTTCCGAAGCCACCATGACATTTGCTCGTTCGAGCCACCCTGACCGCCGGAGCGTGATCCGCCGATGAACAACCGCTACGTCTATGGCATCGTCGACCGCAGTCCGATCGAGTTCGAGGCCGACGCCGTCCGCGACGCCGAGTACGTGTACACGATCTCTCACCGGCGGCTCGGTGCCGTCGTCTCCGACGTGGATACGACCGATCCCGAAGAGACCGACGAGGATGCCAGACGCCACGACGAGGTACTGCGCGAGGTCATGGACCACGACGGTGGCCGCGCGGTCGTTCCGATGCAGTTCGGTATGGCCTTCGAGACGGATCGATCGTTGAAGAACGTCCTTCGCGGGGCCAGACCCGCGTTCCGACGTGCGCTGAACGACGTCGAGGGCCGAATCGAACTCGGACTCAAGGTGGTCCGGGACGAGGGCGAGGGCGTCGACGACGAGGCCATCGAAGCAGACGTCGCCGACGCGCTCGAGCCGATCGCGGCCCAGTCGGTTCCCAACGATCTGTTCAGCGACCGGCTGGTGCTCAATCGGTCCTATCTGGTCGACCGGGACGACCGCGAGCCGTTCGACGAGGCCGTCACCGACCTCGAGGACGACCACGACGACCTCACGTTCCGTTATACTGGCCCGTTCGCACCGTACAGCTTCGTCGACGTCACAATTGGAGCCCAACGATAACCATGTTCATCCTCGACGACCTCCTGTTTCGGCCGTTCGTCGGCATCGTCGATACGCTCCACACCATGGCGCTCGACGAACTGTACGACGTCGAAGCGCTCCAGGACGACCTCAAGGAGAATCAGTTGCTGTACGAACTCGGCGAACGCCCCGAAGCGGAGTACCGTGAGCGCAAAGCCGAACTCGAGGACGAACTCGAAATCGCCCGTGACGTCCACGAACGGCTCACGAGCGGCCGCGTCGAGGTGAAACGATAATGTCCGACGACGAACCCGAGCAACCGGACGACCCAGAACAACCCGACGACACAGTCGGCAACGCTGGAGATGGCGACTCGCGGATCGCCGACGACCGAGACTGGCTCTCGAGCCTGCTGTCGGCGCTCCAGTCGCTCGAGGACGGCACGCTCTCGGGGCGGCGACGCTCCGGTCGGACGGCGATCGACTACGACATCTCGATCGGCTCCGGCGAGGACATCCTCGACGGCTCGCGCTTCGGTGGCGACCCGTTTGCCGACGCAAAAAAGTCGGGTCGGCCCGGCGACGGAGGGCGCAAACGGCCTCGAACCGGACGGTACCGACCGTTCGGCCCGTCGAGCGAGCATCGACTGACGACCCGGGAGTACGAGGACGAACTGCTGGTGATCGTCGACGTTTCCGGCGTCGACCCGGACGACGTCACCGTCGGCTTCGACGGGCCCGCAGCCGTCGTCGGCGTCTCCGGACACGAACTCGAGCGCGTCGACGTCCCGTGGCCCCATCGAACGGCCGAGGCGACGATCAAAAACGCCGTGCTCACGGTGCGGATCGAGCGCGAGACGCCAGCCGACGGGGGTGCTGTCGATGAGTGAGACGACGTCCGACGATCTCGAGGGGTTGCTCACGGACGCCGAGGAGTGTCTCGAGAACGTCGAGGACTGTCTGGGCGGGGTCGAGTCCATCGAGGAACTGGACGACGAGACGCTCGAGACGGTGCTGGGTGACGTCGAGACGCTCACGCAGGTGGCGACGGCGGTCGAGAACCTGCTCGAGACGCTCGATTTCGGCGACCTGCCCGACGCCGTCAACGGCGACGAACTTCTCGAGGCACTCGAGGTCGGCGAGGTTCCAGCCGTCATCGCCGACGACGAAACCGGTGCGAGCGACCTCGTCGACTTCACCCAGCTGTTCCGGGCGATCGATCTGCTCTCGGCCTGGGACGCGACCGAACTGGGCGAACTGTGGGAGGGGAAACGCGAACTCGAGGACGCCGTCGACGACCTTGGCGACGGCGAAGACGCTGGACTGCTCGAGGGCGCAGTACCGGACGTCGCCGGCGACGACTCGCTGGTCGGCGACGACGAGGAACTTCTCGAGGCGGACCTGGACGCCTCCGAGGTGAAAGAAGCGCTCGGAAACCCCGATCCCGAGGAGGATCCGGAGGCCTACCAGGTGTTCATCCAGGAGCAGGCGATGGAAGGGATCGACGCCTTCCGCACAGCCTTACTCGAGACACACGAGAAGTTCGAGCGCCTGGTCGAGTACAACCGCGAGCGGATGCGACGGACGGACACGAGGGCGAGTTCCAGAAATCCGACGGCTGCGTCGACGATGCCGACCGAACGGGCGGCCGTCGGCAGCGGCGTCAAACACACCACGGTCCCACAGGACGTGCGGCTCTCGACGGCTCCGAGTCGGAAACGAATCTACGGCCAGCGATTCGAACGAGAGCGAGAGAAACAGCGGTCGGAAACCCAGCGGCCCAACCCCGAGGAGTCCGAGAATGACTGAGCACAACCCAGAGACGACACGACGACGCGAGTCACGTAACGCCCTGAGGACGGTGGCGGGCCCAGGAGGTGAGGTCCGTGGTCAATGAGTTCCAGCCGAGCCGTCAGAAGACCGATCTCGCGGAGGTCGTCGAAATGCTACTGGACAAGGGCATCGTCATCAACGCCGACATCGCCGTCTCCATCGGCGATACGCAACTGCTCGGCGTACAGGTCCGTGCGGCGATCGCCTCCTTCGAGACTGCCGCGAAGTACGGCCTCGAGTTCCCCGAAGGGACTGACATGCGACGGGTCGCCGAGGCTGCAGGCGATCCCGAGCTCGCGGAGATGGAGCGACCGAACCCGGCGATCGATCCGACCCGTGGCGTCAACGTGACTGCCGAGCGCGAGGCCGACGACGGGAGCGATGGCGAGGACGAAAGTGGATCGGAATCCGGCGAGACGGAAGCCGAAGCTGGGGGCGACGGCGGCATCCTCGGTGGCGGAACCAGACGCGGAACCGAACGCCTCGGGGCCCGTCCGAATCCGGACGTTCTCACGGACGGCGAGATGAACCTGCTCGACGACTCCGAGGTAGGCGGGATCGGCGACTCGTTCCCCGGCGTCGGTGCCGAAGACGGTGAGAGCGACGGCTCCGACGACGAGCCCGACCAGTGTATTGCCCTGACCGCGAGCGGCGAACGGTGCTCCCGGTCCACCAACGAGGACGGCTTCTGCCACCAACACGACGAGAGCGACGAGACTGTCGACGACGAGGAGATCGTTCCCGAGGGGGGGCAAGAATGACGACGATCGACGTCGGCGACGGCGACGACGCCCGCCAGGGACTGCTCACGCTCGTCGTCACCGTCGTCGAACTCCTGTTGGGTGCACTCGAGCGCGAAGCGGTCCGCCGGATGGACTCCGGGAACCTCACGGACGAAGAGATCGCCCGTCTCGGCGAGCAACTGGCCCGGATCGAAGCAGAGATCGACCAGCTCAAACGCGACGAGGGGATCGAAGACGACGTCGAAAACCTGCGTGGGGACCTGGACGGGCTGGTCGACGACGCCATTCAGCAGCTCCAGGGCGAGCCGACAGCGACCCACCAACCTGGCTACTCCGTGTTCGGAGGTGGAGACGAGTGAGCTCCGAGGATCCCGCTGACACCTCCGGATCGACGCCCTCCGACCCTGGCGACGGGATCGAGAGCGACCCGGACGCCTCGCCCGAGATCGAGGAGGGCAGGTACCTCTACTGTCTCGTCCGGGCTGACGAGGGGGCGTCCCTCGAGACGGCGGGCGTCGACGGCGAACCCGTTTCGGTGGTCGTCGAAGACGGGATCGGCGCGGTCGTCCACGCCTGCGACGGGCTCTACGACTCGGCCGACCTCGCGCAGGTTCGTCGGTGGCTCGTCCACCACCAGACGGTCGTCGACGAGGCCGGCGAGGCCTTCGGAACGCCGATCCCGTTCCAGTTCGATACGATCCTTCGGGGCGACGACGCGACCGTCCGCGAGTGGCTCCGTGTAGAATCGGCCACCATCGAACGATACCTCGAGGGACTGGCCGACCACTGGGAGTACCGGATCGAGGTCGTCGAAATCGATCCCGTCGACGACGAGACGTTGATCGAACGCGACGAGCGTCTGCGCGACCTCGAGACACAGATCGACGACGCCGAGTCGGGAACGGCGTACCTCCTCGAGAAGAAACGTGACCAGCGTCTCGCCACCGTCCGAGCGGCCCGCCGTGAGTCGGTGGCCGCCGACCTCGAGTCACGACTGGACCAGGTCGCCCGTGAGGTCCATGCACTCGAGCGGTCACCGTCGGCCGCACTTGCCGACGACGTAACTGGTGGCGGTGAGCACGGTCCTGATGGTGAGGCGCTCTGTCGATTTACGGTCCTGGCTCACGCAGACGACGAGGGCGTGATTGGATCGGTGCTCGACGACGTCGCGGCGATTGACGGCCTCGAAGTCAGGTTCACGGGGCCGTGGCCGCCGTATACGTTCGCACCGGCGTTAGGAGACGCGGACAATGGAGGGGGGCCAACGCCATGAGACCGCGAAAGGACGAGGAAACACTCGTCGACGTACTGGACGTCCTCCTCCGGGACGGAGCCGTGCTTCGTGCCGACGTGGTCGTCTCAGTTGCTGACGTCCCACTTATCGGGATCAAACTCACAGCAGCTATCGCCGGGATGGAGACGATGACGGAGTACGGCCTCTTCGAGCAGTGGGACGTCGAACGCCGGCGCTCGGCGACCACCCGCCAACAGCACGGCCCGCGTGATCCAGCCGTCGATAGAAACGAGTCGATGACAGTCGACGGACGATCGAGTGACTGACCGGATGGACGGTCACGATCCACGGACACGTAACCGACAAGTCGTCGTTACGGTGGTAAACGGTGGGATAAAGCAGTGTTGACCAAGAAGAACCGGCTGTTGACCGGGGCTGGTGTGGTGGTAATCAGAAGCCGAACCGAACGACGGGAGCGATTGCGTATCGCGGCCGCCACAAAAGGGCATGTCCTGACTCGGGGAGAGGGGGGGAGTCCGACCATCCGTCGCCTCCTGGCGGAGGCGGGCAGTCAGGCGAATTTCGGCCGTTCCTTGGTGAGCATCACGTCGCCCGTGACGGTCTCCTCGTCGCGGTCGTCGTCGTAGGCGTACTGACCGGTCGACCCGCAGAGTGTACACTCGTACGTCTCCGAGATCTCGTTGATCATCTCACCGTCTTCGAAGTAGACGCGGCTCTGTGTGATCTGCAGGAACTGCGGGGTGTCGCAGTTGGCGCAGGTGATCATACCCGTCCGATAGAGAGTAGCCATTGTAGTTATCCGGCTTGTAACCGAAAGTGACGCCGCCATACGGCGGTATTACCGGTCGCTGACCGGATCTCACGGTCCGACCCAGTTCGGAGAATCCAACACACCGTCTACCGACATCAGTACTTCGGTAAGGACCACGTAACCGCCCGACAGGAACGGGCTATCGGACGGCTGTACGCTCCGACTGAATTCGACAGCCGGGGTCGTCTGTCGCCACCGTGGGAGCCACGATCGCCGGTCGCTCGAGCAGCCCGTCGAAACCGTGGTTCCCGGTGTCGTAGAGGAAGCCGCCATCGGAGAGTTCGGGCTCAAGTCACCACGTTCCTCTCGCGTCGTCGGTCCAGCCCTGGGTCATCGACGCGGGCACTCAGATCGGCGCATGGTCGGCGAATCGGCCGCGGGATCACTGGAAAGCGGTCTGGAGGTGGCGCTGGTGGCCGAACAGCAACGTCCCTCCGCTCCGGCTCGCCCGATCGACGAGATCGTGTGCGTCCGCGAGGCCGGTCATCAAATACTTGTTATTGCAGGCGTGGGGATCACGCTCGAGCGCGAACGATACGTAAATCGTACAAGTCTGCTGTTGTGATACGCTCGCGGTCGTAGTCACCTGCTATCAATGCGTAGCACGGCCCTGACTGTGATTTGTGGTGACTACGGTCGATCAATCCGCTCCATAACAAAGGGTTGCTGACGCGTCGTCCGAGCTGCGGGGATGCAACGCCCCGCCGGGTACGCGGTCGGCCCGACCGCACGGTGCTGACCAGCCGATTGCGTGCGTTCATGCCCGGATCGCTCGGAAGTGGACTCGCCCCCGCTTCGAGTTAGCTCATGTCTCTCGGCCGGGGTGGGCCCCCGCCCCCACCCTGGTTTCATACGCTCTGGGTCGATTCAACAGGTTCCTCGAGCCGTCGCTTGCGCACAATCCGAATACCTCGAGAGAAAATACGCCTTCGGATCAGCTCAGACAGTCTGCTGTACGTCGGTACCGACGCAATCGCAACCCGGACGACGGTTGCGCTGAGCCCCTCTTATAGCAGTCCGTCTCAGTTCTCCTCTTCGTCGTCGACCTCTTCGAAGTCGGCGTCGACGAACTCCTCGTCGTCACTGTCAGCGCCGCCTGGGCCGGCGTTCGGGCCGGGACCGGCGTCGCCCATACCGCCCATGCCGCCCATCCCACCGGGGCCGGCACCGGCTGCGCCGCCAGCGCCACCCTCGGCGCCGGCTGCACCGGCTTGTTGATACATCTGCTTGCCGATCTCCTGCAGTTGGGTGCTTAGCTCCTCGGTTGCGGCCTCGATGTCTTCGGCTTCGGCGTCGCCATCGTCGATCGTCTCCTCGAGGTCGTCGATGGCGGCCTCGATGTCGGTGCGAAGGTCGTCGTCGACCTGCTCGTCGTTTTCCTCGAGGAGGGTTTCGGCGCGCTGGATCGTCGCCTCTGCCGTGTTCCGTGCCTCGATGCGCTCGCGTCGCTGTTGGTCCTCTTCGGCGTGTGCTTCGGCTTCCTGTTGGAGGCGGTCGATCTCGTCGTCGGAAAGGCCAGCGCCGCCTTCGATGGTGATCTCTTCGGACTCGCCGGTGCCTTTGTCCTCGGCGCTGACGTTGACGATACCGTTCTCGTCGATCGAGAACATCACTTCGATCTGGGGAGTCCCGGCCGGGGCCGGCGGGATGCCGGTGAGGTGGAACTCGCCGAGCAGTTCGTTCTCGGCGGCGATCTCGCGTTCACCCTGGAAGACACGTACCTGAACCGAGGTCTGGTTGTCCACGGCGGTGGTGAAGATCTTTGACTCCTCGGTCGGGATGGTCGTGTTCTTCTCGATGAGTCGCTCGAAGAGGCCGCCTTTGACCTCGATACCGAGGGATAGCGGCGTGACGTCGAGCAGGACGATGTCGTCGACCTCGCCGGAAAGCACGCCGCCTTGGATCGCCGCACCCAGCGCGACCGCCTCGTCGGGGTTGACGTTCTTCTGCGGTGGCTTGTCCGTAAGTTCTTCGACCTTCTCTGTGACCTGGGGCATCCGGGTCGAACCACCGACGAGGATCACCTCGTCGATCTCGTCTTTAGCGTACCCTGCGTCCTCGAGCGCCTGCTCGGTTGGCTCGACCGTGCGGTCGATGAGATCCTGGGTCAGCGACTCGAACTTCGCACGCGTGAGCGACTTCTCGAGGTGGATCGGGCCGTCGTCGGTCGCCGTAATGAACGGCAGGTTGATCTCCGTCTCTTTCCGACTCGAGAGTTCGATTTTGGCCTCTTCGGCGGCGTCTTTGAGCCGTTGGAGGGCCTGGCGGTCCTCGCGGAGGTCGATGCCGTGGTCGTCTTCGAACTCCTCGGCGAGGTAGTCGATGATCGCGTGGTCCCAGTCGTCGCCACCGAGATCGTTGTCACCGTTGGTCGCGACGACCTCGTAGACGCCGCCGCCGAGGTCGAGAATCGAGACGTCGAACGTACCACCACCGAGGTCGTAGACGAGCACGGTCTGGTCGGCGTCCTCGTCGAGGCCATAAGCCATCGAGGCGGCCGTCGGCTCGTTGATGATCCGCTCGACGGTGAACCCGGCGATCTCGCCGGCGTCCTTGGTTGCCTGCCGTTGACGGTCCGAGAAGTATGCCGGGACCGTGATGACGGCGCGTTCGACCTCTTCGCCGAGGTAGTCTTCGGCGTCGCGTTTGATCTTCTGGAGTGTCATCGCCGAAATCTCCTGTGGCGTATACTCTTTGCCCTCGATGTCGACGGCATAGTCGTCGTCGCCGATGTGGCGTTTGATCGAGGCGATCGTCTTTTCGGGGTTCTGGATCGCCTGATTTTTCGCGGGTTTGCCGACGAGCCGTTCGTCGTCGTCCGTGAACGCGACGACGGAGGGGGTCGTCCGGTCGCCTTCGGCGTTGACGATGATCTCCGGATCGCCTCCTTCCATCACTGCGAACGCGCTGTTCGTCGTCCCGAGGTCGATACCGAGAATCTTGTTGCTCGCCATTATGGGGGGTGTTGTGCGCACTTTGGTTTAAACGTTACTAGCCCGCTCGAGCGGCCGAATTAAACGTCTCCGGGAGAATTCACCGGTGTCCAACCGGAGCATGGTGGTATCGTGTACTGCCCGACGGAACGAGTGTGAGCGTTCGCTGCTCCTGTCTGAGGAATTCTCGTCATGGACTTCTGTCAGACAGTATACCAACTGCAACGATTCCCACACTGACCGCCGATCCGTCTGACGAGCAGGTGTGCACTAACGTGCAGTGGTTACTATAGGGGCAACTATAGCGACCAGAACGAAACCAGGTCACGATAGCCGGACGAACGATGACGACTCGCTGGTCAGCAGTCCTAAACGGTCTCAGCGCAACGACAGTGTTGATCAGCACCATCAGGCCGTCGTCGGCTGCCAACTGCTCAGCACCACCGGATAACAGTCGGTTAGCAAACTATTCTGCACGATCGAGTGGGTGTCGCTTTACGCCACTCAGGTCTCGCTGTCAGCGTCCTCGTCGTCTTCGGGCGCTTCGGTATCGGCATCGACGGTGTCGTCGACCGACTCGTCGTCCATCTCGGTCGGCTCGCTCGAGTCGCTAGCAGCGCCTTCGTCGTCGCGTTCAGCCTCGGTCTCCGATTCGGTGTCGTCGACGAGGGTGCCGTTCGAGACCGTCACCTGGGCGGCCTGGATGACTTTGTCGCCCATCTCGTAGCCGGGCGTGTAGACGTCGGCGATCGTCCCCTCGGGCTGGGCGCTGTCCATGCGCATCATGACTTCGTGGCGCTGGGGGTCGACCTCGCTTCCCGGCTCGGGGTCGACTTCCGAGACGTTCTCGTCTTCGAGCACGCGGTCGAACTCCCGTAGCGTCATTTCGACGCCGTCTCGAAGTGCGTCGGCGTCGCCGCTTTCTTCCCCGAGGGCGCGTTTCAGGTTGTCGCGGACGCCGAGTAACCGTTCGACGAGGTCTTCGGTCGCCCGGTCTTTGATCTGTTTCTGGCGCTTTTTCGCCCGCTTTTTGTAGTTTTGGAAGTCCGCCTGTTTGCGCTTGAGTCGTTGTTTCAACTCCTCGAGTTCGGCTTCGCGGGTTTCGAGTTGCTCCTCGGCTGTCTCGAGGCTTGTCTGGAGGTCCGCGATCGTCTCACCCTGGGCGTCGACGCGCTCGCCGAGGTCCTCGAGTTCATCGCGCTGATGATCGACGGTGTCGGCGAGGTCGCGAGCCTGTTCGACGATTGCAGAGACCTGTGAGGCAAGTTCGTCGTCGTGTTCGGCGACGCGCTCGAGGACGGTCTCGACGTCGTCGGTCGTCTCGGGGCCTGCCATCTCGGTTGGCGACGTCCGCTCGCCGTCAGTTGGGGCGTCGGCCACGTCGCGTTCCGGTGACTCGTTTGCGGTCGTTTCCTCGTCGTCGATTCCTGCATCGTCCTCGTTGGCCGCCCCGGTGGCGGCGTCCGCCTCGGACGGGACACCCTGGGCGGTGGGAGTCGTGCCCTCGTCTTCGCTCATATTCGGGTCAAAGGCCAGCGGTACTAAAAGGGTTGAGGTCGCCGACCGCAGGATAAATCGGTTCTACAGGAACTCCAGTTTCAACTGTTACTATGGTGGTGGCGCCGAAACCATCGTGTCATGTCTCTGGCGAAACCCGATCTGTCGGGAAGTACGGCGTTCATCACCGGGACGACACGCGGCATCGGCAAGGCGATCGCGCTCGCGCTCGCCGAGCAGGGCTGTAACGTCGTCTCGACAGGCAAGACGAGCGAAGAAGACGAGTACGGCGATGAACGGGACCTCGAGGGATCGATCGAACAGACTGCACGCGAAGTCGAAGACCGTGGCGCAGAGGCGCTCGCGATCAAGCTGAACGTTCGTGACGAAGAAAGCGTCACCGACGCCGCCGAGCAGGCGATCGACCGTTTCGGGGAGGTGAACATCGTCATCAACAACGCGAGTGCGATCCAGTTGCTCCCGACCGAGGACCTTCCACCGAACCGGTTCGACCTGTTGACCGACGTCAACGTCCGAGGGACCTACCTCACCTGCCGGGCGTTCGCCGACCACCTCAAAACCGTCGACGAGGACGCGTGGGTACTGACGAACGCCCCGCCGATCGAGATCGACCGCAGTCCCGGCAGCGGCCCGTATACCTGGTCGAAACTCGGCATGTCGTTCATTACGCTCTCGCTGGCCGAGGAACTCGGAAACCACGACGTCGGCTGTAACACCTTCTGGCCCGTGACCGCGATCGACACCCGCGCGACGCGTCACTTCGGGCTCGGAACCGAAGACGACTGGCGGACGACCGACATCGTCTCCGATACCGTCCTCGAGATCCTCAGTCGCGACCCTGCCGAGTTCACCGGCAACGCCATCTACGACGAAGAACTGCTCCGCGAGGCCGGACTCGAGGACTTCTCGGCGTACAACCTCACGCCTGGCGACCCCGGACCGATGTCGGCGCTGATCGCCGATCCGGACTACTCGCGACCCGAGTAGCGGTCGGTCGACTCGCGACTCGAGAACCCGCCGCTGACGAGAATCCACTTCCGATCGAAATCGGACTCGACGCTCCGGTCTGTCCCGCCGACCCAACCGTTTTTGCATGTCCGTTACCGATCACGGATCGTGACACGGTCTTCGGATCCCGGCTGCGCGTCGATCGAGCTCCGGTATGAGGACGGGACGGTCCGAATCGACGGGCTCGAGGTGGCGGCCGCCGACGCAGTCCGCGAGCGAGTGCCCGAACTCGCGGCCGACCACCGGACGGCGGGCCGACGTGTTCCGGCGTCTCGCTACGCCACGCTCCGGCGTGCGCTGCTCGAGGCCACGGACGTCGATCCGGCCTCACTCGAGGATCGGGTACTCGACTGCGACCGACTCCACGGGCTCGAGTCGACGTACGAACTTCGGTCCTACCAGGAGGCGGCGCTCTCGGCGTGGCTCGAGGCTGATCGGTGGGCCAACGCGTCGGTGTCCACGCCGGAGTGTGGCGTCGATCGTGCGCCCGCGGGCGTTCTCGAGTTGCCGACCGGCAGCGGCAAGACCGTCGTCGCGCTGAAAGCGATCGAGGACCTCGGCGTGTCGACGCTCGTCATCGTGCCGACCATCGACCTGCTCGAGCAGTGGCACCGCGAACTCGAGACGGAGTTCGACCGCGAGATCGGCCGGTTTGGCGGCGGGGAACAGCGACTCGAGTCGATCACGGTGTCGACGTACGATTCGGCGTATCTCAAAGCCGACACGGTCGGCGACCGGTTTGGCCTCGTCGTCTTCGACGAGGTTCATCACCTCGGCGGCGAGGGCTACCGCGAGATCGGACGCCTGCTCGCCGCGCCTGCCCGACTCGGGCTGACGGCGACGTTCGAACGTCCCGACGGGGCCCACGAGGTAATCGAGGGACTGGTGGGGCCGGTCGTCCACCGAATCAGCGCCGACGAATTGGCTGGCGATCACCTCGCACCGTACGACGTCAAACGACTCGAGGTGTCTCTCACCCCCGACGAGCGCGAGGCGTACGACCGCCATCAGGGTGTCTTCGCGGACTACCTCGCCCGATCGAACATCCAGATGCGAAGCGGATCGGATTACCAGGAACTCGTCAAACGTTCCGGCAGCGACCCCAGAGCCCGCGAAGCACTCCTCGCACGCCAGCGCGCTCGCACGATCGTCTATGGAAGTACGGCCAAAATCGAGGCGCTCGAGGGAATTCTCGAGGCCCACCGCGGCGAGCGCACGATCGTCTTTACGGCCCATAACGACCTCGCGTACGACGTCAGCGAGCGGTTTCTGATCCCGACGATAACACACCAGACGGGGGCCGCGGAGCGACGCGAGATCTTAGACCGGTTTCGCGAGGGGACCTACACCCGGATCGCGACGTCGAACGTGCTCGACGAAGGCGTCGACGTCCCTGACGCCTCGGTCGCGGTCGTGCTCTCTGGTAGCGCCAGCGAACGCGAGTTCGTCCAGCGACTCGGACGCATCCTCCGGCCGACCGCGGACGCGACCCGAGCGATTCTCTATGAGGTCGTCGCTGCCGACACGAGCGAAGAACGGGTTGCAGATCGTCGCCGGAATCGATAACGGTCCCTTCAGTACCGGGATCGATCTCGAGGCGACGCTCGGCGGCGGTATCACCGTCGCCGAGTTCCATCGATCGAGCAGACAGCATGGGTCCAATACCGGCCGGGCGAGTGCCGTTTCCGCTGCTCCCGATCCGTCTCAATCGTCAGCGCCTGGCGTTGCCGTCATCTCCTCGTCACTGAACAGGACCTGCGCTCCCGACTCGTCGGTGTCCCAGATGTACCCCTCGAACGCCTCGAGTTCGCCCTGGGCGTCGTAAATCGCGCGACCGCGCTCTCTGACGCGTTTGACCTCTCCGTGTCGCGTGACGATTCGGTATTTGATGTCGTAGTCGGTTCCACCCCGTTCGGTGATCGCCTGGATCGCGTCCCAGACGGGTCCCTGATCGTCCTCGTGGATAACGTCTTCACCGAGGACGACCTCCCCGTCGACGAGCTGTTTGGCGGTGTATCCGGCGAGCTCTTCGATCCCGTCCGTCGCGAACACCACTGGCCAGCCGTCCTCGTTCAGCGTTCGGTAGCCAAGACCGGGAAACCCGTGTAAGAAGCCGCTTGCGTGTTCGACCACCGCGCTGTGTTTGTCCACGAGCGTGGCCGCATCGGACATGGTCTCGCGGATCTCGTCGGACTCCGCACCGAGGTCATCGATCCGGGCTGCGAACTCCTCGATCGAGCCCGCCTGCACGTCGTTCGCGTCGGCGATTTCGCTTGCCCCGTCTACGACTTCTTCGACCCTCGAGACGGCCTCGTCGATAGCCTCGAGCGTCGTTTCGATGTTCTCAGCCGTCTCGAGGACGGAGTCGTGCGTTCGTTCGGCGGCTTCGACGCCCGTCTCGGTTTCCTCGGCGAGCGACTCGATCAGCGATCTGATTTCGTCGGCGTTTTCACCGGTTTCCTCGGCGAGCGATTTCACCTCGTTCGCGACGACGGCGAATCCAGCACCCTCATCGCCCGCGTGTGCGGCCTCGATATTGGCGTTGAGCGCGAGCAGGTTCGTCTGATCGGCGATGTCGGCGATCAGTTCGGTCACCGTTCCGATCTCCGCCATCTGTTCGCTTACCCGTTCGATGGCGTCGACGAGATCGGCAACTTCGTCGACGGTTTCCTGTGTCTGTTCGCTGGCAGTTCGACCCGCCTCCTGTCCCAACGCCGCCGTCTCCGATGCGTCTTCGACCAGGTCGACGATCTCCGTCGCACTCGAGGCGATCTCCTCCATCGTCGCACTGACGTCGTTGACTTCCTTGGAGAGAGTCGAGATGTACTCCGCCTGCGTCCGACTCGCCTCGGTCGTCTCTTCGATCTGTTCGCGAAACCGCTCGGTCTGCTCGACGAGCTGGTTTAGTTCGTTCGCGGCGTCGCCCGATCCCATGGCCAATTGATTTTACCAGCCAAAGATAACACTTTGGGCAGATATGCGACTGTCGCGGTCACAGACGGCTGTAAATACTATCGGAAATTGTCAGTCACAATTTAGTATCGAACGGGATGGCTGACTCAGGGACCGTCCACGTCGACCGCACGAACCGAGGTCCGAACGGAGACGTCGTTGTCGGAGATGGCGACACATCTCGGTCGCTCGGCCATAACTCGAACCGGAAGACGGCCCCGGCGTCGAACCGAGCCGTGGTGGCGTCCGGATTACTTTTGGTGTCGTCACGCACACGAGAGGCTAGATGCTGACGAAGGACCTGTGTCGCGTTTCGCGGGCTGGCGGCGGGTATCACCCGCAGTTCACCACCCGTGAGCACCGCCCGCTGGCCGCCAGAGTCATCGGCACTTACCAGGGCCACGTCGGCGAACAACGGGGCGACCTCGAGGACGCCCTGGCGGAACTCGAGGCCGAGGCCGATCACTTCAAGCTCGTCCGGGGGTTCGCTGCGCTGCTCGAGCGCGATGCCACGTTCGAGACCGACGCCGCGCTCGACCCTGAACGTGCGCGCCGGGCCGTCTTCGAGGCTGGCGAAGCAGTCGGCGTCGTCGACGAAGGCGAGCGGGCGATGGCGTACGTCCGCGCAGGCGAGTCGCTCTCGGTCTCCGCGGACGACCTCGAGCGGGCGCTGTACGCCGACTTAGCGGAGCGGCAGGTCCTCACGGCGGTCGACTCGCGCTGGGGCCCCGATGACTTACTCGCCCAGTACAACCTCTCGCTCGCCCAGACGGCGCTGTTCGACGCGACCGAGGTACGGGTCCGCTCGAGCGACCCGAAAGCGCTCGTTTCGGCGGTCAAACGCCTGCGACTGATGTACGAGATTCGTCGACCGGGGGACGACGCGGACGACGACGGTCGTACCTCGCTTGCCAGCGAGCGCGAGGTCGTCGTCACCGGCCCAACACACCTCTTTCGCTCGAGTCGACGATACGGCACCAGATTCGCCCGCCTCCTGCGGACGGTCGCGACGGCGGATGCCTGGTACCTCGAGGCGACGATCGACGACCGAGGCACCGAGCGAACGCTCACGCTCTCTCACGAGGACCCGGTTTCGGTTCCCGACGCCGCCCCCGTCGCGGACGTCGAGTTCGACAGTGGCGTCGAGGCCGACTTCGCCGCTCGGTTCGAGAACCTGGACCTCGAGTGGACGCTCGTTCGCGAACCCGAACCGCTGGCGACGGGGACGCGGGTGATGATCCCCGACTTCGCGTTCGTCTACGACCACGGGGTCCCCGGCGCTGACGGCGACCCCGGAGCAGGTGACAGGGCGCGCGACCGTGTGTTTCGAGTCTACTTCGAGATCATGGGCTTCTGGACGCCCGAGTACGTCGAGAAGAAACTCGCCCAGTTGGCCGATCTCGAGGACGTCGACATGCTGGTTGCCGTCGACGACTCACTCGGCGTCGGCGAGGAGATCGCCGCCCGCGACCACCGGGCGATCCCCTACTCGGGGTCGGTTCGGCTCAAAGACGTCGCGGGCGTCCTCCGGGAGTACGAACGTCAGTTGGTCGCCGACGCCGCCGCCTCGCTGCCCGACGGGCTCCGTCCCGACGAGGACGTGATTTCGCTCGAGGCCCTCGCGGATCGCCACGGCGTGAGCCCGGAGGCCCTCACCGACAAGACCTTCCCCGATCACGAGCGCGTGGGACGGACACTGATTCGCCCGTCGGTGCTCGACTCACTCGACGACGACCTCGAGGCCGGAACCTCCCTCTCGGACGCCGAGGAGACGTTCGAGACGTACGGGATCGACGACTCGAGTGCGATTCTCGCGGAACTGGGCTATCGCGTCGAGTGGGAGGGACTGACCGGCGGGACGGTCGTCGAACGGGACTAACGTCACAGGCGGGCGGTCGGCCGTCAGTCCTCACCGTCTCCGAGCTGGCTGCCCCGCTCGTGCATCATCGCCATCCCGCGCTCGAGCCAGCCCTTCTGCAGGTAGACCGCACCGACGACGACGTTGCGCCAGGCGAAGTCGGCGACGATAGCGACGTAGGCGGCGACGACGCCGTACTCGAGTGAGACGCCGAAGACGTAGGTGATACCGAGTAAGAAGACGACGGCACCACTTACCTTGGCGACGAACGGCGGGCGCGTCTCGCTGCCGCCGCGTAAGGCCCCCGCGAGGACGACGTACAGCGCGATGAGGACCGTCGCGATGGCGTAGGCGCGAGCGAAGCCGACAGCGTACTCGATCGTCTCCGGGTCGCGGGTGAACAGCATGACGACCCACTCGGCGGCAAGGAAGATACCGACGCCGAGGCTGCCGACCGTGAGGGTGGCCATCGCGGCGGCCGCGAGGCCGTCGAAGTAGGCCTCGCCGGGCTGTCCGCGGCCGAGAGCCTGGCCGGAGATGATGTTCGCAGCGGTGCCGTATCCCCTCGAGAGAGGCGAAGATAGTTGTTGATACACCCGGCGGCCGATGTGGTAGGCTGCGTTGACCTCGGTGCCGAACGCGAGCAAGATGGCGTTGAACGGGAACTCGGCGATCAGTTCGGTGACACCTTCGGCGACTCGCGGCGCGCTGATGACGATCAGCTGTTTGACGATCACGAACCGGGTCGGACGGACCAACGAGAGTTCGCTTCTCGGGCTGTGGATGACGACGAGAAACGTCACGGCAGCGAGGGTGTCACCGATAGCGGTCGCGACGGCGATGCCGACGATCGACAGTTCTGGAACCGGCCCGAGGCCGAACGCCAGCGAGACCGTCAGCCCGATGTTGATGGCGTTCGCCACTGCGTTGATGTACATCGGAGTGCGCGTATCGCCCGTCCCCTGGATCGAGCGAGCGGCAATCATCGTGACGTGATACGCCGGTGCCGTCAGGAGGATAATCGCCAGGTAGAGCCCACCGAGTCGGACCGTCTCCGCTTCAGCACCGAGGACCTCGATCGCCCAGAAACTCCCGACGAGGCCGAACAGCGCGAACGGGATACCGGCCAGGATACCGAGCAAGAGCGCGCTCGAGACGGCTTCGTTTCGGTTCGCGACGTCGCCGCTGCCGGTGTCCTGACTCGAGAGGGCGATTGCGCCGTCGCCGACGCCGAGACCGAGCCACAGTGGAAGCCGACCGTAGATGTCCGCAAGCCCAACCGCAGCGACGGCAGCGGGCGAGAAGAAACCTGCAACGATCAGGTCCGTCGTCCGCATCAGTGTCCGCAACACCTGTTCGGCCATCACCGGCCAGGAGAGGTCGAACACCCGCCGCCAGACCACGAGAACGCGGGCACTGAGCGACGGCTCGGCGACGGGAGACACGGGTGGCTCTTGTCTCAGCGCCCTCTTGTACCTTCAGAAAGCGGTGGTTCGGACGACCGACCGGACAGGCACGAGCGAGTCCAACTGTTTTTACACCACTGTTCGTCTTCGGTTATCCGGCGCGAACATCGACCGAACTAGCTGATATTCTCGAAAAGCTGTAACGCGCTTTATGTTCTTCAGTGAACTACCCCTCCCGATGAGTTCTGGAAAGAGGGAGAGAAAATTGATCGCCTCGTGTGTGTCGTGTGGGTCGGTTTTCGCTTCGAGAAAGACCGCAGACGGAACGATTCTCCCTATCGGACGTCCGCAAGGGTGTCAGTGCGGATCGGATGAATTCGAACCAGTAGCAGACGACGGTGCCCGGACGTCGGCCGAACATTCCGACTGATCGCGATTAGGAGCCGTCACCCCCACCAGAAACGTGAAGAACCGGCAGTGCGTGTCGGTGTCGAGCCGAGCGTTCGTCGACGTAGCCAGCCGATCACCTGCTGACCGGAGCACCGATTTGCAGCCTCATACGATCTACTGGACGTCGGTACCGCCTCAACCGCGACCCGGACGGCGGTTGCGTTAGAACCCTGTCACGGCAGTCCGTCTCAAAGGTCGCGCTGTCGTCCCTTCGGCACCATCGAACGCAGTTCGCCGTGGACGTAGAGGCCGACTCCGAGCGCCTCGAGTTGCCCTCGCTCGACGCCTTCCTCTTGCGGGCTTCGCTCCGCGTTCTCGCCGTCTCGCACTGCTCGGCCCTCCGGCCCGACCCCAACCTCGTGGGCGGCGATGAGATATCCCCAGTCGCCGTCCCACCACTCGAGCGCCTGGTCTTCACCCGCCGCGAACGCTCGTGCGTGCTCGCGCTCGAGTTCGATCACGCAGTCGGTGGCGTGGTGGCCAAAGCGCTGAACGAAATCCGTCGTCGGCTTCCAGTGTTCCTGTCGTGTGCGGAGACAGGTCATCCCGATCGCTTCGATCTCGATCGGCGTCGGTGCCTCGCCCGCGTAGATCCAGATCTT
The DNA here is from genome assembly GCF_003430825.1 of Natrarchaeobaculum sulfurireducens. Lineage (NCBI taxonomy): Archaea > Methanobacteriati > Methanobacteriota > Halobacteria > Halobacteriales > Natrialbaceae > Natrarchaeobaculum > Natrarchaeobaculum sulfurireducens. The sequence goes on along the minus strand of NZ_CP024047.1, from coordinate 1,527,325 downwards.
GCCGGCGCCTTTCTCCCAGAACGTGTAGTCCGCGAACGTCTCCGATGGGATGCCAAAGCGGTCCTCGAAGTAGTCGATCACCTCCGCACGGCTGGCTCGACCTTCGACGGATCGCTCCGCGTTCGTCTCGGGGAGTCGGTCGAATCGCTGTCCGTCGTTGTCGCTCATTCGGCGGTCACCTCCAGTTTCGCGACGAAGAAGCCGCCGGTGTCGTTCTGATGTGGGTAGATCCGGATCGCCTGCTCGAGTGAGTCGTCGAACCGCCGGTCGTCCCACTCGGTGAGACCAGGCGAGTGCTCGAGGCCGACGTCGAACTCGACGACGCGACAGTTCTCTTCGTCGAGTGCATGCTGGACGACGGCCTCGTTCTCCTCGGGGGCGAACGTACACGTCGAGTAGACGATATGGCCGCCCTCGCGGGTGGTCTGAATCGCTCGACGGAGGATCCCCTTTTGAATGCCCGAGACGCTGTCGACGTACCCTTCGGACCAATCGTCGAGTGCGTCGGGGTTCTTCCGAATCGTTCCCTCACAGGAACAGGGGGCGTCGACGAGGGCTCGATCGAAGGCGTCGAACGAGAACGGTTTCATCGAGTAGTTTCGGGCGTCCGCGTTGGTCACGGCGAGACTCGTCGCGCCGAGGCGTTCGGCGTTGAACCGCAGCGCCGAGATGCGTCCGAGGTTGCTGTCGTTCGCGACGACGGTGCCGCGGTCGTCCATCAGCGCCGCGAGCTGGGTCGCCTTTCCGCCCGGTGCGGCACAGGCGTCCCAGACGCGCTCGCCCGGTTGGGGATCGAGTACGACCGGCGGCACCGCCGACACCTCCTCCTGGCCGTGAGTCATGCCGTGAAAGGACGTCCACGTCGATCCCGGCGAGTCGGTCTCGAGACGCAGGACACGCGGGTTCCAGTCGGCCTGCTCGTAAGCGACGCCCTCGCTGTCGAGCACCTCGAGCGTCCGCTCGACCGAGGCCGCGATGGTGTTGATCCGCACAGCGTTGCCGAGCGGTCTCCTGCAGGCCTCGAGAAACGCCTCGAAGTCGTCGATGATCGGTCGATACCGCCCGAGTGGCTCCATTGCAGGCGGCTTCGCACGCCCCGCGTTTGTGGGTTTCGAAGCGCCAGCCGCGGGGCACGTCACGAGTTCAGCTTGGACCACCGCCACAGCAGGGTCGCGGACGAAGGGGCCGCTGCGCTGACCACGAATTCACTGCCACCGTGTTTATACGATCGCCGCGCCAAACTCACTCATGGCCGAACTCCGTCTTCACGGACCCGAGATAACGCTCGAGTCACCGTGGCTGATCGAGGGATTTCCGGGCGTCGGACTCGTCGGAAAGATCGCGACGGACCACCTCATCGAGCACCTCGAGATGCGCTACTACGCGAGCGTCCACTGTGAGGGACTCCCGATGGTCGGCGTCTATCGGGGCGACGACCGGACCGTCCGACCGCCAGTTCGACTCTACGTCAGCGAAGCACACGACCTGCTCGCGCTCCAGTGTGATACGCCGGTCGCCGCCAACGCTGTCGAGACCGTCGCGGCCTGTCTCACGAGCTGGATCGTCGACCAGAACGCGACGCCCATCTACCTGAGCGGGCTTCCGACGGAGCGCGACGAGAGCCGCCCGGAACTCTACGGGATCGCGACCGGCGAGGCGGGTGAAATCCTCACAACCCACGACGTCCCGCTCCCGCCCGAAGACGGGCTCGTTACCGGACCGACCGGCGCGCTGCTCAACCGTGCGGCGCAGGCCGGCCACGACAGCATCGGGCTAGTCATCCAGTGTGACCCGCAGTTTCCCGACCCCGAGGCAGCCAGCGTCCTGATCGACGACGCAATCGCCCCGCTCACGGACCTCGAGGTCGACGTCCAGGACCTCCTCGAGCGGGCCGAAGAGATCCGCGACCAGCGCGAACGTCTCGCCCAGCAGATGCAACAGGTTGGACAGGACGAGAGCAGCCAAGCCAAGCCACTGCGGATGTATCAGTAACGACAAGACACTGGAAGCGCCGACGCTCGAACGGTCGTCCGTCGAAAGCCCATCGGCCTGGCCGCTTTCCAAACTCACTTTCCCGGCGTCGACTATCGGTCGTGTATGGGAGCTGACGATCCAGACACACTCGAGCCAACAGCGTGTCCGACCGCAGGCGACATCCCGATGCTCGGACTCGGCACGTGGGAGAACACCGACGCCGACCAGTGTGCCGAAAGCATCCGGACGGCCCTCGAGACGGGCTACCGGCACATCGATACCGCACAGGCGTACGACAACGAGGCGGCCGTCGGCGACGGGATCGCCGCAGCTGACGTCGATCGCGAGGAGGTCTTTCTCGCGACCAAGGTCTGGCTCTCGAACCTCGCGCCCGATGACGTCCTCGAGACGACCCGCGAGAGCCTCGACCGACTTGGTGTCGACGCCGTCGACCTGTTGTACGTCCACTGGCCGGCCAAAACGTACGACACGGAAGAGACACTCGCGGCGTTCTCGGACCTGTACGACGAGGGGCTGATCGAGAACGTCGGCGTGAGCAATTTTCTCCCCGAGCAACTCGAGGCGGCCGTCGAGGTCTGTGACGCTCCGATCGTTGCCAACCAGGTCGAACTCCACCCATTGCTTCCCCAGCCAGAGCTGCGCGAGGCGTGTGAGGTACACGACGTCGAGGTCGTGGCCTACTCGCCGCTGGCTCGCGGCGGCGTCTTCGACCACCCCACGATTCAAGAGATTGCGGCCAAACACGACGTCAGCGAGGCCCAGGTCAGCCTGGCCTGGCTCCGCGAAAACGACGTCGTCGCCATTCCGAAGGCGACCGGCGTCGACCACATTCGTGACAACTGGGCGTCACTGTCGCTCGAGCTCGATCCTGAGGACGTCGCGGCTATCGAGGCCATCGACGATCGCGAGCGGACCGTCGACCCCGACTTCGGTCCCTGGAACCAGTAGGGCTCGCTAGCTATCGGTTTCCCGGCGGGTGTTGGCGTGGCAGAAATCGGGCCACTGCACGAAGACTGTCTGGAAGGCGTCCCTCGAGTGTCCGCCGACGTACCTGTTCTCGAGCGAGAAAGAGAGGGAAAGCTTACGGTACGTGAGCTTTTTGGCTCGCGTATGTCTACCCGCTCTCGAAGAGCCAGCCGAGGAGGCATCGTCGGTGCGGTCCAGACCGACCTGGAGCGGTTACACGGGGCGTGGATGGAAATCGTCTTTCCCCGCCAGCGTGGCCGCGGTCACTCCGTTATGGGCAAGTGGAAGCCGGAGACGCTTCCACAGAAAGTCGCCTACTACGCCTGGAGTCTCTTCGGAACGCTCGGACTGCTCGTCCTGTATCCGCTGACCGTCGTCGGCTTCGCTACCCGCTACTACGCGGTGAAACTCGACTCGACCCGGACCCGGTTCGGCATCGTCGGCGTGACCGCACTGGCCGTTCTCGTCTGGGGTGCACTGACCGTCAGCGCGTACATTAGCCTCCCGTTCGACGCCTTCCTCGCGATCGCTGCAGCCAGTCTCGTCGCCGTCATCTCGACGACACTGGCAGCAATTTTCTCGAAGTTCGGCGGCCGTGTGACGTCGGTCCTGCTCGCTTACCCGTTCGCGATGACGGCGATCTTTCTGCCACCGGTCGTCGCAGCGCTCGTAACGCCGTCGCTCGAGCCCCACGTCCTCGATCCGAGCTACGATTTCGCCGTCTGGATCCTCGACAACGTGTTGTTCGTCGGCGGCGTCAACGAGTGGCTCCGGGGTAACTTCCAGCTCGAGGGGGCAGCCTACGCCGGCATGTGGGTCGGCCTCTCGTTCCCGCTGGGCTGGTTCCTGGGCATCCTCGTGGCGCTTGCGAACCTGGTTCGGCCCTCGGAAGAAGCGTAACTTGCGGCCAGCGGTGGTCGATGTCTCGAAACCCGTGAACGACTGCCGGTTCCGGGGTACTTAGTTGCCGTCACTGCTAACGGCCAGCCATGGGACTCGACGTACCGAAGACGATTGGCGCGTTCGTACTGGTGCTCGCTGTCGGTATCGGCTCGCTGTATCTCCTGCCGGCAATGACGCCGATGGCACCGATGACCACACAGACGATCATGATGATGGTGCTCCCGTCGATGGCGATCTTCGGTGCCATCATGCTCGCGATCGGCGTCAAACACGGTGAGCACCGCGCGACGAACTGAGCGAGATCCGTTTTTCGCCCTGCACTCGAAACCGACGACCTACATGTAGCCGAGATCGCGCAACCGCTCCATCAGGTCTTCTTTGTCCTGGGCGCGGCCGGCGCGTTCGGTCGTCCCCTCGAGGTCCTGCAGCCAGGCGGGGTCGTCCTCGGTTTTTTCGGTGCTGATCTCGCTGCCGAGCGATCGAAAGCCCTCCCAATATTTCGGCGACACGGGGGTATCCTCGGGCTCGAGGTCGTTCGGCAGGTCGGCTTTGCTCTCGGGGACGTAGCCCTCGTCCGGGAACTCGGGGACGGTGTCGGGGACGACAAAATCCCAGAACGCCTCCCAGACGGCCGCCTCGTCGAACTGGAGGATGGGCTGGACGCGGTCGTGAGGCGGGTAGATGTCGGGGTCGTGTCGCGGCGAGAAGAAGGTCTCGTCGGCACGGGCGTCCTGTTCGTCCCAGCGAACGCCCGAGACGATCCCGTCGATCTCGTACGCTTCGATGGCGTCGTTGAGCGCGACCGTCTTCAACAGGTGGTTCCCGACGTAGGTGTCGAGCAGGAAGGGAAACGTCTCCTCGTCGTACTCGAGGATGTTCTCGACGTGGTGACGGTTGTGCTCGTCGAGTTCCTCGATCGGAACCTCGTCGCCCGGCTCGAGGCCGTGTTCGTCGACGTACGCGCCCACGTCCTCGTTGCGGGCGTAGATCACCTCGAGATCCCACTCGTCGGCCCACTCCTCGACGAAGTCGTGGATCTGGTCGAAGTGCTGGAAGTGATCGATGAACACCGTCGGCGGCACCTCGAGGTCGTAGCGCTCGGCGACTTCGATGACGAAGTAGAGGACGAGCGTCGAGTCCTTTCCGCCGGTCCACATCACCGCCGGGTTTTCGTACTGCTCGAGTCCCTGTCGGGTGACCTCGATCGCTTTCTCGATCTTGTCGTGGATGTGTGGGTACTCTGCGGGAGATTCGCCGGTGCCGTCTTCGTAGTCGACGTCGACGTAGTCGGGGAAGTTCGTGGGCATATCCTGTAATTAGATATAATTACCACGGTAAAACGCTTTGGGGGACCGGAAACCTCTGACGGAACTCGGTGGCGATCAGTCGAGCGACGCCGTCTCCACTGCGGGTGCCGCCTCGTCGGTCTGCAGGTGGTCCTCGAGCAGCCGGACGATGCGCTGGCCCGCGGTTCCGTCGCCGTACGGATGGGGATTCGACTCCGGTTTCCAGTTCTCACGCAGTTCCTCGCGGATGCGCGATCGGTTCGGGCCGACCAGTCGGTTCCAGCCGCACTCGACCGTTTCGACCCACTCGGTCTCCGCTCTGAGCGTCAGACACCGGGTCCCGAGGAAAAAGGCCTCCTTCTGGACGCCTCCCGAGTCGGTCGCGACCCGTTCGGCTCCGTCCAGCAACCGGACGAAATCGAGGTATCCCTGGGGATCGATTACCTCGAGGTGCTCGGTTGCACGGTCCCAGAGCCCGTACTCTCTGAGACATCCGACCGTCCGCGGATGGGCGGGAAAGATTACCGGACGGGGAGCGTCGGCGAGCCCGTCGACGATGGCAGCGAGGTTCGACCGATCGTCGGTGTTGCTCGCCCGGTGAACCGTCGCGAGGACGTACTCTCCCGGTTCGACGCCGAGTTCGTCGAGGATCGTCGATTGGCGCTGGGACCGATCCCTAGCCTCGAGGATGGCGTCGTACATCACGTCGCCGGTGCAGTAGACACCGTCGGTGACACCCTCGGAAGCGAGGTTCACCATGGCCTCTTCGCTCGGGGCGAAACAGAGATCGGCGGCGTGGTCGGTCAGGATTCGATTGATCTCTTCGGGCATCGACCGGTTGTCACTTCGGAGTCCGGCTTCGACGTGGGCGACGACGAGGTCCCGTTTCGAACCGACAATGGCACCGGCCAGCGTCGAGTTGGTGTCGCCGTAGAGGAGGAGTGCGTCGGGGTCTTCCGCCTCGACGATCGGCTCGAGTCTATCGATCATCGCTGCGGTCTGGCGGCCGTGTGTATCCGACTCGACGCCGAGGTTGTACTCCGGTTCCGGAATGTCGAGTTCCTCGAAGAAGACGTCCGAGAGCTCCTCGTCGTAGTGTTGGCCCGTGTGGACCAGCACTTCCTCGCCCACGTCACGGAGCTTTCTCGAGACGATAGCGGCCTTGACGAACTGGGGTCGTGCGCCAACGATCGAACAGATGCGCATCACCGACCACCCGTCACGTCCGCCTCGAGTCGCTCGCCGTGCCCGTCGTCGACGAGTATCGCAGGAATCGATGTGGGTCCTCGACGACAGCGCCTGTCGCTCGCGTTCCACGGTCGCTTCACGGTATGCAAGCCGGCCGGTGGGGCGAAGCCGGGTGCAGGGACGTGGGTAGTGGACGTGGAGGACGGATGGACGGGTGACGTCGAGTTACTGAAGGGACGCTGCACGCACGATCACCTCGTGAAACATGGCAGTCAGTCCTTCTAGAAGATACCATTTCGTTATCAGTCGGCTACCCGCTCGAAGCGAGCGGCTGTCCGACCGATCCGGGAACCGACGTCGACAGCCGGCCCGGTAGCGGTCGAACGCGCCGGATTGGTCGTCCGGGTCGCCCGAGGGGAAACCAGCCACTACCACGATCCGACGGCGGAGCGTCCGGGGCCCCCGCATTTCAGATCCGCTCTCGGTAGCCGTCGTCAGTTCACCGGAATCAGTACGCTCATCATCGTTCGCTCGAGTCGGTCACGTGAACGTTTCGCCGATTATGAACTGGCACTACCGATATACGGTTCTCCTATTGTGTATGCTCGCGTTCTTCGTCACCTACTTCGCCCGACTGGGGATCAGCCCGGTCGTTCCGTTCATCACCGAGGACTTCGAGATCTCGAACACCCTGATCGGCGTCGCGCTGACCGGAATGTGGCTCGCCTACGGCCTCGCTCAGTTCCCGAGCGGGATTCTCGCGGACCGCTATGGGGAGAAGCTGATCATCCTGATCGCCGTCGGTGGGACGACGGTTATGAGCCTCCTGCTCGCGCTATCGCCGGCGTACGCCGTCTTCGTTCTCGTCGTCGTCGTCCTCGGCGGGGTCGCAGGCCTCCACTACGCGGTCGCGACGACGCTGTTGTCCCGGACGTTCGACGACCTCGGGACCGCCGTCGGTATCCACTCGATCGGCGGCCCGCTGGCGGGACTCGTCGCCCCCGTCGCCGCAGCCTGGGTCGGCGTCCGCTACGGGTGGCGTCCCGCGGTAGCCCTAACGGCGCTCGTCGGAATCCCTATCTTCGCGCTGTTCGTCTGGCGCGTCCGCCCGACCGACCCACGACGCCCGGACCAATCGATGCGCGACCGCCTCAAGCTGGGCGCGCTCGTCGAACTCCTCTCGCGACCGGCCATCGCGTTTCCGCTCCTGATCGCGATGGCGGGGACCTACGTCGTCCAGGGACTCCTGTCGTTTTTGCCCGCGTTTCTCGTCGAGTTCCGGGGGTATACCCCTACGGCCGCCGGCATCGCCTTCTCCGCGTTCTTCGTCGTCAGGGCCGCCAGCCAGGTCGTCCTCGGTCGCGCCTCCGACGCCTACGGCCGCGACGCCGTCATCGGCGGCTCGATGCTGGCGGGTGCCATCGGCCTTCCCCTCGTCGTGTTCGGCCCAGGCCTCGCCGCCGTCGCTGGCGGCGTCTTGCTCGCGGGGCTCGGCTCGAGTTTCTTTTCGGCCATCGACCCGCGGTTCATGGACGTCCTCTCCGTCGAGGAGCGAGGCACTGGCTTCGGCCTCGTCCGGACGGTTTACACCGTCATCGGGGCCGCCGGCTCCGCCGGTGTCGGTCTCACCGCCGACCTCTTCGGCTGGCCCGTCGCGTTTGGAACGCTGGCCGTCCTCTTTCTGGCGTCCTTCCTCGCGCTCGCGGCCAACCACGTCCTCCGGCTCGGCTACTGATTGGGAATCGAAGAAGAGTCTCTATGTCCTAGTGTTCTTTCAAAAGTGACAGATATGCGCTGATGAATACAGAGCGCGAACTTTTTCCGCGTCGGGTTCGCCTTCGGCGAACCGCTCGCGCAAAAAACTTCGATGAAAAAGGCGGACCGCTCGGCCTTCGACCTCGCCGTCCGGGAACCGCGCTCGCTTCGCTCGCGCGGATGCTGGGAATGAATCCGTCCTCTGGATGTTGCACGCCGATTCCAACACCTCTGTTTTCTTTTAAAACGGGTGGGTGAGACTCTTCGCTACTCACTATGAGAACGGTGACTATCGACCGGGGGACTTGGCCTCGAGGGCTCGAGGGACAGCCCTCCGCTGTGTCGTGGTGAAAGACGCCCACTGCCGCTCCCGATCGACACCCCGACGGCGTCGCGTTATAAGAGAAGTTGCGTCGGCAGAAGTGCGGCCTCTCGTTCGAGTTGTCGATAGGCAGATCGGATGTACCCAAGACACCTGCGGTCACATCGGTCCGTCGGAACGACAGGCAGTTTCAGTCGCTGATGAACTTGTTGTCACGCCAGTTGACCCCCGACTCGCCAGCGCCCTGATCGCGCGGGCCTTCGACGACTTCGATGTTGGCCGGACGGGGCTCGCCCTCGACGATCCGGGTCGCCTCGAGTTCCCCACCGCGGTCGGTGATCGCCGTCAACGTGCCCTTCTCGGCGGCTTCGGCGATCTCACAGAGGACGAGGAACATCTCGTACTGCAACAGCGAGTTCTGTAGGACGGTCTCGCGGTCGCCTTTGAACGCGGCGAACTCGACGAGTTCGGACTCGATCTCCTCTTCTTCTTCTTCGTCCCAGCGGAAGGAGTTGCGTCGCTCGTCCGGGTCCTCCTCATAGACCCGGTTTTCGGTGACGCTGGCTTTGAGCTGTGCCGTCGGCGTGTACTTGCTGACCGACTTGTCCTCGGCGACGGCTTTGAGGATGAGCGTGTTGTTTCGTCGCGTGATCTCGACGTCTTCGATCCCGTCGGGATACTCCGCGTCGTCGATGTGATCGCGAAGGTCTTCGAGTGGCAGTTCGAGCGTCGAGTGCAACCGATATACGTGACTGGATTCCTCTGTTGACATAGTGGGGATGGATGGACGAGGGTGGTTCGGTACGTCGTTGTGTCCTACTACGGGTGCGTGACTTATATGATCTGCTATTGGCTCCGTCGCAGACAGGTTCGGATTTATTACCATTCGACAACGGTGTATCTGACCGGACAGCAGCGACCTCCGTGGACTCACCGTTTCGATGGCCAGCGCGAAGGCTCGGCGTTCGATGCACGAAAAACCGGACTCGACTACAGATCGCCGCCTCTCACTCGGCGTTGAGCGTTTCAGCCAGCTCGCCGCGCTCTTCGAGTTCGGCCAGAATGTCCGACCCGCCGACGAATTCGCCGTCGACGAACGTCTGTGGGGTCGTCTCCCAGCCACTGTGTCGGTTCAGAGCAACGCGGAACTCGTCGAGTGACTCGAGGACGTCGACAGTTTCGTACTCCTCGCGGTGCTGGTCGACGAGTCCGAGTGCACGCCGGGAGTAGCCACACTGTGGCATGAGCGCCGTCCCCTTCATGAAGAGTACGACCTCGTTGTTCTCGATGGCGTCGTCGACGCGTTCGTTGACCTCTTCCTGGTCGAGACCCTGGTTCGGCGGAAAGTCCATACACCAGTATATGGCGGTGAACGGGATAGGTTTTGCGTCATCGACCCTCGCTCACGCCGGCTCGGTACGGGTGATCCGTCGCGGTCCTCGAGTCGAGACCCGACCAGACCCGAGTTCACTTGTAGAACGCTTCCGCGACGAGCAGCGGGAAGACCAGCGTCGCCTCGGCCTCGACCTGCGTGTAGTTCAGTTCGGTGTCGTCCTTGATCTTGCCCCAGGAGACGGCTTCGTTCGGTGGCGCGCCGGACAGCGAGCCGTCACCTTCCATCCCCGTCGAGATGTAGACGGCGTACTCTGCGCCGCCGCGGAAGAGGTTCGTCATGATGGCGTGGTGTTTCGGCACCCCGCCGCCGACGGCGATCAGGCCCGTCGTGTCCGCGAACATCCCGTCCTCGATGAGTTTCTGGTAGTCGTCGAGAATCTCGATTCCGATGTTCGAATCCGTATCCTGTCGCTGTCGGTAGTAATAGAGGAAGTTGCCGACCTCGGCGTCGGTTAGCGCGGGACAGTAGACCGGCACGTCGTTGTCCGCTGCCTGCTTGAGCACCGAATCCTCGTCCTCGAGCGTTGCACCGAGTTCGCGCGCGAAGGCCGTCGGCGTCCGGATCGACTCCTCGGCGAAGAAGTCGTCGAAGAAGTCGTAGAGGTACTCCTCGAGCCAGACGTACCGGTCGGAGGGGACGAAGATGTTGCCCAGCCGGTTGATCCCGCGCTTGCGAAGGGCCGCCTCGTCTGCGTCCCACTCGCCCATCTTGAACGGCTTTGCAGTCTTGATGACGTCTTCGGTCAGCGAGCCGGAGGTGGTGATGACGACGTCGACAAAGCCATCTCGGATCAAGGCGGCGACGGTCTCTCGCAGGCCGGAGGAGACGATGTTCGAGGTGAACGTGAGATAGACTTTGGCATCGTCTTCTTGCATCTGTTCGGCGATTTCGATCGCTTCTGAAAGCTGGGTCGCCTGGAACCCCGTCGTCCCGTAGGACTCGAGCAGCGAGGACAGATCGGCCCCATCACGAAAGTCGTAGCCGCGAACGTCGGCCGTCTCGAGGTCCTCGTCGGAACCCGGAACGACGTGTTCGCGGGAGTCGTCTTCGGTCATACACGAAGGGACGGAGGGAAGCAGTTTAAGTTGCCTGATCTGCCGGCCAGTGACCGATCAGTCGGCGCTCGATGCGGCAGCGCCGCGGTCGGCCAGACTCGAGCGCCAGACGCCCTGAAGATACGCGCCGACGAACATACCCGCGATGCCGTAAAGGATGACGACGTTGCCGACGCCGAGGCTGGCGTAGGCCGCGCCGGGACAGATGCCCGAGAGGCCCCAGCCGATGCCGAAGATGCCGCCGCCGAAAATGACGTTGCGGTCGAGCGTTTTGAGTCGGCGAGTGTAGGTGACACCGGTCAGGGGTGCCTCGCTGCGGAGGCGTTTCACGCCGAAGAACGTGATGCCGGTGACGACCGCTGCACCGAACATGACGAACAGCAGGCCGAAGTCGGCGAACTGGAGGAAGTTCAGGACGACTTCGGGCTGGGCCATGTGGCTGAAGCCGAGGCCGAAGCCGAAGATCAGGCCGCCAACGAACACCAGCGGCATGAACAGCGGATGGTGTTCGTGTTGGGACTCCATGTTACGGACTCACCCCCAGTGCGTAGACGAGCTGTGCCGTCCCGATCGCGACGAACAGGAACGTCGCAACGCCGACGAACGAAGCGCTCGAGGCCGAGCCAACGCCACAGACGCCGTGACCCGACGTACAGCCCTTGCCGAGTCGGGTCCCGATGCCGATGAGGATACCACCGAGGAACAGCCGCCAGGGCTGGACCTCGGTCAGCCAGATCGTCACGCCGCCGATCTCGCGGAGTTCGCCGGTCGTCGCCCCGGGCTGGAGGCCGCTCGAGACGAGCCCGGACTGAAACGTCAGCGCGTAGATCGCCGCGCCGAGAACGATGCCGAGCGTGAAGACGACGCGCCAGTCACGCGAGGCCCGATACTGCTGGAACCGCGACTGATCGGAGACGTACGAGAGCGTCGACTCGAGGAACGTACTCGCCCCTGCGGGGATGCCGGTGCCGAGGTAGATCACGACGGTCCCCAGCCCGACGAGCAGCCCTCCGATCGCGTAGTGGCTGATCCCGTTCGGAAACAGATCGGTGATCACAGCGACGAAAAGCCCTGTTGCTGCCATTATCCGTTCCAAGGCAATCCCGACGTATGAAGGCTTTCGACTCGGGGAAAATTGTACGTATCTCGGACGAGGGTCGATTCGCCTGCCGCATCGAGCCGTCGGTTATGGGAACCGTGCTCTCTCGCCGGGTTGTCGCGGCCGTCAGTCGGCGGCGGACTGGGCCGCCAGCACGTCGATCTTCTCGGCAGCGTAGCCGAAGACGTTGCGGTAGCCGTACGGCGACATGAGCACCGGGTAGAACGATTCCTTGGCGACCTGCATCTCGCCGTCGGCCGCGGCGAACGTCTCACCGGCGTCGACCTCGGTGAAGTTCTCGGCGAACACCTCGTACGTGTCCGCCTCGTGTTTGTCGATGACCTCCGTGAGTCGGTAGACGGGGAGTTCACGCGGCATCGTATCGCCAGGGAGAGCACCGACCGCAGTGAGAAACGCCCGCGTCAGACGATCGGCGTTCTGTGCGGCCGCCTCGGACCCCTGGAGCCCACACTCGACCTCGAGCGTCTCGATCGTAGAGAACAGCCGGCCCTCGGCGAACTCGCTCGTCTCGACCATCGCCGTCACCGGGAGCTGCGGAACGAGTTCGCGGACAGTTTCGCTGACGCCGTTGACGATCGCAAACGGCTCACTGTGGCTCTGTGTCGAGTGCATCGAGAAGGTGAGACAGTCCTCGAGTTCGGCGGCGAGTTCGTGTGCGAGTCGTCCCTCGTGGGTCTTCGCGTTCGGGTCGCCGGGGAACGTCCGATTCAGATCTTCGTCGACGAATCGGACGCGACGCTCGAGTGCGGCCTCGTTGGCGATGACGAACTTGACCGGGCGTCTGACCTGCGGTTGTTCGTCGAGTAACCGTTCGACGGCCCGGACGCCACAGGGTTCGTCGCCGTGGACGCCCGCGACGACGGCGATCTCCGGCGTTCCCGACCCGAGCTGTGCGACTCTCATTAGTTCTGTATTCGTCTCTGCGTTCAAATGAAATTCGGTTTTGTCAGAACACTCCTCGACACCGAAGATGGAGACGTTGGGCTCGGTCGCTCGTACGACTGGTACGATCTTCCGACTCAGACACGACCCGTTCTGTGGATGCGCCGGAACCAACGTATGCCGGGTAGTATCACTCTTCGAGCGTTTCGACGTACTCGTAATCGGCCGGGCCTGCCGTCGGACGGTCGCCGTCGAGGGGAATCTGCCAGCCGTCGACTTGGGATGGGGCTTCGAGGGCGGTCTCGAGGACCGTTCTGACCTCGAGGACGTCGACGCCGTAGTAGTCCGGGGGGACGCCTTCGAGGTACTGTCCGGCCGTCCGAAAGAGCGAGCGAAGTCCACCGTCGTCGTCGAAGTCGACTCGCTTGTGGACGCCGGCAGCGACCTGCACCATCCCGTGTAAGAAGGCGCTCTCGGGCGAGCCGCGACCGTAGTTGTACCACTCGACCTCGAAGCAGTCGTGACTCTCGTGGTACGCGCCATCGTTGAACAGCCGGACGCCGTGGACGGTCGCCGTCCGGAGCGTCGCGTGCTCCCAGCGGCCCTCCGTCGGTCGCCAGCCGCTCGGGGTCGTTGGTTCCGGTGGCGGATCGACGGTCGGGTCGGTCGTGTGATCGTCCATGCTCGAGATTGTGTCCCCTCGCGGGTAACGCCATCGACCGATCTGACCCCTGTAGGCCGCCATTACACGCTCGAAGGTGAACCGTACACAATGGAAGGCGAGTACTTATTCCGTTTCGTCCCCAAGTAATCGGTACGATGAAGCACCCGTACGGCAGGTGCCACAGTTGCGGCGAGCGCCTCTACGAACACATCGACGGCGGGTACCAGTGTCTCAACTGTCGGTCCCGGTACTCGAGCGACGAATTGTAACCGGCTCCCGAGCTGACGACCATTTCGGTCGCTCGAGGCCACGGTTGTCCCTCGAGTATTCGAATCGTCGTGGTCTCGGTGTGACGTTCGCTTCCGACTGAATCCTCCGTTGGCGGTCACGTCACGCGTTCACACCCGGTTTCTATCTCGCAACGCTTTTTGCTCGCGGCTTCGGACGGTTTACATGGCGAACGACGTTCCCGAGCACGAGCCCTATTCTTCGAAACTTCAGGTACCGGAAGCACTGACGTTCGACGACGTCCTCTTGCGACCGAAAGAGAGTCGCGTCGAACCCGATCAGGCAGACCTCACCTCGCGAGTCTCGAAATCGGTCGAGGTGTCCGTCCCGATTCTTTCGGCGGCGATGGACACGGTCACGGAGAGCGATATGGCGATCGCGATGGCCCGCCACGGCGGTCTTGGTGTCCTCCATCGCAACATGACGATCGACGAGATGGTCGAAGAGATCGACCGTGTCAAAAGCGCCGACGAACTCATCATCCCCTTAGAGGAGGTCGTCACTGCCGACCCCGAAATGAGCGTCCGCGAGGTCGACGACTTGATGGCCCGCGAGGGCGTCGGCGGCGCACCTGTCGTCAACACGCACGGTGAGGTTCTGGGAATCATCTCGAGTACGGACATCCGCCCGCACCTCGAGGTCAACGAGGAGGACCCGGTCACCGAAGCGATGACCGACGAGGTCATCACCGCACTCGAGGACGTCGACGCTCGAGACGCGTTCGATCTAATGTACGACCACAAGATCGAGCGCGTACCGGTCGTCGACGACGAGAACCTCCTCGTCGGCCTGGTAACGATGCAGGGCATCCTCCAGCGTCGGGAGTACAAAGAGGCCGTCCGTGACGAAGACGGCAAACTCAGACTCGGCGTCGCCGTCAGCCCCTTCGAGATGGAGCGTGCGCAGGCGGCCGACGACGCTGGCGCGGACGTGCTGTTCATCGACACCGCCCACGCACACAACATGAACGTGATCGATGGTGCCCGTGAGATCACGGAGTCGGTCGAGGCGGACATCGTGGTCGGGAACGTCGGAACTCGAGAGGCGGCCGCCGAACTCGTCGAGTTTGCCGATGGCATCAAAGTCGGTATCGGTCCGGGGTCGATCTGTACGACCCGCGTGGTCTCCGGTGCTGGAATGCCCCAGATCACGGCGGTCGCACAGGTTGCGGACGTTGCGGCAGAGTACGACGTCCCCGTCATCGCCGACGGCGGCATCCGGTACTCCGGCGACGCGATCAAAGCGATCGCCGCGGGTGCGGATGCAGTCATGCTCGGCTCGTATTTCGCCGGCACGGGCGAGGCACCAGGACGTGTCGTCACGATGAACGGCAAGAAATACAAGCAGTACCGCGGGATGGGCAGCGTCGGCGCGATGAAGTCGGGTGACGGCGACCGCTATCTGAAAGACGAACCCGACGAAGACGACGAGTACGTCCCCGAAGGCGTCGAAGCAGCGACGCCGTACAAGGGGCCGCTCAAGTCCGAACTGCACCAGCTCGCCGGTGGGATGCAGTCGGGTATGGGCTACGTCGGAGCCGAGACGATCCCCGAATTCAAAGACCGCAGCGAGTTCGTTCGCATCTCTTCGGCTGGCCAGGCCGAAAGCCACGCCCACGACGTCGTCATCACCGACGAAGCGCCGAACTACTCGCCGAACGGCGAGTAACGCGGTTGGTTCGCCGTGTTTTCACCGGCGAGTTCACTCTCGAACGGCGAGTAACGCGGTTGGTTCGCCGTGTTTTCACCGGCGAGTTCACTCTCGAACGTCGATTCTCGGACAGACAGTCGCCACTGCCCTCGACACCGTTTTCGCGCGATTTCTTTCTAACGCTCTGGCACTCTCCCCTCGAGACACGGTTTCGCGAGCGGTAGCCAATCAACTGATCTTGAACGCCGTTTCACACTCGAGACAGGTCATCTCGAACGCGCCCTCGTCGGTGATCATGAGGCCGTGGCCACGCTCGTCGTCACATTCACGACAGTGAACGATCGCTTCGATCTCGTCCCAGTCGTGGGTCGCACCCGGTGCGCCGAAGGCGAGCCCGACGACGCGCTCGTCCGAATCGTTGTAGCCGTGTTGGAACTCACCCGGTGGGAACCGAATCACTTCGCCGGCTCTGACCGGTACTTCGTCCCCGTCTTCGTCGCTCGTACCGACCTCGAACGTCGCCGTTCCCTCGAGCACGTAGAAGACTTCTTCCTGGTCGTAGTGGGTGTGTACCCCGCCCGAAAACGACTCGCCGGGCTCGAGTTCGAAGTAGTTCATGGCGAAGTCCGTAACCCCGAGCACCGCCGAGATTGGCCGTCGAACCGAGTGGACATCCATCGGACTGGGCTCGTTTTCTACGTCGTCGATCGCAACCTTCTCCATACGACGACTTTCACGTCCAGCGTCAAAACGTTCATGGCAGTGAGTGTCTCTCTGGGTATCAGTTCAAGCAGCCGTGGGTCACGCGACGCTCGAGTGATCGTCGCCGCCGCTCGAGTCGATGTATAGTAGCCACTGCACGTCAGTTCGCACCTGCTCGCCAGACGGATCGTCGACCAGTGTGCGAATCGTTGCAGTTGTTCCTGTAGGGGTATCGCCTCCTCGCGGTCACCATCGGGAGAGAACGCAACGCCTACGTTCGTTCGGCCCTCATCGAGGCCTGTGAAACGCCGGACGGTACTCCAGTCCGCAGCGGTCGTCGGGAGCGTCTCGCTTGCGGGCTGTCTGGATGGCTTTCGGGAACACTTCGAGGGGGAGTTTCAGGGTGTCGTTCCGATGGAGATCCACAGCGAATCGGACGATGCTCACAACCTCCACATCGAGGCGTTCGATCGCGAGACGGGACAACAGACCTACGACGAAGGCATCGCTGTGAACCCAGACGAATCGATCGGCCCGCCACATCTCAGCGCGACAGACCAGCGCCTCCATGTCGCCCGGATCGACGCACTAGAAGACGAAGTGCTCGACGATCAACGTGTTTCGATCACCGGCGAGACCCAGCTCGTACTGATCTGGGTGTACGACGACGAAGTCGTGATCGAAGTTAGCCGTGGTGAGGCGGACGAACAGATCGACGACCCCGAAGATGCTGACGACCTCGAGGAACCGGAAGACGTCGACACGGCCGACGAGAACGAAGCACACGACGACTCGGAGTAGCCAATCCGACGAGCAGATTCTCAGGAACGTTACGGATAGGGGTGATACCCCCGCTCGAGGCGGGGTTCGAAGCCTAACTCAGCCGGAACCCGCTCGGCTCGCTCGCCGAAGTAGGGCTCGCCTGTAAAAAGGGACTGGGCTCCGGGGACGACGACCCGGACCGCCTCGAAGCCGATGGCTTCGACGTCACGCGTCGTCAGCCGAGCCGCGTACGGTTCCAGGCCGGCGTCTTCCACTCGGTCGACCACTGTCTCGAGCGCCGCCAGCCCCGTCGGTACGGGATCTGGACCGACGCTGTCGGCCGGCACGGTCCCGTCGACGTTGACGAACGACCGGGTCACCTCGGGAAACGCGGCATACGCGCCGATTTCGCCCGATTCAGCGCTTGCACGCTCGTAGCCAAGGCTTCGGAGCTCCATCCAGTTCTGGAGGGCTTCCTCGAGCGCGCTGATGGCTGCGTCGGTCGCATCGAGCCCGGCCGCGGAGCCGACGGCGAACGCCGGCCAGTCGTCCGACTCGGGGTCGACGGGGTCAGGGGTGATGGCCGGGTCACGATGGACGGCGACGGTGACGACCGGGACATCGACGTCCTGCGTGACGAGCATCGTCGTCACCGAAAGCCCTTCGCTCCGGGCGCGACGCTCGAGCGTGTCGAACCGGTCGTCGTCGACGGAGAGCCCCAGCGGCTCGAACGTCGAATACCAGGCGAGCATCGTCGCGTCGCGTTCGAGCACTTCGGTCAGTCCGGACAGCAACGCGTCGACTGACGACGACCCAAGTCCCAGCCCAGTCGTGATCGCGGGCACGAGTCGCTCGCCGGGCTGGGGGAACTGGACCGCCGCGGCGGGGAGATACGCCGACTCGCCCGTCGCGAGGCGTTCCCCGGCGACCCAGCGGTGTTCGGCTTCCGGATCGTACTCGGGAGCGTTCGGGGGTCGGACGAGCGACGCGGGCGATATCGCGTTCTCGAGATCGGTTTCGCTCGCGTGAACGAAGTCGTCGTCGCGATAGACGCCGGCACAGTACCGTTCTATGGCCTCGCCGACGGCTTTCATCAGCGCCGTGTTCCAGTCGTCGGCGACGCCGGCCGCCTGTTTTGCTGCGCTCGCGTCGCTGTACCCCGTGGTATCTGCTGTCGTTGCGAGATAGTACGGGACGGGAAACGACTCGACCTCGCCGATCTCCTCGACGATACCGACGCGCTCGTCGATCGCCGCCTCGGCGTGATTGACGGCAGCCTCGAGGGCGAGCGACTCGTCGTCGCGCTCGAGTGTGCGATCCCGGCCGCTCTCGGCACAGTCACAGCCCGGTACCGGGAGCACGCGTCGCCGTCTGTGCGGTAGTTCGACGACGTGACCGAGTACGGTTCGGTCGTCGCCCGAGAGGACGCGGACGCACTCGCGACCGGCGACGGCACCTGCCAGCCGTGCGGTCGCTCGATCCGTTGTGGGGTCACCACCAGAGTCGTCCGCGTGGGAGGTAACTCGAGTCCGGAGACAGTCGAAACACGCGGTTCCGGGCGCGTACCCCGAGACGGCGGCGTCGACTTCGGAGAGCGGGTGGCCCCCAACGCCGCCGATCTCGACAGCGATCCAGGGTGTTCCACCAGCACGTGCGGCGTCGTTCGCTCGATCGAACGTCTCCGAGCCGGCGACGTCGGCGACGACCGCGAACCGTGCCGACTCGAGGTCGTCCGGGTCGGCGGCTGTGATCGACACGTCGACGTCTCCGAGCGCGGCGACGACGGCCTCGCGGACCGGATCGTCGCCGACGACGTGAACTTGCATACACCACCCGTCGCAGTCGGCCGTAAAAAACGCCCCGACGACCGCGCTCGAGTTGGTCGCCGGGTCGGGACCGGCCACTCGTCAGGTTCGAGGTCGGTCAGTCGTCGGAACTCGAGGTTTCGGAGCCGCCGTCCTGGCGTGCCTCGGGGGCGTCGACGACGTCACCCGTTCCACCGCCGACGTCCTGGCCTTCCTTGATCGCTTGTGCCTCCTGTTCCATCGCCTCGACGTCCATCTCGGCGTCTTCGATTTCGCCGATGATCTCGGCGATGTCGTCTAAGCCGATCAGTTCGCGCGTCTCCTCGTCGAACTCGAGGCTCTGGAGCTGTTCGCCGTCCTCGCGGACGTCGCTGCCGGAGAGGTGTTTGCCGTAGCGACCCACCATCGACGTCAGCTCCTGTGGGAGAACGAACGTCGTCGATTCGCTCCGACCGATCTCGGTCAGGGCGTCCATTCCCTTGTCGATCACCGCGCGTTCGCCCATCGACTCGGACGCACGGGCACGGAGAACGGTCGAGATGGCGTCACCTTGTGACTCCAGAATCTCGCTCTGTTTCTCCCCCTGGGCGCGGATGATGTTCGACTGCTTCTCTCCTTCGGCTTTCTCGACGGCGCTGCGGCGTTCACCCTGGGCCTCGAGGATCATGGCGCGTCGACGGCGCTCGGCGGAGGTCTGCTGTTCCATCGCCCCTTTGACGTCCCTCGAGGGCGTGACCTCCCGGACTTCGACGCTCTCGACTCTGATCCCCCACTCGTCAGTGGGCCGATCGAGTTCCTCGCGGATTCGGGCGTTGATCTTCTCACGCCGACTGAGCGTGTCGTCGAGTTCCATATCACCCAACACCGCACGCAGGGTCGTCTGGGCGAGGTTCGACACCGCGCGCTGGTAGTCGTCGACCTCGAGGAACGCCCGTTTGGCGTCCATCACGCGAATGTAGACGACGGCGTCGGCCGTCACGGGCGAGTTGTCGCGCGTGATCGCCTCCTGGGTCGGCACGTCGATCGTCTGGGTACGCATGTCGAAGGTGTATACCCGCGAGACGAACGGCGGTACGATGTTCAGTCCGGGCTCGAGCAGTTTACGGTACTCCCCGAAGACCGTCAGCGCACCTCTGTTGTACGCATCGACGATCTCGATCATCGACCAGACGGTCGCCACCACGAGGACGAGAAGCAACGTTCCGACGAGTACCAGCGGGTCGCCGAGTTGCAGTTGCATGATCGCGTGTGTGAGTATGCTCATCATATAACATATGGCCTCCGGCGGAATAACTCTTGGCCGTGCATTCGTTGTGTCGGGTGGTGACTGCCCCGTCCACGGCCCGAAACCGACACCGCTGGTGCTCCCCACTCACCGGTTCCCAGCCGCAGTTGTATTCCACTCGGTTCCGTTCCAGCCGGTCTCACTGCTCGAGGAGGCGTGCAGCGATCCGGCCGTCGACGACCGAGGCAACGATCTCGACGCTGACTGGACCGTCAGGGGGCTGATTCTCGAGGTGCTCGAGGCCATCGACGACCACGAGACCGAGCGGGCTGGCTTCGTTCGGATGCTCGGCGACGAAGCTGTCGTTTTGGTCCTCGAGCGTCACCTCGACGGTCTCGCCGATCCACAGCACGTCATCGAACGGATTGCGGATGGACGTCATGACGCCCTCAGAACCGGTGGACGTCCACGTCTTCGTTGCGGCCCGGATCGGGGTCAGCCTGAGCCGCACAGTCGACACAGAGTCTCACAGTGCGTTCGTAGTGGGCGCGACAGGCGAACGTCCCACAGTTTTCACAGCGGTCCTGGGCGGGCCGTGATTCGCAGATCTGACAGAGGCCGCTGACGCTCATGGGTGTGCTAGACGCTCGAGCGTCTTGAAACCAGTGCGCACGGGGGGAGGCGACAGTCAGTACCCTAACTCGAGCGTGTGATTGAGCACCAGCGCGAGGAAGACGGCGGCGAGCATGGCCCCGAGAAAGCCAAAGGCGACGGCCCAGCCGAAGAGGTCGGCGAGCAGGCCGACGACGACCGATCCCATCGAGGCGACGATCATGTACACCGTCCGAACGAGGCCGAAGCCAGCGTTTTGCTCTTCGGCGGAGAACTCTCGCAGAAACCGCGGCATGAGTGCGGCACCGAAGCTCATGGCGACGCCGATGAACGTCACGGCGACGACGATTGCGACGAGATCCACAGCGGTGACGAGGAGGCCGAAGCCGACAACGCCAGCGAGCATACAGCCGGCGAGCGCCCAGTCACGACCGACCCGGTCGGAGACGGCTCCGACGCCGATCTGACCGACACCCTGGACGACGAAGTAAAGCGAAAAGAGCGCGCCAGCGAGCGTCGTCGACGCGTCGCGGTGTTCGATGAGGAACGTCGGCAGGAACGATGCCGTCCCCTGCCAGGCGAACTCACCCACGATGGCGATGACGAGCGTGAACGCGATAGGCGGCCTCGAGAGGAGCGCAACGACGGGACCGAGCTGGAACCGCTCGCGGAGCGGCTCGTCGGGGCGACGCGGCTCGGTCGGTCTGACCTTCCAGGCGAAGAGGATCGCGGCTGGTATTCCGATGACGGCGACCGCAGCGATAGCGGGTCGCCAGCCGTATCGGACGGCGACCGCGGCGACGGCGACGGGGGTTACCAGTCCGGCGATCGTCGCGCCGGTGTTGTGGACGCCGACGGCGGTCCCGACGTTGTCGTAGGTCCGTGCGAGCAGCGTCGTCGCAACGCTGTAGTGCAGCCCCGCGACCCCGCCGAGGAGAACCGTCGCGAGGAAAAACAGCGCGAAGACCGGCGTGATCGAGACGGCGAACGCGGCCGCCGCCGAGCCACCGACGGCGATCAGGATGATCAGCTTCTCGCCGTGACGGTCAGCGAGAACGCCGCTCGGGTACTGGGCGAGGCCGTAGGCGAGCCACATCCCCGTAAGCGCGAGCCCGACGGTCGCATTAGAGACCGTAAACGTCTCGACGACGTCGGGAATAACGGGACTGATCGCTAATCGCCCCACCATCGTCACGAAGAACGCGAGGGTACACAGCGCGAGGACCGTCTCCCGGTATCGCCAGCGAATCGTCACGAGTTCCTACTCTTTTCGGTCGGAGTGGGCACGGACACTTAGCCTGACCGATTGGGGGTTGCGGCGGTCCCTGAGGCATCGGCCTCGAGATGCCCGTGTCGAGCCGACACCCAGTAGGCCCTCCGTAGTTGCCGTCGGGAGTTTTGTCGGTCTGGGTCAACCTCTCCGTATGTACCACCCCACAGTCGGTGACTCACCGACGTACGAGGTCGGTGACGACGAGGTTCCCTGGCTGCTCGGAACCCAACTAACGAAGCAATGGGGTCCGCTGGCTCGTGCCCCCGATGGCGCTCGTGTACTGCTAATCGAGGCCCACGGCTTCGCTCGCCGCTTGCCGTATCACCATCACAAACTCACGCTGGTCTTTTCGGCGATGCGGCGGTTTCGCGGCCGACTAACGGAGGCAGGCTACGACGTGATCTATCTCGAGGCCGAGACCTTCGGCGAGGCGCTGTCGACGTTCTTTACGGACTATCCGGAGACGACGCTGGTGGCGATGCGCTCGCCGAGCTACGGCTCGGAACGCCGGTTCGAGACGCTCGTCGAGGAAGCCGGCGGCGAGTGTCGCTTCGTCGAGAACGAGGGGTTTCTCAGCACGCGGGCGGCGTTCGACGAGTGGGCAGACGGCGACGACGGATTCACCCACGAGCGGTTCTACCGCTGGATGCGCCGCGAGACGGGAATCCTGATGGACGACGACGAGCCCGTCGGTGGGGCCTGGAACTACGACGAGGAGAATCGGAAGGTCCCGCCCGCCGACTGGGACGTCCCGCCGGCCCCCACGTTCGAGTCCGACCCGGTGACGGAACGGACGGCAGCGTGGGTTTCGACGGAGTTCGACACCTGGGGTCGGTCGGAGGACTTCGCCTGGCCCGTCACCCGTCGTCAGGCTGCCATAGCGCTTCGACACTTCCTCGAGCATCGACTCCCGACGTTCGGCCCCTATCAGGACGCGATCCGCGAGGACGACTGGGCGATGAGCCACGCCCTGTTGTCCCCGGCGGTGAACCTCGGGTTGCTCCACCCGCTCGAAGTGATCGAGGCCGTCGAGGAGGCATTCGAGACCCGCCCGGAGGTCGGATTGGCCTCCGCGGAAGGCTGTATCCGCCAACTGCTCGGCTGGCGCGAGTTCGTCCGCCACGTCTACCGCCACTCGATGCCCGAACTGGCGACGGCGAACCAACTCGAGGCGACCCACGAGCTGCCCGACGCCTACTGGACGGGCGAGACGTCGATGGCCTGTCTCGGCGGGGCCGTCGACGACGTCCACGCACGAGGGTATGCCCACCACATCCAGCGGCTGATGGTGCTCGCGAACTTCGCGACGCTGTGGGGTGTCGAGCCCAGCCAGCTCAACGAGTGGTTTCACGCGACGTTCGTCGACGCCTATCACTGGGTAACGACCCCGAACGTGGTGGAGATGGGACAGTACGGCCACGGCATCTTCGCGACCAAACCGTACGTCTCCTCGGCGAACTACGTCGACAAGATGTCCGATTACTGTGCGGGTTGTCCGTACGACGAGGACGCCACAACCGGCGAGGACGCCTGTCCGTTTAACACCCTCTACTGGGACTTCCTCGCGCGAAACGAGGACGACCTCCGATCGAATCACCGGATGGCCATGCTCTACTCACACGTCGACCGCAAGCGGGAGGCGGACGATCTCGAGGCGATTCGCGACCGCGTCACGGAGCTGCGCCAACTGGCTGACGGCGGGAAACTGTGAACGCTCGAGCGGCTATCTGTTATCGAGTTCCCTGAACCGATCCTCGACGTCGATCATCGGTCGCGGGTAGTCGACGCCGGGTTCGACTCCATACCCCCGTGACTCGTCGTCGTCGAGTCGCCACGGCCAGTGGGCGTACTCGGACGGGAGCCCCTCGAGTTCTGGGAGCCACGTCGTCACGTACTCGGCATCGGGGTCGTAGCGGTCGGCCTGCCAGAGGACGTCGAAGTAGCCGTCGCGCGAGTCGTTGCCGACGCCAGCCTGATAGGCCCAGTTGCCCCAGTTCGATGCGACGTCGTAGTCGACGAGATGGCGCTCGAAATGCGCTGCACCCCATCGCCAGTCCACTTCGAGGGCGTCGACCAGAAACGAGGCGACGTTCTGTCGGCCACGATTCGAGAGGTAGCCGGTGCGCTCGAGTTCGCGCATGTTCGCGTCGACGAAGGGGACGCCGGTCTCGCCGTCGGCCCATCGGCGAAACCGCTCGCGGTCGCGTCGCCAGCGTTTCTCGACGTCTCGGATGCCGGTTTCGGTGAAGAACGCGCCGCCGTATTTCGCGAACTGAAACTGGAAGAAATCACGCCACAGCAACTCGAAGACGAGCCAGTATGTGTCCTCGTTGGCGACGCGCTCGCGCTCGTAGCGGGCCACCTCTCGATTGATCCAGCGGGGCGAGAGACAGCCCGCAGCCAGCCACGGCGAGAACTTCGAGGAGTAATCGGCTCCGAGAAGCCCGTTTCGGGTCTGTTTGTACGTTTTCAGCCGGTCTCGATCCCAGAGGTATCGCTCAACTCGTCGTTTGCCCGCCGTTTCACCGCCCTCGAACGCCAGAACGGCCCGGTCGTCGCTGGGCGGCTCCTCGAGTCCGAGGTCGGCAAGCGTCGGCACGTCACCGGACTCGAGTTCGGGCGTCCGAATCGACTCCGGTGGCTCGAGTGGGTCACGGACGGAAGCGTCGTCTTCGACCTCGTGTCGCCAGGGCGTGAAGGTGTCGTCGATGCCTCCGACCGGGGTCGGAAGGTCGTCAGGGTGATACAGCGTGTGGGTCCAGTGGCCGTGAAACGTAGTCCCGTCGGGTAGCGCCGCCCGAACGGCTTCGGTGTCGGCCCGTTCTTCGGTCGCTGGCTTCGTCTGGGCGTAGACGGCATCCGCGTCCACCCGCTCGGCTAACTCGGAGACGACCGCTGCCGGTCGCCCTTCACGGACGAGCAAGTCCCCGCCACGGGTACGGATCGACTCACGCAGGTCACGGACGGACTCGAGTCGGAATCGCGCCCGATGAGCGCCGAGCTTTCGGGGTCCATAGCGACTCGTCCGACGACGCTGCGGATCGACCACGTACACCGGGACGACCTCGTCGACGGCCTCGAGTGCGGCCGTGAGCGTCGGGTTGTCGGTCAGTCGGAGATCATCGCGAAACCAGAGGACGGCAGTGTTCATGCCACAATGTCGATCCCCGCTGCGAAGTAGCCGATACCCAACGATGTGAACCGGCTTCCCGGCCCGCCAGGCTGCGGCCGAATATGTGTCTCTCGGTACCACGCGACGAGAAGGCTTTTGCTGTGCGGGCCGCTACCAGGGAGTATGAGCCGTGACCGGGCTCTCCTCGAGCGAGCCCTGGACCGTGGCGAACAGGACGGTGGCAACGTCGAGTTCAAGGAACGACTCTCACGGGACGTCCACCTCGAGGGTGGACGACGGGAGAGCCTGGCGGCACAACTCAGACATCGACTCTTATCGGGTGACGGCGAGGCGACCTACGTCATCGGAGTCACCGACGACGGTGGCCTCGCCGGAATCGATCCGGAGACGTTTTCGGAGACGATGGACGTCCTCTCGTTGCTCGCCGAAGAGGCCGAGGCACACATCGACGACGTCCAGACGTGGGGCATCGAGGACGGCCTCGTCGGCGTCGCACTGGTCCGGGAGGGAGGCGTCCTCGAGACCGACGACGAACACGTCGTGGTCGGGACGGCGGGCCACGTCGACCACGGCAAGAGCACGCTCGTTGGCTCGCTCGTCACCGGCCGGTCGGACGACGGCGACGGAGCCACTCGAGCGTTCCTCGACGTCCAGCCACACGAAGTCGAACGCGGCCTCTCGGCGGACCTCTCGTATGCCGTCTACGGCTTCGACGACGACGGGCCGATTCACGTCCGAAACCCAAACCGCAAGGACGATCGGGCGGCGGTCGTCGAAGAGGCCGATCGGCTCGTCTCGTTCGTCGACACCGTCGGCCACGAGCCCTGGCTTCGAACGACGATCCGCGGGCTCGTCGGGCAGAAACTCGACTACGGCCTGTTAGTCGTCGCCGCCGACGACGGCCCGACGCGGACGACCCGCGAACACCTCGGCGTGTTGCTCGCGACCGAACTCCCGACGATCGTCGCCATCACGAAGACCGATGCCGTCACCGACGAGCGCGTCGAGGAAGTCGAACGCGAGGTCGAACGACTGCTCCGCGAGGTCGAAAAATCGCCACTTCGCGTCTCCCGCCACGGCGTCGACGCCGCCATCGAGGAGATCGGCGAGCGCGTCGTCCCCGTCGTCGAGACGAGCGCGATCACGATGGATGGCCTCGAGACGCTCGACGAACTGTTCGACCGGCTTCCAAAGACGTCTCAGGACACCGGTGAGTTCCGGATGTACGTCGACCGCAGTTACTCGGTGACCGGCGTCGGCGCAGTCGCCTCGGGGACGGTGATGTCCGGCGAAGTCAAAGCTGGCGACGAACTCCTGCTCGGGCCGATGCCCGACGGCCGGTTCGAGGAGGTCGAAGTGCGTTCGATCGAAATGCACTATCACCGCGTCGACCAGGCCCAGGCCGGACGTATCGTCGGTATCGCCCTCAAAGGGATCAGCGAGAGCGCCATCGAACGCGGCATGGTCCTGTTGCCACGCGACGCCGACCCGGTTCCGGTCAGAGAGTTCGAAGCCGAAGTCATGGTGCTCAACCACCCCACCCGTATTGGCGAGGGCTATGAACCCGTCGTCCACCTCGAGACGATCGGCGAAGCGGCGGCGTTTCACCCCGAAGACGGCCGTCTCTTACCCGGCGATACGGGCGAAACCACCGTCCGATTCAAATTCCGCCCCTACCTCGTCGAGGAGGGCCAGAAGTTCGTCTTCCGCGAGGGCCGCAGCAAGGGCGTCGGCACGGTAACCGACGTCCACCCAATGCACTGAGATCGTTCGGCCACTCACAAGATCGTGCGCTTTCACTCAGCGATGTACCCCGAACAGTAGCTATGGATATAATTTTCACGTGACGGGACCTTTTCTCGGCCGATGCTCCCCAATTCCACCCGCGGCCGTCTCCGGTGGGCGCTCTCCGAATCGGTAGTCGTAGCCGGGATCCTCTTCGCCTGGATCGTCGTCGCGCTCGTCGTGACAGTCGCGTTTCGAGTGCTGACGCTCCCATTTCGGCTGCTCGACGTTCCGCTCCCCCTCTCGGAAGTCCTCCTGTCGGTCAGCGTTCTCGGAAACGCTATCCTCGTCGTCACCCTGGTTACGTCGCTGCTCTACGTCCTCGTTCGAGCCGGAACCCTGATCGTCGATTACCGCCGAGAACCGTAACCGACCGCCGCACGTCGTTTCCCGTCTGGCTCACGCCGGAGCCGTCGCGCCTGCGATTGATCCACTCCCGGTGACCCGCAACGTGACGGCTTCCGTCGCGTCCACGGTCTCCCGACGGACTGTGTCGTCGTCGATCCGGAGGTCGTACGAACAGGTCTCGTCGTCGTGCGCTCGTTCGATCCGCAGTTCATCACCGGGCTCGAGATGGTACGTTTCGTCCCGACAATCGGCCTCGAGGACGACAGTTCCCATAAATTCCGCTGCGACCGTCACCGCTAGCATCGCGTCCTCGGCGGACGCGTCTATCGTGTCACGACCGCCGTCCAGACAGGCCGATAGACTCACAACGAGGGGAAAGACTGCCAGGACTCTTCTTCGTTTCACGGTCGATACTGGTCGCACATAGATGTTAGTCTACCGACTGGTCGGGGTGTGGACCCTCACTACAGGTCGAACGACTCGACGAGCAGGTCCTCGTCGGTCTCGCCGTAGACGTACGTCGGGCCGCCGACCACGTCGACCGCCACCTTCGCGGGCGCGAAGAGATCGGACGGGACGTCCGCGAACTCCCAGTCGACGTCGTCGAAGATCGCCTCGAACGGCCGGCCGTGCTCGTCGGCTGCCGTCGATGGGACCGCATCGAAGACGTCGTCGTCCGCCCGAACGGTCAGGTGGGCCGTCCCGCCGTAGGCGATCGCATCGTTCGTCCGGGCGATTGCAGTCTGTTCGTCACCGGCGACGGGTGCTACCGGTGCCCGACCGGTCGCGGAGACGATGTCAACCGGGTCGTAGCCCAGTTCGGCCAGCCGGAACGTCGCCAGTTCGGCCGCGCGGGCGGCGTTCGTAACGCTGCCGACGAGACTCGACGTTCGGTAGGCGAGCAAGAAGACGCTGCTCGTCTCGACCTCTGCGAGCTGGGCGACCTGTTCGGCGGCGGACGCGGTCGGGTCCTGCTCCGTCTCGACCGCAAGCGCCGTCAGGTCGAACGCGTCCGTGTAGCCAACCCGGCGAAACTCCTCTTCTCGAGCGACCAGCGCTCTCGCTGGCCCGCTGCCAAGCCCCTCGAAATCCTCGGTCGTAAGCTCCCAACTGGCTTTCTGTGAACACAGCAACGAGAGCGCGGGCTGGTCGGTCGACAGTTCGACGTACGGGATTGGCGCGCCCCCGACCGTCCCGAGGTATCGACTCGGCGTCGCGAGTCCAGCGGTCTGGATCTCCGTCAACAACAGTCCAGCCTCGAACCCGCCGTCGAACTCCAGCCCAAAGTCCAGTACTGTCGCGTCGTTCTCGAGGTCATAGCCGCCGATGGTTAGCTCCTCGGCGTACTCGAGGGCCTCGTCGACCAGCTCGATCGCCATCCGGTTGAGACTTTCCATGCCGTACGGTTCAGGCTCCGATGGAAAATAGGTTGCCAGTCGCCGTCTGACGGCTGTCTGACCGGTTTCGATCGATACGCCGATCAGATCGCGGTCTCGTAGCCCGCATCGCTGATTGCCACAGCGAGTGCCGCCTCGTCGACCGCCGCGGCGTCGTGTTCGATGTGAACTTCGTCGGCTTCGTGGTCGGCGCTCGCCGACGAGACGCCATCGAGCGCCTCGAGTGCGTCCGTCACGGTCGCTTCACAGCCATCACAGGCCATTCCAGCTACCTCGAGTGTCGTTCGTTCCATGGCCGGAGTTCGGATTCGTCGGGGTTTAGGGTTCCGTTTCGGGCGATCGGCGACTCGAGTGCGCCAGGCAGTCGACGACTCGAGCCGTCGACGAAGGTGGGGCGCGTTCGAGGGCGGATCGCCCCGTCGTTCGCGGTGTCTATTTTTTCTGTGCGTCGACGACCGCGACGGCGGCGAGGTTGACGATGTCTTTGACCTCGTCGCCGCGCTGGAGGACGTGAACTGGCTCGTCCATCCCGACGAGCATCGGGCCGACGGCCTCGGCACCACCGAGTCGCTGGAGCAGCTTGTAGCCGATGTTGCCCGACTCGAGGTTCGGGAAGACAAGCACGTTCGCCGGCTCCTCGAGTTCCGAAAAGCCGTACGTACCCTCGAGGATGTCATCGACGACGGCCGTGTCGGCTTGCATCTCACCATCGACGGGGAAGTCGACTTCGGGGTCGTCTTGCAGCATACTTGCGGCACGCCGGGGCTTGCGAGTGCCTTCGTTGTCGACGCTGCCGAAGTTCGAGTACGACAGCAATGCCGCACGTGGCTCGACGTCGAACCGGCGGGCGAGTTTGCCGGTCTGTTTCGTCACTTCGGCGAGGACCTCCTCGTCTGGGGCCTGATTGACCGTCGCGTCTGCGACGAAGATCACGCGGTTTTTGAACGTCAGCAGGTAGACGCCAGCGGCGTAGTCGACGTCGTCTGCGGTGCCGATGACCTGCAACGGCGGCCGCAGCGCGGACGGGTAGTGATACGACAGCCCCGTCAGGAGCGCGTCGGCGTCGCCCTGCTCGACCATGATGCTCCCGAAGTAGTTCGAGTCGCGTTCGATGAGTTCGCCCGCCTCGGTTCGGGTGATCCCCTTTCGCTGTCTGAGTTCGTGGAGCCGTTCGGCGTAGGCCTCGTAGTCGCCGACAGCCGGATCCGCGACACGGGGCTCGAAGTCGAGACCGAGGTTCGCAGCGGTCTGGCGAATCTCGCTTTCGTCGCCGATGAGAATCGGCAACGCGATGCCCTGTTCCTGAAGCTGGTAGGCCGCCCGGATCATCTTCTCGTTTTCGCCCTCCGCAAGCGCGACCGTCTTGGGGTCGCTTTTCGCCTTGTTGAGGATGACCCGCATCATCTCGCGGGACTTGCCGAGTCTGGCCTCGAGTTCTTCTTCGTACTCCTCGAGGTCGATCTCGGTTCGGGCGGCACCGGAGTCCATCGCGGCTTCGGCAATCGACGGCGCGACCCGGAACAGCACGCGCGGGTCGACGGGCTTCGGGATAATGTAGTCGGGGCCGAACTGGAGGGGTTCGTCGCCGTAGGCTTTGACGACGGCGTCGGGAACGTCCTCGCGGGCGAGTTCGGCGAGCGCTTCGGCGCAGGCGACTTTCATCTCCTCGTTGATCTCGGTTGCCCGGACGTCGAGTGCACCACGGAAGATAAACGGGAAGCCGAGGACGTTGTTGACCTGATTGGGGTAATCAGAGCGGCCGGTCGCCATGATTACGTCGTCGTCGCGAGCCGTTTTGGCTTCCTCGTAGCCGATCTCGGGGTCGGGGTTGGCCATCGCGAAGACGATCGGATTGTCTCCCATCGACTGGATCATCTCCTGGGAGACGATGCCGCCGATCGAGAGACCGACGAAGACGTCTGCGCCTTCCATCGCGTCCGCGAGGTCGCCCTCGGGGCCGTCCTGGGCAAACTGGCGTTTGTACTCGTTGACCTCGCCGCGTTCGGCGCGGGCTTCCGTGATGATCCCCGTGGAGTCACACATCGTGATGTTCTCTTCTCGGCAACCAAGCGAGACGTAGAACTTCGCCGTCGCGATTGCACTCGCACCCGCACCGGAGAAGACGATCTCGAGGTCCTCGAGGTCTTTTTCGGCGATATCGGCGGCGTTGAGCAGTGCCGCACCGGAGATGATCGCTGTCCCGTGTTGATCGTCGTGGAAGACGGGAATGTCGATCTCCTCGCGCAGTCGCTCCTCGATGGTGAAACACTCGGGGGCTTTGATGTCCTCTAAGTTGATCCCGCCGAACGTCGGCTCCATCATCTTACAGGCCTCGACGACCTTGTGAGGGTCGTCCTCGTCGAGTTCTACGTCGAAGACGTCGATGTCGGCGAATCGCTTGAACAGGACGCCTTTCCCCTCCATAACCGGCTTCGAGGCCTGCGCGCCGATGTCACCGAGTCCGAGGACGGCTGTTCCGTTCGAGACGACACCGACGAGATTCCCTTTGGCGGTGTACGTGTACGCTTCCGTCTCGTCGTCGTCGATCTCGAGACAGGGTGCTGCGACGCCCGGCGAGTACGCGAGCGAGAGGTCTCGCTGGGTGTTCGTCGGCTTCGTCGTCGATATTTCGATCTTTCCGGGTGGATCCGTCCGGTGGTACTCTAGTGCGTCCTCGTCTATTCCCATACCTTGGACAGTGACCGCGACCATAAAAAACGATGCGAAGGGACGTTTCGACGATCGTCGATCATCGTCGCAAGATCCGCCGGGGTCGTCCGCGGATTCGACCGTTTTATACGATCCGCTCCAGTGAGGTGGCGTATGGACGTCGCGCTTGGTGGGACGTTCGACCCCGTTCACGACGGACACCGAAAGCTGTTCGAGCGGGCGTTCGAACTCGGAGACGTGACGATCGGCCTGACGAGCGACACGCTCGCTCCGAAGACCCGAAGCGTCGATCGCCACGTCAGACCGTACGACGAACGCAAGGCTACCCTCGAAAACGAACTCGCGGCGATCGCCCCCGAGTACGATCGGGAGTTCGAGGTCCGCACGCTCGATTCGCCGACGGGTATCGCCACCGAACCGCAGTTCGAGTACCTCGTCGTTTCACCCGAGACCAAAGGCGGCGGCGAGCGTATCAACGAGATTCGTCGCAAACGTGGACACGACCCGCTCGAGATCGTCGTCGTTCCGCACGTCCTCGCCGAAGACGGTGACATCATCTCGAGCACGCGAATTTTTCAGGGTGAAATCGACGAACACGGGTCCGTCGTCGAGGAGTGATCGGGACCGCCGTCGGCGAATGCCGCTGCGCAGTGGCTCGCGGAATCGTCGGTCCGCCGTGATGGATCGACGGCGTGTGGCTTCGTATATTCGACCGTTCGGACGGTTCTCACCGCAGTCGATCATCGGTAGCAGGCGACTCCCCCTCCGCAGTCGGTTATCGTACACTTACGCGTGTAAGAGGCGTCTCGTACGCACTTTAGGGCCCGAATGCCCGATGAAACGATCAGCTGGTCTGACTCCGAATGCCGGATGAAACGACTAGGCGACCTGGCTCACCACCGTGGTGGTTCGAGCCCGGCCTCCTCGAGGCGGGCTTTCCAGCGGGTCTGGATCGAGAGTCGTGAGACGTCGGCCGCGTCGGCGACGGTTCGCTGAGTTCGTCCATCACCCGCGATGAGCGAGCCAGCGTACACGCTCGCCGCGAGGGCTGTACGCTTCGATCGATCCAGTTCCGGAACGTCCATCAGAAAGAGATCGATCGCACACGATCGAGCGTCCGTAGAGAGCTCGAGCCGGTCGGCGATCGCCTCGAGTTCCTCGAGCCACGGTTCGTACTCGACGCGATCTCGCGCACTGTGCATACGACAGTTTCTCCGCCCAGCGGGAAGAGTTCTCCGTCTATCTCCGACAATCTGTGTCGTGTGATACAACATCATGATACTCCGTCCAAGGGGTGGCTACGAACGGGTAGTGAAACCGGCCGTTCAGCCTCGGTATCACTAGGAAACGGCTACTAAAGCCTCTGAAGGCCCAAGCGAAAGACGACGCCAGTCGGCTACGTCCGTCGGGCTCACGTCTGTCATGAAGGAGCCAACCTGCAAGCTCGTGTGTACCGGTTGCGGCCTCGAGATGCCGTATCGGGATCGATCGCTGGCCGAACAGGCCGCAGAACTCCATCAGCTGCGGGATTCGGAGCACGTAACGTTTATCGTCCCACCCGACTGGTCACCGGAAGAGCCGGTCAAGCACAGGTAGTTCGGATCGACAGGTTCTTACTCGATTCGTGAAAAGCGAAAGATGAGCGCGGGTAGCCAAGCCAGGCCAACGGCGCAGCGCTTAGGACGCTGTCCTGTAGAGGTCCGCCGGTTCGAATCCGGTCCCGCGCATGAGCGAACGAAGTGAGCGAAGAGCAGGATCGATTCGAATCCTGCAAGTCGCAGCACTCGAGCCAAGCGAGAGTGATCGTCTTGCTCCGGTTCGAATCCGGTCCCGCGCATTCTCCGCGAACAACGTCGTGAGCGGAGAATGTGATCACCGGATTCGAACGAAACCGAGGTTCTGCGCCACAGGCGCAGGTTCTCGATCGTCGTTCGAATCCGGTCCCACGTGCTATTCGAATCCGATCTCGAGCGTGGGTCGGCCCGCACTTGCTTCTTGCACCGTTCACCGGATACCCAGCGGCTGGTAATCGTTTCACTCGAGCAAACCGGCTGAAATCGTTCTGCTGTCCATACTGTTTCCGTACGGATCGTGCTCCGGTGAGTACGCACGGATCAAACCCAGTAGATTTCGGCTACCGAAGTCCGCACGGCAGCCTGAAAACCGGAATGCCGGCACGTTTCAGCTCGCTCTCACGAACAGGGTGTGCAAAATAAACCTGGGCGGCCCACGAGAGAAGCGGCTGACGAAGGTCAGACGGTCCACAACGCTTATTCACGCGGGCACGACTTGTATGAGCAATGGCCGGATTAGACGACGTGTTCGGGGCTCTTTTCTCGAATGTCGATGCCGTTGTGCTCTTCGGACCGAGCGGCTCGTACTACGAGCGCGTGACGGCGATCGATGACCTCGACGTGGTCGTCGTCAGTACGGAAAACGACGTGGGGGCGGAGACGTTCGTCGAACTCCCACTCGAGTTCGACGAGGTGGCCGAACGGATTCGATTCGGGCTCGAGGGCGCACTCGAGCAGGGGATCATCGAAGGCGGCGACGAACTCGCTTGCGCGACGAGCGTCTTCAGCGACGAGATCGACACGGTCTCTCGCGTCCGAGCGAACGCCAACGCACAGACGGGAATCTACGATCTGTTCGCGAAATCGCGGCCCGAACCCGAGGTCATCAAGGCAGTTCTCGAGTTGGCGATCGAACTCGGCAAGAAGGGCCAGAAGGGGAAACCTGTGGGTGCACTGTTCGTCGTCGGCGACGCGGGGAAGGTAATGAACAAGTCCCGACCGCTTTCGTACAACCCGTTCGAGAAATCCCACGTCCACGTCGGCGATCAGATCGTGAACGTCATGTTGAAGGAGTTCTCGCGGCTCGACGGCGCCTTCGTCATCTCCGATGCGGGGAAGATCGTCTCGGCGTACCGGTACCTCGAGCCGTCCGCAGAGGGCGTCGACATCCCCAAAGGGCTCGGTGCACGCCACATGGCGGCCGGGGCGATCACGCGAGATACGAACGCCATCGCGATCGTCCTCTCCGAGAGTGACGGGCTCGTGCGGGCGTTCAAAGCCGGTGAAATTATTCTGGAGGTCGACCCGGAGGCGTACTGACATGGAGTGGCAGACGCTGATCGACGAGCCGGCCGTTATCGCGATGGCGGTATTGGTATTGGGGCTGGTTGTTGGCTATCTCGTCGGTCGGCTCAACAAGGAGTTGCTGTCGGCCTCGGGCGTCCCGGAGACGGTCGAAGGAACCCCGTTCGAACGGACTGCCCAGTCGATCGGCACGTCGACAGTCGAGATCGTTGCACGACTTAGCTCGTGGTTTATTTATGGCATCGCCGTCCTCACGGCGATCCACATCGCCCAGCTACTCGACACCGACGCCTTCTGGTTCCGCGTAACGGAGTTCATCCCACAGGTTTTCATCGCCGTACTCATCCTTATTCTCGGGTTCATCATCGCCGATAAATCTGAACTGGTCGTCAGCGAGTATCTCCGCGGCGTCAAACTGCCCGACGTGTCGGTGCTCCCCCGGCTGGTGAAGTACTCGGTACTGTACGTCGCGTTCGTCCTCGCACTGGGGCAGATCGGCGTCTACGTCCTCCCACTGGTCGTCCTGCTTGCGATCTTCGCGGCGGGTGCCATCGTCGTCGGTGCAATCGCGTTCAAGGACTTCCTCGTCTCGAGTGCGGCCGGCATCTATCTGTTGCTCGAGCAACCGTACGGAATCGGCGACCGCGTACAAATCGGCCAGCAGTCGGGCATCGTTCAGGAAGTCGACCTCCTCGTCACGAAGATCGAAGACGACTCCGAGGAGTACATCGTCCCGAACCGCAAGGTGTTCGAGGCCGAAATCGTCAGAGAGCGCGAGTAGCCTCGAGTCGCCCTTTCTGATTCGACACGCGGAAAACCGATCCCATTCGTCACTCCTCGAGTGAGAGTCCGGCGTGCCAGCGATCTGCTCCGGCCGCCCGCTTCTTCTGGTCCATCTGTGCGAGCAGGTGGGTCGCGAGCGAGGCGGTCTCGGCGGCGCGAGATTCGCCTTCGGTGCGGAACGCGCCGGTTTCGCGGTTGGCGTAGACAGAACAGACGGCACCGGCACGCAGGCCATAGAGGCTCGCAAGCGTGAAGATCGCGCTGGCTTCCATCTCGATGTTCTTTACGTTCGCCTCCTTGAGCTGATCGACGAGATCGCTCGAGCCGGCGGCCTCGAAGCCGTCGAAGCCGGGTCGACCCTGCCCGGCGTAGAAGGAGTCGGCGCTCATCGTGAGGCCGACGTGATAGTCATAGCCGAGGCGTTCGGCTGCTGCGACGAGTGCCGAGACGACCTCGTAGTCTGCCGTCGCCGGATAGTCCTCACGGACGTACTCGTCGCTGGTCCCCTCCTGGCGGACCGCGCCGGTGCTGATCACGAGGTCGCCGACGTCCATCTCGGCCTGGAGCGCACCACAGGAGCCGACGCGAACGAACGTCCCGACGCCGACGCGGGCGAGTTCCTCGACGGCGATCGCCGCCGACGGGCTACCGATTCCGGTCGAGGTGACCGAAATCGGGGTGCCCTCGACCGAGCCCGTAGCCGTCCGGTACTCGCGGTGGTGGGCTCGGATCTCGTGATCGTCCCAGTGGGCGACGATCTTTTCGAGGCGTTCGGGGTTACCTGGCAGCAGGACCGTCCCGGCGACGTCGTCGGGGCCGACCTCGAGGTGATACTGTACGTCCGCGTTCGGGTCTTCGCTGTCGCGTGCCATCGATTGGCGGCGGTTCGATCCGACGCCGAATATACCTGCTGGACGAGTGCCGATGGCTCTCGAGTTCGCCTCCGGGGCCCTGTTACGACAGTCCGTTTCCTACAGACGATGTGAGTATCGTCACTCGAGCATGTCTTGGGTAATGGTGTTCGGTAGGAGGTCCCCAAGCGTGTAGACGGTCGGCTCTTCACCCTCGCCTTCGTCACAGATAACTTTCAGGTCGTCCGCACAGAACTCCGCGAGCGTCTGACGGCACATGCCACAGGGGGTGACGCCGTCCCGAGGGCCGGAGCTGACGGCGATCCTCGAGAAGTCGGTGTGACCGTTTTTCACTGCTTCGGCGATGGCGACCGCTTCGGCGTGGAGGCTGTTGCTGTAGTTTGCGTTCTCGAGGTTACAGCCGACGAAGACCTCGCCATCGGCGGTCTCGAGAGCCGCCCCCACGGTGTACTCGGAGTACGGAACGTGGGCTGCGGACTGAATTTCGCGGGCGGCCTCGAGTAAGTCGCGGGTGGTCATGCCGAGAGATACCGTGACCGTGTGCAAGAAGCCACCGACAGACCGATCCCAGCACGGGCCAGCGTCACTCGGCGTCGTCGATCGCCGTCTCGACGACGTGGCGGGTGTCGTCGACGAGCGCGTCGACCTCGTCGCTTTCGGCGTAGATCCGGATGTAGGGTTCGGTCCCGCTCGGCCGGACCAAGGTCCACGAGGCGTCGGCGAACTCGAGGCGGACGCCGTAGTCCGTGTTCACCGTCGCGTCGGGGAACGCGTCGGGCAGGTCGGTCTCGAGGTCGGCCATAGCGACGGTTTTGGCCGAATCGGGACAGTCGACGCTCACCTTCCGGTAGGGTCGTTCGGTGATGGGTTCCCGGAGCGCGTCGGTGTCGCCGGCGTCGGCGACGAGGGCAGCGACTGCGGCGGCGCTTACGACGCCGTCGATCCAGCCGCCGAATCCGGTGTGAATGTGCTTCCAGGGCTCAGCGGCGAAGACGACCGCCGTCCCCTCGGCCCCGCGGGCGCGTTCACGGGCGATCCCTTCGTGGAGTGCCCCCAGTCGCACTCGCTCGACGCGGCCGCCGGCTGCCCGGACGCGCTCGTCGATCCGTGCGGAGGCGTTCGGCGTCGTCACCACGACCGGATCGTCCGCGTCGCTGTCGCCCGCGTAGTGGGCGGCGACGACGGCGAGAATCGTATCCTCGTGAATCACCTCGCCGTCGGGCCCGAGGACGACGAGGCGGTCAGCGTCGCCGTCGTGAGCGAGCCCCAGGTCGAACGAACCGGCAGCGAGGAAGTCGGTGAACTCGGTGAGGGTCTCGGGTGTGGGCTTGCTCTCGCGGGCTGGAAAGTACCCGTCGACGTTCGCGTTCACCGCGACGACGGTCGCCCCGAGACGCTCGAGAACCTGTGGCGTTGCGAGCGCACCGACGCCGTTCCCACAGTCGACGGCGATCGAGAGCCCCGACAGTAGATCGTGGCTGTGAGCGTCCGCGTCGCCGAACGTCGTTTCGACGTAGTCAACCACCGCGTCGCGGTACGTCTCGAGGACCTCGAGTCGATCCGACCGACCCCACTCGTTCCACGGTACAGAAGCGACGTCATCCGTGACTCGTTTTTCGATTTCTCGTTCGGCGTCTCGGTCGTACTCGACGCCGTCGACGAAGAACTTGAGTCCGTTGTCGGCGGGCGGGTTGTGACTCGCAGTGACCATTACACCCTTGCGCCCGCGAGCGGCGAACGCGAGTGCTGGCGTCGGTACACGCCCAAGTCGGAAGACGTCTGCACCCGCACTCTCGAGTCCGGCTTCCATCGCTGCGGCGAGCGCAGGTCCGGTCTGTCTGCCGTCTCTGCCGACGACGAACGTTTCACCGGGTTCGCCGGCGGCTTGCCCAACAGTCAGCGCGAGTGCCGGCGTGATCTCTGTGACAGGGCCACGGATCCCGGCGGTACCGAACAGCGTCATGTCCGGTCGTTCCGCGAGGAACTATTTATACTATCGGAGAGCGCTACGAGGACAGGTCGCGATGACGACGCATGGGGGGTCCGCCCTCGAGAGCGGTGATGCCCTCGAGTGAGGCGGTGCAGTACGTCGATCGATGATTCTAGAGGAGAGGGTGGTGGCCGATACGAAATCGGATCGGCCGGTTGTGGAGGGTTGCGGTGCGGGGGAGTGCGTCCACCAGCGATGGGGTGGTGGCTACTCCGGTACTTCGTCGATCAAGACGACCGCTTCACCGTCGATGACCATCGCATCGTCGTCGTCGTTGTAGATCGTCGTCTCGAGGCGGTACTGGTTGTTGCCGAGGTCTTCGACGACTTCGACGCGGGCGGAGACGTGGTCGCCGATGCCGACCGGTCCACTGAACTCGAGGTCCTGGGACAGGTAGATCGTGAGTCCGGGGAGACGTGCCAGCGCAGCACTGATGAGTCCGGAGACCAGCGTCCCGTGGACGATCCGTTCACCGAATCGGGTGTCGGCGGCGAACTCCTCGTCCAGGTGGAGTCGGTTCGTGTCGCCGCTGACCTCGGCGAAACGCTTGACGTCCGATTCAGTGATCGTCTTCTCGAAGGTGACGGTGTCACCGACGGCGATCTGTGTGGCGTCGTCGACCGTCCGGTCGAACTCCCAGTCGAGACTGGAGTATTCGACGGAGTCGATCGGTGCCGGTACGTTGGTGCCGTTCGAGTTCTGGTCGAACGCTACGGGAAACATCGTCGAGACGGCGGCACGGTTCGCGGCGGTCGCACTCTGGAGGAAGCTCTGAGTCATCGCCGACCACGCGGAGGTGATGGCAGCGAGGTTGTCTTCCCCAGGATTTTTGTATCCCATCTATGCGCCTTTGGGCGGGGAGCATTATGACTTCTTTGGCTTGGCCAATCATAGTTTACGACGGAATCCTGATCATAATCGCCGATTTCTGGGACTGGAACGACCCGCCGATTTATTCAACGCCGCATGCTCATCTTCCGTCCAGCGACGCCGAGCAAGTGACCCGTAACTCGGCGATTCGAATCGTTGGCCGACACTGTATGCGTGAATTCATCACAGTATGGCCATCTCGAGTGAGAACTGAACCGCTGTCTCAGTCCGACTGCGCGGCCGGGCCGATCGACGGCTACAACGAGTCGATTTCCTCGCCGCATCGCGGATCGACAGAATCCTCATCAGTCCATTAAAAGGAACCCAATACCGATCACACCGGTAGTTGACTTTTGAAACCATTGGCTGCCATCTAATGGTGAATGGTGGAAAGGCTTATTATACGTGGGCCCCTCGTCTCTGTTGATGACGGACGACTCCGACCGATCGCCCTGGTTCCCGCCTGCGATGTTTACAGAACAGATGCAGGAGGCAGGCGAGCAAGTCGCTGAATCTCAGCAGGAGCTGTTGCGACAGATGATGCAGGCGAGTACGTCGTCGCCGTTCGACGACCTCTCGTCGTTCGGCCCGATGAACATGGGTACCGCGACGTTCAAAGCTCGCGTCCAGAGCGGCGGTCGGATCAGCATTCCCGAACCCGAACGGGAAGCCCTCGACATCGAAGAGGGCGATATCGTCCAGACGATCGTTGTCCCAGTCAAACGCAACCGAGAAGATTAACCATGACCCAGAACCCACTCACCGCACTCTTCGCCGCACAGCGCACCGCCGTCGAACAGTCCCAGAACCTCACCCACGACGCCCTCGAGGCGCAGTCGACGTCGCTTTCGGCGTTCACTAGCGCCGTCGAGTCCTCGGGCACGCTCGTCGAGTCCAACGCGGACCTGACGAAAGGTGCCACCCACGCCTACCTCGACGCGCTCGAGGCGTCGATGCCCGAAGACGCCGCGAACTTCGACGAACTGCGCGAGTTCGTCGACGAGAGCGTCGATTCGGCCACCGAAGCCCAGTCACAGTCGCTCGAGGCTATGGCCGAGGCCATGACGGAGTCCGAAGCCGCCTTCGAGGAGTTCACCGCGAGCTACTCCGAGGTCGTCGACACGTCGTTCGATGCCTTCCTCGAGGCCCACGAGCAGCTCGAAGCGAACGTATCGACTGTCGCCGAGAACGTCGAAGAGGCCGCTCAGGAAATCGACGTTTCGGCGTAGAAAAAAGGCTCAGCCTTTTTACGTAAGCTGCCCAATTTATACGCAATGTCAGACTCACAACAGCCCCAGATGCAGAACTGGAACGCATTCGTCGAACAGTGGAACGAACAGCTACTCGAGGCACTCGAGAACAACATGGAAGCGCAGGCGCAGTTCGTCGAGAGCTGGTCCGAAACCGTCGGCGAGGTGAGCGAGGAAAACGAGATATCCGATGGAGTCGAAGGCTACGCTCGAGCCTACGAGACGTGGATGAACGCCTCGAAACAGATGGTTGACCGGATGAACGACTCGCTCGAAGGCGAAGACGTCGACGTCGATGAATTCCGCGACATCTGGCTCAACACGGCCAACGAAGCGTTTAAAGACGTGATGTCGACGACCGCCTTCGCCCGGATGACGGGTGAGACAGTCGGCGACGTCCTCGAACTCCAGCAACAGGCCGACGAGGCCTCCCAGGAGACACTGCGAACGCTCGGGTTCGCGACCGAGGAAGGCGTCGTCGAGATCGGCGACCGACTCGTCGAACTCGAGCGCCGCCAGCACGCCGTCGAGTCAAAACTCGACCGCGTCCTTGAGCATCTCGAAGACGAACAATGAGAAACCCCTACGCAACCGCACTCGAACTCCAGCGACAGACCTGGGAGAACGCCGCCGACCTCGCCGAGAAGAGCCAGGTCGCTCCGGATCGCACCGAGACCTTAGAGAACGTCGAGGTCGGCCAGACACCGAGCGAGGTCGTCTACGAGGAGAACAAACTCGAACTCCTCCACTACGAGCCGATGACCGAAGAGCAGTACGACGTCCCCATCCTCGTCACCTACGCGCTGATCAACAAGCCGTACATCCTCGACCTCCAGCCCGACCGGTCGGTCATCCGGACGCTACTCGAGGCCGGCTTCGACGTCTACATGATCGACTGGGGCGAGCCTTCGAAGCTGGACCGAAAACTCTCACTCGATGACTACGTCAACCGGTACATCGACAACTGCGTCGACGTCGTCCGCGAGCGCTCGGGTCAGGACGCGATCAACATCCTCGGCTACTGTATGGGTGGGACGATGTCGGCCATGTACGCGGCCCTGTACCCGGAGAAGGTCAGGAACCTCGCCCTGATGGCCGCCGGCCTCTGTTTCGCCGGTGAGGGTGGCGTCCTCGAGCTGTGGGGCGCTGAAGACTACTACGACCCCGAGACCGTCACGGACACGTTCGGAAACGTCCCCGCGGAGTTCTTGGACGTCGGTTTCGCCCTGATGGACCCCGTCGCGAACAACCTGACGAAGTACGTCCGCTTCTACGACAACGTCGAGGACGAGGATTTCGTCGAGAACTTCGCGCGGATGGAGCGGTGGCTCTCGGAGGGCATCGACGTCGCGGGCGTCGCCTACGAGGAGTTCATCCGTGACATCTACCAGGAGAACAAGCTGTACAAGAACGAACTCCACCTGGGCGACGAACACGTCGATCTCGAGAAGATCGACATGCCTGTCCTCCAGATCGTCGCCGAGTACGACCACCTCATCCCGCCGGGGGCGTCCAAGCCGTTCAACGAGGTCGTTTCCGCCGACGACACCGAGATCATGGAGTTCGCAACGGGCCACATCGGGATGTCCGTCTCCTCGCGCAGTCACGCCGAACTCTGGCCGGACGTCTGTGAGTGGTTCGAAACGCGGTCCGTTGCAGACGTCGAGGCCGAGTTTGACTCGCCCGATCCAAAAGCGGCGGACGTCGCTGGTGATGCGTCCAGCTCCGGTGACTTCACTGATGGCGGTGAAACTGTCGAGAGAACTACTAGTGGCGACGTATCGTCTGCGACCGAGACCGACGATTTCACCGAACTGACCGGTGTTGGTCAGGCGTACGCCGAGGACCTTCAGGAGGCTGGCGTCGAAACGTTCGGCCAGCTCGCCGCGGCCAACGTCGCGGAACTCGCTTCCGAAACGGGTATTTCCCCCAGTCGAATCGAAGACTGGATCGAGCAGGCACAGACCCGGTAACGCGCTGCGGTTGACCGCCCCCACATCGGGTTTTCACGGCAATCTCGAAACCGTACTGCCTGCAGTAGCCACCAAACGTCAGATACACCCGTTTGCACGAGGGGAGCGAGCCGGAGCGAGGAATCGAGTGCGAATCGCGGACGGTGCAGTCAGCGTACAAACCGCTCCACTTGTTTCTATAACGACAGGTGCAGGTTCTGTTAGTTGACACGTCATTATATACCGACGGAGGTAGAATAGGCAGTGACAATGTCTATGGACGGACGCACCTGTGTCATCACAGGCTCGGCACGCGGCATCGGGCGGGGAATCGCGGAGTACCTCGGTTCCGAGGGTGCTAACGTGGTCGTCAACTACCGGTCGTCTGAAGGACCGGCACACGAAGCCGCCGAAACGATCGAAGCTGCCGGCGGGCAGGCCGTCGCTGCACAGGCCGACGTGGCCGACCGCGACGAGGTTATCCACATGCGAGAGGTCTGCCACGATGCCTTCGGTCCGGCAGACGTACTCGTGAACAACGCTGGAATCACCGCTGACACCCAGTTTACCACGATGACCCGAGAAGAGTGGGATCGCGTCATGGACGTCAATCTCGGCGGGATGTTCAACTGCACCCAGGAGTTCTACGACGACATCTGGAACGCCAACGAGGGCCGCCTGATCAATATCTCGAGCGTCGTCGGCAAACAGGGCAACTTCG
The DNA here is from genome assembly GCF_003430825.1 of Natrarchaeobaculum sulfurireducens. Taxonomy (NCBI): domain Archaea; kingdom Methanobacteriati; phylum Methanobacteriota; class Halobacteria; order Halobacteriales; family Natrialbaceae; genus Natrarchaeobaculum; species Natrarchaeobaculum sulfurireducens. The sequence goes on along the minus strand of NZ_CP024047.1, from coordinate 1,484,607 downwards.
GACAGGCCAACTACGCCGCCGCCAAAAGTGGGATGTTCGGCTTTACCCGAACGATCGCCCTCGAACTCGCCAAAGGCGGGTCGACGGCCAACTGCGTTGCCCCCGGCTTCACCGCGACCGATATGCTCGAGAGCGTTCCGGATAAGGTACTCGACCGAATCGTCGCCGGCATTCCGCTCGAGCGTCTGGCCGAGGTCGAAGACATCGCGGCCGTCGTCCGATTCCTCGCGAGCGAAGACTCCTCATATGTCACCGGCGAAGTGATCGACGTCAACGGCGGGATGGACCTCTAGCCGTCGGGCTCGGGAGTTTCGAGACGGTCGCTCGACGGCAGACCGAGTCCCAAAAGATGTAGCCGACTACACCCCATCCAGCAGCCACTCCGTGCGACCGACGTTCGATTACCCCTGGCGTTTCCGTTTCTGTTTTTGCAGTACACGAACGTTTTCGATTCCCGTGTCGGGATACTGGCCCCCGTCGTCTTTCTCGACGGCTTTGACCATATCCCAGACGACGTTTAAGCCAGTCGTCACGCCCTCTAAAGCCTCCATCTCGCAGCCGGTTTTCCCAGTCGTCTCGACGGCAACCTCGAGGTCGATGCGGTCTTCGTGAAGCGTAAAGTCGGTGTCGACATTGGTAATCGGGATCTGGTGACACATCGGGATCGTTTCCCAGGTGTGTTTGACGGCCTGAATCGCACCCACGCGAGCGGTGGCGAGCACGTCGCCTTTGCCGACCCCATCGTCGCGGATGGCCTCGACCGTCGAGGGCTGGAGGCGGATCTCGCCCGCTGCGACGGCGCGGCGGTCGCTATCCGGCTTGTCCCCGACGTCGACCATCTGGACGTCACCCTCCTCGGTCGTGTGTGTGAGGTCGGTCGCCCCGTTTTGCTCGTTCGTCCCGGCCTCGTCGTCGGCGTCGGGGGTCTCACTCATCGGCACCACCCCACAGTGCCGCGGGGATCTCCTCGAGGACGTCCGTGGCGAGGTAGCCGTGGCCCTGACCGTCGGCCAGCCGTTCGCCGGCAATGCCGTTGACGTGGGCGGCGGCTGCCGCCGCCTCGAGCGGGTCGGCGAACTCGAGTAAGGCAGCGACGATGCCGGCGAGCGTATCGCCTGTGCCGCCGACTTTCATCGCGACGGTTCCCGAGCGGCTGATTCGGGTCCGTTCGCCGTCCGTAACGACGTCGGCTGCGCCTTTCGCGAGTACGACGTGACCTAACTCGGCCGCGAAGGACTCGATTTCGTCGGCCACCGATCGAAGGTCGTCGGCGTCCGGCCCGCCCATTCGCGCCAGTTCGGCCCGATTGGGCGTACAGACGAGCGTCGCATCGGTCTCGATGTCGGGGACGACCGCAAGTGCGTCCGCGTCGACGACTACCTGGCCGTCGTACGACTCGAGGAACGTCCGGACGGCCTCGAGCGTCTCGGCTTCGGTGCCGAGGCCGGGACCGAGGACGACGACGTTCTCGTACGTCTGTGCGGTCTCGAGGAGGTCGTCCAGTTGGTCGAGCCCCAGGTGGTCGCCGTCGAACGGTTGGACGATCAGGTCCGCAGAATAGCCCTGGATCTCGCCGGCGACGACTTCAGGTGCGGCGACGAACGAGAGTTCGGCACCGGCCCGGAGCGCCGCCTGGGCGGCCAGCGCAGGTGCACCGGTGTACGGGCCTCCGCCGATGACGTACGGCCGTCCTGCCCGGTCGTCGGGGCGGGCGAGACGAACGTCGCCGGGACCGACGAACCGTTCGGCTGCGGCGGGAATGCCGATATCAGCGACGGTGACGGTGGCCTCGAGGTGCTCGAGGCCCGGCTTCGTGTCGTGGAAGGTGACGACGTGATCCGCGTCGACCCCGTTGTCGGCGTGATCGCCACTAGCAGCGTCGAAGCCAGACGGAACGTCGACCGCGACGACGGTCGCCTCGGCATCGTTGATCGCTCGCGCGGCGGTCGCGGCCGGCTCGCGGAGGTTGCCACTAATTCCGGTTCCGAGCATCGCATCGACGAGCACGTCGCAGTCCGGAAGCCCGAGGGTCCGTGAGTCGGTCACCTCGCGAACGTCGTAGTCGGCGCGCTCGAGCGCTGCCCAGTTATCGCGGGCGATGTCGGTGCCGATCGTTTCGGCCCGGCCGAGCAGGAGCGTCGTCACGTCGTAGTCGTCCAGAAACCGGGCTGTGACGAACGCGTCGCCGCCGTTGTTCCCCCGCCCGGCGACGATCACGACCCTCGAGCCCGGGTCGGCGATCTCGCGGACCCGCTGGGCGACCGCGTTACCGCTTGATTCCATCAGCTGCTTTCGTGGCACGCCAAGCGCCTCGGCGTTCTCGTCGACGGCGGCCATCTGCTCGCCTGTAATCATACGACACGGTTCGACCGGCCAACCGTTGAAGATTGCGGACGGGGTGGTCGTCTACTCGGACACGTCGTAGGCCGTCGTGGTCTGCGTACTCGAGCGACGTCCACACCACTTATGTCTGCATAGGCTGTCATCTCGGTACGATGTTCCCCCCGTTTGCCTCCACTGAACCGCTCGCTGGTGACGACCTAAACCCCCTTACGCGGGCCTACCACGACGTCGTCATCTACGACGCCGTCGACGCGGATGCCCCGCTCTACGAGGGACCGATCGTCGTCCACGCCAACGGTTGGATCGAACTCGAGGGGAATCGCCTCCTCTCGCCGGCGGCAATCCATCACATCGACGTCTACGACGATGAAAGCGAGTGGCACGGCGACGGGACCGACGATCCGAACGAAGGTGGCGACTTCGACAGCGAAAATCGGACGAACCGGTTCAGCCCCCGGTAAGCCGCCCACTCGCCGCTCACTCGTACCGGATCTCGAACCCCTCGAGGCCCTGTGGTTCCTCGTCTGTGACTTCCACGTCGTCGACGTCAGCCGCTGGGCTCCCCTCGTGACACCACTCGACCATCGCCTCGACGTCGGCCTCGGTGCCCTCGAACACTGCCTCGACGCGACCGTCCGTGAGGTTCTTTACCCAGCCATCGATGCCCCGACCACTGGCCGTATCGCGAGTGGTCGCGCGGTAGTAGACGCCCTGTACTTTCCCGGAGACGAACACGTGTGCTCGGGTTCGGTCTGTCATACTCGAGCCGTTGATCGCGACCGGCAAAAATCCCGTTTGTCTGACGCGTGGCTGCCGAGTGGCTGACTATTGTCGTGCGAGGGTTACACACGCGACGTACCCCTCCCCCCTCTCTCGATCGACTTCGGGGTCGTGATCCACTCGCAGGCACTGGGCGACGCCAGAGGGGATCGACGGGTCACTCGGCCGTCCGAAGATGGTGGAAAACGTACGTCTGTGCATATCCTGCGTACTCGCCGCCGAGCCGGTCGCGAATCGCCCGTGACGTCTCTGCGTACGACCCGCGGTCACAGTCGGGGTAGTACTCCTCGATCGCCGACTTGATCCAGGTGTCGAGCGGAACGGCTTCGTCGAACCCCAGCGAGAAGAGCAACACGCAGTCGGCCACTTTGTCGCCGACGCCGACGAACTGGGTGAGATACGTCCGGGCAGCCTCGTACTCGAGGTCGCGAGCGTCGGCTGGATGTGCCTCTCCATCGGCGACCATCTCTGCCGTTCGCACGACGTACGGGGCCCGATAGCCGAGTCCCAGCTCCCGCAGTTCGGCTTCGGTCGCCCGTGCGAGTTGGTCCGGCGTTGGGAACGCGTGGTACGTCCGCCCGTCGAATACGACCTCGTCACCGTACTCGCGTGCCAGCGTTGACACCATCGAGTGAATGCGGCTCACCCGCATCTGTGCCGAGCAGATGAACGAGATCAGACAGCCAAACGGCGGGTCCTCCACCAGTCGCATGCCACGGTGGGCCTCGTAGGCATCGGCTACCAGCGAGTCTTCGGGCGTAGCAGCAACGATCTCCTCGAGGTCGTCTTCGAGTCGTAACAGCCGCCTAACGAGCGGATCGACGTCGGTTGTCGACTCCCACTCGAGCATTCCGCTTTGCGCTCGAACCCGAATTGGGGTCCCGTCGACGACCGTAACGTACCACGTCTCAGGGTCGGGCGTTCCGCTGTACATCCCGTCGTCGTCCCGTTGCCAAAGGTAGGTCTGCCCGCTCTCGAGCGTCCGATAGAGATCGAGCCCACCTGGGAGGTCGTCGATCGGGAGCTGCCCGGTTTCCATTCATCGGGGAGTTCGAGAGCGCCGGCTTGTGCCTTTCGAACCGCACCTTCGAAGGGCGCAGCGGCGACGTCTCCAACGGATCGAGAGTCCACCGGCGCAGACGCGACCGATAAAGTGAGGCGAACCTTGATACTGTAGGCGACACAATGTCACGGTATGAACTGCAGGGTTGTCGTCGAAGCTGCCGTGCCGGTATTCGACGTTGAGACAGAAGACGAGGCGATCCGTATCGCCATCTCCAAGACGGGAGAGATGTTGAACCCTGATTTGAACTACGTCGAGATCAACATGGGAGAACGCACCGCTCCATCGGGAGAGGAACTTCCACCCGCGTTCATCGCGGCCGATGAAGCGCTCGTCGCGTTAGAGCTAGAGATGACCGTTTTCAACGTCGAACGTGAGGAACACGCCTCGCGTATCGCCCGGAAGGAAATCGGCCAGCGCCTCGAGAACATCCCGCTCGAGGTCGAGCGCGTCGACGTGTTAGAAGACGACGAAGACGAGAACGAAACAGAAGACGAATCGGAAAACGAGGCTGACGAGTCGTCGACCACTGAAGAGACGGAGGCCACGGCGGAGAGCGAAGCCGACGAAGACGAAGAAATCCTTCCTGAATTCGAAGACCTCGTCGAGTAACACGACCTTTCGATGGGTTCACTCGGTTTTGCCCGTGTTTATCATCTGAGCGCAGATGTTTCGGTTGGTTCGTAGATACGTCTGGCCAGTACTTGCGTTGTACGATCGGAGGATGCGTCGTTTCGTTCAGTCAGCAGTGGGGGCGACGGCTTCTTGTTCGCCCTCGTGCATGTTCGCCGTGATACCGCCAGCCAGCGCAAAAACAGCCGCTTTATGATCTGTTTTCGATTTGTGAATCGATGTCGGTCGAATACCGAGCGATTCGTACTCTTCGAGGTCGATTCGACAGTTTTCCCACTCCGAACACTGGTTCGATACTTCGGCAAGAAGGCCGTGAAGGTGAATGAGCTCCTGCTTCTTCATAGGCATCCAATCATATCCACTGCAGGGTTATATTATTATCTTGAGCCGCGTTACCACACGCCCCATACAGACCGCCGTGACAGTCCGTAGTTCCGGAAAATAGAACACGATGGACTAGCGACTTGAAACCGTTTATAGGGAGTCCCTGTGTCCGGTTCTCGTTCGCTCGTAAACCACTGTTACAGCACCGGAGTCGTGGTATGATGATCTTAAACTGGCTCCCGAAGTCCGTTTCCTGTGTCTTTGACTGCAACCGCCACTGGTCGCAAACGACGATCTGCAGTGTACAAAAGCGGATTGAAACGAGTCGGGACGTACTAGCCGAGCTGTTTCAAGGTCTGAAGGTCGTGATCGGTTCGCATGAATTCGGCCGTCCGCCGGGTCGCATGACAGTTCGGACAATGGAACATTTCGGCGGATTCTGGAAGCTTGCCCGGTGACGCCTGCCAGTTTTTCGTACACTCGGGGCACAACAGTCGGACGGTCGTTTCATCCATGATATTGTGTTACACGGGAGAGCACAATAAGCCTTGCCGCGTACGCACTCTCGGGTCACGAAACGCCGCGACAAGTGAGGGGCAGACGGTATTCTGCCTCGAGTCCGAACACCATGTGAGTACACCAGCCGACTGGATCGGACGCCATCGACGGTGGTCGTAACTTCCGTTTCCCTCCGGAAAGCCGGTGATTACGCCGGTGCAGCCGAATCCGAGGCCTCGAGCAGTTCCTTGTAGCGGTTTCGGATCGTGACCTCCGAGATGTTCGCGACGTCACTGACCTCGTTCTGCGTGACCTTCTCGTTGGTCAACAGCGCTGCAGCGTAGACGCCGGCGGCAGCGAGGCCAACGGGCGACTTGCCGCTGTGGACGCCCTCTTTGCGAGCCGACTCGAGCAGTTCGCGGGCCATCCGTTCGGTCTCGTCCGACAGGTCGAGGTCGCTCACAAAGCGTGGGACGTAGTGTTCGGGGTCGGCGGGTTTGACCTCGAGGCCGAGTTCTCGGATGATGTACCGGTAGGTTCGGGTCAGCTCCATCTTCTCGACGCGGCTGACGGCCGAGATCTCATCGAGGCTGCGCGGCGTCCCGGCCTGGCGGGCGGCGGCGTACAGCGACGCCGTCGCGACGCCTTCGATCGACCGTCCGGGGAGGAGGTCCTCCTCGAGGGCGCGCCGATAGATGACCGAGGCGGTCTCGCGGACGTTTTCGGGCAGTCCGAGTGCGCTCGCCATCCGGTCGATCTCACCGAGGGCCTGCTTGAGGTTGCGCTCTTTCGAGTCACGGGTGCGAAACCGCTCGTTCCACGTTCGGAGCCGCTGCATCTTCTGACGCTGGCGACTCGAGAGCGCCCGGCCATAGGCGTCTTTGTCCTGCCAGCCGATGTTAGTCGACAGCCCCTGGTCGTGCATCATCTTCGTCGTGGGGGCGCCGACGCGGCTCTTCTGATCTTTCTCGGCCGAATCGAACGCACGCCACTCGGGGCCGCGATCGATTTCGTCTTCTTCGACGACGAGTCCGCAGTCGCCACAGAGCGTCTCGGCGTGTTCGGTGTCCGAGATGAGTCGCCCGCCACACTCTGGGCAGTGCTCTTGCTCGTCGGCTCGGGCAGTCGTTTCGTCTTCTCGTTCGTCGGTTCGTTCGTCGGCTCGTTCGTTCCGGTAGGCTCGAAGGTTCGTATCTGTCATGGTGTCTCAGGGTGGTTACTCGGGGCTCCCAGGTGGGGTAACCAGAAGAAACCCGGTCGCCTCGGTTAACATAGAGTAAGGCCGAAAACGATATAACTGTTTCGCCTACTTTATAAACAAACCTCCGAAGACAATATAGCCATTTCGGTTATGTGGTTATTAATGGGGCAAGAACCTCTCGACTCCACACCAGCCCGTCAGTGTAACATCTCCACCCGAGTCCAAATGAGTCATTGACCAGCTCTCACAACGGCATCGAACGAGTCGAACCTTTTTCGATTCGGCCGGTCGTAGGGTCGTCGATGACTATTAGATTCGGCGCGGTAACGGTCGACTGGTTCGGGCTCGCAAGCGTCCGACTCGAGGGACGGACCGGCGTCGTCATCTACATCGATCCCGGTCCCGAACGATACGGTCTTCTGGACGGCTTTCGACCGGAAGACGGCGATCTCGTTCTCGTCTCTCATGGCCACCACTACGATCCGGACTCGATCGATCGGGTCGCCCACGACGATTCGATCGTCGTCGTCTACGAGTCCGTCGACGCTCACGAACACAACGGCATCAGCGAGCAACCGGAGGAGCTACCGTACGAGGTCGAACGCGTCCGTGACGACGAGTCGTTCATCCTCGGGCCGCTCGACCTCTACACGACGCCTGCGTTTAACGACCCTGCGGGCCCACACACGGACGAGAGTGGGACGCCGTATCACCCCGAAGGCCAGGGCTGTGGCTTCGGCGTTACAGTCGACGGCGTGACGGCGTTCTGGCCCGGCGACACCGACGCCTTCACATTCCACGAGGACCTCGAGGTGGACCTCCTTCTCGCGCCGATCGGCGGCACGTCCACGATGGACCGCCACGAGGCCGCAGCCCTCGCCGAACGGATGGAACCTGGGCTCGTGTTGCCCGTCCACTACGATACGTTCGAGGCGATCGAAACCGACCAGGATGCCTTCGTCGTCGATGTCGCGAGTCGAGGCGTGCCGGTCGTCCTCGACGAGCACTGAGCGCTCGTCCGTCGAACTCAGGTGCGCAAAACGGCGACGGTGACTGGCTGTCCGGCTCTAGATAACGCCCATCGCGTCGAGCCGTTCGGGCAGGTACGTATCCGTGACGAAGTCGAGCCCTCGAGACGCCAGTGCCTGCTGTTCGGACTTCTTCTCGATCTCGAGTTGCAACTCGATCTGTTCTTCCCAGTAGTCGGTCTGAAATCGTGGATCGGAGAGTTCGCTCTCGAGTGCGTTGATGTCCGAGTCGCTCAGCGGGTCACTCGGCAGGTCGTACTCGACGATGTCGGCGGGCTGGATGCCGATGAACTGCGCCTCGGGCGTCGCCAGATACTGCGAGAGATGGGCGGATTTGATCGAGCCGTAGGCGACCGAGCCGTAGATCCGGTACGACCACGGGTCGCCGTCGGTGAAGACGGTCACCGGCAGGCCGAGTTCGTCGTGGAGTCGGCGGGTGATTCGACGGGTCGCTCGGGCGGGCTGGCCTTTGAGGTGGACGATCAAGGCGTTGTACTCCTCGTCGAAGCCGTTTTCGACGAGTCGGTCACGCATCCCACCGGTCTCGACGGCGAGGATGAAATCGGCGTCGCAGTCGAGAAACTCGATCGTGTCGGGGTTGTTCGGAATCTGATAGCCACCTTCACCGACGTCCTCCTGGCAGTGAATCTCGCGTTCGCCACGACGGGTCTGTTCGCGGAGGTGTAACGGACCCATAATCGTCGCCCCAGACTCCTCCGGGCGCATGTGGAAGTCCTCGCGGGTGACACCCGAAACGATCTCTAAGTCCTCGACCAGGCTGTTCGACTCGTCCTGGTCGTTGAACTGCGCCTCCGTGTTATCCCAGCTTTCGGAGAGATAGTAGAGTTCACGCAGGGTCGACGAGCGATCCTGCTCGAGCTGGTCGGCGAGGAACTCGATGGTGTACACCGCCTTCAGGAGCTTCCGGGCTCCGCGGACGGAGTTGGCCGACCGGGTCGACTCCCGATCGCCGTAGACCCAGACCTTCTCGTCTTCGTCGTACTCGATGTTGTTTTTGGTCCGGGTCGGGACCGACATGTGCGGGATCTCGCCCAGTTCGAACTGGTCGTAAAACTGCGCCGCGAGATCGATCAACTGTTCTCGTGCCTGCTGGTCTGCGTCCGTGCTCATTGTTTCACCGTCAGTTTCTCGGTTTCGACGCCTTTCACGCTCAGGTCAAACGATGCGTCCGTCGTGACCTCGTACTCGAGCGTCGCCTCGTCACCGCTCCCCACGTCGGGCTCCCACTTGACGAACCACTCGCCGTCCATCTCGACGACGGTGACGTCGTCGGGAAGGGCCGTCGGCTCGGCCGTGACGATGTCGGTGATCTCGAGTCGCTCGGCCGTACTCGAGTTGTTTTCGACGACGACCGAGACTGCCTTTGCGTCGCCGTTCGCTTCGACCTCGCGTTCGACGAGGACGTTGTTCATAATCCGGGCGATGGCGTCGTCGATGTCGGGTTCGTCGCGTCCGGTGACTTCGGCGACTTTCGTGGCCATCTCGGGGAGGATCTTCCCGAGGACGTTCTGTTTCTTCCGGCGTTTCTGCATCGACCGACGCTTGTTAAGGAAGCGTTTGAGTTCGCGGGCGGCCTCCCGGATGGCGAGTTCGATCTCGTCTTCGATCGCGGGAACGTTCGCGACGGCGTCTTTCGACTCGCTCGTGAACGGAACGTTCGTCGAGGCGACGTGGATCATGATAACGGCCGGACCGTTCGGCAGGCCAGAGCCGCCGGGCTGGTCGAGCCCGTAGTTGCGCCAGCCGATCGACTTGACCACGTCGGTCGTCGCACACGCGCCGCGTTGATAGACCAGCGGCACGCGGTTGGCGAATCGGAGCACGTCGACGCTCCCTTCGGCACCCAGGTCGCCGCCGTAGGCGATGCCAGCTTCGACGATGAACGGGTCGCCGCCGTGGACCTCCGCATCGCGGCTTGCAGAAGCGTAGAACTCGGCATCGAACTCCTTTCTCAGTCCGGCCTCGACGAGATCGGCGGTGATGGGGGAGAGACACCGCGTGGGCGGTGCCATGATGTCGGTCTCGCGCATGGCGTCGATGAGATCGCTGGCGGCGTCGCGGTCGTCGGCCAGTTCGCGGACCAGCGGCGGCTCGTCCGGAACCGTCGCCATCACGCCCCAGATCGTCTCGACGACGTTCTCACGGGCGGTGTCTCCGAACGCGACGTCGTCGTACTCTTCCGTGAGGTCCGCAGCGCGGTCGACGTACTCTCGGAGTTCTCGCTGGGTCAGTCGCTGGCGGACATCCTCGTCGAGCGCATCGGTGAACATTCCCGCGAGCCGATCGGCGAACGCGTGGACGACCGCATCGTCTTTCCGCGTGCTCGTCGCTTCGTCGGCGAGGTCGTAGAGTTCACCGACGAGCCTCGAGTCGGCGTCGTTGCTGTCGGCCTCGTCGTCGTCCGTCGCATCGACGAGTGCGAGCCAGACCGCCTCGAGCGCGTTTTCCTGGACGGTATCGCCGAACGTCGTTCCGTGGTCGGCTTCGGCAGCCTCTGCGGCGTCTGCGACCATTTCGCGCAGTTCGTGGTGGGCGATTCGGTCGCGCTCGTCGACGGCGTCGGCGATGGCACCGGCGAACGCGCTCGTCGCCTCCTGGCCCTTGTTCGCCGTCGCGTCGGCGACGACGGCACGAAGGTCGATTTCCTCCTGGCTTGCAGGCGGTCGCCAGCGCATCTCGCGTCCGTCGTGGCGGTCGCGGAACTCGTCGATGATCGACTCGGCCGTCTTCTTCCCAACACGGGTGAACTCCTCCTGAACGAATCCCGAGACGGAGTGTGAGTCGGTCGCCGCGAGCATCTTCAACACCGTCCCGAGTTCGACGCCGTGGGGGTGCGGGCGGATCTCTTCTGTCTCCTCGGGAAGCTGGTCGGTCGCCCGCTCGAACTTGAAGTGTGCGTCGGGTTCGCGCAACTCGAGGCGAGCGTGGGGGTTGACGACCGCCGTGTGCTTGACGTAATCGTGAAGCTGGTTGCGAGCGCGCATGTTGGCTTCCATCTCGAGTTCGATGCGCGTCCCGTGGGGTCGGTCCCAGCTGGTCGTCTCCTCGACGCTAATTTCGGGTTCGTTCTCGTCGGTGTCGACGATAAGCTCGAAATACTGTGCCTCGCTTTCACCCTGGGTTCGGCTGGTGATCTTCGCCGGTTTGCCGCTGGTCAGCTGTGAGTAGAGAACGGCCGCGGAGATCCCGATCCCTTGCTGGCCGCGGTTTTGCTCGCGAACGTGAAAGCGCGAGCCATAGAGCAGTTTCCCGAAGACTTTGGGGAGCGACTCCTTCGTGAGCCCCGGCCCGTTGTCTTCGACGATCAGGCGATAGTAGTCGCCTGCTTCCTGAATCTCGACGTAGATATCCGGGAGAATGCCCGCCTCTTCGGCGGCGTCTAAGGCGTTGTCGACGGCCTCCTTGACGGCCGTCACGAGGCCTCGAGCGCCGCTGTCGAAGCCGAGCATATGCTTGTTCTTCTCGAAGAACTCGGCGATGGAGATCGCCTGCTGGTTTTCGGCCAGCTCCTCGGCGATCCCCGACTCCTCACCGAGTGTCGACTGGAACGACGTCATCACCTCCCTGTATTAGCGGTGGGGCTAAAAGGTGTACGCTACCGCAGCGAAAGTGATCTCGCCCCCGTGGCTCTCGTTCGAGTGGCGAGGGGATTTCCCGCGCAAAGGTTTAACGTCGCTCGAAACTTCCTCTTAGCCGAGACATATGGCTCGAGACGACACCGACGACTACCGGACGGACGACGGGCCAGACCAGCCACCCGATGACGACGCCCTCGTCGATGGTGATGACGGCGTCCGAACGGCGGCGGCCGAGGAAGTCGACCAGCGGATCGTCGACTTACTCTCGTGGATCCTCGACACCGAGACGCGGGCGAAGATCTACGTCCACTTACTCGACAATCCCGGAAGCACCTCCGAAGAGGTTGCCACGGGAACGGGGCTCTATCCGAGTACGGTTCGGGAGGCCCTCGCGGAACTCCACGACGAAGACCGCGTCACGCGCGAAAAGCGGGCCAGCGAAGGGGCCGGCAACAACCCCTATGAGTACACAGCGATCCAGCCGAGCGAACTCGTCGGTGGTGTGGTCGATCAGGTCCAGCAGGAACTGAACACCATCTTCACGCTCGACCGCGTTCTCGACCGGGAAGCCGAGGCCGAACCGGAACTGGGTGCTGACGTCGAGCCAGTGACGATCACGGTCGACGAGATCGACGTGCTCGAGGCGGCCGACCGGGCTGACGAAGCCGAATCCAAAATGAACGAATCTACTGGCGACTCGGTAGCCGACGAGTCGACGACCAACCTGTCGGACACAGCCGACAAAGACGACGAAGCTGACGCGTAACTCGAGTTCGTCACTCCGCGTCGAGTACCAACACTCCTGGTCGCTCGAGCTCGAGCTCGCGGTCGACGGCCGAGGCGGTCGTCGTCGGCCAGTCTCCGGTCGTCGTCAGTGGTTCGAGCCCGTTCTCGGTGAGCAACACTGTTCCTTCGCTCTTCGCTCCCTGGACCGTTGGGTTCCACGCATAGGCCATCGGCCGTTCGACGGGTGCGTCGTGCTCTGGGGTCGCGATCCACTCCCGGCCGGCGAAGCCCGCTGCGCCGCCCTGGTGGTGTCGTTCCCACTCGCCCGGGTAGCCGACGGCCTCGTAGGCCCCCTGGATCGCCGCGAAGACGTCGCCAGCCGTTCCGGTGTCCGCATCGTCGCTTCGCGCAGCGGCCTCCTGTGTTGCCGCAAGGGCCGTCGTCTCGACCCGTGTTGCGGCCTCGTGTCGCTTCTCGAGCCACGTCGGCGGATCGAACGCGACGGTTCGGGTGCAACTGGCGTGTAAGCCGCCTCGTTCGGCGGTCACCGAAACGAGGGCGTACGCGTCAAGTTGGGCGTCAGTCGGCGTGTAGTGTCGGTACCGTTGGGCCCGCTCGCTCCCACCGACGAGGACGACCGGCGCCTCGATCTCTCGTCCAGAGAGGGCGACCTGCAGGGCTGAGGCGACCTCGTGTTCAGTGTCGTCGGGTCGAAGCTCGCGACAGACGGCCTCGACGGCGACCGTCGTTTCCCTGGCGAGTTCGCGGTACCGCTCGCGGTCTCGCCGAGTCAATGGCTGTCGGAGGTTGGCCAAATCGACGCGCTCGAGGCCAGTGACGTCGATGTCTGCGGCCGCTCGCCCGTCACCTGCCCGGTCGGCGATCGCCTCCTCGAGCGATGCGTCGTACCAGGAAAATTGCTCGAGGGTGATCGACTCCGACTCGAGGTCGGGCAGTTCTTCCTCGACGATCCGTTCGGCTTCGATGGTGTTCGCGAGGACGCAGATGTCGGTCCCGTCGTAGCCGACGGCGGCAACCCCGGCATCCGTCTCGCGGTCGACCACGTTCGAGCCGCCGGTGAGCCAGGCAAAGGCGTTCGGTCGTGCGAACCAGACCGACTCGAGGTCGGAGACCTCGAGGTAGCGCTCGAGTCGCTCGCGTTTTTCCATGTGGCGTGCTGGCGTGGCCGGGTCTTGAATCCGGCGAAGGACGGACAGTCGGAATCGATCCATCGAGAGTCAAGAGGGCCCGCTCGCGGGAGGCCGACGCCCGTTCCAACAACTCGAGAACGACACGGGAAGCCTAAATACAGGTGGTCCTAAGCCCCGAGCGAACGACCGTGTCGTCCGACAGTCACAACCGCCCGACACTCCGATCGCTGATCGACCGGTTCGGCTTCCCACACCTGCTTGCGACGACGCTGGTGCTCGTCGCCGCGACTATCCTCCTTGGTGTCGCTGCGAAGGCGACGGGCTCCGGACTTGCCTGTGAGGCAAACTGGCCGCAGTGTGATGCCGGCCCGTACAACCTGCTCCCGGCGAATCTCCCGAGTTTCTACGAGTGGGTCCACCGATTCGTCGCGATGTTCGCCGGCTTCGCGATCATCGGCTCCGCGCTGGCCGCCTGGAGGCTCGAGGATATCGACAACCGGGTCGCCTCGCTCGTCGTCTTGGGGATGATTCTGACGCCGATCCAGGTCTACCTGGGTGGCCAGACTGTCCTGCAGTACGAGATGGAGATCCTCTCGTTACACTTCTGGACGGCGATCCTGATCTTCGCGATGTTCGTCGTTGCCACCGTCCTCGTCTGGCAGTCGTCGCTGACGGCTGGGTCGGTCACCACGGCGCTTGCGGTCGGCCTCGTCTCGCTGCCGCTGCACGTCGCACTCAGTCCCACCGATCTGGGAGTCGTCACTAGCTACTCACCGACCGTCCAGCTCTTCCAGTACGGCGTGACGCTCTCGCTGCTCGGCGCGCTCATCGTCGCGACGATGGTCGGCCGATGGCACTTCGACGACCGGGGGCTGCTGGGGCTCATCTACGGCTCCACCGGGCTCGCTCTCGCCGTTGCCTACCTCGGGCGACAGGCTGTGATGGCCAACAGCATGCTACTCGACCGGCTGTATCTCGTGCTCGCGGGCGCGCTGATCCTGGCCCTTGCCGTCGGAATCGCCCGCAGCCGACGCTAATCGCCGGGGCTGAAGACGCGACCGTCGCACCTTTTCCTTCACCGCCCGAATCATCAGCCATGCGAACCAGTCTGAACGTCCCGGAGGCGATGCTCGAGGAGTTCGACCGGACCTGGCAGGCCGAGGGCCTCGACTCTCGGTCCCGCGCACTCCGCGAGGCGATCCAGGAATACGTCGAGTCGCATCACCGACTCGAGGAGTCCCGCGGTACCGTCGCCGCGACGGTCGTCTTCGATTACGTCCACGACGAGGTCATCGAGGACCTCCACGAGATCCAACACGAGTTTCAGGACCAGATCGATACGACCTGTCACGTCCACCACGGGGAGTGGTGTCTCGAGACCATCTTCTGTGACGGCGAGGCGTCGGAGATTCGTTCGCTCGTCTATCGGTTGAAAGACTTCGACGCCGTCGGTCGAGTGTCCGTCATGCTCTTGCGGTCAGACAGCGACTAGTCGGTACGCTCGAGTGGCTCGATGTTCTGAGAGGTCCTCGTTTCGGGCGCTCGATGGGCGTCCTCGAGCAATCACGTACAACCGAGGTTGGTATAAACGGCTTCGATATCTAACCACCTGCTTCTTGTAACTGCCGAAGAATGTACGTCCGTCACTCGATCATGGAATGCGGCGTCCGAGGTACCGTTCGAAGCCGACCGAGACTACTCGAACCGATAGTAAACCGACCGCAGTCCGATTGGAACCTCCCAGTCGAATCGAACTCATGAGCGTCATCGCGACCGTTGCAGTGCCAGCGGCGTCGTTTCCGCTGGGCTCGATCGTCGACCCGGACGCCGACGACACCGTCACCGTCGAGACTACCGTCCCCACGAGCGAAGGAATCATCCCCTATTTATGGGTTCCTTCATCGATCTCCAGCTCGGTCGTCGACACCCTCGAGAGCAACTCGAGCGTCGCGTCCGTAACCACCGTCGACGAGCTAGACGACAGCGTTCTGCTGAAACTCGAGTGGGACGGCCGTGTCAACGGTCTGTTCGAGGCGATCCGCCGACACGAAGCGATCGTCATCAGTGCCGTGGGAACCGCCGATCGGTGGACGCTTCGAGCCCGATTCCCGACGTCAGCGGACCTCTCTGCGTTCTATTCGGAGTGTCTCGAGCGTGACGTCCCGATCGAACTCGTTCAGTTGCACGAAGCCGTCAGCCCGGCACTCGAGCGTCGGTTTGGACTGACGCGCCCACAGCGTGATCTCATCGTCGAGGCGTACGAACTCGGCTACTTCGACGTTCCCCGAACGACGACCCTCGTCGAACTCGGTGATCGACTCGACGTCTCCGATTCCGCGGTTTCCCAGCGGTTACGACGCGGGCTGACGACGTTGATCGAGTCGACGCTCACACTCGAGACCGCGTCGGTGACCGACCCGGACGCCTCGGAAAGTGCCACCGGAACCGATCGGTGAGCGTCTCGAGCGGTGGTGTGGCTGACGACGCAGGAGTCGCCTGCAATCGCGACCGTTATACGCTGTCTGGCCTAACCCCTCAGCCGTGAAAAACGTCACCGACAGGATGACCAATCCGTTCGGACTCAGACCGCCGTTCGACCGGAGCGCCGCGGGCGACCGGGCGGCCGTCTTCGGTTACGGTGACGCCAACGCTGATTTCCACGTCGTCGGCGACCATCCGGGCGTCCACGGCGGCAAGCGAACCGGCGTCCCGTTCACCGAAACCGCGGCTGGACGTGCGATTCAGACGGTCCTTCGGGATGTCGGCTTCGCCAGCGGCCCAGCCGACGAGCCGACACTCGAGAACTGTTTTCTGAGCTACGTTCACCCGTGTTCCCTGCCGAACGGCCACGAGCCGACCCCGGAGGACTACGAGACGCTCGAGCGCTTTTTCGACGCGGAGCTTCGGGCGATCAATGCACACATCCTGCTTCCTGTCGGCGAACGGGCCACGGATCACTTGCTTCGTGAATATACGACTCAGCGCCACCGATTCGATGCGTCCCTCGATCTGTCGTCGTTGCACGCCGAGGAGATCCGCGGCCGCGGCTTCCTCGTCGTCCCCATCAGGGACCCGTCCGAGTGGGACGCGGCCGATCACGAAGGCATCGTCTCACGGCTCGAGTCGATTCTCGGGCGCGATTACCGTCAGACCAAAGGCGTCGCGACGATGGTCGGCTAGCACAACCCACAAGACTGGTGGTCACCGACCGAACTGCTTCCTGATCGCTGCCCGCAACGGCAACGCGAGCCCGCCGGCGAGCGGCAAGACGACGAACGCGAGCAACTCGAGTGCAAGCGTCGTGTATCCCACGTAGTCAACCGCGAGCCCGGCGAGTGGGGCCATCGTCGGAACGACGTAGAGATACGACGGCGTCCAGCCGGGTCTGCGTCGAGTGTGGTGGACGATCACGCCGAAGAGAAACGGCATGAGGATGGCTCCGGCGAGCAACGGGCCGCCGAGCAGCCAGGTCGAAAGTCCCAGCGCGAGCGCGAGCACGATCGTCTCGTCGATCGTGATCGGACCCAGTGGCTCAGACCGCCACGTACCTCGAGTGAGTCCCACGATCACTACCGCGCCAGCGACGATACCGGCAAGCGCGAGGTACCACTCGAGAGGGTCGAGCGGCGGTGCGACCGGCTCGACTCCGACGACGTAACTGGTCGGCGTCTGGATCCCGTAGCGACTGCTCGTGAGCACTGTCAGGAGTTGATCCGGTGCGATTCCGGCTGCGACCAGCGGTTCCAACACCGACCGGACCCCGGACTCGTTTTCGAGTCCGAAGTGGATGAGGCCGGTGAGATAGACCAGCAACGAACTCCAGAGTAACGGCATCGCGAAGTTTCGCCGACGCCACCAGTCGACGACGCCATACAGTAGTCCCGTCGAGTCGGCCCGATGCTCTCGAGACGTCTGTGAACTGCCGACGGCCCCCGTGCCGGAACTTCCGGCCGCAGCGCCTGATGCGGCGTCGCTCGAGGCAGCAGTCGCGGTTGCGGTCCCAGGCGTACCGGCGGCCGACCCCGTTGCCGTCGCGGTGGTTTCGGTTCGACTCGATCCGGTCGACTTCTGTCCGGTCGACGTCCGCCGGCCGGTGCCGGTCCGTCCGCCCGTGGATCGACTCGTCCCTCCCGTTTCGCTCGTGTTCGTCTTCCTTTCGTTCCTATCGCTCGAGCGAGTTCGTGACTGCGACCCCGTCCCCGTCGACGTGGTGTTCCTCGTGTTCGTCGTGTTCGTCGTACTCGTTCGATTGGAAGAGCCACGCCCAGTCGAATTCGATTCGGAGGCGGAGTCGCCCCCGCTCGTTCGGTTCGAGGACCGACTCGTCTTCGAACTGCTGGACGATCGCGATGTACCGGACGACCGCGTGGTGCTGGACGATCGCGTTCTGCCCGACGAACTGGTGGCCGTCGTGTCGTCCGTGTTCGCGTCGTTTGCGTCCGACTCGTCGTCGGTCGTCCAGACACTTGGAGACGGGATCCCACTCGTTCGTTTTGAGACGTAGTCCTGATGTCCGAGACGATCGTACGCACGACGTTCGACCGGATCGCTCAGGATCTCGTTGGCTTTCGTGATCGCGGTGAACTGCGCCCGTGCCCGGTCGTCGTCGTTAACGTCGGGGTGATAGCGCCGTACCTTCTCGCGGTACGCGTCTTTTATCTCGCGCTGAGAAGCGTCGGGAGAAACGCCGAGAAGGTCGTAGAAGTCGTCAGTCATGGGAACGGGGACACCGTCAGTTGCTCCGGACTTATAGACGAAATCTTATAGGTTCGTTGTTCCAGCCGGATCACGAGGTTCGACCCCGTATCTAGACTCGAGTTGCCTATTCGTTTCGGCCGTCTCGACGTCGTCGGCACGATCTGCCCAGACCCGTGCGTCAATACTGGCCGCTGGACGTCGGTTCGTGTACAACCACGACCTGGTCGGCGATTGCACCGAGTCCGGTACACTGTGTTGTCTCAGGAGAAGTCGGTGAGCGACGCCTGACCGCTCGAGCAGTCGGTTCCGTTGTCGTCGGTTTTGGGGTCGTCTTCCGGCCCGCCGACGGCCGATTCGACGGACGCAGACTCCGCTTCCCAGCTATCGAGACTGGCCTGGTCCGCGGCCACAAACTCGAGGTTCGCCACCCGGACGCCGAGTTTACGCACGGCGTCGGTGTCGAACTCCTCGAAGAGCTCTCGAGCGATCTCCTCGACGAGCGCCGGATCGTCGACCGGCCCAGGAAGGGACCGTTCACGCGTGTTGACGTCGTACGGCGGAAAGACCGCCTTGACCCCGACGGTCCGGTAGAGCGCACCCTCACGGCGGGCGCGGTCGGCGACGGCCGCCGCGAGCGTCTCGATCAACTCGTACTTCGGCTCCGGCTCGCTGACTGGCTCTGTGAACGCTGATTCACGGGAGAAGCTCTTTGGCTCGCCTTTCGGTTCGACGCGGCGATCGTCGTCGCCTCGAGCGCGGTCGTATAGCTCCCGGCCGCGCTCGCCGAAGCGGTCGACCAGCGGCTCCGGATCGGCCGCGGCCACGTCGCCCGCCGTCTCGAGGCCCATCCCGCGGAGTGCTCTGGCGGTGACGGGGCCGACGCCGTGGAGGAGGTCGACGTCGAGCGGCTCGAGGAACGATCGGATCTCGCCGGGCTCGACGACGGTCAGCCCGTCGGGTTTGTCGAAATCGCTGGCGATCTTGGCGGTGCTCATCGTCGGGGCAACGCCGACGCTGACCGTGACGCCCACCTCGCGGCGGATGCGATCTTTGACGTGGCGGGCGAAGCCGCCGGCGACCTCCCAGGCCGTGCGTTCGGTGACGTCGAGGTAGGCCTCATCGATGCTTACCTCGCGGAGGACGTCGGCACAGTCGTGGAGAATCTCGCTGACCTCGCTGGCGACCGACTCGTAGTAACCCATGTCCACCGGCCGGTAGAAGCCGGTCTCCTCGCGCGTTAGCTCGGGATCGTAGTCGTCGGCGTCGGGCTCGAGCGCCGCTCGTCTGGGGAGTCGCTCGAGCGCACTGGAGATCGCCTGGGCGCTTTCGACACCGAACTCGCGGGCTTCGTAACTCGCGGTGGCGACGGCACCGATGGTTTCGCCGGGTTCGTAGCCCATGCCGACGACGACGGGTTCACCGCGCAGCGCTGACTCGCGAAGCCGTTCGCAGGAGGCATAAAAGCAGTCCGCGTCGACGTGGAGGACGATCCGCTCATCGTCGTCCTCGCATTCGACCCCCGGCAAGCGCGACGCGTCGCCCATTCGTCTAGTGGCCGGTTCGTCCGAACGGTTGTGAACGTTCCGGGCCTCGTCCATGGAGTGTGTGTTGGAGTCGGCAATTCTGCCGGGAGCGCAGTTCTTGGGCGTCCTCTGTGCAGAATTTTCAGACGAACAAGGCTTATTACACAGTCGTCACATGGAGAATGTATGCCAAAATTGCTGGAGGGAACGCGGCTTCGTCGGCGGTCGGTTCTCCTCGGTTCAGGGCTCGCCGTCGCCGGATTTGCCGGCTGTTTAGACGACGAGCCGGCCGAAGAGATCGACAACGATGGTGATACCGGTGGCGACGATGACGACGACGGTGATGATGACGGCGATGGCGATGGGGAAGGCTCGTTGACCGAACCGGAAGCACCGGAGCCCGACTTCGTCGTCGGCGAGAGCGACGACGCCGATTACGAGACGATTCAGGAAGCCTACGCCGCACTCGAGTCAGGCGACGTCATCGGCTTGGAACCCGGTACACACACGCTCCAGCCGGAGGTCGACAACGCCGAGGTTGGCGATGGCGAAGACCTGATCAAGACGTACACGTACGTCGGCGATCCCGACGAGGAGACGATCATCGAGTTCGTCAAGCCCGATGCCGACTCGTTCGTCGTCCGCGGCCCACAGCGATTCCGTCCGGAAGACGGCCCGCCGGGATTCTGGAATCTCACACTCGAGCTCCCCGACGACGTCTCGTTCGACCGGATCGACGAGTACGAAGACGACTACTCCGAGACCCAGTCCGACGTCAACTACTGTATCATAAACGGTACGTTCGACGGCCCCGTCGATGCCTACGAGACGACGTTCAACGACTCACTCTCACACGAACTCTCGCCGACGAACTGTCAGTTCCGCGCAGACGTCAGCGGCTCACGGATCACCGCCCGCCGGTGTCAGTTCGACGGCGCGCTTCGGAGCGAGGGAGGGTACGTCCTCGACAGCACGATCGAGGGAACGACGAATTTGAACAGCATGACCATGATCCGGTGTGAACTCAACGCCGGCCTGAACGTCACCGGCAACGGTCGCGTCGAAAGCTGTGTTATCGAGTCGTTCCCAGACAGCAGCCAGGCCATCTCGATCTCGAGTTCCTACGACGTGGCGATCACCGAATCGGAGATCCGCGGGAGCGTTCGCTCGAACCAGGACGGCTCGTACATCGAGCGCTTCGAGTTGAACGTCTTCGACGTCCCCTCGAGCACCCGCTATATCATCGACGGCGCGCCGGCGACCGACATCTACCTGAACGCGTTCCTCGGCGGCGACGTCCGGATCACGACCGACAGCGGCGACCTCTCGACGTTCCCCGCCGACGACCTCACCCTCTACGATCCGGAGCGTGAACTGGGTAACTACTACAGCGAGTGGGACGGCGACGTCGACCGCGAAGACGAAGACGACGAGTTGCACATCCTCGAGACTCGGACGATCCCCGGCGAAGACGGCGAGATGGACCGCCATCCGCTGGCCTCCCCGGATCTCGAGGCCTACGCCGAGGCGGCAGCGGACGACGACGACTGAGCCAGCATCGATATCGGTCCACCGGCGATTCGAGAGAAGGCGCGTCGGGAACCCGACACAACGTTCCGTATCAGTTGTACTCCCGCCAGCGGTGGCCACAGTCGGTGCACTTGAAAAACCGCGTCGGCGGTTCGTCGGCCGAGGCCGTCTGCTTGAGCGTATACCACGCCTCCTGGGTGCCACACTCATCACAGACCACGTCGGTCGACTTCGGTTTCCCCTCGAAGTTCGCGTCCTCGCTCGATTCGATCACGTCGGCGTTGGTCTGGGCCTCCGTCGTGACGAAGGCGTCCTCACGCTCTCGGTCCCGTTCGATCGAGGCACCGCAGTCGTCGCTCGCACAGACCATTCGATCACCGTCGGCTTTCATCATCGAGCCGCACTCGTCGCAAAATTGCATACTAATTCGTAGACGGTGGACGGCAAAAATACTCAGGTCTCGTCGTGCAGCCGATCAGTACTCCCGTTCGAGCTCTTCGTCCTCGCGGACGACCGGACAGTCGACGACGCGAAACCGCTCGAGGGCCGTCAACTCGAGTATCTCGGTCCCGTCTCGCGTACAGCCGACCTGGGGTGGCTCGGCGAAGTGTTCACACTGGTGGCAGTACCGATGGGCGTCGATCTCACGGACATCGCGCTCACGCTCGTCTGGACCCGGCTCGGGCGCTTCCCCGTTCTCGAGGCGCTCCCAGAGGCGGTCGCTATCGATCTCGGTGACGGCCTCCCGATCGAACAGCTCGTCGATGGAATCGTCCGTGCTCGAGCGTGCCTCGTGTTCGGCGACCCGCCCGGCGAGATCGGCTAGCGGACTGGCGACCTCGTCGCCGCCGTTTGCTCCGTCGTCGCCGCGTTCTCGGGTTTCGCTGTCCGCTCTGTCTTCGTCGCTGCGAATTTCGTCGTCGCGTTGTGTCATCGCGACGCCTCCGTCGACGGCGACGAATCCGATGGGCCGTCGCCGTCGCCGTCGGCGTCGGCGTCCGCGG
This sequence comes from Natrarchaeobaculum sulfurireducens, assembly GCF_003430825.1. Classification (NCBI taxonomy): domain Archaea; kingdom Methanobacteriati; phylum Methanobacteriota; class Halobacteria; order Halobacteriales; family Natrialbaceae; genus Natrarchaeobaculum; species Natrarchaeobaculum sulfurireducens. Next base: position 1,462,506 of record NZ_CP024047.1, on the reverse strand, counting down.
ACACGGTGGAGCCGGTCTCGACTCGCGTCAGGTCAACCGACGAGGCGACGGCATCGCCGACGTCACCCTCGAGCGCCGGCGGCGTCCCGGTCACGAGCGTGTGCGAGCCGAAAAACGAGGACTTCGACTCGACGTCGGCGATCGAACTCGCACAGGCCGGACACTCGGGTGCGGTCAACATCGAGACGTCGACGCTCGTCCCGCACTCGTCACAGGTCGCCGACCGAACACCTAGCTGCGAGGCGGCGAGTTTGAGCTGTTCGACCGTCGCTCGAGCCTGTTCGCGTTCGAGGATCATCTCCTGTCGATCACGGACTTCGAGCAGCGCACTCCCGAGGATTGACGCGCGCTCGTCGATATCGTCGGCCCGGTCGAGGAGGTGCTCGAGTACGCCCTCGAAGTCGTCGAAGCCGGCCTCGAGTCGCCGTTCGAGTCGGTCCAGTTCCGCCCTTACCGCCTCGAGGTCGTCGTCGCTCACGTAGGACGTGTGATCGTGGTCGGCCGGTGCCTTGGTGTCGGCCTCGCGTTTGACCTGGATCACGCGCGATCGGACGTCTTCGATCAGGTCGAGAAACTCCTCGCGCTGGTCCTCGAGGTCTCGTTCGAACTGCTCGAACGCGTCCGGGTCGGTCGTGACGGTGCCGTCGTCGGTGGCGACGGCGTGTGCAGCCGTCAGCAGCCGCTGGCAGGTTTCCTCGCGCGTTTCGCCGCGCTCGGCGGCCGTCTGTGCGATCCAGTCGTCGACGTCGGCCGGGAGAGCGAACGATACTCCTCCCCCATCCTGATCCTCGCCGACCATTTGACGAAGATTGGATCGAACGGCTGATAAGGATTGTTGCCACGATCGCCGTCGGCCCGCGACTCGAGTGATCCTACCGGATCTTGCGGACGTTGCTGATGTCGAAGCCGCTGTCGTGGATCTCGGTTTCGAACTGAACGATGTTCTCGTCTTCGAGCCGCGAGAGGACGCCACGGAACTGTTCGACGACGAGCGTGCGGGCGCGTTCTGACCCGCCGCTTTCCCACTCGAAGCGGAACGTCCCGTCGGTGGCTTCTTTGAGCCGACCGAGCTGGGTCGGCGAGAGGACCTCCGAGTTCACGAGCAAGAGGATCACGCCACCCCAGCGATGAGAGGCGCGTGCGAGCCCTTTCAACAGCACTGTCAGGTCGGACCACTCGAGCCGGTCGTCGGCGACGGCGACCAGGTCGGTCAGTGAATCGACGACGACGAGGTTGCCGGCGGCGTGTTCGTTCAGATACGACGCAAGCGCCTCCAGAACGTTGCTTCGGCTGGCATTGGTGTCCAGGTCGGCGATGGTCGTCGGCCCGTCGACGTACCACTCACTCGGCACCGGCGTCAGTCGAAAGTACTCGTCGGCCAGTTCGACGAACTCGACGTCGGCCATCCCGCCGCGGACGAGTTCGCCGTCCATGACGATCGACATCTCGTTCGTCACAGCCCGGCGCTCGTCGGTAAACGAGAGATAGTGGATTCGGTCGGGAAGCACCGCTTCTGACTCGAGTTCGCCGTAGTGGAGGTCGAACAGTTCGTGGTCGGTCGCGGCGAGGCCGTTCATGACGGCGCTCGTATAACAGAACTCTCGAGCACCAGCACCCGACTCGCCGGCGAGCAAGACGACGCTTCCGGCAGGCGCGCCGCCACCGACCATCCCGTCGAGTCGAGAGACCCCGAGAGGCATCCGCTCCATACCGATCAGTTCGGTGGCAACCGTTTACCTGTTGTGGCAGCGACCGGCGACCGTTCACTCCTTGCCGTCGACCGTGATCGTCGCACCGCTCGTCGCGGCCGTCGTCACGATGATCCGGCCCTCGAGGTCGTGGTCCTCGAGCGCGTCGACTGCGGCGACTCGTGCATCCGCGGCATGGCGACGGTTCGTGACGCCGTAGACGACCGGTCCCCACGACGACTGGCCGACGCCGGAAAGGACGGGACAGGCCTCGAGCGCCTCGACGAGAACGCCTGCGGGCGGCCGAAAGACGCCACCCTGGACGTCGGTGTACCAGGTTCCGTTCTTCCGGCCGATCTCGGTGATCGCTTCGCCGAAGGCCTCGAGTCGCCCCTCGGCAGCCGCGGGGAGCAGTTTTCGCGTGACGATGCCGGCGATTTCGTCGGCGACTGCGGGATCGGCTCGTTCGACGACCGCACGCATGCTCGCGTCCTCGTTCTCGCCGCAACGGCCCGGCTCGGCCTCGGGCACGACGACGAGAAATCGCCAGTCGTCGGGAAGGTCGTGACGGGCGACGGCCGGCGGAACCGTCCAGTCGCCTTCCGCCGGCGGCTCGGTCGTAAACCGGTTCGTGGGGTGGCCCGCGTCGACGACGAAGCCGCCGGCCTCGAACGTCGCGACGCCGATCCCGCTGCGGCCGCCGCGGCCCATCGCCGGTGCGTGCGTTCGAACCGGCGCGTCGAGTCCATGGACCCGTGCGGTCGCTGCGAGCACTGCCAGCGCGAGCTGGGTGCCGCTTCCGAGACCAACGTGTCGAGGGAGTTGCTCGTCGACCGTGATCGAGACGCCGGGAACCTCGAGCGCCTCGACGGCACGCTTCGCGTAGGTTTTGGCCAGCGGATCAACAGACTCGACTGCCCTCGCGGGTTCGGCAACGACGGAGACGCGTGGCTCCTCGAGGCCGATCCCGATTCCGCCGTAGATGCGCCTTCGGGCCAGCGAAAGGTTCTGAAAGCCGACGTGCAGTCGTCCGCCGGTGGTGACAGTCGCGCTCGGCACGTGTAGGGCTCCCGTAGGAGCCCCCATCGAAAGGGGGTTTCGACGGTGGCAACGCCTGGCGATTTCGACGGTTCAACGGCGACGAAGGAGTCAGGTCTCGATCCATTCGAGCCGCTCGGACTCGCACTCAGTGGGAGAGAGACAGGGGAACCGACCGGTCACCGGTTTATCGTTGCCTGCGAGATAGTCAAGCGTGACGACGGCCTCCCTTTACAATGCTGGAGAGCGTAGATTGGGCAAATGAGTTCGCTCGACGTCGATCCGCTGAATCCGCAAGTCCTCGAGCGCAACTACGATTACGCACAGAAGAACGTGTGGCTCCTGGCGATGTGGTACGAGTGTGACGTCCAACAGATGCTCGAGTTACTGGCGGAACACGAGATCGGTCTCTCGAGAAACGACCGACTGCAGTTCGGGGTCGATTACCATACGGCGAAACGGGAGCTACACGGCTAGAGTGTCTACCGCTGTCGTCGGTGAGACCGGGTGGCGACGTACCGCTTTATCGCGTGCTGCTTCGTTTCGTACCGCTTGACTGTGTAGCGCTTTCCTGCGGATGGCCTCTCTCCCAGCAGTCCCGTGTGACTTTCCGATCACACGGAGAACCCACGATGGTCCTGTCGAGACGGCGGTCCAGAACGGACGACGCTATCGGTCCGGGACGTTGTAATCGACGTGGACGGTCGGTGTACTCGGGGAGTCGGGTGCGGCCACTCCGTTCCAGTCGACGAGACGAACGTTGGCCATCTCGCCAGAGAAACGGAAGCGCTGGACGCCGACGTCGATCGTTCCCTCCGCGACCTGTCTGGTGACGACTGTGGCCTGTGCGAGTGGATCGTCGCCGACCATCTCGAGTTCGCCGTCGACGGCGATCTCGAACTTCGAGGGAACGCCGCGTCCAACGATCGTCACGAGGTTTGGAAGCGGATCGTCATCGGTCTGTGCGTGTTGGCTGCGTACCGGAACGTCGCGTGCCATACTTCGATGAGTCGAACAGGGGCGTATAAGCTTTCTTCCTCGCGAATCGGTAAGAACGCGGGAATTAGACGGTCACGTGTGTAAATTCGGGTGATCATCAGTCTACCCTGAACGGGTTCGATCCGTCGACTTCCCCACCGACTGGGAGTTGCGATAGGACTTATGCTGCGAGCCGAACGACTCGCGACTGTGTCGTCTTCCAGCCCGCTCGCAGGATTAGTCGTCGCTGGTGGCTACTCGAGACGATTCGGGACGACCGATAAAGCTGTCGCGAGACTCGCTGGGACACCGATGATCCGGCTGGCTGTCGACCGGCTCTGGTCGGTCGTCGACGAACTCGTCGTCAACTGTCGAGCTGAACAGGTTCCGACGATTCGGGCGGCGCTCGAAGGGGTCGAGCCGTGTCGATTCGCCGTCGATCCCGTTCCCGATCGCGGCCCCGTCGCCGGCATCCGGACCGGACTCGAAAGCGTCGACCACGCATACACTGCGGTCGTTGCCTGTGATACGCCGTTTCTCGATCCATCGCTGCTCGAGCGACTGGCGGGGCTGGCTGGCGGTGTCGATGGCGCGATCGTTCGATGTGCTGCGGGCCACGTCCAGCCAATGGGTGCCGTCTACCGGACCGAGGCGATGCGCCGTGCCTGTATCGATGCGCTCATCCATGGGGAACCGAGCGTCGTCTCGGCGATCGGCTCGCTCGACCTCGAGACCGTCGACGAGGATGAACTCGACCGGACCGCCCTGCGGACGTTCGAGAGCATCGACACGCCAAGGGCGCTCGAGGCTGTGACGATCGAGCCCTGAGCCAGTCAACTGTTCTCGTATACTGGCCTCTCCGCGGGGCGGTTGCCTCGCAGCGTGATCCGGTAGGAGGTCCGCTTCGGCTCGCGACCACAGGCGGAACCGTTGAGTAAGTTTGTTTTTGTAATGCTGTCGTCCCGGTAGCGGATTACACGGAATACAGGAGAAAGCCCACGGCGTTAGCCGTGGGAGGAGATCAAATGTCTGAAAAAACGGTCTAATCCTCTTAAAACCTGAAATATGGAGAGGCGAGGTCATGGGACTGAACGATTAACTTTCATGTATGACTGATGGATCACAGTCACTCGACGTCGATCGTCGAAACTTCGTCAAAGCGGGTGGGATCGCTGCCCTCGGAACGGGGATCGGGGGACGATCACTGGTACAGCCGTCACAGTCGGCTGGCGACGACTCCGAAGGCGAACGGGAGTCAGTGAAGACGATCTGTTCACACTGTGCGGTCGGCTGTGGTCTGAAGATGGTCGTCGAGAACGATGCGCTCGTCGGCCAGGAGGCCTGGACAGACCATCCGATCAATCAGGGCGGGCTCTGTTCGAAGGGGGCGAGTCTGACACAGACTGTCAACTCCGAGCGTCGGCTGAAAGAGCCGATGAAGAAAGAAGATGGCGAGTGGGTTCGTCTCGACTGGGACGAGGCGATGGCCGAGGTCGCCGACGAACTGACGCGCGTCCGTGAGGAGTACGGCCCCGACAGCACGATGTGGATGGGATCGGCCAAAATCGCCACCGAAGAGGCGTACCTGTTCCGAAAACTGGCGGCGTTTTACGGCACGAACAACGTCGACCACCAGGCCCGGATCTGTCACTCGACGACCGTTGCCGGTCTGGCCGCGACGTGGGGCTTCGGTGCGATGACACAGTCGGTCAACGACGTCGCGAACGCCGACGCGAACCTCATCATCGGACACAACCCCGCGGAAGCACACCCGGTGATGATGCGATACGTACAGGAGGCAAAACGAAACGGCGGAACCGTCATCGTCGCCGAACCGCGTTTCTCGAAAACGGCCGCCCACGCCGACATCTTCGCCCGGTTCCGGCCGGGAACGGACATCGCCTTCATCAACGGCCTCCTGTATCACATCGTCTACACCCTCGAGGCCCACGACGAGGACTTCCTCGAGTCCCGAGTTTACGACTGGGAACGAGTCAAGGAGACCATCGCCGACTACGACCTCGAGACGGTCGAAGACATCACCTGGGTACCGGTCGAGACACTCGAGGAGGTCGCCGAGGCGCTGGTCGACGCCGACGTGAGTTCCGTCGAGTGGTCGATGGGGTCGACCCAGCACACCGTCGGAACGCAGAACATCCGATCGTACGCGATCCTCAACCTGGCGCTCGGCCACACCGGACAGCCGGGTGGCGGGAACAACCCCGTCCGCGGGCACGACAACGTCCAGGGGGCGACGGACATGTGCATCCTCTCGCACAACCTGCCCGGCTACTACGGCCTCGGTCAGGGGGCGTGGGAACACTGGACGAACGTCTGGGACCAGTCACCGCAGACGAGCGGCTCGATCACGTACGACGAGATGCGTGAGCGCTTCGAGTCCCAGGAGCTGATGGAGAAAAACGGGCTGACGGTGAGTCGCTGGTTCGAGGGCGCACTCGACGACGACGAGCGCAAAGGCGAACTGTACCAGCCCGAACAGGTGAAAGCCCTCGTCGTCTGGGGCCACTCGCTGAACTCTCTGAGCGAGATGAAGCGGGTCAAGGAAGCGCTCGAGAACGTCGAGATCGTGATCGGCGTCGACCCGTTCCCAGGGGTCCACGGGGCGCTGCCGGAACGCGAGGACGGCATCATCCTGCTGCCGGCGGCGACGAACCACGAGAGCGAGGGGAGCGTCACGGATACGAGTCGGTCGGTCCAGTGGCGTTATCAGGCGGTCACGCCGCGACACAACTCGCGCCAGGACTTCGAGCTGTTGACGGACCTCGCAGACCGCCTTGGCTTCGGTGAGCACTTCGACTACGACTCGGTCGAGGACGTCCTCCGCGAGATCAACCTCGGGGTGCGCTCGATCGGGCTGATCGGGCAGACACCGGAGCGGATCAAAGCCCACATGGAGAACAGCCACGTCTTCGATCCGGAGACGAGACAGGCGGAGGTGACGGACGACCACGACCTCGCCGGCGAGTTCTGGGGGCTGCCGTGGCCGTGCTGGCACGACGAGCACCCCGGAACGCCGATCCTCTACCGGGACGACGTCCATCCCGAGGAGGGTGGCCACGACTTCCGGGCGAACTGGGGGCCGGAAGCCCCCGACGGCGAGTCGATGTTGCGTGCCCCCTACGAGCCCGACTGGTGGGACGGCGAAGTCGAAGGCGTCCCGCAGTACCCGGCGTACACCACCGTGTTACCCGATCCGGAGACGCCTGCCGCGAAGACGATCCCGATCGAGTACGCCCTCAGCGAGGACCGCTCGGTATACGACGCCGCGGTCGCACTCGCCGAGGACGGCTACGACGTCGATCCCGAGGAGTTCGAGGCCTTCGACAACCCACAACCCGACGCCCCGACCGGGCGCGGCCGGGCTCGAGCGGCCGTCTGGGACCAGCCGGACGAGGTGCCGGTCCACCGCGAACCCGTCGAGACGCCCCGGCCGGATCTGATCGACGAGTATCCGAACTACGAGAAACAGGAGGACTTCTACCGACTCGACCTCGACAACCGTGGTCACCAGGAGGCGTTCCGGGACTTGGCCGAGGAGTTCCCGCTGATCCTGACGAGCGGTCGACAGGTCGAACATCACGGCGGCGGCTACGAGACGCGAAACACCGTCGGGACGGCCAACCGGTCGCCCATGATGTACGCCGAGATGCACCCCAGGGTCGCCAACGAACACGCCCTCGAGACGGGTGACTGGGTCTGGGTCCACGCCGAACCGGGCTCGATGCTCGTCCAGGCGATGGTCACCGAGCGGGTCAACGAAGAAGAGATCTTCATGCCGTTTCACTGGGCGGGGATCTTCGAGGGTGAATCGTACGCCGACCGCTACCCCGAGGGGACCGAGCCACTGGTGATCGGCGATTCGGTGAACATCGGGACCTCCGTCGGCTACGACGTCGTCACGAACATGCAGGCGACGAAGACCGGCCTCTGCCGGCTCGAGCCGGCTGCTGACGCTGACGTTCCCGAACTGCCCGAGGCACAGCAATCCTACCAGCGACAGCGCGGCTACACGAGGTGATCACCCATGTCCGGCACACCACGAGTCATTCCGAACGTCGAGGCGTGTATCGACTGTGGCGGCTGCGAAGTCGCCTGTATGCGAACCTGGGAGCTCCCCGAAGAGAGCGACCGAATCGGGGTCGTTACCCACAACGAGGGCACAGCAGGCAGCCGATTCGACGACGGCGAAACCGCCGTCCCGATGACCTGCTTCCACTGTGCGGAGGCCCCCTGCGAAGACGTCTGTCCGACCGACGCCATCTCGCGCGACGACGATGGACTGGTCCAGGTCGACGAGGACACGTGTCTCGGCTGTAGCTACTGCGCCTGGGCGTGTCCGTTCGGCGCACCGCAGTTCCCCGACGAGGAGAACTCCACGGGCAACGCGGGCGTCATGGACAAGTGTACGCTCTGTGCACCTCGTCTCGAGGAGGGAGAGGAACCCGCCTGCGTCTCCGAGTGTGCGACGGACGCGCTGGTGTTCGGGACGCCTGCGGAACTCTCCGAGCAGTTCCGCGAGAACCGCTCCGACGACCTCTTCGACGGCGACCTCGAGCAGGTGGTGTTCGGCAATGAGTAATCCCGCGACAGCGGGCTGTCGAGGCAGCCACGGGTGATCACGATGGCAACCAAACAATCGACGACGACGCGCTCCGGCGGCGACGCCTCGAGCGTGCTCTACCGGCATCGCTCGGCGATCGCTGGCGTCCTCGCGGTCGGGATCGTCATCGGGCTGTTGGTCTGGCTCGAGTCGCTTTCGGTCCCGCTCGCCGAGGCGCCGGTCTTGCGCGAAACTAGCGTGGCGATCGTCGGCGGCGAGATGACGTACAACGCCTACGAGGGGCTGTGGTTGGCCGTACGGGCGCTCCTCGGCGTCTACATCGTCTTCGTCGCCGGCCTGATCTCGCTGTTTGCACTCGCGAGCGCACGAGAGGTGATGGCGTGATGGCGACAAGCACCGACACACCCGGCGAGATGCCCGGCGGAGCCGACGCGACCGAGGCCGCCACCGGAGAGCGACGGCTCGAGCGCTTCTCGAGCGTGCAGGTGTACGTCCACGGGACGATTGCACTCTGTATTTTCGTCCTCTATCTCACGGGACTACCGATGACGTTCGCCGACCACCTCGGCTGGCTGTTTGCCATCTTCGGCTACGGCAACATCGTATTTCTCCACGTCGCCGCTGGCGTCGTGTTCATCACGGTCGCGACCTACTATCTGCTGTACGTCGCGTTGACCGGCCTCTTCGGGCCGGGACGGATTGCGGCGCTGCCGACCCGCCAGGACGTGAGCGAGGCGATTGGCTATGTCAAGTACCTGCTGGGCCGGGGCGAAAAGCCCGCTGCGGACAAGTACACCTGGCTCCAGAAGGGCGAGATCTGGGTGCTGGGCGTCGAGTTACTGGTACTCAGCGTCACCGGCCTGTTGCTGTGGTATCGCGGGCTGTTCGTCTCGCCGGAGTTCCGTGCGGCACTCGGCGGCCACGAACACCTCGCCGACGTGTTGTTGTTGATCGTCCGGGACATCCACGTCGTCGTCGCGCTGACGATGCTGATGGGAATCGCCTTTCACCTCTACATGGTGAACGTCAAAGAGCGATTCCCGTTCAACCGGACGATGTTCACCGGCGACGTCTCGGCGAGCCGAGCGAAACATCACTGGGCCGACTGGGCCGACGAACAACTCGAGGGCGACGCCGACGCCGGACACGACGAGACGCCGGTGCCGTCGCGACGGACGCTGGCTGTGATCACGCTCGCGTTGCTCGCGTTTTTCGCGGTCGTCCTGCTTTCGACGCTGTTCGCGGCGGTCCTCTCGCCGCTGCCGACCCGGGAGTACCTGCTCGCGTTGCCGTTCGATCCGGTCACGCACGGGGCCGCCAGCGTCGTCTTCTTCCTCGGCCTGAACGTCGCCGTTCTCCTGATCGTCGCGGGCGTGCTCGCGATCTGTTACGGCCTGGCGAAGCGACTCCGAGGTGACTTCTGATGACCGATACGACACCCGACGACCCGACGGCCGACGGCATCGACAGCCGACCAGTCGGCGCACATGACGACCCACTCGAGGCAGAGCGCGAGACGATCGCCGGCCTCTATGAGTTCGCAGCAGACGTGTTTGCCGACCCCCCCAGTCCGGAGGCGGTCGAACAGCTCATTGCTCTCGGCGCAGCCGACGACGACCTCGCACCCACCGACCGTCTTCGGCGTGGCTTCGCCGGACTCGAGCGGTGGCGACGCGAGGTCGACGACCCCGAGGCGGCGGCCGCGGTGCTCGAGCGCAGCCACACGCAGCTGTTCGTCGGCCCGCGGCCGAAGCTCCAGGCTCACGAATCGTACTACGCCGGCGACTTCCTCGGCGAGCCACTTGCCCGGGTCCACGGCAGCTACGCCGAACTCGGCCTCGAGCCGGCATCGGACCTCCGGGAGGAAGCCGACCACGCGGCCGTCGAACTCCGCGTGCTCGCGTTGCTCACGCGACGTGAAGCCGACGAGCCGACGGCGAAGTCGTGGTTCCTCGGCGAACACGGCTGGTGGTGGGACGAGTTCGCAGCCGACGTCGACGACGTCGCTGGCGAGGATGACGCGTTCTACCGCGCCGTCGCCGAACTGGCTGCCGGACTCGTCGCGTTCGACGCCGAGCGGCTGGGCGTCGACCCCGAGCTCCCAGTGGAGGTGGATCGATGACCTCGCTCGCGCTGGTCTGTGATGCGGGAACGAGCCTCGATCGGCGCGCTGTCGCCGACGCGTTCGAGGGTCGGTCGATCACCGGTTCGTCGCTCGAGAGCGTCCTCGAGACGGCGACGGACACCGCGAGCGGCGAGCCCTGCGACCGGGTCGCGATCGTCTCGACGGCGGCCCGCAACCCGACTCACGAACGCGACCGGTTCGAGGCCGATCTCCGTGCGGCAGGCGTCGAGTACGTCGCCTGGATCGACCCACGTCTCGGGCGGGGTCGTTCCGACGATGAACGCGGTCGGATCGTCGCCGCGGCGACGGACGCCGCCCTGACGCTCGCACCCGAGTCGTCGACCGAGCGTCCCGATCCCGACGAGGATCGGGTCGTCGTCGTCGGCGATCCGGCGCTGGCGAGCGACCTCGCGACTGCGCTTCCTGTCGCGCTCGTCACCCCGGAGCCGCTCGGCCGGCGACTCCCTGACGTCAGCCCGGTGCGCGGTCGGGCACTCGATCTGCTCGAGGGCGACGGCGGCGAGATCACCGTCCTCGTCGACCGCGACGGAGCGACGGACCGACTCGCGGCCGACCAGATCGTCTGGCCGGGATACGACGGCCCACTCGCAGATCGGTTCGACGTCCACGCCGAGGCTCGAGGGGCCGTCAGCGCCGTGGCTCGCGTCGCCCGCGAACGAGCTCGAGCCCCGGTTGCCGTCGACGCCTCACGATGTACCGTCGGTCGCCGCGGCACGGCTGGCTGTCGGGCCTGTGAGGTCGTCTGTCCGCACGACGCGGTCGCGATATCGAGCGATGGCGACGGGTCGGTGACGATCGACGCCGACGCCTGTACGGACTGTGGCGTCTGTCTCGGCGCGTGCCCGACCGAGGCCATCACGTCGCCGCGAGCCCCCTCGCTCGGGCGGCTCGGGAAGGCGACGCGGTCCGCACTCGAGACGGTCTCGAGCGGTGGCTCACGCCTGCCGTTCGTCGGGAGCGATCCCGAGCCGGTCGTGATCGCGTTCACTGCCCGGTCGGTGCTTCCCGCAGTCGTCGAAGCGGCCGTCGACGGCCCGCCGACGGTCCCGATTCCCGTCCCCAACGCAGGACGGGTTCCGGCAGCCCAGCTGCTGGGAACGGTCGCCGCCGGCGCCGGTGGCGTCGCCGTCGTCGCCGACCCCGACGAAGCCGCAGCAGCCGTCGACGAGCCCACCGAGGCAGCTCGAGCGACGCTCGAGGACCTCGCCGGCGACGCACCCGTCGAACGCGTCGCGTCGGCCGATCCGGCGACGGTCGCGGCCACGCTCGAGGCGGTCGCTCGTGACGAGCCGCTGGTCGACGATCCCGATCCGATCCTGGCTCACGGGACGACGGCGTCAGCGCTCTCGGCGGGGGCCGTCGACGCGCTCGCCGACGGCCCGCAGACAGGGATCTCGGTCCCGGCACTCGGGAGCATCTCGGTCGACGCCGACGCCTGCACGCTGTGTGGTGCCTGTGACAACCTCTGTCCGACGGGTGCGATCGTTCAGCATGGTGCCGACGCGCTGTCGGTCGATCCCGCCGCGTGTACGGGCTGTGGCATCTGTGTCGTCTGTCCCGAGGACGCGATCGAGGTCGACGAGACGGTCGCCGTCCCGCTCGGAGATCGCCAGCGCGTCGTCGAACCGGACGGCATCGTCTGTGAACGCTGTGGCGACCGGTTCGCCAGTGCGGCGGGCGTCGAGCACGTCCGCGACGCACTCGAGGGGACGAGCGCGTCGTCGCTCGAGCTCGAGTGCTGTCCGGCCTGTCGCCGGTCGTCGATCCTGGGGTGATCGCCGTGGACGGACTCCACGGCCGCGTCGCCGTCGCCGACCTCGACGCCGGTGAGGTAGCCACGTGTCCGATCCCCGACTCGTGGCTCGAGCGCCACCTCGGCGGTCGGGGACTGGGTATCCGCCTGCTGCTCGAGTCGATGTCAGCGGGAGTCGATCCGCTCGGCCCCGAGAACCGACTCGTGTTCGCGGCGGGGCCGCTTTCGGGCTACTCCGTCCCCGGCAGTTCGCGATACTGGGTGGGTGCCCGTTCGCCGCTGACCGGGAGCCTCGGCGAGTCGTACTCCGGCGGCTCGTTCGGCCACTTCCTCGCCCGGTCCGGCGTCGACGCGATCCTCGTCGAGGGACGCGCCGACGACCCCGTCGTACTCAGAGTGACGGACGGCGACCTCACGCTCGAGCCCGCGGGCGACTGCTGGGGCGAGCCGACGGACGTCGTCGACGACGCGCTGGCGAGCCGTCCGAACCGGGCTGTCGCTGCAATCGGTCCCGCCGGCGAACACGAGGTCCACCTGGCTTCGATCATCAACGACAGCGGCCACGCCGCGGGCGGCCGCGGCCTCGGAGCCGTCATGGGTGCCAAACGGCTCAAGGCAGTCGTCGTCGGCGGTGACAGCCCGCCGCCGCTGGCCGAGCCCGAGCGGTTCGAGAGACTCACTCGAGCGTTCAGACGTGGGCTCGCGGAAAACGAGCGCCTCCAGCAGTGGGCCACCTTCGGTACCACCGCTGCCGTCGAGATCCTCCACGAGCAGGGGTTGCTTCCGACGAAACACTTCGAACGCGGCCGGTTCGAGGGGGCCGACGAGATCGGCGCTCGAGCGCTCAACGCGTCCCTTCAGGTCGGCCAGCGCGGCTGTCTCGGCTGTCCGCTCGAGTGTAAGCCCGTCGTCCGCGGCGAGTGTCGCGGCGTCTCGATCGACGACGCCTCCGGCCCGGAGTACGAGACGCTCGCCGCCTTCGGTAGCCTGCTCTGTAACGACGACCTCGAGGCGATCGCGCTGGCGAACCAGCGCTGTAACGCCCTCGGCATGGACACGATCGGCGTCGGCCACGTGATCGCTGCTGCGATGGAAGCCGGCCATGTCGAGTGGGGCGACGCCGACGCCATACTCGGGCTAGTCGAGCAAATCGCCACCCGTGAGGGGATCGGCGACGTGCTCGCGGACGGCCCGGACGCGGCCGCCGAGGCGCTGGGCATCGACGACGCGGCCACGGTCAAGGGTGCGCCCGCGGGGATGCACGATCCGCGCGGGAAGAAAGGACTGGGGCTCTCGGCCGCGACCTCGCCCCGCGGTGCGACGCACATGGAGGGCTTTCACGATACGCTGGTCGAACACCACGTCGAGACCGACCTGCCGGTCGAAACTGGCCTCGCCGCGGACGCGACCGACGGCAAACCCGACGCCGTCGTCACCTTCGAGAACGCACAGAGCTTCGTCAACTCGCTCGTGTTCTGCTCGCACGTCGTCGTCACCGTCGGACCGGACCGCAATTTCGAGTCGCTGTGTGCTCTCGCCGCCGCAGCCACCGGCCTCGAGCTGTCCGTCGAGACGGCACTCGAAATCGGCGAACGAAACTACGCGCTCGGGAAGCTGTTCGCAGCCAGAGAGGGCTTTTCGATCACCGACGACTCGCTGCCAAAACGGCTCCGGAAGCCACTCGCTGACGATCCAGGCGGACCCGACCTGCCGCCGGCGTCGTTCGACCGCGAGGAACTCGAGGCGATGAAACGCGACTACTACGACCGCCGTGGGTGGACCGACGACGGTATCGCCCCCGAAACGCTCGAGCGACTCGGCCTCAGTAGAGTAGCCACTGCACGTCAATGTGCACCTGATCACCAGACGGGTCGGCGATCAGTGTGCGAATCGTTGCAGTTGTTACTATAGCCTCACCGAGAACACGACAGTGGTGGCAGTCGTAACCGAGGGTGGAGCAGTCACCGGAAACTGACTGGTGCGTTTCGACGCCGGGCCCGGTCCCCGGCTCCAATCACGTATTAACGGGCTCATGCGGATCGGTACAACGAGTGGATGTGATCGCTCACACCGGTGTCGATCCGAGCGTGGATGGGTGGGGTCAAAGATCCGGCCGCCCGAGACGAAATACGAGTGCCAACCGCTCACTTTACTGCTCGATCGCGGCAGCAGTCAACTCCGCAAGCGCCCGGTAATACGGCTCACGAGTCTCCCGACGAACGCCCTCGAGGAACGCAGTCATCCACTGACGGGGATGTTCGTCGAGGAACTGTTCGCAGGTCTCGACGTCCTCGTGCTCGAGCAGGTACGCCGCGAACTCGAGTTCGGTCGCGACGTGGTCCGGTAGATCGGGCCAGTCGGGATCTAACCCCAGTCCGTAAGTCTGGTACCACTTGACGACCGCCCGCGTCGTCGGGCCGAGGACGGAGTCCCTCGAGTCACGATAGACGCTCTCGTAGGGCGGACATTTCGGCTCTTCCGGACCGACGAACAGCCGTGCGTGCTCGACACGCAGGGACTCGATGTCGGCGTCCCGAACCGCTGGATCCACGTCGGCCAGCGTTTCGACCGCCACGTCCTCGAGCAGGGTTTTGGTTGGCTGTCGCCAGCACGCTGCCAGCACGGCGTAGCCGCCAGCTAGCACCGTTCGGTCCTGTTCGTCGGTCGGAGACAGTGCGGACGTACTCATCGTGGGCCACCACCAGGAGTGTCCCGTCCACCATCAGTGGCGACGGACGCGTCGGTGTCCGTCGTCTGCTGTTCGGTCCGGCTGACTCGGACGGCTTCACCGCCACCGGGCTGGATCGGCACGAATCGGAGCCCGAGCGTGACGATCAGCGCACCGAGTGCGACGATCCCGATCGTCACCAGCAGTTCGACCAGCGTCGGCGTGTAGTAGCCTGCGGTCACCCAGACGTCCGAGCCGACTCCGACGTAGTCGGTGCCGCTGGTCACGCCCGGTGCCGCGTCGATGTTCAGGTCCTGATAGCCCGTAAAGAGCAGGTAGACGCCCTCGAAGAGGATGCCGACGATCGCCAGTACGCTCGCGACGAACACTACCCACAGTTTTCGGCGCAAGGACGGGACCGCCAGCAGGACGATCGGCACCGCCCCGCCGACGACCGTCCACAGCCAGAAGTGGATGGAGTCGCCCACCAAGAACGCGCTCGTGATCGCCCAGAATTCGAACTCCGATGCCCACGCGTGGGGGAGCCGTTCGGCTGCGACCAGATAGACGACGTGAATCGCGACGAACACACCCAGGACCTTCCCTAACTCGGGGACGAGTTTCTGTGGCAACCGGAACCGAGTGAACCGATCGACCAGAATCGCCGTCACGACCAGCAGCGCCAGCCCGGAGACCAGCGCCTTCATGATGAACATCGGCGCGACTAGCGGGTTGAACCAGTCGCCACGACCGATCTGGGTCGCGAAGATCCAGCCGGTCACCGAGTGCAGCGCAATGGCGAGCGGAATCGCCACTGCGGCGGCCCAGAACGCCAGTTTACGGTCTTTCTTGCGCCCCTCTTCCGTGTCCTCGGTGCCGAACGCGAGGCGCGAGCCCATCTTCGCGAGGTCGCGCCGCGTCAGCAGCCAGAGGTAGCCGGCGCTGAACAGCCCGTAGACGAGCACGATCCCGAAGTCCCACACCATCGGCGACCTGAAGTCCGGCGACGTGAGAAAGCCGATCACGCGGCTCGGACGACCCAGGTCCGGCAGGATCAACAGCCCGGCGACGACGATACACGCCAGGCTCAGCAGGATCCCCAGCGGCGCCAGCGTCGCGTACCGGTCCGAGTGGAAGAACTTCGGTGCACTCGAGATGATCAATCCACCCGCAGAGAGACCGATGAAGAGGACGAACAGCATGATGTACAGTCCCCAGGAGAAGACGTTGTTCATCCCGGTGACTGCGAGCCCCTGGCTGAGCTGATAGCCCCACGCGCCGAAGCCGACGACGATCGCCAGCACGAGCACGCCCAGCCAGGCCTTCCCGCGAGTGCCGAACTCGGGAACGACGACGCCCGCCTCGGCTCGTTTCTCGGACGAACTCATCAGGCTTCACCTCCCGTTTCGTCCTCGGTACCACCCGGCGGCTCGTACGTGATCTCCTCGCGGCGCTGGGGTGGCTCTTCGAGTTCACTTTCCATCTCGTTGCCCAGGTGGTTTCGTCCAGGCGTCATCTCACCGTTGACGTAGTGGGTGTTCGGCTCGGTGTCGAGTTCCTCGAGCAACTGGTCCGTGTCGTACTGCTTGACGTACCGCGAGACGGTGCTGTCCGGATCGTCGAGGTCGCCGAAGATGCGGGCGCTCGACGGACACGCGATCGTACAGGCCGGATCGAGCCCCTCCTCGAGGCGGTGGCTACAGAAGGTACACTTCTCGACGACGCCCTGCTCGCGCTCTTCGACGTTACCGGTGCCGTCCGGGGGAACGGTTTCTGGTTCGTCGTAGTTGAACACGCGGGCGTTGTACGGACAGGCGCTCATACAGTAGCGACAGCCCATACACTTGTCGTAGTTGACTTCGACGATGCCGTCGTCGCGCGTGTAGGTCGCGTTGACCGGACACACCTTCACACAGGGGGCGTTCTGACAGTGTTGACACGCCGTCGGCTGGTAGTCCATCGACAGCGTTCCGTCACCGCCGTTTTCCGGGAACTCACCGTTCGGTGTATCCATCCCGTCACCGCCGACGGTCAGGATCCGGTTCCAGGCGTTCCCCATCGAGACGTTGTTCTCGTCGTTGCAGGCCACGGCGCAGGCGTGACAGCCGATACACCGTTCCTGATCGATTACCATCCCGTAGTTTACCATCAGTCGTCACCTCCGGTTGGAAGTTCCTCGAGCCACTCCGTCGGCTCCGGGTCGTCGTATCTGCTCGTGTCGGCCTCGGGGGCTGGCTCGACTTCGACGCGGGTATCGTAGAACGCGAAATTCTCGATCGCGTCGCTGACGTCCGTGTGTGTGAGGTCGTTGAGGTGCCCGGCGACGAAGTCGTCGCCCCACCATCCTTGGTCGGTGTTGACCAGCCCTGGCCGATACCCGTCGTTGTACTTCGCTTTCACGACCATCTCGCCGCGCTCGTTGTGAACCCGGACGTAGTCACCGTCCTCGATGCCACGTTCTTTGGCGTCCTTCGGATTGATGTCGAGTTGCGGTTCGGGGTTGATCTCCCGAATAGCCGGGTTTTCTGCCCACTGTGAGTGGATTCGCCATCTCGAGTGGCCCTGGATGAACAGCAGCGGATACTCGTCTGCGAGTTCGTGATCGTCGGCCGTCCGATCCTCCATCGGCACCGGAACCTCGAGCGAGACGTCGCCCTCCGAGGGTGCGTCCTCGTCGTAGATCTCGAGGCGGCCGGTTGGCGTGTCGAACTCGCCGGTGAAGACGACCTCGTCGGTTTCGACGTGGACCGTCCCCTTCTCCTGCAGTTCCTCGAACGTGAACCGATCCTCGGCCTCGAGGATCTCACGGAGAAGTTCGGTCCGATCGCGCGTGAAGTGTTCTCCGTAGCCGAGACGCTCAGCGAGACCAGCGAGCATCCAGTTGTCGCTCCTCGAGTCCCAGAGCGGTTCGTGGGCCGGTTCGCGGTACATCACGTGCGGGTGTTCGCCCGCACCGGTGACGTCCTCGCGTTCCGTCCAGTGGGAGGCCGGCAACGCGATGTCGGCGTACTGAATGTTCGGCGTGTGATGGATGTCGGCGACGGCGACGAGATCGAGGTTCTCGAGTGCGTCCAGCCAGCGCTGGCGATCCGGCATCTGGTTGGCCACGAAGTTCGATGATTGAGCGTACATCATCTTGATCGGCGGGTCCTCGTCGCCTTCCATCGCCGACAGGATGCTCTTTTGCTGGATGTTGCGTGCTCCTGGGCTCCCCTCGACCGTGCCGTAATCGCTGTCGAACCCGGAGCCAGCGAACCGCCCACCGGTGATCGAACCGCTTCGGCCGTAGTCGCCAGTCAGCGCCAGCAAGATTGCATATGCCTGCCCGAAGATGTGACCGTAGACGTAGCGGTCGACGCCCAGCCCGGTCATTATGCCGCCGGGACCGCGAGACGTGAGCCAGCGGACGGTCTGGCGGATGTTCCCTGCCTTGACGCCGACCGTGTCTTCGACGGCTTCTGGGGAGTAGTCGGCGACGGCGGCTTCGATCTCGGTGAGCCCGGTCGTCACGTCGTAGCCGTCGACCTCGTACTCGCCGAAGAGCGCGTACTCGCCGTAGGTCTCGGGTTCGAGCGGGACCGGTTCGCCGGTTTCTTCGTCGATCGCGACCGGCGTCTCGTCGTCGCCGTCCTCGAAGACGTCGCCGGTCTTGAGGAGTTCGTCCGTGTCGGAACGGACCAGCGCAGGTGCGAGCGTGCGTTCGCGCAGAAACTCGCGATCCTCGAGTCCTTCCTCGAGTACGGTGTGAATCATCGCCATCACGAGGTGGATGTCTTTGCCCGGCTTGACCGGAAGCCAGAGATCGGACTTGGCCGTCGTCTGGTTGTAGACAGGATCCACGGCGACGACTTTCGCCCCGCTTTCGATCGCATCGAGGAGAAATCGTGCGTCGGGGTTGAGCCGACTCCGGAAGACGTTTCCGCCCCAGATGATGATCGTGTTGGCGTTTTTGATGTCGGTCCGCATGTTCGTGGGCGTGTTGAAAAAGCCCTCACCCGTGATCCGGTTGAACCCGAGGCCGACGTTGATGTCGATCGACCACTCCTTCATGGTCCCGCCGAACAGGTTGGCGAGCCGTGAGAAGACGGTCCCGTTGATACCGCTGCCACCGGAACCGAGTTCGAAGTAAACGCTTTCGGGCGCGTATTCCTCGCGGACGCGGTCCATTTCGTCGGCGATGTAATCGAGCGCCTCGTCCCAGGAGATCTGTTCGAACTCGGCGTCGGGGCCTCGTCCTCCCGGGTTCGGATCGTTCGGCGACCAGTCGCTGCGGACCATCGGGTACTTCAACCGATTCGGGTTGTAGGTTCGGTGAACGTGGCTCTGCCCGAGGGTACACGCACGCCTGAATTCCTCGCGTTCGGGTACCTGCGGTTCGACTTTTCTGATCTGCCCATCTCGAACGTGAATGTCGAGCGGACAGTGTCCCCGACAGTTCGGGGAACAGTAGCCGCTAACCACCGTGTTTTCGTCGAGGAACCGCTCGACGTCGTGGACCTCCTCGCCCTCTCCGAGCGATCGAAGGACGTTCGTTCCACCATACCCCAGTACGCCAGCTGTTGCACCAGCGGATAGCAGTACGGAACGCCTGCTCAAGCCGTTTTTATCGTTGTCACTCATGTGTATCGTCTCCTCCTACCGGTCGTTCGTCAATGCCGAACTCGTCGACCACGACATCGTGGTACTTCTCGTAGAACGCCGCTTCGGACAGGTGTCCGAGAGTCACGCGAACGGCGTCACGACTCATCCGTTTCCCGAGCTCCGCATCGTGCGGTCCCAGGTCGAGTATCTCGTCGGCAGTCTCTCCCCATATCGAGGGGTCGATCCCGTCGACGTCCCCGACGATCGCCGCTTGACTCGGTTCGTTTTCCATTGGCACCCTCCAGTTACTCCTACGATCGATTCGGCCCTCCGCCCGTTGGCGAACAATTTAGCACTTTATAAGCATCTGATCGGAACGATGGATTGGAGATAACGAACAGGACCCACAGCCTGCTGCAACGTCGAAACGAAAGTTACCGCTCGAGGAGGTCCAGAAGAAGCTTCGATTCGGCAGAACTGAGTCGTTGCGAGAGGCTCGATTTCGAGACCTCGAGTTTCGAGGCCAACTCGTCGAAACTGATCTGTCGGGGGGAACTGTAGTACCCCGATTCGATCGCCACTGTCAGCGTGTGTTGTTCGTGTTCGGTCAACACCGAAAGGTTGACAGATCTGACGTCGCTCGTCTCCCGGTCAGTCGGTACCGAGAGCCGCCTCAACGAGACGTCATCGGCGACTTCCCGCAGATCACTCACGATATCCTTTAGGACGTCCCGATTCGGGAGATAGGTGCTAATTACGATGCCGTCGTCTCGTGTCCCTTCCAGGATCGGTACGCAGTTGTAATCCATAAACACGGCACAGAGACACTCCGGCGATACGTCAGTCTGTACTTGCTCAGGACATGGCTCGTCTCGTCCTCCCTCTGCAAGGATGTGACAGCAATCGCCCAGTATCTTATGCGAGATAACTGAACTGTTGCTGATCTCTTCTAATGGACAGGGGCAATGGCCTGTGCTAACTGCTATCTCTGCTCGCAAATTCCGTTGCCCGTCATTATCTTCCGTGAACTTATCCCTTAGCTGACCCTTCATGAGTAGAGATCCGAACAGATCGGACAAGAGGTCACAGGATATTCCTACTCAATGAGAAGCGACCGTTACGTGACGACAGTGACGCTCGGCATCATGTGAGATGTGAACTACAAACTCCGCCAAGAAAGGGTAACTTATGATGGCCCGTCCCAAGATCCGTGCATGAGCAGCGATGATCCGTTCGATTACGGTAAAGACGAGAGCCTACAGAGCCACGAGGTGACCCAGGGCGCCGAGAAAGCTCCACACCGGGCGATGTTCCGGGCGATGGGCTTCGACGACGACGACCTCTCCTCGCCGATGATCGGCGTGGCAAACCCCGCGGCGGATATCACACCGTGTAACGTTCACTTAGACGACGTCGCCGAGTCGGCCATCGAGGGCGTCGACGAGGCCGGCGGCATGCCGATCGAGTTCGGGACGATCACCATCTCCGATGCGATCTCGATGGGCACCGAGGGAATGAAAGCGTCGTTGATCTCCCGCGAAGTGATCACCGACTCCGTCGAACTGGTCGCCTTCGGCGAACGCATGGATGGCCTCGTGACGATCGGCGGCTGTGACAAGAACATGCCCGGCATGATGATGGCCGCCATCCGCACCGATCTCCCGAGCGTCTTCCTCTACGGCGGTTCGATCATGCCCGGCGAACACGACGGCCGCGAGGTCACCATCCAGAACGTCTTCGAGGGCGTCGGCGCCGTCGCCGACGGCGAGATGTCCGAGGAAGAACTCGACGAGATGGAACGTCACGCCTGCCCCGGTGCGGGCTCCTGTGGCGGCATGTTCACCGCGAACACGATGTCGTCGATCTCCGAGGCGCTCGGCTTCGCGCCGCTTGGCTCGGCGTCTCCGCCAGCCGAACACCACGGCCGCTATACGGTCGCCCGCGAGAGCGGAAAACTCGCCGTCGAAGCCGTCGAGAACGGCCTTCGTCCCTCCGATTTCCTCTCCCGAGAGTCCTTCGAGAACGCGATCGCGTTACAGGTCGCTGTCGGCGGATCGACCAACGCTGTCCTCCATCTGCTCGCACTCGCCGCCGAAGCCGGTATCGATCTCGAGGTCGAGGACTTCAACGAGATCAGTGCCCGGACCCCGAAGATCGCCGACCTCCAGCCCGGCGGGAAGAAAGTCATGAACGACCTCCACGAGGTCGGCGGCGTCCCCGTCGTCCTCCGTGAACTGCTCGAGGCCGACCTGCTCTACGGTGACGCACTGACCGTAACGGGCGAGACGATGGCCGAAGCGCTCGAGCGTGATGACCCACCCCGGGTTGCTGACATCGATGCTGACTTCTTACATACTGTCGAGGACCCCATCCACGAACGCGGCGCGATCCGTATCCTCACGGGCAACCTCGCGCCCGACGGTGCGGTCATCAAGATCACCGGCGAGGACCACCTCCATCACGAGGGCCCCGTTCGGGTCTTCGAGCAGGAAGAAGACGCGATGGCCTACGTCCAGGAGGGGAACGTCGAGGAAGGCGACGTTCTCTGTATCCGCAACGAAGGTCCCCAGGGTGGCCCCGGTATGCGCGAGATGCTCGGCGTCACGAGCGCCGTTGCCGGGCAGGGTCACGCCGACGACGTCGCCCTGTTCACCGACGGCCGCTTCTCCGGCGCCACGCGTGGGCTCTCCATCGGCCACGTCGCTCCCGAGGCGTTCGATGGCGGCCCCATCGCCGCACTCGAGGACGGCGACACCGTCACCATCGACGTCGACGACCTCGAGCTGTCGGTCGACCTCACCGACGAGGAGATCGACGAACGACTCGAGGCGTACGATCCCGAGCCGACCTACGACAGCGGCGTGCTGGCGAAATACGGCCGCGACTTCGATTCGGCAGCTAACGGTGCGGTGACGAATCCGGCTGCAAAGCGAGAATAGAGGGATTCCTGCGACGTTTCACGGCGTTTCACGTGGTCGAACGGCGTTCGACTGTGACACGTTGATCCTTCCGTGAGCACCAATTTCATCGCAAACTGCGAGTAATCGACGCTTACGGATCTCGAGCGGTCCGTACCGTTCCCTTCGAGTTCCTGCATCGGCCTTTCTACTGTCTACCACGGATGGACTCCCGAACAACGAATGTACAAGTACTGCCTCGAGTGTGGGTGGAATCTATCGACGGCTGAGGGCTACTCCGAACAGGAGGTGTCGGAACGAGCGATCGAACACTTCGTCGCGACGGGACACACGGTCGAGTCACTACGGCTTCCGCCACCGATCGCGATCGAAAACTGAGACCAACAGCAGTTCGGACGAGTGGGGGATTGCGTCGATTAGAACGGCGGCGAGTTCGGAATCTCGCTGTCGAACTCCGCTGTCGGTCGGACGCCGATTCCGTGGAAGTCCGGCGTGTGGATCGACTCGTCCTCGAGGTCCTCGTCATCGTAGTCTGCGATCGGATCGGGTTCGATGACGTCGACGATCTCGCGGCTCTCGACGTCGAGCACCGAGAAACCGGGGATCACGCCGGTCGCAGCGTGGGGGTCACCGGACACTGGTTCCGGGCCGCGGAGCGTGACGAACATGTACTCGCCGTCCGGTGAGGCCCACATGATGTCGGGGGCGTCGCGCTCGTCAGGATCGTCCGACTGGTGCTCGCCGTACGCGTCGATCTCTTCGATCACCTCGTCGGTCTCGGGGTCGACGATGACGCCGTCGTTCGTCTCGCGGTTCAGGACCCACAGCTCTTCGCCATCTGGGGTGAACCAGAAGCCGTGGGCGTCGATCCCGTCGGTGCTCTCGCCGTCGACGAGGATCTCGTCTTCGGCGGTGTCGTAGACGTAGTAGTCACCGACGCCCTCGTATTCGAGCGTCCCCTCCTCGGCGTCGGGATCGGACGGCAGGCCCGCGGTGAGGTAGAACTTGTCCTCGGTCGGGTGGGGCATCGTCCCACAGTTAGTCGGCAGTTCGTCGCCGGAGTAGGCGCGTTCGACCGCGAACTCGTCGTGGTCGACGATCACGAGCGCGCCGTCGTGGTAGCTCGGTCCCAGCGTGTGCAGCGTCCGACCGTGTCCGTCGTACTGATGACAGATCGGTTCGCCGGAGTCGATCCCGGCTTCGGCGACGACGTCGCTCTCGTGGATCTCGATGTAGTCGACGACCTCGAACGTCTCGTCCTCGAGGTCGGCATCGACGCGGACGATCTTCCGGTCGCCCATGACGTCGACGTGGAGGTACTCGTCGGACGGATCGAACGAGGCCATGTGTGAGCCGGGTCCGGTGTCGATCACACCAACGAGTTCTCGGTCTTCGGTTCGGAAAACGAGTGTTCCGGCCCCCTGACCGCCTCCGGCCGTACAGGCGATGGCCGCGTACTCGTAGTCGGAACTGAAGTCCATCATGTGGGGCACGACGCCTTCGTCCGGGACGTCTTCGAAACCGTTGACGTCGATCTCCTCGACGTGGTCGAACTCGTCGTCCCCGTCGCCCGGCTCGTAAATGTGAATGTTATCTCGGCCCTGATCGAGCGCCCAGATCTCATACTGGGCGGTTGCGTCGTCGTCCGGTTCGTCGTCTGGCTCTTCGTCAGTGTGCTCGTCGTCGTGATCGTCCGGGTCGTCGTGATCCTCGTCTTCATCGGGGTCGGGCTCCGGGTCCTCCTCGCCGCCGGTACAACCGGCAACGGCGATGACGCCAGCCGTTGCACTTCCCGCGAGAAACGTCCGTCGTGTTGGGTCCAACTCCATGTCTCATCGATCAGGACTGCACAATCAAAAGTATGCGGGTTACAGGCCCTCTCGGCGGCAAATTTCGGTGTTTAGGGCAGATAGAGGAAACGGTTGCCGCAGGTCGATAGCCACACTCGAGTGATCTCCCGATAGCGCCGCCTACCCGTCGTTTGACGGGCAGTGAGGTCGGCGTGGTGTCGTCGGTACTGGCAAATATCGCCGCTAGCTACGTTGGATATCGTAACCTCCCTGGAGCGGCGACCGACTCAACCCCGACGCTCGAGAATCCGATCGATGATGAGTCGTGTCGAGAGGATTTCGTCCTCCGTGGCGGGTTCACGGCCGCTGACGCGTCTAACTTCGCAGTCGATCCCGCGGCGCTCGAGTTCCGATTCGATGGCCTCCGCGTCGTGGTGTTGGTCGTGGCCCAGCGCAATCACGTCAGGCTCGAGTTCTTCGATCGGGACGAAGATGTCCGCTTCGTGGCCGAGGATGGCTTCGTCGACGGCCTCGAGCCCGCCGATCACCTCCCGTCGCTGCGTCGCGGGGCAGATGGGCGCTTCCTTGTGATCGACGTTCGATCGGCGGGCGACGATGACGTAGAGTTCGTCCCCCATCGCCGCCGCTTCCTCGAGGTAGTGAACGTGGCCCGGATGAACGATGTCGAACGTCCCCTGGGCGATGACGGTCCGGGTCACGACTGCCTCCTCGTCGCCGTGGGTACAGCTGCTGTCGCCCGGTAGTCAGATGGCAGTTCGCGGTGGCCGTGTCGTCGCTCGAGCGGGTGAGTCGATCCTGTCGTCATCGCCGTAGATCCTCGTCGATGTCGTCTTGGGTAAAATCGAAAAACTCCTCTTCGTCCGGCAGTTCGACGTCGAGGACGTTCAGGGTCGTCGGTTTGCCCTCGGAGTCGAACGCTCGCCAGTCGTTCCGTCGGTACGGCGCGCCGATGATGATGTGGACGCTCCCCCGGCCGAACGTTCCGAGGTCCGCGCCGCTGGGTTCGATCACGCCGTTTGGGTGGGAGTGGACGCTGCCGAGTGCCTTGACGTCGTTCGGAATCTGGCTCGTCCGCACCGTCGCGCTGACGCTGTTGACCTCCGTTCCCGGGACGACCAGAATGTCCGTGATGACGAGGCCGTCCTGGTCGAGCCCGAGTTCGTCCGCCTCCGTTCCTCGCAGAAAGCCCATATACTCGTGTGGATGGGTCGCCTCCGAGGATTCGAGGGCAAACTCGAGGGTCTCCTCGGCGATGCCGAGGATCTCGTTCGAGCGAAACAGCGCGTCGAGCAACCCCATAGCAGATTGTCGGTGCTTGCGGTTGCTAAACGTTCCGATGCCAGCCGCCGTCGCACGCGACGACCAGCGGATCGATCAGTCGGACCCGTACCCAAACGCCAGCTCCCCTATCGAAACGCCGTCTTCCGGTTCCCTTTCTGAGGCGCGTCTCGCTTCTTGACAAGGGTTATACGCGACCACCGCAAAAAGGGAGCTACGATGACGCGTGAGTCCGCCGGGAATTCCGGCGACGACGGGTATTCCGTCGTCTACGATCTTGATTCAGACTGTACTGTTGATGACATCTCCCACGACACGCCGTATCTCGCCGAGATCAACGGCATCGTCGACTACGGCGTCTTCGTCGATCTCTCCGACGAGGTCTCGGGGCTCGTCCACGAATCCGTCCTCGAGGGCACCTACGCCGTCGGCGATGAACTCGTCGTCGAACTCGAAACCGTTCGCGACAACGGCGACGTCGCCTTCGAGCCGATCGACGTCGACGACTACGCCGTCCAGGCGGTCTCTCACGACTACGCCCTGACCGGAACCGACCGACTCGAGGCCAACGTCGGCGAGCAGATCCACCTCGAAGGCGAGGTCGTCCAGGTCAAACAGACCGGTGGCCCGACCATCTTCCACATCGCCGATGAGTACGGCGTCGTTCCCTGTGCCGCCTTCGAAGAGGCAGGCGTTCGAGCCTACCCACAGGTCGAAGTCGGCGACGTCGTCCGGATCACTGGCACCCCGGAACACCGCGACGGGTCCGTCCAGATCGAGGTCGACGGCCTCTCGAAACTCGACGACGACGTCGCAGCCGACGCCCGCGAGCGTATCGAGGCAGCGATCGAAGCGCGCGCCGAACCGCACGACGTCGAGCCGCTGATCGACTGGCCGGCGTTCGAGAAGCTCCGACCGGACCTCAAAGAAGTCGCACAACTGCTCCGTCGAACCGTACTCGAGGGTCGCCCGATCCGCGTTCGCCACCACGCCGACGGCGACGGCATGTGTGCGGCCGTCCCCGTCCAGATCGCCCTCGAGCGGTTCATCGCGGACGTCCACGAAAACGACGACGCCCCACGCCACCTCGTCAAGCGACTGCCCGCGAAGGCACCGTTCTACGAGATGGAAGACGCCACCCGCGACCTCAACTTCGCCCTCGAGGACCGCGAGAAACACGGTCAGCAACTGCCGTTGTTGTTGATGCTCGACAACGGTTCGACTGCAGAGGACGTACCAGCCTACGAGACGCTGGCTCACTACGACATCCCCATCGCCGTCGTCGACCACCACCACCCCGACCCCGAGGCCGTCGAAGATCTGCTCGACGCCCACGTCAACCCGTACCTCCACGACGAGGATTACCGCATCACGACGGGAATGTGCTGTGTCGAACTCGCGCGGATGATTTACCCCGACCTCACCGACGAACTTCGTCACGTCCCCGCCGTCGCCGGTCTCTCGGACCGCTCGAAAGCCGATGCGATGGGCGACTACCTCGAGCTCGCCGCCGAGGAAGGCTTCGACGAGGAGCGGCTTCAGGACGTTAGCGAGGCACTCGACTACGCTGCTTTCTGGCTGCGATACAACTCCGGCGATCAGCTCATCCAGGACGTCCTCCAGGTCGACAGCGACGACGACGAGCGCCACGAGGAACTCATCGAGTTCTTCGCCGAACGCGCCCGCGAGGAAGTCGACGAGCAACTCGACGCCGCGATGGCCCATCTAGAACACGAGGATCTGGACAACGGTGCTCACCTCTACCGGATCGACGTCGAGAACTTCGCTCACCGCTTTACGTTCCCCGCACCGGGCAAGACGACGGGTGAGATCCACGACCGCAAGATCGAAGAGACTGGCGACCCGGTCATCACTGTCGGCTACGGTCCCGACTTCGCCGTGTTGCGCAGTGACGGCGTTCGCCTCGACATTCCGCGGATGGTCTCGGAACTCGAGGAGGAGGTTCCAGGCGGCGGCGTCTCCGGTGGCGGTCACCTCGTTGTCGGCTCGATCAAGTTCGTCAAAGGAAAGCGCGAGGACGTGATCGACGCCCTAGTCGAGAAGATGGAAGACGCCGAGATCGACGAAGCGCTCTCGAGTGCAGCGCCGATCGACGACTGAGCCACCGGGCGCGTTGTCGGTTGACCCACGACGGTAGATGAGACGGGGCGGAAAACGGACGACTCGGCTGCTTCTCTTACCCGGTCGCTTCTTCTCCCCCTGGACTCCTTGGACCCCTCTTGAACCGTGCGGGTCAGGGGACGAGAGCAGAATCCGCCGATATGCGTTGACCAACCTCGTAGCTGTGCGTGTGCCTCGGCGTATCCGCCTTCGACATTTCGAGAGAATTTCTCGGAGGGTCGTGTAGTCGACTGGACGCCGGACTCATCCGGATTACTGGAACGATTTACCGGCGCAACCGCCGGACAGGTGTGGTTGGGTCGGAAATGACTTACCTAGGCCCTATCAGGGGGCGATCCGCCTCAGTCCGAACCGTGGCGTGGGGTGTAGCCACAGTCCGTACAGACGAGTGACTCGTGGGTTGCGGTGACGTCGCCGCTACATTCGGGACAGCAGTATCGTGGTTCGGTCGGGGACTGACTGATTGCCATGACTGTAGCCGGGGGACGAGAGATAATAAGCTGACCTATTATCAAGACTTGAGTATATTATTGGGATAATATTTATCCAGACTCGGTCGACCGCCGTCGGATAGCTGGTCCAGAACTGGATCAGAACCTGTAACGGCGCTCGTCGTCCAGTTTCGGGTACTGGTCTGCGCCGGTCATCTCGCCGAACGTCATCCCAGATAAGTACTCGTCGTACGTGACGTCGAAGCCCGACCGGAGGTGAAAGTCGAGTTTCCCCGTCTCGACGGTCGTCTGAAAGAGCATGTGAATCGCCCGTCGGACGAGTTCGTCCGTCTCCTCGGGCTCGAGGGCGGTCTCGAGCAACGCGAGTTCGTTTCTGGTCTCACGGTCGAGCGAGACTGCGAGTTCGTCGTCGAAGTCCGTATACTGCTGTGCCATCTCGTCGGTCAACTCCTCGAGGCTCATGGCAGGGTGCAAGCGGGCCCGGAGGTTAGGCCTTTCGTGGTTTGCCGACCGTCGACGCGTCGCGGTATCTCACCGGGTCGCCTCGACGCCCAGATGTCGATCCACCGCGTCGCGAACCCGCTCGAGCACGACTGGGTTGTCACTGGGACGACCGACGCTGACGGCGTCAGCGCCGTACTCGACGTACTCGCGAACGGTTGGCTCGTCACGAACGCCGTTGTTGGCGATCACGAACAGATCGGTCGTCGAGACGACGTCGGCGATCACCGACTCCGAGTCCATCGCGTCGACGTGGACGAAGGTACCGCCGGCGTCCTCGAGGTCGCATGCGAGAGCAGCCAGGTCGACGCCCGGCACCTCGGTACGGACCTTGACGCCGACGGTCGCGCCGGTGGCGCTCGCCTGCTCGACGTACCGCTGGAGTCGGTCGGCGTCCGCGAGCAGCGTCTCGCCACAGCCGACCGCACACAGTTCGTTCTGTCGACAATGGGCGTTGATCTCGAGTAACGCATCCCGGTCGCGACAGATGCGGGCGGCCTCGACGACCGGGCCGGGCGTCGCGCTCCGGACGTTGAACGCCGGCTGAATGGGGACGTCCGTGAGGGCGGCCAGCTGATCGTCGACGAACGCGAGGGGATCCGGCGGGAGGAACTCGGCTCGGTCGCGTTCAACGAGGTCGCGAGCAGCCGCTCTCGAGGCGTCGTCGAGTGCGATACCGCCGAGAAACGCGGCTCCAGCGTACGTCGCGCCCGCTCGAGCCCAGTCGGCGTCGGCCTCGCCGCTCAGGCTCGCGAGTGCGAGTCGGGGCCGAAACGAGACCATTGGCCGTGGT
Source organism: Natrarchaeobaculum sulfurireducens (assembly GCF_003430825.1). NCBI lineage: Archaea > Methanobacteriati > Methanobacteriota > Halobacteria > Halobacteriales > Natrialbaceae > Natrarchaeobaculum > Natrarchaeobaculum sulfurireducens. The sequence continues at coordinate 1,433,177 of NZ_CP024047.1, read as the reverse complement.
CGACGGGACGGACTCAGTTGACGGTTTCGATGGCGTCTTCGATGGTTCGAACGACCCGTTTTGCGTCCTCGGGGCTGTCGATCGTGACGTCCGTCCGCAACGTGGGTCGGTCGAACGTGGTGTCGTCGGCCTCGTCGATCACGAACGCGTCGGCGAACGGGTACGCGGTTGCGAGTCCGGCGGTGCTCGGCTCGGCGTTGACGGCCTCCATCAGGTCGCCAGCCGGGCCCGAGAAGACCTCGTCGCCGAGAAACGGCGACACCGCGACGACCGTCGTCTGTGCCAGTGCGTCGGCGACGCCGGGCAGTGCGAGCATCGGACCGATACTCGTGACTGGGTTCGACGGACCGATAACGACGGTGTCGGAGAGGGCCTCGAGGACGCCGGGAGCGGGCTCGGCGTTCGAAGACCCACGGAACTCGACGGTTTCGACGGTCGGCTCGCCCCGGTGGCCGACCCAGTACTCCTGGAAGTGCATCATTCCCTCGTCGGTGTGGACGAGGCTAGCGACCGGATCGTCACTCATCGGGAGGAGGTCGACGCTGAGACCGAACGCGCTGGCGAGCCGCTCGGTTGCCTCACTCAGGGTGTAGCCCTGGTCGATGAGGCTCGTTCGCGTAATGTGGACGGCTCGGTCTCGGTCGCCGATCGTCATGAACTCCGCGATGCCCGAAAACCGTCGCCAGTTCGCAAGGTCGCGTCCGGCCGTCTGCTGGTCTTCCGGCAGATACTGCGGTCCCTCGGGGAGATCCGCCGCCGACGCGAGATCCATCAGCGCCGCATTCGTCCGATGCGTATCGCCGTCGATACCCCACCACGTCTCGCGGTCGAGAACACCACCACCCTGAAAGAGGAGCGTGTCGACGTCCGGCGACACGAACAGCCCACCGAGTTCGATGTCGTCGCCCGTGTTCGCAACGATGGTGGTGTTCTCCGGCGAGAACGCCACACCAGCACCGTCGAGCAGTTTGGGGGTTCCGGTGCCACCGGAGAGGAACGTTACCATACGCTACTGTCTCGAGGCTGGATACTTAACCGCTGTCGCTCATCCGGCCAACGGGGCGGTCGGCAACTCCCTCGGGTGGCCGTTCGACTCATACTGTCGGACAGTGTGAGAAGTCGCCGCTCCCGTCCAACGAATCCGCTTCGGCGCTCTGTCTGACAGTTTCAGTCGCCGATCCAGTCGGCGAAACTCCCCTCGAGCAGCGTCTCCCGCTGGCGGTCGACGTAGCGCCGTTGCATGGTCTCGAGCGCCTCATCGAAGGGAGCGCCCGCCTCGAGTTCCTCGCGGACCTGTGTGACCTTCCAGTCGGCCGGGGTCACCGCCTGGCGGACGCGCCGCCGGAGCGGGTAGAGGTACTTGGCTGCCTCCTCGTTGCTCAGACCCCGGTTTCGCAGACCGTCTTCGGCGTGGGCCAGCAGGTCGTCGTACAGTGTGAACGCGTCGGTCGTCTCCTCGCCGTCGTTCGTGATCCACGTCAGGTCGGCCTCGAGGCCGTCGCGCATCGCGGCGTAGAAGTTCTCACGGGCACGCTCCCACTCGAGTTCGACGACGGGGTGTTCGAGGCGGGTCAGACTCTCGAGCAGCCCCGCGAAGGCCGCGAGGAAGGCGACGCTGTCGCGGACGGTCGGCTGGGCGGGGATCGGTCGGAACTCGATCCGGGCGTTCGCAGCCGACCGTGTCGACCCGTCGAACACCGGCCTGACCCACCGCCAGTAGGTGCCGTGTTTGCGTCGGAAGTGTGGGAACTGATCGTCGAAGCGCTCACCGGGTTCGACGGGCATCGGCACCATCGTGTCGTCGGCCGCGATTCGGTCGATGGCTTCGTCGACGTCCGTCAGGTCTCGCGGGAATCTGACTTTCCCCTCGCCGGTCGTCGGGTCGTTCAACACGGTCTCGAAGACGCTGATCCGGTGTTCCATCCAGGCCTCCTCGAGAATCCGCTCGGCTGGCACGTCGTCGTAGAGGTCGGCGGGGAAAAACGGCGAGTTGACGCCGAGTGCGAGCAGCGGTCCAGCGATCCGGAGCGCGTAGGTGAAATACAGCGGGAGATCGGGGGCGTGGGCTACCTGATAGTGTGGCTGAATCGACGTGATGAGGCTCTCGGGCATGACGGTATCGGCCTCGAGCGAGACGTTCGGTGCGTCGAGGCACATGCCCGCGGCGTCGGCACGATCCGTGTTCGCCATCGCGTGGTACCGGGCGGACCCGCTCATATTCGTCGCGATTCGGATCGGTCGTTCGTGGCCAGCGCCGTCGGTCACCGACCGCTCGACGCTGTCGGTGAGATACGACGATGCGGGCTCGCCTTCCGGCGGAATCGTCCAGAGCGCGTCGCTGACCAGTCGCATGCGTTCTGTTTCGGTGACCCGGAGTGCCGCCTCGAGTTGGGATTTGACCTCGGACTCCTGGGCCCGAAGCCCGTGGGCGTTGAGTGGCTGTGGACTGGTCGTCATCTCCGCGTTGTGCAGCCCCAGTTCCTTCTCGAAGCCGATCAGCTCGAGCAGTCGCCGCGGCACGCGACGCAACGAGCCGTCGTCGGCTTTGACCGCGTAAAACTCGTATTCGAGGCCGACGATCGCCTGTGGGTTGTCGAACGCCCCGTCCTCGACCGCGTCTTTGAGCACCTCGGCGTCCTCCTCGGCTCGCTGCCGAAAGCCCTCGGCGTCGACCTCGAGCACGTCAGCGACTCGCTTCGCGAGTTCCGGCTCACTCATACACCCCGGATGCGGGCCCGACGGTCTTTAAAACACACTACTCGAGACGCCACGGCGCTCGAGCCAGTCGAACGACTCGCTTTTCCCCGGCGTAAGGACGTCCGATACGAAGCCGAGTGACACCGCAGCGAGCGGTTAGGGTGGACCGTCGATACCAATGCCGCAGCGTCCGACCGCCAACCCGCGAGATCACAGAACGGTTTTACTCCTGCCAGCGATAGAGACCGCCGATGGAGTTCGCCACGTTCGCCGACCGAGCCGCCGCCATCGAAGCCGAGCCTGCCGACCTGGAAATCGTCGACCACGTGCGTGCCCTGCTCGAGGACGCGAGCGACGACGACCGTGGCGAACCGCAGACTCTCGAGATCGTCGCCCGGTTCGTCCAGGGACGGGTCGTTCCCGCGTGGGACTCGACGACGCTCGACATCGGGCCGAGCACCTGTTACGAGGCAATCGCCCGCGCGGCTGGGACGAACGTGAGCGCCGACGACGTCGAGAACCGACTCGCCGAGCGCGGGGAGATCGGCGACGTGGCGGCGAGCTACGACTTCGGCGGCCAGCAAGGCCTGAACGCGTTCACGACTGGCGGTGACGACGGCACGGGCGGGCTCACCGTCCGCGAAGTGTACGAGACGCTCGTCGACCTCGCCGCCGCGGACGGATCGGGGAGCCAGGACCGCAAGGTCGACCTGCTCTTCGGGCTGTTCAACCGCTGCTCGAGCGACGAAACCCGGTATCTCGCCCGACTCGTCCTCTCGGAGATGCGCATCGGTGTCGGCGAGGGCACCGTCAGAGACGCTATCGCTGCGGCGTTCGACGTCCCGGTCGACAACGTCGAGCGCGCCCTGCAGGTGACCAACGATTACGGACAGGTCGCGCGGATCGCCCGCGAGGAGGGGCTGGACGGTCTCGACGCGGTCGACCTCGCGGTGGGTCGGCCCGTCCAGGCGATGCTCGCCCAGGCCGGCACCGTCACCGACGCGCTCGAGGAGTGGGACGAGGCCGCCGTCGAGTGGAAGTACGACGGCGCGAGAATCCAGTTACACCACGATCCCGACGGGATCGAAACCGAGACGACAGCGGGCGAGGCGGGGTCGACCCGCGTCTACTCCCGGAACATGGAAGACGTCACCGCCGCGTTGCCGGAGGTCGTCGAGTACGCCGCCGAGACCCTCGAGCGTCCGGCGATCATAGACGGTGAGGTCGTCGCCGTCGACGAGGCTGGCGAGCCGCTCCCGTTCCAGGAGGTCTTAAAACGGTTCCGACGAAAGCACGACGTGGCGAAAGCCCGCGAGGACGTGGCCGTCCGCCCCGTCTTCTTCGACTGTCTGCACGCCGATGGCGAGGACTTGCTCGAGGAGCCGCTGGCCGACCGTCACGACCGACTCGAGGACCTGTTAGCCGCGGCTCAGCCTGACGGCCCCGATCCTGGGGACGTCGACGGCCTCTCGTTGCTGTGGCTCACCGACGACCCAGCCGAGATCGAGGCGATCGACGCCGAGGCGCTCGAGTCGGGCCACGAGGGGATCATGCTCAAAAACCCCGACTCGACGTACTCGCCGGGTCGACGCGGAAAACACTGGCGCAAGCGCAAACCCGACGTGGAGACGCTCGACTGCGTCGTCACCGGTGCGGAGTGGGGCGAGGGCCGCCGGGCGACGTTCCTCGGCACCTTCGAACTCTCCGTCCGGAACGAGACGACGGGCGACCTCGAGACCGTCGGCAAGGTCGCGACCGGAATCACGGACGCACAACTCGCGGAGCTGACGGACCTACTCGAGCCCCACGTCGCGAACGAAGACGGGCAGGCGGTCGACATCGCGCCCGCGATCGTCTTCGAGGTCGGCTACGAGGAGATCCAGACTTCGCCGACGTACTCGTCGGGCTACGCCCTGCGATTCCCGCGATTCCTCGGCGTCCGCCACGACAAGGACCCCGAGGATGCGGAGACGCTCGAGCGACTCGAGCGGCTACGGGAGCCGTAACGCTCCCGGCCGAGGGTCTCGGCTCGTCGGCTCGAACGGCCGGTCCTCGATCGAGCATCGCCGCGTGGCGACCCGGTCCGGGTCGTTCCATAGTCAGAGCCAGCTGCTTGCACGCTCGGCGCCGGCCGCGAGGATAGGTAAGCACCCTTAAGAGCCACGACCGTTTGCATGTCGGTATGCAACCGCGTGACCTGTCCGATCACGTCGCCTACGAGGCGGGTCGGGGTATCGAGGAAGTCGCTCGCGAACTCGACCGGGACCCCTCGACGTTCGTCAAACTCGCGTCGAACGAGAACCCCCACGGCCCCTCGCCGGCGGCGACCGAGGCGATCCGGGAGACCGCCTCGAGCGTCAGTTCCTACCCGAAAGCCGCCCACGCCGACCTTGTCGCGGCGATCGCCGACCGTTGGGACGTCGAGCCCGCACAAGTCTGGCTCGCGAACGGCGGCGACGGCGCGATCGACTACCTCCACCGGGCGACCCTCGAGCCCGGCGAGTCGATCCTCGTGCCGACGCCCGGCTTCGCCTACTACGGCATGAGCGCTCGCTTTCACCACGGCGAGATCAGCGAGTATCCCCTCTCTACGGACGACGACTTCGCCCAGTCTGCCGAGGACATCCTCGAGGCCTACGACGGCGAGCGGATCGTCTGGCTGACGAGCCCGCACAACCCCTCCGGCTCGACGATTTCGCTCTCTGAGATCGAACGGCTGGCCGAGGAGACGACCGACGAGACGCTGGTCGTCGTCGACGAAGCCTACGGCGAGTTCGCCGACCGCGAGAGCGCCACTGCCCTGCTCGAGGGCCGCGACGGGTTCGACGCCCGCGACGACGTGGCCGTCCTCCGGACGTTCTCGAAGGCCTACGGACTGGCCGGGATTCGCCTCGGCTACGCCGTCGTCCCCGAGGCGTGGGCGGACGCGTACACCCGCGTGAACACGCCGTTTGCCGCGAGCGAACTCGCCTGCCGGGCCGGGCTGGCCGCGATCGACGACGACGAACACGTCGACCTGACCGTCGAGACGGCCCGGGAGGCCCGCGAGTACATGCGCGAGGCGATCGACGCCCACGTCTGGCCGAGCGAAGGGAACTTCGTCCTCGCCGACGTCGGCGACGCCGCAGCCGTCGCGGACGCGATGCAACGACGCGGCGTCATCGTCCGCGACTGCTCGAGTTTCGGCCTCCCGGAGTGTATCCGAATTACCTGTGGCACCGACGCCGAAACCAACCGCGCCGTCGACACCCTGAACGAGGTACTCGCCGACCTCGACCTCGAGACCGACGGTGCCGACGCGGACGCCGAACGTGAGGTGCCCGACACGTGAGGGTCGCCGTCACCGGGACCCCGGGAACGGGGAAGACAACCGCGACCGAACTGCTCGAGTCACGACTCGCGGACAAAGACGCCGACTCGGAGCCCGCGCTCGAGGTGATCCACCTCAACGAGGTGCTCGAGGAGGAGGGTCTCTACACCGAGGTCGACGCCGACCGCGAGAGCAAGGTCGCCGACCTCGAGGCGCTCGCCGACTGGCTCGAGGGACGGGACGACGCCGTTATCGAATCCCACCTCGCCCACCACTTCGACGTCGACCGCGTCGCCGTCCTCCGGTGTCGGCCGACCGACCTCGAAGAGCGGCTACTCGAGCGCGGCGAACGCGAGGCCAAAGCCAGGGAGAACGCCGAGAGTGAAGCCCTCGACGTCCTTCTCGCCGAGGCGGTCGAGACACACGGCCTCGAGTCGGTCTACGAGATCGATACGACAGACCGCGATCCCGAGGCGGTGGCCGACGCGCTCGGGGCGGTCGTCGCGGGCGAGCGCGAGCCGACTGCGGGCGACGTCGACTTCGTGGGGTATCTCGAATGACGCTCGATAAGTTCAGACCGTACGTCTCGCGCTTTCTGGACCCGTTCGTAAAGGGGTTCGACCGCGTCGGGATGAGTCCCGACGGAGTGAGCCTGCTGGCGTTCGGAATGGCCGTTCTCGCTGCTGGTGCGTTCTTCCTCGGTGGCCGTGCCGATCCCGTGTGGTACGTTGCGGCGGCGGCACTGGTCTTTCTGAACGGCTGGCTCGACGTCGTCGACGGTGCCCTCGCCCGCGAACAGGAGGTCGCTTCCCCGGCCGGTGACCTCCTCGATCACGTCCTCGACCGGTACGCCGACATCGTCGTTATCGGCGGCATCGCGGCCGGGATCGGGGATTACTTCCTCGGTTTTCTCGCCGTCACCGGCGTCGTGATGACTTCCTACCTCGGAACCCAGGCTCAGGCTGTCGGCTTAGACCGCGTCTACGGCGGCCTCGTGGGCCGAGCAGACCGGCTGGCGATCATCGGCGTCGTCGGCTTTCTCGCCTACCCGATTTCGGGAACGTACGGCGGGCTGGCACTCGTCGGCTGGCTGCTCGTCTTCCTCGCGGTCGTCGGCCACCTGACCGCGCTACAACGCTTTTTCTACGCCTGGTCGGCGCTCGAGTGATCCGCCGACGCGGGAACTCGCCGCATGGTTTATGGCTCGCCACGATATAGGTCCGGGCATGGTTCAGTGCGAGATGTGTGGCGCCGAGACGTCGTCCCCGAAGACCATCAAAGTCGAAGGTGCGGAACTCGACGTGTGTTCGAACTGCACCGACTTCGGCACCGAGGTCAAACAGCCGGCCAGCTCGAGCACCTCGACGAAGTATTCGACGAGCTCGAGCGGGGGGTCCTCCTCGAGTTCGAGCAGCGGTGGCTCGTCGGCCGGGTCGACCGCCGGCTCGACGAGCAGCGGTGGCTCGAGTCGGAGCCGAACCGACATGTTCGACGACATGGACGAACTCGCGCCAGACTACGACGACCTCGTTCGAAACGCCCGCGAGGACAAGGGGCTCAGTCAGTCCGACCTCGCGAACGAACTCAACGAGAAGGCAAGTCTCATCCGAAAGATCGAACGCGGTGACACCCTCCCTAGCGACCGGGTCCAGTCGAAACTCGAGCGATTTCTCGACATCGATCTGAGCGCCGAGGGAGCCTCGGCCGACGACTCCGAGTGGTCCGGTGGCTCCTCCTCGGGGAGCTACACGTTGGGCGACGTCGTCAAACGCAAAGACTGAGCTCACCACCCGACGAACCGTCCTGCTGGGGCGGCTTTCGGGGTCTCGCCGCCCGGAGCCGATGTGTCCGACTGACGCCGACACGCAAGCTATTTCTGCCGTGCGAAACGCCTCTCCTCTATGTTCATCCTCGTCAACCTGAAGACCTATCCCTGTGATCCGGTCGCAGTGGCCGACGCCGTCGCCGCCGTCGACGAGACGACCGACGCACGCGTCGCCGTCGCACCACAGGCGGCTCACCTCGAGCGTGTCGCAGAAACCGGTGCCGAGACGTGGGCCCAGCACGTCGATCCGATCGACTACGGGAGCAACACGGGTCACACGTTGGCCGAGACGGCGGCCGACGCCGGTGCCGTCGGCACGCTCATCAACCACTCCGAACACCGGCTCAAACTCGCCGACGTCGACGGATCCGTCCGTGCAGCCGACCGTGCCGGGCTCGAGACCGTCGTCTGTGCCAACAACCCGGCCCAGATTGGCGCGGCCGCAGCGCTCGGTCCCGATGCCGTCGCCGTCGAACCGCCGGCACTGATCGGCACCGGCACGCCGGTCAGTCAGGCCGACCCGGAGGTCGTCGAGGGAGCCGTCGACGCGGCCCGGAACGTCGACGAGGACGTCGCCGTCCTCTGTGGTGCCGGCATCAGCACCGGTGACGACGTCGTGGCGGCCGCCGACCTGGGTTCCGAAGGTGTCCTGCTCGCAAGCGGTGTCGCGAAAGCCGACGACCCGAAGGCGGCGCTCGAGGACCTCGTCGACCCACTCTAGCGGTTCGCCACGACTGATTCTATCGGCCTCGAGGTGACTCATAGCACGAATTGCTGACAGCGTCGAGTCTCCATCGCCTACCTCGACGGCGATGGCTGTACGTCCCTGCAATGAGGATAGGCGGCCCCTACCCACCTCCATCGGGCAACGGCCACCGCTCGAGTCGACCCTCCCGTCGTCGGCTCGCCTGACTGAAAGCGCCAGATAACAAAGGTCGTCGCTGTCGTCATCGATTCACGCGGGGGTTCCCCTCGCACCGCTCCGTCCGTTGGACGATCCTCGGCGACAACCCGTCGCCGGGTTCTTCCACTCTTGCCTCGAGGCTGTCTCGAACCGGGACACAGAAAGGGATTCGCTCCCGAGAGTCGTCTATGAACGCGGCAGTGCGATCGGACGGTTGGTCCGGCGTCACCGACCGGCGGGTGCTCGTACTCGCCATCGGCGATCTCGTGGCCATCGTCGCTCTCATCGTCATCGGACAGCTCTCACACGACATCGACCCGGTCACCGATCCGCTGGCATCGCTCGAGTCGATGGTCCCGTTTCTGATCGGTTGGCTCGTAATATCACTGCTTGCGGGCGTTTACGCCCGTGAAATCGCGACATCGGTCGCTCGAGCTGCTCGATCGACGACGGTCGCCTGGATCGCCGCCGTGAACGTGGGGCTCATCATCCGCTCGACACCGCTGTTCGACGGTGGTTCGGGGTGGCCGTTTAACCTCGTCTTGACCGGATCGGGACTCGTAATTTTACTCGCCTGGCGACTCGCGTACGCGTCGGTCGTCGGCTCGGACGCCTGATCTCCGTCCTCGAGGAAGCAGTCGTCGATGGTGAGCACGCTCTGTTGGCCGATTACTCTCGGAACTATGTCATACTCGATCGCGCTGACTGGCTGACGGCAGAGACCATAACGATTGATGGTTGTGAATGTGTGCGGAGGAGTCTGGCTCCGTAGCACGTGCTTCGGCCCATCGTATGGCGATTTCAGGGTACAAGTGACCCATCAGTATTAGTATCTCTTCTGTAATCCTCTCCCTGGATATAGATTTTACAATCTCTCTATACGAACATAACTTATGCAAAAGTGATGCTGATTCACTGCCCAAAATACGGCTCAGAGATCGGTCCTGTATGAGCCAATTATGGGAAACACTTATATCCCTATTCCTCGTACTAGCGGATACATTATGACTGGATATTACGACATTGTTCTTGGCCTCATCCCAGTCGCGTTGCTCGGAATTAGTGCTGCTCTCACGCTCGTCGGACTTTCGTTGACGGCGGCGATTCCGATCGGCGCATTCGTCGCGATGGGGGTCATCGGACATGCAATGTTCGTTAACGCACCCGCCGACGTCTCTGACGAGGCTCAGTCGGCACGTCCGCCGCTCAACGCCGACTAACTTCCAGTCACTTACGTCTTCGACCGGTCATCTCGGTTCACGTGCCACGGTTCTTCTGACCGAGGCCTCGTTTCTCACCAGTTTCGTCGTCACCAGTTCGCCGTATCCGACGATACGCACAGGCCCTCAGAGATGGGTTAGCGGTTCCGGGAGTCACCGTCGGGACCCTGGTACGGCGATCGTTCGCTGAGTTTGGTTGCTTTGGCCGGGCCGCGGTTTCGGACGATAACCACGTCGTAGGTGTTCTCAGCTGCGACTTTCGCGCCGACGCTACTAACGCTCGCCACGATCTGGCCGGCGTTTTCACTTCCGATGAACACCATCGAGGCGTCCGCCTGACGCGCGAAGTTCCGGAGCCTCGTCGCGATCGAGCCCGCAGGTGCCCGCCTATCGACGACGATGTGCTGAAAATTGGCCTCTGGTGCGATGTCGGCGACGGTTCGCTGGAGTTGCGACAGTATCGTTCGGAGGTCAAACGACTCGTCGTCGCCGATCCAGCCTCGTTCTCGAGCGTATCGGTCACTTAGGTTCGGAACCACGACAACGGCAGTGATCGGCTCGTCGAGAACCGTGCTGAACTCGACTGCGCGAATCAATGCGGCTTCCGCAAGTTCCGTCCCGTCAAACGGCACGACGAACGTCATGCTCGATTATGTGTCCATCGCCCCCATGGTTCTTTCCAGTGTCTCTCGGGAGCGAGGGCGAACCCGATGCGGTTGCGGGCCGGCGGCTGTGATGGTCGCTGTTCGACCGTCATAGCCCTGCCGTCCGGGCAAGTCACTCAGCCGGTCTGATCTTGAACCCGTATCTGGTAACCCCTTCCTGGGTGTACACCTGGCGAATCGTCTGTCACCCTCGAGACGACGCGTGGATCGGTCGGCCGACTCACGTGTCGAGAGTCGGGACGAGCTTCAAGCAGTTCCGTCACTTACTTTCCCCATCCACATGTCCCGCGCGGCCGACCTCGTGTCCGTCCTCGAGACGGCCGAGTCGCTGGTGATCGTCTGTCACGACAATCCCGATCCGGACTGTCTCGCCAGTGCGCTCGCGCTGGAAGCCATCGCGCTCGAACAGGGCGTCGAGACGGTGACGATCGCCTACGGTGGTGAGATCTCCCACCAGCAAAACCGGGCGTTCGTCAACATGCTCGACATCGCGTTGCGGACGATCGAGGAGACCGAGATCGACGCAGTCGACTGTATTGCATTCGTCGACCACAGCCAGCCAGGAGAGACAACTGAACTCTCCGAACGCGTCGAACCGGACATCGTCGTCGACCACCACCCTGGCGAGGCCGTCGGTGCACGGTTCGAAGACATCCGGTCCAGATACGGCGCGACGGCAACGCTGTTCGTCGAATATCTCGAGGAACTCGATGTCGAACTCACGTCGCGGCTGGCCTCGGCGTTGCTGTTCGCCCTCCATCGCGAACGCCTCGATTTCGTTCGTGATCCGACCAGACGCGAGTACGAGGCTGCGCTCACTGTGTACCCTGATGCAGATCTCGAAACGCTAGAACAGCTCTATGGAAGCGCCTTTTCACCGGGAACGCTCGACGCCATCGGCCGGGCGATCGCGAGCCGGACTCGCCGGGGTTCCTCGCTCGTCGCGAGCGCCGGTGCGACCGCCGAAACCGACGCACTGCCACAAGCTGCCGACTACCTGCTCAACCTCGAGGGGGTCGACACCGTCTTCGTCTACGGTATCGTCGGGGATTCGATCCGGTTGAGCGCCCGGTCGATCGATCCCCGCATCCACATCGGACGGACGCTCAACGACGGCTTCGGTGAACTCGGCTCCGTCGGCGGCCACCACGACATGGCCGGCGGCCGGATCGAACTTGGGTTGTTCGCCGACGATGCAGACGACAGCGAGGTCCTCCTCGAGTTCGCTGGCGACCGGCTCACGCGTCGCTTCTTCGACGCGGTAAATCTGAACGACGGTCGCTGACGATCCGACCGTCGTCACCTACTCGTCGATCTCGATCGTTCGTACGTCCCCACTGCCACCGAGTTTCGGGAGGTGAATCGTCAACACGCCGTTGTTGACCGTCGCGTGGACGCCGTCTGCATCGACGGGCTCAGGCAGTCGAAGGTGCCGGCTGAACGACGCGACCCGTCGCTCCCGGCGTAGGTAGATCTCGTCGTCGTCCTCGCGTTCAGCCGTCCGTTCGCGCTCGCCCGTGATCGTCAGTGTCTCCCCGGTGAGCCGGATCTCGAGGTCGTCAGTGTCGTATCCGGGGACGTCGACGGTGACGACCAACGCGTCACCCTCGTCGGCGAGGTCGAGGCTCGTTCCCGACTGCTCTGTCGAGAGGTCGAGCCGACTCTGGTTGTCGACGTCCATCTCCCACGAGCGGGCTGCAGACTCGAGTTGCTTCGTTAGTCTGTCGAACAGTTCCTGGACGTCCTCGAACGGGTAGGGTCTGTCTGGCATGGTGTCCACACGACCGTACGACGCCGACATCGAAAAACGCTACTCGCCATCTGCAATGTGGTTCGACTCTCGGAGCCGGGCCGAAGACGCGACCGCTCGCCTGTGGCGGACGTCCGCACACGTCGTCACCCGATCTGTCGGTCGACCTGAATGCGGCAGAACCGAGGGGTGGTCAGGGCGTTTTATGCGTAGCAGACGTACGACCGCCGATGACAACTGCACTGTTCGTCGTCAGCGAGGAAGGGTATTGGGGAGAAGAGTGCGTCGAACCGCTCGAGACGCTCTCTGCGGCGGACGTCGAGATCACGGTAGCGACGCCGTCTGGCTCACCGCCGACGATCGACGAGGGATCGATCGATCCCGACCAGGTCGGCGAAGAGACCGCCGAACACGTCACGGCAGTCCACGAAAACGACGAGCGGTTGAACAACCCTATCCCCGTCGCGCAGGCTGACGCGGCGGCCTACGACGCGGTCGTCTTCCCCGGCGGCCACGGCACCGTCTGGGACGTCAACCAGGATAGCGACGCTCGTCGGTTGCTTCGCGATGCCGTCGAGGGTGACGACGGCGTCGCCCTCGTGGTCTGTCATGCCGTTGGGATACTGGCGTTCGCCCGGGACAGCCACGGCGCGTTCGTCGTCAACGGCCGCGACGTAACCGGTTTCCCCAACGCCTGGGAGGAAGACATCGTCGACGAGAACGACCGGCTGTCCGACGGCCGAAAGCTCCCCTACTGGGTCGAAGACGAGGTGATCGCGGCCGGCGGAAACTGGGACGCCGAACTCGAGGCCGACACGAGCGTCACCGTCGACGGCGACCTCGTCACTGCCCGCGGTCCTGCCTCCTCGAGTGCGGCCGCCGAGGCGCTCCTCGAGGAACTCGAGCTGTAGTTAACAGGGAGTGACAGTCACGTCGGCTGTACCGACGGACCGACTGAGTTTTACCTGCAGATTCCTGAAGGCGTATGTGGTCCCTGCCGAACCGTCGCTCCCGGATCGAAGTGACTCGTTAGAGAGTCGAGGCTACCGAATCACCGTCGACGACGGACGCGACTCGTTCTACGCGCTGAGTATCGAAGACCCCGACGACGACGACGCCTGGGTGATGTCAGATACGGTCTGTTCGCTCGAGAGCATGCTCTAGGCGACTGACGCTGTTCGACGACTGGTGACCCGTCCGTTCTCGACATCGACGAGTTCACGCCTGCACACTGGCGTCGCCACGGTCGCCGGCCCACCACTCCTCGAGCAGGTGCACCAGCAGATAGCAGACGAGAAAGACGCCCATCGCGATCGGGCCTTCCGTAGCCGACGACGAGCGTCAGAAGCGCCCACCAGATCGCTCCCTCCGTCTCGCGGTCGGTCGCGTCGACGTAGACCGCGTACGCACCGACGACCGGAAGCAGGAGGAACAGTATCCCGAACATATCCAGATAGTTCAGGTACCGGAACAGATAGCTTTTCCAACTAGCGGGGTCGAACCCGGCGTGGCCCGCACAGCGGGATGAACCGACCGAATCAGTCCCTTTTTACGCGACGGCGGGGAACGTCCACTATGAGCTTCGAGAAGGACGACCGTGTGGTCCTCACCGACGAGCACAGCGAGTTCGACGGCGAGACCGGCACTGTCACCCAGACGATGGAGTCGATGTTCGGCGACGTCACCTACACGATCAGCTTCGAGGACGGCCAGGAGACCGGCGTCCCCGAAGACGCCCTCGAGGCGGCCGCCGACGAGGACGAGGACGAAGACGCCGACGAAGACGTCGACGAAGAGTAACGCCGTATCGGCCCCCGTCGATGGCGACGACCGGGCCGTTCGAGCACCCGTGCGGACGAACCGAGACCCTGTAGATGCCACAGATTCCGCTACACTACGTCGATTTACGGACGTTCTGCTACGCCACCGAGGACGAAAAGCGCGTCGAGGAGGCGCTTCGAACCTTCCTCCCGGACGACGACGAACCGTTTGAGATCGACCGCGTCGAGAGCGAGGGCCACTACGGCGACCGCATCCTCGTCCTCTCAGCGCGCGTCGAGAACGCCGACGACGTTCGTCACGTCCTCTCGCGACTGGCCGACCTCGAGGAGTTCGAGACGCTGATCGACGAACTCGACGAGCGCGTCACCGAAAACACCGAACTCTTCTTGCGACTCGATAAACAGTCGGCGTTCAGCGGCGAGGTTCGACTCGGCGATGGAATCACGTTCCGCGCGAAAGTCGAAGCCTACCCGGCAAAGAAAGCACAGGCCATCGAGAACGCCGAGGACGTACTCGAGCGTCTGCGTGATGAGACGTAAGCTCGATCGGGACCCGGTCAGTCGCGATACTCGTTCAGCCGTGTTTTGAGGCGTTTGGCTGCACGCCCGCTGGCAGTGGCGAACCCTTCGCCCTGGTTTTCACCCGCGAAGATGATCCCGCGCGAGGAGTTGACGAGGCCGACGCCGTTCGCGAGGCCGTACGTTATCGCAGCCTCGGCGTCGCCACCCTGTGCCCCGACGCCGGGTACGAGGAATGGGAGATCGGGCACCTGCTCGCGCAGGTCCTCGAGTTCGTCGGGGTTGGTCGCGCCGACGACGAGCCCGACGTTGTCGTTTTCGTTCCACAGGTCCGCGAGCGCGGCGACACGCTCGTAGACGGCTTCGCCGGTCTCGAGCCCGAGGTCTTGTAAGTCCGCGCCGCCGGGGTTGGAGGTCCGACAGAGGACGAAGACGCCCGACTCCTCGTCGGCGAGAAACGGCTGGAGGGAGTCCCGACCCATGTAAGGATTCACCGTGATCGCATCGACGGTCTCGAGAACCTTCGCGTACTGACGGGTCGTGTTGCCGATGTCCGCACGCTTGGCGTCGAGCAGAACGGGGACATCTTTCCCGTGGGCGTAGGCGATGGTCTCCTCGAGGGCGGCCCAGCCGTCGGGGTCCTCGTAGAAGGCGGCGTTCGGCTTGTAGACGGCGGCGTGTTCGTGCGTGGCGTCGATGATCCGGCGGTTGAACGCCCACCGCGGGAGGTCGTAGTCGGCGAGGTGGTCAGGGATGCGCGAGGGATCGGGGTCGAGGCCGACGCTGACGACGCTGTCGACCGTCCGGATGCGGTCGTGCAGTCGGTCGAGGAAGTTCATGCAGGCGAGTGTCGCCGCGACGGTCGAAAAGGTTGCTATCCGTCGGACAACGATCGTGGCGACGTTCGATGAGTCTGCACGAAGGCGGCTATCGGACCCCACTCAGTCGTGGCTTTGACTCGGGTCGATATCCGTCCGTGAGTCGGTCCACAGCTCGAGTCAGACCGCGTTCGTCGGGCCTCGTGGCCCGGTGACCACCGGTTCGTGCCTGTGACTTCCACGCAAAAACCCAAATTCTTTCACCGGTAGTTACTTTGGTGGCGTCGTGGTCGGCGTCGGTATGTACCTCCCCTCGACGACGGCCTCGAGACTGGGGCGCGTCCGGGATCACGTTCGATCGGTGCTCACCGCTCGAACGGATGCGTCCGCACGCACGGCCGGCAACCGCGGCCCCGAGACGGCGACGGAATCGGACGACGACGGACCCGGAAATCTCTTTCACTGTTCGGGCTGCGGCGTCGTCTACATCGCCGAGGAAAAACACGTCTGCTCGCAGTGTGACAGCGACGTCGAGCAGGTCCCGTCGACGCTTTCTTGTCGGTGATCAGGCCTCGAGCAACTCGATCAGGTTCCCCTCCGGGTCGCGGAGAAAGCAGATCGTCGTTCCGCTCGCGGTGGTCCGGGGCTCGCTGAGCGTCGGCACGTCCTCCGGCAGGTCCGCGTAGAACGCCTCGAGGTCGGCGACGGCGAGGCCGACGTGGACCGCTCCCGGCTGGTTCAGCTCGTTCGAGGACGCCGCCTCATCCTCGGGGTCGTACTCGACGAGTTCGACCCGGACGCCGTCGGCCTCGAGATGGGCGAACGTCCCCGCAGCGCCGTCGACGTCCACGGCTGTCCCGAACGCCTCGCCGCTCACCTCGAAGCGGTCGACGACCTCGAGACCGAGCACGTCCCGGTAAAACGGGAGGGTTCGCTCGAGGTTTGCGACGGTGATGCCGACGTGGTGGGCGGTGGCTGCGTTGGTGGTCATACGAACCACTCGGTCGAGTTGGGGCGAAAGGGTTTCGTCTCCCCCGGCGTCGCTCCCCTCGAGGCCGTCGCCAGTCCCGAACTCGAGTCGCCGCTGTGGTATCGTCTCACGTCCACTCAGCGTATGAAAACACGTTTAGGCATCACGGAGAGAGTGTGAAACGACTTATCAGACGATGAGTGAAATTGCACTCGCTGCTGATTTCGCGATCATCGTCGTCGTCGCGACGGTCATCGGCCTTATCGCTCGCCAGACGGGCCAGCCGACGATCATCGCGTACATCCTCACGGGGATTCTTCTCGGTCCGGTCGCGTTCGATATCGTGACCAACGAGGGGTTGGTCGAACTGATGGCCGACCTCGGCTTTGCGTTCCTGCTGTTCTTGCTCGGGCTGAAGATGCGGTTCGAGGATATTCGTGAGATCCTTCCGGCAGTGACGAACGTCGCCGTCGGACAGACGGTTCTCCAGACGGCGCTCGCGTTCCTCGTGGCGTGGGCGCTCGGTTTCGCTACGGAGGAAATCCTGGTTATCGCGCTCGCAACGGTGTTCGGCGCGACGCCGATCATCGTCAAGATCCTCACCGACAAAGACGAGATCACCAGCCTGCCGGGGAAGATCGACGTCGGCGTGCTCATCGTCCAGGACATCTACCTCGTAATCGTCCTCGCACTGTTCGCGACCGACGAACTCGGTGGACCAGCGGACATCGCATCGACTCTCGGGATCATCCTCGTCATGATGTCGTTCATCGGTATCTTCTCGCTTCTATCGTCTCGGTACATCCTCCCGGGCCTGTTCCGACGTATCGCGGACAACAAGGACGTGTTCCTCATCGTCGCCATCGCCTGGGCATTTCTGTTCGTCGCCATCGCCGAAGGTGCCGACCTCGATCCGAAAGTCGGTGCGTTCCTCGCAGGCATCAGCATCGCGCAGTTGCCCTACAGTAAAGAGCTGGAGGATCGGATCACCCCGATCACCGACTTCTTCATTCTCGTCTTCTTCGCCACGATCGGCCTCCAGATCGATGGCCTCTCGAGCCTACTCGCTTACTGGTGGCAGGCGATCGTCGCCTCGATCGTCCTGATGATCGGCAACTTCTGGATCATGTTCTATCTCATCGACCGCGAAGGATTCGGCGTCGAAACCTCGTTCCTGGGCTCGCTCAACATGGTGCAGGTCAGCGAATTCTCACTCATCGTCGGGGCGCTCGCGATCGAACAGGGCTACATCGGCTCCGACGTACTCGGCTATCTGAGCCTCATGGCGCTGTTGACGATGAGCATCTCGACGTACCTCATCGCCTACAACCACGCGATCTACGAGCGACTCGAGCCGTGGTTTAGCCGGTTCGACTCCGACGACGAGAAAGACGCCGAGATAGGCACCTACGAGGGGCACGCGATCGCCATCGGCTACGACGAGATCACCGAACAGGCGCTTTCGCTGCTCGAGGACCGCTACGGCGAGGTCGTCGTCATCGACCGCCAGACCGACCACATCGAGAAACTCGAGGCCGAAGGCCGCTACGAGTTCGTCTTCGGTGACTTCCGCCACACCGAAGTCCGCAAGGAAGCGAACCTCAAGGGTGCGGCGTTCGTGTTGAGTTCGAGCGTCGAACGCGAAGTGAACGAAGCGTTGCTCGCGGAGGTCGCCGACGACGCGACGGTCTTCGTCGAAGCCGAGCGGATCGGTGACGCCCGCGCGCTCTACGACCGCGGTGCGACCTACGTCATCATGACGTCACATCTCGCAGCCGAGAAGCTGACCGAGTACGTCGAACTGTACGTCACGAACCGAGACGCGTTTGACGACGCAGTCGCTCGAGACGTCGAGCGCGTCCGAGGCCAGCACCGACGATCCGCGGACCGCCTCGAGGCGCGCGAGAGACGAATCGACCCGGCGTCGACCGCCGACCCCGATGTCGACGAGACGTCCGGAGGTGAGTTCGATGGCTGAGGAACTGGTGATCGCGCTGGCGGTCGTCTTCGTGACGGCTGGGGTCCTGTCGCTGCTTGCGAACCAGTTCGGTCTCTCGCCGATTCCGTTTTACATCATCGCGGGACTGATCGCGGGGCGGTTCGTCACGGAAGCGGAGATCATCGTGCTCGCCCAGTGGGGAATCGCATTCCTCGTGTTCGCCTTCGCGATTCGGATCGACTTCGGGGACGTCGAGACGGTGCTTCGCGACGCAGAAGTCGCCGCCGTCACGCAACTGGTCGTCGTCGCGCCGATCGCCTTCGGAGTCGGCTACTTCTTCGGCGATCTGTTCGGCTTCGCCGATCCGGTTCGCAACGCTGTCTACTTCGCTGCGGCCGTTATCCTGAGCTCCTCGCTGGTCGGCGGCGTCTTGCTCGGGACGGAGATCCGCGAGAATCTCGTCCATGGTCGGCTGGCATCGTCGATCCACTTCTTCGACGATCTGGTCGCGATCGCGTTGCTGTTGATCCTCAGCACAACGGTCGTCACGGCCGATGCCATCGCCGCCCAGATCGGCTACGGGGTCGTGTTGGTCCTCACAGGGCTGTTCATCTACCGCCATGGCTTCCCGATTGTAGTTCGACTGGCTGACGGTGACGGCGAACTCGTCCTCGTCGGGAGCATCTCGATTCTGATCGCGTTTCTCGCGGCCGCGGAGTACATCGGTCTCTCGATCGTCGTCGGGGCCTTCGCCGCTGGCGTCGCCATCCGAAGCGACGGCACGCAGGCACTCGAGGTCCAGAACGGAATCGACTCGATCACCGACTTCTTCGTCGCCATCTTCTTCGTTACCGTCGGCGCGCTGGTCGCGGTCCCATCGCTCGAGGTGCTCGTCATCGCGGGTGCACTCTCAGCGCTCGTCCTCTTTGTGAACCCGCTCGTTCACCTCGTGTCGTTCGTCTACGAGGGCTACGACACCCGAACGGCATTTCTGGCTGGCTCGAGTCTCAATCAGGTCAGCGAGTTCGCGCTCATCATCGCCATCCAGGCGCTGTTGATGGGGACGATTGCCGATCCGATGTTCGACGCGATCATCCTCGCGGCGGCGGTGACGATGCTCCTGACGTTCCTGGGACGACGGACCGAAGACGTCGTTTTCGAGACCGTCGTCGCCAGGCTGTTTCACGGTCAACACACGCGAAAAGTCGACGAGCGTAGCAGCGTCGACGACCTCTCCGAACACGTCGTCGTGGTCGGGTACGGCCGAATCGGTCGCCGTATCGTCGAGAGACTCGAGGAACACGAGACGCCGTACGTCGTCGTGGAGAACGACCCCGTGCTGTGGGACGAACTCGATGCCGAATGTCGCAATTACGTGCTCGGCGATGCGCTCGCGGCGTACACCTGGGAGAAAGCACAGGTCGAAGAAGCGGCGCTCATCTGCTCGACGGTCGACCACCGGCCGGTGTCGGAGATGGTACTCGACCTCGAGACCGACGCCGACGTCATGCTCCGGTCAGAATCGGCAGCCGAGGCGGACGAACTGCTCGATGCGGGTGCGACTCACGTCGCCGTCCCGGACGTCCTCGCGGGTGAACAGTTAGTTGTGACCGTCGAGGACCTCGCCGCGGGCGAGACGGAACCGGACGAACTCGAGCGAGCACAACGGGATTATTTCCGAACGCTCGAGCGCTACGGCTTTGCGACACGCGAGGAACGGCTCTGATCTCGGCGGCTGCTGAGGTTCTCTTCACGGATCGATAGCGTGTCGAGAGATTGCGACGGCCACCGGTACGGTCCATCCATATGCTACCGCTAACAGGTCACGACTCTGTGGGCGCTGAACGAGGCTGCTCGCTCGAAAGAAGCCGGAAGTGGCGGCTCACACCGGGCCGCCAAAGTGCTCGTGGACGACGAGAACGAGGACCAGTCCCACGACGAACAGCGGCGCGGCGATGATCGTCTCGAGGTCGATCGCGTCGGCCAGTCCGAGTGCAGCGACGACCAGTAGTGCGACGCCAACGGTGTAGACGAGAAGGTTGCGGCCGATCCGGAGTGCCTGACTGGTGTCGAACACGACAGGATGTACCGACGCCGACGACAAAATCGTGGTGATCTCTCGGCTACGGAGCGTTGGACCCCCGACGGGACGCTCCCTGGCGGTCGAGAGCCGCTTCGGAGTTAACGAAGGTGAAGCGGGACGTAGTCGGCGAGACGCTCGAGTTCGCCTCGCTGTCGTTCTCGCAACTCCTCACGCGTCAGGTCGCCGGCGAGTACCGCCTGGATCTGGTGGGCCAGTTGCTGGCCCGCGAGCAGGTCTGGGTGGCCGACGTACAGCGCTCCCTCGTCGACCAGTTCCAGGGCGGTTTCCCGGTCGCCAGCCCGTAGCGTCACGTCGGCGTCGACGTCGAGCGAGAGGATACGCCGCGAGACAAGCCGGGAGTCGACCGTCGAGACGATGAGTTTCGCGTCGTCGACGTTCGCCTTCTCCCAGGTATAATCTTCCATCGCGTCCCCGATGACGGCGGCTTCACAGTCGATCGTAACGGCTCCTCTGCGGGCGGGATCGTTCTCGATGACGACGTAGGGCTGTCCCAGTTCTTCGCAGGTCTCGACCAGCTTCTGTCCCTGTCGGCCGTAACCGACGACGATCACGTGGTCCGTGAGATCCGCTGGCACGTCGCTCCACTCGTCGATTCGGTCGTGCCGGCCGCTGATGACACCACGGTCGGCGAGCGCTCGATAGATTTCCTCGTTGTACCGGTGGGTGAGACTCGAGGTGATCATCGTCACCGCCGCCGCGAGGATGATCGCGTCGAAGACCGACGGGCTCACCGCCCCAAGCAGGAGCGCCTGGATGGCGATGATGAGCGCGAACTCGCTGACCTGGTCGGTGTTGAGGCTGGCGAGCGTCGCCGAGCGGGCCTCGTAGCCGCGAGCCACCAGAATCGCTGTGGTGACGGCCGGTTTCACCACCGCGGTCAGGAGCACGAGGCCCCCGGCCAGCAGCAGTTTCTCGACGGACTCGGCCCACCCGACTTCGACGAACGGGAAGACGACGAGCGCCCCGATCGTGACGAAGAAGATCGCGACGAAGAAGTCCCTGAGCGACTGGAGGCCGTTGAACAGGCCGAGATACTCGACGGGGTCGTGTCGAACGGCGAGCCCGGCAGCGAAGGCCCCGACGACGATCGAGACGCCGACGAACTCGGCGACGCCGACGAACGCCGCGAGCAACGTGATGACGCCAAGGATCATGAGTTCGTCCGAGTCTCCCGCGAGTCGACCCATGACGTCGAACAGATATCGGTTGACGAAGATAGCCGCGAGCAACAGCGCCACACCTGCGGCAAGCGCCGGAACCACGTAGTCCGCCTCGAGCGTGCCAGCGCCGAGGAGAAGCACGAAGAGGATAGCGAGCAGATCCTGGACGAAGTGCAGCGACTGGGACAGTCGGCCGTAGACGAGATCCATGATGATCTCCCGCTGGAGCAGCGCCGTCCCGACGATGGTCGACGAGAGTGCAGCAGCGATTCCGAGGTAGACTGCGTCGGTCGGCGACACGCCGAGGACGACGGCAAACCCGACACCGAGCGACCCGACGACGAGAATCTGTCCGATCGCCGCGAGTTCTCCGTCGACGATCACCGTCCGAATCGCTTCGAGATCGATCCGGGCACCGAACGTGAACACGAGGAGGGCGATCCCGTAGTACGCGAGTTCGAGCAGTGGGTCCGGTTCGAGTACCCACCCGGCGACGACTCCGGCGAGGACCAGCGCCGGCACCGTCGGCAGGCCAAACCGGTTGGCGAGGACCAGGAACGGCCCTGCCACGATGAAGAGTATCGAGACCGCGGTGAGCAACTCACTCATCGAGACCACCCTCGAGCTGGTTGCGGGGATCCGGGAACGGATTCGCCGTTTGCAACAGTTCGACGTCGCCGTCGATCGCTTCGTCCAAAACCTCTTCCGCTCCCTCGAGGTACGACCGGAGGTACTCCGAGAGTCTGTCGGCTGAGAGATACGGGGTCATGATCACGCAGTGTGCACCGCTGTCGTAGAAGTCGCGCGCATGGTCGATGCGCTTCGCTTCGACGAACGTGGTCGCGTCGTCGTTGGCCTCCCTGAGCAACACTTCGTTCACCGTCGGCTGGACCGACGAGGAGAGGACAAAGTCCGCTTTCTTCACCGCCGCATCTTTCCGGATGGTGGCGTTGTGGGCATCTCCAAAGATGGCGTCGTATCCCTCTTCTTTGAGCGCCTCGATGTGTCCGACCGTCCGGTCGATGACGACCACGTCCTCGTAGTGTGCGTCGAGGATCGGAAGCGCATTCCGCGTCACGTCGTCGTAACCGACGACGACTGCGTGACCGCTGTATTCACGTTTCCCGCCCCCGAACTCGCCGTCGCCAGTCCAGCGGGAGATCGTCGGCTCGAACCGCTCGTATAACGCGTGGTTGAACTCGACGAAGTACACCGAGACGGCCATCGTGAAGATCGCCAGCAGCGTCATGAACCCGAGCACCTCGGCCTCGATGAACCCGCCTTCGAAAGCGACGGCGGCGACGATGATGCCGAACTCGCTGACCTGGATCATGTTGATCGAGCCGAGGAACGTCGTCTCGGAGTCAAAGCCCTGCCAGTCGATCAGGTAGAAGAACACGAGGAATTTCACGGGCATCAACACCAGCGCGGCGAGGATCGCTTCCTGCCAGTGAGCCAGCAACTGGGCGGCCTCTAAGTCGAGGGCGACCGAGACGAAAAACACCATGACGAACAGGTCCGTCAGCGGGTTGACCCGGTCCTGCAGTTCCTTGCTGTAGGGGAGCTGGGCGATCGCCAGCCCTGCCATGAACGCCCCCATCTCGATCGAGAGATAGGCCTCGATGCCGAAGGGGGCGAGAAAGAGATTGACGTTGTCGGAGACGAAGACGAACAGGAACGCCCAGGCGATAGCGACGAGGAAGAACACCTCCTTATCGTCGGCGATACGACGGAACACCGTCGGCAGCACCGATCGGGAGGCACCGATAGCCGCGAGGGTAACGATGGCGACGAGCACGAGGACGACGGCGAGCGTCGTCGCGACTTCGGCGAGGTCGTCCGGCCGCCCGGCCGCGAGCACCGCCAGGATGATGACGACGACGATGTCCTGGACGAGGAGGACGCCGACGTCGATTTTCCCGTGTAACGACGTCGCCTCGTCTTTGTCGTTTAACATCTTGATGACGACCGCCGTCGAACTGTACATCACCGCTAATCCGATCAGAAACGCCTCGAGGAGGCCAAACGGCGGCAACGCGAGCGCGATGCCGAACCCAGCGAGAAAGACCACCGTCATCTGAGGGATCGAGATTTTGACGATCGGTGAGAGAACGTGTTGGACCTCGTCGAGTCGCATCTTGATCCCGAGTAAAAACAGCAAGAACGCGAGGCCGAGTTCGGAGAGCAACTCGGTGAGCTCGCTAACCTCGACGATACCGAGGGCCGCCGGTCCCATGACGACCCCCGCGACGATGTACGCGATGATCGTCGGCTGGCCCGTCCGTTTCGCGACGAAGCCGGCAAGCGTCGCACCCAGCAAAATAATGGCGAGATCGACGGTGAGCGTTACCTCAGAGACCATTCTGTTCGGACGAATCCGGCGTGGTGAATTAACGGTGTCGAAACCCGATGTCCAGCAGCCCCATTCGGACGACCTCGCCGATATGGCCTCAGCTGACCGCGCCCGCCACTGTTTTTGGCCATAGTCCAGCCACGTCGGCCCGAAGGGATAGGTTCAACCCCCTCGAGCCCCCTCTGACGGCTATGCCACGGGCGGTCGTCTTCGACCTCGATTACACGCTCGCCGTCCCGCGACGGGATCGCACGACTATTCTCCGGGAGGCCGTCGACGCCGCCGACGCGCCGACACTGACCCGCGAGGAGTACCTGGAGGCCCACCGTCGAAACCTCACGCGCGAGACGCGCGAGCCGATTTTCGCGGACTTGCTCGCCGACCGCGAGGCCGAGGCCGACCCCGTCGAACTCGCCAGAGCTTACCGCGAGACGATCGCCGAGACGCTCGAGCCCCTCCCTGGCGTCGAGGAAATGCTCGCCGAACTCAGGGACAGCTATCGCGTCGGGTTGCTTACCAACGGCCCCGTCCGTGCCCAGCGCGACAAACTCGAGACGCTGGGCTGGGAGGACGCCTTCGACGCCGCGCTCGTGACGGGCGAACTCGAGGCCGGAAAACCCGACCGGCGGGCGTTCGACGCGATCGCTGACGCACTTGCAGTTGCACCCGGTGACGTGGTCTACGTCGGCGACGAGGTCGATGCCGACGTCTACGGGGCCACGAACGCGGGGATGGACGTGATTCAGGTCCTCCTCGAGGACGGCCCCGACCCGGACCCGCGGGCCATCGCACACGTTCGACAGGCGGCGGTCGCGACCGAGATCCCGGCGGTCGTCGCTGGCCGCGAGTGAGCGCGGCCTCGAGCCTTCGATCTCAGGGGAGCTGTAATGGGGCTGTCCGTTCTAGCTGACACTATGACTGGGCCCGTCGACTCACGTGCGCTCGGCCTCTCGGCCGGAATCATCTGGAGCCTCGTCGTTTTCCTGCTCGAGCTGTTCGCTGGCACCGACTACGGCGAACGCTGGCGACTGCTGCTCGAGGACATCTATCCCGGCTACAGTCGGGAACCAGGCGACCTCGTCTGGGGGACGCTCCTCGGGTTCGTCGACGCGTTCGTCCTCGGCTACGTCTTCGGCTGGCTGTACAACCGATTAGCGAGGTGATCCCCGCTCCTGTCAGGATGCGGCCGGTGGGGCTATTTTCACAATTGTGGAAGTGTTTATCAACGATTGCCCCCACGTTCTACAGTATGGAGTCTAGTCAGGATGCTGAATCGTACTGGTGGGACCCGTGGTTCGAGTGGTGGGATTCGTGGATCGACTCACACCCGCTTGCGTACACCCTGCTTCACTTTTTCGCTCCGTTCATCGTGATTTCACTCATCGGGGTGGCTGGTATCATCTCGCTCGAGCACGCAGTCGTATTCGGTTTCACCTACGGGCTGGTGTACTGTTTGTTCAGGGTCATGTACAAGGGCTATCCACCCACGGACAAAACCGATTGATCCGCTCGCCCTCGACGGACCGATTGGCATCCGAGATCCTATCGGAGCTGTGTTGCGACCCGCTGGACGACGTCTGACGCCCGTTTCACCGCGGCCCCGCTCTCGACGAACACGAGCGTCCGTGGCGGTTCGACGGCTTTCGGACGCACGCGAAGGTCGACCGACTCGCCCGCCTCGGCGGCGACCTCCTGGCCGGCCTCGAACTCGAGTCGGGCCCGATCGTCGTGGACGAATACCCGTGCGAAGCGAGTCTCGTCGTCCCCGTCGGTCACGACCACGTCGTAGGCTCGAGCGCCGTCGGCCGTCGGCTCGACGTCCCGATCCGCGTTCGTTACGGCGACCCGCTCGAGGCCGCGGTCCTCGCGCCCATCGAGCTCCGAGGCGAGCAACTGGGCGATTCGGTTCCCGTCGGTGATCCGCTCTTCGACCATGTGCGGTGTCCGAGGCTCGCGGGCCTATAGTAGCCACCGAAAGTCAGTGTATCCCTCGTTACTCGCTCGCGGCGTCGGAGAGCAGTGCTTCGCGAGCCATGGGCACGAGTTCGGCGACCTCGAGGCCTTCTCGGCGGGCATACATGACGGCTGCGACTTCGATCGTCACGCCGAGTTCACCTTGCAGGCTGTTGATCGCGCCGACGGCCTCGTGTTTCTCGACGCCCTCGGCGACTAGCGCGTCGAGGACTCGCTCGAACGCCGACCGTTCCCGAAGCAGGTCCTCGTCGGGGGCGAACGACTCGGGGATAGTGACCTCGGCGTGATCGAACGCGGCGACGACGTCCCCGTCGTCGTGCTCGAGCAGTCCCTCCTGGGCGGCGATATCGATCAGCCGTTTTGCCTGATCGGGCGAGAACCAGTCGCGGTCGAGCGAGAGCGAGACGACGAACTCACTCTCCTCGAGACGTGACGTCCCGTGCTGGACGAACGGCGCGGCGACGGCGACCCGAAGGCTCATCGCCAACGACTCGAGCGAGCGACGAGAAAACAGTGACGATCGGCGAGCGTCACGCCCGACGAACCGTTAGTCAGAGGCGCGCCCGCCCCCGTTTCGATCGGCTCGAGACGGTGGCGGAAACTGGGTCGCCGTCGGTTCAGGCGACTCCGGCAGGACGCATCGATCCGGTTCGCGATTCACGTGTCGGTACTGGTCGGGGGCGTTCGCGAGCGGGTGGGCGGGGTTGTCGTCACTGTCGATGCGGGCGGCACGGACTTCTTCGAAGCCGTTCAGGCGGGCCTGGATACCTCGCCAGTGATAGCGGGTTTCCGAGGGGATAGAAACCGGCCGTGGCGACGCGCCGTCGGGATAGCTCGTCGCGAGCACGGTAGTGTTGACGTTGCTTGCGAGTGCGTCGTGGTCGACGAGTACGCCGACTCTGGCGTCGTCGGGTGCGCGGGCGGCGAGGACGTCGAGACCGAGGTGCAGCGCCCGATACTCGGCGACGTTGTTGTCCGGCGGCGTATCCGGCGACGCGATGCGTGTGACGCGGGTGCCGTCGCGCGTTTCGATAACGGCGCCGAGCCCACCGCCAGCCTCCCGGAAAGAGCCATCAGTAGCGACGTAGAAGTCACGATGGTGTGTCCGCGGAGGATGGGCGATATGCGGCGTCGGCGACTCGTCGAACAGGTCCCGCAGTGCTGACCGGCCGTGAGCGGCCATACACGTAGTAGATGCGGCGAGTTATTTAACCTTGTGCCAGGGTTCACCCTGCGAGACGGACACCCGCTGAGCGGATCGTCGGCGTATCGGTGTGTGATCGTGAGTACCTGCGTTCGGGTATCATCTCAGATTGATGCCACCATTACGTATAAATACCCCCCGTCCAACAGTGTGTCATATGCAGGGTGCTGACAAGCCAACGACGGACAGGCGAACAATCTTGAAGCTCACTGGAGCCGCGAGCGTTTCAGCGGGACTCGGATCGATCGCTGGCTGCCTCGGCGATCCGAACGGCGAGGATGATATCGAGATCGATACGCTCACCATCACGCAGGGTGAATTTCCGGATGTCGAGGATCCGAACGACCACATCACGGGGCCGTATTTCAACGTCTACGACCACGTCTACGAGCCGCTGTTCGACGTAACTCCAGGGGAGGAGCCGGAACCCCGTATCGTCGAAACCTGGGAACACGGCGACGATGGAACCGTCGAGTTGACCATCCAAGAGGGTATTCTCTTTCACGACGGCCAAGAACTCACCGCAAGCGACATCGAATTCACCCTCGAGCGACAGATCGATCCCGACGTCCCACCGGTCTCGGATCAGGTCGCTGGTCTGGGATCAATCGAGGGAGCCGAAGCGATCGACGAGACCACCGTCGAACTCTCCTACAGCGGCGCACCACAACTTGCGGAGTTCGAGTTCGGAAACTACCTCCGAGCGGTCAGTCAGGAGTGGTACGAGAACGAGGCACCAACGACCGACGACGGTGTCATCTCCGGCGATGACGCATCCGCGTTCAACGGCACCGGCCCGTATCAGGTCACCGAGTACAGCCCTGGACAGAACCGGATCGTACTCGAGCCATTCGAGGACTATTGGGGCGACGAGCCACACGTCGCCGAACTCGTCTTCGAGGGTGAAACCTCTGACTCCGGCCGCGTGAGTTCGCTGCTGAGCGACGAGACCGACTTCATCGACAACGTTCAGCCGACCGAAGTCGGAAACGTTGAGGACGACGCCGATAGTCGAGTCGAGGAAGTCACTTCGTTCCGGAACATCTTCCTGCCGATGAAAAACGAGGTCGAACCGTTCGACAGCGAGGAGTTCCGACAGGCGATGAACTACGCGGTCGACAACGAAGAGATCATCAGCGACATCCTATTGGGCAGCGGCTCCCCGATGTCCCAGCCGACCCCGCCGGAGGTCAACGGCTACAACCCGGATCTCGAGCCGTACGACCACGACCTCGAGCGGGCCGAAGAACTTGTCGAGGAGGCCGGGTTTACCGAGGACGACCCTGCAGAAATCACGCTTCACGTCCCCGAAGGACGATACCTAAACGACGCCGAGGTCGGCGAACGCGCGGCCGATCAGATCGATCAACTGCCGAACGTCGACTGTGACCTCGAGACCCAACCGTTCGACGTGATCTCGGATGCGAACTCCGCCGGCCCGGACCACGAAGAGATCCCGTTCTTCCTGATCGGGTGGGGAGTGATTACGGGAGATGCCGACTACGGAATGTACGGGTTCTTCCACGACGACGGCGGCGTCCAGAGCTTCCGCGACGAGGAACTCCAAGCGGAACTCGAGGCAACGCAAGTCGAAGACGACCCCGAAACTCGGGAGGCGATGCTTCAGGAGGTCAACGAGATGGCCCGCGAGAAATCACCGTGGGTCTTCCTTCACCAACAACAGAGTATCTACGGGCTTGCCAGTGACATCGAGTGGAGCGCTCGAGAGGACGAGAGCGTCTTCGTCTGGGAGATGGACTGATCGTCGGGCCGACTCTGATCTCGAGTCCGGAGATGACGGTGACCGAAAGCACATCGATTAATACACATAATTCAAGAACGTGACCTGAATGGCATTCGGAAAGTTTCTAATACGACGGATCGCACAAGGAGTGTTCGTCGTCTGGGGCGTCGTGACGATCACGTTTGCCCTACGCGCGCTCTCGCCGGGCGATCCGGTGAACCTAGTCGCTGGTCAAGTCCCTGACGAGGCGACCCGACAACAGATTCGACAGGATCTCGGGCTCGATCAGCCGATATCCGTCCAGTACTTCACCTATCTTAGTGATCTCTTGACAGGTAACTTGGGGTTTTCGTACAACCAGCGTCGATCTGTCAACGACATCATCGCACAACACTTCGCCGCGACCGTCGAACTCGCCGTGGCGGCGACGGTCGTCGCGATCGTTATCGCGATTCCTCTCGGCGTTGTCAGTGCGACACGGCGTGATGAGCCTGCGGATTATGCGGCGACGCTCGGCTCGCTTGTCGGGATCAGTACGCCGAACTTCTGGCTCGGGATCATGTTGATCCTGATCGTAGCCATGCAGGTCGGGTTCCTCCCGACGTCGGGTCGTGGCGTTGCGTTCCACGAGGCGATGTACAACCTCTTTCGGTACGGATACGCCGCCGACTTAGTCTCGTGGCTCAGTTATATTACGTTGCCAGCGATCACGCTCGGCACGTATTTTACGGCGCTGATTACACGATTGACTCGCAGCGGGATGGTCGACGAACTCGGGAAACCGTACGTAACCGCGACGGAAGCCAAGGGACTGCCGGAGACGCTGATTCGGTACAAACACGTTCTTCGGAACACGCTCATCCCGATTATCACGGTACTTGGTCTCCAACTCGGGACGTTGATGGGTGGGGCGGTGATCACCGAAGAAGTGTTCAACTGGCCCGGATTGGGACAAATGTTCATCACGTCGCTTCGGAACGGTGATTGGCCGGTCGTCCAGGGTATCGTCCTCTTTATTGCAGTGGCGTTCGTCGTGATTAACATCTTCGTCGACGCGCTTTATGCCCGATTGAATCCGCAGGTGACCGACAAATGATCCCGGATCGACTCAAGTCAAATCTGACGAAGGAACTACGTCGAAGTCTGTTAGCAAAAGTCGGGATCGTTATTTTCGTTTCGATCCTCCTCATGGGATTGTTCGCCCCGGTGTTAGCGACACACAACCCGAACGAACAGGGACACAACGACGAGATGGGGGCGTCATATCCACCGCTCGGGTTGACCGACGAGATGACCATCTCGCAAGACGGTGAACGTGTGGCTCACACCGTCGAGGGAACCACCGATCACGTTCTCGGGACGAACAATGTCGGCCAGGATATCTACTCGCGGTTCCTCTATGGGGCCCGAACGTCGTTGCTCGTCGGTCTCTCGGGAACGCTACTGGCGACCGCTATCGGTGTTCCAGTTGGCCTGGCTGCGGGTTACTTTGGTGGTCGAGTCGACGACGGACTAATGCGGGTCGCCGACATTATGCTGGCGTTCCCGTCGCTTGTCCTCGCGCTGGCGCTGATGGGCGCGTTCGGCCGCGGGACTGTCAGCATACCGGACCCGATCGTTGCAGCCGGGTTCGCGGACGGAATGCCTGAATCGATCACGTTCCCCGGCATGGTGACGGTGGTGGTCGCGCTCGTCACCTGGGTGTGGTTCGCCCGCGTCGCCCGTGGGGAGGCGATGGCAGTACGTAACGAAGAATACGTCAAAGCGGCGCGCTCACTCGGCGCAAGCCACGCCACGATCGTTCGAAAACACGTCCTCCCGAACAGCCTCACACCCATTATCGTGCTCGCGACGATCCAAGTCGCAGCGATCATCCTCCTCGAGAGTTCGCTTTCGTATCTCGGCTTCTCGGGAACGACGCTCTCGTGGGGATACGAGATTCAGCGGGGACACGACGTGATGCGCAACCAATGGTGGGTCGCCACCGTTCCGGGAATCGGTATCGTTCTCGCCGTGATCGGTGTCAACCTGCTCGGCGATTGGCTACGGGACGCTCTCGACCCGAACATCGAGGGCGAAGGAGCTGGAGGTGCTGGCTGAGATGACTACGCAAATACTCCGCGTCGAGGGACTGAAGACCAGATTCTTCACCGATGAGGGGCAGGTGAACGCAGTGGACGGTGTCGACCTCGTGATCGACCGCGGGGAGACGTACGGAATCGTCGGTGAAAGTGGTTCGGGCAAAAGCGTGACGGCTCGATCGATTATCGACCTGATCGAGTCGCCCGGCGAGATCACCGACGGCGAGGTCTGGTATCGCAATCCCGAACTCGCTGCTGCGATCGCTGACGATCACCCGGAAGCCGTCGACGGCGATAGCATCGACCTTCAGCGAGTACCGAAGTCGGCCAGACGTTCGCTGCGTGGATCTCACTTCAGCATGATCTTTCAGGATCCCCAGAGCAGTTTCAACCCGACCATCACCGTCGGCGAACAGATCGCCGAGGCCGTCGAGGTCCAACGACGGGCACATGCAAACCCACGGTCGACCCGCGCTCGCTCGGAACGCTACTCGCTGACCTCGATGATTCTCGGCTCGGTCGTCTCGTCGAAGCGATACGTCACCGATGAGAGTCACGAGCGTGCCATTGAACTGCTCGAACTGGTCGGCATCCCCGATCCGGTCGAGCGCGCAGCGGAGTACCCTCACGAGTACTCCGGTGGCATGCTCCAGCGGGCGATGATCGCGCAGGCGTTAGCGGGCGAACCAGATGTGTTGATCGCCGACGAGCCGACGACGGCACTAGACGTGACGATTCAGGCCCAGATTCTCGACCTTCTCGATGAACTTCAGGCGGAGATGGATATGACGATCCTGCTGATCACCCACAACCTAGGCGTCGTTGCGCGGATGTGCGACCGCGTTGGCGTCATGTACGCCGGCGAGATCGTCGAACGCGGCACGCTCGAGGACGTGTTCGACGACCACGTTCATCCGTACACTGAGGGATTGCTTGGCTCGGTACCGAATCTCGACGGAGCGAGCGGTCGGCTACAGCCGATCCCAGGGAACGTCCCGAGCCTGCTCGATCACGAAATGGACGATCAGTGTCACTTCGTCGATCGGTGTCCGAAGGCGATGGACGCGTGTCTCGAGCATCCACCGGAATACGACGCCGGAGGAACCGACCACCACACCGCACGGTGTGTCCTCTCCGAGATGGCTTACGATGAGACGCGGGTCCTCGGAGACGACTCCGCCGACGGCCGATCAAGGAGGGGCGAACACGCCGACTCGAAGACGGCTGGTCCCGGTTTTGACTCTGCGGATGGCAAATCGACACACCGGACTCTCGAGGAACGCGGCGGTGATCGGCCATGAGTACGGACCGACCGACCCGAGACGAACCCGACGTCGCCGTCAGTCGCGACGACGAGCCGCTCGTTCGGGTCCACGAACTCGAGAAGTACTTTTGGGAGAACGATTCGCTTTTCGACCGACTGTTGGGCGACGATCCGGTCGCGGTTCGTGCCGTCGACGGAGTCAGCTTCGACATCTACGAGGGAGAAACGCTGGGCCTCGTGGGCGAATCCGGGTGCGGAAAGTCGACGACCGGTGAAACGCTCTTGAGACTGCAGGACCCGACAGACGGCTGCGTCGAGTTCGACGGCGAGAACGTCTACGAACTCAGCGGCGACGCCCTCATCGACTTCCGAGCTGATGCCCAGATCGTCTTCCAGGATCCGTTCTCGAGTCTCGACCCCCGAATGACGATCGGCGAGATCGTCCAGCAGCCACTCGACATCCACGATGTCGGGACGAAAGCGGAACGACGCGAACGCGTCCACGACCTCCTCGAGTCGGTTGGACTCTCCGTCGACCAGCTGGATCGGTATCCACACGAGTTCTCCGGTGGGCAGCGCCAGCGAATCGGGATCGCCCGTGCGCTCGCGCTCGAACCGGACTTTCTGGTGCTCGACGAACCGACGTCGGCGCTGGACGTCTCCGTGCAGGCACAGGTGTTGAACCTTCTCAGTGATCTGCAAGTCGAGTTCGATCTCACCTACCTATTGATCAGCCATGACCTCTCTGTTATCCGGCACGTCTGTGATCGGGTCGCCGTGATGTATCTCGGGGAGATCGTCGAGATCGGCCCGGCCGACGTCCTCTTCGAGGAGCCAAAACATCCCTACACCGAGGCGCTCCTCGAGAGCGTTCCGCGAGCCTCGACCGAGGAGCGCGACCGCGACCGCGAAACGCTCTCAGGCGACGTTCCGTCGCCGCGGAACCCACCGAGTGGCTGTCGATTCCGGACGCGATGTCCCAAGGTGATCCCGCCCGACGACCTCGGGATCGACCAGGCTGACTACCGGGCAATCATGAACGTGCGCGAACGGATCGAAGGGCGGGACCTCTCGCTCGAGTCGATCGACGAGTTCGATCCCGAAGACGGCGAGGTTCAGGCCCGTGACGTGCCCGGGTTCGTTGCGACGGTGAAAACCCGACTGCTCGAGCGGGAGTTGCCACCGCGTCACGACGAGATCCTCGAAGATGCGCTCGCCGAACTCGCCGATGCCGATTGGGACGGGGCTGCAAGCCGGTTACGCGAGGCCTACGAGAGCCCCTGTGAACGGAACCGCCCTACCCTCGGAGACGACGACCATCCGGTCGCGTGTCATCTCTTCGCCGAGGAGAGCAACGTCGACGGTAGCGTCGAGACGCATCGACACTCCTGAGTATCTCGAGTCCTTGCCGGTTCGATTGCACGCCTTCCGTCCTGCGCTTTGTCGCCCACAAATCGGATCGGTCCGCGATTCCCCAATCTGTTTTGGCGGCAGGTGTAATATCACCGGGTTCGTTGACCGTGTATGAATCACTCCAGCGCGGCCCGCATGGAAGCTGCGTGTTCGCTCCTCGCGGAATCCGAGCGTCGGTACGTTCTCTACCAGCTCGCGAACCGGGAGCAGGGCCACATCGAGGACCTCGTTACACAGGTCGCCGCCTGGAAGCGTGAAGAGCCCGCAGAGGCGATCGACCGGGAGACCAGACAGTACGTCTACGTCTCGCTGGTACACAACCACCTGCCGCGGTTGGCCGATTACGACATCGTCGACTACGATCTCCGAAGTGGCGACATCGTTCTCGATCACGGCTTCGACGACATCAAACCACTTTTAGAGCAGTTCCGTCAGACCGAAGCGGTTTCGGAGATTCGAACGGGTCCGGCCCTCCGATAACGACCACAGTCGGACCACTTCTGTCGTCTTTCGCGTCTCGCTGTCAACTCCAGTTCCGGCCACTCCTCGAGCGAACACTCCAACTCGATCGGTCGACACTCGTTTGTAATGCCTTCCAAACCGATGAGTCGTCCGACTGTGTGTCAGCATGGAGCTTCGAAACGAAATGTATAGGTTTGCGCCCTCGAGACACGGCCTGTGACCCGGTACCGAAATCTGGCGCTCTTTCTGGCGCTCGCAGCAATCTGGGGCTCGGCGTTCGTCGCGATCAGTGCTGGCTTGCGCCACTTTCCGCCCGTTCTCTTCGCGGCCCTCCGCTACGACATCGCCGGGATACTCATGCTCGCCTACGCGATCTACGCCGTCGACCACTGGCGGCCTCGAGGGCGAGCCGAGTGGGCGACGGTGGCCGCCGGGGCGATCCTCCTGATCGCGGCGTATCACGCGTTCCTCTTCGTGGGCCAACAGAACACGACTGCAGCGGCGGCCGCGATCCTCGTGAGTCTCTCACCCGTATTGACGACCGGGTTTGCTCGCGTCCTGATGCCGTCGGACGCGCTCTCGTTCGTCGGCGTCGTCGGGGTCCTCGTCGGCCTCGTCGGCGTCGCCGTTATCTCCCAGCCCGATCCCTCGAATCTGCTCTCGACGGACTTCGTCGCGAAGGTACTCGTCTTCCTCGCCGCTGCGTCGTTTGCGCTCGGGGCCGTCCTTACCCGCCGCATCGATGCCTCGCTCCCCAT
The DNA here is from genome assembly GCF_003430825.1 of Natrarchaeobaculum sulfurireducens. Taxonomy (NCBI): domain Archaea; kingdom Methanobacteriati; phylum Methanobacteriota; class Halobacteria; order Halobacteriales; family Natrialbaceae; genus Natrarchaeobaculum; species Natrarchaeobaculum sulfurireducens. The sequence continues at coordinate 1,398,262 of NZ_CP024047.1, read as the reverse complement.
CGAAACGATGGAAGCCTGGTCGATGCTCGGTGGCGCACTCATCATGCACGCTATCAGCGTTGCACTCGGCGAGCAACTCACTCCAGCGGACTGGGTCCATCCCGAGGCGATCGGTACTCTCGCGTATCTTGCGATCGTCGCCAGCGCGGTCGGCTTCCTGCTGTATTTCGACCTCCTCGAGCGCCTCGGCGCTGTCGAGATCAACATGGTCTCGTACGTCGCCCCGATCTTTACGGCCGTCATCGGGTGGCTCTACCTCGGCGAGGTCGTCGACGCGACGACGCTCGTCGGCTTCGGCCTCATCGTCGTCGGGTTCCTGCTGGTCAAGCGTCGAGCGATCCGCGAGGAGTTCGCCCAGCACGGCATCGGCCGCTCGAGACCGGGCGAGTAACCCTCTTCCGAGACTTTTCAGTTCGATGACCGCTCAGCGACGGTGGTAGTGACCGACGTAGAGCGCGACGAGGTTAACGCCGAGCAAGACCAGGAAGGCTGTCGACAGGATCCACGATGTCAATCCGTTCAGAAGGATCGGTACGTAGAGGAAGGGTAAGACGATCGCCGTCCAGAAACTGGCTTTCCGGATTGAATCGGCGTGATGTGGTACGGTTTGCTCGAGGTATCTGGGTTCGTACCCGTCGGTTTCAGTCGCCTCGTCGGCGCTAGCGCTGTTTCGTTGGGTCGATTCGTTCATCGACGAGCGATCCTGGGCAGCCGGAGAGTCAGACATCGAAACACCTGGTATCGTGCCCAGCGTCGGTGACGAGCAATATATATCGATGCGAACGTTCGACCGATTTGGTATCGATTCACTCGAGTCCGCTCACACCCTTCCGTGGTTCACCGACTCAACCCTGGAAAGGGCATCCGCCACGCTCGTTTCCTCCCCCACCGCGACTGTCTTAGGTGACCGTTACTGTCGATAAGCTGGACTTACGGGTTGGCTGGCGGTCAGGCCTGAGGACCCGTTGACGGAACAACTATTCTCGAGTTGAGGCTCGAAAATCCGCACAAAAGACGACGCTCGAGTTACTGGAAGCCGATTCGGCTGCCGCGACGGCCCGTCGGATCGGGGCCACGCGAACCGCCTTTGAACTCCTCTTCGATCCGCTCGTAGTACTCGAGGATATCGTCGGTGATCGTCGGTCGGACGTTCTCCATGGCCTGTCGGAAGTGGCGCATCTCGACGATGTCTGCTTCGTGGTCTTCTCGCAGTGCCTCGATCGCCGCCTCGCGAGCGATCGACTCGAGGTCAGAGCCGACGTAGCCGTCGGTGATCTCGGCGATCTCTCGCAGGGTCACGTCGGCGGCAAGCGGCGTCTCTTCGGTGTGGATATCGAGGATGCGCTCGCGACCCTCGACGTCGGGTTCACCGATCATGACGAGCCGGTCGAATCGACCCGAGCGCAGGAGTGCGGGGTCGATCATGTCGGGGCGGTTGGTCGCACCGATGACCATCACGTTCTCCATCTCCTCTAGGCCGTCCAGTTCGGTCAGCAACTGGTTGACGACTCGCTCGGAGACGTTCGAGCCGACCTCGCCGCCGCGGCCGGGCGCGAGAGCGTCGAGTTCGTCGAAGAAGATCACCGTCGGCGAGACCTGCCGGGCCTTGCGGAAGGTCTGACGGATGGCCTTCTCCGATTCGCCGACCCACTTGCTGAGCAGTTGCGGACCGCGAACCGAGATGAAGTTCGCGTTGGTCTCGTTGGCGACGGCTTTCGCCATCAACGTCTTCCCGGTGCCGGGCGGCCCGTACAGCAGGACGCCCGCCGGCGGATCGATCCCGAGTCGGCTGAACCGATCGGGGTTGTTCAGGGGCCACTCGACGGACTCTTGGACCTGTTCTTTGGCCTCGTGGAGGCCGCCAACGTCCTCCCAGGAGATCTTCGGGAGTTCGACGAGGACCTCGCGCATCGCGGAGGGTTCGACCTCGTTCAGCGCACCGCGGAAGTCTTCGCGTTTGACGATCATCCGGTCGATCAGGCTTGGCGGGATGTCCTCTTCGTCCAAGTCGATCTCGGGGAGGTACCGCCGCAGAGCCTTCATCGCGGCCTCTTTGGTCAGGCTCTCGATGTCTGCGCCGACGAAGCCGTGGGTCTCGTCGGCCAGGTGCCCGAGATTGACGTCGTCCGACAGCGGCATGCCGCGGGTGTGGATCTGGAGGATCTCCTCGCGACCCACTTCGTCGGGAACGCCGATCTCGATCTCGCGGTCGAATCGACCGGGACGGCGCAGAGCAGGGTCGACGCTGTCGACGCGGTTGGTCGCCGCGATGACGATAACCTGGCCCCGCGCCTCGAGGCCGTCCATCATCGTCAACAGTTGGGCGACGACACGCCGTTCGACCTCACCCGTGACGTCCTCGCGTTTCGGCGCGATGGAGTCGAGTTCGTCGATGAAGATGATCGCGGGTGACTCCTCGCTTGCGTCCTCGAAGATCTCGCGGAGTTGTTGTTCGGACTCGCCGTAGTACTTCGAGATGATCTCGGGGCCGGCGATGGAGAAGAAACTCGCGGAGGTCTCGTTGGCAACCGCTTTCGCAAGCAGCGTCTTGCCGGTGCCCGGTGGGCCGTGGAGCAAGACCCCCTGTGGTGGCTCGATCCCCAGTTTCTTGAAGATCTGGGGGTGTTTCATCGGCAGTTCGACCATCTCGCGGACGCGCTGGATCTCACCCTGGAGCCCACCGATGTCCTCGTAGGTGATCCCACCGCCGGTCTTCTCGAAGCCCGAAATGGGCTCTTCACGGAGTTCGACGTCGGTGTCTTCGGTGATGAGGACGACGCCTTCCGGTTCGGTCTCGACGGCGATCAACGGAATCGCTTGCCCCGGCGACCGCATGAACGGGTGGTTCGTCGAGGACATGACGGGGACGATGTCCCGGCCCACCACGGGCCGTTTCAGGATCTGCCGTTTGACCATCCCCGCCGCGTCCGAGCCGAACTGGACCGACGCCTCCTCCGGCGGCGCGAGTACCAGACTCTCGGCTTTCGTGGCTTCGGCTTTGCGGATCGTTACCCGTTCGCCGATTCCAACGTCGGCGTTCTGCCGGGTGAACCCGTCGATTCGGACCGTGTCAGTGTTCCAGTCCTGCCGATCCGCCCGCCACACTTTCGCAGCGGTGGTGTCCGCGCCTTCGATCTCGATGATGTCGCCCGGACTCAGCTTCAAATGCAAGAGCGTGTCCGGGTCGAGTCGGGCGATACCACGACCCGAGTCGTTCGGGTATGCCTTCGCAACCTCCAGTTGAACTTCATTCATGATTCGGGATGGACGACGATGTCTGTGATTCCGATTGCAGGTCGGATAGGTTTTTTGCTAGTCCTCACGATGCTAGATGCTACCATCTCTAACCTGGGCCGGAGGATACATAGACGTGTCGACAGCGGAGCGTTTTGGCGTGACCACGATGAAGTGACTTTTTGCTTGCGGCCCTCGCTCTCACTGATATGACTGTTCTCGCCTTCGACGGTCGAATGGGCGCCAGCGGTGACATGATCCTCGCCACGTTGCTCGACGCCGGCGCCGACCCCGACGTTCTCGAGCCCGTCACCGACGCCCTCGAGGTCGAGTATCGAATCGACGAGACCGTCAAGTGCGGCATCGCCGCAACGACGGTCGATGTCCTGTTGACTGCTGACGAGGTCGCCGACCGAACCGATCACAGTCACGCTCATCACGATCATAGCCACGACCAGCGCGGCGATTCGCACGGGGACCACGGCCACGAACATAGTCACGAGCACGAACATGGCCACGAACACGAGCACAGCCACACCCACGATCATAGCCACGCGCACGTTCACGCAGAAGGTCACGGCCCCCACCGAAGCTACCTCGAGGTCTGCGAACTCGTCGAGGGGATGGGCCTCGAGCCTGCCGTCGAGCGTGACGCCCTCGACATCTTCGAACTCCTCGGGGAGGCAGAGGCAGGCGTCCACGGCGAGTCGCTCGAGGACATCCACTTCCACGAGGTCGGTGCCGACGATGCCATCGCAGATATCGTCGGCGCCGTCTTGTTACTTCACGACCTCGAGCCTGATCGGATCGTCACTACGCCACTCGCGACGGGGGGCGGGTCGGCGTCGATGGCCCACGGCGAGTACCCGATCCCGACGCCAGCGGTCGTCGAAATCGCCCAGCAGGCGGACTGGTCGCTTCGGGGCGGCCCGATCGACCGGGAGCTGTTGACCCCCACGGGCGCGGCGATCCTCGGCCACTACGCCGACGGCGTCGACACGCTTCCCACCCTCTCGCTTTCGGCCTCGGGATACGGTGCCGGTGGCTACGACCTCGATCCCCACCCGAACGTCCTTCGGGTGCTCATTGGTGACGGCGGCCGCGGGCTGGTGCGAGAGGACATCGCCGTCCTCGAGACGAATCTCGACGATACGACCCCGGAGGTTCTGGGTGGACTCCACGAGTCACTCGCGGACGCGGGCGCGCGAGACGTCTCGATCGTGCCGGTGACGATGAAGAAATCCAGACCCGGCCATCTCGTGACGGTGATCTGCAAACCGGAAGACCGGAAGCGGGTGGCTCGAGCGCTCGCCGAGGAGACGGGCACACTGGGCGTTCGCGAAACCGGCGCGACCCACCGCTGGATCGCCGACCGCGAGTTCGAGACGGTGGCGCTCGAGATCCACGGTGAACAGTACGAGGTAGCGGTGAAAATCGCCAGCGACGCTGATGGAACTGTTTACGATGTCAGTGCGGAGTACGACGATGTAGCGGCCGTTGCTTCACAAACGGACCTTCCAGTTCGAGCAGTGCTCACGCGAGCCGAACAACTAGCTCAGTCGCAGCTCGACGAGACGGGCGACGAGTGAAATCGACTCGAGTTGGCAGGATGGATCTGGCCAGTCAGTTTTAGTTATGTGTCGTCGCGAAAAATAACGTAATCTGGGGTCCTGGAGAGGTTAGTCGTTGTTGCCGTTGTCGTTGTCGTTGTCGTTGTCGTTGTCGTTGTCGTTGTCGTTGTCGTTCAGGTCGAGATCCTCGAAGTCGAAGTCGATGCTAGCGTCCTGAACGTTGTCTCCGGTCTGGGTCGTTACGCCTTCGATGTTAACCGTGTTGCTCTGGTCGTGCTCCTGGACCTGGTTCACCGTCGCGGCGGAGGTTCCGGCGGCGTCAGCACTACCAGTTCCGTCGTTAGCCGCGAGGGTGTTCGTCTGGGCGTTCGCTACGCCGATCTGTTCGTTCTGACTGCTCTGGTCGATGTTGATGTTCGTCTCTGCCGTCTGGTTCTGTTCGGCGAAGTCAGCGTCGACGGTGATATCAGCGAATTCCTCGACTTCGTCGACGTTGTTGTTATTCTGTGCTGCTGCTGTGCCGGCGAACCCCATGAACATGAGGCTGCCGATCAACGCTACCGCCATCGTGATCGTGAGTGTTCGTTTCATTCGTTCGTTCTCCAGGCGCTGCACCACGCACTGGTATGGAGAATATGGCAGACAACGGGCCGACTCCCCCGTCGAAACGGGGCGACCCATCGTCGAGGCCGACCCGTCAGTTCTCTGCCCCCAGTGACCTGTGCCGTGACGCGTTGCCCAGTCGCTACCCAGTATAGGTTCGACCTTGAACCCGGACCACGGTTTCACCGCGAATCATCCGATTGGATTGTTTAAAACGCCAACTGTGGCAGTTTTGGTGAGCATACAACTGGCTCATCTATCGACCGACGGGAGTGTCATCTTCGAGCCCGAACTGAGTGATACGAGGTCGGCGTGGCTGGTATCATGACATCGTCGGCTCGTTGTCAGGGCCCAACGGATTGACGTCAAGTTTTGCACCCGCCTCTCACAGCGAAGGTGGGACTCACCGTCACGAAAAAATACTGAAGTTGGAACGTATCCAGAGACGCTACGTTTCGGGTTATACGTCTTCGTTGCCGTTGTCGTTGTCGTTGTCGTTGTCGTTGTCGTTGTCGTTGTCGTTGTCGTTGTCGTTGTCGTTGTCGTTGTCGATCAGGTCGATGTCCTCGAGGTTGAGGTCGACGCTAGCGTCCTGAACGTTGTCGCCGGTCTGGGTCGTCACGTTCTCGACGGTAGCCGTGTTGCTCTGGTCGTGGTCTTGCACCTGGTTCACGGTCGCGTCGGAGGCACCAACGGCACTGGCGCCACCGTCAGCGGGCGCTTGGGCTGGCTGTGCAGCAGCGCCACCTTTCTTCTTCTCAGCAGGTGCGGCTGCGGGTGCTCCAGCAGCACCGCCCGCGTTGAGCGCGGCGACGTCAGTCTGTGCCTCTGCTATGCCAATCTGTTCGTTCGAGGTTTCCTGCTGGATGTCGATGTTCGTCTCTGCCGTCTGATCTTGTTCAGCGAAGTCGGCGTCGATGGTGATGTCAGCGAATTCCTCGACTTCGTCGACGTTGTTGTTATTCTGTGCTGCTGCTGTGCCGGCGAACCCCATGAACATGAGGCTGCCGATCAACGCTACCGCCATCGTGATCGTGAGTGTTCGTTTCATTCGTTCGTTCTCCAGGCGCTGCATCACACACAGACGTGGGTAATACGCGCAGAGCGATAGCAGAGCGGCCCCGTCGGGAGAGCAATCCCCCTTCTGAAGGCCGTCCCCACCAGTTCTCTGCACCCCAGTGACTCGTACTGTGACGCGTTGCCCGGTCGTTGCTCAACATGGATTCGACCTTGAACCCGGACCACGGTTTCACAGCGAATCATCCGATTTGACTGTTTAAAACGCTAACTGTGGCAGTTTCGGCGAGCATACAACGGATCCAACACTCGAGGAATTCGACGGATCGGTCTCGAGGGCTCTGGCGGGTCCGTCGCAATCGAGACTACCGGCGCCACTGGCGCTAACGAACCGATCTATACGCTCGAAAAGAACTGTATGGCTACGCTCACTCGAGTTGTAACGTCGACCCTAGCGACTGATCGCTGCGAAATATGTATCGAATAATAAGAAACTCCCGGAAGCGCTAGTCGTTATTATTGTTGTTGTTATTGTTGTTATCGACGGTGACGTCAACGCTGGCGTCCTGGATGTTATCGCCGGTCTCGGTCGTCACGTCACTGATCTCGACAGTGTTGCTCTGGTCGAGGTCCTGCGTTTGATCAACGCTTGCTTCGGAGACGCCGAGTGCAGTAGCACCGCCGTCAGCGGCTGCGGGTGCAACAGCGGGTGCAGCCCCCTTCTTATCAGCTGGTGCGGCTGTGGGTGCAGCCATGGTGCCAGCTCCACCGAAATCGGCGGCGAGGACGTTCGTCTCTGCAGTCGCTTCACCTACTTGCTCGTTCTGGGTTTCCTGTTGGATGTCGATGTTCGTCTCTGCTGTCTGCTCTTGCTCGGCGAAGTCGGCGTCGACATCGACGCTGATGCCATTATCGACGTTGTTGTTGTTCTGTGCCGCTGCTGTGCCGGCGAACCCCATGAACATGAGGCTGCCGATCAACGCTACCGCCATCGTGATCGTGAGTGTTCGTTTCATGCGTTCGCTCTTTAGGCGCTGCATCACGCACGGGTCCGAGAATGTAGCAGATTCCTAATAGGGTCGGCCCCATCGCAACGAGTGAACCCGTGGTAGCGGGTCGACTCGTCAGTTTTCTGCCCCCGGTGACCTGTGCCGTGATGCGTTGCCCAGTCGCCACTCAGCAGCGATTCGGTCTTGAACCCGGACCACGGTTTCACCGCGAATCATCCGATTGGTTTGCTTAAAACTCCGAGGCTACCAGTAGGGGGAAGCATACAGGCGACCCCACTTCCCTGCGCTGGCAGGGAACCATCGGCACCGACTGTTTTTGCGTTCCCTACTGACCGGATTCCGTCCCCGAAATGAGACACAACCGTCCGACCGACCGGTTCTCGAGACCCACACAGAAGGGGCGGTGGGTGTCAGGCTAGTCGCTCGCGATTCGATCTGTGTCGTGGCGGCCAGATGCAGCGGCTTCACTGCGACGGACCCTCTCCGATCGACAGCACGTCGGGAGCACAGGTGCTTTCACCCATCACACCGGGGCTGCGGTCGGATACGTCTGCCCGGCAGCTGAGTGTTCGGCGACCTCGGCGAACTGATAGCCTCGACATAAACGGCCGTCTTCCGCTGAGTAGGCCAGTTCATCGCTGAATCAACTGACAGATAACAAAGTCTATCATCGGGAAATGAAGGTTCACGCCGTGGGATTACGGAAACAAAGACTCTCACGGCCTACGTCAAACGAATCATGACCAACACGACGAGGATACGTTCACAGTGTACGACGGTTTTGATGGCTTGTATAGTGGCCGTAGCGATGCTCGGTGCCGGCGCATCGACAGCTGTTGCCGAGGATCCAGCGGTGCCCAACGGTACGGCCGAAGCGCTCGAGAACGACGAGGGGCTGTACCTGGTCTTCGGCGCTGATCTGGACGGTGAAGACATGTCGCTTGAAGAATACATAGAATCGCACGCGTCAGGTGGCGAGGTCGACGCCGAGGTCACGCAGTACCAGGACGTCGACCAGGTCAACATCAACCAGCAGGGTAACGCCACGTCGATCTCGATCGACGGCGGTGAGGCGACGGCTGTACAGGAGGCGAGTCAGTACAACGACAACGAACAGTTCGCCGACGCGTCCAGCGACAACGTCCAGGGCGACGAGACCGAGTTCGAGAACGTCGGTGACGTTACCGTCCTCATCGGTAACGGGGACGGCCAACAGTTCGACGGCTGGGGCGTTGCCGACAAGAAAGGAGATAAAGCCGACATCGGAGCCGATGGTGACGGCGATGGCGATCAGGAAGCCGACGCTGTCGTGACCCAGGTTCAGGAAGTCGGCCAGCTGAACTACAACGAACAGAACACCGCGTTCGCGATCGCCGAAAACGAAAGCGAAGCGACTGCCCTCCAGCAGTCCCAACAGGAAAACCAGAACCTGCAACAGGGCGTCGCTAACGCAACCAACGTCTACATGGGCAACGGAGAGTTCGCCGACAAGACCGGCGATCACGCGAAATCCAGCGATAGCCCAGGTGCCGACCAGGTTGCAACCGCCGAAGTAGCACAGGGTCAGGCACTCGACCAGACGAACTACAACGAACAGGACGGTGCCGTCGCCATCGCAGTCGGCGAAGGCAGTGTCGCGACGGCTATTCAGATTACCGACCAGACCAACCTCAACGAACAACTCGGTGTCGCCGACGCGGCGAACGTTCTCACCTCGATGGAGGGGATGAACGTCGCGATTGCCGGTGCCGAGAATACCGACATCGTCGACACCGACACCACCGTCGAGGAGTTCGGCGAGGACAAAGACGACAAGGATCACCACAAGAAGAGCGACGACGAACAGCTCCAGTCGGCCACCTCCGAGGTGAGCCAGGAGCAGCGCGCCGAGCAGATGAACGTCAACCTGCAGAACACGGCCTTCGCGTACGCGACGAACGAAAGTGAGGCGACCGCCGTGCAGCTCGCCCACCAGACCAACCTCAACGCGCAGGTTGGCTTCGCTGACGCGCTGAACGTCTACGCCGGTCCGACCCACATGTACGAGAACGCCATGATCACCGAGACCACGAGCGTGACCGTCGGTGGCGACGACGTCGACGGCCTCGAGGGCATCTCCTACGACTACGACGCCCAGCAGACGAACGACCCCGAGCAGCACGCAAGTGCCCAGCTCGAGCAGGTTCAGTTCATCAACCAGGAGAACGTCAACGAGCAGCAGGCTGCGATCGCCATCGCCGAGAACGGCAACAGCTCTGACTCGGCACAGGTGAGCATGCAAGAGAACGAGAACATCCAGTTCGGCTCTGTCTCCGCGACGAACGTCTGGGCTGGCGCGTAACTGAATTGCGTTCGGCAGTCGAAAACTTCGTTTTCACGTTTTATTGGTCCGCGGGACTACTAACCAACACAACAGGGACACCGACCGAAGACAGGTAACTCACGCTGAAGTCTCGTTCGTACCAACAGGTGTCGTGAACCACCTCGGGGTCAAGCCCTGAGGCACTCGGCCTGCTCCGCCTGTAGAACTCGTCGTTCGGTACCGACGGAAGAGCTTTTCAATCGGTTGGTGTCGCTGCCGAGGTCGATCCTGGGCACGGAGCGAGATGTGCGTCTATCACTCGAGTATACTCCCGTGACGACACCGACACGATAGCTAGGTACCGGTTTCTCCGCTAAAACGACCGACGAGTTTTATAGAGACTGCTGATACAGACTGGAGAACCACTCTTCGGCAGTTCATCGCTACAATGTCTCCCACTGATACGACGGACGATATTAGCTGGCGCGAGAAGGGACAGGCGCTATATCGGGTCGGGAAGTTCCACCCCGCCTTAGCCGTCGCAATCGTCGTGTTGAGCGTCGTTGCAGCGCTTCTCGAGGGGATCGGGCTCGGGTTCATCATGCCGATTCTCGAGGTCGCCCAGGGCGAACAGTCGGTCGAGGACGGCGACGCCTTTCTCGAGGTCTTCTTCACGCTATACGAGACGTTGGGGATCCCGTTCACGCTCGGATACCTGGTCGCTGGAGTCACGGCGGTGATGACCGTCCGATTTACGACCTCGTTTCTGGTCAACTGGCTCAGTGCAGCGATCGTCACGAAATACGTCCGTCACCTCCAGGAGGAGGCGTTCAATCACGCGATCGAAGCAGAAGTCTCGTACTTCGATCGCGAGGGCTCGGACGACATCCTCAACGCGATCGTCACACAAGCAGAGTACGCAGGGGGTGTCATCCAGTATGCCCTGAGCTGTGTCGAACAGGGATTGCTCGCCGCCATGTATCTCACAATCGCGTTACTCATCTCGCCACTCTTGACGGTTCTCACGGCGGTCTTTCTCGGCGGGATAACCGTGTTGTTCAGACACGTCCTCGATACCGGTTACTCGCTCGGCGATAAGGTTGCGGATGCAAAAGAAGGAATACAGAGTCGGGCCCAGGCCGGAACCCAGGGCGTCAGAGAGGTCAAGATCTTCGGGATGCTTGACGAGCTTCGCTCGGGGTTCTCGAAGTCAGTCGAGCAGTTCGAGCGCAACTCCATCAAAATCGACCGAAACGACGCAGCAATCACGAACTTTTACCAGTTGATGACGGCAGTAGCCGTCTTCGGGTTGATCTACGCTGGGTTGACGTTGTCCTCGATGACCCTCGCCGAACTGGGGGTGTTCCTGTTCGCGATGTACCAGCTCGGACCGAAGGTCAGCACGTTGAATAAGTACGTCTATCGGTTCGAAAGTCAACTCCCCCATCTCGTTCGAACCCAGGAGTTCCTCGAGGAACTCGAGCAGAACCGGGAGCCTGCGGACGGATCGAGGCCGGTTCCGAAGCCGGTCAACCGGATCGAGTTTGACGACGTTCGATTCAGCTACGACTCGAGCGACGAGTTGGTGCTGCGTGACGTTTCGTTCGAGTTCACCCGCGAGGAGTTCGTCGCGTTCGTCGGCCCCTCGGGTGCAGGGAAGTCGACGATCGCCTCGCTGCTCGCGAGGCTGTACGAGCCCGATCGCGGTGAGATTCGTGCCGACGGTATCCCGATCGACCAAACTGACATCCAGGAGTGGCGCTCTCGAGTGGCGGTCGTCAGGCAAGACCCTCACGTGTTCAACGAGACGCTTCGACGAAACGTCACGGCCGGAAACCGGGACGCGACCCAGGCGGAGGTCGAAGCGGCCTGTGAGATCGCACAGGTGACCGAGTTCCTCGAGGACCTGCCGGACGGGTACGATACCGTCCTCGGCGATCAGGGCGTGAAGTTGTCCGGTGGCCAGCGCCAGCGGGTTGCGATCGCTCGAGCATTGCTGAAGGACGCGGATCTGTTGATCCTGGACGAAGCGACGAGTGACCTGGATACGGCGCTCGAGCAGAAGGTCCACAGCGGGATCGAGTCAATGGATCGAGACTACGCAATGTTGGTGATCGCACATCGACTCTCGACGGTGACGAACGCCGACCGGATCTATACGATGGAAGACGGCCGAATCGTCGAAGCTGGACCGCACGAGGAGTTGTTGTCGAACGCCAATACGTATTCGTCGCTGTACTCGTTGCAGTCACAGTAAGTGTGTATTCGGACCGACGATTTTTTGGGTTACTTGTCGGCTGGCGACAACTCGAAGAGTGTCCCGATCCAGTGGCTTGAGGGCCGTTGCTTACGCAGAGTGTTTTGGGGAATAACGAGGCACCTCAACTCAGTCACATTTTTGAAATGAGTCTATTGCAGACGTTCAGCTCAGACAGCAACTCTCGAGTAGCCTGCCGAACGGCCGCGGTTCTCTCAGTCGAGAGATCTCATCCTAGCACGGCCAGTTTCTCGGTCGAAAGTCGCATCTTTGGGATGTTACCCGTCCACCCGCGCTCACCGCCAGTGTACTCGAACAGCGTATCGACTCTCATATCGTCGGCAACGATGTCCGCAGTCCGATTTACGGATATCGTCGTTTGCGTGCCGAGATTGACCGACGTCATCGGTCGGTGGCTTCCTCAAGGACGGGGAGCAGCGCGCCTATATGATCAATCCGTAATTTTCCGTCGACTAATCGGTTGACGAACAGCAGAACGGGTCCGTCGGCTCTGTTGAAATCCTTGGAAAGAAACATGTATTGTCTCCTCTGCGGTCAATACAGGCGAAGCACAGACCGTTCAGTACAACTCAAGAATTATTACGAACGTGTCTTCGTGCTCCATGTCGCAAACCAATTTCTGTGACTTCTGTAAGATATACTACCCATAACCGACCTTCTGGGGTAGAATTCACCTATGGAAATTCTGCTGACTGACCAAACCACGTTTGCCAAGATAATTCTTCGGGCGACAAGGACTTCCTATAGTTTTCTGGCGTAGAATCGACAACCGGCGAACCGATAGCTACTGAAACAGCCATCAGGCGGGGGACTTCTTGTTTGCGAGGGCAGTTGCTCACGCTGCCACCAGCCGGCCAATGAGCGCCGCCCTGGCGGCGCTCAGGCACTCACCCCTGGTGGATCGTACACCTCCTCACGGTCCAGCATATGATACATTGAAACCAGCAGCTTCCGGGCGGTTGCGACAATCGCTGTTTTCGAGTTCTTCTTTCGAGCTAACCGGTTGTAGAACTGGCTGAGGTACTCGTCTTCGCACGTATGTACTGCTGAGTACGACGCTTGAACGAGCAACCACCGGACTCGTCCTGATCCTCGCTTCGAGATGCTCCCCTCAAACCGCGAGTCACCAGACTCGCGGATTATCGGGTTTAACCCGACGTAACTCACGACCTCTTTGGCCCGATCAAACCGATTGATCTCTCCCAACTCTGCATAAATCGTCAACGCCGTAAAGTAACTCACGCCAGGAATCGTCATCAGGAGCTGGGTCTCCTTCAGAGACCCAGCCCGCTCCTCGATCTCCACTTCCAACGACTCAATCTGTTCAGTGAGTGTCTGAATGAGCTCCAGATACGACTCCAACAACGCGTCCCACGGGGCCGGGAGCGAGAGTTCCGCCAGGAACTCTCGTCCCTCCACACTCAACGGCTTTACCTCCCGAGTGATGCCATGATCACTCAACAAGCCGTGAATCTTGTTTGCGTACTCGGTCCGGTTCTCGACGAGTTTCTGTCGCCCGCGCACAAGTGCGCGGGCTTGCCGAACCTCGTCGGTTGGAACGTAGCTCTCAGGAACCGAGCCTAACCGAAGCATTCGAGCGAGTTGTTTCGCGTCAACGCGGTCAGTTTTCTTGTCAGAGTCGGAGATCAACTTCAATTCGCCGGGATTGGCGACGGTCACATCCAGATACGCTGAAAGCGTATCGTGGATGTGATAGTAGTTGCTGGTCGCTTCAAGCGCGGCTTTTGACCCAGCGTACCGCTGGGCAAAGTCGTCGAGGTTCGCGTTTTCGACGCGAACCTCTTCGACGATCTCACCGTTTTTGTCCAGTACTGCGATCTGTGAGTACCGCTTGTGTACGTCGATTCCAATGAACATTGGACTCACCTTGGAACGCTGGTGCGTGAAACAGAGATTCACCTATGCGGGCTTTCCCGACTGCCGCCAAGAGCGGCAGTCGGGCTGTCATGCCCAGGACTCGGCTTCCTACGCACTCGGACCAGTCAGCACCACGTGCTCTCGGGCACGGAATACAGCTCGGTCTCTTGCGTCCCATACTTGTTTCACGCTCTCATGGGATATAGCAGAATTTCCATCGAGTCAGCACAAAGACTATGTTAATACAGATATGCTGTTATAATATGGACATGAAAAACATCGGTTGGAGAGACCCCAAAGAGGCCATGGTAATAATGGGGAAGATTCTTGCAGCACTAGTTGGGGCAATACTATTCACTGGTGTTTTGAGAGAATTTCTTCCATATAGTGCTTACAGCGCAGGTAGCCCAGAAAGAGTGCTGATCGTAGGTGCTTTCTATACAGCGTGGATGCTTTTAACATTCAAATTCATATTTGGAAAATTTATACCTCTAAAAGTTAAGAGAGGAGAAACTCCAGTCGTAAGTTGGAGCGGAAAGTAGATAGCCTGTATTGAACACACCTAGCCAAAATCTATCAATCACTGAGGATTTCAACAGAGCCGGTCCGTCATGTTTGATGTGGTCGCTCTTCGGATCGTCTGGTATGGGATCGTAACGGACGATCGTGTTCCCGGCTCGCTGCTAGAGTTGAGGTAGGTCACGATCGTATAGTACCGTCAACACGGTCACGTCGTGGCCCATCGCTGCTTGGTCCCGGCTCATCGCAAGAATGTGGTAGGACTTCCTCCTTTCATTTCCGGATAGACTTTCTACGCGACCTATGACATCATTTTCGGCGTAAACGCCGAGGGTTCCTCTCTCGTGGGGTCGGGCGGTCTGACCCCACCGGAGGCAAGATTCCCTTTTTCAGGTACTCCGGTTTGCACGCAAGCCGTCAGTCCCGTGAGGGAGTGGTGTGCTTGGATATCCACTTGGCCCGTGCGGGCGGTGCCATCCACCTGACTTGGACTCGCATCCGAGTCTAACTCGGGCAGGCTCGCGTTTTTGCTGACGGGTGAACGCCAAATCACACCCACTTTTCTCGAGTTGTTACTTCGAGAAACGTCCCCAGTAGGCGTAAATCATGCAAAGCGGAGTGAAAGTGACGCGATTCACGCCCGCCCTGCATCAATGCCGTAAAATCGTATACGTATCACTGAGAACGTTCCAAATCTGTCGAATCACGATCTGGATGTCGAACCAGAACGATTGCTGTCGGATGTACTTAATATCGTACCGAAGTTTTTTCTTGGGTTCGTGCCCAGTAACGTCGTTGATCTGCGCGAGTCCAGTCAGGCCTGGGCTAACGAACCATCTCTTACTCCAGTCGACATTCTGACCCTGTATTTCTGTATCCAATTCTGGCCGCTCTGGACGGGGTCCAACAACGCTCATATCTCCGATAAGAATTGACCATAGTTGTGGGATCTCATCAAGATGCGTTTGTCGAAGAACTTGCCCAACAGGAGTTATACGTGGATCTACGTCACCGGCATCTTTTCCACTAATTTTCGGCCCCGTTTCAGCCTCCGCGTCCTTGATCATAGTCCGAAATTTGTACACTGGAAACGATTCTCCAAATACCGCCGTTCGTTCTTGTTTATACAACACCGGACCTGGAGTATCAAGCTTAATAGCAAGGACAAGTACTGCCATTAGCGGTGTGAGTACTAGAAGTGCCGTCACAGCAAACGAAACATCAAATATCCGCTTGACTATGTGATCAAGCGGATCCCACGGCTCGAGGTCAACATCTGCAAGATTTCCGACCTCGCCTTCAGGCACGAGGACGCTTTCAGCATACTCCCGATGAACTTTAGCGGCGATACCGTGGTCGTGACACGTGCCGAGTGCCCCAAAGAACTCTGCTCGATCGGCTTCGCGAAACGCCAAGACAACGGTATCGACATCGTACTCGAGGAGCACGTCCTCAAGACGTGATAACCCGCCGAGACGAAAGAACTCGTCGAGATCGTCTTGAAAGTGGGTTTCAGCGTCGATAACCCCGTCTGTAGCGACGATACCGCCGTCTGCGGCAGCTTCGAGAGTGGTCAAATCATCGTGAATTCCGACAATTGATGGACAGAGATAACCAATAACTGACGCCTCCATCGACGGTGCGATTCGAGCGATCTGGTTGAGGTCATCCCCGACGACGAGCGTTCGTTCGGTTTCGCTGGCGGGACGACGAATCCAGACGAACCAGACGGGGATTGTGATCGCGAGGAATCCGGTCATCATCACGAGCGTCGCTCGAGGGAGGCGATGTGACCACTTGAAGTACCCAAGAGTCGCAAGCGCGAAGCCGGCGACGAGAACGCGTTTCTGGGCGAGAAAGATCGTATCGAGAACCCGGCGAGGGCGCGGCTTGTATAGAGGAACGAGACTCCCAACAACGGCGAACACGCTCAAAGCGATGGCCCAGTAGAGTGATTCATTGCTCAAGACGGTCACGTTGAGCCGATTGAAAAGCGGCACGTACGTCGTGAACAGCGACTGGGTGAGTTGGTTGTTGGCGAAAAGTACCGCAACGATCGTCAGCACGATCACGCCGACGACGCTCGAGAGTCGGTACTTCCACCCCGTAAACATGTACGAGTCGTCGCCACTGCCAGAAACATAATCTATTTGATATTTTCTCATGGCACTTTCGGTCCGGAATATATAGTTTATCCACATCTTCACACTCGGTCGATTAGAACTGAGCAGTACACCTAGAGGTTGCCGACCGTATGGTCGGTACATGATTTTACCCGGACGACTGGCAGCACCGGTAGAGAGGCGCCTGGGTATCGAACCCCTATAGGGACTTACTCGAGTTGAATCAATTCACCGGTTTCGACGGCTTCGCTTGAGACGCCGACATCGGCGTCGTCGACGGTGTATTCTTCGGGATACGGAACCGTCACGTTGAACGTTCCGTCGCCGTCTGCGCGAACTTCGCGGTCGTACTCGATCGGTTCATCCGAGACCGTCACCTCCGTTTGGATCTGCACCGTTTCGTTTGGATCGACGGATCCCGTAAGCTCTGCTCCGGGAACGACGGCGAATGCCGTCACGTCGTCGTGAACGTAAATCGCCTGGTAGTGCTCCAGTGGCTCGTAGTCCTCGGTGCCCGTTCCGAGCTCGTCGTGAAGCTGCACCTGTGAGCTATCTGCCGGGAGATCACCGTCCTCAACGTTCACGCCTGCCTCGTTCATCTCTTCACTACTCACCTCGCTCGTCAGGACGACGTAGCCGACTTCGCTCTCGTCGAACTCCTCGTACCAACCATCGGGGTCGTCGTCTACCACGAAATCTGTGTAGTGGTCGTCCGCATACCAGTAATCATCAGCTTTACCATTGACGTGATAGTTGTACATCCGGTTGTGTCCCCAGTTGCTCAATACGAAGTTTTCCGGATACGTTCGATCGACGGCCGTCGCGTGCTCGTCGATGGCTATCGCCGCTTCGAAGCGTTCGTCACTGTGAGCGGACATCGCCACCAGTGAGGGCGTGTAGATCAAGCTGATCCCACAGAACAACAGCAGGATCCAGGCGATCGCGACGAGATTGCGACGGTCGCGCGGGAGACCGATACTCGGCTCGCGGTCGCCACCGTCGGTCGCAGCCTCTCGACGGCTCGAGGCGTCGCGCCCTCGAGTATCAGCGTCCTGCTTCCGGAACCGTCTGGGGACTCTCGCGAGGTCGACCCAGGCCAGCACGTAGATCAATCCGAGCCCGCCGAGAACCGCAAACGGGATGGAAAGCTGCGCTGCGAACCGACCCTGCAACGTCGCCATCACGAGCCAGAACGCGGCGTAGACAGCGATCACCAGCCAACCGGGATCGTAGCGTCGATACACGATCCAGCAAGCCCACCCGAGAACGGCCACGGCCACGAAGAAATTGAGTCCCAGTTGTGCAAGCGGCTCGAAGACGACCCCTCGATCCGCCCTGAACAACGACGCCGTCTCCACGGCGTAATCCCGAAAGAACAGATCGCCAGCACGCTCTTGTAGTCTCGCCCAATCTGTCGGCCGAAGCTGGCGTAACGCGGCGATTCCGAGCACACCAAGTCCCACCTCGAGTCCGAGAAGCGCCCTGATCCGCCACCCGAACCGTCGCCAGAGCTCACCCAGTCCGGCGACAGCGACGGCCCCGGCCACAACGAGTACCGCGACGATCGCGAGGATCACCTCGTGCCACCCCAGCCCGAAGTGCAGGAACGAAGAGAGGATTCCCCCGACAGCCAATCCGGCCACGACAGGCGCGTTCGAACGCGCCGGTGAGAACCCGGCACGAACGTCGGCGGCGACTTTCACTGTAACGTACGCGGCTACGGGGACGAACATCAGAATCGACCCGCCCCAGGCGAACGCCGAGAACGGCAACGCGACTCCCAGCGCGAAGGCAGCGACCCACGTCCAAGGAGCGCGCAGATGAGCGTCGGTTGCGGCCCGTGGCGACGACTCGAGTTCCCACCGGCGGTGGAGGTCGACGGCGAGCCAGGCCAGCGCCAGCATCGTCACGCCCAGCCAGAAGTACTGGTGGAGTCGGTGCTCGAGAAAGCCGATACTCGTGTAGACGGCGTGAGCGGGCGTGAGCGCGAGCAACAGGACGGCTGCGACGCCGACGCGGACGTCGTCCGTCACGACGACCGCGAGCCAGTAGACGACGACGCCCAGCGCGACCGCGAAGACGACGGGAAGCCAGGCGGCAACCATTTCGGCCGCCCACTGATCTCCGCCGAGTAACTCGGCAAAAAACCAGTTTGCGGCGTGTGTAAGCGGTCTCATGCTGGCCGCGCCGTCTGGCATGCCGGCGATCACGCTCACGTCCGTGATTCCGTTTGACTCCGCGAGCAGTGCTTCCATCCAGTACCGGTAGTGGTACGGGTCGTTCGCCGGGGAGACAACGTGTCCCTCACGAAGCACCGGTCGAACGGTTAGCACTCGCATCCCAACCATCACAGCGAGCGCCGCGACCAGCGCTACCGCCTTTCGCCCGTCGATCGAGATCGGATTCGAGAACCCGCGTCTCGACGTCGAGTCTGCCTCGCTACTCAGGGTGATACCTTCGAGAGCAGCCTTGATACCCTCGCGACTTGAGACGTGGTATTCGTCGTCGACCTTCGTGACGATCCCGCGCGAGACAAGTTCGCCGAACGTTCCCGAATCAAGTGGTAGCTCGTCGAATGTCCATGTGTCGTATTCAGCGTCGATTTCGAGAAGGGTCTCGAGGATATCTTCACCACGATCATACCTTTCACAGAAAGCGGTTGCCGCGTTAGCGATCGTTTCAGGTTCTTGTTCCTCGTCCATTGTAGACTCCGCACGAATGTGGATATGAGCTATCCACGTCCCGGAAAGTCACATCCAAGTCAATGAATTATGCGAGTGTTGGAGTTACCGTTCACGTCCCGTACACCTGATTATTGTTTCGCCCAGCCTACATGATTTGGGTGCGGATTTAATATGTTATTATCGCCCACCTCCAATTAGTATAATCTCATGAGAAGGTAAACACTGGCCGAAAACACGGCGTTTGAGAGCGTATGATTGGGAAAATAGGTTTCAGTAGACTGTTTACGCACGAAAATCGTTCAATCGGCCTTTAGATTTTCGTGAACGGTCGTGAGCAAAAGTCGATTCACGATGTTACATTGTATGTCAGTCAACGAGTTGAACGTTAACTTTTTTGATTACAGGAAAATAAAACTTCCAAAGTCAACTGTCTGATTAACTGGTTGGTTGAGAAATACGGTGCCATCTAGTTGAGCACCTCCTCGGCTGATGTGCGGTGGTCGAGGGCCTAATTCGGCCGGTTCCAGTTATAGTGGTGGACAAATAGATCGATACAGCGTCTGGAGTGAGCCCGACTGCCCACCCAATTCGTGTGAAAGCGGTCGGTTCGTATTTCAGCGTCTGAAACCACTTTTCGATGTGGTCTCGCTCGTTTCGGTCAAGCTGACCGCCAAGATCTAATCAGGAGAGGGCAGGCAGATAGTCGAAGCCATCGACGAAAAACACGACCTCAGAGAGGTTGTGTTTCTCGCCCACCCGGTGCAAGAACGCTGGTGCGGGATCAGTTTCCCGACGACCGATACTTCAGCTTTGAGCACGAGTTTCGATTCGAAGTCGATCGCCGCGTACAGCCACCGCCACTGTCCGTTGACGTTGATCGCCGTCTCGTTGACGGTGACCCGCGACGGCTGCGCCGTCGGCGGGTCCGGCTGGCGATCAGCCGCCGATGCGTCCACGCCCAGACAGCACCGTGTGAGCTTTCAGTGCCGAGCCATCGCAAGACTGTAGTCGTTTCTGACATCGATAATCCAAACGAGTGGAGGCGCACACCGAACACCTTATCGGGTGTCGGGGTGCGCTCGCTCTCCCACGCCTCAAGCCCGTCTACGTCTAGCGTTTTTGTGAGCAGGTCGGCGAGTTGCATGGACACGTCTCACTTCCACCTGCTTGTTCCTCAATTCCTCATATAGACAGCGCCAGAAATGCGCTTATGAAAACATATAGAATGGTCGAGTTCTGGAGTTACTCAATGGTGGATGTGAGAAACACGCTGAGACGATTGATCACGAAACCCTTTGCTCTAGTTGTTCACTGAGAGATAGCATCCGTAGTAGAGGAAGAAATAGATATGGTACACGCAAAAATATCTTAATATTTGTACTAGCATAGTTTAGATAGTATACCAGTATGGGTTGACATTCAATGGTTGGTATTCTAACCGACATTTTTATTAAGATTTTTGGATACCATTTACAATGAAGTCGGCAGCTAAACGTAGATTCGTGGATTATCGATGAGAGCTCATCCTAAACAGGTCTTGATAACAGGGAGTAGCGGAACGATCGGAACGGCGCTGATGAAACGTTTACTCACGGAGGGAGACGAAGTCTATGGCGTCGATACTGTGGCCAACCAATGGGAGGCAGACCTAAACAAGCGGACAGCTATCATCGACTTATGTGATCCCTCTGATTTCGATGTGTTACCCACCGAACTCGATATGATCGTTCACCTCGGCGCCCATGCTCGTGTTCACCAGTTGGTTCAGGAACCGAAATACGCGATGGAGAACCTCGAGATGACGTTTAACCTCCTCGAATTTGCTCGCGAATTTGAAATCCCGGAATTCATCTTTGCAAGTTCAAGAGAGGTGTATGGAAATAACGATAAGGTTGTGTATTCAGAAAGTGATACCAATACGGATCGAAGCGAAAGTCCATATACAGCAAGCAAGATCGGCGGCGAAGCACTGGTTCAATCGTACGACAACTGTTACGAGATGTCGACGTGCACCGTTCGATTTTCTAACGTCTACGGTCGGTACGACCGCTCTGACCGTGTAATACCACAGTTCATTGCTCGAAGCTATCGAGGCGAACCGTTGACAGTATACGGTTCCGAAAAAGTTCTTGACTTCACGTATCTTGATGACTGCGTCGACGGCATCAGTAAAGTGATCAAACACTTCCCAAAGGTGACTGGGAAGACACTCAATATCTGCTCCGGGCAGGGAGCATCCTTGGTTGAGTTAGCCCATGAGATCAACGAGCAGACGCCGAGGAATTCCGAAATCAACACCGAGCCGTCGAGGCCAGGAGAAGTAAAGCGATACATCGGGGACATTACCACAGCACAAAAATTACTCGACTATCAGCCCCAGTACTCACTAACTGAAGGACTTTCCGAAACAATAGATTGGTATCTTGACCGTCCGTCTCTCATCGAGGAGCTCACATCACAGTCAGTCGCGTAATAACTCCCCAGGTTATTTATTTATATTATTGAACCTTGTTTCGACGCAGCAGAAATCAGCTCTAACGCTTCGTTCTCAACCAGTGAGTCTGTACCGTGAGATGCTCTCTACTGCGTTCTGCTCAGCCGAAATGACTCCTGTACCGCCCATTCGGGAGCGTCTAAACAAAGCCCTTTTTGTCTATACTAATTCTAGCGTACACCCAAGACCAGTCGCTGCTAATGTTGACAGGGGCTTCGTCAATGGCGGCCCGCGACAATTTCATTGTCCTCAGAACACAAAGCGTTCTGAAGGTCATTGAAACTCACTTGCTAGGTTGGGGCACGCAACTACGTATGCACTATCGTTACTGTCATCTCATTCGTTCAGACAAGGGTATCTTTTGAATTTCTTGTTTTCTATCTGGTACTTTTCCATCCTGATTGAGTATACACTCAAGATCCCAGACTGTGTGATAGATGGCTCGTAAAAAGCTTATCCACATGAGCACATAAGCTCTATTACGGTGATCTGTCTTTAGTGACAATATACTCAAGTATATGTTTTTTGGGATCCAAGAGAGCAAATCGGAGAACTGGGTTGGTTCACCTCCGAGCATCGGGACTTTAGAATACGCCCATGCAGCTCGCAATGCGTCTTTCCATGTATCCGTTCTAATATGGGTAGATTCAACGTCTGGTGAATAGTATATATTATACCCATTATAAACAAGGCGCTGCATTAGATTGACGTCATCATTTGCTCGTTGATACCGCTCATCCCATCCGTCGATATCACGAAGAGCATCGGTATAGGCAAGGATGTTGGAGCCGTTTATCGGATAATTCAGCCGTGGTTTGCTCGAAAAATCCGGATAGGTATGCAGTGCTCTCCATTTATCCCCGAGTGTTGTCACATCTTCTCTGAAAAATCCCTGGACAAGATCAACCTCGTTTTCTTTTAACTCCCGAAGCATAATAGCGAGCCAGTTGGAAGGTACGACAAGGTCTGCATCAACCTTCGCGAACAGTGGAGTGGATACGTGGGAAAGCGCTGTATTGAGCGTTGCTGATAGCCCACGATTTTCCTCGTGTCGAATGTGACGTGAACCGTGGTGATCTCTGAGGATTTCTCTTGTGCCATCGGTACTCCCATCGTCAACGCAGAGAACCGTAGCAGGTGAGGGAGCCAATTGATCGATCGACTCTAGAACGTGAGGAAGTGTGCTCTCCACGTTGTAACAGGGAACGACCAAGGTGACGTCATCCGTATCCATGGTGTTCAAAACATTTCTGGGGACTAAAAATCACTATAAAATTCCTAATACTAGTTTCGATGAGCGAATGCTTTCCCGCCAACAAGCATAAATGTCAGGGATAGAGAGGTCTGCGGCTATGATAACATTCCTAACTGATGATTTTATTGCCATTATTCATTTCTGCATCATGTGTTTGGGAATATATCTCTGCTAGTTATGTTATTGACTAATTTGTGTGGAATAGTTTCCGAATGTTTCCCAAGATCGAGTCGAACAGAAACGGATGTTAAATGGATAGGCTCGAAGTCGTTCAAAGACCGGTTTTGTTATTTCGTCCCGACGTGAAAACCGCCTTTCGTAAACTATTGGAGCTATCTTCCAATACGTCTTTGAAATCAAAGGAAGACGAATACAGAACCTCTCCGTTGATTCAACATCTGACATGGTTACTATCTTCATCTACTAATTCCTCCTAAGATAGTAGTAAGCTGCTCGCCCGGAGGCAGCAATGGCTAGTGGATCTTTGAAACTTTCAGTCAAACGGACCTTTGCTTCACATTTATATGTGTGCTCCAGTGCTCGATCTCGACACCCCGGATACTTATCGTACAACTCGTTGTACTTCCTGAGAATAGTCTTTTTATGTTGAACGTTCTCCATTGACGATCCGAGATTGTCTCTATGGACTCGTTTTTTGACTAGCGGTTCAGCTACCGAATCAAAATGTGTTCGTTTCGCAAGCCCAATCAGAAAATCAGTATCTCCTGCACCATGATGTCGCAACGGTCTAACTTCGTTTAAGACCGATCGATCGATCAGCAATGAACTTGTATAGCAGGGAGGCCACAATTGGAATCGAAGTGCGTCTTTCAGGACGTTTCCTCTGACGGCCGGGTCTGGTTGAATGATTTCTTCACTATACAGATATTTGAGACCAGAATACACTACACCTGTGGTATCATCGAATCGCTGGATTTGTCGATCGAGTTTGTCCCCGCGCAATAAATCATCGTCATCCAAAAACTGAATATACCGTCCAGTTGCTTCGCTGAGCCCAGCCTCTCGAGCTTGGTTTTCTCCAACGTTTTCTTGGAGGGGAACATACTTCACGCTGCTATACTCCTCGACTAGAGATCTGGCGTGCGCTTCACCCGAGTCGTCGACGACGATGATTTCGACTGGGGTGAATTCTTGCCGAAGGGAACTTTCAATTGCGTCTTGCAACCATTCGTTCCGGTAATATGTGGGTATTATTATGGATACTGTTTCATCGTTTGACTGAAACATTGTCCCTAAGACGGGGATCGGAAGAATAGTTATTTAAGCCATAGGACAACCCACATGAAATATATGTTGCTTATAGAATTATAAATGACAGTTGTGACGGCTCTATCAGCCGTTCTTGAAGTCAGTGTCCCATCTTCTTTCACACATATTCAGTGGTCATATATCGTCTCGAAGAAAAATCTCGTATATAATAGCACGTAAACGGTTTGGCAAAAGCCGTATCGGAACACGAATGGCGATGTTTATAAGGAATACTGGTAGGGGAACTATTCCTCGTGTTAAAAACTCTTTTTGTATTTGGAGTTCGTGTATCGCATATTCAACTCCACCTCGACGTTCGTACAGTGCCTTGCCAGCTCGACACTTCACCAGTACTTTCGACAAATTTGAAATAAGATATCCTTGATTTAGCATCCGGATCCAAAGTTCGTAGTCCTCCAGTCCGGCCAGTGGACGGTAGTTCCCTGCCTCGAGTACCGAATTTCGACGAAACATGACACTGGGGTGATTGACTGGGCAACGAAATTTGGCATTAGATTCCAGAGTTTTCGGATCAGTAGGAACCGACCGTATTTGTTTAGAGTTAGTCGGATTTTCTACAAACTCTTCGATATAGCCTCCGAGTATGTCCACCTCTGGATTCTCACAAAGATAATTTATTTGATGTTCAAACCGGTCTTCAACCGAAATATCGTCAGCGTCCATTCTAGCGACGAGATCATACGAACAAACTTCAACGCCTACTCGAAGTGCTGCACCTAACCCCTGATTGGACTCAAGGTGGACTACTCGAACCGTATCGGGATAGGCCAGCTCATATTTTTCGAGAGTCGAAGTAATTTTATCCGGTAATGGACCATCAGCAACAACAACAACTTCTGTTGGAATCACTGTCTGTTTAAAAACACTTTTTATAGCGCTGTCAATTTGTTGTGAGTTGTCTCCCCTGTACACGGCCATTAGTACAGAGAATTCTTTATCGTTCATTAACCAAAGCCCTCATCTGACAGGAACATTCTTTTCCAGCGATGTTGACAATTATATACAGCAATATGTTCATATATAATCACGAATTAATCTGTTTCAGCTTCTGACGACGGTTCAGTTAACGTTACAGACACAACATCGCGCCCCAATTCGTCTCGTAATTTTTCTTCCACACGATCGCGGTCCTCGGGGTAGCCGACGTCGACGCGCCAGCCCTCCATGCGGATGGCGTCGATGGTGCGCCCGGACTGGATGAGCAGGTCGATCGCGTCGGGGAGTTCGTACTCGCCGCGGTCGCTTTGCTGGACGAGGTGGCAAGCGTGGAAGATCGCCGGTGTGAACGTGTAGAAGCCGGTCATGACGAGATTCGACGGCGGGTCTTCGGGCTTTTCCATCACTTCGACGATCTCACCGTACTCGTTGGTGTCGAGGACGCCGTAGCGGGAGGCCTCCTCCCAGGGGACTTCCTCGACGAGAAAGGCGGCATCGGCGCGGTCTTCCCGCTGCCGGTTGACGACATCGCCGAGGTTTCCGCGGAAGACGTTGTCGCCGAGCATGAGCACGAAATCGTCGTCGACGTGCGGTTCGACCTGGAGGATGGCGTGGGCCAGCCCCAGCTGTTCGCGCTGGTGGGCGTAGGTGATCGGCACGCCCTCGTAGGTGTCGCCGTACCGATCGATGATCTGCTCTTTCAGGTGGCCGACGACGACGATCAGTTCGTCCGCGCCGACCTCGAGGAGATTGTCGAAGACGTCCTCGAGGAGAGGGCGGCCGTCGACCTCCACGAGTGCTTTCGGTTTGTCGTCGGTCAGCGGGCGGAGCCGGGTTCCCTTCCCCGCCGCCAGAATAACGGCTTGCATAGAGCATTCGCACACGAATTCCGGCATATAGCTGTCCCCTGTAGGCTACTGTTACTGGCACATCGAGTTAGCTAAGCGGACAATCAGATCCGTGGGTGATACTGTTAGACGGAAGTCAGTGAAGCACATTCGCCGAACGGGAGCGGCGAATGCTCACACTCGTTCTGTCCGGCAGCATGCATTGCCTCGAGCGGTGTGTGCTGATTCTCTAAGCTACTGTCGTCTCAGCCTCACTAGCCGTGATCGTTATCACAGATGGTCGATACGAGTTGCGGACGATCGCCCCTCGATTCGGAGGCTGCCTGGCGAACGGACGAACGACTGGACCGGAGACATGGTTGTAAGAACTAACTGTCGGGAACGTGTATCGACCGCGAGCTACAGTCGAGTTCCAAGCTCACCCCGTTGGCCCTGGTATGAACCGAGACATCGGCGTCACCGAACTGTTCCGTACGCACCTCCCGGAGTGGACGGTTCCCGTGTTCGAACTCGTGTCGATGCTGGGCGACGAGTTGGTCGTCGTCGTCGTCTTGCTCGTGCTCGCAGGCGTAGACGCCTACCGGTCGTTCGAGCGTGGCTCAGGGCAGGTGCTCTCGGATCGAACCGCGTTCGTTATCGCGGTGGTCTTGGGTGGCCTTGCACTCACGCTCGTGTTGAAGACCGCGTTCGGGTTCTCTCGCCCTCCGGAACCCCTCCAGGCGGTCCCTCGAGAGAGCAGCGGCTTCCCGAGCGGGCACACGATGGCGGCAGCCATCCTCTGGACGGCACTCGCACTCTGGAGTGCTCGGTTTACGCGTCGTAGCCGGCTCCTGGCGGCGGCCGGCGGTATCGCACTCGTCGCCGTTTCTCGACTCGCACTCGGGGTCCACTACCTCGTCGACGTCGTCGCATCCGTTCTTTTCGGCGTCGGCATGCTCCTCCTCGCTGCGCGGCTCACACGTGGTGATCCAGAAGCGGCGTTCGCAGGCGCAGCGGTGCTCGGAACGCTAGCACTCATCGTGACCGGGGCCACGACGGATGGCTGGCTCGCCTTCGTCGGCTGCGTCGGCGCTGCAGGGGGCTGGTGGATACTCAATAGACCACGTGTGCGGGCGCTATGGCTGTCGACGACGCAGTAGCGACGCAGTCAGGGAAAAGGTTCTGCTCGAGCAACCAGTGAGCCGATCGCCCATACCTGTCGGCCCGGTCACTCGTCGGGTGCCGACTGTGCTTCGGAACCGCCGTTTCGGTGTTCGGCGAGCGCCTGATCGATCGTGAGTTCGCCAGCTGCGACTCGACGGGCGAGCCTCTCGTCGATCGACCGGTTCGTCTCGCTTCGCTCGCGGGATCGGTCTTTGATTCGCTGGAGTTCGCCCGCCGTCGGCTCGATCTCGCGGGCGTCGACGACCTCGCCCTCGAGCCGGGCGATGTTCACCGCGGCTAGTACGTCGCCCATCCCCCGCACACCGGTGCCGAGATACGGTGTCGTCCCGGTTTCGTCGACGAGTTCGACGCGAACGTCCTCGAGTTCGTTGACGAGCTTCGCACTCTGGAGGCGGGCCCCATCGCCGATCTTGACGACCGGGTCGACGGCCTCGTGGATCTCGTCGCGGATCACCTCGACGGCGTCGGCCAGGGGGACCTGGAACGCGGCGACGACGGTGTCACCAGCGAGGACGGCGATGCCGGGCTTTCGACCGGGATCGACGCCGACGACCGTCCGGCCGCCGTCACCGCGAAGTGCGGTCAACGCTCGATCGACCGCACCCCGCGGATCGTCCGGCCCGGCGACGACTGTCGTCACGTTCGCGTCGGCGAAGGCGCCGGCGTTGTCCGCCCCCGTGATGACGACGGTCGTCCGCTCGGGAAGTGCCCCGTCCGGTTCGATTGTCGTAAACGTCGTCCCCCGGTCGCGCAGCTCGTTGACGACGCCGTGGTACAGTTCGAAGTCGGCGGTGGCGACGACGATCACGGTCGGCTGTTCGCGTCCAGGGAGAATAAACGTGTTCGACCAACGTGTGCGACTATCGTCGATGCCCTCGAGAGTCAACCACGCTGGCGGTCGACAACGCGGCTACGCGACGTTCCGGGGGCTTTTTGCACCGAGCCTTCCAAGCACGACCGTGAACGACGAGGCGATTCCGACCGGCTGTTCGTCGGTCGACGAGCTGCTGGGAGGCGGGTTCGAGCGCGGGACCGTCACGCAGATCTACGGCCCACCGGCGTCCGGCAAGACCAACCTCGCGCTGTCGGCGGCGGTCGAGACGGCCGTCGCCGACGGGACCGTGGTCTATATCGACACCGAAGGTGTTTCGGTAGATCGCTTCGAGCAACTGCTCTCGTCGCGCGCAGTTGGTTCGACACCCGCACAGCCGTCGGTCGACGCCACCCCGGGCCCCGTCTCCGATGGCGACGTCCCGGACGTCGAAACGCTTGCCTCGAGGATCGTCATCGAAGACGCACTCTCGTTCGAGGAACAGGCCGAAGCCGTCCGCGACGCGGAGGCGTTCGCCGAGCGGGCCGACCTGATCGTTCTGGATAGCGCCACCGGCTTTTACCGACTCGAGCGCACGGGCGACGGCGACGGCGGCGAGGCGCTTCGCAGCGTCGCCCGACAGGTGACACACCTCCTCTCGCTCGCGCGAAAACACGATATCGCGGTCGTGCTCACGAACCAGGTGTTCAGCGATCCCGACGCCGACCGGACGCGGGCGCTCGGCGGCAATACGTTAGAACACTGGACCGGCGTCGTCCTCAGGCTTGAGCGCTTTCGTGGTGGGAACCGTCGGGCAACGCTCGAGAAGCACCGCTCGAAACCGGCTGGCGAGTCCGTCCAGTTTCGGATCACCGACGACGGACTCGAGAGCGGTGACGACCCCGTCCGGCACTGACCGAGCGTCGAAATCAATCGTACGATTCGAGTAGTTCCTGTGCGTTACAGCTCGTTGAGCTTCCGGAGGAGCTGGCCGCGGTACTCCTCGTCGCTCGTGATGCCTTTGACCTCTAGGACGTTGCGCTCGAGTTTCTCGAGGGCGACGCGGAAGGCGTTTTCGGCGCCGTAGCCCTCGCCAGTGCCGGCGACCTGGCCCTTGTTCGTTCGCAGGCGGACCTGACAGTGGACCAGCGGCGTGCCACGGAGTTTTTCCTTGTGCTCTTTGAACCGCACGTGGGCGTGGAACACCTGCATCTCGGCGTATTTATCCGAGACCTCCTGGATACTCTCGACGATGGACGCTCGGGTCAGCGTCTCGAGCAGGGAGATGTTGGTGATCTGGACGTCCATGTGTTCTTCTTCAGTGTAGGTGAGCGCACGCAAGACGTCCGTCTTGGTGATGACGCCGACGATGTTGCGGCCGTCGTCTTCCGGCGTAATCAGCAGTCCACCGTAATCTAACTCGAGCATGGTCTCGACGGCTTCTTTGGCGGTGGCATCGAGCGTGATCGTCTCGACGGGACTGTTCATAATATCGTAAATAGGGACGTCGAGCATGCGATCGTTGTCACCGACGCGGTCGCCGGTCGTCGTCGTGTGATCCTGACGGATAACGAAGTCGGCGATGTCGTGGGTCGTGACGACGCCGGAGAGGTAGCCGTTCTCGTTTAACACCGGCAAGCGGGAGATGCCGTGTTCGCGAAGGTAGTTGATCGCGTGTCCGATTCCGTTGTCTTCGTTTACCGTCACCGGATCGTCCGTGTAGATGTCCTCGACGGAGAGCGTATCGAGGTTCTCGAGGACGGCCTCGAGGATTCGGTCGTCGGTGATGACGCCCCAGAGGTCGCCGTGTTCGAAGACGGGAGCGACCTTCGCGTTGCTCTCGATCAGCATCCGGGCAGTCTCCCTGACGTCCTCTTCCCGATCGATCTTGGGGGCAGGCGAGTTCCGACTGGGCTTCGTCAGTGCCGCCACCTTTGCGTCGTCTTCGACGTGAGACTGGAGAACCTCTCGCTCGCTGAGGACTCCCTCGTACTCCCCGTCGTTGGTGACGATAATTCCCTTGGGGTTGCCGTTCTCGAAGGTAGAACGGACCTTCCCCATACGCGTTCCAACGTCGACTTCGATGTACTCCGGGGTGGCGATCTCGGCGATATTCATCGTTCTACGAATCCCTACAGCCCCGGAGCTTTTGAAGATATTGCCTGTTCCCACACCGTCGCTATGAGACGAGCGCCAACGTTCTTATTGGTCAACGATGACGATCGTCACATGGGAGCTGACAGCCCCGACCGACTACCCGACATCGGCGTACTCGGTCGGTACACCTACCTCGCGACCGAACTGTTCTGGGGAGCCATCGCGTTCGCCCTGCTCAACCGTGCGGGTGCGCTCCGGAAAGCCGCCGTGACGATCCTCGCGCTGTACCCCATCGCCTACGCCTGGGACCGCTATACGCTGGCGGTCGGCGTCTTCGATATCCGACTCCGGACCGGCATCGACGTCGCCGGCATCCCCCTCGAGGAACACCTCTTCATGGCCGTCGTCCCGGGGCTCGTCCTCGGAGTCCACGAGACGATCTTCGGCGACGAGTCGACAGGCGACTCTCCCGCGGACTGAGGCGGTTGACTCTGCCGAGTATCACCTGCTGCGACCGACCACGACCCTCATGTGCCGTGGTCCCATCTCGATCAGTCAATGGATCGGGACCGTCGGCCGGACGATCGACCCGGCCACCGCGGCGCCAACCGCCGAGAGCCCGCAGTCCTCAGGTCCCTATTCCGGTTGCTTGTCTTCGCCCTGGTCGTCGCCGCGCTGGTCGTCGCCACCGTCACGCTCGCACCGATCGTCCTCGAGGACCTCGACTCGTTCGAAGACGTCGAGATCGTCGATCGCCCTGCACCAAGTGCCGACCCACCGCCTGCTGGAGAGCGAGACCCCGAGGTTACCGACCCGGCAGATCCCGGCGTCTCGAGCCAAGAGACTGACGTCGAGCCCGTCACCTCCGACGCCGTCGAGGACTTCGTCCACGCCGAGGTCAACGACCGACGCGCCGACCACGACCTCGAGGCGCTCGAGTGGGACGGTCTCGTCGCCTCCGTTGCTCGGGCTCACAGTTACGACATGGCCGACCGCGAGTACTTCGCGCACACGAATCCCGACGGCGAGGATCCGCTCGACCGATTCAGTGCAGTCGACGACTACTGTCGGGGCTACGGCGAGAACATTGCGCTGACCTGGCTCGACAGCCCCGTCGACAGCCCGGGCGGCGACGAGACCACCACCTACCAGACCGCTGAAGCCCTCGCCGAGGGGCTCGTCGACCAGTGGATGAACTCCACCGAACACCGCGAGGCGATCCTCGAGGAACACGGTGGGCCAGACTGGGATCGAGGAGGTGTTGGCGTCTACCTCGCCGACGACGGAGGGGTGTATGCCACTCACAACTTCTGTACCGAGTGGTGACCGGTCGGTTGACCGGGACACAAGAGAGCCCCATCAGGGCCGGTAGGCCGACGTGACACTCACCGAGTGCGAACCGTTTACAGCTTCTTGGTTCGACAGCCCGTACGTTCCCTATGGACGTTACGGACACGCTCGCTGCGGTCTACCGGACGGCGACGGATCGCGATATCACGTTTCTCGCGGCCGGGTTCGCCTACTTCGCGTTCGTCTCGTTGATTCCGCTCGTCTTGCTCGCGCTCGTCGTCGGCTCGATCGTTGGCGGGGAAGAAGGCGCCCAGCAGTTGATCCTGCTGGCCGGTGACTTCCTGCCGGAGGCGGGTGAGGACCTCGTCGTCGTGGCGTTGACCACCGAGGCAGGCCGGGCAGAGGCAACCGTCGTCGCCCTCGCCGTCGCCACCTGGGGTGCATTGAAAGTGGTTCGGGGACTCAGTCTCGCGTTCGACAAGGTCTACGACGAGGTCGCCGAAGACTCGCTCGTCGACGAACTTCGCGACGGGATCACGGTCGTCGTCGCGGGAGCGGGCGCGCTCGCGTTGATGTTCGTCATCGGTGCCGTCCTGAGACTACTCGCCGGTGCTGTTCCCTTCGCAGGTGTGCTGAGTTGGAGTGCCCTGTTGTTCGGACTCATCCTTGTCTTCTTGCCCATCTACTACGTTTTGCCCCCAGTTTCGGTCACCGTACGCGAGATCGTCCCCGGCGTCGCGTTTACTGCCGTTGGTTGGGCACTTCTTCAAGCCGGTTTCCAACTCTACGCCGCCAACGCCGGACAGTACGAAGCCTACGGTGCCGTCGGCGCTGTCTTGCTGTTCGTTACCTGGCTGTACTTCGCCGGTATCATCATCCTCCTCGGGGCCGTCTTCAACGTCGTGCTCTCCGAACCGCCGCTCGCTGAGTAGGGTAAGGGGACTGGTCGTCCAACAATAATGGGCCAGCACCGCCCCGTCGTCTCGAGTGACCGGTCAATTCAATTATCGAACCGATTCCGTGGGGGAAAGGCTATGGTTCCGGGACCGACATCCCTTCACGATGGCCGGGGAGCACTCAGACCAGCCCTCCGCTGGCGACGACTCCGAAGAGAGCGCTGCCGGTGGACTCGAGCCGACCGGGGGACCGCGTCGCGTCGTCTCCGAACAAAGCGTCGACGACATTCTGGCGTCGCTCGAGGAGACGACCGACTCGACCAAACCGGTCGAATCGACTGAATCGACCGAACCGACGCCCAAGACAACTGCGGGAAGCTCAGAGCCGAGTGAGTTAGCTAATTCCGATCGCTCGCCCACGAGCGATTTCGACGTGGACGAGACAACCGTGTGCGGTGTGGATGACGACAGCGACGACGACCACAACAGCAGTGACGGCAGCGACGACGACCACAACAGCAGTGACGGCAGCGACGACACCGTCGACCACGACGACATCACGAGCGACGAATTGGCCGATCTCGATCGCTGCCTCGAGCACGACGAGATTACGGGGGCGGACGTTCGCGCCGCCGAAGCCGGTGTCGGACGCGAGTCAACGCCCGACGTCGGGGATCTCGACCTTTCGATGGACGATCTCAAACGGACCGCTGCGGAACTGGACGGTGACTCACTCACTGCAAAACCATCCGAAAGCCCATCGGACGACCCGACCGTTCCAGACGACCCGGGCTCGATCGCGAGAGCCACTGACCCCGACAGAACGGAGCCTCCAGCGTCTGACGATTCGAAGGAGACTACGGGAGTTCTCGGCCGTCTCAAGCGACTGTTTTCGCGGTAAGGTTCGCCACTCGGGGTCCCATCGGTGGCTGTCTACTCGTCGCCTCGGGATCGCCGAACGAAACTTGTGAGTTCGGATGGCTCGTCACATGGACCAAAAACGGCGTGGCCACCAACGTCGTCTCGGTGTCGCACAACGACGTTCAGACCCTTTTCGAGCCGGTCGTTTTCCACTCGCGCAGCCGACGTTCTCGTGTGGGTAGACGACGTCCGCGCGAGTCGGCGTCAACCGGTGTACGCGTTGACCGGCCGCGAAAACCGTGACTGGCGACCTCTCGAGGTGTTTTTTCTGCGGTACGTTCCGGTTTCGGAACGTTTGAGAAGTCGTATTGAAAATACTGATCGTGAGCCGTACCCGATTGTTTGCCTCCCTCTGTGGACTCGTCTTTCTTCTCAACCTCGCGAGGATCATCTTTGCGCCACTTTTAGACGTGATCATCGCCGAGTTTTCGATCGGTGAGGCGACGGCCGGGTTGCTCGTCACGCTCGCGTGGGTTGGCAGTGCATCACCTCGATTGCCAACTGGATGGCTGCTCACGAAGGTACCAAGACACTACGTGGTGATCGGGTCGGGGTCGATCCTCGCGGTCGCCTCCGGGTTCGCCGCGACCGCGACGTCGGTCCGCCATCTCATGATCGGTGCCTTCCTGATGGGGATCGCCTCAGGCGTCTACTTCGTCTCGGCGAACCCCTTCTTGAGCGAGTTGTTTCCCGAGCGGGTTGGCCGCATCATGGGGATTCACGGGGCTGCCAGCCAGATCGCTGCGGTGATCGCCGCGCCGCTCGTTGCGCTTACCCTCCTCGTCGACTGGCGACTCTCGCTATGGGCAATCGCCATCGGAGCGGCTGTCGTTACGGGATACACCGTCCTCGCTGCGAGGGCGACCCAGTTGCCACGGGCGGGGACAGAGGATCGAGACTTCGTCGCCGGTGCGCTGTCAGAGTGGCGGATTATCGTCACCGCACTGGCGATCGTCGGCGCCGCGTCGTTCGTCTGGCAGGGCGTGTTCAACTTCTACGAACTGTACATGCAGTCCAAAGGCCTCTCCTCACAGGCGTCAGGGCTGATGCTTACCGTCGTCTTCGCCGCCGGCATCCCCGCGTTCTACTTCGGCGGCGATCTGGCCGATAGACTGCCACACGTCCCGTACTTGCTCGGCGTCGTCGGCGTCTTCTCGCTTTGCCTGCTCGTGCTGACGACCGTCGACGGGCTGGTCGGCTTGCTCGTCCTCTCGGCCGCCGTCGGCTTCGTCATCCACGCCCTGTTTCCGGCCACGGATACCTATCTCCTCGATACACTGCCGGATTCGACGCGCGGCAGTGCCTATGCCGTCTTCAGTTCCATGTGGATGCTCACGCAGGCCCTCGGGTCGTTCGTACTCGGTCTGTTCGTCGAGGCCGGTTACTCCTACGACCTCCTGTTTCGGATCGCCGCCGTATTCCTCGGTACTACCGTGCTCGCTCTCGTGGTTCTCGAGCGAACCGGACGATTGGCACGCTGACAGCCGCTCGACGGTCAAACTCGAGCCAGGATCCGTTGCGTGTAGCACTATAGTAACAACTGCACCAAGTTGCACACTGATCGCCAGAGGGATCGGCGATCGGGTGCGCACTGACGTGTAGTGGCTACTATAGTTGATGCTCCTCGTCGTTGGTCCGTGAAAATGGGTTGGGGTAGACTTGAACGACAGTTGTTCTGCTCACTCCGTTTGCTTCACTCCTGATTCAAATCTCCCGTGATAATTTTTCGAGCGACGTGCTCGTCACTACACTCCTCGCAGTTTGTCGCTCGAAAAGTGGGTTGGGGCAGATTTGAACTGCCGACTTCCTCCGTGTGAAGGAGGTATCATAACCGGACTAGATCACCAACCCGCACGAAGGAATATCCGTGCGTTCAACTTAAGACTTCCTTTCACCGCTCGGTCGTCGGCTCGTCCGTCCGCTCGGTCGTCGGCTCGTCCGTCCGCTCGGTCGTCGGCTCGTCCGTCCGCTCGGTCGACGCTCGAGTCCGTGCGGCGTTGCTCGTCGCTCGTGATCGGTTTCCGGCGTTCACTCTGAACTCGGTCACCCGCTCTCTGACCGACTCGAGACGGGTCGGTTCGGGTGCTGGTTCGCTTCCGACAGCCCTGCGAACGCGCTCGGGAATCGGGCTGAGGTGTGCTTCGACGCCGAGTTTCGCGTGCTGGCCCGCGCGTTTCAGGTAGTACAAGCTGTCGTGGAAGTGGTTGTTCATGACGATCGAAGAGTGTAGGACTCGGGAGGATATAGCCCTTTCTCAGAGGTCAGAATCCGCACCGACTCGAGCAGCACGGTCTGGTGTGGATGTGCGAGCACTCGAATTGGAGAGCAACGCTGCCTGCGGTCGACTATAGTAACACCTGCACCGAGTTACACACTGATCGCCGATCCGTCTGGCGATCGGGTGCCCACTGACGTGTGGTGGCTACTATAGCTCCGGTGATCTGCGGAAAAAAGTCGAGCCCGAAAGCCGGACGAGAAACGTGCTGTTAGTACTCCGGCTGTTCTTCTGGTTCGCCCTCGCGTTTGTTCACGACGCGGGCGAGGGTGAACAGGCCGTCAGAGAGCCGGTTGAGATACTGAATTGCCTGTTCGTTGATCGGCTCCTCGGTGGCGAGTGAAACGGCCCGGCGCTCGGATCGACGACAGACCGTTCGTGCATGGTGCAGTCGAGCTCCGTACTCGCTGCCCGTCGGGAGGATGAACGAGGTCAGCGGCTCGAGTTCCTCGTCGTACTCGTCGATCCACGCTTCGATGGTGTCGACGTGTTCGGCGCGGACGACCGGATCGTCCTCTTCGGGATCGGGGTTTGCGAAGTCGGCCAGCACGACGTGGAGGTGATTCTGGACCGTTCGCAACCGCTCGTCGATATCGTCGTGCCCTGTCGGTCGGACGGTCCCGATCAACGCGTTGAGTTCGTCGACGGTGCCGTAGGCCTCGATACGAGCGCTCGCTTTCGACACACGGGTCATGTCACGGAGGTCGGTTTTCCCCTCGTCACCGCGGCCAGTGTAGATCGACATAGCCGAACGGACGGATGGAGAGTACTTAATTCCTCTCGGCCGACCGCACTACCGAGAACGCTGATACGCTGGTCGGAAATGGACACCACGACGTCGTATCTTCTCGCGTGACAAAACGAGATCCATCGGTCACGATGAAACGCGTCGACCAGGGAGTGACTGTAACTCCTCGAGTGGATCAACACCTGGGCCAGTCAGTGCATGATAGCGTGTCCGAACCACGGACAGTGACACCGCGTCGGCCGTTACCAGTACGTTAAACATCCCTCGTCCACAACTGCCGCGTACGCCTATGGAACTCGACCACCACTGTCCCGCCTGCGGAGAGGAAAAGACGTTTTACCGTGCTGCAAGCACGACGTTGCACCTCGGCGAGAAAGTCAAGTGGCACTGTCCGGACTGCGACTATGGATTCGTCCGAATCAACGGCGATGGGGCCGGGATCGACACGAGTGCAGCTGACGCCTAATCTGGCGCGATTCACCTTCTCCCGATACGTTACCCGCCTGCGGGAAGCACCGGTACTGTAAACGAGAACGTCGACCATTGTCCAGACTGGGGCTCGACCAGATCGACGCCATGCCATTCGACGATTCGGTGACAGGGCACCGACTCGATTCCCGTTTCGTCGTACTCCTCACGGCTGTACAGCCGGTCGAACAGTACGCTTATGTGGCCTACTTCACCCCAAAACGATGCGATACAGGAGGATCTAAGTCACGAGGGTGTCGCTTCGCTCGTCCGCTGGGCTCGAGTTTTTGTCTAATACGCTCCGCTCACGAGGTTGTTCGCGTGAGGAAATGGGGTCGGAGGGAGCGGTGCTAGTGTTGTTTGCGCTACAGACAGGCTCTCTAACAAATTTTTGCAACCGTTTTCAGGACTAATCATAGTTCTCAATGTCAAGTTTCAGAGTGTGCTCAGCTCGCAGTTCCTCGAACTCGTCTCGCTCAGCGGCCCGGTAGTAGTGCCGCCGGATCGTCTTCGGCGTCGCGTTGACCCTGGCCGCGACCACATCGATCGACAGACCCTGGAGTAACTGCCAGGTGATCGATCCGGTCCGAATCGCGTGCGGACTGCGTGACGACGGGCACTTACTCGCGTGGTTCCGTCGGGTGTAATCACACGTCGCTCGTCGGTTTCCGTGCGGGCACTGAACGACCCGACACGGCTGCGTCCCGAGGTACGACCACGCTCGAAACGTGGTGTCCGACGGGCGACCCTGACGTCCGGAGAACAACGGTTCGCGGCCCTCTTCGTCGCGCTTTTCGAACCGCTCACGCGCGACGTAGGTCCGCAGTGCCTTCACGACCGGCTTCGATATACCAACGACTCGCTCTCCCTCTTCCTTGTTCTTCAGGCGGGTCGGCGGTCGGTGGCGGAACTCGAGCGTCTGCCGGTCTGGATCGAAGTCACCCATATCGAGCGCTCGGATGCCGCTCATTCGTGCGCCCGTGTGCCAGGCGACCTCGAGGAAGGCGTGTTCCGGTCGGCCGAACATCTCGCCCGAAGACCGGTAAAACGTCAAGAGCGCGTCTGCGTCGTCTACCTCGAGCTTCGTGTCATTCGACTCTTCTGACTTGCTCAGCGTCGGAATATTCACCTTCTCTGGAACTCGGTGGTCAACGACGTCGATCGACGCGCAGTAGTCGAGCAGCTGCTTCAGCGCCATGAGCTGACCGCGTAGGGTAGCCGGTGCGACCCCCGACGCTTCTCGAGCGGATCGATACTCGTCGATATCCCAGCCCGACAGTTCGCTCATGGAGTCGATTTGTTGGTCTTCGGTCCACTCTACGAACCGGGTGAGCCGGTTTTCGTAGCTGCGAACTGTCTTCTCCGTGTTCTCTTGACGTCGGCGGGAAAGGAACCGGTCGCGGGCCTCTCGTGGCGAAAGGTCGCGACTCATGGACGATCACCGCCCACCGTGGAAGACTGCCGTAGCTGGTCGCAGAACGTGATGGGACGGTCGGCCTCGCTGTCGCATGGATCGCACATATCAGTTACCCCCGGCGATCTCGCGAACAGTGGATTCGACCTCCGCACCACAGACGATACACGTAGGTGAGCGCCCAGTACTGTCGGCCAGTACGTACGAGTCGGCGGTCGGACAGAGCCCGGACACGTAGGGCCTGTCAGGCATGATGAACACCGTCCTCGACAATGAGGTCCTCGAGGTCGTCCTGGTCAGCGCCGTTCTCTTCGTCGGCGAGCCCGTCGGTGAACGTCTCCACCTCGTCACGAAAGAGACGGAAGAACTCGCGCGTACTCTCTTCAGAGCGGACCTGTGAGTGTTGCTTGGTGATCGAGGCAACCATCGACTCGAAGATCTGGTCCTCGTCCTCGAGGACTTCGATGCCGTCGGAGAGCCGCCGGTAGGCGAGCATCTTCTGGAAGCCGCGCGTGTTGACGACGGCTTGAATCTCCTCGTCGGAGAGTTCGTCGACGTCGATCACGTAACCTCACCTCCGTCGGTCGCGGCCACCTGAAGCCCGCACGCATCTGCGCGTCGACGGATACTCTCCTCGAGCATCGCTTTCGCTTCTGGCGTCAGTGTGTAGCTGTTCGTCCGACCGTCGAGTTCGTCGCGCTCGAGCAAGCCATCGGCTTCCAGGGCGTCGAGGTTCTGGTACAGTCGGCCGTTGAGCACTTTGCTGTACCCTTGCTCGAGATGGTTCTTGATCGCGAGCCCGTAGGTCTCTTCACCATCACGTTCGAGCTGAGCGATGGCCTCCAAGACGTCGCGCTTGAAGCCAGTGAGTTCGGCCCACGAGGTCCCGCCGTCGGCGATGAGTTCGGGTTCCGCTTCGTACTCGGTCACCAGCTCGTCTGCACAGTCGTGACAGACGTACCCGTCGGGAGTGATGACTTCCTTTAGCCCGTTGCACTCCGGTGTGTCGCAGGTGTAGAGGTGGGCGTCTCTCATTCGGACTCACCTCCCTCACCGTCGTCGATCGGCCGGAAGTTCTGCTGGGTCAACTCCGGGACCGGGACGTGTCCGTCACGTTCGTAGCCTGCGGCCTCGAGCACCTCCTCGATCTCGTCAACGTCCTGTTCGTCGGCGTCACTCTCGATGAGGAAGTGACCACGCCCGTCGTCGTACTGAGCGATGCTGTCCGGGTCGGCGTCCGGAATCGACTCGACGGCTTCCTCGAGTGCGTCGTCGACCATATCAGGCCATCTCCTCGAGCCCGCGGACGATCAGGTGGTCTTTGATCGAGGTGGTGATCTCCTCGAGCGGCCGGTGTCGCTCACCGTGCATCGCGTCGAGAACGTTGATAACTTCGGCGAGCGCGGCGTTCTGAAATCGCAACTCGTCGGCGATCGTCTCGAGTGCCTGGGCTTGCCGTTCTGCAGGCGTCGTGCCACCGTCCGTCCGGACGCGTGCACAGTTCTCGCAGATGGGATCGTTCCGAAGTGCGTCGTGGCCGTCGGCTCGAGCGCCGCAGGCGCAGCGAGCGTCAGAACTATTCGTTGGCGATGCTTCTTGCCGTGCGTGGGGTCTCGACCCCACAGAGCTTCGGTAATTCATTGCGATTATACGAAGCCACCTTCTGGGCGGCGCTGCAACGCCGCCCGATCTCACATACCAACAAGAGTCATCTTCATCCGAGTTGGCAACTTCGCGTTACCACCTCTATGCTATTGGAACATCAATGTTCCGAAGAAGTATTATTATACCACTGACGCACTCATATGATATTAGTGTCGTTTAGATTCTCTCAGCAAATCAGTAGGAGTATGCGCTACTCAGGAGACTGGATGTCACTCGTGGATGATCGGATTTTAGAATACATCTGCGAGAACGATTCGGGGTCTCCGAAGAAGATGAAAGACGAGGGTAGGATTCGTTACTCCCGGCAGCACATTGCCCGTAGGTGCCGAAAACTTGCAGAAAAGGGATTACTCACACATCTCGGAAATGGCGTATACATAATTACAGACGAAGGGGAAGCTTACCTCAAAGGCGAACTCGATACAGAAACGTGGACTCGTGTCGAGCAGAACGGGAATAGTTCAGCAACTGGGAATGCGTCTAATTCAACGTAGGTGGTTTAACGTGAAGCAACGTCGGTCAGCGACTTGGATGGAACAGCTTGATGATCGCATCCTCGAACATCTCAACGAAGAGCCGTGGTCGTCGGTGTCAGTGATGAACTCGAGACCAGAGTTTCGGGCTTCGAAAGCTCGAATTCGCGAGCGATGTCAGATGCTCGCTTCTGCTGGGTTGATCGCCCCGATCCACCACGACATGTACGAGATCACGACATGGGGAATGCTGTACTTGAAAGGCGAGATCGACGCGGCGCACCAACCGTGGCCGTCAGCTCGCGCACTTCGCGGTTGAGAACAATTGTTTCACAGTCGTTACGTATACGAAGGAAGGCTGAGGGTTATGTCCAGAACTCCCAGCTCTTTTGGACGCCAACTACTCCATCTGAGATGCTTCTGAGGAGCCGTTGAAGCTCGGGAACAGTCATGTTCTCAGCTGCATCAAGGCGACCAGGTGCGTGCTTTTTGACCAAGATCAACAACTGCTTTCGATTGTTGCTGATGACCTCTATTTCGCCGTTGATTTCGTAGAACGGCACGTTGCGGTTTTTTTCACCATTTATATAGTCCTCCTTCAAGAGTTCCTTTGACTCCTTGAGGACGTAGCCATGGCTGTAATCAATCGCATTTGCGATTCGGCTTGCTGGTTGCGGTTCTCCGATTTGTTCTAAGTGCTCGATTATGAGCTTTCGAACGTCTTTCATTTCTTTAGCTGGACCATGACTCTAAGACCAAGGGTAAACTATATGACTAGCGACTGAGTATATACAGTCGCAAGTTAGTTTACCCCGGCCCGTGGAGGCCCCGACCTCCGTCGTGGTCTTGGGGTGCTTGTCCCCTGTGGAGCACCGGCCTGTGTGGGAGCTGGTTGGGTGCTGCACAGGTCTGGGCATTCTTTCTTTGAATGGTGATTTTCTCCTACTCTGGTAAGATCGTAGTGGAACCACACACATAAATATACGTCCGAACTAATGCAAACGCAATCCAAAAACCGATGACGAGTAACGCAAACGGGTCAGATGATCGTTACCGCGGTGCACTAACACCCAAAGATAAGGAGTTTTTATTAGAAAATCCCAGAGAAACCGGCGATTCTAGCAAAGACCGAAACACACGCTATCGGATTCGTCGTCGGCTAGCGGAGTCAGTACGCGATTTGGCACTCATTCCATACCACCTACATCACAGTGACCGTGAGCAACTTTTTAAAGAGCTGTACGATGATGATTCAGACTATATTACGGATCTGATGGTGTTGGTGTATTTAGGAAACAATGACTTGGATGGTTCCTTTTCTGTGGAAGCCAACCCGACTGAGGCTTTTGAAGACCTCGTAAAGGCATCAATTGAGGAGGCTGAGCTATCCAAAGGGAACATTCCGACAGTGTCAGTTAATATCGAGGTTGAAACCGAAACAGCAAGTGCTAACGACGTAATTGAGCGTGTGTTAAAGGGGGAAGGTACGAGGGGAGATCTTCTATATTTAGACGCGAAAGGGGCAATGGAACCCCTTATGGAGAAAATTGCAGAAAACGAGACCAATGTAGTTGTTCAGGGATCTTCTAGTGAAGACCCATTGGAAATTTCGACACTTGACGCACAACTTTATCTTACGAAAAATAATTAAAACAGATCGTCCAGTTCGTCTAATTTTGACTGGTTGGAGTTCCCGTCAAATTCGCGTTTTGCAGATTTCATGTTGTTAAGGACTTTTGAGCCGACTCCTTTCTTCTTGTAGATGTGATCTTTAACTCTATGCTCATTTATCACCGTGTGTAGCCGCCTCGCCTCAATTCCTTGTTGTTCCCCGTTCAAGATGGATGATAATCTGTAGTTATCACTTGGTCTTCCTAAAATACGGTCGGCATCCAATCCCGTTTCAAGGGGCAACTTCCTACGTAATTCCTTATCATATTCATAGGACTGGTACGTGTATTCGTCTTTGTGGAAAACACGGAAAGATGGACCTCCCTCGTTAATTTTCTCATAGAGATGCGGAGGTAATTTACCGCCGACGTGTTTGTCACCTAACACATCAAGTCCGAATCCGAACGTCATGAAGTCTGCCGCTGGCGTATAGTTCTTTCCACCAGTATTTCGTCCGCGGTGTGCATTAAGAGAGTAGAGCAAAACATCTTCTTGGAGATCTTCAACCGAAACCCGTCGCATAAGTGGCGTCACCATGTCAGTCAATTGTTTTTCTGCAGTTACTTTTCGCCCATCAAAGTCAAAGTAGAAAGCACGAACTCCTTTATCAAAATATAAATCGATTATATGTGATGTGAATACCGGTGGCAGAGTTGGGATAACACCCATTATGGGCTTTCCATTCATTTGATCCGCATATTCAAGATAGCTTTTAAGGTTCTTCATGTACCTTTGAAAATTCTTAGAGGCAGTTCCTACATTATCTTCTTTTATAGCTGACTGAAGGGCCGGCATTCGAGGCACTGTCAGAATATCTGACGTAGAATATATGAGATCAGATAAATATTCTAGATGTTCTTTTGGTGCTGCTTTTGTTGTTTTGTATTCCGCAAATACAGCGTTAATCTCTCCGTTCTTCGCATTATTCAATCCAGATCCAATACTCCGACTAAATTCAGAGTCAAATGAACTCCTAGCCCTCTGAATCTTCTTATCGTCTACCTGGAAATATACCTCGTTGAAACCGCGTGCCTCAGTCAAAATACTTTCATTATTATATATTTTCTTTATTGGAATTGCCTTGGTTGGGGTAGTTATCTTTTTGCCACCAATTGAAACTTGTTTTGTCGTAAATAGAGTATCGTCATCAATATTTTCCACACGGATTTTCATGCCAGACACGTTAGATATATATTATATATCGTTGATGTATAAGCGTTTCCCATAGGGCTGCATTCATATTGTTTAAGTCAAAATAGAGCAAGAATAGAGATAATGAATCAGTTCGAACCGTCTCCCTACCAATCGGAAATTACAGTTGACGATCTGAACAATGCAGAGAGATTCCTCCTTCTATTACTGGGTGCTGATAACGGTTCACAAGTCCCTGGAAACTTGTGGCTCCAGAAGGAAATGTTCCTAATATCGCGTGAATTTGAACCTCTTTCTGAATACCTCTCTTATAAGCCTCATCTCCAGGGACCATACAGCGATACTCTCAGTGACATTCTTGACAACCTACAATATATGGGTTTAGCACGGAAAGATCGGAGAGATATTCGCCTTACTGGTGATGGCGCTCAATTAGCAGCGGAATTAAAAAGGCAAGCGGATGAGGACCTTGTTAGCTTAGTAGAATCTATAAAGAAGAAGAATAATGATTTGTCGAAAGATGAATTACTGGCATTCATTTATTATTCTTACCCAGAGATGACAAATGGTTCTCTTGAGATGGATGATATCGAAAAACAGCGTGACGAATTAGCTGTTAGCCTCTATAATAAGGACCGGATTGGTGTCAATCGTGCAGCAGATATTGCTGGCATGCCTGTTGACGAATTTGAAAAGTCACTCTAGTCATATTGTAAATCAAAAGAACAAGCTAGTCATCAACGTATTCAATAAAGTCTTCAGCTAACTCAACGCAAAACGTAGCGTCGTTCATTGCTCTCTCCCCATCATCTATATCAAAGATCACAGAGGGCTCTGCATTCAGTTCTGGGGCACCATATTTTGCAAGTTCATAGAACTTTTCCCAAAGTTGAGTTAGAAAAATGGCTCGAACTATTTCTTCTCTTCTTGGGAATTCATTTGGAATCCTATTGTTAAATCCTTGTGTGTTGTGCGACCCAAACCCTATTGCATGAGAATAGTCAAAATCTTGGCCCACCGCTTTAAACATTGACTTTACGGACAATTCAATCGTCATTTGACAATCTATTATGATATTTTGAATATGCCCTTCAATATCAACAGATCTCGTTT
Source organism: Natrarchaeobaculum sulfurireducens (assembly GCF_003430825.1). Classification (NCBI taxonomy): domain Archaea; kingdom Methanobacteriati; phylum Methanobacteriota; class Halobacteria; order Halobacteriales; family Natrialbaceae; genus Natrarchaeobaculum; species Natrarchaeobaculum sulfurireducens. The sequence continues at coordinate 1,354,062 of NZ_CP024047.1, read as the reverse complement.
CTCTCTTCCCTAAGACAACATAGTTCCTATATTCTTCCGGTATTTCTTTAATTTGATTGCCGACAACAAGATCGTCCGTTCTTTGATCAATTGCACCGACAATTTCTTCTTTCTCTACATTTGATGTTCTGTCATGTACTGATTCCAACCTACGTTTTGCTTCTTTTAGTTGAGCTCTCGCGTACGAGGCTCCATCACCATCAGGGTTCATTCTTAATCCATACCCAGTGTTGTTTGCACTTATTTGTTACTTATACAACCGTTGATCACTAAGAGATGTATCAGTCAATACAATACGAATGTTGAATCGAAAAACAATGTGGGCCTATGCCTATTCAAACTCGTAACAGTGCCTGACGACCATACAGACTATCTCAGCAATTGCCTCAGCCCGCATTCGTTTGTGCTTCCTATTGGTCTCAAGCGGTTAAACTCCTGATTCCCAAATCGCCACTTCCCAGTGGTCTGATTGATGTGGTATCGCGCTGAACGTAGCAAACCCAATAAATTCTCCATCAGAATTAAAAAGACGATAGCGTATCAAAAAGACTGATTTAACTCCCTCTATTGACGAACGATCCAATTCGCCATCAAATGTGTTTTCCAATTTCTCTTCAAATTCATCTAGTGTGAATTGTGAGTCTTCTTCTCTTTCCCAGTTGTCCACCTTTTTAAAATTTGAATTGTTTTCTAAGTATAGCTCGATCGCTTCGTGAGGGGTTTCAGAGTACAGCTCATTTGACATACTCAAGCTTGGTCCCTCATCTGTAATAATAATTCGGCTAATGCTACACCGCTTTCAGAAGCGGCTTGGCTGTCACTCATGTGCGTCTAAAAGGATAGAGTCCGCTAATGTCGAAAAGTCGGACGTGAACCGCCTCGATCGCCTCGTCCAACCCCTCCGAAACACTGACTATCCACCGGGTTGCCGTCCGCCTTGCTCGCAACCCGGACATGAATCTCCAACAGCACGCCAACCGCGACGACATGAAGGTCTGGCTCAGCCAGTCCGAAGTAGCACAGTTGCTCGAGGTCGCCCAAGACACTCAACAGCGACTCGCCTTCTCGCTCGGTGCCCGCTGCGGGCTCCGCTCTCACGAAGTGCTCGACGTCTCACCGGAGGACGTCGTCAACACCGACGCTGGGACCGTCCTCCGTGTCTGGCACGGGAAAGGCGACCAGTTCCGCGAGACGCCCGTCCCGCGTGACTTAGCAACGACCATCCGCACGGTGGCCGACGTCCGCGACGCGCCAGCGAGTACGCCGCTGCTCGAGATCTCGACGACGCGCTCGTTGCGGCGGTGGCTCGCGGCGGCCGCTGACGAGCTGGCCGACGAGACGAACGACGACGGCTGGCGCTACCTGGGCTTTCACGATCTCCGGCGCACCTGGGCAACCGCGCTGGCAGCAGCCGACGTCGATCCGCTCCTGGTGATCGACTGGGGTGGCTGGAACGATTTAGAGACCTTCCTCGAGCACTACAGAGGAACCTACTCGCCGGAGGCACAGCAACGAGAACGCGAAAAGGTCGCCTGGTTAGGCTAATTCGACCTGCTCGATTCGCTTGATCGTCCATTCACCGTCGTCGGTTTGTTGGACGTAGAAGTGCTGTTCGTCGACCAACTCACCGTTTTCATCAACCAGTCCCTCGCTTCGGAGTTCGTCTTTTGGCAGCGTCACGCCGAAACTGTGCTGATCGAGTTGTCTGAGCTTGTTTACTGCCATATCCGGCGGGCAACCCGACTAGTGATAAAGGTTGTGACAGTGGTTTCATCTACAAACCTTGGTTCCGGCGGTTTCCGGTATATCTAGCTTTTGGGTAGATAACTTACTAACGTAGCATGGCACACAATAGTGCAGTTCGCATGGGCGTGACCGCCCTGCTGGCGCTTGCAACGATTCTCTGGCTGCCGTACGCTCTGGCAGACTGGACGCTGTTCGACACACTCGGGACCGAGTTGGGCGTGATGGTCGCGACACTGCTGTTCATCGCGGGCGTCTACGACCTTGCCGAGTCGGCCAATGTCGTCGATTACCCAGGAGCGTAGCCCGTAGCCACCTAATTTCACCATTTCAATGACACACGTTGATAACACACAGATTGTCGAATCGGACTGGGAACAACTCGCTGTACGCCTTACGGTCGGCGCGGCCGCCGGTATCCTTCTGGTCGGACTCATGGCCGTCATGATGGTCGGTGTCGGCGCGGCGACCGAAGAACAGTTCGCAGATAACGTAACTCTCGAGAGTGAGGACGATTCCCTCGAGCTCGAGGTAACGTTCAACGACTCAATTGACGACGAGAACGCAACGGCTGAGGTACTGTTCTACGACGCTGACGAGTACGACGACGGTGAGCCGGTCGAAAACAACTCGCTCGACGCGGACGCGGGCCAGACGCTTGTGACTACCTTCGACTGGTCGGACTACGACGACCTGGAGAACGGCGACGAGCACACCGTCGTTGTCGAAGGTGACGACGACGCGATTGAGTCGGTCGAGCGCATAGATGATAGACTGATCGGCGGTGGCGTCGGCGGGGCTGACTCGGTGCCCGGCTTTGGTGTCGTCGTCGCGATCGCGGCGCTGGCCACCGCCGGAATGCTGGCCGCACGGAGTAACTAACCATGACTGATTCTGATAGTTCGACGGACGATAGCAGTTGCTCGAGGCGCGGATACCTCAAGCGGATCGGGGCGTCGGCTGGCGCCGTCGGCGCGATCGGTGCGGGGGCGTCCGCTACCGACAACGGACCAGTAGGGAACGCGGAGGCGGTCGCTCCCATAGTCGTCGCAGGAGGGGCGGCAGCAGCCGGGACCGCGGCGGGAGGTGCGGCGGGCTATGCCCTTGCAGAGTATCGGTCGTCGGAGCCTAACATTGATTCGACCAGTGTAACAGAAGACAGAATCTACCAAGCGGTTAGCTCCGCACACGAGGCTGGTAGCTCGTTCATCGACGAAGCAGAGAGGGAGTTCTTAGACGCTTCTGAAACGCCGTTCGAGCGGACTGCATGGAGTAACATCAGCACGAGAACGGCAGGAGACGCAGCGGAGGGCGAAGAAACCGGAACCACGATGGCTGACGCTCAACGAGAGTTGAACGAAACTGTCACCACGAGCATGACGAACCTCGTTGAGAGTTGGAATACGTTCATCAACTCCATTATCGAGGAGATCGTCTTAGATTCGGAAGAGACCGGGTCTCTTGACATTTCGGTGTGGGAGCGTTACGTGCGTAACGCGAGTGGACCACACAGCGACAGTGAGGGTGGCACTCCGCAGCCTGTCAAGCCGGAGGACGTAGACGACGAATGGGTGCCTATCGAAGCATCACAGCCCGATGGTGAAGACGGCTATATCGTCTATATGGTGCCTGTAGAGACGCCAGTAGACGCCAGCGAGTTAAACGGACGGGACGATGATCTCTACGTCGCCGCAGTGATGAGAAACGACGAGCACTGGCACCACCCATTCGAAGAGTGGGCACCCGTCGAACGTCCGGGTAGTTTCGATATGACCGGGACCTTCGACCGTCGAGAGGTTCGGTTCCGAATCCAACACAGCGATTGGGACACCATCGACCCGCTGGGCCACTGGAAGAAAATGCGGGATGTGCATGAGCAAATCGAAGACGACTACGACGAGATAAACGGGAAACTTGACGACTACGTGGACACGGTTCACGACGGCATAGAGACGGGAGCCGTCGACCCGGACGATCTGATCTCGTCCAGTGATATCGCGACTCAGTTCGCCGACTCCAGCGAACAGAGCCGATTCGAGGCAGAACTGCTCGCTATTGGTGCGAACGTCCCTGATGAGAGTGGCTATACTGCTCTCGTCAAACACTCAGAATTAGGCGCAGAACCCGTCTGGGGCAGGCTATACCCGCAGTTCGAAGACGGTGAGACGATGCAGGTTGCTCCCGGTGTAGAGTTAGGAGAAGATGACTACCGAATGGCGTACTTCGGTTATCTTGAAGAGGACGAAGACGGCTATGAGACGGTCGTTTTACCCGGTGACGAGCCGCTGAAGATCAAAGAAGTAGACGGGTTGGAGAGTGTAGATGCCGACCTTGACTATTCTACCGTAGAAGCGGGCGAAGACGGGCGAGTGACCGTCTACGAAGGGGACGACCCGCCGGAGCAAATTGAGGAAAAGGACGACGCTTACGGCGTAATGATCGAAGGCGAGGACAACGAAACGTGGGTTTCGCTCGCCGATCTCGAGCTTGCCGAAGCCGACGACGACGAAGACGACGACGAAGACGACGACAGCCAAGAGTACGACGTCTATTACGTCGAAGAGACAGAACTCGAAGAGGGCGAAAAAATCGAGAGCATGGAGATAGTGCCCTCGGTCAACTACACACAGCACATTGATTCCGTTGCTGACCCAACAGAGATTGATACGGATGAAACGCTTGAGCAAATCGACGCACTCCGGGACCAGACCGAAGAACTCGAGGAAGCGTTAGGCGACGCTGGCGGCAGCAGCGGTGGCGACGGTGGCGGCGGGATCGACGACACATTAGTTTTCGGCGGGCTGGCTGCGCTGGTCCTTTCGACGCTGGCAGCGGTGTTCATGGGTGATTCGTGAATGGCACTGCCAGTGTTCTACGCGATCCGGGCGATGCTCCCGGTGCTGGTCACCGTCGGGTTCTTCGGCGGGCTGCTGATGCTCGCGATCGGCGGCGGCGCGATCGACCCCATGCAGATGCTCGAGGACCTGCTACGCTCGCTAATCGGATTCTAACGCGCTGAGACCCATGTTTTCAGACTACAACTCACCAACGACACTGCCGAACTTACCAACGAAGCGCCTCGCGCTACTCCTGGCCGTCGCGATCGTCGCGATCGTCGCAGCCTCGAGCGGCGTAGTGGTCGCCGAAGGGAACGAATCGAATAACGAGAGCACGGTTATCCACGAGTTCGCCGAGTCAGACCTGAAGCTTACCAACGTGGAGTTTGACGACGACACCGCTTACGTCACAGTCGCGGTGGACGGGAACGGAATGGAGTCTGTCGCTGTCTCTGACGCCGGGTTCAGTGGACAGGGACAGTTCGCGATGACGACGACTACCGTGACGGGTGAGGAAACGATCGAGATAGCCCTACGCGGCGACGAAGCCGTTTCAGTGACGACTACGCAGGACGGCTACCAGTACCAGGGTGACGTAGGCATTCTGACGATCTTGCAGAGTCAGCCAACAGTCCAGATCGTGCAGTGGGCGGTGGTCTCCGGCGCGATCGGCCCGGTGTTCGCGCTGGCGATCGTCGTCACGTCGCTCCGGCGGCAGCACGAAAACACGTACAAGGAACTCACTTCGGAGGAACGGATTAAGGTCGAAACGGACCCGGTCGACGGATTCGTTGACAAGGTAAAGCGATTCGTCGCGGAAAACAAGACGCTGATAATCGGTTTTGCGCTGCTGATGGCCTACTTCATGGCCTGGTGGTTCGGTCGGGCACCCGGACCTATCGAGTTCTGGTCGTCGCTGTCGGACGCTATGGGCGTGATCATCGTCGGTGCGTTCGTGGCGTTCGTGTTGATGCTCGTCCCGGTCTACGTGCTCGCTGCGCGGCTCTGGTCGCCAGATAAAGAGTTCGTCCTGTCGGCCGACGCTCGCGACGTGATCGAAGAGGCGTTAGGCGCTAACGGCGGGCTCGCCGAGATGGTCGAAGCGATTCAAGACGGCGGCGACCTCGAGCACGGCGACGATCGTGACGACCTGGGCGGCGGCAACTACGGCGTGGCGATCTATTCCGGTTCGCCGGATCGAATCGCGGAGATGGAGGTCGACGGCGCCGCTACGGACACCTCGGCTCCAGGCGGGCGTCTCCATGTCGTCGAAGCGTTCGACCCGTCATCGAACGAGGCTCGAGGGACGTGGCCTGGACTCGCCGACGATTTCGAGCTCATCTCTGAGCGGTCGAAGATCGACGGCAACCGAGAGATTCTGCGCGACGAGAGCAACATGCTCCGCTCGATCCTCTCGGCGATGCCCGCGATCTCGATCGCGAGCGACACCGGCTCCGCTCGAGCGGTGGACAAAGAGCTTCGCCACATCATGACCGTCGACGAGAACCCGGTCGACGGTATCCTGGCCCGCGCTGCCAACGGAACCCGATTTGAAGGATTCTATGGCGGTGACGACGGCGAAGAGATTGAATACCAGGACCCGGAGGAACAGGACGACGAACAATCCGAGAAACAAGACGCAGACTCATGAGCAGTGGATACGACGCCGCAGACCTTGCGGATAAGATTCGAGAGGGAGACGTCAACGCGAACATCGACGCCGTGCTCAGTGACTCGAAGTCAGTCGGGAACCTGATGCTGGCCGCAGAGCGGGCCGGCCTCGAGGACGACACATCCCCACTCTTGCACGGACTAAGCCGGACCAGTGAGACGGATATGTTACGCAAGGCCCGGCAAAAGGGACACGTAGCGTCGATGAACGCCGCGACAGGCCTATCCGAGCAGCGGGTCGATGCGACCGGCTATACACGACTTGTCAACGCCTGCAAGCCAGCAGCCCAGCAAATCCTACTGAAAGGCCCGAAGGGGTCCGGGAAGACGGTGTTCGGGATCAATCTCGTGCAGGAACTCTGGCGGGAGTTTGACGAAGACCTCGCGGTCGCGACGAACGTCCGCGGACCGGACGAGCACGAAGACGTGACCTACGTCGACACCGTGAGCGGTCTCCTTGAGTGGGTTCGGGACACCCCCGGCGAGAAGGTGGCACTGATGGACGAGTGGTCCACCGAGATGAACGCCCACGCGAATCCTGGCGGTCAGGTCCGCCAGACAGTCAGTCGGTTTATCAACGCGCTCAGGAAGGGGCAGGGCGGCTCTACGAGGCTGATTATCGTCGGCCACGAGCACGACACCGACATTGCGGCGATTCTTCGTACGCAAAGCGATGTGGTGATCACGAAGGACGGGAAGGCATCGGAGGGAATGGCCGATCTTGCGACGGTTTACGAGGGCTGGCAGTCTTACGTGAAAGACGAGCACTGGTTCAAGGTGCGAGGGCTGTTCGACGTCCCGTCGTCGTCCGTATGGGGCGCTGATACCAACTACTTCGCGACATTCGATGTCGACTTAGACAGCCCCCACCAGCAAATTCAGAAGGGAAAGCTCATCGAAAACTGGGAAGACTATCAGAAGGACGCTGGAGACGGCGGAGACGACAGCGAGAGGCAGATCAAGTGTCGCGGGAAGAAGAGCGACGGAAGCGACTGCAACGCCCTCACAAAGCACGAAAGCGGCTTTTGTAGCTACCACCGCGATCAGTGGGACGGCGACACCGACCCCCGGTTCGAGGATCAGGAGGACTGACCGATGGCGACGATCATCACTCGATACATCAACGGCTCTGGACCGTACGCCTACCGCGTCACCTACGGTGACGGCCAGCACCACTGGGAGTACCTCGGTCCCACCGGCACGGTCGATCCGGAGGACCTTGCGAACGACGAGGTCGCACAGCTTCGTGAGGAGGGCTTCGGACTCGCCCGCTTCCGCGACACGAGCCGCCACGAGTTCGCAGACCGTGACGTCGCAAACGCGATTCGCGACCAGATCGGTGAGGACGAGCTGGCCCCGAGCGACGATCGACGATCGGCAGTGATCGTCCTCGCCGAAGATGCAAGCTTATCAACGGAAACACTGGTGTCCGGAAAAGCAGCCGACTCGAGGGCGTCCGCGTCGGGATCGGGACAGACACCGCTCACGGACGCCGAGCGCAACCGGCTCGACTTCTCGAGGACGAACGTGATGCACGCCAGGAGCGCAAAAGCGGCGCTCCAGGCCGAAGGCATCGACGACTGGCTCTCGATCTACGACTACCGCCTCGAGCCGGAGGAACACGTGTCGTTAGCCGACGCGAACCGCGAGTCTATTCGTGGCGATCGCCTCGACGAGGACGATACCGACGCGGCGGAAGACGAGCTGATCGCCGAGATTGAACGCGGCGAGAGTGAGGCAGCGCGACGGGCTCGAAAAGCCTGTGAGGACGGCCACGAGGAAGCCTGCGAAGAACTGCGGCGGATGGGATGGAGTGACAAGGACGTCCGCGAACTCGAGCAGTATACCGACGCCCAGGACTTCGCTCGAGTCGTGGCAGACGAGAAAGTAGCAGCTGTAAATTGACTCGTTGATAACATCCCTGGTGCCGGCCCTCCCGCGTGCGCGCGTAGCCCCCACCGGGTGGGGGGAGGGGGTCAGGTATCGATCGCCGAGTTCGATCCGGGTTATTCGTCTCCTTTTCTGGTCACAGTCACCGAGGTCTCGACGTCGAAGGTTACCGCTCGAGTCGAGAGTGTCTCGGCGATCTCCTGGCGCTGGGCCTTGGTGAGATCGTCACGCTCGAGGACGGCTCGCGCTGCTCGGACCAGGTGGTCGACGTCTTCGCAGGCGAACGCGACGGCGTTCGATCGGTTGCAGTCGTAGAACCGTGCGGCCTTCTCGATCGCGTCGTAGCGCCATTCGTTGCCCTGGCCGGTGCGAATCCGGACCGAGCCGGGCGTCTGGTTGCGAGCCATGCTTGTGAACACGAGCCGCTATTCCTAGATTTTTGCGGTGACGCACTGGCGTCTCAGTTATAAGGGGCAGTGTCGGGTCGGGTGTGATCGACCCGGCTGGCGAGCTGATCGCCACGGCGACCGCCGCGATATGAACACGGCTGTCTCGGGCTCGTGTTCATATTCGGGAAACCGATGTTCGCGACGTGTGAGTCCTGGGAGGTGGCGGGAGTTAGTAAACGATGAGCAGCTATATTTTATGGTAAATTCTGAACCGGTGAGAGATACCTCCCGTCTGGATCGTCGTATCGTTCTTCCCCAAGGAAAGTCCATGAAACCCTGGGATTGAGGTATGCAACGATTTCCTCTTTTCTTCTTGAATTCACTTCTTCTATTCTTGTTGACGTAGAGCTTTCATTTTCACCAAGCGTGAATTCGATAATGATCGCGGCAGTTTTGCCAGAACTCCGTAGTAGCTGGTCAACTCTAATGTCTACTCCGCCGTCTTGTCTAAGTTCCACGTCAATGTCTGAATGCGGCGCTTCATTTCCATAGGGAACGATATTGAACTCAATTATCTCCTTCTCAAACGACAGGAACAAAGAAACGTCTTCAGCAGATTCATCACCAGTGTTTGCGATTGTGAGAGAATAATCTGCTCCATCATTAATGGTATCTTCAACTACAACTACATTCATTTCAGGGTTTCTGCCAAGTGGACTATCACCAATGAGTCGTGCGAGAGGACGACGAAATACATCCAGAGTTGTACCTAAGAACCATCCTGCTATGATCCCACCGAGCGCCGAGAGGGTATGCGTAATCATTGATCTTCGAGTCGATTTTGTCATTTGATCAACTTCGCTTGACAATCACATCTAGCACAGATTATAAAGTATGTATTGGTAACCCACCAAACCACCGTTTCGTGTGGATCAAGTGGAGGTTCGCGAAGGCGGGGGTGGGGCGCCGTAATTTTTTGGCTCTGTCCCCTTGGGGACACCCGCCAAGGGGGCGTTCGCGCGCAGCGCGAATCGACCCCGCAGGCCCCCCGGCGCGATCGCGCCGGAGCCCCCGGCCTCGAGCCGGTGACTACAACCAGAGTTGGACAGTTACAGCTATAGTACAACCTGAGTTGCTGAAAAGAAGGGTCTGAAGAGTGTTGCCACTATCGAGGCCGGTTCAGCGGTCGGCGACAGCGCCGACGAATCCGACCTCGGTCCCGCCACCAGGTGTCCGCCAGGTGAGCTGGGCTTGCCGGAGTACCGACGGATCGTTACCCGACTTGCGCCACTTCTCGAGCGCCTCGGCGGCGATTCGCTGGACGTTCTCGAAGCTGCTGGACTTCAGTCGCGAGAGAATCGTCTCCATCCGTACGTGCTCCGGGTTGCCGTCCTGGTCGTAGTCGATCTCGGCACCGTTCTCTGCGAGCCACTTCTGGAACGGCGAGGACTCGGCGATGTGGTCGGCCAGTCCCATCACGTGTTGAATCCGGTCGGCCAAACTGTCGATCGCGTACTCGGCTGAGTCGACGAGCGCACGGAGTTCCTCGCGATACTTCCGAACCCGGAACGACACCTGGCCCTGCTCGAGCTCGAGAATCTCGTCCAGATCTTTGATCGCTCGGTAGATCGTCGCCGGATGCTTGCCCAGGTCGTCGGCGAGATCGTCGACGGTGGCCCCGCCGTCGGTCGCGACCGTCTCGGTGACGTCGCGGGCCGTCTCGCCCATATCCCGAAGCGTCGTGATCAACAGGTGGTCCGTCTTCGCCTCGAGGCGCGGCGTCGGATCTTCGTACAGTTCGACGGGTGATTCACGGGAAACGGCGTCAAAGTGATCGTCCGGAATGTAGACGCCGGTTCCGTCGGGTGCGAGCGGGACGTCGTTCCAGTGCAGCGCATTCAGAAGCGTCTCCTCGATCTGTTCGGTGACGTCGTGACGATCGTCCCACGCCCACGCCTCGCGGTCGTTCATCTTCTTGTTCACCAGGACCTCCACCTTCGGGTGGTAGGAGGGGTGATCTTTGTCGACCGCATCCGGATCGGCCAGCTGATAGATCTCGAACTTCCGCCCATAGGTGTGATCGGGGAGTAACTGCCGGACCGACGCCGGGTCGAGAACGAGCCGGTTCTGATGGTTGATAACTTCCCTGTTGTCGATCTTCAGCTCGGCTTTGACGCCCTCCAGGTCGGAGAGAAAGTGCGTGATCTTCTGGAGGACACCGTTCGACGAGAGCTTTCGACCCCAGTCCCGACTGATACGGACGTACCGTTCGTACGCCCACATCGTGCTTGCCTCGTGCGGTCTCGAGCGGAAATAGTGAGAGTGAATCCCTTCACCAGCGTGCTCGAAGATCGCAGTATAAAACTCGGGCAGCAGCTCGAGGCCGCGGTCGGGCTCGATGTTGCTCGTGTGGTATTCGACGTCAACGCCGTCGACTTCGCCGACTTGGTTTTCCCACGGCAGCCGTAACGGCTCGCCGGTTTCGTAGTGACACATTCCGGGAAACCGCGGCGAGATGTTGAACGACGCTTTCTTCTCACCGCGCCCACGGCCCACAATGTCCCACTCGTACAGCCGCTCGGCGTTGATCCCATCCGACAGCCGCGGCGCGATTCCCGACTTGCTGTACCGCACCTCGAGTCGCCAGGGCTCGCCGCCGACCTCGGTGCTCAGTTCTACGTACCCCTCGAACGGCGGCCCCAACATGATCGACGAAAGCGCGTCGTAGGGACCGCGGCCCCAGTCGGGCCACTTCCAGCGCCCCTCGATCTCGTGGGCCGTCGTCGCGACCTGGCTCATCGCAACCCCTCCCGCTCGGCGAAGCAGTCCGGACAGAGGGGAATCTCGCTCTGTCGACGGCATTTCACCTCGTAGCCGACGTACGAGCAGCCGACGCACTTCGACCAAACCGGGTCAACCTCGCCCTCGAGGTCGTCGTCGTTGTCAACGTCCGACGATTCCTGTGGATCGAGGCCGAAGGCGGTCAGGTCGACCATCAGGCACCTCCAGACGCGAAGTCGGCCAGCGTAGGGTCCCCCTCTTCGTCGTCACTCGTCTCCTCGACGGGGATCGTCGTCGGATCGGGATGGTGGACGACGTCGACGTCGTCGAGCTGAGCAACAACCGCGTTCGCGAGTAGGCGGCGGTGACACCAACGGGCGTCTTTCTCCCAGCAGATCAGCCAGACGTCTCGCTGACGGGCTCGATCGACCAGTTCTGCGAGGACTGCCTGCTGTCCCGGTCCCTCGAGGTGCTCGAGGTAGCGCCGTTCGTAGCTGACCGAGTTCCACGCGATCGCGGCGGGGTTCGGCTCGCTATTTTCTTCGGCGGCCTCTTCGACGGTCTTGTAGGCGTTCAGCAGGTCCTCGGGAGGTGCAATGGCCGGAATGTTCCGGTCGGTCACCCGCTCGACGAACTCCTTCGGATAGCGAACGACGCCGAAGACGTCGGCACCCTCGCTCGGCTCGTACTGACCAACCCCGCCGAAGTATGTCGTATGGACTGTCACGGCCGCCCACCTCCTACGGAGTCGACAATCTTCGGATCGATCACGTGCGACCAGGTGAGCTTCGCGACCTCGGATTCCGAGCGCGAGCCGCCGACGTCGTACCACTTCCCGCGAAGCAACTCGTCGACGATCGAAGCCGGGACGAGCGCACGGGCCAACTGGGGAAGCCCCGGCCGTGGAACGTAGACGACGAACAGGTACATCCCGGCCGCCTCGAGCAGCCGCTCGTGGGCGGCGCGCTTGACGTAGAAGCGTCCGCGGGTCGAACGGGAGCCGTTACTCGTGCGGATCTGACAGCCCTTGATCTCGACTGGCGTGTCCGGTTCAACGACGACGATGCTGTAGAACGGCAGCCACTCGCTCGGCTCGAGGAGCGTCGTCGTCTTCGCATCATGCCAGGTGGCTGTTCGGTCACCGACGTACTCCAGGGCGTCGACCGCCTGGACAACGTCGGCCTCGAGGGCGTCCCCGCTGGCTTTCGAACTCTCGAGTTCCGACGCTCGAGAACTCATAGCGGACCACCTCGAGCGCGACGAACCTCTCGAGCGCAGGTCGGGCACAGTCGGCTCGTGGGCGACGTCGGCTCGTCACACCGGTCACAGTCGGCAGATTCGACGAGCCGAGTCATCGGTCATCTCCTCCGTTGGCCACCGCCAGAAGCGTCTCCTGGCGCGTGTCATCATCCACGAATCCGGGTGTGCAGTCCGGATCGAAGTTCATCACCAGCCGTTCGGTGTTTCGTTGGCTCCAGCCACCCTGACCGGCCCGCATCGTCCCGCGAGCCGATCGCTCAACGACGTAGTAGTCTCCCTCGAGCGATTCAGGGAGATCGGTGTAGGAGACGATCCAGTCGCCCTCGGTCGACTCGAGTATGTCGGTGAATTGGGCATGGTCAAACGCATCCTCGTGGGAATAGAGGTCGTCGCCGACGTCGACATACGGTGGATCGAAGTAGTAGCACGTGTCTGCAGCGTCAGTCCGGTCAACCAGGTCGGCGTAGTCGCGGTTCGCGACCTGGACATCCCGAAGCCGATCCGCGACCAGGCGGAGTTTGTCAACCCGTTTCTGGTAAGTGCGCGCGTGATTCCGGGCCTGCGAGAGTCTGAAGCCACTGAAACACGTGTATTTCTGCGCGAACTGTGTGTTACGGAGATAGAACCATCGCCCGGCCCGCTCAACGTCGTCGTCGGGCCGATAGCCCGCGAAATACTGGTGAGCGTACTTCCGGTGAAGATCTCGTCTGAAGGGTGTGGCCTTTAGCCAGTCGAGTAGCTCGGTTTCACGATCACGGAGGACCTGATAGAAGTGAACGATATCGCTATCCCGATCGTTGACAACCTCGACAGTGCTGGCCGGCTTCTGTAGGAGAACGGCCGCGCTGCCGCCGAACGGCTCCACGTAACAGTGGTGGTCCGGTAAGTGGTTGATGATCCAGCCAGCCAGCTGTCCTTTCGAGCCGGGGTACGGGAACGCACCGGCCCGGTCGAGGGTGTCCGCGACGGGTCCGCCATCGGTCCGAACCTCGCGGTCTGTCGGCTCGCCACAGAACGGACAGTAGTTCACAGCAGCGGAGATCGTCTTCCCACAGTCTCCACAGGTCTGCTCGTAGCTCACGCCCGATCACCTCGCGTTTCGACGGCCTCGCGAACTTCGGCGTCCGTCGCCTGGTGGGCTGGGTGGGTGATGGGCGTCCTGCTCGAGACGTCGTACAGTTCGCTTGCAGGCACGAACAGCGCCTCACGCATCGGCCTCACCTCCGTGGCGACCCTCGGACGTCTCCGGGTCCGGAATTGGGACCTCGAGTCCGGCAGCAGAGCCCCGGCTCAGACGGGCGTAGGTGTCACACTCTCCGCAGCGATGGGCACGGTCACGATCGTCACCGAAGACGCGAGCGAACTGGTTCGTAACGTGGCCTCCACAATGAAGACAGGTCGATTGATCGACCGGCCTCCAGGGCGTGGAACTCACGCGAACCACCCCTGGCTCGAGGACTGTCGGCTATCGGATGTGAAAACGTGTCGGGAACGGAATAAATGCGTCTCCGTCCCTTTTATTTCAGATGGGGTCGGAGGGATTTGAACCCCCGATCGACTGATATCTCCGGTGCGCCTCGGAACTCCAGAGGGTCATCACACGGACACTGATCAGGTGTCCGATCAGTATATCAGTCTGGAGTGTCGTCCCGGGCGCGGGACCTCTGGAGTCAGTCGCCATCCCTGGCTTGGCCACGACCCCTCGAGTCTTCGTTAGTGGATGTGCCCTAAAGCGGTTTCGATTCGGGTTACAGCCAGGGGGCGCGGCCATCGGTTTCGGTCGAATCGTGACCTCGAGTCGACGAGCCGTCGGCGGAGTCGGACTCGTCATCAGTTTCGGGTCTCGAGGCGACCCAGCCACCGAAGATCGTCTCGGAGTCGCGCTCGGAGCTGTCGATGATCGGCCCCAGCTCGCGGACGCCGAGACTCGACTCGTCAGGGTCGTCGTCTTCCTCGCTCGAGTCTCGGTCGAAGCCGACGGGGACGTCGATCGCGAAGATGGCGGCGACGACGAGTGCGGCCAGCGGAGCCTGCCCGAAGGCCATCCCGAGCAACGACAGTGGGAGGAGTCCGAGCGCAACAGCGCTACCGAAGCGGAAGCGATCGATGTCCATGTACTCGCGCAGATACGGGCCTCCGAGCGCGACGACGAGGGCGAACGCGACGCCGACGACGGCAGCGAGGGTGGCGTTGGCGACGAGTGCGGGATCGTCCATCACCATGAACGCCGCCCCGTTTGGATCGATGCTGGCGACGAGTCCAAGGCTGATGATTACTGCGGGGCTCGGAAGATACTCGCCGATGGTGGCACTGGCGGTCTTGGCTGCGATGGCGGCGATTACCAGCGCGGCGAACCGCTCGAAGATGGCGATGTCGAGGACGCTGCCAATCGCCGGGGCGAGTGCCGCCTGGACGGCCGCCAGCAGTATTAACGGAATCCCGACGAGCAACACGATCGTAGCTTGCTCCCGCGGCGTGCCCGTCATTTCCGCGAGGATTACCGCGACCGTTGCGCTGCCGCCGAAGATCAGGAGCCCGATCTGTACGGCCCCCAGTGGATCATCGAGCGCGCCGGCAAGGATCAACGCCGGGAAGACGCCGTCGATCAGCGGTAGCATCATCACCAGCGCAAGCAGTCGCGCATCACCACCTACAAATCGCTCGAGGCGGAGGGCAACCGGGTGTTGAGACGTGCTCATCGCTTACCGACGATGGCCGTGACCCGAGGCCGGTGGGGAATAGGGTGGACGATCTCGTACCGACTGGGGAGAGCCGTGGGCGTCCCAGCCATTCGTCCGATTAGGGCCTCGTGCTGTGAGTTTGCGTGTGAATTTCCCGAAATTAAAGGTGGAGGCAGCGATAACACTCGTCTGGCCACCGATTCGGGACGCGCTGGAACTCACAGCGTGCATACCTTACTGCACGCCAGCACTATCAATAAACGTTGTGTGAGACGCCATTCCACGATCGGTTGGCTGAGCGACAGTATCGTTCAGATGCACGCACCGGTGTACGGATTTGCGAGACGAATAGACAATCTTGGAACCGTTCTCAGACTGGCATCAGTCGGCCGTCCGTGCTGGCAATAGCGTCCAATCAAACTGTGGGGTGTCTCGAGGTCCTGACCTGATACCGGAAAATCGCAGACTATTCAAACACCAGTCGCCTACGACCAAATGCGTGCGAGGGTAGCCAAGCGGCCAACGGCGGCGGACTCAAGATCCGCTCGTGTAGACGTTCGTGGGTTCGATTCCCTCCCCTCGCATCGCAGTGAGGCGCAAACCGCGCCAAACGAGATGCAGAAGGTCCTACGCGGGATCTTCCCTCGCAAAGCTTTTGAAGCCTGTCAGACCGACAGCCAAACGGCCGTCCATACATTCGAGGAGTAGGTTCAGATACCGCTCGTCACGACGACTCTCGAGGACTCTCTTCGGTGGCGAACGTGAACCGGGCACCACCGAGGTCGCCGGATTCGACAGAGACCGACCAACCGTGTGCCTCGGCGACGGTTTCGACGATCGAGAGACCGAGCCCGGTGCCGCTGCCGCCAGTGTATCCCTCGCGGAAGACGGCGTCACGGTTTTCGGGCGGGATCCCGGGACCGTCGTCCTCGACGGCGAACCCGTCGGCGATCCCTTCGACGCGGACGGTCACCGGCGGTGCCTCGGATCCCGTCTCGCTAACTGCCGCGGTGTCTCGCTGTGTCGACCCGTGCTCGATGGCGTTTCGAAACAGGTTCTCGAAGAGCTGCCTGAGCCGCCCAGGATCGCACTCGAGAGAATCGAGGTGTCGAGTCTCGAGCGTTGCCTCGCCGGTTTCGACGCCGTCCCAGGCAGTGGTGACGAGTTCCTCGAGCTGGATCTGCTGGAGGTCGTCGAGGGTGGCACCGTCTTGGGCGAGTGCTAGGAGATCGTCGATCATCGTCTCCATCCGCTCGGCGGACGCGAGCACCTCGTCGATGTGCTCGGTGTCGCCGGTTTCTGCGATGAGTTCTGCATATCCCGTGAGGACGTTTAACGGATTTCGGAGGTCGTGGCTGACCACCGCAGAAAACTGCTCGAGTCGCTCGTTCTGTCGGGCGAGTTCGCGCCGGCGCTCCTCGCGCTCGAGCGTATAGCCGACGAGTTCGCCAAGCGTTTTCAGCTGTTGTTGTAACGACCGCGGCCAGGATCGTTTCGTCTCCTGTTCGATCGCTAATACACCCACGAGCTCCCACTCGACGACGATGGGCACCGCAAGCAGCGACTCGAGGTTACGATCGCTAAGATAGGGGTGGGCCCTGGCGTCGGCGTCGGAATCCGACCAGTTCTCGCCTGGAAGAACGGAGCCAACGAACTCGTCGGGGACGTCTACCTCGAGTGACGACGCCGATTTCGGCGGGACGGCGACCGGGTCGAACGACTGGATCGCCAACTCGAATCCCGGAAACGAGTCGGTGGCCACCTTGCTAGGTCCCAGTGATCGACGCTCGCCGTCGCTCCAGCAGTGAGTTGGCTCGAGTATATCGTCGTGGTAGTCGAAGACAAGACAGCGGTCTGCGTCGAGCCGTCGGCCGATGAGTTTCAGTGCCCACTCGATCTCGACATCGATCTCGTCCGGGGCAGCAGACATCAACAGCCGGGCGATGTCGAGGACCGTCGCCCTGACATCCGAGATAGACCGTTCGTACTGCTCGTCGAGCCGTGATCGGAGCCGCTCGAGCGCTCGGTTCGAAGGAGACGTCTCGGTATCGGATCTCGAGACGGCTGTGGCGTTGTCCACCTCGAGCAGCCCCTCCAGTACGCAAGCGTCGGGCGTGTGGCCGAAGAGGATCACCGGTAGATCCGACCAGACGGTACGGACCTGCTCGAGGAACTGTAGGCCGTCGCTGGCAGCGAGTGTTCCGGCGACCACCACGCAGTCGACGCGTGGATCGGTCGAGTCCGCGGCCTCGGCGAGGGACTCAGCGGTCGTCACTGGATACGTCGGGGTGAGTTCGTCCCTGACTCGACATCTGACGTCGTTATCTGCGTCGACGTACAGCACGTGAAACGACCGTTTCCGAGCTGAATCGACGGAGTCGAGGGTTCGGTGGTCGCCTGATCCGCTCTCGCCGTTCATTTCGGTCCCCCGGAGATGAGCCCGAAGGTGTGCGAAGCCACTGGGGTCCACTCGAGTGGCGTCAGCTCACGTGAGCCTCCTGTCTGTATCCCTTGGTGACCCCTTGCTTCCGGCCGACTTTGGGGGTCGACTGGATGGCTCGACCGGCAGCCGGTACCAGTAGCTAGCCGTCCGAAACCCATCTTGCCGTGTCCTCGAGGCGACATGTTCACGCACATAGGAGGAGGTTCGATTGACGTTCGAAATGGCTGGCCGTTTAGGTATAAAGATACCGGCAGAGCTAGCGTTTCAGAGCCGGAAATAGAGAGGCACTGACTACTAATAATGGTTATATTAACCACGGACGTCAGTACGCACCTGCTCGCCAGACGGATCGGTGATCGGTGTGTGACTCGGTGCGGTTGTTACTATAAGAATGGAGCCACGGTCGAATCGCTACTTCTTTTCACAGTGACCGACGACAGTCTCCAATGAGCGAACGCGAACCCGACCGACGTGCGACCGTCGCCCGTCGTGCGGCCGAGGCAGGTGCAACGATCGCGGATGAAGCGTTTCGAACGGCATTCGAGGTCGAGCAGAAAGACGGAAAGACGGACGTCGTGACCCAGGCCGATCGGGACGCCCAGGCGGCCGTAATCGACCTGATCGGTGAGACGTATCCCGACGAACCAGTCGTCGGCGAAGAGGAAGGGGCGCTCAAGCGGGTTCCCGCGGAAGGTGCCGCCTGGATCGTCGACCCGATCGACGGGACGAACAACTTCGTCGTCGGTACCCGGACGTTCGGGACCGCCGTGGCGGCTGTCGTCGACGGTGAACCCGTGGCTGCTGCGACAGTCTGTCCGGCGTTGTCCGATACGTATCGATCCGGACCGGACGGCGTCTATCGAAACGACCAGCCGATCTCGGTCAGCAGCTGTGATGATCCCGAGGCGGCCACGGTCTGTCCGACCTTTTGGTGGGACTACGACCAGCGCGATCAGTACACCGCGACGACGCGCGAACTGGTCACACGCTTTGCCGACATCCGCCGGTTCGGCACCGCCCAGCTCGAGCTCGGAATGGTGGCATCGGGAGCGCTCGAGGGTGTCGTCACCGACCTTCGGATGAACCCCTGGGACAGCGTTGCAGGCGTTGCGTTGATCCGTGAGGCTGGCGGCGTGGTCACCGACCTCGAGGGCAATCGATGGCGCCACGACAGCGAGGGGATCGTCGCGTCGAACGGCGAGATCCACGACGAGTTACTCGCCGCAGCGCAGGCGATCGACGACTGATAGGTCCAGTCCCGTCTGAACGCTTAGTTTCGGGGCTGAGCAGGCCAGTATCCTGAAACGTGAGAAACCGGAACCGGTAAGCATCAGCACCGATGGCATTCGGATATGTACGATTACGTCGAGCGGTACGGTCCGGTGCGGGTCTGGGCTGTGACCGTGCTCGTCCTTGCTGTCGGGATCACGGCGGCTGCCCTGGCGTCCCCACGGGTTTACGTCGATTTCATCTGGCAGTATTACTGGGGTCCCGTCGTCGCAGACGCCCACGGATGGACCTGTGTTGACTGGGCTGGCGGTGCGGAGATGGAATGTAACGCGGCTGCACAAGCGGGTGTAGATACCGGGCCGACCGCATCACCGGGTTACACCTTCGTCTCGTACGCTGGCTACATCCCGACGCTCATCCTCTTACTGATCGGGATCGTCTTTATTCTCCAGTGGCTCGATATCGAACGGTTCCGTTCGGCGTTTTACGCGTTGTTCCCGTTCATGCTGTTTGGCGGTGCACTCCGTACCGTCGAGGACGCGAACGTCGCGGCCTACCGCGAGACGGGGGAACTCGCCATCGAACTCCCGTGGTCCGGCTTTCTCATTAGCCCACTGATCTACTTCACTGTCTTTTTCATCGCGTTGATCGCGCTCGTTGGCTCGGTCTGGCTCGACCGACGGGGTCTCGTCTCGAAGTATGAGTATCCGCTGGCTGGAGTCGGGACTATCCTGCTCGCGGGAACGGTCGGCTATCTCGGCTGGGTCGCTGCGTTCGAACCGTACGCGACGATTTACCCGTGGCTCCTGATCACGACACTCGTCGGGGCGACGGTCGCCACGTGGCTTACCTGGGTCGCCATCGAGCGGTTCGCACCCGACATCAACCGCGGCACCCGGTACATGGGTCTCGTGGTCATCTGGGCACACGCCGTCGACGGTGTTGCGAACGTTATCGGCCTCGACTGGGCCGTCGCGTTCGGACACGAGCAGAACCTGGTCCCGAAACACCCGGTCAACGAGGCGATCGTCAACGTTACCGGATCGATCCTCCCGGCCGACATCGCCGCCGTCACCGGTGCAGCGTGGCCGTTCCTTTTCGTCAAACTCGCAGCAGCAGTCGTCGTCATCTGGATCTTCGACGAGACGGTGTTCGAGGAGAGTCCGCGCTATGCGATCTTGCTGATGATTACCGTCGTCGCCGTCGGTCTCGGACCGGGCACCCGCGACATGCTTCGGGCAACGTTCGGCGTCTGACCGTCGTTTCGATGCGAATTCTTTGTAACGTTTACGCGCTCGCTCGAGCGCCTCGCGCTCGCGATCGTCTAGTACCGCGGTCTTTCTGCTACGTATCTACCACGCCCTCGAGGGGCGAGCGTCGCCCTGGATACCCTGACAGAGGCCGTGCTGTCGATCACGATCGGAGTTGGCGTTGTTGTATTCCGTCCACGTCATCCACCGCTTCATCGACGAGCACAACGACTGTATCGACGGTTTCGAGTTGTTACTGATCACGTTCTGGGGAACTGGCGGCGCGCTCACCGGCTCGGTGCTGACGATGCTGGGTGGTGCGCGCTCGCTCGTCCTGACGATTACACCACTGTTGGACAGTTCAGGTTCCTGATGGTGATCCGTGCGGGCTTCTCGTATCTGATGGCGATTTTCGTCTTACCACCGATGCTGTCTCTGTGTGAACGGATCTCGGGGTAACGTTCGACGGACGCTGACGACAAACGAACCAGTTAAGGGGTGGCTACCGACTCGATGTACTGTGAACGAATAGCCGTCAGTCTCGACGGCCCATCGCCGGCGCTGTTGCCGGCGGGAACCAAACTGGACCCACTAACCCGAACGGACGATGAACACTAGGAAACGACGCTGGCTCGAGTCACGAAACCAGGTGAGACGATGACAGGAACAGACGAAGAACTCGCGAAAGATCTCGGGCTGATCTCGGCGCTTGCGATCGGGATCGGCACCATGATCGGGGCGGGCATTTTCGTCCTGCCCGGTATCGCCGCCCAGCAGGCAGGTCCGGCGGTCGTCATCTCGTTCGTGATCGGCGGGATGATCGCCATGATCAACGCGTTTTCGGTGAGCGAACTCGGCACCGCGATGCCGAAAGCTGGCGGCGCGTACTACTACATCAACCGGGCGTTGGGACCGCTGTTCGGCTCCATCTCGGGGATGGGCGACTGGATCGGTCTCGCGTTCGCGAGCGCGTTCTACAGCATTGGCTTCGGTGGCTACCTCGCGGACTTACTCGACGGCGTCGTCGTCTCGATCCCCGCCATCGGAGAGGTCGCGTTGCTCCCGACGATCGCACTCGGGCCGATCGTCTTGAGCGAGATCCAGATCGGCGCGGTGCTCGCCGGCGTCGTCTTCGTCGGTGTCAACTACATCGGCGCGAAAGAGACCGGCGGCATCCAGACGGCGATCGTTACCATCCTACTCGGGCTGTTGACGATCTTCGCCATCGTTGGCTTCTTCTCGTTCGACTGGGAGACCGTCGCCGCCGACGGCAGCTACGTTCCCGAAGGAACCGCTGCCATCCTCCCCGGGGCAGCGCTCGTGTTCGTCTCCTATCTCGGTTACGCGAAGATCGCGACCGTCGGCGAAGAGCTCAAAAATCCCGGCCGGAACCTCCCGATCGCCATTATCGGTAGCGTCGGGATCGTGATGGCCATCTACACCATTCTCGTCGGTATCCTGATGGGGCTGATCCCCCACGAGGACTTCTTCCTCGAGGAAGTCGAGAACGCGCCGATGACTCACGCCGCCGAGATCGTCTTCGACTACGCGTTTACCGTTGCTGGCATCGAGATTTCGGTTCTCGGCGCGGGTGTTACTTCGATTACCATCGCGGCACTTCTGGCGACTGCGTCCTCTGCGAACGCGTCGATCCTCGCGTCGGCCCGGATCAACTTCGCGATGGGCCGGGACAAGATCGTCACCGACTCGCTCAACGAGATTCATCCCCGGTTTGCGACGCCGTACCGATCGATCGCCGTCACCGGCTTCCTCATTATCGTCTTCATTATCGGCCTCGGTGAGACCGTCGAGATCCTCTCGAGTGCGGCGAGCGTCCTCCACCTCGTCGTCTACGCCCTGATCAACGCCTCGTTGATCGTCTTCCGGGAGACGAACCCACCGGAGTACGACCCCGACTTCGAGGTGCCGTTCTATCCGTACCTGCCGATTGCCGGGTTCGTCCTCTCACTGGCCCTGATCTACTTTATGGACCCGCTTGCGGTCGCGATCAGCGCAGTGTTCGTTCTCTTCGCCGTCGTCTGGTACTTCGTCTACGCGCGAGACAAGACCCAGCTCGAGGGGATTCTCGGGACGTATATCCTGGATCGTTCCGCCGAAATGCCCGACGCGGCGGTCACCGCAGCCGACGCCGTCCGTCCTTCCGGCAGTGAAGAACACACGGTCGTCGTCCCCGTCTCGAACCCGCGAACCGAAGCCCAGTTGCTGTCGCTCGCGAGTACGGTTGCGAAAGCGAACGACGGCCGCGTCCAGGCCGTCCACGTCGTCGAGGTGCCGGACCAGACGCCGCTCGAAGAGGGCTCCGAACACGTCCGACGGATCGACAAGGAGTCCCAGCGGCTAATGGCTCAGGTTCGTGAACGCGTGGAGACGTTCGACGTCCCCGTCGACGTTCGCACTGTCGTCTCGCACCGCTCGTTCGAGGAAGTGTTCGACGTCGCCCGTCGTGAGAACGCCGACACGGTCGTCATGGGCTGGGGCGGCGGTCGACCGTGGTCGGCCGGACGTGCCGAACGGCCGATCGACGAGCTCACTCACGACCTGCCGTGTGACTTCCTCGTGCTCAAAGAGCGCGACCTCGAGACCGGCCGCGTGCTGGTCCCAACAGCCGGTGGCCCGGACTCCGATCTGAGCGCCGAGATCGCCTGCAGCCTGCGCGAGCAGGCCGGCTCCGAGATCACACTCTTGCACGTCGTCGACGACGAAGCCGACCGTGCAGACGGCCAGGCGTTCCTCGAGGAGTGGGCCGCCGAACGCGACCTCGAGGACGCGGCGATCCGCATCGATGCCTCCGGCGACGTCGAGACGGCCATCGCCGCCGCTGCTCGGGATCACTCACTGTTGATCATCGGCGCAACGGAACGCGGATTACTCTCGCGGCTTCTCCGCGGCTCGCTCGCCTACGACGTCGTCAACGACGTCGACTGTTCGGTCGTATTGGCTGAGCGTCCGGCCTCGCGGTCGCTTCGCGAGCGGTTGTTCGGCCGCCAGTAACCCGACTGTCGGTACTTTCACCCGATCGCGTCCGGGCTGTCACGACGTCGACCACCCCCGTCTCGAGATCGGTCACGACGACACGTGAGAGCCGAGCCGACGACGCGTCGGATCGGGAACGCCTTTACAGCCCCCACGAGTAGGTCGGCTCATGAGCGAAAACCCCGACAGGGGGTGGTTCGATGACGTCGACCCCGACGGACTCGAGGGCGCCCGCGAAGCGATCGATGAGGGGCGCGCCGACGCACCGGCCGACTGGCCGGCGCTGGCCGTCGAGGCCGGCTTCGTCGCCGACGAAGACGCGTACTACGATCAGTTGCACGAGGCGACGACCACGGCTGCTCGCGAGACCATCCGCGAGCGCGAGGCTGCCGACGACCGCCAACTCGTCCACGCCGTCCGCGCGATGGACGACTGTGAGCGAACGGCGAACGAACTCGCCGAGCGCCTCGCCGAGTGGGCTGGCACCGTCGACCCCGACGCGGGAACTGGTGTCGACTACGCTCGAGAGCTGGCGAACAGAGACGATGTACCGCCGGAACAACGACGGCTCGTCTCCCTCGCCGGCCGTGTCGTCTCCCTCGCCGACGAGGCCGAGGCACTCCGAGCGTTCGTCGAGGAACGGACGCCGGTGATCGCACCCAACCTCGCCGCGCTCGCCGGTCCCGTCCTCGCCGCGCGACTGGTTTCGCTGGCCGGTGGCCTCGAGTCGCTCGCGAAGAAACCTAGCGGAACGGTTCAGGTCCTCGGTGCCGAAGACGCGCTGTTCGCTCACCTTCACGGGCGTGCGCCGTCGCCGAAACACGGCATCATCTACGTCCACGACGCGGTTCGCGGGACACCTTCGGAAAATCGTGGCTCCGCTGCGCGTGCGTTGGCTGGCAAACTCGCCATCGCCGCTCGCGTCGACCACTACTCCGGCGAACTGAAGCCCGAACTCGAGGCCGAACTCGACGAGCGGATCGCGACGATCCAGGCGCGGACGGACGGTGGAGGTGGCGACGATGAGTGACCAGCTCCCTGCGGGTGTCGAGCGCCGCGCGTTCGACGGCGTCGAACGCCTCGCGACTCGTGGCGACCCCGTCTACGGGGAGCCGACCGACGGGGAGTGGCGCGCGTGGGACCCGACCCGGTCGAAACTCGGCGCGATGTTCGAGTTGGGGATGGAGACCGGCCTCGAGGGTGACGACACTGTACTCTACCTCGGTGCCGCGAGCGGGACGACCGTAAGCCACGTCGCCGATTTCGCCGGACCGACGTACGCCGTCGAGTTCGCCCCCAGGCCCGCTCGAGACCTGTTGTCGGCCGCGCAGTCGCGACCGCGGCTGTTCTCCCTGCTCGCGGACGCCCGCAAACCGGAGACGTACGCCCACGTCGTCGAAGCAGATGTCGACGCCATCGTCCAGGACGTCGCGACCCGAGGGCAGGCTCGCGTCGCCCTCGAGAACCGTCGCTTTTTGGCCGACGACGGGCGACTCCTGCTGGCCGTCAAAGCCCGAAGCGAGGACGTGACCAGCGACCCCGACGACGTCTTCGCCGACGTCGAAACGGAACTCGAGGCCGGCTACGAGATCCTCGAGCGCCGACGGCTCGACGAGTACCACACGGACCACCTCGGGGTTGTCGCGCGGCCGAAGTGACATATCATACGGTCTGTAGTGTGTCACTGAAGTGTCTCCGCTCGATAGCGTGGCGAACGCCTACGCTCGACCCCTTCGACGGCACCACTCGAAGATATTGGCCGATTGACGACCCTGTGGAAGACTCCTGCGGGAGACCCGATGAGTCACATCGACATCGGTGTCGGTCGACCGATTCCGACTCCAAACCGTATTTACTGTCGCGGCCGCAAACGGGAGACGATGGAACGCGGGTCGCCGGAATCGTTCACACGAATGGGCACGCTGGGGATCGAAGAGGAGTGTTTCGTCGTCGACGAAACCGGCCGTCCGACGAGCGGCACGGACGCCCTCGTCTACGAGCACGAGCCACCCGAGATTCTCGAAGACCGGCTCGACCACGAACTGTTCAAGTTCGTCATCGAGACCCAGACTCCGCTGATCGAAGACCCTGATGACGCCCGCGAGCGATTGTGCGAAATCCGCGAGGCGCTGCTCGAGCATGCCCACGCACACGGTTACCGGATCGCCGCCGCTGGCCTCCACCCGCTTGCGAAGTGGCGCGAACTCGAACACGCTGAAAAGCCACGCTACCGATCACAGCTCGACCGGATTCAATACCCACAACACCGGAACACGACGGCTGGCGTCCACGTCCACGTAGGGGTCGACGACGCCGACAAGGCTGTCTGGATCGCCAACGAACTACGGTGGTACGTCCCGGTCGTCCTCGCGCTCTCTGCGAACTCACCGTTCTGGAACGGGTTCGACACCGGTCTTCACTCGGCTCGCGCAAAAATCTTCGAAGGACTCCCGAACACCGGCATGCCGACGTACTTCGAGGACTTCGAGACGTTCGACCGGTTCGAACGCCGCATGCTCGAGACCGGGTCGATCGAGGACCGCGGCGAACTCTGGTACGACGTCCGTCCGCATACTGCCCACGGGACGGTCGAACTCCGCGCGCCGGATGGGCAGGCCGACCCCGACGTGGTGCTCGCGTTCGTCGAGTACACCCACGCGCTGGTCGAGGCACTTGCCGAGGAGTACGAAGACGGTGCGACGGGGCAGGCACGCGACCACCGACGGGAACTGCTGGATGAGAACAAGTGGCGTGCGATCCGGCAGGGACACGACGTCTCGCTCATCGCTCGCGACCTCGAGGGAACCGTCGACCTCGGCGAACTCGTCGACCGCGAGTGCGAGCGACTGGGGATCGATGGTATCAAGCGCGTCTACGACCGCGAGAGCGGTGCAAGTCGCCAGCGTCGGCTGCTCGAGGAATCGGGCCCCGACGCGCTCTGTGAATCGCTGTTCTTACAGACGGAGTGATCGAGCCCGTCGCTGCCAACGAAGCGAAGGGGGTGAAACGAAGACGGGGACCACAAGGGTTGAACGAGGGGGCAGGGTTCTGGCGCGGTGGTGGTGCTGGGGTGTCCCCTGCCGTGTCGTCCGGATGGGAAGTGTACACATACCCGTGGTGCCAAACCAGTTGGGTAGTCCACCTACCGGTCGGTCGCGCTCGCTCCCGGCTGGTAGGATCAGTCGAACTGCAGGAACTGACGGTCGTCCGTTCGGTCGGCAGACGCCGGGTAGACGATCACGAAGTTACCGTCGGTCAGTGTCGAGATGTTCTTGGGAAGCGTCTGGAGTTCGGGGTGCCAGCCGGCGTCGTCGCGTCGCGAACTCATACAGACGATCAGATCGTCAGCGCGAACGTCGTCACGAAGCCTCGAGAGCAGGGCCAACCACCCGTCGACGGATTCGAACGTCCCGGGTGCGTCGGGCTCGATCTGTCCGAACTGGCGGTCGAACTGTGCTGGGTCTTCATCGACGGCGAGCCCATGAATTGGCGCTCCTGTGTCCTCGGAAACGAGTTTGACCGTGTGTAAGGCCTCGTCGAACCCATCGTTGTGGTCGATTTTTGGCGGTAACACCAGAACGATCCGTTTAGTCGTATTCAGCGGGTTGGGAACCCGGGCAACGAGTGACAGTCGACTGGTCCGGCGTAACACCTGATCGATGACGTGTCCGAACACCGTCTGGGTGCGCGAGTGAGCGCCATCCCAGCCGATGACGAGGGTCGAAATTCGGTTCTCGACGACCGCGTTAACAATCCCCGAGGCGACGTTGTGATTGACCCGCGTGTGCGCTTCGATCGGTACCTCCGCGCCAGAGGCGTACTCCGCCATCTCCTCGAGTACCGCTTCGGCGTCGGCGACCGACGCTTCGGTGCGCATGCCTGTCTCCGGACGGACAACCGAGACAGTGTGAATCGGCTCCTCGGTGCGGCCGCTCTGAACCGTAAACGCCAGATCGAGCAGCGACTCCTTGTGCTGTGACTCTGTCGAAACGGGCACGAGGACTCGCTGAGGGATATCGTCCGGGTTGTACGCTGTACGATCGCGTTCACGGATCAGTGTGGTGCCGGCTCGTTCGACGATCGAGGGACTGATCAGGCTCACGACGAGGATCATCAACACGACGCCGTTGATCATGTTCTGGTCGAATCCGGGGATACCCGCGTCGAAGCCGATCTGGACGATCGCGAGTGCAGCGGCCGCCTGGCCGACCGAGAGACCAAACATCCCGAGCACCTCCTGTCGGTTGTAGCCGTACACTCGACCGGTCGCCCACGCGGCGACGTACTTCGTCACGACGACCATCCCGATCAGCGACAGCGCGATGGTGAGCGTCTCGAGTCCCTCTGTGATGACCCACACGTTGACGAGCATCCCTACAGACAGCAAGAAAAAGGGGATGAACAGGGCGTTGCCGACGAACTCGATGCGGTTCATCAGGGGACCCGTATCCGGAACGAGCCGGTTGAGGGCGAGGCCGGCGAGAAAGGCTCCGATGATGTGTTCGACGCCGACGAGTTCGGCGAGAAATGCACAGATGAACAACACGGCCATCACGAACAGGAACTCGAAGTAGCTCTCCTCGCTGTGGATCCGGAAGAACCACCGGCCGAGTCGGGGAACGATCAGCCAGACCCCGACGAAAAAGATCGTCAGCCCGACCGTCAGCTGGACCCAGAAGGCAGCGTCTAACGTGCCACCGACGGACGCGACTACGACTGCGAGTACGAGCAAGGCGAGCGTATCGGTCAGGATCGTCCCACCGACCGTGGCGGTCATCGCCTCGTTTTTCGCGATTCCAAGACGGTTGACGACCGGATAGGCGAGCAGCGTGTGCGATGCAAAAATGGCTGCGAACAACGAGGCTGCTGCGACCGTCAACTCGAGGACGTACACGCCGACGACGGTACCGACCACTTGCGGGATCACGAACGAAAAAAGCCCGAAGACGACGCTGCGGTCTTTGTACTCGATGAACCGGTTCAGATTGATCTCCAGGCCCGCGATAAACATCAGGTAGATCAACCCGACCTCGCCGAGCAACTCGATGGTCGCATCCCGCTCTAAGAGGTAGAGTCCGTTCGGACCGATCGCCGCCCCGACGAGGATGATACCGACGATCCCCGGCAACCGGTAGCGTTTGAGGACGAGGGGTGCGGTGAGAAAGATCACCATAGCCAGCCCGAAGATCAACACGGGATTGTCGAACGGCGGCGACAACGATGGAACTCCGGCGAGCGGGACGATCGCGTTGCTGGCCGGAGACAGGGCGTCCACGCATGGTCGAACCGTCTGTGACATAGCCGTGATGGACTCGAGACCGACGAGCGGCGGGTCGGCGGAGCGATCCGAGTGCTACTCGACACCTGTGGTGCCGACGTACACGAGTCCCCACCGACTAGCACCAGTGTTACTCGCCACTTACGGCGGATACGGCTGCCCGTAGAGCGAGTCTTCGCCTCGCATGAGACGCACGTTCCCCTTTGCACGAGACCCACCGGAACCGAGAACCCGAACTGCGAACGCAGTCTCGAGGCCGCTACTGTGTGCAGCGATCGACGACCTCCCGAAGCAAGGATGATTCGCCCCCGCAGGACACCCGTCTCGTAGCGATTCGACTCCCGGTATGGTGATCGTGCGTGATCCTGAGCGGAGACTCGAACACGGACACGCTGGTCGACGTGAGCCAAAGTGGATACTCGGCTGTCGAGTTATATCGAAACTGGAGAACGGCTGGTGAATCAAGCCAGCCGCGACGAGACGGTCACAGTGTGCGAGGCCGACGAGGGCCTGCAATTCGTACAATCACGTCACGTTAAATAAGTGCAATCGACGAGCGAATGACGGTCACACGTGGTTGTATGTTCAGCTTTCGTGTCGGTGTGCGTTCCGTGAACGAGCCGGTAGCCGCCGAGGGAGCGACCGCCGCGACGGTCGATTGTAGGCCGATCACCGACGCCCGTCAAGCAGCTCGTCCGAATCGTCCCTCTCGAGGACGTCCTCGGCCAGCGACTCGAGGCTCGCGACGAGGCCGTCGACCGTCGCCGGGTCGTACGTCCAGAAGCCGGCGTACGTCCCGGAGCCGCGCTCCTCGGCGACGAGCGCGCACTTCCGGAGGTCAGAGCCGTCGCCATCGAAGACGACGAACCAGAACTCGGCGACTCCGTTCCGATCGCGGTCGACGATCCGGACGCCTTCCATGTCCTCGACCGCGTCTGTCCACTCGTCGGCGACGAACGCGGTAACCGAAAGCGATCCCCTCTCGGCGAGGCGTTCGTAGACTCCACGCTGTGCGACCAGTGCCTCTCGTCGTTGAAAGCCGGCGTACAGCCGTCCAGCGCCGACGCGCCACGCCCGAGCCTCGAACTCTCGAGTCGCTCCGAGTAACTGTCGTCGATCGTACGAGGCGAAGACCGTGTTCTCGAGGAAGTCGAACAGCTCAGCGACGTCGACCGATTCGTTGTCGATCGTCCACGGCGGATGAACCGTCGGCGAGAGGATCGCCTCGAGATGGTCCAGCCCGACGGCGCCACGAAACACGCCATCGCCATCGCGAACGACCAGACAGCCGCCGTCGCCGTCTCGCCCTCGGAACCAGTGGTCGACGTCGACGTTGTACACCGCAAACTGCCGTTGTAACTCACCGGCGACCGCTCCGTCGTCGGTGTAGACCTCGAGTCGCTTTCGCCGGCCTTCGACCTCGGCCAGCGCCTCACGAAGCGTCGGCATCGTGATCGATCTCGAGGAAGGCGACGATCGGTTCGGGGACGTCCGCGTCGGTAACGCGCCGTTCGTCCGGGTCGTACGTGAGGAAGCCACAGTCTTCGAGCCGGGGAAGCATATCGTGGTGGAGTGTTATTTCGGTGCGCTCGTGTTCGGCCGGGCTCGCGATCTGATCCTCGCCGGCGATCGACGCGCCGACGACGACGCCCGCAAGCCGGTCGAGTGACACCTCGGACCGGGTCGCTACGAATGCGACCACGGTTCGGGCGTCACCGTCGGCGAGGGCCCGAAGGACGTCGTCGACCGGGGCGTCGACTGCCGATCGTACCGCCGAGATTGTCGTGACTGGGTGTTTCATATGCTCGTCTTCGACTGCTGGTGGCAAATATTGCTACCCACGTCCGAACGGACTGTCGTTCGGTCGGGACGGATCATGGTCGGTCGTCCAAACGGCCGGGCGACCGTGAGCGCTGGCTATCGGTCGAACGTTCGAGTGGCGGTGTTAGGGACGCCCCTTAGGTCCCTCGAGCCCGGAGTGGGCCCGATGACTCACGTTGCTGTAGTCGGCGGTGGTATCGGCGGCCTCACGGCCGCACACGAACTTGCCGAGCGCGGGGCCGACGTGACCGTCCTCGAGGCAGGAGCACGATTCGGCGGCAAGGCCCGATCGATGCCGATCGACGACAGCCCCGCCCCGCTCCACGGCGAGCATGGCTTTCGGTTCTTCCCGGCGTTCTACCGCCACGTCATCGACACGATGGCGCGAATTCCCGACGGGAACGATACGGTCGCGGACAACCTCGTCGAGACCGAGGCGACGCTCATCGCGAGCGTCGACCGTCCGGACCGTATCGCCGACACCAGCCAGCCGGATTCCGTCCGCGGCTGGCTCGAGGCCTTCCGTCCGGCCTTCGCCGAGGACCTACCGAAAGACGACGTCGCGTTCTTGCTCGAGCGATTGCTGTTCCTGCTCACCGCTTGCGAGCGCCGTCGTGAGTCGTTCGACGACGTCTCGTGGTGGGAGTTCATCGACGCCGAAAACCGCTCACAGGAGTTTCGGGACCGACTGGCTTATGCGACCCAGTCGCTGGTTGCTCTGCGGCCCGAAGTCGGCAGCGCCCGCACAGTCGGAACCATCTACCTGCAACTGTTGTTCGGTCAGCTCGACCCTGGCCGGCCCACCGAGCGTATACTGAACGCCCCCACGAGCGACGCCTGGATCGACCCCTGGACGCGCTATCTCGAAACGCTCGGGGTCGACCTCCGAGCGAACGCTCCCGCGCAGGCACTCGAGTTCGACGGCCGCCGCGTCACCGGCGTCACGCTTTCCGACGGGGAGACGGTCGACGCCGACGAGTTCGTCCTTGCGGTTCCGGTCGAGGTCGCCCCCTCGTTCGTCACACCCGACCTCGCCACCGCAGCCCCGGAGCTTCGGCTACTCGAACGTCTCGATACCGCGTGGATGAACGGGATTCAGTTTTACCTCTCCGAACCGGTCGACCTGACACGAGGTCATCAGGTGTACGCCGACGCACCGTGGGCGCTGACCTCGATCTCACAGCGTCAGTTCTGGCACGACTACGACCTCGAGGCGAGAAGCGACGGCGACGTCGAGGGCGTCCTCTCGGTGATCGCCTCCGACTGGGACACGCCGGGAATATGCTACGACAAACCGGCGAGGGAGTGTACTCGAGCGGAGATTTCGACGGAGATCTGGGAGCAGGTAAAAGCCCATCTGAACGCGGACGAACCACGACTGACTGACGAGATGCTCGTCGACTGGTTCCTCGATCCGGCAATCGTCGAGGTCGACGATTCGTCCACGACGGCAAACGGCGACGTCGTCGAGAACCGGTCGCCGCTGTTGATAAACACCGTCGGATCACTTCGGAATCGCCCACCAGCGGACGTTGGCGTCGAGAACCTCACGCTGGCAGCCGACTACGTACGGACGAACTCGGACCTGGCTTCGATGGAGTCCGCGAACGAGGCCGGCCGCCGCGCCGCCAACGCTATCGTCGACCGTCGCGGGCTTCGTGGCTCGCGGGCCACACTCTGGGCGCTCGAGGAGCCGGTCGTGTTCGAGCCGTTCAAACGAGAAGACCGACTCCGGTACCGACTCGGCCTCCCGCATCCAGCCGAAGTGAGCCAGTCGTTACGACGCTCAGTCACTTCGCTCGTCGGTCGTAAACAGCCGTCGAGCGAGCGTCGGCCACTGGGCGGCACTCGGCAGCGCTGACCGCGCTGTACGATCCGAGTACCGCAAACAAAGAGCCGACGAGGGCGTCGTTTCAGGACTGATCCCTGTCTCACACCGATCCGGTCGTAAATTCCCCGCACTCGCGGGGAAAAGGTGGGCCGACTCTCGATCACGCGCTCGCGCGCGTACGTGAATCTTTATAAGCCCCGGTCCACTACCCGAAAACAGGTTTTACATGTCCCAGGAAAGCGAGTACGGCGCAGGACAAATCCAGGTCTTAGAGGGCCTGGAGGCCGTACGGAAACGGCCCGCGATGTACATCGGCTCTACGGATTCTCGAGGGCTTCATCACCTAGTCTATGAGGTGGTGGACAACTCGATCGACGAGGCACTGGCCGGCCACTGTGACGACATCACTGTCACGATCCACGAGGACAACTCGGTGAGTGTCACTGACGATGGTCGTGGCATCCCCGTCGACACACACGACGAGTACGACCGCCCCGCGCTCGAGGTGATCCTCACGGTCCTCCATGCGGGCGGGAAGTTCGACAACAAATCCTACCAGGTCTCCGGTGGCCTCCACGGCGTCGGGGTGAGTGTGGTCAACGCCCTCTCCGAACGACTCGAGATCGAGGTCAAACGCGACGGCGGCGTCTTCACCCACGCGTTCGAACGCGGCGAGCCCGACGGTGACATGCAGCAGGTTCGCGACCTCGAGCCGGCCGAAGACACCGGAACACGGGTTCAGTTCTGGCCGGACGGGGAGATCTTCGAGGCCGACACGTTCTCTTTCTCGACGCTCGCAAACCGGCTTCGCGAGCTGGCCTTTCTCAACTCCGGCGTTCGGATCACACTGCGTGATGAGCGCGAAGACGGCGACGATGGTGTCGTCGAGGAAACCTACGAGTACGAAGGCGGTATCCGTGAGTTCGTCGAGTACCTAAACGAGACGCGCTCTGCGATGCATCCCGACGTGATCTACTTCGAGGACGAAGACCAGAACATCCAGGTCGAAGTCGCGATGCAGGCCACCGAAGAACTGCAGGGGTCGATCCACGCCTTCGCGAACAACATCAACACCCGCGAAGGCGGTACGCACCTCACCGGCTTCAAGACCGCCCTGACGCGGACGATCAACGACTACGCACAGAACAACGACCTCCTCTCGGATCTCGAGGACAACCTCAAAGGCGAGGACATCCGCGAGGGGCTGACGGCAGTCATCTCGGTCAAACACCCGGACCCACAGTTCGAGGGCCAGACGAAGACCAAACTCGGAAACAGCGAAGTTCGGGGCATCGTCGAGAGCGCCATCCACGAGCGACTGGGCACCTACTTCGAGGAGAACCCAGACACGGCACAGGCGATCGTGATGAAAGCCGTCGAAGCCGCGAAAGCCCGGATGGCAGCCAAAAAAGCCGAAGAACTCACCCGCCGCAAGTCGGCACTCGAGTCCACCTCGTTGCCCGGCAAACTCGCCGACTGTCAGACCAAAGACCCCGAGGAGGCCGAACTGTTCATCGCGGAGGGTGATTCCGCAGGCGGCAGCGCGAAACAGGCTCGAAACCCCGAGTTCCAGGCCGTGTTGCCGATCAAAGGAAAGATCCTGAACGTCGAGAAACACCGGCTCGATCGCATCCTCGAGAACGACGAGATCCGGAACATGATCACCGCCATCGGTGCGGGGATCGGCGACGAGTTCGACGTCGACGAGATCCGGTACAAGAAGATCATCATGGCGACTGACGCCGACGTCGACGGCGCACACATCCGGACGCTCATGCTCACGTTCTTCTACCGACACATGCGTCCGCTGCTCGAGGGTGGCTACGTCTATGCGACCCAGCCGCCGCTGTATCGCATCCGGTATCGCGGCGAGACCTACGACGCGATGACCGACGCCGAACGCGACGAGATCGTCGCGGAGAAATGCGACGGGAATCCGACACAGGTCCAGCGATTCAAGGGACTCGGCGAGATGAACCCCGAGCAGCTGTGGGAGACGACGATGAACCCCGAAAACCGCATCCTCAAACAGATCACGGTCGAGGACGCGGCCGCGGCGGACAAGATGTTCTCCGTCCTGATGGGCGACGCCGTCGAACCCCGAAAGCAGTTCATCAAAGACCACGCGCCGGAAGCCGAATGGATCGACATATGACCGCTCGAGACGAGGTGCTGTGATTCAATGAGTTCAGACGTACCCGATCCGACCGATATCGAGGCACGGACAGTCGAGAACGTCCGCATCGAGGACGAGATGGAACAGAGCTACATCGACTACGCGATGTCCGTCATCGCGGGTCGTGCACTCCCGAGAGTCGAAGACGGCCTCAAACCCGTCCATCGGCGCATCCTATATGCGATAGGCGAGATGGGCGTTACCAGTGGCTCCTCTCACCGCAAGTCGTCTTCGATCGTCGGCGAGACAATGGGTGACTACCACCCACACGGCGACCAGGCGATCTACGACACGCTCGTCCGAATGGCACAGGATTTCTCGATGCGCTATCCGCTGGTCGATGGCCAGGGGAACTTCGGCTCGATGGACGGCGACCCACCGGCCGCCCAGCGATACACGGAGGCCCGGATGGACGCCATCGCCGAAGAGTTACTCGAGGACATCGACAAGGATACCGTTGACTTCTCCTCGAACTACGACGACCGTCTTCAGGAACCGGACGTCCTGCCCGCAGCGTTCCCAAACCTGCTGGTCAACGGTTCCTCGGGGATCGCCGTCGGGATGTCGACGAACATCCCGCCGCACAACCTCGGTGAGGTGATCGACGCCACAATCGAGTTGATCGACAACCCCGACGCGACGGTGGAGGACCTGATGGAGCACGTCAAGGGGCCGGATTTCCCGACGGGTGCCAACATCGTCGGCCGCGACGCCATCTACTCGGCGTACAAGACCGGCCGCGGGCGCATCCGCGTCCGCGCGGCGTTCGATGTCGAGGAGTGGAAAAACGGCCGCGAACGTATCGTCATCACCGAACTCCCCTTCCAGTCTAACAAGGCCCGCCTCGTCGAGCGTATCGCTGACGACGTCAACGAGGGCACCCTCGAGGGAATCTCGGACCTGCGTGACGAATCCGACCGCGACGGCGTCCGTATCGTCGTCGAACTCAAACGCGGCGCAAACAGCGAGATCGTCAAGAACCGACTGCTCGAGAATCACTTAGAGCGTACGTTTGGGGTCATCAACCTCGCACTGGTCGACGGCCAGCCGAAGGTCCTCACGCTCAAAGAGACCCTCGAGGAGTACATCGCGCACCGCCGGGAGGTCGTCCGCCGACGCAGCGAGTACGACCTCGTCGAGGCCGAAGATCGCGCACACATCCTCGAGGGGCGGCTGAAGGCCCTGGAGAACGTCGAGGACGTGGTCGAACTCATCCGCAACAGCGAGGATCGGTCGACGGCGAAGGAGGGCCTGCGCGAGCAGTTCGACTTCTCGGCGGACCAGGCTGACCACATCGTCCGGATGCAACTCGGCAGCCTCACTTCGATGGAGGCTACAGAAATCGAATCCGAGTACGAAGACGTCCAGGCCGAAATCGAGCGACTGACCGCCATCCTCGAGAGCGAGACGGAACTGCTCTCGGTCATCAAAGACGAACTCCGCGAGATCAAAGCCGAGTACGACGACGACCGTCGAACCTCCATCATCGAAGACGAGGGGACGGTCACCCACGAAGACCTCATTCCCGAAGAAGAGGTGTTCGTCGTCATGACCGAAGACGACTACGTCAAGCGGATGCCGATCGACCAGTTCGATCCCCAGGGTCGAGGTGGCAAAGGTATCATCGGTGCGGACGTCAAGGAGGGTGATCGAGTCTCGGCCGTCTTCCGGGCGAACACCCACGATTACCTGCTTTGCTTTACCAATCAGGGGAAAGTCTACCGCCTCAAGACCTACGAGATCCCCGAGATGGGCCGGACTGCCCGCGGGAAGTCGGCCGTCAACATCCTCGATCTGGAGTCCGACGAGGAGATCACCGCCGTCGTCGACACCGACACCTTCGAAGACGACGAGTTCGTGACGATGGCCACGAAACACGGCTACGTCAAGCGGACGAGTGGCGAGGAGTTCGAGCGCATCCAGTCGAACGGAAAGATCGCCGCCTCGCTCGAGGCGGACGACGAACTCGTCGACGTCGAGGTTACGGACGGAACGACCGATCTGGTTATCGCCACCGAACAGGGGATGACGATCCGATTCGACGAAGCAGAAGTCAGAGCGATGGGGCGTAATGCCCGCGGCGTCAACGGTATCAAACTCGCTGCTGAGGATGCTGTCGCCGGACTCGTCGCGACCGACGAGGACGACGGCCGGGCGCTGTTGACGGTCACCCGCAACGGCTACGGAAAGCGGACGCGCCTCTCGGAGTATCGCACCCAGTCCCGCTACGGCAAGGGATTGATCGACATCAAAACTGGTGACCGGAACGGTCGCGTGACTGCCGTCAAGGCCGTCTCCGAGGACGACCAGCTCGTCTTGATGAGCGAACACGGCCAGATCGTCCGCACTCGAGTCGACGAGATCTCGACGGTTGGGCGGAACACGATGGGCGTGACCGTTATGGACGTCGAGGCCAGCGACGCCGTCGCCAGCGTCGACCGAATTCCTGCAGTCTCGATCGAGGCGAACGACGACCAGTAACGCCGGCCAGCCTGGCCAGCCATCGGTTCCCCACCGAAACCGCCGTCAGCAGACACCGCAGTTTCGTTCGTCGAACACCGTCAACGCTTCTCGAGGTAATTGTAGTACCGCCTGCAACGATCCGTACACTGATCGCCGATTCGTCTGGCGAGCAGGTGCGCACTGACGTGCAGTGACTACTACTCATGCGGTGGGCCGCCTCGGGATCAAGCCACGAGGCACTCAGCTTGTTTCCTCTGTAGATGTCGCCGAGAGCAGTGTGAGCGAGTCCCAATGGTGTCCGAGAGCCAGTGATAGACGAGAGAAAAACCGAAAGCTGGGGATATGATCAGTGTTCGGGCTCTTCTGCGGGTGCGACCATGTCCTCGATTCGAAGGATGAGGATGTTGTTGGTGTCGTCTTTACCGTCGACGCTTCCCTCGACGACGAGTTTCGAAAGCGGCGTCGGACCGACGATTATGGAGTCGTCCTCGGCGATGTCGGCGATCGTCCCCTGCAGGTGGATCTCCGCACGGCAAAGTTCGGGGTGGTGGACGCTCGAGAGGTCGATTTCCTCGACGATGACGTCTTCGACGGGTTCGCCTTCGTGTTCGAGCGGGACGGACGCCGGATCGTCCATCTGCTGGATCTCGAGGGCTTCGTAGGCGGCTGCTGTGGGTTTATAGCCGCCTTTCGGCCCTGGTACGCCCTCTACAAGCTGGAGGGCTTTGAGACTCTGCATCTGGTTTCGAATCGTCCCTGGGTTCCGGTCGACCTGTGCGGCGATGTCTTCACCTTTGATCGCATCTTCGGACTCTTTGTGGAGATTCGTCAGTGCGCGGAGAATTTTTTTCTGACTCGGCGTCAATTCTATAGATGACATAGCCAATTATTCGGATTTGAATTCCTTAAACCCGCGGGTTCTGATTTTCCGGTTGTGGTGGTTGCCGATCGAACTCCGAAAGAACGTCAGTCCGCCTGGGCTGCTATTGCGTAGGTGATCGGATCGATAGCAGCAGGGCTGGCAGCATCAGGCTGGGACGAGCCACCCCTCGAGGACGACGTCTGTGAGAACGTCTTCGAGTAAGAACATGAGCGCAAAGCCGACGGTGAACGTCGCAGCGTTCGTCCGCGTGAGGACGGCTTCGGCGTCGAAACGAATGAGTTCTGCAACCTCGATCAGCACCTGAAGGATGGCACCGATTGCGATGGCAAAGAACAACACGGCGAGCAGGTTCGACTGGGCGAAACTGCCGATGTAGCCGCCGAGAATAACCGGCCCACCCGCGATGAGTCCCATCGCAGCGAAGTGTCGCAGTGGTGGCGTGGCCCTGTCGCGGGCGACGGCAGCGACGACCGTTGGCCCCTCCATGACGTTGTGCATCACGAACGCCAGGACCAGGAGCATGAGCAACGTCGCGTCGCCGTTGATGTAGGCGACGCCGATACCGAGCCCCTCACCGATGCTGTGAAGTCCGAGTGCAAGCGCGACGAGATACGCGATCTCGAGCCCGCTCTTTTCGGACGTTGACATCTTGCGCTGGCGCCACTGGCTCGCGGCGTACATAATCGCGAACGTGCCACCGACGCCGACGATGGCGAGGGTCGCGGCGAGCATCGTGTTCTCGGCCTCGAGTCCGTAGTCGAAGATCATGTCCTCGGTCATCTCGACGGCGATGAATGCGAGCACCCCGGCCGCCAGTGCGAGAAATGCGTGTAAGTACCGGGGATCGAGGTCGCGGATGAACGGAAACCAGAGCATTCCGATTGCGACCGGAATGATGCCGGCGATGGCACCGATGATCGTTAGCATCCAGACGATTTCGAGCGTACTTGCCTCGTCGACCGCAGAGAGATCGCCGAACGGCGACGTCAGAAAGAGGACGGCGAAGACGGCGAGCAAAATCACGACCGGGCCGATCGCAAGCACCCACCGCGGAAGGTCATACAGCGTGCGGCCACTCATGTACACCTATCACCCCAGGTGACTGTGAATACGATAATCGATCTCATTGACACTGGTTTAGACGGGGCTAAACATATATCTTTTCTACCGAAACTCGAGTTCGAGTCACTCGAAATCGTCTGATGAAACGGCAAAGTGAACAGTCGGGGGTCGAATTCGGTTACGCGTCGACTCCAGCGGGCTGTGCGACACGGACGTGATGGGCGACCGACTCAGGGAGCGAAACCGCGTCATCGCCAGCGATGGGCCTGGCCGTTACCATCCCGAACGGTGCAACCTCGACGATCTCGAGTTCGACGCCGGGTTCGACGCCGTGGTCGGCGAGATACGCGAGCACGTCCGCGTCACGGTCTGCGACCTCCTCGACGACGACGGTCTCTCCTTCGGTGAACTCGCTGATGGGGGCCCCATCGGGTCGAGCGGGTGGCTCGAGGTCGGCACCCGGAATTGGGGAGCCGTGTGGGTCGACGTCCGGCTCGCCGAGGACGTCTGCGACCCGAGCCTCGAAGTCCTCACTGATGTGGTGTTCGAGCCGGTCGGCCTCGGCGTGGACCTCGGCCCAGTCGTAATCGAGATGTTCGGTGAGATACGCCTCGAGCAGTCGGTGGTGACGGATGACCTCGAGGGCGACGGTTTCGCCCTCCTCGGTGAGGGTGACGCCGTGATATTTCTCGCGGTCGACGAGCTCGCGGTCTTCGAGTTTCTCGAGCATGCTGGTGACGGTCGGCGACGTGACGTCCAGTTCCGCGGCGATTTCGGAGGTTTTGACTCGCTCGTCGCTCTCGCGCTGGAGCTGGTAGATCGCTTTGAGGTAATCTTCCATCACGTCGCTCAGCATCATCGTACGTCGAATTAGATCCGTCTAACCCTAAATCTGTCGACGGCCGCCGCTGTCTCCGATAGGGTCAAATCAGTTGGCGTCGAACGGCGAGACGATGGCTACCGTTCGAATCATCGGTACACCGATGGACTACGGAGCGAACCGCCGTGGCGTCGACATGGGTCCGTCGGCGATCCGATATGGGGGTCTCGCCGACGAACTCGAGCGAGCCGGCGTCGAATCGGTCGATGCCGGCGATCTGTTCGTCCCACGCGCCGAAGAGCGCGACCCCGACGCGACCCCTCCAAGCGAGGGGAACGCAAAGTTCCTCCGGGAGATCGAAGACGTCTGCTCGAGGCTCGCCGACGAAGTCGCGGGGACGATCGACGACGGCCTCTTTCCGCTCGTCCTCGGTGGTGACCACTCCGTCGCGATCGGCTCGATGAACGGATCGGCTCGCGACGCGACATTGGGAGCGATCTGGTTCGACGCCCACGCGGACCTCAATACACCCAGAACGTCTCCCAGTGGAAACGTCCACGGAATGGCCCTGGCTGCCGTACTCGGCCGCGGCGTCTTCGGCGATTTCGAGTGGGCTCACGCACCAGCCGTCCGCGAGTCGTCGGTCGCCTACGTCGGCCTCCGGAGCATCGACGACCGTGAGCGAGCGCTGGTGCGGGACAGCGAGATGACTGCGTTTACCATGTCGGATATCGACGAGCGCGGCATCACGGCCGTCGTCGAGGACGCACTCGAGGTTGCAACGACCGGTACCGACGGTATCCACGTCAGCCTCGACCTGGACTGGCTCGACCCCAACGCGGCCCCCGGGGTCGGGACGCCCGTTCGCGGCGGCGTAACCTACCGAGAAGCACATTCCGCACTCGAGACGGTCTCGAAACGCCACGATCGGGACAACGTGGTCAGATCGATGGACGTCGTCGAGGTGAATCCGATTCTAGACGAGGCAAACGAAACCGCGGGCCTCGCCGCCGAACTGGCCTCGAGTGCTTTCGGCAAACGCATTTTATAACCCGCGCCCCGCGGTGTGACATACCCTGGCAATGTAATACACGTTTCAACACCTTTGTAACCGAGTGCTACTCACAGTGTACTATGGCTGAGAAGGTCGTCGTACTCGGTGCCGGATATGCCGGTGCTGGGGCGATTAACACGCTTCAATCAGAACTCGGGACCGAGACGCGGATCACGTGGATCGCCGACGTCGATTACCACCTGGTTTTACACGAAGTTCACCGGGTCATTCGTGACCCCGACGTTCGCTCGGACGTCACCTTCTCCGTGGACCAGATTACCGATCCTTCGACTACCTTCATCCAGGCTGAAGTAACCGGCCTGGACGTCGACGAACAGGTCGTCGAACTCGCTGACGAAGCGGACGTCGAGTACGATTACGTCCTCGTCGCGCTGGGAAGCCAGACCGCTTACTACGGCATTCCCGGCCTCGAGGAGCATTCGCTGACGCTCAAGAGCCTCGACGACGCCCTCGAGATCCACGAGGCCGTCAAAGCGGCCAGCAAAGACGGGACCCGCGGCGACCCCGCACAGGTCGTTATCGGTGGCGCTGGACTCTCCGGTATTCAGACCGCCGGTGAGATCGCCGAGTTCCGCGACGCCCACCGCGCCCCCATCGAGATCCACCTCGTCGAGGCGCTCGACGAAATCTTCCCCGGAAACGACCCGGAGATCCAGCAGGCGCTTCGCGACAAACTCGAGACCGCTGGCGTCCAGATCCACACCGACGACCCGATCACCGAAGCGACCGACGAGGTCATCCACTTCGATGACGGCGATCCGCTCGAGCACGACGTTCTCGTCTGGACCGGCGGCATTACCGGTCGCAACGCCATGGACGGCGTCGACCTCGAGAACGAGCACAACCGTGTCAACGCCGAGGCGACTTTCCAGACCTCCGACGAGCGCGTCTTCTCCATCGGCGACTCCGCAATCCTCGAGCAAGGCGACCGACCCGCCCCGCCGACCGCCCAGGCCGCCTGGCAGGCCGCCGAACTCGTCGGTGAGAACATCGCCCGTGCGATCGACGGCCGACCGCTCAAAACCTGGGAGTTCGACGACAAAGGAACCGTCGTCTCCGTCGGCGACCAGGCGGTTGCCCACGATATCAAGCCCGCGATGGGCATCTCACTTCCCGTCGATACGTTCGACGGCTTCCCTGCAGAAACCCTGAAAAAGCTTATCGCTGCCCGCTGGATCGCGACCATCACCTCCTGGAGCGAGGCTCGTCGTTCCTGGTCGTCGCTGTAATCGACATCAGTTTCACACCCGACGGTACGACTCGTTGCTTCCGGGCCCGTTCTCTCGTTCCCGGACCCTGCTTCACCTTCGATTCCGTCTTCGTGCCCGCTTCACCAAGCAAGTTCTCAGGGTCGACTGGCAACGCCACGTCGTGCTACCTATTCACAATCGTTAGTCTCCCTATCGAACGTCGATAAACGGTCGATGCTGGCGGCCGATCAGTCGTCAGCCTCGGTACTGTCGTCGTTTCCAATCGGCCGCGCCGGCACACCCGCGACGGTTGTCCCCGGCTCGACGTCGTCGGCGACCAGCGAGTTCGCCGCGACCTGTGCGTCGGCACCGATCTCGACACCCGGAAGCACGATCGCCCCCGCACCGACCATCGCCCGTTCGCCGACGACGACTTCACCCGTCCGATACTCGTCCTGGAGGAACTCGTGACAGAGCAGCGTCGCATCGTAGCCGACGATCGCGTGTTCGTGGAGTGTGAGTAGCTCCGGCCAGAAGACGTCGGGCGTCGCCTCGAGGCCCCAGGAGACGCCCGTGCCGACGGTCACGCCGAGCCGGCGA
Source organism: Natrarchaeobaculum sulfurireducens (assembly GCF_003430825.1). Classification (NCBI taxonomy): domain Archaea; kingdom Methanobacteriati; phylum Methanobacteriota; class Halobacteria; order Halobacteriales; family Natrialbaceae; genus Natrarchaeobaculum; species Natrarchaeobaculum sulfurireducens. The sequence goes on along the minus strand of NZ_CP024047.1, from coordinate 1,311,694 downwards.
AGCACCCACCGTCTGAGCCGAAGGCTCGGTGCGATTCGGGCCAGCCAGACGAAGACGTAATTGAACGCGACCCGGAGCGGTGACTTGGCGTTCGTCCAGGCAGCCAGGGAGTTTCCCCGTCCCGGCGTCGGGTGGCGTCGGACGCGATCGTATCGGGACTTGTCGTCGCTCACTCACGGATGTTCGACGGAACGATACAAGAAACCGACTGGTTTATCCGACCGAAACGAACCGGTCGAGATTTGCGCCAACACGAATCACGAGTCGGCCGTAGTTCACACCGACACGAATCACGGGTCGACCGCGGCGTCTTCGGGTCGTCGCTCCTCGAGTGGGCCTACCAGTGATCGGAACCGCTCGCCCGATATCGCACACCGATAGGCCGGCTTGAACATCATGTTCTCGCCACCCTCGCGAACGTCCCAGGCCGTTGTAATTTCGTCACGGAGGTAGTACTGTGGGCGCTCGTTGCCCGGTTTCACATAATAGTCGCTGAGCCGGATCGGGTGTCGGTCGAACAGTCCACCCGGCGTTCGGCCGCCGATGAAGACGACGGTCTTCTCCGAACGATACAGGTCCCCGTCTCGAGCCCGTTTCGCGTGGGCGTTATGGGGGTGGGACGCAAGAATCGCTTTGCGTTCGGGTTGGGGCGTCTCCGGAGTCACCACGTCCACCGAATCGACGGTGAAGTAGCCGATCAGATAGCGGTGTGCTCGGTCGCCATCCGGCCGGCGGAGCCCAGCGTAGAAGCCGACAACGTCGCCGGGTTCGAGGGCTCGAAGCCGAGAGACGTACCCGCTGGCCCGATGCTCGCCGTAGGTCAGTGCCTCGAAGTTCGGATCGCGGTGAAACGGCCACTCGGCGAGTGCTGCGCCTGTAACCGGCTCGGCCTCCCCCCGGACGGGCTGAGGTTCGATCCGCGTCGTGAGGTCGGCTGCGACACGGTCGTCCCGTAGCTCCCACGAGCCGAGCGTCGCGGCCTCACTCGTTCGGTCGGTCTTTTCGGGGATCGGAACGTACTCGAACCGTCCGTCGTCGTACAGCGGTGCGAGCGCGCCGAGATTGGTGCTGTCGGCACCGATACCCGCGAGCACAACGGTCATCGATCGTTTCTCTCCCGTGATCGAGGTTAAACGTCTCGAACGAGGCAGTGGCCACGAATAGATCGCCAGCAGGCTGGCACTCGAGAAACGCAGACGACCACTCGAGCGCCGATTATCGGGTGTTCGAGGTGTAAAACAGCGTGATCAAGAGCACGAGGAAGATCGTCCCCATGATGGCGATGCCGACCCAGATCGTCGAGAGGAGTCGTTCTGGGATCAGGCCGGCGACTTCTGCGAGCCAGAAGACACTGTAGGTGCCGGCAAGCAGGAGACTCGCAACGTAAAGCCGAAAGAGGAGGCGGACGGCGTGATAAAGCGTTGTCTTCGTGGCCTCGGGCGTGAGATGGGCCTCGAGCCAGGCCATCATGGCCTCACCGACCGTCCGTTCGGACGATCATCGGCTCCTCGCGTTCTCTCCCGGGATCGGTTGATACCCGACACGCGTTCAGGTCGCACCCGGCGGTAGAGTGTTCGCCCTGTGCTGTGGTTTGGGGCGACCGCTCGACCGACGTAACTCGCTGCCACCATTGGCTATGAGGTACCTTTCAGGCCAAAACAGTTATACGTTTACTCTGGCTCGAGTCGCGAGTTGCCAGCACTCGAGCCCTGGTTTGTGGTGACTCCCGAACGAGACGCCATGAAAGAACGGCGATGCTGGCAGCGTGTGAACGCTGACCGGTCAGTTCGATCTCCAGGGTGTGGATGACATCTCACTCGTGTCGTGCCGTCCTCGTCGTGTGGGTATCACGTGGCTTCTCGCGGAACAGGTACACCTCTCGAACATGACGATAACTACTTGCGGGTTGCGTTGCTTCAAACACATATGAGTGCGACTGCGATGTTCCCCTTGACCGTCGGCATGTTAGCCGGCGCGTCCCCAATGCTCTATCTGGTGATCGGCGTCCTCGTCGTCGTCGCGGCAATCGGGACGGCGTTAGTGCTCACGCTCCTCTGGGAACGACGAGAAGCGTCTCCGGAGTGACTTTTGGCTCGACTTCCGCTGTGGTGATCGTACCGGATCGCCTCGCGGGGATCGCCGGCAACGCACTCGCCGATCTCCGCGATCGCAGCCGAGACGATCACGCCTGGGCCACCCCTGTCCGAATGCGTACCCGGAGACTGTCGACTAACTGGGCAAGGCTGTACTTCTCGAGGGCAACCGTCGTCATCGATTACCGGCGACTCCGAACGCGGCGGGATTGAGGCGGCGCGACGCGCTCGAGACGCGTGCGAGGACGGCCACGAGGAAGCCTGCGAGAAACTGCGACGGGTAGGGTGAGCGACGAGGGCATCCGCGAACTCGAGCGGTACACCGACGTTCAGGACTTCGCTCGAGTCGTTGCAGATGAGTAGTGAAGGTAAGTAGGTAGTGACAAGTGTTGTTCCTGATGTGTTGTTGCATCCAGAACATGAAAGTTACACGCCAGCTCCCCCAATCAACAGTACTTATCTGTTGTCAATAGTTCGTTGGCCAATAGCTATAAGCCGTAATTAGTCCGACCTTTAAACATGAGTGGAAGGTTGGGGGACCGATCAGTATCATCGGTAGTCGGAGTCGTGTTAATTGTCGCTCTGACCATTATCTTGGCCGCGTCAGTCGCTTTTTTCGCGTTTGCTATTAGCGATCGAAATATGACTGATTCTCCGCAATTTTCCTCGGTCGAAATCACAGATGTGAACGCTTCAGACGGGCCAATCACTGTTCCAGAACTTGACGACGGTGATACGTGCGCTCATTACCATTTAGTCATCACGGTCAGCCACAATGCTGGTGATGACTTCACATCGGACGAACTAGAGTATTTCATCGAGGCTTCCGGCGAAGATGAAACAGTATCGGGACGATTCACGAGTGATGATGCAGATCCTGGTCTAACTGCGAGCAGTGGTGACGAGATAATCATCGCGCTGGATGGAGACACCAATTACCCAGACTGTGTCGACGAAACTGAAGAGTCGGAAGTGGCAATTGTATTTGCTGGCGAATCAGCGTGGCCTCCCGAGCAACCCGACGAAGGAGACGACATTGGGAACCTTCACAACACATTCTTTGAAGAAGACACCGACGATCTCGAAGAAGTGAGTGTGACGATAATTCAGGACTCGACTGATACGGTTATTATAGACGATTCCACAACCGATATCAGAGACCACTCCTAAACTTTCCATCGCTCACCTGCACTGGCCGATTACCGTTGTTTGCAGATCCGCTCTCAACCGTGCCACATTCACGCCTTTTATTCGGCAGGCCAGTTTTGATAGCTCGATACAACTTAATAGCAATTCGTTGATAACTTTGATGTCATCGTCTCCCACCCGTGCGCGCCCATAGCCCCACAGGAAGGTGGAGGAAGGGAAGGTGGTTGTACCCGATTCTAAATCGATCACTCGTCGCCTTTTGGTGTAACTGTGACCGGGGTCTCGAGGTCGAAGGTCATCCCCTTGAGTCGAGAGCGGCTCGGCGATCTCCTGGCGCAGGATCTGGTGAGATTGTCACGCTCGAGAACGGCTCGAGTTGCTCGAACCAGGCGGTTGACGGCTTCGCAGGCGAACGCGATGGCGTTCGATCGGTTGCAGTCGTAGAACCGTGCGGCCTTCTCGATCGCGTTGTAGCACCACTCATTGCCCTGAGCGGTGTGGATCCGGACTGAGCCGGGCGTCTCGTTGTGAGCCATGTTGGTGACCAGTAACATGAACCTCACAGTGAAGACAGGTGGACGTGCTGGTTGACGTCCATGGTGTGAAACTCACGGCGACCCCCTCTCGTTAAACTGTCCAAAGGAGGGAATTGTGATGAGATCGACAACTGGATTTTCGGCAGGTAGAGGCGGCCAAGCCTCTAAGAATTAGACACCTAGATAATTTTGAGTGGGACCGCCGAGAGTCGAACTCGGGTCCTACGGACCCCATCCGCAGAGGATACCACTACCCCACGGTCCCGCATGTAGGTCGAAGACCGTCTGCCGTTTAAGCGTGTCGTTTCGATTGTCCCAGGGGGCAGTCGGTCCGCTCTCGGTAACTGATCCGGTCGGTCAAACGCACATCATCGATGTGTGTCAACGACTGCACAGTTAGGAGGAACACACGAGAGCCGATATCGACCTCGCGCTGTGTAAACGAGTCGTCGAACGCCACGGCGGGGAGATCCGGGTCGAGCCAGAACCTGCTTGGAGATCACCGTCTTCGGTGTTAGTTCCAGTCGTAGACGCTCCGATGAGTAATCGAACCCGACAGGGAGAGCCATCTGAACCGACCCCATCGTCGGCATTCGACCGATGATCGGCTCGCCCCAGGTGTCGGCGACCTCGACGGCTATTCAGACGAGTACGCGCTCGAGATCGACGACAACTCCAGAGTCGTCGTCCTCGGTTCCGACGACCGTCCCGAGACAGACAGCCGCCCCATTCGGGGTCAAACAGGCGACGAGGTCTCCGTTGGTCGTTCCGCGTTCGACCTCGAGGACACCGGGGGCGTACACTGGCGCTCCGTTCGCGACTTCGCGCGCGGCGGACTCAGCGATGACGACCTGGGGGATGTCCGTGAGGATTCGCTCGGCGGGGTCGACCACCTCGTAGAGGGGGTCGGGATTGTCGTCTTCGAGCCAGAACGCCAGCGCATCGAGGAACTCGTAGGCCGAGTGAAGGTCCGTGTCGTCGAACGGTGTCGTTGCCGTCCGCCGGAGGTGACCCATGTGGCCGCCGGTACCAAGCGCCAGCCCGAGGTCGTGACAGAGCTTTCGGACGTAGGTGCCGCTCTCACAACGGATTCGCAACAGCAACTTACGCTCCTCTCGTTCGAGTATCTCGAGGTCGTAAATCTCGCGTACGCGGAGGCGTCGGGAGACCGCGCTTTTGCGCGGGGGCTTCTGGTAGATCGGTCCCTCGAACTCTGCGACGACCGATTCGGCGTCAGCCGGGACCGGTGCGTGACACTCGAGGACGGCAACGTACTCTTTGGATCCTTCGAGGAAGACCTGTGCAAGCCGTGTCGCGTCGCCGAGCATGACCGGCAAACAGCCAGTGACTTTCGGATCGAGCGTCCCCGCGTGGGCCGCCTGGTCGATCGACGCGTCGACGTCTCGCCCCTCGAGCGTTTCGGCGACGGCGTCGCGAAGCCAGCCGCTGACCTGATGTGAAGACGGGCCGGGCGGTTTGTCGAGATTGACGACGCCGAACGTGAGTAACTCGGCGGGCGTCCGCTCGTCTGGTGGACCTCGGAGACTCATCGGATCAGAAGTCGTAGTCGACGTCCACGATCGGTTGTCCCTCATCACCAGCGGCGTCGTATTCCTCGACAGCGGTGACGAGCATGTCCAATACGGCGTCGGGTGCCCAGCGGGCAGTGTTCACAGAGAGGTCATAGATCGTGAGATCACGAATGTCGATCCCGTAGTACTCCTCGTATCGTTGTGCCTCACTCGCTTCGCGAGCCTGGGTTTCTTCGGTTGCCCGAACGGGATCTTTCTCCTCGCGTTCGGCGATGCGCTCGCCTCGAACGGCCGGCGGAGCGTCGAGCCAGAACCGAAAGTCCGCCTGCTCGCCGGCGAGCCAGCCCGCGAGTCGTGACTCGAGCACGAGGTCGTCTTCGGCGACCGCGATTTCACGTAGTCGGCGGTCGAGATCGCGGTCGATCTGGTCGTTCTCCTCGGCGAGTTTGTTGAACTCGAGGGGGGTATAGCCGCGCTCGTCGGCCAGTTCCCTAAAGATGTCACCGCCGCTAACGTGGTCGAGATCGAAAGCGTCGGCGAGCAACCCCGCAGTCGTGCTCTTCCCGCTCCCTGGCGGGCCGGAGACGGTGAGTAACATATGTGAACTGCGTCGTGGCCGGTAAAATGGGTTTTGAAACACGAGCACGCGACTCCGTCCGGAGAGCCAGTTGCTCGAGGGGTGCATCCGATTCCAACGAAACAGCCGAGCGACAGCCGACGGGAGGGGCCAGCTTAGGCGCCCGTTGGCGTCATGTCGATGTTCAGTGCCTTCCGCAGGAGTTGGGTAAAGCCCATCGAGCAGAGGAAGTACCAGATAATCCACGCCCACATCGGGCCGAGCAGTCCTTCATTGAGCGCGACTTCACCAGCGATCGGCATGACCATGATCATCTCCGCATCGCTGATGTGCCCGCCGAGGATCTTCCAGTACATCCAGAGGAACAGCGGAATGGTAAACAGCATGATCCAGACCATCGGCCGGAACTGCTCTTTGAACATCCCCATGTTCTCGGCCATGGCCTCCATCTGCTCTTCGCGGACTTCTTCCATCTCGTTCTCGAGGCGCTCGAGTTCGGCTTCGCTCGCGCCGCGCTCTTCGGCTGCCTCCTTGCGCTCTTTGACGTCTTTCTGTTTCTCCTGCATCGACTTCATCCGCTGTTGGTACTTTCCGATGATCTCCGGGTTCATCAGGTTCGCTTGCAGGAGCGTCGAGTAGAGGCCGGTCAGCATCGACACTGCGAGGATTACGGCATAAAACGGCAACGCGGCATCGAGCGGCGCCATCACCAGATCGATTGCACCACCAACGGTCTCACGAACCGACTCGAGCCAGTACCCGATCATCAACAGGACCGAGCCGACGGCGGCCAGTTTGTCCCACTGAGACCACTTCGTCTCCTCATCGTCGATATCGACGTCAGGGACAATCGAGTCGGTATCGCCGTCGAGCGCCTCGTCGTAGGCCTCGCGGTCGGCGATCTCGAATCCTTCGTCGCCGTCGACCAACACGCCCTTCTCGATCAGTCGCCCCCACTGGCCGCTCGTGAGTTCGTCGCTGACGTCCCCCCACTGGACCTCCCCGCCGTTCTCGTCGGCCGTCTCACGGATGGCCTCGAGGGCGTCGACCATCGAACCATCCTCGCGGACGAGGGCATTGATCTTCTCGGCTGTACGCGTCATCTGCTTGTGCTAGCGCACGTACGGTATACAAGTGTTTATCTTCCGTGCTGCGTGATCGAGCGCCAGCATCTCACGTCGACTGACCGTTTTCCCGCACGTGATCGCTCGTGTGGTCTCATTCCGACCGATTCCATCGGGCTTGGGTTCGTCGTATCGGGCTCGAGCCCTCGCTGTTGTTGTGTCGTGAACGGTCTTGAACTGTTTGACCAGACGACCCAATTATCTGACTCGTATAGTGATTCCTACCCAGAGAATTGCCAGCTGCCCCCACAAATTCACTATCTCACTATCGCCGAACACGAAGTCGATATCCAAAGCGATTAATCGGGCCTACGCAGCGTCTTCGATCGTCTTTTTGACCGCTTCCCAGACCTCGTCGGGTGCCTGCTCGCCATCGACGCGCTCGAGCACGCCCTGTTCTTCGTAGTGTTCGATCACCGGTTCGGTGTTCTCCCGGTACACGCCGAGTCGTTCGCGGACGGTTTCTTCGTCGTCGTCGTCGCGCTGGACGAGTCGTTCCTCGACTTCGTCGTCCTCCGGGGGATTGTACTCGACGTGGTAGATATCGCCCGTCTCGGGGTCCATCCGACGGCCGGTCAGACGGTGGACGAGCTCCTCTTCGCTGACGTCGAGCATGAGCACGATGTCCAGATCGGTCATGTCCTCGAGTTCTTCGGCCTGCTCGAGGTTGCGCGGGTAGCCGTCGAGGACGAAGCCGCCCGCTTGCGAGAGCGCCTCGTCGACGATGGCGTTGACGACCTCGTCGGGGACGAGTTCTCCTTGGTCCATGTACTCGCCAGGAGTGTCATACTCGGTGTCCATCTCGGAGATGTCCATCTCCTTGTTCGACCGGAGAGCGTCGCCAGTCGTGACGTGCTCGACGTTGAACTCCTCGGTGATCTTTGCGCTCTGGGTCCCTTTGCCTGCACCTGGGGCACCCAGGATCAGGATTCGTGGCTGTGCCATACGGTGTCGTTCTCCACCACTGCATAAAGGCTTAAAGAAATACGGCTGGAGATCAGTCAGTCGATTCGTAGGTCGCCGCCCTCACCGTTTTCCTCGCCCTCGTCCCACTCGAGTTCGAACTCGATGCTGAGTTCGGCGGGGCCGCTGGAGCTCGAGGTTTCGCGCTCGGCTTTGATCTCGAAGGTTGGACGGGCGGGGGGGTCCATCGTCACGGATTCGCCCCCGGCCTCGAGCGAGATCGACTCGCCGCTCTCGAGGTTGTCTGCGACGGTGCGAAGGTACGCCGCGATGTCGTCGGTCGACATTCGGCGCTCGAACTTGAATAGAACCTCTTCTGGCATACGCGTATTTTCGCGATGGGTGATATAGACTCTTTTGCAAGCGCGCGCGAAATGCAGAGTCCAGTTTTACCCGTTGAACTCGAGGTTGATCGAGCCGAACGAGTTCGGGAAATGGCTCCTAAGGGAGTCTTTCGGCGTTTATACCTGACAATAAGATCGTGAAATAACGATAAAGAAAAGAGGGAGCAACCCTACGGGTCGTATAGCGGGCCGTAAAATGGGGGCGTCGACGCCGCGTCGCCGAACCGCCCGGCAGTCACCTGGTCCGTCGACTGCCGTTGGCTGGATTCCAAATAGATAAGTGGTCCCGGCAACCATCGACCGACATATAGACGGACTTCAATAGAGGTGAATACAATCTACAGCGCAATAGCAACCCCGATGGAGGTGCAGACGCGCGTTGACGTGTTCGAGGATATCTTCCTTGTTTTCCTCGGACTCGGGACGCTCGTCGGCGTCGTCGTGATCGCGTATACACTGTACAACGCGTACAAGTATCGTGATACTGGCGAGGTCGACGACGACGACGACGATCTGCCAACCCTTGGGGAATTACCGACAGGTGGTAAAGGCGGAAAAAAACTGTTCCTATCGTTTGGCTTGAGTGCCATCATCGTCATCTCGCTGGTCGTCTGGACGTACGGCATGCTGCTCTACGTCGAGGATGGCCCGGACAACAATCCTGAAGATGCGATCGAGATGGATATCGAAGGCTGGGCGTTCGGTTGGGACTTCTACTACGACAACGGTATCGAGACGACCAACGATATGGTCATCCCTGCTGATGAGCCGATCTGGATCGAAGTGACCTCGACTGACGTCTGGCACTCGTTCGGCATCTCGGACCTACGGGTGAAAGCCGACTCGATCCCCGGTGAGTACGACGACACCTGGTTCATTGCCGAAGAACCCGGCGAGCACGTCGCTGAGTGTTTCGAGCTGTGTGGTACCGGACACTCCGGCATGGTCGCTGACGTGACGGTTCTCCCGCCAGAAGAGTACGAACAATGGGTTGACGACCAGCTGACCCTGACGATCACCCTCGAGGACGAGAACGAACAACGAGTTACTGACGGCTTCGAACTCGCCCTCGAACACGAAGAGAACGAGGAGTTCGATGAGGACCTCAGCTTCACGTACAGCGACGACGAGTTCGAAAACGGCTCGATCACGATCGACGAAATCGAGCAGGGTGGACCGTACGACGTGACGGTTTCGTCGATCGACGACGAGTTCGAAGACGTCGAAGACTCTATCGACTTCACCGGTCCGACCGACGAGACCTTCACGCTCGAGCTTTCGGACGGTGAAGCCGACGATGACGAAGAAAACGAAACGGACGACGATACCGACGATGAAGACACCGACGACGAATCGGCTGACGACGAGGAACAGAGCGACGATGGAGGTGACGACGAATGAGTGACCTCCCGCCGATGACCTCGGTCAAGCGGTGGCTCGTTACGACGAACCACAAAGACGTCGGAATCCTCTACCTGATCACCGCGCTGTTCTTCCTCCTGTTCGGTGGTGTTCTCGCCTTACTCTTCCGAGCACACCTCTGGGAAGCGGGTGGTGTCGGGCTGCTTGACGGCGATCAGTTCAATCAGGCCGTTACGGCCCACGGGTTCGCGATGGTGTTCCTGTTCCTCTCGCCGTTCGCGGCAGGGTTTGCGAACTACTTCGTCCCACTCCAGATCGGAGCTGACGACCTCGCGTTCCCACGCCTGAACGCCCTGACGTACTGGTTCTACCTGTTCTCGGGGCTGTTAGTGGGTATCTCGTTCTTCCAGGGTGGAACGTTCGCCGGTGGCTGGACGATGTACGCACCGCTTAACGTTCCAACCTATACCCCTGCGATGCAGGCGACGACCGGCGGGAACGCGACCATCCTTGGTCTGACGCTATTTACTATTTCGATCACGATCGGTACCGTGAACTTCATGGTCACGATCCACCGTTCGCGTGCTGAGGGGCTGGGTCTCTGGAATATGCCCCTTTTCACCTGGTCGTGGCTGCTGACGGTCTGGATGATGTTGTTCGCGTTCGCTGCGCTGCTCGCGGCGTTGTTGTTGCAGCTGTCCGACCGGCTGTTCCTGACCCAGTACTTCGCCGCTGAGCAGGGCTCCGGCCTGTTGTGGGCGCATCTGTTCTGGTTCTTCGGTCACCCGGAGGTGTATATCGTCTTCTTCCCCGCGCTCGGGATCATGTTCGAGACGTTCCAGACGTTTACAGGACGACGGCTCGTCGGCCGGAAGTGGGTCATCATCTCGATGGTCCTCGTGGCCGTCCAGTCGTTCCTCGTCTGGATGCACCACATGTTCCTGACGACGATCAACCTCGAGATCAAGACGCTGATGATGGCGACGACCATCGGGATTTCGTTACCGTTCGACCTGATGGTCTTCGCGCTCATCTACACGATGGTCAAAGGCCGGGTTCGGTTTACGACGCCGTTCCTGTTTACCCTTGGCGCACTCGTGTTGTTCATCCTCGGAGGCATCACCGGGGTCTTCCTTGGTGCCGTCGTACTCGACTACGAGTTCCGTGGCACCTACTGGGTCGTCGCCCACTTCCACTACGTGATGGTCTCGGGTGCAACGGCGTTGATCGGCGGCCTCTACTACTGGTGGCCGAAGATCACCGGAAAGATGTACTCTGAGGCGCTCGGGAAGCTCAACTTCGCCGTCTACTTCATCGGCTTCAACCTCCTGTACTTCCCGCAGTTCCTCGCCTGGGAGACGCCCCGGCGTGTCTTTCACTTCGCCGAGGGAATGCAGATTTATCACCAGATCTCGACGGTCGGGGCGTTCGTCTTCGGTGCCTCGTTCCTCATCCTGATCGGGACCCTGCTACACAGCCTGAAGTACGGCCCTGACGCACCCGACAATCCGTGGGAGTACTCCCGCACTGCCGAGTGGGCCGTTCCCTCGCCGCCTCCGCTCGAGAACTGGGGTGGTCGTCCGAGCTACGCGACCGGTCGACTCGAGTTCGTCGACGAGACGAAAGCGGCAACCGACGGCGGCGTCGCACACAGTGCGGAAGCCGACGCCATCGGTCACGAGGAAGAACACGCCGACCACGCGAGCATCTGGCCGTTCGGGATCGGCGTCGCGACGTTCGTCTTCTTCCTCGGCCTATCGGGGATCACGTCGTACCTCGTCGAGTTCGCTGATGCACGTGACCACGCCGTCGTCGGCGCACCCGACCCGAACGTCATGTATCTGGCGCTGACGGCACTCGGCCTCGTCTTGCTCGGGGTCACGCTGTTCAAGTTCGGTGTCGAGGAGTTCAACGCCCCCGAGATGGCCATCGCCGAGCGCTGGCCGTTCGAGGGTGTCGGCAACACGAAGCTGGGTGTCTGGGTGTTCCTCGCCTCTGACGTGATCGTCTTCGGGGCGATCATCGGCGCGTACATCTTCATGCGTTTGCACCACGGCTGGGGCGAGTGGACCACTGTGCCCTTTGCCTCTTGGCCCGGCCTGCTGAACACCTACGTGCTGTTGACCTCGAGCTTCACGGTCATCCTGGCACTGGTGTTCGCCGAACGCCAGAACAAGAAGGGACTGCTCGGTGCGATGGGTGCGACACTCCTGCTTGCGCTCACGTTCATGGGCGTTAAAGCCTACGAGTACAACTACAAGTTCCAGATCGGCGAGTACTGGTGGACTAGCGTCGAACACTCCATCTACTTCGTGACGACTGGACTCCACGCGCTGCACGTCATCATCGGCGTGCTGATCGCCCTGTTCATGATCTACCGGATCGTGAGCATCGACGCCTACATGGAAGACCACCGTCCAGTGGAGTTCTTCGGCCTCTACTGGCACTTCGTCGACATCGTCTGGGTGTTCCTCTTCCCGCTGTTCTACCTGATGTAGCGCCTCGGCGCTCCCTCGTTTCGAGTTCGGTTTTTGCAACCTGTCTCCAGATGCCCTCGGTACGACGGCCGGTTCGCCGGTGAAGAGATCACCACTGTCTTGCAAGTAAGGAGAGTAGCCAGCCACCAGTCTCGGCTTCCTCGGACTAATTCTGCCAAGTCGCTCGTCCCTTCACACTGTGTCCGTCAGTGTGTCGGCCGTTCGACCGCAGGTTTCGGCGCGAGTTCCCGAAACGGCTCGATACCCACCAGGCACCCGATGCTGACAGCGGGCGCTGCCATCGTGGCTGTAGTGTGAAACGTGACAGCGAGGAAGAACCGGCGTACTCGAGGACCACCAGCCAACGAGTAGTGGTTATCTCCGCGCTCGAGCGGTCGCTGTGGCGACGTGAATACGACGATACGGTCGGCAGCAGCGAGCGGGTTCCAAGCGATGCCGGCTCAGACACCCTACGGACGGCCGACGCGATACCGGGCGATGGTGACGAGGACGGTGACGACAGCAAGGGAGACGATGATCAGACCGACCGCCATCAGCCAATCGTTTGCGACGTCCGTTGTCTCTCCATCACCGTCCGCTTCGGTTTCGACGGCTGGCGTCTCGGTTGCCGCCTCGGCGTCCCGGTCTACCAGGTCGTCGGCTACGGCACTCGCGTTGACGATGCCGTGCCCGTATCGGGTGTCTTGCTCGAGCGGTTCACCGTCGGGTTTCCACGCCGTATCCGTCAGTCCGGCCGACAGAGCTTCCGGGCTCGTGTCGGGTTGAGCTGAGAGTACCAGTGCAACGATGCCGGTGACGTGTGGAGTGGCCATCGAGGTCCCCGGTTTGTCCGCGTAGCCACCAGGGACAGTGCTCGTGATCTCGACGCCGGGTGCAACGACCGTTGGAACGGTGTACGTCTCCGGCCAGTGGTCGGGAGGGGAGTCCCAGTCAGATCGATTTAGCTGATCACCGCCGGAGAAGCTTGCGACCGTCCCATCGTTGGTTACGGCACCAACGCTAATTGTCTCGAAAACGTTGCCCGGAGCGTTGGTCGTCTCCGGACCCTGGTTGCCGATCGCCGCGACAACCACGACATCGCTTTCGGTCGCGTGCTGGATTGGCTCGATCAACTCGTCGTAGACTCCAGGGGAGCCGAGACTGAGGTTGATGACGTCAGCGTTCGCCTCGAGTGCCCACTCGATGCCGGCGACGAGCTGGGCGAACGTCCCGCCGTCGTCGTCTAACACCTGCCCGTGGAGTAACTCGGCGTCTGGCGCGACGCCAACTGCGGTTCCGCTTGCGGCGCCGCCCGCGACCGTTCCACTGACGTGGGTGCCGTGACGGCCCGTATCGTGGGGTGTCGAGCCGGTGACCCGCTCACCGGTTTCGTCGAACTCCGCCCAGCCACCCGGATACGTCGGATCATCTGGCGTTTCAGTGTACAACTCGAGGTCGGGATGATTGGCGTCGATGCCGGTGTCGAGGACGGCGACACGGACGCCCTCGCCGCGTGTATCGTACTCCTCCCACACCGTTGGGACGTTCACGGAGTCGATCGCTGCAGTCGTCTGTGGCCGCTCATCGTCCTCTGCAGCCGGAGATGGGTCGACCGGTGTCTTCGGCTCCGGTGGATCCGGCATGGAGAGATCGAAGTTCTCGTGGACGGCTTCGACCTCGTCGATCCGCTCGAGCGTCACGAGTAGCTGCTCGTCGACAGTACCGGGTTCGAGTTCCAGAACGATGGCGTTGGTCACCCAGAACTCTTCGGCGACGTCGACGCCCGGGGTTTTTTCGACGTATTCGAGCACCGGCTCCTGCGTCTGCTTGGCGTGACTCTCGAGTGCCTGTTCGGTATCACGCACGTCTTCGAGCGGTGCTTCCTCGAGTCGCACGACGAGCTCACTCGAGTCGAGCTCTGCGGTCGAGCCGTCGAGTTCGAGAAGGTTCTGAACCGTTGAGGCAGCTTGTTCGGCCGCGTAATCGTCGCCGCCCGCCGTGACTGTTGCAGGTGCAGACGCGGTGACGAGCAACAGGCAGACGACGAAGATGGAGAGCCGACGGGCGGTCGAGCCACGAGCGCGCATACCTCTGGGTGACAGTCATCGAATAAAGCTATTCTGGGTGTCGGACTGCTCGAGTCCGTCTGACTGTAATAAGTCCCCGTCACCACTGAGCAGTCACGGCAGGGGTCGACGACAGTCCTCGAGCTGGACAGGCAGGTGATGAACAGAATCGTGGCTCTCCGGCTGGAAGAAGTCAATCGTATGAGGAAGGTATAAGTGCCCGTCACACAGAGGTTGTAGCAATGGCTGACGTTCGAACCTACACCCTCATTTACGTCGTACTGTTGGTGCTGGGGACGGGCAAGTTCGTGTTCTTCGAATTTACCCCGTACGACATCGCCCTGGCGGCAACGTTCGTACTCGCGATCGCCAAGACGTTGTTGATCGCCGGTTACTACCAGCACCTGATCGAAGAACCACGCTCGATCACCTACATGATGGTTATCTCCGTGTTCATGGTCTTGTTGCTGACTGTCGCTGCAGGCTACTCGATTCAGTAACTCGGCCCGTTCCCGGATTTCCTTCTCGTCGGCTTCTCGTTTCCTCTTCGCTCGTTCGGCCCCCGATTCCGATCGTACGCTTCGATGGCGCATTCACTCGTCTAAGCGGCAATCGACGGCTTCCCGCCCGTACCCTCCACAGACGACCGTCGGGTGTCGGCTGGTTTTCCTCACTCAGTCATGTAGACGGCCGACCGACGATACGGCGCTCGGTGACACGTACCGACCGAACCACCGAAGCGACACAGCGATCACTCGTCTTGCCAGGTCCCAGCGTCCGTCAAAGCTCGGTGATCGCTCGAGCAGGACGGCCAACTGTCGGATCGAACGTCCAACCGCCAGGGCAGATGCTGGCTCCTGAGAGGGGGTGGGCTTCGTGTCTCGATTGCTCGTCGAGAGGAAACCCACGAAACAGTGTGGTTTCGAGCGATCGACTGGCTCCCGACGTCGAATCACTCAGTGTCGACGAATCAGCGACCGATGTAGGCGAGCGACGACACTCGTCGTCCATTGAAGCACCTCTGTGTCACCTACCGGGTTCGACTGGCTCTCGACGTGTGAGAGACGACTGCTGTCGATCAGGGGCTCGAATATCATGCGTACACAGCCGAGATGGGGCACACTCGAGCATGACCGGTGGAACCCATAGATGCCACTCGAAGCGAACGAAAACGAAGAGAGAAGCGATGTGAGCCGTCTGTCGGCTACTCTTTGCCGAACATCTGGCGCATCATCGGATGCATTTCCATCATCTGCTCCTCAGCGATCTCCTCGTACAGCTTGTACGTGATGGAGACAGCGAGCAGCAGGCCGGTTCCCTCGACGCCACCGACCGTCCCGAGCATGTTCGCCCAGACGGCCAGTAGTCCGACGAGCGCACCACCGATGACGGTCACTTGCGGAATGTACCGTTGCATGACCTTCTCGACGACGCTGACGTTCTGTCGGAAGCCGGGGATCTGCATCCCGGAGTTCTGGATCTGACGGGCCGTTGCATCGGGACCCATGTTCGTCGTCTCGACCCAGAAGATCGCGAAGATAGCGCCACCGATGACCATGAACGTCAGGTCGACGGAGACGCGGATCATCACCATCCAGGCCTGCTGAGTCACCTCTCCAGTCCACCACATCCAATCGTCGGGTGAGTAGATCGGTGCGGTGTAGTAGAAGAACCCGCTTACGGGCTGGCCCTGGGCGTCGTAGACGCCGAGTACCTCGGGCATCCCTGCCCACTGACTGTGGAGAATTTGCCCGATGAACTGGATGTTCGCCTGCAGCGCCCGAACAAGGATGACCGGCAGGACGCTCGCGTAGATGAGCTTCACGGGGAAGCGTCCACGGGCACCCTTGACGCGGGCGTGGCTGAGCGGAATCTCGACGCGAACGGACTCCGCGTAGACAACGATGGCGAAGATCAACACCGTCGTGATGAGGGCGATGATGTGGCCCTCCTCGAGCAACAGGGTGTAGATGCCATCACCGGCAACGAGCGAGCCGATCTCGACTTGCTGGGTGATGATCAGATACCAGTCGTAGAACACCCCGCCCGTCGCAGGCTGGATGAACCCGGTCACCAATCGCTGGCTCACACCGGCGATGATGAACAGGCCGATCCCGCTGCCGATCCCCCACTTGCTGACGACCTCGTCCATATAAAGGATGAGGACGCCGCCGAGGAAGATCTGCAGGAACATCAGTACCTGAACCTGCGTCTGATCGAAGGTGAACCCACCGAGGGTCAGCGACGGCACCGGTGGCAGGAAGCCGCCAGCGAACACCATCGGCAGTGCGGTCAGTGCCGTCATCACGATGACGAGCAGCTTCTGTAGTCCCTGGTAGAGAACCTGATCTCGAGGATCGTTCGTATCGAGCCCGAGCAGGTTCGCACCGCCGAGCAACTGCATGACGATGCTCGCCGTGACGATCGGACCGATGCCGACCTGCATCAGCGAGCCGTGTTCGCCCGCAAGGACGGCACGGAACTCACCGAAGAGGTCGGTCGCTTCTCCGGACTCCAAGCCGAGCAGCGCGATGTTCGTCAGGAAGAAGTACAACACGAGGATGCCAGCCGTCCAGGCGAGCTTGCGCTTGAACGGCACGTGCTTCTGTGGACGCTGCACTGCGGGCATCCGCGTCAAGACCGGTTCGGCGGCTTCCTTCCATCCCATAGTTAGTCCTCAGTCTGTTCGGATTCGTCGTCCTCGGCTTCGAACGCCGCTTCCTGGGCTCGCTCCGACAGCACTGCGTCTCCACCTGCATCCTCGAGTTTCTCGCGAGCCGTCTCGGAGAACTCGTCGGCGGTCACGGTGAGGGCGTTTCGGACTTGCCCGGAACCGAGTACTTTGACGACATCGACTTCGTGGCCGTCCTCGACGACGTCTCGAGCGTCGATTGCGTAGCCGTCGTCAGTTTCTTCGGCGAGGTCGTCTGCGACGTAGAGGATCGCGTCCTCGTCGAGTGTCTTGACGTCGATCTCTTCGACGGTTGGACGAGCGTCCTGGGGCCGTTTGAAGCCGTGTTTCTGCTTCGGTTCGTAGTTGTGGAACTCGTGTTTGCTGCGTCCTGCGCGACCGCGCCCACCACGATGGCCCGCACCTCGTCGATTCTTGTGCGTGCCACCGCCGTGCGTCCGCGAACCGCGCTGACGTCGTTTTTTACTCGTCATGGTTATCGCATCGATTCTAACAGGTCGTTAATCTCGTCCGTTGTATGCTTTCCGAGTTGTCCGCCTTCGACCGTCGGCTTCTTGATGCCGGCGTGGCCGCCACGCGGCGGGTGGAGACGGAGCGTCGGCGATAGTCCCTGCTCGCGAAGCGTCGTCTCTTCATCGAGCAGCGCCTCCGCGAGTGCGCCGAAATCGTCGTACTCGGTGTTCTCGGCGAGCCACTCTTCGTCGACGTCTGCCTGGCGACCCTCGAGCGGTTCGGCACGCTTTGCGAGCACCGTCTCGAGCACCTCAGCGTTCGGTTCCCCGTAGGCAACGTAGTCGTTGACCTTGTTGACCATCCCGACGTAGGTGTCGGTCTCGGGGACCAGCGCACAGTGATTGACGCTGTGGATGTTGAGCATCTCGAGCGTGTCCTGGACGTCCTGTTGGCGGTTTACTTCACCGCGAACCTGCACGACGGCCTTCATCACTCACTCACCTCGGCTGTATCCCGGTCACTGCGCTGTGACTGAGGAAGTCGCGACTGCGAGGCGTTCTCGAGTGCGTTGAACGTCGCTTTCGCGAGGTTGACTGTCGTTCGCGTGTTGCCGTGGCTCTTCGTCCAGGCGTTCTCGAGACCGGCCAGTTCGAGCACCGCGCGTACGGTGTCGCTGGCGGCCAGTCCCAGGCCTTCGGGAGCCGGGATGACTTCGACCTCGACGGAGCCGGCCTTGCCGGTGGTCCGACGGGCCAGCGAGTGTGGTCGGTCCGAGCGGTCTTCCCACGACCCGGAGCCGCGGGGGACCTTGATCATATTCAGCTTCGCGATACCGATGGCCTTCTGGATGGCAGAGCCGACCTGATCGTCACGGCCTTCCGCGTAGCCGACGTAGCCGTCGCGGTTGCCCACGACGACGACACATCGGAACTTGACGCGTCGTCCGGAGTCGGTCATACGCTGGACCATGTTGATGTCCAGCACTTCGTCGTCGAGCCCCGGCAGGAGCTGGTCGACGATTTCGGGTTCCTTCAGCGGGAGTCCCGAGTTGAGGGCAACCTCCATCGAATCGATTTCGCCCTCCTGGACCTTCCGGCCGAGACGGGTGACGGGTTCCCATCCGCTGTCGTTGTAGTTGCTCATTCGAGAATCGCCTCTCGTACGTCGTCGAAGTGTTCAGGGAGTTCCGTTGCGTCGAACTCGCCGCTGTACAGCGGTTCGTCGAGCTGTTCGGCGTACTCGGCGATGTGCTCGCCGCGCGTGCGCGACCAGTCTGCGAGTACGCTGTCGTTGTGCGGGATCTCGAGACCGGCGTCGATCGCGCCCTCCTGAACGGCGAACACCTTGTTGCCAGGCGTCGCCGTGTTGAGGCCGATATCGAGCACCGCTTCCTCGAGTCCGGCGTCGACGGCACGCTGTCCGGCCAGCAGGCCGGTCAGATACGCCGCCGAAATGTTGCTCGTGGGTGCGTCCCAGCCGTACTCCTCGAGATCGCTCGAGTGTGCGCTCGCGAGCGTCTCGTCGCCCTGAGGTCCAGGAACGATCAGCTGCGCCGTAATATGCTTGTTACTCTTGCGAGCAACGAGGCGGGGCTTGCCCGATTTCAGCAGGCGCAACCTCTGGTGGTAGTCCGTTCGGACCTCACGGCGACGTCGCATCGGCACCTTGTATCGTGGTCCTGTCGCCATTATCGATCACCGTAGTTGTCGTCGATGTAGTTCAACAGGTACCGGACGCTACGGAACTCGCCACCACCAGCTTTCTTGTAGAGCTCGCGGTATTGAGCGGGCGTAAGTTCGCCCGTATCGCGGAGTTCACGGAGCTTCCGTCGCTGTGCACGAATCTTGTCCTGCCATTCCTCTTTCGAGTTCTGGCGAGCGCCTTTCTTGCCTTTGCGCTTGCCCGGGCCTTTCCGGTGGCCGTAGGCGCGCTTGGCGTTGCGCTCGCGAGCGCGGCCGCGGGAGTTACCCGTTGGCTCGTCGGCCTGGATGAGGCCTTCGTCGACGAGTTCGCGGATCTCGTCTCGCGTGATCGCCTCGGCGATGTCGGCCTGGGCGGCGGGGTCGAGCCAGACGCGGTTCTGGCCGACGTCCAGCACGTCGGCGGCGAGTCGCTTCTGTGCGGAGAGATCAGTCATTGGATTCCACCTCGACTTCTTCGTAGGTCGGGTTTAGCACGCGGATCTCGCTTTCCTCGGCGAGTTCCTCGATGCGTTCGCGTTTACGCGCACCGACCGACGAGGCGATTCGGACCGCCTCGTAGTCGCCGTCGACGCCCTCGAGATCGTCGGGCGTCTCGACGTACACTTCCTCGAAGCCGCTTGGGTGCTTGCCCCGGACGGCTTCGGGCGTGCGGTAGCCAGCCTGGACTTTCGGGCCCTTGCCCTTGATCCCGCGGCGCTGCTTCGATAGCTGACCGCGTGGTCGACGCCAGGATTCGGGCGTCCGCTTTTTCTTGTGGTAGTCCTGTCGGTTGAACTGCGGCTTGCCGATCGTCCGGCGTCGAGCGAGCAGTCGCTCCTCGTCGTCGGACAGCTCGGGGGTCTTTTCGGTCAGTCCGCGAGCCTGCAGCTCTGTTTCGACGTCCGCTTCGGGCTCGGCTTCTTCGGGTTCTTCGTCTTCGATCTCGGCGTCCGTCTCGTCGGTGACCTCGAGGTCGCCAACGTCGGCTTTGATACGAGCGGCGAGTGCGTTCCCGATGCCGTCGGTTTCGGCCAGTTCGTCCTGAGTTGCTTCCTTGACGTCCTGGACGGACTCGAAGCCGGCCTCGCGAAGCGCCTCGGCTTTGCTCTCGCCGACACCGCTTATGTCCTCGAGTTCCGATGGGCCGTCGTCGGCCTCAGCCGAGGTGTCCTGTGCGTCTTCGTCGGTCGTTGGGTCGTCGTCTGCCATCTATTAGACACCTCCTTTGGCGGGTTTCTCGGTGATGTAGACCCCGTCCTGGAAGACGCGGGTGTCTTTGCCGCTAACTTTCGTTAGCTGCTCGATGTCAGCCGCCGTCTGGCCGACGTCCTCTTTGTTCGGGCCGGAGAGGACGACGACTTCGTCGTCGACGGAAACGTCGGTGTCACCGTGAATCGTCGTGCGTCGCGGTGCTTTCTCACCGAGGAAGTTCTCGATGACGACGTCGGTACCTTCGACGCGAACCTGCATTGGGAAGTGAGAGTAAAAGACTTCCATCTTGTACTCCCATCCCTCGAGGACGCCGTGGAAGGCGTTCTCGATGTGGCTCTCGAAGGTGCCGACGGTCGCGTTGGTCTTTGCGTCCTCGTTCTCGCTCTCGATCACGACGAGATCGTTCTCAACGTCGACGTTCACGTCGGGGTACCAGAGGCGGCGGGTGACGCTGCCTTCCGGACCGTCGACGGTCACGTCGAGGTGGTCGGTCTCGACGGTTACGTTGTCGGGGATTTCCAGTTCAACTCGCATGGTTAGTAGACGTATGCGATCACCTGGCCGCCAATCCCCTGTTCGCGCGCCTCGTAGTGGCTCATAATGCCACTGCTCGTCGTGACGACGAGCGCACCGAAGTCTCGAGCGGGGAGGAACCGTTTCTCCCACTTCTCGAAGTCGTCAGCGCCTGCGCTGTAACGGGGCTTGACGGGCCCACACTCGTTGATCGCTCCTTTCAGTTCGACCTCGAACTGCCCGGCTTTGCCGTCATCGACGAACTCGAAGCCGTCGATGTACCCGCGGTCGTAGAAGACCTCGAGTACGCTGCCGATCTCGTTCGAGGCGGGCGTTACCTCGTGGCTCAGTTTACCGACGCTCTCGGCATTGTCGATGCCCGAGAGCGCGTTGCTGAGTGGGTCGTTTCCAGTCATGTTATCGGTACTTCTTGAATCCCATGTCGCGGGCAATCTCACGGAAGCACTGTCGGCAGAGATTGATGTCGTACTTGCCGACGAGCCCCTGCTTACGGCCACAGCGCTGGCAGGCCTCTAGCTGACCCGTACGCTTCGTGGCGTGCTCGCCCGTCTGTTCGTTTTCACTTTCACTCATCGTCCGTCTCCTCCACGGTGACGTCGAACGTCGCCTCGAGGAACGCAATCGCGTCCTCGGGGGTCAGTCGGTGTTTCGAGGGGATCGGTCGGGTGGCTTTGTCGCGTTTGGAGACGCGGTAGCCCGGACGCACCAGGTTGACGGTGACGTCGAGCCCGTAGATCCCGACGGTCGGGTCATACTCCTGGCTCGGGAACTCGGTGTGTTCCTCGACGCCGAAGCTGAAGTTGCCCGTATCGTCGAACTGATTCGCCGAGAGCGCTGCAAGCGGCAGTGCGGTCTCGAGGAACTCCGTGGCGTCGTCGCCACGGAGGGTGACCTTCGTGCCGATCGGGTCGCCTTGGCGGATGCCGAAGTCGGGTTCGGTCCGCTTTGCCAGGGTACGGACGCTCTCTTGTTCGGTGATCTCTTCGATGATGTCTTCTGCGTGGCCGAGTTCGCGACCGCCCTGACCGACGCCCATGTGGACAACGACCTTTTCGACGCGCGGTTCGCGCATCTCGTGGAACTCACCTTCGGATTCGGCTTCCGACATCAGTCATCACCCTCCGTGCCCGCATTTTCCGACGACTCGTCGTCGCCCGTGAAGTTTTCGTCGATGACGACGACGTACTCCTCGACGGTCTCGAACTCGCCGTCCTCGGTGGTGACGGCGACGGTGTTCGAGCCGCTGCCGGGCGTAACTTCGATCGTATCGATCTCGCCGATTTTGCCACCGTGGTTACCGCTAACGGCAGTGACGAGTGCACCTTCCTCGTAGGGGAAGTGAGCGACGATCGACTTGTCGTCGTTGTCGACGACAACCGAGTCGCCCCCGCTGTAATCGCTCTCTTCGTCGACGACGACGTTCGTGCCGTCGTGCAGCGTGAGCTGTGTATCCCCGCCGGGAACCTGCTGTTTGCCCTCGATCTTGCCGAGGCGGCTACCCGCAGCGTCTTCGTCGATTTCGGTCAGCGAGAGCCGGCCCCCCTCGTCGGGGAACACACGATAGTATTCACCGCGGCCGGGGAACGCTAGGATGTCGAACATCCCGATCGGTCGGCGCTCGTCGTTGATCGGCTGGCCGTTGACGAGGATCGCATCCTCGCTCAGGGCGTACCGTGCCTCTTTTTTCGAGTCTACGTAGCCGAGTACGTCTCGCAGCAAGACGACGAGCGGAACACCGTCTTCACCGTGGGGACCGGCTCCGGCTTTCACCGTGAAGACGTCGGTCTTTCGCTCGACCGGCCAGGACTTCGGTACCGAGAGTCGTTTCTGGTGTTTCGTCATTCGCTCTCACCTCGTTCTTCGAGCCGCGTCTCACGACGCTCGTCCGAGAGGTCGAGTTTCGTGATCCGGACGTTCGACGGGTCGACCGGTCGCGGGACCTCCTCGCCGTCGGCCGTCTCGACCGTCACGTCTTCGACGTGGACGACGCCATTGTCGAGGCGAACGCGCAGAACCTCGCCTTCTTCGCCAGCGTGGTCGCCGCGCATGACCTCGACGGTGTCGCCCGCGTTGACGCGGGTGCGACGGGTGCCGTACTCCTCACGGAGGTCGTCGGACAGCGTCGCGTGAAGCTGTGCTCCCCGCTGGTGCAGCGGTGCACGCTCCGTCTGGTTTCGCTGTTTGTGTGGTTGTTTGCTCATATCTATACGATCATCGTCGCGGTTGATGCGATTGCTCCGAAGCGCTCTGCAACTTCGCGGGCGATCGGCCCCTTGATCTCCGTTCCGCGGGGCTCTTCGTTCTCGTCGATGATGACGGCCGCGTTGTCCTCGAACTTCAGTCGCGTCCCGTCCGGCCGGCGGATCGATTTGCGCTGGCGGACGATGACGGCTTCGAGGACCTGTCGGCGCATCTCGGGCGTCCCTTTCGTGACCGAAACGGTCACTTTGTCACCAAGACCCGCGCTCGGCTGGCGGTTTTTGGTGCCGTGGTAGCCCGCGACGCTGATGACCTTCAACTCACGTGCACCGGTGTTGTCGGCGCACGTGACGAGCGAGCCCTTCTTCAGACCCTGAGTGACGTCGGCTTTCATTGCCTCCATCACTGATCACCTTCGTTGCCGAGGTCGTCGGCAGACAGCTGTGGGTCCGGCTCGGTCTGGCCGGTCAGTTCAGCGACGTCCTCTGCAGTCGCTTCTTCGGTTACTTCGACGACCACGTGCGATTTCGTCTTCGACAGTGGTCGGGTCTCTGCGATCTTGACCGTGTCACCGACCGAGAGCGGCTCGAGCACGCCCGGAACGTGAGCCGGGATGCGCGAACGACGTTTCATGTACCGATCGTATTTCGGTACGGCAACGTCGTACTCTCGCTCGACGACAACGGTCTTGTCCATGTCCGTCGAGACGACGAGTCCCTCGAGGATCTGCCCTCGAACGGGAAGGTCGCCGTAGAACGGACACTTCTCGTAATCGTATTCCTCCGGGTTCTCTGGTTCCGGAGGGGTGTTGACGTCTAGTCCTATTGCCATGGTGAGTCACCATTTGTTTCCGTGCGTCGGGCAGGTTGTGAGAGCAATCGCGACCCATCGACCGTAACGTAGGCTACGTTCTCGCCAGCACACTCCGAGTCGGCACGCGAATTCGCGTCCGAGTCGGGTTTGGAGTCGGCCAGTTTGAACGCAGTCCCCGACTCCTTCTCGAAGTCGGCGGCGTCATCTGTGATCGCAAACTCGAATACTGAGCCCGATTTCGGTACCGTGAGCACCCGGGATGTGCCGTTCTCTCGAACCTCTACTGAGAGCGTCTTCGTCGTCTCGACGACGACGCGGCCCTCGAGACCTACCCGTGACTCGTCGTCGCTATCGACGACGCGGACGGGGAGGCCGTTGAGTTCGTGTCGTGGCAACGTCTCGGGTGTCAGCGGCATTGTCTGTTCGTTACTCCTCGTCCTCGAAGTCGCCTTCCTCGTGCTGGATCGTCTTGATCCGCGCGATGGTGCGACCCAGTTCGCCGATGCGACCTGGATTCTCCGGGGCACCACCGGCTGCGAGGACGGACTTCGAGTTCAGCAGTTCAGTCTCGAGTTCCTCGAGTTCTTCTTCCCGTTCGGCGGGCGTCATGTCACGGATCTCGTCGACGTGGAGAATCGCCATCAGGCATCACCCTCCTCGTCGTCGGCCGTTTCGGAATCGTCGTCTTCCATTTCGGCAACGAGTTCTTCGGCTTCCGCTTCGACGTCCGCTTCGAGTTCGTCGAGGTCTTCCTCGATCGGCGACTCGTCGGGCGTCTCGACGTCCTCATCGTCCTCGAGGTCCTCCTCGAGAACTTCCTCGACGACTTCCTCGTCGACTTCGGGCTCGACGGCCTCGTCTTCGGCGGCTTCGGCACCTTCCTCGGTGGCTTCGGCCTCTTCGGGTTCGCCCTCGAGCAGCTCTTCGACGCCCTCGGCTTCGTTGGCCTCGACGGCATCGGGGACGAGCTCTTCGGGATCCATGTCCTCGTGGATCTGGAAGTCGTCGGGCAACTCGGCGTTCGGCGGGATGATCTTTACCGTCACGCCGATCGTGCCGAGTTTCATCACGGCAACGCCCTGACCTTCGTCGACGATCTCCTCTGCGGGTTCGCCGTTGTGCTTGATGTAGCCACGGTTGAACTTCTCGACGCGCGATCGCGCGCCCGTGACTTTCCCCGACAGGACGATTTCGGCGCCCAGGGCGCCGGACTCCATGATCCGGTCGATCGTCGTGTGACCGGCTTTCCGGAAGTACCAGCCGCGCTCTAGGGCGTTTGCCAGGCGGTCGGCGACGATGCGTGCGTTCAGGTCGGGTTCGTCGACCTCCTGCACGTCGATCTGTGGGTCCTCGAGGTTGAACTTCTCCTCGAGGGCCGTCGTGACCTTCCGAATGTTCTCGCCGCCTTTACCGATGACCATCCCGGGCTTTTCGGCCTTGAGGACGATCTGGGTTCCCATCGGCGTCTTGGCGACCTCCATACCACCGTAGCCAGCGCGGCCGAGTTCTTCCTCGAAGAACTCGTCGATCTGGGACCGCTGCAGGCCATTCTCGATGAATTGGTGTTCGTCAGCCATTAGTTATCGTCCTCGTCTTCGGTTTCGTCTTCGTCGTCGGTCTGTTCGATGCGAGTGTCGTCGACGTCCTCGACGACGATCTCGACGTCGACTTCCGGCGTGTTCCAGGCCGTCGCTCGGCCCATCGCTCGCGGTTTGCGACCGACCGACTCGCCGACTTTGTGTGCTGCGATGTGGACGATCTGCATCGTCTCACCGTCGAAGCCCTGGTGTTCGGCGTTCGACTCGACGTTCTCGAGCAGGTCGAGAAACGCTTTGGAGGCTTTCTCTGGGTACTTGCCCGCGTCCCAGCCGTCGATGTCAGAGCGGTGTCCGGCACCGGTGTTGTGAGACTTAAACGGTACCGAGCGCTCGCCCGCGAGGACGGCCTCGAGATACGTTCGTGCGTCGGCAACCGTTCGCCCTTTCAGCTCGCGAGCGATCTCTTTGCTGTGCTTGTGGCTCATGTGACGCTCCCGAAGCATCGCTTTCGCGGTGGTGTCCGGGTCCGCGTCGACCGAGTAGTTGATTCCCATACGTGGATCACTTCAGTGGGACGAACTTGGACGATCGGGTCGCACCGATACCAGCCTGTCCGTGTTCGACGGAGTTGCGCGTCAGCTGGAACTCACCGAGGTAGTGGCCGATCATTTCGGGTTCGACGCGAACGCGCTCGAACGACTGACCGTTGTAGACGGCGAACGTCAGTCCGACGAACTCGGGCAGGATCGGCATGTCCCGAAGGTGTGTTCGGATCGGGGAGTTTGCCGTCTCCTGTTCGTCTTTGCCGCGGGCCTTCTCGAGCAGCTTTTGCTGTTCGATGGTGAGACCGCGTTCGATACTTCGCCGCTTTCGTGCGGGTAGCAGTTCCGCGACTTCCTCGAGCTCCAGATCCTGCAGCTCCTCAAGCGTGTGGCCGCGGTAGGTAAACTCGTCACCCTCACGGCCGGTTCGGTACTCCTGGCTCATTTGTTTCCACCTCGGCCGGTTCGTCGTGAAGAGATGTCACCGACCTTCCGTCCTGGCGGTGCGTTCCGCGAGACGGACTTGGGTTTGCCGGGGTGCTGTCGACCGCCACCACCGAAGGGGTGGTCAACGGCGTTCATCGCGACACCACGGACGCGAGGCCACTTCGAGCCCCGAGCTCGCATCTTGTGATACTTGTTCCCTGCTTTGACCATCGGCTTCTCCGTGCGACCGCCACCGGCGACGACGCCGACGGTAGCGCGACACTGCGGATCGAGGCGCTTGACCTCGCCGCTTGGAAGCTGGACGACCGCGGCGTTGCGGTCGTGGGTGATCAGGTCTGCGTTGACGCCGGAGGCGCGAGCGAACTTGCCGCCGTCGCCCTGGTTCGCCTCGACGTTACAGACCGGGACCCCCTCGGGTATCTCCGCGAGCGGGAGCGTGTTACCCGGCTTGATCTCCGCGGAGACGCCGACCTGAATCTCCTCGCCGACGGTGATACCCTCGGGTGCGAGGACGAGTCGCTGCTCGCCGTCTTCGAACTCGATGGCTGCGACCGGCGCGGAGCGGGCAGGGTCGTGTTCGATGTCCACGACCGTCCCACGGACGACGTCGTCGCCTTCCGTCTTCTTGTGGTCGAGCTTGGCTTTATAGCGATGCGATGGAGCGCGGAACGTCGGCGTCCCGCGACCTCGTCGTTGTCCGAAAATGCGTCGTCCCATCGGTTAGAACACCCCGATTCGCGAGGCGACTTCCTGGGCGTCGTCGTCCTCGGACAGTTTGACGGTCGCTTTCTTTTTGCCTTTCATGGTCAGCTGTGTGTTGACGTCGTCGACCGAAACCTCGAAGCGTGCTTCGACGGCGTCGGCGATCTCCGGTTTGGTGGCGTCGGGATTGACGACGAACTGGAGCTTGTTCTCGAAGTCCATGTCGTTCATCGCCTTCTCCGTCACCAGTGGGTGTTCGATGATTCCGCTCATCGGTCCGCCACCTCCTCGAGTGCGCTTTCGGTCCAGACGGTCAGTCGACCCGGCTGCGTGCCGGGAGCGAGGTCTTCAGCGTTGACCTCGACAGCCGTTGCGACGTCGGCCCCGGCGAGGTTCCGTGCGGCCCGGGAGGGGCCGGTCTCGCTCGAGGTGACGAAGAGGATCGACTTCGGCGTCTTGTACTTGCGGCCACGGGTGGTCCCCCGGCCGGAACGGACGCTCTTGCCGTCCTCTGCGCGTTCGACGTCGGCATCGAGTCCGGCTGCCTCGAGGAAGGAGACGACCTCCTTGGTTTTCTCGAGGTCCTCGAACTCGTCGTCGACGACGACTGGTACCTGAGTGTCGTCATCGAACGCGTGGCCGCGCTCGGCGACGAGGTCGGCGTCTGCAGTCGCCGCGATGGCGCTGCGGACGGCCAGTTTCTTCTCTTTCGTGTTGATCGATTCGGACCAGTCCTTTTCGGCTTTCGGCGGGTGGGCCTTTCGTCCTTTGACGGTCTGGGGAACGCGGCGACCGCGTCCGTTCTGTCGTGGGACGTGGGCCATACCTCGGCCGCTACCGAACGATTCGGCCGGCGTCCGTCTGCCAGCGAACTCGTCGGCACCGTAGTCCTGTTTTCGGTTTGCCTGGGCGACGCGCACGGCGCGGGCGATCAGGTCGGGCCGGTAATCGGTCTCGAAGACCGACGGGAGCTCGACCGTCCCCGCGTCGTCGCCGTCCAGGTCTCGTACTGTTGCGTCCATATGTTATCCCTGGTTGGATGCGGTGGAGACGTACCGAACCTCGGGGTCGAGGCGCGGTTGGTCTCCGGGTCGGATCGCCGGGCGGAAGCGCACGAGACGCTTGTTCGGCCCGGGGAGCGAGCCCTTGATCAACGCGTGTGGTCCGTCGACTTCGCCGTAGTTGACGAAGCCGCCGTCGACCGACGCGTCGTCGCCGTCGCCGATGTCGACGAGGCGCTTGTTCAGTTCCGTCCGCTGGTGGTAGCCGGTCTGACCCTGCTGGGGGACCGTCGACCGAACGCGGGACGGATTCCAGGGACCAAGGTTCCCGATGCGGCGGCGCCAGCCTTGCCGGGCGTGTTTGCCCTTGCGCTTCTGGACGCCCCACCGCTTGACGGGGCCCTGGGTCCCTTTCCCTTTCGTGACGCCGCTTGCGTCGACGTACTCGCCGGCGCGGAACACGTCGTTCATGACGTGATCGCCGCCGTCCTCGAGCAACTCGAGGGCGAAGTCGACGCGTTCCTCGACGGAGCCGCCGCCGACGCGCGTTTCCATCACGTCCGGTTTCTTTTTCGGTACCGAGGAGATCTCGGAAGGAACCGTGTGTGTGATGACGCGAACGTCGTCGACGCGACCCTCCTCGAGGAGGCCCCGAAGTTCGTCTTCGGCGGCGTCGGCGTCGTAGTCGTCACCGGGGGTGTCGAGGACGCGCTCGAGTTCGTCGACGAACTCGGTGGTCCAGACCTCGGTGACCGGTTTCTTACCGTATGGCGTGTCTTCGTACGCTCGCAGAGCGACCGCGCGCATTGGCGGCGTCTCCACGATCGTCACGGGAACGGTCGTCTCCATTCCCTCGGTCGACGAGTTCGCTTTGTCGTCGACCATAACGACGTGGGTCATGCCGGCCTTATAGCCCGCGAAGCCCTGGAGCGTCGGCTGTCCATCGTCGTCCGGCCACGAGTTAAAGCGTGGGACCTCGCTGGTCGCACGCTGTCGTGGGCCGAACCCGAGTGAGCCTTTGCGTGGTGCGTTTTTTTGTGGCATTCTATCACGCTCTCAGTGAGAGGGATGCGAGCGTGGCGAACAGAGCCTCCTCCGTTCGCACGACCTCGCTTCCCTGATCGGGAACCGTGTTCAGCCAGAGGTCGAACCCGTGATCTGTGGGTTCGACTCCGTCCTCGGGAGCCGACGGTTCCTCGACGCCGTCCGCGCTGGACGACGCCTGAATGGCCGACGCCTCGATGCCGAGGATATCTGGCAGCCCTCTCTCGGGCGCTCCGAACGCGACGGTCATCCCGTCTCGCTCGGTGCGTCCGGCCAGCGTCTCGAGCCGTCCCACGGTGAGTGGATCACCGAATCGGGAGGCTGCGATGCAGACGCCGGCGTCCTCACGGCTGAGTGCTGCCTGTAGGTCCGTCCGCTCGACCGACAGCCCCGGAAGGGGCTCGTCGACGAGCTTCGCCCGGACCGGTCGTCGCGAAGAGATCCTGACTGTCACGCGTTCTCCCTCCTCGACCGCCATTTCTGGTGGCACGTTGAGGGAGATCGGGTGTTGCAAGCCGCAATTGACCCGGACGCGATGATCAGGTCCGACCTCGGTCACGATCCCTTGTCTTGACGACCCCGAACCGTTCGATTCGGAGCCGGTCTGTGACGTGGCGCGGAGCGGGGGCAGGATGCCCGCATACTCCAGTTCGTCTCGCTTGCCCCACGCCTCGGTTCGGAGGTAGGGGGGTGTTGCGGCGTACCGCAGAACGGTACTGACGAACCCGCCGTCGAACCGCCCGGTTTCGCCCCCAGGATCGGGGTAGACGATCAGGCGATTGACCCGAAAGATCGTCGCCGCGCGGGCGACGTATCCGAGTTTGCGAGTTGCCTCGCGTTTGTCCTCGGCTTCTCGGGTGAGCGACGACGGCACGAGCGCGCTGACGGTCATGCCGAAACGCTTCGACGCCGCGTCACTAGACTGTAGCGATGTGTTGCCGACAGGGTCTTAAAAGGGTAGCGGAATCGATTCCGGCTGGTAGGGCCTCACACCCCCGAATTCGTGGGAGATAGCCACACACTCGCTGTTGGTGAAACGTCGGTTCGTTGCTCGAGTGCGTGACTCGGATCTGTCACGTGAAAACCACACTCCGGCGTCGACTTCGGCGTGGTGTACCGTGCCGATGTCGGTTCGATTCGCAACCCTTATACATCCCTCCGGCAGTAGGTTAGAGTGCAGCCAAGCACCAAACGGGCGCTGGTAGTGTAGTGGTATCACGTGACCTTGCCATGGTCACAACCTGGGTTCAAATCCCAGCCAGCGCATTTCTGTGCGAACAAATCCGTGAGCAACGGAACTCGTTCTGGATTTGAAGCACACTGGGGCTCTGCGAGCGAAGCGAGCACGGTTCTCAGAAGCGGTTCAAATCCCAGCCAGCGCATTTCTCCGAACACAACTCCATAAGCACTGTGTAGTAGTCAAGTATCCGTGTTCAGAGGAATCGCCTCTGGGTTCGAACGAGAGAAGTCCCAGCCCGGGAAGCGAAATGGAGTGAGCGAGCAGGACCGTCTTCGCGTTGTTCAACTCCCAGTTACGGTACTCTCTTACAGATTGGTCGTGCGTGCACACACTTACAGGATTTCGGTCGTACGTGCACACGCGAACATCAACTATTCGAGAGCGATCGTTCAAAGTCAGGATTTGGTCAGTCGGAGTCGGCCAGCGAACGGCGTGTGACGTCCGCTTTCGTCGTCGTGTTCTTCTCGAGTCCCTCTCGTGCAGAGCGCGTCGGTCTCGAGACACCGATCCGGTAGCGCCACTGGTTGGATGAAACGACTGATACGGAACCTGAACCGTAATCGGACGTTTCAATCACGCTTGTCTACTGTTTTCGCCTGCGATTTACTTTTATAGTTCAGTGGACTACGGATCAGTAGACGATCGCAACAAACAGTCCACCATGCAAACGGAACTCCCATCCGACGATACTACGAACGGTCCCCGGTACGATCAGGCGAACGATCGCTACGTCTTCCACCACGATAGCGACAGTACCGCGACGATCACGACGACGGTCGTTCACGCCCTGGCAGCGATCGCCGACACCGACGTCTCACAGGGGGAGTTCTCCCTTTACGACAGCGTCGATCCGGACGCGCTCGAGCGACTGTTCAGCCCGAAAGCTGACGGCACGGAGCGGACTGGCGGCCACGTTGCGTTCACTGCGCTCGACCACGAGATCTACGTGTACGCGAACGGTGACGTAATCGTCTACCCGCCTACAGACACCCCTCGATCCGGTCGGTAAGGACTCGTCCTCCGCCTCGGCTATAGAGGACACGGTTCACCAACCAGCGCCCGAAGCCCGCCGGATGGCGTGTCGGTGGTTGGTGTGCATGGACCGAATTTAGTACCCCGGCTATCGATAGCCTCCGATATGACAGTAGTCGCATTGCTGAGCGTTGCACCGGTAATCGAAGACAGCATGGCAGAGGAGGTCGCGAAGGCAGTCGACGCCATCGACGAATACGACGTCGAGTACGAGACGAATCCAATGGGGACAGTGATCGAAGCCGAGGAGATCGGAGAACTGTTCGCCGCCGCTCAGGCGGCCCACGAAGCCGTCGACGCCGACCGTGTGAGTACCGTATTGAAAATCGATGACAAGCGCACGCGCGAGACGTCGGCCGCCGAGAAGGTCGAGGCCGTCGAAGACGCCCTCGGTCGTTCGCCGACCTCGATGGACGGCTGATCCCACGAGCGAAGCGAACGACCGTCGGACGGAAAGCGTGGATTCAAGTATGGGCCGGGACTTCCATCGTGTATGCAAGATCAGGGACGCTCTACGCGCAAGCGCACCGGCGGCCGACTGAAGAACGTTCGAAACCGCCGCAAAGACGAACTCGGCCGACTCCCGACCGAGACCGAAGTCGGCGAGCCACGCTTCCGAACCGTCGACGCCCGTGGCAACGACACGAAGACTCGAGCGCTGGCGACGAACGTCGCAAGCGTCAACAACGGCGACGAAACGGTCGGTGCGGAGATCGAAAACGTCGTCGAGAACGACGCCAACCCGAACTACGTCCGCCGAAACATCATCACGAAAGGTGCCGTCGTCGAGACCTCCGAAGGCCGTGCCCGTGTGACGTCCCGTCCCGGCCAGACCGGCCAGGTCAACGCCGTTTTGCTCGAGGAGTAAGCCGTACCACCGTTTTTCCGGTTCGATCGAACCCGTGAGCAAAGCGATTCATGCTCACAACCTCGTCGATTCTTCGCGAGTTACTGCTGAATCGATCTTTCGACCGTTGGCCGTCTCGGTGTAGTCGAGACACCTGTCTCGAAACCACTGAGCCGGAGAGGTCTCCCTTTGGCAGGCTGTCTCGAACGTATCCGCTTCGATGCCATGGCGTGAGTGTCCGTCGAGTACCTCGGCTTAGGGGCGTGGAGCTGCTTTCTGCAGCGCAGTCTCTGCGATGTTGCCACCGTAGTCGACACTTCGGGAGAGCGAGTCGACGATGAGTCCGAGCGACTGCGCCTGAACCGGATCGAGCTCTCTGAGCATGTCGTCGATCGTTCGCGTGTGGTCGTCGATCTCGAGGACGGCCTCGCGGGCGGCGTGACCGAGCTGGTTGGCCTCGGCGGTCTCGTCGGCGAACAGCGCGTCCATCGCCTTCTCGAGGACGTCGGACGCGTCGTCGTGAAGCGCTGCGAGCGCGTCGGCGACGTCGTCAGGGATCTCGTCGAGTTTCAGCGCGAGGTTGCTGATCTTCGCGGCGTGGTCGGCGACGCGCTCGAGTTGTCGGGCGCTCGAGTGGAAGTCGAAGCAGTCCTCACGGGGAACCCCGAGTTCCTCTGCGGCACGTGGCGAACGAAGCGTCGCACGGAAGATCCGTGAGACGACGAGCCAGAGTCGGTCGACGTCGTCGTCGCGTTCGATGACGTCGTGAGCGATGTCGTCGTCGTTCTCGACCAGTGCAGTCACTGCGTCCGCGAGCATCGAGGTCGCGATCAGACGCATCCGTGAGACGGCGTTGACGATCGACAGCTCAGAAGAATCGAGTAAGTCCTGAATAACGACGCTGTCGGTCGTCTCTTCTAAGATCTCGACGCCGACGAGACTCTGGGTGGCATCTCGGATCGCTCGACGCTGGTCGGTCGTGATTCGGCCGGCCTCGAGTCGGATGATGTCGAAACCGCTGACGTACATCGTCATGACCGCGCGGGTGAGCCGTTCACCTTCGAGGTCGGAGACGTCGAGCGTCCCTTCCTGGCGGTCGACGTCGCTTTGCGGTGTCAACAAGAGGGAGTCGTCCTCAGGATACAACTCGACCGTCGTCCCGGAGCTCACGTCGTTGTCGGTCGCCCAATCTTTTGGTAGAGAAACCGTATACGTTGACCCCCCAGTGACCTGGACCTTTCGCGTCTCCATACGGTGGCTTTGACGCTCGATAGTATAAATGTATGAGTGTCTATATACATCCACCGACACGGTTGAAATGAGTCGGAACGTTAGTCTGTGCCGTTGGGTGGGTTGTCGATACGCTCTCGATATGTGCTGATGTGTGTCAAACATAGAAATATATAGAAAACATAGCAGGGTATTTAGAGTCGATATCGCCACTAGTCGATCGATGGGACACGAGCCGATCACCGACCGGGCCGGCACCCTTTCTCGCCGGCGTTTCACACTCGGTGCCGTCGGAGCAACCCTTTCTGGACTGGCGGGCTGTATCGCGCGGGGGGAAGACAGCGGACTCGAGGGGGCGATCAGCATCGACGGGTCCAACACGGTGTTCCCTCACGGTGCAGTCGTTGCCGAAGAGTTCCAGTGGCGCAACAACCGCGTCGAGATCTCCGTACAGGGCTCCGGGACGGGTGCCGGTTTCCAGCGCTTCTGTGAGGGTGAAACCGACATTCAGAACGCGAGTCGAGAGATTCTCGAGGGTGACGACGACAACGAAGCCGTCCTCTGTGAGGAGAACGGAATCGAGTACGTTGGACTCGAGACGGCACTCGACGGGATCGCCGTCTTCGTCCACCCGGACAACGACTTGGTTGACTGTCTGACCGTCGAGGAACTCGAGGCGATCTGGGAGTCGGGGTCTGACGTCGACACCTGGAGTGACGTCCGCGACGAGTGGCCCGACGAGGAGATCGAACTTTACGGTCGCGACCCAGCGTCGGGGACGTTCGATTACTTCACCGAAGCGCTCACCGGCGAGGTCGGAAACATCCGTTCTGATTACTCCGCGAGTGCGGACACCAACGTCATCGTTCGCGGCGTCCGAGGGGCACAGTACGCACTCGGGTTCGGCGGCGCGGGGTACTACTACGAGAACGAAGACGACCTCAAACTCCTCGCCGTCGACAACGGCGACGGCTGCGTCAAACCGTCGCGAGAGACAGTCGAAAGCGAGGAGTACCAGCCGCTGACCCGGCCGCTGTACAGCTACTTCCGGGCTGATGCGTTCGACAGAGACGTCGTCCGCTCGTTCGCCCGGTTCTTCTTCGAGGAGGTCGACGGCGAGGCGACCGATGCCGACGTCGTCGAGGACGACGAGACGCTCACCTGGACTCAGTGGGCGGCCAGACGGGTCGGCTTCTACGGGATTCCGGACGAACAGGTCGAAGCGAGCAGCGAGAAACTCGAGGACGCGATCGCAGAGGTGACCGAATGAGTCGCGCCGACGAGACGGCCGTCGCGATTACGGGTGAAAACGGACCGATGGGCGGCCTGAAGGAGACGGCGATTCGTTCGGTTTTCTTCTCGTGTGCACTCGTAACCGTGTTGACGACGCTCGGGATCATCCTCGTGCTCGTCCAGGGATCGGTCGGATTCTTCCAGGAAGTGTCGATCGTCGAATACGTCACTGGTACGGACTGGTCACCGGTCATCCAGCCACGCAGTTTCGGCGTGTTGCCGCTGATCTGGGGGACGTTGATCATCACCGTCGGCTCCGCGCTGATCGCCATCCCCGTCGGGACGGCGACGGCGATATACCTGAGCGAGTACGCCGACCCCGAGGTGCGCAAGGTCATCAAGCCGACGCTCGAGATCCTCGCGGGAATTCCGACGATCGTCTACGGTTTCTTCGCGCTCTCGTTCATCACGCCGATCATCCAGCGTGTGTTCCCGGAGACGGGAACGTTCAACGCCGCAGCGGGCGCGATCGTCGTCGGCATCATGATCATCCCGATGGTCTCGAGTCTGAGCGAGGACGCGATGAGTTCCGTTCCGGACGACCTTCGGAACGCCGCCTACGGCCTCGGTGCAACCAAATTCGAGGTCTCGACCAGCGTCGTCTTTCCGGCGTCGCTGTCGGGCGTCATCGCCTCGTACATTCTCGCGCTCTCGCGGGCGATCGGCGAGACGATGGCCGTCACGCTCGCGGCGGGGATGCACCCCCAGATCACGGGCAACCCGCTCGAGCCGATCCAGACGATGACTGCCTACATGGTTCAGATCGGTATCAGTGACGTCTCGGTCGGCTCGATCGGGTACCAGAGCCTGTTCGCCGTCGGGTTGACGCTGTTCGCGATGACGCTCGCGATGAATCTGTTTAGCCTGTGGATCAAATCGCGTTACCGGGAGGAGTACCAATGAGCGCCGAAACGCCGTTCTCCGAGGGTGTCGAGGACATCGAGCGCAAACGCAAGATCGGTCGAGCGTTCGTTGCGATCTGTTTCGCCTCGACGCTGGTCGGCATCGTCGCGCTCGTCGCGTTGATCGCCGACGTCCTCTATGAGTCGTGGGGCTGGGTCACCTGGGAGTTTCTGACCTACCCGCCGTCGCAGGTCGTCGAAAACTTCCTGCCGGACGGACGGGGTGCCGGGATCTACCCCGCACTCGTCGGCTCGATCTTCCTGATCGCGCTCACCGCCGTCTTCACGATCTTCCTCGGCGTCGGCGCGGCGATCTACCTCGAGGAGTACGCCGCCGAAAGCCGGCTGAAGTCGTTCATCGAGGCGAACATCGCCAATCTGGCGGGCGTTCCCTCGATCGTCTACGGGCTGCTCGGGCTGGCGATCTTCGTCCGGGCGATGCAACTCGGGACCAGCCTCATCGCCGGTGCGCTGACGCTGACGCTTCTGATCCTGCCGATCGTCATTGTCTCGAGCCAGGAGGCACTCCGGGCGGTACCTGACTCCCAGCGCCAGGCGGCTTACGGTGTCGGTGCGACTCAATGGCAGGTCATCCGCGATGTCGTCTTGCCGCGGGCGCTGCCGGGGATCATGACGGGGACGATCCTTTCGCTGTCGCGGGCGATCGGTGAGACGGCACCGATTCTGATGGTCGGCGCGGCGACGTCGTTGTTCGTCGCCCCTGACGGGCTCACCAGTCCGTTCAGTGCGATGCCGATGATGATCTTCGAGTGGGCCGGCCACCCTGAACCGGAGTTCCAGCACATCGCGGCCGCCGGGATCGTCGTCTTGCTCACGATCTTGCTGCTGATGAACCTGGTCGCGATCCTCATCCGTAACCGGTACGATCCACGCACATGAGAGCGCACACCCCCGTGACCGAACCCGAACCGGCCGCTCGAGATCGCCTCGAGTCGAACCACGTCCGAATCCGGAACACGTAACTTCATGACAGCCAACCACGACGCAACTGAAATGACCGCGAACCGACGGGACTCACAGTCCGTACCGACCGCCGAAATCGACGAGCGTGGGTCGACTGCTGCGGCTGACGACCGCCCGCTTGGCTCACCTCGCGTCTCGAACCCCGTCATCGAATCCCGCGATCTCGACGTCTTCTACGGGGACACCCAGGCGCTTCACGGAATCGAAATGGAGATTCCCGAACAACAGGTAACCGCGCTCATCGGGCCCTCTGGCTGTGGAAAGTCGACGTTCCTGCGGTCTATCAACCGGATGAACGACCTGATCGACGTCGCTCGTGTCGACGGCGACCTCTACTTCCACGGAAAGAACGTCTACGACGACGACGTCGATCCGGTCGCCCTGCGCCGGAAGATCGGGATGGTCTTTCAAAAGCCCAACCCGTTCCCCAAGTCGATCTACGACAACGTCGCCTACGGCCTGCGCGTCCAGGGGAAAGACGACGGCGACGTCGACGAGATGGTCCGAACCGCCCTCGAGCAGGCGGCGCTGTTGGACGAGGTCGACGGACAGCTCGAGGAGAGTGGGCTCGACCTCTCCGGTGGCCAACAGCAGCGACTCTGCATCGCTCGTGCCATCGCTCCCGACCCGGAAGTCATTTTGATGGACGAGCCGGCCTCCGCACTCGACCCCGTCGCGACCTCGAAGATCGAAGACTTGATCGACGACCTCGCCGAGGACTATACGGTCGTCATCGTCACCCACAGCATGCAACAGGCCGCGCGTATCTCGGATAAGACCGCTGTTTTCCTCACTGGCGGCCACCTCGTCGAGTTCGACGACACCGAGAAAATCTTCGAGAACCCTGAGAGCCAGCAGGTCGAAGACTACATCACCGGCAAGTTCGGTTGAGGACTCGAGCGCCAGTCCAGTGGTCGATCAGTTTTCGCTCATGTTCGAGGTCCGGTACTAACTCGTCAGTGATGGGTGTCGGCGGTCACAACACCCCGAGCGCCGCGACCACGAGGACGTAAAGCACGAGTCCGACGAGGGCCCAGCGAACGGGCGAGACGTTCCACAGAAATCGAAGCGGCGTATCGTCGATTACTCGTTCTCGAACGGTTCTCGGTTGCCGTCGGATGGCGACCTGTGGTGCGGCGAAGAGCCCGGGCCGGACGGACGCATCGAGCCGTTTCGTCGACAGTTCGTGGATCTGCAGCCGGCCCACTCCTGTGAGATCGTCGTACGTACAGCCAGTGTCCGACTCAGCGAGAAATCCCGCGCAGGGCTTACAGAGCGTGAGGTGACCGCACTCGGGTTCCTCGGGGCCCGCCGGCGGCTCGAGCCAGGCGACGAGATCGGTGGGGTCCGACCGTTCGACGCCACAGCGGCTACAGCACTGATCGTTCGGCTCGCGCATTCGGGCGACTGGATCGGGCGCGTCCGGCGTCGGAAATAGCGGCGCCTCGTCGCGAACGTCGTCGAACGACCGGTTGCGCTGGTGGATCACTCCGTGACAGGGCCGACAGAGCGTCACGAGGTTCTCGAGGTCGTCCGGGCCGCCCGCCGCTCGTGGGATCACGTGGTGGGCCTGAAGCGTCCGGTCGTCGGCGCCACAGCGCTGGCAGGCGTAGCCGTCCCGGCGAAGGGTCTGTCGCCGGAGCGCTTCCCACCCCTCGCCGTAGCCGCGTCGGTCGGGACGGTCGTCGCGGTCGCCACCCATCGACGGACAGTGGGACCCTCGAGACGAAAGATCCATCGGCGATCGGTCACGATCGAGGTGACGAGTGCGTCTCGGCTGTCACCTACGGCTCACCCGAACACCGGCGTTAGATCGTTCGGTCGGTTCTGTACCAGCCCCATCACCACTGCCCATGAGCTACACCTGTGGGCGACTCCTCGAGCGGCATCGGCGACGAGTGATCGCTCACACGAAGGCTGTTTCCGTCCCCGCTTCGACCGCGCGGTTTACATCGATTGGCGGTAGCCACACTGCGGACAGACGAGCATGCCGTCCGTGATCAACAGATAGCTACGCTCACACCTGGTGCACGCACAGCCGATCGAGATGTCGGCGTTTCGAGCGACACCACAGAGCGTATTCTGGAGCAGTCGGACGCGCCGATCGGTCGCCTCGAGCCGTTCTTCGAGTCGCTCGAGCCGATCCGACGTCCGTCGCTGGTGGTGCTTGCCAGGTCGGAGTCCGGGGTCCATAGAAGGGGTACGTCGCCAGTGACGAAAACGAACCCGTCTCTCAACCAGTCTGACGGTCCGCGTCGCCGTCAAAACCCTCCGGCCGGAAAACGATACCGACGGTGCCGGCGTCGTTGTGACTGGGGCGTTATTCGTCGTCGAGCGCCTGCCAGGCAAGTCGCGGACTGCGTGCCGCGCTCGTCTGGTCGATTCGTCGAGCAGTCGTCCGCTCGGGTGCGGACTCGAGCGTCTCGTCGTCTTCGGCAGCGACGGCGTTGAACGCAGCGGCGAGGCGATCGAGTGTGGCCTTGCTCTCGACCTCGGTGGGTTCGGTCATCAGCGCTTCGGGGACGATCTCGGGCCACTTCGTCGTCGGCGGGTGCACACCGAAATCGAGCATTCGTTTGGCGACGTCGGCGGCGTCCTGGTCGCCAGCGCTCGCGACGAACTCGTGGTGGAACGGCCCGTAAGGTACCTCGTAGTCGATCTGCGAGGCGAGATAGTTCGCGTTGAGCACTGCCTTCGCACTCGCGTCCGTGAGCCCCTCGTCGCCGAGGCGTGCGATGTAAGCGAACGTCTTGACGAGCACGAGCCAGTTGCCCTGGAAGCCGTGAACCTTGCCGATCGTCTGCTCGGGGTCGAACAGTTCGTAGGTCGGTTCGTCTGCGTCGGACTCGGCGTCGTCGGCCTCGCGAACGCGAGGTGACGGCAGGAACGGCGCGAGTTCGTCGACGACGCCAACCGGACCCGCACCCGGTCCACCGCCGCCGTGTGGGGTCGCGAACGTCTTGTGGACGTTGTAGTGCATCACGTCGAAGCCCATGTCTCCCGGACGTGCCCGACCGAGCAGCGCGTTCAGGTTCGCGCCGTCGTAGTAGAGCAACCCGCCGACGTCGTGAACCATCTCGGCGATTTCGGCGATATCGCGTTCGAACAGTCCGAGCGTGTTCGGGTTCGTGAGCATCAGTGCAGCCGTGTTTTCGGAGAGGGCTGCCTCGAGCGCCTCGAGGTCGACCCGGCCGCCGTCGTCACTGGGCAGCGAGACGACGTCGTAGCCACCGAGGGCGGCGGTCGCGAAGTTCGTCCCGTGGGCGCTCTCGGGGATGATGACCTCGTTGCGGTGGCTTTCGCCGTTGTGCTCGTGGTAGGCCACGGCAACGCGGATGCCGACGAACTCGCCGGCTGCGCCGGCCGGTGGCTGGAGCGTGACGGCGTCCATGCCGCCGATCCGTCCCAGATAGTCCTGGAGCCGGTACATGAGCTCGAGGGTTCCCTGAGTCGATCGCTCGGATCGGTCCGGATGAACGGCTGCGGTCGGCAACGCGGCGACGTCCTCCATGAACTTGGGGTTGTACTTCATGGTACACGAGCCGAGCGGGTACGGGCCGGTGTCGATCGCGTAGATCATCTGCGAGAGCCGGGTGTAGTGCCGGGCGAGTTCGGGCTCGGAGAGGGCGGGCAACTCGAGGTCGTCCCGGGTCAGGTCGTCGGGAAGTGGGCTGTCCGTGTCGTCGCCGTCGATCTCGGCGCTGGTGAGGTCCTTCTCGGCGAGTAACGGTTCGTAGTGGCCGTCCTCGACGTAGCGCGCCTGGTCGTATCGGACCTGCTGGTCGGTTCGCTCGCTCATCGAACCACCTCCTCGAGCGCCGCGACGAAGCCGTCGAGTTCGTCGTCTGGAACCCCGGCGACACAGAGCTGGATCTCGTGGTCGTCGACGACGTGGACCGCAAAGCCTCGCTCCTCGAGGTCGGCGGCGACGGCCGACGCAGGCTGGTCGACGCGCGCGACGAACTCCCGGAAGTGGCGTCGATCGTGGACGGGTGCACGT
This sequence comes from Natrarchaeobaculum sulfurireducens, assembly GCF_003430825.1. Lineage (NCBI taxonomy): Archaea > Methanobacteriati > Methanobacteriota > Halobacteria > Halobacteriales > Natrialbaceae > Natrarchaeobaculum > Natrarchaeobaculum sulfurireducens. The sequence continues at coordinate 1,271,084 of NZ_CP024047.1, read as the reverse complement.
ACACCGGCGACGTCGTCGACGCGGTCGGCGAGGGATTCGGCGCGAGTGACGCCGCGTTTCGCGAGGTCGATCATCCCGTTCGGGCCGAGCGCAGCGGCGTGTATGGCACTTCGAAGGGCAACCCAGGCCTGGTTGGTACAGATGTTACTCGTCGCTCGCTCGCGGCGGATGTGCTGTTCACGGGTCTGGAGGGTCAGGGTGTACGCTCGCCGGTCGGTGTCGTCTTCGCTCACGCCGACCAGTCGACCGGGAACCTGTCGCAGGTACTCTTCGCGCGTCGCGAAGAGGCCGAGGCCCATCCCGTAACTCGTTGGCAGACCGAGGACGCTCGCGTCGCCGACGACGACGTCCACGCCAACGTCTGCCGGTCGCTGGAGCAACGAGAGCGCGATCGGATCAGTTCCCAGAGCGAACAGTGCCTTTGCGTCCGTTGTGATCTCTCCGATGGTCTCGAGGTGCTCTTCGATCGTTCCGCGGACGGTCGGGTTCTCCGCGTAGATCATCACCACGTCGTCGTCGACGGCGTCCTCGAGCGCCTCGAGGTCGACGTTTGCGTCCGCAGTCGGGTACGATTCGACCTCGAGATCCGTTCCGGCAACGTAGTTCTCGAGGGTGCTGCGTCGTCCCTCGAGCAACAGGTCGGGGACGAGTACGCGGTGGCCGTTCACGCTGCGGACCCGGTCTGCGAGGGTCGCGGCTTCGCCGAGTGCGGTCGCCGCATCGTACATCGAGCAGTTGGCGATCTCGAGCCCCGTAAGCTCGACCAGAAGCGACTGGTACTCGAACAGCACCTGCAAGAATCCCTGGGAAACCTCGGGCTGGTACTGGGTATAGGAGGTGAGAAACTCCGACCGATCGGCGAGGTGGTCGACGAGCGAGGGGACGTAGTAGCCGTAGTGGCCTCGTCCGAGCAGTTCGATTAGCTCGTCGTTTCGGTCGAGGATCGATCGAACGAGTCGCCGCGTTTCTCGTTCCGTTCGCGAATCGATCCCGAACTCGTCGTCGAACTGTACTTCAGGCGGAATGTCGAAGAGATCGTCGGCCGTTTCGGCGTCGACCGCCTCGAGCATTGCCGCTCCTTCCTCGTCCGTGTGGGGGGCATACGGACTCCCCGTGGGCTGTGATCCGTGCATAGTTACGGTGTATCTCGAGCGAGCGATCTGTGTTCTTCCCTCCCGCATCGAACGCGAGATTCGATTCGAGACACGATACCAGAGGGTTGTTGCTAGGGGATAATTAACGCACCCGTTCCCGGCAGTGACGAGTGCCGGTCCGACGTCGCTCTGAGAGCCACTGGCTCGCTGCAGCGGTTCCGGTCCGAGTTTGACTCCAGTCTCACCCGTCGGCCGGGTCGTGCTCGCTCGTGGGGCGACCGGTAGACACGTCAGCGCTGCTTTCTCGCGTTGGATCGCTGTCTACCTCGTCGGCTCCGTTTTCGTTGTCTTCCTCGAGTTCCGGTTCGGTATCACTCTCATCAGTTGTCGATTCAGCGTTCGTCGCCGTCTCGCTGACTTTCCCGTCCTCGCCGTCGACACCTGAACCGATACCGGTTTCCGAATCAGTGTCGACTGCAGGGTCCGCTCCAGTTTCGTCCACATCCCCCCACTTTTCGCCGAGCGTTCGTGCCCGCTCTCGAGCGAAGACGTCGAGCGTGATCTTCGCCCCACCAAGGACGACAGGGCCGATGAAGAGGCCAACAGCGCCGAAGACGACGATGCCGCCGAAGATCCCGAGAACGACGATCGCGGAGTTGAACGCGGACGACCGACCGATTAGCGCGGGTCGGAGATACGTATCGGAGGCGCTGACGAGCGACCCGTAGACGACGAGTGCGGCCGCGGCCAGGGGTTGATCGATCGCGAGAAGATACACCGACACGGGCACCCAGACGCCAAACGCCCCGACCAGCGGGAGCAACGCGAGAACGAACGTGGCAACGGTGAGGAAGACGACGGCCGGAACCTCGAGCACCGCCAGGCCGATTCCCAGCAAGACCGCCTGAATGCCCGCGACGGCGACGTTTCCGACGACGGACGCCCACATCAGTTGATCGAGCTTCCGGTACAGTTCCTGCTGGACGTGGTCCTCGATCGGCGAGATTCGATACGACCACGCGATCAATCGGTCGCCGTCCCGAAGGAGAGAAAACAGGACGAACAGTGTCACGGTCAATCCGATCAGGATCCTTGGCAACCCACTGACAAACTCCATCGCCGTCGTCGCGAGTCCCTGAACGCCCGTCGCGATCGGTTCCTGATAGGTCTGGTAGACGTCGACGAGATCGACTCTGAGCCCTGTCGACTCGAGTTGCGATTCGACAGCCTGAACGTCCAGATTTCCCTCCTGAAAGGCCGTGACCACCTCGAGGGCCTCACGCAGGGCAATCGCCAGCACGTATCCGAGCGGGAGCAAGATCGCGAGGACGGCGACGGCGACGAGCGTTAACGCGGCAGTCATCGACCCGACGACGTCCTCGAGCCGTCGCTGGGCCGGCATCAACACGTACGCGAGGACCACTGCCAGCAGGACGTACTGGAGATAGGGAAGAACGACGAGCAACCCGAGGACGACGCTCACGAGCGCGAGCACGGTTATTGCGCTTCGCTCTGAGAGCCAACCTGGCAGGTCGAGGCGATCCGCCATGGCTCTCGATACGACCCCCTTACGCATGACTCCACTGCCGAGTTGGGGCCGATGCTCGAGGACCAGCGAGCTGGGGACTCAGTCTTTCAACAGCGGTCTCGAGGAGTTGCTGACGACGAGGATGCTACTGGCTGCCATCGCGAGTGCCGCCAGCAGGGGGTTGAACAGGCCTGTGACGGCGAGTGGGATTGCGACGGCGTTGTAACAGAACGCCCAGCCGATGTTCCCTTTGACGCGTCGGTCGGTCGCTCGCGCGAGGTCGAACACCGTCTCGACCGACGCGAGGTCGTCGTCGACGAGTGCGACGTCAGCCGCGTCGGCGGCCATCGCGGTGCCGCCGCCCAGCGCGATGCCAAGATCCGCGGTCGCGAGTGCGGGCGCGTCGTTCGTCCCGTCGCCGACCATCACGGTCACTCCGCGGCCACTGAGGCGATCGATCGTCTCGGCTTTCCCCTCGGGAGGGACGCCGGCGAAAACGCGTTCGACCGCTGGATGCGCTCGAATCTGGTCCGTCGCCCGCTCGTCGTCTCCCGTCAGGACGACGACCTCGGTGTCCGTCTTCGAGATCGCCGACAGCGTTTCGTCCCAGCCTCCCCTGAGAACGTCCCCAACGACCACAACACCCTCCGCCATCCCGTTTCGGCCAACGGCAACCGGGACACGTCCCGTCTCCCGGCGCTCGTCGATCTCACTCTCGAGCGCGTCGGGAACGTCCCACCCTCGATCGCGAAAGAGGTCAGGGTGGCCGACGACGACCTCGTCGCCGTCGACCGTCCCCGAGACGCCGTTTCGGTGGCTCTCGAACGAGTCGACACGGTCGTCGACCACGTCAACGTTGTCATCCGTGCTGGGGTCGACGGCTTCGACCGCGCCGCCGTCGGCGATGGTGTCGGTCGGCCGCTCGTCGGCGATCGCCCGTCCAATCGGATGGGCCGACCGCGACTCGAGCAGCGCCGCCTGCTCGAGGAGGCGGTCGTCGACTCGGCTCTCGACGACGCTCATCTCGCCGGTGGTCAGCGTCCCGGTCTTGTCGAAGACGATGGTGTCGGCCTCGCGAACGCGCTCGAAGACGCTATCGTCGAAGACGACGATCGATCGCTCGAGGGCGTCCCGGATGCCCGCAGCGACGGCCATCGGCGTCGCCAGTCCGAGCGCACAGGGACAGGAGACGATGACGACGGTGAGCCCGACGAGCAAGGACGCGGCGAACCCAGTACCCAGTGCGAAGTGGGCAACCGTGACGACGAGCGCGAGCGCGAGGACGAGCGGGACGAAAATCGTCGCAAGCTTGTCGGCGATTTTCTGGATCCCATGGCTCGTGCTCTGGAGATCCCAGACGAGTTCGGTGATTCGATCGAGCGTGCTCGTCGCATCCTCGCCGACGCGAACCGTGACCGCGCCGTCTTCGACCATCGAGCCGCCGACGACTGGATCGCCGGTCATCTTCGTTACGGGCAGTGACTCCCCGGTGACGACCGCCTCGTCGACCGCTGCCTCGCCGTCGATCACGTCGCCGTCGATCGGAATCCGTTCACCCGCCCGGACGCTCACACGGTCGTCCGGCTCGAGGTCCCCGACCGGGACCTCCTCGTGGCCGTCACCCTCGAGACGACGGGCCGCGTCGACCTGCACGGTCGTCAGATCCGAGAGCCGTTCGGTCGCCTCCGCTTTGAGCGTCGACTCGTAGTAGCCGCCGAGGGTGACGACGACCACGACCGCGACGGTTACGTCGTAGAAGATGTGCGGCCCTCCGACGACGATCGAAATCGTACTGTAAAGCCATGGGCCGACAGCCGCGATGGCGACGAGTAGATCCATGTTCGGCGACCGGGTTTTGATGCCGACGTACGCACCCTGGAGGATCGGTCGACCGGTGAAGACGAGGATGATCGTCGTCAGCGCCGCGATCATCAGATAAAACGGCGTTGCTAGCTCGCTGGCGAGCGTCGCCTCGAAGAACTCCATCGTCCGTTCGTCGTAAAACCACGCTCCGAAGTACGTCGGGTAGATGATGACCAGATACTGCATCATCACCATCATTCCCATGAGCACGCCAACGGCGAGGCGTGCCATCTCCCAGTCGTCCGCCCGTCGACGACTGAAGGCGTCGTCCCGGTCGTAGGCGCTGTAGCCGAGCCCGCTGATTCGCTCTTTCAGGTCATCGCGAGAGATCGTCTCCGGATCGTGGTCGATCCGTACCGTATCCGTCACGTAACTCGAGCTCGCGGCGCTGACGCCCTCGCTCGCTGTCGCGACCGACTCGATGAACGCCTCACAGCTCGCACAGTACATCCCGTCGACCTCGAGAAACGTCGTCTCGTAGCCGGGCGGCCGCTCGTGCTCGTCCGGGGAGTCGACCGCTCGAGCCCGTACGTCCGCGGCGTCGACCGCTTCGACGTCACCTAAGACGTCGTAGACGTCCCGACAGCCGACACAGCAGAAGGCGTTCCCGTCGTCGATCACGCCGCTGCCCTCGACCGGGAGGTCACAGAGCGTGCAGCCGTCGTCGGTCGTGAGATCGTCTGTCATCGTGGATCTGGTCTGGTTCTCTGTCCGCAACCGGTCAGTGGTGGTCGTGGCCGCCCGCACCCGGTGCGTCGATAGCGTCGTAGAACGGCAACTCGGGGTGTGGGAGGTGGATACCCAGGCTCATCAGTCCGTGAGCGAACAGGACGTAGCCGAGGAGGATGAACCCCAGCCCAAGCAGTCGGTGCACTCGCCGACGGTGGGCGACATCGACGCGGTCGATGACGGTGCCATAGGCGAAGACCGCCGGAATCGTCCCGATCCCGAGCGCCGCGAGCGCGACCGCGCCACCGGTCGGCGACCCGATAGCGAACGCGTAGAGATACGCCGGGTACAGGACCGGACAGGGCAACAGCCCATGAATTGCACCGAGACCGACGATGCCGGGGCCGTTCGCCAGCCGGTCGACGTAGCCGGTGAGCCAGCCGGTCACCCGCTCGAGGCCCGGCAGTGAGACGCCGCCGGTCGTCCGTCCCAGCAGGTAGTAGACGCCGGTAAGGATGACGAACCCCCCGATTACGAGCCCGAGCCCGCCCCGGAGCCAATCGACGACGGTGGTCAGCTGTGCAGCCGTAATGAACAGAAGGCCACCGAGCGCGCCGAAGGCCGCACCAAGCAGCGTATAACTGGCGGTTCGTCCGAGGTTGAACAGCGCGTGCTGGCGAACCGCGTAGGTCGTGAGATGGCCTCGTCCCCGGTCGGTACGGCGTCCCGTCGCGGTCCCGCCGTCCGTCTTCGCCGTCATCCGACTGGAATAGACGGTCACGAGCGGTCCACACATCCCGATACAGTGGGCTCCGGCGAGGACGCCGATGAGAAGAAACAATACCACATCGATCCCGAGGAGCGTGAACGGATCCATAGCTTTTCAACTCATGAGGCCGGTCGGTAGTCGACATAGCGACTGGACGGGGTAGTGCATTTCGGTCACCGCTCGAGACCTACCGGAGCCAGTGAGGAACGCACAGTCTGACAGCCGAGCCCAATACAAGAGCCAAAGACAGTGTGACACCCGAGAATACGCTGACAGCCGGACACGGTGTGACGATCGAGAACGGGTGGATTCGACGGTTCGGTAACGTCCGTCAGTCGACGTAGCGGTACTTTCGCTCGCCCATCCGACCCCAGCCGTCGAAGACGAATTCGGCGTCGGGCGCGGTGAACTCCTCGACGTCGACGTCCATATCGTGGTTGTGGGCGTCGTGGATCTGTTCGTAGTCCGCCCAGCTCATGTCATATCGTGCGGCGAGCTGTTCGTCGACGTTCAGCGCCTCGATCTCGGCTTCCCAGCCGTCACAGACGGTTTCGGCGTGGATCTCGGCCTGGGCACCACTGCCGTAGGAGCCGACGAGAAGCGTCTCGCCCGCCAGGTCACGACCTGCCTCGAAAGCATGTTTCAACGCGCTCGTGCGTGCGAGGTGGACCGAGCCCGTATACCAGTTGCCGACCTCACGCGAGACCTCGAGCGTCGGATCGATCGTCTGTGCGTACCACTCTCGGTAGCGTTCGGTGCCTTTGAGCGCGTCCATGTACTCACGCAGCGCGTCGTGGTAGGACTCCTCGTCGTCGAACGCCTCCGCCCGTGGCTGGCGTCCGATCTCTTCGGCCAGGTCGTCTTCGATCGCCGTATCCCGCGTGATGTGGCGGTAGCCGAGCAGGCCGGCTTTCCGGACCATCCCCGGGAACGGCGTGTGGAACGGGATAAACGCGAGGTCGTCGGGGTGGACGTCGCCCGCGACGCTCTCGTAATCCTCGAGCGCCTCGCGCATCCGTGCGAGATACACCTTCACCGAGCGCTTGCCGTCGACGCTCGGGAACTGCTGATTTGGCTTCAAGAAGTCCGTCTCGTCGGCCGAACCGTAGCCCTGCTCGGTCGAGAGTTCGACGAGGCCCGGCTCCTCGGTGATCAACATCGCGACGGCACCCGCACCCTGGGTCGCCTCGCCGGCGTCCCCACGGGCGTACAGTGCCGTATCGGTCGCGATCACGAGCGCCGCACGACCGCGATTCCGGCCCGCCTTGATCCAGTTATACGCATCGTCGAGACTCTGAGTCCCTGCGATACAGGCGAACTTTCGCTCGCCCTTGTTCGCATGATGGAAGTCCCCGTCGAAGACCTGCTCGAGACAGCCAGCGACGTACGTCGAAACCGGCTTCGAGTTGTCGAAGGCGCTCTCGGTCGCGACGTCGATGCGGCCGATATCGTCGGGCTCGAGGCCTTTGCGCTCCATCAGCCGGTGGGCGGCGTTGGCCCCCATCGTGACGATGTCCTCGTAACTGTCAGGGAAGGAACTGGCGTTGAGCCCGAGTCCTTTCGTGTACTTCTCGGGATCTTCGCCCTTCTGCGGCGCGAACGTGCCGGGCAAGTCGAGTTTGAGATTCCCGGTCCAGACCTCGATCGCGTCGATACCGACTGCTGTCATAGCCGGATACTGTTGACGAGGATATATGGTATTGTCGTTTAGTGTTTCGACGATTGACGACCGGACCTCTGGTTTATTTAGTTATGATTTCTAAAGCAAATTTACTTATAAGGAGTTGTTGGGGAACTTTTTAACAGCGTTATATCTTTAAATCAGATTAAATTGGCGAAAAGAGCCATATTTATCGATTTGACACACAGACTAGTTACTCTATCGTCTCGCCTGCGTTCTCAGCCAGCACAGTTGCCCCTGCCTGGTCAATTGCTCCCGCAGCACTGATACTGATTTCTGCATTATTCCCCTGAGTTGTGACTTCGGCAGATTGCATACTGATTGTTCCCCCTGCTTGTATCTGTATCTCAGCGTTGGTTCCCTCAGTCGATACTGTAGAGGAAGACATCGCGATATTTCCTTCAGTTTGCATCTGTATCTCAGCGTTAGTTCCCTCAGTCGATACTGTAGAGGACCCCATCTCAATTCCGTTCTCTGCTTGCACCTGTATCTCGGCGTTAGTTCCATCGGTCGAAATGTCCGTATCAGACCCGATGTGGACCGTTTGGGCAGAGATATCGAATCCTTCTGAACCAGATGTGATGTCTCTTTTAATCCGGAGGTCAGCCGAATCGTCATCAAACGACTCTAAGTCTGATTCGGTGTATGTCTCTTCTCCCTCTTCATACTGTCCTGCACCACTTTCGTCATTGAACGCGACGGCACCGTCCGGGAGTTCTGTATCGCTATCACCATTAGGCGGTGGCTCTGACCCGCCATTTTCTCCGTTATCTAGGTCTTCTTCATCGGAATCAACAGTAGCGACAATATGCACATTAGTATTAGACGCTACGTCGAATTCGACTTCTTCACCAATCGGAAGTCCAATAATAGGGCCCTCAACAGTATCGCTAAATAGCTTCCAAGCCCTCACTGATATCTCCGGGTTATCTCCCTCGAGATCGACATCTATAATCTCGGCGAATGTCGCTTCACTATCTTCTTCGGACATGACAGTAGTGCTGACCACAACATCATCCTGCTCCAAAGCATTGGAATCCACATCCAGTTCGACTGTTGCCTCCCCATCTGAATCCGTCTCTTCAATCCACGTATACTTCTGCGATGAGGTTGGAACAGAGTCTGCTTCCTCGAGAGAGACCCGTCCGTCACTTCCCGTCGATTCTGGGAGATTGTCGACGTTTACGATCTCCTCGGTCAAGCCCTCGATATCCTCGATCGAACGAATCTCTGCGTTCGACACCGGATTGTTGAACCGGTCTCTGAACTCGAGGACTGTCGAATCAGTGCCTGAAAGTTCGGCGATGTATTCGACCCGTTCTTCCGGACTTTCTCGAGTCGCATCTCCGACCCCAACCTCTGCCATTCGGAGGTCGTACGTTCGTTCTGTGTTGTTGAACTCGACGGTTACGCTGTCGTCGTTGGTGGTGATGTTGTAGTCGGTCGTTTCGGAGAATGTATCACTCCAGTTATCTGGGCTGTTCGTCGGGAGCGTTATCTCCATCGGATCGTCGTCGTCGCTTTCGACGCCGACAGTGTTCGTCGAGGTACTGAACTCACGAACGTCGACTGAAACGGTCCCCTGGCCGGACTCTGAGTAGTTCCCTTGAAGCGTAACGATCGTGATTTCGTCGCCGTCGACGACGAGTTGGGACTGGCCGCCCACGTTCAGTCGCTCGTCGTTCGGATGGTGATTGTACAGGAGACCGTGTTCGTATCTCGTCTGTGGAGCATCCTGGTACTCATTGTAGCCGGGCGTGTACGTGAGTCCGTAGGTGGGGTAACCCTCTTCCCAGTCGTCGACGATTTGATCGGAATCGTCGACTGGCTCCGCGTTTTTGATTTCGATATCTCCGAGCTGCTCGCTTTCTAACGATCCAGACATTGGTCCGGGATTCATCGCGAACGTTCGCGTTGGATACGAGGTTCCGAGCGACACGGATCGGGACTCGCCGCTGTTGCCACCGGGAACCGAGACGATCGCGTTGCGGACCTGCTGGAGGTCCGCTTGAACGTCTTCGTTGTGTTCGATCTCGACGACTTCGTTCTCGGCGGGGACGGCGTTGACCTGATACAGCGCCAGGGCCGTAAAGAGAATCGCGAGCAGTAACACGGCCCCTATCTGGACCGTTACCGCACGCTCGTCCCCCCAACGCATCATACGACACGATAGTCACAACTAACGTAAACGCTTGTCGGCTCGAGAACAACGGCGAAAACAGATGTCCCCTACTCGTCTTCTTCGACGACCTCCGGATCGCTCATCGCGCTCTGGAGGCTGTCGAGGCCGTTGATCCACTCGGTGACGAGTCCGTACTCGAGTTCTTCGGCGATCGCAATATCGAGATCGTTCCCGTCGATGATCAGGGTACCCGCCTGGGCAGCGTAGCCGAGTGCGGCGTCGAGTTCCTCTTCGGCTTCGGCGTCGGCGGCCGCACCGAGGTAGTCGGCGATGCTTCCCTCTTCGGCGGGGCCGCCGGCGACGTACTCCTCGGCGGCGAAGAAGACACAGACGAGGCTTGTCTGAACGCCGTCGACGAGGATGAGTTTCTCCTCGTCCTCGACGTCGACCTCGCTCAGGACGATTTCGCGGACGTCTGCGATCTCGGCGAGCGCTTCCTCGTCATCGAGTTGCCCGTCGTCGTAGGCGGCGACGATCTTCGCGATCGCGATCGCCGTATCGTCCTGAAGGTTCAACAGGAGTCGGGCCGAGGATTCGTCCTCTGGATCGATCTCTTCGTCTTTGATGCGGTCGATCCAGTTCTGCCAGCGTTCCTCCGAGTAGAACTCGGTCGGGGGATTGCTCATACAGACACCTACACCGGCCGCTTGAAATGCCTTTCTCTACCTTCCCACGAATCGACCAAACGAAATCGGGCGGGTTAGGGATTCTCGAGCGTCTCAACGGTATGTATGCCGTAAACGAGCGTCGGGGTTTCGACGTGAGCGTTTCGGACTGCCTCGTCGTGACCGTTCTCGAGCAACCACGCAACACGACGGGGGACCGTCTTCGGTCCGAGGACGGCACCCGGTCGGTCGGGATCGTCGATGTAGTCGGTCTCCATTAGGAACGGCTCACCGCGGTCTGCGGCCTCCTCGAGTCGGTCTTTTTCGCTCATGGCGCTCGGGACTGGTCCCTCGAGTCGACCGCCGGCGTAGTGTTTGACGACTTTGTGAGCGGGAAGCCCGACCGCTTCGGCCCACGCGGTGACTTCGGTCAAGTCCTCGCTGGCTTCGGTGTGTAACTGGACGGCACAGTCGAGTTCGCTGGCTCGCTCGAACGCATGCCGCATGACGTCGTTCGACGCCTCCCAGACCGCGTCGTCGACCTCGTAGTGAGGGCGGCCGGATTTCAGCGCGAGGGCGTCGCCGGCGTCGACGTACTCGGCGGCGACGTCGATACCGGCTTGCATCAGCTCGCCGGCGTCCGCCGGGTCAAACCCGCGGTCGTCGACGAGCCGGGAGATCAGTCCCGGATGGACGCCGAGGATGGGCCAGGCGCGTCCCTCGAGTTCGGCCGATGCCTCTTCGACGATTTCGATGGTGCGCTCGAACACCGGCCGAAAATCGGCTCCGGTATCTGCTTCGATGTCCAGGTGCCAGGACGGCTTATTCACCACGAGCAGGTGGGTGCCTCCGACACGCGCGAAGTCACGAACTGCGTCGATGCCGCGATGGTGGTCCGGGTCCAGGTGAAGGTGATTGTCGAGAATCGGCGTCTCATCGTCGATCATGGATGTATGTGCGCCGCCGACTGGGAAAAATCATCGATTTCGACCCTTCAGTGGGAGTCGCTCGAGCCGGTGAGAGGGCGGTTCGGGGGTGTATAGTTCCATGTATGGAAGCCGTTCAACGATTACTACACTCATAAGATTTTAATAGTATTGTGTTGTGTTTCATCATGCACCATGTCAGAAGAAAACACCCCGCGAATCGATCGGCGATCGATGCTGCGAACAGTTGGCGGACTGGCTGCGTTCTTCGGGCTCAGCGGTGTGGGAAGCGCAGCACCGGACCGAGAACCCGGGCCAAAAAAGGATGAAATACTCGTCGGCGTCTCACCGTCTGCGTCCGATATCGACTCGGCGGTCGAATCCAGAATCCCGAGTAACGCGGCGATCGTTCATTCGAACGAGACGCTTGGGTACGTTGCAGTTGAGTTTCCCGACGCGTCGGCCCAAGCGAAAGAGAACTTCAAAGAAAACGTTCTCGGAGGCGACAACATAGAGTACGCCGAAGACAACGAAACGCTCGAGACGTTCCTCGAGCCGAACGATCCGCAGTACAGCGAGCAGTATGCTCCACAGCAGGTCAACTGCGAGGGCGCTTGGGAGCGGACGCTTGGCGGGTCGGAGGTGACGATTTCGATCGTCGATCAGGGGATCCAGTACGACCATCCAAACCTCGAGGAGAACATGGACGACAGCGTTTCGGACTTCGGCGAAAACTTCGCTGGGCCCGGCAGCGATCCGTACCCGGTGACCGTGAGCGAAGACCACGGTACTCACGTCGGTGGCATCGCCGCGGGTGAGACGGACAACGAGGAGGGCCACGCTGGGATCTCGAACTGCTCGATGCTCTCTGCACGAGCGCTCGACGAGAGCGGCGGCGGATCGCTATCGGACATCGCCGACGCGATCCAGTGGTCGGCCGATCAGGGCGCAGACGTCATCAACCTCTCGCTCGGTGGCGGTGGCTTCTCCCAGACACTGAACACCGCCTGTGAATACGCCTACAACGAAGGGTCGCTTCTCGTCGCCGCAGCAGGTAACGATGGCACCGATACGGTGTCCTACCCGGCGGCCTACGACGCTGTCGTGGCGGTCTCCTCGTTGGACTCGACGGAGTCACGTTCGAACTTCTCCAATTACGGGCCTGAGATCGAACTGGCGGCACCGGGGACCAACGTCCTCTCGACGGTCAACTGGGACGAATACGACACCTTCTCGGGGACGTCGATGGCGTCACCTATCGTTGCCGGTGTCGCGGGACTCGTCCTCTCGGAATATCCGGACCTCTCGAACGAGGAACTCCGTGAGCATCTCCAGGAGACCGCCGTCGACATCGGTCTCCCCGAAGACGAACAGGGTTATGGGCGCGTCGACGCGGCAAACGCAGTCACCACCGACCCAGAAAACGGCGGGGACGAACCTGGTAACGGCGAATGCGGTGGCGAGACCAACACCGCCTCGACTGAGGGTCGACTCAGTAGCGGATGGTGGGGCAATCCGAGCGATTCGTATTCGTACGAACTCGAGACCGCAGATCCCTGCAGCGCCACGACAACGCTCGAGGGGCCGTCTGACGCCGACTTTGATCTGTTTCTCACGCTCGACGGCCGGACACCGTCACCGGGAGACTACGACGAATCCTCGAGTGGGTCCAGTGCCACCGAATCGATCACCGTCGACCTCGACGGAGACGAAGAACTCGGTATCCTCGTCGAGCGTGTCGATGGCAGTGGCACCTACGAACTCGAGATCGAAGAACGAAGTAGCTGACACGATCAGGGCTCGAGCGTGATCGCCTCGTCGGCTGCGTTCTGCAGCGCGTCCGATCGACCGTGGGAGCCGGGTGCGATCGCGGTCGTCTCGACACCGGCCGTGCCGGCGTACTCGAGGACTGGTTTGAAGTCCGTATCCCGGGAAGCGATCGCAAGCCGGTCGATCGTTCTTTCACTGACGAGGGCGGTCGCGTCGACGGCGAGTTTCACGTCGACGTCGCCGCTGGTGATAATTACTTCGAATCCGCGGGCTTCGGCGGCCTGGATGAGTCCGGGCGTCGCGTGTTCGTCGAGGTAGAGTCTGAGGACGCCGACGCGGCCGAGTTCGGTCGCAGCGTCGCGGAGGTCGTCCAGGTCGACATCGAACTCGTTGCGAAAGACGTTCGGCCCGTCGACGAACAGCCCGACTGCCGGCTCGGTTGGCTCGAACGATCCTGCGGGCGTGAGACGGGCACGAACGGCGTCGAACATACACATCGATTGCCTCGGTTCGGGGAAATGTGTAGCGAAACGCGACCGATCAGAACCGTCGTAACAGCACTCTGTGGCTGGAAACGAGATCGGAGTTTATTGGCCGAAAAACCCCAGATAATACCCGACATTCATTTGTTCACAACTTATATACTACTGATGTTGTGAATGACAGGATAAAATAGAAAATATGTCCAGATAAATCCTCTATCGTTCGAGAAGTTTTTAATAATTTCAGGAATACCTGACTGTCGTCACATGGCACCTACCGGACCTCTGGACAGTGATCGCCGCTCAGTGCTCAAAGCTACCGGCGCTCTCGGCGCGTTCTTCGGCTCGAGCGGCCTCGCCAGCGCAACCGAGGACGACTCTGAATCGTCGCGTTCCGAGTTACTCATTGGCGTCTCTCCATCTACTTCGGACGCCGAAGCAACGGTCGCGTCGGCACTCGGTACCGGCGACGTCGTTCACTCCAACGAAACGCTCCACTACGTCACGGTCGAGTTACCAGCAAACACGCCCGAGGAGGCAAAAGAACAGATCGAAGCGACTCTCGATGGCATCGACGCGATCGAGTACGTCGAAGAGAACGCCACACTCGAGGCATACACGACTCCCAACGACCCGTACTATTCTTCACAACAGGCACCACAGCAGGTCAACTGTAGCGGTGCCTGGGACGAGACGCTCGGCGACTCGGATGTCGTCATCTCGGTCGTCGATCAGGGCATCGCGTACGACCACGAAAACCTGGAAGCGAATATGGACGACCGGACGGGAGCGGTCTTCGTTGGTCGCGGAAGTGATCCGTACCCGGTTAACTCGAACGAAACCCACGGAACGATCGTCGCGGGAATCGCCGGTGGCGAGACCGATAACGGAATCGGCCACGCCGGGATCAGCGACTGTTCGATGCTCTCTGCGCGAGCGTTAAACGAGCACTCGAGTGGCTCGCTCGCGGATATCGCCGACGCGATCCAGTGGTCGGCCGACCAGGGCGCAGACGTGATCAATCTCTCCCTTGGGAGTCGGAGTCACTGGCAAACGCTGGCTAACGCCTGTAGATACGCCGTCGATCAGGGGAGTTTGCCCGTTGCCGCCGCGGGCAACGAGGGATCGACCGTCTCGTATCCGGCAGCGTACGATTCGGTGCTTGCCGTTTCGGCGATCGATTCGAACGACCGGCTCGCGTCCTTCTCGAATCGGGGCCCAGAGATCGACCTCGCTGCACCAGGGAGCAACGTCCTCTCGACGACCCTCAACGACGGGTACACGCGCGCATCCGGGACGTCGATGGCTGCGCCTGTCGTCGCCGGCGTGGCAGGTCTGGTCCTGTCGGTTTACCCTGATCTCTCGCCGGAGGAACTCCGCCAGCATCTCGAGGCGACGGCCACCAACATCGGCCTCTCGGCGAACCACCAGGGGCATGGCCGGGTCGACGCCGCCGCAGCCGTCACCACCGTACCGGACGGACACGAGCCTCGCGACGGAGACAATGGCGACGAGAACGAGGACGAAGACGACAGCAACGAAGACGAAGAAAACGACAACGGTGGGGACGACGAACCCGACGACGACACGTTCGAGTACGCCGTCGAGGCCCACGAGGACGACGTCGAGTACTTCCTCGAGGGCGTCGAGGGCGTCGACTTCACTCCTCAGGCGGAGTCAGAAACCGTCTACGTCTCCGACGACGGCACGCGCGCTGCAGGCCTCCTGATCGATGGGGAACGGCACGCGTTCGACGGGCTACTCGTCGATGAGTCGGTCATGCTCGACGCGGACGTTCGTGGCGACGGAACGGCGTTCATCGACGGCGAAGAGTCCGCACTCGGCTGGTATCCCCGCTCCGGTGCCTCCGGCGACGACTGGAAGGACATCGACGAGTTGCTCGACCTCGAGGACGACGAGTCTGTGGATGACGACTCTGAAGACGACGAGCCGGAGGATGACGAACCGGAAGGCGACGAGCCCGAAGACGACGAGCCCGAAGACGACGAGCCCGAAGACGACGAGCCCGAAGACGACGAACCGGAAGGCGATGAACCAGAAGACGACGAGCCCGAAAACGATGAACCGGAAGACGATGAGCCAGAGGATGACGAACCGGAAGACGAGACGCCGGACGACAGCGACGATGACGACGACAGCGGCGATGACGATCCGTTAGACGCCTGGCGAAGGGGCGACATTAGCTTCAGCGAACTCATGGACGCGCTCCGTTCGCAGTAACCCAATCGGCCGCGCCTCGACGGTCGGTTCCGACCACAACTCGAGTACAGAATACGGCGTTCGGCCGACGAAAAGACATTACTACCCCGGGGATGACCTGTTTGGTATGACGCTGTCGAAGCCGCCACTGTGGGAGCACCACGGTGATCGAGGAGCGAAATTCACGGAGTTCGGTGGCTGGGACATGCCTGTCGAGTTCGATTCGATCCAGACGGAACACGCCGCGGTTCGCGAGGATGCCGGTATCTTCGACGTCTCGCACATGGGCCAGATCCACGTGACGGGGCCGGACGCGACGGAGCTGATGCAACGGCTGACCTCGAACGACGTTACTCGACTCGAGGTTGGCGACTCCCAGTACGCCGTGATCACCGACGAAGCGGGCGTCATCATCGACGACACGGTCGTTTACCGCCTTCCCGACGAAGACGGCGAGTCGACGTACCTTTTCGTCCCGAACGCGGGGACCGACGAGGCAGCCCACGAGCGGTGGATCGGCCACCGCAACGAGTGGGGCCTCGAGGCGACCGTCGACAATCGGACCGACGAGTACGCGATGGTCGCCGTACAGGGCCCGAACGCGCCCAACCTCGTCGAAGCGGCAGCCGACGAGTCGGTCACCGACCTCGGCCGGTTCGAGGCGATGTACGCAACGATCGACGACGTGGAGTGCTGGACGGCCCGGACGGGCTACACCGGCGAAGACGGCTTCGAACTGCTCTTCCCGTGGACCAAAGCCGAGGAGATCTGGGGCGCATTCGACTGCCAACCCTGCGGGCTCGGTGCCCGCGATACGCTCCGACTCGAGGCCGGCTTCGTCCTCGCCGGGCAGGATTTCGACTACGAGTCGAACCCGCGAACACCGTACGAGGCTGGCATCGGGTTTACCGTGGCGCTCGAGACGGCGTTCGTCGGCTGTGACGCACTCGCGGCGGTCGAAGACGAGGGCGTCGACGAGCAACTCGTCGGGTTCCAGTTGATCGACCGCGGCGTCCCACGCCACGGCTACGACATCACGAACACCGACGGACGCGTCATCGGGACGGTAACCAGCGGGACGATGAGTCCCACCCTCGACCAGTCGATCGGCCTCGGCTACGTCCCGGTCGAGTATGCCGACCCCGGCACGACGTTACAGGTCGTCGTCCGCGGCCGGTCGAAAAAGGCAAGAGTTGAAACCACACCATTCATTGATACAGTATAACATGAGCTTCGACATTCCCGACGACAGACAGTACATGGAATCGCACGAGTGGGCACTCGAGGACGACGGCGTCGTTCGCGTCGGCATCACCGACTTCGCACAGGACGAACTCGGCGACGTCGTCTTCGTCGAACTCCCCGACGAAGGCGACGCGCTCGAGCAAGAGACGGAGTTCGGGGTTATCGAATCGATCAAAGCCGTTTCGGACCTCTATGCTCCGGTCAGCGGCGAGGTCGTTTCGATCAACGAGGAGCTGTTCGACGCGCCCGAACTCGTCAACGACGACCCGTTCGGCGACGGCTGGATGCTCGAGATCGACGCCGACAACGCGGACGAACTCGAGGAACTACTGAGCGCAGCCGAGTACGAAGACCAGATCGCCTGAGTTAGTTCGACTCGTCTGACTCGATTTCTGTCCTACCTGTCGACGCCAGTGCCGTCACTCCTCGAGCGTCGCCTCCGGCTACCGCTAGGGATCCGAGGGCGGCTCAGAGCGGTTGACCAGTACGAGCGCGGTTCCCGTGATCAGTACCGTCAGGGCGCCCCAGACGAGCCACAAGAGCCCACTATCCGCGTAGATTGCGAGCGAAAGCGTGAGGAGAAACCCGATCAAGAGCGCGACGGTCAGTCGTTCGGTCCAGTCGAACATGGGCTCACTCGAGCGTAACGAGGTGATCGAGCATCTCCTGGAGCGGTGCCTTCGTCACAGCGAGTGAGTACCCGTCGATCCGAGCCAGATCCGCGGCGTGATCCCACAGTTCGTCTTCGTCGATCCCGTGGAGGACAACGGCGTTCGGCGTCGGGTTGACGACGCGAAGCGCGACGAGCGGAGATTCCCCGCGAGTGACGCCGGTGAACACCAGCGCGCGGTTCGTACTCTGACCGTAGAGCCGGAAGAACTCCTCGCTCGAGAGGCGGGTGATCGCCTCGATGCTGTCGATGACGGTGTGGCCGCTGATGCGGTCGGTGGCTCCCGATGCGATCTCGGTCGCCTCGAGGTCGTCGTAGAACGCCGAGAGGTAGATCGAGGTCGCGTACTCGCGGAGGTCGAGGACGACGTCGCTGTCGAAACCTGCCGAGAGCACTCGTCCGTACTGGCGGATACGATCGCCGCCACGGCGCTCGTCGATCTCGAGCAAGCCACGTACCAGTCGGCCGACGACGCCGATGCCGGGGCTCTCACGGCGTCCGCTCTCGTAGTCCGAGATGACGGACGAGGAAACGTCGAGTTCGGCCGCTAGATCGGTCTGTGAGACGTCGAAGTCGGTGCGCCACTTTCGTAACGTCGCTCCAGGATCGTCACTCAGCGTGATCTCCCCAGCGATCTTCTCCGCGAGTTCCCGTTTCGGTCCGCGTCCGCTCATGTACAGAGGTTACACGGTCGTCCCAAGTAGCTACCGGAGATCGTTCGGCGACCGCGACCGGTCGATACGGTCGGTGGCGATGTGCCGTCGGGTGTGATGTCGCCACGTCACGTACGAACAACGGCTCGAGTGGCTATCTCCGTTCGTCGAGACGTCGATCGAGTGGGGAAAATACTGGGGGTGTATCCGGACAAGGCCCACGTGTCCAGTTTGTTTTCAGTCAGTTCCTGGGGACCGCGACCGCCCTGTGGGGTCACGGTGGGTCGATCCAGTAGTTCGTCTCAGGCGTTGTTCATTCGCTGACTGTCGCGGTTTCCACACCGCAGACACTCCCGGACGCGGTACGGTTCTCGCGAGTATCGGGCGTTCTCTCCGCTGCCGCCTTCGGTTATGAGCTGAACGGTAATTTCGTGAAGCGTATCCGTGTCGCAGACCTCACAGGGTTCGGTCATCCCGTTGGTCACGTCATCAGTCGTTGCCATACTCCCGTCTCCGCAGACAGACCACATATAACGTCGACAGTACCTTCGTCCGTGGAGAAGGGATATATATAGGTCTTCTCACAGCCTGAAGACACCCCACTTGTGCGGACCAGCACACCGCGTATCAGTGGTTGCTGTACCGAGAATGTGACTATCGGTACCGAACCACAACGGGCCTATTGAACATCGAGTCCGTCTCTTCGCCCGTTTTATTGTCAAATAACGAGACTATGGGGTGAAAATCGCCGTCTGCCAACCCGGAAAACCTTTTGTGTTGAGTATACCATTTATTCACACATGGATGAAGAGTCCTCCATCGAAGAAATTCTCGACACGATCGGGGACGAACACGCACGAACCGTCCTCGCGTCTATCAGCCGCAAACCCGGTTCGGCGAAAGAACTCGCAACCAGGCTGGACCTCTCTCAGCCGACGATCTACCGTCGACTCGATCTCCTCGAGAAAAACGACCTCATCAAACATCAGACACTCGTCGCCGACGACGGCAACCACTACAAGGAGTTCCGGTGTAACTTCAACAGTACGGTCATTTCGTTAGAAGACGACGAGTACGACGTCCGAATCTACCGAGAGGAAAACCTTCCGGATCGGTTCTCGAGCCTCTGGGACGACCTCGGTGTGAAGTGAGTCGCGATGACCAACGGACACACATCGTCGGGCACACTCGAGCGGCCGGACACTATAGCTGTCGGTGATGTCGATGAATGAACTCGTCGAAGCGCTGTTGATGCTGATGCAGCTGACCGTTTTCGCCCTCGCACTGGGGCTGACGCTCATCAGTTTTCAGTCGTACAGACAAAACAGTACGAAGCGACTCGAGTCCGCGTTTATCGGCTTTGCGTTTCTAAGTATGGGGGTCGCGCTGACGACGATCGTCTCTCAGCTCCCGTCGCCGCCGATTGCCTTCCACATCGTCGAGACGATCCCGTTCATCGTGGGCTTTGGGATGCTCTATCTCTCGCTCTATCGTTGAGAACCGCTGGCACTGGTCGGTGTGCTGTTCTCGTCCGGACTGCTATCGTCTGTTCCATGAGACCGCAACCCGAAGCGATCTCTGGGACCCAATTACGCCAGATCGTATCGGTTGCCAGCCACTGCAACCAGCATCCCACCGAGCGCTCCAAACACGATTGGGTACGCGAGCCCGGCCAGTACGACGCCAACGAGTAGCTCCGGTCGAAGGACGATCTCACCGGCGTCGACGGTGAACGCAACAAGTCCACCCACCACACAGGGGAGATAGCCGACCACCGTCGTCGCACCAGCAATCCCTGCATCGGTCGGTCGTGTGTACGTCCGCCGGTGTCGCCACGTCACGACTCCGCCCGCGAGGACGAGCGCCACGACTGGGAGACCGTAGAGGGCCACGAACGAACCGCCGATCGCGGCCAGAAGCCCCTGTCCCTCGAGTGTCCCACCCAGTGCGAGCGTCGGTACGTCGAGCGTGACGCCATGGGCGTCGAAAAAGAGCCAGCCAGCCAACTGCCAGTCGGTGGCCGTCTCGAGTAGCACCTCGAGACCGCTCGCCCGTAGCTCCGCCCGGAGGGCGTCGAGGCCCACGACGTAGATGGCGACGTAGCCGACGAGCCACGTGACGACGCCCGCGACTGCACCCGTCCTGACCGGAATCGGAATCCGACGCTGTTCGGCCATTGGCTCGACGTCACTCGGCTATCGGGAAAACGGTTCCGTCGAACGGCGATACCATCGTCTCGAGCGACGACACGTACGCGGACGTCACGTGCCCGCCTGGACCTGAAAACGGGCAGCGAGGAGACGCTCCGCGACTACTGTAGTACCAACTGTAACGAATCGCACACCGATCGCCGATCCGTCTGGTGAGCAGGTGCGCACTGACGTGCAGTGGCTGTCATAAACACGACTCGCACCAACCACGTTCCAATCAGCGAGTGGACCGAGCAGTCGCGAAAGTACGATAGGATTCGATGTCTGGGTGTGGTAATCGGTGGTTCACGAGCGGTGGACGAACTCGGCATCTGCTCCGCTGATGGGTGCCCTGACGAATTCGGGGAAGAGTTTTGCTTTCTCCCACCGAACGTAGGGATATGGTAAACGTAGCGCTTGACGACCGTGGCCGTCTCACGCTCCCGAAGGAGGTCCGAGAGCGATACGGGAACCGATATCACGTCGTCCAGCTTCCCGACGGAGTCAAATTGGTTCCGGTCGCCGATGACCCGCTCGAGGCACTCAGAGACGAGTTCGCAGATGTCGAGAAGTCCGCGGACGAACTCCGTAGAGAAGCGCGTACTGCGGCGTTCGACGAGGCCGGACGCTAGATGTATGCAGAATCTGATTTTCTCCTCGCGTTGATTAAGGACGACGACTGGCTTGGAGAGGCCGCCGAGTCGGTGTACAGAGAACACCGAGACGAGTTGTGGACGTCACAGTTCACGCTCATCGAACTCCTGCTGGTCGCCTACCGCGAGGACCGTGATACCGAACGCGTCGTCTCGAACGCCGCCACCCTCATCGAGGTACGCGGTGACGCGGAGACGGTCGTTACGGCGGCGACGTACGTGGAAGACCACGGGTTCACGCCGTTCGACGCGCTTCACCTCGTCGAATCGAACGGCGATACCATCGTCTCGAGCGACGACGCGTACGCGGACGTCACGCCTCGGCTGGACCTGAAGACGGTCGCCGATGAGTGACGCTCCGCAACCACTAAACGCGACTCACCCCAACCACACGCCAATGAGCGACTGGACCGAGACGTACCGACCGACGACACTGTCGGAGGTACGCGGGAACGACAAGGCCCGCGACAAACTCGAGGAGTGGGCGCGGACGTGGGAGGACCACCGGAAGGCGGTGATCGTCCACGGCAGTCCCGGCATCGGGAAGACCTCGGCGGCTCACGCGCTGGCCAACGACATGGGCTGGCCGATGATGGAGCTCAACGCCAGCGACGACCGCCAGGCCGACGTCATCAAGCGCGTCGCCGGCGAGGCCGCAAAGAGTGGCACGCTCACTGGCGGCGAGGCGGGACGCCGACTCGTCGTCCTCGACGAGGCGGACAACTTCCACGGCAGCGCGGACTACGGCGGCTCGCGGGAAGTCACTCGGGTCGTCAAAGCTGCCAGCCAGCCGATCGTTCTCGTTGCCAACGAATTCTACGACATGAGTCAGTCGCTTCGTAACGCCTGCGAGACGATCGAGTTCCGTGACGTCTCGAAGCGCTCGATCGTCCCCGTCCTGCGAGATATCTGCCGACGCGAGGGCGTCGAGTTCGAGGAAGAAGCCCTGAAGCGAATCGCCGAGAACACGAACGGCGACTTACGTTCTGCGGTCAACGACCTGCAGGCGGTCGCCGAGACGGCCGAGCGACTGACCGTCGAGGACGTCGTGACGGGCCAGCGCGACCGAACCGCGGGCATCTTCGATTATCTCGATACGCTCATCAAAGAGGCCGACGCCGAAGAAGCACTGCGTGCGGCCTACGACGTCGACGAGAACCCCGACGAACTGCTGAACTGGATCGAGGACAACGTCCCCAAAGACTACCAGGGCGCGGAACTGGCCGACGCCTACGACTCCCTCTCGAACGCCGATCGCTGGCTCGGTCGCGTCCGGTCGACACAGAACTACTCCTACTGGCGCTATGCGACCGACAACATGACCGCAGGGGTCGCAGCCGCCCGCCGCGAGCCGAAAGGCGGCTGGACGCGGTACGGGCCGCCGAGTTACTGGCGAAAGCTCGGGAGCACCAAGGGCACCCGGCAGACTCGCGATTCGATCGCCGAGCGGATCGCCGAACGCGAGGGGACGAGCGTCGCGACGGCTCGCCGCGAGATCCTGCCGTTTCTCTCCGCGATGACCCACCACTGCACGAACCGCGACCTCACGGTTCGGACGGCCGCGGCGTACGAACTCAACGCGAAGGAACTCTCGTTCGTCACCGGAAGTGGGAAAGACACCAACAAGGTCCAGTCGATCGTCGACGACGCCGAAGAACTCCTCGAGGAACAGACCGTCGAGCACTCGGGGTCGGCGTTCTTCCAGCGCGACGACTCGAGCGGAGCCGATACGGACGCCGACTCGAGCGGGGCCGACGCGGGCGGAGACGACGACGCTGGTGGACAGGTGACGCTCGCCGCCTCGAGCGACGAAGCGGCCTCGAGCGACCCAGACGATGTCTCTGACGGAAACGATTCGTCCCAGGATGCCGAAGCAGACGAGAACCAGTCCGGGTTGAACGACTTTTTCTGAGTGAATCCTGGCCACGTCGCCAGCCGTCCTGATTCGGAATTCGACAGCGGACGGTAACGACCGTCTTCCCGACGCCGGTGTCGGTTCCGACCACCGCGATCGGTCCCGAACCGACGTCGGTCACAACAGGCCGACCTCCTGACCCGCGGCCTGGAACGCCTCGAGGCAGGCCACGACGTCGCTGTGATCGTGAGTCGCCATCGGCGTGACCCGCAGCCGGGACGTGCCGTCGGGGACCGAGGGAGGCCGAATCGCCGGCACGCAAACCCCTCGTTCGCGTAATCCGTCGGCAAGTACGAGTGCGTCCTGTCGGTCGCCGACGAGCACCGGGAGGATCTGTGAGTCGCCGATCACGTCGTAGCCCATCGCCTCGAGGCCGTCTCTGAGGTGGCCGACGTTCTCCCAGAGCCGTTCGCGGGCGTCGGTGTGTCGTGCGAGGTGTACGGCTTCGCTCGCCGCCGCGGCCGCTGTGGGTGCAAGCCCGGTCGAGAACACGAACGGGCGGGCGTCATTGATGAGACACTCGATCAACGCCTCGCTACCGGCGACGTAGCCGCCCTGGCTCGCGAGGGCCTTCGAGAGCGTCCCAAGCTGGATGTGGACACGATCCTCGAGCCCTTCGGCCTGGACGACGCCCCCGCCGTTGGCGTAGAGGCCAGTTGCGTGGGACTCGTCGACCATCACCCACGCGCCATACTGTTCGGCGAGGGCACAGATCGTCGACAGCGGAGCGACGGTCCCGTCCATGCTGAAGACGGAGTCGGTGACGATGAGCCAGGACTCCGTGGCCCGGCTGTCGGTGTGTTCGGCCCGTTGCTCGAGTGCTGCTTCGAGACTCGCCGCATCACAATGGTCGTAGACGACCGTCTCGCAGCCGGCGAGCCGGCAACCATCGACGATGCTCGCGTGATTCAGTTCGTCGGAAAAGATCACGTCTGGCTCGAGTGCGGTGATCGTCCCGACGCTCGCAGCGTAGCCGGAAGCGAACGCGAGCGCGCGTTCGGTTCGTTTCGTCTCTGCGAGCTGTCGCTCGAGGTCGTGATGGACCATCGTATCGCCCGTGACGAGCCGGCTCGCGCCCGCACCCGTCCCCACCGTCGTCGCGGCCTGTCTCGCGGCGTTCTCGACGCGCTCATCGTCGGTCAGCCCGAGGTAGTTGTTCGAGGCGAACACCAGTGTCTCCTCGCCGTCAAGAACCGGTAGTTCGCTCCCTGTCGGCTGCGCGAAGTAACCCCGTTCGGCGACTCGATCGACGGGAGCGAGCGTCCGTTTCAGATCGGCATCCTCGAGGGAGGCGAGCCGACCCTCCAGGTCGAACCCACGGTCTTCCATTCGCCTGAAGGGTGTCGTCGTCACGATTTGACTGTCACGGTTCGCCGCTGGAGATCCGGCGTTCCCGTAGCCGGCGCGTCGCACGATCAGAACTCCGGCATCAGCTCCGCTGGGCCGAAGACGCTCTATTCGCCGGCGCGGTTTTGACGGACACCCGTTTTCAGGTAGCAGAGGCGGGATCGTTGACCGTGGCCTCCATGCTCGTTTCGTCGCCTAGCTGGAAGGTGTTCGTCGCCCGCTCGCCG
Source organism: Natrarchaeobaculum sulfurireducens (assembly GCF_003430825.1). Taxonomy (NCBI): domain Archaea; kingdom Methanobacteriati; phylum Methanobacteriota; class Halobacteria; order Halobacteriales; family Natrialbaceae; genus Natrarchaeobaculum; species Natrarchaeobaculum sulfurireducens. Next base: position 1,246,396 of record NZ_CP024047.1, on the reverse strand, counting down.
TCTGTCGATGTCGTCTACTGATTATCAGTCGTCGCTCGGTTCGGTACCTGTACTCGCTGCCGTCTCGGCCGTCGACGCTCCGGCCTCGGCGTGGCGAGTCTTGATCGCCTCGGGGTCGAACTCGTTCACCGCCCGGTTGGGCTCGAGGCCCGCACGCTCGACGATCTCGAGGTCCTCGGCGGGCGACTGGCCTGCGGTGGTGAGGTAATCGCCAGTGAGAAGGCCGTCGGCACCCGCCTCGAGCGGGAGGTGCTGTTCGTCGGGAGCGAGGTTGGCCTCGCGGCCGCCGGTGAGGCGCACTCGCGACTCGGGATGGAGCAGTTTGTAGACGGCGACCGTCTTGAGAATTTCTTCGGTCGTGATCTCGACATCCTGCTCGGCCAGCGGCGTCCCCTCGATCGGGTTGAGGACGTTGACTGGGAGCGAGGAGATGCCGATCTCCTGTAAGGCGATCGCGGCCTCGACCCGATCGGTCGGCGTCTCGCCCATTCCGAGGATGACGCCAGCACAGAGGTCCATGCCGGCTTCCTTGGCGACCTCGAGGGTCTTCACGCGATCCTCGAAGCGGTGGGTGTCGACGATCTCGGGGAAGTATCGCGGCGAGGTCTCGATGTTGTGATTGTAGTGCTGGATCCCTTCGGTCGCGAGGATCTCGGCTTCTTCTTCGGTGAGGATGCCGAGTGAGGCGTCGATCTCGAGGGTACACTCCTCACGAACCAGTCGGATCGACTCGAGGACCTCGGCCCATTCCTCGGGCCGGTGGTCTTTCGAGACGCCTTTCTCGGCGACGACGATCCCGAACCGCTGGGCACCGTCGCGTTCGGCCCGTTTGGCGGCCTCGAGCACCCGCTCCGGTCCGATGAACTCGTAGGTGTCGATGCCGGTGTCGAAGTGGACCGACTGGGCACAGAAGCCACAGTCTTCGGCACAGTTGCCAGCCTTCGCGTTGACGATCGAGCAGGCGTCGACCGTCCCGTCGCCGAAACGGTCGCGTACGGCGGCGCCGGCTTCCGTGAGCGGTTCGACCGGCTGGGCCAGAAGCGCCAGCCCGTCGGTTCGATCGAGCCGCTCGCCGGCGACCACTCGCTCGAGTGCGTCGTCGATCGTCTCGTTTCCTGTTTCGTAAACCACGACTAGTGTGGTGGTTGACGAGACTATAATGGTTGTGGATGCTCACGACCTCGGCTACATCCGTGCGGTGAGACAGGCGAGACGGGCGATACTCGACCGTTCGTTCAGAAGCCGTCTATTCCGACTCCTCGAGTTCGCGCGTCGAGATTTCGTACGTCTGACCGTCGTACTCGTACGCGCCGTCCTCGCGGCTGCCGAAGATCGGCGTCGTCGCGTCGTACTCCTCGAGTCGGACCTGATCGGCGTCGTGCTCGCGAGCGAGCGCGATCACGTCTCGGAGCCGGTCGTTTCGAAGCACCGTCTCGGTGATCATCGACTCGGCGTCGACGTCGTCGTCGGTCCGTTCGAGTTCGTACGCCCCCAACCGGCTCGAGTCGATATCGGGGTCGCCTCGCGTCGACCGCGCGACGAGGACGTCGTCCTCCCACTCGGTGTCGTCGACCTCGTCAGTCGGCGTCAACTCGAGCGCGTTGGCCTCGAGGGAAAATCGAGCGCAGAAGCCGATCGCCTCCTCGTGGGAGTCGTCGTCGAACCAACCGCGGGTGCCGAAGGCGTACTCGCCGCCACCGAGGCCGACGGCCGGATCCCTGCCACCATGGTCTGGTCCACCGATCGCGCTGCCAGCCCGAACGGGATCGTTGTCGACTCGGAGATCCCACTCGTAGGTATCGCCGTCCTCGAGGTACTCGAGCGGTAGTGGAGTCTCCCGGGGCTCCAGGTAGTACCACTCGCCATCGACCCGCTTGTGCAGGAACCAGCCGTACGGATTGTACGCGAACGGTCGGCCGGACTGGTTGGTAAGCGTGAACGTTGCCTCGTCGCCTTCGCGGATCGAATCGATCGACGGCTCGAGGTAGATCGACGTTTCACGGGGGTCGATTTCGTCGTACGAAACGATTCGCGTTACACGGTCGTACTCGGGGCAGTCGTCCGGAACTGTGCCCTCCGGCGGCAGCGATCTGCCGAGGCCACCGGAGAGACAGCCACCGAGGGTGAGACCACCGATCGCAGCGAAGAGGGCACGGCGCGTCGGGCGGCGCATACGAGTTCGTGGTCGACCGACTGGTAAATGTTTTGTCGTGAACGGGCGGAGTCTTGGTCCGTTAGCGCGGCGTCTCCGCGCCCCACTTCTCGAGCGCCGTCGCCAGTTCCTCGTGGTCGTCGGCGTACGCTTCGAGCGAGACGTCCGCCATCGAGGCCTCGACGGACTGGCGAAGGGCTTTCGCGCCCGCGTGGGTGCCGTCGGGGTGGCCGTGGATGCCCCCGCCAGCTTGGACGATAATGTCGGTACCGAGCGCTTCGAGCAGCTGGTCGACGACACCTGGGTGGAGCCCGCCGGAGGCGACCGGGAGGACGGGCTCGAGGCCGTACAGCTCCGCGGTGAGCCACTCGTTGATGCCGGGGGTGTCCTCGTTCTCGAGTTTGCCAAGGCCTGCGGTGCCCGTGTGGATGTGGTCGACGCCACAGAGCCGCGAGATCTGGGCGAGCACGCGCATCGAGACGCCGTGGTGTGGCAGGCGGTCGAAGGCGGCGTGCATCGCGCGGTGAGCGTGAATCGCGAGGTCGTGTTCTTCAGCCCGGTCGCGCACCGACTGGACGGCCGACCAGCCACAGGTGATGACGTCGACCATCACGAAGCCGCCGCCGTGTTCGGCCACGAGGTCGACGCGCTCTAGCATCTCGTTCGTCTCCCCAGTGACGTTGACGAGGTAATCCTTGCGCTCGCCGACGTCGTCTTCGACCCGGTCGCGGGCAGCGAGACTGTCGGCGAGTCGGTCCTCGAAGGGGTTGAAATCCTGATCGGTGAGGTTTTCGTCGTCTTTGAGGAGGTCGACGCCGCCCCGCCAGGCCTCTTCACCGACGCGAACGTGGGCGTCCGTCGAGAGCCCGACTTTGGGCTTTGGGACCGTCGCGAGCACCGGCCGCTCGCCGGCGTCGAGTTTCTCGTGGGCGACGCTCGGTCCGAACTGCGGGCCAGGAAACGCCGAGACGATAGACTCGGGCCAGTGACAGTCCTCGAGTCGGATCGTGTCGACGGCTTTCATCCCCATAATGTTGCCCGCGATACACGAGAGAATCTGGGGCATACTGCCCGGTTCGAACAGTGCATCCGGGTAGGCAACGGTGACCGCGTCGCCGTCGATTTCGCAGGCGACGGCACCGAGGTCAGTCAGTTCGTCTTCGTCGACGTGCAAGGCGGCCCAGGTGCCGTTCGAGGACTCGGAAGCGACCCGACTTGCGGCCTCGTCCATCGTCATGTCCGCGGCCGGATCGATACGGAACGCACAGACGAGATCCGTCTCAGCGGGTTCGTACTCGAGATCGAGGAAGTCGTCGTATTCGATTCCAGTCATAGCAATCTCCGACGTTTGCTGCGTCGATTATTAAGCGTTTGTACAACAGGCACGGCACGAGAGTACACTCGAATCGGTTTGCGGACGTGAGCCTCGTCTGCTCCCGACCCAGCTTCCGACTCTCGAACGTGACTGGCCGGTTACTGGACATCTGTCCACCACAATCACAGCCACAGGGTGGTGACGGCCGTTACGCTAATCACGTCGGTCTCTCGGCGATCGTGACTGAAAAAATTCCAAAACTTAATTACCTGTGATAATCCACTAGGACTGAACGAGTCTATGACCGACAGTACGATCGACAACAAACCGGGCGAGGGCGGGTTCGACGTCGGCTCGAGCGCCGACGAACTGTTCGGGGAGATCGAGGACGAGTTCCTCGAGTCGGGGGTCGATCGAGCAGCGGGGGACGACGATGCTGTGGAGTCGGACGCCGAGTCGAACGATGCGACTGCGGATGACAGAGAAAACGTCGAGGATCAGACGGCCGCGGCCGTCTTCGGGCAGTTGAAAGCCGACATCGAGGCTGAGGATACAGCGGCGGTCCTCGAAGACGAGAGTCCCGAGGACATCATCGCGAGCGCCGACGAACCGGACCCAGAGCCGGACCCGATCGACGAGGACCTCCTCGCTGACGAAGAGGCGCTGACCGATCTGTTGCTCACCGGCAGAACGAAGGAAGAAGAATTCCTCTGGATCGATCCCGACGACGAATCGGACGAACCTGCCACGGATAACGACTGCGAGTCGGAATCGCTCGAGGGCGACGCTGAAGCCGGAGACTCGGCCGACGCAGAGACGACTCTCGAGTCCGAAGAGGCGGACGGTACCGATCTCGAGGAAACGGACGACTCGAACGAACCAGCTATTACGGCCGACGACAGCGACGATCTCGAGGCGGAGGACTCCGAATCCGAGACGGACGACGACGACACAGGGCCCCTCGAATCGACGGAACCAGCGCCTATGGAATCGGAAGAGTCGGAGTCCCTCGAGGCTGGCGGCCTCGAGGATGATGACGAATCCATCGACGCGACCGACGAACCCGCAGAAACCAACGGCGAATCCACAGAAGCTGCTGTTGAATCCAAAGAAACCGCCGACGAGCCTGCAGCATCTACCGAAACCGACGATTCTCGCGGTCTCATCCGACGGCTGCTCTCTGCGCTCAATCCCTTCTGATCGGGCCGGCTGTTCTCTCGGCTGATCTATCGCGCCGCCGAGCCCGTCGATCCGGGTGTCACTCGAGTCCTTCGTGACGACCGATAGGGGAGCGATGGTTAAACGCTTGATAAGTCGTTCCGAACCCGGACTCGAACGGTCGGTCGCGTCTCCCGTGATCGTGTTCAGACTGGTCGCACTCGAGCCACGCGGACATAGTCGATCGACGGGTGCCACCAGGGTGAACGGTTCTCTACCCGTTCCAGGTGTCGATCAATCGCCGTGGGCGTTGACGGTGACGACGGGCGCTGGCGAGGCACGGACGACACGTTCGGCGACGCTCCCGATGAGTTCTCGAGAGCTCCCCGTTCTACCGGCGGTCGCCATCACGACCAGATCGACGTCGTGTTCGTCGACGTACGCGAGGATCTCCTCGTGTGGAACGCCGCGGTCGACGCTCGTTTCGACGTCGTCGATACCTGCTGCGTCGGCGCGGGCTGTGACTTCCTCGACGGTGCGGCGGCCGGCATCGTACAGCGAGCCGTAGACTTCCTCCTCAGTCGCGTCGTCGAGGTCGGCGGCGAACGCGGGTGAGGACTCGACGACATACTGCGTGTGTAACGTCGCGTCGTACGTACTCGCCAGGTCGAGCGCGTGTTTCAGAGCCGCGTGCGAGCCGTCCGAACCGTCGGTCGGTGCCAACACAGTGTCGTACATACTGGAGAATGCGAGCGGGGTAACGAATCGTTTGTGGCTGATCGAACGTTCGTCGTGGAATTCACTCGTGTGCGAATCGGTCACAAAACGATACGGATAGGTGGTACTGCCCAGGTCGTCGCGACCGGGAGCTAGCCGAGGAACTCTTCGATGTGGTCGGCGACCTCTTCGGGCGTGTCGCCAACGGGGACACCGGCGTCGTTCAGCGCGTTGATCTTGCTCTCTGCAGTACCCGTTCCAGAGCCGGAGACGATCGCGCCGGCGTGACCCATGCGCTTGCCCGGCGGAGCCGTGCGGCCGGCGATGAAGCCAGCGACGGGCGTGTCGACGTGCTCGTCGATATAGGCGGCGGCCTGCTCTTCGTCCTCGCCACCGATCTCACCGCACATGACGATGGCGTCGGTGTCGTCGTCGTTCTCGAACAGCTCGAGGGCGTCGATGAAGCTCGTTCCGATGATCGGGTCGCCACCGATGCCGATCGCAGTAGTCTGGCCGATACCGCGGTTGGTGAGATTGTCGACGACCTGGTAGGTCAGCGTCCCCGAGCGGGAGACGAGGCCGACGTTCCCTTCCGAGAAGATGTTTCCGGGGAGGATACCGAGTTTGGCTTCACCGGGCGTGATGAGGCCGGGACAGTTCGGGCCGATGAGCCGAGTATCGGTTTCGGAGAGACGCTTGTTGACTCGAGCCATGTCCTGGGTCGGGATGCCCTCCGTGATGGCGACCGCGAGGTCCAGGTCGGCGTCGAGTGCCTCGAAGACGGCGTCGCCAGCGAACGCTGGCGGGACGAAGATGACCGACGTATCGGCGTCTTCTTCCTCGACGGCCTGCTGGACGGTGTCGTAGACGGGGACACCGGCGGCTTCCTGGCCACCTTTGCCAGGGACCGCGCCAGCGACGACGTTGGTTCCGTACTCCATCATCTGTTCGGCGTGGAATTTGCCTTCCCCGCCGGTGATGCCCTGTACCACGACGCGCGTGTCGTCGTCGACTAGAACGCTCATTATTCGCTCACCTCCTCAGCGTACTCGACGGCACGCTGGACCGCATCCTCGAGGGTCTGTTCGACCGTCACGAGGTCTTCGTTCAGAATCTCCATCCCTTCCTCCCAGTTGGTGCCGGCCAGTCGGACGACGACCGGCTTGGGAATCTCGTCGAACTGCTCGAGCGCCTCGTTGATCCCTTTGGCGACCTCGTCACCGCGAGTGATGCCGCCGAAGATGTTGAAGACGACGCTTTCGACGTTGTCGTCCGAGAATACCATATCGAGTGCGTTCGCGATTCGGTCGGCTTTCGCACCGCCACCGACGTCGAGGAAGTTCGCCGGTTCGCCGCCGTAGTAGTCGACGAGGTCGAGCGTCGTCATGACGAGGCCGGCACCGTTGCCGATGATCCCCGTGTTCCCCTCGAGGCGAACGTAGTCGAAGCCGTACTCGTCTGCCTTTTGCTCGAGGTCGTCGCCGGTACTCGCGGCTTCGGCTTCCATCTCGGCGAGTTCTGGCTGGCGGAACAGTGCGTCTTCGTCGACGTTCATCACGGCGTCGGCCGCGATGACCTCGTCGTCTGCCGTGACCATCAGCGGGTTGATCTCGGCGTCGGAGCCGTCCTTTTGCTCCCAGAGGTCATAGAGCGTCATAAGCACGTTCGAGACGTCACGGGCGACGGCCGGATCGACACCAGCGTCGTAGACGGCCTTGCGGGCCTGGTAGGGGTGCATCCCGAAGGAGGGGTCGATGTGCTCTTTGGCGATCGCATCGGGGTCTTCCTCGGCGACCTCTTCGATGTCGACGCCGCCTTTGGTCGAGACCATCGCGACCGGCTTGCCTTCGCCGCGGTCCATCGTGATCCCGACGTAGAGTTCGTCGGTGAAGTCGACGGCCCCCTCGACGAGGACGCTGTCGACGTGGTAGCCCTTGAGGTCCATCCCGAGAATCGAGTCCGCCGCCTCGCGGGCTTCGTCCTCGTCGTCGACGAGTTTGATTCCGCCAGCCTTGCCGCGGCCGCCGACCTGTACCTGCGCTTTGATCGCTACTGGATACCCGATTTCCTCGGCCGCGGCGACAGCGCCGTCGACGTCGGACGCCAGTTGAGAGTCCGGCGTCGGGATCCCGGCGTCGGCGAAGACACCCTTCGCCTGGTACTCGTGCAGTTTCATAGCCATTCAAACGGCCGTTCCGACCTTGCTTAAATCCTGCCAGTTTCCGCTCGCTATCTAACCCGACAGCTAGCACTCACTTTCGCCCCCTCAGCGCTCACAGAACCGCCTTACCGCCGATCCAATGCTACTGCGAAGCGGACGCTGCGCTGCTCGATCGGCCAGCCGTTCGAAAACCGACGGGGTTCGAAGTGATCTCGATATCGGACTCGTCGTTCGCCCGGTACGTCTGTCAATGCGTTTCGTCAGACGCCTGCCAACGCGTTTCGTCAGGCTTCGACGCGTACGACGTTCAGGATGATCTGGTTGCGCGTCGTCTCGATTGCCTCGATTTCACCGGCGAGAAGCAGTTCAGAATTCGGCATCGCACCGATAGCGATCGCGTCGCCCTCGTCGAACTCTTGGACCGACTGCTGGAAGCGAATCCGTGCCCGACAGGTCGTCGGGTGGTGGACGTTCGGGAAGCTGATCTCGTCGACGATCGCGTCGACGCGATCGAAATCACGAGCCAGCACCACCGTCTCGGGGTCGTCGATGTTCTCGCGGTCGAGAATATCGAACGCGGCATTCGTCGGCCTGTATCCCCCGGAGGGACCCGGAATTCCTTCGACAAGCCCGAGATCGTTGAGACTCGACATCTGATTTCTGACGGTGCGGGGCTCGCGGTCGATCTCAGCTGCGATCTCTTTTGCCGGAATCGGCGAGTCTGCTGCCTGATAGCGATTAATGAGGACTGTCAGTATCCGATGTTGGCTACTGGTCAGCTCGATCCGTCCCATATCGTCCGTGAGGGTCGTCGCCACTTTATACCATCCGTTGTTGCTACGCCGCTCGACGTCACAGGATGACGGGTGTCCACAACGCCCAAGTCGATTCGACCGCTACCGTCGGTATCGCGGATGCCCTATCGCGTCGCCCTCGAGAAACTCGTATTCGATCGCTTCGGACGGCCAATCGTCCGACGTCGAGCCCCGGTTCCGGATACGAACTCGCTTATCGACGCCTCTCGTTTTCTGGTCCGGGTCGGATCGACCGACGAACCGAGCGAGCCGTTCGACTCCCGGAGGCCGACCTGAGGTGAGGTTCTCGATCACGTGTCGGGACGCGGGGGGCCTCGTCTCGAGCCTCGAGCGTGGGCTTCGACTGCTGGTTCACAGCAACCTCTTCATCTCGCTGTCGACAGTGAGCGTCGCCGTGACGACACTAGTCCTTGCGGAACTCTCGCTCGAGTTCTTCCCACTGTTCGTCGTCTTTGCAGCGACGATGTTCGTCTACTCGAGCAACCGAGTCACGGACCTCGCGGAGGACGAACGGAACGTTCCGCGGCGAGCGGCGTTTACGAAGCGTTACGGCCGCCGCTGGCTCGCCTTCGGTGTCGGTCTCTACTTGCTGGCGATCGGGCTCGCAATCGTCGCTGGAGTCCAAGGGGCCGTCTACCTATTGTTGCCCCTCGTCGCGGCCGTCCTCTACTCCGTCATCGGAATCAAGCGCATCTTCCTCGTAAAAAACGGCTTCGTCGGCGCTGCCTGGGGTCTCCTTCCGCTCGGGGTCGGCTACTATTACAGCGTGCTCTGGAGCGTCGAGATCCTCTTTCTGGCCGGCTACGTTGCGGCGATGATCACGGTCGCGGCGGTGATCTTCGATATCAAGGACATCGAGGGCGACCGTGCGGAAGGGATCGCGACGGTGCCGACCGTCGTCGGTCCGCGACGGACTCGGCTCGTCTCGCAGGCCGCGAACGTGTTGATCGCCGCGGTCGTCGTGGGCCTCGTCGCCGTCGATGCCGTCTCTGGCACGGTTCTCGCCGTGCTCGCGATGAACGGCTACGTGGCCGCGTACATCCCGTTCGCCGACCCGGATCGTGGACCGCTGTTCTACGGGTTCGTCGTCGACGGCGAACACGTCTTTCTCGCCGCGGTCGTCCTCGGCCTCGAGTGGCTCGTCTGGTGAGCGGTCCAGCTCGCGACTGCGGCAACTCCGGGGCCTGCGTTTGTCGTCGGGTCGATCAGCCTCCGCGGTCGGGGCGCACTTTCCGCCCGTCGATCAGTCCCTGTCGGTCTCACTCCAGTCGCAATCCTGGCACTTCCAGCCGGTGACGAACGCAGTAACTGACGGCATGTAACCGACTGTCAGGACGTCGCCCCCACAATCCGGACACGCCCGGTCGGCGTCCTCGATTGTGTCGGCCTCCATAACGGGCTCGCCCTCGATGCGTGCTGCGAGGGAGTCGGCGGTGACCATGCGACCTTGAACCACGCGATTTTCGCTCACACGACGGATTCGGGGTTGCAGCCGCCTAAGCGTTTCCCAGCTCGTGGGCGCGGTCATCATAAGCTGGCAAAGCCCACAACGATCAGGTTTCCCTCACTTGCAGGCGCGACCAACGCGTCGGTCGATGGGGCGGTCATCGACGGGTTTCAGGGCTGCGATCTGGTGAACTACACAGCGTATTACGAACTCTCTGTCCCGTAACGTGGCCGTCTTCGTGCTCGAAGATTGCATCGAGTGCTGCCGTCGCTCATTGGTCGTAAACCGCTCGAAAAGTGCTCGTCTGGGAGTGAACCCGATGCAACGCCTCGCTATCGCTCGGCGTTCCGTGCTTCAAATCCAGAATGGGATTACTGTGGTTCACGAATTTGTTCGACACAGAAATGCTCCGTCTGGGATTTGAACCCAGGTCATCGGCTCGAAAGGCCGAAATGATTGGCCGGACTACACCAACGGAGCGTTCACTTCGTTCACGCACCGAGCGTCGACGGATCCCATCCGTCTCCCCAACGGAGCGTACATACCCTTCACGACGGACCGCGTCCGTCTCACCGTCAGGGCGTACTCAGTCGTTGCCGTGGCCTAGTAAAAAACGTTCCGTTCCGAGTCCGTAGTGGGACGTGCTCACGTACCCAGACTCGGTTCGTTCATCCGACACGATCGACAGCGAGTCCGAAGCTCGATCACCCGCCATCTCAACGTTTTTCTCCCCGGGGTACGACCGGTCGGCCATGAAATACGTCCGTTTCCGAGACCCAGCCGGTGCCGTCCGTCGCGGCGAGTACGAAACCGGTACCGTCCACTTCGCGAATGAGAGCTACGATCTCGAGGACGACGCGATCGACGTCCTCGCGCCGTGTGACCCCTCGAAAATCGTCTGTATCGGGCGTAACTACGCCGACCACGCCGACGAGATGGGGTCGGATGTCCCGGATCGTCCGCTGGTCTTTTTGAAGGGGCCCAACGCGGTCGCGAGCCACGGTGACACCGTCACCGTCCCCGCGGGGAAAGACCGCATCGACTACGAGGCCGAACTCGGCGTCGTGATCGGCGAGCAGTGCCGTCACGTCCCCGAAGACCGAGCGATGGAGGTCGTTGAGGGCTTCACGTGCGTAAACGACATCTCGAACCGCGACGACCAGCGCCAAGAACAGAACTGGATCCGCGGGAAGGCCTTCGATGGTGCAGCCCCGCTCGGCCCCGTGCTGGCGACGCCCGACGAAGTCCCCGCGGACGCCTCGGTCCAGTCCCGCGTCAACGGCGAGCGCAAACAGGACGGCTCCCGCGAGCAGCTGATCTTCCCTATCCCCGAGCTGATCGCCGAGATTACGACCTACATGACCCTCGAGCGCGGCGACGTCATCGCCACCGGCACCCCCGAGGGCGTCGGTCCGCTGTCCGACGGCGACACCGTCGAGATCGAGGTCGAAGGCGTCGGCACGCTCGAGCACACCGTCCGAATCCCGTAGCCCGTCGATCGAGAACTTGGTGATGGCTCTCTCAGTGAGACCACGGTGAAAGCCCCGAGCGCCCTCGAGGGCTGCGGCTCGCTGTGCTCCTCACTCCGTTGCGGTGCTTGCGTCGCCTCGCACCTCGAGGCCACTCGCCCCTTTCATTCCCGCCCGGCGGTGGTTGGGTGGGGTTGCTGGAGGGCGGTGGGGTGGTCGAGTCGGTGCGGACGGCCCCCACTCGATCTCGACAGGACCTCGCTCGAGTGTGAACAGAAATTCACTCGACCGTGAACAGGTGCCCCTCCGTCGGTACGTCGAACAGTCCGACGCGCGCGCCCGCGTCGAGCCAGGCGTGGCCGTACGAGAACGCCGCCAGCGCGTTGACCGGGTCGTCGTTCTCGCGGAAGTGCCGGCCGTCCTCGAGATACGATTCGGCCATCTCGTAACACTCCGCCGCGGCGTCGGCCAGCGGAGTATCTGCTCGCGGGGCGACCGTCGCCTCCTCGAGCGCCTCCGCGAGTAGGTCTCCGTATCGGTCCGTCTTCTCCTCGAGATCCGCAGCCATATCGGCCCCTCGTCGCCGTCGGCCGTAAACCCGTCGCCAGCGGGCAGGTCGCACCGGTCGGAACGATGCTGATCGGGTGGGACAGGACCGAACAGGACGGCAACTATGAAAAAACGTGACGAACTGTCGATAACTCTGCAGGGAACGCAAGTCGTATACAGCCCGTCTCCGTATGCGTGGACATGACCGACGAGCCACGCGTCGAGATCTATACCAAGGAGAACTGCCCCTACTGCGAGAAGGCCAAGGACCTCTTCGACAGCAAGGGCGTCGAGTACGTCGAGTACAACGTCACTACCGGGGAACGAAGTTCCCCGAACCATTCGAGCGGGCAAAGCCCGCGAGAAGACGGCGACGACGACCTGTTCGCCGAGATGGTCGACCGAGCAGAGGGTCGGAAAACCGCCCCCGAAGTGTTCGTCGACGGCGACCTCGTCGGCGGCTGGGACGACACCAGCGCGCTCGAGGAGTCGGGCGAACTCGACGAGAAACTCGGCCTGGTGACCGACGGCGGAGACGAGATCGTCGAACACCGAAAACTGATTATCGCCGGGACCGGGATCGCGGGCCTGACAGCCGCGATCTACGCCGGCCGTGGCGACAACGAGCCGCTGGTCATCGAGGGTGATGAACCCGGCGGGCAGCTGACGCTGACGACTGACGTCGCGAACTACCCTGGCTTCCCGGAGGGGATCAGCGGCCCCGAGTTGGTTAACAACATGAAAGAACAGGCCAGGCAGTTCGGCGCCGAGCTGAAAAACGGCATCATCGACTCGGTCGACGCCGACCAGCGGCCGTTCCGCGTCGAGTTGACCAACGGCGATGTCTACACCACCGACGCGATCATCGCCGCCTCGGGTGCGAGCGCGCGCACGCTCGGCATCCCCGGTGAGGACGAACTGATGGGCTACGGGCTCTCGACGTGTGCGACCTGTGACGGAGCGTTCTTCCGCGGCGAGGACATGCTCGTCGTCGGCGGCGGCGACGCTGCCATGGAGGAGGCGACCTTTTTGACGAAGTTCGCCGACACCGTCTACATCGCCCACCGTCGCGAGGAGTTCCGCGCCGAGCAGTACTGGGTCAACCGCGTCAACGAGAAGGTCGAAGACGGCGAAATCGAGATCCTGAAAAACACCGAACTGCTCGAGGTCCACGGCTCCCAGGAGGAAGGCGTCGACTACGTCACCCTCGTCGAAAACGACAAGGGCCACCCGACGGACCGTCTCGAGGACCCCGAAACCAACGAGTTCGAGTTCGACGTCGGCGCGGTGTTCCTTGCCATCGGTCACACGCCTAACACCGACTACCTAGAGAGCACCGGTGTCGAGATGGACGACGAGGGCTACCTGCGGACCCAGGGCGGCGACGGTGGGGGCCAGACCGAGACTGACGTCCCCGGCATCTTCGGCGCAGGCGACGTCGTCGACTTCCACTACCAGCAAGCCGTGACGGCCGCTGGCATGGGCTCGAAGGCGGCGTTAGACGTTGACGAGTATCTCGAGGATCTCGAGCGCGCGTCGGCGACTGGCGAGACCGAGGCGACGGCGGCAGACGACTGAGTATCTCGAGGGCTCGCTTTCGTCCGGGATCACCTCTCGAGTGAGGTTGTCGACTGTACTGGTCGGTACACGTGACAGTCTCGACCGAAATACTAACTTGAGTGGAATGTAAGGTTGACGTGTGGGGCAGTCCCACGTGGCGTTCCATTCGCGAACGCTTGTCATGTGACGCGCCGGGCCGAACTTTCGGGTAGGGCCAAAGTTTCTCTCCCGGCGTTTTTCCATCCGGCATCCCAACTAGATCGCGCTCGAGGAGCCACCCCTCTTTTCCATCAGTGCCGACGGCGAAGTCCGAGTCCGACAACCGCGAGTATCGTACCGACAGTGACGGCCAGACCGAACCCAGAGATACTGTCCCCATCTGTCGTCTCTACGCTGTCATCGTCGGCTTCAGAGAGTGTCATCTCGACCGACGCTGCCTCGTCAGTCGCGATATCAACAGTCTCGTCACTTGGCTCGTAGCCGTCAGCTTCGACGTGGATCGACTGTTCACCAGCTGGTGTCTCGAGTTCGAACTGGCCGTCGTCGCCGGTGGTAGTCGCCGCGGACGAGCCCACGATGTCGACGTCGATTCCAGCAAGGGGGTCGCCATCGTCGTCAGTGACCGTTCCCTCGAGCGTTCCCGTCTCTGGTGGTGTGAGTTCGCCAGCACCAGTCAAGAGCTTCTCCTCGAACGACTGGCTCAGGTCAGCAGCCGTTTCGAGTGACTGCGCCGCCTCTTCGATGTCCTCACCGCCGAGGGTTCCGTAGTCGTCACGGAGCCGATCAGCTTCCGCACGAGCCTCGTCCGGGCTCGAGACGTCGTTTGCAATCTTACCGAGGGGCGTCTCCTGTGCCCGGGCGTTGATCTCGTCGACAACCGCGTCGAACATCGCTGCCTCGAGCGCTGCCGGTGTCTCTCTGAGCCGGTCGGCTTCGACCTCCGCTTCGTCCCAATCGGTCGCGTCGACCTCATCCACCAACTCGAGATCGTCGGCGTTTTCGATTCGCTCGTTGATCGTCTCGATATCAGCGTTAACGGCCTCGATCCGTTCGTCGTTGACGTCTTCGACGACAGTTTCGTCGAATTCCTCTGCAGCTGCCGTTGCCGGTGCAAGCCCGAGCAGCCCTGTGACCAAGAGTACAGCTACGAGCGCGGCACATCCTCGCCAATTATTCATGTAGGAATCATCTAGTGGTGTGTATAAATAGATTTCCGCATAGTGCTGATGGATTATTTATGGTTCTAAATAGTTTACAACTATTTGGGAGTTTTGTGACGATCGCCGGTAGCTATCGATCACGAGTTGTGTGTGGGAAACGCTCGAGCACTATCGCTTCCTACCGGGATGAATCGACCAAAAGAAAATCCGTGTTGTCGAAAGCCGGATCTATCCGGCAGCTTAGTTCTGGCGGCGGAGTGCCAGCATACCGGCGGCGATCAGCGCGAAGAGCGCAACGGCGATGCCGAAGCCGGGGACGCCGTCGTCCTCGGTCTCGGGTTCGTCGTCGTCATCTTCGTCGACAACGTCGTCGTCGGTGGCGTCGTCGTCAGCGGCGTCATCGTCTGCTTCGTCGTCGTCTGCTTCGTCGTCGTCAGCTGCGTCATCGTCTGCCTCGTCGTCGTCAGCCTCGTCGTCCTCTTCGGGCGCTTCGTCGTCGACCGATTCGACGAAGATGCCGTCGGCGTCACCGATGGAGCTGCCACCGACGCGGAAGTCGATCGCTGCTTCATCGTCTTCGGAGCGGTCACCGAAGTCGAAGTGTTCGGACTCGAAGGCCCCGTCAGAGTGGATTTCGGCGTCTTCAGTGGACAGGAAGCTGTCCGTATCGCCAGCGTTGGTGATGCGGAGGTCAGCGTCCGAGCCGGGGGCGACGTTCGTCTCACCGGTCACGACAGCGTCTTCGGCGGTCTCGAGCTGGACGTTGTCGTCCGCGTCGAGGTTGTCGAAGTGGACCTCGGGGTCCTCGAAGGTGAACGTCGTGGAAATGCTCTGGGTCGAGTCAGCCTGGAAGTACGGGAAGGCTGCGTCGCCAGTGTCACCGTCAGCGCCACCGAAGACGTCACGGTTCTCGTCGTCGTCGATGTCGGCGAAGTTGAAGCGGTCGTCGCTGTCCGTCTCGTACTCGATGTCGACAGTGAAGTCGTCGCCATCGTCGAGCGAGCGGTCGAACGGCTCGTCGTCGGTGTCGACGATGACGTAGAGCATGCCTTCGTCGTTGTCGACGAGGACGTAGACTTCGTCGTCGTCAGCGCCTTCGAGGTCGAGTTCGTTGGCGTCCTGGTTGCCAACGGCATCGTCTGCCTCGACCTCGAGCGTGACACCTTCACCCTCGAGTTCGGTCAGTTCGTAGAGCGTCGCGGAGTCGAATCCGTCGTCGTCAACGATGGGGTCGAAGCTCCCCTCGAGGTAGGTCATCATGCCGTAGATACCGGACATCTCGGCTTCGATGACAAGCTGGTCGTCGATCGCGACGTTCTCGCGCTCGGTCAGTTGCTCGGCGAGTTCGGCGATCTCGTCGTATTCGTCAGCGTCCTCGCTTGGGCCGACCCACGTGGTGACCTCGCCCAGACCGGGCTCGATCAGGTCGAGGGTGGCGTAGCCGATCTCGTCGTCGACGTCGGACTCGCCGTCCTCGGCGATGAAGTAGCCGTTCTCGTCGACCACGAGGTCGTAGTCAGCGGGCTGGAGCGGGCGGACGAGCTGGTCGAACGGCGTCTCGTCGTCGCTCGAGTCGATCAGATCGAGTTCGTCGAGGTAGCCGATGAAGCCATCCTCGAACTCATCGTTTTCCTCAAGGTCGCTGTCGTCGAAGAAGCGTGGCTGGTCGTCGGCATCGTCGAACTCGTAGTCGCTGTGGATGAAGCTCTCGACGATGTCGTCCTCGGAGTAGACGACTTCGTCGTTGGATGCGTTTTCGGTGCCGATGGTTCGGGTGTTCAGCCAGAAGGTGACTTCGTCGTCCGTGCCGCCGTCATCTTCGACGTAGAAGATGTCGACGAAACCGGCGTCTTCGTCACCGAACTGGACGTACGCGCTGTCGGTGTCCTCGAGTTCGACCGTGAACTCGACGAGGTCACCGGCAGTCTGCGTGTAGACGCTCTGGTCGAAGTTAACCGAGGCGTCGGAGTCAGTGACGGTGATGTCCTGGCTGACCGCCGCTTCGGTGTCAGTCACTTCGAAGTCGAACGTGTAGTCACCGTCGTCGATGTCGGTAAAGTCGACTTCCTCTTCGCGGTCGTTGATACCGACGAGTACGACCTGTTCATCAGCATCGTCCTCGTCCTCTGCGAATGCGAAAGCGAGGAACTGGTTCTCGGCCTCGAGCGCGTCGAGAACATCATCAAGATCATCATTGCTATCGACACCGAAGACGCCGTCTTCGTCGGCATCAGCGATGGCTCCGACGATGTCATCGTCGACAATGGGGTTGTCGTCAGCGCCGAACGTGACGTTGTCTCGGACGTCATCGTCGAGGTGGATCTCTTCGAGCGTCTCGTTGTTGATAAGGATGCTCAGGAGTTCTTCTTCATCGAGGTCGCCCTGGGCACTCACGTTGAGCGAGTAGGTGCCACGGTCGGAGTCGATGTCGAGGTCGGTCGTGGCGTCAGGACCGTCGTCGGTCACTTCGTCGTCGTCGAAGGCGACGTCGAGGTCCTGGATGGTCACCTCGAACGTGTCTTCTTCAGCGGGCGAAGACTCGAGGTCGCCGCCACGGATGAAGAAGTCACCGGCGTCGAGATCGCCTGTTTCGATCTCAACGGCGCTCACTGACTCTCCATCGATCGTGTGATCTTCGACATCGAGCTCCTCTTCGAAGCTACTACTGTCGACTTGACCACTATCGAAGGAGTCGACGGATCGAAGTTGGTAGTCGTTATCTTCGTCAATGAGGTCACCGACAACGTAAACGTCCTGTCCCTGGAAGACAACGCTCACGCTCTCGTTATCCACATTGACGTACTGCAGGTCATCATCGTCGTATGGTTGGGTGTCTGCTGCCGCCGAGCCCGCAAACGCTGCGGACATCGCGACGACAGAGAGGACCATAATCGCGGCCAGGAACACGGCGCGTCCCTTTTCGCGGATCGTTGGTTCGCTTGTCATGTGTTGTGTGTTAGGTTCGTGTTTCGATTGGTTGGCGCACTGTACGCTGGGGTAATCCCAGCTTACAGACCGACGAACTCGTCGTGGGGACCAGCGTCGGTCTTCCGGGTAGGGGTATCCCTCCGTTGGCCTGAACTCGGTATAAGCTTTCTGTTATTCCTACCAATCTGAATATGGTTTGTAACCCACGCTTGCTCTAGTACTAGTCGGAGGCTAGAAAACCTATACCGATCCTAAAGCCGATAACCTAATTTTACTCGAGTGCCCCAACAACCCCTACCCATATATATTCAAACCATACTAGTTGGGAAACTATAGTGTCTTCATATATTAGACTGTTGGCTAACAGGGCCTGTCTCGCCGTGCTCGCTCGATACCGAGCAGTAGCGCCGCTGGTCGATCTGGCCTGCACAACAACGGATACTACCTTCCAGAAGTCACTGAAGCGCATTCGCCGGACGGGTACAGCGAATTCTCATACTCGTGCTGTCCGGCAGTCTGCCCCGACGACTATGCGGTGTTGGGTTTGTATACCTGGGACTCGAGTAGCCCCTCGAGCCCATTCCGAACGCCCTCGAGACACACCGTTGATTCACAGGTCGACCGGCGAAGCATGGCACCGGACATCGTCGTTACCAGCGTTTCGGCCACGCGTTCGGGGTCACACTCGCGGAACGTCCCGCGGTCGATTCCTGCACGGATCACGTCGGCAGCGTAGCCGACGAACACTTCGTCGCTTCGGGTGAAGTGTGCGCGGTAGGCTTCGTCGTGGACCGCCTGTGAGCGAAGTTCGACCAGCGTCGAAACGAATCGACGCTGTTCGGACGGGACGTCGCCGAGCCCCCAGCCGACGAACTCCTCGAGTCGGCCACGAGGATCTTCGAAGTCAGCCTCGGTGAGCTGGGTTTCGAAGTCTTCGAGCATGTAGCGCAGACACGCGAGGACGAGGTCGTCTTTACTGTCGTAGTGGCGGTAGACGAGCGAGGGACTTTTCTCGAACTCCTCGCCGATGGCACTGATCGTCAGATTGGCATAGCCACGCTCACACAGCGTTCGGTAGGTCGCCGCGAGAATCTGCTCGCGGGTGTCCTCGGGGTCGACGAAAAAGTCGTCACCCATCGGAGAGTCCCTCGCTGGCTCTATTCGGGTTCGTTCCATCCGCCGGTCTGTTTCCGACGAAGAACCCACCGTTGTACACCCATGGCATACTGGTCGTCACGAGGCACCTCCGTATAAGCGATGTGATTGAACGTTCAATCACAAAAGCTATAGCGCGTTCGACACAGTAACCGACAATGAACGAGTTCTCTCGTGATATGTTTGCCCGACGCTGTTCTTTAGGGCAATCGCGTGTTACCGGACTCGAGCGGTATCGTCGGAACACGGGCAGAGGTGGCGACTGTGGGCGTTGACCGCCGACTGCTACTGCTAGGAGTGGTCGTCGCCGTCGCAGTCACCGTTGTTATGGGTGCACCGGTCGCTCTCGCTGACGACGATGATGTAGACGTCGGTGAAGAGCTACAGTCAAGTGGCTCGGGGAGTTCCGGCGAACTGACCCGTGGTGAGCCTGCCGTCGACGCGACTGTTCCACAAGCCGAGATTACCGCTGGCTCAGAACAGAACGTCGAAATTCAGGTGCAAAACGAGGGCAATATCCGACTCGGAACACAGCGCGACCGTGTCACGCCTGCACGCGGCGTGACCGTCGAAGTCGTAGACGAAGGGCCGTTCGACGTCACCTCCGGCACCACGTCACTCGGCACGCTCGACGAACAACAGACGGCCTCGGTCGACCAACGGATCAAAGCACCGGAGGACCTCGAGCCCGGTGAACACGACATCACGGTCGAGGTCAGTTACTCCTATACCTACCAGGTGTCGGATAACAGTCGCGTGACGACGGAACGGACTGGCAGCGAGACGATCGATCTGACCCTCGAGGTGCCCGACGAGCCCCGGTTCGAGATTAGCGACGTCGTCACAGATGTCGAACCCGGCGGCGACGGCCCGGCGACCCTCGAGATCGAGAACGTCGGCTCCGAAGCCGCGAGTCAGACCCGCGCGACGATCACTGGCGGCGGCGGTGTCACCGTCGACGGCGAGACGGCCGAGGAGGTCCTCGGTGACCTCGAGCCCGGCGACTCGACGGCGGTCACGGTGGACGTCGATATCGCGGAGACGACGAGTCAGGGCGAAAAGCCCCTCGAGATCGCCTTTAGGTACGATGACGAGGCAGGCGTTCAGGTCGGCAGTCCGGATGAACCCGCACAGGAAGAGGTGGCGAGTCTCGCGCCCGCGCCGGAACAGACGTTCTCCATCTCGAACCTCCAGGACACCCTCGCGGTCGGCTACGACGGCGTCGTCACCGGCGAGATCGAAAACGACGGGCCGCGGACGGTCGACGATGGCGTCCTGATCGTCGAACCCACGACTGACTCGCTGTTCGTCGAGGATACCCGCTATGCGCTTCCGGAGTTGAGCCCCGGCGAAACGACGGAGTTCCGGTTCCCCACCGACGTCAGCGGCCAAGCTGACGCCGGGCCGCGACAGCTCCGGTTTACCGTCGAGTACGGCGCTGGTGACCGGTCGACGCTCGAAGACGGCCCCATCTCCGAACGGGTCGTGATCGACGACCGAGCCGACGAGTTCTCGATCACCGCCGATGAGATCCGCGTCGCCCAGGGCGACCTGACCGAGTTTACCCTCGAGATTACCAACGAGCGCTCGGAGACGCTCTCGAACATCGACGCCCGCCTCTATGCCGACAGCCCGCTCGATACGGACAACGACGAAGCGTTCGTCTCCGAACTCGAGCCGAACGAGTCGGCCGAGATCACCTTCGACGTCTGGGCCGACCAGGATGCGACGACCGAGACCCATCCGGTCGAACTCGACTTCGAGTACGAAAACGAGCGAGGTGACGAGGTCCTCTCGGACACCTACACGCACCCGATCGAGGTCGAGTCCGGCGGCGACGACGGTGGCCTCAGCATCGTCGGGATCCTCGTTCGAGTAGGGGCAGTTCTCACGGCACTGGGTCTCGGTGCGACCCTCTGGTGGCGGCTGCGGTGACGACGACGCATGACTGATCCTGATCGGTTCGCGGCCGACGATTCCGCAGGCTCCGACTCGAGCGGTGAGCTCGATCACGAGCAGGCGGCAACGCCAACCGATGGCGACGATCCGTTCACTCGCCGGATCAATCCCCTGATCAGGACGCGGCCGTGGACGATCGTTGTCGTGTTCTTTCTGGTGACGGCGCTCTTTCTCGGCGGTGCCCTCGCGGGTGGCGGCGACCAGGAGGCGGGTGCGGATCAGTTCACCGACGACTCGCCCGAGCAGGAAGCGTTCGACGACATCCAGGAGAACTTCGAACGTGGCGACCGAGCCAGCGGTGGGACGAGCGCCCAGCTCGTCGTCGAGGACGACCGAAACGTCCTCTCACGATCGAGTCTGCTGCGGATGCTCGAGTTCCAGGACCGCGTCGAGACGACCGAGAGCCTTCGAGTCGAATCGACGACGAGTCCGGCGTCGCTCGTGGGCCAAGAACTCGACGAGAACGCGACGACGGCCGAACGCCAACACCGCGAGGTCGAACGCGCCTCTCAGCGACAACTCGAGGCGGCGATCGCCGACGCCGACGAGTCGGCGGGCCTGCCGGTGAGTACCGACTTCAACCGGGAGGCCGCCTCGGCTAGCGTTGCACAGATTGCGATCACCTACGATACGCCCGTGTCGGCTGGCGATGAGACACACGCGCCGCTTCAGTACGAAACCGCAGCGATCGCAAACGAGATCGACGGCTTCGATACGAGCGACAACGTCGTCGTCTTCGGCGATGCGATCCTGAGCGAAGAGACGGTCCAGTTGCTCGGCGATACGGCGATCGTCGTCTTTCCGGCCGCACTGCTGTTGATCCTCTTTTTCCTGCTGGTGGCCTACCGCGACCCGCTCGACCTCGGGTTAGGACTGGCTGCACTCGTGATGACGCTGATCTGGACGTTCGGCTTCATGGGATTCGCGAACATCCCCTTTTCCGACGCGTTGATCACCGTCTTCCCGCTGTTGCTCGCAGTTGGGATCGACTTCGGTATCCACATCATCAACCGCTATCGCGAGGAACGCGCTGCGGGGGCCGCCATCGGCGACGCGATGGGGATCACGACGAGACAACTCACTACGGCGTTTCTGATCGTCACGTTGACGACGGTGTTCAGTTTCGCGGCGAACCTCGTCAGTTCGATGGAAGGACTCCGTCACTTCGGCATCGTCGCCGCGTTCGGAATGATCTTTACGTTTCTCATTTTCGGCGTCTTCCTCCCTGCCGGCAAGGTCGGTCTCGACCAACTCCGCGAGGGGACGCGATTCCCCAGTTTCGGAACCACTCCGCTCGGCAGCGAGGAGTCGGTGCTGGGGCGAATCCTCCCCGTCGGCGTGAAAATCGCACAGGTTGCCCCTGCTCTGTTCCTCGTGACGATCCTCGTCGGCAGCCTGGGCGCGGCAGCGTACGGTACCGGTGTCGACACCGAATTCGATCAAGAAGCCTTCTTCCCCGATCAGGACCGAATCGACCAGTACCAGCATCTCCCCGGTCCGTTCGCCCCGGGCGACTATACCTTCATCACGTTCCTCGACTACCTCGAGGAGGACTTCGAGGAAGGATTCGATAGCTCAGTAACGATCTACGTCGAGGACAGAGACCTGCGGTCGGATCGAGCCCTGACGGAGATCGATCGGTCGCTCAAGGACCCGGACGACGCGTTCGAGAGCGAGGACCGGCGAGCCGACGCGGACACGATTCTGGACGTCATCGACGACGGGGCCGAATCGGATCCCGAGTTCGGACGGACCGTCGAACGCTACGACTCGAGCGGCGACGGCGTCCCGGACCGGGAGGTCGATCACGTCTACGACGAACTGTTCGACTCGGCGGCGAGCGACCAGGCTGCGGACAAACTCACCACCGACCGCAGTGCGACCCGGATCGACGTCACCGTCGACGTCGACGCCGAACAGGACGAGGCCGTCCTCGCCGCCCGGGAGTACGCGGATCGGATGGACCTCGACGCGACCGCCACCGGCCAACTCGTCATCTTCGAGTCCGTCATCGACGACACCCTCGAGTCGTCGATCAACAGCCTGATCGTCGCGTTCGTCCTCACGACCGTCTTCCTCGTGCTTTCTTACTGGTGGCTCGAAGGACGGGCGATATACGGCGTGATCAACGTCGTGCCGGTGCTGGTGACCGTCGCGTTGCTCGCGGGCTCGATGCGGTACTTCGACGTTCCGCTGACGCCGATCAACGCGCCGATCCTGTCGGTGTCGATCGGCCTCGGCGTCGACTACACGGTCCACTTCATGCACCGGTTCGTCGACGAGTTCGAGGGCGGCAAGGACGTCCACGAGGCCCTGCTCGTCACCGTTCGCGGGACCGGCGGCGCCCTGACCGGGAGCATGCTCACCACCGTCACCGGGCTGGGCGTCCTCTATCTCGCGCTCATCCCGCTAATCATGGAGTTCGGCCTGCTGCTCGCCCTCGGCGTTTTCTACGCCTGGCTCACCTCGCTACTGGTCGTCCCCTCGACGATCGTCGTCTGGCAGCGACTCGAAGAACGCTTTGGCACCGCCGGGTTCGACCCCCGAAGCTGGCTCCCGATCGATGGCCGCTTCTCGCGATAACGCCGGAGGCGACGCCGAAATGGCACACCTTCAAGACCGTTGACTCGAACCCACGGGTATGCGACTCGAGGAGTACTGGGGCGTCGGGCCGAAGACGCGGGCGCTGCTCGTCGAGCAGTTAGGTCGAGAGCGAGCGATCCGGGCGATCGAGGGCGGCGACGTGCGAGCGCTCTCGGAGGCCGGTCTCGCCCGGGGGCGAGCCACGCGAATCCTGCGTCGAGCGACCGGCGGCGACGGGATGGAGGTACTGGCAACGAGCGACGCGCGCGCCGCGTACAAGGACCTGCTCGATCTGGCGGTCGAACGCGCCGTGACGGATCGGGCGGCCGACCGAATCCGAGTGCTCACGCCGCTTTCCGACCGCGACGCGATGGAGGACCGCCTCGACGATGTCCTCGCGGCCCGGAACGCCTGGGCCGACCTTCCCGAAGCCGACCGCGAAACCGTCCTCGAGGCATACGAGCGCTACGACGAGCGTGACGAGAGCGAACACGCCGCCGTCGAGGCCGCACTCGCCCTCCTCGAGGCTGGTGTGGACTCGGGGCCGTTCGCAACCATTGCTGAGCTAGAGCGCGACGGGCTCGTCGAGGCAGCCGACGCCCTCGCAGCACTCGACGACGGCCGCGTCAGGGAGGGTGCGGACGACGAACTCGACCGGCTTCGAACCGGCCTGGGAACCGTCGAGGACCTCGACGCGAACGCGCTCGAGGTGATCGAGGAGTTGCGCGCCGACGGCGTCCGCGACGTGGCTGGCTTCCGTGATGCCTTCGAGGACCGCCTCGTCAGCGAGACGGCTGTCACGATCGAGGGAGTTCGGGAGGCGATGCCGACCGATGCGACCGACGCGACGGACTTCGTCGCCGGAACCGTACGAACGCTCAGACAGGACCTCACCGAGGCCATCGACG
This sequence comes from Natrarchaeobaculum sulfurireducens, assembly GCF_003430825.1. NCBI lineage: Archaea > Methanobacteriati > Methanobacteriota > Halobacteria > Halobacteriales > Natrialbaceae > Natrarchaeobaculum > Natrarchaeobaculum sulfurireducens. Next base: position 1,222,360 of record NZ_CP024047.1, on the reverse strand, counting down.
AGCGTGAAACGGCCGTCGCGAGCGACCTCGAGGCGACGCTCGAGGAGCGCCGGACGGCCGTCGACCGGGCGGTCGAAGCGGTCGACGACATCGCGTTACACCTCTCGCTGGCTCGCTTTGCACTCGCCTATGACTGTACGCGACCGACGTTTGTCGGTGGGGACGACGCCGCGGTGTCGATCGTCGAAGCGCGAAACCTCACGCTCGCTGCCCAGCACGACGGGCCGGTCCAGCCCGTCACGTACGCCCTCGGTGACCACGCGGTGACCGACGTCCCGACAGACGTCGAGACACCTCCGGGACACGAACGCATCGCCGTGCTCACGGGGGCTAACAGCGGCGGGAAGACGACGCTCCTCGAGACCTGCTGTCAGATCGTCCTGTTGGCGATGATGGGACTGCCCGTCCCGGCCGAGCGCGCCGAGGTGACGCCCGTCGACTCGCTGGTCTTTCATCGCCGCCACGCCAGTTTCAACGCTGGCGTCCTCGAGTCGACCCTCCGTTCGATCGTGCCACCGCTTTCGGCTGGTGGCCGGACGCTGATGCTGGTCGACGAGTTCGAGGCGATCACCGAACCTGGCAGCGCTGCCGACCTGCTGCATGGACTCGTGACGCTGTCGGTCGACCGCGACGCACTCGGGGTGTTCGTCACCCATCTGGCGGACGACCTGGAGCCACTGCCGCCGGAAGCGCGTGTCGACGGAATCTTCGCCGAGGGCCTCAGCCCGGACCTCGAGTTGCTCGTCGACTATCAGCCACGGTTCGACACGGTCGGCCGGTCGACGCCGGAGTTCATCGTCTCGCGCCTCGTCGCCAACGCGAGCGACCGACGCGAACGGGCTGGCTTCGAGACGCTCGCCGAGTCGGTCGGCCACGATGTCGTCCAGCGAACGCTCGCCGATGCCCGCTGGAACGAGCCACCCTCGAGCGAGTGACCGTCCGTCACTCGTCTTCCTCTTCGTAGACGTACTCGTCTAACTCAGCCGGCGTGACGAGCTCGAGGTCGCCGTTTGCCACGTGGTCGGCGAGGTCATCCATCGTCTCCTCGACGTTCTCCGCGGAGTCGTCCTCGAGTCTGACGGCACACAGTGCGGTGATGCCGCCGACTTCGGCCGTTCGCTCGAGCGCTTCGCGCGCCTCGTCGGGGTCGGGGTCGACGGCGCGCTGTCAGAGCAGCGGGTTGGCCGCATTTCCCTGGGTCGGGAATCGGCCGACGAAGCCGTGATTCATCAGATCACCTAAGCCCGACTCGAGCGGCCACGAGTCGGCCGCCTCATCGTGTGGGGGTCGGTCGATGCCACGCGTTGGACGACGCCCGTGGTCGTTCGCCGAGTATTCGTGGCTGCCTGTCATTTTCCGCTGGCACGGAACCTATACTGATCATCGCTCGATCTCGATTTCGACGGCGTCACCAGTGAGTCGGGCTCGCCGCGTCGAGGATCCCGACAACGCGCCGGGTCGATGCCCCAACCAGCCAGTCCGTCCACGCCCGTCCCGTGCGGACGACAGCCGTGTTAGTCTGCATCCGGACTGTCCACCCCCCGATACGAGTAGACGACGGCACCCCGTTTCTCACACAGCCGTGATTCGAGGTAGGACCGTGCCGCCCGACGCGTGAGGGAACCCATTTCGACGACGTCTCCGATCGTCGTCTTCGTCGCGCGAAACCACGTTTTGATAGCCCGATCGTCTTCGGGGCGACTCTCGAGGATCGCGCCGCGGCCCTCATCGCGTCCGTCGCCCCACTCGAGCCAACAGACGCGAAAGGCGTCGACCGCGTACCCGGAGTCGGGCGAGACGAGATAGAGCGCCTCGTAGATACAGGGATCGAGGAAATCCGAGAGGATACGATCTCGAGCGACTGAATCCGCGAACAGGCCAGCGTCGACGGCTCCGTTCGCCAGCGGCGACGCCGGGCCGATCGCGTCGATCAGCGAGAGGTCCTCACCGCCCCAGTGGCTGTATCGGAGGTCGTACAGTCGATCCGGGCGCTGATAGGCGACGAGGGCTCTATGGCCCATCGGCCCCTCCACGCTGTCGTGTGTCGTCGATCGGCGGGCGATGAGGAACGTCGGTACGGACGGACATCGCTGGCACTGGTCGCCCGTCCGTACTTGAACCTCCGGACGGCGGCGACCCTCGGTCGGCAAAACGCCGAATATCCTTCGGACCGTAGCCCGACTCGAGCCGATGGGAACGGCATACGACGCAGTTCTGTTCGACAACGACGGCGTGTTGACCACGCCGACGGACCGTACCGTCTTGGTCGACGCGATGCGTGAGGCCTTCCGAGCCGTCGGCATCTCCGAACCGACGGACGACCACGTCCAGACGCTCGTCCGTCCGACCGTCTCGTCGCTCCGACAGATCGCAACCGACCACGGCCTCGAGCCGGAACGGCTCTGGCGTGAGCGCGAGCGAGCCGCAATCGACGCCCAGCTCGAGCAACTCAAGAGCGGACAGAAACGTCCCTACCCGGACGCCAGTGCGCTCGCGGCCATCGAGACACCGACCGGGATCGTCAGCAACAACCAGCACGAGACGATCGAGAACATCCTCGAGTACACCGACGTCGGCGGGTTCGACGTCTGGTACGGCCGAGAGCCGACGCTCCGAGGTATCGAACGGAAGAAGCCACGGCCGTACTACCTCGAGCAAGCGATCGCCGAACTCGACGCCTCGAAGCCGCTGTACGTCGGCGACAGCCAGGTCGACGTCGAGGCGGCGAACGCCCTCGGAATCGACGCCGCGTTCGTGCGACGTGATCACCGACTCGACTACGCGCTCTCGAACGATCCGACCTACGAGATCGAATCGCTCGAGGCCGTGCCGGAGCTTCTCTGAGCGGTGAATCCGTCTCGCTCGCCAGACCGGTGACCGACCGTCGGGAGAGGGGGACCCACCATCACTCCTCGAGCGGCCGAGCTGAAGCTACGGGCGGTCGTTCCCTGCTGATCACGGTTGATTCTGCGGCCGTCCTGGGTGATCGGTTCCGTGATCCGGCTCAGGGAAGATCGTCGAAGACGTACACGTCGTAGGAGTCGATCGGTTCGGCGCCACCGGGGGCCCGGAAACCGGACGAATCGGCGCTAAACTCGAACGATTCGGTTGGGCTGTTTTCGATGTAGGTTCCCGTTCCGCGGAGCCGTCCGGCCTCGTCCCAGATCGGCGCGACGACGACGACCCTGTCGTGATCGGGGTCAGCTAACTCGAGGTCACCCACCACGTTGATGAGGTCGCCGCCGACGGAGAGGCTGGTGTCCGTTACGGTGACGTCCTCGAGTTCCGTACTCCGAACCTGAGCGTGTTCGACCTCGATGTCGTGTTCGAGTGAGTCGAACTCGTCCATCTCGAAGCTTCCCTCGTGAAAGTATCGCAGCGTCGTCTCCGGTGGCAGATAGCTCGTGGTGTGTGTTTCGGACGCCAGGACCGTGTCCTCGTCGTCGAGGACCTCCGACACGATCCTGATCCCGCCGTGGGGAACGTCGGTCCCGTTCTCGACGTCGACCTGCACCCAGGGATCCGCCGCACTACCGTCGGACGAGTCGTCGATCACCGTCGAATCGACGATCTCGATCGACGCCTCTCGGTCGTCTACGTCCTCGTTGTCCTCGACATCTGCGTTCTCGTCTTCCGTGTTCTCCCCCGTCATACAGCCAGCGATGGTGACCGTCCCCCCAGTCGCCATCAAAAATGTTCGGCGTTCCATATGTCCCAATTGTGCTTCTGAATATCAATCCCTGTGGTACCTACCAAGTTAGGGCTGCGGTTAACACCCGTCATATGTCCGGTTTGCCGGTCACCAGCCGACTTTCGATCACGGCCGACTCGAGACGGTGGCCCGACGTTCGGCACGGTCTTTGATCGCGTCGTTCATCGCTTCGAAACTGCGTTCGACGCGAGTGTGGTCGAACAGCACCGGGACGAGAGCGCCGCGAAACGTCTCCCGGTGGAGAAGCCGCGTTCGCCGCCCGTCTTCGAGGGGCTCGAGGCTGAGCAAGAAGACGCTGGCCCGACCTATTTCCGACCCCCTCGCGTCGATTCCGTATGACGAACGTGGCGATAACTGGTGCCTCTGGCTCCGTCGGACGGGAAGCCATCGAAGCGTTCTCGGACCGGGACGTGGAGCTGACCCTCTTTTCACACAGCGAGACGGACGACCTCGACACCACGACGCTCGAGATTGCGAACCGTGACGAATTCGTCGATGCGCTGTCGGGCCAGGACGTACTGGTCCACCTCGCGGCGAATCCCGATCCACGCGCTGAGTGGGATGCGCTTTCGGGACCGAACGTCGACGGTGTCTACAACGCCTACGAAGCGGCCGTTGGAAACGATCTCGAGCGGGTCGTCTTCGCGAGTTCGAACCACGCGGTCAACATGGAAAACGTCGTCTCGGCAAGCCGCCCGGAGTCGACGACGGGTCAGCCGACCGTGATCCGGCCGGAGGACCGACCGGACCCGGATACTTACTACGGCGTGACGAAGGTCGTCGGCGAGGCGATGGGGGACTACTACGCGAAACGCCACGGCCTCGACGTGGTCAACGTGCGGATCGGCTGGCTGCTCAGCCGTGACCAACTCCGTGAGGAGTGTGCCGAGCGCGACGCCGCCGGCGAGCGGTACGCGCGTGCGATGTGGCTCAGCCCCGACGACTGCAGGCGGCTGATCGATGCCGTCACGATGACAGCTCTCCGAACCACCCCGACGGTCGCCCACGGCATCTCCGCGAACACCGAACGGTTCCTCTCGCTCTCGGAGACGATGCTCGAGCTGGGTTACCGACCCGAAGACGACGCCCAGGCCGTCCTCGACGACGGAGACGAGGGTCGCGGCGGTCTCCAGACGGGATGATCCGGTCGAACCGATCCCGGACTCGATCCACCGAGGCCCTCGTCTCCGCCCACCTGGCGGTCGCGCGACGCTCGTGAGCTGAGGTGAGAGTGAGCTGGGCGATCGAGCGTCGACGGGTTCGAATCGAGTCCTCCTGTCCGACTTCCGTGTGCCCACGAGACGGTTCGTATCGAAAGACCGAATAGCGGAACCCACCAACGCTGACGTATGTCCACCAAGGTGGCCGAATCGACGGGTTATGGCCCGAACTTGCAGATGTCTGCGTTCGGGTACGCGATGGCGGCGCTCATGGTGATCGTCGTGTTGCCCCTTCTCCCGATCCTCGTGCTCGCGTGGATTCTCTGGCGAGTGTTCGTGACGGAGGAGTCGATCGAGCCGCGATATGAGGCGTGGCGGAACGATCCCGATCGGCCGCGGCCTCAGGCACCGACAGAACCGGAGCCCGAAGACGATGCAGAGGAAGAGGCCGAAGCGGAGGCCGAAGCCTGAGACGGGCTCCTGTATTGAGTTTCCGACCAGACCACCCGAGGTCGCGGTCAGGCTGAAACTGGCGGATCGGCGTTCGCACGAACTATATTCGAGTCGAGGATCTTCTCCTGACAGTCAGTCGTCAGCCTCAGCGCCGGCGAGTGCCGACGGCGGGCCACCAGGCAGATCGTCTCGGTCGTGTGGGGCATCGAACCCGAGGTCGGGCCCTCGGGCGACGATTCGATGCGGGTTGACCTCCGGGTGCGTCGTGTAGTAATGTTCTTTTATGTGGCGCTGATCGACCGTTTTTGCGACTCCCGGCGTCTGATACAGATCCCGAAGGTACGGCCAGAGAGAGTCGTACTCCCGGACATACTGAACGTTACACATGAAGTGCGTGTGGTAGACCTGATCAAACCGGACCAGGGTCGTAAACATCGCGACGTCAGCTTCCGTAAGCCGGTCGCCCGCGAGGTATCGCTGCTCGCTGAGGACGTCGTCCCAGTGTCCAAGCGCCGAAAACAGCTCGTCGATAGCCTCGTCGTAGGGCTCCTGTTTCGTCGCGAAGCCGGCCCGGTAGACGCCGTTGTTGATCGGTTCGTAGATTTCTTCGATGATCCGGTCGACGTCCTCGCGGTAGCCCTTCGGGTAGAGGTCGACGGTCCGGGTCGCGTACGCGTCGAACTCGGTGTCGAGCATCCGCATGATCTCTCGAGACTCGTTGTTGACGATGGTGTCTTCGTGCGTGTCCCAGAGGACCGGGACCGTCACGCGACAGGTCGCGTCCGGGTCGGCCTTCACATACAGCTCTCGCAGGAAGTCGGCGTCGTGCACTCGGTCGTGTGTACAGCCGTCTTTCGCCGGCGTAAACTGCCAGCCGTCCTCCCCGCGGTAGGGATCGACGACCGATACCGGGATGACATCCTCGAGTCCCTTCAGCGCTCGAACCACGAGCGTCCGGTGAGCCCACGGACACGCATAAGAGACGTAGAGGTGGTATCGTCCCGCCTCCGGCTGATAGGTCGCATCCGGCTCGTCGCGAATCCAGTCGCGAAACGTCGTCTCCTGGCGTTCGAACGAACCCGACTCGTCGGTCGTCTCGAACGCGTCCGTTCGCCACTCCCCATCTACGAGCATGTTCATGGACGGAATAGTCCCTCGAGCGTCAAAGCGGCTCGCTAACACCGGGGTTACCGGGGGTGGATCGGATCGCGCCGGGAGCTGTAGGTTTAAGCGACCGGCGTGAGCACCCACCAGATAGTATGGCAGACGATGGGGACGGCCACCGTCAGGGTCGATTGTTCACCGACGAGGACGGCGGGTTCGACGTCGATCGCGCACGCGAAGAGTCCCTTCCGGTCGAAGACGGGGAGGTGATCGACACCAGCGACCTCGCCGATCATCAGCGCTACGTCGAGGGACGGGGCATCTACGACGAGCGCAATCGGGTCAACGACCTCACCGGCAAAGAGTGGAAGTACGCCACCAAGTCAGTCATCGCCGAGAGCTATCCGCCGGACGTTCAACACGAGCTGCGCAGCGAACACGGCGGTCAGAAACCACCGCGGCTCTGTGCCGAACTCATCGGTCGGTTCAGCAAAGCCGGCGATACCGTCCTCGATCCGTTCGCAGGCGTTGGCGGTACGCTCCTCGGTGCGAGTTTCTGTGAACACGAAGGAACCGGCCTGCGCGAGGCCATCGGTTTCGAGCGGAACGATCGGTGGATCGAGATCTATGAGACCGTCCTCGAGCGTGAGAACGCGGCCCGAGCAGACCGCGGCGAACCCCCGCTAACCGCCCAGGAACTGCGCCACGGCGACTGCGCCGACCTGATCGAGGACGTCCCCGACCACTCGGTCGAACTTCTGTTGACCGACGTCCCTTACTGGAACATGGACGAACTCGAGCAGACGCGTAACGAACGCGCGACTCGAGAGAGCAAACTCGGCGCGTTCGATGCGGATAGAGAGGACGTGGCGGACGGAGCCGAGTCGGCCGACGGGGCCGCCCTCGAGTCCGCCGACGAACCGACGACGGGGACGAAAGACGAGTGGCTTTCAGACATGGCCGAGAAGTTCGATCGGTTCGCGGACGCGGTCACCCCCGAGGGCCACGTCGTTGTCTTCATCGGCGATATGTACCGTGAGCAGTCCTACGAGTTTCTCTCGGGTGACCTCGCACGGGCGATCGAGTCGACCGCACCCCTGACGCTGGCCGCGAACCTGATCTGGTACGACCCCACGAAAGACCTCCACGTCTACGGCTACCCGTTCTCGTTCGTCCCTTCGATGGTCCACCAGAACGTGCTCGTGTTCCGCCTCGAGACCGAGGCGTAGGCCGTCTGACTGCCGTCATTCGGCTGTCTGACGCGGTTTTATGTTCGTCCACACAAACGTTTCCAGCGGCGCGCACGATCGGCAATCAACCCCCCATCCACCCCGTCGGCGCGCCGATTGCCGCCGCTCCCGTCTCCCGCTGTGCGGTGATCGAGACGTCGAACGGCCACGCACGGCCGATCGGTTTCGGATCCGGTTTCTTTCCCTCGTCGATTACACTGGTCGCTTCCCTCGAGCGGCGCTTACGCGTTCGCCGGCAACAGCGCCGATCGAACCTCGTCGGCACGGTCAGTTTCGGTGATGATCGCGACCTCGTCGCCGGCCTCGAGTTCGGTCCCCGGAAGCGGGATCGTCAACGGTTCACGAGCGCGACCGTGAGCGTAGATTCGAGCACAGTCGGGCAACTCGAGTTCGCTCATTCGCTTGCCGACGGCCGGCGAGCCCTCACTGATCTCGAGGACGGTCAACTGGAGGTTCGCTGCGAGGTCTGCGACGACGTTAAAGTCACCGCCGAGGATGGCGGTTTTCGCACCCGCGGCACCCAGGCGCTCGGGGTAGACGATCTCGTCGACCTCTGCGGCGTACTTCTCGTAGATCTCCTCGCGATAGTCCTCGTCGATCCGAAGGACGGTCCGACAGCCGTGATGGTTGCCGACCATACAGGCCGCGAAGTTCGCGTTGAGGTCGGGTGTGAAGGCGCCGACGGCGTCGGCCACCTCGATACCGGCGTCGATCAGGACCGACTCGTCGGACCCGTCACCGTGGACGACGGAGCGTCCGTTCTGCGCTGCCCGGTCGATCCGATCCGGATCGTCGTCGACAACGGTCACCCCATGCCCCTCTTCGGTCAGGATTCGGGCGGTTCGCGAGCCGACGCGACCATACCCTACGATAACAAACTTCATGAGTAGGGACACGACATTGAGGGACAAATAGTTGGCTCCGGCTCGAGTCACCGGTGTCCTCGCGTCGGACCCGGACTGATCCTTGCTGTGTTCCAAGAGGTATGCACGAGTATGGATATTCGACCGGCGTCTGAGACAAGAAACTTTAACTCATCCCTGTATCTATGCTCGAACGTCCAACATGGGGGCAGCCGATACACTCGCGGACTTCTTCGAGTTCGACGAGCACGGAACGAACTTTAGAACCGAGGCCATCGCGGGCGTGACGACGTTCCTCGCGATGGCGTACATTATCGTAGTCAACCCGGAGATCCTCGCACCAGCAATCTTCGAACAGCCGCCCGGAGAGCTCTCTGCCGACTCGACGACCACGCTCGGAGGCGAGACGTTCACGCTCGTCGAGGTTCAGCAGATGCTCGCCGTCGTCACGATCCTCGCGTCGATCGTCGCGATCGTCGTGATGGCGTTTTACGCCAAGCGACCGTTCGGACTGGCACCGGGGATGGGACTCAACGCCTTTTTCACCTTTACAGTGGTGCTGATCCTCGGCGTCCCGTGGCAACTCGCACTCGCTGCCGTCTTCGTCGAAGGGCTACTCTTCATCGCACTCACTGTCGTTGGTGCACGCAAATACATCATCGAACTGTTCCCCGAACCCGTCAAGTTCGCCGTTGGTGCCGGTATCGGTGTCTTCTTGCTCTTTCTCGGCCTACAAGAGATGCAACTCGTCGTCGCCTACGACGCGACGCTCGTCACCCTCGGGAACGTCCTCGAGAGCCCCGTCGCCGCCTTCTCACTTGCTGGGCTGGTGTTCACCCTCCTGCTGTACGCCCGTGGCGTCCGCGGGTCGATCGTGATCGGCATCCTGGGGACTGCAATCGCGGCGTGGACCGTCACGCTTGCGGGACTGGTCGAACCGGGAACGATCACGCCAGAGCAGGGAATGGGTGGTGCTCAGTACGACTTTACGCCGCTGTTCTGGGGCTTCGTCGACGGCCTCGGGATGATCGCCGAAGAGCCGCTTGTCTTCGCGCTGGTCGTCTTCACATTCTTCTTCGTGGACTTCTTCGACACCGCGGGGACGCTCATCGGCGTCTCCCAGATCGCTGGCTTCCTGGATGAGAGCGGTGACCTCCCGGAGGTCGAAAAACCGCTGATGGCCGACGCCGTCGGGACGACGTTCGGGGCCATGATCGGGACGTCGACCGTCACGACGTTCATCGAGTCCTCGACCGGTGTCGAAGAGGGCGGCCGAACCGGTTTCACCGCCCTCGTCGTCGGGCTCTGTTTCCTGGTCGCGCTCGCGTTCGTGCCAATCATCACCGCAATCCCGGCCTACGCGAGCTACCTCGCATTGGTCGTCGTCGGGATTATCATGCTCCAGGGCGTCGCCGACATCGACTGGCAAGACCCCGCGTGGGCGATCGCCGGCGGACTCACGATCACTGTCATGCCGTTGACGGCCTCGATCGCGAACGGACTCGCCGCCGGAATCATGAGCTATCCGCTCGTGAAAGCCGCGATGGGCGAACGCCGTGACGTCTCGCTCGGCCAGTGGACGCTCGCGGTCGTGTTCCTCCTCTACTTCGTGGTCTACTTCGCCGTCGAAGCCGGCGAGATCGCGTTCTAACCGGCGTCTAACCGTCGATTCGACGGTTTCGATCTTCACCTTCGCTAACCGGTGTTCTCTTAGGCATCAGCCCGCAACGAAGAGCCATGGCAGACATCACGCTGTACGACCTCCCTGGCTGTCCGTTCTGTGCGCGGGTCCGCTCGAAACTCGACGAACTCGGACTCGAGTACGACGTGATCGAAGTTCCACGCTCACACGCCGACCGGACTCAGGTCGAGGCAGTCAGCGGCCAGACCGGCGTCCCCGTTATCACCGACGAGGCGACCGGGGTCGACGGAATGGCCGAAAGCGCCGACATCGTCGAATATCTCGAGGAAACGTACGCCTGAGACGGGCCGTCATCAGTCGATACCCACGGAAACGATCTCTCCAGTGGGCGTGGCGATCACTCGAGACTACAGGCTGTCTGAGAGGGAGTCGATCGAACGCGAACAAAAAGCAGTCGCGAACGGCCCCCGATCAGGCCGCTTCTTCTCGTTCCGATCGTTCGCGAATAACGGCTTTGAGGTCGTCGGCGTTTCGGAGGTCCGAGAGTTCGTCGCGTTCGACGAGTGCGGTCCCGTCGACGGCGTCTTGCGTGGCGCGGTCGACGACGTACACCGAATGCGTTCTGGTCACTCGGCTGATAGAACTCATGATCCGGGCGCGCTTCTCGGCGGCTTTCGTGAACTCGGAGTGGCCGGTGAGGACGACTTCCTTGTCGTCGTCTTCCGCGTCACGGCTGACGGCCTTGAACGGCGATCGAACCGTCGGGTGAACCCGGTAGCCCGCACGCGTGAGGACGGCGACGACCTGTTCGTCGTCGGGATCAGCCGCGGGATCGTCAGGTGTCGACTCGGATTCGTGAACGTCATCTGCGCCCTCGAGGACGTCGACGGGGCTGGTCAGCGGCGCGTCGAACAACTCCTCGAGCGCCATCGCGACCTCGACGGAAGCGTTCATCCCGTCTTCGTACTTCGAGACGGTCCGTCGGGAGACGCCGAGTTCGCTCGCAAGGCGGCCGAGACTCCAGTCTCGGCCCTCACGCTCGTCAGCGAGCAGGTCGCCGTCAATGTTGACGTACAGGCCGCCCGGTGCCGCATAGATCAGCGGCGGGACGCTCTCGATGAAGAGGTTGTACGCCGTATCGGGACTGAAAACCGGGACGCCGTGTCTAAAGTAGACGACATCGGGTTTGAGGTCCTCGTCGCGGCTTCGAAGCCCGATCACGAGCGGGGTTGCCCCAAGATACGTCCCAAGGCGGCGCATCTCGTGGCCGGTGGCTTCGTTGAACGCGTCGATGTTACCGAGGATCTTCACGAGCAACAGGTCCTGGCCGCGGCGTGCGGCGACGTCGAAGCTCTTCGGTCGGATCGCACACCGATCGCTCACAACGAATCCCGCGTCCTCTAACATCGCGGTCACGTTGCCGACCAGTGCGGAGCGGGACATAGAACGAACTAGGCTATTCCTCCTATAAGACGTTTTCCCCCGGGGACCCCGGTGCCGTGTTGCGGTTCGCCCTCAAACTGGCTCAACAATTATATAGGGGATGCTGTCTCCGACCTCGACGAGGTGTCGACTCGAGCGCCGACGGATCGTCGGTCTAGACTGTGGCCCATCCCGCCGAATGCAGCCCGCGTCGGGTCCGATCCACGCAGGCCGAAAGTCGTTACCCGCTCGGCCGCCAACGTCCCGCCGATGACGATCGTCGGGATCGACGATACGGACTCCCGTGAGCGCGGGATGTGTACGACCTACGTCGCCATGCGGATCGCCGAGCGACTGCGCCGAACGTGTCGCTTGGACGGGCAGTCGGCCGCCTCGAGCAGCCCGGCAGCGAACGACTCGAGCGACGCCCCCTCTGCCCCCATCGCTCGACTGCTCCTGGTCAGGCTCAACCCCGCCGTCGAGTACAAAACCCGCGGGAACGCCGCCCTGGCGATCCACGTCGACTGTGATCCCGACCTGGCGTTCGCCGTCGCCCGCGAGACGCTCGCCTCGCTCGCAGAGACCGCCGACGAGCGGACGAATCCGGGGCTGGTCGTCGCCGACCACGACGTCCACCGGGCGGCGATTCCCGACGACGTCGCCGGATTCGCCGAACGAGCTGTCAGGGACCACCTCGAGATCGAAGACGCGACGGCCTGCTGTGAGCGCCACGGCTACCGGAGCTGGCACGCCGGTAACGGCCGCGGTCGGATCGGTGCCCTCGCTGCTATCGGGGCCTGGCGCGCACTCGAGGAGTGGACCTACGAGCTCATATCGTATCGTGAGCCCGACCGCTGGGGGACCCCACGGCAGGTCGACCGCGAGAGCGTCTTCGCCGCGGCGGAGTGGGGCTACCCCGACGTCTGGGATACGGTCGACCGCGGCGAGGGCGAGCCCGTCTGCGTGCCACACACGCCCGGCCCGATCCTCCACGGCATCCGCGGGGACGACCCGACCGTCGCCCGTGCGGTCGCCGAGCGAATCGAGAGCGAACCCGTCGCCTCGAGCCAGTTGTTCGTCACCAATCAGGGGACCGACGCCCACCTGCGGGAGGGAACCATCGAGACCGCTCGCGAGGGTCGGGCCTACCGTCTCGAGGGTCGCGTCGCCAGCGAGCCCGAAACGCGACGCGGCGGCCACGTCTTTTTCGAGTTGGCGGCCGCGGCGGCCGACGACGACCCACCAATCGACGACGGTGCGAAGCGGCCACACCTCGAGTGTGCCGCCTTCGAACCGACCAAACGGTTCCGGGACCGGGTCCGGGCGCTACGCGTCGGCGATCGGCTCACCGCCTGCGGCGAGGTCTCGGCGGGCACGCTCAAACTCGAGAAGTTCGCCGTCCGTGACCTCGTCCGGACCGAACGGGTGACGCCTACCTGCCCCGACTGTGAGCGAACGATGAAGAGCGCCGGTCGCGACCAGGGGTACCGGTGTCGGGACTGCGGAACGAACGCCCCATCGAAGGAGTCGGTGCCCATCGAGCGGGACCTCGAGGGCGGCTGGTATGAGGTCCCACCGTGTGCGCGCCGGCACGTCGCGAAGCCGCTCGTTCGAGGTGGGTTCGACGCGCCGGTTCACCCGGAGCGATAGATGGTTCCTATGTCACTGGTCGACGGCCCTCCCTTTCGGCCGACGAGTGTACTGGTCTGTTGGCCGACGGCAGTAACTCGTCTCAGCGGCTGTCCAACGCCTCGAGGTGTGCCAGAGCTACCGATACGAGGGAGCCGAAGATGATGACGAGTGTGACGCCGAAGAGTGCGTACTCGAACGGAGTCCTTGTGAACTACTCCGCCCTGCCGCGCTCGGGCCTACCCGACCCTCGCTTGTTAAGGACGGAGCTTCCTGTTTCTGTGTCGGAACGTGAAGGAACAGCTCCTACAGCGTTCACGAGAACGGAGTTCTCGTGCGGCCCACAGAACGCTCTGAGTTCTGAGGACGGTTCCAGGCTCCGCAGGCGAGTTCCCTTTACTGGTTATCCAATTGAACCCGCGAGAGTACTGCTATGTCATATATGCTCAACTGCTGTGTTCGGCCAGCGGACAGCTCGGGTCGATTGACATCCTCCTCCGCGTGAACGCGGGAGGAATCCCACGGCACCGAACCGTTGAGTTGGGAATTTCAGGTTCGCAGATCACCAAGCCAACGTACCGTCAGAATCGGTGAGTGGCCGGTCTGTGGGCAGTCTCCTGGGAGTGCCAAGCCCCCGGTACTCCTATCCTCGGTTGGGTTCGACCCTCGTGGTTGTTTGTGCCCGGCGGGGGCGAATCAACGGTAACGGACTCGGAGTTACTTCTTCGGTCGGGTCGCCCGGTGCTCGTTATTTGATTCCCGCGTGGGGCACACTCTGTTTCCAACGTGGGCGGACACTCGAACCGCCAGTTTCGGGCGCTCGGCTACATTGGGGTCATAGCCAATGTGCCGACACGCATACATACGTCAGTGTGAAACAAAAACGTACGGGAATTCCCGCTGTGACGGCGCGTATCCACACCGTGAACGACGTGGGATTGTGCCTGCTCCGGGTATAAGTCCGTCTCTCGAGCGAATCCGTCCGCCGAGGGTGGCGTATGGCCGCCGGGCTCGATGGTCTCCCGCGTGACGTTCTCGAAAGGGTTTTTCCGCGCGACCGGTTGAGACTAGACAAATGGGGCTCGAGGAGGAGATCGAAAAGATCGAAGACGAAATCGCCAACACGCCCTACAACAAGTCGACAGAGGCCCACATCGGCCGGCTGAAGTCGAAACTTGCGGAGAAAAAAGAGAAACTCCAGAATCAGAGTTCGGCGGGCGGTGGCACCGGCTACTCCGTCGAGAAACACGGTGACGCGACGGTGGCACTGGTCGGATTTCCAAGCGTCGGCAAGTCCTCGCTGTTGAACTCGCTGACGAACGCGGAAAGCGAGACGGGTTCCTACGAGTTCACGACGCTGGACGTCAACCCCGGGATGCTCAAACACCGCGGGGCGAACATCCAGATGCTGGACGTTCCCGGGTTGATCGAGGGTGCTGCAACGGGCCGTGGTGACGGCCAGCAGGTCCTCGCCGTCGTCCGCAACGCCGACCTCATCGTCTTCGTCCTCTCGGTGTTCGAGATCGAGCAGTACGACCGGCTTCACGAAGAGCTCTACGACATCAACATCCGTGTCGACCAGGAGCCACCGCGGGTGACGGTCCGTCCGAAGATCAAAGACGGCATCAAAATCACCTCGAGCACCGAGCAGGATCTGGACGAGAAGACGATCTCGGACGTCCTGCGCGAACACGGCTACGTCAACGCCGACCTCAACCTCCAGGAGAACGTCAGCATCGACCGGCTGGTCGACGGGCTGATGGAAAACCGGGAGTACATCCCTTCGATCACCTGCGTCAACAAGGTCGACCTCATCGACCCCTCCTACAAGGAGACGGTCGACGAACAGCTCCGCGAACGCGACCTCGATCCCGAGGCGGTGACGTTCATCAGCGCCGCGAAGGAGAAAGGCCTCGAGGCGCTCAAAGACCGAATCTGGGACAACCTCGGACTCATCCGCGTCTACATGAACAAACCCGGCCGCGGCATCGACTGGGAGGAACCGCTCGTTATCGAGGCGGGAACGACCGTCGGCGAAGCCATCGAGAAACTCGGCGGCGAGATGGAAGAGCGGTTCCGCTTCGCTCGCGTCAGCGGCCCCAGTGCCACCCACGACGAACAGCAAGTCGGGACCGATCACGTTCTCGAGGACGAAGACGTGCTCAAACTCATCCTCCGGCGATAACGTCGCGTTCGTCTACTGCTTCCGGCAACTCGAGCCGTGAGGTCGATCCTCGCGTGTCAGGTCGACGAGCGTGACTGTCTCCAAGGCGTATGTTAACGAACACCATTATCTCCGAGTCCAGCGTAAATACGAGTATGTCCGAGCTAGGGGCACTTTCGCTCGTCCCGCCGTTGCTCGCGATCGTGTTAGCGATCGTGACGCGACGGCCGATTCTCTCGCTGTTTCTGGGAATCTGGTCGGGTGGCGTCATCGCCACTGGCGGGCTTGGTATCGGACAGACGTTCGACTGGCTCGTCGAGGCGATCATCGCCGACGACGGATTCCACGCCCAGATCCTGCTGTTTACCCTCCTGCTCGGGTCCGGCGTCGCGCTCATCTGGCGACTCGGCGGAGCAATCGCGATCCGAAACTGGGCGATCGATCGTCTCGAGACCCAGCGAACCGTCGGCGTAGCAACGTGGACTCTGGGGCTCGTCATGTTCTTCGACGATTACGCCAATACGGCCATCGTCGGCAGTACGATGCGCGAGATCTCGGACCGGCTGCGCATCTCCCGCGAGAAGCTATCCTACATCGTCGATTCGACGGCCGCGCCCGTAGCGACGATCGGGCTCTCGAGCTGGGTGGCGTTCCAGCTGTCGATGATCGGCGAAGGGTACGGCGTCATCGAAGAAGACCACGGTGTCGACACGCCCGGACTGTTCGAGACGTTCGTTAGCTCGATTCCGTACAACACCTACGCGCTGTTGGCGATCGTGATGGTCGCTATCGTCGTCATCTCGCGACGGGACTACGGCGAGATGCTGGACGCCGAACACCGAGCCAGAGAGACCGGGCTGGTCAACCGCGAAGACGCCCAGCCACTCCAGGAAGTCGAGAAGGACCTCGGTGCACCCATCGACGACCGGCCGATGTTGCGGACCTTCTTCGCGCCGGTCGTCGTCCTAATCGTCGTGACGCTCGCGGGCGCGTTCTGGACCGGCTACGAAGGCTGGCTCGAAGAACAAGCCGAAGCCGGCGCACCGACCGCACTCGAGGCGGCGATGGCCGAAGCGGGCACGCTTCAGGTGCTGGTCGACGTCGTCGGTGCGGGCGACTTCGCAGCGGCGCTCGTCTGGGGCTCGTTCGCGATGGTCCTGACGGCGATCGTCATCGGCCTCGGCTACGGCCTGTTCGGACTCGCCAAGAGCGTTGAGGCGATCCTCGATGGGTTCAGGCTGATGACTACCGCTGTGACGATTCTGGTGCTCGCCTGGGGGATCAGCGCCGTCGCCGACGATCTCGGAACCGGCGCGTACATCGCGGGTGTCGCAGAAGACGTCGTCTCGCCGGCCATCCTCCCGATCGTCGTCCTCCTCGTCGCCGCCTTCGTCGCGTTCACCATGGGATCGTCGTGGGCGACGATGGGGATCGTCACGCCGATCGCGTTGCCCGTCGCCTACGAACTCACCGGGACGTTCGAACTCATGCCGGTCATGGTCGGTGCCGTCTTCTCCGGAGCGATATTTGGTGACCACGCCTCGCCGATCTCCGATACGTCGGTGCTCTCTTCGACGTTTACCGGGGCAGATCTCATCGACCACGTCAGGACACAGCTCTACTACGCGGGGACGGTGATGCTCGTCGTCGTCCTCTGTTATGTCCTCTTCGGCTTCCTCGGCGTCGGCCCGGTCGTCTTCCTCCCGCTCGGAGTCGTCTTACTCGTCGGCCTCGTCTACGGGCTTTCCGAACTCGACGCCAGCCGCAAGGGACTCGAGCCTCGGCTTCCCGCCGCCGAGGTCCCGATCGGGGACGGTGAGGGTCGGCCGTCATCGAACGCTGACCGACCCGACGGGCGCGACGAGTGACACGTCTTTATAATCGCGGCTGCAAGCGATGTGAGCAGTCGACCGAGCTGGGCGACCGCCGGTTCCGCCACGTTTTTTGACGAACCCACCGTGTCCCCGCGTATGGACGGAACGCTCGACCACACGATGATTCGCGTCGCGGACCTCGAGGAGTCACTCGACTGGTACCAGACGCACCTCGAGTACGAAGAGAAAGACCGCTACGAGGGCGACGGGTTCACTATCGTCTACCTCGGACCAGAAGACGTACACGAGGACGGAGCACTGCTCGAGCTCACCCACAACGAGGGCGAGCAGCCAGAAGTGGGTGACGCCTGGGGCCACATTGCGGTCCGGGTCCCTGAGGGTGAACTCGAGGAACACTACCAGCAGCTGATGGACGGGGGCGTCGAAGAGTATCGGGATCCGGAGTCCTGTGGCGGCCGCTACGCGTTCGTCAAAGACCCGGACGGCCACGAGATCGAGATCGTCCAGCGTGACCCCGAGGAGGGCGCGCTCTGGTCGCTCGATCACACCATGATCCGCGTCGAGGACGCCGACGAGGCCCTTGGCTTCTGGACCCGCAAGTTCGAGTACGACGAGGTCGGTCGGTGGGAGGCCGACACGTTCGCGAACTACTTCGTCGAACCCCGCGACGCCGCCGCCGAAGCGATGTCACTCGAGTTGACCTACAACTACGACGGACGCAGCTACGAGCAGGGTGACGCCTGGGGACACCTCTGTATCCGCGTCGACGACCTTAGTGAGGACTGGGAGACGCTCATCGAGCGCGAGGCTCCCGACTACCGCGACCCCGAGAGCAACGACGACATGTACGCGTTCACGAAAACCCCCGGTAGTCACGAGATCGAACTGCTGGAGCGCGACCCCGAGGCCGACTCCCTGTTCCCGTTCTAATTGCCCCCCAATCGGCCGACCGGACACACCGATGGTCCGGGCGCCCTCGGTCGATTCCCCCGGTCCAATTTCTCTCGTCACAGGGCGTGAGCGCGCCACTCAAAAAAACCTTACACCCGTCGGGAATTGACGGCACGTTTATTCCTCCGCATTCCCGAGTGTCGTACTGAGTGATAACACGTGGGAGCCGACTCTTTCGCCGCCCTTCTCGAGTATATGGAACGACAGTTAAATTTCGCAACCAGCCACTACAACGAGAGCTATCTTGATCGTCGAATTACGGCCCGGATGCGTCGAACCGACTCCGAGGACTACGACGAGTACTACGACCTCGTCCAGAGTGATCCGGACGAACAGGAAGCCCTGCTCGACTCGTTGAGTATTAACGTCACCGGCTTCTTCCGCAATCCGTCGGTCTGGGACGGCATCAGAGACGTCCTCCGAACGCTGTCCGACGAGCAGCGCCGAGTCGAGGTCTGGTCGGCCGCCTGTGCTGACGGCCGGGAACCCTACTCGCTGTCGATGCTCGCACACGACGATCGACAGATCGACGAATCCCGACTCAGTATTCTCGCCACCGATATCAGCGAGCCCGCCCTCGAGACGGCCCGTGAGGGCGTCTATCAGGAGTCACGGACCACGGACATCGACGACCAGCTCTCGCATCTCTCTTCATACGAGGAGTTCGTCGAGTACGACGCTGACGACGGAACGTTTCGCGTCCAGAATGCGGTCAAACGCCCCGTCACGTTCGAGCGCCACGACCTGATCAACGACCGACCCAAATCCGGCTTCGACCTCGTCACCTGCCGAAACCTGTTCATCTACATCGAATCCGACGCCAAACGGACGATGCTCGAGACGATCGCCCGCTCGCTCCGAGACGACGGCTACCTCGTCATCGGGAAAAGCGAGACGATCCCGCCAGAACTCAAATCCACCTTCGAAGCCGTCGACAACAGAAATCGCATCTATCGGCGTATCTAGGCTAGCTGGCCGAAACGTTCAGCGTCGACCGGCCGAAGGCGTCTGTATGGACCCCGAGTTCGACGTTCACGATCACCGACACCAGCTCAAACAGCTTCGCGACAGCGGTGAGACGGCCGTGTTCGAGAACCGGGACGACCTCACCTGTCCCGCCTGCTCGACGCCGTTCGTTCGACTGATGATCGTCGAAACGCCGACGATCAGTTTTCCGCCGACCGACGGCAATCGGTTCTGTCTCGTCAGGCGAGCGGACGACGTCGTCGTCTTTCGACACTGATTGGGAGCCGAAAATACGGGTCAGACTGTTAGACCGTTAGAAGAGGTCGTCGGGATCGATGCGCGTGTTCTCGGCGTTTTCGAGGAGGAGATCATCGAGTGCCGCCTCGAGTTCGCCACGGCGTGGGAGCGCCAGCATCTGGCAGGTGAACACCTGATCCGAGTTCGTCTGAACGTTCGAGTCGAGCATGAACGCGTGATCTTCGGTCTCGGCGATCTGAGACGTGATCGGGCGCAGGATCGAGGCACCAGTGTCGGCGACGAACTCCGGTGGAGAGTGTTTGATCTCGGCGTTCAACACGTTCGCCCAGCCGTCGACGAAGCCGCTGGTCATGATATTGCCGAGTTCGCGCAGAGCACCCTGTTCGGTTTCACCCCACTCCTCGTCGGTTTCCATCGGAACGAGCGCGTCGACGACGGCCCGACCGGAGGGCTGGTCGAAGAGGATCACCAGGTAGCCACCGATCTTCCCTCTAAACTCCATGACGGTGCCGACGTACCGTTTGTTCCCCACCTCCTTGGGGATGTCTTCGATCGGGATCAGACTCAGTCGACTGACGTTGACGGTCGTATCGATCCCCGTCATCGAGGAGATATTCATCGCCGACTTTTCGGCGCCCTCTTTGGTCATCTCGTTGAAGACCTCGAGTTTTTCGAGCGAAACGATGTTCCCCGTATCGGGCTTGAGGGCACGCTCCAGCGAATCGGCGTCCGGAACGAGCAGGATGCGGAAGTCGATCGGTTCGCTGACGGCCGCTTTCGAGGCTTCGACACGGCTGCGAAAGACGAACAGGTGGGTGTCGCTTTCGCTTGCGGCGGTCGGGATGATGTCGTCGCCCGTTCCCTGGATGTACGTCGGCGGCGAACTCTTGATCTTCGCCTCGAGGTAGTTCGCCCAGCCGTCGACGAAACCGCTCGTCATGATGTTGCCGACTTCCTTGATGCTCGACTTCTGCTTTTCCGGATCGTCAGCGGGGACGAGTGTCTCCGTGATGGCCTCGCGTCCGTGTTCGTCGAACGCGAGGACGATCTCACCGGCGATCTCGCCGCTGAGGTGGATGTTGACTCCGGCGAACTCGTCGCCGATGAACTCATAGCTCAGGCTCGATGGAGACATCAACGAGACGTCGGTCACCTGAACGTGCGTATCGATTCCAGTCAGCTGTGAAAGAGATTGGGCCGCCGATTGCGCGCCGTCGTGAGCGAGCTTCTGGTAGGTTTCCAACTCGCGGATGTCGATTTCCATGGAAAGATCTACTCGGCTGCGATGCTGTTTATCTCTTCGAGGACGCTCTCTTTCTGGAACGGCTTCGTGATGTACCCCTCGGCTCCGGCTTTGATCGACTCTTTCATCTGCTCGGCCTGCTCGACACTCGTACACATCACGACCGTCGCACTGGGATCCATGTCAGTGATCTCACCAGTCGCCTCGATACCGTCTTTGATCGGCATCACGATGTCCATAAACACGATGTCGGGGTCTTTCTCCTGATAGAGTTCGACCGCTTCGACACCGTTTTCTGCCTCTCCCACGACGTTGTGTTCCTCCTCGAGAATTTCCCGCAGGAGATCACGCATAAATCCAGAGTCGTCCGTGATCAACACGTCCATAAACGGGAGAATACACCGGGATGACTTAATGATGTTGACCGATTACGCGACGACACTCACACACCACGATGCGAGGAAAGGGCAATCACCACCGGTATCTCATCGGGTCGAAACCGAGCCGTGTCCGTCGAACACCGGCGTCGTAACGAGTCAGACGACCGTCTCAGACGTTGACGTCTTCGATCTGTTGGGTGACGACGATCCGTCCTTTCGGCGTTAACGAGATGCCGTTGCCGTTCTCGAGGATGAGGTCTTTGTTCTTGACTGAGTTCAAGACGTTCGTCACGTAGGCGGGGTCGCCGTCGAGCATGTTCGTGAAGTCGATGTCGCCGCCGGTCGCGTGAACGCCGACGAGCACCCGCTTTTCGGGGTTCGTCAACTCGATCTCGTTGACTTCCTCGCGCAGCTCGTCGAACTCGAGGCGGAGGAATCTGCCGAGTAAGTTCACGTACTGACTCTTCGCGGGAGCGATCAGCGTCGTCTCTGTCAGTCCCGAGTCGTCGATCGATTTGACGATCAGCGTGACGCGATCTGCGCGGTCGCCGAGTTTGTTCCCGCGACCGATGTTCATCACGTTCTCGATGTCGATACTGATCGACTCCTGTTTGGTCTTGATGACGATCGAGCGCTTCTTGATCCGGAGTTTGCCCTTGCGGACGGGGGAGTTTTTCACCCGTCCACCGACGCGGGCAGGGTGTTTGACGGCGACCGTGCGGCCGTTCAACAGGCACCGAAAGAGGATGGCGACGAACGTCTCGAGTTTGTCTCCCTCGCTCTCGATGACCGCACTCTGGATGCCGGTTGGACCCTCGTACCCGATCGTAAGCGTGTCGTCGAAAAAGCGCTTGACGTGCTTTGGGACGGTTCCGACGTTGACGTCGACGACGTTCGAGAGGGGAACAGTCGTCTTGTCGTCCGTGGTCGCAAGCACTAGCCGGCGTCTCGTCATGATGATCCGACCTTTCTCGGGTGTCTCGCTAGTATCGGAACTGGTGCTGAGGAAAAACCGGCCGGTAAAATCTGCGACGATGTCTTCGGTCATGCTCGTCTGTAGAGGGTGGTGCGACGGGCGGCGAGCAACGTGCACCGTTTACCGTTGAATGGGCAGTCAACGTATATATCTCTTTATCAACACCGTCACGCGAGAAACGAGATCGGCCCGTCGTCGAACGAACGCAATCCTTTGCCAATATCAGTCCGAACTGTCTCCGTGATCGGCCAGCCGTGTCATCTCGGCGTCGATCTCGTCGATCGAGCCACGCAAGCGCTCGTTGGCCTCGGCGACGGCCGTCACCTCCGATGCGACCTCCTCGAACTGCTCCATTGTCCGGTCTGTCATCATCGCGACTTCTTCGGTGCTCGCGGCCTGGTCGTCGGTCGCGGTCGCGACCTCCTGGATGCCGACGTTTGCCTCCGCGATCGTTGATTCGATGTGTTCGAGGTTCGTGACCGTCTCCTCGACCAACTCGACACCGTCGGTGATCTCTGCGTTAGCAGTTTCGAGGCTCTCGACGGTCTCCTGGCTGTCGGCCTGGATCTCAGAGACCATCCGTTCGATCGTTGTGGCTTCCTCCTGTGATTTTTCGGCGAGTGATTTGACCTCGTTTGCGACGACGGCGAAACCGTCGCCTGCCTCACCGGCGGTAGCAGCCTCGATCGAGGCGTTGAGCGCGAGCAGATTCGTCTGATCGGCGATGTCGTTTATCACCTCGACGACTTCGTCGATCCGTTTGACGCCGTCCTGAAGCGCTTCGACGTCAGCCGTTACGTCATCTGCCGCCGCGTCGACACGTTGCATCTTATCGATCGCCGCCTCCGCCGTCTCCGTCGTGTCGGCTGCGACTGCTTCGGCCGCTTCGCTGGTCGCGCTCACCTCCTCGGCGTTCGATGCGATCTCTTCGACCGTCGCCGAAAGGCTCGAGACCTCCGTCGCCACCTCGCCCATCGCATCGGACTGTTCGTCGGCGAGGTCGCTGATGTCGGCCGACCGATCCTCGACGGCCGTCGATTGTGCTCTGAGGTCGGTGAGCGAGTCGGCGACGTTTCCCGCAACCTCGTTTCGGCGCTCGAGTTCGGCCTCGACGTCTGCGTAGGAGTCGATATATGTCTCTATCGCCACCTGTTGGTCGAGGGTCAACAGTTTGAGCACCGACAGCGATCTTTCGACGGTCTCGTCGATGGCCTCTCGAGCCGCCGAAAGCGAGACCATCGGCTCGTCGTCGGTCGACGCTGCGTCCGGCCGGTCAGCCGACGCTGCCAGATCGTCCGTGGCGTCGTCAGCGACCGCAGAGAGGACCCCATCGTAGTAGACGACGTAGCTCCCGAGGTAGTGTTTCGGTCCCACGTCGATCATGTCGTGTACCTTACCGACCCGAGCGCGTCGATCGAAGTACGCCCGATCGTACTCGCCACTGCCAAGCTCCAGGAGGTACTGCCGTTGGGCTCGTTTCAGGTTCTCCACCTGCTCCGGCGAAGACTCGAGGATCGACGTTACTTCGGGAAACGACAGCAGATGGTCGTAGAAGTCGTCGACGAGGTCGCTGGCGATCCGTTCGAACAGCGGCTCCATCGACTCGAGGCGGTCGACGTCAGCCTCGTCGAAACGAGTGTACGCCTTTCGATTCTCGACTTCTCGCCGGTCGATCCCGAGCGCATCAGTGAGCGACCGACCGTCTATCTCGCGTCTGTCCGCGTCCGTGATGTTATATCCAGGCAGCGTGTGGTCCATTAAACCTACGATTGCAGGGTTTTTATTAAATACCTGGTGGCCCGTTCGGGCCTTGGGCCAGAAAGGATATACTATGCCACTCGTCGATTCGTCTCGAGTCAGTAACGAGGTGAGAATACAGACGCATGTCTGAAGCGGCACAGACAACGGCGACAACGGAATCATCGCGGTGAGCTTCAAGCTCACACAGGCGTTTCCCACTCACCCGAGCCCACGAAGAACCGCAACAACTACAGACATGCTTGGTTGCTCATCTTCATGATATGATCGGAGAGCCAGCGTTGTACCGACAAACGAGGCGATACCAATGAGTGCGAAGAAAACAACACCTGCCATCAGAAATCGAACCACAGTAACGATGCTCTCCATATTCTCTGTCCCAGATGTCAACTAATATTACTTTCGGAGACCAGGTGATCTATACTACTCCCAACGGATACCCCAGCCTAACCCAAAAGTCAGCTTCAGCGCTTTGTCCACCGCCTCCATCCTCTCCGTGTCGAGGCTTCCAAGCACCGAGTGAATCCATATGTCGACGGAGACGACACGAATTTGCTCGAGACGGATCGAGAACTCTTTTCTCGAGTGGCGACTCCGCCACTTCAACGAGACCCTTGACTGATACGGATTCCATTGCGTCCGTTCCGATGAGCGTCCGTAACGGGATATGCGCTCATCGGTAGCAGTCATTGTATTCCATGTGAAACGACGAAATCGCGAGAAGATAGCTATTAAGCGTCGTCGTACGAACGCCCGGGCATGACTGTCTCGAGCGCTCCCGGCAAAGTCTATCTGTTCGGGGAGCACGCGGTCGTCTACGGCGAGCCAGCCGTCCCGTGTGCGATCGAGTTACGAGCACGAGTCGAAGTGAATCGCCGCGACGACGGAAAGTTACGGGTCCACGCCGAAGACCTCAGTCTGGACGGCTTCACGGTCGAGTACAGCGGGACGACCGACGACCGACCCGACGTCAACGTCTCCGAATCGTTGTTGAGCGCGGCGACGGAGTACGTCGACGAGGCCATCGAACAGGTTCGTGCGGTCACCGGCGAGGACGACGTCGGTTTCGACGTGACCATCGAGAGCGACATCCCGCTCGGGGCCGGGCTGGGCTCGTCCGCAGCGGTCGTCGTCGCCGCCATCGACGCGGCCACTCGAGAACTCGGGACGACGCTCGAGCCCGTCGAACTCGCCGAGCGTGCCTATCGAACCGAGTACGAGGTCCAGGACGGACAGGCCTCGAGGGCCGACACCTTCTGTTCGGCGACCGGCGGTGCAGTCCGTGTCGAGGGTGACGATTGCCGCTCGATCGACGCGCCGGATCTGCCGTTCGTGATCGGCTTCGACGGCGGAGCTGGCGACACCGGCCAGCTCGTTGCGGGTGTTCGGACGTTGCGCGAGGAGTACGACTTCGCCGAGGACACGGTCGAGACGGTCGGCGACCTCGTCAGAGCCGGCGAAGACGCCCTCGCAGACGGCGACCTGGAGGAACTCGGCCAGTTGATGGACTTCAATCACGGGCTGCTCTCGGCACTCGGCGTCTCCTCGCGGTCGCTCGACAGAATGGTCTGGGCCGCCCGTGACGCGGGTGCACTCGGCGCGAAACTGACCGGCGCTGGCGGCGGCGGCTGTATCGTCGCCCTCGATCCGACGCCGGAGACCGAGACCGCGCTGTCGTTCACGCCGGGCTGTGAGGACGCCTTTCGCGCCGAACTTGCCGAAGAGGGGGTGCGACAGCTCGAATGATCGTCCTCAAACTCGGCGGCAGCGCTATCACCGAGAAAGACCGTCCTGAAACCCTCGACGGCGAGGCGCTGGATCGAGCGACTGACGCCGTCGCCGCGGCGCTCGAGGCCACCGACGGATCGCTCGCGGACGGGCTTGTGATCGTCCACGGCGGCGGAAGCTTCGGCCACCACAACGCGAGCGAACACGGCGTAACGACCACTGAGGGGACACACGACGCGGGCGCGGCGCTCGACGTCCACGGCGCGATGAAGACGTTGAACGGGTTCGTCCTCCAACGGCTGCTCGAGCGCGATGTCCAGGCGGTCCCCGTCCACCCGTTCTCGACGGCCGCACGCGACGCCGACGGCCGACTCGACCTCCCGACTGGACAGATCGAAACCCTGGTCGAGGAAGGCTTCGTCCCTGTCCTCCATGGCGATCTCGTCGCTCACGCCGGAGCGGGTGCGACGGTCGTCAGCGGCGACGAACTCGTCGCGGTGCTCGCCCGCGACCTTGCCGTCGACCGTATCGGTCTCTGTTCGACGGTCCCTGGTGTCCTCGACGAGACGGACGAGGTGATCGACGAGATAACGACGTACGAGGATGTCGCGGCGGTCCTCGGCGAGAGCGACGCGACGGACGTCACTGGCGGGATGGCCGCGAAGGTCCGCGCGCTCCTCGACCTCGAGGGTGAGGCGTCGATCTTCGGCCTCGAGGACCTCGGGGCGTTCCTGGCTGGCGACGAGCCGGGAACGACGATCGCATCTCGAACCGTCGGCGAGTCGTAGCGGCGCTTGCACGTAGCTATGCGGATACTGGGCGGTGTCAGCCATCGCCGAGCACGAAGCGAGAACGGTTTTATCGATCCCTGAGAAGGTGACGTAGATGCACTCGAGGAGAGCGGTACTTCGGATGGGAACAGTGGTGGGACTCGCAACCGTCGCCGGCTGTGCGGCGCCGCGAGCAGAGCCGACGAGCCGGCTCGGGGACATTGGGGTTCCCAACCCCGGCAACCCGGTCTACAGAACGTGGCTGCCGGCGTCTGCGGATGCTGAGGATCCGGACGACATCGGTTCGGCTGCGATCCGATACGTCGACGTCGACCGTGCGCTCGAGCGCGGCGACACGCTGTCAGCAGGACTCGCTGGCAGCCTCTTCGAGTTTTGGGCGTTCGGCGACTGGTTCGGCCACGATCTCGCCGACCTCGAGGGGCTCCTCGTGATCGGTGGGGGGCCGCTGACGATCGCCTACATCGGTGAGATCGATGCCACCGAGGCCGAATCCGGGCTCGAGGCCTCGGAGTACGACCCGCTCGAATCGGACGGGGCGGCGGACCTGTTCGTCCGTCGCGATCAGCCACGGCTCGTCGGCGTCACCGCTTCGGGGGTCGTCCAGACGGAACTCGCGGATTCGAGCGACGAGTCGATCGAACGCGGTCGGGTTCGGATCGGATCGCTGGTGGACGCCCACGCTGGCGAGCGTGACCGACGACACGAGTCCGAAGCGGCGTTCGACCGAGTGACCGAACGGCTCGGTCGCGGCATCAGGACGACCGTCCCCCTCGAGCCCCTGGAGTGGATGCCAGAAGGTTCAGCGTGGGGATCGTCCCTCGACGCGACCGACGAGGAGGCCGTCCGGCGGGCGTCGGTCACGCTGCCGGACGATCACGCAATGGACGGCGAAGGAGACGACCTCGAGGACGCCTTCGCGAGCCACCTCGAGGACGCCTGGGGAGACGAGGCGACGGTCTACGCCGACTCTTCGGGTCTCGAGGGGGTCGTCACCGTTACAGACGAACCGATTGGAGAGATCTCGACCGCCGTCCCACCACGAACGACGCTGGCGTTCGAGTACGACGAAGATGAACAGACTGCGACGGTTACGAACCGTGCCGGCGACGCACTCGAGCGATCACAACTCACGATCACGGTCGACGGCCAGACGGGTGACGGACTCCAGCTCGAAGACGGGAGTTTCGAGCCCGGTGATCGGTTCAACGTCCACGGTCTCCCTGGGGACGTCGTGGTTGGATTCGAGTACCAACTCGAGAGCGGTGCGTACGTGACTCTCGGCCAGTTCGTCGGTTCGAGGGAACTCACCGTCGACCCGGACGACGACCTCGAGGCGTAGTCGACGAACGCGCGACCGACAGGGGCCAATCGGTGACGGCGGTACCCAAGTAACAGACAGCGACCGTGGCGGCGACAATCGAACGAACAGTATCGACCGGTGACGACGGCCGGTCAGTCGAACAGAACCCGCTCGAGAATCGGCCGGAGGAACGAGCCCCGTCGTGTCTGCTTCGAGTGGACCAGCAACACCGGCTGTTCGATCGCCGCGGCGATACGGTCCGAGCGTTGTTCGACGACCAGGTCGGGGAGTCGGTGGTGGGTCACCGTACTCAACATGACGAGGTCGGCCGACTCGAGTTCGGCAGAGAGCCCTTCGACGTCGTCGTTCGTGCGGACGATCGAGGACTCGACGGGGACGGTACAGATCTCGTCGAGTTCGGCGTGGTACTCCTCGATCGTCTCGACGAGTTCGTCGGGGGCGTCCGTCGACATCGCATAGAGGAACCTGACACGGGCCCCGAGCGTCTCGGCCATCGCGTCGGCGAGTTCGACCTTCAGCGGATCGTTGAACGGGCTCTGGTCCGTGACGATCGCGATCTCGTCGACCGTCGTTCGCTGTTCGTTCTGGACGAAAACGACGTCACACGGGGCATGCTCTAGAATCCAGTCGCCGTCCCGACCGAACAGCGTATCGAGGCGGCTCGTCGCCTTCTGGCGAGCGAGAACGAGGTCTGCCCCCGACCGCTCGGCGAAGTTGACGACCGCGTGGCGGGTGTCGTGGCTGACGATCTCGCCCACTTCGACGGGGACCTCGAGGTAGCGAACCAGTTCGTCGGTCCGCTTTTCGAACTCGACGTCCGCCTCGGTGAGCTCTTCAGCGGCAGTGTCCAGTGGGACCTGATCGGGCACCTCGTCGAAGCGGATGATGCGGATGTGTCCGCCCCGTCGCTGGACGATCGGCGCTGCCGTCATGAGCAGGGCGTCTTCTTGCTCACGGGTGAGGTCCTGGCGAATCGGGATAAGCACCTCGTACTCGTCGCTGCGCTCGAGCTGGGCCTCGGTGTCCTCGACGAACTGTTTGCCCGCCCGACGCCGTGCGAGCCCTTTGGCAACGCCCTCGCGTTCGATCTTGTCCTCGGCGTACCACTTGAACCAGACGAAGCCGAAGATCACGATCGCGATCGAGCCGACGATCTCCTGGGTTTCCATCTGCGTGATGATGAACACTCCCGAGACGATCCCGAACAGTTGTACCCAGGGGTAGCCGGGCGTGTAGAAGTCCGGATCGTACCACTCGAGGTCGCGTTCGCGGAACGCGATCAGCGCGCCACAGACCAGGATGTAGACGAGGATCTGGAACGCGCCGGCCATCTTCGCGATCTCGTCGACCTCGAGGGTGGCGACGATGAAGATGATGATCGCACCGGTCGTAAGAATAGCGACCGTGGGCGTGTTGAATCGCGGGTGGATGTATTCGAACTTCTTCAGGAAGAGGTCGTCCCGGCTGAGTGCGAGCGGGTATCGGGAGGCAGTCAGGATGCCAGCGTTGGCGGTGCTGACGAGCGCGAGTACGGCTGCGAGGATAATGCCGACGACTGCAAGTGTCCCGACGGGGATGCCGAAGAGGATCGACTCACCGAACAGGAGCTCGGTCGCCAGTGCCATGGGTTCTTCGGAGGCAGCCAGGTCTTCGGCTTCCATCACGCCGACGAGCACGAACACGAGCAGCGCGTAGAGAAACGCCGTAACGACGAGTGAGACGAGCAACCCGAGCGGGAGGTTCCGGCCCGGATTCTCGATCTCTTCGGCGACCGCAGCGACTTTTGTGACCCCCGCATAGGAGACGAGGACGAGCGCCGTCGCAGTGAGCACGCCGTCGGGTCCCTCGCTGAAGAACGGATCGTAGTTCGCGCCGTCGACCTGGATAATCGTCGCCGCGACGAACACCGAGAGGATCACGAGCATGACGATCACCATCACCAGCTGGATACCGCCGGTCTGTTTGACGCCGATGAGATTGATCGCGATGAAGATGATTGCAAACGTGATCCCGAGTGCGCGGACGCCGGGGATCGCCAGCGTCGCACCGAGGCCAGGGATCGCCAGGTCCCACGTCGGAAGGGTGTAGATGAAGTTGATGTAGAACATACCGCCGTAAAGTGCGAGCGATCCCTTGAGCATCAGCATCAACCAGGTCCCAAGTCCGGCGATCGTTCCGAACGACGGCCCGAGGCCGCGTTCGATGAAGACGTAATCACCGCCCGCCTCGGGCATCGCCGTGCCGAGTTCGGCGATGGAAAGCGCCGCCGGAACGACCAGGATTGCCGCAATCACGAACGCGAGGATTACGGCTGGCCCTGCTTCTGCCATGGCGATCCCGGGGAGAATAAAGATACCACTGCCGATCATCGCTCCCATACTGATCGCGATTACGGCGAACAGCCCCAGATCGCGCTCGAGATCCTTTCCCATCGACTTCTCGTTTCGAACGGAAGCTAAGAAACCTTCGCATTTCGGAACCAGGTGTGATTACTACACAAACAAAATAACATCATTGTACATAACGGCCACGGTCACGCTACGAATGATCAATTTGGAAAGATTGTCGAATGCACCGAGGTCGTGATCGCCTCGGACGATCGGGTCGAACTGTGGCTCGGTAGGTCAGTCTACAGGCAGAGCAAGCCGAGTGCCTCGAGGCTTGCCCCCGAGGCGATTTACCAACCCGGTGTCGATAGGTTCGGTACTGTTTTCGGAGGTGTCGATCGGGGGCGATCCAACCCACGGTGTTTTTAACACCCCGGCGTGTAGATGATGATAGCGAAACCCGCGGGCAAGTGCGTTCGAGGCTGTGACGGGTGTTACGGCCAGTCTGGAGGAGTTCTCCTCCGGGAACGCATAGCGGGATGGCCGACGTGCTGTAAGACGCCGGGGCCGAACGACCGGGAGTCCGCGGACCGTTTCGATGAGAGTCTACACCACGGCTTTCAGTACAACGAATCATGGAAATCGAAATCGCAACAATTGGCGGCTACGAAGAAGTCGGGCGGCAAATGACTGCTGTCCGCGCCGGTAGCGACGTGGTCATCTTCGATATGGGTCTGAACCTCTCGCAGGTCCTGATCCACGACAACGTCGAAACCGAGCGAATGCACAGCCTCGACCTGATCGACATGGGCGCGATCCCCGACGACCGCGTCATGTCCGACCTCGAGGGCGACGTCCAGGCGATCGTCCCCACTCACGGTCACTTAGACCACATCGGTGCCATCTCGAAACTGGCTCACCGATACAACGCACCGATCGTCGCGACGCCGTTTACGATCGAACTCGTCAAACAGCAGATCGAGGGCGAACAGAAGTTCGGCGTCGAGAACGACCTCATCAAGATGGAGGCCGGCGAGTCGATGACCATCGGCGACCACGGCGTCGAACTCGAGTTCGTCAACGTCACCCACTCGATCATCGACGCGATCAACCCGGTCCTCCACACGCCCGAGGGCGCCATCGTCTACGGGCTGGACAAGCGGATGGACCACTCACCCGTCCTCGAAGACCCGATCGACATGAAGCGCTTCCGCGAAATCGGTCGCGAGGGTGAGGGTGTCCTCTGTTACATCGAAGACTGTACCAACGCGAACAAGAAGGGCCGTACCCCGAGCGAGCGCGTCGCGCGCGAACACCTCCGGGACGTCCTCTACAGCATGGAAGATTACGACGGTGGCATCGTCGCGACGACGTTCTCGAGCCATATCGCTCGCGTGAAGAGCCTCGTCGAGTTCGCCGAGGACATCGGCCGCCAGCCTGTCTTGCTCGGGCGGTCGATGGAGAAGTATTCGGGGACCGCAGAACGGCTCGACTTCGTCGACTTCCCCTCGGATCTCGGGATGTTCGGCCACCGAAAGTCGGTCGATCGTACGTTCAAGCGGATCATGAACGAGGGCAAAGAAGACTACCTGCCCGTCGTCACCGGTCACCAGGGAGAGCCCCGTGCGATGCTCACCCGCATGGCGCGTGGCGAGACGCCGTACGAACTGGACGACGGCGACAAGGTCGTCTTCTCCGCCCGCGTTATTCCGGAGCCCACCAACGAGGGCCAGCGCTATCAGGCCGAGAAACTGCTCGGGATGCAGGGTGCTCGTGTCTACGACGACATCCACGTCTCCGGCCACCTCAACCAGGAAGGCCACTACGCGATGCTCGATGCGCTTCAGCCACAGCATATCATCCCGGCTCACCAGGACCTGAAGGGACTGTCGGGCTACGTCAACCTCTGTGAGAGCGAGGGCTACAGGATGGGGCGGGACGTCCACGTTTCGCGCAACGGGAACCTCATCCAGCTCGTCGACTGATATGACCAGTACAGAGGCACGAGAGAAGGCAGTACTCGCGGCCGTCCGCGAGCGACGCGAGGTGGTCAACGAGGCCATTCCAGAGGAGTTGCCGGTTCAAAAGCCAGAGCGGCTCTACGAGGCGTCCCGATACTTACTCGACGCGGGTGGGAAGCGTCTCCGACCGACCATCCTGTTGACGACGGCGGAGGCGCTCGCCGACGTCGAGCCGCTGAGTGAACCGTACCGGGCGTTCCCAACGCTCGAGGAGCGCGGGTACGGACGCACGAACGATACGGCCCATGTCCCCGAGACGATCGACGTGATGGATGCCGCCGTCAGCGTCGAAGTCATCCAGTCGTTTACGCTGATCCACGACGACATCATGGACGACGACGACCTCCGTCGCGGAGTGCCGGCCGTCCACAAAGCCTACGACCTCGAGACGGCGATCCTCGCCGGCGATACCCTCTACTCGAAAGCGTTCGAGATCATGCTCGAGACGGGCGCCCCATCGTCACGGACCGTCGAGGCGCTCGAGGTCCTCGCGACGACCTGTACGAAGATCTGTGAAGGCCAGGCGCTCGACGTCACCTTCGAGGAACGTGATGACGTCACACCCGAAGAGTACCTCGAGATGGTCGAACAAAAGACGGCGGTGCTGTACGCCGCTGCTGCCTGCCTCCCCGCGATCTTGCTCGGCGCAGACGACGAAACTGTCGACGCACTGTACGGCTACGGCCTCGACATTGGCCGTGCCTTCCAGATCCACGACGACGTGCTCGACCTGACCGTTCCAAGCGAGAAACTCGGCAAGCAACGCGGGAGTGACCTCGTCGAGAACAAACAGACGCTCATCACGGTCCACGCCCGTGACCAGGGTGTCGACGTCGAGTCGCTGGTCGATACGGACGACGTCGAGGCCGTGACGGAAGCCGAGATCGACGAGGCCGTCGCCGAACTCGAGGCGGCGGGCTCGATCGAGTACGCAAACGAGATGGCCCGCGACCTCGTCGAACAGGGTAAAGACCGACTCGAGGTACTTCCCGAAAACGAGGCGCACGAACTGCTGGCCGAACTCGCCGACTACCTGATCGAACGCAGCTACTGACGACTCGGCTCGTCTCACCGCGACGCGTTTTTACCGGTATCCTGATCCATCCGTCAGCAACGGCCTCGGAGAACGAGGTCACATCGCGGACGTTTTGGTAGGGGCACGACTATCGCTCGACAATGGACGACGAACTTCGCGACCGCGTAGAGCGCGAGGCTGAAAAACACGCGCTGTTGAACGCCGTCAAACACGAAAGCGACGCCGATGTCGGTGCCATCATGGGACCACTGATGGGTGATAATCCTGCTTTCCGCCCCCATGGCGACGAGATCCCGGGTGTCGCCGGCGGCGTCGTCTCGCAGGTCAACGATCTCTCCTACGAAGCAAAGCGTGAGCGGCTCGAGGAGCTCGCCCCCGAGGAACTCGCCGAGATCGAGGCCGAAGACGACGGAAACGATCACGACCTCCCCGACCTCCCGAATGCAGACGATTACGACGAGATTCGGATGCGGTGTGCACCGAACCCGAACGGCCCGTGGCACGTCGGTCACGCTCGCATGCCGGCGGTCATCGGCACCTACCGCGACCGTTACGACGGCTGGTTCTGTGTGCGCTTCGACGACACCGATCCCGAGACGAAACGGCCGGACCTCGAGGCCTACGATGACATCCTCGAGGATCTCACATATCTCGGCTTCGAGCCCGATGCAGTCTACCGGGCCAGTGACCGTCTCGAGACCTACTACGATCACGCCCGTGAGCTGATCGAGTTGGGTGGGGCCTACACCTGTTCCTGTTCTGGCGACGAGTTTAGCGAGCTGAAAAACGCCGGCGAACCGTGTCCCCACCGGGACAAAGACACCGAGACCGTTCTCGAAGAGTTCGAGGCGATGGTCGACGGCGAGTACAGCAGCGGCGAGATGGTGCTGCGAGTCAAAACCGATATCGAGCACAAGAACCCCGCCTTGCGCGACTGGGTTTCCTTCCGGATGATCGACACGCCACACCCGCGTGAGGAAGCCAGCGAGTACCGCTGCTGGCCGATGCTCGATTTCCAGTCGGGGGTCGACGATCACCTGATCGGTATGACACACATCATCCGCGGAATCGACCTCCAGGATTCGGCGAAACGCCAGCAGTTCGTCTACGACTACTTCGGCTGGGAGTACCCCGAGGTCGTCCACTGGGGACACGTCCAGGTCGACGCCTACGACGTGAAAATGAGCACCTCGACCATCGGCGAGCTGATCGCAGACGGCGAACTCGACGGCTGGGATGATCCGCGTGCACCGACGCTACAGAGTCTTCGTCGACGGGGAATCCAGGGTGAGGCCATCGTCGAGGCGATGGTCGGACTGGGGACGTCGACGAGCGACGTCGACCTGGCAATGAGCACCGTCTACGCCAAGAACCGCGACCTGATCGACGATGAGAGCGACCGTCGCTTCTTCGTCCGCGAGGGGACTGAACTCCCACTGGGCGGTAGTCCTCCTGCCGAAGCAACTCCCGCGTTACATCCCGACCACGAGGATCGGGGCGTCCGCGAGATTCCCGTCGGCGACGCCGTCTTCCTCGAGTCCGAGGACCTCCCGGGTCGCGAAGAACGCGTCTGGCTCAAGGGGCTCGGCTGTTTCCAGTACACCCGGGACGTCCTCCAGTACACCGGCGAGGACATCGACGTAGTCCGGGAAGGCGACGTCGACGTCGTCCACTGGGCGCCCGCCGAGGAGAGCGTCCCCGTCCGGATGCGGACGATGGACGGCGACGTCACCGGCCACGCCGAACCCGGCGTCGGCGACCTCGAGGCCGACGAGCTGGTCCAGTTCGAACGTATCGGGTTCGTCCGAATCGATGGGGAGAACGGCGACGAGGTCCTCACGTACTTCGCACATCCCTGAATGAGAGACAGCGTCGCGACAGAATCTGCGTTCGCCACGAACTGATCGACCGTAACGGACGCGATTCGAGTCGAGCATAACTCACAGAAAATCGTGTACGGTCCCCCGTCGGGCGGTGGACGCGAACCGACGCTCCGTAGCCGTAACGAGGTGTGTTCCCGCCCGTCGTTACACAGGATAAAGGCGAAGCCCCACGGCGGTAGCCGTGGGATGAATCTAGACGCGCTGCAACCCACCTCTCTTGGTCATAGTTGGGAGGCAACCGCCGACGTGGGACGCGAAAGCGTACTTCGCCACCGAGGAAATGCACAATCTTGAACTCCCCTTCGGGGAATCCCACGACATTAGTCGTGGGAGGAGGTCAACTGCGTGTTACTGTAGGTGTCTCGGCGTCCGAGCGCTGAAGCTATTCGCGAGGAGAAACAGTAGTAGATCCGCGAAATTAGTGTTGTTTGCTACCGATTTTCACGCTGCTCTACTTTGTTCAACTCGATCAACAGTCGGAAGATCGCTTTCACGAGGTTCGCGTCCACGTCGAACCGTTCTGCGTTCTCGCCCGCACGATCCATCACCGCCTGCTCCTGTTGTTCGTCGGTCGTCGGCAGCTCCTCTTCGGCTTTGACCTGTGCGATCGTATCGGCGACATACGTTCGCTGGGCGATCAGTTCGACGATCTCGCGATCGATCGACTGAATCTCCTCACGCAGTTCGTCCAGGCTCATCTCTTCAGGCGTCCGATTCTCCATGTCGCTTGTGGCTGTCTCTCGAGTCATGGCGTGTTCGTCGTTCGTGTCCCGTCCGTTCGCGTTCGCAGTAACCGTGTCGTTCCGTCGCGGTCAGCCCATCGATTTCGGACCGCCTCGAGTGTCTCCTCCTCGCCGACGGCGACATAGCTTGGGCCCGTCCCCGACAGCGAGACGCCCTCGACGTCGGGCATGACCTCGAGCATGGGCGCTGTCGAGAAGCCGAGCGCGCCGGCGAAGGCGAAGCCGTTGACGGTCATCGCCTCGCCGTACCGGCCCTCGAGAGCGAGTTCTTCGACGAGGTCGGCCATCGGGGCAATCCGTTCACACGCCGAGACGTCGGCGTCGGCGCTGAACGACTGTTCCGGCGGCGTGTAGACGAGCGCATACCAGTCGCGTTCGTCACGAGCGAGGAGTTCGTCGGTCGCATTGTCGGTGACGGTGATCCCGCCGAGCATGCTCGCGCTGGCGTCGTCGAACGCGCCCGTCACCGTGACACCGGCGTCGCGGGCCGCCCGGACGCCGAGTCGACAGGCGTCGATTCGATCGACCGAATCGACCACTTCGAGCGCGTCGAGTGTCGCGAGCACCGTCGCGTTCGCCGCCGCACTCGAGCTTTTCAATCCGGAGGCCATCGGGACCTCGCTCTCGGTTTGTATCTGGGCACCGACTGTCGCCGGCTCGAGCCCCGCTAGCTCGGCGTACTCGTCGATCGTGAACTCCACACAGCGCTCGACGAGGGTCGTGTCGGCGTCGGGCTGGCCTGTGACTTCGCCAGTGACCTCGCCGTCGTCGGTGAGTTCGACGGTGGCTGTCGTCTCGAGGTCGATCGCGAAGGCGGAGCCAACGCCGGTCGCGAGTGCGTTGAGAACCGTCCCTGCTGCCGGGGCAACGGCGCGGCCGTCCATACGAGCACTCTCTCAGAGAACCTATTTACGGCTGACGGTCTCGTGTACCCGCTTATCGGTGCGGTGCCGTGGGATCCTTCCCGCCTTCAGGCAGAGGAGGATGGCAACTGGACGGCGGAACACACCGCTTTTCCCGCATCCCGACGAACGATCACGTATGAGCATCCGCAGTAACGTCGCACCGAGTACGCTCGGCGTCGACTTCGTCGAAGGGGGCGTCGTCGTCCAGTATCTGGACGGACGGGAGACGTTCTATCACGGCCCGCCGAAACCCGTCGAGGAGTCGCTTCGGACGCCGCCGGGCAAACACGTTCACGTCCTCGTCACCGACTCCGACGGCGTCGAAGGCGTCATGACATACGTCAACGACCGTGATACCCACGACGGCATCCTCGAGAAGACTGGCGTCGGCCGGATGTTGCTCGAGGCCGACGACGAGGAGGAACTGTTTCCGGGCGTGACGGTGACGAGCGAGGCTTACTCGGTCCGCGTAGAAGCGGACCTCGAGGTCGTCGACGGCCGTGTGTTCGTCTTCGCGGAAGACGAGATGAGCGAACACGCCTACGAACTGGTCGGTCCAGACTACGATGGGTCGGCCCGACGAGACGTGGGTGATGATTCGACGACCGCTTCGGAGGGCTGAACCCGTGGCACTGCAGAAACCCTGGCAGGATCTCGAGCGCGAGACCGTCGCACGAGCGCCCGACCGACCGGGCGTCTACGAACTCGGTGACGGGTCTGGGACCGTTCTGTCGATCGAGCACGGCGTCCTGCGCGACGAACTCAAAACCGCGCTCGCCTACGGTGACGCCGACCGCGTTCGCTGGACGGAGACGCATACTCTCGAGCAGGCTCGAGAACTGGCGGCCGAACACCGGGGCCGACTTGAGTAGCTCCTGTCGTCGGGCAGTCTGGACGAAGGGGTAATTCCGGAGCGCGACGATAGCAGGTCGATAGAGCCGACCAGACTGGTGGCGTCGTACCAACGGTCGCCAAACTTAACCGACCCCTGTTCGTTCGTCCACGTATGACAGTCTGGGTTGGGGAACCGAAGGCGAGCAGCGATGGCGACAGACTGGAACGATGACGGAGTACGGACGACACTTCGGTCGAGGAGGACTCAACGAGTACGTGGACGTCGACAGGCTGGTCGAGGGAATCGGACTCGACGAAGACGAGATCGACTGGCGAAAGTCATTTATCGGCTTCGACGACTCCGACTGCGAGCGTCTCGAGGCGTTCGACGAGATCTTCCAGGCGCACGCAGACGAGTTTGCAGACAGCTTCTACGACCATCTCACACGTCATCAAGAGACTGCTGACGTCTTCGATCGGTCGCCGAAATCGACCGACGAACTCAAACGGACCCAAAAAGCGTATCTGACGACGCTCGCTGGCGGAACGTACGACGAATCGTATTTCCGGAACCGGGCTCGAATCGGCAAACTCCACGATCTGGTTGATATGCCGATCAAACACTATCTCGGGCAGTACAACGTCTACTACGGATTGTTGTTCTCGCTCGTCACCGACCGGATGCACGAACAGCTCACGGCGACGGTCGACGCCGAACTCGAGCGTGCACACTCAACGACAGAGTCGGGCGAGATCGACTCACAGCGCCTTTCACGCCGGATTTACGAGGACGTCGAGGATGGCATCGACGACCTTCACTCGCTCTTTAAACTCCTCAACCTCGACATCCAGGTGGCCGTCGACACCTACATGCAGTCGCGTCTCGACGCCATCGAGACCGAGCGCGATCGGTTCGCCGCGCTGTTCGAGAACGTCCCGAGCCCCGTCGTCATCGTTCGGTTTACCAGCGACGGCGAGCGCGTCGAAGCGGTTAACGAGGCCTTCGAGGAACTGTTCGGTTACACCGCGGCCGACCTCGCTGGCGACGAATCGTTCGAGGAGGCACTTCGACCACCGGGTGAGGAACCGACGCCGATCGAGGGCCGTTCGTTGCTAGCCGAATTGAACGAGGACTCGAACCGCAAACTGATCGAAGCGGAGGTCACCCTCGAGACGATGTTCGGTCGTCGGGAGTTCGTCCGCGTCTCCGCGCCGGTCGACCGATCTGGCATCGAGAACCTCGAGTACGCCTTCTACATCGACGTCACGGACCAGAAACAACGTCAGGAGCGCTTGCAAGTCCTCTCGCGGGTTCTCAGACACGACATCCGGACACAGATGAACCTCGTGAAAGGCTGTGCAACCAGCCTCGGCGACGCGGACGGAGTGGACACCGATAGACGCCGGGAGATGGCCGATCTGATCGACGAGGCTGCGGACGATCTCCTTTCGATGAGCAACCGCATCCGAAGCATCGAGCGGGTCGTCGCCGGACAGGCCGACCGCCGCCCGATCGACGCAACAGCGCTGCTCGAGGACGTCGTTGCCGATGTCGGTGAGCGATATCCGGACTGTGCGTTCTCGCTTTCGGCACCGGAACGGCTGTGGCTACGCGGGGGCGACTCGTTGCACAACGCCATCGCGAACGTCGTCGAAAACGGGGCCGAGCACAACGATGCGGCCGACCCGAGCGTCGAAGTCTCCCTCGTCGAGAGTCTGGGCGGTGATCACGTTACGATCCGCGTTGCGGACAACGGCCCCGGCATTCCACCCTCGGAGTACGAAGTGCTCACCGGCGAGCGCGACCGCTCACAGATCGAACACTCGAGCGGCCTGGGATTGTGGATGGTCAACTGGGTCGTGACGAAAGTCGGCGGCGCACTCGAATTTGACGCGAACGCGCCGCGTGGCTCGATCGTGACGGTACGATTGCCCCGAGCCGAACCACCGTCGTAGTCAGGCTTCCACAGGCAGCATGGGCAGCTTCCTCACCGATCGACTGGTGGGACAATTCTCAAGGCGACGGCCGCGAAAGGAACGAATATGAGCGAGTCGGACGCAGACGGCGTCACGCTGTCGGTACGGGCTGCAGAAAAGCGCGACGCCGGTCGCGGTGTCGCGCGGGTTCCAGAAGCGGCCCGCCGTCGACTCAGCGTCTTAAGTGGCGATACAGTCGTCATCGAGGGCGAAGAACAGACCGTCGCGAAGCTGTGGCCGGCAGATCCTTCGATACCGGACAACGCCGTCCAGATCGACGCCGACACCCGGGCGAACGCGGGGGTTCACGTCGGGGATGCGGTCACCGTCAGGTCGAAAGACACCTCGACGATTCGGGACGCCACGCGAGTGACGCTCGCCGCACCCGCGTCGCTTTCCGACGGCGAGGGACGACTCGGCACTCGAACGGCGACGAAGAAGCTTCGCAACCGACCGGTTCGCGTCGGCGAGCAGATCCGAATCGAGGGCGTCGCTGGCGATCCCTTCCGCGTCATCGACACCGACCCACGCGGTGACGTCCGGATCACCAGTTCGACGACGATTCGCGTCGTCGAGACGGACTCGAGAGAAAGTCAGTCGGGGTCGGTCCAGAGTGACGATGCGAACGAGACCGGGTCGGGTACCGATCACCGGACGGACTCACCGGCGCTCGACACCACCCTGGAGGCCAGTTCGGGGGTCACCTACGAGGACATCGGCGGGCTAGACGACGAACTCGAACTCGTCCGGGAGATGATCGAACTCCCTCTCTCGGAGCCCGAACTGTTCCAGCGACTCGGCGTCGAGCCGCCCTCCGGCGTGTTGCTGTACGGGCCGCCAGGGACAGGCAAAACCCTGATCGCCCGAGCGGTTGCCAACGAAGTCGACGCCAACTTCGAGACGATTTCGGGTCCGGAGATCGTCTCGAAGTACAAAGGTGAGTCCGAAGAGCGACTCCGGGAGGTCTTCGACCGGGCCGAAGCGAACGCCCCGACAATCGTCTTCTTCGACGAGATCGACTCGATCGCCGGCCAGCGCGACGACGATGGTGATGCCGAAAATCGGATCGTCGGCCAGCTGTTGACACTGATGGACGGGCTCGACGCCCGCGGCGAGGTGATCGTCATCGGCGCGACAAACCGCGTCGACACGATCGATCCCGCACTCCGTCGCGGCGGGCGATTCGACCGCGAAATCCAGATCGGCGTCCCGGACGTGGAAGGGCGCAAAGAGATCCTCGAGGTCCACACCCGCGGAATGCCGCTTGCGGACGACGTGAGCATCGACGCCATCGCCCGCCGCACCCACGGGTTCGTCGGTGCCGACCTCGACGCCGTCGCGAGCGAGGCCGCGATGGCCGCCATCCGTGATCGACCCACCGACGCCGACGACCGGGAGACGTGGAACCGCGATCCGACCGTCAAAAAACACCACTTCGACGAGGCGCTCGCCTCGGTCGAACCCTCCGCGATGCGCGAGTACGTCGCCGAGTCGCCGACGACCGACTTCGGCGACGTCGGCGGCCTCGAGGACGCAAAACAGGTTCTACGCGAGTCAGTCGAGTGGCCGTTGACCTACGACCGACTCTTCGAGCAGACGAATACCGACCCGCCCTCGGGCGTCTTGCTGTACGGACCGCCCGGAACCGGGAAGACGCTGCTCGCGCGTGCCCTGGCGGGCGAGACGGACGTCAACTTCGTCCGGGTCGACGGCCCGGAGATCGTCGACCGCTACGTCGGCGAAAGCGAACGGGCGATCCGCGAGGTGTTCGAACGCGCTCGACAGTCCGCGCCGTCGATCGTCTTCTTCGACGAAATCGACGCTATCACGGCCGCTCGCGGCGATAGTCACGAGGTCACCGAACGGGTCGTCTCACAACTCTTGACCGAACTCGACGGCATGAGCGAGAACCCGAACCTCGTCGTGCTGGCCGCAACCAACCGCAAGGAGTACATCGATCCCGCACTGCTCCGTCCGGGGCGACTCGACACACACGTCCTCGTCCCCGAACCCGATCCCGAGGCCCGCGAGAAGATCCTCGAGGTCCACACCCGTGGCAAGCCGCTATCCGACGACGTGGACGTCGCCGACGTCTCGGCCGCCCTCGAAGGCTACACAGGGGCCGACCTGGCCGCCCTCGTCAGAGACGCCTCGATGAAAGCGATCCGCGAGATCGCAACCGAGTACGGTCCCGAGGAGGCCAACGAGAAAGCCGACGAAGTGGTTATCGAACGTCGGCATCTCGAGGCCGCTCGTGACTCCGTCGACGGCTGAAACGGATACGACGTCGACCGACGGGTTTCGACAGGTGCTGGATCAGGACGGGCTCGAGGCCGGGTCGTCGGTCTCGTCCGCCCCCGACCCGTCCGACTGTGTGTCGAAGTCGAACCCGCCGATCGGCGTGTCGAACGGCCCGACGTCCGCTGGTGTCTCGAGGACGACCGTCTCCCCGGCGGTCGTCGACTCGCCAGGCTCGACGGCGACCTCGTCACGATCGATCGAGGGCGGAAAGCAGAGATCGACCCGGCTACCGAAGGCGATGTGACCGATGCGGTCACCGCGCTCGAGTTCGTCGCCGGGCTCGACGTAGGGGAAGATCCGACGGGCGAACGCGCCCGCGATGAACGTCACTTCGGCAGGTTCGATCGCCCCGTCATCGTTTGGACCGTCGAATCTGTCCTCGTTCGAGCCGTCTAACTCGTCGTCCGTGTCGCCGTCCGCCTCGAGCGCCGTCTCGGCCGACTGGGATGTCAACGAGTCAGTCTCGAGGCTGACGTGGACGCGCTCGTTTTTCTCCGATTCCTTGGAGAAGGCGGGACGGTGGGCTCCCGAGACGTGTTCGACGTCGACGACGGTCGCATCGAACGGCGCGCGGACGACGTGGACGTGCCAGACGTTCATGAACACGCCGAGTCGGACCTGATCGCCTTCCTCACGCAACACCGAAACGGTGCCGTCAGCCGGTGAGACGACGCCTGTCGGCGGCGGCGTCCGCTCTGGATCGCGAAAGAACGCGAGCGCACCGACGCCGAGTGCGAGCGAGAGGAGGCCCGCAGCGACGCTGTAGATGACTGCAAACGGCGCTGCGAGCAGCGGAACGATAGCGTACTTCCAGGCTCCCGGCGCGAAGTTCATAGCGTGAGAGAAGACGTGGACCCGCTTGGCCGTTACGAAAGGTCAGGTTTCATAGAGCTAGCACCCTCCTCGAAAACGGTCGGGCCTCAGCTCCGACTACGGTGGGCCGCTGTCTCGCTGACAGAGGAGGCGTCCACTCACAGAAGTGTCGGCGAGAGCCCAGAATATATTTACCCGGGACAGTCATGGTTGTCGACAATGCGAATTACTACGGGCGTACCGGGGTTCGATGCGCTTGTCGATGGCGGCATTTTGAAAGATCGGCTCTACGTCATCAGCGGCCCGCCAGGAAGCGGGAAGACGACGTTTTGCTCTCAGTTCGTTACCCAGGGTGCGATCGACGGCGAGACGACACTCTTTCTGACCTTACACGAGTCAGAAGCGGAGATCGTCTCCGATATGGCCAACTACGAGTTCGGTTTCGATCGGGCGGTTAGTTCCGGGCACGTGAAAGTGCTCAACGTCTTCGACAGCGACGCCCAGCGGCTCCTCTCGTCGTCCTCGCGCTCGAGCGGCGAGTTCCCCTCGAACGTCGACAACCTCGCGAATCAGCTCGTCGCGTTCATCGAGTCCCGCGGCGTCGACCGCCTCGTGATCGACTCGACAATGTTGCTCGAGTATTATTTCTCCGATGACCTGAACGCCCTCGTGAAGTTCCTGACGAAGCTCAAACGTGCCGATGCGACCGTCCTCTTGATCTCCGAGATGACCGACCCGACCTCCTACACCGACGGCCACTACCTCGCCCACGGCGTCATCTTCATGCACAACTACCTCGAGTCCGGCGGGATGACCCGTGGAATACAGATCATCAAGATGCGCGGCACCGAAATCGACTGTGACATTCGCGAGATCGAGTTCACCGATCGCGGGCTCGCGGTCCATCCCGATCAGAAGGTCAAGGTCTGAGATGTACGGGGAGTCTTTCGGCACCGACTGGGCGACTATCGACGACCGCGACGAAGTCGTCCTCCGGGCGTACGCACTCGGGGTGGCAGTCCGACTGGGCGAGGAGTGGCCGGACGAACTCGAGCGACTCGCGGCGCAGGTACAGACGGCATACGACCGTAGCTTCGTTCAACTGGCCTACCGAAAGGGACGCGACGAGGCGGCTGCAGCGTCGGTCGACGACGACCGACAGATCTGGGAGGAACTCGTCGAAGAGAAGACGACGATCACCCCACTCGAGCGGGACGACGACCGTGACCGGCGGGGATCCGACGCCACGTCTCTTCCGGATGCCCTGGGAATGGTCGACATCGATTCGCTCCCGCCCGACAGCACCCAGCGGGTCAGAAGACCGTCGTTTCTCGATCGTGAGAGCGATTCGCGCCCGTCGTCTCGGGACCAAGACCGAACGGTTTTCGGTCGGCCCGTAAGCGACGTTCAGCGGGACGACGTCAGTCGTGGGAATGGCCCTGACGACGGCGACAGTCCCGACATGTCGACAGCGGCGGGGGAAGACGAGAGCGGATCTAACGCCAGCGAAAGCGAGGAGAGCGATCGGCCTGGAGACGATCACTCCGTCGACGACGAGTCCGCGGACGAAGCGTAATACAGCGAATAGCCGACAATACTCTCCTGACTCGAGTCAACGTTCTTCCTTTGGAATCGAGCGCCTGGTGACTGGTTTGTGACGAGCGCTAACAAAAGACGTGAAGACAACAGGACGTGAAGACAGCAAGGACGAACCTCACTCGACGAACTGACTGCCGATCGGCGGTCGTTTACAGCGTATCGACGTCGAGGATCATCACGACTTCCCCCTCGCCGAGTACCGACGCACCGCTGATTCCCGGGGCACCGCTTAACACACCCTCAAATGGCTTGATGACGACTTCCTCCTGACCGACGACGTCAGAACAGCGCAGACAGACCTGCCGGACGCCGTCTTTGATGCGGACGACCATGTCGTCATCGTCGGGTTCGGCGTCGGGAACGTCGAGTCGGTCGGAAAGCGACAGTAGCGGGTAGACCCGTTCGTCGTGGGTGATCGTAGGGCGACCCTCGACGGATTCGACGGTGACGTCCTCGAGTTCGGAGATTTCGTCGATGTTCTTGATCGGGACGCCGTACATCTCGTCGCCTGCGGTGACGAACAGGACGCGAACGATGGCGACGCTCACGGGGAGCATCAGCGTGACGCTGGTTCCGGCGTTGGGTTCGCTCTCGACGTTGATCGAGCCGTCGACGCCGCGAACGACCTGATTGACGACGTCCATGCCGACGCCGCGACCGCTGACCTCGGTGACCTCGTCTGTCGTCGAGAAACCAGGGTGGAAGATGAGGTCGTACACCTCCGAGTCGTCGAGAAGTCGACCCTCTTCTTCGGTGATGACGTCCTGTGTGATCGCTTTCTCTTTGATCTCATCGACGTCGAGACCACCGCCGTCGTCCATGACGGTTACGGAGACGCGATCGCGTTCGCGTTCACCGATGAGCTTGATCGTTCCCTCACGCGGCTTGCCCTTCTTCTCGCGCTCTTCGGGTGGTTCGATGCCGTGGTCGACTGCGTTCCGAATGAGGTGC
Source organism: Natrarchaeobaculum sulfurireducens (assembly GCF_003430825.1). NCBI lineage: Archaea > Methanobacteriati > Methanobacteriota > Halobacteria > Halobacteriales > Natrialbaceae > Natrarchaeobaculum > Natrarchaeobaculum sulfurireducens. The sequence continues at coordinate 1,177,364 of NZ_CP024047.1, read as the reverse complement.
ATCAGCGGGTCGCCCAGCTCGTTCAGGATCGACCGATCCATCTCGATGTCGACGCCCTCCATCTGGAAGTCGATCTCTTTGTCCTGCTTGCGGGAGATGTCGCGGACGACTCGCGGGAAGTTACCGACGATCTTTTTCAGCGGTACGAGCCGGATCTCGAGCACTGTATCCTGCAGGCTCGCGGTGATCTTGCCGTGTTCTTCGAGTTCGTCTTCGGCCTCGACGAGACCGTTCTCCTCGATGATCTTCCGGAGTTTGATCCGGCTCGTCACCATCTCTTCGACCTGGTTGTAGAGCTGGTCGACCTGCTCGACGTCGACGCGGATCGACTCGACCTCCTGGCTCGAGTGGGTCGTACTCGAGCTTCCACTGGAGCTGCTCGATGCATCCTCGTCGGCCTCGGACTCCTCGGCCAGGGACGCTTCGACCTGGTCGGTGAGCCGATCGGCGCTGGCTCCCTCGAGGTAGCGGTTATCCTCGAAGAATTCCGTGACGTCGGCTTCGGTGGCGTCCGCATCGGCCGAAACGAAGACGTCGAACTCGCCGTCGAACTCGCCCTGTTCGATCGCCTCGTTGTCCGGGGCCGTCGTCAGGAGGTCGTATTCGTCGTTCGTCGCGTCGAGGACGAACATCGCGTCGACGTGTGCTGAGCTGCTCGAGCCGAACTCGAGAGTCGCCCGAAACAGTTCCTGGTCCTCGAGATCACCCTCGAGGGCGGCCGCGAGCTCGTCGATCGGAACGTCGTCTGTGGTCCCACCGTCGTCGGAGTCAGCGGTGTCAGCCACGTCTTCGTCTTCGCCTGCCTCGATCGACGCGCGGATCTCCTCGATCGTCGCCTCGGGATTCGTCTCCGTCTCGCCATCGTCGGAGATCTCTCGGACCATCTGATCGAGCTGGTCGACCCCGCTGAAGATGAGGTCCATTCGGTCGCCGGTCACCGAGAGTTCACCGTCGCGGATACAATCGAGTAAGTCCTCGACGGCGTGTGCGAGATTGCTCGCGTCGGTGTAGCCCATGACGCCGAAGTTGCCTTTGAGGTTGTGTGCGACCCGGAACACCGTCTCGATCGCGTCGGAGTTCTCCGGGTCGGCGGCGTCCTCGAGATCGAGCAATGCGTTGTTGAGCTTCTGGATGTCCTCCTGGCTCTCCTGGACGAAGGTGCTGGTCGGATCGCTCATCCGGACCACCCCCGAAACGCGTTGGTGATCCCTTCGGCGATTCGGTCTTTCGGCAACACCATGTCGACGTCGACGCGTTCGGCAGCCACCTTCGGCATGCCGTAGACCCGCGAGGTCGCCTCGTCCTGGACGAGCGCTTTCCCGCCCGCGTTCTTGATCGCCTCGAGACCGATCGCGCCATCGGAGCCCATGCCGGTCATGATGACACCCGCGAGGTTGCCAGTGACCCGGTCGGCGGCGGTCTCCATCGTGACGTCGACGGCTGGCTTGACGTTGTGTCGTTCCGGCCCGTCGTCGTGGTCGACGATGACGTCGCCGTTTCTGAAGCCAGTGACGGCGAGGTGATATCCGCCTTTCGCGAGGACGGCCTCTCCGGGTCCGATACGTTCACGGCCGGAGGCCTCGCAGATTTCGTAGTCGGTTCGCTCGTTGAGGCGCGCTGCAAATCGTTCCGTGTAATGGTCTGCCATATGTTGTACCACCAGGATTCGCAATCCCGCTCGCACGGGCAGTTCCGACAGCACCTGTTCGACGACCCGTGGACCGCCCGTCGAGGCGCCGATGACGAGCGTCGGATCGTTCGGAAACTCGTCGTCGACCTCGACCGTCGGCGTCCGTACCGATTCAGTCCGATCGGGTTTCTCCGTTGAGACGTCGGCTGCCGCGACCGCCCGCACCCGCTCGACGATCTCGTCCTGTTTCGACCAGATGTCGACCGAATTGTCGCCCGACGGTTTCGCGAGGAAGTCGACTGCACCGGCCTCGAGCGCCTCGAAGGTCGCGTCGGCGTTCTTGGTTGTATGTGAGCTGATAACTATCAGTGGCGTCGGACGCTCAGCCATCACCTCCTCGATGACTTCGTGGCCGGTCATCCGCGGCATCTGGATGTCAACCGTTGCGACGTCCGGTTCGAGTTCCTCGATCGCTTCGACGGCTTCGACCCCATCTTTCGCCCGGCCGACGACGTCGATACCACCGTCCTCGAGAATCTTCCCGAGAGTTTCGCGCATGACTGCCGAGTCGTCGGCGATAACTGCTCGGACCATCAGCAAGCAACGTCGCTGCTGTAAGTCGTCGTCGAATGCTCTTTACGTCGCCTCGAGCCGTCGACGATGCCGACGATCGATTCGCTCACTGCCATGCGGTTGGATTGTGATGACCCCTGCTTAAAGAATTCGGCCAATGAAAGGGTTCGACGGGCGAAACCTGGCGAAACGGGCGGCCACCCGTCACCGGTTCGATCGAGAGTCGAGACCGTCGAAATGGCCTTTCGTTTCGGTTTTCGGCCGTGTGAGTTATGTGGGCTCAATCGAAACGACCCAAGCGAATGGCGGGATCTGCTCGGCTCTGCGTGACAAATCAAAAGGGAGGCGTCGGCAAGACGACCGTCGCGATCAACCTCGCCGGTGCGTTGAACGATCGTGGACACGACGTGTTGTTCGTCGACCTCGATCCACAGGGGAACGCGACGGAAGGACTCGGCTTGCTCAAGACCTACGACGCACAGCCACCCACGCTTCTCGATGCGCTCGTCGAGCCATCGGCCGTCTCGCTCGCGGACCTCGTCCACTCCCATCCCGAGATGGACGTCGTTCCGAGTAACGTCGACATGAACGCGGCCGAATCGACGCTCAGTCAGGAACCGGACGGCGAAACCCGCCTCGATACCCTCCTTTCGGCAATCGAAGCGGACTACGACGTAATCGTCGTCGATTGTCCACCCTATCTCGGGATGGTCACCGACAACGCGCTCGTCGCGACGGAGAATCTGGTCGTTCCGGCACTCGCCGAACCGACGAGCAAACGATCCCTCGAGCTTCTGTTCGATTACGTCGGCGCGCTCGAACTCGATCACGACGTCGAGATCGACCCCCTAGCGCTGGTCGCTAACCGCATCGAGACCACGCGGGAGGCCGATCACATGCTCGAGTGGTTCGAGGAGGCCCTACCAGACGTCCCGCTGTACCGAATTCGAAAGCGAGTGGCACTCCAGCGGGCGTTCGCCGACGGGACGTCCGTATTCGCCAGGGAAGAAGAGACGGACATGCAAACCGTGTTTCTCGAGATGGCCGATATGATAGAAGCGGCGTTCGAACTCAAGGAGGTGCCGGCATGACCGACGATCGGGCCCGGCGCATTCGTAACCTCCGGAACCGAAACGGACGAGGACAGGAGTCGGACGACGACGAGTCGAACGACGCCGAGGAGCCTCGAGACGAGGGCGAGCCGGCGTCGGCCCCGACAGCTACAGATGGGAACGGCGACGACGAGTCCGACGCCAGTGACGACGAGCCGACGGACGAGCCAGGTGGCTCTGCGGACCGCTCTGAGGACCTCGCAGACGGAGCCGAGACGGCGAACGCGACCGACGGGTCAGACTCAGAGAGCGGCGACGAACGGACGATTGAGTCGACGACGGACGAAGGACCCGACGAGCAACCGGTACCGGCCGAGCCCGAATCGACCGCCCAGGCTGGTCACCAGACTGAACAGCTGACCGCCTCCGGATCGGCCGACTCCGAGTCGATGGACGCTGGCGGCGATACCTTCAGCTACGACGAGTCGGCAATCCCGAGCGTCGCCACGGGGAGTACGACGGGAGCCACACGGCAGTTGACCCCGATGGTAGATCCGAACCACGCCAAGGAGTCCCCGTTCGGCGGTGCGATCGCCGACGACGCGATTCAGTCGGACTTCGTCGAAGACGCTGGAGCGGAGGCGACACTCGATGCGGCGGCAGGACCTGCCGACGGAGCTGGAGGGGTTGGCCGCGGCGGGGCCGTTCTCGAGCAAGGCGATGGCCTCGTTGCGTCCACCCACGACGCCGACGGCACGATCCAGATGCTCGAGTTCTACCTGAACGACAACCGCTACGCCGTCGAAATCGAACGAATCAGCGCGATCGTCGAGATGAAAGAGATCACGCGGTTCCCCCGTGGACCCGAGGCGATCGACGGCGTCACCGACCTTCGTGGCGAGATTACGGCCGTCCTCGACCCGACGGCCATGCTCGACGTCGAGCGAAACGAACTCACCGACGATCAGTACATCGTCGTCTTAGAGCGCGACGACGACAAGCAAAAGCTCGGCATTCGCGTGACGGACGTCTTGCAAGCGGCGACATACCAGAAGTCACAGATCGACGAAACGGGCAGCGTAATGGACTCCTCGGGTGAACACCAACACGAGTTCATCAACGGTATCGTCAAGAAAACGACCGACGGCCGGACCGCGCTCGTCACCTGGCTCGATATCGACTCGATCATCGAGAACACGAGCTAGGTTCGATCGGCGCACCTACCACAATCTATGGCAACAACGAAATCGACCGCGGAAGCCAGCACGCACGTTCTCGAGTTCAATCTCGGAGAGAATCGATACTGCGTCGACATCGGATACGTCGCGGAGATCGTCAACACGGATAAACTCACGCCGATCCCGAACACGCCCCCACACATCGAGGGCGTGATGGATCTGCGCGGCGAAACGACGAAGATCGTCAACTTGCGAGAGATTTTCAGTGCCACCGACGACGAACGACTCGGTGAACGAATCATCGTCTTCAAGCGCAAACGCGGTGCCAACGAACGGATCGGCTGGCTCGCAGACGAGGTCCACCAGGTGAGGGAACTCCAGACGGATCTCGTGGACACGTCGGTCGAAGGTTCGGAGATCGCCGGTATCGTCCGTCGTGAGGAGGAGTTCGTCCTCTGGATCGACCCGACCGCCGTCCGCGTCTGAGCGGCCGATTACACGGAATACAGGAGAAAGCTCACGACGGTAGCTGTGGGATGAATCCGTGAGCTGGATGTGGCGTAGTAGCGTAGTCAGCAGTACCGGAGTTCCTACGTCGGGAAACGCCGTCTTCGACGGTATCAGAGCTTCGCTCTCTTGTCTCGCGTGGTACCAAATCCGATCGAACCAGTCCACGACGTACCACTAAGCGGAACCCAGTTCCGCGAGGGCAGCGGAATCTTCGGTTCCGCCAGACTTCGGGTGACGCGAACCGTGGTATCGTGCGGGCTGAATACCCCGTCATGGAGCGACGAGCGGTATTCGTCGCGGCGAGACGCCGACCGCGCGTCGGACGGAGCCCGTTTGGCCGGGCTACACGCGCTGCAACGCACTCCCTTGGTCATAATTGGGAGGCAACCGTCGAGGTGGGACGCGAAAGCGTACTTCGCCACCGAGGAAACGCGCAATCTTGAACTCCCCTTCGGGGAACCCCACGACGTCAGTCGTGGGAGGAGGTCAAAGAGCGCCACACCAGGCGATCGACTGGCCACTCCTCAGCAACCGATTACTCCTCATCGGTGTCGTCGTTCGCTTCATCATTCACGTCCTCGTCGTCCATTTCCTCGTTGTCGACTTCTTCATCGTCCACGTCGTCGTCTTCGTCATCATCTGCCGCTTCGTCGTCGTCCGGCCCTTCATCGGCCTCGGTGATCTCGAGGTCGCCGATCATCGTCGTTTCGTGTGGCTCACAGACGTACTGGGCCATCTCGTCGGTGGCCTCGAACTCGAGGAACTGGTCTTCGCCACCTTCTTCTTCGATTTCGGTCTGGAGGTCGTCGACGACCTCGCCGTCTTCGTCCCAGATCTCGATATTGTGCTGAGAGCCGTCGCCTTCTTCCCACCCCATCTCGTACTCTTCACCCTCCTGGAGGGCGAGCGTCGGGTTCTCTTCGCCCTCGATCTCTTCCGGTTCGACGCCGAGCCAGCCTTCGGTAAGCCCCTCGAAGACGATCTCCGTTCCCGGCTCGATCTCGATCCCGTCTTCGTCGTCCGGTTGTTCGTCGTCCGGTTCCTCCTCGTCGTCAACGGGCTCTTCGTCGTCCGGTTCTTCGTCGTCGACCGGTTCGTCGTCGGCACAGCCGGCGATCAACGCAGTGATACCGACCCCGCCTGTCACTTTGAGTACGTGTCTCCGTGTCGTATCGTCAATCCCACGCATATCTGACACCACCACTCCCAGAATTGTAAATAAATTCGAGTGTGTTTGTGAATATAGTACATTTTTACCTGAGTCTGAGCTATCTGAATCGTGGTTGTTCTCGGATTGAAATAGAACGCTGCTGTGTCCGTCTCGAACTATAGTAGTCACTGCACGTCAGTGCGCACCAGCTCGCCAGACCGACCGGCGGTCAGTGTGCAACTCGGTGCAGGTGTTACTATAGTGATGACTGGAACGAGCCACCCTCATGGTATATCTACCCCGCGATGAGGCGTCGACTGACGCTGTAGTCACTCAGCTGGCCGGTTCACTCGAGCAACTCGTCGCTACAGTCTGGCAGTGGATCGGCGACGACGCCGTTCTGCCGCCCGAGTACGCGAGCGTGTGGCGCACACACGAGCCGGTTGTCGTCCCAGGGGATGTGTAACTCGACGACAGCTGGTCGGCTACACTCGGGCTCCGAACACTCCATACCCGTCTCAACGAGACCTGGAGCTTCAGCATTTCCCCGGGCTCGAGCCGTCGAGGGCTACAGGACGAACACCGCGACGAGAAAACCACCCAGAATCGACAGCGTCAGCAGGGCCTGGACAGCCGTCGATGCGAGAATTCCGACGGTCGCATAGAGCGCAGCAGTAATGCTCCGATCGAGGTCGCCGTTTCTGACGAACTCGAGGACCAAGACGGTCCCGAAGAGCCCAATCAGGAGTCCGATCGGGCCGGTCACGAGCATGAGGACGATGCCGACGGCGGCGGCACTGGCGGTCGTCGTCCACGACGCTCCGCCGGTACGGGCGGCGATCGAACCGCCGAAGAACTCGAACAGGAGCGTTAACACGCCGAGAGTGGTGAGGACGACGAGCCAGATAGGGCCCGGCTCGGCGAACCCGGAGTGCCACCAGTAGAGGTACAGCCCCGATAGCGAGAGGAGTCCGCCCGGTACCAGCGGGATGAGCGTCCCGACGACGCCGGCGACGAGCAGTCCGATCGCGAGGATCGAAACGACCTCGACCATACGTCCCCGTCGGTCGCACTCGAGAAAGCCGTTTTGTCCCACTGACCCGCTACTGGCCGTCGGCGAGGGCGGGCTCTCCGGAGACGGCGAACCGGTAGCCGACCAGGACCAACGGTGCAGCGAAGATGCCAACGACGACGAGGCCGAACGCGCCGAAGATGACGCCCATAACGCCCTCGACGGGGCCAGCGAGGACGGCAGCGACGAGACCCGCGGCGAGCAACAACGCCGGCCCACCGAGGAGGGTCGCCGCCAGCCGCCACAGTCGCTCTCGAGCCAGGGCGACGCCAGCGACGAGAAGCAATCCGCTGGCGACCGCGAGGGCGGTGCCGACGACGACCCACATCGGCGAGTTCCCGCTCCGAAAGAGCACGGAAACGACGAGCATTCCCGGAGCCGCCGCAGCCGCGAGGACTGTGCCACGGCGCACGGTTAACGGTCGAACCTCACCTGCCTGGAACCGCCGGAAAAGCCATCCTCCAGTAATGACGAACGCCACACCGACCGCAGCGAGGATCGTCGTGATCGGTGCAATCACCGTCGTCAAAGCCATGCCGGGATCAATGTCCGGGGTTACGGCGTAAAATTCCCCGTTCGTCTCGACGATCGGGTTTTCGAGCGTGCCCGGCGCTGTCGATGCCGGCTCACCGGTCTCGATAGCGTCTCGAGCGGCCGACTCGGCTTCGTCGACTGGGGCGGCGATTTCGCTGGCTGCCGACGCTGGATCGCGCTCGTCGAACTCGAGTGTCACCGACTCGCCGTCGACGGTCGACTCGAAGGCATAGACGGCTCCGTCGAAGACGACGTACTCGTAGCTGTCCGTGGCGAAAAACTGCGCCTGGGCGTTTGAGACCTCGCCGTCGAACTCGCCGTCAGTCGCTGCGGTTTCGACGGCCTCACGCGGTTCGTCCCCGAGCGGGCTCCCAGTGTCCACGACGTAGACAGTGTGGTCGGACTCGAGCGTCTCGGGTTCGGTTGCGGGATCGAATGCGGTCGCCGAAACGGTCGCCTCACGGTCCTGAGCGACGATGCCGACCGCGTTGAACGAGAGCACGAAGACGAGGCCGACGACGACGAGAGACACCGCGAGGACGTGGCGGTGGCGGATCAGCAGGGACATGACAGCCGGTACAAACGTTCCAGTAAAAAACGTACTGGATTAGGAGTTTACTTAGCGCACCGTTGCAGGTTCCTCGACCAGCACGGTTATACCGGACTCTGCAGACGTGTGGGTATGACCAGAGGCGCGATTATCGTCGGCGCGTCGTCCGGTATCGGCGAGGCGCTCGCTCGAGAGTACGCCCAACAGGGGTGCGAAATCGGGCTGACGGCACGCAGAACGGAGCGACTGAAGCGTATCGGTGCCGAGTTGCCGACCAAATCCTACGTCGCGACGATGGATCTCACCGACGCAGAAGACGCCCGCGAGGGTTTTCTCGAACTCGCAGAGGCGATGGACTCGGTGGACCTCGTGGTGATCAGCGCTGGCGTCGCCGACGTCAACGACGACCTCGAGTGGGCCGTCGAACGACAGACGATCGACGTCAACGTTCGTGGCTTCGCGGCCATCGCGACCGCGGCTCTCGAGTATTTCGAGAGGAATCAGGACCCTGCGAGCGACCGGGACGGCCACCTCGTCGGTATCTCCTCGGTGGCTGCTCACTTCGGCAACGGTGGCACACAGGCGTACAACGCCTCGAAAGTCTTCGTCTCGCGATACCTCGAGGGACTGCGCGTCCGACAGGCCAGTGCCGACACAGACGTCGTCATTACCACCATCGAGCCGGGGTTCGTCGACACCGACCTCGCGTACGGCTCGTTCTGGCAGTGTTCGCCGGAGACAGCGGCAAAGCAGATCGTTCAGGCGGTCAAGAAGGAACGAGATCACGCCTACGTCACCCGTCGATGGCGACTCGTCGCGTGGGTGCTCAAAGCGACGCCGAAACCGTTGCTGCGGCGACTCCTGCCCTGACGGCCCTGGAGATGGTTAGCCGCGGAATCTGTCGCGGGCTTCGAGGGCCGTCTCGGTCCCGTAGTGGTCGATGAGCGGACAGAAGGCCTCGCCGATGGCGCGCATGCACTGCCCCGTCGAGTGATACTCGAGCCCCTCGGCGACGGACGCCCAGTCTCGCCCCTGTAGGGCGCGCAGAACGAGCAGTCGTTCCTCACGAGCCGAGAGGTCGACCGCGTCCGGGTCGTCGAGGAAGTACCGAACGGCCAGTTGCCGAAACGGCCGAGGGTCGACGTCGAACAGGCCGGGGCCGTACGCCGCCCCCGCGACGACCCGCCACTCGTGGTCGGAAAGCTCGACCGGGGGTGCCGATTCGGGAGGAACGCTTCTGAGGGCCAAACGGGCCACGTCGGGCTCGAGATCACGGAGCGTATCTGCACACACTGACGGGAACCGGCGGGCGAACCACGTCGTGTGGCGATCACAGAGCGCCCAACCGGCTTCGCTCGTCGGCGCGAGCATGAGCGCGGAGTATTCGCCACTGGCGTCGTTTCTGGTGGTCGAGACGTGGACCGTCCGGTATCCGTTCTCGCGCCAGAACGAAAGTAACCTCGCCGTTGCGCCGAAGCTGGTTCCGAGCCAGTCGACGTTTTCGGCGAACTCCGTCCGGATTCGCTCGAGCAGGTGTGAGCCGAGCCCCTGTGATCGGACCGCGTGATGGGTGGCAATGCGCACGACCCGGATGCCAACCGGGTCGCCTGCGGACTCGTCCCGAAGTTGGCTCGTGAGCACGTCCGGAAGCATGTTCCCCCGGACCCGACCGCCCTCGTACATCTCCGCCCGGGTTTTGTCAGCGAGGCCTCCCTCGCGAGCGAGCAGCGCGACACTAACGACGTGGCCGTCGTACACGAGCGCTCGAGCCTCGAGATTGGGCGCGTCGAGCAGCCGAGCGAGGTCGTTGGGTTCGGTCCGGTAGTGAGCGAGGACGAGCAGGCCGAACGCTTCTCTGAGCACGGGCTCATCTGTGAGCAGTTCGTCGTGCTCGAGTCGGCGGTACTCGACCGCTCCGGGGTCGGCGTCCGCCACGAGGGGGTCGACCGGCGGCCGTGCGTCGAGCAACAGCGCACGGAAGGCCCACACCTCGACGGGATCGCCCGCCGCATAGCGGATCGGCTCCCGCAGCGTCCGCGCTTCGACGACGTGGTCGCGTTCGGCGAGCCGATCACGGAACCGGACCGAAAAGCCCCGTCCGGCACCCTCGTAGCCGTGGATCGTCGTCGCGAAGGCGATCCGGTCGGCCGCGAGCAGCGACTCGAGCAAGCGAACCGGAAGCGCTGCGGCCTCGTCGACGATCACGATATCGGCACCGTCGAGCGATCCGTCGTCGACGAGCAACGTGGGTGTGCGAAAGCGGATGCACCCGCCAGTCGTCGTCTCGAGCCGTCTCGAGGCGCTTTCGGCGAGTCGGTCGAGCGCCACGAGCCGTTCGCGGGCGCGTTCGAACACTTCGCGAGCGTTGCGCCACCGCGGTGCGGTGACGAGCACGTCCTCGCCGGACGCCGCGAGCGCACCGGCGGCGAGTCCCGCGGCGCTCGACTTTCCGCGACCCCGGTCAGCCTCGAGGACGACGGCACGAGCCGTTCCCTCGTCGGCCGCCCCAAGCGACTCGAACGCCCCGACTGCGTCGACCTGATCGGCCGTCTGACACGCTTCGTACACGGCTGTGGGAAACGAGGCGTCAGCAGGTGCCTCGAGCGGGGGTGTCGACTCCGTTCGCTGCGGTGCTGGCCGTGTCAGCCCATCGTCCTCGATACGTTCAGCCTCGAGGTCGACGACGGCGATTCCACGATGGGCGTAGAGCGTCTCGACGAGGCGGTCCCGGAACCGACTCGTGACGTCCGCCAACGAGTACGGCGGAACGGCAAGCGACTCGTCGAACGTGTCCTGGACTTCGGACCACGACTCGAGCGGGGGTGTGAGCAACACGAGCAGCCCACCGCCATCGACCGCACCCGTGACCGTTCCCAGCGCGTTGGGTCGGAGCCCATCGTGGACGTCGAGGGCGACGACCGCTTGCGTCGTCCCGAGGAGTTTCCGGGCATGAGCCTGAGTGACCTGCTCACAGCGGAGACGGTCGTCCGGTCCGACCAGCGTCGTCGCCGTAATCGCCACGGGAAGTGCATCGAGGACCGACTCGAGAGCGGCGTATCCTCGCTCGCGCTCGCCCGAGAGCACCAGCAGCCGTCGCTCGTTCGTCGCACTCGCCTCACCGGCGAGGGATTCGGCGAGACCGACGACGTCGAAACTCATGCTCGAACGTCGGGTGGCCCGGAAGTAATAGCCACCGGACCCGGGTGGAATTCGGGAGGGGGACGAGTGGTGGACGGGAGGAGCGGCGGACGGGAAGAGTACCCGTGTGGCGCTATCGCACAGCTCCAGCAGTTTGAACACGCTTTTAAGGGGGGCAGCGCTACTCCGTAGTACACCCTACGCGGGGTTGATGATGCTCCTAGCCTCACAGGACTTCCGCCGGAATCGATCCGGCACGGGATGCCCAGCGTCCCGGACGGCAGGGGAGCGCGAGCCCACGTGTAGGAGAGGTGAACAACCAATGTCAGTCTACGTAACCACAGACATCCCAGCCGACCTCGCAGACGACGCCCTCGAGGCGCTCGAGGTCGCTCGAGACACCGGACGAGTAAAGAAAGGAACGAACGAAACGACGAAAGCGATCGAGCGCGGCAACGCCGACCTCGTCTACGTCGCCGAAGACGTCTCTCCTGAAGAGATCGTGATGCACATCCCCGACCTGGCGGAGGAGAAGGGTATCTCCGTCGTCTTCATCGAGACGCAGGACGACGTCGGCCACGCTGCCGGCCTCGAGGTCGGCTCGGCCGCCGCGGCGATCGTCGACGCCGGAGAGGCCTCCGGTGACGTCGAAGACATCGCCGACAAGGTCGAGGACCTCGACTGAGGTGATCGAACATGAGTGCTGAAGAAGAAAACGGCGGCTCAACCCCCGCCGAAGTCATCGAGATCGTCGGCAAGACCGGCATGCACGGCGAGGCCATGCAGGTCAAATGCCGGATCAAGGAGGGGGAGAATCAGGGACGAATCATCACCCGTAACTGCCTCGGACCGGTCCGCGAAGGGGACGTCCTCCAGCTTCGCGAGACCGCCCGCGAGGCGGACTCCATCGGAGGACAATAATGGTCGAGAAACGCACCTGCGACTATACGGGCGAAGAGATCGAGCCCGGAACGGGCATCATGTACGTCAAAAACGACGGGAGCGTGCTCCACTTCGTCGACTCGAAGGCGGAGAAAAACTACAAGCTCGGTCGTGAACCCCGGGACCTCGAGTGGACCGAAGCCGGCCGCGCCGGTAAGGGCCCCGTCCAAGAGGAAGCGCCTGCGGTTGAAGACGCCGACGAACCGTCCGCGGACGAAGACGAGGTCGACGACTCAGAGGCAGACGAAGCCGCTGAGGACGAGGCGGAGTCCGACGACGAAGCCGCAGACGACGAGGACGAGGACGAAGACGACGCAGACGCCGAAGACGAATCGGCCGACGCTGACGAGGAGGACAACTAACCATGGCCGACACCGAGCGGACGTTCGTGATGGTCAAGCCCGACGCCTTCGCGCGTGGGCTGGTTGGCGAGGTCGTCTCCCGACTCGAGGAGCGCGGGCTCAAACTCGTCGGCATCAAGGTCATCAACATGCCCGAAGAGCGTGCCAAAGAACACTACGCCGAACACGACGACAAGCCGTTCTTCGACGACCTCATCGAGTTCATTACCGCAGGTCCCGTGGTTCCGATGGTCTGGGAAGGCCAGGACGCGACCCGTCAGGTCCGCCAGATGATCGGTGAAACCGATCCGCTCGAGGCTGCCCCGGGCACGATCCGAGGCGACTATGCGCTCGACCTCGGCCGAAACGTCGTCCACGCGGCCGACCACGAAGACGAGGGAGCGAACGAACGCGAGATCGCGATTCACTTCGACGACGACGAACTGATCGACTACGACCAGCACGACGCCGAGTGGCTCTACGAGTAGACGCCCGTCGTCCAATCGGTTTCGACGCTCAGTAGTCGATCACAATTTCTTACCGACGGTCACATCACTCGAGCGCCTAGTTTACAATCATATTTTTTGTTTGTGTATTTTAGACAGGTATCGTTCGTGGTAGACGTAACATCTAATGTGTCGCCTGCAGTAGACTCTGCTGGTGGTTTCGAATGGTAACTTACGGTAGGTGGTCCGGGGATGCGTGAGACCGAACGGGAATCGACGACACTCGTCGCGGAGTCGACACCGTCGTTGAATCTCATTTTCGATCTGCTCTCGAATCGCTGCCGACGCTATGTGCTGTACTACCTCTACGACCAGCCAGACGGGGTCGCGACGATCGAGGACGTCGCCGACCACGTGGTCGTACTCGAGATGCAGGAAACCGGTGCTGACACTGAGGTGAGCGCCGACGAGCGGAGCCACGACGTTCGGGTCGAACTCCAACACGTCCACCTACCGAAACTCGAGGACGCAGGAATCATCGAGCTTGACCGGCGCAGCGAGACGGTCCGGTACTGGACCCAGCCGTCGCTCGAAGAGTGGCTCGAGCACGCAAAGCATAAGGAACTCTCGTAAGCGACACCGTTCGAAACCGAGCATCAGTCGACGACGGTCGTAGGGCGTTGATTGGTGGTACGCTGAAAGGTTTAACACGAAGTTCGTGGTTGCTCTCCGTGTCGTCTGTATCGGCTCTCCACTGACCGAACGACGTGAGGTGTGATATCGTTCCACTCCTCAACACTTAACAGGAGAGATACCGATATAGACTAACAGGTGTTATCAATGACTGACCACGAACTTCCACCACTTCCATACGATTACGACGCACTCGAGCCATCGATCTCCGAACAGGTCGTCACCTGGCATCACGACACCCACCACCAGGGCTACGTAAACGGCCTCAACAGTGCCGAGGAGACGCTCGCTGAGAACCGCGAGTCCGGCGACTTCGACTCGACGCCGGGCGCGCTCTCGAGTGTTACCCACAACGGCTGTGGTCACTATCTCCACACGCTGTTCTGGGAGAACATGTCCGCTGACGGCGGCGGCGAGCCAGAGGGCGACCTCGCCGACCGAATCGAGGCGGACTTTGGCTCCTACGAGGGCTGGAAGGGCGAGTTCGAGGCCGCCGCCGGCGCCGCCGGTGGCTGGGCGCTACTGGTCTACGACCCGGTCGCCAAGCAGCTCCGCAACGTCGCCGTCGACAAACACGACCAGGGCGCACTCTGGGGCTCGCACCCGATCCTCGCCTGTGACGTCTGGGAGCACTCCTACTACTACGACTACGGCCCGGACCGCGGCAGCTTCATCGAAGGCTTCTTCGACGTCGTCAACTGGGACAAAGTCGAAGAAGAGTACCAGAAGTGCCTCGGCCACTTCGAGTAAGCGACGAGCCAGTCAATCCCGCTGTTTTTTGATCGTTCGCGAACGAGCGACGGCTCCGTCCTGCGTCGCCGCCGGTGCAAGCCACTGCCGTGATCCACAGTGAAAAATGGCAACTACAAGCGTACACGGCCGCCCAGGACGAACCACCCGACGGCGACCGACCGAGCCAACACCGAGCAGGCGGCCCCGATCCCGTATCTCGATCGCGGCTGGTCGGTCGTCTTCGTCGAGCCGTCGGACGCGTCTATGGTCGTCGGCGAGTACCGGTCGCCGCTCGCCAAAACGATAGCCGACGAGCGATTCGAGCGACTCGCCTGGAACGCATAGGACGTCTGTGAGTATCTCGACGCCAGTCGGTCGGGCGAACGACTCTCGCTCGACGTGACCGGCACCGATCGGCTGGTGTACCACGGCCATTACCATCAGAACGCTCCCGGAACCCTCCCTGTCGAACGCAACTCGGCGACTTCGAGGGGTACGACCGCCCGAAACACCCACTCGAGATGTTGGCGGACGCACTCGAGCGGCGGGGCTGAGAGTCGTCCGACCGTCGGCGACGCGAGCCCAGAACGAACGATTTAGGCACACACGGCCGGTACGGATGAGATATGCCCGTTCCGAAATCCGAGTTCGACAGCCTCCCGCCGTGTGATTTTTACACGCCCAAGGAGCTCTTCGAGACCGACCAGATGTACACCGTCTACGAGATCGCTCGGCTCCTCCAGGGGCTCGAGGCCGACGTCAACATCGATCGGGAGACCGAGGACATCCTGCTCGACTGGGCGATCCCGTGGATCATGACCAACGCCGACGACCTCGTCGTCGCCGAGCCGCGACACGACGACGAACCCGGCTACTACGGACTGAAAGAGTAAAAAGCGACGCGAGAACGGAGAACGTATCTCCTGGTTGACAGCCGTCACACCCGGCCCGTCACATCTGGCGAGCCATCTGTGCGGCCAGTTCGACGTGATCGTAGGGCTGGTTCGTCACGCTCGGGCCGTGTCCGGTGTGTAGCTCCGCGAGGTCGGA
The DNA here is from genome assembly GCF_003430825.1 of Natrarchaeobaculum sulfurireducens. NCBI lineage: Archaea > Methanobacteriati > Methanobacteriota > Halobacteria > Halobacteriales > Natrialbaceae > Natrarchaeobaculum > Natrarchaeobaculum sulfurireducens. The sequence goes on along the minus strand of NZ_CP024047.1, from coordinate 1,161,773 downwards.
TGAGATCCGCTCGAGAACTCGATCGATGCTCTCGATCAGCGTGTCTCGGTCGCCTTCTGCGAGGTCGGTTCGGCCGAAACTGCCGTTCTGGAAGACCAAATCGCCTGCAAAGAGGACGCCCGCGTCCGCCGAGTGAAAACAGAGGTGATCGTCTTTGTGGCCGGGGGTGTGTAACGCCACGTACTCGTGATCGCCCAGCTGAATCCGTTCTTCGTCTTCGATCGCGTGATCGACGCCCTCGATCGACGGATCGTAACCCCAGGCGTCGACGTCGAAGGCGTCTGTGACCGCCTCGAGATTCTCGACGTGGTCCGAATGCGTGTGTGTGAGGACGACTGCGTCGAGGTCGTCGACGCGGTCACGGATTCGGTCGACGACGTCGAAATTGGCTCCCGGATCGACGATGACCGTCCGTTCACCGCCGACCAGGTAGACGTTGCTCGTAAACGCTCGTACACCCTGTGCGAGATTGTCGATCATGTCCGGGGCTACACCGTCGAGTGGTTTGTGCGTATCGACACACGGCAGGCACGACCGCGATTTTCCCTGTATTCACAAGCATTTTGAACTCCGCCACGTAGTGGTAACTGAATGAACCGGCCGGTTTCTATCGGAATCGTCGTCCTCGTCGTCGTTGCCGGGCTGTTCGGGCCGATGGTGCTGGGCGGCGCCGCCGCCGAACGGGGGGATCACGGGTCGCCAGCCGTAAGTGCCCCGTCGACGACTGCCGTAACTGCAAGTTCTGACGACATCGGTTCGGGTGACTTCGATACGACGACGTTCGATATCACCGTCCACGAAAACGGGAGCGCGACCTGGACGTTCAGGTACGAACTTCGACTCGACGAAGGTGACGGCTCGGCGACGCAGGAGAACTTCGAGGCGTTCGCCGAGGAGTTCGAATCCGAAGAAACCGGTATGTACGTGCAGTTTAGAGAGCAAGCAGTCGCGATGGTCGATGGGAACGATCAGACCGATCGGGAGATGGAGGCATCGACGTTCAACCGATCAGCGACCGTCGACGGACAACTCAACTCGATGGGAGTCGTCGAGATGTCGTTCCAGTGGGACGGATTCGCCGAGACCGACGATGGGGCAGTCGTCGTCGGCGATGTCTTCCAAGACCTCTACATCACTGACGATCAGTCGATCGCCATCCAACCCGGCGGCGACCTCGAGTTCCAGCGTGCAGAACCCGAACCGGACTACGTGGGCGCTTCGCTTTCGGACGCTTCCTCGATCCAGTGGAGCGGCGAACAGGAGTTCCTCGACGGCCAGCCCCACGCCGTCCTCGAGGAGCCTGATGCCGGCTCGACCGGCGACAGTGGTACGTTGTCCGACGGAACGATAGCTGGCGACAGCCCACTCCCTTGGGCGCTCGCACTCTTCGTCCTCGCACTCGGCCTCGCTGCAGGGGCCGTCTGGTACCGCCGATCTTCCGGGGACACTGTAGGCAGTTCGTCCACGGCGACCGGCCCGACCGACGACTCCAAAGACAATCCCGGGACCACCACTCGAGACGACACCGATGAGCACGCTACAGCCGACCCACTCTCCGACGAGGAACTTCTGACCGACGAAGACCGCGTCGTCACCCTTATCCGTGAGAACGGCGGCCGGATGAAGCAAGTCAACATCGTCGAAGAAACCGGCTGGTCGAAGTCGAAAGTGAGCATGTTGCTGTCGGACATGGAAGAAGACGGGACCATCAGCAAACTCCGGGTCGGCCGCGAGAACATCATCAGCCTCGAGGGGTTCGAACCGGAAGCAACGAAATCCCCATTCGACGAGTAATCGGCGCCGAGGCGTGCGAACGCAGCCCATCGCTGGGTCGAAACGCAACTCTTAAACGAACTACCGCGCAATAATCGATTGCAGACGAAGTCCAACGCGCTCCGTTGGTGTAGTCCGGCCAATCATATTGCCCTCTCACGGCAATGACCAGGGTTCGAATCCCTGACGGAGCACTCCATCCTTTCGCTGTCTCCTGGTTTCGAGCTGTGGCAACAGGTGTACTTCGATGTTGCCCCAGGGCAATCCGATTCAACGGGTCGACGTATCGTTTCGCCGTCTGTCGATTAGACGGTTTTGCCCAACATCCCGATTCAACGGATTAGTGTTCGGAAGAAATAACAGTTGGCGATCGGCAACTGCGCAGCCATTTCGGCAGAATTCCGGGAATAGACGGGTGACAGCGTACATAAATTGGTTCCAGTCCCTCCGTCAATTGGGTCCCGGCTATCCCGTCCAGTGTGATTTCGATGACTGACTTAGACGAGATCACGTTAGTTACGGGACCGTCAGAGGCCACGCTGAACGAGCGACAGTTGGTTGACTATCGGTCACAGCGGAGAGATTGTCTTCGATGGTTACTCCATTTCGGCAAAGATCCTGATCATGCAGAGGGGTACGCTTTTGAAACTGTTCGAGCACGCGCCAGTCGCATGGACATGTTTTACCGATGGGTTTGGGAGACTGAGGATCGATACGTATCTACTCCGGACCACAGACATGCTGACGCCTATCTGAAGGATCTCGCCTATCGAAATACCAGTAATGCTGATAAATCAAACCATCAGAAAGCCGTTCAGATGCTGTTCAAATGGCGCACGCACGAGCATGGGATAGCAGAATGGACCCCATCAATCACGTTTTCAGCGTCAAATTCTGCGGCTCAACCAAAGGACTTCTTTACTCGCGAGGAACGAGGGCTGCTTCGTGATGCGGCACTTGAGTATGGGAGTATACCAGGATACGGCGATCTCTCACCATCGGGTCGTGACCGGTGGCGTGCATATCTCGCACAGCGGTTTGAGAAACCAAAATCGGCGGTGACTTCCGAAGACTGGGAGCGAGCAAACGGCTGGAAAATTCCGTCGCTCGTCGCGACAAGTTTGGATACAGGATTACGACCAATCGAAGTCGCTCGAGCGCGTACGTACTGGGTTGATGTGGACAATCAGGTGTTGCGGATTCCCAAAGATGAAAGTTCGAAAAATCGAGACAACTGGGTTGTGAGTTTACACTCACGGACTGCCGATATTCTCCACCGATGGATCAACGAGCGAGACTCGTACCTGGATTACGACGAAACAGACACACTCTGGTTAACCCGTGAAGGGAATACGTATCGGTCGTCGTCGCTCAAATATCTCCTTCAACAGCTTTGCGAAATTGCCGACATTGATACAACGAATCGGACGATTAGTTGGTACACGATTCGTCACTCCGTAGGAACGTACATGACTCGAGAAGAAGGATTGGCAGCAGCACAAATGCAACTACGGCATCAGTGCGAACAGACGACGATGAAATACGACCAAGCCCCGGTTGAAGACCGACGCGACGCCTTAGATCGAATGGGATAACGGTTATCACAACTATACTCATCCACCGCTTGCATTATACTGTTTAAACTATAACGACATATTTCAATCCCGTTCTGGGTTTTCGGTGTCCTGCGACGCTGTCGCTCGAGAAGCACAGTGGATCTCTACTTTGTTTCAATCCCGTTCTGGGTTTTCGGTGTCCTACGACCTGAGGTTCAGGCGATGAAAGAGCGAGGTCTGACCGTTTCAATCCCGTTCTGGGTTTTCGGTGTCCTGCGACTCGAAACGATCGGCCGGAAATCCACTGGCCAACCCGTTTCAATCCCGTTCTGGGTTTTCGGTGTCCTGCGACCGCGGGACGTCCGGTCCGATCCCACCAGCCTAACTGGTTTCAATCCCGTTCTGGGTTTTCGGTGTCCTGCGACCCACGGTTTGTAGGCGGTGATGGTTCCGATATACTGGTGTTTCAATCCCGTTCTGGGTTTTCGGTGTCCTGCGACCCTCCGCATCCTCAAAGTCTCGGACGCGGTAGCTCGTTTCAATCCCGTTCTGGGTTTTCGGTGTCCTGCGACGCCATCGCCCGCTCGAGTAGGGACTGCATTACGCGCTGTTTCAATCCCGTTCTGGGTTTTCGGTGTCCTGCGACGCGACCGCCCGATGACGATCTCGTCGGTCATGTTTCAATCCCGTTCTGGGTTTTCGGTGTCCTGCGACACGGCGACGAGACCGACGACGAGCGCGAGCGGCCGGAGTTTCAATCCCGTTCTGGGTTTTCGGTGTCCTGCGACTGTCCGATGAAACATCTACCCATCCGCCGTCATTAAGTTTCAATCCCGTTCTGGGTTTTCGGTGTCCTGCGACTTGACCGGGACAGTCTGAACGCTCGGAGGGGCACAGTTTCAATCCCGTTCTGGGTTTTCGGTGTCCTGCGACATGGAGACGAGGACGGGAACGGTCGCGGCCGGCGGGTTTCAATCCCGTTCTGGGTTTTCGGTGTCCTGCGACAAGCGGCTCACTTAGTGCTCGGGAGTGATCGGCGCGGTTTCAATCCCGTTCTGGGTTTTCGGTGTCCTGCGACGGCCCCGCTCGGTACTGAATGAATCCCATCGGAATGTTTCAATCCCGTTCTGGGTTTTCGGTGTCCTGCGACGAGTGGTTGAAGATCGGCTCCATCACCGACCAGACGTCCGTTTCAATCCCGTTCTGGGTTTTCGGTGTCCTGCGACTCCTCGGTGTTCTCGAGCAACGGCAGGAGCGCACGCGGTTTCAATCCCGTTCTGGGTTTTCGGTGTCCTGCGACAAACCCACCGCCGGACAAACCAGAAAGTGAATACAGTTTCAATCCCGTTCTGGGTTTTCGGTGTCCTGCGACCGCTCGAACTCGAGGTGAGCTACGAGAACCGTACGCTGTTTCAATCCCGTTCTGGGTTTTCGGTGTCCTGCGACACGGCGAATGTGATCGGGAACGCGAACGCTCCGAAGTTTCAATCCCGTTCTGGGTTTTCGGTGTCCTGCGACCCGTCGACCGCGTCCACGAGGTCGTCCGTGTGCACGGCGTTTCAATCCCGTTCTGGGTTTTCGGTGTCCTGCGACAATATGGCCGTCTCGGAAGGCGAATCTATCGACTCGGTTTCAATCCCGTTCTGGGTTTTCGGTGTCCTGCGACCACGCTTCGGAGTTCGGAGCACAAGGGCACTCGGTTTCAATCCCGTTCTGGGTTTTCGGTGTCCTGCGACAACGAAATCGACGACTACGACCCGGACGACTGGGGCGGTTTCAATCCCGTTCTGGGTTTTCGGTGTCCTGCGACGTGACTGCCACGTCGATGCGTGTGCCGTCGAACGTGTTTCAATCCCGTTCTGGGTTTTCGGTGTCCTGCGACCTGCCGGGCGTCGGGCCGTCCTCTAACAGCGGCCCGTTTCAATCCCGTTCTGGGTTTTCGGTGTCCTGCGACTCGTACTGATTATCATGCATGTGGCTACCAGAGCCGAGTTTCAATCCCGTTCTGGGTTTTCGGTGTCCTGCGACGCCACAAGAGCAACTTCGTCGATCGTGACGCCAAACGGTTTCAATCCCGTTCTGGGTTTTCGGTGTCCTGCGACGGCCTTGTCCAGTAGGTCGTGATCCGCAAGCGTCCGGGTTTCAATCCCGTTCTGGGTTTTCGGTGTCCTGCGACGCCAGATTAGACGATCCAAGCGGGGCAGAGATCCAAGTTTCAATCCCGTTCTGGGTTTTCGGTGTCCTGCGACAGCCGGCGTGGATCGACGACGACGTGAGTGTCGACCGGTTTCAATCCCGTTCTGGGTTTTCGGTGTCCTGCGACGCCGTTCGAAGAGATCGAGACGTACGAGACGACAGTGTTTCAATCCCGTTCTGGGTTTTCGGTGTCCTGCGACATCGCAACGAGGATCATCACGAAAGCTCAGCAGCGAGTTTCAATCCCGTTCTGGGTTTTCGGTGTCCTGCGACATCCCGAAGGCATGACCGACACCGATCCACAACCGACGGTTTCAATCCCGTTCTGGGTTTTCGGTGTCCTGCGACTGGGACTTGGCCTCGTCCCGCCCGAAGACTCCGCAACGTTTCAATCCCGTTCTGGGTTTTCGGTGTCCTGCGACAGGGGGTTAAGATACACTGATCAGCGCTAAAAGCGTTTTTCATCAAGCGATAGTTTGCCTATCGTTCATGGACCGGGGCTGTCCACGGATTTTAAAAAAGTCCATGAAGCTCACTGGCTACCGCGACCGCGAAGATACAATTCTCCGGCAAACGTCGATTGGACGATTTTCGTTCGACCGTGCTTCTCAGCTTGAACAAGTCCTTGTTCTTCAAGACTACTTATGTGACGCGTAATCGAACTCTTCGACCGATCCAACTCCTCAGTGAGGGTTGGTACGGAAACACATTCGTTCTGATCGACGATCATGGCCAGTGTCGAAGCGACATTATCCGGAACTGACGCTGTCATCGCAGGCGACTCGAGTTCGCGAACAGAACCATCGATATCGCTGAACGACAGCGTCGCATTGGTCTGTTCGCTGTGTACAAACGACGCGGTCGTCAGCGGGACAAGGATATCGCGGGCACCACCACTGAGATTGACGATAACGTCACCATTCGCATCAGTGATGATGTCGCTGCATTCAAGTACAGCAGTCGGATAGTCGTCGTAGGTAATTCGCTTGAGTGTGAGCGTCACGTCCGGCTCAATCTCGTTGAGAAGTCGTTTGATGTCCTCGATTGCTTCTGTCGCCCGTTGTTCGTCCGATTCCTCGTTCGGACGGAGCAAGCAAATTTCGTCTCCCGGATCGACCCCACGACTGAGAACTGGACGAACGACACTGGTCGAGTTGTAGCCGATTGGGGAGACGTACGTACGCATATCGAACATGATCAAGGACGAGCAGGAAAAGTCCACCGTTGCAGAAAGGTGAAACCGTTGGGCGAAGATTGCTTTTTCGCGCAACTGTTTCAAATAGCCGACAACTTTATTTGTTACGTCTCCGACGGTTAGTTCGTATCGATCACATGGGAGAACTAACAGAAAAAGTTTCGCGTGCCAGACGTGTCACGCTTACCGTTCGGCCGATCGAACGGTTTCCAGTCCCGAAGTCGGACGGCTATCCGCTCTACGGGGCACTACTTGGAGTTCTCGACGACGCCGACGAATCAGTGAGCAAGCGCGTCCACGATTCTCCGCTTGGGAGCTTGCACAACAGCGGCCTCCATGGCGTCTTCGGTGATAGCGACCGACCCCATCACAAGTCGGTCCGTCCAGATGAGACATACGAGGTCACGCTTGGAATCGTCGATTCCGATGACGAGGCAGTGTTCCAGGCGCTCGTCAAAGAACTCGTGCTTGAAGGATCGACGACCGAGCTCACCAATGGCACGCTCCGGGTGGAATCGTTCGAGAGCGAAAACGTGAGCCACGAGGAGTTGCTCAAGCGTGCGAGCGATCTCAACGATCCTTCGGTCACGATCCGATTCCGGACGGCGACGTGTCTCGAAGAGGCCGATGACGTGACGACGATGTTCCCTCATCGTGTCGCGGTGTTCCGATCGCTACTCAATAAGTGGAACCAGACTGCGCCTGACGAGCTGGAAGTCGAGTTGACTCGAGATGCGTTACTGTCGTCGGTAATCGAGAAGCCCAACGCACGTACGTATCGGACGCATAGCGTGCTTGTTAATCGCGTGAAAAACGGCGATGGCGAGACGCGAAATCTGTTCAAGCAGGGATTCACCGGCGAGTGTACCTATGCGTTCAAGGATGCAAGCGAGTCCGTCCAGAATGCCGTTGTGGCACTCGCGTTGTTCGGTGAGTATAGTGGCGTCGGAAGCGCCGTGGCTCGAGGGTGCGGGAACGTGAGTGTGGAGGTGACAGCATGAACCCAGAAGCTGCTCGAGAGGCTCACGAAACGCTTGTCGGGAGTACGGACCTATACTCGAACGTTATTGATGCAGCAGGTCAATACGACGCAAAAGTCGATTCTAGCGCGAACTCGTCGCTGGCTGCCCATATCCTGAACGCAGTAACGATTGGCGTGAATGCGTTCGTCTATGAGGCTGTCGGACCGGATGAAGATCTGTTCGAGGAGTATAGTGAAGACATTCGTGTGCTTGCATCCGCTCTCGCTCTTCACGATACGGACAAATTTGTTCGTGAGGCACACGGAGCTGACGTCGATGGAAATACCGCAGAAGCGTTCGACTGGTACTTTGACCCGGAACCTGACAAAATCGGAGAGTTACGTAAAGCCGATCCGTTCGGAATAGAAGAGTTCCTCGGTGAGGGATATCGCGACGATCTCCAGTATCTTGTTCAGCGAACCGAAACGACCGAGAATAGTACCGAAACACGAGGTATCAACACCGATTTCAACGGACTCGAGCGGTACTGTCGAATCGGAGATAGCACTGCGTCGGTTGCACTCCGTGAGGGTGTCGACGGTGCGTATGAACAACTTCAGACACTGATGGGGGCGGATGATGTCCATCTCGTTACGTTCACGCAACTCGAGCAGCCGATCTTGAACGATACACTCCTCGCCACAGCAAAGGAGGTTATTGCAGGTGAAACGGGCGAGGACCCGTATGGAGTCGTTGTCGGTAGTTCACCGGCCGCGATCGTCTATCTCGGCGACCCGATCGACCGATCGACTCTCAGGACCGCTGTTGCAGAGCGGGTTCCGAAACGAATCAGTGCTGACTTCGAATTTGACTGCAAGCTCAACTGGAATTCGTTCGACTACGATATCTTGGCTGAGGTCAGCATTCCAGTTGAAGAGAAAAAACAGAAGATAGCTGACGCGTTCCGCGAGCTTCTCGGGCGGGGATCCGCAGGCGTCGAACCGTTTGAGCATATACCTGAGGAGTTTGACGGATACTTTCCGGTATTGGCGAAGGGCATCTACATCGATGGAAAGTCAGAGTTTGATGATCCAGCAGTCCAAGACGCGTATAATCAAATCAAAGAAGATCAAGGCCCCCAGAAGGTCAAACTCCACTTTATCGCGTATCTCGTTCAGCACCACGAGGAACACGCCGGCTTCCTCGAGACTTTCGCCGCAGATGTCCGCCCCGAGCTTCACGACGATCTCGAGCCGGAAACAGACGCGATCGGTGCCGTCGTCGATCGATTCTTCGATGGACGGGTTTCCCAAACTCTTGGCTCGAAGGACGAGATGTGTTTTCTCTGTGGCGCGGAAACGGACACAAAGTATCAGAAGGGGCTCAGTGCAGTCTACCGAACGCAAGAGTACTCTCGGCGTGTCCCCCCACATGCAAAGTACAAGTCTATCTGTGAAGTGTGTAATCTCGAGTATGCCCTTCTCTCACACCTCTGCGAGCAACATGATGTGAGTACCAACAATTCACTCGAGATTGCGTACTTTTACTTCGATGACTTCCTCGGAGATGTCCGGGTCCGAAGCCAACGGGTCGGCAATATCGTCCAAGGAGACAGTGACGAACTGGACGATCCTGAAGTGAAAGCTGAGTTGGTGAAACCTCAGTATTTCCTCCAGCCCGTCTACGTTCTAAACGAGAACCACCGGATGGCAGTTATCCGGCAGGTAATGGAGGCAGCCCGAGAATCCGGGATGAAGGTGGTCGTCGGACGACCATTCACGCGCTTCGAAAGCGCGGATACGGTCTTTAAAGACGAGGAGGCCACCCGACCACAAGAACTCCTCGGGCTGGACGAAGCCGAGCGATTCGGGCCGCTTCCCGAATTCGTTGACGGGAATCAGTCGGAGTCACATCTCCGGCGTACACTCCAGCTATTCAAGATCATGAGCATGATCGGGCAGGAGGCGAACATGAGCAATCAGTACCTCCATCTCGATCGCGACACCTTCCACAGCATCGCCGACTTCGCAGTCGTCAACCACGACAATGCGGTCAGGCTCTCGGATCTTCGAGAGTATTTCGAAACTTATCATGAAGATGCACTCATGGACATGAAAACCGTCGCCGAACGAGGAATCGACCTGTTCGGCCAACAGTACGACAGCAAGTATAAGAAAACGAAAGTGTTCCGCGAGGCACTCGATGCGTTCCTCAGCGGAAAGAACCAGCAAATGGATGACGATCGGCTCGTCGAGTACGTTGAGAGCCAGGTGTACGCTGCAGCCGATCGCGAAGACTACGCAGGAAATGCGACACCTGAGCAGGCAGAGGCGTTCGTCGAGGCGATTCGGTCATATCTCCTCGAGAACGACCTGTATGACCTGAAGAAGCTCTCGGACTGGGAAGACGCGCTCGTCAACTCGTACTACTACGCATACGAACAAGCACTTCAAGATCTCCAATGACACTCGAATACCCCGACAAAGGTCTCGTCGAATCGTTCGATATCTACCGAAAAGAGAAGCCGTCCGTCACCCTCGTCGTAAAACGAGATGTGACTGAGCCGACGCTGTTCCGTAATTCGAACCACGATCGAGCGGAGACACAGGAGTTCGGCGACAAGCTTCACGCCCAGGTAAACGGTGAGAAATTCACGAGCAAGGAACGACTTACAGGGCTTGCGTTGCTTCGCGGCCTGGACGAGGAGTTTGTCCACGAAGAGTACGCGTACAACGAACCCGAAACGCTCGAGAAATCGCTCAACGTCGGGACAATCACCTACGGACTTGCCGGAACGGGCGATCAGGACTTCGCGATCAAATCTCGGGTCGTCGAGGGGTACACGTACACCACCGACGAGTACGACCTGATGAACAAGGAGACGCGAAACGCCGTCTACGAATCGGGAACGATGAGGAACGAGGACGGCGGACAATCCGAAGCTCTCTTCGACTTCGTGAAAGTCCAACCCGGCAATGATCTCGTACACTTCGTCACGCTCGAGGCGGCGACGGGTCCGATGTTGCTGTATGTCCTACACAATATCCTGAACACTGGCAAGTACGGGGCTCGAGAGACACGGACAGGGCGGAACATCCGGAACGATGTGCTCGGCATCATCCTTGGAAACCACGACACGTCACTGTCGACTGGGGAGCTCCTGATGGAGTATCACGACGAGGGTGACGACCTTCGTGCGAGTATCGGCGAGTACGTCTCGGACGTGAGCCGTACTGACTGGGACGTCTACGGTGACTTTGAAGATGCCAACGACGCACCTGATTGGTTCGAGCGACTCCAGGCAGTCGCTGCGAGAGAAGCCGACGACGCTGACGAGGTGCTACGCGAGGAGTTCGAAAGTCTGCTGGAGGGGGCGAAAAGCAAACTCCTGGACGATGATTGAACAGACGTTCGAAGCAACGTTGTACGCCCCGCTCTTTTACTCCAGTTCGGAAGGGCGGGCGATCCGAACACAGCCGACGCTCTCGGCAACGGCACTCATGCATGCCCTCGGATACCGGTACTTCGGTATGGAAAAACGGTATGCCGAACTCGGAGACGAAGCGACTTCGCCAGACTATTCACACCTCGCGGATACGTCGTTTTTCGTCACGGACATGCGGCCAGTCGCTGTCCAGACGGACGAACGGACATTCCGAAGTACTGACTTTCGATCAGAGCGACATTTCACGACGAACGACCCGGACATCGCGGATCAGGTCGCCGGGACGAAGTCGGTGCCTTCGGTTCTCGAGAACTCGGGGGCAGCCTACCAGACGATGCGTAACTACGTCGGAATTACGCCTGGTTCGACCTTCGAATTTACCGTCTGGAGCGAAGATGAGCTTCCAGATCGGCCTTTCTTCCGGATGGGAATCAAGCAGACTGGTGAAATCCGGGCGAAAACCTCGGATCTGGATACGCTGGTCTTGAACAAGTACCTCCTTTCGGAGGTCTATGGTCTCTCCGACGAACTTCTCGCAAAGTTGATGGAACGAAGTCAGTCGTTCAAGCGAGGCAACGACCCGCGATTACAGCACTTCGTCGGACCGGACCCGGGCTTCGTCCGTGACTGGATCTTGCCAGAGGTTCTCTGATGAATCAGTTCGAAGTAGCTGGTGCGTCTCTCGCGACGGAACCGCCGGAACCCGCACTTGAGGAGCGCGGATTTGAATACGCTCGTGCGTTCCAGAACCGTGTTGTAGAGTGGATTCACGACGGGACGGAACCCGTTGCTGTCGTTCGAGCACCAACTGGGGCAGGAAAGACGGCCACGTTCTACGAACTCATCGACTCACGAGAAATGTCGTTGCTCGTCTATCCGACAAACGCTCTGTTAAGACAACAACGCGAGCGATTTGAGGACGATGGGATTTCGGTGGCTGTTCTCAATGGGAATACTCTGGATGGACACGGACATGAACGGACTGAAAGTCTCCTCCAGTACGTGAATACGTACGCTGCTGACCATGAGGTCGTTCTCACGAACCCAGACATTCTACAGGCCGTGATCCAGGCTATGTACCAAGGCGGTGAGCCGATGCGGTTTTTTGACCAATTCGATGCAATCGTCTATGACGAGTTTCACTTCTACGACGCGCTCGCTGCGAGCGGGTTGTTACTCCAAATAAAGATACTCGAGGAACGCCGACCGGATCCAAAAATCCTACTTGCTTCAGCAACACCAAACGAGGACTTCGTTAACTTCTTGCGCGAGCGAGTCGGTCTCAATCTTTACGATATCGACGCCGACTACGTCGAAAATGGCGATCGGTTTCGACAGGCCGTTAAAGTCGTTCGACACGAGGAACAGAAGTTACTGGATCAGCGTGAAGACGTTGCCACGGCACTTCGGGACGAAATCGAATCAGCAAGCAGTTACGACGAACCACACGCTGTTGTCGTGTTCAACAGCGCACGAGACAGCAACAAGTTCCACCAGTTCTTGCACGACGAGTATCCGGTTGTCTACGAACATACCGTCAAGGATAACGGGTTCGACACGAACGACGAGTCGGTCGATCTCGACAGTGAGGAGTTCTACGTGCTCAATACAACGAGTAAGGGCGAAGTCGGGCTGGACTACGACATCACGACACAGTACATGGAAAGTCCACGATCCGCGAGCGCCTTCCTTCAGCGATTTGGCCGTGCCGGTCGAGAATCCGAAGCGACAGTCCACCTCTACGGACTTGGTCAGGGTTCGTGGGGTGACGATGTCGACTTTCCCACGTTCGCTTCCCAGGTTTACGAGGGTCTCGAGGCAACCGAGATGAACCACGACTGGCTCTCTGACCTCGTTGGTTTTCGAGCGGCCTACGCAATTTCGGTCCGAGAGAACAGCTCAGGATGGTTCAACGAGGAGTTGCGAGAAGACTTCGAGGCGAACATCGAGCGATATGATCGTTGGCGTGGATTTATCGCGAACATCGAACGGGAGATCGGCGAGATTAAAGACGGGTTCAGTCCCGGAAAGTACCAGGAGAACGACCCGGAAGCCAAGCTGTTGCAGTTCACAGAACACTGCTTCCAAGTATTTCGTGGACTCCGTGGACAATCGTTACCGGCATCGATCAAATACCCACGAGGCGATCGACTCGGTGTGACGACCTACGATCTGACGACGACGCTTCGCCACTACGACATCTCGCACGTGGAAAACGACGATATTCTCGTTCTCGAACCATCGGACGACGATAGACTCTCACCAGTAACAGCACGACTTCCCGAATATGAAACAGAGCCGACACGGTACGACAAGCCAACAATCGAGATTGAGGACCTCCTCCAGACGAAGATTCATCGTCAGATCGATCAACTCGAGTTAAGCGACGAGTTTGAGGTTAATACGGACCTCTTACATCGGTTCTTCCGTGTCATACAAATCACAAACGCTGTCGTTCCAAGCCGCATTACGACCGCAAGCTACGAGATTGAGATCGATTCGGGCCGCAATGGACCGCCAACGATCGACATCACCCAGCGAGTGATATGAGCGAGGAATTGGTCAACGTGTCCGACTTGAACCAGCACGCGTACTGCCCGCGTCGGTACTGGTATCTCCACTTCTACGACACGCAAGGGCGCAACTACGAGCGGATCGAGGGAAAAACGAAACACGAGAACCAGTCTGAACGGGGTAACTGGCTGAATGAACTCTACCTCGAGTCCGAACGCCTTGGCCTCAAAGGGAAGATCGATGTTCTTGATCTTGAAAACGGTCGAACTGTCCCAGTCGAACGAAAACGAGCAGAGAGCGGTGATTACTACAAGAGCGACGAAGTACAGCTCGCAGGCTACTGTATGCTTCTTGAGGATCATCTCGACGAACCAGTCCGGCAAGGTGCGATCTACCTCTATGAAACCGACCAGCGAATGCATGTACCAATCACAGAAGATCACCGCGAAACAGTCCGAGAACAGATCGATGCAATGCAGTCTATGACTGTCGACTCAATCCCACCGTTTACCGACAACCCGAAAAAGTGCGAGGCATGTTCCGCACGTGAATACTGCCTGCCGGAAGAAACAGCCCGACTCGAGCCTAAGAAGGTCCGCGGAACGGGCTGGGAGGGTCGAATATGAAACCGCCGGAAGGAATGTTTGACGAGTCGGTCATCTACGTGACCAGACAAGGCGCACAGGTTCAGGTCGACGGTGGTAGAATCGTAGTATGGGACGTTGACGGCGACGAGGGTGAGCTGGCTTCGTTCCCGATTGAGAAACTTGATACGATCAACGTCTTCGGGGGTGTCAACTTCAGTACGCCCTTTGTCGCTCGAGCAAATGAACACGGGATCGTCCTCAACTACTTCACCCAGCACGGCAAGTATCGAGGGAGCTTCGTCCCCGAGAAGAATACGATCGCTGAAGTTCGACGGGCGCAATACGACCTCTCGAGAGATGAAGAACTCGCCATTGCTCAGCAAATGATCGCTGGCAAAATTCGCAACGCACGGACACTCCTCTCGCGGAAAGGCGTCCGTGGGACAGACGTACTAAAAGACCTCGGCGTTCGGGCAGAGTCCGACACGACGAAAGACGACCTCCGTGGGACAGAGGGTGAGGCCGCAGAGCGATATTTCCATCTTCTCGACGAGACGCTCGTCGATGGCTGGACATTCGAGAAGCGGACAAAGCGACCACCCGAGGACCACATTAACTCACTGTTGTCGCTAACCTACGTCTTCATGAAAAACGAGGTTCTGTCGGCGCTTCGCCAGTACAACCTCGACCCGTTCCTCGGCGTGTTACACGCCGACCGCCACGGTCGTCCCTCGCTCGCACTCGACCTCCAGGAGGAGTTTCGCCCAATCTTTTGTGACGCCTTCGTCGTGCGCCTGGTCAACCGTGGCGTGATTGATCACGAAGACTTCCGGAAAGACAATCGGCTGAGTGACGACGCCTTCAAAATATACCTCGAGAAGTTCGAGAACTACATGAACGAGGAGTTGACTCATCCTCACTTCGAGTATACTGTCACGCGCCGAAAGGCGGTCAGACAGCAGGCAATCCTACTCCGAAAGGCAATCACCGATGAACTCGAGATGTACCATTCTCTCACTTTCACGAAATAAGATGCGACTCGCCATTGCCTACGACATCAGCGGCGATGCAAACCGACGACGCGTATACCGCACCCTCGAGCGATACGGCGCATGGAAACAGTACAGCGTGTTCGAAATTGAGGTCTCAAAAACTGACCGTGTCGAACTTGAGGATGAACTCGAGTCCCATATCGATCCGTCTGATGGTGACCGAATCCGGATATATCGCCTCTGTAACGCCTGCCAGGACGCAACGACGGACCTTGGTGCGAATCAACCAGGCAAATCTTCGAACGTGATTTGACTGGGAGCCTTCGTGGACCTTTATTAAGTCCGTGGACAGCCCCTATCCACGAACAACTGGTACTAGATCACGAGTTGAGGAACGCTTATTTACCTTTTACACCGATGTTAACCCCCTGTCGCGACGGAGAGAAAACCCAGCACGGGATTGAAACTAGCCAGACGCGAGTGTCTTCGGGGACCATCTGCTGGTGTCGCGACGGAGAGAAAACCCAGCACGGGATTGAAACGTTCGACTCCCGACAGAGTCCGAAGGGTCTCTTTTGTCGCGACGGAGAGAAAACCCAGCACGGGATTGAAACGTCGCGATCGTCTGGCCCGCGTCACCCTCGATCGGTCGCGACGGAGAGAAAACCCAGCACGGGATTGAAACTTGTCGGAGTCTTTCGGTCGCATAAGCGGCGCTTCGTCGCGACGGAGAGAAAACCCAGCACGGGATTGAAACTCTTTGGGACGTCGATCGTTGAGGCAATTTCTGATGTCGCGACGGAGAGAAAACCCAGCACGGGATTGAAACAGCCAGACGCTATTGACGAGTTCTTAAACGATGTCGTCGCGACGGAGAGAAAACCCAGCACGGGATTGAAACTCGGCGACGACGTCGACGAGTGCCCCGAGTGCGGGAGTCGCGACGGAGAGAAAACCCAGCACGGGATTGAAACTCACGTCACGGTCGCTGTTCGACGATAGTGAGGACGTCGCGACGGAGAGAAAACCCAGCACGGGATTGAAACACTCGCTGTCCCTCGATCTCGGCCTCGAGGTCGTCGACGGTCGCGACGGAGAGAAAACCCAGCACGGGATTGAAACTGTCAACCAGCCTCTCAGAACAATCCGCGTTAGAGCGTCGCGACGGAGAGAAAACCCAGCACGGGATTGAAACCAAGTTCGAGTCCCAAGCCCGTTTCTCCTTGTTTGGGTCGCGACGGAGAGAAAACCCAGCACGGGATTGAAACACAGCGATAGCCCCTCGAACCAGACCCTTTGCGAACCGTCGCGACGGAGAGAAAACCCAGCACGGGATTGAAACCGAAACGGCGATCTGCCGACACAGACCCACAAGGTTGTCGCGACGGAGAGAAAACCCAGCACGGGATTGAAACACGTAGTAAATCGTCTCGCTCTCAGTCCAGAGGATCGTCGCGACGGAGAGAAAACCCAGCACGGGATTGAAACTCAACGAGGTAGCCCTCGCCTTCGTCGTAGTCGCCAGGTCGCGACGGAGAGAAAACCCAGCACGGGATTGAAACAGCACCGAATCGGCCTCGGTATCAAGCAGATAGACCGGTCGCGACGGAGAGAAAACCCAGCACGGGATTGAAACAGTCTGTCACGCCAAGAACGCTTGAACAAGACACGGACGGTCGCGACGGAGAGAAAACCCAGCACGGGATTGAAACGTCCATCGAGTGACCTTCCGAGGCTGCGTTCCAGACTGTCGCGACGGAGAGAAAACCCAGCACGGGATTGAAACTCGTGCTCGAACTCCCACTCGTTCAATTCTGTGAAGGTCGCGACGGAGAGAAAACCCAGCACGGGATTGAAACATATCAGCACGGCGACGCCCGAAGACGACGCTACGAGGTCGCGACGGAGAGAAAACCCAGCACGGGATTGAAACTGAGCGTCCACATGGACGGCGATCGAGACGCCGAGATGTCGCGACGGAGAGAAAACCCAGCACGGGATTGAAACGGTGGGTTTGAGGTTAGCGTATCCGGCGTGCCCGCCGGTCGCGACGGAGAGAAAACCCAGCACGGGATTGAAACTCATCCAAACTCGCAGAGTAGACGACCCCGTCGCTCGTCGCGACGGAGAGAAAACCCAGCACGGGATTGAAACAGTATTCCCATAACGTAGTTTGACGCCAGCGATAGGTCGCGACGGAGAGAAAACCCAGCACGGGATTGAAACGCTCTTGCAGCGCTGTTCGGATAGGCAACGGACTCGGTCGCGACGGAGAGAAAACCCAGCACGGGATTGAAACCGAAAGAGGATGTGGACGTCGCCTCGATCGTGTCCGGTCGCGACGGAGAGAAAACCCAGCACGGGATTGAAACCGCCGTACTTCGCCGCCTGGCCGGTCGTGCCGTCGGTCGCGACGGAGAGAAAACCCAGCACGGGATTGAAACAAGCTGATCTTTGGTCACTTCAAGTTCCGCGAAGTCGTCGCGACGGAGAGAAAACCCAGCACGGGATTGAAACGTGTCCCAGTAGACATCGCCCTGGACGTCGACCGTGTCGCGACGGAGAGAAAACCCAGCACGGGATTGAAACTCCATTGTGGTATCCGGCCCTGTAACCTAGTTCCCAAGGTCGCGACGGAGAGAAAACCCAGCACGGGATTGAAACAAGAGGATCTGCAGGACGCCGTCGAGGACCGGCTCGGTCGCGACGGAGAGAAAACCCAGCACGGGATTGAAACAGTGTCGGACCATACCGAAGACACGCTGAGAGTCACGTCGCGACGGAGAGAAAACCCAGCACGGGATTGAAACTTTCTGACGGAGCCTGGCTTGCATTTTCGTAGACCTGTCGCGACGGAGAGAAAACCCAGCACGGGATTGAAACTTTCCAGAGCAACGATGGCCCAGATCACTCGTCATGTCGCGACGGAGAGAAAACCCAGCACGGGATTGAAACGAAAAGGCACGGTTCACACCCCCCCAGAGCGGCCAGGTCGCGACGGAGAGAAAACCCAGCACGGGATTGAAACTATCCTGCAGCCGAAGCGCGCTCAGGTCCGGCGGTCGCGACGGAGAGAAAACCCAGCACGGGATTGAAACATTGCGACTTTCGATTGTATTCATTGGGTATCACGCTGTCGCGACGGAGAGAAAACCCAGCACGGGATTGAAACCCTCGGCCGTCGCGAGACGCCAGTTCGCCGGCAGCGTGTCGCGACGGAGAGAAAACCCAGCACGGGATTGAAACGATGTATGCCTGCTCGACTTCCTGTTCCGCTTCGATGTCGCGACGGAGAGAAAACCCAGCACGGGATTGAAACGTAGCGCCCGCGTGCGCCGTCGTACGCCGAGGGATAGGTCGCGACGGAGAGAAAACCCAGCACGGGATTGAAACACGGTCCTCGCACCACTCACCCACACGCTCGCGAACGGTCGCGACGGAGAGAAAACCCAGCACGGGATTGAAACTTGTCTCTCGAGAATCACGGAGGTCTGTCGACCGTCGCGACGGAGAGAAAACCCAGCACGGGATTGAAACGCAGCGTTCAGAATCGCTTTGATGTGATTCGAGTCCATGTCGCGACGGAGAGAAAACCCAGCACGGGATTGAAACCCGCAGGTCGAGCGCCGGCTATCGGTCGAGACGTGAGTCGCGACGGAGAGAAAACCCAGCACGGGATTGAAACATAGTTAATGGATATTGCGTGGACAATTGGCGACGTGAGTCGCGACGGAGAGAAAACCCAGCACGGGATTGAAACTTCGGAGTGCGGTCTTAGTTGTCACTACCGAGAGTCGCGACGGAGAGAAAACCTAGCACGGGATTGAAACATCGAGGCGCGACTACCTCACCGCGGGGTGGCGTCGCGACGGAGAAAAATCTAGCAAACAAATAATAGCAAACTTATATTTTAACGTTGGTACTGGCGTCTAGTGCCCCTTCAGCTGTGAAATGGGCCGTGGTGAATCGCCATACGGCACTTGATTTGGCTAGTTGACGGCACGCTTGATGTTGTAGACGACACACATCAGAACGATTTCACGGAACTCACGATACCAGCTTCGCGCACGCACGGCATCGCCGAGCGTGCGCTTGATCACCGAGAAAACGGTCTTAGACAACGCTCTCTGGCCGTAAAGAGTCTCATCGATCCGCGCGTTATGCGCGTGATCGATGGGGCGGAACTCTCGATGCTTGATCAGCGGTCTGACGCCCTCTTCTCGGAGTTTCTCACGTAATCGTTGCCAGTCGTAACCTTTGTCGGCGGCAAGGCTGTGCAACTCGCCCGCGTTGCGGCGGGCGAGTTGCCAGCCGATCTGCGTGTCGTGACGTTTCTCGGTTGTGCAATGAACGTCGAGGACAGCTTGTGACGCTGTATCGACGAGAGCGGTTGTTTTGAGCGTCTGAACCCGGTAATTTGTCCGGCGGCAGTAGTGTTTGCTGGCGTTTTCGCGGTCGAAAAACGTCGCGTCCATCGCTGCATGACCAGATGGCTCGTGCAGTTGCGCCGACAGGCGCAACAGCACTCGCCAGACTTCCATCTTGGTCCTGTCAAACGCTTTCACTAGCGTCGAGTGATCAGGGAGATCGGCCTTCTCAAGGCCGATCTCCGCCAGTATTTGTGGCATCTCGCTCAAGAGATCGAGCGCTTCGCGGTAGGATTTCTCCAAGTAAATCCGCAGACAATGCAGAGAAACGACGGCGTAGTCGGCGAATCCGCCGCCACCTTGCGGGGCGGCGGATTCGCCTCGGCCACCAACAGCACTTTTAGCCAACGTCACGACCTTCCCAGTGAAGCGGGAAATTTTGGACATGAACCATCCGCCGTTTCCCGCTTCAACTCCCTAGTTCTGACGGATCAACTCGACGCAGTCTGGCGATTCACCAGAGCCGTGAAATGCTAGATTCATGCAGTACAGCGCCTCCCAATTGATCCTAGCAGATCAAAACTGAAACCGCACTAGTAGCTTCCCAAGCGTCGAGTGACTAGTTCTCGGCCTCTTCGAGAGTCGGATAGAGTCGGTGTAGTTTCGTTCGAGCGTCCTCGTTTCTGAATTGCCAGTTGATCGTGACATCGACCTCATTGCGCTCGGCTTCCCACGCAGCGACCTCCGACTGGAGGGTCGCTGCGTCGGGAATGCGGCGGTTGAGACACTGGCTCTGGAGTGAACTCCAGACGAGTTCGGCCATATTCAGCCAGCTGCCGTGCGTGGGCGTGTAGTAGAACTCGAACCGGTCGAGATACTCGCGTGCTGTTTCGGGCGGGAAGAACCGATAGAACGCGGCGGGATTGTGCGTGCTGAGGTTGTCCAGGACTACCCGGATGCGGTCTGCATCCGGGTAGTCGTTAGCGATCGCTACCATGCAGTCGATCCACTCGGACGTTCGTCGGCGTTCCGTCACGTGAAGGCGACACTGGCCGGTCAACGGCTCAGTCGCAACGTGGAGCATCCGGGTTCCGTTGCGTTCGTAGTGGTGATCCGTTCGAGCGACCGCTCCCGGTGACGCCGGGAGCGGGTCGCGGACGTGCTTGCGAAGTTCCTTGCTGGACTCGTCGAAACAGACGACTGGACGGCTCTCGTCGTATGGTTCTTCGTACAGCGAAAGGATCGTTTCCATCCGATAGACGAACTCGGCGTTCTCTGTGGGTGGAATCAGCCAGTACTCAGAGCGGTGTGGCTTCAGGTCGTTTTTTTAGACGCTGTCGGACAGCTTCCTCGGAGATCGAGTCGAACTCGATCTCCTCGAGAGTAACAAGACGGTCGGCGAGCAGGGCGTACGTCCAGCGCGTGCGGCCGTCTGGTGGCTCTGAGCAGGCAAGTGCAACGAGGTGAGCTTCGGCTCGGCCGTCGAGTTTCGGCTCGTAGTCACGATCGGGCTTGCGGCGATGAATCGCCGCAATCCCTCGCTCGGTGTACGCTTTGCGCGCCCGATGGGGTGTCCCGACCGAACAGCCGACGTGCTCACAGATGGCCGCATCTGTGAGCCCGTCGTCAGCCTTCAGAAGGATCCGTGCACGGGTGATGGCCTCTGCTCGGTGTGTGCCCTTCGTAACGAACTCCTCGAGTTCAGCACGTTCTTCGTCAGAAAGATCGACAGTGTACTTCTTTCGGCTCATTCCTATAGATACGTGCCCAGAGGATATAACCTAGCTGTCCACGGTTGGGACGGTACTAGGTTGTCGGAAGAACCAAGGACTCCAAACGGGATCACGGTCCAGCGACGCTGTCGACTCCTCTGCCAATATCATCGCCGAACCCCCATTTCATAAACTATGATTAAAATACAGATATTTCCAAAGACATAATCCAAATAAATGATCAAATGTAGGAATTTCACAATCGGATGGCTTCAAGGCTTATTACTTTTGAAGTGGAGTCAATAGCCAGACGAATCTTTGATGAGTTTGTTTCTTACACCACTGGGTGTCAAATAATCGAATTATGGGTAATTTAAAGTGGGCTCGCATAGTGAATCCCATTATGATCTAAAACACCCAAAATCGGTCAAAACCCTGTTGGAACCATTGGTTGAGGCCCAGGGTTCCAACAGAGATGTTGAATGCACGCCCCCAGGGACGTACACTGGAGTCCCGGTAGCCGTGACTCCATTCTCCAATCGTACACCTATCGGTAAATAGCATACGGTAAATGGAGATGTTCCTGAGGAGTATGGATAATAAAGACTTAGAGAAATGCTAGAAACCAATCACCAAGATAAAAAACAAGCCGAAACAAGTGATGAGATTAGATTTGTTCCGGAGTCGATCCGGAACGATCTCTCATACCGGCAGCTAAACGAACTGGAGAGCCATTATCAAGAGTACTGGACATGGTTACAACAGACCGGAAAAATTCCTCAACGCAAGGTAGGGTTTGCACCTGGCTCAGTGTCTGATCAGTTCCATCGAACAACGCAATTCCATCGATGGGTATGGGCCCGTACTGAAACAATCAGCAGACGAATCACCCATGCGCATGCTGATGCGTATGAGAAGGCGCTTGCACAGGACAGGATTCAAACCAAGAACGAGAAACCGTATGCTGAAGGAAGTAAACGCAAACTCCAGCAAGCGGTGGTGAATTATTTCAGATTCAAATCAAATCGCACTGGTGAAGAGCCATGGACACCGAGTCTAACGTTCACTCAAAGTGAGTACGACCAAGCGGATTACTTTAACCTGAAAGAACGGGATCGATTGTATGAAGCAGCGCTTACGTACGACGATGTTGGGAAATATGATAACCTGTCGCCTGAGACTCGAGATAGATACAAAGCCTACTTCGCTCAAAAGCTTGGAAAGCCGAAGGCAGAAGTCACTCCAGACGATTTCGAACGCTCCAGAACTAGCTGGAAAATTCCTTCCTTGGTGAGTGTCGCCCTCGATCTCGGAGCCCGCCCTGCGTTCATCTCGAGGTGTTCCAAACTGTGGTACAAGCCAGAGACAGGGGTATTCCAGATTCCAAAAGATGAATCGCCGAAGAACGATGCATGTTGGGAACCTGGCTTGAGTACCCGATCAGTTCAGGCCACGAATAAGTGGTTACGCCAGCGCGATGCTATGCCGAAATACGACGGCATTGAGACGCTCTGGCTGAACCGAGAAGCAAACCCGTATCGGTCAGACTCATTGAATTACCTACTAGATCAGCTCCTTGAAGAGGCCGGGATCAATCAATCAAATCGAAAGATAACGTGGATGTCAATTCGCCGGTCTACGGGAACATATCTCACTCACTTTCGGTCTCTGGCCTACGCGAAAGAACAACTCCGGCATAAATCCCGACAGTCCACTCTTCGATATGTCGAGATTCCAGTGGAGGCACGTCAGAACGCGCTCGACCAGCTCAGCGAGCATTCAGTCGCTAAGCTGGGAGACACTCAGGTGAATTCAATCGACGATAAATCAGTTTCTTCTTCAGAGGTGAGGTATGATGACTAAGTCGACCTCTGCTTGTAGATATCTTGTAGAGCTACCGACCGGGGATAGTTCGACTGTAAGTTGCAGCTCAATCGTTGCTCCATCGTCAGAGCGCGATAATAGAAAAATCGCCAGCACAGTGACCAATGTTGTTTGGAAGACGAATAGCCGGCAGAACTGTAACAAGATGAGTCACAAAATGTGGTTACAGCCATCCTGCAGAATTGACCCCGATGAGTACAGCAGATTCTTTCGGGAAACAAGAAATGAACACGAAACTCATCCAATACTGAACGGAGGGGAAGTATATTGACTGATTCATTTCAGGGAGAACCCAACGTCACTGAAAGTACCCAGAAGAAACGGGTAAATATCACTATCTACCCTAAATTACACAATAGAGCGCAGAATCATGCCGAAGAACGAGGAACGAATTTCAGTGGTCTTGTTGCACAGTCGCTCTATGACTATATAGGTCCTGGAGGAAATACGGCCCAACAAGATGACATTCGGTCAGTTGTCAAACGATTAGACGACCTTGATGCTGAGACGGACGGTATCGATGAGAAACTCAATCAGATCATCGAACTCGTTGAGAGAATCGCAGCACAGTTGGGGCCAGCGGAGGATCATATCGCCGATCAAGTTGAGAAAGAACTGAAGATCGCAGATCATCCGCTTTCCATTCCTGATCTATCTGGCCGATTGTCATTGTCACCGTCAGACGTCGAAGCCGGACTTAGACACCTTGAGGAGCAATTCGTGGTGCAACGCATAGATTCAAAAGGTGAAGAAAGTGACACGACCCGCTGGAAGCTACAAAAATAACAATGAGCACTAATCCTCAAACCCCACCAATCCATTCGCTCGTACGAAGGAGCCCCGACCAGAACGAAGAAGAGTTCCGAAATAACCTTGAAAACGGATTAACTGAAATATTTGAAAGTGATGAGATTCTTGATTATGCACTTAGATTAACTGCAAGAACAAATGGTAAAGTAATAGCAGATAAGTTGTACAAGTATAGAGAATTTGAGAATTTCCTCGCGGCTAGGTCTACTTCAATCACTCAGGCGGAGAAGTCAGACATTCGTGATTTTTTTGACTCTCGAGCACGGGAGGGAATTACTGTCGAAACACTGGATAAAGAAATATCGACTTTAAGAGCATTATACGGGCATATCAAAGATGAACTGGATAAAAGTGTTCCTTCAATAAATATCAAGGGTGAAGAATATGCGGCGAAAGTACCCAGGTCCACCGAGCGAAAAGCGATTAGTCGGGAGGAGGTCCGGAAGCTCATTGATGCTGCAAATGGAGTACGAGATACATTGATTAACGCTCTTTTTTATTATACGGGCCTACGAAGGTCTGAACTATCGGAATTGAATGTAGAAGATGTGGACAGAGATATTAGAGAGATACTGGTACGGGATGGGAAAAATTCGAAACCGAGGACTGTTCCTTACTCAGCGGAATTAGACCGTTTGTTGGACCTCTGGATCGACGAGATCCGACCGGACAGACCAGGGGCTTCAAAACCGGCCCTGTTCTTAGGAGAATCAGGACGAGGTTTTGGTGAACGCCTTGGCCCGAAAGGGTTTTATGATATTGTCATGGAGAGTGCTGATCGGTCTGGTCTACAAGAAGTAATAGGCACAACTGCAGATGGTAGAAACAAATACCGAATCACTCCACACATATTACGTCATAGTCTCGCAACTCATATGGTTGAGGATGGGGTGAACCTACGCTATATTCGAGATATATTGGGGCACAGCTCGATTGAAACCACCCAGCGATACGCAAAGGATAGAAAAGAAACTGTATTTAAATCATATCATTCTGATTTCGAAGGTATATAAGGAAAAGATCTTATCGAACTATTGTGGATTGGCATTTTCTATGCCATTTACCTGGACAGCCAAAAATCAGATGACCCACAGATGGATGTGTAGGATATACACACGATTGTTCTGCTTAGGCACATAAGCATTTTTATCATGTGTATTTTGTACACACAATCTTTCGTTTTCATATAATGTTCAAAGAGGAGAACCAATTAGGAGACGACGTGGTACCAGCGGACCAAGTTGAATAAATATGCCCCATAGCTGTTCCACCGCAGCCTGGTGCTCTGCCACATCTAAATCACCTAAAGAGCAAGTGGATTGCAACGGTTGATCTGAATTTGGTAGATCAGAACTCAAGAAGTGATCATCAGCGTCAATTTGAATCATAAAATATTGTTCTACCAGTTTCGCAGTAGACAAGTGATCGAATCCTCGGAGCGTTGCAGACGTGATCGGAGAGACCAAGAGGCGAGATCTGAGCAAGTGAAGAGTGTGTTCTGTAGGGGTAATGATCGTTAAATCAGAACGACGGTGGGGTCGTAATTCATCCAGAAGCGCGCTGAGCAATTCGGTTTCTCGCATGGGAGAGCCGATCTCCATCGATTCGAATTGTAGGATATTCTGAGTATTGGCAAGGCCGACCTGCCACCCCGAAATGTACGTCTCTTCCTCCTGACTTGGAGTTTCCAATACGAGGAGGAGCCAAGATCCCACGGAGTCATCAGGTTCGGCGAACCACTGTTTCTCCCCAAGCATCTTTACTCACTCCCGCGAGCTCTGTTCTTTCGGAGTCGGTCCACGAACGCTCCCCTGATCAACCGTTACTGACTTGCAGTTCGGGCACTGGATGGGTTGACGAGGTTGGCCCGGTTCGAGACGTCGCCACGAGAACTCGTCAGTACATGATTGGCATCTCCACTTGTGAACTTCGAACTCTTTCGCTAACTCGGGAAACTGGTGAGCTATTGTCGGGGTCAGCTTCACATCGCCACGGTGAGCCTCGAGGTGAGTGACAACCTTCTCTTCGGGGTACTCGTGTAACGGTAGGAAGCCTCGAGGTGGGCTATCTTCACCGATCCCATCCGTTTCTTTGCCGCACCGCTCTCGATAGGAACAAAACTGGCACTCCCAGTCGAATTCCGGGTCAGCCGGCGGGAGTCGATTTTCGATCCGACACTCGCTGTGGGATGCGGCCCAGTCAAGGACGCGCCGTCGCCAGAACAGCGGATCGAACTCACAACGGAACACTTTCAATTCCAGCGTCGTTCGATCCACATAGACGAGCAGCGCGTCGGTGATCCGCCGATCAAACTTGTCGGTCAACCCGTACATGTAGGCGTGTACCTGTGCGAGGTGGTGAGCGTTTGGTGATTCAAGGTGGTCAATCGAATCTTTGGTTTTGACCTCGGTTAGCAAAATTGGGACGCCATCCTGATCAACGAACGCGGGGTCGGTTTCGCCTCTGAGTCGTAACTGTCCCGTACGAGATTTAATTGTAAAATCCACCCAGATTGAGTTTTGAACGTAGGTTCTATCCCCCAATACAGCCTTGAAAAATGGTATAATCAGTTCGGTTTCAACATTTTCGCCAATCCAGAAAATCCCTGACGGGTCAGGAGTCTCTTTCGGAGCGTTGTGTTGACGATAGTAGAGTTTGCGGTGACACTGTAAGAGTTGGCTTGGGGTATGATACAAGGGTTCTCGTGACGGGCTGGGGCCATTGAAATACGACTTACCATCTTGTACATTGTCCGCAAACTCCTGGGCGCGATACCAGCGCTGGAATGACGTATTTTTCACCCGTTGGGTAACTTTGTTGATTGTATTAGAAACTTCTTCATTCGTGTACTCCGCCGTGAGTAATTCATAGAGCGTTG
The DNA here is from genome assembly GCF_003430825.1 of Natrarchaeobaculum sulfurireducens. NCBI lineage: Archaea > Methanobacteriati > Methanobacteriota > Halobacteria > Halobacteriales > Natrialbaceae > Natrarchaeobaculum > Natrarchaeobaculum sulfurireducens. The sequence goes on along the minus strand of NZ_CP024047.1, from coordinate 1,134,902 downwards.
GAAACTGTGTCTGTTCACTTACCATCTCGGATGACCATAATCGTGTCCGTGGTGAAATGGTGTAGTTATAAACACAATATTTTGTATCTATGACCACAAAATATTGGGGCTAAAGACAGGTTATGCTGCCCTCTTAGGTTGCTCTTTCTTGTACGGAGTTCCTAATGCGCCCCCGGGTAGATTGGATGACTCAGGCGGACGAACGGATTTTAGAATTTCTTTTTGAGAAAGATATCGTAGCATCGCCTACAGTCATCGGAGCAAATATTGATTATACTGGGGAATACGTCTCCCGGCGTTGCAGAAAGCTTGCCGAAGTGGGTCTAATCCAACGAGTTGATGCAACAAACTATCGAATTACAGAACTAGGAGAGGATTTTCTCTCAGGAGATATCAATGCTGATGAGCTGCATCTAGATGAGTAGTCTTGCTCATCATAGAATCGCTATTGCCGTTCAGCCACCGACTTGAGGAAGTGGACCAGACCGAGCCTATTGTGCCAGATTGGTCGTGGAGCCAATCGCCGGGATTTACGAGCTATATATCTATCAGGCACTCCGACAAGTTGAGTTGAGATATGACTCAAAACTCATAGCCATCGTAGATGATGGAACGTAGCCACGTTCTGCGTGTTTCACATAGCATATAGATCTTGTTTATTTCTCAAGCTAACGGTCACCTGTGCCAACAACCGATCGAATCCTCGAGAAGCGTTCTGTGACAGGTTCTACTCGAGACTGGCGTAGCTACTTGGTTACCTTTCACCGAGCGGATTCGGGAATCTCCGATACTGGGGTAGGGGCTGAGGTTTATACAGGAGGAGGCAGCCAATGCGGGCGATGTCTGATCGAAAGCGAGATGATCTGTTGATCGCAGTCGCGCTGACAGAATTTAGTGTTCAGTACGAAGGTGTGGATCCAGAACTCTCGAGGAGGGCATGGTTGTTAGCAGCTGATCGGTTGCTCGAATACGAGGTTGAGCCTCGAGAGGCAATCAATTGTCTCGACATTGGCGGTTCGAGTAATTCCTGATAGCCGTTTACTGACACCGCTTTTCAAATAAGGGATCAGCGGATGTCGACACCCAGGAGTTAGTCACGGTTTCAGAAGTAGTCGATCCGAACGGGTTGTATGAGAACGAGACGATCTCAACTCGTGGTGGAATATTTTCGTCGCGATAAGTGAACACTGGATATCCGCGGTCTCCACTTTAGCGCCGTCGATTCAGTTGTCTGTTTTCAGCTCTCGAGCGAATCCTCAGCACTCCGCTCAATGATTTCTCCACCGCCGATATCCAATTCCTCCTCCAGCTCAGCGAGAAGACGCGTTCCTTCGGTGTGAAGCTCTTTGGCTCGCTCGAGGGAGAGTCCACCGTCCTCGAGCTGGGCGATAATCTCCTCGAGTCGATCGGTCTTGTCTGAAATCGATGCATCGGCCGGTATCTCTGAACTGTCACTCATAGTATCTCTATCACTGTCTCAAAGGAGGATGTAGCCGAGTAACACCACCAGCAGAATGACGAGCATCACGATGATGATGCGCTGTAGCCGCTGGGACTGTTCGTACTCGCTCGCAACTTCGGCTTTCTCCTCTTCGTGGGCTTTCTGCTGTTCAAACGACTCGAGTGCGTGATCAAGCTGATTCTCGAGTGTGGTGAGTCGCTCAGTAGCGACGGTCTCGAAGGCGTGATCGAGTTCCATCGAGTGGGTCGCGAGCACAGAACTCACGTGCTGGGTGTAGACGCTGTCCAGTTCCTGCTGTGTTGTTCCGAGCCGGTCTCGAACCAGCCGTTCGTATGCGCTGTTCAGTCGCTCGCCAGCGGTCTGAACGGTGGCCTCGAGGTCTTCCTTCTTCGGGACGATCTCGCCGGCGTGGGTGGGCGTCATGACGCGTTTGTCAGCGACCTCCTCTGCAAGTGTCCGGTCGTCCTCATGGCCGATCCCGACGACAATCGGCGTGGCCGTGTTGTGGATAACGCGGCAAAGCGGCGTTTCGTTGAAAACGCGCAGATCTGTATCTGCTCCGCCACCGCGGGTAACCACGATCACGTCGATCTGGGCGTTATCGTCAAGTACGCTGATCGCTTGCATCATCGACAGCATCGCGTCGTCGCCCTGCACGGTCGTATGCTGGATGCGGATGTCGACGTCGGGATGGCGGTTATGGATACTCGTGACGGCATCCTTTCTCGCGTCGCTATCTGCGCTCGTGACGATCCCGATTCGATGTGGAAACTCAGGAAGCGGTTGTTTCGCGTCTTCGGCTAGGAGGCCATCCTCCTCGAGAAGCTCTTTGTTCTCCTGGTACGTTTGGTGGTAGGCTCCTTTCCCGACTTCGACGAAGTCCTCGACGATGAGAGAGACGCTTCCCTTTGCCTCGTAAAACGAAAGATCACCTTTCACGGCGATCTGCGTTCCATCGTCAATCGAGACGGCCAGCGACTGCAGCCGGTAGCTGAAGATCACACAGTGGATCGTAGCGTCGGCATGACCAAGGTCGAAATGGGCGTGGCCGTTGCCGGAGACTCCATAGTCGGATACCTCCCCGAGGACGTAATCGTACTGCAGGTCGCTTGTCTCTTTCAGGAGTGTCGCGATCCCGTCATTGAGGGTGTCCACGAACGCGATGTTCTCTGTCTCGAGTGTGTCCTGGTGGGCTTCGATAGATGAGGCTGTGTCTGCGTCCGTCCTCGAGTCTGTGCCCATTGAGTTGTTCCTGTTCGCATCAGTACAAAAATGCTAGCCTTCGGTCGACCTCTTCGGTCTCTGTTGATGGCGATGCAGCGACCAATAACCTCGCTGGGACTGGTGGGATTGCTCGAGTGGCTTTGATGAATTGGCTCTTCCTGATTCTGGTGTAGGGGACAGTCGAGAGGGTTTGAAGGTGGCTACGTAGGCTAGTGCTCGTTCCTGAAGGTTCGACTCTATTGAAACCTTCGGCGGATTATAAATATCGACTGCTGAATGTGGAGCCAGAGCATGAGTCCAACACGATCCTTTATCGCGACGGATATCAGGGGTATTACCGACTGCCGGTGCCATATTCTTCAAGTCAGTGTGTCGTACGCCGGGAGTAGCTATAATTGATTTTGGGTTTACAGTTCTTGTATGCAGTCTCACACTGTAACAGGTGGTGAAGGTGCCAACCTGCACGTTGACGAAACCGGACAGGCAGACGGACACTCCATCTTGTTCATTCACGGGTACAGTCAGTCACGACTGTCATGGGACAAGCAGATGCACTCAGATCTGGCGGACGAGTATCGGCTGCTGGCGATGGATATTCGGGGCCACGGAAACTCGGATAAGCCGAAGAATGCTTACAACCGTTCGTCCGTATGGGCAAACGACGTTCAGGCTGTCATCGACGAACTGGAACTCGACCAGCCCGTCCTCGCTGGATGGTCCTACGGCGGCCTCATTCTCTCGGATTATATTTCAGAGTACGGGACCGAACATATCGCAGGGTTGAACTTCGTCGGAGCAATCTCAAAGACAGGTACTGAGGATGCTCTCGCTGTTATCGGCGACAAGTATCTCAATCTCATTCCCGGATTCGAGTCAACAGATACGCAAGAAAGCGTCGACACTCTCGAAACGTTCGTCGAACGGTGCGCCTATGATGAACTCAGTCCGCAGGATCACTACTATTTCCTCGGCTTCAATGCAGTCGTCCCACCGCACGTGCGAGAGGGGCTCCACACACGAGAAGTAAGTCACGATAGCGACCTTCGAAAGGTCGATGTCCCGACGCTGATCACTCATGGAGAAGAAGATATCATCGTTTTACCAGCTGCAGCCGAGGAACATGCTGAACTGATCGAAACTTCTGAACTGTCATGGTTCCCCGAGACAGGACACTCGCCCTTCTGGGAACAGCCCGAGCGGTACAATCGTGAGCTTCGAGAGTTCGTCGAAGGACTGTAGGCCGGACATTCGAGTGGGCCCCAATAACGAGCGACACGCCGTCGCGACGCGACGAAACAGACGGTCGTCGCCGAGTGCAAAAACTGTGGCGTCGCTGGCGGCCGGGAGCGTCGCAATCTGCTGGTGGGCGATACGGCGGAAGAGACAATTTGTTACTCCAACTAGATTCTTCGACCCGGCGCTACGAGAATCAAGCAGGTAACAAAGCCAGCACGAAATTGAGGACTTCCCCACGGACCAGATGGCACGAATTCCAATGGCCTAATCAGACCGGTTCTTTCTGCAAGACTCTCGTCATATATTCCGGACGAAGTACTGGTTATCTCCTGAGTCCGATAGAACATCCAATACACACCACGCATCGGTTTGCTCACCGGACGAAAGGAGAGCCAACTCTACATGAGATATTCTTCGACTCCCTTAATTCACATACCGCTCTTCCCATTCTCGCCGATCTTCAATCGTTTCGAATCCAGCGTCCGTGATCGCATAGTAATTCGTTCGCCGATCAAGTTGCCCTTTCTCAACTACTCCCTTGTTGACGAGCGTATCGAGGTTCGGATACAGTCGTCCATGATTGATCTCGCTCGCATAGTACTCCTCTATTTCGTCTTTGACTTCTTGGCCCGACGGTTGATCGGCACCAGCAATGACATACAGCAAGTCACGCTGGAACCCAGTCAAATCATCCATAGTCTGATCACCATGGGTTGAGTAATTGTAATCACCAGGCTGATTGACTTTTAAAATGCATCTACCCGTGCAGGTAGTTTTTAACGCTGTTGTAACTCCCAGTGTAAAATGCGTCCATATATCGATCCTAGATTTGATAACGAGATAGCCAGTTCTCCGGATCATGACACGCGACACGTCGGAATCTGACACCTCTGAAGCCGGTCGATTGCCGAATCTTGTAACGATTGTTGGACGTGGTGTTCCATCGAATTTTGAAATCTCTGTAGCTGGCGAGCTCGAAATGCTTGCAGATGATCCATTCGAAGAGGGAACGGTCGTTACGAAGTCAGCCGTTGAGGGTTCGATTGATACCGGTGTGCAACGATTCCGATTCTCTGGAGAGTTAGCCAATATCAGTGTCGTTGACTGGAACGGTGTTGAAGGAGCAGCGTCTCCAAGTACACCGACCGTTCACGTCAATTATGGCGTTCAGAATCAGTAAATAACGACTCCGATCAAGAGACACCCTACTATCATCTATTGTGACTGTGCCGGGTTGATCAAGAACTTCTCTGAAGGACACATACGCCCTGAATTCAGCGGAGGCTGGAAGAGTAGTGAGTAGCGTGTTAATTAGCGATGGTGCGCCTGCCGGAGTGCATCTGCGGTCGCTGTTCCGGAAATTCGGATGTATTTCTGGGCGGTGGCGAGATCGCTCCACCCCATCAAGGCCTGAAGCGGAACTGGCGCAACTCCCTGATAGGCGTGATAGCTCGCGGCTGTTGCTCGTAAACAGTGTGGGTAGACGCGCCCCCGAAGATCGGCAGTCTCCGCAGCTTCGTTCACCCGCCTATTGATCGTTGAGCGCGAATGTGGAAACGAATCGTACCGATTGGCGAAGCGTTCGAGACACAATTCGAGACGTAACGACAGGTCGAACGGGATCGCCCGCGCGGAGGAAACCGTCTTTGGGTGCCACCGTGACTCTACTGCCTCGTCCTCGGTGAGGTCGTCACAGTGGTTCGCTTCCTGAGTTGCTTGGCGACGACAGTACCCACAGGCACACGGCTCGTGCTGTGGAATCTGGAGAAGTTTCCGATCCCAGTCGAACCAGTCGGTAGTGAGATGTGAAATCTCGCCCCCACGGAGTCCGAGCCGACCTGCGACCAAACAGATGAATCGTGCTTGGAAATCACGGGGACTGGGTAACTCCGAACAGGCTTCGAGCAACAACTCGAACTCCCGGTCGGTGAGGACATCTTCGTGAGAATGTCGTGTCGTCAATGCTCGTCGATGTCGCTTCGCCCACGTTGATGACTCAGACTGATGCTGTGTCATTACAGCCAGAGATGTGCGCGGTTCCCAGAGAAACTATTCAAAATCGAGATTGTTCGACAGTGCTGAATATAGAGGGTCCATGCAGCACTCGGTCACTGTCGATTTCATGCTAGTTCTCGTGAGTGAGCTGTTAAGGAGATCTGCGCAGTGACCACCGGTATTTCTATCGGAATTAACACCGAGGTGCAAAGATCTTACAACATTCTTGAATCATTAGGGGCCCTGCACCGAACAGTGCCACTAATAAGCGGAAGAAGAGAGAGATTGGTTACTCCCCCCTGACTTTTATTCCCCGTAAGTCTATTAGTGATTGCAATCTGTACGGGAAACTGATCATGGCTGAAACACGGCAGGCGTCATTAACCAAGACCTTAGATATCGACCGGTTAAGAGAGGTTGGTGCGAAAATTGCGGGGCTCCCGGAACGAGAGGAGTTCAAAGATAAAATTGAGGACGATCTCTGGCAGACGTTTACGGGGAAGCAGAATCCTGGGAATTCTGTGGCTTATGAGTCTTTGTCGGAGAAAAGCAAATCGGTCATTGGATATGTAGAAGGAGAGGATGATGAGCAATTCATTCCGTGGTGGTTGGTATCTTTTGAGTGGAAAGCCAGTTCTAGGGGAGAAGAGATCACTTTAGATAGAGGAGATGACTTTGATGATGAGTTGTCGAAGTTGGAGAATTTTGATCCGAAAGCTACGGAGATTCACAAACCGAGTTTCCGAAACCCATACAATAGACAGACAATCTTAGATATCCTTGAGGGCTTTAAGTATTTGTTTAAATCTCTTGATGAACGGATAGCTATTGAAAGTAATTCTACCGATTTATCACTTCCATCCAATATTTTTGAGATAGAAGAGGATTCGATTAGTACAACCTCTAGTTTTGAGTCTTGGTTCAACTCACTAATTGGAGTTTGTCCTCCAGTCAATAGCGAGCTGACTGCCTTATTGATGGTGAATACAGGTGTTCAGCGGGAAGCTGTAGAAGACGTGGTTCCGTCTGAGCTGTTAGAAAAGATGGATGAGTTAGAGATTTCTAACGGCAGAATTTTTGAGAGGGAATATCAGAAACCCTTAGAAGAGATTTTAGGTCTGAGACAGGTGTTCGATCTAGTTGTTCCAGGCACGGAGAAGTTCGATGAGTTGGGTGGTCTTGAAGGGTTGTTCTATGAGAACTGGGCGAAGAATTATTCCGGTAATCAAGAGATAGACCAGTGGATTAGCCAAGCCGATGATTGGAACCCAGATTCGTTAGATGAGGGTCAAGAGCCTATTTTTGGAAGTATTGCGTTTTCAGCTCCGCTCCGTCTCAAAAGAAGGAAACCGATATTCGCAACATTGGGACTATATTCTCCCAACTCTGACAAATCGGGGTATTACAGTAGACTGAAGCGACGAGAGGTTGCAGATGTTATGGAGGCTAACGGATATCTTAAAGAATGAGTCGAGATTCTGAGGAGAAACCGCGGGAACCTATTGATGGAGATCAGGAAACAGGAGCAAGTGAACCAAGAACAGGGCAAAGCTCTATCTCAGGGGAAGAGTCAGGCGAAGGTAGTCCATCTGATTTGAAGGACATCCAAGTTAAACTGGTTGATGAGGTGTTAGAGGCGGAGAAACAGCAGGTCCACGTTGATAGGCAGATCAAGCCCGAAACAGATATTTCACCAACGGGGGTAACCGGGTTAGAGACTCTTAGTAAAGACAATATAGATATTTCAAAAATCCGCCACTCTGTTGATCAACGAATCGCCCCCCAGAAAGATATCACGGCTACCTGTAATCAACTCACGATCCCGGTTACAAAGGGTTTGGAAGCATACACGGTTTCACACACCGATATCAAAACGGTCTCCCCCAATCAGAAGTTAGAGGAGGAAGAAGAGTTCCAATTGGCGACTCTCCAAGAACTTCTTTCAGATAAAATCGAACACTCAGTGAATCACCATATGATCCCCGCACAACAACAGTCACAGAGTAGAGAACCGATGGAATTGGATAAAGAAGACCCGGTTTTTACTTGGGGCGGAGGATCACCGTACAGTTCTGGGAGACCTAAGTTAGTCCTCCATCGAAGCACTGAGAACTTAGACACACTCCCATTTCTCCAAGTTCTACTGCGTGATACCTACAAAGAAATCGAGGGAGGGGAACCGGGTGCGGAGACAGTTGAGTTTGTGGCGAATGAGCCTCGGATTCCACAGGTCCAGAAGAATATCGTCACCTTGGATTTGACTAACGGCGAGTGGAAGTCGAATATGCGGGGTGAAACCCCGGTTATCGAGCGAAACGACGTTGATATTGTTTCCACTCTACGGGAAGTCTCTTCCACTCTCTATACCGGAGAACTCGGATATTTCGTTGTGAATATACCGGATGAATGGGAAGGCGACCTGCTCCAAGGTGATTTCTTTGATAGACTAGTTAAGCGGGTTGCAGAAGCAGGTCTCCCAGAAGAGGAAGAGTCAGAAGGCTTTTTTGAGGTATTACAGTCTTCACCGGTGGTTATCGCAGACCCGAAAGTTGAGGACAAGAGTGAATTGATCGAAAGCGTTGCTCGTTACTTTTCCATCAACAGTAGTCCAGATCGTTTTGTTAGCGTTGACCAAGTAGAGCAGGTTAGGGAGCGAGCACTGAAAAGGAATGACTGGAAACGGATTGCTCTTACTGAAAGACAATCCTCTGGGAAAGAAAGCGATGAACATTACTTCTGGAAAGCCGCAATCACTGAGGGTTTAGCCTGGGAAATGCAGCAATACTTTGAGACCCAGGAGCGTCCAAATCAAGACGATCAATCCTTTGAAGGATTTGTTAGAGACGAGATATTAGAGAACAGGATTATTGAGACAGAGAAAGATATGGGTGATTCAGATGAGGAAACGGGGATAGAGCCGGATATTTTTATCAAGTCTTTCTACCAGAACTGGGTTGAGGACGGTACCAAGAAGTTCCTCGATCTGGATGAAGATATAACTCAGGACGTAGCCATTGAATTTGAAACAGGTCGAAGTGAGGGAGCATTCAATTTCCGAAAAGTACGGGAGACTCTGGAGAAGTATCCGGATGCTGAAGCCAGTAGGAAGATGATCTGTCTGGTTCTCCCTACCCGCCTCTTCTTCAGAGGCGAAAAAAGGGCACAAATGATACTTGACTTAGTGAGTTCGTGGGACAAGGAAGATCCCGGTCAGAATCTTTCGGCAGAGGTTTTTGTCCCGGTATTGGAAGACGGCTATTGTCGAGGCTTGGAATCAGCAGATGAGGTTGTAGATCGTCTCTACAGGGGTGAGGAGAGATGAGCGAGCTAGGTGAACGATCAGATTTTGAAGAACTTCGGAGAGGAACTGGGTTGAGGACACGTATCTCTCTTCAAACCGGCGACGGTGCTTGGATTGATCGTTCTTCGCTGACTGGCGATGGTCAGCCAGAGGAATATATTCTTGATGTAGAAGATGAAGGCGAACCTCGTTATACACTACAACCTGAAGAAAGTGAAGAGAGGGTTGTTGGATGGGGGCGTTTTGTTTTCCCGATCAGACGGAAGGTTGAATCGGATGAGGAAGAAGAGGTCAGTGATGACTTGAAAGTAGTCATCGAAGTCTCTGATAGCGGTGAGGTACCAAAGACTACGCCTTGGGACTCGAAATCTGAGGTTCGTTTTGCTTCTGACTTGCTGGAGAAGGAGAGTGGGTACGACCCGGTAAATGCGGATAGAGTTGCGGGGTTGGAAGACGAGAAACAGAAATTAGAGCGGTTCTTAAAAGAGGCAGAGGAAGATTGGGGATTGTCTGAATCAACGGGGATTATCTTAGAAGGTCCTCCTGGTACAGGAAAAACGGAGTTAGTTATGGAGGTATGCCAGGAAAAGTATGGATCTATACCTGTCACAATCTCTGGACCTGAAATCTTGAGTAAGTGGGTTGGTGAATCAGAGAGAATGCTTCGTGAGAAATTCGATGAAGCTTGGAGTACAGAACACAAAGTACTGTATATCGATGAACTAGATGCAATCGCTCAGTCACGGAGCGAGGTCTCCGAAAGTTATAGTGCCCAGATAGTCGCTCAACTGCTAGTTCTTTTGGATGGAGTTGAGTCGAAAGAACAGTCCGATGACTTCGAACGGGCGCTAAAAGTGGTAGCTTCCACGAATCTGTCTCACGTCGTTGATCCTGCTCTTCGACGGCCTGGAAGACTTGGAAACCGTCCGATCCAGTTTAGTCGTCCTGACCGAACCGAGAGAAAAGCAATTCTCCATCACTATTTGGAAAACGTGTACGTCAGTGAAGACGGACAGCTCAGCAAAGAATTGAAACAGTTCGTAGAAGGGAGGGACTTGGAGTACCTGAACCCCCTAATTAAGGAGACTGAGGGATTTACTGGAGCAGATATAGAGGACCTGATCCAAGAAGCGGTAAGTCGTCTTTCTGAAACCAGACAGGAGATACTGGGCCGTGAATTCTTGAAGGAGGTCATTGACGGCGGTGATTTCAAAGCTGGACAAGATTTCTCTGAGAAGGAGCTTTCACAGCCCGAATTACAAGCAGAGGGGCACACCGATGTTGATTATTCTTCAGAGCAACCTGCAATCCATTATTTGGACGCTGAAGACCCAGCAGAAGTTGCGAAGATGTACTTTAGAAAAGTTAACCAAGAAGAAAAAGAACGAGACTTGACGTATAAGTTCCGAAAAGTTAGTCCAAAAGACATTTTGAATAGTGATTCGGTACGAGCACGAGAAGAAACCGTCCAAGCATTTCAGCACCGAGAAAACGAACGAATTGCTCTGTATCTAGAGAATGCAGGGCTACTAATACGAGGTAGTGAAAGATCCTCACTGATAGACCGTCTGATCGGAATCATCAATGAACAGTTCCTCCTGTGGGAAGAAGAGAATCTACTAATTCTACCGAAATCAGCCTCAAACATCCTTGAAGAAGTCAGCCAGATATACCAAGATTAGTTAGGCGACTCAATCCTTAACTTCGGTAGGAACTCATACGGATCTTCCAATTTGGTGTAAGCCGGTGTCAGAATGATTTTGCTGTTGTTGACGTAGAAACAGCCATTCGCTACTAACTCCTCAATGTAATCCGTCTTCTTATCGTCAGTTGGCGTGTCACCGGTTATAATTGAGTAAAATCTCCAGAGAACATCGTTGTCAGGTTTGGTTCTATTGCTCCAGACGCCAAGGTCATATCCTCTAATAGCTGTATATGCGAGAATTCTTGACTCCGGACTAAGGGAATTCAGGTTCTCTCGGACTTCTTCAGCAAGTTGTGCAGCAATTTTCTCAGAGAAAGCGTCCTGAATCACTTTGTCCAAGTCAATATCTATGTCATCAACAGTGATTTTATCGAGACGTGTGGATTCCTCTTCTGTTCGGAGTTCAATTTGAGCACCGTAACTACTGGATTCGCTAGTGATAGAGTTGTATGCTGTTATCTCAGTAAACTTTTCTTTGAATTTGGCAAATCCTTGTCCGGATCTATACCGTAGCCGGAGATTGCGGTTGATTTGCTCTGTCTTTAGATGTTCAGCAGCGAGATAGGCTGCTTCTGCGACCTCCGGACTATCCTGGCTATCCTCCATAAGATTAAGCACGTCTTCTTGTGTTACCACATTATCCACCTCTTATCTCTAATGTGCGATCCCGAAATTGAAAATATTGGCTACTTCATCTCTCGTCTTTAACAACGTCTACGATCGACCGTATCCCTTATTCTCCGAAGAGTCGTGAAGAACCGCTATCCAAATAGGTGAATAAGCTGATATTTGTCGGACTCCATAGCCCTGATCTTCTAACTCTTTGCCTATCTTCCGGCCTTACTACTCAACCAAGCCATCTGACCAAGTCAGCCCCAGTTATTCCCCTTTATTTGATTCGGTGCTATGCTGAAGATGCGCTGTGTATTCACCTATGGAAATTCTGCCGATTGATCAAACCACGTTTGCCAAGATAATTCTTCGGGCGACGAGGACTTGCTGTAGTTTTCTGGCGTAGAATCGACAACCGGCGAACCGATAGCTACTGAAACAGCCATCAGGCGGGGGACTTCTTGTTTGCGAGAGTAATCACTCACGCTGCCGCCAGCCGGCCAATGAGCGCCGCCCCGGCGGCGCTCAGGCACTCACCCCTGGTGGATCGTACACCTCCTCACGGTCAAGCATGTGATACATTGATACCAGCAACTTCCGAGCGGTTGCCACAATCGCTGTTTTCGAGTTCTTCTTTCGAGCTAACCGGTTGTAAAACCGGCTGAGATACTCGTCTTCGCACGTATGAACCGCACTGTACGACGCTTGAACGAGCAACCACCGGACTCGTCCTGATCCTCGCTTCGAGATGCTCCCCTCAAACCGCGAGTCGCCAGACTCGCGGATTATCGGGTTCAGCCCGACGTAACTTACGACCTCTTTGGCCCGATCAAACCGGTTGACCTCGCCCAACTCCGCGTAAATCGTCAACGCCGTAAAGTAACTCACACCAGGAATCGTCATCAGGAGCTGGGTCTCTTTCAGAGACCCAGCCCGCTCCTCGATCTCTGCTTCTAACGATTCGATCTGCTCGGTGAGCACCTGAATCAGTTCCAGGTACGACTCCAACAACGCGTCCCACGGTGCCGGGAGCGAGAGTTCCGCCAGGAACTCTCGTCCCTTTACACTCAACGGCTTTACTTCCCGAGTGATGCCGTGGTCACTCAACAGGCCATGGATCTTGTTCGCGTACTCGGTCCGGTTCTCAACGAGCTTCTGGCGCCCGCGCACAAGTGCGCGGGCTTGCCGAACCTCGTCGGTTGGAACGTAGCTCTCAGGAACCGATCCTAACCGAACCATCCGAGCGAGTTGTTTGGCGTCGACGCGGTCGGTTTTCTTATCCGAGTCGGAGATCAGCTTTAATTCGCCTGGATTGGCGACAGTCACATCCAGATACTCTGAAAGAGTATCGTGGATGTGGTAGTAATTGCTGGTCGCTTCAAGCGCGGCCTTGGACCCAGCGTACTGCTGGGCAAAGTCGTCGAGGTTCGCGTTTTCGACGCGAACCTCTTCGACGATCTCACCGTTTTTGTCCAGTACTGCGATCTGTGAGTACCGCTTGTGTACGTCGATTCCAATGAACATTGGACTCACCTTGGAACGCCGGTGCGTGAAACAGAGATTCACCTATACGGGCTTTCCCGACTGCCGCCGGGAGCGGCAGTCGGGCTGTGATGCCCAGGACTCGGCTTCCTACGCACTCGGACCAGTCAGCACCACGTGCTCTCGGGCACGGAATACAGCTCGGTCTCTTGCGTCCCATACTTGTTTCACGCTCTCATGGGATATAGCAGAATTTCCATCGAGTCAGCACGACGGTACTTTCAGCACGACGGTACTTTCAGCACGACGGTACTTTCATACAATTTGAATTATGTACTGGGTTGTGAAGGGGAAAGAGCAGGACCATCAAGATCCAAATTTAAAAATAAAATTTTGAGAGAGCTAATTAGGTGAATCGGGATTGCCTAACAGGCAATGAACTGGTGGTTTATGTATGTGCGTGGTGTTCAACCGGGTGCCACAGCCCTCTATCAGGGAAAACGTGGAAGGGATCGGAGCAGTTTGGGTGTCTAAGCCGTTCGAGTCGGGTTGGACTCTCACGGCAATGACCAGGGTTCGAATCCCTGACGGAGCATTTCTGTGGCGAACAAAGTCGTGAGCTACAGAAGTCTCATTCTGGATTTGAAGCACGGAAATCCGAGCGGAGCGAGGATTTGCATCGGGTTCGAATCCCTGACGGAGCATCCGATTCTTTTGCCGTCTCCTGGCTTTGGGTTGTGCCAGCGAGTGTATGTATCCGTTCCCCAGGGCACGCACATACGTCGGATAACGTTGCCATACACGCTGAGCTGTCGCCGTTGACGGACGATCACGAGGGAACGTCGAAATATATCTCTCGTCAGTACAGTTCGGCTCCCCTCGAAAAAACCCTTGACACTCGGTGACGTGAGTCGTAACGATATCCTGCTATGAGTTCACACGATCACGCAACGGATCACGCTGGCGCGCACGAACACTCGGACACTGAGGGTCCGGGCTACCCAACGCCAGCGGCGATGCGAACGGAGTCTAAACGCGAGGAGACGGCGTACGTAATGGCACCCCGTGTCGGGATGGCCGAGGGGGGCCACGACCTCGTCGGCATCGTTGATCTGGATCCCGATTCGGAGACCTACAGCGAACTGATCGACGTCGTCGAGATGCCGAACAAGGGCGATGAGTTGCATCATTTCGGCTGGAACGCCTGCTCATCGTCCTGTCACGTCGGCGGCCTCGCACGACAGTACCTCGTCGTCCCCGGCCAGCGATCCTCGAGGATCCACGTCATCGACGTCGAAACCCCGCGAAGTCCCGAACTGGTAACTGTTATCGAGCCCGAGGCGGTCTTCGAATACGACCTTTCGGCTCCCCACACGGTCCATTGCGTCCCGGGCGGCAAGATCGTCGTCAGTATGCTCGGAAATGCCGACGGCGAACTCCCCGGAGGCTTCTTGCAACTCGACCAGGAGGACTTCAGCATCGACGGCCGCTGGGAAGCAGACCGCGGTGAGATGGCGATGAACTACGACTACTGGTATCAGCCCCGCCACAACGTCATGGTCTCGAGCGAGTGGGCCGCACCCGAGACCTACTACCCCGGCTTCGACCTCGAGGACGTCGAGGCAGGCAAGTACGGCGATAGCATCCATATCTGGGACTGGGAGTCCCGCGAACACGTCCAGACCCTCGAGTTCGGCGAGGCGGGACAGGTTCCACTCGAGGTGCGGATGAGCCACAATCCGGAGGAGACCCAGGGGTTCGTCGGGGCAGCGCTCTCCTCGAACATGATCCACTTCTACCGGACGGCTGACGGAACGTGGGACTGGGACGTCGTCATCGACGAGGACCCCCGCGAACATCCCGACTGGGAGATGCCGGTGCCGCCGCTGATCACGGACATCGTCCTCTCGCTCGACGACCAGTATCTCTTCTTTTCGAACTGGCTCCACGGCGACGTCCGCATGTACGACGTCAGCGACATGGGTAACCCGCGGCTGGTCGATCAGATCTGGGCCGGCGGGCTCTTCGGCGACCGCCAGGAGGTCCAGGGGACGGAGATCCGCGGCGCACCACAGATGCTCCAGCTCTCGCGAGATGGCCAGCGACTGTACTGGACGACGTCGCTGTTTTCCTCGTGGGACAACCAGTTCTATCCCGATATCGCCGAGGAAGGGTCGTTGATGTTGAAAGCCGATGTCTACCCCGAAGACGGACGGATGGAACTCGACGAGGAGTTCCTCGTCGACTTCGGCGAGGCTCCAGGCGGTCCCGCCCGCGCCCACGAGATCAGATGGCCCGGCGGCGACTGTACGAGCGACGTCTGGCAATGACGGCGGGGTCGGACGAACCCGACGACCCTCTCACCGCCACCCTCGTCTCTGGAGACGGCCACGAGACCGAACTCGCGATCAATCCCGGCGAGACCGTCGTCGACGCCGCCGACGCCGCCGGCGTGTCAGTTCCCTACGGGTGTCTCTACGGTGTCTGTGGGACCTGCACTGTCCGCGTGCTCGAGGGCGAGATTGCACACCGCGAGCCACCGCGGGCGTTGAACGCCGACGCGCTCGAGCGGGGATACGTGCTGGGCTGCATCGCGACGCCACAAACCGATTGTCGGCTCCGTGTCGGTCACGAGGTCCAGGCCGAGGCTGTGAGAACGCCCTGGAAGTAGCGGCTCAAGACTGTTTTGGACTCCCGTGGACGTATCCACCCGTTACTTCACCGTTCGCGGTCATCGTTCGACTCGCCTTGACAAGGCTCTCGAGCCAGCTACGGCCATGAAACGCCGGACACTGTTGACAGCGGCAGCTGGAGTAGTGGTTGCAGGGTGCTCGACGGAAACCCCAAGTGCCGGGCCAGGCGAAGACGAGACCGAAAACCGGTCGGCCTCGGACGAGCAAGGGGATACAGAGAGCGACTCGGGCGACGACCAGCCGAGTGACGACGCCGTACTCGAGGCGTTCGAAACGGGACTCGAGGACCGTGGGTTCGAGGGAGTGAGCGTCGACGAGACCGACGACGGAGTCCAACTCGGCTACGACGCGACCGGGACGAGCGACGACGACGTCGCGACGGAAATCGAGCTGATCACCGACGGCTACACGAGCGCTATCGAACTGGGGCTGTCGTCGACGTCTCTCGACGCGATCGCCTCCGATCCCGACGGGGACCTACTCGACTACTTCACGATCGAAACCGAGTGGATCGAGGCGTACCTCGCCGACTCCCTCGAGTGGCGCGAGCTGCTCACCCGTATCGCACAGACGTTCGAGTCGGAAGCACCAGCCGAGGACGCCGACGACCCAGCCGACGACGAGGAAGCGGAGAGTGACGGCGAAGACGGCGATGAAGACGAAGACGACGAGATTGACGATGGCGATGATGAGGACGACGAGCAATCGTCGGGATGAGGACCGGTTGGTTTCACGGTTCGACCGTCAGCGTCCTCGAGTCGGTGCCGTCTCAGTCGTCGTGACGACCGCTGGTGATCCCTCGAGACGACCGCTCAGGCGGGGCGGTGTACGGTCGAGATGGGACTGGAATCCTACCTCGAAGCGTTCGGTCGTCGTGACTGGCAGACAGCGGGTCCCGTCGGGACCGTCCGACCGGCGGTCGTCGGCACCGGGGGCTCGCACGCAACCGCACCCTTCCCGTGATCGAAGCGGGCAACTACTGTGGTTCTTCGGTTCTGATAACTGGGTCGACCGGGTCGGCGCGGTACCGTGCGTTACCGGGCGAGCAATGCGTACAGCAGCCCCAGGAGAACGCCGTAGACGGCGTGACCCAGGAAACTCGCGCCGCTCCAGTCCGGCACGGGCGGTGCCATCTCCCTCATCAGGCCGACCCATGCGGGCATGACGAACGACGCGAGGACGAGCCAGAGGCCGATCCCGTAGGCGAGCCCCGCACCGGCGATAGCGACGTTGCTTCCCAGTCGGTCCTCGAGCCCGGTCATCTGGAGGACGAGCGCGAAAACGATGCCGAG
Organism: Natrarchaeobaculum sulfurireducens; assembly: GCF_003430825.1. NCBI lineage: Archaea > Methanobacteriati > Methanobacteriota > Halobacteria > Halobacteriales > Natrialbaceae > Natrarchaeobaculum > Natrarchaeobaculum sulfurireducens. The sequence goes on along the minus strand of NZ_CP024047.1, from coordinate 1,117,900 downwards.
GGTGATCGAGTGAAACACGTGGATCGCCCACCCGAGAGCGAGCGACGGGCCGAAGCCGTACATTCCAGGGATCGCCATCTCGATGACTGTCTCCATCGCCATCGTCATTAGCACGCCGAACGCGAGGCCGCCGGCGAGTCCGCCCACGAGCCCTGCTTGCCACGGTTCGAAACGCGGCTGTGTTCGAGTCTCAGTCGGTGTGGCCGTTTCAGATACCATACGCTACGAACGGGCGCGCCACTCCTACCACTGGTACCTATGGGCCTCGGTCTGGCACAGCCAATGTACACCATCGGACACCCTTCGACAGACGGTCGACGCCACGCTCACGGAGCGACAGCGTTCGGCCCTCGAGTCCGCCTACGCCGCGAGGTTTTACGGCAGGCCGACAGTCCGGTGATCGAACCGGTCGTCGGGCCTCGGCAAGAGCAACACGTCGCCGAACCATCCCACATCCTCCCGATCGCCGCTGTCCTTTCGACCGAGGTTTAGCTGATTATAGGCGCTAAGCCCCCGTCCTCGAGGAGCGAACGAAGTGAGCGAGTAGGGCGGGGATACAGCGCCGCCATCGTTTTATTTTCACCGCATGGTATGGCCTTACTATCCCTGCAGTCGAAGGGAGTAGTACGGCTTACCACGCTTCCGGCGGTGTTCAAGCGCGACAAGAAGCGCGCACCGTTGGTTGTGGCCGAGCGTCCATCCGGTAGGAGTGGGACACTCCGAACCACCCGTAAAGGGAAGCCGCCTGCGGAGTCTGGAGCCGCTGTGTCCACGTCGGATGCAAGCTCCGACACAGAAACAGGAAGCCCCACCCTCTACAACCGAGGGGCGAGTAGCCCCGAGCGCGGTAGGGTAGGGTAGTTCACGTGTTCCCTCCCGGTTACGTCCGACGACACGGACCCAAACGCGATCGAACGGTCGCCGTCGTGTCTCGAAGATTCCAACCATGACACAGGACTGCCAGACACGAGCCATCGGCACCTCTCACCACGACACGGACGCAGTCTGCGAAGACGAACCCGAAGCGAGGCGTCTCGGATGAACTGGGGGCGCCAAATCGAGCCGCCGACTCAGAACGCGACGGTATCACACCCCCTGACGCTATGACTACACACATCAAGCTTCACGGCTCGAAGGCACGCCGATTCGAGACGATCAAAGGCGAACTCTCGGAACGGATGGGGTACGACCTGAGCAACCCGGAAGTCCTCGGACTCCTCATGTCGAGTCTCGAGTCACACGCCTCGAGCGAAGGGGAAGGAGCCGAACCGACCGAAGACACCTGCTCTGACACACACTGGTCTGGACTCGAGGTGCCGCTTTTTTGATCTGGCCCTCGCTCGTATTTAGGCCTCACCCGGATCCAGCTCCGTGTTGCGGTTGCCACTGTGTGGTCGACGGTCCCTGTTACTCGCCCAGCGTGATCCGCGTCGTCTCCTCACTTGTCTGTTCGAAGTAATCGGTCGCACGGATCGTGACGTCGTAGTCCGCTTCTCCGCCGTCGAACTCACCGTCTCTGAGCGAGTCGGTGTCGGACGCCTCCTCGCCCCGTGCCATCGAACTCGAGTCGTCGACGACCTCGCCGTCGTCGGCCCGGACCAACTCGAGTTCGACGCCGTCGAGTTCCTCGCCGTCGTCCGAGACCGCCCAGTCGACGACGGCCTCGGGCGTTCCGAGGAAGTCGTCGCTCGAGACTTCGAACCGGTCGATGCTGGGCGCGGGGGAACGCTCGTCGAGCGAGAGTTCCTCGCGTTCCTCGGTGACGTTCCCCTCGGCGTCGGTCACCGTCAGCGTGATCTCGTACTCCTTGCCAGCGCCCTCGAACCGATCGCTGTTTCTGACCGTATGAACGCCGCTTCCCTCGCCGCCGTCGATCTCGGATGCGACGCGGTGGAGTTCCTCGTCCTCACCGGCGTAGCGCAACTCGGTCGCGACGAGTTCGAGGTCGCCGTCGCGGTCCGAGACTCTCCAGTGGACGTTACACCGGACGAACTGGCCGTTGCTGTCGTCGGTGAGTTCGAAGCGATCGATCTCCGGAATACCGGGTTCGGCCTCGGTGTCAACGGTCACCGTCTCGCCGGTCGTGCGGTCGTCGTCTCCCTCGGCGACGGCTTCGACCTCGTAGGCCGTTTCGGGCTCGAGCCCCGAAAGCTCCGCCTCGTAGGTGCCGATCGCCTCGAGCGACTGCGAGTCGCTCGACTCCCACTCCTCGTCGCCGTCCTCGCGGATTCTGAACGATGCCGCCACGCCCTCGGCGTCACTGAGCCCGCGAAGGGTCCCGACACCCCGAATCGTTCGGTGGTCGATTGCCTCGAGGTCGCCCGTTTCGACGGCGAGTTCGTCCAGTCCGGTCTCGAACGTGACCACGTTCGCGGTCGACGTCTCGTCTCCATCGTCGAGGACGGCACGGACGTCGTACTCAGTTTCGGGGGTCAGTTCGTCGAGTTCGACGTCGAACTCGGCGTCCGGCTCGACCGACTCGGTCTCGGTTTCGGTCCACTCGGATACGTCCGACTCCCGCCACTCGAAGGAGACGTCGACCGTCGACGCGTCCTCGATCGATCTCATCGACCCGTTCAGCGTCGCGCGCTGTGCCCGAACGGCCGTGACGTCCTCGGTAGTGATCGGTTCGAGTTCCTCGAGCGCCTCGAACGAGTTGAGCAGGCCGTATCCCTGCTCGTCCTCGTCGAAGCCGAGGTCTTCGGCCGTTTCCCGGAGGAGGCCGCGGACGCCACCGGGGTCGTCGACGTCGTCCGTCGCGTCCGCGTGCTCGAGTCCCTGGCTCATCAGCTGTGCGCCGATGGCCGCGACGTGTGGCGTCGACATGGAGGTCCCGTCGAGATAGACGTACTCGTCGTCGGGCTTCGTCGAGAGTACGTTTTCGCCCGGAGCGACGAGTTCGATTCCGTCGCCGCGTGCCGACCAGCTCGGGACCCCGTCGCGCTCGTCCGTCGCGCCCACGGCGATACACTCGTCGTACGCCGCGGGATAGTCGATCCCACCTGTAGAGCCATCATTGCCAGCCGCGGCAACAATCAGCACGCCCCGCTCGTAGGCGTACTCCAGGGCATCCTCGAGCACCTGCGCTTCGTCGCTTCCGCCGAGGCTGAGGTTGATGACGTCGACGTCGTTGTCCGCACACCACTCGATGGCCGCAGCGATATCCGAATCGTAGCCGGAGCCGTCGCCGGCGAGCACCTTTAGCGCACAGAGCGTCACATCCGGTGTCACTCCAACCACGCCTTTCCCGTTGTCCAGTGCGCCAACGGTGCCCGCGCAGTGGGTTCCGTGGCCAGTTTCGTCGTCCCAGTCGGTCGCACAGGAGCCGCCGTTACAATCGGCGAACGCTTTCCCCTCCGGCACCTCGAGACTCTCGTGGTCGGGATCGACACCCGAGTCGAGGATGGCAACCGTCACACTCGAACCGTCCGCACCCGCACTGTGAAGGTCGGTAGCCCCGATCCGCTCGACGCCCCACGGCGTCTCCTGTTCGTCAGCCAGATCCACGCTGTCCGACTGCTCGACGCTTCGGTGTATCGATTGCCGGCGGACGTGATCCTTCTCGATGTATCGTACCTCCGGACGGTCTGTGAACTCCCGGCGCGTCTCGTCGCCGAACTCGCCGACCACGACGCTTCCGCCCCACGAACACTCGCGCGATCGGTGGAGGGTCGAGGCCGACCGGCAGATCCGCTCGGTCGACGTTCCCGCTTCGAGACCGACGACGTAACGATCCCCGTGTCCGTCGTTCCCGCATCTGTCGTCCCCGTCTCCATCCGTCCCACCGGCCGCGGTCGTGCCGAGACCGATGGTACCGGCCAGACCTGCACTGAGGGTTCCCAGCGCCGACCGTCGCGTGAGGCCACGGCGACCACAGAGCGGTGCGAGAACGAACAGGAGCCCGAGTGTCGGTGCCAGGCTCGCCCGGAGCCGGTCCATCGTCGCCCTCGAGGGTGTCGACAGGAGTTCGGTGACCACCCATGCCGGTGCCGACAGGAGTTCGGTGACGGTTTTCCGGGGCCACGCCCGCTCGTCGTGCACTCCGCTTGTCGTCTCAGGATCTCGGGGAGAGGATGGCGTAGATTCTTCGCCAATCGGGGAGGATCGTCGCTGTTCGGTCATATCGGTGTTCAAATGCGCCTCTTTTGGACACGGGCAAAACGGCTGGCGCTACGTGGATAGTCCACCGGCTGAGACGGGACGATTCGGATAGTGTCTCACGTTATATACTCGCCGTTTCCGTTGCTTGCGTTCGCGTTTTACCAGTCACAGGGACGACAGTGGGGGAGAACGAGCGAGTAGGACGGTCGGGGCATTCGACTCGTCCGCGAGGGGACCAATCGTCCTACCGCTGGCTTCAGTGGCGGCCACTCGAGCGCCAACGTACGTCGGGTGTCGAGAGTTAGGAGCGTCGGCATCGACGTTCTATACCTGCGTCACCTGTTATCACGAGTGAATTCCCGGTATCGCTCGAGCGCTCGCCGAACTGGACGACCACGATCGGCGGTCGGGAGGAACCTACCGATACAGTGTCGATCAGACGGACTGGAATGATCATCGATGAATAGCACGACGCCGTCCCGTGGGACGCCACGATCGAGGGAGCCCATTCGCGTGCTCTTCGTCGATACGGGTGCCACGACCGTTCGAGCCGCGAAATCCGTCTTCGAAGACGAGTTCGGGATCGACGTGACGGTTGCCTCCCGAAGCGACGACGTATTTCGGTCGCTCGAGTCGGTCGACTGCGTTGTCCAGGAGATACGGCCCCCGATCGTCCACGACCTGGACGTGCTCGAAGCGGTGTGTGATTCGTTTCCCGGACTTCCGTACATCGTCTTCTCGGAGATACGCGCCACCGATCTGGTCGGTGAGGCCCTCTCACAGGGGGCGACGGATTACGTGCGGACCGACGCGGACGATGCCGGATACTGGCTGCTGGCATCGCGGGTTCGACGGGCCGTCGATCGCCGCTACGGGGACGAACTCGAGCGCTCGGACGGGTTCTACAGTGACGTCGTCGACGGCAGCTGTCTGCTGGACGAGTCGGGGTCGTTCGTCGCGGTCAGTGCGAGCTACGGTGAACTGTTCGGCTACGATCCGGAGCACCTGATCGGAGAGTCGTTGCCGAGCGTGTTTCCTGCTAGCGAGGCGAGCACGCTCGAGACCGTATTCGACCGCGTTCGAAGACGTGGCCGGACAGTCGAGGAGGTCACTGCACGCAGGCGTGACGGCGATGCCGTCCCTGTGCTCGTCTCGCTCGCTCGCAGAGCGGACGATCAGTACGTCTGTACGGTCTTCGACCGGAGCGATCGAACCGCTGGCATCACTGCGGATACCGATCACGACACCATCGGGCTCGAGCGGGCACTCAGTCGACTCGAAGCGATGGTCACGGAGCGCCTCGGAAACGAGACGGAGACGGACACGGACCAGGACCTCTGTGAGGCCGTCGTTGAGGTGATCGAAAACGGGAACGAATCGGCGGCCGTCGCGATCTACCTCTACGACGAGCCCACCGACGGACTCTCCCGTCGGGCGGTGACCACACGGTTCGACGAATCGGCGACCACGCTGTCGTTCGAGGCGGAATCGACGCCCGCCTGGACTGCCTTCGTCGAACGGACGCCGGTCTTCGTCGCCGACGTGCATCCCGAACCGGCCGAGCCGGTCCAGAATCCGGCGATGGCCCGTGGGCTCGTCGTGCCGGTCGGTACTGCTGGCGTTCTCGTGGCCGGAACGATCGACGGGACACGACTGACGCCGCTCGATCACGCGTTTGTTCGCCTCTCGAGTGCGACCGCCGGGACGGTGCTCGATCGAATCGAGTCCCAACGGTGTCTGAGCGAGTGTCACAGACGGCTCGAGCGGGCGAACCTGGAGACAGAACGCTTCGAGACGAGACTCGACCTGGTTCGACACGTCGCGCGAGTGATCGGCCGGGCGTGGACGCGCCCCGAACTCGAGCGGGCCATCTGTGAGCACGTCGTTGCAACCGGCCAGTACGATTTCGTCAGGATCGCCGACGTCGACGAGGTCGACGAACGAGTCCGCGAGCGGACGTGGGCTGGAGCCGAGAAGCCCTACCTCGAGCGCCTCGATTCCAGCGTGGACACGCTCGTCGGCCAGGGCGAACCGATGGCGACGGCGATCGAGACGAAAACGGTGCAGGCCAGCCGACACCTCCTGACTGGCTCCGTGGACGAACAGTGGCGCCAGGAGGCGGTCACACGAGGGTACCGATCGATCGTCGGCGTTCCGCTCGTCTTCCGAGAGCGGACCTACGGTGGGCTGGCCGTGTACAGCGAACAGCCGGATCGGTTCGACGATGCAGAGCGGGACCTCTTCGAGGACCTCGGACGCTGGGTCGCTCAGGCGATACACGCGATCGAAACGAGGGCCGCACTGGTCGGTCGCGGCGGCGTCGAACTCGAGTTTCGCGTCCGCGACCGTGAGATCGAGTTCCTCGAGTGGGCCCGCGAGACGGGGTGTGCGTTCGAGTTCGAGACGGTCGTCTCACGGCCCGATGGATCGATCCGTGGGTTTTTTACGATTAGCGGGGCACCCGTCGAGCGGATACTCGAACTCGCCAGTCGGTCGCCGTCGGTTACCGAGACCCGACTCGTCACACAACGGGGTGACAGACACCTGTTCGAGTGTACTTTCACCGAAGACAGCGTCGTCGCTCGCCTCCTCGAGTACGGCGTGCTTCCGAAGACGATGTCGGCGTCTGAAGACGCCGGGCGGCTCGTCGTCTCGCTCCCCGATCGAACGACTGTCAGGGAGTTCGTCGGCTTTTTCACCGGCCTCTATCCCGACTCGACGCTCGTCAGACGGCAAGATCACGAGTTCGTCGATCGGCCCGGCTACGGCTTCCGGTCGGACCTCGAGAACGCACTGACGGACAAGCAGTTCGAGGCGCTCGAGACGGCGTTTCTCAGCGGCTACTTCGACGTGCCTCGAGAGACGACCGGAGAGGGGGTCGCCGACCTCCTCGGCGTCTCGCAACCGACGTTCAACAACCACCTCCGGGTCGCCCAGCGAAAGCTCCTCTCGATAGTGTTCACTGACGACCCAGACCCCAAGGAGTGACGATCGGTCGCCGTCAAGATGACGACCGATGAACCTTCCGACTGGTGGGGCGGCGTCTGTCGGCGACCGATGGACAGAGGGTGTCCACTGTCCAACTACATAGGCGGACAATATGTACCAAAGGGTGACGTATGGGAACCGATGGCAGCGACTGTCCGTCGTTCGGGCCCCTCGTCGATAGACGATCGTTGCTATCGTCGCTGACGAACGCAACCACCCATGACATCACACATCAAACTCTACGGGTCGAAAAGCGACCGGTTCGAAGAGATCAAAACCAATTTAGAACAGCAACTCGGCTACGAGCCGTCCAACCCGGAAGTCGTCGGCCTCATCATGGCCGCCTACGAGACCGACGAGAGTAGTGCGCTCCAGGTCGACAACGCACTTCTGTAAGGCCCGCTTGCATGCGACTTCTCGAGTTCACGGCCTCGTTTCGTAGTGCTCTCGAGTCAACGGCTCCGTTTCGTGCGGCTTTCGACACCCTGGCTGTCGGTACTGGCCAGTGCCCGCCGACGCGACGGTCGATGCCTCGATTCTTCGACTACGTTTCATACTCCGTCACCGCCTGTCTGGCGACGACTTCCGATGCAAACACACTGTGCGTACTGCGGAGCGGCGGTCCCCGAGGAAGCGTACGACGACCATCTCAGGCAGGCCCACGCCGACGAGTTGCGGGCGATCGATTCCCGACGCCTCGATCCGCCTCGAGATCGGACGAAACCACGGAATCTGGCGCTGTACGCCGGCGTGGGTATCGTCGTCGCCGTGTTCGTGCTCGGATACGCCCTGGTGTTTCTCGGTGCCGACGACGGCGACAGCTCCGCCGCCACACAGCCGGATACGACCACTCAGATCCACGAACACGGACAGCTTTCCGTCCAGTACGACGACACCACCGTCGACTTCAACCAGCCACAGTACATCGAGGCCGACGGCTGTTTCCACTTCCACGCGTACGACGACGCGGCGGTGTGGCACACCCACTGCGACGGCGTGACGATCGAGTACGCCCTCGAGACGCTCGGGATGAGCGTGACGGCCGAGACGTTCGCCGTCGACGGCCAGGAGTTCGACGCGGACGCCGGTGACGAAGTCAGCGTGACCGTCGACGGCGACCCGGTCGATCCCCAGGAGTACGTCCTCGAGGGTGTCGAGTCCGTCGACGACGCGAGCGAGGGTGCTGGCGATACCGTTGAGATCGTCGTCCACTCCGGCGACTGATCGGCCCGTCGTTGAACGATGGCGATTCTTCCCGATCTGTCGCGGTCGTTCACCGATCCTATAGGAGCCCGTTCCGCCGTGGATAAGGTACGATGAGTCACGAATCCAATTCGCTGTGTATCACGTGTGGAGACACGTACCGGAGAGCGAACAGGTACCACGGATACTACTGTACCGACTGTCGAGTGAGCCCCGGCGATAGGCGTTCGATCGGGACGTGAGACCGGTCCCTGAGGACACGACTACACCTCGCTTCTCGAGCCCTCACGTTCGTTCTGATACTAGCCGCTGTCCCCCGAACGCCCGACGTGTAGCCCGATTCTTCGTCACTCTTCGTCGCCCCTATTTGAGCGCGAGCGCCGAAGACCGCACCGTCTAGGGACCGATTCGCAGCGAACCTGCTGGAAACACTAGATACTGGACAGAAACACATGATAGACCACGTTGGTGTCCTCGCGTTGGCCGCTCTCCTGGTGTTAGGTGGCGTCGTCGCCGCGACTGGCGGCGTCACCAACGGTGACGACCAGACCGTCATCTACACCTTGGACGACGAGCGATGCGACGTGAGCGAGCACCTGGACGAAACCCTCGACGTCACGAGCGAGATCGACGAACGCGACAGCCAGAGCGAGCGCGAGCGTGACCGAGCGAACACCGACCACCGCGAAAACGACCGTGATCGAGACGTCAGCGAACGCGACAGCCAGAGCGAGAGCTCGAGCGCACTCGACGAGAGCGAGCGCGAGTTGAGCGAGCGCGACAGCGCAAGCGACAGCGAGTACGACCGCGACGGCAGCGAGTTCGAAGTGAACGACCGCGACGAAGCGCGCGACTCGAGCAGCGAGCGCGACGCCAGCGAGGTCGACGACTCCGCACGCGACGTCAGCGAGAGCGAAATCGACGACACCGACGTCGAAATCAACGAGAGCGAACGCGACAGCGAGCACGACGTCAGCGAACGTGACGCGACCGAGTCGGACGGCGACAGCACCCACAGCGAGACCGACTCGAGTGCAAGCGACAGTGCCAGCGACGAGAGCGAGGCGAGTGAAAGCGAAAGCGCGAGTGAGGCAGACGAGCGCGACGCCGTCGCTGACGAGCACGCCAGCGACCGGAGTGAGAGCGACGTCGACCACGACGACACCGCGCGTGAGACGAGCGAACACGACAGCAGCGACATCGAAACGACCGACGACGAGACTACCGCGGACGAACGCAATCTCGAGGAACGATCTGCCGAGGAGAACACGAGCGACGCGAGTGAGAGTACCGCCGACGAGCGCGAGAGCGACCGTGACGCCACCTCGAGCGAGGAACACGAGGAGTCCGGAAGCGAAAGCGACACCGAACGGATCGACGCCGACCGCTTCGACCGTGGCGAGGACACCGATGCGCAAGAACGCGCCGACAGCGAACACGACACAGCGCGTGCGGCGTCGGACTCGAGCGAGCAGACCGAACACGAACAGGAACGCGAAACGAGCGACTCGGATCGCGACGAGAGCGAGGAGTCGGCGACAGAGAGCGACCGCAGCGAGCGCGACCGCAGTGAGTTCACCAGCGGATCGTTCCTGAGCGAATCCTTCGACTCGGTCCTCGACGAACACGATCAGGCCCGCCAGGGCAGCGAGTACACGCTCGAGGAGAGCGACCGAGAGGCGAGTACCGCCGACAGCGAGAGCGCTCGCAGCGACTTCGACGCCGAGGAGTTCGAAAGCGAGCGCAGCGACACGGAGCGCGACCAGCAGCAAACGACGCTCGATACCACGGACAACGACACCGAACGCGCCGAAAGCGAGCGTGCTGACCGCGGTAGCGAGGCCGACCGAACCTCGAGCGAGCGCGACGGGAGTCAGTATTCCGACGACCGTGAGGAGAGCGAGCGTGACCTGAGCGAGTCCACGGCGTCCGAACGCGACACCCTGAGCGAGCGCGATACGGGCGTCGACGAGCACGTAGACACCGACACCGAACGCGAGCGGCTCAGTGACCGCGATAGCGAACGCGACGAGAGCGACCGCGACCGCAGCGAACGCGCCGACGAGAGCGAACGCGAGAGCGAGCGTGACGTCAGCGAGAGCGAACGCGACCTCGAGACGCGAGACAGCGACCGCAGCGAGTCCGACGCCGACAGCGAGCGTGAACGAGCCGAAAGTGAACGAGACCAGAGCGAGCGCGAACAGACGACCGACTCCGACTGCGAGACGATCTCCGAACGGCTGATCGTCACCGGCGACAGTCCCCAGGAACTCGAGCGAAACGGCGTTCTCGTCGAGAACGACGACGGCTCTTACGATGTCGACGTCAGCAAACTCGAGTAAGCTGTGACAGCGGTTGCGGCTTCAGCCCACGAAATTTTTCGACCCAGCGGATCGACGACGAGTTCGACGTCCGTCGGACTGCCGACGGCGACCCGTGCGTGGGCCAATCGGGGTCAGCAAGCGCGATCTCTCCCGGATCTTCCCGGGCCTTCGTCGCCAGTTCTTAACACCAACTGGCGAAGCGAGCAGTGACCTACGGGATAGGTTCACGAGCGTAGAATGATACAGAACGTAACAATCCTCACAGTGATTGGTCTCTTGGTGGTCTCCGGTGCGGCCGGCGTCAGCGGACTCGCCGGCGCGAGTGCCGGTGGGAGCATGCAAGTGGACGATCGATGTGACGAAGGCGAAACCGTCGACGACAGTACGTCGTCGGCAGACGACGAGGAGGAACGTGAGACAGACAGCAGTAGCGAGCGGGACCGATCTAGTAGCGATCTCCGAGAGAGTTCGAGTGACTCCGACTTGAGCGAGAGCGACAGTTCGAGCGACAACTCGAGCGAGTTCGACGAAAGCGAACTCGAAGAGAGCGACCGTGACAGCTCCAGTGACAGCGACTCCGATCGTGACGCCAGTTCCTTCGAAGAGAACGACCGTAACGAAGCGCACGACTCGAGCAGTGAGCGCGACGTCAACACTGTCGACGAGAGTAACTACGACGAGAGTCACGGCGAGATCGACGACTCGGACGTCGAGGTCACCGAAGACGAGAGCGACCTCGACCGTGACGAAAGCGAACGCACCGAGAGCGCGAGCGACCAGGACAGCACACACAGCGAGCGCGACTCGAACGAAAGCGATCACGCCTCCGAGGCCAGTGACTCGAGCGAAAGCGACAGCTCGAGTGACACCGACGAGAGCGCCAGTTCGACAGACGAGAGCCGAAGCGACGTCAGCGAGAGCGACGTCGACTACGACGACCGCGACGTCGACGTCAGCGAATCCAACGCGAGCGCCGCAGACGAACACGACAGTCAGAGCGACGAAGACGTGAGCGACCTCGACGAGCGCGTCCTCGAGGAGAGCCGTAGCGACGTGAGCGACCACGATCGCGACGAAGACGAGAGCGAGTCCGACGAGAGCAGCTCCGACGAGAGCGAACGCTCGAACAGCGAAAGCGACTCCGAAAGCGACGAGCGCGACGAAGTCGACCGCGGCGAGAACGACCGCGACAGCTTCGACCGCATCGACAGCGAGTCCGACAGCGACTCCGAAGAACACGACCGCTCCGACAGCGACGCCAGCGACAGCGACCGCAGCGTGAGCGAGGGTGCCTTCGACGAGTCCGACCGCGACGCCTCGGAAACCGAACTCACCCAGAGCGACCGCTCCAGCTCCGACAGCGACAGCGACCGCAGCGAGAGCGACGACTCCGAGCGTGATGCGAGCCAGAGCGACCGCCAGGGCGCAGAGAGCTCCGCAGACGAGAGCGACCGTGACGCGAGCAGCGCTGACAGCGACCGGACCCACAGCGAGTCCGACAGCGACGCGAGTGAGAGCGACAGCAGCGACACTCAGAGCGACCACCAAGACAGTAGCCTCGACAGCAGCGATAACGACAGCGAACAGCGCAGTAACGCGACCGACGAGAGTGAACTCTCGAGCGACCGCTCCTCCAGCGAGCGCGACGGGAGTACAACCAGCGACGAGAGCGACGTAAGCGAGAGCGAGTACAGCGAATCGACCGAGTCCGCACTCGACTCCGACAGTGAGAGTGACACTGGCGTCGACACCCTCGAGAACGTCGACGTCGAGAGCGACTCCAGCAGCGAGTCCGACAGCGCCGCCGACGTCAGCCAGTCTGACCGCTCAGAGCGCACCGACGACAGCCAGACCGAGAGCACGCTCGAGAGCAGTGACAGTGACAGCGACGTCGACGAACGAGACAGCACTCGAAGCGACTCCGACACCGACTCCGAACGCAGCAGCTTCGAGAGTTCGATGGACGACAGCAGCTTCGAGGAGTCCTACGACTCCGACTGTGGTCAAGTCACCGACACCGACGATGATGACGGCGATGAGGATAATGACGACGATAACGACGCCCGCTCGAGCCTGACCGCGAGCATCGGCGCAGCCGTCGACAGCCTCGTCTCCGGCCTGCTTGGCTAAGACGCGAACTCCCCTTCTATTTTTGAGAGCCGGTGTCCCCCCGAGCGACCGCACGATCCTGGTGTCGCCCCTCAAGGAGCGACTCGATCGGGACGACCTGACCTTCCGCGGTGTTCCCACAGTCGAATCACCCAGCTGTTCGAGGGCGACACCTCGAGCGGGTCACGCACTGTCGGGACCGACAGACTCTTGCTAACGTGTGTCGGGCGGTCGGATCGAGGTAACTGGGCAGCGAACAGTTGCACTCCGGCCACCTACTGAGAACTGAGACGCGAGTCGTGGTCCACCGAGCCACGTTCGCCCACCCTCATCACCATGGCAACGAACGACCTCTTCCCTGATCCGGAATCGCCCGACGTTCCGACGAGCGTCGTCGCAACCGTCGACATCAGCGGCCTCGTCACGATATACGACGAACAGCAACAGGGCGCCTGGATCAGTTCGCCGTACGCAATCGAACTGCAGCAGGCGATCTGACGGCCGGGCTCGAGTCGATGACAGCAGAACTCGTCTCGTCTCCACACACCACTCGGAGTACCAACGAATCGACGACTCCCACCGGCGTTCGAAGCCAGCAATCCGGATTCGGATCGCGTCGGTCCACCACGACCGGTCCCGACAGTTCTCGAAAGCCGCGGTGCTTCTCGATCCATGAACGGACGACGAATCACACACCAGGCGACGATGCTCGCCATAGCTCGGTGGAATTCCCCCTTCAGAGCCGACTGGCGCGACTGACTCGATGAGCCGATTGGACGAACTAGCAGGCAGTGAAAGTCATTGCACTCTCGCTCGCGATTCAGCGGCCAACACGGCAGATGCTGGCCGCTCGAGTGCGAACGATGCGTAAATCGTTTCAACGACTACTATAGATCCACCGGCCTGGTGGATGGACCGACCAACGTACTTCGGTCGCCCCGTTGCAACTACAGAGGTAGCCGATATGTGTCAATGGCTGTCGTTCGTGAGCATATGGGAGCGATCGGCTGCCGTTCGGGGGACGGCGACGATCCGGGACGGCCGTTGGTATCGCCGTCGGCGAGCGGGGACGCAGGGACCCTCCGGCCAGCACGAGATGCCACTCCGGCTGATACGAGTCGTCGTTCCCGCGTCGGTGCACGACGGGACCGACGAACGACGGCACGGTCGCCCCCGAAGACCAACTGCGGTGACACGGAGACGTGACGACACATGACCTCACACATCAAACTCTACGGATCGAAAAGTGACCGATTCGAAGAAATCAAAGCCAGTATGGAACAGCAACTCGGCTACGAGCCGTCCAACCCGGAGGTCGTCGGCCTCATCATGGCCGCCTACGAAACCGAGGAGACCAACGCGCTTCGCGTCGACAATGCACTCGTGTGATCGCTTCGGAAGTGATCTCTCTCGAGCGTACGTTCGAGTGTTCGGGGACAACGACGATGGCGTGAGCGGCTGTCTGTACTGTCTCGACGCCGCCACGTCCGGGATGTGATTGGATGAGGTCGACGCGTCGATTGGGTGAGAGAGGCGACTCGAGGTTCGCACTCGGTATCTGAACTGCCCTCACCGTAACTGCCAGAACACCCGCTGGGTTTCTCCCCACTCCGTGAAGTCAAAGATCCAGTACAGGTCGTCGGTCCCCTCCGCGATCTGATAGGCGACGGTGCCCTCGTACGATTCGCCGTCGGAAACCGTCACGTCCTCGAGCCCGCCGAGCGTCCGCATCGTCCCGGACGTTTCGGCGTAGATCCGCCCCGTGTCGTCTTTGAGCTGGGTCTGCTCCGGCGTAAGCGCCCGATCCCGACCGCTTCCGTTATGAACGGTGACGCCGACCGCGACGATTTCGTACCCCTCGTCGGACTGCATGAATCCGCCGAGGTTGTTCCCGTGTTCGAGACTCCCGACCGCGACGTCGATCCCGCCGTGCTCGACGCCCTGAGAGAACGTCTCTACCTCCGCGACCTCCTGTTCGAGCGTCTCGACGCGCTCGTCGTCCGACTCCGCCCCGAGGTCGACGACGACTGAGTCGCCGCTCGCTTCCGGCTCGAGTTCGAGTACGAGTCCCTCGGCGTCGTCGACAACGTCGTAGATGAGATCACCGCGGACGACTTCGCCAGGTGCGAGGCGACTCGCAGTGGGGTCGAGTGCTGTGATCTCGAGTTCGTCCACGCGGTCGTACGTCTTGCCGTCCTCGTCGCCGAGTTCGACCGCCACCGTCTCGTCGACGTCGATCACCGGCTCGACCCCGTCGTCGGCGTGCTGGAAGGCGACGTCGACGACGGCGAACGCCCGTCCGTCCTCGGCCCCGAGTACCTCGTCGTCGGGCTCGATCACGGCGTCCTCGACCACCTCGAGCGTCGAGACGACCGCACTGAGGGGATCGACCTCGAGGAGTTCGCCGAGTTCGGCCTCGTCGGTCTGGTCGTCGGATTCGGCTCGCTCGGAGACCGAGTCGGTGCCTGGGTCGGGGTCGTCGCTCGAGGTGGCGTCGTCGGCCGCTGTAGCCGATTCGTCCGCGTCACGCTCGTCCATCGACGGCTCGTCGTCCTCACCCGAACAGCCGGCCATGGCGACGGTGGCGCCACCGACCAGCGCGAGGTACGTTCGACGGTCGATTCGGTTCATAGTCGATTCCGGTGGCCCCAGGGCAAGTACAGTGGGTGAAGATGCCCGTCGAACCGGGAAGATTCTCCTCGAGGGCAACTGGTGGCACCCCCGATCGCTCCCGGATCTTCCCGGGCCTTCGTCGCCAGTTCTTGAGCCCCTGTGTCGAAGGGTGAGCCGACCTACGAGATTGGGTCAGAGCATCGAATGTTCCAGAACGTAACAATCCTCACAGTGATTGGTCTCTTGGTGTTAGCGGGGGTAACCGGCGTAAGCGGCCTTGCCGGAGCGAGCTCCGGCGCTAGCATGCAAGTGGACGATCGGTGTGACGAAGGCGAAACCGTCGACGACAGTACCTCGTCGTCGGACGAAACCGAGGAAACCGAACAGGACAGTAGTAGCGAGCGGGACCGATCCAGTAGTGATCTCCGAGAGAGTTCGAGCGACGCCGACCTGAGCGAGAGCGACAGTACGAGCGACAGCTCGAGTGAGTTCGAAGAGAGCGAACTCGAAGAGAGCGACCGTGACAGCGAAAGCGACAGCGTCTCCGACCGCGACGGCAGCACCTACGAGGAGAACGACCGCGACGAAGCGCGTGACTCGAGCAGCGAGCGCGACGTCAGCGACGTCGACGAGAGCGACCGCTCGGAGAGCCAGAGCCAGATCGACGACTCGGACGTCGAGATCGCCGAGGACGAGAGCGACCTCGACCGTGACGTCAGTGAGCGCGAGGACAGGACGACCGACCGTGACAGCACACACAGCGAGAGCGACGCGAGCGCGAGCGACAGCACCTCCGACGAGCGCGACGTCAGTGCAAGTGACAGCTCGGTCGACACCGACGAGAGCGAGGCCTCGACAGACGAAAGCGAGAGCGACGTCAGCGAAAGCGACGTCGACTACGACGACCGCGACGTCGACGTCAGCGAATCCGACTCGAGCAGCCTCGAGGAGAGCGATAGCGACAGCGAGATGGACGAGAGCGACCGCGACGAGCAGACCGTCGAGGAGAGCAAGAGCGATGTGAGCGAGAGCGAGTACGACGAAGACGACCGAGAAAGCGACGAGAGCGAGAGCCAAGAAAGCGAGAGCGAAGAGCGTGAGACCGACTCCGAAAGCGACGAACGCGACGAAGTCGACCGCGGCGAGAACGACCGCGATAGCTTCGACCGCATCGACAGCGACAGCGACAGTGACAGTGAAGAGCGTACCCAGAGCGACAGTGACGCGAGCGAGAGCGACCGTAGCGTCAGCGAGAGCGCCTTCGACGAGTCCGACCGCGACGCCATGGAGACCGAACTCACCCAGAGCGACCGCTCCAGCTCCGACAGCGACAGCGATCGTAGCGAGTACGACGACTCCGAACGCGACGCGAGCCAGACCGACCGACAGGGCTCCGAACAGTCCGTCGACGAGAGCGACCGCGACGCGAGCACCAGCGACAGCGACCGGGCTCACAGCGAATCCGCGAGCGACCAGCACGAAAGCGACCGCGGCGAGGCCGAGAGCGACCAACAGGAGCACAGCCTCGACACCACCGACAACGACAACGAAGAACGGAGCATCGACGTCGACGAGAGCGAACTCTCGAGCGACCGCACGTACAGCGAGCGCGATGGGAGTACGACCAGCGACGAGAGTGACGTAAGTGAGAGCGAGTACAGCGAATCGAGCGATTCCGCACTCGACACCGACAGCGAGAGCGACAGCGGCGTCGACACCGTTGAGGACCTCGACGTCGAGAACGACTCCAGCAACGACTCCGACAGCGCCGCCGACGTCAGCCAGTCTGACCGCTCAGAGCGCACCGACGACAGCCAGACCGAGAGCACGCTCGAAGAGAGCGACAGCGACAGCGACGTCGACCAGCGAGAGAGTACCCGCAGCGACTCCGACACCGACTCCGAACGCAGCAGCTTCGAGAGTTCGATGGACGACAGCAGCTTCGAGGAGTCCTACGATTCCGACTGTGGTCAAGCCACCGATACCGACGATGATGACGACGATGGCGACGATGGCGACGATGATGACGAGAACGACGCGCGCTCGAGCCTGACCGCGAGTATCGGCGCAGCCGTCGACAGCCTCGTCTCCGCCGTCCTGGGCTGAGCGGACACCAACCAGTCGATTTTTCACCGCACCAACTCCCCGCGAGCGAACGCCATCGCCGGTGACGTGCTGCGGGTGCGCCGAAACTGTCTCCGACAGCTCGTCTCAGTGGATATGCCGTCGTCTCACGTCCCGCGAAGGCTGTGGCTTCGCCGATCCGCCGTATCTTCGAGACCAGCCGCCATCGTCTTCGTCGAACGACGCCATCAGCAGCCCGACGACTTCCGGGTTGGACGGCTCGTAGCCGAGCTGTTCGGTGAGCGTCGCCTTGATCTGTTCGAACCGTTCTGCTTTCGATCCGTAGAGTTTGATGCTCGTGGTCATTCTACTCGAGGTGTGCTCGTCGGCTCGTCGAAGAACGCCGACAGCAGGTTCCAGTTGGCTTTCCGGAGGTGCTGGTGTAAGGTCGACGACGAGATGTCCATCGACTCGGCGAGTTCTTCGGCGGTCGTCTTCCGCGGCCAGTCGTAGTAGCCAGCGAGGTACGCCGCCTCGAGCGCCCCGCATTGTTTTTCCGTGAGGTTCGTCGCGACTGCAGTACGGAACTCATCAGCGGTCGTCACGGAGTGGTCACGCTCGCGTTTTGCGACGAGTTCGAGCGCGTCGAACTCGCGCACGAACGCGCCGACAAGTTCGCGAACGTCTGCCGTGTGCGGTGCTTCGATGAGGACCGTCCCCTCGCCACCGTCGGCGACCGCGGACCGCACGGTCGTCCCCAGTTCGAGTGCGTGCTGGACCAGCGAGTGTGACGTGACGGTCTCGAGGACGAAGCCCTCGGGACGGTCGGAGACGACGCGAGCGCGCTCGATGTGAGCAGCCTCTTGGGCGACCTCGAGGACGGCCGACGGCTCAGCGCCCACGATCCTGTCGTAGGTGATGAGACGGCCGTTTTCGATGGGAATTCCGCGCTGAAACTCACACCGACAGTCGAGATCCGCCGTGAGCCGGATGTGAAACACGGCCGGATCGGCCACGCGAAACTCGAGTTCGACGATCGAATCGGCGAGGAGCAACTTCCGGCTCTTGAGCGCGTTCTGTGCGAATCCGATGACCTTCCCGAGCGATTCGAAGCCGCTGACGGCCTGCTCACAGAAGACGTCGTCGCGAACGCTGTTGATGACGAGGACACCGACGAGTCGATCGCCGAACAGCAGTGGCACGGCCGCGATCGACTCGACGTCCTCGCCGGCCTCACCGTCTTCCTCGTCGGCCCCGTTGATGCCGTCGATCTGGTACTGGTAGATGACGTGCATCTCCTGGCTCTCGATCGCTCGCTTGACGACGCCGCCACCGATTCCCGACAGCGACGCGTTCGTGATTGTGTCGAGGTAGCTCTCTTCGACGCCGACGCCAATGGCAGATCCGAAGCGATCGCTTGCCCCTTCGATGCGGCCAATCCAGGCGCTCTGATAGAACTCCGACTCCACCAGGTGCTCACAGATCGTCCGGTCGAGTTCCTCGCGAACCGTCGCCGCCACGAGGCTGGTGCTGATCTCGTTGTTGACGGCGTTGATCCGGATCAACGTCTCGAGTTGGTTGTGCTGCTGGCGCAACTCCCGTTCCTGGGTGCGGAGCAGGCGGGTTCGGTCGGCCCGCTCCAGCGCCGCTCCGATCCCCATCGCCAGCAGTTCGACGAGGTGGACGTCGTTGTCGTCGACCTGTTCATCGCTTCGAACGATGAAGCTGAGAACCCCACACCGTCCGATCGGAACGTGAACGCTCGCGTTCTCGAACGGCGACTCGGAGCCGACATCGCCGCGTTGATCGGTCGCGTTGATCAGCGGCTCCTCGTCTCTGAACGCCCGGCCGGCGAGCGTCGACTCCAGGTCGTACGCCATCTGCGTCTCGAGAAGCTCCAGGGCACCGTCGGTCAGCGCAACGAACGCGAGACGGTTCGCGTCCTCGTCGAACAGGCGGATACAGGCGACCTCGAACTCGAGGACGTTCTCGACCGCCTCGATCCCGATCTGGGCGATATCGTCGTGGGTGTCCGCGCTCATCAGTTCGCGGGCGACTTCGATGAGCGCCTCGAGCTGTCGTTCTCTCGTTTTCCGTTCGGTGATGTCACGAGCGACGCAGACGATCCCGTCGCCGTGGGCCGTAAGCGAGTGCTCCTGGGGGAACCGTGAGCCGTCCGCGCGCTTCCCGGTCGCCTCGCCGCGCCAGTAGCCACGTTCGAGGACGATCGGCAGGATCTCCCGTTCGATGCGGTCGGCCTCTTCTTCGGGGAAAAGCACCTTCCAGGAGGTCCCGACGAGGGCTTCCGGCTCGTCGTAGCCGTGTAACTCGGCTAGAGCAGGGTTCACGTAGCAGAGCTCGCCGGTCTCGTCGGAGAATCCCATCCCATCGATCGCCGACTCGATCACGGCCGATCGGTGCTCGACGGCGCGTTCTCGCTCGAGGCGGTCGGTGACGTCGCGAACCACGCCGACGGTTCCGACGAACTCGCCGTGTCGCTCGAGAACTGACAGGCGCAACTCACAGGGGAGTTGCTCGCCCGTCGCGGTCGTGACGTCGAGATCGAGCGTAACCGACTCTCCGCCGGTCCGCATCAGTTCACGGATCCGGTGTTCGGTTCGCTCGATCGTCTCGTCGTCGAGAAGCACCGAGACGTGCTCCCCGAGGAGGTAGTCGCGCTCGTACCCGGTCGCCTCGACGATCCGATCGTTGACCGCGACGAATCGTCCCTCACTGTCGAGGTAGTAGATCCCGTCAGCGACGGTGTTGACGACCCCGTCGTACCGTCGGTCCGCCTCGAGTTCGGTCCGGTTTCGAAGCCGAACGATCAGGAGTCGGCGTCCATCGTGCTCGACCTCGTCGACCGCGAGGGTGACCGGAACGAGCCGACCGTCACCGTGGACGAGCGAGTGAGTACATTCCAGTGCCCCGCCGCTCAGTGTGTCGTCCTGATGCTTGGGACGCGATCGGCCCTGCTCGAGGAACTGCTCGAGTGGGTCGTCTCGGTCGTCGGCGAAGAGGTCCACGAGCGGTCGGCCGAACAACTCATCCGGGTCGTATCCGACGAGTTCCCCGACGTACGGACCGGCGAAGACGATCGTCCCGGTGGTATCGAGACAGACGAGCCCACCGATGCCAGTGGCTATTTCTTCACCGAAGAACGGATCCGGGTGTCGAGATGGCGGCGTGTCTCGTTTCGGTTCTAGGTTGGCCTTCCCTGACATTGTGTTTCTCCTGGCGATCGGGTGTGTCAGATCGCGACTGTTCCTGGCGGTGGCTGGTCGTCCACCGCGGAAGAGCGATAGTGTAGCTTAGCGCGCACGGCTTATCGAGTTACTCACTGAGAATCGTCCACCCCCTGTCCGCAGATCACCTCGTGAACAGAGGTCACGTGCAGTCGAGGTGGCCGGCGACTGCCGTCCTCGGCCGTCGACGTCGATCCCGACGGCACCGGAGTCCTTGCTACCGCCGCGATGGCGAGATCGTCGTGTCCGCTACCCTCAACTTCATCGACGCCGTTCGTTCGAACGTGGCTCACGACCGAATCCACGCACGGAAACCGACCCACGACCTCGAGCGGTGGTCTGTCGGAGTGATCGAAGGCCTCGAACAGCGGGACGGCCACGGCGTCTTCGAGGTTCGAACGCCCGAGGGTGAACGGATCGAGCTCGTCGTCACACTGGCGATTCGAGACCTGGTGATTCGCCGGCTGGACCTCGAGGACGGCGACTCACCGATCGGGTCGCAAGTCTGGTATCGAACGCGTGGCGGCTGAGCCGACCGCCTTTACGTCGACGTCGGCTCGTCACTCGCAGGTTGCGAAGACGAACTCGGTGTGGCTGCCGAGCGGATCGGTTGCCATCTCCGTTCGGAAGTCCGAGAACCCCGCTTCGCGCAACTGGGCCAGCGTTTGCTCACGGCCGGGCGTCGAAAAGAACATCTGACCGCCCATCCAGCCGCGACGAACCGTCTCGAACCGGCCGCCTGGCAGTGTCAGGAGCAGGCGACCGCCCGGACGGAGTACGCGGGCGAACTCGTCGTACACCAGTGGATGGCGCTCCCGTCGGACGTGAAACACCGCGTGATAGGCCGTTATCGCGTCGAACTGGTGATCGGCGACCGGCAACGTCGACATCTCACCCTGGATCAGCCGCGCCGCCGGGACCGTCTTTGCTGCGAGCTCGAGCCCACGTCGGGAGATATCGAGGCCGACGCTCCCCGGTGGCAGGTTTGCAAGCGTCCGCGCGCCGTCGCCACAGCCGATGTCGAGCACCGCAGGACGCTCGGGGAGCGACTCGAGAAGTTCGTCGATCAGTTTCGCGTCCGATCCGTCCGGCGATCGCCGTTCGGCGTACGTCTCCGAGACGACGTCCCAGGCCCGCCGCACCTCGTTTCGGTCCATACGTGTGTCACGGCCTCTGCAGGCTTGACCGCTACGGGGGCGATTCGGGGTACACACACCGACAATCCGCCAGTGCGGTCGGTTGTGGCGAATCCGCTAGTACGAGTTGGCAAATACGCGCCGTGACGGGGCCGTTGACTGCCAGTACGTGCCTCGCCTCAAACAACACCGCTCCGATCCCGACCGCAGCCCCATCGTCCACGCTCGAGGCTGATCGTCGCGCTGTCACGGATACGCACCACGCGTTTGTGTACGACACTGCTGTCATTAATCAACAGATATTATTTTAAAATGGTTGTTCAAACAATTCAAATACCACCGTAGCGGGTGTCAGCTACTGGTTGCCCCGAACGAGCAGAACTCGGGCCGTCGAACGGTCTATTCCTCGAGATGTGACACCTGGGACTGTCAGACTCGAAAACACTCAGAACGACTCGAAGGCTGTTTGTACACGGCTAACCGATGTCCGAACCGACGTGCATGACCGCCTTTGGTTCCGACGCCGTAGCAGGATATCACGCTGTTTCTGTCCGTGGCCGTACTCGACCCCTCTCGAGACGGAATTTTGAACCATATGCAATATCGAGCAGTTTCAGAAAGCAATTTTGTTGATAGGATTGGGCTGAGAAAGCCGAGTCGATGACGCACCTCGAGACTGCGACCTGGATATATTGGCTAACGTACCACGTAGTTGACTGAACCTTCTCACACGGGCATCCCGACACAGTAAAAAGCACTCGACCGAAACGATAAATGAGATGAACATCGGTGTCGTCGGGGCCGGAATGTCCGGACTCTCCCTCGTCCATTCACTCGCCGATCG
This sequence comes from Natrarchaeobaculum sulfurireducens, assembly GCF_003430825.1. Classification (NCBI taxonomy): domain Archaea; kingdom Methanobacteriati; phylum Methanobacteriota; class Halobacteria; order Halobacteriales; family Natrialbaceae; genus Natrarchaeobaculum; species Natrarchaeobaculum sulfurireducens. The sequence goes on along the minus strand of NZ_CP024047.1, from coordinate 1,095,273 downwards.
AGAGGTCGACGTCGTCGCGTTCGAATCGCGCGAGGACCCTGGGGGAGTCGTCCAGAGTCGACGTATCGACGGACACGTCCTCGAGTTGGGGCCACAACGGCTCCGGTTGACGCCGGGAATCGAATCGATGGTCACGGATCTCGGCCTCGAAGACGAGTTACGGCTAGGGGAAGACCAGCCGATCTACATCTACCACGACGGCGACCTCCACGTCGCCCCACTGTCGGTTCGCGACGCGCTCACGACTGACCTGCTCAGTATCCGAGGGAAGCTTCGAATCCTTCTCGAGCCGCTGTACGGACCGGCGAAACCGGACGAGAGCGTCGACGCGTTTCTCACCAGGAAATTCGGCCGACAGGCGTCCCGACGCTATCTCGGGCCGCTGTACAGCGGTCTGTACGGGACACACCCGGATGACATGCTCGTCGAGTACTCACTCGGCCGGGCCCTCGAGAACGCGGGAATCGACCGGAGCGTGCTTCTGTGGATCGTCAGAAAGCTCCTCCAGGGACGCGACCCACCAGCGATCTGTACGTTCGAGGACGGCCTCGGTGTGCTCCCTAATCGCCTCTATGAGGCCCACGCGGACGCTATCGAACTCGGAACCGCCGTCGAATCGATTCACGAGAGCGGCGACGGCTACGACCTCGAGACCGACGACGGCGTCACGACCGTCGACGAAGTCGTCCTGACGACACCCGCGCCGGTGTGTGCGGACCTGCTCGCGGACGTCGATTCCGATCTCGCGGCGACGATCCGACGGTTCAACTACAACCCCATCGGGATGGTCTATCTCGAGTCGGATTTCGATGGGACAGGGATCGGCACGCTCGTCCCGCCGGACTCGAGCGCCCAGATCAGCGGCCTGACCTGGAACGCCAGTTTCCTCGGCCGCGATCGACTCTTTACCTGTTACGTCGATCCGCTGAGCACTCCCGGGATGGTCGAACAGTCGGACGACGAGCTCGGACAGGTCGCTGCCAGGGAGTTCGAACGCATCACTGGCGCGGCTGCGACGCCGATCCACGTCCATCGCTGGGAGCCGGGAATGCCCGCCTACGACCGCTCCTGGCGAGCGATGGACGACCTCGAGTTACCGCCCGGAATCCACCTCTGTACGAACTTCGTCGACCGACCGGGGATTCCTGGCCGCATCCGTGCTGCTTCGCGACTCGAACGCGAACTCACCGACTGAGCCGCCCGTCACCGTCGGATGTGGCCGACGTGGCTTCCGCCTTCGAAGTATCTATACCAGTCCCATCCTAAGCGCCGTCCATGGAAACTGGTATTGTCTTGTTGAACTTCGGTGAACCGTCCGAGCCGGATCGTGAGGTCGTTCTCGAGTATCTGACGCGAATCTTCTTCGACAACGCCGACCTCGAGGACGCAGCGTCCGAAGAGGCAGCCTGGGAACGTTCTCGAGAGCTGGCAAAACGGCGACTGCCGAGTCTGATGGAGGAGTACGAGCAGATCGGCGGTTCGCCGCTGCAAGAGCAGGCAGCAGCCCAGGCGGCGGGGATCGACGAGCGACTGTCCGAACGCGGTCACGACGTGTCCGTCTTCCACGCGATGCAGTTTATGGAACCGCTGATCACGGACATCCCCGCCGAACTGGCCGAGGCCGGGATCGACTCGGTCATCGCCGTTCCGATCTATCCCCTGTGTGGCCCCTCGACAACGGTCTCGGCAATCGACTCGCTCGAGTCAGCGATCGAGGAGACCGACGGCTACGACCCCGAGTTCACCGCGATCACCGGCTGGCATCGCGTCCCCACGTACAACCGTCTCCGAGCCGAGGGGATCAGGGAGTTCGTCGAAGCGGAAGGAGTCGACCTCGAGGACCCCGATACGGCCTTCGTCTTCTCCGCCCACGGCACCCCGAAGAAGTATCTCGAGGAGGGCAGTCGGTACGATAAGTACGTCCGGGAACACGCCGAGGCCCTCGCTAACATCGCCGGCATCCCCGAGTACGAGATCGGCTACCAGAACCACTCGAACCGCGGGATCGAGTGGACCGAACCCGACACTGAAGACGTCGTCGAAGGACTCGAGGGCGAGGCCGAACGCGTCATCGTCGAGCCGATGAGTTTCATGCACGAACAATCCGAGACGCTCGTCGAACTCGACATCGACCTCCGCGAGGACGCCGACGCTGTCGACCTCGACCTCCATCGGGTGCCGGTCCCGCACGACGACCCACGGTTCCCGACGCTGCTCGCCGACACCATCGAGCCGTTCCTCTCCGACCTCGAGCCGTCGTACTACCAGCTTCGCCAGTGTGAGTGTCGCAACGAGCCAGGGACGTACTGCTACAACGCTGGCCTGCCGCCACAGTAACGTCCACCGCAGAACCTGCCGCCTGCGACTACCGCGTCGCGTTTTTCGCGGTCTCGAAGAACGCCGCGACGTTCTCGACGGGGACGTTGCGGTCGACACCGTGGCCCAGATTGAGGATGTGTCCCGAGTCGCCAGCGGCCGCAATGACGTCTCGCGTTCGCTCGCGGACGGTGTCGGGTTCGCCGTAGAGCAACGCCGGATCGAGGTTGCCCTGGATCGCGACATCACCGAGTTCCTCCCGAGCGTCCGCCAGATCGACCGTCCAGTCGAGGCCGACGACATCGGCGCCGGTTTCCTCGAGCAACTCGAGGTTCCCGCTGACGTTCCGGACGAACACGATCGTCGGAACGTCGATGGCGTCGACGATCTCCTGGTGAAGCGACAGGAGGTATCGACGGTAGTCCGCCGGCGAGAGTAAGCCGGCATAGGTGTCGAACAGCTGAATCGCGTCCGCGCCAGCCTCGACCTGGAACTCGACGTACTCGAGGATAACGTCGGTAAACGCTCGTAGCAGTCGTTCGAAGGCCTCGGGGTGTTCGGCTCGGAGTCGGCGGACGGCCATAAACGACCGCGAGGACTGACCCTGACAGACGTAACAGGAGAGCGTAAAAGGGCCGCCCGTAAAGCCAAGCGTCGCGGCATCGTCACCGAGTTCCGCAGAGAGCCGCTCGAGCAGTTCGCCGACGTACCAGAGTTCGTCTCGGACGTCGCTGCGTTCGCGGTGCGTATCAGCCGGTGAGTCGACCGGATTCTCGACGACCGGGCCGACACCGGACTCGAGGTGATAGGAGAATCCCAGCGGCTCGAGGACCGTCAGAATGTCCGAATACATGACGATTCCGTCCGGCTGGAACCGTTCCCAGGGCTGGAGAGTGATCTCGGCGGCGATCTCGGGCGTCGAAATCGCCTCGAGGAACGTATAGTCTTCGCGAAGCTCGCGATACTCCGGAAGATATCGGCCGGCCTGTCGCATCATCCATACCGGCGGCCGTTCGGTTCGTTCGCCGCGAGCAGCCTGGAGGAATAGATCTTTCATACGCCGATTTTCGTGGCGGAAGAGCCTAATAGTTGTGAAACACCGACCACCGGAACCGACACCATCCCGGTCGACTCTCACCGGTGGCAGTGGTGATCGATATAGTAGCCACTACACGGCAGTGCGCACCTGCTCGCCAGACGGATCGGCGATCAGTGTGGGGCTCGTTGCAGGTGTTACTATGCTGCAGAGAAAGGAAGGTCACGTCGTAGGCAGGTGGCCGAACTAATCATTTCCTTACCCTCATATGGGGGATTACAGCAGTATTGTTGTAAAGGACCTCGATATGGAGGTTCTACTGTGATGATGGCCTAATACCTGCGCCGTGGCACGTCCTAGCTTGACAACACGTTGTGTCAGTAGATACTCAGGGAAACGTCACCCACGAACCTCCAGAGATCCGGTAACGAGTACGCACGTTTTTACGTTATCCCGCTATAAGCCTCGATATGGGTTCGTTCGAACGAAAAACGATTGCACTCTTTCGCCGGCTGTTCCGAAGTTCTCTATCCGGCTACGTGGCGTTACTGACCGGGCTCGTCTCGATCGGCCTGGTGTTCGGCTACGCCTCGGATTCGATGTACGGTGTCGACCACGGAATCAATCTCATCGCCTACTGGCACGTGCCGCTCGCGCTCGTCGGCGGACTCGCACTGACGGTTACGTTCGCGGGCTGTGTTCTCTATCTCGTGACCGGAACGCGGTTCTGGGAGCACCTCGCACACGCCTCGGGTGAACTCGGTTTCATCTTCGCGACGTTGACCCTCGTGACGGGCAGCGCCTGGGGGCGCGTAATCTGGAACACCTGGTGGGACTGGTCCGACATCCGGCTCGTGACCTTCCTGTTCGTCTGGTTCATCTACGCGGGCTACCTGATCATCTACTCCGGGGCGGGCGCTGGAGCCCGCGTGTCCCGACTTGCGTCCGTCTACGGCGTCGTCGGATTCGTGACCGTCCCGATCTCGTATGCGTCGACTCGACTGTGGACCGCACGACTCCACGCGCCTTCGGTGGGTAATCCGGACGCAGAAGCGGCGATTTCGGCGGAGGTGCTGTTGGTCTCGCTCGTCGCAATCCTGTTTCTCTACGTCTACTTGCTGGGCAGTCGCGTCCGGCTCCACGAGCTCACCACTCGCATCGACGCGATGAAGACCCGACACAAGAGAGAAACCTACAAATCGGCGGAGGGAGACTAGTCCGATATGGACTACCTGTTGTTGGTCGCGTACGGGGCTATCTTCTTGGCACTCGTTCTGTACGTCCTCCATCTGCGAAGCCGACTCACCGAGATCGAACAGCGCCTCGAGGACGTCAGCACCGAGTACGACCTGGATTCGGACGACTGACCGACCGTCGCTGTTTTATTTCGAGAGACAAAGACGTTGCTCCCATCCAATCAGCAGCGCCAACGCGGTGCCGGACAGGCTCGGTGCGCGTGAAAAGACCGTCTACGATTTCAATGTTGTTCTGGCCCATCCGTTACACAGAGATCGAACGCTCTATCCACACCAGCTGGACAGAGACGACGAGTTCGACGTTCACAGGACCGTGTAACCGATGCGTTCCGCTCTCGGAGCGCCGTCGCTCGAGCGCGAAACGCGGTGTCGTTCAGAAGAGACGACGATAGAAAGACGCTTGAGGTGTGAGAAAACGACGGTCGTGCCGTGGCTCAGTCCGTACTGATCGATCGGTGTGCCCACCCGGTCGCGCCGTCCGGATACGGGTCCGCTTCTTCTTCGGGCTGAGTGGTTCCTTCCCCGTCGATCGTCCGGGCGTAGATCTCCGCCTGCCCGCCGACATCCGCAGCGTCCACCTCGTAGACCCACTGTCGGACGGTATCCGGGTTCGGAAGCGGATCGCTGAGCGTTGCCTCGTTCCACTCGTCGCCACCGTCGACTGACACCTCGACCGTCTCGACGCCACGCCCACCAGCGTACGCGTGGCCGACGATCTGGACTCGATCGTCGGGACGATTGATGCGGTCGATCTTCGTCACTGCGTTCACTGGTCCCATTCCTTGCCAGCCGCGTTCCTCCCAGTAGCCACCTTCTTCCTCGTCGATGATCTCGATGTCGGTCAACCACTTGACGTGGAGTTTGCCCCAGCGGTCGGGAACGAGCACGCGAACCGGGTAACCGTGCGCCTCGGGCAGTTCGAGGCCGTTCATCCCGAACGCGAGCACCGATTCCTCGAGATCGTCGAGCGGAATAGAGTAAAAGTACTCATCAGCGCCGTACAACATGGCGTACTCTCCCTCCGGCGAGGCGTCTTCGAGAATGTCTTCGAGTTTGACACCGGTCCAAATGGCTGTATCGAGCTGATCGCCGTCGATGGCGTCGCTCAGACAGCGGATCGCCTTGTACTCGTGGACGACTTCCTCGCTGCGGACGTCGTCGAGGTCGAGCTCGAGTTCCTCCTCGACCAGCCCGGTGATCGACAGCGACCACGACCCCGAATCCAGCGACGGCGGACTCGGATTGATGTCTACCTTGAAGAAGTCGTCGACGTCGGTGACGACCGGCTTGATGCCCTCAGCCTCGAGTTCCCCGTCTTCGGCTTCCGATCGGAGGTGTTCGACCTCGAGTAACTGTGCCCGTTCTTGCAGTTCTCGTTCGGACCGTTGAGTCTGGCTCCGACGAACGAGACCGAGACCGTGAGCGACGACGTTGAACGCGACGACTGCGGAGGCCGACTTCACGAGCGTGCGTCGGTCGGTGTTGAACTCCTCGGCCGGTGCCGGGTAGACAGCAAACAGCGTCACGACGCCAGCCCCGACCACCGCGGATGGGACGACGGCTCCGGGAACGCCGACGACAAGAAACGCAGGGACGAAGATGAGGAGGGCCGCCACCGCGAAGCCGCCAACCTCCTCGTACGACGGGACAAAGCGCGCAGCGACCGTGTATCCACCGACGGCGAGGGCACCGAGAATCACAGAGAGCACGCCACCGGAGAAGATCATACTCAGCTCGAGTGCGAGTTCTCCAAATCGCTGGGTGACCGCCGAGATGAACCAGCCGGGAATAAACTCGAGGACGATGTAGTTGAACGAGGTGACGAGGAACCGTTCTGAGGTCGCATAGATCGCAAACGAGGTCGCAACGGCCGAGACGCCGCTTGCGAGCAAGGCGATCACGAGCGTGAGCCGGCGATCGATCATACGACTCTCACCCACGCTCGAGTGAACCGGACGTGGAAGCTGGCGCGAGTGTCGTCGAACGTACGCATCATAGCAGTAATCAGGATCGAACGTAGTTAAACGCCGCCCTCGTTATTTCGTATCGGGAATCGGTCGCGGGAGCCGAAGCGACGACGGTGTGCAGGTCAGCCCGAGACGGCCACGAGACCAGCGACCTTGGAAGCGCTTGTAGACACTGTCGCATCGAAAAACGAGCTAGATTCGGCTAGTCGGCCGCGTCGTCGTCAGGAGCGTCGTCGTACTCGTCGTACTCGTCGTACTCATCGTACTCATCGTACTCGAGTTGGTCTTCGTACTCGTCGTAGTCGGGGTGGTCTTCGTACTCCTCGAAGCTGGGCATTTCGCCGTCGTGTTCGGATTCGTTAGCGCCGGCGTCGTCGGGGTGTTCACCCTCGTGGGCTCGCACGGTGAGTTCGTCCGCTGTGAGTTCCTCGCCATCGTAGACGCCTTCGGCGACGACGATCCGCCCTTCGGACATCGTTTCGGGCATCTCCCCGTCGTACGTCACCGGTTTGGTGTGATTCTCGTCGATTACGTCGAAGGTGATCTCGTCATCGTTTGCCAGGTCGACGGCGCGACCCTCGAGTTTGACGAAGTCACCGTCGTGATCGTCGGTCTCGGCGAGATCGGTCGGTTCGACGAACTCGGCGGACGAACCCATCGTGGTTGTCACCAGAACCGCCAGCAAAACGACGATCCCGACGCCGCCGACGAGCACCTTCACTCTCCTGTCCATTATACCAGAACGTTCGTGGGCACACACATCAAGACTTCGTCTACGTTCCAGCCAGCTGGAACTGGGCGAACGATATATACAGCAACGGTCCAGGAGGCCAGCCATGTCACTCACGCGACGGCGATTCTGCACCTTCGGGGCCGGTCTCGCTTCGATCGGACTCGCGGGCTGTCTCGATCGCTCGAGCGACGAACCGGAGGTCGAACCGGACGCCGAGTCCGACGTCGAGGGCTGGACTTGGACGGGATCGATCCCCGTCGATACTGCCATACAGTACCACGATTCTGGGTGTGGGTGCTGTGTCGAGTACGTGGAGTACCTCGAGGAACACGGCATCGACGTCACGATCGAAGAAGTCGACGATCTCGCCGCGGTCAAAACTGAACTGTCGGTGCCGAACGAACTCAGAAGCTGTCACACCACCGTTTTCGGCGACTACCTCGTCGAAGGCCACGTCCCGCTCGAGGCCGTCGAAGCGGTGTTCGACAACGGTGACGACGAGTCGATACTCGGGATCGCAATTCCAGGGATGCCCCAGCACGCACCTGGGATGGGCCCACCTGCCGACGAACAGTTGCAGGTGTATTCGTTCACCGTCGACGGCGAGACGACCGAGCACGTGACCGTCTGAGTCGACGTCGGGTCGCGCTGGGTTCGGGTGTGGGTCGAGTCTCGTCTACAGTGCAGAGAGGAGGATTCGATCGACCTCGAACAGAAGCGCGACGCCACTGATGAGCAAGATGACACCCATACTACGGCGCAACACGTCGTCTCGCCCCAGCGCACCGAGGCGGTCTCCGATCGACCGGCCCGCGATTTTGCTCCCGTAGGCGACGCCCAGAAGCGGCATCGAGAAGCCGAGGCCGTAGACGAACAGGAAGAACCCGCTCTCGAGTGCGGCCCCGGTCGTCGCCGCGTAGGCGAGGACGGCACCGAGGACGGGCCCAACGCAGGGGAGCCAGATGACACCCAGCAGGACGCCGAGCGAGAACGCCGAGCCGAGCGGTCGTTTTCCTTCGTCGAAAACGGCTGCCCGTTGTGCCGCAGATCCCGAGAGTCGGGAGGCGTACGTCGAGTACGTTCGATACAGGTCTTCGTCGATCATCACCGCACCGAAGGCGACGATCGCAAGAAAGGCCGGTGTCCGTAGCGTTTCCGGCGAGATCGCACCCGCAGCGCCGACCAGTAGCCCCAGGGCAGTAAACGAAAGCAGGCTCCCCGAGATGATCGCGACGGGGCGCAACCGGTGGCCGACGCTTCCCGAAAGCAACGGCGGCAACAGCGGGAGACAACACGGCGTCAGGATCGTCGCCACGCCCGCGAGAAAGACGACGGACAATGTCGGAATCTCCATCGTATTGGCGTACGGAATTACAATGCTTAAGTTGTGCGTCCGCCAACGGTCGATCGATGGCAGTCGTTTCCGTCTCCGCCGTGTCGAAGCACTTCGGTGCCCACGTCGGCGTCGACGACCTCTCGTTCGAACTCGAGTCCGGCGAGACGGCCGTCCTCTTCGGCGCGAACGGGGCCGGTAAGACAACGCTTATACGCATGCTCGCCTCGCTGTCGCGTCCGACCGACGGGGCGATCGAAATCGACGACGAACCGCTCGTCGGCGGCAACGCGAGCGTCCGCTCTCAGATCGGCGTCGTCACCCACGATACGATGCTCTACGAGGAGCTCACTGCCCGCGAAAACCTCCGACTCCACGCTCGTCTCCACGGCGTCGATACCGACGTCTGTGAGGCCCTGCTCGAGACCGTCGGGCTGGCCGACCGTGGCGCAGAGCGCGTCTCCGGATTCTCTCACGGGATGAGCAAACGCGTCTCACTCGCACGGGCTCTGGTTCACGACCCCGACTTCCTGCTGTTCGACGAGCCCTACACCGGCCTCGATCAGGCGTCACTGAAACGGATCGCGGACGTGCTCGAGGACCTCGACGACTGTACCGTACTCGCGTCGACACACGATCTCGCACGTGGCTTTCGCCTCGCCGACCGGTTGCTGTTTCTGAACGACGGTCGGCTCGTCGACGACGCCGCGGCCGACAGCTTCGAGAGCGTCGACGAGGTCATCGACCGGTACGACGAACGCTGTCGTGGCTCCGTCGGCTCGGACGTCGATCGTCGCAGCCGAACGGGTGTCCCCCGATGAACCGTCGGTACGCCCGAGTCGTCTACGAGGTCGCCCGCAAAGACCTGCTCGTCGAATCGCGAAGTAAACAAACGCTCAACGCCGCATTCGTCTTCTCGGCGCTCATCATTGTCGTCTTCTCGTTCGTCTTCGGCGAGGCCGTCGGCGAACGCGAAGTCTTAGCCAGGGGTGCCCTCTGGTTGGCCGTCGTCTTCGGCGGTGCCGTCGGCATGAGTCACGCCGTCGCTCTCGAGGGGAAAAACGAGGCTATCGACGGTCTGTTGCTCGTCCCCGTCGATCGATCGGCGATCTACCTCGGAAAAGTCCTGAGTGCAACGGTGCTCATCACCGCCATCGGGACGCTGAGCCTCGCGTTCGTCGTTGTCTTTCTGGACTATACGTTCGGCCTCGAGGCACTGTCGTCGATCATGCTCGTGATCGTCCTCGCAGCGGTGGGCTTCAGCGCGGTCGGCGTGTTGCTTTCGATTCTCATGTTACACTCTCAGCTCCAGGAGTCGCTGTTGCCCGTGTTGCTCGTCCCGCTCGTCGTCCCCATCATCCTTGCCGGTACCGAACTGACCCAGCCTGAGTTGGCTCCGGAGATGACGTCGGCCTGGCTTCGAATCTTGCTCGCGTACGACGGGCTGGTGTTGCTGGCCGGCTGGATGACCTTCGAGTACGTCGTCGAGGACTGACCGACAACACGCGAGCGGCTCACCGACAGGTGCCGCCGCTGTCCGAGTGAAATCGTGCGGGAAAAGGTGGTTGGTTCTCACCGGTGGTCGGCGGAGTCAGCCGAGGAGGTATCGAAGCTTCGGATAGCGATCGATCAGTGCCTCGCCGCCGACCTCGAGCTGTTCGATGTACCGATCGAGACCCAGGATGCGTCCGGCGCCGAAGGCGGCGACGGCCAGGAACACCACCAGATAGACGAAGTCGCTGTTGATGAAGCCGAGGGGGCCGGCGACGTCCCAGCTGCCGAGGTAGAACATCGACATCTGCATCGCCCCGCCCAGCGCCGCTAATCGGACGAACGCGCCCGTGATAAGTGCGAGTCCGATCAGAACCTGCGTGACCGGCACGACGACGTTGGTGAACTCCATGAACGCCGGGTTCGAAGCCATCGTTGCGTAGATGCCAGCGACGGGGCCCTCGGCACCCATCAAGTAGCCGCTCGCGTCGAACGGCTCTCCGGCGAAGAACGCGAACTTACCGAGGCCCGCTCCCAGGAACGCACCCCCCATCGTGAGCCGGAGTGCGACCACGAACCACGCACTCAGTGCGTGGGGCCGGCCTTCGAGTGTGATACCACCGTAGTCGCTTTCGAGTCGATTTTGAGTCCTGGTTGACATCGGCCTTCACCTTACAGTTCATACTGGACGGACTAGACAGTTGAACCAATACCCACATTCCTACCTTCCGGGAACACAGTTGACGAGAACAGGGACTTATTAGCCGACGTATGAACAATTATCCGCATTAGGCGACGCGACCGGTGACCACGTGGTGGGCCCCTGAGCATACCAGCCGAAACCTCACCGCGACCCGGAACCTCGAAGAGGCCGCTCTCCTCCCCGGGAGAACATGTACGGCGGTACGCTGAAGCGTATAAAACCGTTCACAATGGTGCCTGCGTCCACGCAGCCGATCCAAACGGCTCTCAAGAATCGGTGGTTCTCCACTCGAGTCACTACCCCAAAACGAATCGAAAAACGAAGCGAAATTACCGCTTGCGGAACCGACTATCGCCGACGATCAGTGCGGTGATCCCGACGAGCATCAACCCAACGCCGGTCCAGATCTGGTTCGCGAGCGGATACGTGTCGATGGTAATCGATGCACCACCCTCACTGACCTGGCCGACGACGTACGTGTCGCCGGTGATGCCACGTTCGATCAGCGCGTCGTTCGTGTTCATCTCGGAGCGAAGATACTCCTGTTCGGCGATGGACCCCTCGGCGACCTTCTCGTCGCCCTCATAAACCGTGATGTCGACCTCGTGTGAAACCATCCGCGGTTCGTGGACGTCCTCAGGCGGATCGGAGACGGTTCCCTTGTTGTCGGCGTCGGTATAGACGTAGGCGTCGGCGTCAGTCGCGAGCGACTCGCCATCAAAGACGTTTCCGCGGGCGATCACCTCCGTTCCCTCCTCGAACGACGTCGACGCGTCGGAACTCGCGAGCCAGACGTCGCTGTCGTCGAGACGGGCGACGTCGGTGTTTTCTATGGTGTCTATCTCGGTGATTTCCCCTCTGACAAGTGAGACCTCTTCGGAGACTGCGAGCATTTCCGCGGGCGACCGGGCCGCGTCCTGGATCGTCGGCTCCTCGACAGAGTCGTAGTTCGTGACCTCGACGGTGTACTCCGAGTCGGGAACCTCCTCGACGATCGGCTCGGGGTTGTCGGTCGCATCGGCGACCCCGACGACGGCAACCGACGCCGACGTCGAGAACAGGTAGACGAACGAGACGGCGACAATCAAGACCGCACCGCCGACGTGGATGAGGACGATTCCCGTCTCCCGGAGTTTGAAGGCTCTAGAGGGGACGCCTCTGACGCGGTCGACGTAGCGGACGGTCCAAGTTACCGCAAAGAAGACCGCTGGCGGAACGATCGAGAGGACACTCGCGTTGCCGACGATTCGGTAGACTGCCGGGTCGTGTGCGCTCGGATCACTCAGGAACCAGTTGGCCGACGGTGTCACGAACGCCGCTGCGATCGTCACGACGGCGACCGCGGCCGTCGCCCCGATGGCGAGCCGCCGCCGTCGCATGTCGAGCAACGCATAGAGACCGCCTGCAAGCAACATGAAGACGACGACCGGGTAACTCCAGAGGTTGTAGTGATCCTGGCCAACACTCACTTCGACGCCCGTCGCGGCGTTGCGAAGCACGGGGAACGACAGCCCCCAGATCGAGATGAACGCGAGTACTGCAAACGAGAGGACGGCACCGTGATAGACCGTTCGCCGACTGAGCCACGGTTCGTCGGCCGGTCGGTCAGGATCGCCGGCCTCGAGGAACCAGTAGGCAAACGGAAGGACGATCGCGAGCGTTCCGGTGACGGCGAGTAAGAACAGGATGCCGGTCCCGATACCGCCGGCCGCAAAGGAGTGGACGCTGCGGAAGACGCCACTGCGGACGACCGTCGTCGCGAAGATCACCAGCGGGAAGATCAAGGCAGCTGCCGCCGGCGCGAAGATCGAGTACTCGCCGCTCGTTTCGTATCGATTGGCCGCGTGTAACGCCGCCGTCAGTCCCAACCACGGGATCAGGACGGCCGTCTCGACGGGGTCCCACGACCAGAAGCCGCCCCAGCCGAGCACGCCGTACGCCCAGATGCCGCCGAAGACGATCGATGCCGTCAACAACAGCCAGGAGATACGCAGCCACTGGAGCATGCTCGGGAGCCACTCGTCGAAGACGCTCGCCTCACCACGGAACCGCGAGACGAAGTGAACGATCCCGAGCGCGAACGGGACGATCAACAGCGCGTACGCAGCGAACGTAATCGGCGGGTGAATCGCCATCCACGGGTCGATCAACAGCGGGTTCAGCCCGTCGCCGTCCGGCGGGACGAACCCTGCCGGCGTGTCCGGATACGCCACGTCGATCGGCGTAAACGGACTCTGGGTCGTCAACATCGCTGCGAACGTCGCGACGATCGCGAGCGAGATCGACTGGACGAGCCGCGACCCCCGTCCCTCGAAGTGACTCGAGTAAACAGTCCAGGTTGCGACGACGGCCGTCAGCGTCGCCCAGAAGAGGATCGATCCCTCGTGGTTCGCGTAGACGCCAGTCACCCGGTACAGAAGCGACAGGTACTCCGCCGAGTTCTCCCACACGTAGGCGTACGTGTAGTCACCGACGACGAAGAGGTAGGTCAAGTAACTGTGAGCGGCGACCAGTGCCGCTGTTGAGACCCCCGAGGCGACGAGCGTGAGCCGCTGGAACTCGTCGCTCCGGGTGAGATAGCCATACAGCAGTAACGCCGCCGACAGGCCGCTTGCGAACGCGGCGACGACGATCAGTAGTGTTCCAAACGTGAGTGCATCCGGTATCATTGGTTCTCTGCCGCACTTTCGAGTCGTTGGAGGAACTGGTCCTGTTCGGTGTAGCCGCCGAGTCGTGTAATCTCTTGTTCGTCGTTAGTCATGATAACGTGCTGTGGCGGATATGCGGCCTCGTGTTCGGCCGCCATACTGGCACCTGGGCCAGGGTCGTCGAGGTTGATCGCGAGCAGGACGTACTCGTCGAGAGTGTCACGAATCTCGTCGTCCTGATAGTGCTGGTCCTCGTAGTCCTGACAGTACGTACACCACGTCGTCCAGTAGTAGACCAAGACAGGCTTGTCCTCTTGCTCGGCGATCGCCAGCGCCTCGTCAGGGTCTTCGTGCCACTCGAGGCCGCCCTGGTAGGTGTAATCGTGATCGCTCAACACCGGTGCCGCGTTCATCGAATAGTAGCCGAACCCCAATACGGCGATGAGCACGACTATCGTGAGAAGCTTCCGAGGGGTCATTATAGGCGTATACTACGGTTTGGAGTGGCTGCTGAAAGAGTTGTCGTTCGAAAAATGAACGTTCTATCCGCGATTCGAGGATGGGTAGGTTATTCGTTGAGTCGACGGCTGTAGCCGACGAGTGCTGCAGCGGACACCAGTGCCAGCGCCAGCACGGCTGCACCGAGGCTCATGCCGGGGATGCTGTCGCCTTCATCGACGTCGTCACCGTTTTCGGCGTCGTCACCCTCTTCTTCCATGTCCTCGAAGTCCATCCCAGCGTCCATCGGGACCATCGACTCGCCGCTCGGGTTCGGCAGCTGTGGCATCTCCTGTTCCGGGTACTCGCCGGTCAGGCTGGTCAGGAACGCCGTGACATCTTCGACTTCTTCGTCAGACGGGTCCTGGTCGAGGCTGCAAGCCGACATCACGCGGACGGCTTCCTCGAGGTCAGGGACCTGTCCCGTGTGCATGTACGGAGCGGTGTGTTCGACGTTACGCAGCGTCGGCACCTTGTACATGAATTCGTCACTCTCGTCGTCAGTGACACCCATGCGGCCGGGGTTGTCCATCAGGTCGTACTCTTCGATGTACTCCTCACACTGTGGGTTGTCCTCGAATGTCGGGTGTGGCTGGTAGACGCCCTCTCCGGATTCAGGTTCGTCCCACTGGCCGCTGAACATCGGTCCGGAGTGACAGCTCTGACAGCCGAGGTCCTGGAACGTCTCCATGCCGTCGAGTTGCTGTTCGGTCAGCGCGTCTTCGTCACCCTGGACGTACTGGTCGTACGGGCTGTTCGGCGTGTTGAGCGTGCGTTCGTACGCGGCGATCGCGTCGACGGTGTTCTCGAGGCTAATCAGTTCCTCGAGGTCGTCGGGATCATCGACTTCGTCACCGTAGACCTCCTCGTAGGATTCGACGTAGTCGTCAACCCCACGGACGCGGTCGAGGGCTGCCTCGTGGTCTGGCATGCCCATCTCGACGTCAGCGACGATCGGTCCTTCGGCCTGTTCGGCCAGCGTGTCAGCACGACCGTCCCAGAACTGCGTGTGGTGGAATCCGGAGTTCCAGACGGTCGGCGACGCGACCGGACCGGTTTCACCGTGGACACCCATTGCGATCGGACGGCTGTCGTCCCCACCTTCCATCACGTTGTGACAGGTGTTACACGAAATGGTCCCCGTCTCGGAGATTCGCGGATCGAAGTAGAGCTGTTCACCGAGTTCGATCTTTTCTTCAGTGTCGCCGTCCTGTTCGATGTACTCGTATCCAGGGTGCGACTGGTCAGTCGGAGGCTCGACCGGCAAGTCCTCCGTGTCGTGTGTGAATTCGTCTTCGTCCACTTCGTTCGCAGCATCTTCGTGCTGCGCCATTGCGGCTGCTGCACCAACGATCAATAATGCACTGACACCGATTGCCAGCAGTATCAGTATTCGTCTGCTACCCATATTGGTCCGATTCAGTGGACGGGGCTTAAAGATTCGGGGTTATCCCACGGCAAATGGAACGAAACCTGTACTATTGAAGCTCAGCGAGCACAGGTCGGTGTACTGGTACATCGGATGGGCCACACCACACTGTACCTGGGTCAATCGGAATCATCGCCTCAGTGGCCCCCTAACCACAACTGGGCCGCGTTTCATTTACTCGCCCTCGGAGTATCAGATGTGCCCCGACCCGACATAAAAAGTCGCCCGCACGCTGTGCGCCCCAAGTGTAACCCAGCGTAATGGTCCACCATATTGCGGGCCAGTACGGTCACAGGAGTCCCCATCACAGTCAGCGGTTCTTCTGTAGTAGGCATTAGTACGGATCGTTGTACCATTTTCCGGTGGTCGCCGCCCCGTCAGAGCGACCACCGGCACCGATTTCAACAGACTGTATGACACTCACTGGCTACTGTAGTACTACAGAGGGCAAACCTTTAGACGACACCTCGCCGACTTCTGGATACTCGTGCTCCGATCGAATCGCCTGCTCGTGACAGTTACCGTCGCGTGCATCCTGCTCGCGGGTTGTACCGGCGTTGGGCCCATGTTCGACGACGATAGTGAGGCCGACACTACCGTCGACGCCGAAGAACTCCTCGCGAACGCCGACGCCGTCGAAACGTACCACGTCGAAGTGACGCGAACACTTCAGGCACCTGCAGTCAACGAGACGACCAGGCTCGACGGGGTCGTCGATCGTGAGAATCGACTCGCCTCGCTCTACAGCACGTCCGAGACGGACCTGGGCGACGGTCCAGAGACCACTGAGACGGAACAGTACGTCGACGGCGACGTACAATATACCACTGATTCCGGCGACTGGGATCGAGAAGTCCACCACGACGAAGCCGACGTCTGGGCGGAGCTCGATCGACTCGAGCGCGCAGTCGAGACCGTCGACGACACAGCCTTCGAGGACGCAGACCGGATCCGAACCGAGACCATCGCGGGGACCGAGACGACGATGTTCGAACTCGACGTGCCGGACGACCGCAAAGACGAACTGGCAGGCGTCGATGAACAGGCACACGTCGCGACGTCAGTCGAGCAACTCGTCTACTACGTCTACGTCGACACCGAGACGAACACGCTCTACGGGACGGACCTTCGGATGGAGGTCACGCAGGGCGAAGGGTCGGCGCTGATCACTACGGAGACGATGTTTTCCGAATTCGACGACGCGGACGAGGTGTCGGTTCCGGACGCGGCGATCGAAGAAACCGAGTAACGGTCGCGGTCCTCTGGAGGGGACAGACCAGCCTGACGATCGATCGAGGCCCAGTTCGACCAGCCTGACGAGCCGTCGAAGACCCGAGTTTCGAAGCCGTTCGTCACACAGTCGAGTCAGCCGTGAGTTCGATCAGTTCGCGATCTCAGTCATCGTCGTCTGTGTCACTATCAGTCCCTTCGTCGTCCGCTTCTGGGTCGACTTCGTCGTCCGGTAGCTCCGTGCCCGGATCGGCGCCACCTTCTCCCTCACGCTGTTTCGCCTCTTCGAACCGCTGTTCGGAGAGCACCGCGCTGATCGATGGCTGCTCGAGCAAATCGAGGATGACGTTGGCGTCGCCTTCGACGAGCAAGGTCCCTTCCGTCGCGGCGGTGTCGGCGTGGATCGCACCTGCCTCGTCGATTCGGGCACTTGCGTCATCGATGGCCGTTCCGATCAGTTCCTGTTCGCGTTCGGCGAGTTCCTGTTCGGCTTCTTCCTGCTCGAGGTCGCCCTCCTCGAGTGCTTCTGAGACCTCCATCTGGGCTTCCCGGAGCGCCGTCGGATTCGGCTGGACGATCACGGCAACGGTTCGACCGCCGTCGGTCGGTGCCGGAGACGACTCCTGGTCTTCGCTCTCCATCGGTGACTCCGCCTCGTTCTGGCGGTCCGTACACCCGGCGAGTCCGGCCGCACCGAGGCCGGTGAGTGCGAGAAATCGTCGCCGGTCGGGATTGGGTCGGGAGTTCATGGGGCGATCGTACGGCCGTGACGGAAAAAACGTCACGGGTCGTTCCCGCGACCTGGTATCGCCTCGGAGTTTTCTCGCGCGAGCAGTCGGCTCGTCGCTCGCGTCTTACGACCGAGCGACGATCTCAGCGCCGATCCGGTTGCAGACGAGCGCATACGCTGCCATCACACAACCACCTACGGCACCGAGAACGACGCCGCCCAGAACCACTGATAAGACGGGGATCGATCCTGGATCGATCTGGGTCGGAACCGGCGCGACGAAGCCGACCACGAACACTACCGTGAGATAGACGACCGCGACGAAGACGCCTACCATGGTGGCGTCGACGACCATCGATCGTGCGTCCCGCTCGCGGTCGACGACGCTCCCGGAGCCGGCAGCCACGAGCGTCAGTAGCCAGAAGTATCCGAAGAGGATCGTCGCCACCGCGGTGCCGATCTCCGGGAGAAACCACACGAGCTGACCGACGAGATGAGTGGTCAGCAGTGCACCCACTGCGACGAGCACGAGTGTACTCGTCCCGACCAGCCAGATCTCGAGCGCCCTATCCATGGGTGAGCACCCCTGCAAGCACGATCACGACACCGATACCGAGTCCGGTCAGGCCGTACAGCAATCTGACTCCCGAGTTCGTCGTCCTCGAGATGTCGGCTCGCTGGAGGTGGAGAACGGCGAACGTCCGAACGACCGACCCGGCGGCCACGACGAAGACGCAGCCGAGTTTGATCGCGAGGATCGTTCCTGGTTCGCTATCGATTGGGGGCGTCCCGAACGCGACGAGATTACCGAGCCCGGTAAAGACGAGCAGACTCGTTCCGCCCCAGAAGGCGCCCTCGAGCCAGGCCAACAGCCGCACCGAGACGGATTCCTCGAGCCAGAGCGCGAGACACACCGTCGTGACCGTCCCCAGGAGCACACCAGCCGTAAGAACGTGGAGGATTCGAACCGCGAGATACTGAGAGACGACCATCCTGCGTAGCTGTTGAGGCTAGTTCGGCAAGTACGTGATGGTGCGCTGGCCTACACACTGATTCGAGGTAGATCTGACAGCCGCTATAAAGCCATTGCTGTCGTAAGTCCCCGACGAATGACTCAGAGCACGTTCGGCTACCTGACGCCGGAGAACGCCCCGCTGTTCACCGACCTGTACGAGTTGCGGATGATGCAGGGCTACCACACTCATCGTTCCACGATCGGCAAGCAGAGCCCAGACGAAGAGAGCCGCTCATCAGTTACTTATTTTTACAGTAAGGGTTAAATATACTATATTATACACTTCTATCGACTCAGTAGGGTGCGATCCGAAGCTGGTCTCGCTACTCGAGCAGTCGACCGTGGGCGTCGATTTCGCCCGAGCCTATTCGGGTGGCGGAGATGCGTTGACCGTCGTGAATCGGCCCGGACGTGCCGGCGACCGCTGCGTGCATACGCGACGGGCCACCCCGAGCGCCAGCAACGTGTTTCGAGCACAAGCAAGGAGGCGGGCAAACTGAAATAACAGTATACCAGACAGTCACTCGATGCTGCAGAGGCTTCTTTACTCCCCTTACTGACGGTAGTGTAAGATGTCGATCGACGAGTTGCGAGCGTACGGCCTGACGGAGATGACAGATCCCGAGATTGCGAATTTTCTGGCGAGCCAACGCGTTGGCGTGCTCGCCCTTCCCGAGGAGGGGGCCCCGTATCTGTTCCCGATCTCGTACGGGTTCGACGGCGACGATAGCCTCTATTTCACGTACCTGTCCGGCTCGAGCAGCCGGAAACGACAGGCGACCGACGTGGCGGAGACGGCGAGTTTTCTCGTGTTCGCGGTCGATACGATGTATAGCTGGGAAAGCGTCCTGTTGACGGGTCGACTCGAGCGGGGTTCGGAATCGGCGTGGGACGACGTCGAGGCGCTTCTGGCCGACGTCTGGAGGCCGGATCTGTTCGAGAGCGCGTCGCTGTCCGGAGACGTCGAACTGTACGAGTTCCGTATCGAAGACCGATCCGGCGTCAAACACCAGGGACTTCCACCTGGCCTCGAGCCGAGCGAGACGTAGGGCGTGCCGTCGGCCCCTGTGTCGGCCGACTACTCCGTATTGACCGGCGTCTTCACGATTGTTACCGGCCGTTCGGCCATGTGAGCGACGCGTTCTGCCACGCTTCCGAGGAGCCGTCGGTACTCGTCCGACCGGTGTTTCGAGCCTACCACCGTGAGTCCGACGGCTGCGTCCTCGGCGTAGGTGAGGATCTCCTCGTGAGGGACTCCGTGGCGGATTTCGGTTACGGTCGAGACGTCGGCCGCTGCAGCCTGCTCGGCGATCTCGTCGACGGCGTCCCGGCCGGCGTTCTCGAGGGCACTCTCGAGACCCTCGAACTCGTGGACGTACTCGTCGCCGGGATAAGAGCTGTACGCGTCCGCGTCGACGACGTACAGCACGTGCAGTTCCGCGTCGTACCGTGTCGCGGCGTCGGTCGCGTGGTCGATCGCACGATCGACACCGGGACTCATATCGGTCGGGAGCAACAGTCGGTCGTACATCGGTTCGATTCATTCCGACGAGCGACATAAATCACGGGTGTGAGTGCGACGAGTACGTGCTCTGGTCGGCAACGGTCGTCGGCAGACGAGGGTAGATCACCGCCGGTTCCGGTGGCTTCCGTGTCACGATAAACGACGGGTTCTGTCCTCGAAAAGCGGGTTCATCGGTAGATTCATCACGATTACTGAACAGTCTCCGAACGTCATGAGCGGTGATCGGAGCCTGGGAAGAACGCTCCTGCTGGTTGGAGCGGTGGCTGCAACCGGGATCGTGTATGTAGGGCTCGTACCGTTGTATCTCTCTGCAGGCGATCCTGACAGGGCCATTCGATCGATCGTGGTCGGCTGGGTGCCTTACGCGCTCGTCTGGTACCTGCTCGGCCGACGCCTGTCGTCGCCAGAGCGCCTCCCGAACATGCGCGCGGCCGACGCCGGTCTCGCGTTCGTCCTCGTCTCCTTGCTCGCGAGTCTCGGACTCGACGCGTGGGGCGTTACCCCGGAACTGGTCCCGGAAGCACACGCACTCCAGGCCGTCGGCATATTCGTCGGGCTTGCACTCCTGGGCTGGGGCATCGGCCGACGGTCGAAAGCGCTCTCTCGAGCCGCGTAGTGCGATCGTGTCTGCACTGACGTTCAGTGGCCACTATAGTCACTGATCGGTGGAGACTGGACCGCTGTCGGAACTAACGACGAGGACGTCGCGCCCGCTGTGGCGGGTGACGCCTTCTGTGACACTTCCAAGCATCATCCGGCTGATTCCCCCGCGTCCTCTCGATCCCATGACGATGACGTCGACGTCGACATCGTCGGCGTAGTCAAGGATTTCCCGAACGGGGACGCCCTCGCGAACCGCGGTCGTCACTGGAACATCGAGTTCAGCAGCCCGGTCTGCGACCTGTGTGACGTACTCCTCTCCTCGCTCGCTGAGGACATCGTCTGCACTGGCGGTATCACCTGGCAGCGCGACGGACCCGAGCGGCCCCGTCTCGACGACACAGATAACGTCGACCGTCGCGTCCATCGTCTTCGCCAACTCGAGTGCCGCCGCTGCGGACGCCTCGGCATAGTCGCTCCCGTCTGTCGGAACGAGTATTCGATCGTACATACGTCAGCTATCTCGCCGCGATATATAAAGCCAGGACGTAGTCGATTGACTCGCCAGAAGTGACCAGATCGACAGACCGGTGTCGAGTCGTCGAGCCTGCTTCGGACGACGGTGATCGAA
Organism: Natrarchaeobaculum sulfurireducens; assembly: GCF_003430825.1. Taxonomy (NCBI): domain Archaea; kingdom Methanobacteriati; phylum Methanobacteriota; class Halobacteria; order Halobacteriales; family Natrialbaceae; genus Natrarchaeobaculum; species Natrarchaeobaculum sulfurireducens. Next base: position 1,074,132 of record NZ_CP024047.1, on the reverse strand, counting down.
CGATCATCGACGGTAACAGGGCTCGCAACTGATACGAGTTTCGGAAACTCACGATACCGGAGAATCGCCGAGGATATGTATGCGCCCTGGGAATCGACGATCACACATGGACGTAACTGCTATCGTCGATCAGGAATTCGACACGTACGACGAGGCGACGCCGGTTTCGAAGCTCCGCGGGGCGTTCGAAGACTCCGCACAAAAAACGCTCGTGATCACTCGCGACGGCGAGTTCGAGGGGATCGTCGCTCGACGCGACGTGCTCTCTTCTCACGAAAAGACGTCGCGGAAAGCACGCTCGCTCGTTCGCTCCGTGCCGACGATCGAAGCCGACGAAGACGTTCGCGAGGCAGCCCGACTGATGATCGCCGGTGACACCCGGCTCCTGCCCGTCCTCGAGGGCGACGACCTCGTCGGCGTCGTTCGGGCCGACGATCTCCTCGGACACGTCCAGCCGTTCCTCTCGGTGCTGGACGCCGACGACGTCGCGTCGACGGACATCGTCTCGGTCGAGCCGACGACCACGCTCGGAAAGTCGCTCGCGACGTTCCGAACCGAACGCATCCAGCATCTGCCCGTCGTGAGCGAGGACGACCCTGCAGACGTGGTCGGGATCGTCAGCCTCGCGGACGTCCTCGAGTTCGTCACCCGTGAGCTCCAGCGCTCGCAGGGCGGCGACCCCAACGAGGATATGGATGCGAGCTCCGGCGGCCACCACGGTGGCTTCGGCGCTCGCGAGGGCGAAAGCGCCGATCTGCTCGAGCTCCCCGTTCGTAACGTCATGGTCGAGACGCTCGGCACCGCGAGTCCGAACGACGACCTCGATGCCGTCCTCGAGACGATGCTCGAGTTCGGTGGCTCGTCGTCGATCATCGTCGACGACGATGGCGCACTCACCGGTATCGTCACCAAGACGGACCTCCTCGAGTCGCTGACCTGGACCGAAGAACAGCGGCTGCCGGTCCAGGTGTTCGGTGCCGACCTCATGGCGGATACGAACCGCGAGGAACTCGCCGAGCGCATCGAGGACGTCACCCGAAAGTTCCGTGACATGCGCGTCTTCGAGGCGAAGGTCCACTTCCAGAAGCACAAAGAACAGCTCCGCGGCGTCCCGCTCATGCACGTCCGAATCCGGTTGTTCACCGACAAGGGCCTGTTCGTCGCCGCCGACGAAGGGTACGGCGACCGCCACGCGTTCTCGCTCGCGTTGAACGCGATCGAACGCCAGATCCTCGAGGGCAAGACCAACGGTAAATCCAAGAAGCCGGCCGACCAGGAAGACCTAGAGAAGGTCTATGGCTGGTGGCTGAGCCCGTAGTCGGCGAGGTACCGTCAGACACCACATCGCGACTTCGACTCTCTTTTGGGCTGTCGAACCGGGAGAACGACTAACCCGACGGCCAGTGACAGTTCGGACAGCTACGATGGCTGATTCGATCACCGATACGAAGACGTTGCTGGTCCCGATCGCGAGCGAAGAGACGGCCGAGCGACAGCTAGATATGGCTATCGGCCTCGCCCGGGAGCGATCGTATCGGATCCGTCTCCTCTACGTACTCGAGGTGCCACCGCAGTTGTCCCTCCAGGATGGTCGCCGGTATCTACTCGAGGAGGAAACAGAAACGGTGCTCGAGGCGGCTGCTAACCGGGTCGAAGCTGCTGGCGTGCCAGTCGACCAGCGAATCCGGATGGCCCGAGACGTCGCGGCCGGAATCGTCGGCGGCGCGACGGCGTACGAAGCAGCCGAACTCCTGCTAGGGTGGCGGGGCCGGCCGCCGCGCGAACAGGTACTCCTCGGGAGCCACCTCGATACGGTATTGCGGTCAGCACCGTGTGATCTGCTCGTCGAGCGCATCAAGACGCCGACGCCCAAGATCGAGTCGGTGCTGGTCGGTGTCGCTGGCGGTCCACACGACGCCTACGCTGCGGAGACGGCCGGAGCTATTGCCCGCCAGCACGACGCGTCGGTCACACTGCTTCACGTCTACGACGCCGACGATCCGGACCTGTCGCGAGCGGAGGCGAACGGACTGCTCGCGAGAACGGCCGCTCGAGTCGAGCCTGCCCCCTCGGTCACGCGTGAACTCGTTGCGGCCGGCGACGTTGCGGGGACGCTCACCGACTGGACGGCAGACTACGACGTCACCTTCCTCGGCACCTCTCGAGGCGGGCTTCTCAGGCGACGGGTTCTCGGAACCGTCTCCGAGGCCGTCGGCCGGCACGCCGCCGGGACGGTCGTGCTGGCGAAACGACACGAGCCCGCTTCGTCGCGGCTACGTCGGCTGTTTTAGGTCGGTCGTGGCTCGGCGTTGAAACTGCGTGCTGTCAGTCCGACACTGTACGGGTGAGGCACAACCTGGCGGTCGACGCCGCCGGTTCACCGGAGCCTCGGCGAGGTCGGGCTAAGCCTATGCGCCAGGCCGTGGTCCGGTTCTCGCGTGCGCTACATCGAAATCACGATCCCATCGGGCAAACGGCGTGCGGTCCTCGATATTCTCGACGACGAGGGGATCGAATACGTCGTGAGCGACGAGATCGGCCACCAGCAAACCGACGCCGTCGTTCGGTTCCCGCTCCCGACGCGAGCCGTTGAGGGCGTCCTCGATCGACTCGCCGAAGCCGAGTTGTCGACCGCTCGAGTCGTCGTCATCGACGCCGAGACGGTCATTTCCGAGGAGTTCGACGAACTCCGGAAACTTCACAGGCGGGGCACGACGACCGGCGAGCGCACCTCGAGACAGGTGCTCGTGACGAAAGCGGACGAACTCACACCCGCGTTCTCGATCTACGTCGTGATGTTGCTGATCAGCGCGGTGGTTGCCACGTCCGGGCTGCTCTCGGACTCGCCCGCGGTCGTCGTCGGCTCGATGGTGATCGCACCGTTGCTCGGGCCCGCGTTGGCCGCAAGCGTCGGCATCGTCACCGGAGACGGCGAGCTTCGGACGCGAGGCTTTCGGTATCAGGTCGTTGGCGTCGCCGTCGTCATCGCCGCGTCGATTGGGCTCGCCACCCTGGCTCGGCTTGCCGGCCTCGAGCCTGGCGGGGTCGACATCGTCGTGGTCGCCGAACTCGAAGAGCGCGTCTCACCGAACCTGTTCTCGCTGGCGGTCGCACTCGGGGCCGGCGTCGCCGGTATCCTGAGTCTGACGCGTGGGTTCTCGGAGGCGATCGTCGGCGTGATGATCGCCGCCGCCCTGATCCCGCCGGCCGCTGCGGTCGGGATCACGACCGCCTGGGGAATGTACGGGGCCGCGCTGGGTGCGTTCGGCCTCGTCGCCATCAACGTCCTCTCGATCAACGCCGCCGCGCTGGTCACGCTCTGGCTCGCTGGCTATCGCCCGCAAGGCCTGTTCGAGGTCTCGCCGACCCGCCGCCAGACGGCTACGTACGCCGCGGTTTTTGCCGTCGGACTGCTGGCCCTCTCGACACCGCTGGTCGGAATTACGCTCCTCGAGTTCCAGACGACCCAGTTGAAATCGACGGCCGAAGGGGAGGTCGAAACCGTCCTCGAGGAGCCAGACTACGACGGGGTCGAGGCCGAGTCGGTCGAGGTCATCCTCGACGACGACTACCCGCTCCGGTCGATCGACCGAGTCGTCGTCACGGTTCGAACCGACGGCGTCGAGACCGATCCCGAACTCGGAACCCGGCTGTCCGACGCTGTCAGTGCCGAGGTCGACGACCCACCCATCGTCGAGGTCCGGTACGTCCTGGCAGACCAGCACGGTAGCGACGAGCAGCCGGCGCTCGAGCCGACGGAGCGACAGGTCGTCCACACGGTCGGCGACCGGAGTGATAACGAGGAAGAACGACTCGAGGAGCGTCGAAGCCGGGCCTAGCCGACGGTCAGTACCGGCACACGCGAGCGACGAACGACGCGGGCCGTGGTGCTCCCGAGCAGGTCGGCGCTGCCGATCGCGTGCCCGCGAGTCCCCATCGCGAGGAGGTCGGCGTCGACGTTCGAGGCGTACGCGAGCAGTTCGTCGGCCGGAACGCCACGACGGAGTTCGGTCGTGGCCTCGAGGTCACGCTCGCGGGCCGCTTCGGCGACCGTCTCGATCGCGCGTTCGCCACCCTCTCTGAGAAGTCCCAGGATGCTCCGGGGGGCGTCTTCGAGGTCGTAGACGGTCGAGTCGATGACGTACACCGCGTGGACGGTTGCATCGTACTTCTCGGCGACGTCGAGGACGGTCTCGGCGGCGCGTTCGGCTGTGTCGCTGCCGTCGGTGGGGACGACGATCCGGTCGTACCCGTCGTCGGCCGTCGACGGCGCGTCCTCCTCGAGTCGCACCGAGATGACGGGGATCGACGACAGCGCGAGGACTCGCTCTGTGGTACTTCCGAGACGGACCCGATCGGCACCGCTTCGACCGTGGGTCCCCATCACGATCGCATCGACGTCGTGGTCCGTCGCCGAAGCGAGGATCTCGGCGTAGGGAATTCCCTCTCGAACCTCCCGTGCGGCGTCGGTCTCGTCCGCTTCGGCCCGATCGGTAATCCGGATCGTCGCCTCCCGGCCGCGACGCTCCGAGGGGGCATAGAGTTCCTCGCGCTGGTCGCCGGCCACGCTGGCGGGCTCCGCGCCCGTATCCACGACATACAGGGCCTGGACGGTTGCACCGTACGTCCGTGCGAACTCGAGGGCGTGTGCGGTCACTGCGTCGGTTCCGGCACTGCCGTCGGTCGGAACGAGTAGCCTCGCGAACATAAGGGAGGTCCCACGTGCACGCACATCAAACACCGTGTAGGCTCGGCACGGTCACTCGCCGAGCGAGGGCCCCTCTTCGAGACGGACGGACGGCGAGGACGGCGGTGCGTAGTGGCGGACGACGTGGACGTCGTACGCGGCGCGCGCTGCGACCCCACCGGCGACGCTGGTTACCGGTTCGGCGATCTCGCCGACGTCGTCGGTCCCGAGAAAGACGACCGACGGGCGGAGTTCCTCGGCGACCGTGCCGATGCGCTGGGCGACGGCCATCGGCATCCCGTCGTCGACGCGCTCGTATCGAAACGTCGCCGCCGGCGCGATGGCTGTCACGCCGTCTTCGAGTTTGTCGGCGACGTACGCGACGCTGAACGGTTCGTCCTCGCCGTCTTCGTACCACCCTTTCGTTACCGCGTAGGATTCTTCCGCCGGAACGACAGAGAGGGCGACGACGTCTTCCTCGAGCACCTCGCCGTACTCGGCCGCTCTGGCGACCGCCGCCTCGGCCAGATACGAGCCGTCGAACGGGACGAGAAACGTCATGTGTGAGTCTACGGCACAGGGAGTAAAAACGTTGGTGCGGGCTGTGGACGCCGGAAACGATCGAGTTGCCTGTTGGACCGCCAGAGCCCGCCTCAGCGGACGACGGTAACCGTCGTCGGTGCCCGACGGACCACGCTGTCGGCGACGCTACCGAACATCGGCCGACGCGCGTTCGGGCGGCCGTGTGACCCGATCACGACGTGGTCGACGGGCTCTTCCGTCGCGTATTCGAGGACGAGTCTGGCCGGATCGCCGACGTCAGACTCGAGCGTGATCGAGCGGTCGTGGTCGGCCGCAACCGCCTCGAGGTCGGCGAACAACCGCTCGGTCGTCTCGCGGACACGGGCGTCCCAGGCGTCGGTCCCCACCATCGGCTCGAAGGCGGACTCGAGGTCGCCATCAGGCCCGTAGCTGGGACCGAACAGGTCGGTCACGTGGTAGGCGACGATCTCGGCGTCGGGAAACGACTCGAACGCATAGCGGAGCGCACGTCTCGAGAGCGGGGAGCCGTCGACCGGAACCAGGACGGTACTGGACATGTGGACTCCTATTTTCCGAAGCGATATAGCAGCCACGGGGTCGACCACGGTCCCAAACGGGGCTCGCGGCGCCACTGTTTTGCTATCGCAGTGAGATCGGTCGGACGAATGGAACTCGAGGCTACGGCAATCGACATCGGGACGAGCCGCCCGCTTGTCCTGTTGAACACGACCGACGCTGACGAACTGGGGGCCCACCCGCTCGACCGAGTCCGGATCGGATGGAACGGCGAGACGGTAACTGGGATCGTCAAGCGGACCGACGAACTCGTCGAGCCGGGTACCGTCGGCGTCACCGAACCGCTTCACGCCGTTCACGGTGCCGTCGACGTCAAACTCGCTGGAACACCCCGGTCGGTGCGGTACGTTCGCAAGAAACTCGACGACGTCGAACTCGAACCCCACGAACTCGGGCGGATCGTCCAGGACATTCACGAACACCGCCTCTCGGACGTCGAACTGGGTGCGTACGTCTCGGGGATCTACGCCAACGGCCTCTCGCTCGAGGAGACCAAACACCTCACGGAGGCGATGAGTGCCGTCGGCCAGCAGCTCTCGTGGGACGCGCCGGTCGTCGCGGACAAACACTCGATCGGGGGCATCGCAGGCAACTGCGTGACGCCGATCATGGTCGCGATCGTCGCGGCCGCCGGCCTGACGATGCCGAAGACCTCCTCACGAGCGGTGACCTCGCCGGCGGGGACCGCCGACGTGATGGAGGTCCTCTGTGACGTCGAGTTCTCGCTCGCGGAGATCGAAGAAATCGTCACCGAGACGAACGGCTGTCTCGTCTGGGGCGGCGGCGTCGACCTCTCACCGGTCGACGACGAGATCATCCGCGCGGAAAACCCACTGTCGATCGACCCGCCCGGACAGCTCATGGCGTCCGTCCTCTCGAAAAAGCGCAGTGCAGGCTCGACTCACGTCGTGATCGACGTCCCCTACGGCGAGGGGGCGAAAGTCGAGAGCCTCGTCGCCGCTCGCGAGCTCGCAGACGACTTCAAGCGCGTTGGCGACCACCTCGGGATGGACGTCAGCTGTGCGATCACCCACGGCACCGATCCGATCGGTCGCGGTGTCGGCCCCGCTCTCGAGGCACGGGACGTCCTCGCGGTGCTCGAGGGCGACGAGGACGCCCCGGAGTCGCTCCGACTGAAATCGCTTCGACTCTCGGAACTCCTGCTCGAACACTGTGGTGTCGACGCTTCGGCCGCGGAACTCCTCGAGTCCGGACAGGCGCTCGAGCGGTTCCGCGACATCGTCGCCGCCCAGGGTGGCGACCCCGACGTCTCCTCGGCGGACCTCGAGCCGGGTGCGCACTCGACGACGATCCGTGCGGATCGTGCCGGGCTCGCGAGTCGCGTCGACAACAGACAGCTCTGTGATCTCGCCCGGCGGGCTGGCGCTCCCCTCGATAGCCGGGCCGGGCTCGTGATCCATCAGACCGCCGGCACCGCTATCGAGATCGGTGCCCCTCTCTATACGATCCACGCGGAGACGGCGAGTAAACTCGAGGAGGCTGAGGCACTCGCCGACCGACTCGAGCCGATCCGCGTGCGAAGCAAAGCCGACGCGCTCGTGGAACGACGCTGAGCGGGAGCTTACCACGTCGACCGGAGATGGCCGTCGACGGAGAAACCGGTGGCCAGGCCTGCAAACCAGGGATGGGTGCCGGCGGATCAGCGCACGATGGCGGACCGATTCGCGCCGACCGCCTCGAGGACGTTCGTCAGGACGTCACACTGATACCACCGAACCGTCCCGTCGTGCTCGTCGTACTCCATAACGCCGACGTCCTCGAACATCGGCAGGTGGACGTGTTGGAACTCGACTCGCCAATCGTCGCGGGCTGGTCCGCTGTCGCCATTGGCCGCCGCGACGGCCGCGAGTACCACCTCGAGGTCGACGCAGTCGTCCGTGATCGCCTCGAGCGTTGCGGCGACCTGTCGGCGTCGGTCGTCGGCGAGGAGCCTGAAGAGGCTCTCGAGGTCACACGCCGCCCGAACGACGCCATCCGTGTCGACGATCGGATGCTCGGTCATCGAGTCGGACTCCACCGCCGATACGTAAGAGTCATCGAGAGAATTCCCACGGCGTGAAAGCGTAAATACAAGCACACTGTTCGCGGATTTATAGTTTCAATACGCTCAGACTGTCCGGCGAATCACGACGTTTTGGACCGTGTCAGAGCGCCGACCGTGGGATGAGAGCCGGGTGAACAGGGCGGTCGTGCAGGGCTGAATGGCTGGACTCGAGAACGCCCCCACTCGGGACTATGGCACCTGACCAGGGGAGTCGCCCATATGGGATTAACCGATCGGACAGTGTACGGCCCCTATGAGCGACCGTATCCTCGTTGCCTACGACGGCTCACCACCTGCGAGAACCGCACTCGAGTTCGCCTTCGACGAGTTCCCGGACGCCGACGTCACGGCACTCTACGTCGTCGAGATTCCCGAGGGATATCTCGGCGTGATCGACGGCCCCGATATTTCGGTCCCGCTCACCGGCAAGGCCCGCGAACACGCAGACAGCGTCCTCGAGCCCGCACGGGCGCTTGCGGCCGACTGCGACCGCAACCTCGAGACCGAGGTCGACAGCGGCAAACCGGCTCACCGAATCGTCGAACGGGCACTCGAAGACGACTGTGAGACGATCGTACTGGGCAGCCACGGCCGACAGGCGATCTCTCGAGTCGTGCTCGGGAGCGTGGCCGAGCGCGTCGTTCGTCGCTCGCCGATTCCGGTCGCCGTCGTCCCCTCTACTAGCCACTGAACGGCAGTGTCCACCCGACCGCACGGGGGAGAGCGCGGTTCGGCGCGAGGAACCGAGTGCAAACCGCGGACGGTGCGCTCGGTGTGGGAACCGGTTCAGTTGTTGTTAGGAGCGTTTCGAGCGCGCCCACGACGGCGACGCCTGTAAGGTATTTGTAGCTACCTGTGGTCGAACCCCTACGTTATGTACGAGACGATCGTCGTCGCGACGGATGGGAGCCAATCAGCTGACCGGGCGGTCGACTACGCGGTCGATCTGGCGTCGACGTTCGATGCCGAGCTATGTGTGGTCTCCGTCGTCGACACGCGCCGATACGGCGATTCGATGCTCTCGGGCGATGTGTCCATCGTCGAGTCACTCGAGCGTCGTGGAACGGAACTCCTCGAGGACGTACAGGCCCGGACGGATGTCGAGGTATCGACCGAACTCCGACGCGGTCGCCCTCACGGAGAGATCGCTGGCTTCGCCGATGAGAACGATGCGGACCTCATCGTTCTGGGCAACCGCGGACTCGGTTCGAGCGCCGAGATCGGCAGTACGGCCGAACGCGTCGTCAGGTACGTCGATCGGCCGGTTTTGACGGTGTAATCGACTGGTATCGGTGACGAACCACGGCCGCTCCGGGTCGCCCGGCTCGAGCGACCGGACGTCTCTGCTCGAGCCGGTGACGGTTCGGCTTTGGAACCTATCAGCGGCGAGGGTGTGAGTTATTTGGACGGCTTCGACGTGCGTACCGCTGTACCGATGTACGACACCATACTGGTCCCGACGGATGGCAGCGATCCGGCGAACCGGGCGGTCGAACACGCCCTCGAGCTCGCCGACAGGTACGGCGCGTCCGTCCACGCGATGTACTGCGTCGAGACGCACCGCTACGGCGAGCCAGCGCTAAGCAGCACGGAGATCGTCCTCGACAACTTAGAAGACAAGGGAGCAGCGATGCTCGAGGAGTTGAACGACCGCGCGGAAACTGTCGGCGTCGACTGTGACTGGCACGTCTGCCACGGTCGGCCCTGGGAACAGGTTCGCGAGACGGCCGACGAGATGAATGCCGACCTGATCGTGATCGGTTACCAGGGACAGAGTCACACGCGAACGAATCGGATCGGTAGCGTCGCCGAACGCATCGTCCGGACGGCCGACCGCCCGGTGCTGACCGCCTAGGGGACCATCGCTTTCGGTCCGTCATCCCCCTCGCTCGAGGGATACCGATTTGCGTGGATCACTCGAAGCATCCGACATGGCTCACGCGGACGACCTCGGCGGCTTGCTTTCGGAGACCGGTCCGAACGCGATCCTCGGCTGGCTCCTCGTTTTCCTCCTCGCGCTCACCGGTATCGGGACCGTCCTCGAGGGATTGTACGACTGGACGGTCATGACACTGGTCGTGATCGTTGTCGTCGTCGTGCCCGCGGTTGCGTTTCGTGATCCGCGGGTGATGCCACCGTGGGAACTCGTCGCGGTCGTCGCCCTGCCCGGCGTCTGGCAGACGCTCCTCGGACAGGTGTTCGCCACCGAGATCGCCATCTACCTCGCGGTTGCGGCGCTCGCGCTGTTGATCGCCGTCGAACTCCACCAGTTTACCGCCGTGCGCATGAACCACGGGTTCGCGATCGTCCTCGTCGTGTTGACGACGCTCGCCGTCGCCGGTCTCTGGAACGTCCTCCAGTGGAGCGCCGACGTCCTCTTTGGCACGTCGTACGTCCTCGATGGACGATCACAGGACGCCGTCAACGCCACCGTGATGACCGAGTTCATCTACGCCGGCATCGCCGGCATCGGCGGCGGACTCGTCTTCGATCGCTACTTTCGCTCGCGGGATCGTCGTCCCTCCGAACGGACGTACGTCCCGCCCAAGCCACTGCCGGACGACGACCGGGAGCGACACGAACCGGTCAAACTCCGGGACCGACTCGGTATCTCGCCGACGCGCCAGCGCCAGGCCAGCCGCACAATGCAGGCTCTGCTGGTCGCCATCCTACTTTGGGGACTGTCCGTCCGCGATCTCCCCACGATCGCCAACGCCGTCGTCGCGCTCACGATCACCTTTATCCCGGCCATCCTCGAGCGCGAGTACGATCTGCCGATGGACGCCGGACTCGTCCTCTGGATCACCGCGGCCGTCTTCCTCCACGCGCTGGGCTCGGCCGGCCTCTACGACGCGATCGATCCCTGGGATCACCTCACCCACGCGCTGTCGGCGTCGGTCGTCGCCGCCGCCGGCTACGCCTTCTTCCGGGCGATCCACCTCCACACCGACGACGTCTACGTGCCGCCGAAGGTGATGAGCGCGTTCATCCTCATCTTCGTGCTGGCGGCGGGCGTGATCTGGGAGATCCTCGAGTTTATGATCGACCAGAGTGCGGTCGCGTTCGGCCTGGACGCCGTTCTCGCCCAGCACGGCATCGACGACACGATGATCGACCTCGTGTTCAATCTCGTCGGCGCGGTGATCGTCACCCTCTGGGGGACGGCGTACCTGACCGACGTCTCCGAGTCGCTCTCCGAGCGGTTCGATCGCCGCTTTGGCACCGAGTGAGACGGACGGCCGTCCGTCAGGTGTCGTGAGACTGCGACCACAGCGGGGACATCGAGACGTCGGTACGGCAGCCCACACGGGCCACGGGATCGCGACCGGGCAGCGACCTATCTGCTTCCCGTTGTACATGTCACAGCCCACCGAAACGGTTAGCCTACTGGCTGGTGTATCCCCTCCGATGGCGAGCATCATCCTGCCGACGTTCGAGTGGACGCGCTCGTGTGCCCAGCTGGCGAGTCAACTCGAGCCCGAGGACGAACTGCTGGTCGTCTGTGATAGCGAGGACGATCCGGTCGCGGACGTCGACCTGCCGGCACAGGCCGACCTGCTCGTCGCTGGCGAGCCCGAGGGCTGTTCGGGGAAGGCAAACGCCGTCGCGCTGGCCCTCGAGTACGCCTCTCAGGACCGGATCGTCCTGACCGATGACGACCTCGAGCGGGACGCCGACTGGCTGGCGACGATCAAACGACTCGGCGAGGAACACGGCACGGTGACCGCGGTTCCCGTCTTCGTCAGTGACGAGTACCCGTTCAAACTGTTCGAGCCGCTTTGTCTCGTCGTCGCCACCCTCGTCGTCGACCGGACGAACTGGGTGGCCTGGGGTGGCGGCGTTACGTTCGACCGACGCGAGATCGACCTCGAAGGCTACGTGGCCGACTTGCGCCGAACGATCTCCGATGATGCCTTACTCGCCGAGTACACCAACGACATCGTCGCGTCACCCGAACTCGTCAACGAGGTTCACGTTCCGGGAGGTCTTCGGGCCACCTACGAACGCCTCACGCGGTTCGTTACGATCTTCTACCGGTTTGCCCCCCGCAGGACGCTCGCGATCCTCGGTCTCTTCGTCGCCATCGTGATACTCGGTGTCGTCGCAACGCTGCCGGTGGGCCTCGCCGTGACTGCACTCGCGTACAACCGGTACCGTGCGTTCGGGGTCGATCGCTGGACGTGGCTGTTCGCAGTGCCGTCGGTCGCCCTCACGCCGCTGCTCGGCGTCGTCGGCATCCTGCGACCGACGTTCGTCTGGGGTGGCCGTCGTTACCAGTGGGACGAAACCTTCGACGTGACCGTCTTGGACCCCTGAGTTAGGTTCCGGTGTTCGAGCACGCTCGAGGGCCGTTCGCGCCGTCGGTCACCCGCCTGACCCCTGATCGTAGAACTCCGCGTGGGGGGCGATCGCCTCGAGGTCCGGTGGGCGAATCTGGCGGACGACATAGACGTCGTAGGACTCTTCGTCGGCGACGTAGACGCCGACGCTCGTCAGCGGCGTGACGACGCGACCGACGTTGTCGCTTCCGAGAAAGACGACTTGCGGGTCGTGGGCCTCGATGAGCCGTTCGATGTGGTCTGCGATCCGCTCCTGTGGCGGAAACTCGCGGATGCGTTCGTACTCGAACGTCGCCTCGGGGGCGAGCCTTGCGACCTGCGCCTCGAGTGTGTCGACCACCGCATCGACGTTGTACGTTTCGTCCGGCCCGATCCACCCCTTCTCGCGGGCGTAGCGCGTTCGTTCAGGGACGACGCTGACAGCGGTGACGGCTTCCTCGAGGGCACGACCGTACTCGACGGCCCTGACCAGTGCAGCTTCCGCGAGTTCCGATCCATCGAACGGGACGACGAACGACATACGCCGCTCCTCTACGGCCGCGGCAATAATGGTGGGCCACGTCTCGAGCGAAACCACCCCGTTAGGTCTTCAAAGCTATCAATTTGCTGTTACATGATAATCGCCCCCACGAATCGGCGCGTGGTCACTCCCGGCGTCCCGAACTCGAGCGCTCGTTCGTGGACGGAAGGGCCGTCTGCCTCCCCCGATCGCCAGCGCTCGCCGGTTCGATCGAGCAGTTAGACGTCCGCACAGTGTCGACACTCCCAATCGGGGTATCTCACGACCCGACAGCGAGTACCACGGCTCCTGAGCCGTTCGGCCGCCGATCCGACACGGGATCCCGGGAGCCGACCTGCCGCCCCTCGAAGCCCTCTCCCCCTCCGGCGGTGACACCGACGGCAGACCGCAGGTGTGGTCCGTCCTAGAGGTATTTCAGAGCGAACGTGGTACGGCCCTCGAGATGTACGAGACGATCCTCGTTCCGACCGACGGCAGTCCGGTTGCAACCGACGCCGGGACGTACGCACTCTCTCTCGCAGAACGGTTCGACGCGGCGATACACGTCGTCTCCGTCCTCGAGGGAGGACTCGTCGGCGACGACGGCGAAGACGAGAGCGAACGGGCGGTCGACGAATTGGCCGAGCGAGCGGCCGATCGCGGCCTCGAGGTGACGACCGAACTCCGCGAGGAGGGCGACGCCGTCCACGACGAACTCCTCGAGTCGGCCGACGAACGCGAGGCGGACCTGATCGTGATGGGGACGACCGGTCGCAGCGGGCTCGGCCGGTTCCTGCTGGGCAGCGTGGCCGAACAGACCCTCCAGGAGTCGTCTGTCCCGGTCGCGACTGTCCACGAGGAAACCGACGTCGAGGGCGCGCTGGATCGCGTCTTGGTTCCCATCGACGGGAGCCACAGCGCGACGACCGCTCTCGAGCACGCCATCGACCTCACCGTCGCGACTGGCACACGGCTCCACCTCGTCCACGTCAGCGACGAGGAGCCCATCGAGGGGGTAGAACCGTTCGACGTTGCGGAGACGGCTACAGATGGAGAGGATATCGAGCCGGTCGGTCTCGAGCCGGTCGACGACGCGCTCGAACGCATCCGCAGGTCGGACCTCGAGGTCGTCGACGTCTCGATCCCGAGCGGTCGTGTCGACCAGCGCATTCTCGCGTCCGCTGCGACGCACGACGCTGACTGCATCGTGATGGGAACCCACGGCGAGACGGGGCTGCGACGCTACCTGCTCGGGAGCACGACCGAGCGTGTCGTCCGCTTTGCGGGCGTCCCGGTAATCGGCATCAGCGCACCGCGTTCCGAGACGGTGACCGTCGAGTACCTCGACTACCAGGTCATCGACGACCGCGGCTGGTCGCTCGAGGACGCCGACCTCCTCGAGCGGGCCGCGGACGCCGACCTCGATGCCGACGCTCACGGGACGCTCGAGGTGTCGCGTGAGGAGTACGTACTCGACGCAGCGGAAGCCGCGGGACTCGACTGGCCGTACTACTGTCGAGCCGGCGGCTGTGTGAACTGTACTGCGGTCGTACTCGAGGGCGACCTCGAGATGGACGTCCAGCGGAGTCTGTCGAACGAAGAGGTAGAGCAGAGGGGATTCCGGCTGACCTGCGTGGCCACACCGGCGAGTGACTCGGTCACGCTGGTGTACGGTGCCAAACACCTCGACGAACTGCGAGACCGAGTGGTCTAGGTGTCGCGTACCGGGAACAGCTTTATCAGCGTGATCGATGTCCGTTCGGCCACGACCACGTGACACTGGAAGATCATGACAGCAGACACTAACAACGAACTCACCCACCATCTTGGCGTAGCGATCGGGAGCCTCGTCGCCGCAGTCTTGCTGTGGGTCGTCGGATACGGCGGGCAGCGAGTCGTCGGTGCCGTTCCCTTCTTCATCCTATTTGTCGTGATGGTCATCGGTCCGCTGGTCCGTATCCGGCCGTCGATCAGGCGTCAGTTCTCGGGGAACTTCCCGGTGAACTGGCGGTCGGAACTCGGCATCTGGTTCGCGATCTGGTCCGTTATCCACGTCCTATTCGTCTTCGCGGCGCGTGACTGGGACGTCGTCGGCTATCTCGTCGACATGAGTCCGTGGGCGTTCGGTGCCTTCGTGGCCGTCCTCATCGCGATCGTCCTGGCGGCCACGTCGAACAACCGGGCCTACGACTATCTCGGCACGAAAGCCTGGAAGTGGCACCAGAGTCACGGCACCTACGTCATCTTCTGGCTCGTTGCCGTCCACGGCTACGACCGGGCGTACCTCCGTCCATACGAGGAGATGGGGTTCCCCTCGGACGATCCGCTCCACCTGATATATCTCGCGATGATCGTCGTAGTAGTGCTCCTCCACGTGGCCGCGTTCGCCGCGGTGGTCTCCGAGTACCGGAAGACCGGTGAGTATCCGCCCGGGCTATGATCTTCGTTTGCGGCTTTCACCTCGCCTTTTTGTACTCGGCGTGAACGGGATGGCGCTCGAGGAAGGCGTCGAGAAGCGACTGACCGGAACGACCAGCGGTCAGTACCGGTCGAAGTACCGGTCCTGAAGCGCGACGAAGCCGGCCATCAGGATCGAAAAGACCGCGACGACGAGGCCGATCTGCAGCCAGTGGCCAAACGCCAGCGGCGTAACGCCGAACAGCACGCTCAGCGGCGTATAGAGGACGAGCAACTGGAGCGTCAGGGTGATCGCGATCGCGAGCAGCAGCCACCGATTGTTGGAGAACGGGCCGAGGCCATACCGCGTCCGGATCGCCCCGATACGGGCGATCACCATGAATACGAACGCGGTGAACACCATCGTCTGGGCCAACACGAGATCGCCGACGACCTGGTTGTAATAATAAAACAGCGGCAACAGCGTGGCCGTGATCAGGATCGCGATTCCACCGATCGACGACATGATCCGCTCGGTGATGACGCCCTCACCTGGGGGCCGTGGCGGCCGCTCCATGACGTCGTCGGCTTCGGGATCGACACCCAGCGTCAACGCGGGGATACCGTCAGTCACCACGTTGATCCACAGGAACATGATCGGCGTCATCACCAGCCCTGCACCGGACATGATCCCGGAGAACAACAGAAGAACGTGGGCGCCGTTGGCCGAGAGGAAGTAGTTGACGAACTTGCGGACGTTGTCGAAGATCCGTCGGCCCTGCCGGACGGCGTCGCGGATCGTCGCGAAGTTGTCGTCGAGCAAGACGATATCCGACGCCTGCTCGGTGACGTCCGTCCCGCGAATCCCCATCGCGACGCCCACGTCGGCGTTCTTGATCGCCGGCGCGTCGTTGACGCCGTCGCCGGTCATCGCTACCGTGTGACCTTTCGACTGGAGCATCTTGAGGATCCGCGTCTTGTGTTCCGGCGACGTCCGCGCGAAGACGTCGACGTCCTCGACGACGTCGGCGAGTTCCTCGTCGCTCATCTCCTCGAGTTCGAGGCCGGTCACCACTCGGGCCGACTCGAGGCCGATCTCGCGGCCGACCGCTCGTGCGGTGGTCGCGTTGTCACCCGTGATCATGACGACGTCGATCCCCGCGTTCAGACAGCCCTCGAGCGCGCCCGCCACCTCGGGCCGGGGTGGATCGAGCATCCCCTGGAGGCCGAGAAAGACCAGGTCCTGTTCGTCGTCTTCGCTCACCGTCTCGGGTCCGTTCGGCTGGAACGCGAAAGCCATCACGCGCAGGGCGTCCTCGGCGAACAACTCGTTTCGACGCTCGAGTTCTGCCCGTCGCTCGTCGGTGAGATCGACGAACTCGCCGTCGACGTACTCGCGGGTACAGCGCTCGAGGACGACCTCGGGAGCGCCTTTCGTGTAGGCGACGTGGTCGCCGTCGGGCGTCTCGTGGAGGGTGGTCATTCGCTTGCGATCCGAGGTGAACTCGACCTCGCCGATGCGGGGGTAGCGCTCGCGGAGGTCCTCGTGGTCGAAGCCGGCTTTCCGGCCGGCGACGAAGAGCGAAATCTCGGTTGGATCGCCGAGATAGGTCAGGTCGCCGGCTCCGGACGCCGACTCGTCGTCGCGGTCTTCGCGTCGGCCGAGTTCGACGTTGTTACACAGCATGCCACAGCGAAGCAGTTCGCCGACGCGTTCGGCATCGACCTCCTCGCCGTCGTAGCGGATCTCCCCGTCGGTGTCGTAGCCGGTGCCGGTGACCTCGTAGATCTCGCGGTTCGCTGCCACTCGAGTGACAGTCATCTCCTCTTCGGTCAGCGTCCCGGTCTTGTCGGTACAGATGACGTCGACGGAGCCGAGCGCCTCGACGATCGGGAGCCGACGGACGAGTGCGTTCTGTTCGGCCATCCGTCGAGCACCGAGGGCGAGCGAAAGGGTGACGACGGCCGGCAGTCCTTCGGGGACGGCGGAGACGGCGACGGCGACGGCCGTCATGAACACCTGGACCGGCTCGGTGTCGCCGATCACCAGTTCCACCACGCCGATCACCGTCACGATGCCGATGACGGCTCCGGCGATGATCTTGCCGAGTTTATCGAGTTCGGCCTGAAACGGCGTATCGCGTTCTTCGGCCTCCTCGATTGCCGTCGCGATCTGGCCGATCTCCGTCTTGGAGCCGGTTTCGACGACGACGGCGATTCCCGAGCCACGCTCGACCACGGTGTCCTTGTGGAGGACGTTCTCGCGCTCGGCGATCGTGACGTCCTCGGTGATCGTCTCCGGCGTCTTTGCGACACTGACGCTCTCACCCGTGAGCGCCGACTCGTCGACCCGGAGGTTCGTCGACTCGATCACTCGCGCGTCAGCGGAGACGACGTCGCCGGACTCGACGAAGATCACGTCGCCCGGAACGACTCGAGTGGCGTCGATCTCGGTCTTTTCGCCGTCTCGTCTGGCCATCGCGTACGTCGTCGACATCTCCTCTAACGCCTGAATGCTCTGTTCGGCGCGGTAGTCCTGGACGAACCCGAACAGGGTGATCAACACCACGATGCCGGCGATGACGCCCGCGTCGATCAGCTCGCCGATCACCGCCATCACGGCCGCGGCGACGATCAGCACCCAGATCAACACCGAAGTGTACTGCTCGAGGAAGATCCGAAGCGCCGACGCACCGGCTTCGGTTTCGACCTCGTTTCGGCCGTATCGCTCGAGACGGTCAGCAGCCTCCGCAGAGTCGAGGCCCGCTTCGGCGGTCTCGAGTTCCGCGTACGTCTCCTCGAGCGACCGCGCGTGCCAGTCGACCGCGGGTTCGGTCTCCGGTCGCGCGTACTCCTCGTATTGGGTCTCTGCCACGGATGGACGTGTCGTCGGCGTTGTAGATAACGTTCAGTTTAGCGGCTCATTTGACGACCGAGTACGTCGGTGGCTTCTCGCCGACCTGTGCTATCTGGAGTTGCCGGTCCGACTACCGGTTTCCGATCGTCCGCCACTACAGGTGAGACGGCCGTCACCGGTCAGTGCGGTCGCCCGATCGTTCAGGTCGATGGGATGAACGTGACGAGCCAGTGGCCGTCGCCGTCGGATTCAGCGTCGAGCAGCACTCCTTCGCCGCGCTCGATTTCGTGGGAAGTCGCCGATGAAGTTCCCCGCGTAGAGTTCTTCGATATCGTCGACCGAGATCGACGCATCCTCGAGCGCCTCGAGGGCGGCGTCGGTGAACAACTCGCGTGTCGAAGAGTCCGGATGGTTGCCGTACGGTGTGCTGGCGACGCCAGCGATCTGGACGGTCATGCGCCCCGGCCTACCACGACTCGGGTTGTAATACCCTCAGCCACAGGTATTCGCACTGACCGATCACTGCTGGTGACGTGTCGATTGTCGCGTTGACACGAACGAATTTATATGGCGTCGGTGTAGCGGGTGGGCGCAATGCTCGACGATACGATCGCGATCGTGACCGGCGGTGCCGTCGGCATCGGGACGGCAATCGCCAGCCGATTCATCCACGACGGTGCGACCGTCGTCATCGCCGACGTAGACGAAGACCAGGGATCGACAGTGGCCGACGAACTCGGCTGTCAGTTCGACCACTGCGACGTCCGAGAGTACGATCAGGTCGAGGCACTCGTCGATGACACCGTCGACGAACACGGGAGCCTCGATGTCATGGTGAACAACGCCGGCGTCGCCTCGGTCACCTCCGTCGAGGAGATGGATCTCGAGGAGTGGAAGACGGTGCTCGAGACGAACCTGGACGGTGTCATGCACGGCACCAAGGCCGCCTTACCCCACCTCAAGGAATCCGACGGCTGCATCATCAACCTCGGCTCGATCTACGGCCTGGTCGGCGGCAAAGGGGCCGCCTCCTATTCGGCCGCGAAAGGCGGCGTCGTGAACTTCACCCAGCAGGTCGCGATCGACTACGCAGACCAGGGCGTCCGCGTCAACAGCATCTGTCCCGGCTTCGTCGAGACGCCGATGACCGAGGACCTCCTCGAGGACGAACGGTTCTACAACTTTTTAGAACAGAAGACCCCGATGGATCGACACGGCCAGCCCGAAGAGATCGCCCCGATGGCCGCCTTTCTCGCCTCCGAGGAGGCGTCGTTCATCACGGGAGCGAACATCCCGGTCGACGGTGGCTGGACGGCGTTCTGAGACTGTGGCCGGCCACCGCTGACTCCTCGTCGGCCGTTGTCGTGACTGGCGCGATGGGTTCGCTCGTCGAGACGACGGTACGCGGTACGTTCGAACTCGGTGCTAGTATTATACAGGATCCCGACGTATCCGGTCGCATGAGCAATCAAATCCTCGTCCCGTTCGATGGCTCACTCCCGTCGAAACAGGCACTCGAGTACGCCTTCGAGCGGTTTCCAGATGCCGACGTGACTGCCATGTACGCCGTCCCGACGCCGGGAGGCTACTGGGCGGCGTTCGAGGGCACAGAGACCCACACACCCGGAGAGGCGGAGGCCCGTGAACGAGGCGAGACGCTTCTCAAGGGGGCGACCGCGCTCGCCGACGAGCACGACCGGTCGCTGTCGACACATCTCTCCTCCGGGAAGCCGGATCAGGAAATCATCGACACGGCTGTCGATGAAGAGTTCGATGCGATCGTGATCGGCAGCCACGGTCGCGAGGGCGTCTCACGAGTGTTGTTGGGGAGCGTCGCCGAACGGGTCGTCCGGCGAGCGCCGATTCCCGTAATCGTCGTCAGATAGCCTCGCGGCCTCGGCTCTCCGCTGACCAGCCCGCTCCAGTCGGCCACTCGAGCACGAGAACCGTTATCCGGGATCGTCTCCTCTGATTCGGTAGCCGAATGGCCCCGACCGCGTATGCCGACGAATCCGTGGAGTCGATTCTCGTCCCGACCGATGGGAGCGACGCAGCCGAGGCTGCCCTCGAGTGTGCGTTCTCGATCGCCGACGCCTCCGAGGCCGTGGTCCACGTTCTCGCCGTCGTCGACGTGACGACCGCGCCGTTCGAGTTCGACGTCGGCCTGGTCGATCGACTCGAGCGGGCCAAAACCGGGCTCGTCGAGGACGTCGTCGACGCCGCCGACGGCCACGACGTCAGCGTCACCGGGGACGTTCGCCGCGGCCGGCCCGCTCGGGTGATCGTCCAGTACGCCGACGACCACGACATCGACCTGATCGTCATCGGCCGAACCGGCCGTGACGGACTCACAGCGCCGATTTTGGGGAGTACAACTCGGCGCGTCACGCGAAGTTCACCGGTCCCCGTTCTCGTGGTACCCACCTCGAGTGACGGCGACTGACCACGCCCGACTCTCGCGGATGGTGCGGCGTTCCCCCCTCGCGGACGGGTGACTTTACTATCGCGCCGGGAGAACGACCGAACCGAGATGTCGAACTCGATTCTCGTTCCCCACGATGGCTCCGCAGACGGACAGGCTGCCCTCGAGTACGCCCTCGAGACGTTTCCCGACGCCCGACTCGTCCTGTTTTACGCGATCGACCCGTTCGAGGTAACGTCCGACGAAGACCGACTGCCGGCGCTGTCGGATGCCTGGCTCGAAGACCAACGAGAGGAGGCGGCCGCGCTCTTCGACGACGCGCTCGAGGACACCGAGACCGGTGCTGTGACGATCGAGACCGAAACCCGGGTCGGATCGCCACCGGAGGCGATCGTCGCGGCGGCGGAAGATCTGGCCGTCGATCAGGTGGTCCTGGGAAGCCGCGGTCGCGGTCAGATTACGGACGCACGGATGGGAAGCACCGCCGAACTGGTCGTCAAACGCGCCGACGTGCCGGTAACGGTTGTCCGATAGCGACGCGAGGTCGACCCAGGCACTCGCTGGCACCGAGAATACACTAACACCTGCACCGAGTTGCACACTGACTGCCGATCCGTCTGGCGAGCAGGTGCACACTGCCGTGCAGTAGCTACTGTAGGCTAACGAGGGCCGACCCACCTCATCGCTCGTCGGCGGCCCTGACGACCGTGACGGGCACCGGTGATCGCTGAACGACCAGTTCGGCGACGCTGCCGAGTAACAGTCTGGTCGGCCCGGTTCGGCCGTGACACCCGATGACGACGTGGTCGACGTCGTTCGATTCCACGTAGTCGACGATTTCGCGGGCAGGGTCGCCGACCTCGCTCGCCGTCTCGAGCGTCCCGTCGGCGTCGGCTGCCCGCTCTCGTGCCTCCTCGAACAGGCGCTCTTCTTCCTCGTGAGCCCGGTCATACCACGCCTCGGAGCCGTGTGGGGGCTCGGTTCGGACGTCGACGTCCGTTGCCGAACTGTAGCCCGGATCGGCCGGATCGATCACGTGAAAAGCGACGACGGTTCCGTCGCCAGCGAGCTCGAGGGCGTGATCCAGCGCTTGCCACGACATCGGCGATCCATCGATCGGAACGAGTAGCGTACTGGCCATCTCACCACAGTACCCTCCAGCGCACCAAAATAGTATGCGTGGCCGATGGGAGATCGGCGGGTTCGGGCGTCTGCCGGTCGACGACCTCGCCTCTGGCTGACGGTATCGACATGCTAATGGAGTCGACCACTCAAAAGGATGTCAACGAATGGTCGTCGAGGGGCTCGGACTGGTGCTGGCCGCAGGGGTGTTTACGGCCCTCGTCTGTGGGCTCGGGACGCTTCCGTTTTTCTTCGTCGACGACGTCGGCGACCGGCTCACCGTCGCCCTCTGGGGGCTCGCAGGCGGGATCATGCTTTTTGCATCCCTCTTCGGGTTCATTTTCGAAGGGCTGGGCGAAGGCTCGATCACACAGGTCGGGTTCGGCCTCGTCGTCGGCGTCGGCCTGGTCGTCCTCGCGGATCGCGTCATCTCAGGCTACGAGTTCGAACCTCGGGAGATGCCCGCCGCTGACTTTCGGAAACTCGTGCTCATCGTCGGTGTCCTCACCGTTCACAGCTTTCCAGAAGGTGTCGCACTCGGCGTCGCGTTCGCCGACCTCGGCGTGGAAGGCGACCTCGTGCTGGCAGGCCTCGCAGTTCCGGCTCTGGCCATCTTCATCACGGTCGCAATCTCCATCCAGAACATCCCCGAAGGCCTCGCCGTCGCGATCCCGCTTCACACCTACGGCATCTCGAACTGGAAGATCTTCGGCTGGGCCGTCTTCTCGAGCATCCCACAGCCGATCGGAGCCGGCATCGCGTACGTCTTCGTCACCTACGCTCGTGAGTTTCTTCCCTTCGGCTTTGGCTTCGCCGCGGGCGCGATGATCTATCTCGTTCTTCACGACATGTTCCCCGAGGCCCTCGATCACGGCTCCGACCTTCCGGGTGGCGGCCGCCGAGAACTCTTCGTCGGCATCGGTCTGGGCGTCGCGATTATGATCCCCGTAATGGTTCTGACAGAGTAGTCAACAGCCCAACGATTATCCACGATGTCGTCGTAGCCTTCCGCCATGCCCCCCTCACGACCGAATATCGTCTTACTGACCTGTCACGACCTGGGTCGGTATCTCGGCTGTTACGGCGCGGACGTCGAGACGCCCCACCTCGACGCCTTCGCCGAGTCCGGTGCCTGCTTCGAGAACCACTTCGTGACGGCCCCGCAGTGTTCGCCCAGCCGTGGGAGCTTCATGACCGGTCGGTATCCCCACGTCAACGGGCTGATGGGCCTCGCCCACGGCGAGTGGGAACTCCACGACGGCGAGCGCATCCTGCCCCACTATCTGGGCGACCTCGGCTACGAGACGCACCTCTTCGGTCTCCAGCACATCACACAGGACACCGACCGGCTCGAGTACGACTACGTCCACTCCGAGGGTAACCTCTACCCCGGCGTCTCGCCGGCAGTCCACCAGGCAAACCGGGCGCGCAACGTCGCCGACGTCGTCTCTGGGTTCCTCGAGCGCGAGGCGTTCGACGATCCGTTCTTCGCGGCGATCGGGTTCTTCGAACTCCACCGTGTCGAAGAAGAACACGGCCGATTCGGCTTCGACAGCGACCATTACGAGACCGACGACCCCGACGAGATCAGGCCCCCGTCGTACCTGCCGGACCGGCGGGGCATTCGCCACGACCTGGCCGAAATGCACGGCATGGTTCACGCCGTCGACGACGCCGTCGGGACGATCCTCGAGGCGCTCGAGGACGGTGGCCTCACCGAGGAGACGCTCGTGATCTTCACCACCGAACACGGCATCGCCTTTCCCCGTGCTAAAGGAAGCTGTTACGACGCCGGCATCGAGGGAGCCTTGTTACTTCGCTATCCCGAACTCGCCGACGACGGCACGCGATACGACCAGCTCATCAGCAACGTCGACGTGTTGCCGACGATCCTCGACCTCGTCGGAGACGAGAGCGACGAGAGCGGTGACGGAGACGACGGGAACGGCGAGAGCGGTGACGGAGACGACGGCAACAACGATGGCACCGGCGAGAACACCCTCGACCGGCCGAACGAGATCGACGGCCGAAGCTTCCTCCCGCTGTTGACCGGCGACGAGTACGACGAACGCGAGTGCGTGTTCGCGGAGATGACCTGGCACGACATGTACAACCCGGTCAGGGCTATTCGCACGGAGCGATACAAGTACGTCCGTAACTTCTGGCACCTCCCGAAGGTGTACCTGACCAAAGACGTCTTCGCGAGCGAGGCCGGCCGGATGATCCGTGAGACCGACGCCGTCCCGCCACGGCCGTACGAAGAGCTGTTCGACCTCCACGAGAGCCCACAGGAAGACGAAAACGTCGCCTTCGAACCCCGATATCAGGACGTCAGAGTCGACCTCTCGAGACGGCTCTACGAGTGGATGGACGAGACCGACGACCCGCTGCTCGACGGCCCCGTCGTCCCCGGCGATTACGGGACGATCACCTCGTGGGCTCACGAAGAGACCGACGGGCGTTCGACCTGAGAGTACTAGACCATCGGCTCATCGCCGACGTCAGGGTTCTGGCGAACGAAGTCGACGAGCCGGTCGGCGTACGATTCGAACGGCGGGACCTCGAGTCCGCTTCCGGCGAGTGCTCGGTTGGTCGCGGGACAGGCGTACCGTGTCGGGTGATCGAGGTAGTCGAGCGTCGCCGGCTCGAGGTCGAGCGCGGTGTGTTCGAGCAGTCCCGTGACTGCCCGTGCGAGCGGCTTTGCCGTCGGGACGGTCACGGTGCGGTGACCGGCGGCGTCGGCGAGAGCGTCGACGAACGCGGAGACGGGAAGCGGCGATGGATCACAAAGCTGGTAGACCTCGCCGATCGTCTCCTCGCTGGCGCTGAGGTGGGCGATCGCGTCGACGACGAAGTCCCGTGGCACGACGTTGAGCTCTGTGTCGCTCGAGTCCGGGAACCGAAACGCCGCCGTAAGCCACGACGGCTGGGCGAGCAACATGTTGAGCAGGTAGTAGGGGCCGTCGAACTTGTCGGTCTCGCCCGTCCGGCTGTCACCGACGACGATCGCTGGCCGGTAGACGGTTGCGGGCATCCCCTCTGCCATCCGTTCGCTGACCGCGACCTCGGCGCGGTACTTCGTCTCCTCGTAGTGGTTGTTGAACGACTGGCCTTCCTGGAGGTGCGCTTCGGTGAACACGCCGTCGTAGCGGCCACTGACGTAACAGGTGCTGACGTAGTGGAGTCGGTCGACGTCGAGCCGTGTGGCGAACTCGAGGACGTGTTCGGTACCGCGGACGTTGACCGCCTCCGCCAGTTCGCGGTCGACGCCGAGGTCGTAGACCGCCGCGAGGTGATACAGTTCCGAGACGCTTTCGAGCCCATTGCGGTCGTCCCCCAGTCCGAGGTCCGGCTCGGTGATGTCGCCCTCGTAGAGGTGGATCGCCGCCTCGGCGTCGACGCCGTCGATTCCGTCGGTGATCTCCCGGGCTCGCTGGCGGGCCACCTCACGGTACTGGGGCTGGACCAGACAGGCGACCGGCCCGTCACCACGGGCGAGCACGCGCTCGAGCAGCGCCGAGCCGAGAAAACCCGGAAAGCCGGTGAGAAAGACGGCTGGCTCGGTCACCGGAACCACCGCTCGAGTCGCCGCTGGACGGTCGTCAACCCCAACATGAATCGGGCGAACAAGCCAGGCGAGACGCCCGGGGGCGCGTCGAAGGGACCGATCCGGGAGGTCGCGACCGTTCGTGACTCGAGGAACCGTCGGATGCCCTCGGGGCCGTGGCGACGGCCCATCCCGGAGTCGCCGAACCCGCCCATCGGGGCGTCGGCAGCGGCCCAGCCGACCGTGTACGGGTCGTTGACACAGACGGTGCCACAGTCGATCTCTCGGGCGACCGCGCGGCCGCGCTCGCGGTCGGTCGTCCAGACGCTTCCGTTCAGCCCGTACTCGGTCTCGTTGGCCCGTTCGATCGCCTCATCGACGTCCGCGACGGGAACGACGGAGACGACGGGGCCGAACGTCTCTTCGCAGACGACCCGCGAGTCGGGGGCAACGTCGCTCAGGATCGTTGGCTCGTAGCAAAACGGGCCGACATCGGGGCGAGCGCGCCCGCCCGTGAGCAGCGACGCGCCGTCGTCGACCGCCCCCTCGACGTGTTCACGGACGCGTTCGAGGTGGTCACCGTCGATCAGCGAGCCGACGTCGGGGCCGTAGTCGAACTCGAGGCCGAGACGGAGGTTGCGGGTCGCGCCGACGAAAGCGTCGAGAAACGCGTCGTACCGACGCTCGTCGACGTAGATCCGTTCGGGTGCCAGACAGAGCTGGCCCGCATTGGTAAAGGCACCCTTGACCGCGCCGCGGGCGGCCGTCTCGAGGTCGGCGTCGTCGAGGACGACCATCGGGTTCTTGCCGCCGAGTTCCAGCGAGCAGCCGATCAGGTTCCGTCCGGCCCCTTCGGCGACGAGTCGGCCCGTCTCCGTGCCGCCGGTGAACGCGACGTAATCGACGCGATCGATCAACGCGGGGCCGACAGTGGAACCCTCGCCGGTGACGATCTGGAAGAGTCCGTCCGGGAGGCCGGCCTCCTCGAAGAGGGCTGCGAGCGCGAGCGCGACGAACGGCGTGCGCTCATCGGGTTTGCAGACGACGGCGTTGCCGGCGAGCAAGGCCGGAATCGCGTCGGTTAGCGCCAGCGTCAGCGGGTAGTTCCACGGCGAGATGACGCCCACCACGCCGACTGGCTCGTATGTGACGGTCGCGTCGGCAGCCAGCGGAACGGCCCCCGAACGGGGCTCGTCGGCACACAGCTCCGGGCCGTTGGTGGCGTAGTACGAACAGGTCAACGGCACGTCGAGGACCTCCTCGAGTGCGTGATGGCGTGCCTTGCCCGTCTCGAGCTGGACGATGTCGAGCAACTGGTCGCGACGCTTGAGGACCCGATCGCCGAGGCGCTCTACGATGGCCGCCCGTTCGTCGGCGGGCGTGGCTGCCCAGGCGGTCTGAGCCGTTCGAGCGCGGTCGACCGCGCTGGCGACGTCTTCGGCGGTACAGGCGGGCACCGACCCGATCTCGTCGTCGGTGATCGGCGTTCGAACGGGTATCGACGAGCGGTCACCGGTCGTCTTGATGCGCCTCGTGAGCACCTCGAGCTGGCCGGGCGAGAGGCACGTTTCACCGACCACTGGAGGGTCCGTCGTCCGTGACATACCGGTCGTTAGCTCCGTGCCCACCTGTATGTTTGCCAACACACAGACGATGACAACGAGTAGGCGTGCGAACCGGCGAAAGCCCGTCTATCTCCGTCACCGCCTCCTGAGTCGGTACCGTTCGAACCCGCGGCTGGTCATTTATCATGCTGGTCGGTGTGGCGTCACCCGTACCGAACGAAAGACCGCCCATCACCACGGTCAGTCATCAGCACCATCCACCAACGATGAACTACAAAGAATTCGTCGGACAGGTACAGCACAGACTCGAGTACGCCGAACTGGGGCCGGCGGTCCGGGCGAGCCGAGCCGTCCTGACGACACTCGGCGAGCGCCTCCACGAGGGCGAGGCGACCGACCTCGCCAGCCCGCTCCCGATGGAGATCGACCGCTATCTCATCGAAGCCGAGCACGGACAGCGGTTCGACTACCAGGAGTTTGTAGACCGCGTCGCCGAGCGCGAGGGCGTCGACCGGTCGGACGCCAACTACCACGCCCAGCAGGTACTCGCGATCGTCGGCGAGGTGGTTCCGCCCGGCAACCTCGAGAAGGCCAAAAATCAGTTGCCCGAAGACTTCGATTCGCTGTTCGAGCACGTTGATCACCTCGAGTCGTGATCGACGCCCTCACGCACGTAGCCGAGACGTCGGCTATCGGCTCACTGAGACGCCTCTCGGCTCGGTGCCAACGGATCAACGGCGCGTCGAAGCAGGTGCCCCGCGGACGAGCGTGACCGTCCGTGGTGACCGGCGTGCGACGCGTTCGGCGGTCGAGCCGGTGAGCAGTCGTGCGGCCAGCGAACGGCCGTGGCTTCCCATTACGATCTGATCGTAGTCGGTCGACTCGGCAGCGTCGACGATGGCGTTTCCAGGCGTCTCGTTGGCTGTCTCGGTCTCGAGTGCGACGTCGTGCTCGTCTGCGACGCTGCGCGCCGTCTCGAAGATCCGCTCGGCACGAGCTTCGCGGTCGTCGACGAGGTCCTCGAGGTAGGTCCCACGGACCTCCGATCGGGGACGGTCGAACGGCAACGACAGGGCGTGAAGTATCGTGTACTCGGCGTCGGGGAACGTCTCGAGGGCGTACTCGAGGGCCGCGGTCGCCTGCTCGGAGCCGTCGAGCGGGACGAGAATCGAGCCGGGGAGGTCGCGGTCGTCGAGCGCCGTCGTCGGCTCGGGGACGACCGTCGTCGAGACCGGTGCTCGGCGGACAACGGCCTCGCTCACGCGCCCGAGAAACGGCTGGCTGATCGGCGACTGCCCGTGGCTCCCGAGGACGACGTGATCGACGTCGGTGTTTGCGAGGGCGAGGATTTCTTTGTGTGGCGTGCCGGTCCGGAGATACGTCTGGAGCGAGCGACCGTGGACCGCCGCGCGGTCGACTGCCCGCTCGAGAATCGTTTCGCCGCGTTCTTCGGCGCGGTCGAGAGCCGATTCGGTCGATCCGGCGGTCGCTTCGTTGTCGGCCGCGGGATCGACGACGAAGACCGCGCTGATCGTCGCCTCAGGAAACGAGGCCAGACTGTACTCGAGGCCGGCGTCGGCGTGGTCGGACCCGTCGAGCGGGACGAGGACGTGCTGTGGCATGATGATCACCAGCGAGCGACGGCTCGCAGTGGCGCTGATTCCACGGCGGCCTGTATAAAAGCACGACCACCGAGCGGCTGTAACGGACGCCCCACGCTGTGCGCTCGTCGGCTGCGTTAGGAATTGTCGGCCTCGAGTGCGGCCGTCGCGCGCTCGGCCGTATCGCGGAGCAACGCGACGTCCTCGGAGAACACCTCGACGGCGACGGTGCCGTCGAACCCGCCCAGATACTCGGTGACGATCCCGTAGTCGATTTCGCCGGCTCCGATGGGGATGTGGGTGTCACCGCGACTCCGGGCGTCGTGGACGTGGACGTGAGTGATGAGATCGCCGTATCGCTTGCAGAAGCGTTCGACGCCGTCGTTACCGTCTTCCATGTAGGCGTGGCCGACGTCGAAACAGACTGCCGTCCCCGTCTCGCGGGCGAGGTCGCCGAGCACCGTCAGCGGGAGGCCGCGCTTCTGGTGGCCGACGTTCTCGACGACGAGTTCGACACCAGCGTCGGCCGCGGCCGCGTCGATCGCCGCCAACTGGTCGGCGAACAGCGGCCGGAGGTCCGTATCGTGGGGATTGCGCGCCGTCCCGTGGAGGACGGCCTTCCGTGCGCCGGCCGCACCGGCCCACTCGAGCAGCCGTCGCTGGTAGTCCAGAATTGCCTCGTTGATCTCCGGAACCGGCGTGACGACGTCCTGTTTGAACGGCAAGTGCACACAGAAGTCGGCGTTCGCATCGGCCAGAATCTCCTCGAGTCGGTCGCCGTCGATCGCCTCGAGGTCGACGCCTTCGGCGAGGGAATACTCCGCCAGGTCGAAGCCGCCGATCGTCCGCTCCATCCGCTCGAGTGAGTCGCCGACGGTGAGGCCAACGTCCATATGACGACATTCTTTGAACACAGTATAATTCGCTGTCGTTCTCGAGGCCCACATCGAGACTGACACTGGTGGCTGGACAGGACGGCCTCGCCAGCACCCTGTGGGTCGGAAGACTCGCCACACAGTCGCTCGTCGTCGATGCCATCATGGTCCTCCAGCACGCAGTAACACACGCTGGAGCGTTGATCACCTGATGCGAACCTCACCCGCTCGACTGTTGATTCTGATCGCGTTCATTCTCGTCTTCGTCGTCGAGCTCAGGACGGTCCTCGCATTCTTCGACGTCGAAATAACCGTCCTGGAGTCGCTCGCCATTGGTCTCCTCGCAATCGGCACTCTGCTCGTGTGGGCACTGCGCCCCGCAGCCGACGAGCCAGAACAGTAGCACAGTCGGAACCGAACGACCATCGACGTCCCTCGCTGAAAGCGTCTTTTCGTACTCGAGATCGCTCGTGCCGCTAGATTGAATATCCCACCGCCGAAACGGTAGCTCATGTTCGAGGACCTCGCACCGCGTCACGCGGCCGCCGTTGGACTGCTGGCTATCGTACCGACGATCATTTACGGACTCGGCGCACCGGGACTCGCCGGATACGTCTCGACACTCAACGTCGTCATCATCTTCGCCGCCATCTACATTGCGATGTCGCCGCTCGAGGAGTCCGGCGGCTCGGGAGACGAGAGCGCAGCCAGTTAAGCGCCGAACGACGCCCCGGCTACGGCGGAGACGGACCAGAGACGCACACGAATCGGACGATGGCTCGAGTGGGGCTTTTTTTATGATCCGCGTGGTGGGACGGTCCATGCAGGGCCTACGCTGGGTGAGCCTTCCGCCGGACGAACGAAACGAGTTTCTCGGCGACGGTGGCATCGGCGTCCTCTCGTTCGGGACCGACACAGACGACCCACCGAGATCGATCCCGATCTCGTATGGGTACGCCGATGAAACCGAACAGTTCTACTTCAGGCTCTCGTTCCCACCTGAGACGTCCAAGGCGGACGTGATAGAGAATCCAGTCTCGTTCGTGGTCTTCGGGAACGAAGACGGCCAGTGGAAAAGCGTCGTCGCCACAGGTCGACTGCAAGAACTCTCGTCGCTCCCGTCTGAGTCAGCCGCCGTCCAGAGAATGTGGGCCGTGAGCATTCCCACAGTCGAAATCTTCGATCAGCCACGCGAGGACATCTCGTTTCACGACTTCCGACTCGAAACCGAATCGATCACTGGCAGACAAGAATCGACCTGAATCGTAACAGACCGTCTCAGTCGTCGGCCTCGAGTTCGGCGACGGCTGCCGCGTCGGCCACGGCGTCGCGTTCGTCGAGCCACTGTTCGGCGTCGAGAGCGGCCATACTGCCGGTACCAGCCGAGGTAATCGCCTGGCGATAATCGGGGTCCATCACGTCGCCGGCACCGAAAACGCCCGCGACGGACGTCTCGGTGGTCATCCCCTCGAGCGTCGCCAGGTGGCCGTCCGAATCGAGGTCGACGGTCGTCCCCTCGAGATACTCGGTGTTCGGAACGTGGCCGACGCCGTAGAAGATGCCGCCGACCTCGACCGCCTGGGAGTCGACGTCCTCGCCCGCTTCGAGCTTCTCCGTCGGTCGGCCGTCAGGGTGTGAGATCAGCGTTGCGCCCGTAACGCCGTCGTCTTGGGAGCCGTGGATCTCGAGCAGTTCGGTGTTCCAGCGGAACGCGATGTCGTCGTGTTCGAGAGCGCGTCGGGCCATAACTTCGGAGGCGCGCAGTTCGTCGCGACGGTGCACGACGGTGACGCTGTCGGCGAACTTCGCGAGGAAGAGCGCCTCTTCCATCGCGCTGTCGCCGCCGCCGATCACGAGGACGTCGTCACCGCGGTGGAACGCCCCGTCACAGGTCGCACACGTCGAGACGCCGTAGCCCATCAACTCGTCTTCGTTCTCCGCGCCGACCCAGCGGGCGCTCGCGCCGCTTGCGACGATTAACGCCCGCGTATGGATCGTCTCGCCGTTTGAGAGCGAAAGCTCGAACGGTCGGTCGTCGAAACTCGCGTCCTCGACGGTGGCGTGGCGGAACGCAGCACCGAACCGCTCGGCCTGCGCTTTACCCCGCTGGATCAGCTCCATGCCGCCGATTCCCTCGGGGAAACCGAGGTAGTTCTCCACCTCGGTCGTCAGCGTGAGCTGGCCACCCGGCTCCGGCCCCTCGAGGACGAGCGGCTCGAGGTCGGCTCGGGCGGCATACACCGCAGCCGAGAGTCCGGCGACGCCGGAGCCGACGATCACCACGTCGTGGACGGGTCCCGTCCGCTCGTCCTCGCTCATTCGGTATAGCCCTCGATCATACTCTGCAGGCGTTCTGCCGGCAAGACGCCGGTGTGCTGTTCGACCTGCTGGCCGTCAGCGAAGAGGACGAGCGTGGGGACGCCACGAACGCCGAACTCGCCGGCGAGCAGCTGGTGGTCGTCGACGTCGACTTTCGCGACGAGGGCGTCGGTCTGTGCCGCCAGCTGGTCGAGGACGGGCGAGAGCATCTTGCAGGGACCACACCAGTCGGCGTAGAAATCGACGAGGACGACGTCGTGGTCGGCTACGAGCTGCTCGAGGTGTGTCTCGCCTTCGACGTGGACGGGTTCGTTGGTCGATTGGTCCGGTGATCCGGAGGGTGCATCGGTTGCCATCAGCCAACCGTAGGGGCCAGCAGCGTTTAAAGGTTTTGTGTGTGTTGTACAATATCGACACAAAAATTGCGGACGAGTCACGCAGTGATCGACGACATCGGCAACGACCCGACGACGACCCGACGGCGACCCGACAACGACTCGACAGCGACTCGACGAGGAATCGACTACCGGCTCACCACGGGCGCTGCCAGGTTCGTACTCGAGAAGCCTCACAACGAGCGAGTCGACTCAATAGACCAGACCTCGAGAGCGACCGCACGTAGCTCCGGACTCGGGTCAACTCGTCGTCTCCCTCGAGAGACGTGCCTGTTGGTGTGTTCCGATCCCCACTGCCGTTAGCTCTGGACGGCCGGAACGTCGTCTTCCATTCGGTCGTACTTGTCCTCGAACTCCTGGATGAGCTGGCCCATTTTCGCGTACCAGTCGTTTAGCATGCGCTGCATATCGCTTGCGATCTGGTCCGGATCGGTCGGGAAGTAGACGTGGTAGTACCCACCCTGGTCGTAGTTGATCTGTTCTTTCTGGATGAATCCGCTCTGGAGCAGTCGCTGGATCGACCGGTAGGCCGTCGAGCGCTCGCGGTCGACGCGTTCGGCGACTTCGTCGATCGTAAGCGGCTCGTCGCTCTCGACCATTACCCGAAAACACTCCTTATCGAGTTGTTTGAGCCCGTGAATACACTCGAGCAGCCCTTCACACTCCATGTCCTGCTGGAGTTGTTCTGCCATCGAATTAGCCATAACTAGCTCGGGATACGAGACCGGACCGTAAAAGGATTGTGTGAATATTGTACAATCTCAATGAGCAGGCGAAACGACAACGCAGGCGGCAATGATCGACTCCATCAGGTGCGCTCGAGCCCAGAGAGCCGGGCCTCGAGCGAGGTTCGGAGACCGCTCGTCGCTCGTCTGTTAGTGCGGTCTGAGAGCCGGTGATCAGGTATCAGCGTACAGGTACAGTGCACAGACGGCGAGGACTGCCTCGGCCGCTTTCGTGATGACTGCCAGTGGGTTCAGGTTGCCCTCCATGTAGAACGCCTCGACGCCCCAGCCCTGGACCGGAAAAAGGGCAAGGATCGTGATGATCGAGTAGGCGGCAGCGACGAGAAACAGCGGTCGACTCCAATAACGAGTCAGGTAGATCGCTGCCCCACCGAGGAATCCGAGGCCGTTGAGGATAAAAAGAATCCCCAGCGTCTGGCTGAACTGGATCGCGTTCGTCGACGCTACCAGGTGCAACACGCCGGTGATGACCGCCATGAGGATGGCAACGTACCCGACCGGGTTGGATGGACGATCGAAAAGCGGTTCTGTACGAGTCGTGGAATTTGCGCCCATATCTATGACGTCACGCAGATCGCCACAAGAACCATCTGGTACTATTCTCGAACGGGCCGGGGAAAAACTGACGGTCGATCGAGTGTCTCCATCAGCGTGGACCGATGAACGCCGGTCAGTCGTGTGGGTGAAAGCGCTTGACGGCCCGGTCGACGGCGTTCGTCTGACCGAGGAAGGTGACCCGGTCGCCGTCCCGGAGCCGGTGGTCACCGGTCGGCACCTCCGTTGTTCCGTCCCGGTGGGTGAGCAGACCGACGATGCAGCCATCTGGGATCTCGGCGTTCACGTCGGCGATACGCTTGCCCACGAGGTCCGACGCCGTCACTTCGATCTCCTGGACGTCGCCAGTCCGGCCGAGTTCGTTCATCCACGCCGACAGCGACGGCCGCTCTAAGACGTTCTCGAGCGACCAGGCGGTGGCCATCGAGAGATCGATGGCGCGGACGCCGAGGGCTTCGAACGCCTCGACGTTCTCGGGCTGGTTGACGCGTGAGGCCACCTTCTCGACGTCGAAGGTGGTCTGTGCGAGCTGACAGACCAGCAGGTTCACGTCGTCGTCCGGCGTCGTCGCGATCACCGTCTTCGCCTCGCCGATACCGGCGCGTTCGAGGATGTCGGCGTCGGTGCCGTCGCCCTTGATCGTCCGGAGTCCGCGCTTGCGAACGGTTTCGACCGCGTTCGGGTCGGGATCGACGAGCAGTACGTTCTCTCCGTCCTGTTCGAGCCGTTCTGCGAGGGAGAGGCCGACCCGTCCCCCGCCAACGATGATGGTGCGCATTGGTGAAACCTCGAGTACGTTCGCGATCTGTCGTGCGAGGCCGGCCTGGAGGACGACCGTCGCAAAGATGATCAAAAAGACGGTGCCAGCGAGCAACTGGGCTTCCTGTGGCCGCCCGAGCGCCTGGAGTTCGACCGCGAACAGCGTGGCGACGCTCGCTGGGATGATCCCCCGTGGACCGACCGCCGAGAGGAAGAGCCGCTCGTTGGTGGTGAACCGTTCGTTCGTCGTCGCGAGGTAGATCACGGCTGGCCGGATCACCATCGTGATCGCGACGACGAGGGCAAGCCCGGCCACGCCGAGTCTGACGATGTCTCCGAAGTCGATCAGCGCCGCCAGCGCGACGAAAACGAACGAGAGGACGACCACCGAGAGGTCGTCGAGAAAGTCGACGACCGCCTCACGATGGGGCAACTCGACGTTGCCGAGTGCGAACCCGGCCATCGCAGCCGCGGCGATGCCCGTCTCACTGGCGACGAACTCGGCACCGCCGTAGGCGACGACGATTCCCGCGAGGACGATCAACCGCGCGTGCAGTGGTGCCGCACACGGCATCTCGTTCCCGCGGCTGAGCGCCAGCCAGACGATCGCCGCAACGAGTGCGCCGATGCCGAGTCCGACGGCTAACCGGATGACGAAGTCGCCAGCGAGAGCGCCGAGTCCACCGTCGCCGGCGATGAACACCTCGAAAACGACGACCACGAGGATCGCCGCCGTCACGTCGTTGATCACTCCTTCACCCTCGAGGACGGCGGCCACGTGATCGCGGACGGTGACGACCTGCAGGATGGGGCCGACCACCGTCGGTCCGGTGGCGATCAATAGCGCACCGACTAACAGCCCCACCTCGAGACTCGTCTCGAGGAAGAAGACGACCGCAGCGGCCGTCCCCAGCCACGTGATCAGCGCACCGACGGTGGTGAGCCTGGTAAGTGCTGTTGGGCTCTCCCGGAGTTTCTCGATGCGGAGGTGGTAGCCGCCTTCGAAGAGGATGATGGCGACGCTGACGCCGACCATCGCGGAGAGGCCGTCGCCGAAGGTCGCTTCGGAGACGAGCCCGACTCCTTCGGGCCCGATAGCGATCCCGGCGAAGATCAGAAACAGCACGCTCGGGATCCGGAGTCGATCCGCGAGCACGCGGGAGGCGACGCCGAGTGCGAGGATAACGGCGACGACGACGATCAGCATCACGCTCGGTGGCGACGGGGACCGTCGATCGCGCCGACGGTCGTTTCAGTACGATACTGGGGACATCCCGACGGCATCAGTCGTCACCGTCGAGGGTCGCCTGTGCGTTTGGTCCCGTCGTTCCGACCTGCTGGGCGACCTGATAGAGGATTATCGACGCGACGAAGAACGACGAGCCGACGAGCAAGACGACGCTCAGCATGTCGAGTGCGCCCGTTCCGAGCCAGTTCGCGAGTTCGCTCAACCCGATCCCGGCGCTGGCCAGTAGCATCATGATACCGAAGTAGACGATGACGTCGTCTTCTTCGACGATCGTCGTCGCCGCCGAGCCGATTCGCGCGCCCAGCGCGCTCCCGACGAGCAACAGCGAAACGACGACGAG
The DNA here is from genome assembly GCF_003430825.1 of Natrarchaeobaculum sulfurireducens. Lineage (NCBI taxonomy): Archaea > Methanobacteriati > Methanobacteriota > Halobacteria > Halobacteriales > Natrialbaceae > Natrarchaeobaculum > Natrarchaeobaculum sulfurireducens. The sequence continues at coordinate 1,038,673 of NZ_CP024047.1, read as the reverse complement.
GTCGACGCTGCCCGACGCCCCGTAGGTGAACGTGCCGAACGCGCCGGAGAACAGCCCGGCGAACAGGCTGGTTCCGACGGCGGCGGTCAGCGGCGTCCCGATCAGATAGTAGATCGCGGGCATTCGCATGAAGCCGCCGCCGACGCCGATGAGCCCGGAGACCAGGCCGACGACTCCGCCGGCCCCCGAAATCGTCCAGAACGAGGCTCGTCCACCGGAGGTGAGGGTGACCATCGGGGGAACGGTGTACGACTGGATCTTCTGACCGATCGCCGGAATCTCCTCATCGCTCACCTCGTCCGCTTCGTCATCGGAAACGTCGTCGAGGTTGGATGCACGTCGCAAGAACAGCAACCCGATCCCTGCTAACAGAACGACGTAGGCAACGCCCGTAACGAGTTCGGCGATTCCCAGCGCCTCGAGGGCGAAGACGAGTCGGCTCCCGAGTTCGATGCCGATCGAGAGCACCACGAACAGGATCGCCCCGAGCCTGTAATCGACTTGCCCGACGTCGTAGTGTTTCATCACGGCGATGACCGACGTACCGAAATAAAACGCGAGTCCGCTGCCGATCGCGACAGGCGCGGGGTACCCGAGGATCAACAGAGTGGGCGTGATCAGGAACGACCCGCCCATCCCGAAAAAGCCGAACAGGACCCCGACCATGAAGCCGAAGCTCACGAACAACAACAGCAACGGCAGGCTGAGTCCAAGTACGTCCATCTATGCGCTTGCGAGTCGCTGGATCAGCGGCGTAAATACTCGCTCGAGGACGCCGTATCCCACGTAGAGGGCGACCGCCTGGAGGAGGATGGCGGCGACGACGAGCGTTGCCTGGACGGGACCCGAGAGTGCGGCGAACTCGATCACGAGTATCGACCACCGGTTCGGTTCAGTTGTGTGCGGGTCATGGATTCTTACTCACTACTCTCTACCCGGAGAGGCCGTATAACGCTTTTGGGACTGAAGCACAATATTACTGCAGAGTATCCCACGAATATCCAACGAGAATATTTACATACGTTATTGGAATATATCTTCCTTAGATCGACAGCAGCGTGAAAGCAGCGCGCCACGGTGGTCAGTCAATGGGCGGCACTGTCATCACAACCGACTGATTGTCGTACTGACTGTCTATCAGTCGTCGGATACCGGTTGCAACCCGCTCACCCGACCGGTCCGAAAGCACCCTGTATTGGGCACCCCAAACAATATTATACTGTCGACCCCTACGAGCGGTATGAAAGCGGTCTGTGCGACCGACCTGTCGGCAGCGAGCGAGGCGACGATCCAGAGTGAAACCTGTCTCGAGTGTATCGGCCGGATCGGCGTCGACGAACTTCACCTCGTCACCGTGGTCCCCTCGAACGTCCACGCCGGGATGCCGGGTATCGACTTCGAAAAACGCCGTCGACGGGCCCTCGAGCGGTACAGTCGCGTCGTCGAGGACGCCGGCTTCGAGGTCGAAACTCACGTCGTCCGCGGGACACCACACCGACGCATTCGAGGGATCGCCGAGACGATCGGTGCACAACTCACCATCGTCGGTTCACGGGGCCAGAGCCCGCTCGAGAACCGCGTCATCGGCTCGACCGCGCGCAACCTCGCGCGCACGACGGTGACGCCTCTGCTGGTCAACCGGATCGAACGGGAGGCCGACGATCCTGACATCCTCCGGGAGCACCTCTTCAGGCGAATGCTGTACGCGACGGACTTCTCGACGAACGCCGAGACGGCCTTCGAGACGTTCTCGTACTTACGTCATGCGACCCAGGAGGCGACGCTCGTTCACGTCGAGACGCCGAAAGACCCCGGTCTCGAGGAGTCGAACTCCGACTCGCAACTGGCGGAACTGGCGGATCAACTCGAGAACTGGGGGATCGAGACCCGAACCGATGTCAGGCGAGGCGACCCCGCCGACGAGATCCTCGCGGCGGAAGCCGAGTTCGTCCCGACGACGATCCTCGTGGGGTCGCGTGGACACAGTCGACTCCGCCGACTGCTGCTTGGCAGCGTCTCCGAAGACATCGTCGCCCGTGCGAACGGGAACGTGTTGCTCGTGCCACCGGCTCGAGACGTCTAAACGAATAGCAGCGCGAGTTCCCCGCCCTTCCGAAAACCGTAGGTTTTCGGCTTTCGCAAATCTCCGATTTGCGTCAACACCGCGGGCGGGGGTGAAGCGCGTCACTCCGGCGCGTGTTCCGTCTCTTCGATATATCGTTCAACCACTTCCTCCGATCGACTTACCGAGAGCCGAGACGTAACACGTCAGTACCTGCCCGACACGGAACCGTTTCACGGACAACATCGTCTTGGTCCGAGAGACTGCCGGCAGAGTTACACACTCAGCAGGTCCCGCGGCTACCATGGACGACTCGAGCAAGATCCTGGATGCTGTGGTGTACTCTCGCCGAACGATGCTGAAAGCTGCGAGTGTCACTGGAGTAGCGCTAGTTGCGGGCTGTGCAGATGATGCCGAAGAACCGGACGATGAAGAACCAGATGATGAAGAACCGGACGACGAAGAAGTAGACGCCGAGGAGTGGGAAGACGTCGACGAGTTTTATTTCGAGGGCCGAACCGAAGCCTGGATCGGCATCGAACCGGAGCTCATCGCGGACGAAGAGAACCCCACGATCACGCTCATCGAAGGGCAAGAGTACGACTTCCGCTGGGTGAACGGCGACGGCGTCACGCACAACCTCGAGATCAGAGACGGAGACGACGAGATCATCGACGACTACCAGAGCGACGACGTCTCGGAGGAGGGCGAGGAGACGACGCTCGAGGGTGTCGTCGCCAGCGAGGACATGGAGGTCTACATCTGTGTCTACCACGAGGCGACGCAGGTTGGGGACATCGAGATCCAGAGCGACTGACTCCTATTCGATATTGTACCCAAAGCACACAACTGTTTTACCGGTGGAGTGCGTACCGACGTTCGATGAGTGACTCGATAGACGAGGAGCGACAGCGGATTCGCGAGCAAAAGAAGCGGGAGCTTCAACAGCGCCTCGAGAACGGCGACGTGCCGGGAGAAGGGAGTGCGGAGGCATCGGCCGAGGCACCGAGCGAGCCGATCGAAATCGAGGGCGCCGGCCACCTCGAGTCGGTCGTCGACTCCTACCCGATCGTCCTCGTCGACTGTTACGCCGACTGGTGTGGCCCTTGCCAGATGCTCGAGCCGACGATCGACGCTCTCGCCGCAGAGACCGACGCTGCCGTCGCGAAAGTCGACGTCGACGCGAACCAACCGCTGGCACAGCAACTCGGTGCACGTGGCGTCCCGACGCTCGTGTTGTACGCCGACGGTGAACCGGTCGAGCGAACCTCCGGCGTACAGCCCCGCGAGGCGCTCAAGCAGTGGATCACTTCGTATAAGTAGCGACGCGATCGCCGACCGGTAGTCGGCGGACGCGTTCCGACGGTGGATGAACCACCGTCACTCACAGGCTGCGACCAGCGCGAGCATCAGTTTCCGTTCGACCGTTGTCAGCCGCTGTGAGACGGCTGATTCCGATATATCGAGCCGGTCAGCCAGGTCGGTGAGACGGGCTTCGCGCGGATTCTCGTAGTAGCCTTCCTCGACGGCCATCCGCGCCGCCTCGAGCTGTTTTTGCGTCAGCGATCCGATGTCCAGCGAACAGGGGGTGATCCCGTCGCGGGAGACACAATCGATCGAGAACGAGACGTCCTCGCCGTCGGCGTCGGCCAGACAGTGTAACAGCTCCTGTCCGGTCTCGGGGTTCGCCCACGAGAGCGTCATCCGGTACTGGGCGTTGGTCATACTCACCCTCCTTCGCCTCCATCAGTGTCGACCGACGCAACGAACCGGTCGCCAACGTCGGCCACGACTCGTGCCGTCGTCTCGGCGGCCCACTGGTAATACGACGCGCCATCGATCGCCGCAACGCGCTCGGCGAACGTCTCGAGCCAGTCGAGGTGGTGTTCGTGAAAGTCCGCATACTCGTCGTCCCTGCCTGCCTCGAGCACGAGCGACGCGTACTCGAGCAACACGGCGAGGTGGTCGGCCGGATATCGGGCCGGAACCTCCGCGTCGATCACATCGAATCGTCGTTTCGCGTCGGCCTCCGCTGGCCCGGCCAGCAGTTCACGCTCCCGGCCGTCCCACCAGGGTTCGTGAACCGACTCGACCGGTGGCGCGGCCGGGCCGTCGAAGCCCTCGAACGTCCGGAGATACGCCTCCCGGAGTTCGCCGTGGCTCGCCTCGAGCGTCGGTGCCGGTTCGACGTCGACGCCGAGTCGCTCGAGTCGCGTTCGCACTTCAGCGTCGAACCGACCCGTCCGCGCAGCCTCGTAGAAGGCCTCGCTCGGGTGCTCGAAACACTTCGCTAGCAGCGCGTACAGCTCCGCGAGCGTCTGTCGTTTCTCGCGCTCGAGCGCGGATGCAGCTGTGGTCGTCGACGTCATCCGAGCACCACCACCGGATCCTGCTGCGCTGCGAGTAACATGACGATCCTGAGCGCGAGGCCCCCGAGTACGAGCAGACCGAACGAGCCGACCAGCGCTGGAACGGCGACTCGCTCGAGATCGGCCGATCCGCGACCGGTCAGCGCGGCTACGCCAACGACCAGTCCCACGACGAGTGCAACGGCAAGCGCTACCACGACGAGCCAGGCACCGACCGCGAGGTTCGTCTCGGTGAGTGCGACCTGCGAGGCTGCGGCGGCCGGTGCGTCACTCGTCGCGATCTCGGTCCAGCCGTACCAGACGGTCACGAGGCTGAGCCCCGAGAGAACGCCGGTCGCGAGCGTGTAGCCGCCGACGACGGGGTCGACCTCGCGCTCGAAGAACACGGTGAGCGCAACCGTCAGGCCGACACCCGCGGCGAGGCCGCTGAACAGGAACGCGAGCGGCACTACTACGGGCATGTTCCACAGCGGCACCGTTTCGACGATCGCCAGCTCGAACCCGGTGTAGATAGTCGCCACCGCGAGCAGGCTCCCGATCACGTACAGCCCGACGATCACGACCCTCGGCGGTCGGACCCGATCGACGAGGCCGTCCAGCAGCTCGAGGAGACCCAGTTTAGCGACGATGGCCCGTGGGAACAGGCTCGCGCCGTCGTCCGCCGCAGCCTCCGTACCGAACAGCGAGAGGAGCAAGCAGACGATGGCGATCACCGAGAGCACCACGAGGATCCACGTCCCGATCGTGATCCACGAACTGAAGTTCGTGAGATAGATCGGGAACAACAGCGCGCGGTAGATCACCGCGAGGTGAGAGAGGACCGCCAGCCCGGCGCCTGCAGCACCCAGGACGGCCACGAGAAAGCCCCAGCGGGCGATGTCGCTCTCGATCGCGCCCGGCTGGGTATCGCGTCGCCAGCGGACGAGTTGTGCCGTCGCTCCCGCCAGAAAGCCGCCCCCGGCGACGACCGCCAGGAACAGATAGACGGGGATCGAGAGATCCCAGTAGTCCGCCGGCAGCCAGAGCTGCTCGACGAATCCCTGAGCCAGCACCACGTGAGTGTCGAGTGGCATCGGGATCACCCCTCGTACGTGATCGCGCCGGCTGGTTCGTCTCCCTCACGAATCGCGTCGGCGAGGTCGGCGTCTTCCTCGAGCGGCTCGACGATGACGCGTTTGCCGTAAGCGCCCTGTTCGAACCGCTCGGCGGCCTTCTCGGTCGCCTCGGCCATCACCTCGCTCTGCGGGCCGGCTTTGATCGCTTCGCCGACACAGTCGTCGACACACGCCGGGGTTGGACCGCCATCCTCGGGCGTCTGTCGCTCGGGCTGTCCGTGGCCACCGCCCGGCCCTTCGCCCAGACAGAGGTTACACTTCGACATCAGCCCCTCGTCGTCGTACGTCGGGGCGCCGAACGGACACGCCCAGGCACAGTAGTGACAGCCGATACAGCGATCCCGATCGACGGTCACGATTCCGTCCTCGTCGCGTTTGATGATCGCGTCCGGCGGACACACCTGCTCACAGGGGGCGTCGTGACAGTGCATACACGACATCGAGATCGGCACCTCCTCGAAGTCGGGATACTCACCTCTCGAGAGGTGAGAAACCGTCCGCCAGTCGTCGGCGTCGGCGTCCCGGTCGTGGCGCTGCTTGCAGGCGACCGAACAGGCGTGACAACCGATACACCGGTTCGGATCGAAGTAGAACATCCACTGTTCACTCATGGTCAGTCACCTCCGGCCGGCCTGATTTCGGCAGCCAAGTGTCTGTCCACCTGGGACGATACTGGATCGTGTTGCGTGTCGTGTACCCACATGGTGTTCATGCCCTCTTCGTGGCTGTTCCCCGTGCCGAAACCGAACTCGGCGGTGACGAACCCCGGTTGCGTCCGCTCGCTGACGTACGCCATGGCGGGCTCGTCACCTTCACCGGCGGCGGTCTCGACCGTTACCATGTCGCCGGTTTCGATCCCACGTGGCTCCGCATCGCGTGGGTTCATGACGAGGTAGTTACCACGGTAGTCTTCGCCCTCGAGGCCGTGCTTTCGGGCGTACTGTTCGTGAAGGTGCTCGAGGGGCTGGTCGGCTCCGAACGAGAAGAAGACGCTGCGCGTGTCGTAGAAGTGCAGCGGGTACTCGTCGTCGGGTTCGTCGCCCCAGGTCCCCGGCGGAATCCACTCGGGGGCCGTATCGATTCCGAGTTCGTCGGCGGATTCGGCGTAGCCGCCCTCTTCGTCCAGATCGAACTGGAACTGCCCGGTCGCGGTGGGGAAGCCGTTTTCTTCCCACTGTTCGTACTCGAACTCCTCTAAGAGGACGAAATTCTGCTCGGCGACCTCCTCGAACGTGTAGTCGATGTTCGCCAGCATGTCCTCGTTGTACTCGGCCTCGCTCTCCCAGGGGAAGTACTCGCCCCAGCCTAGCTCCTCGGCGAGGCCCTTGTAGATCTCGTAGCCGGACTTACAGTCGCCGAGTGGCTCGTGGACTGCCTTCGAGGCGCTGATCCAGCGCCGGTCGTGGTAGGCGCTCCAGGTCGGCGCGTAGTTGATCAGCGTGTCTTTCTCGAGCTGGATCGCCTCGGGGAAGACGACGTCGGCGTTCCGCGTCAGCTCGTTCCAGTAGGCGTCGATGGTGATCACGAGATCCATCGTCTCGATGGCCTCGAGCCAGGCCTGGGTCGAGCCGTCGGTCAGGGGGTTGTCGTAGTGGTTGACCATCCCCATGATGTGGCCGTTGTCGACCATCTCGGGGACGACGGTGTGGCCGATCCCCGTCGTGTGTCGGAACGGGTAGTCTTCGTACTCGGGAGACAGCTGTAACGCTGGCTGGCGTCCCTCGGCGTTGTTCGGCAAGTCGATCCCGCGTTCTTCGAACGGGTTCATCTGCAACGGTGGCCCCTGCCACATCCGGAAGCCGCCGGGTCGGTCGATGTTGCCGACCAGCCCGTTGAGCGCGAAGACGTTCTGGGAGGCTTTCTGTGCCTCGGCGTACTGTCCAACGCCGGTCCAGAGGGCGATACCAGCCGCCGGGGCCGCCTCTGCGAAGTCTGTCGCGATCTCGCGGATGAGTTCCGCGTCGATCCCGGTGATGTCTTCGGCCCACTCGGGCGTCTTGTCCGCGACGGCTTCCTGGTAGGCGTCGAAGCCGTGCGTCTGTTCTTCGACGAACGCCTCGTCGTACAGCTCCTCCTCGATGATCACGTGCCCCATCGCGAGCGCGAGCGCGCCGTCCGTCCGGGGTTCGATCGGCAGCCAGTGGTCAGCCTTCTGCGCCGTCGGCGTGTGCTGGGGATCGACCACGACCAGCGTCGCGCCGTTTTCGAGCGCCTCGAGGACGCCTTTGGGCTCCCATTGTCCAGCGAACGACTCGAAGATGTTCCGACCCCAGGCGATGATGTAGTCGGAGTGCTGGTAGTCGACGAACCGCATGTTCGCGCCCAGCCCCATCAGGTTCCCGCTCAGGTGCGGGCCGCCGAAACAGACGTGTCGACCACGGCCGATGCTCTCCGGGGTTCCGTAGAGGTTCCCCCAAAAGTACTCGTGAACGTTCGTCGTCGACCAGCTCGTCGCGTCGAGCAGCTGTTCGGGACCGTGCTCGTCGGCGAACTCCTCGAGTCGCCGGGCCGTGTACTCGAACGCCTCGTCCCAGTCGGCTTCGCGCAGTTCGCCGTCCTCGCGGATGTACGGCTGCGTGATCCGGTCGGGGTCGTAGAGCTTCTCGAGTTCGGCCTGTCCTTTCGGACAGAGCGTCCCCTCGGTTCCCGGACCGGCGCTTCCGCGGGGGTGTTCGTCGACGCCGTTGATGTCGACGGCCGTTCCGTCTCTCACCGTTAGCTCTTGCCCGCACGCGTGGTGGCACATCCAGCAGTTGCCGTAGGCGGTCTCCGTTTCGGCATCCGGATCGACCGCCGGCTGGTCGTCGCCACCGGCGAGACAGCCGGCGAAGCTCGCCCCGACCGCGGCAGCTCCCGCGGTCTTGAGCACGGTTCGTCGCGTGAGGTCGAACCCATCGACGTCGCTCATCGGCCGGTCACCTCCGAGCGACGCGTCTGGCCGACGACGTGGGCTGTTGCTCCGACCTCGGCCGGCGCCGACGAAACCGTCGATCGGCCATCGCGACGGTCGGGTTCGGTCTTCCGTCCCGGCATCTCGTGCCGGATCTGTGATTGCCGTCGCATAGTGTTTCCTCCAGGTAAAACGAGGGTCCCAACGACGGTATGGTCGACTCTGGATAGGATTCGGTTTTATATAGGGGCGGGAGCGAGACGATGATGCTCGGCCGATATCGAGACGAATACCACGATCGATGCCACGAGCGGTGGCTTCTCCCGTTTCGACCCGCTAAACTGCAGCCGTCGTTACGAACGAACGGCCTCACAGCGCCTCAAACGAGTACTGAAGTGTACAGATATTTATGTAGGCCCTCTCGAATCGCACCAGACCGATCCGACGTCGAGTCCAAAAAACAGCGGCTGGCTCACCTGCCTATCGTGGACCCACTCGAGCACCGGCTACGGCGTCGGGGCAGGTCGTCCGACCGAGCAGGCGAAGTCGTCGGCACCATCCGCACCGTCGTCCTCGTCGACCTCCCCGCCAGCCATGTAGTCCATATCGGCCGCCTCGAGCTGGTTGGCCTCGGGCGTGTCGAGGTCAGGTATCTCGTCGACGGTGATCTCGAGATCGCCAGCCTCGAGGTCGCCGTCCGTTCGGCCGTGTTCGTCGACTCGCCACGTTTCGGGAACGTCGTCGCCCGCGTACTGCTCCCACTGGCCCCAGGAGCCATCGTACAGCATCACGTCGTCGTACTCGAGGATGCCGTCGAGGACGAAGAAGCTCACCGCCGCCCGGTAGCCGCTGCCACAGTAGGTGAGGACGGTGTCGTCCGGGGAGACGCCGAGGTCGTCGTAGTGCGCCTGAAGTTCGCCCGGCGCTTTGAAGTATGCACCCTCGGCTTCGAACGTGTCGAAGTGGTGATCGCCCTCGTGGACGGCGAGTGGGTTGTCCCAGGTGGCGTTGCTGATCATCGTCCCGGGGGCCGACGCCTCGTCACCCTCGCCGTCCTGGCGGTTCTCGAGGATCACGTCGTCGCTCTCGCCCTCGATGACGTTGTCGACGCGCTGGATCATCTGGCCGATGCCGACCCGAAGGTCGTTGTTCAGCTCCTCGTTGGCCTCGACGCTGAAAGTCGTTTGCGGGACGTCCAGCGGATCGAACTGTCCGGTCTCGAGGTCGTACTCCTCGCCGTAGGCGTGGTAGCCGCCGTTGAGGATTTTCACGCGCTCGCGTGGGAAGCCCCAGTACCGCAGCGTCCAGTAGCCACGGGCGACGCGGATGGGTTTGGTTCCCGAGACGACGATCGTCGTCCGGGGACAGACCCCCGCCCGGTTGAGCGCCTCGTCGACCATCTCGCCGTTTGCGACCATCGGTGCCGCGACACCCAGCCCTTCTTCACGCTCAGTGTGTAACTCGTCGACGTACCACGGAGCCGCTCCGGGAACGTGTCCGTCCTCGTACGACTGGATCGCACTATCGTCGGGGTACCAGTCGTCGATCCGGAGAATCACGACCCGGTGGGACTCTCCGGGATCGTCCTTGTTCACGAGGCCGGCTTCCTGCCACTCGTGGAGTGTCGTCGGTTCGATCAACGCCGTCTCCGTGTCGGTCGGATCGGGGAGGTCTTCGGTCGGTTCGTCGTCGTCCGGTTCGTCGTCGTCGTCCGATTCGTCGTCCGGTTCTGGCGCTTCTTCTTCGGGCTCGTCGGCTGGGTCGTCTCCGAGACAGCCAGCGAGGGTCACCACACCCAGTGCACCACCAGCCGCGAGGAACCGCCGCCGGTTTATCGTATTCATACATGCTAATATGTCCTCCCGAGCGGAGTAGCTGTAACCCGGAAATGATTTAGGTTTTAAGTAGTATGCCGGAATTTCCCGCACAATCGTCGGCTTTCAACACGCTCGACGACGGTCAATCGAGACACTCGCTCTTGCAGGCCACCTGCCGCATGACGTTGCTCTCCGCACGGCGGAGTCGTTGAGAGAGCGCCGACGAAGAGATGCCGAGGTCGGCTGCGAGGTCCTCGAGCGGGACGCGGGTGTCGGGGTCGTAGTAACCCGCCTCGGTCGCGTGTTCGACGGCCTCACGCTGTTTGGGTGTGAGTGTCGAGATGTCGACCGAGCAGACGTCGTCGTGACCGTCTCGGTCCGTCGAGACGAGACTCTTGACGCTGACCCGTTCAGAGACCTCTCGAACGTCCGAGACGAGCGATGAGACGGTCTCCGTATCCGCCGCGTAGGTTTCGACGACGAACCAGCCGTCACCGACGCCCAGAAACCGCGGAATGCAGCCGTGATTCGAGAAGATGACGCCGGGACAGTGGCTACAGACATCGTTCGATCCGTACTTCGTTTCGACGTTCTCCTCGCCGTCCTCGTCTTCTGTCCGTACAGTGACGTCACAGTGACACTGTTCGTTTTCGAAGCGGACGTCTACGTCGACGATGTCGCCGTCGACACCGTCCATGAAGCACGACCCGCCGCGGACGATCTCGAGGACGACCCGGAGATCCCGGGCTTCGATCCGCTCGTGACCTCGGGAGGGAGTTACGTCCGCCGACACCAACTGGCTCATACGAGGATGTACGAAGGGGGAGATACAACCTATCTACTACTGTTCCCACGTGATGAAAACGAGCATCGACATGTTCGCTCGCTGACCCCCGGAGACGATCAGTCGTCGGCTGCAGTCGATCGTGTCGACGCCACGTCACTCGAGCGCACGACGCCCTGGAGGTATGCGCCGACGAACATGCCGGCGATCGCCCAGAGGATCGTCACGTTGCCGACGCCGAGGCTGGCGTAGGCCGCGCCGGGACAGATGCCCGAAAGGCCCCAGCCAACGCCGAAGATCGCGCCGCCGATCAGCACGTTGCGATCGAACGACTTCAGCCGTCGGCCGTAGCCGGTGCCCGTCAGGGGCGCACGACGCCCTAGACGCGGCATAATGGCGAACGCGATGCCGGTGACGATCGCCGCGCCAAACATGACGAACAGCAGGCCGAAGTCCTCGAACTGCAGGAAGTTCAGGACGACTTCTGGCTGGGCCATGTGGCTAAACCCGAGGCCGAAGCCGAAGATCAGGCCGCCGACGAAGATCAGCGGCATGAACAGCGGGTGACGGTCGCTCGCGGAGCGCGTTGCTCCCCGCTTGCCGTTCGGAGAGTCTCTTTTGGGACTCTCGCTCATCTACGGGCTCACCCCCAGTGCCATCACGATCTGGGCAGTTCCGATCGCGACGATCAGGAACGTGATCACGCCAACGATCGAGGTTTTCGACGCTGAGCCGACACCACAGACGCCGTGGCCCGACGTACAGCCTTTCCCGATTCGGGTGCCGATGCCGACCAGTATACCGCCGAGGAACAGCCGCCAGGGCTGGACCTCGGTCAGCCAGATCGTTACACCGCCGACCTCACGGAGTTCGCCGGTCGTCCCAGGCTGGTAGAGCGAACTCGAGAGAACTCCCGACTGGAACGTCAGTGCGTAAATCGCGGCCCCGAGGACGATACCGAGGGTAAAGACGATGCGCCAGTCACGCGAGGCCCGATACTGCTGGAATCGTGACTGATCGGAGACGTACGACAACGTCGACTCGAGGAAGGTACTCGCCCCGGCGGCGATGCCAGTACCCAGATAGATCACGGCAGCGCCGAGGCCGACGAGCAGGCCACCGACGGCGTATCGGCTGATGCCCTCGGGAAACAGCGACTCGACCAACGCGGGAGCGAACAGTTCAGATACCATTCATCGAATAAGGGCGCTAGTCACCTGCCAGCGATCCCTTGCTGGCGGCGCAGTTGTTCGGGCCAAGCTCGAGTTCGAACGCCTCGTCGTCGTCCGCCTCTTGCTGACCGAGGTTCGTCGGGATGATGTCCTCGTAGTTGGCCGGTCGAGGCGGCATATCCGAGAGGATCAGGTCGACGAACTCGTCTTCGTCCATCGTCAGCGCGTCCATCTCGTCGACGAGCTGGCCGATCGGTGCCGTGTAGGTGCCATCGGCGGCGGGCTCGGCAGCGTCGCTGTAGTGGGCGCCACCGATCAGCGTCTCGTCGGGCAGCGTCAGCACACGCTCCTGAAGCGACTTATAGAGCTGGCTGGCGGCTTCGGGTGCGCCGTCGTCGCCTTCCTCTAAGTCGGGCCGGGCGACGCTCTCGATGAAGAGGCCGTCGCCGGTCGCCAGCAACTCGCCGTCGATCAGGTACGAGGTCATCCCGGAGGTGTGTCCGGGCGTCGACACGGTTTCGATGGTGGCGTTGCCGACCTGGAACTCGTCGCCGTCTTCGGCCAGCGTCATCTCGTCGGCGTAGGTCACGCCACGGTCGACTGCGGCCTCGGGGATAACACCCTCGACACCCTCGTCAGCGAGGTTTCGGACCCCCGAGATGTGGTCGGCGTGGATGTGCGTATCGATCGCGTACGTTAGCTCGACGCCGAGTTCGTCGGCGTCTTCGAGGTAGCGATCGGTGAACGCACGGAGCGGATCGATAACGGCCGCCTCACCGTCGTCGTAGACGACGTAGCCGAGACAGCCACTCGAGGGACGCTGGTACTGGAGCAGCGTTCCGGCGCCGTCGTAGCGCTCGACTTCGACGGCCTCGTAGATGCGTGCCCAGCCGTTCATCCCTTCCTCGAGGTGGTTGACCTCGTAGCCGCGTTCGTTCAACGCGCCCGCAACGAACTCGCTCGCACCGCCTTTCGCACAGAGGGCTGTTACGGTCCGGTCCTTGGGGATCTGTGCGAGTACGTCCTCGTCGATCTCCTCGTCCAGAAACTCGAAGTACGGGACGTTGATCGACTCGACGGTCTCACCGTCGATGCGCCACTCCTCGTAGTCGCTTTCCATCCGCGCATCGAGCAGCGTCACGTCTTCACCGGCGTCGATGCTCGCCTTCAGTTCGTCCGGGGTCACCGACTCGACTGGCACGTCCGATGTCGGGAAGTCCATGTCGTCCATGATGTACGGTTCGAACTACCGGGTACTCTCACTTAAGGGTTTGCATGGTATTTCGCTAACTGCACAATAATGGGTCTCGAGGAAAACGTCACCCACTCCCTCAAACCATCTGAGCATCCGGCGAACGCTTATGTGCGCAGTCCCACCGAATCACGGCTGTTCAATAACGGGACAATAACCGCTATGTTTTTATAGCCGCAGTTAATATTGTGTAGTAGCTCCAATACAGAGACAAAGATCAATCATGAGCTCAGAATACGATACCACCGAGACGCTCGACGTGAAAGGACAGTCCTGCCCAATGCCCGTCGTCAAAACGAAACAAGCGATCGACGACCTCGAGGCCGGCGACGTACTCGAAGTCGTCGCGACCGACTCGGGCAGCATGAGTGACATTCAGGGGTGGGCCAAAGGGACCGACGGCGTCGAGCTACTCGAGCAGGTCGACGGAGACGACATCTACACGCACTACGTGAAGAAGACGGACTGACATGAGCACGGACAGCCACCCGTCGATCGACGAGGAGGGAGACGCCACAGAGCTCCAGGCGCTCCGAGAGCGTGTCGCCGAACTCGAGGAGTCGATCGCCGACGCGGACGACGATACCGGCGGGAAGAAGATGACGATCATCGCCACCAAGGGCACGCTCGACATGGCGTACCCGCCGCTGATCCTTGCGAGTACGGCGGCCGCCTTCGACTGGGAGGTCGTCGTCTTCCACACGTTCTGGGGACTGGACATCCTTCACGAGAACAACTCCAAGAACCTCAAACTGAGCGCCGTCGGCAACCCCAACATGCCGATGCCGAACGCGGTCGCCGCGCTCCCGGGGATGGACGCGATGGCCACGAAGATGATGCGCAAGAAGATCGACGAAAACGACACGGCCACCATCGAGGAACTCATCGATCTCTCGCTCGCACAGGGCGTCGACCTCCAGGCGTGTCAGATGACCATCGAACTGATGGACTACGACGAAGCCGACTTCTACGACGGCGTGACGACCGGCGTCGGCGCTGCGACGGCACTGCAGCACATGGCCGAGTCGGACGTTCAGTTGCTCATCTGAGCCGGGACGGAGTGGCCAACGAACGACCTGTTCTTGTGACGATGAGTTTGTACGTCTCGAGAGTGTGACAGACCAGGATTCAGTGCTGGAGCTGCCCCGAGTTCGGCATCCGAACCAGTATTCTTAATATTGGGTTTTCTGCGAAATACTTTACTCTGGGCTCGACGTATCGAGTGTCATGGACGACCCATTCGTCATCGTCGGCGGCGACGCAGCAGGAATGAGTGCCGCGAGCAAGGCCAAACGAGCCGACCCGGAGCTAGACGTGATCGTCTTCGAGCGCGGTGAGTGGGTCTCGTATGCGGCCTGCGGGATGCCATATTACGTGAAAGGAACCGTCGAAGACCTCGAGGATCTCGTCGCAGTGACTCCCGAGGAGTTTCGCGAGGACCGCGACGTCGACCTGCGAACGGGCCACGAGGTCATTGCGATCGATCGCGAGGAAAAGACCGTCACCGTCGAGGCTGACGGCGAGCAGTTCGAGCAACCGTACGGAAGCGTATTGATCGGCACCGGCGCCCGCGCAGTCGAACCGCCGTTCGACGGCCTCGAGCTCGAGGGCGTCTACACGCTCCGGAGCATGGACGAAGCCGACGCGATCGAGTCCTTCGTGACCGACCGCGAACCCGAGCGCGCGGCGATCGTCGGCGGTGGCTACGTCGGGATCGAGATGGCCGAAGCGCTCACCGAACGCGGCGTCGACGTCTCGATCTTCGAGATGCTTCCCCGCACCCTCCAGCCGTTCGGCGAACAGACCGCCGAGATCGTCGAGGACCACCTTCGAGACCAGGGGGTCGATCTCCACCTCGAGACGGCCGTCCAGGGCTTTGCGGGTGACGGCCGCGTCGAGACGGTCGAACTCGAGGCGGAGACAGTGGCGGCTGACCTCGTCGTCGTCGGCGTTGGCGTCACACCGAACGTCGACCTCGCCGAGAAAGCGGGAATCGAACTCGGTCCGACGGGAGCCATCGCGACCGACGAATACGGCCGGACGAACGACGAGGACGTCTACGCGGCGGGCGACTGCGCCGAAGCGACGAACGTCGTTACCGGCGAGCCCGACCACGTCCCGCTCGCGCTTACGGCCAATCGCGCCGGTCGAGCGATCGGATCGACGGTGACGGGTGACCCGACGCCGACCGGCGGCACCGCCGGGACGGCGATCGTCAAAGCGTTCGAGCTGGGTGCGGCCCGGACCGGCGTGATCGACGAGGACCGGGCGCTCGAGGCCGGGTTCGACCCTGTCTCCGTGACTGTTCAGGTGCCGACGCGTCCACACTACTATCCGGGTGCCACCGACCTCACCGTCACGCTGGTCGCCGACCGCGACTCCAAACGCGTCCTTGGAGCGAGTCTCGTCGGCCGCGACGGTGCCAAGCGAATCGATACGGTGGCCACGGCAGTCGACACCGGGCTGACCGTTGGGGAACTCGAGTCACTGGACCTCGCGTACGCTCCACCGTTCAGCCCCGTCTGGGACCCGGTTCTGACGGCCGCGAAGGTGCTGTCGGGGACCATCGAGGGGTGACCGAGCCGATGGATGGACGAGCGCCAAATCGTCGGTGTTCCGACCCGTCGAGCGCCGAGCGTGACTCGGTTCGGCGAACGAACCAATCGTCTTTTCCTCGTCCAGCCGAACGGACGCATATGAACAGGCGGACGTATCTACAGGCAGCCAGCGCAGCAGGACTCGTGGGCGTCGCTGGCTGTCTCGACGGAGTTCTCCAGAGTGGGGCTGACGGAACCGTCCTCGGTCCGCCGGAACAGGACCTGAGCGAGTCGTCCCACCCGACCTATGGTGACGAACTGCCGTCCTTTAGCGTTCCTGATGCGTTCACCGAGGAACCGGTCACCGACGAGCAGTTTCGTGGTGAGCAGGCGATGCTTATGACGTTCGTTTTCACCTCCTGTCCGGATGGACTCTGTCCGGCACTCCTGCAGATGCTCAACGCCGCCGCCCAGGACGCCCAAGCCGAAGGCTACGAGGACGACGCTGCGTTCGTCGCGATCACGTTCGATCCCGACTACGACACGCCGGAGGTGCTCGAGCAGGAAGCCGAAAACGTCGGTTTCGACCCGAGTACGGACAACTGGCACGTGCTTCGACCCGAAGACAACGACGTCGCCTACGACCTCGTCGCAGGGGACTTCGGCGTCCCAGTCCATCTCGAGGATCACGAAGACCACGGTGACGAAGATGGCGACCACAACCACGAGGACGGCGACGATCACGATTCCGAGGACGGAGCCGACCACGATCACGACGGTGAGGAACACGAGCACGGAGACGACGACCACGACGATGACGAACACGACCACGAGGACCACGGTGACGGGTCGGAGCCGACAGACGGGACGCACTTCTACGTCATCTTCCTGGTCAACGAAGACGGCATCGTCGAGCGGTCTTATCCGGGAGCGACCGACCAGCCAACGGACCAGATAATCGAGGACCTGCGCACGGTCGTTGGAGAATAACGATGCGACGACGAGAACTCGTGGCTGGACTGCTCGGCGGCGGCTTGCTCCTCGGCGGTGGTGCGGTCGCCCTCACGGATGGCCCCTCGCTGTTCGACGACGACCTCCCTGAGGGAAACGACCCCATCGAGATCGAGGCGATCGAGGCTCGAGGCAGCGAGGCCGGGACGCGTACCGTCCCCGACGACGAGGAGGCGACCGTGCTGACGTTCTTCGCGACGACCTGTGAGAGCTGTGCCGAGAAGATGCCCAACCTCGCGGAGGCGGCGACGACGCTCGAGGCGGAACCGATCAACTTCGTGTCGGTCACGGCCGAACCCGTCGGCGACAACGTCCCCGAATCCGCGGTGGTCGAGTGGTTCGAAGACCATGGTGGCGACTGGACGGTCGCCCACGACAGCGGCTCGGAACTGAGCGTCGCCTACGACGGCATCCCCTATCCGAAGACCGCCGTCGTCGACACTGCCGGACGCGTCTGGTGGGAGCATACGGGAACCGCCACGACAGACGAACTCGTCTCCGGCATCGAGGGCGCACTCGAGGACGCCGCCGAACACACCGACGCCTGATCATGCTCGGTCCAGAGGTCCTCGCTGCGATGGGGTTCGCCGCCACCGCCGGGGTCGCGACGTTCTTTTCACCGTGTGCGTATGCCCTGTTGCCGGGCTATGTCGGCTTCTATACGAGTCAGACCGACGATCCGAGCCTCGGCGGGACCGTCGTCCGCGGTACGGTCGCGGCTGCGGGCGTCGTCGTCACTCTCTCTGCGCTACTCGGCGTGACGTTCTGGATCGGCCATCAGGCGTTCGAGAACCTGCTCGTCCTCGAGCCAGTGGTCGGCCTCGTCCTCGTCGCGTTTGGGGTCCTCATCCTGGCCGGAAAAGCACCCTCACTGTCGGTCGCGCTCCCCCAGCGACGCTCGAGCGTGCTCGGCTTCGGTATCTTCGGTGCGGGCTACGCCGTCGCCTCGGCGGGCTGTGTTGCCCCCATCTTCGTGACGGTTGGCGTCCAGGCGCTGTCGTTCCCGCCGGGCGAGGCGGCGCTCGTACTCGGCACCTACGTCGGCGGCATCGCGCTGTTGATGCTCTCGCTGACGGTCGCGACCGGAATGGGACTGCTCGCGGGTGCGAGTCGGTATGCAGCCTACAGCGGCCGCCTCCAGCAGCTCGCCGGCGTCGTCATGATTTTGGCCGGTATCGGCCAGCTCTACGTGGCTTACGCCGCCTCCGCATCGCTCTGAGGGGTGGCGCCCAACTATCGGTTCTCGGACTCTTCGGGCGCGTGCTGTTCGTCTTCGTCCTCGAGTTCCTCGAGCGCCTCGAGGTACTGTTCGGCGTCGTAGCGAACGTAGCCCGTATAGAGCAAGACTACGGCGAACAGGATCGCTGGCACCCCGAGCAACAAGAACAGTGCGGCCAGGATCGTGACCACGTCGGCCGGAATCGCAGCGATGCTCATTACTCGTTCGAACGGATGCTACGGCCGAAAGGGTTTCCGATAGTCGATCAAGTTCGACGCGCGAACGCGTCCAGATTCGACTGGACGCCAGCGGCGAGTTCGGACTTTCGTCGCAGGCGCTCGATAGAAATCGGTAGCTGGGTCGCAATCTCCTCGACCGCCCCGTGGAACGTCTCCGCCTCGCCGTAGGTTCCATCGAAGGCGTTACGGATGCTTTCACGGACCTGCCAGACGCCGACGGGTGCCCAGTAGTCGTCGCTGACCTCCCGAAGGACGAGACACTTCGCCTGTCGGCCGATCGACTCGAGATGCTCTAAGACGGCCAGTCTGGCCGCGTAGTACGCGCCGGCGGTTTCCTCGACGTAACTCGAGCGGCCCTCGTAGCCCTCGCTCGCGCTCTGGAGCCAGATGTCGCCTTCGGGGTTCGGGTTCCAGATGCTGCCGGGGGCTTTCATCTCGACGAGTTCGAACTCCCAGCTCCCGGGGGCGAGAATCACCCAGTACCGGTTGCCCATGTACTCGTTGGCCCACACCTGTACCTCGTCGACGCTCGGTTCGTTTCTGATACGCCCACGGAGGAACTTCCCGACGGTGTCGTCGACGGCGGTGATCGACCACCGGGTCGGGACGAGCCGACGCTGTGTCGCCTCGCCGAGCGCGCCCGCCGAGAGGATCGAGTTGATCTCGTAGACGTCGAAGCCCCGGCGATAGAGGTACGTCATCGCGCCCTGGGCCTGCCAGTCGTCGTCCTCGAGCGTCTTCTTGACCGGTTTGGGAACGTAGGGGTTCTCCCGAAGCTCGGCGTTTCGCGCGTTGGCTCGTGGGCCGCGGGGCGTCGCGACGTCGGTTCCCGGGTCGAGCCCGAGGTCGGGCGTCCCGTCGAGCCCGATCTCGAGGTCGACGGGGCGACCGGCGATGGCGACCTCGCGTTGGACCCCGACGAAGCCGTCCCAGGCGTCGTGGACGTTCGGCGTCAACCGGCTCGCGATCGAGGGTGAGTCGACGTCGGCCCGTTTGCTCGAGTTCAACAGTCCGGTCCGGCGCTGGAGGACGTCGCCGATGCCGTAGCCCTGCTGGTACCACGAGCCGTCGGTGACGTACTCCGACGCGGCGGCTTCGTCGCCCACGGGCGAGAGGAGTCCAACGGGGATATCCGGGTAGCTCGACCGCCCGACGAAGATGGACGGCGACGTCGAGCCCACGAGCGTATCGCCGCTCAACGCGTCGTCGAACCGCCGCTCGAAATCCGCTATGTGGTCCGTGATCGCGTAGGATTTCTCCTTTGCGAGGCGTCGTCGCTCGGCCTCCTCGTCGGGCTCGAGCTCCTCGATGTAGTCGTCGAGGCGCATTCACCGGACGTTCGCGTCGATCCGGTTTGAATGTTGAGTTCGACCGTCGGTCTCGGATTCGAGTCCGACCGACCGGTGTGGGTCGGCGCTCGAGTCTGAGGCCGGTCGCTGGACGCTCGAGCGGTCGGAAATGAAGTGTCAGAGGCACGGCCCACCCGGCGATCGGGCACTGTCACCGGCTGGCAGGCCGCAGGTTGACTGACTATCTGGATAGTAAAAGCTCTACAACAGCGTTTTCTGACCCAGAAAACACTGCCGGCTCGTGGTAAGAGAGACACCGAATCTCGGTCGTGATCGGCGTCATGGCTCGCAGGAACCACCGGCAACGTACTCGACGCCGTCTGGTCCGCGGCCGTTTACGGTCTGTCGACGAGGGGGCGAAAGGCAACCGTTAAAAACGACCGGCGGAAAAGAAGGGGTATGAGTACGACGGATGACCGACAGTCGCGCTCGTGCGTGTCCTGCGGTCTCAACATCGCAGGGACGAACGCGGCCGCGTTCAAGTGTCCCGACTGTGGCGTTCAGATCTACCGCTGTGCCAAGTGCCGGAAGCAGAGCAACCTCTATGAGTGCACCGACTGCGGATTCACTGGACCATAAGCTCAGACCATGGGAAAAGTAGCTGCCAAAATCAAGGTCATGCCGTCCAGCCCCGAAATCGACCTCGACGCGCTCCAGGAGCGTCTCGAGAGCGCCCTCCCCGAGGGTGCGAAGATCAACGGCGTCGAGCGTGAGGAAGTCGCGTTCGGCCTCGTCGCGCTCTACCCGACCGTGATCGTTCCCGACGGCTCCGGCGGAACGGAAACCGTCGAGGAAAGCTTCACGGACGTCGAGGGCGTCGAAAGCGTCGGCGTCGAGAACGTCGGCCGAATCTAACTTCGACCGGTTTCGAAGGACGTTCGACTTTTCATGACACCCCGTCGATAGCGGCTGCAACGGTCGTTGTTCGTCGAAGGAGAGCGCAGCGCGGTTGCGACCGTCGACGAACGCTCCTGTTGTGAACGACGTGGGCGGACGGACCCGGCGTCATCGGGAACGATCTCTCAGTGTCAACTGGTGCCAAAACGCTTAGGACAACACCCGGAAAACGTGGCGAGCGTGAACGTCCTGTCGGATCCGACGAAACGACGGTGGCTCGCGTGGGCTGCCCTCGCGACCGTCTTCTTGTTGGTCAACCTCCACCGACTTTCGACGGCCGTCCTCTCCGACCGGTTGACGACCGACTTCGAGACGACGGCGGCGCAGTTAGGAACCCTTCATGCGTCGTTTTTCCTCATCTACGCCGCCATCCAGATTCCGACCGGCGTCCTCGCCGACCGTGTCGGACCCCGGTACGTCGGCTCGATCGGTGCCGTCGTCCTCAGCGTCGGCGCGGTCGGCTTCGCGCTCAGCGAGAGCTACCTCCTTGCGTTCGTCTCTCGAGGACTCATCGGTCTCGGTAGCGGCGTCATCTTCGTCTCGATCCTGCGGTTCTGTGCGAACTGGTACCGGACCGACGAGTTCGCGACGATGGCGGGACTGACCGGGAGCGTCGCCGGCCTCGGTGCGATCCTCGCGACGACACCACTCGCCGTCACTGTCGACTCCTTCGGCTGGCGTCCCACCATCGTCGGGCTCGCCGTCGTCGGATTCGTCGCCGGTGGCGCGGTGTTCGTCCTCGCACGACAGTCGCCGGCCGACGCCGGCCTCGAGCCGATCGATGGAGTTCCTGAACAGCCCTCGGTATCGTTTACGGAAACCGGAAGTTACCTGCGGACGCTCGCGCGGGACAGAGACCAGTGGCTCCTCTCGGTGGTCTTCTTCGCGGGCAACGGGTCGATCCTGACGCTGCTCGGTCTGTGGGGCGTCCCCTATCTCGTCGTCGTCTACGAACTCGACGTCACGACGGCCTCGTATTTCACCCTGCTCGGCTCGGTCGGCCTCCTGGTCGGCCCGCCAGCCATTGGCTGGGTCTCGGATCGGCTGGGACGGCGCTTGCTCCCGATGACGGCGGGCATGGGGTTGCTCGCGGTTGCTTTTAGCGTCGTCCCCATCTTTGGAACGCCACCGCTGGCACTCATTGCCATCTCCTATCTCGGTGCTGGAGTGCTCTTTGGCTCGGCGATGCTGTCGTTGTCGGCCGTCAAAGAACGGTATCCCGCCGGTGCGAGTGGAGTCGCGACCGCAACCGTGA
The DNA here is from genome assembly GCF_003430825.1 of Natrarchaeobaculum sulfurireducens. Classification (NCBI taxonomy): domain Archaea; kingdom Methanobacteriati; phylum Methanobacteriota; class Halobacteria; order Halobacteriales; family Natrialbaceae; genus Natrarchaeobaculum; species Natrarchaeobaculum sulfurireducens. Next base: position 1,016,705 of record NZ_CP024047.1, on the reverse strand, counting down.
ACACGGCCGGCTTCGCCGGGGCGACGATCCTTCCGACAGTAATGGGGGTCGCACTCGACGCCTACCAGACCGGCGAGACCGTCGAAGGAACCGTCGCCTACACCGAGTTCGGCTACCGGCTGGCGTTCGCCATCCTCGCTGCCTGTCTCCTGCTCGCGTTTTTCAGTTCGCTCTGGTTGCTCGCTCGAGACGGTCGCGACAGTTCGACGTCGGCCGACGCCTCGAGTCGGCTAGGTCCCTGATTCACGGTGAAACGAAGCGGGGACAGAACCCGTTCAGCCCCGGAATCGCTCGAGCCCGCTTTTGAGAAACGGTCCGAGCAGGACGACACAGATCAGCCCGAACAACAACGGGGAGAGCCAGCCGTACTCGAACGGATCGACGAAGATCATGTACGAGCCATCCGAGAGCTCGAGCGATCGGAACAGGTTGTCTTCGGCGATATCGCCGAGGACGACGCCGAGGACGAACGCGATCACCGAGTAGTTGTATCGGATCATGTAGAATCCGACCACCCCGAACAGCAACAGCGTCAGGACGTCGACCGGGTTGGTGTCAAGCGCGTACGTCCCGAGGAACGAGAGAACGATAACGACTGGAATAATGTAGTCAGTATCGATCTTCGTCAGGACGTCGAGTCTCGGTATCAGTGAGATACCGACCAGCAGGATGACGAGGTTCCCGATCAGTAACGCGAGCAACATCGCGTACGTGAGTGCGAGTTCACCACCGGGGTCGAACATGCTTTGACCGGGGCGGAGGTCGTGCATGAGTAATCCACCGATGAGGACCGCTGTCGAGGAGCTACCGGGGATTCCGAAAGAGATCGCTGGCACGAGCGATCCGGCAACGGTCCCGTTGTTCGACGCTTCGGAGGCGATAACGCCCGTTTCGTTGCCGGTCCCGAACGATCCGGGATCGTCGGAACTGCGGACGGCTTCGGAGTAGGCAATAAAATTCGAGACCGTCGCTCCCGCGCCAGGGATCGATCCGATGAGCATCCCGAGAAAGCCGGATTTGACCACCGTGACGGGTCGGTTGAGCGTCTCACGAATACCAGTCGAAACGCCACCACCGATGCGAACGTCGGCGTCGGCGATGCCGCCGTCCTGGCCGGCGAGTTTCATCATCTCCGCGATCGCGAACAGGCCAATGAGCACGGCCACGAAGTTGATCCCGTCGTAGAGGAGTATCGAATCCGTATACCGATTGTCGAGACTCATCGGCGCAGACCCGACCGTCGTGACTGCCAGCCCGGCTACGCCAGCGAGCAGCCCCTTGAGCATCGAGCCGCGGGTGACCACAGTGATCATCGCGAGACCGAGCACCGCAACGAGGAATCGCTCTGGCGTACCGACAGCCAGAACGACGGCGACCAGAAACGGCGAGAACGCCAACAGCGTGACGACGGTGATGATGCCAGCGATCGACGACGCCGTCGCGGAGATCGACAATGCTGTCGCTGCCCGTCCTTGTTCGGACATCGGATAGCCATCAAACATCGTGGCAGCCGACGACGAGACGCCCGGCGTGTTGATAAGGATCGCCGCGATCGAGCCGCCGTACATCGACCCGCTGTAGACGCTAATCAACAGGACGATCGCGTTCGTCGGCTCGAGCGGGAGCGTCAGCGGCAGAATGATCGCCATTCCGAGCGGCGGCCCGAGTCCGGGAAGGGCACCGACGACGATCCCGAGTAAGATTCCCGCGATGACCCACGCCATCGTCTCGGCCGTAAACAGCGTCTCGAGTGCGACGCCGAACGCCTCGAGGCTCACGCGGGGTCACCCCCGAGGAGCGTCGAAACCGGGAGGTCGGGGGCCACCGGAACCGGGAACCGCCAGCCGGTGTACCAGCCGACCGCGATCTCGGGCGTGACAGCGAGGAAGAACGCATAGGCGATGCCGAAGCTCCCGGCGACGAGAACGGTCGCCCGTGGGAGCGATAGCCTCGCCCAGAGCGCATACGCCCCGACGAAGATCGGCGTGGCATAGAGCATCCCGATCGTAAACGTCAACCCGGTGTACAGGACGCAGAGACCGGCGACGACGGCGGGGCCGCACGGATCGTCGACGTCGTAGGTGTAGCTGCCGGCAGAGTCGCGACTGGCTGACTGGTCGAGTTCAGCGTCCGCGGTCCCGGCAATATCTGCGCGCGTATCATCGCTCGAGAGTAGCTGAACGGGCGTGGTCGCCACCGAGCGAAGCGGACCCGGCAGATAGTTTCGCGCGAGTAACAGCGCCGAAAACACGACCATCGCCCCTGCAGTCACTCGCGGGAAGGTCGCTGCATCGGCCGAAAACTCTCGCGCACCCCAGATCATGTAGAGTCCAGAGAGCAAAAAGACCGACAGTAGCAGGTGCTCCATCGTTGGCCGTTCGCCCAACACGACGGTACCGGCGTCGGCGAGCGCGTCGAGAGCGGTTCGAAGTGTACGTGATAGTGTCGACTCCATCGCTAGTGTGCAGTGCCCATTGGGAGAGAGTTCGGGGGTTACTCCCGATCCTCTTCGATTCGCTGTTCGAACGTCTCGAAGTCGACGTTCGCCTCGAGGTCGTCGAGTGCGCTTTCGAGGATCGACGCTGTCTCGTCGAGACCACCGTACTCGACGATGTTACCGGTGTCTGCCTCCCACGCTTCGGTTTCCTCGTGGGTTGCTGCGTACTCGATCGCCTCAGCGAGATCGCGTCGGACCTCCTCGGGCGTGCCCGGCGGTGCGACGTGGGTCAGCTGGAACTCGGCGATGTACGAGAGGCTGTCGCCGTAGTTGGTGATCTGGTCGATCTCGGGGAACGCCTCGAGGTCGGTGTCCATGAGGTTCACGACGGCGCTAACGTCACCGGAGTCGACGGCGTCGGCCGCCGAGGTGTTCGTCGCAATCCCGGCCGGCACTTCACCCGAGATAACCGCCTCGTTGACCGCACCACCGCCGTCGTACGGGACAGCGGTGTCCCACTCGAGGTCGTACTCGTCCCGGAGGAGATAGGAGACCGCGTGACTGTCGTGGCCGACGCCCTGGAACGCGAACGAATCGATCTCGCCGTCCGCGTAGGCGTCTTGCAGCCCACCGAAGTCGTCGATCCCGTACTCGTCGTTGACGATGATCGTGTACCCGAAGACCCCGGAGTAAGCGATGGGGTCGAAGTCGGTGGGCTCCCAGTCGTCGATCCCTTGGATGCGCCACCCGAACTGCCAGCTGGGCGTGTTCCCCGTACCGAAGACGTAGCCGTCGTCGGGCTGGTTGAGGAGCCACTCCATCCCAGAGAGTCCACCAGCACCCGGCTCGTTACGTACTTCGATCGATTCGTCGAGCGCCTCCTCGGCCAACGGGGCCAGCTGTCGTGCGTACGTGTCGGTCCCACCACCTTCCGACCAGGGGATCATCCACGTCAGCGAGTCCGATGGGAACGACCCCGACGCCTGCCCGTCGTCGAGACAGCCAGCCATACCGGTTAGAGAGATCGCAGACGTTGCACCGAGTCCAGTCACAAACGTTCGTCGATTCACGACTGTCTCTTGTCGCTGGCGTCCTGATAAGACTGGGCACTTCTGCAAGAGTTACAGCTATCAATTACAGAAATAAACAATAATGCTGATTTTAGACTGACTATTGTCCAAAATCGAGCCCATTGGTATCGCCACCCACGAAAAACCATGGCAACCTGCCACTCGAGGTCACGGCCTGGGTCAGACTCACCTCACTGTTGTTTGTTCACGTTCGCGCCGAGGTCCGCCTCGGAGACGATCTTGGCCCCGATCGCCGAGAGATCGACGGTGACGTCGCCGGGGACCACCTTGCTAATCTCGTCGACGTTCCCCGCAAGCACCGTCAGGATGTCATCGGGATTGGCATAGAGGAGCATGTTTCCGTCCTGGCCCTCCGCGACGAGCTGGGTATCGTTGAGCACCACCTGGTCGTTCTGGATCGTCGCTGCGACGACTGGCAACGCCGCCGGCTTTCCCTGTTCGTCGTCGCGAACGCGACGGATGTGGACCTCTCCAAGGTCGAGGACCTCCTTGTGTTCCTGGATAACCTCGGCACAGGCAACCATGTCTTCGAGCAGGTCCGTCTTCTGCTCGGCAGCGCCGTGGTCGCCCTCGAGACAGTGCTGGCAGACGCGAAGTTCGAGACGCATTGGAACGTCGTTGGCACTCGAGCCCGATGAGAATTCCGTTTCGACGAGTCGACGACGCGAGGCGGGGTCGATCCACCGCAGGCCGCAGTTAGCAACTCGAGTCGACGATCTCGCGAAGACGGTCGCTGTCGGCCTGTACGTATCCGCCGTGGTGACAGACGACGTGTTCGATCTCGAGATCCGCGAGTCCGGCGACCGACTCGAGTGCGCGGTTCATATCGGGAGTGAACTCGGGGTTCGGCCCGGAGAGTGAGGCCGCACCGTCGGCGACGAGTGCGTCACCAGCGATCAACAACCCGCCCGCAGGGAAGTGCAGAGAGATGTGGCCGGGCGCGTGGCCCGGCGTCTCCACGACGTCCATCGGTCCTGCGAGGGTCGGCACGCGAACGCCGTCGGTGAGTTCGAGGTCGACGGCAACCGGTGGGTATCGGTCGCCGTCGCCCTTGATCGGCTCGCGGTCGCCCGTGACATACGGCGCTTCCTCGCGATGGGCCGCGACGACCGCATCGGTGTGGTCTAAGAGTTCGTCGAGTCCGCCCGCGTGGTCACCGTCGTGGTGAGTGAGGACGACCAACCAGACGTCCGCGAGGTCGTAGCCGATGGCCGTGAGGTGCGTCCGAAGGGCGTCGACGGCACCATCGGGACCGACGTCGATCAGGACGACCCCACGGTCGGTCTCGACGGCCGTCGGGGTGATCGTGAACTCGAGGCCGCCGTACTCGACGTCGAACGGTAACGTGTGGACGCCGGCGTCGTCTCGGTCGCTCATACACCCCGGTTCGACGGACGGTATCGTGTAGCTGGCGGTCTCGGTGTTCGCTGGGGGGCCTGCGAACGTTTCCCATCCGAATAGTTGAACTGCACGGCAACCGAGGTGTCGGGTACACGATGCGAACGACGAACTCGCCGTGGGTGATCCTGGGACTGGTGCTGAGTGGGCTGGCACTCCCGTCCGTCCTGGTGTACGCAGTCGGTCACGGTGACGTCCTTTCACTGGCGATCCTCGGAGTACTGCTCGGGGTCCTCGCGTCCAGTATCGCCTCCACGAGCGACTATCTCGGCTCGAGTCGATCCACGGGGAAGACCGCTGAAACCGGCTCGATCCAGCACGGCATCGATCACTCGATCGACGTCGACGGTCGGGCCGTCGACGTGTCCGATCTCGAGCGCCAGGCCCGTCCTGTACACTCACGGTATGTTATCGTTTCAGGTCCCAAGTCGGTCCTCGAGCAGCGCTGCGAGTGCCTCCGAGAGTTCAACGAGGTACAGCGTCCCCCACGTCGCGACCAGTAATGCACCGACGACGTTGAAGATCATGTCGACGATCGTGTCGTCGATGCCGTGTTGGGCGAGCACCGGCTCCATCCCGAGTGCGAGCGCCCCCTGATCGACGATGAACTCGAGGATTTCCCAGATCACGCCGATCGCGAGGATAAACGCGATGAGGAACGTAAACATCGCCCACGGCGGGAGATGGATCGAACGCTCGTGGAGGTGGATCGCCCGTAACACGGCGTAGCCGGCGGCGGCAACGACCGACGCGGAAAGCGTGTGCGTGAGGTGGTCATACGGGGCGATGGCATCGTACAGAGCAACCGTTCCGAGGGTGTGAAAGAAGACCGCACTCGCGACCCAGAGGGCGAGCCCGGGCTCGATCGGCAACGCGTAGTTCCGTCGGAGTAGTGCGGGGATGAACGTGATGGCGATTGCAAGCGCCGCGTTCGTCAGTACCGGGAGGTCCCGGACGAACAGCCCGTAGACGAAAATCCCGACCAGAACGAGTTGCATCGCTCGAGTGAGTGCCCGCTGTCGAGCGATCGGGATTCCGAGACGGTCGCTCAAGACGACAGCGTCGACCGATCGGTCATCGTCACCGTCGTGGTGAGGTGGTGATGAACCGGCCACTCGGGGGTGGGTCTCGGTGTCGGATAGGCGAAAGTGCACGAAGACGACGAAGCCAGCGAGGAGCCCGGCGACGACGGCGTAGCTAAACTCGATCATCACGGCCGCATTGATCGCATCCTGGCTGCGACCGTCGAGTAAGAACGTCGTTCCCAACAGGGTATCCGACGTCCACCGGAAAATGTTCAGTAGCCCGATCATCGCGAGCGTCACCACGACGGTGAGAACGACGCTGAACCACGGGACGAGTCGAAGCGAGGTGAACCGGTGGAGTTCAACGACGGCGAGGAGGCCGAGCGTTCCGAGCGCCAGTGCTGGCACGATACCCGTGACGAGCGGCTGTGGACCGAACGCCTCCCAGAGGACGGGAAGCGCGACCAAGAAAACGAAGTACCACGGTGGCATGACGGTCAGATCGCGAAACCTGATCGCGGGCGCAGTCGCAACCGCGACCGCGACGAGCGCAAACAGCACCGATGCGTACGCCTCGAGCCAGCCGCCACCGATCGCACCCAGGACAAGCAGTCCCACGAGGAGCCACGAAAGCGCCGCGTTACGTGAGGACTCGGGGAACATCGCCGCAAGTCGGTCGGTGGTTTCCATCACCGACCGCCTCCGTACGGCGTGTCGCTCGAACGCGTACCCGGACGTCGAGGCAAAAACATGGAGCGGAGCACTCCCCTCCCGGCTGGAGGGGAATTACTCATCCGTACCGTCGGCGGTCGAGCCACCGAAAACGTCCCCAGTGAGTTCCGCGACGCGACTGCTCGTTCTGTCGATGTCGACGACGAAATCAACGTCGAACGGATACGTAACCGGAAGAACGGGGGCGGGAAACTGGCCACTCGAGTCGAGCGCACCAGCGACGCTCCGTGGCTGTTCGGCGACAGTTCTGGCTTCGGGACTGCCGTCTTCGGGGACAGCGATCGTCTCGTACATTATCCCTGAGAGGTAAGGCGGGGAACATAAATCCACCCCGTTTACCAGCCCCGACGCTCACACGTCGGCCGTTCGTGAGCGTACTGTCACCCCCCGGTGTCTCTCGGCCGCATCAGCTATTCCAGCGACGCCTCGAACGCACGATTTAGGTCCCCGATCAGGTCGTCGACGTGTTCGATGCCGACGGAGACGCGGATCAGGCTGTCGGTCAATCCGGCCTCGAGTCGCTCTTCGCGGGGAATCGCAGCGTGAGTCATCGGCGCGGGCTGTTCGATCAGGCTCTCGACGCCGCCGAGACTCTCCGCGAGCGTGAACACCTCGGTGCTCGAGACGACCTCGCTTGCCTCCTCGAGGCTGGCGTCGAGTTCGAAACTCAGCATGCCGCCGAAATCGTCCATCTGTTCGCTGGCGATCTCGTGGCCGGGGTGGCTCTCGAGCCCCGGATAGTGGACGCGGTCGACGCGTGGGTGGCCCTGGAGCCAGGCGGCGATCTCGCTTGCGTTCCGGCAGTGACGGTCCATCCGGACGGGCAGCGTCTTGGTTCCGCGGAGGACGAGGAAGGACTCGAAGGGGCCGGGCGTCGCGCCGACGGCGTTCTGGTAGAACCCAATGCGCTCGTCGAGGTCGCTGTCGTTTGTGAGGAGGGCACCGCCGACGACGTCCGAGTGGCCCCCGAGGTACTTGGTCAGCGAGTGTGAGACGATATCGGCTCCGAGATCCAGCGGCCGCTGGAGATACGGCGTCGCGAACGTGTTGTCGATCGCACACAGTGCGTCGTTCGCGTGGGCGATCTCGGCTGCACCCTCGATGTCGACGATCGACATGAGCGGATTGGTGGGTGTCTCGAGCCACAGCAGTTCCGTCTCCTCGCGGAATGCGTCCTCGATCGCTTCGAGGTCGGTCATGTCGACGAACGTAAAATCGAGGTCGTAGTCCTCATAGACCTGGGTGAAGATGCGGTGGGTGCCGCCGTAGACGTCGTTGCCCGTGACGACGTGATCGCCCGCCGAAAGCAGGTTGAGAACGGTGTTGATCGAAGCCATCCCGCTGGCGAAACAGCGACCGTACTCGGCGTTCTCGAGGCTCGCGAGATTCGCCTCGAGGTCAGTTCGGGTGGGGTTGCCCGTCCGCGAGTACTCGTAGCCGCGGTGGTCGCCTGGAGCGTCTTGCTCGTACGTCGAGTTCGCGTGGATCGGCGTCATCAGCGCACCCGTCTCTTCGTCGGGGTGCTGTCCGGCGTGAATCGAGCGGGTCTCGATTCGATACTCCATGTCGTGTCGGCCATCGCCGTCGGTCATATCCCAGGCATCGTACTCGAGGTGGTTAGCTGTGTCCACTCGGGCCGGTTCGACGATACGCCGACGTGTGTGACCACGGCACGTCGACGCCTGCGCGAATACGTGTGTTTTATAACCGTCAGCGGCTAACCGCGTCGTACGACTATGCCGAACTCTAATGGCCCTCGTCAGGGAACCCGGAACAAACTCGCGAACGATCCTCGAGAGCGCGGCACGTCTCCGCCACAGCGTGCGATTCAGCAGTACGAGGACGGTGAGATGGTCCATCTCAAGATCGACCCAAGCGTCTCCAAAGGCCGCTTCCACCCGCGCTTTGACGGCCACACCGGAGAGGTCGTCGGCAAACAGGGCAACGCGTTCAAGGTCCGCATCGACGACGGCGGCAAAGAGAAGACGCTGATCGTCACCGCGGCCCACATGCGTGCCCAGGACCGATCCGAAGAACGCGTCTAAGCCAGTATGACGATCTTCAAGGAGATCGTCGACGAGGAGTATCTGACGATCTCGGAGGCGAAAGAGCTCCTCGCCGACATCGAAGCCGAACGCGCACTGGACGAGGATCGCGAGCTGCGCTATGAACTCGCACGAGCGATCGAGCACGTCAACCGCTTCGCCGCGCTGGACCCCGAAGAGGCCCAGGAACTCGTCGCCGAACTCGAGGAACTCGAGAAGGTCGACGAGCCTACGGCGTACAAAATCGCGAACCTCCTGCCGCGCAACCGCGACGAGCTCCGAGCGGTGTTCGCACAGCAGCGGTACTCGCTGTCGGGTGACGAACTCGACGAGATCCTCAACGTCGTCGCACAGTACGCCTGAAGCGGTCCGTTGTGTCGTGCCAGATTCTTGGGATACCGACGAGAGAGGGCGTCGGTACGACGGAACCCACAGACACCAGTCCGTTCGAACGACGGCACGCAGGTCGGGTGGATCGTCGCCGGTTCCGTCACTCTCGAACCCGCGCTGCGATCGATCGTATGAAAGCGGGCCGACTCTTTAAGTAGGCCGTTCCCGTACCGTGTTACAATGAGCGAAGCGGAAGGCGACGAGACCGACGTTCGCCGTGCAGTCGTGTTGGACTACCTCGCACACGGACTCTCTGACGACGCACGGCCACAGTACGAAAAGTCACCGGCCGGATACGCCATGCGTATCGACGACTTCCAGCTCTACGAAGTCGCGTTCGACGAAGCGGTACGGCTTACGATCGGCAGCGATGTCGTCGTCGAGCCACCCGAAGAACGCGACGTCGTCATCGAGTGCCAGGAGGTCGAGTACGACGATCTTTCGTCGGGGGCGAAGACGGAACTCGAGTACGTCGTCGAAGATCTCGTCGAGGAACACGAACGGCGGTTCGTCGACTTCTACAACGACGCCCAGCCGATCACGCTCCGGCTCCACCAGCTAAATCTCTTGCCGGGGATCGGAAAGAAACTACGAAACGGCATCCTCGACGAACGAAAACGCAAGCCGTTCGGAAGTTTCGACGAACTCTCCGAACGGGTCTCGGGCCTGCACGACCCGGACGAGATCATCGTCGAGCGGATCCTCGAGGAGCTTCGTGACGACGATCTGAAGTACCAGACGTTCGTGGGTCGACGCGACGGTGCCCAGGAGTAACGAGCCGATATCAGAGGACTGTTCTCTCGAGTTGACGTCGTCGGTGGCTCCCCCAGTTACCAGTCGTAGCAGACGGCGACCGGATGGTCGTTCGGGCAGCGACTCCACACGTGGCGATACCGCGAGGACGCATCCGACTCGTCCTCGCGCTGGTCGTCGGCCGAGACGTTCGTCACGGAGACCACGACAGCCGAGTGGGGGAGCCCGAACAGTACGTCGTGTTGGCAAGCTGGACACGCGACGGTCGTCGGTCCGCCGTCCGATTGCTGTTCCATATCCGATAGCCTCGGGCTATCGGTATAGGTGGGCGTACTAACAGTGACAACTCTGAAGTCGCTCACGCTCGCTGACCCGTCGGTCGGGGTCGCCGAATTCGGTGTCAGATCGAACGCTCGAGACGGTGCGTTTACACCTGCCCCGGTCAAACTTCGGCCAATGAGAGATCCCGACGCGCTGATCGCCCGGGCCGGCGTCCGTGGCGACCCGGACCGCGACCAGCACTTTCTCGTCGACGACCGCGTCCTCGACCGATTACCGACCTATCTAGAAGACATCGAGGCCGACACCGGCCACCTGCTCGAGATCGGCGGCGGGACAGGGGCGCTCACTGACCGATTGCTCGCCGTCGGCGACGAGGTGACCGTCGTCGAACGCGACCCGAAACTCGCGGCGTTCCTGCGCGAGGAGTTCCGCGAGGAGGTCGAGTCGGGTCGGCTGACGGTGATCGAGGGTGACGCCCTCGAGGTCGACCTCCCCGAGTTTACGGCCTCGGTGTCGAACCTCCCCTACGGCGTCTCGAGCGAGATCGCGTTTCGACTCTTCCCCGAGAAGCGGCCGCTGGTCCTGATGTTCCAACAGGAGTTCGCCGAGCGAATGGTCGCCGAACCGGGCACCTCGGCATACGGTCGACTCTCGGTCTCGAGCCAGCACTACGCGGCCGTCGAACTCGTCGAGTCGATCCCAAAGGAAGCGTTTTCGCCGCCACCAGCCGTCCAGAGTGCGGTCGTTCGTGCTGAGCCACGTGCGCCCGACTATGCGGTCGACGACGAGGCTTTTTTCCTCCGGTTCGTGAAGGCGCTGTTCACCCAGCGGCGAAAGACGATCCGGAACGCGATTCGGAACACGGCTCACATCTCCGGGCTCACGGAGCCGGAGGCAGTCGTCGAGGCCGCCGACGAGGAGGTCCTTCGCAAACGGGCGGGCGCGATGGCACCGGCCGAATTCGCCGCGCTGGCGCAACTCGCCCTCGAGACGAGCGGGCTCGAGTCGAACGGCTGAGCGACCGATCGATCCGGTGAGTCGGCGACCGCCGACCGACGGATACTCAAAGCTTCACGAACGAAAAGCCTCGAGAGCCGACGAAATATGTCAGACGTACTGGTCGGATTCGACTCGGCACTCGGCAGTATCGAGTCGACGGAGCTGAAATTCGCCATCTCGGTTGCGGCCCTTGGACTGCTGGTGTTCGTCTTGCTCACCTATCGGAGCCTGCAGTCGTGGATTAGCAGCCGAAGCCGACCACTGTACGGCGATCTCGTCTCGACCGTCCTCCTCGTCGGCACCTGTGCGTTCGTTCTCGCCGTCGTCCTGGGGGTGTGGGAACAGACGGGGACGGTCCGCGATGCCTACACGGACCACGGAATCGACAGCGCACTCGTGCCAAATGCGATCGCCTCGTTCATCTTGCTCGTCGGGACGCTGATCGTCACGCGGTTCATCCGCCGGCTCATCGACGAAGTTCTCGGATCATCGTCGGCCGTCACGGCCCACCAGCGCGAGATTAGCCACCGGGTTGCCCAGGTTATCATCTGGTCGGTGTCGCTCGTGGTCGTCCTCGGGGTCTGGATCGACGACCTTGGGGGTCTCCTCGTCGGGGCCGGCTTTCTGGGGATCGTCGTCGGGATGGCCGCTCGCCAGACGCTTGGGACGGTCCTCGCAGGCTTCGTCATGATGTTCGACCGGCCGTTCGAGATCGGCGACTGGGTCGTCGTCGACGACGAACAGGGGATCGTCACCGACATCTCCATCGTCAACACCCGCATCCGCTCGTTCGACGGCGAGTACATCATGATCCCCAACGACGTCATCGCCTCGAGCATGGTGACGAATCGCTCGAAACGCGGCCGTCTGCGCATCGAAATCGACGTCGGGGTCGACTACGACACGGACGTCGAACACGCCGCTTCGCTCGCCGAATCGACCGTCGCCGACCTCGAGGTCGCGCTATCGGCGCCGAGCCCACGGGTCGTCAGCAAGGAGTTCGGCGACTCAGCGGTCGTCCTCGGTGTGCGCTTCTGGATCGACGATCCGAGCGCCAGACGCGTCTCGAACGCCCGAACGGCCGCGATCAACGCGATCAAACGCGAGTACGACGACGCGGGAATCACCATCCCCTACCCACAGCGCCAGCTCTCCGACCGACCGAGAGCGGACAGTACGAAGGTCACCGACGATGGTGGCCACGCCGGCCCGGACCGCCGCGATGACCGAGAGCGAGAGCTGACGCCACGAGAAGACGACTGACTCGACTGAATCCGACCGATGACACTCAGAGATCGACGCGATATCGAGACGGACGTGTACCAGCCAGCCGAAGACTCGCAGTTGCTCGCCGACGTCGTCTGCGAGCGACTCGCCGCCGACCCCGACGACGCGATCCTCGAGGTCGGGACGGGCTCTGGCTACGTCGCTGGACGGATCAGCGAGGTGACCGACGCGCGTGTGGTCGCCTCGGACCTGAACCCCCACGCCGTCCGGCAAGCCCGTGGCGAGGGCGTCGAGTCGGTCCGTGCCGACCTCGTCTCCCCGTTCGCCAACGACGCGTTCGACGTCGTGGCGTTCAACCCGCCGTATCTGCCGACGGACCCCGAAAACGAGTGGGACGACTGGATGGAACGGGCCCTCTCGGGCGGCGAAGACGGCCGTGCGGTGATCGACCCGTTTCTCGAGCGCGTCGGCCGCGTCCTCGCCCCCGACGGCGTCGTCTACCTGCTCGTAAGCAGTCTCACCGGCGTCGACGAGGTCGCCGAACGCGCCGGCGAGGCAGGATTCAGCGCCGTCGCCGTTGCCGACGAGTCGTTTCCGTTCGAGACGCTGACCGTCCTCGAGTTGTTCGAGTGATCGACGACGCTACGCGTCTCCCTCGGCCGGTTCGTCGCGCTGAGTGGCGGATACCTCATCGGTGCCGTTACCGCCCGACCGAGCTGCGTTGAGCGCGAGGAGGACAAGCACGACGCCGAGGACGCGAACCGCCGTCACGAAGTCGTCGTTCCAGTCGACGGCTTCGGGGTTTTCGTAGGCGATTTCGGCGCCGAACTCGAGGTAGCGGTCGGGAAACAGCGCGACGACGACGCCAGCGACGCCTCCGATGCCCAGCAGCCAGCGATACGTGCGCCCGCCGACGACGCTCGCCAGCGCGTACAGGGTACCTTCCGCCCGGATCGCCGGGACGATGTATGGGTTCGCCGTACACTCCTCGGGGTTCTCGAGGGCAACGTTCTCGAAGGCCTCGAGGACCGAGTCGGGAAACAGTGCCATACCGAAACGTTTCAGCGCAACTACCTTAACGGTACGAGCTGGTTCCCTCGCCCTGAGAGGGTCGAGCGGACAGTGTCAGGCCTGCTCGAGCACGCCAAGTCGTTTGCCGAGCAGTTCCGACTCGAAGAACGCCACCCGGCCATCGGGCCACTCGATGGCGTCCTCCAGCGGATACCGTTCTCGAGCAGCCCCGAGGTCGTCAGTGGCGAGCAGACACGAACACGGCCCATCGGGGAATGTCTCGAGGCGACCGGCCAGCCAGCCGTCACTCCCCGACGCGGGCGTCGCGAACGCGATGGGGAATCCGGGAACGGCGGCGACCGTCCCGAAATCAGGGACCGTCCCACGGATCGGTGTCGGAATCCGGTAGCAGTCACGAAACAGGTCGATGGCGGCCTCGAGATCATGGACTCCGAGGACGACCTGTGCGATACCGGTCAGGGGACCGTCGGCGACGCTCGCGCTTGGTTCGACGCGGGCTGACAGCGGTGTCCGGTCCGCGATGGCGAACGGGAGGAGGAGTCGGTCCTCCTCGGTTCCGAACTCGGCGCGATCCCACTCGAGAAGTGTCCCATCGTCGCGCTCGCGCGAGTCGGATAGCGGTCCACGAACGGGGACCCCACGCTCGAGCATCCGTTTGCACGTCTCGACGACGTCCGGGACGCGAACGCACCACGCGGCCGGGCCAGCGTCCGCCCGGATGTGTGCGGGCCAGAAGTCGTGATCACCCTCGGTACGTTCTGCGATGAGTTCGACGTACGATCGGTCGCCGAAGCCGAGGACGGACATGTGAGTGACCTCGTTGCCATGGACGCCACCGTACTCGGGTGTGAGCCCTAGTCGGGTGAACTCGTCGCTAATCGCCTCGAGGTCGCTGTACGCGAAGGGAACGTGGTCGATTTGCATACCACCGCTGGGGGCGCTGGCACGATAACACCCCGGCTCTGTGAGGCGACGACTCGGAACATGCAAAAATTACTGGAATGCATCATAGTGGATGGAAAATATTAAGCGTCGGTATAGCCTAGCCCGGCCTACGATGACTGAGTACGTTTCGACCACGCCCGGGTGTTATCCGCTCCCGGACTGGGCGAAAGACGACCTCTCGGATCTGAAAGGCCACCAGAAACACGATCTCATCGGCGGTGACGAACGCGAAGAGATCGTCACCGTCTACGACGAGGCCCGCGAGGAACTGATCGGCGTCCAGCAAGACGCTGGCCTCGACCGAATCGTCGAGGGACAACTACGGTGGGACGACATGATCGCCCACCCGCTGGCCGTCCACGACGCCGTCGAGACCCGCGGTATCGTCCGCTACTACGACAACAACAACTTCTACCGCGAGCCCGTCGTCCAGGGCGACCTCGACTTCTCCGGTGACGTCGCAGGCGAACTCGAGGCCGCGGCCGAACTCGTCGACGACGGCCTGCAGGCCGTTCTCCCCGGCCCGTACTCGCTCGCCGACCTCGCGACGGACGAACAGTACGGCGACGAGGCCGACTTCCTGGCTGCGATCGCCGACTTCCTCGCCGGCGAGGTCGACGCGTTCCCCGCCGTCGAGACGCTGTTCTTGCTCGAGCCTTCGCTCGTCGAGAACGCGCCCGACGACGGTCTCGACGAACGCGCAAGCGAGGCGATCGATCAGGTCGCCGCCGCGACGGACGCCGACGTTATCGTCCAGCCCTACTGGGGGGCACTCGAGGAGAAGGTCTACGCTCACCTGCTCGACGCCGACGTCGAGGCAGTCGGCTTCGATTTCGTCGCCGACCAGGACCAGAACCTCTACAACATCCAGGAGTACGGCGCGACCGACGACGTCTCGCTCGGCCTCGCAGACGGGCAGAACACGCTCGTCGAGGACCCCGAAGCGATCCGCGACCGGGTCGACTGGGTGTTCGACCAGCTGCCAGTCTCGGAGTTCGAGACCGTCTATCTCACGACGAACACGGAGACGTTCTACCTACCCTATGCTAAACACGAGGAGAAACTCGCCGTCCTCGCCGAAGCCGCGGAACTCGCGGAGGTGACCGCCGCATGAGCAACGAGAACAAAGATCAGTTCCGACCTGAGGGCCACGAGAACGAGCACTTCCTGCTGTCGACCGTCGTCGGCAGCTACCCCAAACCCAAGTGGCTCAACCGCGCAAAGGAACTCTATGAGGACCCCGACCACACGTTCGACGCCGACGACTACCAGGAGGCGACAGACGACGCTGCCCGTCTGATTACGCAGGAACACGAGCGTGCGGGCTTAGACGTCGTCGTCGACGGCGAGATGCGCCGAAACGAGATGGTCGAGTTCTTCGCCCACCGAATCGAGGGCTACGAGTTCAACGGCCCGGTCAAGGTCTGGGGACACAACTACTTCGATAAGCCCTCCGTCGTCTCGGAAGTCGAGTACACCGACTCCTGGCTCGTCGACGAGTACGAGTTCACCGCGAGCGCGACCGACCGCCCGGTCAAGGTGCCGATCACCGGCCCGTACACGCTCGCCAACTGGTCGTTCAACGAAGCCTACGACGACGACGATGACCTGACACTCGACCTCGCAGACCTCGTCAACGAGGAGATCGAAAAGCTCGTCGAGGCCGGTGCCCGCTACATCCAGATCGACGAACCCGCGCTCGCGACCACGCCCGACGACCACGCTATCGTCGGCGAGGCACTCGAACACATCGTCGCCGACATCCCCGAGGAGGTCCGCATCGGCCTGCACGTCTGTTACGGCGACTACTCGCGGATCTACCCCGAGATCCTCGAGTTCCCCGTCGACGAGTTCGACCTCGAACTCGCAAACGGCGATTACGACCAACTCGACGTCTTCAAAGACCCCGAGTTCACGGCCGATCTCGCACTCGGCGTCACGGACGTCCACGTCGCCGACGTCGAATCCGTCGAGCAGATCGAAGAAAACATCGAAAAGGGCCTCGAGATCGTCCCGCCGGAACAGCTCGTCGTCTCACCTGACTGCGGCGTAAAACTGCTCCCACGTGAGGTCGCCTACGGCAAGATGGCAAACATGGTCGAAGCCGCCCGCAACGTCGAGGCCAAACTCGACGCCGGCGAAATCGACCTCGAGCGAGCGCACGCCCCGGCAGACGACTAACGGCCCCGCTTTCGATCTCGACCCGCCGGTTTTCCGCAGTTGTACCGAGTTCGAGTCCTGAATGTACGCTCGTAGTGTGTAGATATTGCCATACTTGCCAATCGTGTGGAATGCACACACGAGTCGACGACATCGACGTCACCTGGTAACCCGACTGTCTAATAACCTATAGGTGTCGTCCGGCCGAACGAGGCGGCAATGAAAGAATCCGTATCGAAGCAACCGTCGCTGCACGAAGACGCCGTCGACCACCGCGAAACGGAGTACGACGTCGACCCGCTCTTCGTCACCCGCTGGTCGCCGTACGCGATGACCGGTGAGCCACTCGAGGAAGAACAGTTCCTCCCGCTGTTCGAGGCCGCCCGGTGGGCACCATCGGCGTACAACAACCAGCACTGGCGGTTCGTCTACGCCACCCGCGAGGACGACGAGTGGGAGACGTACGTCGACTTACTCGTCGAGGGGAATCGGGTGTGGGCTACGGAGGCGGCCGTCCTCGGCGTCATCGCGTCGAAGACGACGTTCGATCACAACGGCGAACCTGCACCGACGCACTCGTTCGATACCGGCGCTGCCTGGCAGAATCTCGCGCTCGAGGGCGCCCGCCGCGGACTGGCCGTCCACGGGATGGCCGGCTTCGACTACGAACGGGCGGCCGAGGAACTCGATGTCCCCGAGGAGTTCGAGATCGAAGCGATGTTCGCCGTCGGCGAGCACGCACCCCCGGAGACGCTTAGCGAGGACCTGCGCGAGCGCGAGCAGCCAAGCGGCCGCAAGCCCATCGAAGAGATAGCCCATCGCGGCACGTTCGAGTAACTCGACGTCGCTCCCTGTGATTGCTCGACCTGTAGCCACCCATACGTTGTGATCGTTTTCTGACGGCGTCGACCCGATCGACGCTCTTTCACCACACCACCTCGAGCCTCCGCGTCCGAGTCGGCGTTACATTTCGATAGGGCGCGTTCTCCGACACGATCACCGATGGGGATCGGACCCGAACACGTCACGCAGCCACGCACCCTCCAGCGTCCTCGAGGGCAGCCATCGTTCACGTGAGCACGAACGAACCGTGCGAATTAACCAGTGACGACGTGGAAGCCGACGGTGTCGATCCCGAAGCACGTGATCCACTCGCCTGAATCGTCCGCCAGCTACCACGAACCCCCCTCATAGATACTAAACGCATGGATATCGGCGTTCACACCCCACCGTTGTACGATCGATCGTTCGAGGACGCCCTCGAATTTCTCGCAGACCGCGGCGTTAGCGCGGTCGAACCCGGCGTCGGCGGCTATCCCGGCGACGACCACCTCGAGCGCAACCGGTACCTCGACGACGAGTCGGCACAGGAGAGCTTGAAGGAGACGCTCGCAGACCACGACATGCGTATTAGCGCCCTTGCGACGCACAACAATCCGTTACACCCCGACGAGGACGAGGCCGAGACGGCCGACACCGAACTCCGCGAGGCGATCCGACTCACCGCCCAGCTCGAGGTCGGAACCGTCACCTGCTTTTCGGGCTTACCGGCCGGCGGCCCCGACGACGAGGTGCCAAACTGGATCACCGCGCCCTGGCCACCCGAACACGCCGAGGCGCTCGAGTACCAGTGGGAACGGGCCACGGAGTACTGGTCGAATCTCGCCGCGTTCGCCGACGAGCACGACGTCGACCTTGCGATCGAGATGCACCCGAACATGCTGGTGTACGAACCCGCTGGCTTGCTCCGACTTCGCGAGGTGACGAACGATCGCGTCGGGGCCAACTTCGATCCCTCCCACCTCTACTGGCAGGGGATCGACGTCACCGACGCGATCCGGTTTCTCGGCTCCGACGGCGCGATCCACCACGTCCACGCGAAGGACACGCAGATCTACGACGAACAGGCGCGGATCAAAGGCGTCCTCGATACGACCGCTTACGACGACGAACTGCACCGTTCGTGGCTGTTCCGCTCGGTCGGCTACGGCCACGGCGAAGACCACTGGAAAGACGTCGTCTCGACCCTTCGGATGGTCGGCTACGACGACGTCCTCAGCATCGAACACGAGGACTCGCTCACCAGTTCGATCGAGGGCCTCGAGAAAGCGATCGACTGCCTCCAGCGGGCCGTCTTTCGGGAAACTCCCGGCGAGGCCTACTGGACGGAGTAACCACCGACGAGACAGCTACCATACACTATGACACTCGACGTTGGCGTCCTCGGCTACCGGTTCATGGGTAACGCACACGCAAACGCCATGGCGCGACTTCCGATGTTCTTCCCGGATGCGCCCGCGATCGACCGTTCGGTCCTCGTCGGCCGCGACGAGTCCGCCCTCGAGGAGGCGGCCGACCGCTTCGGCTTCGACTCGATCGCGACCGACTGGCGAGCCGTCGTCGACGAGGTCGACGTCTTCTACAACCTCGGTCCGAATCACGTCCACGCCGAGCCCTCGATCGCCGCACTCGAGGCTGGCACGCCGGTCTTCTGTGAGAAACCCCTCGCCCCGACGCTCGAGACGGCCGAGGAGATGGCCGATGCCGCCGCGAACGCGGGCGAGGACGTGCCCGCGGGCTGCGCGTTCAACTACCGGTTCGTCCCCGCGATTCAGTACGCAAAGCGGCTGCTCGAGGCCGGTGATCTCGGCGAGATCCGCCACGTCCGCGGTCGCTACCTGCAAGACTGGCTGGTCGATCCCGAGGCCCCGTGGTCCTGGCGCAACGACGCCGAACTGGCGGGCTCCGGCGCACTCGGCGATCTCGGCGCGCACACGGTCGATCTCCTGCGATTCCTCGTCGGCGACGACGACCTCGCGGGTGAGATCGACCGCGTCAGCGGCCACCTGCGGACGTTCGTCGACGACCGTCCCGTCCCCGGGGAAGACGACACGCGGCCAGTCACCGTCGACGACGCCTACTCCGCACAGGTCGAGTTCGAAAACGGTGCAATGGGGTCCCTCGAGGCCTCGCGGTTCGCGACAGGCCACAAGAACGATCACACGATCGAGATCCACGGCTCCGAGGGCAGTCTGCGCTTTTCGCTCGAGCGGTTGAACGAACTCGAACTCGTACGAGATGGTAATCGAGGCTACGAGACGATCCTCGTCACCGACGCCGACGACCCCTACATTGACCACTGGTGGCCACCTGGACACGTCCTGGGCTGGGAACACACGTTCGTCCACGAGAACTACGAGTTCCTCAGCGCCGTCGCCGAGGGAACCGAGTTCGAGCCGAGTTTCGCCGACGGCCTCGCCGCCCAGCGCGTGCTTGCGGCGATCGAGGAGAGCGACGAGCGCGGCGAGTGGATCACGCTCGAGTGAGTCAGCAGCGCGGGTCGACTCGAGTGAGTCGACTCGTCAGGTCGGCCCCGAGTCGGGTTTCGACTCCGATTCGACGCGCGTCAGCGTCTTGACTCGTCGAACCAGACGCTTTTGCCGCCGAGTGGCTGGTCATCGAACTCGAGATGGCCGGCTTCGATACCAGTCACCTCACCCGTCACCGCCGGATCGTCGCCGCCGGTACGCTCTGCTTCGCGGACTTCGACCCCGTCGCCGACGTCGACGTGTTCACGAACGAGTGCTTCAGTTCGGTCGTCGTCCGCGTCCGGCGGAATCGTGAGTTCGGTCATCGCTCGACATCTGGACCGCTCTGGCCGTAAACGCCCGCGCGTCACCTGACGGCACTTTTTACGCGGTCGCAGTCCCGCTCCGATAGGGGCCTCGAGACGTCCTGTTCGACACGGTCCGTCGCGGGCGTCTCTCGTGCTGTGATTATTGTAGCCACTGAAAATCAGTGCACATACGATCGCACGGGAGGAGCGCGGTTCGGAGCGAGGAACCGAGCGAGAACCGCGGATAGTGCGATCGGTGTGGTTTCAGTTGTCACTATAGTTCCCCGGACGGGTGAACTATATGTCGTCCACCGTTCATTAACTCGCTAGTAACTGTTCTAAATAGTATTATATAATTTGATAATAATGACTGGGAGAAGCCCGACTGTAGCTATCCGACTATCGACCTTCGAGCCCAGAGCGAGCATTTCTTTCGGTTTCACCGCGTGGTACAGGCATCGGACACACCGAGTCGTAAAATTAAAACGACAGCAGTCAGATGTCGACAGATATCGAGTCTGAACGGCGAACAGTCCGTTTTTGGTGTTGGGACAGTACACTCTCCGAAAATCCGGGGTATAATAGATTGTTTAGTATATTGCTAATATATACTTTTACTTATATTTCGGTAGTCGGTCAGCTGTAGCTCTCTTCTGGCCTCGCGGGACCACTGAACAACGAGTAGAGAAACACGAAGTAGCCGACGATGATTGGGAGAAAGATCGCTGCGACGAGCGTAGTCATGTTCAGCGGAAGCGGGGAGACGACGGCGTCGGCGATCGTCAGGCCCGCTGCGGGATCGACCTGCGGGTACAGCAGCGTCGCGACGAAGACGACGAACGCGCCGGCGATGCCGGCCGCCGACACCAGAGCGATGCGGAACCGATCGTGGGCGATAGCGACGACGTTACCGACCGCGAATGCTACCGTCGCGGCGACCACGGCGACGGTCGAGCCCGACAGGAGGACCGACTGGAGCCCGGGATACCGGCCGTACAGCACGATGGCAGTCAGCACGAACAGGCCGACGTAGACGGCGGTTGCGAGTTGTCCGCGTCGGCCGACGCGGGCGCGCAGTTCGCCGTCGGTCTTGACGCCCAGGAACGCCGCCCCGAGCACGATCGTGAGCGCGACGACGGTGACGCCGATCACGAAAGGGCCGGCGGCGAGTGCCGAAGGAGTGCCGAGAACCCAGCTCGCGACGAAGACACCGAGCAGGAACGGCGAAGTGGCGCTTCCGACGACGAAGCAGGCGTCCCAGAATCGAACCCACGGCTCGTCGTCACGTTCCTCCCTGAGTTTCGACCCGAGTCCCCGCAGTGACAGCGCGAACAGGATCGCGAACACCAGCAGGTAGTGACGCGACAACAGATTAGCGTACACCACCGGAAAGCCCGCGAACAGTACCGTCCCGAACAGGACGAGCCACACCTCGTTGGCCTTCCAGACCGGGCCGAACGCCGCGAGCATCGTCTGCCGTTCTGCCTCGTCTGCCTCGGCATACAGGATGCCTAGGCCGAAATCGAAGCCGTCGAGCAACAGATAGACTCCCAGCGAGACGACCACGAGCCCGAACCAGATCTCGGGCAGCGACTCGAGCAGGTACGCCGAGTCCGAGAGGAGCTTAGTCATCGGCAGTCACCCCCGGTGCGTCGGGGCGGTCGTCCTCCTCGATGCCGACCTCGTGTCGCTCGGCCTCCTCGTCTACGAGGCGCTTGAAGACGTAGAGGAAGACGCCGAACAGCAGGATATACCCGATCACGAACGCGATCAGCGTCAGGGTCGCCTCGGTCGAGGTCAGTGGCGGTGAGACGCCCTCGGCAGTCGTCAGGACGTCCTGAATGATCCAGGGTTGACGACCGATCTCGGTGACGTACCAGCCGGTGATCAGCGCGACGAACCCGAGCGGTGCAGAGATCATCAGCGCTTTGAGCAGCCGCTCGTCGTCGGCGAGTCCACCCCTCCAGAGGCGGTAGGTTCCCCAGGCGCCGAGCGCGATGAACCAGAAGCCGAGCCCGACCATGATCCGGAACGACCAGAACACCCACGCGACGGGTGGATTTTCATACTCGAAGTCATTTAACCCGGTTATCTCGTATGATGGGTCACCGTGGCTTGCGAGGAACGAGGCCAGATACGGGATACTAATGGTATAGAGGTTATCTGCCCGGGGGTCAGTAAACGATTCGAGTTCCGTTGGAATCGCAACAATGTGTAAATCAGCAGAGCCGGTTTCGTAATGTGCTTCCATCGCGGCGAATTTCTGAGGCTGTGTCTCTTCGACGTGGCCTGCATACAGGTCACCGTGAATGGCCTGAAACATCGACGTAATCAGAAGGACGACGACGGCCACCCGAAGCGCCGTGTTCCAGACCTCGCTGTCGCGGTTCTTCCAGACGAAGTACGCCGCGACGCCTGCGATCAGCAGCGTCACGGAGATGATCGCGGCGTTTTGCATGTGGACGTACATCCACGGGAATCGAGGGTTGAAAAACGCCGCAACGGGGTCGACGAGCTGGGCAATCGGGACGCCGCCTTCCATCACGACCTCGTGGCCGCGGGGCGTCTGCATCCAGGAGTTGACGACGAGGATCCAGAACGCAGAAAGCCACGCGCCCAGCGCGACCATCACCGACGAGAGCGCGTAGAACCACTCGGACACCCGCTCACGACCGAACAGTAACACGCCGAGGAAGACGGCCTCGAGCATGAACGCCATCTTCGCCTCGAACGAGAGCGGCCCCCCGATCAGTTCGCCGGCGGTTTCCGAAAAGGCCGCGAAGTTCGTCCCGAACATAAAGCCCATCGGGATGCCGGTGACGGTTCCCATGACGAACCCGATCGCGAACAGTTTGGTCCAGAACTTTCTGAGTCGGGCGTATCGTTCCTTTTCCGTCCGAACCTCCTGGACGGTGAAGTAGACGAGAAACGGTGCGAGTCCGACGGAGAGGGCCGCGAACACGATGTGAATCGTGATCGCCCAGCCGAACTGGGCTCGGCTCGCCAGCTCCGGCGAGAGAAACGACAGCCACGGCCCGACTTCGAACAGTGCCGTCGTGAGTGTTGGGTCGGTCATCAGTCGGCTTGCGTACATATCGTGCTCACCAGTGAGTCACAGTTAGGGACGACCGATGGGTAAACTCATGTTCGGCTATAGCCAAGTTTTTACCATCGAACCAGAGCCTTTATCGCCTTTTAGCGATACAGTTCGATTGATAAACCAGAGTGTAGTGGACGAACGGCCAATTTATTCTGCTGGAAGAATCGTCCGGGTTCGGGGTCGGCCGCTCAGGCGAGGGGTGCGTCCTCGAGTTCGGCGTGTCGCTCGAGGTAGCGTTTGACGAGTTGCGATTCGGCCATGCGGAGCCGGTAAGAAAGCGTCGACTCCGGTACGTCGAGTTCGGCTGCGAGTTCGCCGATCGTGACCTCCCGGGGGCGTTCGTAGTACCCCCTTGCGGCCGCTTCGGCGATCGCCTGTTGCTGTGTCCCAGTCAGATCCGAGCCGACGAAGTCGTCGCCGTGCCACGTCGTCGCCTCGCCGATGTGGCCCAGTTCGACGTCGATGCCCGCAGTGCAGGTTTCCTCGACGAGGTCGAACAGATCGCCGACGCACTCGTCGGATCGCAACAGTACGCGCCACTGTTCGCGCCCCGCATGGGCGTTACACTCACAGATCGTCCCCGTCCCCGACGCAGCCGCAATCGCCGAGTCGATCGATGGACAGTCGTCGAGTTCGTCGACGTACACGCAACACAGCCGTCGCCGCGGCGTACACTCGAGCGGGTACACCGTGTTCGTGGCTCGACAGGGTTCGATGCCGATCGGTCGCGGACGGAACTCGCGGTCCTCGAGGACTGTCTGGAGCCGATCGGCGGCTTCTGGTGGGCCAGTGAGCCGAACGAGCTGGACGGCCGACATCGGCCCGAGCGTGACGGAAATCTTCGAGGCCTGGAGCGTCGGATGTTCGTGGAGGACGTCCGCGACCGGATCGACGCCACGCTCGTACGCCAGGGTGAACGTGACCTCGCGAAGGCGACGCTGGTGGGTCATAGGCCCGATTGCGCCCCCCGAGACGTCGTCGGCAGTTCGACCGTGTGGCTGTAGCGATTCCCCGACTGGGTCGCGAACGGTACGGTGGCTGCCATCCCGTCCGGAAGGAGGGGCCGGATTCGCCTAAAGGAGTCGAACGACGTGGTTTTGGCGGGGAACGACGGACTCGTCGATCACTGCGGAAAATATTGCGACGACCATCCGTGATGCATCCTCTCGAGGCTAGGGCGGACGCTCGAGCCTTCCGGTTCGTATCGTACCTCAATCACTCGGTCGTGACGAGGCTCGCCTCGACGATGCTCACGGTACCGGATCGTAGCCGCGCATCCAGGTGCTCCAGTACATCGACGGAATAACGTTGACGTCCATGATCCAGTTCATCTTGCTGTTGATCGGCGCCGAGATCGGTTTCTCGTAGTCGAACTCGGCGATCATCGCCTTCCCCTTCTCGGTCAGCAGCGGGCAGGCAGTGTAGCCGTCGTAGGAGGCGGTGAACGAGCGCTCCTCGATCAACGCGGCGAGATTGTCGACCAGTGTGTGCGTCTGTTTGCGGGCCGCAGACGCCGTCCGCGAGGTCGGGAGGTTGCTACAGTCGCCGAGGGCGAACACCTCGTCGTATGCGTCGTGCTGGAGGGTCTCCTCGTCGATGGTGACGTACTCGCCATCGCCGGTCAGCGGCGAGCGCTCGGTCAGTGCCTCGCGGCCGTACTGTGGCGTCACGGGTGCGTACATATCGTACTCGACCGTTCGGCCATCCGTCGAGTGGATCTCCTTCGCCTCGCCGTCGACCTCGGCGACGGTGAACTCGGGGACGAATTCGATGTCACGGTCCGCCCAGATCTCCTCGATCTTCTCGTTGTACGGCGCCTTCTGGGGTGTCGTGCCGAACGGAACCTCGATCGGTTTGGTCATGACGAGGTCGACCTCGTCGCGCATCCCCTGTCGCCGGAAGTAGTCCTCGGCGAGCATCGTCAGCTTCAGCGGCGCGCCGCCGCATTTGATCGGTGTCTCCGGCACCGAGACGACGAACCGGCCGCCGTCGAACTCCTCGAGCGCCTCACCCAACTCGAGGGCGGCCTCGTAGTGGTAGAACGGGAAAACCGAGTCGGTCCCCTCCCAGGCGTCGACCAGGCCGTCGACGGCGTCGTCACGAAGTGCGTTCCCGAGCGCGACGACGAGATAGTCGTAGGCGACGTCGCCGTCGTCGGTCTGAACGATTCGGTCGTCCGGGTCGACGCCCTCGACGGTCGCCTGGCGGAACGTGATCTCCTCGCGGAGGAGGTCCCTGATCGGCCGGCGCTGCTGGTCAGGCTCTTTGTACCCGAACGGGATGAGGTAGTACGACGGCTGGTAGTAGTGGTACTCGCTTCGGTCGACGACGGTGACGTCGACGTGGTCGAGTTTCCGGGAGAGCCGGTTGGCCGTCATCAACCCACCTGCGCCGCCACCGAGCACTACGACGTGCGGTGTTGCAGACATTGTCGGTAGTGATTGCTACTGGGCCATCAACGTTCCGTTGGTGATCGCCAAGGTCGCAGTCACCACCGTCGTGTCGATACACGACGGCGGGTTCGCCGATCGATCCTTCGACGACCGAACCAACAGCGATAGGGGCTGGCCGGCCGCATCGATGGGTATGAAAGCGGTCTACGCGACAGACCTGTCTGCAGCCAGCGAAGCGGCCATCGAGACCGACACCTGCCTCGAGTGTCTCGACCGAATCGGCGTCGATACCCTCCACCTCGTCACGGTCGTGCCGGCCAACGTCCACGCCGGAACGCCCGGCATCGATCACGAAAAACGGCGCAGACGCGCGCTTCGCCGCTATCGCGAGACGATCGAGGCCGCGGGCCTCGAGGTCGAATCGCACGTCGTCCGGGGAACGCCACACCGCCGAATCAACGGCATCGCCGAAACCGTCGGTGCGGACCTGACGATCGTCGGCTCGCGGGGTAAACGCACGCTCGAGAACCGGCTCATCGGCTCGACGACGCGGAACCTCGCGCGGACGACGGTCGTACCGCTGCTGGTCAACCGGATCGAACGCGAGACCGACGACCCGGTGCTCATCGAGGGCCAGCTGTTCCGACGAGTGTTGTACGTGACCGACTTCTCCGAGAACGCCGAGCGTGCTTTCGAGGCGTTCTCATATCTCCGTCACGCGACCCGCGAGGCGACGCTCGTTCACGTCGAGACGCCGAATAGCCCCCAGCCAACCGGCGACGAGGCTCCCGGCGACAGACTCGCCGAACTGGCGACTCGGCTCGAGTCGTGGGACGTCGATGCGACCGTCGAGGTCCGAGCGGGCGATCCGGCCGAGGAGATCATCACAGCGGAAGCCGAGTACGAGCCGACGACGACGCTGCTCGGCTCGCGCGGCCAGAGTCGACTTCGACGGCTGTTACTCGGGAGCGTCTCAGAGTCCATCGTCGCGAATGCCCGCGGCAACGTCTTCCTCGTTCCGCCGAACCGGACAGCCTGAGAGGGATCACCAGCCGTCGGTGTCGGCCGAGCCACGACCCGGCAGCCAGGGACGCCGGAGGGCTGGTCTCGAATGTGTAGTTTCGACTGGCCAAATCGTCCTCCGCTCACTGTGTTTGGATCGGCACAGTCACACGACGGACGTTGCTGGGGGCCCGAGTTACTGTCCGGAAATCGACCCGACCAGTCGGATCGAAAACAAACGGAAAACCGCCGTGTGGCGGTCGTCGTCAGTTGAACAGGTGATTCATCACGAACCGCTCTACGAGGCCGGGACGGCGGCCGTCGTGGGTCTGGACCATGACGGCGGTCGTGTCGACGGAGTCGACCAGTCGGTTGCCGGGTCGCCCGAGCAGGCGGGCACTCAGCCCGGTCCGGTCGACGCCGGTTACCAGCAAGTCGGCGTCACCGACGAACCTGGTCAAACCGGCCGTCTCGTCGTCGGTCTCGATGATCGTCGAGCGCGCCGGCACCGTCAGGATCGAGATGAGTTCCTCGTGGTAGCGCTCGATCGATTCTCGCTGGCTTTCGGGTGCGTTCTCCGGAATCGCCTGCAGGAGATTGAGCTGTGCACCGGTCTCCTCGGCGACGGCGTCTGCAAAGAGGAGCTTCAACGGATCGTACGCCCCGCGGTTGGCGACGACGGCCATCTCGTTTGCGCCGTCGAATCCATTATCGTCGACGAGCAACACGTCACAGGGGGCGTTTCGAAGCAGCCAGTCGGTCTCACCGCCGAACAGTCGCTCGTGGAAGTCGGCCTGTCGTCGTTCGGCGATCACCAGGTCGAAGTAGCCGTACGTGGCGACGTCGACGATGGTCTGTTTGTGGTCTTTGCTGTCGATTCGCCGGTACTCGACGTGGACGTCATCGGTCTGACTCTCGACTGAACGTTGCTCGACGCCGCCGGAGGATCGAACCGGGAGCGAAACGGAACAGCCGTCGGGGAACCACGACGGCGCGTCCTCCGAATCCGCGGGCAACCAGTCGGGGACGGTCCCCGCGTACACCTCCGGGTGGTCCTCGGCGAACACGCGGTGTGGGACGTCGACGAACTCGACGACCGACACGGACGTGGTCCGGAGCCGACCCATGTCCGTCGCCATCCGAAGCATGTCTCGTCTGGCGTCAGCCGACGTCTCCTCGGTAACCGCGACCAGCACATCGTACTTCGCGTCGGAGTCGAACAACTCCCTGGTTCGGCCGGTCGCCCGCTGGCTGACGTTCTCTCGAGCGCCGACTCTGGCAGCGCCCTCACGCTCAATGCGGGGCCGGGCGTAGAAGACGTACCAGCCGACGGCGACGATCGTGATCGCCACCGCACCGGCAAGTGGCACGGTCCCCATCTGCGTGAGAACGACCAGCCCACCAGCCATCCCGACGAGCTGTGTCCAGGGGTACAGCGGCGAGACGAACTCGGGGTCGTAGTCGTCGACGACCCCCTCGCGAAAGCCGATCACCGCCAGGTTCACCAGGATGAACACGAGGATCTGGAACGCCGAGCCGAACTTCGCGACCTGCTCGATCGGTAACGTCGCGATCATCAGCATCATCACTCCGCCGGTCACGACGACCGCGAGTGCAGGCGTCTTGAACCGTGCGTGGAGCTGCTCGAACTGTCCGGGGACGAGCCCGTCTCGAGCCATCGCGAACGGGAACCGCGAGGCCGACAGCAAGCCGGCGTTCGCCGTCGACGCGAGCGCCAGCAGCGCCGCGAGGACGATGATCAACGCACCGAGTTCGCCAAGGACTGCCTCGGCGGCATACGCGATCGAGGCGACTTCCTCGCCGCCTTCGGGGACGAACTCGCCTCCAGTGGAGAGATCGGGTGCGACACCGATGGCGACGTAGACGATGAGTACGTACAGTGCTGTCGTCACCAGCAACGAGCCGATCATCGCCCGGGGGATGGTTGTGCCGGGATCTTTCACTTCTTCGGCGACGGCGGCGACCTTGATCACCCCAGCGTAGGAGACGAACACGAGCCCGGTCGCCGCGAGAATGCCCTCAGAAGTGAGGTCGAACGAGCCGGCCGTCTGTGCGGGCTCGACCGACGGGAAGCCGCCGACGACGAAGTACGCCATCGCGAGGATCATCACGCCGACGATCGCAAACTGGAGTGCGCCGGTGCTCTTCGTGCTGACGACGTTCAACACGGTGAAAACGATCGCGAGCGCGAGCGCGATCGGAACGACGTACTCGGCGAGTCCAGGTGCAACGTACACGAGATACGGAACGCCGCCGATAAGCGCCAGTGCACCCTTGAACGAGAGCATAAACCAGTTGCCGATACCGGCGATCGTTCCTAACAGCGGCCCCATCCCGCGTTCGACGTATACGTACGAGCCGCCGTCTTCCGGCATTGCCGTCGCCATCTCGGAGGCCGATAGCGCCGCCGGCAAGACGAGCAAGCCGGCGATCAGGTACGCCGCAACGACTGCCGGACCGGCGGTCGCGTACGCGATTCCGGGCAGGATGAAGATTCCACTGCCGACCATCGCGCCGATAGCGATCGCTGTGGTCGCGGGCAATCCGAGATCGCGCTGTAAATCGCTCGTCATCTCTCGGTATCACCTCGCTCAGTACTGATCGTCGAGGCTGTCCGGACGCTTGGCAACCGTTGCTGTCGATGATTCATCCGCTCGCTCCGGTGTTGACGATGGCAGTGACTACAGGATGGCCAACTGATCAGTTCGTCCGAACTGCGGTTTCGGTCTGGCCATCGTCGCTCACTGGACCTCGCACGGTGGTACCATTGTGTTCGTCTCATTGGTTTGAATTTGCGGTAGTTCTGATCACTGGGTTCTGTCTGCGAACCGATCGCTCAATCGTGAGGGTGGAATCGCTTGATAGCTCGATCGACAGCGTCCATTTGACCGAGGAAGGTGACCCGGTCGCCCTCCCGAAGTCGGTGACCACCCGTCGGCACCTCCGTCGTTCCATCCCGGTGGGTCAGCAACCCGACGATGCACTCGTCTGGAATTTCGGCATTGAGCTCGGCGATGGGCTTTCCCACCAGATCCGACGCCGTCACTTCGATCTCCTGGACGTCGCCGGTCCGGCCGAGTTCGTTCATCCACGCCGACAGCGACGGCCGTTCGAGGACGTTCTCGAGCGACCAGGCGGTGGCCATCGAGAGGTCAATGGCGCGGACGCCGAGGGCTTCGAACGCCTCGACGTTCTCGGGCTGGTTGACCCGCGAAGCGACCGTCTCGATGTCGAAGGTGGTCTGAGCGAGCTGACAGACCAGGAGATTGACGTCGTCGTCCGGCGTCGCCGCGATCACCGTCTTCGCCTCGCTGACACTGGCACGCTCGAGGACGTTCGCCTCGGTGCCGTTTCCCTCGATCGCACGGAGGCCCCGTTTGCGGGCGGTTTCGACCGCATCTGGAGCCTCGTCGACGAGCAGTACGTTCTCTCCGTCCTGTTCGAGCCGCTCTGCGAGGGAGAGGCCGACCCGTCCCCCGCCAACGATGATGGTGCGCATTGGTGAAACCTCGAGTGCGTTCGCGATCTGTCGTGCGAAGCCGGCCTGGAGGACGACTGTCGCGAAGATAATCAGAAAGACGGTTCCAGCGAGCAACTGGGCTTCCTGTGGCCGCCCGAGCGCCTGGAGTTCGACCGCGAACAGCGTGGCGACGCTCGCTGGGATGATCCCGCGGGGGCCAACGGCGCTGAGAAAGAGCCGTTCGGTGTGCGTAAAACGCTCGCTGGTCGTCGAGAGGTAGATCACGGCGGGCCGGATCACCATCGTGATCGCGACGACGATGGCGAGCCCGGCCAGCCCGAGTGCCATGATGTCCTGAAAATCGATCAGCGCCGCCAGCGCGACGAAGATAAACGAGAGGACGACCACGGAGAGGTCGTCGAGGAAACCGATCACGTCCTCGTGGTAGGGCAGGTCGACGTTCCCGAGGACGAACCCGGCCATCGCAGCCGCGGCGATGCCTGTCTCACTGGCGATCGTTTCCGCGCCCGCATAGGCGACGACGACGCCGGCGAGGACGATCAACCTGGCGTGCAACGGTCCAGTTTCCGGGGTAAACTCCCGCTGATTGAGCGCAAGCCAGACGGCGGCAGCGACGAGTGCGCCGAATGCCAGTCCAACGAGTAATCGCCACGCGAAGTCGCCGACAAGGGAGATGAGACCGCCATCGCCGGCGATCAGCACCTCGAAGACCGCGACCACCAGGATCGCCGCCGTCACGTCGTTGATCACGCCCTCGCCCTCGAGGACCGAGGCCACGTGATCGCGGACGGTGACGACCTGCAGGATGGGGCCGACCACCGTCGGTCCGGTGGCGATCAATAGCGCACCGACTAACAGCCCCACCTCGAGACTGGTCTCGAGAAAGAGGACGACCGCAGCGGCCGTCCCCAGCCACGTGATCAGCGCACCGACGGTGGTGAGCCTGGAGAGCGCCGTTGGACTCTCCCGGAGCTTCTCGACGCGGAGGTGGTAGCCACCCTCGAAGAGGATGATCGCGACGCTGACGCCGACCATCGCCGAGAGTCCGCTCCCGAAGGTCTCACTCGAGACGAGCCCGAGGACTTCGGGACCGATGGCGATCCCGGCGAAGATCAGAAAGAGGACACTCGGGATGCGGAGTCGATCGGCGAGTACGCGGGAGGCAACGCCGAGAGCTAAGATAACGGCGACGACGGTGACGAGCATCACGATGAAACGCGTGATAGCGCAGTAGCGATGGTTCCGGGTGTGTCAGCGCTGTCCCGTCGACTCCGCGGAGGCATCAGTCACCTCCGTCGGGAGTCGCTTTCGTGTGCGATCCGTCCATTTCGACGTTCTGAGCGGCCTGATAGAGGATCATCAGCCCGACGAAGAACGACGAACCGACGAGCAAGACCACGCTTAGCACGTCGAGTGCGTCCGTTCCCAGCCAGTTTGCGAGTTCGCTCAACGCGATGCCGGCGCTGGCCAGCACCATCATGATGCCGAAGTAGATGATGACGTCGTCTTCTTCGACGATCGTTGTCGCCGCCGAGCCGATCCGTGCACCCATCGCGCTGCCGACGAGCAGCGTTCCGACGACCGCGAGGTCGACGCTGCCCGACGCCCCGTAGGTGAACGTGCCGAACGCGCCGGAGAACAGCCCGGCGAACAGGCTCGTCCCGACGGCGGCAGTCAGCGGCGTCCCGATCAGGTAGTAGATCGCGGGCATCCGCATGAAGCCGCCGCCAACGCCGATGAGTCCGGAGACGAGGCCGACGCCCCCGCCGGCACCCGAAATCGTCCACAGCGACGCCCGGCCGCCGGACGTCAGCGAGATCATCGGAGGAATGGTGTACGACTGAATCCTCTGGCCGACCGCCGGTATCTCCTCATCGTCGACGCCATCGTCGTCCTCATCGTCCTCGTCGAGATTGTACGCCCGGCGCAAGAAGAGCGCACCAATCCCCGCCAACAGGAGCACGTATGCGATCCCGGTGACGAGGTTGGCGATCCCTAGCGCCTCGAGAGCGAAGACGAGGCGGCTCCCGAGTTCGATACCGATCGAGAGCACGACGAACAACACCGCGCCGAGTTTGTAGTCGACTTGCCCGACGTCGTAGTGTTTCATCACGGCGATAACCGACGTGCCGAAATAAAACGCGAGCCCGCAGCCGATCGCGACTGACGCGGGATAATCGAGGATCAACAGGGTAGGCGTGATCAGGAACGACCCGCCCATCCCGAAAAAGCCGAACAACACGCCGACCATAAAGCCGAAGCCCACGAACAACGCCAGCAGTGGCAGGCTGAGCCCAACGAGTTCCATCGACTAGGTCACCCGCTGGACGCGTGCAACTACTTTCTGGACGAGCGACTCGAGCCAGCCGTAGGCGACGTAGAGGACGACTGCCTGGGCGGTGATGAACCCGACGACCGCGAACGCGCCGAGCAGTCCGCCTTCGATTCCGAGCATATGCGTAGCGATAGGTTCCCTCGAATCAGTCGTCCGCGACGGCGCTATCTTCGGTGGCTGCACAGCGGTTGGGGCCAAGCTCGAGTTCGTTACGCTCGTCTTCGCCCGCTGGCTCGTAGACGCCGAGGTTCGTCTCGATAACCTTCTCGTAGTTCGGCGGCTTCGATGGCAGGTTGTCGAACATGTGCTCGACGAACTCGTCTTCTTCGAGCTGGATGATCTCGTTTTTCGCCCAGATCTCGCCGACGGTCGAGAACATCGGTGCGCCGGGCTGGACGTCGATGTACTCACCGCAGTTGGTCAGCGAGAAGTGTCCAGGGAGGATCTTGACGTGGTCCGGCAAGGTCCCGATCTTGTGGTGGAGCGTCTCGTACTGGACTCGAGCACCGGCTTTCGCATCCTCGCCAGCGAACTGGAGCTCGGTGCGGCCGATCGACTCGACGAACAGCGTATCGCCGGTCACCAGTGCCTCATCTTCGACGAGGTAGGAGGTCATACCCGTGGTGTGACCCGGCGTATGAACTGCCTTGATGGCGATGTCGCCAACAAGCACTGCTTCGTTTGGCTCGAGGCCGTCGAATTCGAACTGCGGATCCCGCGTGGTAGCGGGTTCGCCGAGGTGGTAGGGGGTGTCGTACTTGTCGGCGAGCATGCGGCCCGCAGAGATGTGGTCCGCGTGAATGTGTGTATCGAAGACGCGGGCAATCTCGTAGCCACGGTCGGCTGCAGCGGACTCGAAGGCACCGGTCGCACGCGTGACGTCGATGAGTGCGGCTTTACCGGTACGCTTCGAGCCGACGAGATAGCCGAGACACCCCTTCGCACGGCGCTGGAGCTGGAGGATCTCGAGTTCGTCGCGTTCGGTCGCGATCGGAACGACGTCGTAGACCAGACTCCAATCTTCCATTCCACCGTCAACGTAGGCGACGTCTTCGAAGCCTTCGACCTCGGTGAGGTACTCGGCGAACGCACCGGCCGAGTTGCCGGTTGCACACGTGATGATGACCGCGGCTTCGGGGTCGTAGGCCTCGGGGTCGAACTCGCCGACGAGTTCGTCGTCTGAGCCCGAGTACTGGACGTTCTCGGCCTCGGCAATGTGCCACTCTTCGAAATCCTCGGGCGCTCGCGTGTCGAAGAGCACGTCGAACGCATCGGCTTCGATCCGGTCTCGTAAGTCTGCTGCCGAAATGGCTTCTACCATACGAGAGATCGTTCGTACCGTCTAATCTTAAGAATTCGAGCACCCAGAATTATTGTTCCATTCGACGATCGTGTGCTCGGTTCCCGGAAAGAACCTACGGAAGTTGCCGCGACTCTCCGGCGGCCTCCGACAAGCAGGGACAGGAGCCGATCTCAGTCGTCGGCGACAGTTTCGGACTGCTCGTCGGGATAGCCGGCATGTCCATCGTGGTCGACCGCTGTCGCTTTCAGGCCCGCGGAGACCGCTGGAACGTCGGCGTCCGAGACGGCTCCGTATTCTTCGATCGCTTCGAGCGAGCGCGGGAACGCACGCAGGTCTTTGTGAACCGCGATACCCGCGTTGGCACCCTCGCCCATCGCGATTGGGACCTGATTGTGTCCGGGTGTGAGGTCGCCAACGGCGTAGACGCCGTCGACCGACGTCCGTCCGTGGTCGTCGACGGCGACGGTACCATCGTCGGTTCGCTCGAGGCCGAGTGACTCGACGAGGTCGTCGTGGTAGTTCGACCCGTACATCGGGAACCCGCCGGTGTACTGCCGCGTCGTCCCGTCTTCGAACTCGAAGGACTCGAGCCATCCATCGCCGCGTTTGGTCATGCCTGTGATCTCCTCGGTGACGACGTCGACAGGGTGGGCCTCGAGCATCGTCGCCGTCTCCTCGCTCCACTCGGGTGCGTCACCACGGGTGAGCACATCGACGTCGTCGGTGTAGTTCAGCATGATCATCGCAACGTAGGCGGCCGCATCGGTCGTTCCCATCACGTAGACGGGTTCGTCGACGAACATGAACGCATCACAGTGCAAACAATAATGCAGCCCCCGCCCAGTTCGTGGAAGCGGTGGATCTGGGCGCTCGTCAGCGAATCCCGTTGCGAGGACGACCCGACAAACGTCGACCGTCTCGTCGTTGAACGAAACGCGGAAGCCACCGTCGACCGGACTCGAGTCAAGGCCGTCGATCGGGGTGACGTCCTCGACGAGCCCACGTTCGACGTCGGCACCGTATCCCTGTACCTGCTCACGGGCGGTCTGAAGGAACTCGTTGCCCGAGACGTGTTCTTCGATGCCGATGACGTTGTGGGTTTCCTGCATCATAGCGGCGCGGCCGCCGCCACGATCGACGACTAGCGTGTCGAGCCCCAGTCGAGTCGCGTACAGCGCACTCGTCAGTCCTGCCGGCCCGCCGCCGACGACCGCAACGTCGTAATCGAATCCGTCGTCCGTATACATATCTGATGCTACGTCGCAGGAGGCAAAAGCCTGTCTTCGTGGCTCGAGACGCCGATCGAACCGTCATACGGCGGGGGATCGAGTACAAACGGTCCAGCTCAGGACACCGTCGTGATTAAGTAAATCGAATTCGGACGAACACGTATGGTGAACAGTTTCGATAGCGACGAATCCGTCGTCTCACTCGACGACCTCGACAGTCTCGCGTCCCTCGACACCGCGAGCGAATCGTTCGAGCCAGCCGAAGACGTGTCGCTCGAGCATCTTGGTCTCGAACTCGTTAGACACCGACACGACCGAATCAACGAACTGTACTACGAGGCAGGCTGTTCGGACGCCGCAGCCGAAGCCGTCGCACTCGCCGAACTCGGACTGACGCCCGCGTGGATTTCAACGCTCATGACCGCAACAGGTCGGTCGAACGTCTCTGCACAGACGGTCGCGACGCTCATCGAGGAGTGTACCGTCTAGTGGCGGTCCAGTCCTGAGCTGATGCGGTAAACCACGTCCTGAGGGGCGGTTCGGCTCGTCAGTCGACACTTGGAACGCTACTAATACGTACGGAATCGACGACGGCACCCCATCAACGAACAGATCGACCGGGCAGCCACGCCGCTCAAAAATGTGGCGTACGAACCGATACAAGCGTCACTCGATGGGGCAGCCAGCTCGAGAGACGACTGATGACTGGACCGTGCTGTCGGCAGTTGGATAGCGTCGGGCGGTCACGACGGATTCCCGACCGGTCGACAGGCGGAGAACGAAAATGACGACTTGCTTAGAGGTCTTTCAGCGTGAACCACCAGTCGTACGATTCGTACCCCTCTTCGTCGGCTTCGGCCAGTCGGGCCTCGGCTTCCTCGACAGTCCCTGGTGGCGAGAGCAGTGCCTTGTCGCCGAAGTTCTCGTTTTCCGGCCAGTTTGCCGGGAGCGCGACGTCTTCGTCGTCACTGATCTGCAGTGCCTCGAGCGAGCGAAGTACTTCGTCGACGTTTCGGCCGATCTCTTTGGGGTAGTAGAGGACCTGCCGAGTGATCCCGTCGGGGTCGACGATGAAGACCGCACGGATGGTCGACGTACCCTGTCCAGGGTGGACCATTCCGAGTTTTTCGGCGACGGTACCGCTCTCGTCGGCGATGATCGGAAAGCCGATATCCTCGTCAATCTCGTCGTCGATCCACTCGGTCCACTTGATATGCGAGTGGACGCGGTCGATCGAAAGCCCGATCAGTTCAGTGTTCAGTTCCTCGAACGCCTCGCGGCGCTGCTCGAAGCCAACGAACTCGGTCGTACAGACCGGCGTAAAGTCACCGGGGTGGCTGAAGAGGACAAACCACCTGTCCTCGTAGTCGTCCGGGATCGCTTTCGTTCCGTGCGTCGTTTCGACTTCGAGTTCGGGGAACTGATCCCCGATGAGCGGAAAGCCGCTTTCCGCGGGTTGGTCTACAGACATTGTATCTGTAGTTATGGCACTAGCAACTATAGTTCCTCTTCACCAAGAAATTATTTCTACTTCTGACTCATTTTTCGCTTCGTGAGAAAAATACCGCCGCCTTCTCTCGACACTGGCATACGTCTCGGTACCACACCCCGACTAGAGCGGTGACGGTGTACACAGCTCCGAGTTACACAGTGAGACGGCTACGATACCGGGTTCCCGTCAAGCACAAAATAGGTCACGAGGGCGTCGGCACTGATAGATCTGAGTCATCATGCGATGTCGGACCCTGGTTGCAACGTCGTCAGTCAAAAACGTGCGATCGTACCGAATCACTCACCGTCAGTGGCTCGAGAGGCCCCCATCCGACGGAGGAATTCCATCAGGACGCCGAGGCCCTGTCGAACGTCGTCGTCACGAAGGGCCCCGATCATCCCCAACAATCCGACCTTCTTCGGGGGTTCAGGATCGGTAAACGCGGTGAACCCGGATTCCATGGCATCGATGAACTGGTCATCACCGAGCTGACAGGCGAAGACGAGCATGTTGCCGAGGTTTTGTCCCAGTCGCTCGGGTTCGAGGTCTGATTGTGCGTACGTACCGGCGAGCCCGGCGAACATCACTCTAAGTTCGGCGATCGGCTGGCGGTTCTCCTGGGCCACCTCGACAGCCTCTGGAACCAAATCGGACGCAAGCTCGTGAGTCACGTCGAGCAACTCGAGCAGCTCCGCCATCGTATCGGCGTTCTCGCCCAGTCGCTCGAGCAAGACGAGCGTCTCCTCGCGCTCGAGTGCGAGCCGCAGTCGGGCGAGCGTCTCCCGGTTCTCGTGAACGATCGTCTGTACCTCCGGGACGAGGTCGGTCACGAGTTCGTCGGTTACCTCGAGCACCTCGAGGAGTTCAACGAGAGTATCAGCGTTCTCCCCGACGCGCTGGATGAGCACCAGCGTCTCCTCGCGCTCGAGAGCGAGCCGAATCTCGCGGATCGGCTCACGGGAGTCGCCAGCGGCCTCGCGAAGCTCAGGGGCGAGGTCCGCCGAGAGCTCCTGGGCGACGACGAGCAACTCGAGCAACTCCGCCAGTTCTGCGTCGTGTTTTTCGATGACTCGTGCGAGTTCGTCGGCCTCGGCGGGCTCGAACGGCGTTTCGTCGAAGGATCCGTCGATCGATTGGTCGTTTCCTGCCATGCTTACGGAAGTGGGTCGTAGCCTTTCATCCAGGCATCCCAGTAGACGGTCGGGAGGACGTTGACGTCCATGATCCAGTTCAGTTTGCTCTCGACGGGCGCAGAGATCGAGTCTTCGTAGTCGAACTCGGCGATCATCGCTTTGCCTTTCTCCGTCAGTAGCGGGCAAGCGGCGTAGCCGTCGTAGTTCGCACGCAGCGGTTTGTCCTCGACCAGCGCCTCGAGGTTGTCTGCCACGACGTGAGCCTGCTTGCGAGCGGCTGCTGCCGTCTTCGAATGGGGTGCGTTCTCGCAGTCCCCGAGCGCGAAGATTTCGTCGTACTCGTCGTGCTGGCAGGTGTGTTGGTCGATCGTGACGTACTCGCCGTCTTCTGAGCCGTCGGCCAGCGGCGACCCGTCGGTGATCGCTTCCTGGCCGAACTGTGGCGTCACCGGTGCGTAGAGATCGTATTCGATCTGCTCGCCGTCCGCAGAGTGGACGACGCCCGCGTCGGGATCGATCCGGTCGACCGAGACGTTCGATTTGAACTCGATGTCGCGATCGTCCCAGATCTCATAGAGCGCGTCGCGGTACGGCTGCACGCCGAAGTGGTGCTCGGCGTTGCGCGTCATGATGACCTCGACATCGTCGCGGATGCCTCGCCGTCGGAAGTAGTCCTCCGCAAGCATCGTGAGTTTTAGCGGCGCGCCCGGACACTTGATCGGCGTATCTGGCTGGGTGACGAGGAAGGTCCCACCGTCGAAATTCTCGAGCGCCTCACGCAGTTCGAGCGCGGCGTCGTAGTGATAGAACGGATAGACGTCGTCGCCTTCTTGCCAGGCCTCCACGAGGCCTGGCGTCGCGCTCGGGTCGAGCCGGTGGCCCGTCGCGACCACGAGGTAGTCGTACTCGAGGTCGTCGCCCTCGGCAAG
The DNA here is from genome assembly GCF_003430825.1 of Natrarchaeobaculum sulfurireducens. Taxonomy (NCBI): domain Archaea; kingdom Methanobacteriati; phylum Methanobacteriota; class Halobacteria; order Halobacteriales; family Natrialbaceae; genus Natrarchaeobaculum; species Natrarchaeobaculum sulfurireducens. Next base: position 978,155 of record NZ_CP024047.1, on the reverse strand, counting down.
CGTGACAGTTCGCTCGTCGGGATCGATCTCCGTCACAGCGTCGTTGACGAACTCGACGCCGGATTTGAGCAACTCATCGATATGTCTGGACTGCTCCGGTTCGAGATAGCCGAACGGGATCAAATAAAACGACGGTTGGTAGTAGTGTTCTGTGCGTTTGTCGATTACGGTCACCTCGACCGCCTTGGAGTCCAGTTTTCGACGGAGAATGTTCGCCGCCATCGTCCCGCCGGATCCTGAACCCACAACCACAATGTGGTCCATACACCTTCGAATGAAGGACCTATTATACCTAAGTCTGTATATAGGAGAGATTATGATCGGAGACGGCCGCGGCGTGAGTTGACCATGCAATTATTGCGTCAATCGACTACGACCCACCTACCGAAAGCGCGATTACGCAACTCCCTCCGTCGGGCTGAGAACGTGGGGTCACGGTCGCCGATCGGGGCGTTTGCAGCGTCAACTGTCCCCTGCCTTCTCGACGGGAGCGTCGATGAGATTGCCCCACTCGATCCATGACCCATCGTAGTTGGCCACGCCGTCGAACTCGAGCAGTTCCGAGAGCACGAACCAGACGATCGACGACCGCTCGCCGACGTGGCAGTAGACGATCGTTTCTCTGTCCGGGCGGACGTCGTGTTCGGTGAACAGCCGCTCGAGTTCCGGTTCGTCTTTGAACCGCCCATCGTCGTCGATCACGTCCGACCAGACGATGTGGATCGTCCCCGGGATGTGGCCAGCGGTTCGTGCCTCGGGGAGGCTTTTGTTCGGTGGCTGGGTCTTCTCGCCGTGATACTCCGCTGTCGAGCGAACGTCGACGAGCGTTATCTCGCTCGCGAGGGCGGACTCGACGTCGCTCCGGTAGGCTCGAATCCGCTCGTCGGGCAAGTGGGCGACGTACGTCTGCTCGGTAACGTCTGGTCGGTCGGTCGTCAACAGGCCACCGACGTCTTTCCACCGTTGTTTGCCACCATCGAGTAACCGTACGTCCGTATGACGGTAGTACTTGAACAACCAATACAGATACGCGGCGTACTGGTTCTCGTCGATGCTGTAAATCACGACCGTGCTGTCCTCCGTGATACCTCGAGAGCCGACGTACTCTTCGAAACAGCGCTTGTCAGCGATACCGCAGCCGTTGACGTCGACGAGATCGGAGAGGACGTCGATCGCTACCGCTCCCGGAATGTGGCCACACTCGTACTCACAGTCGGCTTCGACGAGCCGAAGCGATGGATCGTCACGCTGAAACTCCTCGAGTCGCGCTTTGACCCACTCGGGCGACACGACCGCCGATTCGCTTCCGGTCGTACTCTCCTCCGACGTGCTGAGTCGATAGCACGTCTGTCGCCCGTCGTGGAGAGCCGGCGACGAGTCGACGAATCCGGCGTCCTCGAGCTGGTCTAATCCGTACCGAACCGTTCGCGACGAGAGCAACGTCTCCTCGGTCAACGCCTTCAGCGTCATTGGACCCGAGTCCTCGAGAGTCTTATAAATGAACTTTGAACTCGGCGGTAGGTCCTGGAGCGCGTCGTCGGATTGGTTTGCCGCCATAATCGGTCTAATACGAACTTGGGCAGTAACCTATACAGTTCTTTCGCACGGCGGGCACATGCCGACGAACGTCACCCAGAGTCAGTATCGCTGAGGAAGATACCACCAATATTTACGAGTGATTTACAATAGTACGGGCTTAAAGCGCGGGCAAAATGAAGCAACTATTTCGGCCTCTTCGAGCGGAGCGGGCACACGCTGACAGACTGGCGGAGTAGAAAGCTTCAGATCGAAAGCTGTAGTGGATGGCATTCCTCCCACGAAAGACGCGCTTTCACCGTAGGCTTCGAGGCGATACCGACAGTACAACCCATCGTACAAACGCTGAGGGAAATCCTCACAGGGCACGTTTCGACGGTTCCCGGATTCGAGTACCGTACCACGACGTTTACTCTTGTGTCGCCCATAGCCGCAGTTGCCGTTCGAGTATTCACCTCTTCCGAACGGTACCTGAAGTCCGTCTATGGGGGCACACCCCCCGTTTCGAGACCGACGTTGATTGCACTCAGGAATTGTCGGTACCCCATCTTGTAAAAATCGCATTCAGAAACGCTCTGTTACATTTCGAGCTGGCCGATCAGAATCGACCGCCGCCGCACTAACACAATCGGTTAGTGATGGATGTACACCGATTCCCGGCATTGACAAAACGAATTACGGCCACGCATGCGGTAAATAAACGATAGAGTTGTCGTAAGACCACTCGAGGTCAGTAGAACAATCCGCAACCGGAAGGACAGCACAGACAACCTCACAGTCAATTCGACCCACAACAGGTGACCGGTTTAATTACTCTCCGGCAACAATACGCGTTCTGACACATACTATTTCTGTATAAATCTTTGAAGTGACAAATGGCTGGCGAGTATACCGAAAGTCGAACAGTGGTAACCAGCGGCTCGGAGCAGTCGACGGTCCACCGACATCGTCAACAGTGACGCCGTCGGCTACTCTTCCCACTGGGTCGAAATGTAGAGCAACGCGATCAGACAGAGGATCACGATGACAAACAGGGCAATCGTCATGATCCGAGGTGCGACCATACCTGGAATTCGAACGCGTCGCTCAAAGCCGTACCGGTCGCCGACGCCTCGAGCCTCGAGACTACCTGAGCCGTACGACGGTTTTTGTGCGATCCGGACGAACACCACGTATGAAGGTAATCAAAGACAGCGTCCACGACCACATCCAGGTCGATGGTGTGGCACGTGACCTCCTCGATACGCCGGAGCTCCAGCGTCTTCGACGCATTCGCCAGCTTGGCACCGTTTCGTTGGTCTACCCATCTGCCAATCACACTCGGTTCGAACACAGCCTCGGCGTCTACCACCTCGCCTGCGAAGCCCTCGAGCAACTCGGTATCGAAGGGACGCAGGCCGAGCGTGTCCAGGCCGCCGCACTCTTACACGACGTCGGTCACGGCCCGTTCAGTCACAACCTCGAGACCCTCACCTACCGTCGTACCGGTCGGTATCACGACGACGTCGGCCACCTCCTCGGCGAGGGAGCGGTGGGGGACGTCCTTCGCGACCACGACCTCGAGCCCGAGGTGATCGCAGGGCTCGTCGCCGGCGAGGGTCGGTTCGGCCAGCTCGTCTCCGGTGAACTCGACGTCGACCGAATGGACTACCTCGTCCGTGATGCCCACCACACCGGCGTTCCATACGGAACGATCGACCACGGGCGGCTGGTCCGAGAACTCACGTTCGCCGACGGCGAGCTCGTCCTCGACGAAGGGAACGTTCAGACCGCGGAGAGTCTGCTGGTCGCCCGCGCGCTCATGAATCCGACCGTCTACAGCCACAGCGTCGCCCGGATCAGCAAGGCGATGCTCAGACGGGCGGCCGAACGACTGCTCGAGGCGCCCGATGCGACCGTCGACGCGGCCACCCTCCAGCGGATGGACGACTCGGATCTGACCGTCGCCTTGCGTTCGAGTGAGGCGACGAGCGGGTTCGCCCACCGACTCGACCAACGAGACCTGTTCAAGCGGGCCGTCTGGGCGGAGATAGACGACGTACCCGGTGGAATCATCGAAGCGGACCACGACGCGATTCGGGCGTTCGAGCGCGAGGTCGCTGACCAAGCCGACGTCGACCCCGAGGCTGTGATCGTCGACGTGCCAAGTAGGCCCTCGATGACGGAGTCGACCTCCCGTGTGCTGGTCAACGGTGAGATTCGAGAACTCGGCCAGCAGTCGCCGCTCGTGGGAGCGCTTCGGGCGGCCCAGTACTCCCAGTGGCGACTGGGCGTCTACTCTCCCAAGGCTGCTCGCGAGCGCGTCGGCAGGGCCGCCGTTGCAGTGTTGGGGCTCGACATCGACGGCGCTCTCGTGAGTGAGGTCCGGGACGGACTTGACGCGACGCTCGACCAGTTCGTCGAGTGATCGCTGTCGACTGACTCACGGACCCAGTCAGCCGCCGGTAATTTTGAACGGGCAAAGCGACGAGCGCTAGCTCCGCAACCGCCACGAAAACCCAACTTTCGAATACATCATTCGAGATTGAGAAGATAGCGAGAGATCCGAGACGGCGCTGCCGTGGCTGGTACCGTTCGAACGCGCTCGTCGTCCACGAACGAGAGCCTGTGAGAGAACGTGCGGTCGGGACCGCAAAGGGCAGAGACGCTACGAAACGGGAAACCGCGCTCGGGCGGCAGGTCAGTCGCCCGCTCCGGGTTCACAGTCACAGCCGCCGCGTTCGAGTAAGTCGCGGACGGTATACTGTTGGCGACAGTCCTTGCAGGTCACGCTGACGGAGACGAGGACGTCGAACTCGCCGATGTCGAGGACGTCGTTGCGGACGAGTTGGGCGATCGTATCCTCGGTCACGGCGCTGGTCCGGTTGCGGAGCGCGCCGAGTTTGTCGCGACTGCGCTCGAGGCGCTCCTCGTCGCTGGGCGACTCGAGAGAGGCCTCGAGGCAGTCCGTCAGATGGTTGTAAACGGTCTGGTGGGAGACGAAATCGCGCTCGACGTCCTCGACCGGGACACCGTCGCGCTCGAGTTCCTTTCGGGTCTGCACTCTGGTCCCGCTGCTGACGTCGTCGTCGGTGAGCAAGCGGTAGGTGTTGGCGACCTCGCCTTCTTTGTACTGTAAGCCAGCGTCGTCGAGTGCTGCCCGTAGGATTTGCTCGTTTACGTGCTGTGCGAGATCCCGCGTGCTGTATCGGTCTTCGGTTCGGTCCGTCCAGAAGCGAACGAGTTCGTCGTCGAGGTCCCCGAGGCCGTACTGGTCCCGATTGCGGCCAACCTTACAACACGACGATCCAGTCGCTGTTTCCGATGTACGTTCGCTCACTACCCAGACTAAACTCAGTTCGGTCCCAAAAGTATTCCGCACGTGGTCACGGGTCGTTCACCGCAGAACGTGCTTTACGCGAATGCGTCCGTAAGGCGATCCGATGGCGATCGAAATTAGCCCACCGTTGTAGAGTGTCAGGAACAGAGTAAAAAGGCATTATTATATAATCACAATCAGTACTGCAGTTAGTTATTTGACTTCCACTCCTTTCGATAGGGAACCGCTTTACACCGGGTGGCCGACGCCCTCGCATCGACTACTGCCAGTCAGTCCCGAGACGACTGCACTGCAACCGAACTGTTGTCGAATCGGTGTCTCGACACTGCAGATCCCCTCACTCGGTCGAATCTACGACGATCACCCGGAGATCGTTGACGTTCGTCCCGGTCGGCCCCATCTCGATGGTGGCTGTTGTGTCGGCCAGCACGGATAACGCGTCGTTGCGCGCTAACGCCGACTGCCCGTCGACGTCAGAGACCGTCGTCACGTCAGCGACCGCCCCGGCAACGTCGGTTGCGCCGTCTATTCCGTCGGTATCGACGCTCGAGACCACGATCCCGTCCGCCTCGAGTGCGAGGGCCGCACTGAGGACGAACTCCTGATTGGGGCCGCCATCGCCCGGATCATCACAGAGCTGCACTGTCGTTTCGCCACCGGAGAGCAAGACAGCAGGCGGTTCGATCGGTGTTCCGGTTTCGCGACACTCCTCTGCGATCGCGACGTGTGTGAGTGCCGACTCACGAGCCTCGCCGCGGACGCGTGAGGAGAGCAACAATGACTCGTAGCCTCTGTCTTCCGCGGCGATCTGTGCAGCCTCGAGCGCCGTTCGCCCGTTCCCGACGAGGTGGGTACGGGTGTCGTCGAACGCCGGGTCGCCGGTCGCTGGCGTCTCCGGGTGGTCGCCCTCGACGCCGGCTTCGAGGTACGCTTCGACGCCGTCTGGAACGTCGAGATCGTAGCGCTCGAGTACCGCGACGGCGTCGGCGTAGGTCGACGGATCAGGGACCGTCGGGCCGCTCCCGATCACGCTGAAATCGTCACCGACGACGTCGCTCAGGACGAGCGTGACGACGGTCGCCGGTGACGCGGCCCGGGCGAGTTGCCCACCCTTGATCGCCGAACAGTGCTTGCGGACGGCGTTGATCTCGTCGATCGACGCGCCGCAGGCGAGCAGTTCCTGGGTCACTGCCCGGAGAGCAGACAGTGTGAGCGGGTCCGCGGGAGCCGCGAGCAGCGCGCTCGCCCCGCCGGTGACGACGGCAAGGACCAGATCGTTCGCTTCGGCTGCGTTTGCGATTTCGAGAACCCGACGGGCGCTACGTACACCAGTCTCACTCGGGAGCGGATGATCGCCCGAGAGGACATCGACCGTGTCTGTCGAGGTCGGATCGTCGGTGACGACGGCGCCCCCGGACAGGCGGTCGCCGAGTTCGTCTTCGAGCGCAGCGGCGAACTGTCCCGCCGCGTTGCCACCACCGACCACCACGACCTCGTCGAACCGGTCGAGGTCGTACTGGCCGCCGTCGTCGTCCGTCTCGACCGATAGCTGCCCACCCCGAACCGAGATCGTCCGTTCGACACGAGCAGCGGGGTGTGCGGCCTCGATCCCGGACACGAGGCACTCGAGTGCGACCTCGTGTCCTGTCGTCTTCGCGACCGAGTCGTACTCTTCGACCTCGATAGCGTCCATACCCCACGTAGGCGAAAACACGATATGTAACTGGCGCGTGATAGTGTCTCCCGACCGCGGACGAACGCAGCCGTTGGATTTTGTATACCATCTTGTAGTTTACTGGGATCGGATGCAGGCGTTCAACCCAGTTTCCCGAGTCGACGCCGACCGACACCGCCCAGCCGACGCAATCTGTAACGAAACCCGCCGCGACAGAACCCAGGGAACCAAACACCAGATGCACCGCCCCGATACTATCGGACAGATGTGGGGTGAAGCGCATTCGCCGGACCGGAACGGAGAACTCCCACACTCGTTCTGTCCGATAATATGATGAGTCCGAAGCCGACGTTGCGATCCTGCTCCGAAAGTTCGTGTATAAACCGAGACTCGGCTGCGGACGCCCACCTGAGCCCTGTTCCGATGATCAGGCCGTCGCGTCCGTGAACGCGATTAGCGGGCTCGAGGCGTTGTGACGGCGTCGGCTCCCATTCCGACCCATTCCTGTGTTTATATATGTCGGGCATCGATACCTCGTCGTATGGAGTTCCCAGCCGCGGACGATCTCGAAGCCCTGATCGATCGACCCACCTACCCGTCGGTCGCGTCGGTCCGATACGAACCCGAGACTGAGACGCTCGAGGACCCCCTCGCGACGACGCGAACGGAACTCGAACAGCTCCCGCTGTCCGGACTCGACGCGGGAGCGACGATCGCCGTCGGCGTCGGAAGCCGCGGTATCCACGACATCGACGAGATCGTCGCCGAGACGGTCGCATTTCTCGACGGTCGCGGCTTCGATCCCGTTCTCGTTCCGGCGATGGGAAGTCACGGCGGCGCGACACCCGCGGGCCAGCTCGAGATCCTCGAGACCCTCGGAATCACCGAAGAACGCATTGGAGTGCCGATCGACGCGCGGATGGAGGCCGACCCTGTTTCCGAGGTCGAAGTTGGCGGGACGACGGCGTCGGTGTACGTCGCCCGTGCCGCCCTCGAGGCCGACGCCGTCATGGCCATCAACCGGGTGAAACCACATACGAACTTCACGGGGCGGCTCGAAAGCGGGCTCTGTAAGATGCTCACCGTTGGCCTGGGCAAACAGCGGGGTGCCCAGGCCTTCCACTCGACAGCGCTCGCGGAGGGCTACGTCCCCACACTCGAGGCGATGATCGAGGCCGTCAGGGAGTCAGTGTCACTGCTCGGGGGGCTGGCGCTCGTCGAGAACTTCTACGAGGAGACAGGGGTCGTCGAGGCCGTGCCGGGCGAATCGCTCGAAGAGCGAGAACCGGCCCTGCTCGAGGTCGCACGCGAGGAGATGGCGACGCTGCCGTTCGAAGACCTCGATCTGCTCGTCGTCGACGAACTCGGCAAGGAGATCTCCGGCGCAGGGATGGACACCAACGTGATCGGGCGCTATCGCGTCCTGAACGCGCCCGATCCGGAGACGCCGGCGATCGACCTGATCTACGCCCGCGGGCTCACCGAGGGGACGAAAGGCAACGGCAACGGCATCGGCCTGGCCGATATCGCGCGACGGGCAGCCATCGAGCAACTCGATCTCCAGAAGACATACGCCAACGCCCTGACGAGCGGCTCGCTGGCCAAGGCGAAGCTGCCACCCGTCGCACCGACCGACGAACTGGCGCTCCGAGTCGCCTTGAACGCACTCGGCGGCGACGATCCCGAGACTGTCCGTCTCGCCTGGATCGAAAACACCACCGACCTCGCCGAGTTCCGAGTTTCGGAGGCGCTGCTCGAGTCGCTCCCCGACGAGGCGACCGTTCTCGAGCGCGAACGCCTCGCGTTCGACGAGGGAACGGCGACGTTCGAGCCGCTCGAGCGGTTCCCGTGACGTACTCCGGCGTTGGCCCGATCAGTCCTCGGACGTGCAGTTCGAAGGGTTCCGGGAAACGGACTACTCGTGGCCAACCGACGGACCAATAGCAAAGTGGGTTTACACCCATACTGGCGTAATTTCTTACGAGGTGAGACCCATCATCGGCCGCGTTGGTCCCGAGGTAGCTCGAAATAGGCGTAATCGAAAGCGTACGAACACGGCTTCACACTCCGGAACTCAGCGGTCCGGCCAGCGCTCGAGGTAGATCGTCTCGTCGGTGTAGAACTGAATCGCGTCTTGGCCCTGTGCGTGGAGGTCGCCGAAGAACGAGTCCTTCCGGCCGCCGAAGTGGAAGAAGGCCATCGGCGCGGCCGTCCCGACGTTGACGCCGAGGTTGCCGGCTTCGGCTCGGTGTCTGAACGCGCGGGCGTCGGCCCCGCTGCCGGTAAACAGGCTCGCGGCGTTTCCGAAGTCGCTCCGGTTCATCGTCTCGATCGCCTCGTCGATGCCGTCAACGGGCGCGAGACCGAGCACCGGCCCGAAGATCTCCTCGCGAACGATGCGCATCTCGGGGCTCACGTCGCCGAAGACGGTCGGCCCGAGGAAGTTTCCGTCCTCGTAGCCCTCGACAGCGACGTCACGGCCGTCGAGCAGAAGTTCGGCCCCCTCGTCGATTCCGCTCTCGACGTACTCGCGGACCCGCCCTTCGTGATCCGGTGTGATGAGTGCCCCGATATCGGTCTCCTCGTCGAGACCGTAGCCGACCGTCTGGGTACGGGCTTCCTCGAGCACCAGGTCGGCGAACTCGTCGTACACCGAGGCCTCGACGAGCGCGACGTCGTTCGCGAGACAGCGCTCGCCCCCACAGGCGAACGACGAACTGACCGTCTGTTCGGCCGCGAACGCGAGGTCGGCGGTCTCGGTGACGATAACGTGGTTCTTCGCGCCGCCCTGAGCCTGGACGCGCTTGCCGTTCGCGGCGGCGGTCTCGTAGACGTGCTTTGCAATGGGCGTACTCCCGACGAACGAGACGCCGACGACGTCGTCGTGCTCGATGAGCGCGGCGGCCGTGTCGGGACCGCCGTTGACGAGCTGGACGACGCCGTCTGGAAAACCGGCCTCGTCGATCAGTTCGAAGAGTTTCAGGGGGACCAGTGGGTCCTGCTCGCTGGGTTTCAGGACGAAGCTGTTGCCGGTCGCGACGGCATATGGCAGAAACCACAGGGGGATCATGCCGGGGAAGTTGAACGGTGTAATCGCCGTGAAGACGCCGAGCGGTTCACGAATCGCCCGTTCGTCGATCTCCGGTGCGGCGTTGGCCACCGTCCCGCCCTGGATCATCGACGGCATCCCGCAGGCTACCTCGACGTTCTCGATCCCCCGGCGTAGTTCCCCACGGGCTTCCGCGAGCGTCTTCCCGTGATCCCTGACGAGTATCTCTGCGAGTTCCTCCTGATGCTCTTCGAGCAGCCCCTTCAGTTCGAACAGCGGCTGGATACGTTCCTCGACCGGTCGGGAGCGCCACTCGAGGAACGCCTCGTGGCCGGACTCGACGGCGCGGTCGACGTCGGCCGCGGAGCTGTAGGGGATCGTCGCGAGCGCCTCGCCGGTTGCCGGATCGACCACCTCGTGTTCCGTCTCGCCGTCGGGCCGTTCCCAGGCGCCGTCGACGTAGTTCCGTACTGTTTCGCCCGTCGAAAGCGGTTCTCGCTGGACCATGCGATGTGGTACACCGAGGCTCGAAATAAGCGTTCGGACTTTTCGACCATAGTTATACGAATTCGGAGTACAGTTGAAACTGGTTCGATAGAATCGTTATCTGGTCGAATTATAATGGTTTCTATTCCCATCTGGAAAAACATTATTGACCCTCGGCTCGAGGTGTCGAGTACCATGGCAGGTTCCGACGATGCAACCATTCCACACTGGTACGCACCGGAGCGCCCGCCGATCTCGATCAGAGACGGCGACGGCGTCACCGTAACCGACGACGAGGGTACTCAGTACCTCGATTTCCTCTCACAGCTGTACTGTGTCAACGCCGGCCACGGCAACCGAGCGATCGTCGATGCAATGACCGAGCAACTCGAGCGCGTACAGTACGTCTCGCCGTCGAAACGGACGCCCGTCCGGGCCGAACTCGCGGATCGTCTCGTCGACGTCGCTCCCGATCCGCTCTCGGACGTGGTGTTCTCGGTGACGGGCAGCGAGGCGAACGAACTCGCAATCCAGTTCGCTCGCGAGTACACCGGTGCCTCGAAGATCCTCACCCGCTACCAGTCCTATCACGGCTCGACGTACGCGGCGGGCGCGCTGACCGGCGATCCCGAGACGCGAAACGCCGTCGAATCCCACGCCGCGACGACGGGTGTAGTGAAGTTCTTGCCACCGTTGACCCATCGCTCGCCGTTCGAGGCCGAAACGCCCGAGGAACTCGCCGAACAGGCGGCGAACCACCTCGAGTACGTTATTCGAAACGAGGGACCCGACAGCGTGGCGGCGATCCTGACCGAACCGATCGGCGGAACGAGCGGGGCCTACACCGCGCCGCCGGGGTACTTCGAGCGCGTTCGAGAACTCTGTGACGAGTACGACGTGCTGTTGATCTCTGACGAGGTCATTGCCGGCTTCGGCCGCTGTGGCGAGTGGTTCGGCATCGATACCGAGGGCGTCGAACCCGACATGATGACGTTCGCCAAGGCAGTCACGAGCGGCTACGCACCGTTGGCTGGCGTTCTCGCTCGCCCCGAGATCACCCACTCGCTGCGGGAGGACGGTTTCCCGATCGGCCAGACGTTCGGCGGCCACCCCGTCGCCTGTGCGGCCGGAAACGCCGCACTCGAGGCGTACGAAGACGGCCTCATCGAGAACGTCCGGGCCGTCGAGCCGACGTTCGAGTCGGCACTGGCCGCACTCGAGGACGAACACGAGGCCGTCGGCACCGTTCGCGGCCGAGGGTTCCACTGGGCGGTCGAGTTTACCGATCCGGAGACCGGTGAGCCGTTCATGAACCCGTGGGTCGAAGACGGCCACAACCCGGTGGTCGACGTCCTCGGTGAGGCGGCCGACCGGGGCGTCCTCCTCGGTGGCGGGCGACCCAAGACCCAGATCGTGCTCTCGCCACCGCTCGTCGCCGACGAGGACGACGTTACGACGGCCGTCGACGCGGTAAGCGAGGCTATCGCGGCCGTGTTCGACTGACCAACTCGCCGGGGACGGACCTCGGACGTGACCGTTACGTACCCAGCCACCGATCGCTACACATGGACGACGAACGAACGGACGTCGACGTAGACGAGACGGACCTCGCGCTCTTGCGGCGCGTCGAGCGCGACGACGACGTGAACCTCACCGAGCTCGCTGCCGAACTCGACCTCTCGAAGTCGGCCGTCCACTATCGTCTGAACAAGCTCAAAGACGCTGGCGTCATCACTGCCGTCTCGGCCGACGTCGATCCGCTCGCGCTCGGACTCACCACGCTGGTCATCACCGAGGTGTCCGTCGTCCACGAGTCCGGCTACGCCGACGAGATCGGCACCGAACTCACCGAGATCGACGGCACTGTCCAGGTCTACTACACGATGGGCGACGTCGACTTCGTCGTGCTCTCGCGGGTCCAGAATCGCGAGCAACTCAACGCCCTCATCGACGAAATCGTCAGTATCGACGGCGTCAACGAGACCTCCTCGACGTTCGTCATGAAGGAGCTGAAAACCGGCGGTGAGACGGTCGCCGCCATGTCCGACGAGATGATCGCGAATCTCATCGAGGAGTGATACGATCGGTGCGGACCCCCCACGCGGTTACCGAAACGGCAACCTTTTTGGCCTTTTCCTCGGGGTGTACGAACGAAATGGATCTACAGATCGACGGCAACACGGCGTTGGTAACGGCATCCTCGAGCGGCCTGGGGAAGGCGTCGGCCAAAGCGCTCGCGCGCGAAGGGGTCAACGTCGTCATCAACGGACGCGACGAAGCGCGACTCGCGGAGGCAAAAGCGGAGATCGAAGCGGTCGCGACGGGCGATGTGGTCGCCCAATCGGGTGACCTCACCGACGAGGACGACATCGAGACGCTGGTCGAGACGACCGTCGACGAGTTCGGCGGCCTCGACCACCTCGTGACCAGCGCGGGCGGCCCGCCCTCTGGCCCGTTCCTCGAGACCGACGACGACGACTGGTATCACGCCTACGACCTGCTCGTCATGAGCGTCGTTCGCCTCGCCCGCGAGGCCGAACCCCACCTCAAAGCAAGCGACCACGGGACGATCGTCAACATCACCTCCCGCAGCGTCAAGGAAGCCATCGACAGCCTCGTCCTCTCGAACTCGGTCCGGATGAGCGTCATCGGCTTAGAGAAGACGCTCTCGAAGGAGTTCGCCCCCGACGTCCGGACGAACGCCGTCCTTCCCGGCCCACACGAGACTGCCCGCATCGAGAGCCTGGTGAATCAGGCGGTCGACCGCGGCGACTATGACTCCTACGAGGAGGGGCTGGCCGACTGGGCCGGCAACCCACTCGAGCGCGTCGGCGATCCGATGGAACTCGGTAACACCGTTGCCTTCCTCTCCTCGCCGGCCTCCGGGTTCATCAACGGCGAGAGCATCCTGATCGACGGCGGCTCGACGGGGGCGAACCTATGAAGCCCGTCGACTTCGACGACGCCGAGACGTACGAGCCAGACGAGGGCTGGCAGCGACGTGCGCTCGCCGGCAGCGACCAGTTTTCCTTCGAGTGGTTCGAGAAGCCCCCAGGCCACAGCTCCCCGATGCACCATCACGAGAACGAGCAGGTCTGTCTCTGCCTGCAGGGCGAGCTGACGGTCACCACCGAGGACGGCGAGTCGGTCACGCTCGAGCAGTACGATTCGGTCCTCCTCGAGTCCGACGAACCCCACAAAGTCGAAAACACCGGTGACGAACGTGCGGTCGGCCTCGACGTCTTCGCGCCCGGCCGGTCGTTCGACTTCTGGACGGATCGGGACGACTGAGCATGAAACGTCTGGCACGCACGATCGACGGGACCGCCCTCCTCGGCGACGACGAGGGGTTCGTCCCGCTCGCTGCCGCCGACCTCGACCTCGAGACCGTCCGCGACGCCCTGCCACGGGCCGCAGCGGGGACCCTTCCTGACCCCGAAGACGCCACCGCCGACCGTCTCGAGGCCGAACACGTCCGATTCGGCCCGCCGCTCGAGCGCTTCGGCAAGCTCTGGGGGATCGGCCTGAACTACGAGGAACACGCGGGCGATCTAGACGAACAGCGCCCCGAGGAGCCAGCGAGTTTCATGAAGCCACCATCCGTCGTGACGGGGCCGGGCGGGCCGATCAGGCTCCCCCCGACCGACCGGAGCGAACGCGTCACGGCCGAAGCCGAACTCGCGGTCGTGATGGGCCGGACCTGCCGAAACGTCGACGAGGCGGCAGTCGACGACGTCGTTGCGGGGTACCTGCCGGTCATCGACATGACCGCCGAAGACATCCTCCAGCGCAATCCGCGATTCCTGACGCGAGCGAAGAGCTTCGACTCGTTTCTCGTCGTCGGGCCGTCGATCGCCGTCCCCGAGGAGCCACTCCCACTCGAGGAGCTTTCGGTCCGGACGATCGTCGACGATGAGGTGGCGGCCGAAAACGAGATCAGAAACATGCTGTTCCCGCCGGCAGAGATCGTCTCGTTCCACTCGGGCGTGATGACCCTCGAGCCGGGTGACCTCTTCAGCACGGGGACGCCGGGTGCCGAACCGATCGAACCGGGTGATCACGTTCGCGCGAGCGTCGAACGGATCGGCTCGGTCGACGCCCCGGTCGTTCGGTGATCGGTTACGCCGACCCGGTTCCGTTTTCGCCATCACGGCGGCCCGACCGACCCATTGCCGGGCGGGTAAGCTACAGGTAGCGTCGGCCCCTACGTCGGTCCACGCATGCAACCCGACGGGGATCCGGCGGCCGTGCAAGTGGAACGGGGGTGGTTTCGGTTCGGGGTCGTCCTCGCACTCCTGTACGCGACGTTTACGCTCGTCGTGTTCTCCGTCCTCCAGGTGGACGAGACCCTCGGAATCGCCGTCGCCGTCGGCGGTGGCGTCCTCATCGGAGTCGGGGTCATGATCTACGTCTTCGTCGTGAAAGGGGCGGGCGACCTCAGCATCCCACGCGGGTGATCGTCGGACGCACGTCGCACGAACGAACGGTTTTGTCGCTCCGACGAGAGCGTTCCCGTAGATGACCACCTCACTCCGGTGTTACGACTGTGGGAGGACGGCTGCGCTCGAGGACGGAAAAAGATGTGTATGTGGCGAACCGCGCTGGTTCAACGTCGACGCCGCCAACTTCGAGTGGCCCGACGGCGACACAGCAGAGGGGATGTGGCGCTACCGGGACGTACTTCCGGTCTCGAGCGGCCCCGGCGTCGCTCCCGGAGGAACGCCACTCCACCGAGCCGAAGGGCTCGACGCGGACGTCGGCTGCCGGCTCTCGGTGAAAGTCGAGGGCCAGAACCCGACGGGGAGTTTCAAAGATCGCGGCACAGCGGTCGGCGTCGGCTACGCGCTCGAGGCGGGCACCGACTGGATCGGCACCGTCTCCCACGGCAACATGGCGCTGAGCACGAGCGCGTACGCCGCGGCCGCCGGCCTCGACTGTGCCGTCTTCGTCCCGACCGACACGCCCGCCGAGCGACTCGAGTTGATGGCCCGTCACGAGCCACACATTTTCCGCGTCGAGGGCCACTACGGCCAGCTGTACGCCGACACACTCGCACTCGAGACCGACGTGAGGTTCGTCAACTCCGATACGCCGCTGCGGGTCGCCGGTCAGAAGACGGTCGCCTACGAGATCCTCGAGGCGTTCGCGCCGGACGTCCCGGACGCCATCGCCCTGCCGGTCAGCAGCGGCGGACAGGCCAGTGGCGTCTGGAAGGCACTCCGCGAACTCGAGACGGCGGGCCTGATCGACGACCCCCCACGACTCTACGTCGTTCAGGCGGCCGCCTGCGATCCGATCGCGACGGCGTTCCGCGAGGGTCGCGACGAGGTGACGCCCGTCGACGGCGGCGACACCATCGCCGTCTCGATCGCCAACAGCGACCCGCCGAGTGGGACCCGCACGCTCTCCGCCGTCAGAGACACTGGCGGCGCGGCCGTCTCCGTCACCGACGACGAGACCCGCGACGCCATGGCCCTGCTCGCGACGACCGCGGGCCTCTCCGTCGAACCCTCGAGCGCCGTCGCCCTCGCCGGCGTCCGGGCACTGGCTCGAGACGGCGAGATCGACGCCGACGAGGAGGTCGTGACGATCCTCACTGGGTCGGGCTACAAGGAACGCTTCGACACCGACGTCGACGCGCGGACGAGGACGATCGCGCTCGAGGCACTCGCCGACGAAGTCGAATCGGTCGTCGACCGCTGATCGCCGCCTGCGGTGCTCTCACTGCACTTCGTCGGCGACGGTCTCAACGGCGTCGACCACCACGCTGGCGACGGTTTCGACGGTGTCCTCGCCGATCGTCAGCGGCGGGGAGAGCATGAGGTGGTCGCCCGCGACGCCGTCGACCGATCCCGATCCCGGATACGTGTAGACGCCCCGGTCCATCGCGTGGTCGTAGACACGACGGGAGACCTCCAGGTCGGGATCGAACGGTTCTTTCGTCGCTCGGTCGGCGACGAACTCGAGGCCGATCATCGCGCCAGCGTGGCGGATCTCGCCGACCATGGGGTGGTCCCGAAGCGGCTCGAGCGCGTCGACGAGTTGCCGGCCGCGTTCGCGGCCCGTCTCGAGCACCGAGTCAGTGTAGCGCTCTATGACGTGCGAGGCGATCGCCGCCGACAGCGGGTTTCCGGTGTACGTGTGGCCGTGATCGAACGAGGCGTCGCCGTCGGCTGTGAACGTCTCGGCGATCGCGTCACGGACGAGCGCTCCACTGATCGGGGTGTAGCCCGCGGAGAGTCCCTTTCCGACGGTCAGCACGTCCGGCACGACGTCGAAGCGTTCGACGGCGAACAGCGGCCCCGTCCGGCCGAATCCGGTCATGATCTCGTCGGCGATGAACAGCACGTCGTAGTCGTCACAGATCCGTCGTACTTCCTGGTAGTACGCCGCGTGGGGATGTGCGGCGGGAACGCTCGAGCCCGATACCGGCTCGGCGACGAAGGCTGCGACGGTCTCCGGGCCCTCCTGTTTGATCGTCGTCTCGAGTTCCCGCGCTGCGGCGATCGCTTGCTCTTCCGGCGCGCCGTCGTACGCCCACCGGTAGGGATACGCTGGCGGGATGTGTGGCCAGCCGTGCAGTTGTGGCTCGTAGGCCGTCCGTCTCGAGGTGTTCCCGGATGCCGAGAGTGCGCCGAGGGTCGCTCCGTGGTAGGACTGCCAGTGGCCGACGATCTTGTGTTTGCCCTCGTCGCCGCGCTCGCGGTGGTAGGCTCGAGCGAGCTTGAACGCGGACTCGTTGGCTTCGCTCCCGGAGTTGACGAAGAAGGCGGCGTTCAGGTCGCCCGGCGCCCGCTCCGTTAACTGGTCGGCGAGTCGTTCGGGAGCTTCGTTGGTGAAGTGTGAGAGACTGAGGTACGAAATATCGGCTAACTGGTCAGCGACGACGTCCCCGAGTCCCGGAACGGAGTGACCGAGGTTGACCACCGCGGCACCCGCGGCCGCGTCGACGAGTTCGCGACCGTCCGCGGTGACCAGGAACTCGTCGTACGCCCGCACGATCTCGGGGAAGTCGGGCTCGAGCCCGCCGCCCCACTTGTAGAAGACACTGTTCTGACGCTCCATGCCACTCGCAGCGGTAGCCTGTCTGATAAAACTTTCTCGGATCCACACCGATCGTCGACAGAACGTATCGCCCGAGGGGAAGACCGAACTCTCTTACTCGAGTCGAAGCCGGCCGGTCGGCTTCGGAAATAGGACCAATTGACAACCTAACGATAATAATGTGGAGAAAACAAATACGGCATCGTTGCGGCCACCACATCACTCCTCCGCGAGCGGCCACCTAACCGACGTTCACGTTCTCGTGAACTACTGTTATCTGGCCGGTCGTGGACCGGTCGAATATGGTCGACAGCCGAACCTACACGTTCGAGGGAACGGACCCGACGATCGACGAATCAGCCGAAGTGAGTCGCGAGGCGGTCCTGGTCGGCGACGTCGAGATCGCCGCGGAAGCGAGCGTCTGGCCGGGGGTCGTCCTCCGGGGTGACATCGGTCCGGTCCGAATTGGCCGTCAGACCCACGTCGGCGACAACGCCACAGTCCACGCCTCGACGCTCGAGGAACGAGTGATGGTCGGCCATGGCGTCGTCCTCAACGAGGCGACCGTCGAGGCAGGGACGCTCGTCGGCTTCAACGCGACGGTGAACACCGGTGCCACGATCGGGTCCGGAACCGTCGTCGCTGCAGGAACGGTCATCCCCGATGAGTACGACATTCCAGCCGAGTCGTTCGTTCGCGGCGTGCCCGCAGAGATCACCCCACTCGAGGAGACGACGATCGACCCCGAGGCGATCTTCGAGGAGTTTTCTTCGGGCGACTACACCAACCTCGCCCAGCGCCACGGCGAGTTGTTCGAGTAGTCACTGGGTCGGATGCACGGTCCCCACTGGTCGAGTGGGCCATGGTTTCGAGCGGCCACGCTCTGGTTAATGTACTAGTAATGACAGCTCAAGAGTTTTGTCTACAGGCTTATTGATCGAGAAGTGGCCGACGACCGATCAGCGAACGACGTCGTCCTCGAGGAGGGCGTCGATCGTCTCCTCGTCGTAGCCCGCGCTGGTGAGGTACTCGCGCGTGTGTTCACCCTGGGCCGGCACGGACTCGTCGTCAGTCGCCGACGGCTCGCTCGAGCGGGCCGGAAACCCAACTCGCGGAGGTGCCTCGGGCGATCGTTCAAATAGATCGCGGGCGCACAGCTGTGGGTGCTCGACCATCTCAGCAGGGGAGTAGACGGCCCCGACGGCGGCGTCGACGGACTCGAGGCGGGCCGCCCACTCCTCGCGCGTTCGGGAGGCGAACAGATCGTCCAGTTCGGCGCGCAACGCGGCACGGACGTCGGGATCGCTCGAGCCGTGAGCGTCGAGTAAGTCCTCCCGGTCGACGGCCTCACAGAACGCTCGCCAGAACTTCGGCTCGAGTGCGGCGAGCGTTATCCATTCGTCGTCGTCGGTCCGGTAAACGTCGTACCAGGGCAACGCGCCGGAAAGCGGCGTTTCACCCGGTCGTGGCGTTTCGGGGTCGCCGGTGAACGCCTGCGTTGCGACGGCCTGGGAGAACGAGGCGACCACGTCGGTCACCGCGACGTCGACGTACTCGCCGCCGGTGGTGCCGAGTTCGCGCGAGAGCAGCGCGCCGACGATAGCGAACGCGGCGAACAGCCCGCTGGCCATGTCGCCGATCGGGTAGCCGGGGACCTGGGGTTTCGCGTCTGCGGACTCCCTGGTCATATCGAGGAGGCCGGCGACCGCGACGTAGTTCAAATCGTGGCCGACCCGGTCGGCCCAGGGGCCGTCCTGGCCGTACCCCGACAGCGAGCAGTAGACGAGGTCGTCGTTGTACGCAGTGAGCGTCTCGTAGTCGATCTCGAGGCGGTCGACGACGCCCGGGCGAAACCCCTCGAAGACGACGTCTGCGTCCTCGACGAGGCGGTAGAACGCCTCGCGTCCGTCCGCTCGCTTGAGATCGATCGCGACGCTGCGTTTGCCCCGGTTGACCGCGTCGAAGATCGCGCCGACGTCTCGTGAGGTGTATGGCTCCATGTGCCGTGCGTAGTCGCCAGCGCCGGTGTCTTCTACCTTCACGACCTCAGCCCCGGAATCGGCGAGCAACTGCGTCGCGTACGGGCCGGGCAACAGCCGCGTGAGGTCGAGCACGCGTATGCCATCTAATCGCATACGGCGAGCATGGTCACACCGGTACTTTACCGTGGGGGTCGCCGAATCCGCCGACGAGTGGTCGCTGACTCGAGTCCCGCTTACACGCGCTCGATGATCGTCGCGATCCCCTGACCGAAGCCGATGCACATCGTCGAGAGGGCGGTGTCGACACCCGTTCGCTCGAGTTCGTGGGCCAGTTTCGTCAGCAACATCGCACCGGTCGCGCCGAGCGGGTGGCCGTGGGCGATCGCGCCGCCGTTGACGTTGACGTCCTCCCAGGAGACGCCGGTCTCCTCGAGCCAGGCGGCGACGACGGACGCGAAGGCCTCGTTGACCTCGAACAGGTCGATCTCCTCGAGGTCCATGTCGGCCTTCTCGAGGACCTGCTCGGTCGCGGGAATCGGCCCCGTGAGCATCGTGATCGGGTCGACGCCGACGACCTCGGTCTGGACGATGCGAGCCATCGGCTCCCAGCCGTGGGCCTCGGCGGCCTCCTCGCTCGCGATCAACAGGGCGCTCGCGCCGTCGACAATTCCCGACGAGTTGCCGGGGTGGTGGACGCCTTCGCCTTCCGGACGGAACGACAGTGGTAACGACTCGAGCGTCTCGAGGTCGGTTCCGGGACGAGGGTGTTCGTCGCGCTCGACGACGACGGATTCGCCGTCGAGTTCCGTCTCGACGGGAACGACCTGGTCGTCGTACCGGTCGTCGTCCCAGGCGGCCTTCCAGCGGCGCTGGGAGTCGACGGCGAGTTCGTCGAGTTCCGATCGGGAGAAGCCGTACTCCTCGGCGATCCGTTCGGCCCCTTCGCCCTGGTGGGTCAACTCGTCGAACTGTTCGAAGTAGGTCTCGCTGACGGTGCTCGAGCCATCGATACCGTCGGCCCCATCCGACCCCATCGGAACGCGGGTCATGTGCTCGACGCCACCGGCGACGAGGACGTCGTGCTGGCCGGCCATCACGTTCGTTGCGGCGAAATTAACTGCCTGCTGGCCGGACCCACACATCCGGTTGAGCTGGACGCCGGGAACGCCGTCGCCCCAGCCGGCGATCATCGGCGCGAGTCGGCCGATGTTCAGCCCCTGCTCGTCGATCGGCGTCACACATCCGTAGATGACGTCTTCGATCGTCTCGGGGTCGAAGCCGTTGCGCTCCTCGAGTGCGCGTAACGGTTCGGCTGCGAGGTCCTGTGGGTGCGTGTCGCTAAACGAGCCGCTGCGCTTGCCAAACGGCGTTCGGACGGCGTCGACGATGACTGCGGAGTTCATTGCTGGACGGAGCTATGCCAACGGAAAACATAGCTGTTGGGAAGCCGGAGGCGGCCGGATACTCTCTCGAGCCCGTCGTAGGCTGGGAAACGATCGCATCGCTTGCAGGCTACAAGGCAACTTCTGGGTTTCTCGCATGTGTGTCGATAGCTGCCAAAGAACTAACTGTCAACGCGTTCAACCGAATCGGCGATGGATCTCGGGATCACCGACCGGACCGCCGTCGTCACGGGCGGCGCTGGCCGTATCGGGAGCGCAGACTGTCGAATCCTGGCCGAAGAGGGCGCGAACGTCGTCGTCCTCGACGTCGACGCCGACGGAGCCCAACAGGTCGCCGGGGAAATCGAGGAGACCGCCGGCGGTGGGGCAGCGATGGCTCTCGAGTGCGACCTGACCGATCGCGAGGACGTAACCGACTCGATGGCCGCCGTCCGCGAGCGCTTCGGCGGCGTCGACATTCTGGTCAACAACGCTGCGATGGTCGACGCCCGGTCGCGACTCGCCGACTACGACGACGACCTCTGGGACCGCGACGTAGCGATCAACCAGACCGGGACGTACAACATCAGTCGAGAGGTGTTCCCGCAGATGTGCGAGCGCGGCTGGGGCCGGGTCGTCACCATGTCCTCGATGGCCGGCTGGTACGGCGGCTTCGGCCAGCTCTCGTACTCGGCGACGAAGGCCGCGATGATCGGCCTCGGACGGACGATGGCGCTCGAGGGTGCCCAGGCTGGCGTCACCTCGAACGTCATCGCGCCGAACATCGTCGTCGACGCGTGGGCAGAGATGAGCCCGGACGAACTGCGCGAGCACGTCGACGAGTACTTCGCCCGAATCGCCGAAGCGACGCCGATGCGCCACCTCGGCACCGAAGACGACGTCGCCAACATGGTCGCGTATCTCTGCTCGGAGCAGGCCTCGTACGTCACCGGCCAGATCGTCGGCGTCACGGGCGGCGTCGATCTGTTTAGCTTCTAGCTGCTAGTCGAGCAGCCCCATCGACTTCGCGATCGTGTTGAGCTGGATCTCGTCGGTCCCCTCGACGATCCGCAGGATGCGGGCCTGATGGAGCAGGTCCATATGCGGGTTCTCTTCGGCTAGCCCGTTCGCGCCGTGGATCTGGACCGCCGCGTCGGCGACCTCCCAGAAGACGGTCGTCGCGAACCACTTGAAGATCGACGATTCCATCACCGTCCGCTGGTCCTGGGCCATCTTCCAGGCGAGTTTCAGCCCTGCAGCGTCGGCTGCGTAGGTTTTGGCCTTCCCGCGAGCCAGCGGTGCCGACACCTGCTGGAACCGACCGACCTGGCGGCCGAACGCCTCACGCTGGCCCGCGTATTCGGCGGCCGCCTCGAGCGCGAACTCACTGTAGCCGACGGCTTCGGCCCCGAGCTCGAGGCGGCCGAGCGAGAGGAACTCCATGGCGGCGTAGAACGCCCCGTCGACCTCGCCGAGGACGCGACTGTCGGAAACGCGAACGTCGTCGAGGACGATTTCGGCCTGGGCACCCGGCGAGCCGACGGCGTTGTTGAACGCGCCGAGCTCGTACTCGTCGCGCTCGAGGAGAAAACAAGTGATGCCGCCGTATCGGCCGGCTTCTTCTTGCGGTGTCGTCCGGGCGAACACCTGGACGAAGTCGGCGTAGGGCGCGTTGGTGATCCACTGTTTGCGGCCGTTTATCACCCACTCATCGCCCTCTCTGCTGGCGGTGGTCGCCATGTTCGGCGAGTCCGAGCCCACACCGGGTTCGGTCTGGGCGAACGCCGTCGATTTCTCCGCGCGGATCGTGGGCTCGAGGTAGCGCTCGATCTGTTCGCCCTCGGCCTGTAACAACAGCGGCTTGGGCCCTTCGGGGCCAGCGAGCACGTAACGGGCCAGCCCAGGGCCGTGACTCGCGAGGCGCTTTTTCGCGAGATACCACGTGACCGTGGAAACTCCCTCGCCACCGTAGGCCTCGGGGAGGGTCATCGCGTAGAAGCCAGCCTCGGCCGACCGGCGGCGGATCTCCTCGCGCGCCTCGAGCAGTTCGTCGGTCCAACGGCCGTCCTCGTGGTATCCCCGTCGGGGATTGGTGGCCAGGTCGCCGAGTTCCTCGACGATCGGGTCGACCTCCCGTTCGACGAACTCGTCTATACTCTCGAGGATCAGTGCGGTCTCCTCATCGACGTCGAACCGGACGCCGCTTATGTTGCTTGCTACCATGCTTCAACGACCGTCTGCGGGAGCTTAAGATTCAGGCCACCGAGTCGATCCGATTGGCTGTTCGCCACTGCACCGCCGCAGTCGTGTCATACGCACTACTGTACGTCGGTTCCGGGGTAACCACGACCTGTCCGGCGATTGCGCCGGTAACTCGTTACAGTCATCCGTCTCAATCGTCGCCGTCGAGTCGTACCAACTCTTCGACGTCTGGAATGTCGGCTGCGGCGTCGGTGATCTGTCGCATCCGGTCGGTGTGTTTGTCGACCGCGTAAGCGGCCAGTTCGCCCTGCTCGAGGCCGACCTGTTCGTCCGGGTCGTTGGGTTGGAACCGGTCGTCTTCGGTGATCCCCTGGACGAGTGGGAGGAGGTCGTGGACCGTCTCCTCGATTAGCTTGGGATCGACGCCGTCCTCACGAATGAGCGTCTTGAGCTGGTTCATGCCGAAGCCGACGTGGCGACCTTCGTCGCTTCTGATCTTCGTAAAACCCTCGACGAGTCCCGGCAGATGAGGGAGCGCCTCGAACTCACCGCCGTAGGAGGTCTGCATCCCGTAGTAGCCCGTCTGGGCGAGAATTCCTTCGACGGTGAGGTGATAGTGACAGTAAGCCTTCGCACGGTTCTCGGGGGTGTCCGCCTCGAGCAGTCGGAACTGGGCGTTCTTGTTCCGGTCGAACAGTTCGAGGTAGGGCTCGTTGAACCACTTTTCGTCGCGGGGGTTCGACCGGTCCCAGCCGAGTTCGTCCTCGACGGTCCAGATCACCTCGCGCCAGTACCGGTCGAAGAAGTCGGCGTGTTTGGCCTCCTCGTACAATTGGGTCGTCAGAAACAGCTGGTCATCGATGTCCTCGAGCACCGTCGCCAGTGGCGCGAGGTCCTCCGTGACGGCGTCTTCACCCGCGCCGAACTTCGCGATGCCGTTTACGGTCTGGTCCCATCGACGCTGATCGTAGTCGGGGGTTGCCTCGACGTGTGCGAGTAAGTTCTCGGCGTCAGCCTCGAGGTCGATCTCGCCGGGGTCCCAGTGGCGTTCGACGGCGTTTCGGTAGTATCGATTCGAGCGCGACTCCCGGTCCATCACGTCCGATGGGGTGTAGGATGTTGACATGGAGCCAGCCTACACCAGCCAACTATTAAATTTCACCGCCGACCCAGGCTGTCCGAGTTCGTCGCGGACGGTCAACGACCGCGAGCGGAGGCTCCGAACTCGAAAATTTCTTCGTAGAGTTCGTCTGCGATCGTGTCGAAGTTCGCCTCGGCGTCACTGGCGTCGACCGAATCACCGACGCCCTGATACTCTACTGAAAGGCGAGCGATGGGAACGAGTGCGATACCACCGACCGTCACGTCGCCGACCGACGTGTGGACCGTCCATTCGGTTCGCATGCCGTTTGCAGACCGCGTCACGCCGTCGACGGTGCCGCCAGCCGCACTCCAGTGTGCAACGAGTCCGTCGGTAAGCCGACGTAACTGCCGTTCGCCGAGGACGTGTCCGATGACACCACCAGCGAGAAGGAGAACGAACGCGGCGACACCGAGCGAAAGCCCACCGTAGGGAACGTTCAGCGACGCCGCGAGTCCCGCGAGTACGACGACAACGCCCACGATTCGCCCGTCGAATGCGTTCGGTATCGTGCCGCTCCAGTCGGCCTCCGTCGTTCGAGACCGCTGTTCGAGTTGCATTTCGAGCGTGGGTCGGGACGACGATAGTATAGCCGTTCGCCTGTGCTACTGTGTTCTTTATGTATCGATCGATAGAGTTACTCGTAGTCGAGTAACTCGTCGTCTCCATGTTCGGCCCGCAGCGCCTCGAGAGACTCACGTTGTTCCTCGAGCCGCGGTGTCGGTTCCTCGTAGACGTGCTCGAACATCGCTGACGGATCGGCGTCAGCCGCCTCGGCGCGGTCGATCAGGCCCTCGAGCGTCGTCTCGATCTCTTCGTCGATGGCGTCGAGTTGATCGTCGTCGAGGATCCATCGCTCGCGGAGGTAGGTTTCGAATCGCTCGAGGGGGTCGCGCTCGCGCCAGCGCTCGACCTCGGCCTCGTCGCGGTAGGCCGATGGATCGTCGGCCGTCGTGTGAGCGCCGAACCGGTACTGGACGGCCTCGATAAGCGTCGGGCGCGGTCGCTCGCCGTCGCTCGCGAGGGCTTTCTCGCGTGCCGCTTTCGTGACGACGTAGGTTGCGAGGGGATCCATCCCGTCGACCTGGATGCCGTCGAAGCCGTAGGCGGTCGCTTTCTGTGCGATGGTCGCACTGGCCGTCTGACGTTCGCGTGGTATCGAGATCGCCCACTGGTTGTTGTTACAGAAGAAGACGGTCGGCGTATCGAAGACGCCCGCGAAGTTCATCGCCTCGTGGACGTCGCCCTCCGACGTCGAGCCTTCGCCGAAGTGAACGACGGATGCCGCCCCGTCACCCTTGAGTTTCGAGGCCCACGCCCAGCCCACCGCGTGGGGGACGTGTGCGCCGATCGAGATGTTCAGCGGAAAGACGTTTACGTCGGCGAGCGCCGCGTTCCCGTCTTCGTGGCCCATCCAGTAGAGGACGTACTCCCAGGGCAACTCTCGGGCGACGAGCGCGCCGTGTTCACGGTACTGAAACGAAACCATGTCGTCGTCGGCGAGCGCGTACGTCGATCCGATCTGTGACCCTTCCTGGCCCGCAAGCGAGGCGTAGGTCCCCATCCGTCCCTGCCGCTGTAGACTGATCATTCGCTCGTCGAAGCGTCGACAAAAGCGCATGTCCCGGTACATCGAGCGCAGCGTTTCCGTCTCGAGGTCGGGCTCTAGGTCCGGTTCGACCACGTGTCCCTCGGCGTCGAGCACCTGAATTCGATCGTCCGGCGCACGATCGAAGAGGTCGCGCTCGAGCACGTCTCCTGACATAGTTCGAGGGTCGTCCCCGGCCCACATAAGGCTGCTCGCTCGAGTGGGTTCGAGACGCACCGATTCAGCCGTGACGGCCGGGCACACGACCGGTTCGCACACGTTCGACGACGTACAGGGGTGCTAACGGACGGATTTATAATTCGGCTTTACGAACACATCGCTATGTACCGCGTTCTTGTTCCAGTCGACACCAACGAAGACCGCGCGCTCGCACAGGCGGAGTACGTCACCTCTATCCCGCATGCGAGCGACGACGTCGAGGCCCACCTCCTGTTCGTCTTCACCGACGACAGCGAGGAGCTGCCACAGGAGTTCCAGCAGTTCAAGTCCGCCTCGCGGATCGGCTCCGTCCGGCGGGCCAAAGAACGCCTCGAGGAAGCGGGCGTCGACGTCACCGTCCTCGAGGACAGCGGTGACACGGAAGCCGACATCATCGACTCGGCTGAGGAGTTCGACGTCGATGCGATCGTTCTCGGCGGGCGAAAGCGCTCGCCGGTCGGGAAAGCCGTCTTCGGGAGCGTCACCCAGTCGGTCATCCTCAGCGCCGACCGACCGGTCGTCGTCACCGGCGGACACGACGAGTAGCCGCTCTCGGCTCACTCCGGTCCGTCCCTCCAACGCGTGCACCGTCACCCCACTGTTCGGCGCTTACCACTTTTCCGTCAGGACCGCTCTTCTCCGATCACAGCGGTCTCGGTGGCGTCATCGTAGGGTTCGCCGTCGGTTTCCTCGATCACGTACCGCTGGCCGAGCATGGGATCGAGCAGACTGTCGACTTCGCCGCGGTCGTCTCGAAGCACCGGCGCGTCCTCGGTGTCGGGATCGGCCATCCGGTTGTCGATCGCCCCCTCGAGATCGACGCCGAGATCGCGAGCGTCGTTTCGCTCGGCGAGGTCGGCGTCGGAGAACCCCGTCGGCTCGTTCGTCGCGACGACCTGGATGTTCTGGACCGCGCTCGAGTCAGCTGTCCGGAAGCTGTAGGTATCTGGGAAGACCGACGCCATCGTTCGATGCTGGGCGTGGTAGAACTCGGCGGCCGGACCGGACGGCGAAGAGATGACGTTCGCGTGGAGGACGCCATCGTCAGCCAGTCGCTCCGTGGCCAGCTCCATGAACTCGACGGTCGTCAGGTGAAACGGAACCTGATCCTGCTTGTACGCGTCGAGGACGATCACGTCGTAGGTGTCGTTCGTGCCCTCGAGGAACTGGCGGCCGTCCGCTTCGTAGATCGAAATGTCCTCGCGGTCGGGCTCGAGGCCGAAGTACGCCTCGGCGGCGGCGGTCACCTCGGGGTCGATTTCGACGACGTCGACGTGGGCGTCATAGCGGTCGGCGAAGTCCTGTGGGCCGGTGTAGCCACCGCCGCCGACGAACAGCACTCGGTCGACGTCGTCGGGGTCGTCGGCCATGAGCATCGGCAGGTGGAAATACTTCGTGTAGGTGAAGACGTGTCGCTCGGGGTCCTCGAGATCCATCGCGCTGTGTCTGGCACCGTCTAGGTACATCGTCCGTTCTGTGCCGTCATCGACGATCTCGAGTTGCTGATGTGGTGTCTGGGTCTCGGAGACGACGTCGCCGCGGTAGTCGACGTCCACGGGGGTCGCCCCCGCCGCGCCGACGAGCAAGAGGACGACGAGCACGCTCGAGACGGCCGATCGTCGCGTGAGATCAGGTGCCAGAAGGGCGACGGCTGTTCCGACGAGGGCACCACCGAACAGCAGGCCGATCGCGTCGACGCTCAGTGCGGGGATGAGGACGAACGTAGTCGCCGCTGCGCCGACGATGCTGCCGATAGTCCCCAGCGCGTAGACGTGGCCCGACGCCTCACCGGTGCCCTGTTTGTGCGAGAGTTCGGCCGCGTAGGGGCTGATGAACCCGAGCAGGTACGTCGGCGGGCCGAACAGGAGGATCACGGCGGGTAGCGAGGCGTACCGCGGTGGCAACGCGAGCGTCGACGTGTACGTCAACAGGAGGTCACTCGCGTAGATCACGACGGCAACGTAGACGGCCGTCGCGAGCATGATCCAGCTCATCTCGCGATTGCTCGCACCGCCGGCACGCTTGCCGCCTTGCCAGTAGCCGAGACTCAACGCAATTAGAAACACCGTGAGAATACCGCCGACAGTGTAGATATGGCTGCCAAACTGTGGGGCGACGATACGGACCGCGAGGATCTCGAGGCCCATGCTGGTGATCCCAGAGACGAACACCGCGAGTTCGGGCTTGGTCGGTCGGTAGCCGGCGACGGGCCGCAACTCCATCACCCAAACGGAACAGGTCGGGCGGTGAGTACCTGTCGCCTCAACACGGACACAGAAACTGGTCGGATCGAGCGCACGCCGCCGAGTGAATCCGCCTTCAGGGTCGACTCACGACGAAGGTGAAGACGAAGACGGCGATCGCGACGCCCGCGACGTTCGTGAGCGAGAACTGGACGATATCGACGAACGACGCCCCCCAGACGAGCAGCCAGGCGAACGTCACCGAGAGCACGGCATTGATGAGAACCAATACTACCGGATGGCCGTCCGAAGACTCGAGTCCAGCTTTGAATCCCTCGCGTTCGCCGTCGGGCCCTGTCATAGCAAGAACAGCGAACGTGGCTCACTTAGCCATTTCCCTGACGCCCGAGCACCCGAGCGAGTCAGAAGGTGCGTTCGACGGACGGGGCGAGTACGTGTAGCCGGAAGTCGAGACGAGAGCACCGGAACGGATATTCTCACAGAGGATAACGTCAGAACGATGCCTTCCAGACGAACGATGCTCACGTCGGCCGCTGTGGCGTGTGCAGGCGTCGTCGCTGGCTGTGCAGCCCCCGACGACCGAACGCCGAACCTCTCCGGGGAGTGGACACAACTTGGCTACGACGCGACGAACCGAAACGCCGCGCTCGACCGAACGGTCCCCGGATCAGTCGCCACGGCGTGGACGGCCCCGACCGACCGCTGGCCGTACGTTCCCCCCATCGTTGCGACGGACGCCGTCTTCCTCGCTGCCTCTGACAGCGTCCGGTCGCTCGAGGCACGCGACGGAACCGAGCGGTGGCACCGGATTCTCGAGGGGCGAATCGCGGCGGGACTCGCCGTCTCCGACGACGTGGTACTCGTTCCAGAGCACCGCCTCGACGATCCGGACCGGTTACGAGCGCTCGATCTCGAGGATGGCAAAGCGCACTGGACACTCGAGTTCGAGAGTCGACCCTTTGCACCGAGCGTCGCCGACGGGCGGGTAGTCTGTCGCACGCAAGAGGCGTGTCTCGCCGTCGAGTCGGGTGAAATCCTGTGGCGGACCGAACTGGACCAACTCGCCTACGACGAGTACAACGTCCCCGACGCGGACGACCTCACGTCGACGATCGCCCCCGCGGTGACCGCCGATGCGGTGGCCGTCCCCGACCACGACGCCCTCGTCTGTCTCGACCCCGACGACGGGACCGAACGTTGGCGCGTCGACCTCCACGGTGCGATCTCGAGCCCCGTCGCGATCGACGGCGCGATCGTCGCACTCGGCGTGCACGAGACCGTCGCGGTCGAGGCTGATGGTACGGAACGCTGGCGGATCGACCGCGGCGGCTGGGGGGCGATCGCGGCCGCCGACGAACACGTCTACACGCTCGCCCGGAACGGGCTCTCAGCGCGGTCGGTCGCCGACGGCGACGCCGCCTGGGAAGTCAGCGCAGGAAACGAGATCTACCGTGGTCAGCCCGCGATCGTCGGCGATGCCGTTTTGATGGCCGACGACGACCTGCTCGCGGTCGATCGCGACGGCCCCGGCCTGGCCTCAAGCGGCGAGGTGTTCCGGGTCGGTGACGACCACCACGCGACGACCTACGGCGGCGTCGCCGTCGGCGCCGGCCGAATCTTCGTCGTCGACGGCTTCGAGAATCGACTCGTCGCGTTCGAGCCGGAATCGTAGGTCGCTTTCTCCGCCGGTCAGTCGGCTGGCTCGCGGACCACGGCCTCCTCACCCTGTTCGACTGGGAACTGATTCGAGTCCTCGAGCGACGCCGCCCCCCACTCTTCGTCGTCGACCAGACACGACTCGAGTTGTCCGCGAAGCCGGGACTCGTCGTACTCGGTCCCGATGAACACGAGTTCCGTCAGCCGGTCGCCGTGGTCGTCGTGCCACTCGAGTCCCGGCCGATTCGACCGGTAAAGGTCCTGATCGACCGCAGGGAGCGAAGCGATCCACGGCCCGCGGACGGTCGCCCGGATCGAGGGACCGGCCTGTGAGACGTCGACCTTGCCATCGTTGCCGGCGATCCAGACGGTCCCCTTCGATCGGACGATCCCGGCAGGGAGGTCCCGCAGGAACGTCGCGAACCGCCCGGGGTGGAACGGCCGACGCGCCCGGAAGACGAACGAGTCGACACCGTAGACCTCGTCCGGGTGGCGGTGATGGTGCTCGTCGTGGCCGTCGTGTTCATGGCCGTGCTCGTGACCCCCGTGTTCGTGCTCGTCGTCCTCGTGGTCCTCGCGTTCGTGCCCGTCGTCCTCGTGGTCCTCGCGTTCGTGCCCGTCGTGGCCCTCACCCTCGTGGTGGTCGTCGACCTCGGCGAGCGCCCGCTGCCAGCCGGCGAGTTCGCCCATCCGATCGGGGTCGAATCGCTCGAGTCCGAGGAGTCGATCCGGGTCGACGGCGCTGAACTCCGTCCGGATCGTCGTCGCGTCCGGCTGGAGCGCCTCGACCAGCGCCTCGGCCTCCTCGAGTTCGTCCGGCTCACAGCAGTCTGTCTTGTTTAACAGGACGACGTTCGCCACCTCGAGTTGCTCGATCAGCAGATCGGAGAGCGGACGGACATCCTCGTCGTCCGCCTCACCGTGGCGTTCGGGCACGTCTTGGCCCGCGAAGGCGTCGAGGAAGAGCCGCGTATCGAGAACGGTGACCAGCGCGTCGATCTCGTACCGCGCGGCGACTCTCGATGCTGTGGTGAACAGCCGTGCGACGGGTGCCGGTTCGGAGATGCCCGAGGATTCGACGATCAGGTGATCGAACTCCCGCTCGCGAGCCAGCCGAACGACGGCCGTCTCGAGGTCCGCTTGCAGTTCACAGCAGATACACCCGTTCGAGAGCTCCGCGACGCCCCCTTCGACGTCGAGGTCCGACCCCTCGGCGACGAGGTCGGCGTCGACGTTCACGTCGCCCATATCGTTGACCAGGACGGCGAGGTCGCGGTCACCGGCGGTTCGCAACAGGTGATTGAGCAGCGTCGTCTTTCCAGCCCCCAGACTTCCCGAGAGGACGGTAACCGGGATCGTCGTGTGCATACACACCACGTGGGGCTTCCGAGGAAAAGAAGCGTCGACTCACGCCCGACCCATTGGACGGTGATGGCACCATCATAAACTACATACCGCACTACTAAATCAGATTTCAGCGGCTTCGACGCACCGAGAACTCGGGTCGATAGGCGTCCGCCCGGCTGCCCTCGGCTCACGGACCCGACCACTTCGGGCGGCCGGGCCGCGACACTTTTTTCACGTCACGCACGAGCATGACCGACGATGACACTCGCCGAGCGGATCGCCAGTTATCGAGCCACACTCGAAGAGTGGCTCCGGGGGCTCTATCACGGGATGATCTCACACCCGGCGTACGAGAAGATCGAGGCCGAAGCGGAGGACCTAGAAGACGAGTTCATGCTCGCCTGTTTCCCCGACGCCTTCGGCGTTCCGTCGCCGGTGTCGTACTACACGGCAGAACTCCTACCGTACTTACAAGACGAGTTCGAGGCGTGGGAACGACGCCTGTGGGACCGCAGTACGCTCGTCGAGCGAAAGGGACAGCAGTATCACTTCTGATGGATCGATACGTCTTCTTCGGCGGCAAAGGCGGCGTCGGCAAGACGACCGTCTCCTCGGCGTACGCGTACAAGTGTGCCGCGGCGGGGCTCGAGACGCTGCTCGTCTCGACGGACCCGGCGCACTCCGTTGGCGACCTCTTCGAGCAGTCGTTCGACGACGATCCCAGAGCCGTCGAGGGAGTCGAACACCTCTCGGCGATGGAGATCGACCCCGACGAGGAGGTCTCGAGACACCTCCAGGACGTCAAGCGAAAGCTCTCGGATCAGGTGTCGGCGGCGATGGTCAACGCAGTCGATCGGCAGATCGAGATGGCCCACGGAACCCCCGGTGCCTACGAGGCGGCCCTGTTCGATCGCTTCGTCGACGTGATGCGAGACGGCGACGCCTACGACCGCATCGTCTTCGATACGTCACCGACCGGTGGCACCCTGCGACTGCTCTCGCTGCCGGAGTACCTCGAGGGGTGGATCGATCGGCTGCTGGCGAAACGACGAAAGAGCATCGATCTCTTCGAGAAGGCCGCGATCGGTGGCCGGGAGCCTCGTCGCGTTCTCGAGGGAGATCCCGTGCTGGCGCACTTGCGAGCGCGCAAAGAGTTCTTCGAGGACGCCGGACGGATGCTCCGGGAAGACGCCGCGTTCTTCCTCGTGTTCAACCCCGACTCGCTGTCGATTCGGGAGACGGAGCGGGCGATCGACCGACTCGACGAGCAGGGGCTATCGGTTCGGGGGCTCGTCGCCAATCGATTCACGCCGGCACCCGACCCCGACGAAGAGGGACGTGGGGCAACCTACCTTCGCTCGCGCGTCGAGACCGAACGCGAGCGACTCGAGACGGCACGGGGGGAGCTCTCACCGCCGATCCTCGCCACGATCGAGACGTACGTCGAGGAGGTGCGGACGGACCGTCTCGCGTCGGTCGCCGATGAACTCGAGATCGACGTCGACCGGACACGACGCCCGACGTCCTGACAGACGCTTCCGGCTGCGGCCTGGAGTCGGGGTCTCCTCTACCGCTGTGGATGGAATTGTCGACGCCTACCCGGTAAGACAGACGTGCCGTTCCCACATGATTTATATGAGTCTGAGGTAATTTGGTTCTTGGGCACTTATGACAGGGGTAATCTGGATCGTGGCTACGGTGTTGGTGCTGTTTACCGTTGGCTACGTCGGATACGGGCGGTACCTCTCACGATTCGTCGAACTCGACAACTCTCGAGAGACACCCGCTCACAAGTATCAAGACGGACAGGAGTACGTACCGGCAAAGAAACCGGTGTTGCTCGGGCACCACTTCTCGAGTATCGCGGGCGGCGCACCGATCGCTGGCCCGATCACCGCAGCACTCATCTGGGGATGGGTCCCGGCGGTGCTGTGGGTCGCGATCGGAAACCCGTTAATGGGAGCCGTCCACGACTTCATGGCGCTGTCCTCGAGCATTCGCCACGAGGGCAAATCGATCGGCTACATCATCGGGGAGTACATCGGCGAGCGGGGGAAGAACATGTTCCTCTGGTTTGCGTTCCTCGTCATCATCCTCGTGGTGGCAGTGTTCTCGCTGCTGGTGGCGATTATTCTGGACGCCTATCCGCAGGCAGCGACCGCGAGCCTGCTCTACATCGGGTTGGCATTGGTGTTTGGCGTCTGGCTGTACCAGCTTAACCTGCCGTTCCTCGCGGGCACTGGCGTTTTCGTTGCTGGCGTCTTCGCGAGCGTCTGGGTGGGCCTCCAGTTCCCCATCGCGTTGTTCGAACCGAGTGGCTTCGCCGACGAGGCGATTGTTCTGTTCTCAGGCGACGGGATGTGGGTGCCGGGTGCAGCACTATTCGGCGCGAACACCGCGACGTGGATCCTCGTCGCGTTGGGCTACGCCTTCGTGGCCAGCATTCTACCGGTTTGGGTGTTGTTACAGCCGCGTGATTACCTCTCGTCGTTCCTCCTCTATACGGGGGTCGGCGGGACGTTGCTCGCCGTCATCGTCGGGACGTTCCTCGGAACGACCCAAGGCGGTTCGGAAGCGCTTTCGATCCAACTTCCCGCGTACACCGGCTTCTTCGGCGGCGACCTCGTCGCCGTGGCCATGCCGCTGTTCCCGTTGTTGTTCATCACGATTGCATGCGGGACGATCAGCGGCTTTCACTCGCTGGTTTCCTCGGGAACGACGGCGAAACAGCTCAATCGCGAAAGCGACGCCCGCCTGATCGGCTACGGTGGGATGCTCGCGGAAGGGCTGCTCGCAGCAACCGCACTCGCAGCCGTCTCGGTCATCGCCGTAACTGACGCTGGCGTCGACGGGATCGCTGCTGCACTTCCCAACTTCGCGGAGGGTGGTGGGCTCATCCTCACCAGCTTCGGAATCCCGTTGCTCATCGGGGAGGTCTTCATGGCGCTCGTGTTCGTTAGCTTCCTGTTGACGAGCCTCGACACCGGCCTCCGACTCGGCCGATACATGATGGAAGAACTCGTCGGCACCCCCGAGAGCGGCGTCGAAAACGTAGCAGCAAACAAGTACGTCAACACCGGCCTTACAACGTTCGCGGCCTTCCTGCTCGTCTCGAGTGGCCAGTGGGAAGAACTCTGGCCGCTATTCGGCGGTGCCAACCAGTTGCTCGCGGCGCTTGCACTGCTGACGGCGACCGTCTGGCTCGCCAACTGGAAGGACACGAAGCAGCTCCTGACTACAGGGCTGCCAGTCGCGGTCATGGTCATCATCACCGTGTCCGGGCTGCTCTGGCTCGCAATCGTCGAGAACCTGCAGCGTCAGTTGCTCGACGCCGCGTGGCGAGCAGAGGCCGGAACCGTCGAACTCATCTCGAGCGGACTCCGGATGGTCCTCGCGTTCGCGTTGATCTTCCTGGCGCTTGCGATCATCAAGATGGCCTACGAAAACCTCACCGAGGCTCGCGATAGTCTCATTTCAACGGAGGAACCGGCGGTCGGATCCGACGACGACTGATCCACCGCCGATCCGGTTTCGAGAACGGATTGGGAGCAGCGGAACTCGATAGATACCGTTCGACGTCTCGGCTAATTCACTTCTGAGCGTCGCGTACCCGACAAACTGCCACTGGTCCGTTCGAGATGAAGTCGGTCACGTCGAACGCGCTAGCGGTCACCTATCGCGAAAGGAGTCCGGAGAGTCGCCCGAAAAGTCCACGCCGTGGCTCCTCGAGCGGCTCCCAGAGAGCGAAGGCGCTGTCGACCTCCGTTCGCGCACTCGAGACGACGTCCGTTGTATCGGGCGCGACGACACAACAGTGGATCTCGTAGTGACCGTAAAAGCCAAATTTCAGCAGCGTCCGGTCGGTGAACCCCTCGACGAACGCGCGGACGTCGTCTGGAATATCCGGGACGACCAGGACGAACGTGAACTCGGTCGCTCGGTGTTGATCGTTCGGTTCGACTCGGTCGTCGGCCAACTCGTGGCCTAGCTCGACCAGTCGCTCGAGGTCAGCCACCGAGACGCGGTCGCGACGGTCCGCATAGAGGAACTCCCGCATATGGTGATTCGCGTACTGAACTGACGGGTGAAAGAGGTGTTTGCTGCTCTCGACACGCAGCTCCCCGTACATCTCGAAGCGCTCTCGGCCCGCTCGGACGTCCTTCTCGAGGTCGTAACTGTGCAAGAGTCGGTCGCTCACTCGGTCCAGATACTCGTCGTCCCAGTCGGGGACTTCCTCGAGCACCTCGGCCGGGAGCGCTCGCTCCTCGAGTTGATCGTCAGCGTCCTCGGGCGGTGCTGAGCCTCCGCTCATGGCGCTTGCGTCATAGTCCGCCCGTCTCGCCCGTCGGTTCCATCCATGGTATACGATTCCACGGCCGTGGTAAAAGTTCGTCGGCGTCGGGGAGGGGCTCGTTGCTCTCGACCCGAGCGTTTAGGTCTCGTGAGATCGTATACCATCATATGACGACCGACCGGGAAGCCTGCGGGCGCTGTTCGATGTCGACGGCCGTCGACGTCGCGAGCGCGGGCCGGGAAGAAGGAGACGGGTCCGACCGCGATCCGTTCGGCGACGCCCGAATCGAAGTCGACGAGCGCCAGTTGCGCGCCGTCTCGCCCGGTGCGTGGCTCTCGCGGATTTCGGATCGGGTCGGCTCGAGCGTCGACCGACTCACCTGGGGCGATCGCTGACGCCGCGACGGCTCAGTTCGTCGTGATGACTTCGATCACGTCGCGTGACTCGACCTCGTAGTCCTTGCCGAGTTGCCGATTCGATCGGCAGTCGATGGCGTGGAGGAAGCCGTCGCCGATGTCGGAGTGAAGGCTGTAGGCGAAGTCCTCCGCGGTCGAGTTCGGCGGGATCAGATAACAGTCGGGTAGCACTTCGCCGCGTTCGTTACCGAGGCCGTTCGCACCGCCCGGAAACACGGGCACGACGCCGAGGACGTCGAACAACGCGGTCTCGAGGGCCGCCTGCACGCCAGTCGCGCCGTACTCCGAAAGGAACGCACGGATCTGCTCGAGGCCGTCTTCTTGTTCGTCGGAGATGTCGTCTACGATCTCGAAATCGTCGTCGCCGGGACGGTAGTCGACGACGCCAGCGTTGTCCGCGGACTTGAGCGCCTTCTCGGCGTGGGCGCTGCAGGGGACGATCGTCAGGTGCTCGTAGTCGGGATCGGTCGTGATCTCCTCGTAGTTCGCCTGCGCCTCGGGGGTGTCCATCTTGTTCGCCGCGATGACCATCGGCTTGGTCTCCTTGCGGATCTCGCGGGCCAACTCGAGTTTGTCTTCGGCCTCCCACTCGGCGGGGTCGAAGCCGACGTCGGTTCGGCGGATGAGGCGTTTGATCTCGTCTTCGTTCGTCTTGAACGCGCTCATCTGCTCGGCGAGTTCCTCTTCGATCGCGTCGTCTTCGGTGGTGTAGCCCGACTCGTATCGGTTGATCCCCTTCTCTAAGATGTCGAGGTACCACTGGTCGAGTTCCTCCTCTAAGAAGGCGATGTCCTCGCGCGGGTCGTGGCCCTCGGTGGCTTCCCCCTCGAGGTCCGTCGTACCGGAGAAGTCGACGACGTGGACGAGCACGTCGGTCTCGTTTAAGTCGGTCAGGAACTGGTTCCCGAGCCCTGCACCCTCGTGAGCGCCGGGGATCAGCCCGGCGACGTCGACGAGTTTCGTGGGGACGAACCGGGTGCCGTGATCGCAGTAGCCGACGTTCGGGGTACACTCCTCGTCGAACTCGGGTGCTGCACACTCGACGCGGACGTACGCTTCGCCGACGCTGGGGTCGATGGTCGTGAACGGGTAGGCCCCCTCGGGGACGTCGTTCATCGTCGCCGCATTGAAAAAGGAAGACTTGCCGACAGAGGGTTTGCCGACGAGTCCGATCCGGTAACTCCGACTCATTACTCATTCCAGGGAGAGTCCGATTAAACGGGTTTCCTTCCAGTTCCGACGTGATATGGTTCGTCTTGACACGGCTGGAGCGAACCGGTCGATCGGTCGAAAGCACTGGACGGCGGCAGATCCTGCTGGTCGAGTGGTCGTTCGGGACGCGGCGAGAGCACGGAGGCCCGTCTGACGATACGCGCTGATACGCGCCGATAAGGCGGGGTATAGTAGCCAGTGCACGTCAGTGCGAACCTGCTCGCCAGACGGATCGACGATCAGTGTGTGACTCGGTGCAGTTGTTACTATCGGCCACCGCGAGGGGTGTCTTCGAGCGGTACCCTTTGTTCGGTGAGATCGTCCTAGTCTCAAGAGGTTCTGAGACGAGAGAGGGTCATCACACACTGACAGTCACGCTGACGTATTTATGCTGGCGCATGGTGGCTCGAGTATGGTGGATTCAAGCGCGAATTCGGCGCCGGTCCCCGCCGGGTCACCGACGAGCGACTCCGAGACCGAGGTCGACGATTCGAGTCGTTTCCTCGAGGACGCCCCCGACCACGACCGGTCGATCGACCGCTGTGTGACCTGTGGAGAGCCGATCGAAACCGACGACTACCGGCTGAGTCGGATCGTCGAGACGGCCGTCACGACCGTCGAAGCACACTACTGTAGCGAGGAGTGTTTTCCGGAACAATCGCGAGCAGAAACGGTCACCCGAACCGACGGCCCGCGTGACTTCTCGTACTGTCGATAGGGCGTGATACTGTCGGATAGAAGTCACCGAGGGGCATTCGCCGGGCGGGGGCGGCGAATTCTCACACTCGTTCTGTCCGGCAGTATGAAAACACGTCGTTGTGGCGTTCGACGAGTCTATATTCGTCGTCAGAGCCCTGGATGGTTGCGATCCTGAAAACGGACTCGAGATCGGACGACGGTATGGTGACAACTGCACCGAGTCACACACTGATCGCCGGTCCGTCCGGCGAGGTGGTGCGAACTGACGTGCAGTGGCTACTATAGCCAACGGCCGCGTTCCACCTCAATTCGGCGAGGACGAGCCAGGCGAGTACGAGGGGGCCGACGACGCCCCATTGCTGGGTTTCGGTCTCCGCGATCGGCGCGAAGACGCCGACGGGCCCCACACCGAGGCACTCCCTCGAGGCCCCTACAACACGTCCGCCAGCGCGTCCATGGTTCGGTCGACGCGGTCGTCGCGGGCGTTATGACCCATGTGACCGATTCGAAGCACGTCATCGGCGAGGTCGCCTAACCCGGTTGCGAGGACGATGTCGTGTTCGGCGAGCACCGCCTGTTGTAGCTCGGCCGCCCGGCCGTCGACCTCGAGGGCGGTGACGGTCGGCGAGCAGTCGGCCTCGTCGGCCGGAAAGGTCTCGAGTCCGAGGTCGGTGGCGCGGTCACGACAGCGGGCAGCGACGCGTTCGTGGCGGTCGAAGACGGATCCGAGACCTTCCTCGAGTAGCAACTCGAGGGCGGTCTCGAGTCCGGCGACGTTGGCCGACAGGTGGGTGTAGGGGAACCACTCGTCGTCGACGACGGTCCGCCAGGCCTCGAGGTCGAGGTAGTACGACCGGTTCTCGACGGCGTCGATGCGGTCCCACGCGCGGTCGCTGATAGCGCAGGTGGTCAGCCCCGGCGGGGCGCTGAAACACTTCTGGCTCGCACCGAGACACACGTCGATCGAGTCGGTCGGAACGGGCGTACCGCCGAGTGAGGAGACCGCGTCGACGACGCTGCAGACGTCGAACGCCTCGAGCACGTCGAGGATCGGCTCGAGATCGTTGAGCGTCCCGGTCGGCGTCTCGCAGTGGACCATCGTCGCGAGGTCGAACGGCTCGTCGGCATCCTCGAGCATTGCTCGGACGGTATCGGCGTCGAGCGTCTCGCGCCAGGGCACCTCGCAGGTGACGGGCTCGCCGCCGTAGTCCGCGACGAAGTCGGCGAAGCCATCGCCGTACAGTCCGTTCGAGAGACACAGCACGCGATCGCCCGGCTCGACCAGCGAGGCGACGGCAGCCTCGAGCCCGAGTATCCCCTCGCCGCCGAGGACGACGACGTCCCTGGACGCGTCCGGGTGGGTAGGGTCGCCGTCAGCGCCGGTCAGGGCGATCGTCTCGACGGCGTCGGTCACCGATCGGTAGCACTCGAGAAACGACGACTCGATATCGGGGTTCGCCGTCGGTTCGGCCATCCGGTCACGGACGGCGGCGGGCACTTCCGTCGGCCCCGGCGTCATCCGCAGTCTGGCTTCGTTCACGGATCGAACGGCGCGCCGAACGCCGATAAACCCACTCGCTCCGTGCGTCGGCGTTGGAGCCGTCCGCGGACGATCGGCGTCACCGGGAAGAGACTGAACTCGAGTCGCTCGACGTCGACGGCCTCGAACGCCTCGTGGCCGACGAACCGATCGATCGTGTTTCGGTTGAGCTGACAGCCAGCGGCAACGCGTTCCCACAGCGGCGTCAGGGCGTCCTGACCGGCCCCGCGCCAGCCGTCCGCGCGGACGTGCTCGAGGAACCTGAACTCGCCGCCGGGTTTCAGCACTCGCGCGACTTCGGAGAGCGCTGTCTCGACCTCTTGGACGGTGCAGAAAACGAGACTCGAGATGACGACGTCGAAAGCGTCGTCGGGATAGGGCAACGATTCCGCGCGGGCATCGCGGAGGTCGACTGCGACCGCCTCCTCGCGGGCGTTGCGAACGGCGCGTCGTCGCATGTGCGGGTCGGGTTCGATGGCGTGGTACTCGAGGTCGTCGCCGCCCGCCGCGACGAAAGAAAACAGCTCACCGTTGCCACAGCCGATCTCGAGGATTCGCCCCGAGAGGCCCGCTGTGAGGTACTCTCGGTGGGGACCCATGAGCGTCGACTCGGGGAGGAGGTCGTACAGTGTAGCGAAGACCGGGTGGGCGATTTCGTGCTCGTGCTCGTGATCGCACTCGTACTCGTGGCGATCCGGTGAGGCAACAGGCGAGTCATTCATACCTGTGGGTACAACGAGCCGTGGGGAAACCGTTTTGCCGTCGTCGCGTCTCGACTGCGGCCGATCGCACGACCGCTACGTGATCGGTGTGCGACCAGTTTCAGTTGTGCCCATACCTGATCGGGTTCGGAACCCGGCCACACCGATCCCAACACGAGTCGAACCCGACGTATGCCACGCCAAAGCATAGTGGGTGGCGCACGTAGAGGCGACCATGTTCGACGACAGAACCGACGCCGGCGAACGACTCGCAGCGGAACTCGAGCGCCGCGGCCTCGAGGTCGACGTCGTCCTCGGCATCCCACGGGGTGCGTTGCCGGTCGCTCGACCAGTTGCGAACGCACTCGAGGCCGAACTGGACGTGGTGGTAGCCCGCAAACTCGGTGCCCCCGGGAACCCGGAACTCGCTATCGGCGCCGTTGCGAGCGACGGAAGCGTCTGGCACAACGACGCCCTGATCGCCCAGCTGGGCGTCTCGGCGGACTACCTCGAGGAGATCGAGCGTGAGGAAGCCGAAAACGCCAGTCGGAAAGCAGACCAGTACCGCGATGGGGCGAGCATCCCCGACCTCGACGGGAAACGCGTGGCCGTCGTCGACGACGGAGTCGCGACGGGGGCGACGGCGATCGCCTGTCTCAGACAGGTCCACGAGGCCGGTGCCGAGCACGTCGTACTCGCGGTCCCCGTCGGCTCGCCCCAGTCGGTCGACGATCTCGCGTCCGAAGCCGACGAGGTGATCGCGCTCCAGACGCCGGCAGATTTCCGCGCCGTCGGACAGTACTACCGACAGTTCGGTCAGGTGAACGACGCCGACGCGATCGCGTACCTCGAGGGGGATCGATGACGATCGGACCGACGGCTACGGATGGAAAGGGACCCTGAAAAAACGGATGGCCGCTGGGCAACGCGCCACCGTGTGCCAGGGTCACGAGCGACTTCGTGCCAGAAACACATAAACACCCCTCGAGAGTTGCGCAAGTCGATACCGTCCGGGCGAATCGCCTTGCGTCACAGTGGTCGTGACCGGGAGGTGTGCCTGCTCGAAAACGAATACCGCGAGTCGAAGTGGCCCCATCGAAGCGACAGTGTCAAACCGATGCCTAAGTCGCAACTGCGGTAGGTAGGTGGTGATGGTTTCGAGACTACCGCAGTGCGTTTACACCGCAACACTCCTAGAATATAAGTAACCCTGATTTGGAAAGGAAACGGTCCCCTCGCAGGGAGTCAAATCGATCAAAGCAGTGGTGGCGAACGGCCGATAACAGGTCGGCGAACACGAGAGTCTACAGCGAACTCGCGGGACAGACAGGAGGCCCGAACGAGCCCAATTCCGAACGGGACCTCACCGCTCTCGACGAAGCGAACCAGGGGTCCCCGAGCGAACGGGACGGTAACGTGCTCTGCGGCCGGGGCGATCACGTCCCGCCGCTGGCCCCGACCCGGATAGCAGAACGGATTTACGTTCGCATCGTCTGTCCTCGAGTATGGATTACGAGTCGAGTCTCGACCGAGCGATGGACGAGGTCCCGGACATCGGGGGCGACGAAGAGCGACTGCAGATTCCCGACGCCGAGACCCAGAAGGACGGCGCCTTCACGCGATTCAAGAACCTTGACGAGATCGCCGACGTCCTCTCGCGTGAGGACGAACACCTCCACCGATTCGTCCAGCGTGAGATGGGGACCAGCGGCAAGTTCGAGGATGGTCGCGGACGCTACAACGGGACGTTCTCCCAGCAGGACTTCAACGCGGCAGTCGACGCCTACGTCGACGAATACGTTCTCTGTACGGAGTGTGGCCTGCCGGACACCCGTCTCGTCCGTGAAGACCGGACGCCGATGCTTCGCTGTGACGCCTGTGGTGCGTTCCGTCCCGTTACCAAGCGCTCTGCGAGCAGCCAGCAACAACAACAGCAGGAAGCCGTCGAGGAGGGCAAGACGTACACCGTCGAGATCACCGGCACGGGCCGCAAAGGCGATGGAGTCGCCGAGAAGGGCAGCTACACGATCTTCGTCCCTGGCGCCAACGAGGGCGACGTAGTCGAAATCTACATCAAGAACATCTCCGGCAATCTGGCGTTCGCTCGACTCGCCTGAGCGTTCGAACGGACCATATTTTCACGACGATCACATCGACGAACAGCCAGGCGCTTGCCTGGCAGTGAGTCAGGACCATCTTGACGGGCTCCGACCGGGAATCGCCCATCCGAGTTCGGCGAACCGCGAAAGTAAAGGTAGTTTGTGCTAGTCACACATTCGTGGGAGTCTCGTTCGATCTCTTTGGAACCCTCGTCAGCGTCGATCGCCCGACCGACCCAACCGAAGCCGTCGCGCGCGAACTCGAGCGCCGGGGCGTCGCCGTCCCAGACGACTGGGCCGACGCCTACGCCGAGCCACACATAGACGCCCCCGAGGGCGCCGAGGTGCCGTTACCTGCACACGTCGCCCACGCACTCCGAAGCCGGGGTGTCGACCTCGAGGGGACCGAAAACGCGGCCAGACGCGCCGTCGTGGCGGCGTTCGACCCCGAAGTACGAACGCGAGACGGCGCGCTCGAGGCCCTCGACGCGGCTCGCGAGCACGGCCCGGTCGCAATCTGTTCGAACTGCAGCGTTCCCGAACTCGTCGGCCGGACGCTCGTCCGGGCCGATTTCGGCCGCGACGACGTCGACGCGATCGTCACCAGCGTCGGCTGTGGCTGGCGAAAGCCCGCCCCACAAATTTTCGAGCTGACGGCGACCCGGCTCGGCGTCTCGACCGCGGAGCTGGTCCACGTCGGCGACGACCCGCGAACCGACGGCGGCGTCGAACGCGTTGGCGGTACTGCAGTGATACTCGAGGAGACCCCGTTGCTCGAGGTTCCCAACCGACTGGCGACACTTACAGAGGCCGACGACGAACGATGATCGACAGACGGAGACACCGCGAGCGAGCGAGCGATCCGCCGCGAGCGAGCCGAGCGGAGGGGCGACAGCCGTGACGGCCACGACGGTCGCGATGATCGCTCTGGCGCTCGGCCTCGATGCGCTGATCGGCGAGCCGCGAAACGCCTTTCACCCCGTCGCGTGGTTCGGCCGTCTCGTGGGGGTACTCGACCGCGAGTGGGCCGACAGCGACCGGGGACAACGGCTGGTCGGGCTCGCCGTCGCCATCCTCGCGCCACTGATTCCCGCGGGGGCCGCCGGTGGGGCTGTCCTCCTGGCGACCGCGGTTCATCCCCTCGCTGGCGCGGCCGTCGCCGGCGTCGTCCTCTTCGTCTCGAGCAGCCTGCGGTCGCTCCTCGAACTCACCGAGACGGTGCTCGAGGCGACCGAGGGCGACCTCGAGACGGCTCGCCACGAGATCCGTGGGCTGGTTGGCCGCGACGTCTCGACGCTCTCGCCGGCGGAGCTTCGCAGCGCGGCGCTCGAGAGCGCGAGCGAGAACCTCGCCGACGGGCTGGTCGCGACGATGCTCCCGTTCGCCGTGCTCGCGCCGCTGTCGCTTCCCGTCGCCGCAGCCGCAGCCGCCTGGGTCAAGGGCGTCAACACGCTCGACTCGATGCTCGGCTACCCCTCGAAACCGATCGGGACGGCGAGCGCCCGGCTCGACGACCTGGTGATGTGGCTCCCGGCCAGGGTGTCCGCGCTCGCGATCGCCCTCGCGGCCGGTGATGTCGGGTCACTCCGGCGCGCTCGAGCCTGGGCACGCACACCGTCGTCGCCGAACTCCGGCTGGCCGATGGCGACGCTGGCCTGTGCGCTCTCGGTCCGGCTGGTCAAGGCGGGTGCCTACGACCTGAACCCCGAGGCCGGTCTCCCGACGCGCGCTGACGGCGACCGCGCGGTGAGACTCGTCAGGTTCGCAGCGGCCGTTGCAGTGGTGTTCGCCGTCGTCCTCGCGGCTGTGAGTGCGGCGGTGCTCGAGGCGTCGGTCCTGAACGGGACCGCTGTCACCGTCGCAGCGCCGATACCGACGCCTGCTGTCACCATCCTAGCGCCGATGCCGACGACTGGTGCCACCACGGTGGCGATTCCGGGGGTGAGACTGTGAGTAGCCGCTGGATCGGCGCGGTTCGCGGCGGCCTCGGATTCCTGACCAGACTTCCCGTCGGCTTTCGAGACGGGGATTGGGACGCGCTACGACGGACACCGGCGGCGTTTCCAATCGTCGGATTCGTCGTCGGCGCGCTCGCGGCGCTCCCGCTACTGGCGAGCGACGCAGTTCCGGCGTCGACGGTGGCGTTCGCGTACCTGCTCGCGGTGTACGCCGTGACCGGGATTCACCACCTCGACGGGGTCGCGGACCTCGGCGACGCGCTCGTCGTCCACGGCGATGTGGACCGTC
Source organism: Natrarchaeobaculum sulfurireducens (assembly GCF_003430825.1). Lineage (NCBI taxonomy): Archaea > Methanobacteriati > Methanobacteriota > Halobacteria > Halobacteriales > Natrialbaceae > Natrarchaeobaculum > Natrarchaeobaculum sulfurireducens. Next base: position 934,117 of record NZ_CP024047.1, on the reverse strand, counting down.
GACGCGAGGTCCTGAAAGACACGACGACCGGCGTCGGAGCGATTCTGGCGGTCGGGGTCGTCGTCGTTGGTCTCGGACTCGGCGGACTCGGGCTGGCCGGACTTCCGGTCGCGGCTGCCGTCGGTGTCGCAATCGCCGCGGAGGTCGGGACGAAACTCGGCATGGCCGCAATGGCCTGTTTCGGCCGAGCGAGCGCCGACGGGATGGGCAAGGGGTTTACGGCCGCCACCAGTCCGGCCTCGTTCGTCGCGCCCGCGGCCCTGGCACTGCCCGCGGTCGCACTCACCTGGCCCCACCCCGCCGCCGGGGTCGCAGTCGTCGCCGCAGTCGCCGCCATCGCGCTCCCCTGGGCCTGGGCGACCCGTCACCTCGGCGGGATCAACGGCGATATCTTCGGCGCCGCCAACGAGATCGGACGCGTCGCCGGCGTCCACGTGGGGGTGATCGCGTGGACGCTGTTGTGATGTGTGGCGGGAAGGGAACCCGCCTCGAGAGCGACCACGAGAAGCCGCTGTTCCCGATCGAGGGCGTTTCGATGGTCGACCGAGTCTCTCGGGCGCTCGAGGGGAGCCGCGTCGAGACGGTCTACGCGGCGGTCTCGCCGAACGCACCGGCGACCCGTCGCCACCTCGAGAAGCGAGCGATCGACGGCCGAGACGAACTTTCGGTTCTCGAGACACCTGGCGAGGGCTACGTCGCCGACCTGCTTGACGTGCTCGAGCGTCCGGCCATCGAGCCGCCGATCCTCACCGTGGCGGCGGATCTGCCCTTGCTCGAGGCACCTGCGGTCGATCGAGTGCTTAGGGCCCATGGCGGCCGGAACGCCTCGCGCACGGTCTGTGTCCCCGTCGCATTGAAACGCCGGCTCGGCGTCAGCGTCGAGACGACGCTCGAGCCGACCGACCACCTCGCGCCGACGGGGGTGAACGTCGTCGGCACCACTGACGAATCCATGATAGACGTGAGCTACGATCCGCGACTCGCGGTCAACGTGAACCGACGTACAGATGCCAACACTGCGGCGAAGCACTTACAGCGAGGGGGCGACCCATGCGCGTAATCCTCGCTGCCGGCACGACCGAAACGGCCCTGATCGACGGCATCAGCGCGGCCGGTGCTGCGCCCGAACTCATGGCCCAGACACCCTCTGCGGACGTCGAGATCCTCGAGTACGGCCGGCCGACGGTCTCGCCGGTGACGCCGGTGTCCCCGACGGGCTGTCCGACGCCCGCGGCAGTCACCCGCGCGGTCCGCGACGTCGTCGACTTCGACCTGACCATCGTCGATGCCGGCCTCGCACGGCCGACCGGCTCGCCGACGGTAGACCTCGAAGTCCCGGCCGGAACCGACGTCCGCGAGCCGACTGCCGTCGCCGACGCCGCGGCGATCTTCGAGCGCGCTCGCGAGTTCGGCGCCAGCCTCCCCGACGAAGCGCTCCTGCTCGGCGAGACCGTGCCCGGCGGGACGACGACCGCACTCGGCGTGCTCACCGCGCTCGGCGAACCCGCCGGCGTCTCCTCGTCGCTCCCCGACAATCCCCTCGAGCGCAAGGAACGCGTCGTCGAGACGGCGCTCGAGGCGAGCAACCTCGAACCGGGGGCTTGCGGGGCTGAACCACTCGCAGCGATCCGCGCAGTTGGTGACCCCGTCCAGCCGACGATCGCCGGCATCGCCGCGGGCGCACTCGAGTCCGGCACGGACGTGACCCTCGGTGGGGGGACCCAGATGGTCGCCATCGCGGCCGTCTTGCGCCACGCCGGCGTCGATGAGCCGCTGTCGCTCGCGACGACCTCGTTCGTCGCCGACGATCCGAGCGCCGACCTGGAGGCCGCCTGTGACCGACTCGACTGTGAGCTGACCGTTACCGATCCCGGCTTCGACGGCCGCGAGCACGTCTCGATGCAGCGCTACTGCGCCGGCGAGGCGAAAGAGGGCGTCGGGATGGGTGGCGTCCTCTCGCTCGTTCCTGACGGCGAAATGTCGGCGGTCCGAGACCGGTTCGAGGCCGTCTGTGCCCGACTGGGGATCGACGAAAACGGCGTCGACCCCGAGTCCGGGAGCGACGCCGCGGGCGACGGCACTGACGCGGCTGCGGGGGCCGACGGTGGACCCTGAGTCGGTTCGGGAAAGCGAGCGCGTCCCCCACGGCGGCGAGTCCGATTCCGACGTGCTCGACTTCTCGGCCAACACTAACCCGTTCGCCCCCGACGGCGTCGAGGCTGTCTACGCCGACGCGCTCGAGGACTCCCGGCGATACCCCGACGACGAACATCCCGAGTTTCGGGCGGCTGCGGCCGATTTCGCCGGCTGTGCGCCCGAACGCGTCGTCCCCACAGCGGGCGGGCTGGCCGCGATTCGGCTCATCGTGGCGGTCACCCTCGAGCCCGGCGACGAAGCGCTCGTCCCGTATCCGAGTTTCGGCGAATACGCCCGCGAGATTCAGCTGCAGGGAGCGACTCCCCGGTTCGTCGCCCACGACGAAGTGCTGTCGACCGGCGTAGACGTCCTCGAAGACTGTGCGCTCGCGGTCGTCTGTACGCCGAACAACCCGACTGGCGAGGCGAGCGACCTCGACACCCTCGAGGCCTTCGCGGACCGCTGTGCCGACGCGGGGACGACTCTGCTCGTCGACGAGGCATTTCTCGGGTTTACCGACCTCCCGTCGGCGGCGTCTCTCGAGCGCGAGCACGTCGTCGTCGCTCGCTCGCTCACCAAGCTGTTCGGCCTGCCGGGGCTTCGAGCGGGCTTTGCCGTCGCATCTGGCGACTCCCTCGCCGCACTCGAGACGGCCCGTCGCGCCTGGTCGCTCGGAACGCCAGCCGCTCGCGTGGGCGCGTACTGTCTATGCCAGAAGGAGTTCGTCATAGAGACGCGCGAGCGCGTCGCGAGCGAGCGCGATCGGATGGCTCGAGCGCTCGAAGGCCGCTTCGACGTTCACCCATCCGACGCGCCCTATCTGCTCTGTGACGTCGGCGACCGCGACGTCTCGAACGTCGTCGGAACGGCCCGCGAACGCGGCGTTGCGATCCGTGATGCGACGACCTTCCGCGGCCTCGAGGGCCACGTCCGTGTCGCCGTCAAGAACCGCGCCGCAAACGACCAGTTGCTCGCAGCGCTCGAGGTGCTCGATAAGGCCGACCGCGAGGACGACCGCGAGCGATGACCGAACCGATCCCCGACTACGAGGCGTGCCGTCGCGACGGTGTCCTCAGGGTCCGTCGCGAGGGGACCGAGTGGCTCTCGACGGGGGCCGACGGCGGCCGCACCCGTGGCGAGTGTGCGTACAACGTCTCGGTCCCGGAAGGGTGGACCCGGACCGACCTCGCAGCCTACGTCGACGAACGCCTCGAGCGGGCGGGCTTCGACGTCGGCGACGCCGACGCGAGCGGCGAGCGACCGCCGGCATTGCTCACCGGTGTCGACATCGCGGACGCCCGCGGCGCCCGCTGCGGTCCGGTCACGGCCTACGCGACCGCCGGCGTCTCGAACCCGGCCGCGTTGCCGATGGAGCCACCCGGCGGCTCGCTCCCCACCGATCTCGAGCCCGCGACTGACGACGATCACTCGACGCCCGGCACCGTGAACGTCGTCGTCGGCACGACTCGCTCGTTGCCCGACGGCGCGCTCGCGAACCTGATCGCGGTCACTGCCGAAGCGAAAGCGGCCACGCTGCTCGAGACGACCGGCTTCCCCGGAACGACGACCGACGCCGTCGTAGTTGGACACGATCCCGACGGTCGGTCCACCCGATTTTCGGGCAGCGGAACGGCCGTCGGCGCCGCGACGCGAGCCTGCGTCCGTGAGGCCGTCCGCGCCTCGCTTTCGGCTCACTACGAGGACCACGACGTTGGCTGCCCGGCGTCGGTCGAAGAGGCAACGTACGGCGTTTCGACGGACGTTCGGGCGACCGTGTTCGAGCCGCCAACCCTCGAGTAAAGAACGGATGGAGCGTCGGCGGCAGATCCCTTCCAGCTAAACCGTCTCGGGCCCAACCATCGCCTCATGGGGGAAGCCGACCGGGACCCGACGACGATCCGCTCACTCGCGATTTCACCGAAAGACGCCGTCGACGCGTTCGTTTACGGGCGGGAAAATCCGGGCGAGGGCGTCCTTCGCATTACGCCGCCGTTCCACGGACGTATGCGTGCCAGAATTCACGTCTACCACGTCGACGACGCGCCAGTCACCGGGGCAATCCACGTCGCCCCGGCCGACGTTATCGAAGCCGACGTCGTCGACGCCTATCCGACCCTCGAGGACGAACTCGAGGGTGCCGACGCCGCCGAGACGGAGCGAATACGCGAGCGCCACGGGGACGCAGTCGAGGAGTGGCGAGCCACCGCCCGGACTGCCCTCGTCGATTCCGTGTCCCTCGAGACGGCCGCTGGTACACACCGCGTCGACGTCAAACCGCTCGGCTGAGTCGCTGGCTGAGCAACGCAGACGGATCGGTCTCGATCCATCCCTTCGAGTTCGTCCCATGCCGCTGGCGTTTCTCGAGGGCGTCCCACAGCGTGTTGTCGGCGTCTGCCGGCCGAATCCGGTCCGGAGAGACACGACGGAGCGGGCTCGAGCCGTCTACTTTCACTTTCACCGTGGACGGATCGCTTTGACGTACACTCACGCCAACGGAGAGGTATGACGTTGATCGTCGACCGAACGAACGCATCGATCGGGGAGAACGAACCGACCGCAGAGCCCGTCGAGGAACGACGACGGATCGAAGTGACGGAACTACACACGGCCGGAATCGAAGGGTTCGTCGACTCGAGCGTCGACACCGACTGCGTCTCGCTCGAACACCGCGGCGGACGTACCTACCTCGTTCTCGAGGAGTAAGCCGCGTCGCTCGAGTGGTGACGAGCCGTCGGCTGGGTGTTGGGATGGCACGCAGTACGACGATACTACCCAGACTGAGGTGTCACACGCCACACACCGCTTTTCGCTGTCTTGCTTCGAGGGCACTCGGCGGATACGCGTCAGGCGACGCACAATCGTACTCGTAGCACCGTCGTTGGGCAGGGCTCACGTGCGATCAGCACTGGGGAGCGGTCAGAGACCGACTCGGGGCATCACCGTCGAGACGGTACGCTGGACAGTTTGAGTCGGTCAGACCGGTTCGCACAGCGCCCAGACGTCCTCGACCGGCTCGAGTCGGTGAGGTTCGCGGCCGCGCTCGGTGAGTAAGCCCACATGATACAGCATCGCCTTCAGCTGGAATACGGTCGGCGCGTGGTAGACTGACCCGTCCTCGAGCGCCGTCCGCCGGAACGACCCGTCGCTGGTCAGCACGCGGCGTCGGATAGCTTCGTCTCCGCGGAGGAACAGCTCGATGGTGAACGACGGGTGCAGTTCGTGCATGTACTCGACCAGTTCGACGAGCGTCGGCTCGGCGTTCCAGTCGTCGTGCATCGTCTGGAGCACTTCGACGAGGAGTTCCGTCGCCGGATAGGCGAACAGGACGCGACGGGCGAGTCGCCCCCACGCCGGTGCCAGCTCGAGAAACCGGGTTTGCGAGCGATACCACTCGGCGAACTCCTCGAGCGCCCGCTCGACGGACCCACACTGGGAGTTCGCGAACCGGACGACTTCGCGGCCGAGCGAGGTCAGACGGACTCGAGGGGTGTCCTCGATCAGCCCCAGAAACGCCGCACCGCGTCTGGCGTCGTCGACTGCGCCTACGACCCTGTACTCCGTGAGGAGGTCGTCGGTGTCACCGTCGGCGTAGTGGGCCAGGGGGTACCCCAGGTAGTTCTTCGGGTGATTGAGGCCGAAAGACGCGTCGGCGACGCCCTGGGCGCTCGCCTGAAATCGCAGCGCCGTGGCTTCACTCGAGGTTCGGTTGCCGACGACCCGCGGGGTCTCGAGGGGGTCGACCTGGCCGTCGGCGTCGACACCGAGGACGCCGACGTTTAGCTCCCGTGCGAGGGTTCGATCCGTCGCGGTGATGGCGGCTGTTGGGGCGGCGACGTACGCTGCGTTCGCCTCGTGGAGGCGGTCGTAGGCCTGGACGATCCCCCGCTGGGTGTCGACGCCGTCGCTCGCGTAGCCTTTCGCCTCGACGGCGATCAGCGGCGGCTCTTCGCCGAGTCGGTCGACCGCGAGCAGATCGGCGTCCACGGTCGCGACCCCGACCAGGTCGGGATAACCGCCACCCAGGCGGACGTGATTGAACGGCGCAAGTGTCTCCCGGACGGACCGTTCGATCGGGTGTCCCGGACGCCACTCGGCCTGCGAGAACTGCGTGTCGGCGACGACGTACGACGCGTCCGCCGACTCCGGAAACAGGTGTCGTTTGGTGTACGCGAGCACCTGAGGCTCCGAGAGCGAGGCGGCTGCACTGCTCATGCGCTCGAATGTGCGAGCTGCATCAAGGTCCTTTCGGCACCTCGAGTGCCCGAGTCGACGGCCAGCCGCGGACTCTGCGTCTCCCGTGGGCCGACGCCAGCCCCATACTGTCAGACAAGATTACTGAAGCGCGTTCACCGAACTGGAGCGGCGAATGCTCACACTCGTTCCGTCTGGCAGTATCAGTAGACCCCGACGCGTTGGGCGACGCCTGCGAGGAGACTCCCGAGCCCGAAGACGGAGACCCCGGCGGCGAAGGTCCAGATACCTGCGTCGGGTTCGTAGAAGCTGAGCGCCCAGAGTCCGGCCAGCAGTCCAAAGCCACCAGCGAGCATCAGCGAGCGAGATCGGTCCATACCTGACCTTTTCAGTCGAGTACGAATAAGTTGCGCCTCGAGGTCAGCTACTAGTAGGCCTACTCACGCTCAGTTCGTGGCACACTGGAGAGACATGGGTTCACAGGAGCAACAAGACCGCTATAGCGCCGACGAGCACGACTGCGGCCACGATCCACACCCGTTTGTCCGACAGTTTCGACGGCGAACTCGAGGGAGTGGTCTGATACACTTGCCTGAGTTCAGGACCGAGCGTGTTCGCCTGGGCGAGGTTTGGACACTCGTGTTTCTCCGGGAGTTTGTGTGCCCCACAGTGGGTCCGTCCGCAGTAGGTACACGAATACGGCATAGTGATCTCATCCCCACAGACGCGACATTCAGCCATTGGTTACTGGTTCTCTCGAATCGATATAACACAGCACGTCTTTCGAGTCCACACTGTGTGAGCGTATCGATGGACCGCTTCGTGTCGCGGGTCCACGACCGAAACGGGGACTGACTACTCGAACCGATCGAGGACGGCCTCGAGTTGTGACTCCTCATCGGCGATGATCTGGAAGGTTCCGTCCCACTCGCCGTCGGCCATCGTTTCGGCGAGATCCGGTCCAAGCGCGTACGAGCCGAGGACCTCGTCGTCGCCGTGGATGGTGAGCTCTTGTTGCGTGGGGTTTTCGAGCGCGTCGATGGCCTCGAGTTCGTCGACGAACGTCTCGGCTGCCTCGTCAGTGAAGACGACCGAGACGTAGTACCAGTTCGGTTTTTCCTCGTATTCGACGTCGCCCAGATCGGTGACGTCCCCATACGTCGCGAGGACGATCTCTTCGGCGTCGACATCGTCGTCGTCGGCGTCTTCCCGATCGATCGTCGTCACAAGTGAGGCTTCGGGCTCCGTTGCAGTCAGCGCGTCTTCGTCGTCCTCCCCGCTTTCGTCGTCACCGTCGTCGTCGGATTCCTCGAGGTCCTCCTCGTCCTCTGAGCCGAGACAGCCGGCGAGACCGACGAGGGTGAGACCGCTGGCGGCAAGCGTGTGTCGTCGCGAGAGCATACCCAGAGCTTCGCACCGAAGCTCTTAAATTCCGGTGACTGGGTTCCGGATGAGAACACCGCGATGCTCGAGTCAGAGATAGCCGAGATCCGCGAGGCGCTCTTTCGTTCCCTCGCGCATGGCGACCGACTCGCGCTCTTCGAGTGCGCCGAGAGGTTCGAACTGCGTCTCGAGTCGATCCCGGAGCGTGCTGACGCGTTCGGGCTCGGTGTCGGCGATGGTGGTCTCTTCAAACGGATCGCTCGGGAGGTGGTGAAGCCGCTCGAAGCCGTCGTCGCCGCGAACGTACTTGTACTCGCTCGTCCTGACCGCCCGCAACTGGCGGTCGAACTCGTAGACGCGATCCGGAAGGTCGCCGAAGCGGTTCTCGAGGCGGTCGATCGACGGTTGGGGGGCGACGTACTCGGCGAAGACAGCCTCACGAGGGTCGGTCGGCTCTTCGGGCTGGATCGGACGGCCAGCTGACTGGTGTCGAAGCGCTGGATCCTCGACACCGGTTGCTGCACACAGCGTCTCCGGCAGGTCGAGCAACTGGACCAGTTCTCGACGGCTGCCACCGTCGGTGAACGGCCCGCCGTGGAGGACGAGCGGCACGTGCAACAGCGTATCGTAGAGGTTGTACTGGTGGCCGAAAAAACCGTGTTCGCCGACGTGCTCGCCGTGGTCACCACAGACAACGAACAGGGTGTCCTCCCACTCTCCGGCAGCCTCGAGCGCTCTACGCAGCCGCTCGAGCTGGTCGTCGACGTAGGCGAGTTCGGCACGGTAGAGCCCACGGAGGAGTTCGAAGTCGCGCGCTGAGAGGTGATAGTCCGCACAGTCGTACGCACGTGGGTCCTGTCTGATCGCGCTCGCTTCCTCGTCGGTCGCGTCGTCGGGGAGGAATCGCTCGGCGTACTCCTGTGGTGGGTCGTACTCGACGTGGGGTTCGATGAAGTTACAGAACAGGAAGAACGGTCGGTCGTCGTCGCGGTCGGCGAGCCAGTTCGCGATCCAGGTCGTCGATCGGTCAGCACCATCGTCGCCAGCCGGCTGGAACACCTCGCTGTAGAGGATGTTGGTCGCGTTGATGATGGGGTTGCCGTCGAACAGCCGTCGGCGGGTTGCCTGAAGCTTCTCTCGGAGATCCTCGCCGCGAACGACCGCACCCATATCGGCGTCGGACTGGACGTACTGCCAGCCCTTGCGCAGGTCGTCGAAGCCGCGGTCGAAGCCGAACTCCTCGGTGATCCAGGTGTTGTTCGAGACGCCGACGGTTTCGAAGCCGGCATTCGAAAACGCTTCTGGCAAAGTGCGGAGGTCGTCCTCGAGCGCAGGGTGGCCGCCGTGGGCACCGTGTTCGGAGGGATAGGTCCCGGTGAACAGCGATGCGTGAGACGGGAGCGTCCAGGGTGCGGCCGCAAAGGCGTTCTCGAACGTCGTCCCCGTTGTGGCCAGTTCGGAAAGCGTTGACGTCGTCTCTGGGCCGACGCTTTTGGCTCGAGCCGTATCGAAGACCACGAGAACGACGTTCCGGGCGGTGCCGTGTGATTCGCCGACACATCCGTTAGACTCCTCCATGCGTGGGCCACACTCCGCGTTTCGTCCTGAAGATCATCGGCCCGGAGTATGCAGGTCAACAGATCTGTGCCACGGTATTGGTGGAGTCCGTTCGGGAAACTGTCGTCACAAACCAGTGGTCGCGTCGTTCGACTCCCGTACCCGCGACCCATACGACCACTTGAAACGGTTCTCTCACCCATCGTCTGTCCTCCATGCGATCGGGTGCGAGCCCGGTAGCAACCATCGCCACTCGACGTCGTTCTGGTCCGCTGTCGCCGTATCGGGCCGTCTCGGGCGATAGTAGCCACTGCACGTCAGTGGCTACTAGAGGACAGCACGGCCGTCGAGATGCCACAGTCCGGCGCGCTCGAGGCCGACGGGATAATACGTCCGTGGACGAACGGCCTAGACGATGACCGAGGTTGCGAGCCTGGGCAGCGTCAACGTCGACCGGATCAGGTACCGTCCCACGGACCGAATCACCGAACTCGAGACCACACACAGCTGGTTCCCGACGGCCGGTGAAACCGTCCGGATAGACGGGACGCCAGCGACGCTCGAGTTCGAGACGGCGGCGGACGAGAGCGCCGTCGGCGGGAAGGGCGCAAACCAGGCAGTCGCCGCCGCCCGCGCGTCCGCCGACGTGGCGCTGTTCGGCTGTGTCGGCGTCGACGAGGATGCCAACGGGATATGTGAGACGCTCGCCGACCGCGGCGTCGACGTCGACGACGTCGCCGTCACAGATCGAGAGACCGGGAAAGCCTACGTCTTCGTCGACGAGATGGGCGAGTCCTGGATCGCGATCGTCGGCGGCGCAAACGAGACGCTCGACCGGGCCTACATCGATGCCAACTACGACCGCTTACAGGCCGTCGACGTGCTCCTGCTTCAAAACGAGATTCCCGTCCCGACGATGACGTTCCTCCTCGAGCGCTTCGAAGCCGACGAATCCCGGCCGACCGTCGTCTTCAACGCCGCTCCCGCAGCGGGCGCGGAATCGCTTCTCGAGCGAGAGGCCGTCGACTACGTCGTAGTCAACGACGCCGAGTACCGCCTGCTCGAGGAGACCCTTGCAGGCGTCGACGGGACCGTCGTCCGGACGCGCGGCGGAGACGACGTGATCCTCACTGGCGACGTCTCCTACCGCGCGACGCCGCCCGTCGCCGACCCGATCGACACGACTGGAGCGGGCGACGCCTTCTGTGGCTACTTCGCGGCTGCACTCGCCGACGGCGAGACTCCCGAACGGGCGGTCGACATCGCTGCGGCCGCGGGTTCGGTCGCGACCGAACGCGAGGGCGTCCAGCGCGCGATACCGACGAACGCGGACGTTCTCGAGGCACTCGAGGGGGACGACAGGTAGAACGGTTCAGACGGACGTTTGGGTGAGTACAGCCCTGATATTGACACCGTCATATCCGCTTGAAGGGGGGATTTCACTCGAGAATCTGAAGACCGGCTTCTGTGAACTCGAGCCGAGAGTCTCGTGACGCTCGGTCACGTACTGGACGGTATCAACTTTCCCGGCCTGAAGGCCGGCGTTTGTCGGTGAACTCCCGGTCTGGCCTATGATAAGGCGGGCGTGAAATCGCCGTTCCCGTTCAGCGTTCCCGACTTCAGGGCGAGTTGATTGGTCGCCCCTCCGGCCGGAGATTTCTGCCCCGACCGGAGTAGTTTCCTTGCAACGTTCTTTGCGGCGTTGTAGTCGGCGTAAACCTCATAGCCACACCTCTGACAGCAAAAGGCTGCTTGTGACGTGCGGTTCTCGCGGAGTGTCGTCCCGCACTTTGAACAGCGCTGGGACGTGTACGCTGGGTCGACCTGCGTTGTCGTGATCCCGAACTCGGCGGCTTTGTACTCGACGTGCTCGTACAGTTGACGGAACGCCCATCCGTGAAACTTCTTCGCGCCGGACATTCGGTCCCGAATATCGGTCAGGTCCTCGAAGGCAATGTGAGAACAGCCGTGCGTTATTGCCTCTTGAACGATAGCCTTCGATATTCTGTGCAGTACGCCGTTGTTCCAGCGCCGTCCTCGAGTCGAACTCGGACGTGACCGTCCGATTCGACCACGCTGGCTGTCAGATCGTGATCGGCCCCGACCTCCACGGAGTAGCGATAATCGACGGGACCCACTGACTGGGCGCTGATCCGACCATCGACCGCCTCAGTTTCCACACGCCGAATTCACATCGAGTCGTCCGTTCTTCGGGCCGACTCGGTCAGTCAGAGACGCAACCGTCCGTTCGCTCGAGTCGTCGCTCCAGCGTTGTACCGAGGAGGTCTCGAAAGCGGTCGTAGTCAGCGTCGACGGCGATGCGTCCGTTCGGCTCCGCGCCCGTTACACCCTCAACGTCACAGACCAGTGCACCGCGAGCGAGGCCGTCGTCCGCGCCGACCTCCATCGAGTAGGGTTCGGTTTCGAGCATCTCCTCGTCGGCGACCGCCGCGAGGACGAGGGCGTCGTGAATTGCGGCCGACTCGATGTCGTATCGATCGAGATACTCGGCCTCGTAGTAAGTGAGCCACTCGCGGACGGACCGACCCAGCGGGCCGTCGGCCTCGAGAGTCTCGAGTCGGCTCGGCGGCAGGGTTGCCTCCCGGGTGACGTCGAGACCGACGACCGTCGGCGAGCAGTCCCGGACGACTCGTCGGGCCGCGTGCGGATCGGAGTGAAAGTTCGCCTCCGCCAGTGGCGTCACGTTCCCGCGGGTGAACGCGGCCCCGCCCATGACGACGAGTTCGTCGAGCAGGTCCGGGAGATCGGGTTCGATCGCGAGCGCGAGTGCCACGTTCGTCAGCGGGCCGATCGCCGCGAGGACGAGGTCGCCCGCGTGTACTCTGGCCTGTTCGACCATGAACCGCGCGCCGTGGACGTCGACCGGTCGCGTTGCCGGACCCGGCTTCGGTAAGTCGCCTTTGATCCCGCCCTCGCCGTGGATATGTTCGGCCGTCTCGAGGTCGACCAGCAGCGGCCGATCGGCCCCACGGGCGACGGGCACATCCGTCCGCTCGAGCAACTCGAGGATGGCGCGGGCGTTCTCGGTCGTCGCGTCGACGGGCGCGTTACCGTGGACCGTCGACATGCCGACCACCTCGAGGTCGGGATGCTCGAGGGCGAGCAAGATCGCAAGCGCGTCGTCACAGCCAGGGTCGGTGTCGATCAACACTGGACGGGTCATGTCCCGTTCGTCGTCGTCGCCGACGCATAAAGAGCCGGATGACATCCTCCTCGGCGTATTCCGACGTCTGGGAGTCCTACACCGACCTCGGTGAGGCCTGTGCCGACGCCGGTCCGATCGACGACGAGACGAAACGGCTCGTCAAACTCGGGCTCGCCGTCGTCGCCCAGTCAGAAGGGGCCGTCCACGCTCACGTCCGACGCGGCCTCGAGGAGGGGGTCAAGCCCAACGCCCTCGAACAGGTCGCCGTCCTCTCGCTCCCGACGGTCGACTTCCCGCAGGCGATAGCTGCGTTGAGCTGGATTACCGGCCTCGACCGAGACGACGGCCTGTAGCCCGTCACACGACGCACGCAGGTCGACGCCCCTAACACGCTGGCATACCTCGATCGAACCGATGCCGACCCGCGCGTTCCGGATCGCCTACGACGGCACCGGCTATTACGGCTTCCAGCGCCAGCCCGACGTCGACACCGTCGAGGACATGCTCTTCGACGCGCTGCGCGCGCTCGAGGTCTTGGCGCCCGACGCGGACAAACCCGAGGGGTACGCCGCCGCCGGGCGGACCGACGCGGGCGTCTCCGCGCTCGCCCAGACGGTCGCCTTCGAGACGCCTGACTGGCTCACCCCGAGAGCGTTCAACGCCGAGCTCCCGGCTGACGTCCGTGCCTGGGCTGTCGCCGACGCCCCCGAGGACTTTCACGCAACCCACGGCGCGAGTCGTCGCGAGTACGTCTACCACCTGTACGCCCCACAAACTACCGCTCGGCTCCCGGGCGAATCACAGGTCGTCGACGACGAGCGGTATCGCGCCGCCTGCGAGGCCCTCTCTGGTCCCCACGACTTCCACAACCTGACCCCCGACGACTACAACACCGGGCGCTCTCCGACCGTCGAGGTCCGCCGCGACGGCGAGTACCTCCTCGTGACTGTCACTGCCTCCGGCTTCGCCCGCGAACTCGTCCGTCGCCTCGTCTCGCTCGCCCACGATATCGGCGCTGGCAAGGAGCCACTCGAGAAAGTCGACCGTGTTCTCGCCCCCGAACCGCTGCCCGGCCACGAGGGAATCGCCCCCGCGCCACCGGAACCACTCGTGTTGACCCACGTCGAGTATCCGGACCTCGAGTTTACAGTCGACCCCGACGCGGCGGCGAGCGCTCGAGCGGTGTTCGACGCGAAAACCGTCGAGCGACGAACTGGCGCACGCGTCGCAGGGCAGATTGCAGATGGAATGAGCCGCGGGCGATAACTCCGACGGGGTGCCCGGACGGAGGCGACAGCGAGGATCGGACGAGGGCGACAGCGGGCATCTGACGGGACGCTTCGCTAGCGCTTATACGACGGCGGAGATATCTCGAGGCATGGAACTGTCGCCCGAAGAGTACGGTGCGTACTGGCGTGCGTCGATCTACGTCGCGGCTGGATTCTTGCTCGTCTTCCTGAGCTACCGGTTCGTCATCACGGAGCTGTTCGCGTTCGGGAACGCCGGCGCGCTCATCATCGGGATCTTTCTCTTCGCCGCGCTCACGTTCGCAGGGATCTTCGTTGCGATGCTCGGCGTTGCTCGCGTCATCCGGACGGCGATCGACGCGGAGATGCGCGGTTAGGCCGTTCGATACTCCTCGAGGTCGAGTTCGTCGCGTCCGGCCACCTCGCCGTCGGCACGAACGTCGATCGTCACGGCGTGTTGGTCCCGATGAATCCAGCTTCGTCGGACCTCGAGCGACGCCGTCTCGCCGGGGTCGAGCGGGACCGGCTCGATGGGGGCGGTCGTCTCCTCGCCGTCGTCGAACGCGAGCACGACCCGATCGACGGTCAGAGGGTCGGGCGTGACGTTCTCGAGTTCGAGGACGAACGACTCGACGCGGGTTTTCGCGCCCTCGTCTTCGAGCTCGAGGTCTACGTCCCGCAGAACCCCGCTCGTGGCGTCGGTCGCGTTCGAGGGAGCGGGGGTCGCCGTCGCCGCTGCGTCCGCAGGCGATTCGTCCGGACTGAACGTGGTGAGACACCGGTAACAACGGTGAAAGTCGTATTTCACCAGTGTGTGCCCGCGGTGGAACCGTCCGGTTCGTACCTTCCGTACTAGCAGTCGATTCCCGCAGTTGGGACACGACGGTCCACCGAACATACTCGAATCCAAGATCGCGAAAGAGTAATAGGTTTTGTGTGACGTCGTCACGCCCTCATTCGAGTCGATAGCGTAACAGCGCGGCGATACCACCGAGGTTCGAAAGCTGCTGACCGGGTGGGAACTCGCTCGAGAAGACGGTCACCTCGCCGCCCTTTTGTTCCGCAGTTCGGACGATGTCGTCGACGTCGATCGCCCACTCGCCCTCGGGGCCGCGTTCTTTGCGCAGGCGGTCGTCGAGGATCAACAGGTGTTCGATCGCCCCGTACTCGGCGGCTTTCTCGACTTCTTCGGGGCCGTAAGCGGCCTTTGCACCCTGGGCGATTCGCCGGGTCAGTTCGTCTATGTACTCGGCTTCGCTTTCGATTCGCGTCTCTTGCTGGACGTCGGCGACGGCGCCGCGTTTCAGGACCTCGTGGACGCCCCGGTCGCCGACGCTGGCCGTGTCGACCATCGTCACCTGCTCGGCGACCTCGGGTTCGTTCTGCTCGAGAGACTTGTAGGCGTCCTGTTTCGTAAAGCCAGGACCGGCGAGGATGATCGCGTCGGCGTCCTGGCGTCTGAGGACTGTCCCCAGTTCCAAAAACAGTTCGTCGCGCCCGCGAGCGTACTCGCCTTTGCCGGTCGTCCCCGTGATCGTCGCCCGCTCTTCGGTGCCGTACTGGGCGACGGTGTGGACGTGTGCCTGTCCCTCTTCGACGGTGGCGATGGCGACGTCGGGGTTTTCGGTGGCCTGTTCGGCTTCCTCTAAGCGGGCTTCCTGGTCCGGTTTGAACCACTTGTCGATTGATAACTCGTCGCGCGCTTCGACGTTCAACGTGTGGTGAAAGCCGAGTTGATCCTCGCGTGAGCAAGCGACGATCTCGCCACCGACGCGCAGCCGGTTGGCGAACTTGTGAAACTCGACGTCGTCGACGGCGATCGCGACCCACATGTGCTCGCGCTCACCGCCCGTATCGCGCATCTGGTCGTCGTTTCGCTGGATGCGGCGGGTCGTATCACCCGCGACGCGGTCGCCGGGCTCGAGGACGTACTGGAGGTGCCAGAGATCGTCGACGCTCTCGGGGACGACGGTCACCCGTTCGCGACCGCCCTCGAGTTGTTCCCGGTCTTTGATCTGCATGACCGTTCGTTCTCGCGGCGGGGGTAAGTGGGCTGCGATCGATTCGGCCGACGCTCGTCGCGTTCTGCACTGGTAGGGACGTGGTGTTTCCCCATTGAGTGTCTACCACTAGCATGTCCATTGGACACGTAGACCAGCTAGACAGCTTCGGAATCCGCTCGCTCGTGACACACGCACTCATGGCGGTTTCGTTCACCGGAGCGATCGCCGCAGGGCTGTTCGTCGACGGCCAACTCGGGCTCGTCTCGTTCATCGCGTTGCTCAACTTCACCGCGGGCGTCTGGGTCTCCCAGTCGATCCACTCGCTGGGGAACGCGAGAACCGACGATACCTACGACGGCGTGTTGGGTGTGTTGCGCGATACGACCGGCGAAAAGCGATTCCACGGGCTCGACACCGGCCGACTGGCCCGACTCATCACGCTAATCGCGGCCGTCACGGCGGTCTCGCTCTTGACCGCCGGGCAGGTCCTTCCGAGCGAACTCGCCTCGATCGGCGTCGTCGCAATCGGGAGCATCGCACTCGTAACCGCGATGACTGGCTTCCTGATCGCCCTCGGGTCGTCCTACGACGACGCAACACGCCACACGACGATCGAGATCGAACATCAGCGTGAGTACCCCTCCACGCGAGACCGGGCCCGAGACGCAGAAACGATGGAGCAGATCATAGACCTCGGCGGTATCGACGAACCACCCGACCACTTCGAGCAGTACTGACGGCCGTGGAACCGACGCCGGTTATCTCTCCTCGAGCGATTTTGAGTCGCCGTCGCCTGGACTCGTGCTCGCATCGCTTTCGAGGCCGACGCCGTCGTCCGAACCGGTCTCGAGTTCCACGTCGTCGGATCGTGACTCGGCGTGCTCGAGTTCGGTTTCGTCGCGATCCACCTGGGACGAACCGTTCGAAGTCACGGCAGCCTCGAGCTGGCGGTTGTGTGGTCCGAACGCGAGATACAACAACACGAGTGCGAAAACGGTCATTGCGATGGTGACAAGAGCAGCGATTCCGATCGTGAAGTCAACCTGAAGCGGTACGGCCGCCGATGTGAGGTCGCTCGTCCGTTCGGCCATAGTGATGTCAGTGCGACACTACTTGGGCCAACCCAAAAGAAGTTGACCTGAAACGCACCGGACGTGAAACGCCGAGATGTCGAACGTAATCGGTAGTTCTCGACGAGACGGAGCGGTCCCGGACGACGATACCCGCCGAGCAGCGCATCGACTCGCTTCAGTACCAGGGTAGCTGTTGAAAGATACCAAAGCATCTGATCAGCAGCCAGAAACAGTCCTAATAAACCACATCGTATAATTTGGGGTTTTAATTTTTATTGATAATAATTTTCAACTGGTATTTTAGGGAGAATCAGGAAGGTATAGCGTACTCTGGATTACCTCGAAAGCACTCGAGGGAGCCGCTTTCGACGCCAGTCTCAGTTCCCAGGAAGCGACGTTGTGTTCCGAATTTGCAAGTAACGAAGACGCGACTACCCACCATTGGACCAGTGACCAGCTTCACGATCGACAACGCATCCGGCTCCTCTCCCGAGCCGTCACTAGTAATCATTTCTCTGGCAATATAGCAGAATGGGCAGTATTGTAAACTGTACTGTTTGACATTATTCTGTAGGGTACGATCCGGTGCACGTCCTCACCAGAAACAAATGTCGGACATCTAATTACCGCCGGTCGTCGGTCCAATCGCAAGCGCGATGGTCCACCCGTTGGAGAGGTCGGTTTCACTCACAGTGTGGTTGTGTCCCGTCCTGTCACGTGATCTCAGGTTCGTCGTACAACTCGAAACGCAGAACACAGCGACGGTATACCGCTCGAACTTAGGGAAAGCACTCGGCTCGAGCGTCCTGGTCTGCAGCGAGGCCGGACTTTCTGTACGAGGTACTGACGCAACCGCAGTTCGGTCCCGGTAGCGTCGAGGCTGACGTACAGCGAGCCGTATGGTGCCACCGGTTGCACTGACCGAAACGAGGTCGCCAGACTGAAGAACTATAGTAAATCGTGATAGACTACCACTCAGTAAAGTTTATCTACCCAGAAACTCGCCTATTAATCACATGGATCACAGCGACAGCAGCGAGTACGGTCGTCGAACGGTTCTGAAGGCAACGGGAGCGGCTGCCGCCGGTGGACTGACAGCGATGGCGGGCTGTCTCGGCGATGGGGGTGAAAACTTCGTAACCATCGGGACTGGGGGGACCGGTGGCGTTTACTACATTCTCGGGGGCGGCATCGCCGACTTGCTCAACGAACACGAGGATCTCGGTGTCGACGCATCGGCCGAGTCGACGGGTGCAAGCGTCGAAAACGCCCGCGAAGTCGGCGGCGGTGACATGACGATGGCACTGGCGCTCAGTAATTCCGTCCTGCTGGCAGTCGATGGCGAAGGAGACTTCGACGAACCCGAGCCACTCCAGTCGATGTTCGGTGCCTACGTCAATCACACGCAGGTCGTCGTTCCCGAAGATTCCGACGTTGAAACGCTCGCCGACCTCGAGGGACTCGACGTGAGCGTCGGCGCACCGGGCAGCGGAACGGAAGTCATCGCTCAGGAATTGCTCGAGTGGTACGGGCTGAGCTACGACGACATCAACGAAGAGCGACTCGCGTTCGACGAGACCGCGGACGCGCTGATCGACGGCCAGATCGACGCGGGCTTCTGGAGTGTCGGCCCGCCGACCTCGTCGATCGAAGAAGTTGCCAGCCAGCGTGACATCCGTCTGCTCAGCTTCCCTGAAGACGACCTGGCCGAGATCGACGACGAGTTCCCATACTACACAGCAGCAACCATCGAACCCGATACCTATCCCGACCAGGACTACGAGGTTCACAATCCCGGCGTCGTGAACACGATGATCGTCAACGAAGACGCCGACGAGGAACTGGTCTACGACATCACTGAGATTATCTACGAGAACCTCGACGAACTGGCCGATATCCACGACGTCGTCGGTCAGTTCGAAGAGACAGCACGTGACTCCCCCATCGATCTTCATCCGGGGTCGGAAGCGTACTTCGACGATGCCGGCCTGTAGTCGGTCGACGCTCTTTCGCGCAGTTGGTGGGTCGATCGTCTTCGGTGTGGCCCTCCTACTCGGTGCAGTGATCGCGTCGCCGACGGTACCGACCGTCCAGCTCGCTGATGCAGAGACGGACGAAACGCTCGCAGTGTACTCCCTCGAAGAGGAAGAGACGTTCGAGATTCGGTACGTCCACTCGTTCGAGGGGACACCAATACACGAGACGTACACCGTCGAAGACAGTGAGATCGTACAAGTTCGCGAGGCCTACGCCTACCACGCGGCTGGACTCGAGCACAGTCGTGAGACGTACCGTGACGGCAACATGACCGTGAGCGAACTCGACCACGAGCTGGGATCGTTCTCGGTCCGCGTCGCGGAAACGACCGAGCAGTCGCTCGTGATCGACGGTGAAAAACGAGCACTCGACTCGTACGCAGAACCCGGATCGACGATCCGAATTTCGGCTACAGAACGCAATGGCGTCACCAACAGGCTACTCCGTGCGGTCGGAAGTTGGTGACTAACGACGGAAACGGAAACACATGAGTAGTACAACTACCGACGACGAACTCGAGATCAACTTAGAGGAGAAACCGAAGGGAGCGGCGCGTGGAAGCCATTTCAGTGGGATGACAAAACGTCGTCTCTCGGGCCGAATACTGTACCTGGCGATCGGTATCGCCGTCGTTGCGGGGATCTATCATACGGTCACACCGGCGCCATGGATCGGCGTTCCAGGGGCGTTCATCCACCGACCGATCCACCTCGTATTCATGGCAGTGCTGGTGTTCCTCTGGTACGAAGCACACACCGGCGAGGCCTCCGACGGCGTCCCGTGGTACGACTGGCTACTGATCGGGATCACGATCCCCAGCGTGCTCTATCTGGCCTACGCCGTCGAGTTCGGCGATTTCGCAGCGCGAGCGGGGAACCCCACGACGATCGACATTGTCTTCGGGTTCTTTACGATCCTCATCGTGCTCGAGATGGCTCGTCGGACGACCGGGATGGTCCTCCCGATTATCTCCATCGCGTTTATCGCCTACGCCTTCCTCGGGCCGTACATGCCGGGGCTGCTCGCTCACCGCGGCTACGGCGTCGAGCGGCTGGTCTCGCACCTGTATCTCTCGACCGAGGGCGTCTTCGGCATTCCGCTCGGGGTGAGCGCGACCTTCGTCGTCCTGTTCATCATCTTCGGGGCGTTCCTCGAGGTCACCGGGATCGGCGACTGGTTCATCGACCTCGCGTACGGCTACACTGGACGGCTCGCAGGCGGACCGGCCAAGACGTCCGTCCTCGCCAGCGGTTTCATGGGCAGCCTGAACGGCAGTGCCGTTGCGAACACGGCCACGACCGGCGCGTTCACCATCCCGCTGATGAAGCGAACCGGCTTCGACAGCCATTATGCCGCAGCCGTCGAATCCTCCGCCTCGAGCGGTGGCCAAATCATGCCGCCGGTGATGGGCGCTGGCGCGTTCATCATGGCCGTCTGGACCGGCATTCCGTACGTCTACATCATCGCCGCAGCCGTCATCCCGGCTCTGCTGTACTTCCTCTGTGTCGGCATGGCGGTCCACTTCCGCGCGAAGAAACAGGGGCTCGAGGGCCGGCCCGCCTCCGAACTGCCTGATTCGGGTCACCTCCTCAAGACTGGTTTTCACTTCACGATCCCGATCATCGTCCTCGTGGCCCTGCTCGTCCAGGGCTACACCGCGATGCTCGCCGGGTTCGTCGCGATCGTCTTGACCGTCATCGTGGCGATCCCGCTCTCGACGGCCAGGGAGTTCGTTAGCGCGCTCACCGGCGGCGATACCCAGACGGTACGGCGACTCTCCTCGAACGCCGCTGGCACCGCCGTCCGGGCGTTCGACCGCGGGATCCGGATGACACTCGTCGTCGCGGCCGCGTGTGCCACGGCGGGGATCGTCGTCGGCGTCGTCACCCTCACTGGCCTCGGGCTGGCGTTCAGTTCGCTGGTCGCGAACCTCTCCGGGGGCGTGCTCATTATCGGCCTCGTGTTGACGATGATCGCCTCGATTATCCTGGGGATGGGACTGCCGACGACCGCGGCCTACGTCGTCGTCGCCGCACTCGGTGCCCCCGCACTGATGGACCTGGGCGTGCCCGAACTCGCCGCCCATCTGTTCATCTTCTACTTCGCGATCATCAGCGCCATCACGCCGCCGATCATGCTCGCGGTGTTCGCCGCCAGCGGGATCGCAGAGTCTGACCCGTGGCGGACTGGCTTCACGGCCCTCGGCATTGCGGTCGTCGGGTTCATCATCCCCTTCCTGTTCGTCTACGGGAACGAACTCATCCTGCTGGCCGATCCGGGTGCCGTCACGATGGCTGACGTGCCGACCATCGGCTTCAGCGTGCTCACCGCCATCGTCGGGGTGATCGCCCTCTCGGCGTCGACGCAGGCCTACCTCATCGACGACATGGCCCTTCTCGAGCGGGCCGTGTTGTTCGTCGGGGCGATCACGCTGCTCGCCCCCGGACTGTTGACTGACGCAGCCGGACTGCTCGTCCTCGGTGTCATCGCCGCTCGCCAGTACTCCGTCGTCAACGACGGCCTGCCATTCGTCTCCGGGACGAACCGGTAACTCACACCCCGTTTCCGGTCGCCAGTCTATCGATTCACGGCTTTTTGCTCGTCGGATTCAATCCACAGTACAGTACAATCGTGGCCACCGCTCGAGGGCGGCGATCAATCCGAGAAAAACACAATCGAAAACGCCGAGTTCCCATCGGTCGCCCGCTATCACGAGCGCATCCCGAACAACCGTTAGACGGTGTTGGCGTCGCGCAGTCGCTCTCGTTCGGACTCGTCGTAGCCGAGTTCAGCAAGCACTTCGTCCGTGTGTTCGCCGAGCGATGGCGGATGGCGTCGGATCGACGTCGGTGTCCCGGAAAAGTGCATCGGGCTGGCGACCATCTCGAGTGAGCCCACGTCGGGATGGGGGATCTCTCGATGCATGTTACGGGCGTCGACCTGTGGATGATCGAAGACGTCACCGATGTCGTGGACGGCGCGGGCGGGCACGTCGCCCGCCTCGAGCGTCTCGACGAGATCGTCGGTCGTCCAGTCGGCGAACTCCGCCTCGAGGATTTCCTCGAGTGCGTCGCGGTGGTCGACCCGGTCGGCGTTGGTTTCGAATCGCTCCTCCTCGAGCAGGTCCTCGCGGTCGAGGGTGTGACAGAGGTTCCGCCAGAGTTTCTCCGAGGCGGCCGCGATGACGACGTAGCCGTCACTGGTCGGGAACGCCTGGTAGGGCGTGATCGTCGGGTGTCGACTGCCCATCCGTTTGGGCGGCTCGCCCGTCGCGAAGTAGTTACTCGCCATGTAGGACAGCCAGGCGACCTGCCCGTCGAAGAGACTAATATCGATTTTCTGGCCGCTTCCGCCACGTTCCCGGTGAAACAGGGCCCCGAGGATCGCCTGGGCGGCGTACATCCCCGCACCGATGTCGGCGATGGCGACGCCGATCCGAACCGGCGCGCCACCCTCTTCGCCGGTAATGCTCATGAACCCGCCTTCCGCCTGCATGATGAGGTCGTAGGCGGGCCGGTCGGCGTACGGTCCCCACTCGCCGTATCCCGACAGCGAACAGTAGACGAGGTCCGGGTTTTCGGCCGTGAGGTCCTCGTAGCCGAGTCCCCACTCCTCGAGCGTCCCCACGCGAAAGTTCTCGACGAAGACGTCAGCGTCGGCGGCGAGTTCGCGCAGGAGTTCGCGTCCGTCTTCGGTCTTCAGATTGAGGCTCACCGAACGTTTGTTCCGGTTGACGCTCGCGTAGTAGGCACTGACGGCGTCTTCGCCCTCGCCGAACTGCGGCGGATACCAGCCGCGGGTCTGGTCGCCGACGTCGGGTCGTTCGACCTTGATCACGTCCGCGCCCATATCGGCGAGTTGCATCGTACAGAACGGCCCGACGAGCACCTGCGAGGCGTCGAGGACGGTGATCCCCTCGAGTGGACCCGACTCACCGTCGGGCTCGCGTGCTTCTCCGACCATCGTCCGACTAGGCCTCGTAGGCGGCGATGCCGGTGAGGTCCTGGCCGAGGATCAGCGTGTGGATGTCGTGGGTCCCCTCGTAGGTGTAGACCGTCTCGAGGTTGGCCATGTGACGCATCGGCGAATAGTCGGCGGTGATGCCGTTGCCGCCGAGCATCTCGCGGGCGATACGAGCCTGGTTACGGGCCATCCGGACGTTGTTGCGCTTGGCCATCGAGACGTGTTGTGGGCGGAGGTCACCCGCCTCCTTGAGGTCGGCCAGTCGGTGAGCGAGCAGCTGGGCGAGCGTGATCTGGGTCGCCATCTCCGCGAGTTTGTCCTGCTGGAGCTGGAAGCGAGCGATCGGGCCGCCGAACTGCTCGCGGTCGAGTGCGTACTGGCGTGCGGTCTCGAAACAGTTGCGGGCAGCACCGACCGCGCCCCAGGCGATGCCGTACCGCGCTTGCGTGAGACAGGACAGTGGTCCTTTCATGCCGCTGACTTCGGGCAAGACGTTCTCTTCGGGGATGCGAACGTCGTTCAGGCCGATCTCGCCCGTGATCGAGGCACGAAGCGAGAACTTCTCGTCGATCTTGTTCGTCGAGACGCCGTCGCGGTCCGTTTCGACGAGGAAGCCACGGACGGGTTCGTCCTCGCTCGAGCGGTCACGTGCCCAGACGACCGCGACATCCGAGATCGGCGAGTTCGTGATCCAGGTCTTCGCGCCGTTGAGGACGTAGCCATCGGCGTCGCGTTCGGCGTGGGTTTCCATCGCCGACGGGTTCGAGCCGTGTTCGGGCTCGGTGAGGCCGAAACAACCGACGGCCTCTCCCGAGCCGAGTTTCGGGAGCCACTCTTCTTTCTGTGCCTCGCTGCCGAAGGCATGAATCGGGTACATCACGAGCGCACCCTGCACCGAGGCCATCGAGCGCAGCCCGGAGTCACACGCCTCGAGTTCCTGCATCAACAATCCGTACGCGGTCTCGGAGACGTTCGGCGAGCCATAGCCCTCGAGGTTGGGCGCAAAAAAGCCCATCTCGCCCATTTCGGGGATGAGCTCCGTCGGGAACGTCCCGGCCTCGTAGTGCTCACCGATGTCGGGAGCCACCTTGTCCGCAACGAACTCGCGGGCCGTATCCCGGATGAGTTTCTCCTCTGATGATAGATCTGCCTCTAGGTCGACGTAGTCGAGCATACGATACTATCTCTCTGGCAGAACGACTTAACCTTTCACGTTCTGGCACCGGCTACCAGGGACCGACACGCGAGACACACATCGGCGAAGGTTACAGGTCGACACCGGACGCCCTCGAGTCAGTGATACGCCAGCTTCAGTTCGATCTCGTTGACCGCACCGAGCAGCAGGTCCGGCAGTTCAGACCGGAAGTACTCCCCGGTCAGTCGCTTCGCCGGACCGGCAATCGCGATCCCGCCGAACACCTCCCCCTCGAGGACGATCGGCGTCCCCACCGCCCGAATTCGGTCGTGGGATTCGCGGTCGTTGAACGCCACCCCTCGATCGCGAATCGTCTCGAGTTCCTCGTCGAGTCGCTCGCGCGACGTGATCGTCCGCTCGGTGACCGGGGACAACGCATGTGCGGAGACGATCTGGTCGACGCGCTCATCGGGCAGGTGCGCGAGGATCGATTTGCCCGACGCAATCGTATGTAGCGGCTTTCGCTTGCCCGCCCAGGAGTTCGTCGGCACGCCGCGTTCGCCGGTCATCCGGTCGACGTACACCGCCTCACCGTGTTCTTCGACGACGAGATTCATCGCCTCGTTCGTCTCGTCGATGAGCCCTTCGAGTGCCGGTTTCGCGGCTTCGATCAGGTCCCGATACCGACGCTTCGCTTGTGTCCCGTGGTCGAGGAACTTCAGCGAGAGGCTGAACAGCCCCTCGTCTTCGACGACGTACCCACACTCTTTGAGCGTCTCGAGGTGTTCGTGGGCAGTGCTGTTCGCGATGTCGACGTCCGCGGCCAGTTCGGTCAACCTTGCCGCCTCCCGCTCGTGGAGCGTTTCGACGATGGCGAACGTCGTTCTGGTCGCGTTGATCCCCCCGTTCGGACCCGGCGTCTGTGGCATTCGTCTATCATGACCGACAGTCCGTCGGTGTATAATCCTTCCTATTGCGACAGCGCCCGCACAGACGCCTCTGTTCGATCAGTGGCATATCGGATCGTCCGCCGACGGGTGTCGATTCCACTCGAATCACAGCCTTCGAATGGCACATACTCGTTTCGGGACAGCCGAAATAGCGCAGTGGTGTTGTTCGGCAGTGGCAGCGAGCCCAGCGGAACCGATGAGTGCTGACACGGAGAGGCCCCATCTCCCGGCCTCGTGTCCACCTTCGAGATCGAACGCGTCTACAGCCCCGACTGCTCACCAGTTGGCTCGAGCGTGGTTCCGAACGCTGATCAACCAGAGGTTTACAGAGGTACAGCCGTAATGCCTGCGTCGTGTCAGGCGGATCTACCGTATAGACTTGTTTCGTCACTGCCGAAGTAGACCTACGACAGTGTCGTCGGGGGTTGTCTTTCACCATCGATGAGCAGACAGGTGTTTGATAGCTCCATCGAAACTATGGTCAAGCGATACGATCAGAATCCCTACTATTACTTTTCCACTATTATCCAGTTTATCACATATAACTGTTTGATTTAGTATTTATGCTATTTTGTCTCGGAGTGACGGAATCGAAATCGTATTACTACCGAAAAAGGCGAGTAAAGTGCTTGAATCGGAATAGATCGACTTGAAAAAGCCAAGTACAATCCGGATCAGGTGAGAACATAATTGCTCGCCCGGCAATTCCTATCTGAATTCTATGTATATACTATATCTTTAATATTTGAGTTCATGTCGGTCAAGGTAAGCGGAACACACCCCATGTACTGTTTACTAGTCGAACATTCGTGACGAAACGGATTCAACGTTGGCACCTGCTCGAGCTCGACCACAGCCGTCGGGGCTATATATTAGACGGCGGAAGCACGGTCATGGAACCGTGTCTGGTCGAGCCGCGGTGGTCACGCCACGAGGGAGTCGCCGTTCGCGGACGGGCGTTTGCGACCGATTCCCTGCTCGAGGGTGCTGCCCTGGCCGCGCGATTCAGGGAAGCGATCGACGCGGGAGGTGACTCACTCGAGGCGGCCACCAGCGTTGCAGCCACTCTCGAGGGGTTCTACGCTGCCGTCATCGATATCGACGAGGAGACGATACTCGTCGCCGACGGCGCTCGATCGATCCCGCTGTACTACGCGTCGGCGGGCGTCGTCTCGGACCGCGGTCGCATCGTCCGAGATGCGATCGACACCGATAGAGACCCCGTTGCCGAGAGCGAGTTCCTGCTGACGCGGTACGTGGCTGGCCCGGAGACGATCTGGCGGGGTGTTTTGGCGATCCAGCCCGGCGAAGTCGTTCGCCTCGCAGACGGCGAGATCGACCGTCTGACGTATCGTGGGTACTGGCCTCGCGGAGCAGCAGTCGACGGCGAACCCCCAAGACGCCGGCTCGAGTCGGCCCTCGAGACGGCACTCGATCGACTCGAGCGCGTCGCTGGCGGGCGACCAATTGTCCTCCCGCTGTCGGGCGGCTACGACTCGCGGCTGCTGGCGTCGGCGCTCGTCGCGCGCGGTCGCGACGTGGTCGCGTTCACGTTCGGCCGGTCGGGTCACCCAGACGTCGAGGTCAGCCGCGAGGTCGCCTCGCGACTCGGCGTTCGCTGGGAGTTCCTCCCCTACGACGAGTCCAGCTGGTGGGAGTGGTATCACGGCGAGGTCGGACGGGACTACCGCGAGCAGGCGTTCGGTGGGGACGCCCTGCCGTTTCTCGCCGAGGTCCCCGCACTCCACCGGCTGCTCGAGGCCGGACGGCTGCCCGAAGACGCGCTATACTGTCCCGGCCATACCGTCGCGACACCGAGCGAGCGGCTGCCGCGGTTCGCAGCCGGAGCCGGCGAAGAGCGGCTCGAGACCGGTTGTGGACGTTTCGATACCGACTCCGAGGTCGTCGATCCGTCGCTCGAGGGGCTCCTCGGGTACGTCCTCGACTATCACTACACGCTGTGGGACGCCGACCCAGCCCTGAAGCGCGACGCGTTTGCATCCCGGATCTCGAGGATTCTGCTCGGTGATCGAGACATCACCGAGATCGACGGCCCCGCGAGCGCCGCAGCCGCCTACGAACGGTGGGAGTGGCGGGGCCGGATGGCGACGTTCACCAACGGCGACCTGCGGGCGTACGACCACGCCGGCCTCGAGTGGTGGCTTCCGCTGTGGGACCCGGCGTACGTCCGTGCCTGGGAACGCGTCCCGCTCGAGTACCGTCGAGAGAAGCGACTGCACGCGGAGCTGGCCGTCGAGCGCTACCGGCAGGTGGCGGACGTCTCAAGCGAGCGAGCAGGGCTCATCGATCGGACGGTGTCGGCGGCCGATCGTCACTGCGCACTCCTTCGACACACGCCGGTCCGGCAGTTCACCGAACGCGATGGGCAATGGGATCCACCGTTTCTCGCGCCCCGAAACCGCTGGTCCAAGCCCGGATCGCACCCGCTGGCCTGGGACGGCGCCGTCCACCCGGCGCTGCGCGAACGACTTGCGGAGGGACGAACGTTCTACGCCCTTCGCGTGCTGAGCGAGACGGGGCGTCTCGATCTCTCAGACTCCCATGCAACGCTCGAGTCGCCCAGATTCGACCGACTTCTCGACGTCAGTGCGGACGACTGACACGCCGCGTGACGGATCGCGCCACTTACGTACCACCGACTGTGATCACTGAGTAATGAGACGACGGACGTTTCTGGCATCAGGCGCTGCAGTCGGTGCTGCGGCCGTTGCCGGCTGTTCCGCAGAGGAAGTCGACGACGGTACCGGTGGGACGACGGGCTCGGTCGAGGACGACGATACCATCGTGGTCGCGTCGACGGAGGCCTTCGTCGACGCGCCGAGCGATAGCGCCGGCCCGTGGGTCAAAGACGAGTTCGAAGCGCGGACGGGTGCCACCCTCGAGTGGGACGTCCGCGACCAGGGGATCAACTACTACATCGAACGGCACAACGAGGGCGTCGGGAACGACGCCGAGGTCTACCTGAACGTCAGGCCCCACGACCTCGTCCGGATCGACGAGAACGCCGACGGGGACCTCTTCGTCCCCATCGACGACGGCGCGCTCTCGAACCTCGACGACGTCGGCGAGGACTACTACTTCGATCCCCAGGACCGGGTCGTTCCGACGTGGCTCAGCTACTGCAGCCTCGTCTACGACGGTCGCTCGCTCGAAGCCCCCGGATCGTTCGAGGACCTGCTCTCGGAGGCGTACCGGGGAAAACTCGCCCTCTCGAACCCTCAGGAGGGGACGACCGGGCTCCTGTTTATGCTCTGGACGATCGACGAGTTCGGCGAGGACGGCTATCTCGAGTTCTGGAACGACCTCCTCGAGAACGACGCGCGCGTCCTCGACGGCTGGAGCGACGTCTACCCCCAGTTCCTCGAAGAAGAGGTGCCGATGATCGTCTCCTACTCGAACGACCGCGTGTACGCAAAGCGCGACGAGCAAGACCTCGAGAAACACCAGGTCGGCTTCCTGGAGGGCCAGGGCTACGCCAACCTGCTCGGTGCGGCCCGGTTCGCCGACGGCACGAACGACGACCTCGCTCACGAGTTCGTCGACTTCGTCTTAGAGCCCGACGTGCAGGCGGCGGTCGCCGAACGGAACGTGACCGGCCCCGTCGTCGAGTCAGCCGAGCCACCGGAGGTGTACCGCGACTACGCCGAACACCCCGACGAGATCGTCTTCTTCGACTACGACGAACTCAGCGGGAACCTCTCGACGTGGCTCGAAGACTGGGGCCGCGAGGTCGCCGGAGACGTGTAAGCGACGCGAGTGACCGACACGTGGATCACGGACCGACGACCGACCAGTACCTCCCATCACAGTGACTAACACCGATCCAGCAGACGACGGCCCCTCGACGGCTGACGGCACCTCGAGACCGGCTGGAACGCCATCTCAGGCGGCTGAGGGCGCTGGTCCCGCTACTGGCGTCGGATCGGACGCTGTAGGTCTCGAACCAGCCGCTACGAAGTCGGCTGACGAGGACCCCGATAGCCCGACTGACCGGCAACGGCGCGTCCGCGACCGCCTCGAGCGCCGGGCAATCGCGACGTTCGCTGTCGGGACCACGCTCGTGTTGCTCGTGTTGTTCTACTATCCCGTCGCGACCGTCTTCGTCGACGCCGTCTACGTCGAGGGCGCGCTTACGCTCTCGCTGTTTCTCGACCTGCTTCGGGATCCGTTTTATTTCGGCGACCTCGCACGGCTGTTCGCCGGAGAGTCTCCCCTGGCGGTCGTCGGCGACCTCCTCTCGGCCGACCGGCGGCTCGGCATCGTCGGCTTCACTGCCTATCAGGCCGTCCTATCGACGCTGTTGAGTGTGGCCCTCGGACTGCCGGCGGCGTACCTCCTGGCTCGCTATGAATTTCCGGGACGGCGAACGCTCCGATCGCTGACGATCCTCCCGTTCGTCTTCCCGTCGATCATGGTCGCCGTCGGCTTCGTCGCCACCCTGGGCCAGAACGGGACGCTCAACGCTGCGCTCGGCGTTGTCGGGCTCGGCCCC
This sequence comes from Natrarchaeobaculum sulfurireducens, assembly GCF_003430825.1. NCBI lineage: Archaea > Methanobacteriati > Methanobacteriota > Halobacteria > Halobacteriales > Natrialbaceae > Natrarchaeobaculum > Natrarchaeobaculum sulfurireducens. The sequence goes on along the minus strand of NZ_CP024047.1, from coordinate 904,763 downwards.
GTCGACCTCATGTTCTCGCTCGAGGCCATCCTGATCGCTCACGCGTTCTACAACGCGCCGCTGATCGCCCGCGTGACGGTCGCCGCCTGGGAGTCGGTCGACGCCCGTGCGTTCGAGACAGCCCGGAGCCTGGGTGCGAGCCCGTTCCGGGCGTTTCGTGACGTGGTTGCCCCACAACTGTATCCAGCCGTGTTGATGGGGTCGGCGCTGACGTTCGTCTTCACGTTCGGGACGTTTCCCATCGTGCTCGCCCTGGGCGGCTTTCAGCTCGCGACCGTCGAGGTGTTCGTCTACCAGCTGATCCGGGAGTTGAACTACGCCGAGGCGGCCGCGCTGGCGATCGTCGAACTCGCCATCTCGCTCGCCGTCCTCTATGGCTATCTCCGATACGAGGCGACCCACGTCGTCCGCTCTCGAGGCGCCCAGCCGCTCCCACGAAAGCGCCTCGTCCCGCCGGCGTTCTCCGCTCGTGAACTGCTGCCTCGAGGCGGCCTCGCCGTCTACGCGGTCGTCGCCCTGTTCGTCTTCGTCTCGCCCATCGCCAGTATGGTTTATACGAGCCTCGTCGGCGCGAACGGGCTCACTCTCGAGCACTATCGATTCTTACTCGAGCGTCAGGCGACCGGCGCGACGTTTCAGATCCGTCCCTGGCCCGCCGTCCGCAACTCGCTCGTCTTCGCCGCGGGCGCACTGGCTATTTCACTCCCGATGGGCGTCGTCGTCTCCGTGCTGACCACCCGACGCTATCGCGGCCGAAAACTGGTCGACGTCATCGCGATGGCACCGCTGGCTGTCTCCGGCATCATCGTCGGTATCGGTCTGCTCCGCGGTCCCGTCTTCGGCGTCGAACTCGCGGGCTGGCGATTCGCCGTCGGCGGCGCGCTCGCCATCGTCGCCGCTCACGCCGTCTCCTGTTATCCGTTCGTCGTCCGCACCGTCGCACCCGGGCTCGAGTCGCTCGACCGGTCGCTGCTCGAGTCAGCGCGCTCGCTCGGGGCCTCTCGAGTGCGGGTGCTGGTCGACGTCGAACTCCCGCTGGTCTGGCCGGGCGTCGTCGCCGGCGCGGCGTTCGCCGTCGCCATCTCGATGGGCGAGTTCTCTTCGACGGTGATCCTCGCCACCGGCACCGACCAGTATACGATGCCGGTCGCGATCGAACGGTTCATGAACCGCCAACTCGGACCGGCGAGCGCGATGGGCGTCGTCTTGCTCGTGGTGACGAGCATCAGTTTCGTCATCATCGACCGACTCGGAGGTGAGAGCTTTGGCATCTGACAGTCCCCACAGCGTCGTCGAACCGTCCGAGCGGCCGAGCGAGCGAGCCGACGCGCCCGTGGCCCTCGAGTTCGACGGCGTCACGAAACGGTACGGCGGGACGACCGCCGTCGACGACCTTTCGCTGTCGGTCCGCGAGGGGGAATTTTTCACCCTCGTCGGTCCCTCCGGCTGTGGAAAGACGACCACGCTTCGGCTGATCGCAGGCTTCGAGCGTCCGACCGACGGGACGCTCCGGTTCGGCGGGGACGACGTCACGGGTGTCCCGCCAGAGGATCGCGACGTCGGCGTCGTCTTCCAGAACTACGCGCTGTTTCCCCACATGACCGTCGGCGAGAACGTCGCCTACGGGCTCAACTTTGCAGACCCCCCCAACGGGCTCTCGAGCGCGGAACGCGTCCGCGAGCTGCTCGAGCTGGTCGACCTCGAGGGCTTCGAAGACCGCGAGCCCGAGAACCTCTCGGGCGGGCAGAAACAACGCATCGCGATCGCTCGCGCGCTGGCACCCGGTCCCGAGGTGTTGTTGCTCGACGAACCGATGAGCGCACTCGACGCCCAACTGCGCGAACGGCTCCGACTCCAGGTCAAAGCGATCCAGCGGGAACTCGGAATTACGACCGTCTACGTCACACACGACCAGGAAGAGGCGCTGGCAATCTCCGACCGCCTCGCCGTGATGCGTGCTGGCGCCCCGGAGCAGGTGGCACCGCCGCGGAAGATCTATCGCCGACCCGAGAGCCGGTTCGTCGCCGAGTTCGTCGGGGACAACAACGTCTTCTCGGGCACCGTCACCGCCGTCGAAGACTCGAGCGGTGGCCCTCTGGCGACGGTCGACGTCGGTCCCGAATGCTTCACCGTCGCCGTCGACGACGCCGACGCGAGCGTCGGTGAAGTGGTTAGCTTCTGTGTCCGCCCCGAGAACCTATCAGTCGACGAACGCCGTCGCGACGATCACGGACATCTCGAGACGAACGCGACGACCGCGACCGTCGTCGGCGCGGAGTTTCTCGGCGAACAGACCAGGGTCCACCTCGAGTGGGGCGGTCGCGAACTGCTCGTCCGAACGACCGATCCGCTGTCGGGTGACGTGGTCTTGAGGTTCGACCCAGATGGGACACACCTCATCCCGGACTCCTGAACGAGGAGTCGGTTCGATCCACGTGGACGTTCGTGTTTGTCAGCAACGACATTGTGGTTCGATAGATATATTTGTCTATCTTATCTATCCATGTGTAGATATGTACGACCTGACTGGCTTCCAGCGCGACCTGCTGTACGTCATCGGTGGCCTCGACGAACCCCACGGCCTCGCGATCAAAGACGAACTCGAGAACTACTACGAAAAAGAGATTCACCACGGACGGCTCTACCCGAACCTCGACACGCTCGTCGACAAGGGCCTCGTAGAGAAAGGGACCCGTGACCGACGGACGAACTTCTACACCGTCACCCGCCGGGGCCAGCGCGAACTCGAGGACCGACGCTCGTGGGAAGATCAGTACGTCAAAGACCTCGTCGAGTGACCCCTCCCGTCGCTCGTATTACTTCGGTCGGCAATCGGCCCGAGTAACTGAGCGCCGATCGGACACTCCGTTTCTATCCGTTCGCCAACATTGGCTAGTGATCGAATCGGTCTTCGTTCAGACCGGTTTTCCACCGATGGAAACGGAATTCGGCGTCGGCTGAATCCGCTCGGTCGGTACCGGCGCAACCGCGACCGTTCTCCAGTCGTATCTGTGTCCTGTTATAGCACTCCGTTTCAGTCTTCGGCGATACGACTGCCGCCTGGCGGCATGAAATGCTGGATTCGATCCGGGCTGGCGACTTTGCGAACGTACGACTCGTCTTCGAAGCGCTCGCGGAAGCGCCGGTAGATTCGCTTTGCTGCGTCGGCCTGGGCGTACCGGCCGGGCTCGAGCGCGATCGTCGTCGCCGCGGTCCCCTCGATGGCCGACGGCGGGCCACCGATCACGCGGGTGTACGGCTCACACTGGATGCCAACGGCGACGCCGACCGGCGTATCGTCGTAGTAGGTCCGGTCACCACGAACCGCGAATCCGCCTTTCTCGAGGTACTCGCCGCTCTCGGGCGTCTTGGTGACCTGATCCGAGTCGACGGCGTAGACGTCGCCCGCGTAGCGGCCGTCCTTCCAGACCGACGAGTAGGAGACGGCGAACTGGGCGGCCTCCTCGATGCTCGAGTCGGGGAGTTCGATGTCGTGTGAGGACGCCTCGCTTGGATCGGTCGCTTTGAGCACGGTGACGGGGCCGCCGTGGGCCTGCGTGTGTAACACTTTGTCTCCGGGCTCGAGGTACTTCTTGACGAGTTCCTCGTTCTGATCGGCGTTGCGTCCGCCGATGACCAGGTAGCCGTCGCTGGTGTGGAACCAGCGGAATCGATCGTACCAGGGCTCGTTCTCGCGGATCGGGATCGAGGATTCGCTCAACCAGTCGATCTCCTCGTCGGTCTCGTCCATGTCGGCCTCGTCGGTGGCGTCGTCGGCCTCCCACTCGTCGCGGCGTCGTTTGGCATCCTCGAGGTCCTCGCGGGTGTCCTCGATCGCAGCGAGTGCACCCTCCTTTTTCTCCTCGACGGTTTTGGCCTCGGTGTAGAGGCGATCGGCGTTCTGTTCGACGCCGTCGCGGACGACGAGGTCGACGTACTCGCCGTCGACGTCGACCGTCACCGTCCCCTCACTGCCGTCGATGTCGATCACGGCTTCTGCGGCTTCGATGCCGCGTTCTTTTCCCTCATCGAACGTCGCTTCGATCTCGTCCCAGGGGCGGTCTTGCCCGCGGGCCGTGCGAATCGTCGAGAGCACCTCGTCGACCAGTCCGTAGTTTGCGTACAGCGACTCCGCCTGCTCACGCAGGGCGTCTGCCTCGCGCTCGAACCCATCGATCGCCCCCTCTTGCTGTTCGATAATCCGTTCGTACTTGGCGATCTGTGCTTCGAAGTCGGGTCGCTGCGTCGTCGGGTCCGGTTCGTCCTCGTCGGCTAACTCGAGCCGGAAGAAGTAGTCGTCGAGCGCCGAAAGAAACGTCTCGTATGCGTCGGCGGGGAGTTCGGCCCGCTCCTCGAGCGGGAACGGCGTGACGTCGACGACGCGGTCGGGACTCGTCTCGTCGGTGTCGTCGGGGCTTCCACTCTCGTCGTCCGTATCCTCGAGGTACAGTCGGGGGTCGACGTTGGCGTTCCGGATGTCGATCGCGAGGCGTTCGATCGTCTCGTAGAGTCGGTCATAGACGGCCTCGTCGGCGTCGGCGATGTCCATCCCCTTCTCGATACCCGCTCGAGAACAGACTTCCTCGGCGTAGAGGCCCCCGAAGTTGAGCTGGGTCGCAAGCGTCCGAACGACGTCCGAATCGGAATCGTCCATCTCGTATGCGAACGCCTCGCGGGAGATCGTCAGGGGATTCGTCCGCGATTCGGGGAACTCATAGCGAGAGCCGGGGACGACAGTGCGGGATTTCAGGCGAACGGTCTCAAGACAGTCGATCACCTCGTACTCGCCGTTGGTCACGGCGACGTTACCCTGGCCGAACAGTTCGACGATGATCCGGGTGGTGCCGTCCTCGCGCTCGAACGTGAACTCGAGGATGCGGTCGAACTCGTACTGCTCGACGCCGGCGAAGTCAGCCCCGGAGAGCCGGTTTCTGAGCATCATCGCGAACTGGGGCGGTCGGCCGGGAGCGTCGGGGACGCGTTCGGGGGCGACCGTGTGGGCGCGTTTGATCTCGCCGACCTCGAGCAGGAGTTCGAGTCGGCCGCGGTCGAAATCCCGTAACTTCAGCCGGACGAGGTCGTCGCCGTAGAGGTAGGCTTTGTCGACTTTCGCGCCCTCGTAGGCCCCGAGTTCCCTGACGATGGCAGCGAGGTCGACGCTCGTAAGCTCCCGCTTTGGATCCATACCCAACTCTGTCCGGCGCTGTCAAAAAGACGTGTCGCTCCACGACGGCCCCGAGTCCGACAGGCAGTCGTCGGGTGGCGACCACGACGGCTCGAGTCAGAAAACCTAATCCGGACCGGCACCCAGGATACGGGTATGCATCTCGGTCACGGAGGTCGACGCCCGTGAGCGCGCCGACGGCGCCCCGCGGCTGGCAGGACGCCTACGAACTCCCGGACTTTTTCGAGCGGCTCGAGGCGAGCGGCGGCATCCCCGTTCTGGAACTGCTCGAGGACCTAAACGAACGCAGCGACCTCGGCCTCGAGGCCGACGGCGTCGTCTATCACGACCGTGGGATCCGCGTCCCCGGCTACAATGCGACGTTCGTCCACGAGCCGGCCGGTGCGCGCGGTCGACCAGCCTTCAGCGTCGAGGTCGACACGGTCGGCCCGCGCAACACGTGGGCGAAGTTCGACGGCACCAACTCGTGGGACGCCTATCTCCTTCGGACGCAGGGACTATCAGCGATCGCCTGGCTCAGCGACGAGGAGTACCAGGTCGAAGAAGCAGAGCAGTTTTCCTCGAAGCAAGACGCCGTCCTCAACGGCCGCTTTTCGTTCGGGCTCTTCATTCACGCCGGGGACGACTGGGACGAACAGGTCGAACGCATCCAGCGAACCGATGCCCCGGCGTACCTCCAGGGCGAAGACGGCTCGGTCGTCCTCCCGTCGACGCAGTCAGAATTCTACCAGTACGTCGACTCGAGCCCGACCTCGTTCCGTACCAGCGGCGGGGGCGCACCGTCGTACCTCGGCCTCCTCGAACTCGAGATCACGATCGACTGAGCCGGTCGACGTGAGAGTAGCCGTCGTTGGACTCGAGAACGGACTGTCAGAATCGGCCCGCCGGTCACTCACCACCCACCTCGAGCGCCGAGTCGAAGAAGGCGACCTCGAGGGCGACCGTACGGCCGAACAGTCGTTCGACGCGTCGTTGGCGTTGCGGTGAGAGGGTGGGCCCAACGGCGTCGAGTTCGCCCCGCAGCCAGTCGACGAATTCACAAAACGGCTCGACGGCGTGGAGGTCGATCCACTCTGCGTAGTAAAACGGCAGGTCGGCACCTGCACTCGGCGGGCCGTCGGCGTCCGGGTCGCCGTACTCGGCGGCGACGGCCGTCGCCCACGTCTCGTAGATCCACTCGGCGGGGACCAGCACGGCGAGCGTCTCGGCGTAGCCACCCTCGTGAACTGCCCGCCCGAGCAGGTCGACGAACGCGGCCGTCGGTTCGGTGAGGTCGGGGTCGATTCTGTCGACCTCGAGAACGTCGAGCGCATCGAACGACCGCTGGAAGTAGTCGTTTTCCTCGTCGGTCACCGTCTCGAGGAACTCGACGAACGGCCGCTTCGAGTCCATGCCGGGCGCCTGGCCGATCGCGTGGCCAAACGCCCCCACGAGTTCGTCGACGAACGCGTAGTCCTGGACGAGATAGGCGGTGTAGGCGTCCGTCGAGAGCGTCCCGGCACCCAGTTCGTCGACGAACGAATGCTCGATTGCCGCCGACCAGGTCGGCTCGGATCGCTCTCGAAGCCAGTCGGTAAACCGGGCCTCCCCGTCGATTTCGGCGGTGTAGGCCCCGAAGCTCTCTGGGACGGATGCCGTATCGGCTGCGTCGCTCACAGCTCCCACCCCTCGAGCGTGTACGCCATTTCCCAGAAGCGGTACTCGAGTTTCGCGCTCGTGAGGAACGCCTCTCGCATGGGCTCGTGCGCACCCGGATAGCGCTCGCCACACTCGTCGACGAACCGACGACACCACGCAGTCGCCTCGCGAAATTCATCGCTGGTGTACGTTTCGATGAACGGAGTGTAGCGATGTTCTTCCTCGGCGAGGACGGCCATATGCTCGGCGACATCGAGATACCCTTGCATACACGGGAACAGGGCGGCCGCGATCTCGGCGACCGATCCCTCGTAGGCCGTCCGCAGGAGGAAGCTCGTGTACGCGACGCAAGTCGGGGCTTTCTCGACCCTCTCGAGTTCGGCTCTGTTGATGCCGTAGTCAGCCGCGAACTCGCGGTGGAGATCCAATTCGAAGTCAAGCACCTCGTGGGCGACGCCCAAGAGGTGGGTCATCGTCTCCTCGTCGCGCGCTTTCGCACCCGCGATCGAGAACAGCCGCGCGTAATCGAGCAGATACCGGTAATCTTGCTCGACCCAGTGGCGAAACGCGGCCTCCTCGAGCGTCCCGGCGGCCAGTTCCGTCACGAACGGGTGGCGCTTCTGTGCGTCCCAGATCTGTTCGCCCTCCTCGAGCAGGTGTTCGCTGAACATCATCGAGCCGGACTACGCGATTCACACAGATATAACTAGCTAGTATAAGCCGGTTGTACGCATGGTGGCAACGTCGATAGCGGTGTGCCAGCCACCGTGCTCATCGACCGCACGCCGCGTGAGATGCTCGAGGGCGATTTTTGAGCCAACAGGTCGAAACACAGGCATGACAGAGTCGCTCACCGTCGTCGCAGTCGCACTCGTCGCCGGCTGTGCCACCGGTCTGAGTGCACTCCCGACGCTGTACACCGAGCAGGTGAGCCACCGCGTCTACGACGGGGCGCTCGGATTCGCCGCTGGCGTCATGGTCGGTGCCGCGGTGTTCGCGCTGATCGTCCCCGGACTCGAGTTCGGCACGCCCTGGGAGGTCGTCGTCACGGTGACCGCGTAGCGGTACTCCCCTGGCGGCGAATCGGGAGAAGTCCGAATCGGGACGCGTCCCTCGGCACTCGAGCGTGGGACCCGCCAGTGCCAGATCGGCAGATACGACTCGGCGACCGAGGACGGCCTGGGACTGCTCGACAGCGTCGAGATCGAAAATTTCGTGCGCTTCATCCGGCAGATCCTCGAACCGAATCCGTCAGAGCCGCTTGCTCACGTACGGCCCGTCCTGGTGGTAGCCCAGCTTCTGGCGGTAGTACTCTCGAGCGCCGATACCCGAAATAACGCTGAGTTTGTCGTATCCGGCGTCGGCGGCGAGGTCCTCGGCGCGTTCCATCAGACGGCGGCCGTAGCCCCGGTGTTGGTGCTGGTCGGACGTCCCCTCTTCGCCCATCGTGACTTCCGAGCCGTAGACGTGGAGTTCGCGCACGAGCGCGGCGTTCTCGAGTTCGGCCCTGACCGGATCGTTCGGGAACCGAAGCCGGCAGAAGCCGATCAGCAGGTCCTGCTCGAAGTCCTCGACGGAGATGAAGTGTTCCGTGCCACCACAGGCGTCGTACTCCAGCACGTCGAGGTCGACCTCCTCGGGTTCGGCGTCGTTCATCCCGACCTCGCGACAGCGGATACACTCACACGACCAGCCGTGTTCGTCCATACGCTTTCGGGCGAGTTGCCGGAGGTTCGACTTCCAGACGCCAGCGTCGATGAAGTCAGCCGGGATGTCTCGCTGGACGCGCTGGAGACGCGTGTAGCGAGGGATCATGTCCTTGATTTCGGCAACGAGTTCAGCGGCTTCCTCGTTGCCCAGCGGCTCGAACTCGCCTTTGTGCCACCAGTCGTAGGTCGCCGTTCCGCGGACGATCAGCGTCGGGTAGATCTTGAGGTAGTCGGGCTTCCAGGCATCTTGCTCGAAGATCCGTCGGAAGTCCTCGAGACACATCTCCGTGCTCATCCCGGGCTGGCCGGGCATCATGTGAAAGCCGACCTTGAAGCCAGAGTCACGCAGGCGCTGGTTGGCCTCCATCGACTCCTGGACTCCGTGGCCGCGGTGCATCTCGCGGTTGATCCGCTCGTAGGTCGTCTGGACGCCGACTTCGACTTTGGTGCCGCCGAGTTCGAGCATCCGGTCGATCTGTTCGGGATCACACCAGTCGGGTTTGGTCTCGAAAGTCGTCCCGATGTTGCGTATGTCCGCCGTTTCGTTCTCGGCGATGACGTCTTCGACGTATTTCCACTCGTACTCGTCGGGATCCTGGGCGAAGCTGACGCCCTCTGCGGGCTCGGGTTCTTTCTCGACGTCGAAGTCGTTCATCGCCTCGAGTGCGCGCTTTACGAACCACTCCTGATAGTCGTGAGAGCGGGCGGTCATCGTCCCACCCATCAGGATGAGTTCGACCTTGTCGACGGGGTGGCCGATCTCGCGCAGTTGCTCGAGTCGAAGCGTGACCTGTCCGTACGGATCGTAATCGTTCTGGACCCCGCGGGCCGCGGCGGGCTCTTCGCCCGTGTAGCTCTGTGAGGACGAAAACTCCGAGTCCGGTCCACCAGGACAGTACAGACATTTCCCGTGGGGACAGCGCTCGGGCGAGGTCATGATCGCGACCGGGGAGACGCCCGATGCGGTGCGGACGGGCTTGCGCTGGAGGACCGCCTCGAGCGTCTCTCGGTGTTCCTGGGGGGCGTAATCGAGCAGTTCCGAGTTTTTCGGCACCTTCGGTGCCGAGTGTTCCGAACAGGCCTCGAGTTTGGCCTTTTCGACGTCGTCTTCGTCGATCTCGCCGGCAAGGATTCGCTCGACGAGCGTCTCACAGACCTGCTCGAACGCCTCTGTTTCGGTAGGTTCGGGCGTCTCGGTGCTCACTACACGAGGATGGTCTCCCGTCGCGAATAAGCGTGTCGGAGTCGAAACTGGCTGTTTCCCTCGACTCGTCTTACGTCTCGCTCGAGTCGGGAGCGTGCATCACAATGCCGATGATTTTTGCCGACCGGCACCTAGGCTCGACCGATGCACGAGGTCGAGGTCACCGTCGTCGTCGAGCCATCGCCGCGGGAACTGCTTGCAATCCTGTCGCCGCGGGCCATCCTCGAGGCCGCCGAGATTTACGACGTTCGCTCGCTCGAGCCGACAACCGACGGTGAGCGCGCCGTCGTCGTGTTCGACGGCGAGGAGCTGACGATCAGCTTCGTCGAGCGCGAAAACGGCTACGAGTACACCTTCGTCGACGGTGGCGACATGTTCGCGAAACGCCACTCGGCGATTACCGTCGAACAGGGAGCGAAAACCCAGGTCGAGGCGACCACACGCTACACGTTCGACTCGTTCTGGTCGTTCGTCCTCGACCGACTGGCGGCCAAGACGGTAACGAAAGAACTCGAGACGACGATCGCGAACCTCGTCGCGGAGGCAGCCGATCAGGACGCCGACGCAAGCGCGTCGACCGACTCGCTCGAGAACGCAACCGACGGCTCACACGAACCCGTCTCTGACGGTTCTGATCACTAGTTCTCTCGCGTCGGCACGCGCTGTAGGGTTTGTCCGTCACCCGCAGGGTTGGAAGAGAGCGGCCGCTTTCTGGGTGTCGGTCGATAACGTCGAGAAGTGTCGCGGATCAGCTTTCGGGGCCTGATCAGGCCAGCGTTTCGACGAGGGCGTCGATCGCTGCGTCACGAACGGCACCGCGTGCGCCCGGCAGGAACGCGACGTGGCCGTCGGCACCGCCGACGACGTGAACGCCAGCATCGGGGACCTGCTCGGCGATTGCGTCACCGAGTTCGCGGACGTCGACGGCGTCGGTCGCTCGAACGTGGAGTTCGTCTTCGCCGACACCGAGGGTCGCAAACGGCGCGTCAGAGCGGTCGCGTTCCTGTCGGTGAAGTTCGTCGAGCAACAGCACCGTCGTCGGGAAGTTGTACCGGTGCGTGAACGCGGCCGTGTCGAGAACCGTCAACGTCACGCCGTCCTGACCGCGGATCGTGCTGTTGTCCCGTGCAGTCTCGAGTTCGGTCTCGAGTTTCGCGCGGAACTGTTCGGAGACGTGAGCCGCGAGGTCGCCCTCTCGTGCCTCGCCGTTGAACAGCAGGTCGGCGACGAGTTCGCGTTTGTCCTTGTACGACTGGTAGTAGGCCTCGAGCGAGACGGCCTCGCGTCGCTCGGAGAGTGCGGTCTCGTCGTAGCCGGCGTCGGTCGCCAACTCGAGGTACGCCTCGGGAGTGTCCTCCCAGTAGCTGACCGCGGGCAGGTGGCCGAGGTCCTCGCGAACGTCGTCGTTGACGTGTGCAGCGACGTTGGCGGCGAGCGCCGTCGAGGTGAGGTCGTCGACGTTTGCGCCCTCGAGCGAGGGGGCAACGGCGACAGAGACGGCGTCGGTGACCGCTTCGTCAGCGCGACTGTCGTCGATGACGATCGCTTCGGCGTCGTACATCGAGAGCAGGTCGTAGCCGTGGACGGACTCCTCGGTCGAGCCAGCGTCGACGAGGATGACGAGCGGGAGCTGCTCGCCGTGGCGGTCGCGAGCCTCGAGCATCGAAGTGACGTCGTTCGTCGCGGCGTCCATGTCGTAGACGCGGTCGTCGAGCGGTCGGCGCTCGAAGTAGTGGTACTCCGCGTCGTCGCGGGTGTGTTTCTCGCGGATCAGCGGGAGTACGGCACGCTCGATCGCAGCGCCGGCGACGTAGCCGTCGGCGGTTGCACAGTGGCGGACAACGATCGGACGAGCTTCCATGACGGCTCGTCGGATCGCCGTCGCAGCCTCGACGATCTGGCTCTCGACGGCGGCGATGGCACCGTGGTCGGCCAGCAGCGATCGGTCGTCAGGGCTGGCTTCTCGCTCGATTGCGGTTTCGAGGCGGTCGACGACGGCCGCGCGCTCGTCGGCTTCGAGGACGTCGAGCGTCTCGGTTTCGACCTGGAGGTCGCCGTGGTGGCGTTCGACCTCGCCTTCGAGGGCGACGACGTCGTCGACATCGACGTCGGGGTAGGCGCGGACGCCGGCTTCCTCGAACGCCGCACACTCGACGGTGCCAGTCTCGTCGCGGAGTTCGAACACCGTCGGGCCGCTAGTCTGGCGAACGCCGGTGATTTCGCCCTCGAGCCGGACGACGGAGCCGACCTGATTGTTGATCGCTTCGATCGTCGTTCGCTTGAGCGCCGGTTCGGGCTCGGGCGTGGCGTCGGCCGCATCGTCGGTCGACGGCGTCGACGCGGCGGCGGTTTCGGTTGCGACGGAGCCGCTGGCGCTGGCGACGGCTTCCGTCGCGTTCGCGGTGGCGGCACCCTCGTCGGGTGTGCCCTGGGACGGTTCGGACGACGTGTCGGCTTCGCCATCGTCGTCGGCCGAGTCCGCGTCAGCGTCCGCGTCGTCTTCGAGGTCCGCTGGACGGAACTCCTCGTCGGCGGTTTCGATCAGTTTTCCGCGGAATTCGCGGTCAGACTGTCGGATCGACCAGCCGAGGTCGACGTTCCCGTTGTCGCGGACGTCGAGAACCTGGACGAAAACCTCGTCTCCAGGTTCCCACTCGAGGCTCTCGAGTCGTCGGTCGAGTTCGCTTCTGTGCAACAGTCCAGTAACGTGATCTCCGACGTCGATGAAGACGCCGAAGTCGGCGTAGCCGTCGACGGAGCCCCGGTAGTAGCGGCCGGGGGTGAGGTGCGAAGGTGCGGTGCCACGAAACTCGAAGACAGCGTCCTCCTCGTGACTCTCACAAATCTCGCCGTCAACGGGCGTGCCGCAGATGATACAGTTACCCATCTACTCGGTTCAAACAGGTTCGGCCTAAAACGGTTGTCGAAATGCTTCCGCGATGGGTGCCCGCGACGATCACTCGAAGACCGGCGAGTCGTCCTCGAGTGCCTCGACGTCGCGGACGATCTTTCGGACGTCCTCAGGGAACAGCGACACCTGTATCTCGTTGCCGTCGTCGTCCTCGAAGACGAGTTTGACGCGTTTGTCACCGAACTCGCGCGCCTCGGCCGATTCGACGTCGAACAGTTTGACGGTCGCCGACTTGTTCGACGGTCCGACGTTCTTGATCGATCCCTCGTTCAGCTCTACCATGAAGTCCTCGAGCGTCAGCGCGAGCATACGCGCTGTACGGGCCGCTAGTAAAAAACGCCACGGCATCGTCGACGGTGTCCGCCGATCACCAGCGAAGCGACTGTCTGTGCCGCGGCCGCCGTCTGTCGAATGGCCGGCCCCCATCCAGAAGTGGATGCTCGACCATGCACGGTCGCGAATGCGACCGACCGCATGCGTGGTGTGTCAGGTCCGCCTGCGGCATCTCGACCATCCAAGAGCGGACGTATAAATGATGGTGATTGTACACACGCGACAGCCAGTCGTTTACCGCGACTCGAGTGTGCCGACCCCGACAGGAACGCGGCTCGAGCATGTGACCTCGCGGCCGATATCGGTACGTGATCGCTCCCAGCCGCACACATCTCCCACCCACTTTTAAGGGAGAGACACGCTAACCAGTAGAGTGATATGGAGCTCACCTGGCATGGCCACTCGACGTGGCACGTCACCGTCGGGGGTACCGACCTGTTGATCGACCCGTTTTTCGACAACCCGAAAACCGATCTCGAGCCGTCGGACGTCGACACGCCGGACTACGTCCTGTTGACCCACGGTCACGCCGACCACATCGCCCATGCGGGCGAGTTCGCCGAGGCGACGCTCGTCGCGACGCCAGAGATCGTCTCCTACTGCCAGGCGGAGTTCGGCTTCGAGGACGCCGTCGGCGGAATGGGGATGAACCTCGGCGGCACCGTCGAGTGTGGCGATGCCACCGTCACGATGGTCCGGGCCGACCACACGAACGGCATCATGACCGAGTACGACGTCGACGCGGGCATGCCCGCCGGGTTCGTCATCGCCGACGGTGACCCAACGGCGTCCGATTCGACGACCATCTACAACGCCGGAGACACCGCCTTGATGTCCGAGATGCGCGACGTGATCGGCGATCACCTCGAGCCGGACGCTGCGATCGTCCCCATCGGCGACCACTTCACCATGGGCCCGAAACAGGCCGGCGTCGCCGTCGACTGGACCGGCGCCGACCACGCGTTCCCACAGCACTACGATACGTTCCCGCCAATCGAGCAGGATCCCGCAGACTTCGAACGCGCGGTCTCCGACGCCGACGTCCACGTCCTCGAGGCCGACGAGCCGTTCGAGCTGTAATCACGTTCCAACAACTGGGGTTTTTCAACGGACTTGACGGTACTGTCCTCGAGAACAACGTTTAGGAAGCCGGCCGTGGACTGCTCCAGTGTCATGGCGAAAACCGTCACCACCGTCTCTGAAGAAGGGTTCAGTGCCACGAACGAGATCCGCGAGTTCGAGACCGCGATCGACGCCAACGGAGAGGACGCACCGGACACACTCGGGGCGCTGCTCGCCGCGTACGCCTCCTGTTACGTCCCTGCGCTGCGCGTCGGCGGCCAGCAACGCGGCGTCGACGACCTGGGCAAAGTCAAAATCGAGTCGACCGGCGACCTGAACGACGACGACAAACTCGAGTCCGTCTCGTTCGACGTACACGTCGAAGCCGACGTCGACGACCAGACGGGAGAGAAGATCATCGAACGGGCCTTCGAACTCTGTAAAGTCCACGACGCGCTCAAAGACGAGTTGCACGCCGACTGCACGATCGAAGGCGACGCGTTCTAACCAGAGTCGGCTGACGACGGATCCGACCGCGCTCGATTCTCTGGAGTGGCTAACGACAGCGATGTCGAACGAACAGTGGGTGAGTACGGGCGACGACACCATCGCGGTGGCGGCGCAGCCGGGATCGGGCGATAGGAAGCCACCCTCGATGAGCTGGTCGATGAGCCCGCCACGTGATCGGCCGTCCTTCTCGTCGCGGTCATTCGAGGGGAAATCCGGAGCGGATAGCAGCGGTTTTCTCCGCTCGGGAGCGCCCACGTATTTGAAAAAAGCTGACGTCGGCGGGCTGTCAGAGGCGATTTGCCCTGTGGAATTGTCACTCGAGATAACCCAGGCCGCGTAGCTGTTCGGTGATCTCTTCGAACTCGGCTTCGGTTAGCTGGCCCTGTTTCTGGTGCTGGATGACGATGCTGCGAAGCAGGAAGCGGACGAGGTCGCTCGTGCTCTGAAAACTCGTTCCGTCGATCGTCTCTTCGACCCGTTCGGCGAGATCTTTCGGGATCGAAACCGTGGTGTACTCGGTCATATACGATACTCCGTCGCCGCCCCCAAATGCGTGTCGACGGGCGACGGGCGTCGGCAGTCTTCGTAGCGGTTTTGCTACCGGACGACGAATCGGGTTCTATGGGAGTGCGGCCACCATCGAGCGGAGACGACGAGGAACCGAAAAGCGTCGAGTTCGGAATCGCTGCCGTCGACGCCCGACTACGGGACGGCGACCTCTCCTTTCCGGCGACGAAAGACGACGTCGCAGCGGAGCTCGGTCACGAACGCATCCCCTACGACGTCCACGGCAACGACATCGCGCTAGGCGAGATGCTCGCAGAAGTCGACACCGAGGAGTTTCGGTCCCGACAGGAGCTATTGAACGACCTGCATGAACCCTTCGAAGCGTATCGAGAGGCCAATTCCGGCGGCGTCTTCCAGCAGGTCCGGTCGATGCTTCCGTTCTGAAAAACGTCGTATTACGGTTCGATCGACGCATCCTGTTCGTCGACGCCAACCGTCGATCGTCGCTCTCCGATCGTCTCCGGCGGTCGAGCGGCCTCGCCCGCTGCCAACGGTTCTTTCTTACTCGTCGTCGGACTCGCGTGCTTCGCGCGTGATCTGCTCGAGCCGGCGTCGCTGTTCCCGGTGGAGCGTGACGAGCATGTCCGACAGAACGCCGAACATCAGGAGTTGAACGCCGACCAGGATTGCGGCAGCGGAGACGACCGCGAGAATTTCGTGGCCGATGCCGTACTGGAGCCACCGCCAGAGCACGTACACGGCGATGAGGCCGCCAGTGACGATCCCCGTGAGACCGAGACTCCCGAAATAAAACAGCGGGTTGTTCGTCTTCGCGAGCGAGTACAGCGCGAGGATAATGGTTCCACCGTCCGTGATTGGATGGAGATTCGTCTCTGACTCTTCGGGGCGGGCGCTGTAACTGATCGGGACGACCGTCGTCTCGACGCCGTGTTTGACACACTCGACGGCGAGTTCGGTCTCGATCGTAAAGCCATCGGAGTCGAGCGAGAGCCGTTCGAAAGAGTCCACCGTGAACGCACGGTAGCCCGACAGGATGTCGTCGTAGTCCGGGCCGTGGATGAACCGGAACGCGCGGTTGATCATCCGGTTGCCGAAACCGTTCAACGCTTTCATCGCGTCGTCGTCCATGTCCGCAAAGCGGTTCCCGATGACGTGTTCGTAGCCGCGTGAGAGAGGCTCGAGCATCGTCTCTGCGTCGGCGGGATCGTACGTCCCGTCGCCGTCGACCATCAGGACGTACGGCACGTCGAGATACTGGACAGCTTCACGAACCGCCTGCCCTTTCCCATCGCCGGACTGGACGATGACACCAGCGCCGCGCTCACGAGCGATCTCCTGGGTCTCGTCGTCAGAGTCGCCGTCGACGACGACGACGTTCGTAAATCCCTCCTCGTAGAAGCCGTCGATCACGTCGCCGATCGTGGCGGCTTCGTTCAGCGTGGGGATAAGGACGCAGACGTCCTCAGCCGAAATTTCGCGCGTCTCGTCGGTCATCGTGAAGACCTCGCCACCGTCTCCACGGAGCCGTGAATCCGCGCGAACCGCGTCGTGTTCCATCGACCGAACTGTCTCCCCTGTGCCCGCAAAAGACTACTGATTGCCCAGTGGGCTCGACGAGGCGAGGACATCGTCACGCTCACTGACTCACCAGGTCAATCCCTCGTACACCTCGAGATCGGCCGCGTCGACGTCGATCCGGCGACCGTCGACGACCACCCGCCGGGCCATCCCCGCGAACGAGCAGTCGTCGAACTCGGGCCAGTCGGTCGCGACGACTGCGCCGTCTGCTTCTTCGAGTGCCTCGCTCGCCGAGTCGGCGTACGCGGCCGGCAGATCCGGATAGCGCTCGCGGACGTTGTCGATCGCAACCGGATCGTAGGCGACGGGCCGGGCACCTCGTTCGTCGAGCCGGCGGATCACGTCGAGCGCACGGGACTTGCGGACGTCGTCGGTGCCGGGCTTGAACGAGAGGCCGAGAACGGCGATCCGGGCTCCCTCGAGGTCGACGTGGTCGGCGAGCAAGTCGACCAGCCGTCGTGGCTGGCCGTCGTTGACGGCGACGGCGGCGTCGAGCAGGTCTGGCTCGTACCCCTGCTCGCGAGCACCAGCACGGAGGGCGTCGACGTCTTTCGGGAAACAGGACCCACCCCAGCCCAGCCCCGAGCGCATGAAGCGTGCAGAGATTCGGTCGTCGAGACCGACTGCCTCGAGCACCTCGTAGGCGTCCGCGCCGTACTCCTTGGCGACGTTGCCGAGCTCGTTCACCAGCGAGACCTTCGCGGCGAGGAAGGCGTTGTTGGCGTACTTGATGAGTTCGGCCTCCCGAAGGTCCGTCTCGACGAGGTCCGTCTCCTCGCTCGACAGGATAGGATCGTAGAGCGCTCGCAGTGTCGACGCCGCGTCGTCGCTGGTCGTGCCGAGTACGACCTTGTCGGGCGCTAAGAAATCCGAAACGGCCGTGCCCATCCGCAGGAACTCGGGGTTCATCGCGAGTTCGAGCCCCTCGCCGACCTGGGTGCCGGATTCGGCCTCGAGGATCGGGCCGACGACCTCCTCGGTCGTCCCGGGGAGGACGGTCGACTTGACCACCACGAGGTGGTCGTCCTCTTTCGTCGCGAGCGCCCCGCCGAGCGATTCCGCTCCGGCTCGCATCGGCCCCAACTCGAGGCTGCCGTCCTCGGTACTCGGCGTCGGGAGACAGAGGAAGGTGACGTCGGTGTCACGAACTTCGCCGTAGTCGGTCGTCGCCCGGAGCCGCGTCCCGGCGTGGTCGGCGATTCGTTCTTCGAGCCCCGGTTCGTGGATCGGGGCGTCGCCAGCGTTGATGGCGTCGACGATGTCCTGATCGATCTCGACGTTGACGACCTCGTGACCGAGGTCTGCGAGACAGGCGGCGATCGTCGTGCCGACATAGCCGCTGCCGACGATAGAGACGTTCATACGGAGCGAAACGACGGCGTCCGGTTAGTCGTTTTTGGGTGCTGGCCTCGAGCGGACCGTTCCCTGCGATCGGAACGACGGAGCGATCGGCCGAGAGCAGAGGCCTCGAGACGGGTGTGAACCCCCATATGGCGTGTCCGACGAGCGACTCTCCAACACGAGCGGGGTACGGCGTGGGCTGTGTATCAGGACGATACTTCCCGGCGTGAAGCAGTAGTTTTGACTGAGAAAACTGTTATCATGCGAGCATATGTATGTAAACCATGGTAAGTAATGGCATACAACCGACTCCCTCGAGTTCTCCGATCGGAGACGTCGCGTATCTCGCGCGGTCTGAACACCGCGTTCCGGCGCTCGTCGCGGTGACCGACCGGCCGCGGAGCCGATCCGAACTCTGCGAGCTGACCGGCGTTTCATCGTCGACGATCCGACGGACGCTCAGGGAGTTCGAAGACCGATCCTGGATCCGAAAGGAGGGATACCGGTACACGACAACGCGGCTCGGCGACGCGATCGCGTCGGGGATGACGGATCTGATCGGCCTCGTCGAGACCGAACGAAAGCTGCGCGACGTCTGGCACTGGCTGCCGGATGAGGTGAGTGCGTTCCCGGTCGAGACGTGGGCGAAACTGACGGTGACTGTCGCCGAGCCCGATTCGCCGTACTGTCCGGTAAATCGGTTCGAGTCGCTCCTCACACAGACGAGCAAGCTACGCTTTCTCCGGCCCGAGGTCGCCCTCATGGAGCCCGTCCTGGACGAACTCTTCGGGCTGATCGACGACGGTGCGGCCGTCACGCTGGTCGACCGGCCGAGCTGTCACTCGTACTTTCGATCGACGTATCCAGAGCGAAGTTCGGAGATGATGAGCCGAAATAATTTCACGGTTCTGGAACACGACGAACTCCCGTCGTACGGAGTTGGGCTCCTCGACGACCGCGTCATCATCAGCTGTTACGGGCGAGACAGTGGGTCAGTCAGGGCAGTGATCGATACCGACGTCCCGGCGATTCGCGAGTGGGCGGAGTCGGTTTACGCGTCCTACGAGTCGGACGCTCGGCCACTCGAGCCCCAGCCTCTCGAAGAGCCACTCGAGTGAGCGAGCGACGACCTGGCTCACGGCGTTTTCGACGAGTTCCCCGAGATAGCAAGTGGCGGCGTTTTCGACGAGTTCCCCGGTAGAAGGAGAGCGGCGCGTGAAACGGGGACACGGTACGGTGAGATCGCAGCCGGTGGCGTCCGTGCAGGGAGTGAGCGGGCGGCACCACTCGCCGAAACACCACTGAGTAGCTACACCGGTTTCGACCCGGTAGCGCCTTTCGGGACGACGGTCGCGCCGTCGTCTTCGACGCCGACGCAGAGCACCGAGTGGGGTGCAAAGTGGGTGTCGGTCTCGAAGTACCCGAGGTAATAGATGTCCGTACAGACCATCACCGGATCGCCGGCCGCGAGACGGTCCCGGATTCGTTCGCGGACCGGGCCCCACGCCTCGCCCTCGTGGTTGTCGACACCGATCTCGAGCAGTTCGAAGAACGTCCCCTCGATACGCGGTGGTCGGCCGACGAAGCCACGAGACGGGCTGTCGGGAAGCTCGAAGTACGTGAAACCGAGACCGGTAGCCAGTCCGAAACAGGTCTGTTCGTCGTCTTCCCAACCGTAGTGGTCGGAGAGATTTCGAAGCGACGTCGACCCGCAGTGGCGACCGGTCCGGTGACGGTAGTCAGACACCAGCACGTCCATGCTTGCTCGTATCGTCGCAAAGCGAAGAAAGATTCCGTGGGTGTGCGTCGACCCCGTCGAAGACGACACCTCGAGGGGTCGACGGAACCGTTCAGGGCCAGAGTCCCCTCGAGTCGTGTGCGTCGGCGATCCGGGAGAGGGCAACGACGTACGCCCCGTCACGCCAGGTCACGTCGCGGTCTTCGACCGCCGTGCGGACGGCGTTCCAGGCGTTTTGCATCTCGGTCTCGAGTTCCTCCTGGACGCGCTCGGGCGACCACTTGCGGCGGTTGATGTCCTGGAGCCACTCGAAGTACGAGACGGTGACGCCGCCGGCGTTCGCGAGGATGTCCGGGATCACCGTGACGTCGCGTTCCTCGAGGATGGCGTCGGCGGCGGTCGTCGTGGGTCCATTCGCGCCCTCGACGACCAGGTCGGCCTGGATCTCGCCGGCGTTGTCCGCCGTGATCACGTTGCCGACGGCCGCCGGTACCAGGACGTCGACGTCGAGTTCGAGGAGGTCGTCGTTCGAGAGCGTGACCAGGTCGTCGCGTTCGGCGGCATAGCTGGTGACCGCCTCGGGCTCTTCGTCGTGGGAGGGAATTCCGGCAACATCGAGCCCATCTGGGTCGTAGATCGCGCCGTTGACGTCCGAGGTGGCGACGACAGTCGCTCCCCACTCCTCGAGCAGGCGGGCGGCGTTCGCCCCCACGCTGCCGAAGCCCTGGACGGCCACGGTGACGTCCTCGAGCGGGCGGTCGTAGTACTCACAGGTCTCTCGGGTGACGATGGCGACGCTGCGGCCGGGAGCCTCTTCACGGCCGTAGGAACCGCCGACTGCGGGCGGTTTTCCGGTGACGACGCCGGGAGTGGTCTCGCCTTCCTGCATCGAGTACGCGTCCATCAGCCAGGCCATCGTCTGCGGGTCGGTTCCCATGTCGGGAGCAGGGATGTCGACCGTCGGACCGATCACCTCGCGCAGCTCCTGGGTGAACCGCCGAGTGAGTCGCTCTTTCTCGTCGGTAGAGAGCGATTTTGGATCGACGACGATACCGCCTTTCGCGCCGCCGAACGGGAGATCCATCACGGCACACTTCCAGGTCATCCACATCGCGAGGCCAACACACTCGTCGCGGCTGACCTCGGGGTGATAACGCAGTCCGCCCTTGTATGGGCCGCGGACGCTGTCGTGCTGGGCGCGAAAGCCGGTGAAGACGTCGACGGTCCCGTCGTCGCGCTCGAGTGGTACCGTCACCTCGTGGACCGACGCCGGGTGCTCGAGCCGTTCGTGGATCGCGTCGTCGATCTCGAGCGCCGCGGCCGCGCGGGCGAGCTGGCGGCGTGCAGTCTCGAGGGCGCTCTCGTCCGCAGATTCAGTCGGTACTTCGTCCGAAACGGGCTGGTATTCGCGTCTGGTCGCCATCGTCACTCGATCGCCGTCCCTCGGTTGCGCATGTCTGTCCCACAGTTCGGACACGACTGTGGGGCTGTCGCACACACGATGGTTCCGCAACTAAAGCACTCGTACGTCGATTCCTCGAGGGTCTCGAGTTCGATCGTTCTCGTAGGCATGGATGGATACGCCTCTGTCGCGTACTTCCGTCCGCAACGTTATAGGCGTTAAAGGGATATTAGGATATAGGTTTTGGTTAAACATTCGTAGCTCGCCACTCGCCTGGCATCGAGTACAGTCCGATGGTCGGGTGGCAACCGATTCGGCCTGTAGTCGCGACCCTGGCTCCGCTGGTGGGGGGCCGTCGAACTCACACGAACGTGCGGTCCCAGGCGGGGAAACCGACCGAAATGACCATACTTGTGGAACCGTGGATACCGGTATGAACCGCGCGGAGAAGGCTGGCCTCCAGTTACGGGCCGTCGACGTGTTGCGGATGTTGAAAGAGACGCGAACGTACGACGAACTCGCTGCCGAAACCGGGCTTCCAGCGGGAGACCTGAACCGGTACGTCAACGGTCACGTCCTTCCGGGGACCGATCGTGCGCGCGAGATCGTCGAGGACCTCGGACGGGACGCACTGGCGACGGAACTCGAAGCACGCATCCGAGTCGACGACGAGGGCTACGTCGACAACACCGGGACGGTCTTCGACCAGCCGTTTCTCGACCTCGCCGCGCCCGTCGTCGCGAACAGCTTCGAGTTCGAGCGGCCGGACGTCGTGCTCACTGCTGCGACCGACGGCATCACGCTCGCCGCGTCGCTCGCGAGTTACTACGGAACTCGCTGTGCGTACGCAAAAAAACGCAAGGAGACCGCCGTCGAGGAGTTCATCGAAGCCCGCGAGCGCCTCGAGTCCGGCATCCAGCTTACTTACTACCTGCCGGCGTCGGCGATCGAACCGGGCTCGTCGGTACTCGTCGTCGACGATCTGATTCGATCGGGCGAGACCCAGGAGTTGCTGCTCGACATCGTCGAGACGGCAGAGGCCGACGCCGCAGGGGTGTTCGCACTCATCGCCGCGGGCGACGACGGAATCGAACGCGCACGCGAGCGAACCGGCGCACCTGTCGGGGCACTAACGTCGATCTGAACGACGGGCGGTGTAGTTGGGCGACTGTAACAATTTATCATATACGATCGTTTGCGAGGAGATGTTCAACTCCCCACCGTCGTTTCGATACAATCCGGCCGAAAGTATTCGCTCGGGGTCACCGTTTGTCGACCTAAACACGACCTAAAGCGTCTGAAGACCGTGCTAGCGACTAGCACATCATTAATCATTAAGTTTATGCTGGTGCCCCTTGTTCGTGGAGGTACGCGCATGACCAAGACAGTCATCCTCGGCGTGATCGGTTCCGACGCCCACGTCGTCGGAATCACCATCCTAGAACGGGCGTTTGAGGCAGCCGGATTCGACGTCGTCAACCTGGGCGTCCAGACCTCTCAGGAAGAGTTCGTCGACGCGGCAACCGAAGCCGATGCCGAGGCCGTACTGGTCTCGTCGCTCTACGGCCACGCCAAACAGGACTGTCAAGGCTTCCACGAGCGACTCGTCGACGCGGGCCTCGAGGACGTGACCACCTACATCGGCGGTAACCTGGCCGTCGGGCAGGACGACTTCGACGAGACCCGCCGATTCTTCCGCAGTCTCGGATTCGATCGCGTCTTCGACTCCGAGACCGACCCAGAAGAGGCGATCGCAGCACTCCGGGCCGACCTGGACATGCGCTCCTCGGAAGCCGAACAGGAGAGTCACACCGTCCGCGCCTGAGTGGCCGAAATAACGCTGCGCTTTGCAGTAGTGACCTGCCTCGGGATCAAGCCCTGAGCTACTCGCCTCGTTCATCTGTAGCCTACCAGAAAACTGTTCGGTACGGCGAACGAAAACGGATGAGAGCGACGCTTAGCGAACGATCGCGACCGGTACCGGCGAGCGGCGAGCGACGGTTTCGGCGACGCTCCCCAGAAGGATTCGACTCGCACCGGTCCGGCCGTGGCTGCCGATCGTGATGTGATCGACGTCGTGGTCTGCCGCGTACTCGACGATCGAGTCCGCTACGACGCCGACGGCGTGTTCGGTCTCGATCTCGCGGTCGAGGGCAGCCGCCTGCTCGCGGGCTTCCTCGAGGAGTTCCTCGGCTCGCTCTTTGTTGCGTGTCTCGAGTGCTTCGTAGTTCGTCTCGGCACTTTCCTGGATGTTCGCTACACCGTAGAAGCCACGCGGGTCGAGGACGTGCAAAGCCGTGATTTTCGTGTCCGGATACTCCCGGCAAGCGAACTCGAGGGCCTCGGTCGATTGGTCGGAGTCGTCGACGGGGACGAGAACGTGTTCTGGCATACTCGCTATTCTTTGGGGGAGACCCGTAAGTTCGTTCCCCTCTTCCCACGGTGAGGGAACGACGACTATCGGCTAGCGAACGATCGTCACCGGCACCGGTGACCGTCGCGCAATCGTCTCAGCGACGCTTCCCAGGAGGATCCGACTCGCACCGGTCCGGCCGTGGCTGCCAACGGCGATGTGATCGACGTCGTGGTCGGCCGCGTACTCGACGATCGTTCGCGAGACGCCACCGACGAGCTGTTTGGTCTCGATCTCACGGCCGTGGTCGGCCGCTCGCTTCCGGGCCGACTCGAGAATCTCTTCGGCGTAGTTCTCGTGGTGTGCTTTGATCTGCTCGTAGTTCGCCATCGCACCGCCTTCAACGCCTGTCGCCGCATAGAAATCGCCGGGATCGACGACGTGGAGCGCGGTGATCGACGCGCTCGGGTACTCGGTACACGCGAACTCGAGGGCATCGATCGACTTCTCGGAGTCGTCGACGGGGACGAGAACGTGGTCTGTCATAGGAGCGACTACTACGGGCTCGGGTTTAACTTCCGGTGGGTCCGGTCGCCGGTCTACCGAGGTACTTCACAAAAAACGGTTCTCGTTCGGACGGTGGGTCTGGTCGATCGACCGCGTTATTTCGCGCGGCCCTGGCC
Source organism: Natrarchaeobaculum sulfurireducens (assembly GCF_003430825.1). Taxonomy (NCBI): domain Archaea; kingdom Methanobacteriati; phylum Methanobacteriota; class Halobacteria; order Halobacteriales; family Natrialbaceae; genus Natrarchaeobaculum; species Natrarchaeobaculum sulfurireducens. The sequence goes on along the minus strand of NZ_CP024047.1, from coordinate 880,588 downwards.
GCCGTTGTTGGACGGACGGACCTTTTCGGCACCCTTGCCGCGGGTGCGGAGGCCGCGGTTGTCCTTGCCTGCGTTCGTCAGCCCACGGAACGCACGGTTCGTGTGGGCGTCGTCGCAGATCCAGTTGAGATCGTCGTCGTTCTCGATCGCCGGGTGGTTCGGATCCACGAGGATCACTTCGAACCACTTCTGGCTGCCGTCTTCCCCGACCCAGTAACTGTTGAGCACGCGCAGGTTGGGGTACTTGCGGGAGACGCGCTCTTCACCGATGCGCTGGATGTTTTTGCGTCGACCGATGCGGTTGACGCCCTGGCGCTTGGATCGACGACCGGCCTTGAACCGCTGCTTGCGGGCCGTCCCTTTGCGGACGGACACGCGAGCGACGACGATGCCCTGTTTGGCCTTGTAGCCGAGTTCGCGGGCCTTGTCGAGACGCGTCGGTCGCTCGATGCGCTCGATCGCGCCCTGCTTTCGCCATTCCTGTTTGCGCTGCCACTGGAGCTCCCCGAGCTTGCCGTCGTCGGGGTCCTTCCAGGCGTCTTTGATGTGTGAGTAGAAGCTCTTTGCCATGGATTTGCCTGCGGACGTTTCCTGGTTCAATCTCGCGTCGCGAGATCACATCCCGACCTGTGGGCGTGATGCCGTACAGGTGCCCGCTGTCGTCCGCGTTCCCAGCGAGTCTGACAGAAGGTATCCAGCGTTCGTGTATAAGCGCTTCGAAGCCGCCGGAACCGGTCGGCAACCTCGAGTTTGTGCCCGCTTTCGACGTTCTCACAGCCGTCTGCGATCGGTCGAGCGTCCGGTCGTCACCGCTCGATCGGGACCGTATAATCCGAGAGAATCCAGGCGTCGTCGTTCGTCGGGTGACCGATGATCGCGAACGTCGTCGAGTCGATCCGGTACTCGTCGTACGTCTCTTCGATCGTCGGGACCTCCGCTCGAGATGGATTCGTCCGACTCATTACCCCTCGCCCCTGAACTCGGGGGCCGAGTCGTGGACGGTATCGTCGACCGTCACTCGCCCCTCGCCCTCGACGAGGACCGAGTGCCCGGCGTACTCGAAGGTGACATCGAGGGCATCGGCAGCCGTCGAGTCGAAGAGGCGGTCGAGTGCCTCGGGATCGATCGCAGCGTACAGGGGAGCGTGGAGTTCGGTCGGGTGGACCTCTCGGTGCCTTGCCACCGCGTCGACGATCCGCATACTCGCCCGATCACCGTCCGGGATGTCGCGCAGCCTCGTACTGTGAGCCATTGTCACTACGGTAGTCGACAGTTCGGTTGTGGCTATCCGTTACGTGTATACGGCGCGCCCGCGCGGGCAATTACAGGTATAGCCCCCGGCCAAAACGCGGCTGGTAAGCCGCGATACGCTCGAGTTACAGCGGAGAGCGCGCGAACGCCCTCGAGTTGGTGGATCGGTGCGTATGAACTCACCTGCCGGACTCCGTGCGACCAGCCACGACGTGTTGCGAAGATAGGGAATAATGCATAGGCCCAGGGAAGACCAGTCGCCAGACTGAGTGGTCTCGCGTACCTCTGGTCACGAGTGACTAACCTGATTTTATTAGAATTGTGGAAGACAGTTTCCGCGAGCAACAAACAGACTTTCAATCAGAACACTAATCAAATGATTGTAATCAGTTTCGGGGGCATTTATCCATTATATTTTAATATTTGATATATTACTGCTTTTGTGATTTATATATTACTCTGCAGGTGGGATATAAAAAATGAATAAAAGCATAGCTAATACAATTCCTAATAATAATCCAAATAAGACAGACTGGTTTGTTGAATACCCAAGAAATAAACTAGTGGCAATTGCCGCTAAACTAGCGCCAACTCCACCAGCGATTGCTCGCTTTATTCTGCTAGTTGAGATTCTCATCGGCTAACAGAACGAAAGCTGGGAGCAAAATTCTTCGGATTCAACGATATCGCTTCCTGGCGCACATGCATCTGTCCCAAGATAATCAATAACAATACATGCGATGCTAACGATAGCAGCACAAGCTAACGCACCAATTCCACCTGTAACAATAATACAAATGGTTCCAATAGTTACTCCGCATCCTACAATACAAGCCGTCTCAAAGAGTTCTTCACATTCTCCACACGACACGTCAATACTTGGGGCACCAGGAATGTCGTCATAGCTTGGAAGATCATCCCAATCATCAATCTCTGGCAATTCAATATCTCCGTGTCCAACAAGTGGTGATACATCCCCAGACTCAAACTCAGCAGAATCTTTCTCTACTCCATCTTCGGAGAGCGTATATCGTGTCACTGCTACCAGCGGTTCGTGATCCTCGGAAACCACTTTGATTTCAGCTTCATCCTCTCCTTCTTCAATTGATCCATTGAATTTTGTTTTCACAGCTTGTGTTGCCTGAATTTCACCGTCACTAATAAGAAAGGCAACGTCCGCGATATCTTCCCCTTCTTGTTTAACTGGGAAAGATACACCGTAAACTTCAGAGTCTTCATCGTTATTTCGTTGATAAACATCTGCTTGACCTTTGTTGATTGTTGCATCCAGTTCATCCCTGATGAATGTCTTATACTCATCAAACTCAGGACTTTTTTTAGCAATTTGAATTTGTTCGCGAGCCTCATTATTTTCAACTGGAACAACAAGTGGATCACTGTCTTCACCAGCTGCTATCCCTGAACTTCATTAATCCTATACCGGCAGCACTAGCTGCGCCTACCCTTTGAAGGACTGAGCGACGTGATGGAGCATTATTGTCATAGTTGCTGGCTTCAGATTCTGTTCTACGGTCAGTATGGTTATTTTCTGCCATCGCTCTTCTGTAGGAGATTGTTGATACTGCTCAGCTGTCGCTGTGGAATCGAAGAGAGCAAGGACACCGCGTCAGCGGTGTCCGTTAGGCATGATTCCGCTAGATGTGTTTGGGTCGGAATCGGTCGCAGCGGACCTGTTGCAGCAGGTTCGCTGGCGTAACGGTGTTACTTGCCCTCGCTGCCGTTCTGACCTGACGGTCAAGAACGGCAGCTATGGGCACTTTCAGCGCTATCTCTGTAAGAATTGCGACCGCACGTTCAACGACAAGACCGGCACGATCTTTGCCCATTCGAAGGTCGCGCTCAGGAAGTGGCTGTTCTCGATTTACGCATTTCTCCGGTTTAACACGAGTCTTCGCCAACTTCAGCTAGAGATCGATGTTCAGTACAAAACGATCTACCAGCGCGTCGAGCGCTTCACGAAGGCGCTCGACGCCCCGTCACTCGACCTCGTCGGGCCGGTCGAAATCGACGAGATCTACGTTTCTGCAGGGTTGAAAGGCCGCGAGCGCGACCAAGAGTCGCGCTCGCGTGGCCTGTCCACGCGTGGACGAGGATCGTACGACCAGGACAAACCGCCGGTGTTCACGATCGTCGATCGTGGTACCGGCGATCGGTACGTGATCCCAGCGAAATCCGCCGATGAATCGACTATTCGGCTCCTTCTCGCAAACCGCGAGAAGGAGCCACTGACCATCTACACGGACGGATTTCGTGCCTACGATCCGCTGGCCGAGGACGACGCATTCGACCGCGAATACGTCGTCCACGGCGACGGCGAATACGCCGACAAAGACGTTCACGTCAACACCTGCGAGAGCCACGGATCGCTGCTGCGACCGTGGTTCTCGCCTCATCGAGGCATCTCAAAAGATAAGCTCACACAGTATCTCCGAGCGTTCCAACTTCGACGAAAACTACTGCGGAAACCAGGGCGAGAGGCACTCAAACACGCTGTCAAAGCTACGCTGTGAAATCAACAAAGTGCTACACAAGAGCGAATCAACAAAGTGCTACACAAGAGCGTTCTGCCATACATTCAGATAGTAATGACAATTACCAATAAGTATTTCTAACGATATTTGACTATTCATAGGTCTTGGCACTATCTAGTTTACCCCCTCCGTTGGCGTCTGTCCGGTTAGTCTCTGGTGTGGTCGCTGTGTGTTATAGTAGTCTACGAACTGTTCAATCTATTCTCTGATACTTGTCCGACTGCCGACTCACGAGTCATGGAAGCGGTCGATCCGGATTTTGAGAGTATGAAGCCACTTTTCGATGTGGTCCCGATCGACATAACCAAGGGACCGTTCAATCCTAATCGAGAAAAGGAAGTCAGATAGCCAGCACTATCAACGAGAAGCTCAGACTCGGCGAGATCGTGTTTCTCAGTGAGTCCATGCAGAAACGCAGCAACTAAATCGGTTCCCCCTCGTCCAATGAGCACTACGTCGGGAATAATTTTCGTGTCGAGATCCATTGTAGCATAGATCAAGGACCGGTCGCCGCTAATCCTGACAGTGGTTTCATCAACCGCGACCCGCGACGGCTACGCTGTCGGAAGATCTGGTACGCTGTCAGCCAGCCGACGTGCCCAGTTCCAGAATGCTTGGTGAGTGCATTTAGTACCAGATAGAAAAATCAAATTAATCTTTTTAATCCAGTTTAACATCGACAGATGAACAAAATCCGACGATGTTATGGATCTCACCCATCGGTTGACGGACGCAACGATATTAGTCCTCAGACTCGGTCACCGGATGCTCGAACAGTCGCTCACCTGATTTCGCACAAGTGACCGCTATCACATCGTATGATCGACAGCAGGACTCGACCGTTTCTTCATCCATCGTGACATCACCACCGGTCATCGGACACGTCTCGAGGAAGAGCCGCAAGCCGTTGAGCAGCGCCCCTTTTTTGTCGATGGTGAGCGATGTCCACTCCTCGACCCACGAATCGAGAACACGAGCGGCGGTCACGTCCGCGACGAGGGCTGCCTGTGATGGCCACTGTCCAATTCGGCGGTTGTCGCGTCGGAGGACGCGGGCATCACCATGATGGACAATCTCGAAGCCCCCCTCTTCATCCGTGAGTCCGACCGCAACTGCTGCGTCCTCGGCCTTGAGCGCGTCCGCATCTATGCGATTGATCTCCTCGTGCCACTCGATTCTGAATGACTCGGTGAGACAGAGATCCTCGACCTCCGCACACGGTTCGATGATGTCGTGCTCGAGGAAGAACGCTTCGGGGGTGATCGGGTCTGCGTCCGCATTTGTCCGGTCCTCCGTCTTCGTTCTATCACCGTCCGCAACGGCTGCGTCGGTGGACTCGGTGTCGCCCTGCGTCGACGGCCGCGATTGTGGTGCCGCAGGTGACTCGTTGGGTTCCGACTCAACGGGCCCGAAGCCGCTGTAGGTCGTCGGTTCCGGTTCCTTTCCAAACAATCGGAGCAACGACGGTGAGAGGTATCGCTTCGTGAGTGTCGGGGTTCCCGGGACGAGATATCCGCGTAGGTAGATCAGCACTGCCGAAACGCCGATAGTGATTGCTGCAATGAACTTCGATTTTCGCGCGACGATGGCACCGAGAACGGCTGCGATGATCGCATTGACTACGGTACAGGCTTCGCAACGGTTCTCACCGGTATACTCCGGCTGATGTAGTGCCCCGAGTACGGGTTTTTTCATGGACATATGATTGGCACCATTTATTTATCATGCTTACGGTAACAAGCTTTCGCTGTGAATATTGAAGATGGCCACTAGTACCGTTCCAAGCGCCGACTGATGGGTGAAACCGGCCGACTGCCATCAGTTCCACTTATCAGTTCAGGTTTGGAACGCCACTAAGTTAACACGGGTACTCTTTAGGATGGCAGAGCACCAATCTGTGCTGTGAATTTATATACTATGCTACGTAATTCTTGAGTAGTGACAGCAAGCGCGGCACAGGCCCCGACGGGGTCACGGTGGACGCGCCTCGGTCCACCCAAGCGTCTGGATTCTGCTGGCTACGAATCTACACCGAAGGATTACGAAGTAGAAGGCCTCTACGCGACGAACACTGGCGACCTTGTCGAAGCCCGGTCGTTCGACATGACGTTCCGGGAGATGGTCGATGGGGCTCTCAAGTCCTATCCCTACGAGCAACAGCACCGCTACGACCGCGACGTCTCTCTGGAGGACCTCGTTGCTGAAGTCCCCGCTTGCTACTTGCGCTTCTACGATACGTATGATCACGAACAGGGCAGCCCAAAGCCCTGGGAAGCTATCTTCCGAGCGCACGTGCTCCGCTGCGTCAAGGGCTGGAAGAACGCAACAGCCCTGTACAAGTACCTGAAGCAGAAGCCGTTCCTCTGCACGCAGCTTGGCTTCGAGGACATCCCCGACCAGTCCACGCTCTGGCGGGCGTGGGAAGATCGCCTCGCCGAGGTTCAGGATGCCGTCCGGGACGCTGCCGAGGTCGTGGTAGACATCGCCCGCTACCATGACATTCCCGCTCCTGACCCGGATTTTCTACCTGACCAGCCAACGGGGACGGTTACCAAATCCAAGAGCAAGGATACGCTTGCCCGCGAGAAAGCCCGGGAAGTCTGGAAGGGTGCGAAGCCGATCGTCGAGGACTGCTTCGAGCTGGAGCGTGGCTCGAACGCGTCGATTCCAGAGGGCGCGTTCTGGGAGCAACAGGCGTACCTGGGGATGCGAGTGGACATGCACCCGAACGATGGCGCAGGAAACTTCGCCGACGAATCCACCCGCGACAAAACGCCGTCAGGCGATTCGCACCGGCTCCAGACCCGAACGCTCGGCGTCGAAAAGATCCGTACGATGCTCCGCGAGACTGCCCGAACACTCGTCGCCCGCGCGAAGTCGAAGGATAAGATGGGCCGGGAGGTGATGGCCGCGATCGACATCACCAAGGGGAGTCCGTGGCAAGGCGAGGTCGAGCGCGACGAGGACGGGAAGAACAAGGACCCGTGGATTCTCGGGTACAAGGGCAACGACGGCCCGTTCTTCCAGTGGGCCGCGATCAAGATCGTCGGCCATGACGTGCCGCTGATCCTCGATGCGGTCCCGGTAAAACGTGGCCGGAAGCGGGCCGACATCGTTGATAATCTCCTCGATGGCGCAACCGACATCGTACCCGGACTCGACCTCGTGATGATGGATCGGGAGTTCGCACATGACGCCGTGAAGGACGCCTGCGAGAAGCACGGCGTGGCGTATCTCAACCCTGGAAAGGTTCTCTCCAGCAGCGACCACGAGCGCCACATCGCCCGACTCACAACTGAGGACAAGGACTTCGACGTTGTCGAGCAAGAGCGCCTCGACGACGGCCCGACGCGGAAGGCGATCTATCTCCCGAAACGCGAATGGGAACGCGAAGACGAGGGCGACGATGGAACGGATGTAACAATCCGCCAGGAACTGCTGGACGAGTTCTCGGATGTCGCCGATGCCGATCCACTCTCGGAAGACCGAGACAGCGACTCGCCGCTCTCCAACCTGCTCGACGACATCCGTGAAGAAGAAGAGGCCGAGAGCGACGAGAAGGTCGAAGCACCGACGGTGCCCTTCGAGACGAACTACGAGCTGGTTGACGTCGATCCCGACGACGAGCAGGAAATGAAACACCAGATCGGGCGCATGATGGCGAAGTACCGGCGCAGATGGGGGATCGAGAACGGCTTCAAGAAGCTGAAGACGTTCCTCGCGGAGACACAGTCGCCCGACCACCGGTTCCGGTACTTCAACTTCGCGTTCGCGTGCGTGCTGTACAACTGCTGGCGGCTCGTCGACATCTTGGTGCAGCTGGAGATGGACGGCGAGGTCTCTGACGAGCCGTCGATCACGGCGAACTCGTTCCTGACGTTCGCCAAGAACAGCTACGGCCTCGACCCGCCGGACTAACCCCCTCGTTTCCTCTGGGTCCCCCTCACTCGGGAGCGGAAGCACTGTCCTGAGCGGGACTTCTCCGGTAATTTTCTAAACGCTATCCGATAGGTTTCTCTGAAGCGCGTTCTCAACGACTCTCGAACATTTATTTCGGTATCCTTAGTCGTGGAACCTGTGCATTATAGAGCCACCTTAGCAACATCAGAGCCACCATTTTGTATAGCGAATAAGCGTTTATCTGGGTCCGAGAGTGGAAGTGAGATCGCTCTCCCTCGAGAGGTAGACTCCCCGGGAGAGCTGCTCGAGGACACCCGCGGGAGTGAGAGTCGTCCCACACAGGGTTCGTAACGGTCGCGAGTGGACGACCGTGGAATTCGCCGAGTGTCTCGGTCCCACGGCGGACGTCCATCGGCTGTGGGTTCCTCGTCTATCGATCCGGCTGGCAGTCGAATCGTGGTCACAACCCATCGCCTCCAATTCATCCTCTGTTCAATTGAAGCGCTACTCATTTATTCACCCACAGGACTGATTTGGCCATACACATCTTTTAGCCACTTTCGCCCCGATAGCGCATCTAACTGCACTGCGTCTGAGAGCATGTCGCAACAGTTAATTGAAAGAGCACTCAAGTGACTGGCGATGGCACAAGCGACCGACCGATTGCAGCGGTATCTCGACGACGAACTCGGGGAGTGTCGCAGCGAGGACGTCGAGCGCCGACTCGAGGAACTCACCACGTTAGAGGCCGGACTCGGGATGGAACGAGTCGAGGCCGAACTCGACGTCCTGTCGGCGCTGTCCAACGAGACGCGGTATACCCTCGTCCGCGTCCTCGTCGCGGCCGAAGAAGAACTCTGCGTTTGTGAACTGAACGCCGTCGTCGACGTGACCGAAAGCGGCCTCAGTCACGCCCTCTCGGCGCTCGTCGAGGCGGGACTCGTCGAGGGACGAAAGGACGGCCGCTGGAAGAAGTATCGGGCGACCAACCGGGCTGTGGCGCTCGTCACGGTTCTCGAGGGGAGCGTGAGCGTCGATGAGTGACCTCGACCACGACCACGGGGCCGACTGTGACTGTCCGGACTGTGGCGACCCACGGTCGATGGATTTCCTCGATAAGTATCTGACCGTCTGGATCTTCCTCGCGATGGGGATCGGTGTCGGACTCGGCTACGTCGCCCCCGGTGTCGTAGAACCGATCCAGCGGTTCCACCTCGTCGAGATCGGGCTGATCGCGATGATGTACCCGCCGCTGGCGAAGGTCAACTACCGCCAGCTGCCCCGCGTGTTCAGCCAGTGGCGCGTGCTCAGCCTGAGCCTGCTGCAGAACTGGTTGATCGGCCCGACGCTCATGTTCATTCTCGCGGTGATCTTCTTCAGCGGACTGGTCCCGCCGTTCCCAGCCCACCCCGAGTACTTCCTGGGCCTGATCTTCATCGGGATGGCCCGCTGTATCGCGATGGTGCTCGTCTGGAACGACCTCGCCGACGGCTCGAGCGAGTACGCAGCCGGCCTGGTGGCGTTCAACAGCGTCTTCCAGATTCTCACCTACGGAGTCTACATCACGTTCTTCGCGCTGTTTCTCCCGGAGGCGCTCGGGATGGACGCGCTGGTGGCTGGCATCGACGCGTTCGACATCACGATCACCCAGGTGTTCTGGGCGATCGCGATCTTCCTCGGCATCCCCTTCGCTGGCGGTATCCTGACCCGGCTCGGTGGGGTTCGCGCCAAAGGCGAAGAGTGGTACGAAGAGCGGTTCGTCCCGAAGATCAGCCCCGTCACGCTGATCGCGCTGCTGTTTACCGTGATCGTGATGTTCGCCACGCAGGGCGACCGAATCCTCGTACAGCCACTCGACGTCGTCTGGCTCGCGGTCCCGCTGACGATCTACTTCGTCGTGATGTTCCTCGTCAGCTTCGCGATGGGGCGTGGCATCGGCGCGGATTACTCGACGACGACCGCCATCGGCTTCACCGCCGCCTCGAACAACTTCGAACTCGCGATTGCGGTCGCCGTCGCCGTCTTCGGCGTCGGCTCCGGGGTCGCGTTCGCGACCGTCATCGGGCCGCTGATCGAGGTGCCGGTGCTGCTCGCATTGGTCTACGTCGCCATCTACTTCCAGGAGAAGTTCGACTGGGCTGGCTACGAGACCGGACAGCTCGAGAGCACGAAACCGACGGACAAAGACGTGACGCCAACAAAAACGGACGATGACTGACACACACACTACGACGTTCGAGACGCTCTTGATCCCGACCGACGGAAGCGAGCCGGCCGAAGCCGCCGCGCGACGCGGGTTCGACCTCGCAACACAGTGTGACGCGGACGTCCATCTCCTCTCGGTCGCGGACAGCAGTATCGCTACCGGGGCGGGCTACGCGGGCGATTCGCCGTCGATCCGCAACCGACTTCGAGAGCTGTCGAGTAACCGGGCGGCGTCCCTGCGTGACAGCGCGGTCGAACAGGGAATAGCGGCGACTGCGGCGGTCCGCGAAGGGATACCAGCCAAGGAGATCATCACATACGCTACGGAACAGGATGTCGATGCGATCGTGATTGGAACGGCCGGACGTGGGAGCGTCGGGCGTGCGGTCGTTGGTAGCGTCGCCGACAAGGTCGTCCGAACTGCACCGGTTCCGGTGATAACAGTTAACCCGAAAGCGACGACGCCCGGGTCCGTCGACTCGGTTCTCGTCCCGACGGATGGGAGTGAAATCGCGGCAGCAGCAGGCCGTGTCGGCTTCGGTTTCGCCGAGGAGCTTGCTGCGACCGTCCATCTGCTTTCGGTCGTCGAGGCTGCTCGCCCAGCGTGGCTATCGGCGCTGACCGACGGTGAAGACACATCCGACGAATCGCTCCGTGCGGATTCACGCGAGGCGTTGGATACACTCGCTGCGGATGCACGGGAACGCGGCCTCGACGTCGAGACGACGGTCACGGAGGGGACTCCTGCCGACGGGATCACTGACTACGTAGAATCTGAGGGGATCGACCTGATTGCGATGGGGACGACAGGTCGTGGCGGACTCCCCGTGAAATCACGTTCGAAGGAATCCAGGAGAGCGACTACGTCTCACCATGGGCTGTTCAGCCGACGACGTCTGTCCGGCGGGCTGGGCCGGCGAGAACCGGGACTGGAACCTCGAGGACCCGGACGGGAAATCGGCGGCCGACGTCGGTCGAATTCGCGACGAGATCCAACAACGTGTGATCGACCTGGTCGACGAAATCGAATCGGCGTAGGAACCACCTCTTTCCAGTCAGCAACCCGGGAAGGTCGACTCGACAACCGTCTTTTTGAACCGCCACGAGGTCGCATGTCGTTCGTGAGCTCCGACCAATGAATTCGAGGTCCACGATTCGCGAGACTACCACCGTCTCAGCGGGTCATCGGCGAGACTACCACCTTCTCGGTGCTCACCGACGAGCCGACCAAGGATCTCCGAAACGAGGCTCACAAAAGAGTGCACTAGACGACGTTCGCCACACTCTCGAACGACCCGTCGGCGATCGACGTCGCGAGGTCCCCACTCGAGACGTCCTCCGGGACTTTCCGTGGATACTTCCGACGGAAGTAGCCGAGGAGGTTCTCGACGTCGCGAGCCAGGAACTCCGCGGCGTTTTCGTGGTCAGTCGGGACGGCCTGTGGCCAGTCGAAGATCGTCACGCCGTCCTCGCCGACGAAGACGTTGTACTCGCTCATGTCCGCGTGGACGTATCCCGCGTCGTGAGCACGCGTGAGTTCGGAGAGTAACAGATCGAGCACGCCCAGCACCTGCCCGTCCGTGAGTTTGACCCGCGAGAGTTCGACGCCGTCCATCTTCTCCATAACGATGGCATGGCGGTTCTGGTCGATCGGGCGCGGGACCGAGACGTCGGGAAACAGCGACTCGAGGATCTCGTATTCGCGTTCGGCCGCCTTCCGGGCCGTGTACATCCAGGAGACGTGGCGGTTGTCGGATGTGTAATCTCGTTCCTTGTGGACCTCCCGGAAGTTGGTGTAGCCCTCGCGGTGGTACTTCAGGGCCAGCGGCTTGTAGGATTTGACCTCGTAGACGTCGCTTTCCTTGCCGACTCCGAGCGGCGAACCGAACTCCGAGATGGTATCGCGCTCGACGAGTGCGCGCAATGCGAGCAGATCGTAGCCCTCGAACTGGAGGGTGTAGCCTTCGTACTGAATGGTCTTTTTCTCGACCAGGCCGCGTTTGAGACAGCGCTCGAGTCGATACGTCACCTCTTCGTCGGTGAGGCCGGTGAACTTCGGGAGCTTCTCGCGCTGGACCCACTCCGAAAAGCGCATCCCCTGTTCGATCCCCGAAAGGAGATAGAAGTCCTCGTCTTCGAGTTCCGGGAGCGTTCCGGCGACGTTCCGCACCATGACTCGAGATAGCCGGTGTGAACGTAAAAACGTCGTGACACGGGCGTTGGCCGAGAGAGTAGTCATCATAAACAGAATTATGCGATATCAAATACGAGTAGGTTCACAACCCCCGGCTTCGCAGTCTGGAGTTCGACAAACCACCAACTGAGTAACAGCTATCTGATGCAACGGCTCGAGAACACTTGGGTACAAACTATGGGATGACGGAGGACTCTCACTGGCGGATGATAAAAAGACTGTCTCGGCGGTCTCTGGAGACCTACTTCACCTCACAAACTCGGTTGAGAACCATCGTCCCACGGGGGAGTGGTTGCCAATCCGTGAGCAGATCGTCCAACCCAAAGAACCGATAGAGAAGACAGCAATCAGTTGAAACAGTTCTCCTCGCTGAAGGCGGTTTGGTGTCTTCGAGACGGTTTGGACTCGGTGGTGACGTTTGTTGAGACCACGACTGACTGGTTCGAGGTGACTAAACGGTTTTCAGACGTGGCCACATGATCACACCGACTGATGGGAGATTAGCTCTCACAGGCCTTGCATTCGAGGATGTCCTGACTGAATTTCTGTGCCGCATTGACACTGTGTTGGTAATACAGGCTTTTGATTCCTTTCTTCCACGCACCGATGTAGAGCTCATTAATCTGCTTGACACTCACTTCACTAGGGTCAATAGAGACATTGATGCTCTGTGCTTGGTCGATGTGTTTCTGTCGCTGTGCAGCCTGATTTATGATGGCCATTTGTGGGATTTCCGAGAACGTCTTGAACACCTCCTTTTCCTCATCGGTGAGGAACTCGAGATGCTGAACGCTGCCGTCCTTGGCCGCGATACTATCCCAGACGTCTCGAGTATCCTTTCCACGTTCGGCTAACAGCGCTTCGAGGAACCGGTTTTTCTGCGTCGCCTTCAACTTGGCACCATCTCGAACGAAGTAGTTCGACTTCAGTGGTTCAACGCTCGGACTGACTTGTCCAAGAATCACACTGCTGGATTTCGTTGGTGCGACGGCCATCGTCGTGGCATTCCGTCGCCCGTACCCCTCAAGAACTTCCGGCTCACCAAGCTCTTTAGCAAGCTCTGCACTCGCCTCGTAGCTATGCTCCTTGATGGTTTGGAACACTTGCTCGTTCTTTTGCATTGCCTCCATGCTGTCGAACGGAATCATGTTCTTTTGAAGGTAGCTGTGCCAGCCGAGGACACCGATCCCAATAGCTCGGTGGCGTTTGGCAAACCGGACAGGACGCTCCATGAATTGTACGTCGGCTGCCTTCTGGATGAACTCCTCCATTACAGCGTCGAGGAAACGGGTCAGTGTGCCGACCGCATCAGTCTCTTTCCACTCATCAAAGTGGAGCGCGTTCATGCTTGAGAGACAGCAGACGAAGCTCTCATCCGGTGTGGCAGGGAGCGCGATCTCGGTACACAGGTTTGAGGCGTTAATCTCGTAGTCTTTGTCCTTGTAGACCTGAGGTTTCCCCTCGTTCATGTTGTCGCGGAAGATGATGTAGGGGACACCAATGTTGATCCGCGTTTCGACGATTTTGGCCCATGTCTCTCGCTTTTCTGCATCGCCGTCAAGCATCGCTTGGAACCACTCATCACCGATGATGACACCGTAGTAGATGTCCTGTACCGGGTCGCCTTCGGTTTTGATGTTCAGCCACTCATCAAGGTCATCATGCTCAACGTCGATGTATCCAGCGAACTGGCCTCTCCGGGTTTCGCCCTGGCTGACAACGTTGATGATGGTGTCGAAAAGTTGCGTGAAGCTGTAACTTCCGTTACTCTTCCCGTTGTTGGTGATCGGACTGCCTCGAGGTCGAAGTTCGCCGAAATAACCGCTTGTCCCACCACCGAGCTTGGTCATTTCACCCACCTCGGCTTGTGTGAAAAGAACACTCTCCATACTATCCTGCATATAACTGCCGAAACAACTGATGGGGAGGCCTCTGTCAAGTCCGAAGTTCGCCCAGACCGGGCTGGCAAGGCTGTAGTACCCCCGGCTCATGTACTCGTAGAACTTGTCTGCGAAGCCACCCTCATCGAGGATCTCTTCGGCACGTTCTGCAATCTGTCGAATGCGCTCTTCAGGCTCAACGCCCTCGAGCAGGTATCCTTCTCTGAGGAATTCCCTGCTGTTTTCGTTTAGCCAGTAAAACGGTTTCTCCTGTTGTTCCGTGACGAGTTTGTATGCTTGTTGTGACATTTTAGAACATATCCTCCGCAGTAACGCTCTGGGTGTGCTTGTTGTACGTGGTAGATCGCTTGCTGAAGAAGTCGTTATCCTTCGTCATCATGATGTCCTCATCGAACCAACGCGTCTCTTCGAGTAACGCTTCGTCGGGTTCGAAGATGGGTTCGACGCCCACGTTTTCGAGGCCCTGGTTGAATCGGTCCCGGAGATACGCGTTCACGTGTTCTCTGGGGAGGAATTCCAGTTCGCCCTCCTCAAAGATCCAGTCAAGAATTTCCATTTCAGCCTCGTATGCCTGCTCACAGGCCTGTTTGACATCGGCCTCGAAGTCCTCATCGAAGAGACCGGGGTTTTCCTCGCGGATGGTCTCTACGAGTTCGACACCGAACAGGCCGTGAATCTGTTCTTCCTTGCTCGTTGCCTCGACAGCGTTTGCAATCCCTTTGAATTTCTTTTCGTGCTTATCGAAACTCGTCATGATGAGAAACTGGCTGAACAGCGAGACGTGTTCAACGAACGTGCTGAACAGCAGAATACTCATTACGTACTCTTTGCGGTCATCAGTCTGACCGCGCTCTAGGTACTCGTTGAGGTAGTCGATTCGCTGCTTGATCGCAGGCTCTTCCGTGACTTGCTTGAAGTCCTCTGTGATACCGAGTACGTCGAGGAGATGACTGTAGGCATCCATGTGACGGACTTCACTATCGGCAAACGTCATGCCCACACTCCCAATTTCGGGTTTGGGCATCTGCTTGTAGATGTCCGACCAAAACGTCTTCACCTGCACTTCGATCTGCGCGATGGCCAGCATCGTCCGCTTGATGACCGTCTTTTCTGCAGGTGTGGTGTTAACCTTGTAATCTTGCACGTCACCTTCGAAGTTGAACTCAGTGTGTACCCAGTAGCTATTCCGAATAGCTTCGACATAATCGAGGAGTTCCGGGTACTCGTAGGGTTTGAGTTGGGTTCGCTCCTCGAAGATGTCAGTCTGTGTCTCTGTGACTGCGTCCACATCACTGTCAGATGGAGTGTGGAGAGAGTCGCCCGTATTCATTGAAAATCACCTTGGGAGCCATTGGCTGATGCATCGGCAATCGATGGGGCTGTACCGTAACCGCTAATTCGTGCATGCTGTGGCGGAGCAACCTGTTTGGTATTCATGTTGGTTGAGTTGTTTTTATTTTATGCCACCGAGGGGTGCGAAATTTCTTCACCGCACCCCACTATACTGGGCTGGTGGACTGTGCTGATCTGAGAGCACGTTGTGTATCCGTTACCTGTTGCTGTCGTGTTGTGGTCTTAGGGTATGCAACGTCATTGGTGGTCAAAACACCGTCAAGGACACCGCTGAAGTCTTCTGGGTCTGAACAACTCTTGTACACAGAGACGAACCGAACGTACGCGACTTTGGCAAGCTCTCGAAGGTTCTCGAAGACGAGGCCTCCGATGAGGCTGGACGGGACGATTCGTTCGTCGCGTGTTTGGAGGTCTGCTTCGATGGTGTCCACTAATTCAGTAACTTGAGCATCGACCACAGGACGTTTCTTCACAGCCCGGATAATACCGTCGCGGACTTTCTGCTCGTCATACGGTTCGATGTTGTCGTCTCGCTTCTTCACTTGGAATGAGTTCCATTCCGGACGGTCGTCTCTCCTGAAGCGGAACAAACAGCGTTCGCATTCGTGGCGACGGCGCACTGCGTCCCCGTTTGTATTGGTTTCTGTATCAAGCACGCGGGTTTGGTCATTATTACAGTCTGGACAGTTCATGTGTCGATGTGGTGCTCTCGTCAAACCATCTGTCTGTGTGGTGCCAGAGGACGCAACTGTAACATGTGCTATCTTAGGGAGACTAATAAAGATATGCAATTCAGTTGCACTAGAACAAATTTACTTGAACTCACTTCTTTTGCATCAACGATAGGCACCGATAGTGAGCTCTCGCTTTACCAACACATTGGCACACCAATACGTTAGACTGAATCAAAACCCTAACCTAACTACAGCGTTAACGGCATTTTAATTCTGTTCGATTGGTTCCGAAACGACATGTCATGTTGAATTTCTCAAATCCGCCCCTGGTAGCCTATTGCTCGACTTAGCCAAAATCTTCCCCAATCACACCAAGACCTTGACCACTGGCGTCAGTGACTTCCACACCACCCCACTCGGTCATGGCTTGCGCCGTTCGCTCCTTTAGGTAGCGTGAGACCACCGGACTCACCGACAATGCGAACGGGCGCTTTCCGTCCGTGAGCAGATGGGGCTTCTTTCGCAGCCTATCAGAACCGACGGATTCTGAGGACGTCGATTCGGGACAGCCCGTCCCTACTTGCTTCAGTCCGCGTATCAGGATGTTGTAGTCCGCGTTCCAGCACCTATATTTTGAACACCTGACAGGGAGTCACTCGCGGGCACGTGCTGAAACTGCCCGGTAGACGCAATCTGATTGATGATGAGAGTGATGACAACTGCAGTCTCACCTACTCCACGAGACGAGATCATCTCCTCTCTTGAAGAGCAGACGGAGGACCTCTGGCATATTCACGATCACATTACAGGCGGAGCAGCGCAATGCCACGGCCTGAAGGCCGTGGATACGCGCGTAAGCTTGATTGGGCTGTATCCCGTAAACGGCAGTACCGGAGTTCCCACGTTGAGAAATGCCGTCTTCGACGGCACTACGGCTTCGCCGTAACTTCTCACGTGGTAACAAATCCGATCGAACCAGTCCACGACGTAACACTAAGCGGAACCCAGTTCCGCGAGGGCAGCGGAATCTTCGATTCCGCCAGACTTCGGGTGACGCGAATCGTGGTACCGTACGGGCTGAATACCCCGCCGTGGAGCGACGAGCGGTATTCGTCGCGTCGAAACGCCGACCGAGTGTCGGACGGAAGGCCCGTTTGGCCGGGCTAGACGCGCTGCAACGCACGTCCTTGGTCACAACTGGACGGCGACCGTCGACGTGGGACGCGAAAGCGTACTTCGCCACCGAGGAAACGCGCAACCTTGAACTCCGCTTCGCGGATTCCCGCGTCTTCAGGCGCGGGAGGAGGTCAAGCACATTCTCACCACTCTCGCCATCGGCAGATCGCCTCGAGGCGGAACTCCGGGGCGTTCTGTGATATGGACCACTACACCGTCTACCGGTGGTCGAACTGACGGCGCAGCGACCCGAAAACGCTGTCTCAGCGGTCGTGCGGATACTGTGCTGTGAGCACGTCCAACGACAAGGGCTGTCGAAAACAGCACTCAGAAACGAATCCGTCAGGGTGATGCGTCGAGATCCGACTCCAGGCGACTCGAGTCCGAACCACGAAGCGTCGCGACCAGCGACGGCACTCCTGCGTCCTCGAGCGCGTCCTGGTAGCGAAAGACTAGGCCGCCGAAGCCGGCGAGCCAGATCAGATCGAGGTACGTCGCGACCAGTTGGCCGACGAACGCGTCGGTCAATCCGAGGTTCTGTTCGGAGACGATCCCCGTGAGTATGAGGCCGCCGAAGACCAGAATTACGAGGTTTCGGGTCTTCGCGTAGAGCAGTTGGCGGTCGCCACTGACGGTCTGTGCCGACCGTGTAAGTGGACCTATCAGGATGTAGATCATGGCGATCAGGGACGCAAAAATCGCCACCGAAACCACGGTCCCGGCGATGCCGCCGACGATCCAGCTCACAAAGGTCCCCCAGAGACACCCGAGGATGAATGCGAGTAACCCGACGACGTAGCGGCGGTCTGCGTCAGTGACAGCCCCGACAACTGCACAGACAGCAGCCCACCCGACCGTGTAGCCGAAAAACCGTGCGACGGATTCCTCTCGACCCGTCGTCGCGACGGTCAACACATCAGCAGCCATGAACAGGTAGGCCCCGCTCATAGCACCACAGGCGACGACAACGGCGGCTCCGTACGCACGAAGCTGCGATGGCAATCTGATAGTCCAGAGCAAAAATACGAGAGCCATCAAGCCAATGAGCGCACTCGAGAAACCAAAGAGGGTCGAATGCTCGATCACCGGCCGACACCCCCGACCGTGAGAGAAGCGGCCGCGTCGAGTGTACCGGGTAGCTGTTCGCTCCTGGCGAACGAAGGCCCCCACCTGGAGCAGTCCTCGGATACGATACGTCTACGGCGATGATCGGTTAGCTGATTGAGTTTGACGTACATGTGAGTCAGTGCCCCGACGGCGTTCGTCGGCGGCGGTCACAGTTGTGTCTTCGAGAACTGATTTCTAGTGCGACAGTAAAACACTTGTTGCCGCGCAGAAACTCACAAAACAAATAGGGAGAATTCTCTCGAGGCGGGACGAACTTGATAGATCAGTGTGGCTGGCCAGCGGCATCGACGCGTGATACCGGAACCACTTTGCTCGCCGACAGCATGGACCAGTCTATGACCGAACTCGCGGGCGAAGCGTGGCGACTCATCGTCGATGACGCACGTGATGGAGCCACTCAGATGGCACTCGAGGAGGTCGCCGCCGAGACGGCCCTCGAGGACGGCCTGCGGACGGTGCGAGTGTACGCCTGGGAGCCGAGTACGCTCTCGCTGGGGTATCGACAGGACGCCGAGACGGTCGACTGGGAGGTCTGTGATCGCGAGGGAATCGACGTTACCCGACGCCAGACCGGCGGCGGTGGGATCTACCACGACCGATACGGCGACATCTCGTATACGATCGTCGCGCCCGCCGACGAGGTCCCGGGGAACCTGATGGACTGTTACGACCTGTTCTGTGAACCGGTGCTCGAGGGGCTCCAGCGGATGGGCGTCGACGCCGACTTCGCGGCGGTCGAACAGGACTCGATCTACCAGCCGTCGTGTTACCTTCGGGACATCAACCCTGCCCACGACGTCGTCGCCCCCGCGAACGCGGGCGAAGCGGCACAGAAAATCAGCGGCAACGCCCAGTACCGCCAGCGTGACGTCGTCATCCAGCACGGCTCGATTAGTTACGATCTCGAACCCGAGGCTCACCTCGGTGTCTTCGAGACCGACACCGATGGAGAGACGTTCACCGACCGCGTCACGAGCATTCGTGAGCAGGCCGGGATCGATCGCGAGGAGGCAGTCGAGACCCTGGCGACGGCACTCGGTGAGTGGTGTGACGCCGAGGATGGGACGTGGCGTGCGGCCGAACTCGAGGCTGCGGCCGACCTCGCCGAGCGAAAGTTCGGCGCCGACGCCTGGATTCGGGACCGCGAAGTCCTCGAGGCGAGCGAACAGTGACGAGCCGCCGCTTTCGAGAGTCGACTCGAGGCGCTGCGATCGGTGGCCCGTGAACGTCGGTCCGAAGTACCTATCACGAACCGGTACTGACGAGCGTCCATGAACGTCGGCGCACACGTTTCGATCTCCGGCTCGCGCGTTTCCTCAGACGAAGAGACCCCACCGTACGACGACGTCCGCAACGCGGTCCACCGCCAGCTCGCCTTCGGCGGCAACTGCGGACAGATCTTCACCACCTCACCACAGGTCTGGGCCCAGCCCGAGATCAGCGACGAGGCCGCCGACGGCTTTCGCGAGGAAAGCGACGAGTTGCTCGAGGGACCGTGGGTGATCCACTCGGCGTATCTGGTCAACCTCTGTACCCCGAAAGAAGACCTCCGACGAAAATCCAAAGAGAGCATGCAGGCCGAACTCGACGCTGCTGCCACGCTCGGCGTTCCGTACGTCAACGTCCACCTCGGCGCTCACACGGGCGCTGGCGTCGAAGGCGGGCTCGACAACGCTGCGAGCGTCATCGACGACCTCGAGGTGCCAGACGGGGTCCAGATTCTCATCGAATCCGACGCGGGCAGCGGTACGAAACTCGGCGGCGAGTTCGAACACCTCGCGGGCATCATCGACCGCACCGAGACCGACATCGGCATCTGTATCGACACCGCCCACACGCTCGTCGCGGGCAACGACCTGACGACGCCCGAGGCCGTCGATGAGACCGTCGGCCGGTTCGACGACGAGGTCGGCCTCGAATACCTCGAGTACATCCATCTCAACGACTCGAAACACGACGTCGGCACCCACAAGGACGAACACGCCCATATCGGTGAGGGTTACATCGGTGAGGACGGCATGAAGGCGATCGTCAACCACCCCGATCTGCGGGACCTGCCGTTCGCGCTCGAGACGCCTACCGAGGACGGCCGTGGGTTCGCCTGGAACATCCAGAAGGTCAAGGAACTGCGCGACGACGGTTGATCCCGTCTGGAGAGTTTTCACCCATCCGCTCGGAGGGTAGCGATACCATCTCGAGTACCTACGTATACGACGTCGTCGACGGCTATCAGTGGGCCATCGGCATCGATATCCCGTCGCCACAGCTCCTCGCCACTCTCGGCATCGAACGCGATCACGGGACGATCGTGGTTCGTTGCGTGAACGAGAACTGTCTCCCCCGTACTGATCGGTGATCGTAACCCTTCGGGACCATCGGGTTCGTACCGCCAGGTGACGTCACCTTCATCGAGACGAAACAGTTCGGCGAGTTCTCCGACCGAGGCGGTGACGAACACAGTTTCGTCGTCGACGACAGGGTGTCTCGGCCGGGGTGTAAACTCGACCTGGTCGAGTCGGTCACCGGACGTCCCATCGTGAACAGCTACTACGCCGTCGTCGATCCCATCACGTTCGAGCTGCCGGGCAAGATATACGCGACCGTCCGCAACCGCTGGCGACAGCAGGTGGTCGTGAGCAGACGCGCCGTGATCGTCGGCGTCGATCTCGAAGTGTCGGTCGAGTTGACCGTCTGTGACCGCATAGGCGTACAGCTCGCGGCGACCGACGCCGTAAAGCAGGTCGCCGTCGGTCGCGACCCCGGCGAGCGCCCCCTCGAGTGTCTTCGCCTCGACGACGTCACCGGTGTCGGCGTGAAGCCGACGGAACTCACCGGAGACGTCACCGACGAAGAGCCAGCCGTCTCGCTCGAGAAAGCCATGGGTGAAGAGGTCGAGCCGCGTCGTCCAGGCCAACTCGCCATCGAGCGTCAACGCCGTTACGCCGCCGCCGAAGGAATAGAGACGGTCGGCGATCGCTGCGAGCCCGGAGCCATACGTCTCGACAGTTCGTGACCACGTTTCCGTACCGTCATTGGGGTCGAGTGCGACGACTGTCTCGTCGACGGCCGCATAGACCGTTCCGTCGACGACGACGAGTGACGAGATCCGTCCGTCAGCGTCCCACGACCACGACGCTCGAGGGGGCGACCGGGGTGGCTCGGCATGTGGGTTAGTCGCGCTTCGGCCAGCGTCGTACGCTGGAAGCGGCCACGTACCTGGCTCAGGGACCCAATCTACGGGGACGGTTCGCTCGGGCGGACCGAGCCGTCGTTCACGGATCGAATGCGAGAGGTCGGTACACCCAGCACTCGAAATCGAGACACCACACGCAGCTGTCGCGAGAAACGAACGGCGGGAGGGCGACATCGTATTACTTTTCTGACCGGAGTGGATAAATTTTGTGTCAGATGTAGTTCGCTCGAGGCGCACACTGAGGACGGCTGCGGCTTCGCTTATCCCCTCGAGCCTCGAACGATCACGGTCGAACGGAAGCCCTACGTGGCCGGACTGAGAGTATCTCGACAGTGACGTCCGCTCGATCGACCCCCGTACTCGGTATCGTTCTCGGAATAGTCCTCGTCGCCATCGGAATCGGGGCCTACGTACTCTCGAGCTTTGCAAGCCTGACAGCGCTCGTACCGGCCGTCTTCGGCGTCGTCATCGCTGCACTCGGCGTGGCGGCCCGTCGGACCGAACGACGAAAACTCGCAACCCTCGGGATCGGTGTCCTCTCCCTGCTCGGCGTCCTCGGATCTGCTCGGGGAATCCCCGACGTGATCGCGCTCCTGACCGGCGGGGCCGTCGACTCGACCGTCGCCGCCGTCGCGCAGGGCTCGATGATCCTCATCGGACTCGTACTGGTCGCTGCCGCCGGTCGCGATCTGCTCGGGTAACGAGACTGGGACTGCTCGCCGGTAGAACCGTCGAACCGAATCGACCCGTTTTTACTCGAGACGACCGAACGCCCTCGCGTGCGGAAGTTCTCCGAAGCCTACCTCGAGCGCACCCGCCAGGGCATGTGGGAGGATTCTCGGGACGCCCTCGAGCCGCTGGCACTCGAGTCACGCGAGCGCGTGCTCGACGTCGGCTGTGGCACCGGCGAGTTGAGTCGGGTCCTCGCCGCCGAGTGTCCGGGCGAAGTGATTGGCTGTGACGCCGACCCCGCGTTGCTCGCGGCTGCGAACGGCCACGTCCCGACCGTCGCAGGCGACGCTGGCCGCCTGCCGTTTACCGACAACGCGTTCGACCTCGTGGTCTGTCAGGCGCTGTTGATCAATCTCCCCGACCCCGCTGGCGCGCTTTCGGAGTTCGCCCGCGTCTCGAGCGACCTCGTTGCCGCCGTCGAACCGGACAACGCCGCCGTCGAAGTCCACTCGAGCGTCGACGCCGAAGCCGGACTCGAACGCCGCGCCCGGCGGGCGTACATCGACGGCGTCGATACCGACGTGGCGCTGGGAGCGGATGCCCGCGAGGCGTTCGAGACGGCAGGGCTCGAGGTGCTCGAAACACGGCGATACGACCACGTTCGGACGGTCGAACCACCGTATTCAGAAGCGGCCCTCGCTGCAGCCGCTCGGAAGGCAACCGGTTCCGGGCTCGCCGACGACCAGGAAACGATGCTCACCGGGTCGATGACCGAGGCCGAGTACGACGCTCTCCGGCGCGCCTGGCGCGAGATGGGCCGGGACGTCGTCGACCAGATGGAAGCACGCGCGTACGAACGAGCGGAAGCCGTCCCGTTTTTCGTCACCGTCGGACGGGTACCCTGATCGGAACCGGCCGCAAAACGGGGTTTCGGGTCAGTCGTCACCGTCGTCACGGTAGCCGAGCAACGACACGAACATGCCGACGAGGCCGATCACGACGATGACCACGCCGGTGATCAGATCGATGAACGACGCCAGCGCGAGCGTCGATCCGGCCATCACGAGTGCGACGTTCGCGAGCAACGCTACCCGAGGTGACTGGAGTCGCTCGCGGAGAGACGGTCCCATACGACGGGAAACCAACGGGAGGAGCAAAACTCTTGATACTCAGCAGGGCTCTGCGCGTCTTACGACGTGTCGGCGTCCGGATGGACCTTATTCCGATGACCGGTTAACCGCTCGAGGACGGGATCTGAGGGAAGGTTCGGAAGATCCACACTCGCGGCTGTGGACGTCTGTCCGGAGGTCGATTAGACGACGTCGCCGCGGATCGTCACTCCGTCTTGATCCTCGCGCCAGGCGTGGAGTTCCTGTGCGGCAGTCGTCGCCTCTTCGTCGTCTAAGCCGAGCATCTCGAGGGCCGCCGAGAGCGTCGGGAGGGCGAGTTCGCTCTCGCGGAGTTTCCGGAACGCGTCCTCACTGCGGGTCCCGTCGACCCAGAGACAGACCCCTCGAGGGTCGAGTAACTGGGTGTAATCCTCGCGGAGCTTCGCCCCACGGAGGCGCTGGCCGACGTTGTCCTCGAAGGAGGCGTTACACACTTCGAGGTGGATCGGTTCGTCGACCTCGAGCAAGTGGGCGGCGAGGCATTTTTCAGGCGCAGCGTGTCCGTTCGCGTTCGCCCGTAGGTAGTCCGGATACTCGAGGGCCCAGTCTGCACGAACCGACTTGCCGACGCCCTCGATCCCGTGGGAGTCCCGGAATCGCTCGGCTGGATCTGTTTCGTCGCTCGAGCCTGTGGTCCTACTGCTGTCGTCGCGCATCAGAATGTCTTTCGTGAGGTAGACGTCGAGTCGATCGACGGGGTCGACGCCGAGGGCGATGTCGCCGAACGCCCAGATTTCGCGGACGGGAACCGGCATCCGTTCGTCCTCGACGGTGTCGACGAGTTTCTCGAGGCGGTCGACCGCGTCTCGACGACTGAAATCACTCATCGTCGGCGTATCGGGGTCCGACGCTCAAAACGGTTTCTCGCCGAGCCGACTCTCAGGGTGCTTTCGCCGTATCGGTCGTCACGTAGACGGTCTTGCGGACGGTCGCGTGAACCGTCCCGTCGGCGTCGATCAGGTCGACGGTGTAGTGACGGTCGACCGCGTCGGTATCCGTCGCCTCGAGGTCGGCTTTGACCGCCGCTATTTCCGCGTCGGACATCGTGAATCGGGCGTAGAGCGTCTCGCGACCGGGCTTTTTGAATCGAATCTCGGCTTCCTTGTCCCAGACGACGTAGTCGTTTCCCAGCCGTTTCAGCATCATCATCATATGGAAGGGGTCGAGCGCTGCGTACATGCTGCCGCCGAAGGTCGTCCCCACGTAGTTGCGCGTCAGCCACGAGTGAGGGAGCTTTACGCGCACTTCGCTCCAGTCGGACGCGATATACGTGACACGACCGCCCGTCCGCCGGTACGCCGGAAACAGGTTGAAGCCGAGCCGATAGAGTCGAGATCGCAACGCATCGAGCATGTCCTCTCTCGAGCGGACACAGTGAAATCTATTGGCAAACGTCAGGTGCGTGGCCGGCAGTTTGCTCCAGAGCCGACGCCCGGGCTGTCGCCCGTCTCGCGTTGTGTCAAGCGCGCAGGTTTTTGTCGGACGACGGTGAAGGTATCCACATGAGACACAGAGTCTTCAACGAGGACGGCAGCGAGGAACTCGTCTTCGTCATGGGCTGGGGCAACCGCTGGACCCACGAGAACGTCAGCTGGCTGATCGGGAAGCTGACCGACGCCGACTACCGGGTCCACGCCTTCGAACTGCCCACGAACATCGAGGACTTCAAAACCGACTGGCTCGAGCCGATCGCCGAGTACGTCGTCGATCTCGAGGAGTATCAGTTGCTTGGCCACAGCGCCGGCGCGCTTATCGGCCAGGCGTTAGACGGCGCGGACAACCACGTCTACCTCAGCCCGTGGTGGGGGTATGGCGACCACTACCCGGACGCAGCCCTCGAGGTCGCCGCGAAGGTCCCCTCGAGTTTCCCGTTTCTTCCCGTCGGCACCTGGGACGAGCAGGTCCTCGGTCGGCTGGCGACCGACCACCAGCTTGCGACCCTTCCGCGGTGGGTCTCGCCCGCGTTCGTTCGCGAAACTCGCCACGCCCAGCGAGAACTGCTGACGATCGACCACGACGCGGTCGTCTTCTGTTCGCTTCGCGATCCGCTGATCGACCACCACGCGATCGGCGAGCGCGTTCCCGCCGAACACGTCGTCCTCTACGACGGCGGCCACGAACTGTTCTCCTCACCCACCCGCGAGCGCTACCTCGATCTCTTGCTCGAGTCGCTCTCCGACGGCGCGACGGTCGTCGAAGAGGGCGCTCGAGTACCCGTTTGAGCGTCATCCGAGCTTTTGTGACCGCGAGGAGGAGTATCCGACGTTTGCCGTCCCGTTGTCCAGACGAAACCGTGATGCGTGCCGGTCCACAACGACTCGCTGATGGAGTGTACCCGCTGTGACGACGAGGCGGTCATGCACGCCGCCTACTCGGGGGCCCACCTCTGTGAGTCGCACTTTCTCGAGTCGGTCGAAAAGCGCGTGCGCCGACGCGTCAGACGTGACGATCTCGTTCCCCGGGAGGCAACGCCCGAGAACCCCCAGACGTGGGTGATCGGCCTCTCCGGCGGGAAAGACAGCGTCGTCCTCACCAAGATCCTCCACGACACGTTCGCGGAGGATCCCCGTATCGAACTCGTCGGGCTGACGATCCACGAGGGCATCGAGGGCTATCGCGATGCGAGCCTCGAGGCCTGCGTCGAACTCGCCTCGGACCTCGACATCCGCCACGAGGTCGTCAGCTACGAGGAGGAGTTCGGCATCCGCATGGACGACGTCGTCGAGGACGATCCCGAGAACATGGCTGCGTGTGCCTACTGTGGTGTCTTTCGACGGGACGTCCTTTCCCGGTACGCAGACGAACTCGAGGCGGACATCCTGCTGACCGGCCACAACCTAGACGACGAGGCTCAGAGTGCGCTGATGAATTTCCTCGAGGGTGACGTCGCCCAGATCGGCAAACACTTCGACGCGAGCCTCGGCCCGCTGTCCGAACGGAAAGCCCAGGACGAGTTCGTCCCGCGGGCGAAACCCCTCCGGGACGTCCCCGAGAAAGAGGTCGCCCTCTACGCCCACCTCGAGGACCTCCCCGCCCACATCACCGAGTGTCCCCACTCGAGTGAGGCCTACCGCGGCGAGATCCAGCAGTTGCTCTACACACTCGAGGAGAACCACCCCGGCACGCGACACTCGATTCTCGCTGGCTACGAGGAACTCGGCGGAATCGTCGCCGACGAGTACAGTGGCGAGGACGGGGCCGACCTCCGTGACTGTGCTGAGTGTGGCTCGACGACGACTCGAGAGATCTGTCGGAAGTGTTCGCTGCTCGAGTCACTCGCCTGAGAACCGGTGTGGAGTGTGTACGACATGTCTTACCCCTTCGTGGATAGTTCCAGGAATCCGACGAACGCTCGCTGAAGTTCATAAGCGGTCAAGGCAGAGGTACCTCGGGGCTCGACGCTGAATGTGCCTTTCCAGGGACCCGAACCCAGCACGCCCACACATATATGAATGTTCCAAACATATATTGAGGAGAGCCACCTCTAGCTAGATATGACCGAGTTCGATCCCACCCCTGAGTCCGACGATACCCAGCGACGGTGGCAGACCGGAACAGACACGTTCGGCCGTGTCTACGACGTCGTCCTCGGGATTACGTCTCCGACTGCGTACACCGAGATCGCAGCGCTTGCGGACTGCTCTCCAAACGCGGCGAAAAAGCATCTCGACCGCTTGGCGGAGATGGGTATCGTTCGCGCCGATAGAGACAGTCGCCCGGCAACATACGAACGAAATGAGGGGTATCTCGAATGGCAGGATGCCAGTCGAATCGCAACCGAACTCTCTGTCGACGAGATCATCGACCGTGTGGAGGCGCTTGAAGCCCAGCGAACGGAATACGAAGCCCGGTTCGAAACGGGGGACCCAACGGCGGTCAACGTATTTGATCACGATAGTCACGACACTATTCACGAGCGGATGACCGCAGTCAGCGAGTGGCAGGGTGTGATTCGGAATATCAGGCTGTACGAACTTGCTCGCCAGCTCTCCCAGAACGACGGGCGTCTGATTCCGGCATAAATGAGCCAGCCACCGGATGATTCGACGCCACACTCGACGGGTCCACCGGATCGACAGACACTGCGCCTACTGGAGCGACACCTTTCGTCGGATTCACTCGTGGCCGAGACTGCGTTTGACCCGGATTCCTACGAACCTCGACTGCTTTGTGGTCTGCTCGACGCTGGACGATACCCGGACTCAGTGACTGTAGCCCGTCTCGACATTCGGTGGTTTACGACTGGCGATTTCTCAGTTCACTACGTCGAAGAACACGAGGACGGGGAACGCTGGGAGTGTCGCTGGGACCGGCACCCGAACACGCACAACACCCGGTTGCACTTTCATAAGCCACCGTCTGCCACCGAAATTACTGACCTCGAACTTCCGTCACTCCATCCACTCGAAGTATACTCCACCGTCCTCACGGCAATAGAGCAACGTATCGAGACTCTGTGGTCGATACAGTGATCTCGTGAAGGGGGATGGTTGTTTTGGGCGTCCAGGGACTCGAGCGCGTCGGTAAGTTCGTACTCGCCGCTGTCGGCGCGATCGACCGTCAGACAGGCCTCGATCAACGCGGCGAAATCGTGTATCTGGACCCCGCCAGCGATGTAGCCCGGTTTGGCCCTCGTTGTGTCTACCGAGGCGGTGATCGATCGAACGATCCCGTCGTCGGTCAGCTCACAGCGGGCCGTCGCCGTCGCCTCGTTTCTCGAGACTCGGTCGAGGACGACCGTCCCGTCGATGTCCGGATCGGCGTATCGGTCGCGAGCCTCGAGAGCGCACAGTCATCGAAGACGTTGTCGCCGTTGACGGTCAGCACGTCGGTGGGTGCAGCCGACGGCAGCGTGCGCTCGGCGTCGGACGAACGCGACGAGAGCGAGATACTGTAGCCGTCTTCGGCGGCCCGACAGACGGCGTGTGCAAGTCCCTTCCGGTCGTGCTGGTGAGCGTAAACGATCGGGACATCCTCGTAGGAATCGCCGACGGTCTCGACGATCTGGTCGGCCCGATAGCCGACGACGAG
Source organism: Natrarchaeobaculum sulfurireducens (assembly GCF_003430825.1). Lineage (NCBI taxonomy): Archaea > Methanobacteriati > Methanobacteriota > Halobacteria > Halobacteriales > Natrialbaceae > Natrarchaeobaculum > Natrarchaeobaculum sulfurireducens. The sequence goes on along the minus strand of NZ_CP024047.1, from coordinate 852,189 downwards.
GACGATTTGGTCGACGTCGACGGCCACGAGTGCGTCGAGACAGCGAGCGAGCAACGGCTTGCCGCCGACCTCGAGCAGTGGCTTTGGCTTTCCGTCCGTAAACGGCCGTAATCGAGAGCCTCGGCCCGCAGCGAAGACGATCGCGTCCATAGCTGAGTTGTCGGTAAGCGATGATGGCCAGTCGCTCGAGTCTTACGCTGGACTCGAGTGCGTGAAAAGCGAGAGAAGCAGGAGCTTGAGTATCGACTGACTCCGCCCGGATTAGCGGATGACGTCGACGCCGTTCTGTTTCTCGAGTTCGTTTCGGCCGCCGTCGCTCTGGGCACCGAAGTTCGGGCCTTTGACGTTGTTGCTCGCGTCGAAGTCGCCGTCGTCGAAGCCTTCGATGCTCGCACGGGATCGGTCGGCCTGCTTCTGGGTGGTCGGCCCGAGGACCTGGGCGCTCTGGACGCCGGTCATGATCGCCATGACGCGGACCTTGCCCTTGTAGTTCTCCTGGATCCGGGCACCCCAGATGACGTTTGCCGACGCCTCGAGGCGCTCGGTGATGTTGTCGGCGATGCCCTCTGCCTCTTTCAGCGTGAGGTCGGGGCCGCCAGTGATGTGGACGAGTCCGCCGCTCGCGCCGCGGTAGTCGACGTCCAGCAGTGGGTGGTTCATCGCGTCTTTGACCACCTCGTCGGTCTTGTTCTTGTCCTGAGTCTCGCCGACGAGCATCACGGCGACGCCACCCTGGTTCATGATCGTGGACATGTCCGCGTAGTCCAGGTTGATCAGCGAGGGCTGGGTGATCGTCTCCGAAATGCCTTTGACGGTTTCGGCGATGATCTGGTCCATCACCGAGAACGCCTTGCCGATCGGGAGGTTCGGGACGTAATCGAGCAGCCGGTTGTTGTCGAGGACGATGATCGAGTCGGCCTGTTCGCGCAGTTTCTCGAGACCTTCCTCGGCCTTGACGGTTCGGGCGCGCTCGACGTTAAACGGCGTCGAGACCATCCCGACGACGATTGCCCCCTGTTCTTTGGCGATCTTCGAGACGACGGGGGCAGCACCGGTTCCGGTACCGCCGCCCATGCCTGCAGTGACGAACACGAGGTCCGCATCGCCGAGAACCTCTTTGACCGTGCTCTGGGCCATCTCGGTGGCGCGTTCGCCCATCGACGGATCGCCACCGGCGCCGAGGCCGCTCGTCAGCGACTTGCCGACGAGGATCTTCGTGTCGGCCTCGATCATCTTCAGGTGCTGTTTGTCCGTGTTGATCGCCACGGTGTCGGCACCGTCGACGCCGATGTTGTACAGCCGGTTGATCGTGTTGTTGCCCGCACCACCACAGCCGACGATGACGATCCGCGGATCGCCGAACTCGTCGTCGCCCATGTCGGCGTCCATCTCTCGGGCTTCCTGTTCGGCGTTCTCGAGTGCGTCTTGTACGATATCCTGCATCGTTACACCTTGGCCCAGTTGCGTTTGCCGGACTGTTCGGTCTGTCCGTCGTATTGCTCGTTGATCATCTCGCGAACGGCCGACCGGATCGCCTCGCTCCGGTTCGGAAATTCGCCCGAGTCGACGAGTTGCTCTACCTCCTCGATCTGCTGTTTCGGAATTCGCAGTGTCACACGCTCCATGGTTGTATTCCCCGTTGGGTAAGACGGCGCGCCCCTGTCAGACGCATTGTGTCTTACACGGTTAGCCGCTCGTTCGCAGCCGATTTCGGCGTTAGCCGAGTTCTGTAAGACGACCGTCTTACGCGAGTTAACCGAATACTGTCTTAGATAATAAAACTTTCGTCAGACGCGAAAATCTCTGTCTTACACCAGTCGAGGATACGGGCTATCCTGACTCGAGTACGTCCGCAGCCGGCGTTCGGCGACCACAGCCCGGACAGAACGACCAGTCCGACCGAAGTTCGTCCCCACACTCACAGAACAGCCGCCGCGTCGCTTTTTCACCACAGTTCGGACAGTACACGTGATCATCGTCGACGTGTTCACCGCATTGTCCACACTGAGTCTGCTGGGCTGTCTGACGGCGAGCTGGCGCGGCGGGCTGTTCGTCAGTGGGCTGTGGCGCAGCTTGTGGCGACTCGTCGGTCGCGGTCGCGTCGGCCCCCTCGAGCGTGATCGTGACGTTGACGTCCTGTGTGTCAGGCGCGTGTGCGCGCAGTGGCTGTCCGACGCCGAGGTCCGCCAGACGATCAGCGAGCAGTTTGTCGACTCGATCCCGCACCAGGTCGTCGATTGCGCCGGTCTGTCCATCACGCCCCGTGCGATCGTCGACCCGCCGGTCGCGAGACGACTCCTCGAGGTACGAACGCAGCGCCTCGCGAAGCGCTTCGCTCTTGGATACCTCGAGCGACTCGAGTTCCTCGATGAGATCGTCGTCCGCACGGAACGTGATTTTACTCATACCAGCCGATGCTACTGTGTTAACAGCCATCCTATATCAATCATTCTTCCGTTCATCCCGGGCGAGTCGACGAGAATGATAACCCTTATGTCTCCCTCGGCGGCTACAATTGAGTAACCGCCCTTAGCTCAGACTGGTAGAGCAGTCGACTGTAGATCGACTTGCCCCCCGTTCAAATCGGGGAGGGCGGATCCAGTTTCTCGCCGTTTTGTAGTTGCACCCGATAGCGGCGTTTACGCACACTTCAGGCCCCCTATCCAGAGGTTCGCGTTCGCGAAATCGGGCCAGAAATGTGGATTTGAACTTGAAACCAGTTGGGGGCGCTTGAAGTCTGCCAAGACGTCCATCTACCGGCCTGTAGAGCCCATGTCACCAACCAGTTCGCACGTGTCTTCGGTGACGGTTGCGACCGTGCCAACTTTTGTGGCGAAGGCGACACCTGTACTCGACTGAGCTGTGGTCTGCCGCCGGGCTCAAGATCCCGATCTCCGACCTGAAGACATCAACCTGGGTGTGCTGGATCTGTGACATGGATTCTCGAGTGATTCGAAAAGATCGTTTGTTACGATGAGTCAAGACGAAGACTCAGTTATGTTCGTCGATCCAGCGACACCATTCATAAAAATCGTCAGCGCCGCACTGGTCAGCGATCGAGCGAAGCGTTCCAGTTTTGATCTCACGGTGTTGCGGGACGTCGACGTTACGAACTTCACCCGTTTCGGGATGCTCGTATCGGAGCCGGACGTGGCTTCCAGTGTGCGAAACAGGAACGTAGCCAAACGAGGTCAGCACTTTCACAACCTCGCGACCGGAGAACGTCGTTCGGACCATCCGTTACCGCATGAAATCCGGCCGGTCGTCTTCGTTGACATCCGCGAGATCGTCAGGCTCGAGGTCGAACTCATTCCGAAGAAATTCTTCGGCATTGTCGATCGGTTCGCCGCCACCCTCGTGCAGCTCAAGAACTTCGGCCAGTTGCGCGAGCGCTTCCGCGCGCGTTTCGCCGCCACGGGCGAGTCCCGTCTCGATATCCTTGGCAGTGACACTCCCGTCGCTCTCATAGTAGAACTCTACGCCCTCCGTGCGATCGTTGCGGGTAGCACTCGCCATCTACCCTCGAATAGGACGAAGAGGCTGATAAACGTTGGTTCCGGCTCCAGCCAGTTCACTTATTGACAGACTCGAGATCGTCCGCATCGATTACCGACAGGCACCTCCCTCGAATCCTGCTGTATCTCGGTTCCACGTCAGACTCGAGACTGGCGTCCGTACCCGACGAGATACGAGCCCCCGTTCAGACGAGGTCGCCGTCGTTCATCGCGACCGTCTCCGAGACGACGAACTTCGCCAGCGTTCGTTTCGAGTGGGTGCCGACGAGGTGGTCCTCGAGTTTCTGGTCGCGGTCGAGATCGTCGTGACAGAGGGGACACTCGACCGGTGGTCTGATGGCCATACGTCTGACAGTGGTCCGATACCGAAAAGTCACGGGCCGGCATTTTGGTCCCTCGCCTGGCGTCAAGAATCACGGATGGCAGAGTTCTTAGATCGGATAGGGAGCGGGGTGATCTAGTAAGTGAGAGTCGGGTAGCAGCGTAAGACAGCGACGCAAGCGAGCGGCGACCGAAAAAGCGGAGATATCGTCAGTTCACGGCGTCTCAGTCGCCGGCCTGGGCTTCGCCGATCGGCGTCTCGTCGGTTTCCTCACCGTCTTCGATAACCTCGCCATCCTCGGCGTCCTCGAGGTCGGCGTCATCGTCCTCGACGTCACCCTCCTCGGTCACCTCGTCGGGGTCGTCGAACTCGACTTCTTCGAGCGCGACGTCGACCGTCTCACCCTCGACGACTGCCGTCTCGGGGACCTCGGTCTCGGCCTCATAGCCCTCGAAGCCGTCATCGCTCGGGACGACGACGGAGACTGTGTACTCCTCGAGCGCCTCGACGGCGCTGTCGGTGTAGCCGTCCTCGACGCCGAGTTCGTCGTCGGTGGCGTACGGAACGGTCAGTTCGAAGCTACCGTCCTCGGCGAGTTCGGCCTCTTGGACGTAGGTGAACTCCCGATCCGTGTTGGTTTCGAGCTCGAGGGCCGCGCTAACGGTTGCATCCTCGACGTCGCCGACGTCGTCGACACTGCCAGTGAGCGTCGCGCCCTCGACGCGTTCGTACGTGCCGACTGCGGAGCCCTGACGTTCGTCGAAGACCTCGACGTCGAACTCAGGGTGTTGCTCGAGTTGCATGAGTTCCATTTGCGTCTGTTCGTCGACCATCCGGTTGACGAACACCTGTGGGTCGCCGCCTTCGCCGAGGAGGACCTGATCGGTGTCGGTGTCGATGATCGCGTAGCTCACGAACGTCGGCATGCGCTGATCGTTCTCGTGGACGAGTCGGTAGTGTTCCATCCCGACAGCGTCGTCGAAGTACAGCTTCGAGAGTGTCGTGTTATCGTACGGGACGGTTGCGAATCGGTCGGCGACTTCGTCACGTTCGATCTGTTCGTTCGCTTCGACGTCCTCGGGCGTCGAGTAGTGTGCTGGGTCCGGGCCCGTCCACGTCGCGATGGCGTTGAACTTCCCGCCGGCCATCAGATCGTCGATCATCACGTAGCGGATGTGCTCGTGCGATTCGTCGGCATCCTCGGCCATCGCCTCGAGTTCCTCGTCGGTGTGGTCGTCGGGCGATTCGCCGGCGGCGATCGCATCGAGGATCAGTTCGGATCGCTCTTCAGACTCGGCGGTCAGGAACGCCGACGACGATCGTGCGTTCGACTGGAACGGATTCGAATGGGGAATCCGTTCACCCTGGACAGTGATTAGGTGACCGTAGTCCCACCACGACATCACGCCATACGACCCTTCTGGGTAGTCGTACGTTCCATCGTCAGGGATGTCATAGGTGCCGAAGTACTCGAGTTCATCCTCGTAACCGGCGCCTGCCCAGTTTCCGGGCTCGGGCGTGTTCTCGTTGAGCCAGTGGTTCGAATCCTCCCAGACCATCGCCTCGTTGTGTGGGCCGACCATCTCGCCGCGCTCCCACGCCGTCGAGTCTTCGGCGGCGACCGGCGGAAGCAACGGAGCGAACAGGAGCAAGACCACCATGAGCAGGACGATGACTTGGTACCCCTCGAGTTGTCTGATCGAGTCGACGCCGCTTCGGATGTCCAGATCGAAGAATCGGACGACGTCTGCAACGAAGATGGCATTGACGACTGCGACCGCGAGGACGAGGTAGTAAGCAAAGCGAATCTGGGTCGCAGCCATACTGATCAAGAACAACGACCAAACGACGATTAGCGTGTGCTCAGCACGGAACTCGCGGCCGAGGAAGGGGCGAGCAACGAGGAGCCCGAGTCCGGCTAACATCGTATAGAACGCCGTCCCAAACTCGTCGAAGACGTGAGCTGTGAAGTCCGCCGGAGGCTGGGCCTCCTGAATCGTCAACGCCCCTGTGCCCGGGTCGAGAGGCAAGAGTCGACTCGTGAGGTTACCAACGATCGTACTGTACAGATCTGGAAGAACAACCGCCATTGCCCCGAATACGGCGACGATCAGGCCCGCGATCGCAACAGGGTAGTAGCGTCGATCAGCGTCGTACGCGTTCCACTGGCGCGCAAACCATGCCATAAACGCACATCCCACGGCAACGAGCGCAGCACTGACGGGCTGTAGGTAGCCGAAACTCGTCACGCTGGTACCAGGCTCTTCGATCAGCAATGCCGTCACGAGTGCCGTAACTCCGAGGCCAACGACACCGACGAACGCGACGTGATCCGGCGATACGCCTCGAACGTAGTCGAGACAGAGCTGGACCGTGAAGTATGCTGCGAAAATTCCGATCAACACCACACCGGGTGGCCAGACCCAGATGTACAGCGAGAGTGCGATACCTGCGAGTGCGCTGTAGATAGCGGGTTGTTTGAGCGTGTCCCAGTCCTTGTCGACGACTAGCTCGTAGATCGGCTGTTCGCGTTCGGCGACGCGAAGCGCGATCATGAACGCGAGGATCGCGATCGCCATGAACAGGACCTCGGCGACGTGGTGCTGGAGCTGTCCGGTCGTCGATCGCTGGAGGAACTGTCCAGGTGCCAGCGCGAGGAGAACGACGGCGACGATCCCGCCGAGAGTTCCGCCGAGTCGGCGCCCGATGTAGAAGACGGGGATCGCGACCAGTGCGGCCATCACCGGAACGGCGATCAGAGCGACCGCATAGAGCGTCTCAGTGGATGGATCGCCGAGCCCGACGATCATCGCCGCAGTGACGATAAGCTGGTCGAACAACGTCCCGAACTGGCCGACGTACCGACCGTCGGGGAAGCTCGTCCAGATTTCGTACGGCATCGTGGACGGGTAGTTCTCGGCCGTCCACTCGATCGTCCGCCAGTGATACCAGGAGTCGACCGCAGCGAGCGACGGACTGCCGTCCCGCATCGCGAAATTATCGTAGGCCTGGATACGAACCAGGAACATAAACAGCATCACGACCCCGATCACGGGGATGTGATACCACTCGTCCCACCGCTCGAGGAGCGAGGCTTCGGCTCCCTCCTCGATCCGTTCGGTTTCCGTACTCATTAGCACGAACGAGACCCAAGTAACGAATAAGCCTTGTCATCTATCCGCGGTGTTTTGATATCGCCACGGAAACCACGCAATTTTCCTGACAGTCACGACACTGTCACCCGTTCGGTCAGCTGACGTCGGCTCAAGCGAACGAAAAGGCTTATTCAATGCTCGTGGGTACCGACCGGACGATGAAGGTCTCCGTCGTCATCTGTACGTACGCGATGGAACGATACGACGTCTTCTCCGAGTGCGTCGACAGCGTCCTCGAGCAAACCTACGAGCCGCTCGAGGTCGTTATCGTCGTCGACGGCAACGAGGAGGTCTTCGATCGCGTTCAGGACGACTACGGAGGCCTCGAGGGCGTCGTCTTACACTGTAACGAGACGAACCAGGGTATCTCCTACAGTCGGACGCGTGGGGCCGAAATCGCAACTGGCGAGGTCGTGGCGTTTATCGACGACGACGCTGTTGCCGAGGCGGACTGGGTGGCGGAGTTGGCTCGAGTGTACGAAGAGAGCGACGCGATCGCGGTCGGCGGGCACGTGAAACCGGATTGGGTGACCGAGAAACCCGACTTCTTCCCCGCGGAGTTCTACTGGCTCGTCGGCTGTGACGAACGCGGGATGGGCGAGCATATGGAAGAGCTGCGTAATACGTATGGGTCGAATATTTCGTATCGTCGTGATGTCTTCCTGAACGTCGGTGGGTACGACGAGAACACCGGCCGGAAAGGTGATCGGCACATCCAGGCCCACGAAGCGCCCGTCTGTATTCGGATGGCCAACAAGTACGGCAAGGGTGTGATCTACAACACCGACGCCGTGGTTCACCACAAGTTATTCGACTATCGCGGGGAGTTCCGGTGGCTGGTGTTCCGCTCGTTCTGGCAGGGGTACTCGAAGCGAATTATGGACCTGCTGTTGCCAGAGGCGTCCGGTGACAAGAACGAGTATCTGGGACAGCTGATGCTCGAGTTCGTGCCGTCACGGCTGAAGGGTATCTTTCGCGAGCCCTCGCTCCCGAAGGTGAAACAGCTCGTGACGATCTTTATTTTCACCGCCGCAGTCGGGTTCGGCTATCTCTATGGGCTGGCCGATGTCGATCGGTCTGAGTTGATTGCCGGCCGTGACGCTGCGGCAGGCAACTGACGCACGGGTTTTCAGTCTTGTACTGTATCCTCGAGCGTTCGCTCACTCTTCGAGTCGTGGCATGCCCTCGAAGTTCTCGTGTCGGTCCCTGGTGAGGAAGCCAGCGATGACGGCAGTCCCATGTTCTGCGAGGAGATCGGTGAATTCTGTAGTCGAAGGCGTGGCGGGTTCGATGGCACGGTTACGGCTCACTGATCCCTCGCGATGTCTCGTGAGCGCGGCATTATTCCTCAGTCTCGAGCGTCCCCTCGAATAGCCCGCGAATTATAAATTTCTACGTGTACAAGTACGTGTATGGGTACGAAGACGATAACGATCACGGAAGACGCCTACGAGAGTCTGAAAGAGCACAAGCGCGAGGATGAAAGCTTCACCGAAACGATTCTTCGGATCACCGGTGGGGAACGCGATGTCATGAAGGGATTCGGTGCTATGAAAGACGTCGACGGATTCGCGGACGCAGTCGAGTCGTCTCGCAAGCAACTCGACGACGATCTCCGCGAGCGTGAGACGCAGTGATCGTCTTCGATTCGACGTTTCTCGTCGATTACCTCAACGAGGAGGACGCCGCGGCGGCGTTCCTCGAGGAGCACGACGGGAAGCCGTTTTTCGCACCGTCGCTCGCGTTGTTCGAAGCGTACCGGGGCGCAGCACGGTCTGCTGGACGCGACGGCATCGAACGGGTCACGACGGGCTTAGATTGGATCGAGCCGTTGGACCTCACCGAGCCCGTGGCTCGCGAGGCCGCCACGATAGAAGCCGAGTTGCTCGAGGACGGCACCCCGATCAACCTCGGCGACATCCTCATCGCGGCGGTGTGTCGACACAACGGCGGCCAACTCGTCACGCGGGACGCAGATTTCGATGCGGTCGACGATCTCGAGGTCGTGAGTTACTGATCTCCGATTCGAGGGACGGCTTTGCGGCCTCGAGCTGGTCTCGGAACTCCTCGTAACGGGACACCTCGAACGCGCCGGGGTGAACCGATATCGTGGCCAGGCAGTCCGTTCGTCAGTTCACTCCACCGCTCCGGTCGATATGAACGGATTTTCCATCATTTTTAGATATCCGACTTTTCGAGTCGGGGAACGTCCTCGAGGTCTTCGTGCCGATCACCGGTGAGATACTCCTCGTAGTACCCCAGTCCGCGAACGGCGGTGAGAGTGCTCGAAAGTGCACCGAAGGAGAGTCGGTCGCTCGTTGGAAGATCCCGCTCGGGGCGTTTGATGCCGCTGGGTCTTGGTGGGACGCCGGGTGTGCCGTAGCGGTCGGGGTGATAGCGTTGCAGCTGACAGAGCCCGCGGCCGACGCGACGATCCTTTTTGGCGTGTGCACGGAGGGTGTTTCTCGTCGGGTGGTACATCGTCACGTCCTCGGCGAAGTGGAGGTCGTATCCGGCGTCGTGAACCCGGTTGCCGAACTCCTTGTCACCGCCGGACTCGAGGCGATGGTCGAACAGCCCCACGTCCTCGAAGACGGCTCGGCGGACGAACAGACAACAGGTCGGGGCGAAGTGCTGGGACTCGAGGTACTGCTGTACGGGAAAGCCCGTGTGGTGATCGTAACGGGCCGGGAGGGGTGGGTTCTCTGGGGGGGTGAGCTCGACGTTACAGCCCATGTAGTCGGCGTCTGTGGTTTGGAAGGTGTGGAGGGCGGACTCGAGCCAGTCCTCGGGGACGGTCATGTCCGCGTCGACGAACGCGAGGAGGTCGCTATCGGTGTTGCGGATGCCCGTGTTTCGGGCCGCGTAAGAGGACTGGAGCTCGGTCTCGTGGAGGAGAGTGAGGTGGTCGTGGTCTGTTTCGTAGGAGCGGACGATGTCCGGGGTAAGGTCGGTGGAGTCGTTATCGACGACAACTATTTGATGGGAGGTTGTTTGGGTGAGGAGGGACTCGAGGGTGGTCTGAATACCATCGGGGTCGTTGTAGACGGGGACGACGATAGCGGCCTTCGAGTATACCATCCTATGTCGACGAAATAAATTGATTATTCGTGAGTATTAAGTTAAATTCTACATTATAGTACATCTGTTAGCTATGGCTCTAAAGAAGTAATTGTTTCTTTGATTACTTCTTCTAGCATGTTTGTATTAACACGAAGATCAACTCGCTGTGGCTGGCATCGAAGGCGTCGATACTTGAGTCCATTGACTTCGGCTATGCGTTGAAACGTAGTACTTTTTTTTTGTCCATAAAGTTCGATGACAGTAGCGTTAGTACTAAACACACAGTTGGTTAGACCTGCACCATGTGGTGCAATGATTAGGCTCGCCTGAGCAAATAATGATGCTTGTTCATGAACAGTCATATCACTCAAAACGACCGGGCGAATGTTGTACTCGGTGAGTACATTTTTAACCGAAGATTCATTCACTATTCGTCGAAGAGTTGCATCATTTCTAGAAATGAATATCCGCTCGGTACCCTGTTTATCTGCTACACCGAACATTTCTTGAAGCCATTGACAATCAGCAGGTGTCGGTTCCGGATGAGATGGGACAACGAGAGTTGAAGCGTGGACGGCCGGTTCACGAAGACGCGCTGTATGTCCCGCCCATCCGACAGCATTTAGTCCTTCGATCATCCAGTCTGCTGGTGACGCAGGTATCAACAGTGTTGGACGGATGCCAGTATGCTGGGCATAGGCCTCTAGCGGCCGAACTCGAAGAAGACATTCAACCGTCCAATGAAAGTAGTTCTTCCACTGCGGAACGATTGGGGTGACAGCCTCATATGTCGACGAAGCCGAAATAGATCCGCAAGTGGATGAGGACCTAGAAAACAATCGCCGACGCGCTGAGCGAATACCGTGTGTTGCACCAGCGGATGCAATCGCAACCTCTAGTCGCCGCCGTTCATGCCATGGATCACTTACCGTGTCGGCGATTGGTCGTTCACCAACTATGCCGAGTCCTGACGGACCAAGAACGCTCCCATCTGAAAAGCTCGTCACAAAAGGTTCGGAAACGTCTTCACGACGAAACGCGTCGTCCGGTGTATTGGGCGTATCTGAATCCTTAACAATGACATTCTGGTATCGACCGTCAATGGGTGAACAACGAACTGTGTCTTCCGCCAGTGCGAGTTCTTCCTGCGAGATTGGATCAAGTTGATCCACCCAAGACGACACGATCCCCTTTTTTAAGATCCAATCTCGATAAATTCGAGTGTTGACCGCTTCAAGTGTCGGCACCATGCCGTCATTGCTGTATTTGCGTTGAAGTTGGAGTATACTGTTGACGACCACACTTGTTGGGTTCATCTACAAAATGTTATTTGAGCACGACTTGGAATAGTATTCTGAACTGACTTGAGGCCGACACACCAATAACTACTGGTCCTCTTCTAATCAAAACATCGGTATCAAAAGGTGTATTCAACTTGGTTCTAAAGTTCACGGTCCCACAACCACAATTTTGGTGAGATGAAAACACATAGACTAATAGTGGTATTGAAGTTTGAAAATAATCCCAATATGACATCATTACAATAAGATCGGTACCCTCAGTTACGTCCGGGTGTACAATTCTCTAAGAGTGATCTCTTGTGCGTTCACAGGAATTATATCATCCCAAATCTAACGTGGAATTCCGAGCAAGACCCATGCGACGACTAATTCACCGACTTTACCGGCTTTATTATAGAGGTGGCCCATCAGCCGTTTTTACAGGGGCACTTCGCTTTCTTCGGTACAGGTATCCAGCGTCACAGGTATCCCTTCGATCGAAGTTCAACAAAGTAAAATACTCGGCATATTCTGATCCACTCGCTGTTATTCAGATCTCACCGGCTGATGTGAACACGTGGACGGACCGGTTCGGTACATATCACCATATAGGCGCGATACGCGGGGGCGATTGGGACCTAAAAGCAAAATCGTTCGAAACTCACCCAAAATACAAGGCAGTCAAACGACGGTTCGTTGACGGAGTGTCGTGGAAAGAAACAGGCGTATTTGACTATATGCGCTCACGGATCGAATCAGAAGGATGTCTCGACGGCTGTCGAACTCCCTCGGACATTGGGGATCGATATTCAGATATAGATGTGCTTTACGAACGTATCAAGCATGATGGATATCGTTCCCATCGAGAAGTCTCCAGCGAATCAGATTTTGAGGCAATAGCTGACGAGGTGATTGTTAACATTGGTCGAGACGGGCAGCTCGTCTTCAACGGTACCGGATGGCACCGACTCTCAATCGCGAAGATACTCGATATTGACAAAATTCCTGCTATTGTTGGTGTTCGACATAAGCTGTGGCAAACACTTCGAGAGCGGTTAAACAATACAAATACACAGAATGTTGAACCGACTTTATGTACACATCCTGACCTTCAGCACATATTTGAAAGTTAATATCTTCTGCCGAAGTACGAACTTTCCTTGAAGAACATAAAGTGTCTACTCAAATAGTAAGTGAGATTGGCAGGACGACTAGCAGTATCAATCATACGAGGCAACCAACACCAGCATATTTGCACAATTAGTAATAAATCAGACGAAGAACATCAAAGACTTTAATATAAAATGGTTCTTTGAAGATTGAAACATTATCTAATTCGTAATTCCACTCGGACCTCTCAAAGATTAGTAGGATCATCCGATATCAAAATAATCTTCGATCGGTGAGATACACCTCCAAGCACAAAAACAACGGCAGCCCGGTCACCCGTACGATTGACAGCACGCCATGAGCTTCACGGATTCGTTACCGAATGTAGTGCCGTGTTGAATAGATACTGAGTCACGGTTACAGCGGCTCACAGAGTGGTTCTATGTTCGAGATGGCGAACATGAGGATGATTTCACGGAACTGTCGATACCAGCCGAGCGCTCGCACGGCATCGCCGAGCGAGCGCTTTGTTGTCGAATACGAAGTCTCGGCCATCCAGCGCTGAGAATAGCCTTTTGTCCGGATGAGCGCGTTATGTCCCACCGTCAACGGTCTCGATCCACGCTGTAAGATGAGTGGCTCGACACCGAGTGCGTAGAACTCGTATTTCGTGATCCAGTTGTGGAACGCTTTGTCAGCAGCCACGGACAGCAGGTCGTCCGCGTTCCGGCGGACGACCTGCGGCCCGGTCTTCGTATCGTGTTTCCACCGGGCCGAAATATGTACGTCAAGGACGGCAAGAGACTCTCTGTCGGTTAATGTCGTCACTTTCAGTGTTTGAACGTTACTTCCCGACCGCTGGCGATAGTACGACGAGGCCGAGCGGCGGTCGAAGAACGTGCTGTCGAGTGCTGCATGTCCGGACTGCGGGTGCTGCTGCGCTGAAACGCGCAGCAGCGCCCGCCACACCCACATTTTCAGCCGGTCGAACGATTTGTAGATCGTGGTGTAGTCCGGTAGATCGTCTCGATCTAAGTCGAGTGCGTCACGAATCTCGGCCATATACTTCAGCCGATTCGGCGTTTCGCGGTAGCTATGGTCTTCTTCGAGACGAAAACAGTGCAGAACGACGTGTTTCCAGCGGGCGAACCCGCCGCTGGCGGGCTCGCCCGCGTGTTTCCCCAACGCTTGTTTGACTAGGTGCCGACACTGCTCAACGAAGTCGAGGAGATCGACTTCCATGGATAGAATCGATTTCCTCGGCTTCGTCCTTCTACTCCGCGATATGAGCGGATTAGATCGCTATTCAACACGACAGAATGTAGTACACTCAAGCGAGCACGGCCCACGGCAAGCGGGCGGTTGTCGGCTATGGGAACATGATTCCCTTCGAGCCACATCCAACTACCGCGGGTCGCCTGCAAAAGAACGCTGAGTCGAACCACACTGGTGTGGCCGTCCAGTCAGTCGCACTCTCGTACGAATGAAAACCACCGAACTCCCGATCTCGGGTACGACCGACGACACTGGCGCCGGATCTCCACGCTGTCGACCGTCGGGCAGGGAGACATACTCGAAGTTGCATGAGACTACCGACGGGCCGCCTACGGAACTACTATACGATCGTAAAGGTACGAACTCTACATGGCGGACGTTGGGATTTCCGGAATCCGAGATCTGGCAAAACGTTCGTTGAGAACGCTTCGTCAAGAGGGTCTGCACCGATTCATTCTCTACGGGACGAGGTATCTGAGTTGGAAATTACAGATACATCGGCTCGTTCGATCCCTACCAAGCCCGATAGCAACAGTGGTATACATTCTGATTAGGAGAACAGTACGCCGAACGGTATGGCTGCTCAACAGAAGGTACCCACACAGATACACCGATGCGGATCCGTACAAACGAATCCTCGTTGACCCGTCGTCGATTGAGTACACGAGTGGTGCGTCGAGACGACGAGGGTGGGCCATAGATGGTGAATGGGACAGGCGCAGTAAGCATTTCGTGCAGCGGACACGTCCAAGGGCGATTGAACAGCGCTTCGTTGACGAACTCGAGTGGGACGAAACGGTCCTCGCCGACAAATATGATACGTCAACGCTCGAGGACCGTGGAGCGGAGATTGACCGACTATATAAACACATTCGCGATGGGGGATATAAATCGCAACGACAACTGCTCGAGGAATCCCCCAAGACTGCCTGGGAGGGACTCAACGACGCGATGCACCCACTCGCCAACGAGATTGCCGTTGACATCGGTCGTGACGGAGAGCTACTGTGGAACATGTGTGGCCAACACAGGCTCGCGATCGCGAACGTGCTCGAGATTGACCGAATTCCCGTACAGGTGTTTCGCCGCCACGCCGAGTGGCAAGCGATACGGGATCGTGCACGACGGGGAGAAGAGATTCCGGAAGATCTCCACGACCATCCGGATTTGGTAGACGTACTCGGAGACGAGTAGCACCTGTTGCAAGTAAGAATATCCTTAAACCACCCGTCCGTTACTCACGTAATACGACTCTTCATGCGTCTCGGCCAAACTTCCGTCATCTACCTCGTTTCGAAACTGCTTGGTTCTCTTCTCGGCTTCCTCGCCACGATTTACTTCACACGAACGCTGGGTGAAGAGATCTATGGTTTCTATGCAATCACACTCGCGCTCGTCTCGTGGCTGGGGATCGTCAAGAGCGTCGGTTTCGGGCAGGCGATCGTCAAGCGCATGAGCGAAAACGAAGAGCCGGACGAATACCTCGCTGCCGGAACGACGATCAAGGCAATACTCACAAGTCTCGTCGCGATCGGCGTCTTGGTATTCCGAGAACAGGTTAATGCGTACGTCGGCCAGCCGGTTGCTGAGTTCGTCGTCCTGTTGCTGGTCGTTTCGATCTTCAGCGGGCTGGTCAATGCTGCGCTCAAGGGGACACATCGAGTGTACGTCTATGCCCCGCTCAGCACCGCCAAACAAGGTGCCCGGAGCGTCATGATGATCGTGCTCGTCTACCTGGGGTGGGAGCTTTCGGGGATGCTCCTCGGCCATGCCGTCGGGACCGCTGTAATTGCCACGATTGGACTACTCATCGTTAGACCGACGTTTGCCCGGCCACGGTGGCGACACGTCGTCAGTCTGTTCGACTTCGCGAAGTTCTCCTGGCTTGGGAGCATGCGAAAGAAAACGTTCAGTGACATGGACATCATTGTGCTCGGACTCTTCGTTTCTGCAGGCCTCACTGGTATCTACGCGGTCGCCTACACGCTCGCGAAGTTCCTCGACATCTTTGGGAGTGCAATCCAAACCACGCTGTTTCCCGAGTTAAGCAAGAGATCCACGTCCGATGACATTGACATGGTCCGGACGCTCACCAACGACGCACTCTCGTATGCAGGACTATTCTTGATCCCCGGAATCGCCGGCGCAGCAATCCTTGGCGACCGATTGATGCTCATCTACGGCGACGGCTTCGAGATCGGCGCACAGGTGCTGGTGATACTGCTCGTGGGGATCCTTGCGTACACCTATAATAAACAGTTGCTGAACACCCTCAACGCGATTGACCGACCAGACCTCGCGTTCCGGGCCAACGCCGTCTTCATCGGGGCAAACCTCGTGCTCAACGTTGCACTCGTTTACACCATTGGCTGGGTCGGCGCGGCGATCGCCACGGCCAGTTCTGCTGCTATTGGTCTCGCTTTCGGCTTCTACTACACTCGTCGTCACGTTGGGTTCAGCATCCCTTTTGGGGAAATTTCGAAGCAGTGTTTCGCCGCTTTGCTCATGGGCGTCGTCGTCTACGCCGCTCGAGCGATCGGCGAACCGCATCCGATCGCCGCCTATAATGAAGTGTTTGTCGTCGCGCTCGTTGGTTTCGGCGCGCTCATCTACTTTTTCGTCCTGCTTGGGATCTCGAGTACCTTTCGAACCACAGTCTCGCGGAATCTGCCGTTCGACGTTCCGCTAATCTAGAACGACGACTGCCAATGTGTTCGAAAAGACATCGTTCGCTTACCTGTCCGGCTCGAGATCAGTGACCTCGAGGTTACCCGCGAGGTAGGCACGCCCAGTATCTGTGAGTTGGTAGAGCCCGCTGCCGTCGGACTCGAGGAGATCGACGTCGGTCAGGACACCGCATCGTTTGCTCACGTACTGTCGGTCGTAATCGATATTCGCGGAAAGGACCTTCGGTGAAATTTGGATGTCGTGATCGTCGAGAAAGAGGAGAATCTCGTAGTCGACTGGCTTCATCCACGGGACCCGCTCGACCATCCTGTCGGGATAGCGCGAGACGGAGACTGAAAAAGGAGCACTATCCGTGAGCTGCGCAACTACGTATGTTGTATCTGTAAAACCACGTTCGTAGTTAGAGTTAATAGTTGAGAGCCCAATAGGTCTGCTGAAGAGAGACTACGTGGACGTACCCACAACTGAAGAGAAGTCGAACCCGTAGATTCGGCTCAAAGCTGCGTCGACGTCCACATTGCAACTGATAGAGCGATGCCAGAAAGAGATTCACGAAACCCCAACCGACTGAACGACCACCCTCGAGACGACCATCCTGACCACTGTCTGACCCGCCACGCCCACCTCGAGGCGATCGACCAGCTCGCGGCGTCGGTGCTCGAGGACGTTACGAACGATGCGGATCTCGAGCCCGAAACGGCCCGCACCGTCGTCAGGCACGTTCGAGAGGTTCGCGCGGAAGTCGAAAGCGTTCGACGGGCGCTCCCGGAGGATGCGGATATCGAGGTCCCAATGGTCGTCCGCCGTGGCGTCGGCTCGAGATCCGTGCTCGGCCCCGTCACTGACTGCAGTGAGCAGAGTCGGGACGAACCGCCGGGCTGACAGGCGCTGTCGTCGGCCTGAGGACCTTGGGCCGCGTTGAGTCGAGTTTCCGACAGCTTCGAGCACATGCTGTCAGACGGGAATCTGGCTTACTGGCATCTAGAACGCCTTTCGAGGGGGTGATCTCGAACGTATAGCGAGAACGCAGCAGATCGTCCGCCAGCGACCATTGGTCGCTCACAAAGTATATGTCGACCCACCGGAACCAATCAAGACATGCAAGCAGTCGTCCTGGCCGCGGGCAAGGGCACCCGCCTCCGGCCGCTCACCGAAGACAAGCCGAAGGTGCTCGTCGAGGTCAACGGCAAACCCCTCCTCGAGGACGTCTTCGACAACCTCCTCGAGATCGGCGTCACCGAGTTGATCGTCGTCGTGGGCTATCAGAAAGAGCAGATCATCGAACGCTACGGCGACGAGTACGACGGGGTCCCCATAACGTACACCCACCAGCGCGAACAACTGGGACTCGCCCACGCGATCTTGCAGGCCGAGCCGTACGTCGACGACGACTTCGTGCTCATGCTCGGGGATAACGTCTTCCGCGGCAACCTCGGCGACGTGATCAACCGCCAGCGGGAAGACCGCGCTGACGCCGCGTTCCTCGTCGAGGAGGTTCCCTGGGAGGAGGCCTCGCGCTACGGCGTCCTCGACACCAACGAGTACGGCGAGATCGTCGAAGTGATGGAGAAACCCGACGACCCGCCATCCAATCTCGTGATGACCGGCTTTTACACCTTCACGCCGGCGATCTTCCACGCCTGCCACCTCGTCCAGCCATCCGATCGTGGTGAGTACGAACTCCCCGACGCGATCGACCTCCTCATCCAGTCCGGGCGAACGATCGACGCCATCCGGATGGACGGCTGGCGTATCGACGTCGGCTACCCCGAGGACCGCGATCGTGCCGAAGAGCGGTTAGCGGAACCGGCCGAACCGGTATCGGACTAACTGCTGAAGCTGCCGTCTCGGAGCCCGGTTCCGAGGGCAACCCAGCCGTCCATCAGTCTACGATCGAAAGCTCCCCCTCGGGGACGATCCGCCGAACCTCCTCGAGCCCCGCCATCGCTTCTGTTCGTCCCTCGAACGGCCGCACGCTCTCGAGGACGGTCGCGTCGTGGTCGTCGACCAGCCGCCAGCGCCAGTCTCCGTCGTCGACGTACAGTTCGAACGTCGTGGCCTCGAGCGTCAGCACGGTCGTGTCCTCGAGTGCCGACCGAACCGTCTCGAGGGCCTCCCGTGCCTCGTCGGGTGATGCAACTTCGTCGGCCGGGGTCGCGACGACCCGACCATCCGCGGCGAGCAGCCGCCAGCGCCACCCTCCGTCGTCGGTCTCCTCGAGGACGAACGACGCACCTGTACGGTCGATCCGATCGGCCAGCGGCGCGAGTCGTCGCACCTCGTCGACGACTTCCCGGACTGCCCCCTCACTCTCTACTCCATCGATACCGGCAGCGACCGGTTTGCGGCCAGCAGTGACCAACCTCCAGTCCCAGTCGCCGTCGTCGCACTCGAGTCTGAGGGCCGTCCCGTCGACGGTGAACACGGGCGCATCCGTCACGTGCTCCCGGATGGTATCGACGACGTCCCGAGCTGACTCTTGGTCGAGAAACGGGACGCTCGAGTCGGCCACCGGCTCGCGGTCGCGCTCGAGGACGCGAACGTGCCACGCGCCGCGGTCGTACAGCTGGAGGAAGTAGTCGCCCACGTCAGTCACCGGTGCGTCACCGGCGACCGCGCGGAGTTCTTCGAGATGGTCGAGCAGTTCGTCTCGGGTCGCGTAGCCGTCGCCGTCGACTGCAACGACCTCGCCGCCGGGGAAGACGTACCGCCAGTGCCACACGTCGGTCGCGTAGGGCTGGACGAACGGACGCTCGACGCAGTGGACGGATGCCTCGAGATCCTTACACACCCGTTCGACGGCCTCCTGGGCCCCCGCCGTCGTCGGATGCGCCCTCGAGCCCAGCGCGAGGTGTTTCCCCGCGTCGTCGACGAGCCGCCAGCGCCAGCCGGCCTCGTCCTCCGTCTCGTCAGCGTACAGTTCGAATGCGGGGGCGTCGACCTCGACCACGTCCGCGCCGGTCGCCCTGTCGGTCAGCGTCAACATGGCTTCGGCGGCCTCGCCACGGGAGTCGTGTGCCGCGTCGCTGTCGGCCAGCAGGCTGCCGTTCTCGTCGAGCAACCGCCAGCGCCACTCGCCGGAGTCGGTCCGGTACAGTCGGAACGCCGCCTCTTCGGGTACGACGATCTCGGCCGCTGCGGCCCGCTCGCGGACGCGGTCGATAGCCACTTCAGCCGCGTCCGGATCCGAAACGAGGCCGATCCCCAAAGCGAGGACCGTCCGATCCTCGCTGACGAGCCGCCACCCCCACTCGCGGCGATCGTCGGTCGCCCCGCTCGAGTCAGTCGCCTCACTCGAGTCGCTTCCGTCGCGCGGTCCACTCGAGTTGTCCTCGTTCTGGTCCCCGTCTCGCGATTCGTCCGGTGAGGCGTCGGCCCCCTCCCCGTCGGTCCGAACGACGGCGGACTCCGTGAATTCGGCGGAGTCGGTCGGGGACACATCACCAACGTCCATCGCTGGGAAGACCTCGTAGGCTGCCTCTTCGGCCTCGAGCACGGGCGCCTCGCCGACGGTGTCGGCGAAGGAGTCGATCCCTCGCGTCGGTTCGTCGCTCGGGGAGCCGTCCGGCGAGTGGGCGACGATTCGGCCGGTGTCGTCGACCAGTCGCCAACGTCCGCCGTCGCCCGACTCCACCGGAAACCGTTCGTAGGTGGGCTCGCCGGCGACCGTCACGTCCGCCGTCGCGAGCGCCTCGCGGACCGCGTCAGCCTCGTCTTCGGCCCCGTGTCGGTCCTCGAATCCGCCGACGGAGTCGACTAGAACCTCGTCGTCTTCGTCGACGAGTCGCCACCCCCACTCGTCGTCCGCGTGGAGTTCGACGCCGACGTGATCGACGCAGAGGACACGTGCGGACTCGAGCGCCTCGAGAAAACGATCGATGGCTGCATCGGCTCGTTCGGGGTTTGGATAGCCCGCGGCGCTCTCGGCGAGCGGGTCCCGTTTCGCGTCGAGCAGCCGCCAGTGCCACCGGCCCCCGCGGCGAACGACCGTGAACGCGCCTGTCCCGACCTCGAGCGCGTCGGCGTCCGGCCCGCGAGTCGTCAGGAACGCGACCGCCGACTCGGCTTCCTCGCGGTCGTCGAACGCTTGGGGCGCGTCGGCGAGGATCGTCCCGTCCGGCCGGGCCAGCGTCCACCGCCAGGTGCCGTCCTCCGTCTCGAAGAGCCGAACCGCCGGCTCCGAGAGTTCGCGAACGCTGGCGTCGGCCACGACGTCCCGGAGCGACTCGATTCGGTCCGTCGCCTCCGCCTGTGAGTTCGGCCGGTCCACGCTCTGAGCAACCGTCTCGAGGCGACGAACCCGCCACGCCCAGTCGCCGTCGACCTGCCGAACGTCGACGTGGCCGCCCTCGTCCGCCGTCTCGAGGATCGGCGACGCATCGTCCCCGGCAGGCTCGTGCTGTGAGCGCAGAAAGCGCACCAGCGAGTACACGATGCCGAGGACCGCGAGGCCGAGCAGGGCGGAGACGACGGGGTGGAGTTCGAGGCCTCGCTCGCTCCAGCTGACCCAGGAGAGCGTGCCCGCCGACGCCGTCGCCGCGTGCTCGAGGATCCCTGCGACGGCGACCGACGATCCGTATCCGACGCTCGAGCAAGCCATGCGTAGCAGTCCGAACCGCCGGCCAGCCCATAATAATGGAGCGCTTACGGGACGGTCTCGGACGAGAGTGGGGCAGTCGCCGGCTCTCGAGTGGCTACCAGCTTCGTCGTACAGTTGGACGGTTCAGATCGTCGGCCCGTTTCGGTTGAACGGTTGTAATACCACGAAAGCCCCTGGCTCGCTCGACGACTGCGACTCGGTGCGCTCCTCGGACATCGTCCTGCGGTGCTTCCGTCGTCTCGTTCGCCGAGCGAGCCAGCCCCTTTCAGTCCCACCCGTGTCGGCTGGTTTGACAGGCCACCGCAGGGTGGGACTGAAAGGGGCTGGCGGTATCCGGGAAGACGGGCGATGCAAGCACGCGAACGGAGAGAGCGCGCGCAGCGAGCGCATCGACCGGATACCGGCAGGGGCTTTCGTGGTGGTTTCACTACTCGAGCGGATCGAGAGACGATTTCCACCCGAGAGGTAGTGTTCAAATGAAAGACACGATCACGCGGTAGCGCGTTTCCAGGTCCGAAGATCGACTACCTGCCCATCCAGTTCGTCGGGGTCGGCCTCGAGGGCCGCCCAGCGGAACAGGTCTGCGGCCGAGTCGGGGTCCCGTCCCTGTCCGCCGGTAAGGTCGGTCGCGACGATTCCCGGATCGACGACGCCGACGACGTAGTCGGTGTCAGTGGCAAATCCGCGGACGACGGCTTCGGCGGCGGCTTTCGAGACCGCGTAGGAGCCATAGCCGGGTTTTGCTTTCCGAGCGACCGCGCCGCTTGGGACCAACACGCGAGCGTCTTCGGTCAGGTGGGCCAACGACTCACGAATCGTTGCGAAGACGCCGCGGACGTTGGTCTGCCAGTGATCGTCGAATGCGGCGTAGGGTTCGTCGTCGGTGGCCGTCTCGCCGGGCGGCCCGTGGTAGACGCCTGCAGCCGCGACGACGACGTCGACGCCGCTCGAGTCGCCCGTTTTCGAGGCCACTTCGAGCAGTCGTTCGACGTCGAGTTCGTCCCGGACGTCGGTACGGATGCCCGCCGCAGTTGCACCGCGCTCCTCGAGGTCGGAGACGACGGCGTCGATCGCGTCAGCGTCTCGAGCGCCGACGACGACCGTCGATCCCTCGGCGGCGAACGCCTCGGCGACAGCGCGACCGATCCCGCGGGTACCACCGGTGACGACGACAGTGTGTTCGTCCATACATCACCTACAGTCAGTGGTTACAGGAAGCTATCCCCAACGTATGCAACGACTGATGTCAGAGGGCCGTTCGAGTCGACGAACCGCCTGGGCTGACGGGGGCCGCTGACGGAGCCACATCTGACGTGAATAATCCACCTCGGTGGCTGAGCCCGACTATCACGATCGATGACTGGTCTCCCTACCTACGTGTGAGCTATCTTTATGTCCGTCCCACCGGTGACATTTAGGTATGCAATCGCTGGCCGGCGAGTCGGTCGTCGTGATCGGTGGCGGAATTGGTGGACTCTCGACGGCCTGCTATCTCGCCGACGCAGGGGCGGACGTTACTGTCGTTGAGAAGAACGAACAGCTCGGCGGTCGAGCCAGCCGCCTGGCGCGCGATGGCTTTCGGTTCGACATGGGGCCGTCGTGGTATCTGATGCCTGATGTCTTCGAGCGGTTTTTCGGTCACTTCGACCGAACGCCGAGTGACTATTACGAACTCACGCATCTCGACCCCCACTATCGAATCTTCTTCAAGGACGACGACCGGGTGGATGTCACGCCCGACCTCGAGCGGACCAAAGAGATCTTCGAGGAGTACGAAGCGGGCGCTGGCGAGACGTTAGAGCGCTACCTCGAGAAGTCCCGCGAGAACTACGAAGTAGGGATGGAACACTTCGTCTACGAGGACCGCTCCCGACTTCGCGACTACATGACCCTCGACGTCGCCCGCCAGGCCCGCGGGCTCTCGTTGCTGGGGTCGATGCAGGGGCACGTCGAGGACTACTTCGAACACCCGAAGCTCCAGCAGATCATGCAGTACACGCTGGTCTTCCTGGGTGGCTCGCCCAAAAACACGCCGGCGCTGTACAACCTGATGAGCCACGTCGACTTCAACCTCGGCGTCTGGTACCCCGAGGGTGGGATCGGCAGCGTCGTCGACGGCATCGTTGAACTCGGCTCGGAACTCGGCGTCGAGTACGAGACGGATCGCCCCGTCAGCGCGATCAAGGGTCGCGAGGGGGCGTTCTTGCTCGAGACGCCCGACGGTCCCCTGCGCCCGGACCTGGTGGTCAGCAACGCCGATTACGCCCACACCGAACAGGAGCTCCTCGCACCCGAACGCCGCGGCTACGACGCCGACTACTGGGAGAAGCGGACGTACGCCCCCTCCGCGTTCTTGCTCTACCTCGGCGTCGAGGGTGACGTTCCCGAACTGGCCCACCACACGCTCGTGCTCCCGACCGACTGGGACGACCACTTCGAACAGATATTCGACGACCCACAGTGGCCGGACGACCCAGCCTACTACGTCTGTGTCTCCTCCGAAACGGACGACGATGTCGCCCCCGAAGGCCACAGCGCCCTGTTCGTCCTCGTTCCGATCGCACCCGGCCTCGAGGACACCCCCGAACGCCGCGAGGAGTACCGCGACCTGGTACTCGAGGACCTGGCCGACCACACCGGCGAGGACCTTCGCGAGCGAATCGTCCTCGAAGAGCGGTTCTGCGTCGAGGACTTCGCCAGTCGGTACAACAGCTACCAGGGGACCGCACTCGGGCTAGCGCACACGTTGCGCCAGACGGCGCTGTTCCGGCCGCCACACCGGTCGAAAGAAGTCGATGGACTCTACTTCGTCGGCGGTGACACGACGCCCGGGATCGGGATGCCAATGTGTCTCATCAGCGGCCAACTGACCGCAGAAAAGCTCGTCGAAGACCACGGATGACGGTGGCGACGAACGACGGTGTCATCGACCGGCTCCAGTACCTCGTGGTGCTCTCGAGGCCGCGGTTTTGGTTTTATCTCGCGGGACCAGTCGTCGTGGGCGTCGCTTACGCTGCCGAAACCCAGAGTGAACTGTTCGCGCCGGCGGCGGTAGCCCTGTTTGCGTACTTCCTCCTCCCAGCGAACGTCTTCCTGTATGGGATCAACGACGTCTTCGACCGGGAGATCGACGTCGAAAACCCGAAAAAGGCGTCGAAAGAGACACGATACGGCGGCCAGCGCTGGGTACCGGTCGTCGTCGCCGGCTGTGCGGCCCTGGCGCTGGCGCTTGTCCCCCTCGTGCCGACGGGGGCGCTTGTCTGGATCGGCGTCTTCCTCGTCCTGGGAGCGGCCTACAGCGCGCCGCCGGTCCGATTCAAAACTACGCCACTGTTCGATTCGGTCTCGAACGGCCTCTACGTCGCCCCAGGCATCGCGGCCTACGTCGCCGTCGCGGGAAGCCAACCGCCCATCCTCGCGATCGTCGGCGGCTGGCTGTGGGCGATGGGGATGCACACCTTTTCGGCGATCCCCGACCTCGAGCCCGACCGAAACGCGGGGATCCGGACGACGGCAACCGTCCTGGGCGAGCGTCGAACGTATGCCTACTGTGGCTGTTGCTGGCTCCTGGCCGCGCTCGCCTTCGGTGCGGTCGACGTCAGACTTGGTGCGGTGATGGCGGTCTACCCGCTGCTCGTGGGAATTATCGCCGGCTCGAGCGTCGGCGTCGATCGGGCCTACTGGTGGTTTCCGGCGATCAATACCGCCGTCGGGACCATCTTGACGCTGGGTGCCCTTTGGGTGATCGTGCATGGATGAGGACGTGGATGTCGGAACGCGAGAGTCGTCGAACGGGAGCCTCCTCGAGGATCGAGCCAGCCTTCAGCGGCGGCTCGAGGGGGTAATCAGAGAGAACCGGTTTACGATCGCCGTCGTCTTCCCGTTTATCGGTGCGGTGACGCTGGTTGCGAGCGCCGAGGGGCTGCTCCCGGAGCCGCTCGAGTACAATCCACTGTTGATTCTCTTCGGGACGTTCGTGATGCGCTCCCCGCTGATCGTCGGCTTACTTCCGAAGATCGGTTGGTGGGCGCTTGGCTGTCTCGGCGCCCTGACGGCCTACACCTATGCGATCGAGATCGTCGGCGTGCGAACCGACTGGCCATACGGTGCCTTCGAGTACACAATCTCACTCGGGCCGATGTTGCTGGGCGAGGTTCCACTGGCGCTGCCGCTATTTTTTATCCCGCTGGTGGTGAACGCCTATCTGCTCACGCTACTCGTGTTCGGCTCGTGGACGCGACGGGCGATCGTCAGGATTCCCGTCGCGATCGCCGCCGTCGTTGCCGTCGACGTCGTTCTCGATCCGGCCGCTGTCGCCGTCGGCTTCTGGGCGTTCGACCCGCCAGGGGTTTTCTACGGCGTGCCCATCTCGAACTACGTCGGCTGGGTCATTTCCGGCACCGTCGCCGTCGTGCTCGTCGACCTCGCGTTCGACCGCGCTGACCTGCTAGAACGGGTCCGTGAGTGTGAGTTCGTCCTCGACGACCTGGTGAGCTTCGTGCTCCTGTGGGGGATGATCAACCTCCTCTATGGCAACTGGCTCGCCGCCGGCGTCGCCGGCCTCTTCTGTGCGGGCCTGTTCAGCACGGACCGATACGACCTCGAGATGGTCCGGACGGCGCTGCCCGGCTACTCGGCAGTCGGTGGAGACGGTTCCGGGAACTGAACGAGAAGCGAGCCGGTCAGCGGACGATCGTCACCGGCACCGACGAGCGCCGGGCGATCCGTTCGGCGACGCTGCCCATGAGGATACGTCCAGCACCGGTTCGACCGTGGCTCCCGACGATGACGTGGTCGACGTCGTGGTCCTCGACGTACTCGAGGATCGTCCGGGAGACACCCCCGAGGACGTGGTCGGTCTCGATCTCGACGCCGGCGTCGTCGGCCGTCCGCCGGGCAGACTCGAGTAACCCTTCGGCGTTCGCTTCGTGATTCTTGCGGATCTGTTCGTAGTTGGCCATCGAACCGCTCTCGATGCCGGTGGCCCGATAGACGTCGCTCGGGTCGATGACGTGCATGGCCGTAATACGGGCATCGGGGTACTCCTCGAGGGCGAACTCGAGCGCTCGCGTCGAACACTCGGAGTCGTCGATCGGAACGAGAACGTGAGAGTTCATACTAGCCGATACGGTAGACCGGCATAAATATACTGTCGGCGGCGCCTTTCGATCGGCTTACCGGTGCGTTCGAGGCTGAATCGACCGGGTGCCGGGACGAACTCAGCGCGTCGGAACGCGGCCACCGTGGCCGGGGCCTCGGGTGTCGGGCTCGAGCGTGGGGACCGCCGAGACGCGCTGGAAGACGGCTTCGGGGTCACGACTCCAGTGCCAGTGCCAGCGGGTCTTCGCCAGGCACCAGAGCTTGCGCGTCGTCGACAGCGACGGCTCTCGTGTGAGGACATCGTACTCGTTCGCCCGGATCACCGCGTGGTGTTCGGCGTACAACACGGAAGCGAGTAACACCGGCAGTTGGCAGTCTTCAGGAAGGTACCGGATGCCGGCGACGCCCTCGCGGTAAAGCGTTTCCGCTCGCTTGAGTTCCTCGGCCATCGCCGCAGCGAACGACTCCGAGTACTCGAGGCGTTCGATCTGCTCGTTCGAGACGCCGTGGCTCCGTAGGGTCTCCTGGGGGAGATAGATTCGGTCGCGGTCGACGATATCCTCGCGGACGTCCCGCAGGAAGTTCGTCAACTGGAACGCCTCACCGAGTTTGATGGCGTGGGGGAGAGCCGTCTCCTCCATCTCGGGTTCCATGATCGCGGTCATCATCACGCCGACGGCAGCCGCCGACCCACGCATATACGATTCGAGGTCGGCGTACGTCTCATAGCGGCTGGTCGTGATATCGGTCGCCATGGCGTCGATAAACTCCTCGACTTCCGAGTCGTCGATCCCGTAGCGGTCGCGAAGCTCCTGAAAGGCTTCGAGGACGGGCTCGTCGGGGTCGACCTCGCCGAGTGCCTGCGCCCGAAGCGACTCGAGTTCGGCGCGCTGGGTCGCTGGCGGGGCGTCCGCAGCGTCGTCGACGACCTCGTCGGCGATCCGGAAAAAGCCATACAGGACGTGCGTCGCGTGACGCACTCGTTTGGGAAGAAAGCGCGTCGCGAGGTAGAACGTCTTCCCGGTCTGCTTCTGAATTTCCTTGCCGGCGTCGATGTGTTCCTGTTGCATTCTCGGTCTCGTGTTTAACCCGAGGCTGGCGGGGTGCTAGTGTTACGACAGATTGCTATAAAATACCATCCCCTCACTAGTGGGGTGTTCATTCGAAAGGTATCGTAAAGAAAGACAATATGGACTCGGTCGGACGGCATCCGAAGCAACGACGAGACTCACTCCGAGTGACGACCGATCGCCGTATCGCCCTCGTACAGTTCCTCGAGCAACTTTCGCTGGGCCGTCCGGAGGTGCTGGTGGAACGTCGACCGCGAGATGTCCATCGACTCGGCCAGTTCCTCACCGGAGACGTTTCGAGGCCACTCGAAGTAGTCGGCCACGTACGCCTTCTGAAGGGCCATCTGCTGGCGGTCCGTGAGGGTCTGCTCGAGCGTCGCGATCAGGTCCTGTGGGGTTCGCGTCGGCTGTTCGCTCTCGTGGTAGCTGATCAGTTCGACCCGGTCGTAGTGGCGCTCGAGTAAGTCGTACACCGATCGGGCGGACTGGCCGTTGGCGAGATCGAGCGCGAGGTCGGCGATGCCGTCGGTGACGTCGAACCGCCGAACGACGGTGCCGTGTTCGACGAGCGTCGTCACGATACTGTCGACTAGTTCGAGTTCGAGCAGCGTGCCGTCCTCGTAGGTCACGAGCGTCGTGGCGTCGGCGACACCCTCGAGTTCGACTGCCGGTTCGGTGACTGCCCCGGTTCGATCGACATAAAAGAACGCGAGCGGCGTTCCGTCGTCGTAAGCGAGACCGCGATAGGTGACCGTCGCCTCGAGGGCCTCGGCGAGGGCGGTCACGAACAGCGACGAGTCCTCGATCGCCAACTCGAGTTCGACGACGGACTCGGTCGTCAGCATCCGCCGGCTCTCGATCGCGTTCATCGCGGTCGCGATCGTTCCGGCGAGCGACTCGAGCACCAGCAGTTCGCGATCCGAAAACGCGCCGGCGTCGGCCGCGAACAACACGAGGACGCCGTACGTGACGTCACCGTACGAAAGCGGTAACGCGGCGACAGACTGATAGTCGGATTCGGCCCCGACTGGCCACCAGTTGTCGGCGTCGCGAAACGACGAGAGATCCTGGACGACGTACGGTTCGCCGGCCTCGAGCGCTCTCACGGCTGGGTGGGTTTCGTCGGTACCGAGAACGAGGTCGCCGTCTTCGAGCGGGACGTCGCCGGTGCTGGCCCACTCACGCGGCGAGACGCGCTGGTTCGTCACGTCGACCCGACCGACCCACGCGAGGACGTACGGCTCGGTCGCTGCGAGGCGCGAACAGACGCGGCGTTCGATCTCCTCGCGCGTTCCCGCGCCGACGGCGGCATCGGTGACGTCGCGGACGAGTCCGTCGATTCGCTCTAGAACGTGCTCGAGCGCCCGGTGTTCGTCGCGCATTCGCTCGGCAGACTCCTCGGCGGCGAGTTCCGCCAGCTTTCGCTCGGTGATCTCGAGGTGGACGACCGAGACGCGAACGTCGTCGTCGACGGTAAACCGGTTCGCCCGCATCATGAACCACTGCCGACGCGTGGGCGTGTGACAGGGATACTCCATCACGAACGTCTCCTGTTCGCCCTCGAGCACGGACTCGAGGCCCTCGACTGCCTGTCGGGCGTACTCGTCGTCGTCTTCGAACATCACAGCCGTCGCGACGTAGTTGACGCCGACGTGGTCGGTTGACTGTTCGTCCGATCCAAACTCGCGCCAGGCCCGGTTCGTCAGGAGGATCTCGCCGTCATCGTCGATGACGGCTACCGTCACGGGAAGCGTCTCGAGCGTCGCCGCTGCGAGGTCGTTCCGGCTACCCATCGGCGCCACCTACGTCATTGAGCGACATAACGAAACCGGACGAGCGAGACGCCGACCGAGTAAAACGATCGGACAGTTTCGGGGGGATGTCCAGTCCTCACACGGCCGATTCGACGCGGTCGCCACCATCACGCTGGCGACCTCCCAGTGAAAGTGTTTTCCGTGATTCTTGTGACCACACGCATTTTGCTCGCACGAGTCTTTCGAGTTAGGTGACCACTCGTGAACGGCATTGCAGATGGCAGAGCCATCGTTAGCGGCGGTGGTTCGGGTATCGGACGAGCGACAGCGACGCGATTCGCAAGCGAAAGCGCACAGGTCGTCGTCACGGACGTCGACGTCGACGGCAGCTACTCGATCCAGTAAGCGACGCGATCGGTTTTTCAGAGCGGACTACTCGAGGAGGAAATCCGGTAGCCCGGACTACTCGAGCAGTTCGTCTCTGAGCATCGGCAGGAACGTGCCGATGTCGGTAACGAGGCCGATGGCCTGGGCGCTGCCGCGATCGAGCAGCTGCGTGACGGTGGCGGGATTGATATCGACGCAGACGGTTTTCGTCGTCGAGGGCAGGCAGTTGCCGACGGCGACGGAGTGAAGCAACGTCGAGAGCATGAGCACGAGGTCGGCATCCTGGGCTTGCTCGCGGATGGCGTCCTGGGCCTCGATCGCGTCGGTGATCGTATCCGGCAGCGGGCCGTCGTCGCGGATCGAGCCCGCGAGAACGTATGGGACATCGTTTTCGACACACTCGAACATGACGCCCTCGGAAACGACGCCTTCGGAAACGGCCGCCTCGATCCCGCCGAGACGGACGATCTCGCTGATCGTGTAGATGTGGTGTTTGTGGCCCTTCCGTGGGTGCTCGAGTGACTCGGTGTCGACGCCGAGTGAGGTTCCGTAGAGGTCTCGCTCCAAGTCGTGGACGGCGAAGCCGTTACCCGCGCTGAGTGCGTCGACGTAGCCCGTCCGAACGAGGTCTGCGAGGGCGTTTCGACCGCCGGAGTGGACGATCGCCGGCCCACAGACCGCGAGGACGGTCCCGTCGTCCTCGTTGGCCGCACGCATCTCGTCGGCGATCTCTTCGATCAGTGACGCGGACGGGCGCTCGCTCGAGACGCCGCCTTGCATGAAGCCGAACGAGCCGGTGCCGTTTCGCGGGCGCTCGGGCGGGTCGACCCGGATGCCGGTGTCGCCGGTGACGACCAGGTCACCCGCTTCGATCGCGTTGAGGACTGTGGTGTGGACTCGTGGTGTCTCGCCCGAGCGGTCGACGACGAGCGCACAGTCCATCTCGACGTCCTCGACCGGGAGCCACTCGCCGTCGACGCGGACGACCGTCGGATGGTTCGTCGTCGAGTAGAAGTCAACCGGGACGACGCCGTCTTCCGGTGCGGCCTCGAGCGTCGCGTCGCGTGGGTCCGTGACGGTCGCCCCCTGTTGATTGAGTTCGTGGAGGATCGCCCGAAGGTCCTCCTCGGTGTCGGCGGTGACCCGCATTCGACAGTACGTCTCGGCGTGTTTGGTGCGACCGACTTCGAACTCCTCGACTTCGAACTCGCCGCCCATGTCCATCACGAGGCCGAAACAGGTGCCCATCATCCCTGAGTCGATGATGTGCCCCTCGAGTTCGACGGTTCGCGAAACTGTCATCGAACGCTCTTTGTGCCGGGGAATCGTCAATGTGTGCGTCTTCGGCCGATCGGCCCGCCCTCGAACAACGAGTCCGGCCATCCTCCCTTCGAGCAACGAGAGTGTCTTCACTCGGGGCCGTTTCGTTGCTCGATGTTCATCAGGGCAGTTCGTGCGAAACAGCAAGCAGACGGATCGAACCCCTGGCTCACGAATTCTGATTCGACGGGCAACACTTTTGTACATCATCGTGGATATTCTCCTTGGAGATCACCGTGCAGGACAGCCACACAGCCCAGCGGACGATCGAACTCTGGGTTCGGTCGTTCGCACCGACCGCGACGGGCCCGACAAGAGAGCGGGCACTCGAGCAGGTCGCACGCCTCGAGGCGACCGGCACGGTCGAGTCCGTCTCGGTCGACGGCTGGGGAGCGGAGATCGAACTCGAAACCCTGTCAGAACGCGTTCCCCAGATCCGGAAGATCGAACGCCGCCTCACGGCGTTCGAGGAGTGGGCTGGCCGAACCGATCGCGACCTCGAGCCGTTTTTCCGACGGCGACAGGTCGAGTCGACGATCACGGGAGAGCGCCACGATGTCTACCGACTACCGACGGTCGCACTCGCCGAGTTCGACGAACGCGGTCTCGTCCACGTTGCCCCCTGTCGTGACGATGACCGCACGATCGACGTCTTCGACCGGTTCGACACGCTGCGTGCGGACAGTCGCCGCGATCGGCTCGTCCGGTTCGACGGTGATCCCGACGATCGCCGAGACGACTCGATCTCCAGGCGGGTCCGGTCGAGGCCGACCGAACCGGACCCCCACGTAGAACCACACTCGCCCGGGCCGTACTGACTCCTCGAGTCACGCGCTCGGCGTATTCCCCATTTCGGTCGACAGCCTCGACGAGCGTGGCGTGTTAACTTATATACAACACGACGTCGTACGCATTCGTATGGCCAGCGACTCAGCCACTGCCAACCTGTCACGGTGTCGCAACTGCGGCTTCGAAGCACCCGGCGGCGGAGACGAGTGGATCAGGATCGAGGTCCCGAAACTGGGTCGGATGACCCAGTGTCCGAACTGTGAGAGTACGGACGTCATGACACACCGTTAGACGACTCGGTGACCGACAGTCCTGCCACGTTCTTCGTTCCGGTGGACAGACACGTCCGGGTCGACTCCAGCCTCGAGCGTGCCGAGCGAACGAACACCTCGAGGTCGATCCAGTCTCGAGTACACGCCTGGATAGACTCTTGGTCTTCACGCTCCTAGATGGAACCATGTCACAGCACTCCGAGGACCACGACCTCCCCGAGACTGACGCCGAGTGGCGAGAACGACTCGAGGACGAAGCGTATCGGGTCCTCCGCGAAGCAGGAACCGAACCACCGTTCAGCGGCGAGTACGTCGATCACGAAGACGACGGCAGCTACAGCTGTGCCGGCTGTGGGGCGACCCTGTTCGACTCGGACACGAAGTTCGAGTCGGGCTGTGGGTGGCCGAGTTTCTACGACGTCGACGACGACCGGATCGAGACGCACCTCGACACCAGCCACGGCATGCGCCGCACCGAGGTGTGCTGTGGGAACTGCGGTGGCCACCTCGGCCACGTCTTCGACGACGGGCCACAGCCGACGGGAAAACGGTACTGCATCAACTCCGTGGCGCTCGAGTTCGACGACGAGTAACGAGCGAAAAGCGACAGCGACCGCTGGCGTAGTTGGCACCCGGTAGGGGCCTTGTTCTCCGTGACCGGCCCCGTCAGATCCCGACGTACAGGGCCGTAACGACGAACAGGAAGTACCCAAATACGAACAGATAGACGAGGGCGATGAACGCGTGTATCGGCGCGTTCGGGTACTCCCGAAGGAGCTGTTGCAAGAGGGTACCGCTCTGGAAGTCGACATCGAGGGGTACCTCGAGACTGTCGTAGCTGGCCATGCTACGCAGTTCTCACCACCAGTGAATAAACGTTTAGGGCGACCGATGCCGTCCGCGATCGGCCTAACGGTCCGCTGGCTATCCCTGCAGGAAGTCCGGCTCGGTTCGTTTGTCGTCGCGTTCGGCCTCGAGGTGACTCCTGAACGCGTCGATCGAGACGTCGTACTCCTGGTCTTCGAATCGGTCACGCACGGAGATGTTTCCGGCTTCTTGCTCGTTGTCGCCAACGATGATCTGGTAGGGAACCCGGTCGTCGTGAGCCGCACGGATCTTTCGCTCTAACGTCGAGTCGCGGTCGTCGACCTCGACGCGGAAGTCGTCGAATTCAGCGGCGATCTCGCGGGCGTACTCGAGGTTGTTGTCGGAGATCGGCAGGACGCGCAGTTGTTCGGGGGCGAGCCAGAGCGGGAAGTTGCCCTCGAAGTGCTCGATGAGCATCATGAAAAAGCGCTCGTAAGAGCCATAGAGCGCGCGGTGGATCATGACCGGCTGGTGGTCCTCGTTGTCCTCGCCGACGTAGGTGAGGTCGAACCGCTCGGGCATGTTGAAGTCGAGCTGGACGGTTGGGCCGTCCCACTTGCGTCCGATCGCGTCCTCGAAGGCGTAGTCGATCTTCGGGCCGTAGAAAGCGCCGTCACCCTCCTCGAGGTCGTACTCCATCGCACGGTCCTCGAGAACGGCCTCGAGCTGTTCTTCGGCGCGCTCCCAGATCTCGTCGCTGCCGACGGACTTCTCCGGGCGGGTCGCAAGCGCGACTTCGTACTCGAGATCGAACGTCTGTAAGACCTCGTCGATCGAGTCCATGATCGCCTCGACTTCCGCTTCGATCTGGTCGGGGCGAACGAACAGGTGGCCGTCGTCGATCGTAAACGCCCAGACCCGCGAGAGTCCCGAAAGCTCACCGCGCTGTTCTTTGCGATACACTTTGCCGTCTTCGGCGTAGCGAACCGGGAGGTCGCGATAGCTCCAGGAGCCGTCGTCGAAGATGGTCGCGTGGCCGGGGCAGTTCATCGGTTTCAGCCCGAACTCGTCGTCGCCGAGCTCGAAGACGAACATGTCGTCGGCGTAGTTCTCGTAGTGGCCCGATTTCTGCCAGAGGTCCGTCTTGAACAGGTGGGGCGTCTCGACGTAGTCGTAGCCCGTGTCCTCGTTCAGGTCGGTGACGAAGTCCGCGAGTTCGTTCAGGATCGTCTTCCCCGGCGGGTGATACAGCGGCAGTCCGGGGCCGGTGACGTCCTGGATCGAGAACAGGTCCATCTCCCGGCCGATCTTGCGGTGATCGCGCTCTTTGGCCTCCTCGCGGCGCGTTAGGAACTGCTCGAGGTCGCTTTCGTCCTCGAAGGCCGTCCCGTAGATCCGGGTCTGCATCGGGTTCTCCTCGTCGCCGCGCCAGTAGGCGCCAGCGATCTCGAGCAGTTTCACGGCGCCGATCTCGCCCGTCGAGTCGACGTGGGGGCCGGCACAGAGGTCCTCCCACTCGCCCTGTCTGTAGAACGAGACGGTCTCTTCCTCGTCGGCTAACTCCTCGAGCAACTCGAGTTTGTACGGTTGGCCTTCGAGGCGGTCTTTGGCTTCCTCGATCGAAAGGTCCTCGCGTTCGATTTCGTAGTCGGCGTCGATGATCTCCTCGATCTCGGCTTCGAGCGTCGCGAGATCGCTCTCGTCGACCTCGAGGTCGTCGAAGTCGTAGTAAAAGCCCTCGTCCGTCGGTGGACCGATCGCGAGTTCGACGTCGTCGTAGTGTCGGCAGACGGCCTGGGCGAGACAGTGTGAGGCCGAGTGACGCATCGCACGCAGGTATTCCTCGCCGCCCCCGTCGGTGACGATCTCGAGTTTGACACCGTCGTAGACCGGCTCCTCTTTGGCGACGAGGTCACCGTCGAGTTTGCCGGCGACCGTATCCCGGCCGAGGCCGGGACCGATCTCGTAGGCGCAGTCTTCGACCGTCGCGTCGGCGTCGACCTCGAGTTCGGAGCCGTCTGGCAGTACTACCGCGATCCGTTCCTGTGAATCTGAGTCTGACATTGGTGTAGCTGTTGCTGGGTATGGAACTTCGGTGAGAAGTTCGGTTGCGTGTCCGCGTCTGCCGCTCGACCGTGCGTCGATCGGACCACGGCGAGCGGTAGGTGTGAGTGGTTAAAAACGGGCGAACGGCCCTGTAAAGCGGACACCTACCATCGTGGATGCGAGTTGTCTCGAGCGGGATAAAAACGTTGTGATGGACGCCGTTCTGACGGGTGCCCCAACGACGGACGTCCCCGTTCGACCGGCAGCGTGGAGGATCGACCCCCCAACGTGGAGTCGTCGACGACTGTGTATGCACGCAGCGACGGTCGGAGATACGAACGCTTAAACATCGCTCTTGTGTAGAAGTCACTATACTATGAACAGAGACAACGACGGTCGACGATCATCTCGCGGACTCACACTGCTGGGTGGGCTCGTCGCCGGAGCGGTCGGAACGGTCGCCGCGATGGCCGCGCTCGGCCCGCGACTACTGATGGTCGAAGACGAGAGTCCGTATGGCTTCGCGGAGACGACCGATCGCTTCGAGTCCGCGGTCGAGTCGACTGACTGGAAGATACTTCACGTCCACGACCTCCAGGGAAAGATGGAGAATCACGGCTACGTGGCCGATCGCACCACCGTCTACGAGATTTGCTCGAGCGAGCACGCCTCGAACATCCTCACGCGCGACGACGAGCGAGTCGTTTCATCGATGATGCCCTGTCGGGTTTCGGTCTACGAGACGAGCGACGGCAGGGTCTACATCTCGCGGATGAACGCCGGACTGGTCGCCACCGTCTTCGGTGGCGTGGTCCGTCGGACGATGGACGACGCCTACACGGAGAGCGAAGCGATCGTCGACGCAACGGTTGACCCATTCGACGACCCGCGTCCGTAACAGAGGCTGTCCGAAAGAACCAACCGATCGATTCGTTCGGTATTGTTTTGGTCGGTCACGACCGACTCGACTCATGGGCGAGCGTTACGAGTACGAGCCGATCGGCGTGATCCACACCCCATTCGAGTCGCCGGTGGACATGCCGATCCAGCCGATTGGCGACGCGACGACCGAGGGGACCGTCGAACTCGAGGACGGCTACGCCGACGGAGTGGCTGATCTCGAGGGATTTTCTCACTGCGTGCTGTTGTATCACTTCCACGAGACGGCCGACGACGTCTCGATGCGCGTCGAGCCGTTTCTGGATGCCGACGCGCGCGGACTGTTCGCGACGCGTGCCCCGAATCGACCCAACCCGATCGGGCTCTCGGTCGTCGAGATACTGGCTGTCGACGACGGCGAACTCACGGTCGGCGGCGTCGACGTGGTCGACGGGACGCCGCTTCTCGATCTCAAGCCGTTCGTTCCCGACTTCGACGTCCCCGAAGACGTGACGGCGGGATGGCTCGAGGGTGCCGCCGAGGACGCTCGGTCGACGCGCGCGGACGACCGGTTTCACTGAGTTGCCCGCCGATCGACAAACAGCGGCGTCGCCAGCCGTTGGGCCAACGGCTTTAGTCCCGGGTCGGCTACGTGCGGCCGTGGTCTTCGATCCATCAGACGACGATCCGTTCGCCGACGATCCGTTCGAGGACCCCTTCGCGGACGACCCGCTCGAGGATCCGTTCGCCGACGGTCGGACCGATACCGGGAGCGACGGGGCCGATGACATCGAGAAGACCCTCGGCGAGATTCCGCGAGCGACGTTGCTCGCGTTCATCGTCGTCGGCGTACTCGTCCACGCCGGACTGTTCGCCGCCGCGCTCGGGCTGATGCTCGTCGGCTTTCGTGGGCAGTGGCTCATCGGTGGTGGACTCGCCGCCGGCGGATTCCTGGCGCTTTTCGGTGCCATCGTCCAGTACCGCCGATTCAGACGCGCCCAGTGAGTCGCTCGCCCGTTACTCGTCGTCTCGATCCGCGAGTAACTCGCTCGCCGTCACGAGGGCTTCCATCTCGACGCCAGCGTCCTCGACGTTTTCGCGGCCGCCTTCCTCGCGGTCGACGACGATCAGCGCGCGCTCGACGGTCGCGCCCGCCTCGCGCAGGGCTTCGATCGCGTCGACGAGACTCGTCCCCGTCGTGACGATGTCCTCGAGCACGACGACTTCCTCGCCTTCCTCGAGTCGCCCTTCGACGACGTTACCGGTGCCATACTCCTTGCGCTGCTTGCGCGCGATCACGTAGGGAACGCCGGCACTGATGCTGGTCGCGGCGGCGAGCGGGACGGCACCGAGGGCGACGCCCGCGAGTTTGTCGTCCTCGTCGACTCGAGCGGCGAAGGCGTCGGCGACGACCTCGAGGCAGTCGGGGTCGGTCTCGAAGAGATACTTGTCGACGTAGTACTCACTCGTGCCACCATGGGCGAGTTCGAACTCGCCGAACTGGACGGCCCCGGACTCCCGAAGCGCGTCGATGAGGTCCTGATTTGGCATGCTCGAAGGGGCGCGCCCCGACGAAATAAGCGGTGTGGAACGTCGCCGGTCGACGGGGCGACCGCGGATTCCGCGACGCGGACGTTTTTGAGGGGTGCTGTCAACTGTGCAAGTGATGACGCCGACACGCGCCAACGAGCCCCATCCCGACGTCCAGCGCTTTCTCGACCTGTACGAGTCGCTCGAGGCCGCCCACGACGTCTACGAGCGGATCGAAGCGGACCTGCGGGCGGCGCTCGAGTGAGCGAGCGCGGCCGTCGTTCGATCGGCAAAGCGGAGTGTTTTTGTTGCTGTCATTTGGATTGGGAATATGAAACGCCGGTACGCGATCGTCGGAGCCGTCGTCGCACTCGCCGTCGTCGGAGTGGGAACGGCGATACTCGTCACGCCGTCCGCCGAGACCGCGTCATCGCCGGCAACGTCGGACGAACTCGAGGGTTCGTTCACGGTCTCCGAGCGGATCACCGTCGACGGGACCCGTTTCGTCGAGCGAACAACCGTCGTGGACGAACGCGCCGGTACGCAGCGACAGCAGATCTCGTTCGAAAACGGTTCGACGGACAACTACTGGGACCCGTCTGGCAACCAGTACGCAAGGCTCTCAGCCGCCTCCGAACGGGAACTCGATGATTCCCTGGAGGACACGCCGGGAGCGGTCCTCGAGCGATCCGCCGCTGACCATACGGCCGTCGTCGCGCTCGACGAGGAAGCGGGCGTCCGAGAACCGATCGAATCGCGGTATCCTGACCCCCTGATCGCCGATATATTCGCCAACATCGCCTACGCCGACGTCGGAACGATCGAGGCCAACGGAACCCACACGGCGGAGTCGGCAACCGTCTACGAACCCCGCGAGGGATGGACCGACGGCCCCTCCAGGCTGCGGTACGTACGCCACGCGGACGGCGAACTCCACGTGGGCGAGGCCGATCGACTCTACTACGCGAACGTCTCACTCGAGGCCATAGACGCCGAGACGCGCCTCGAGTACCTACTTGAGCACGACGAACGGGAGACGCTGACGATGACGTACGAACTCGAGCGCGATACCGAGGGTTCGGCCCCCGACTGGCTTCCCGAAAATGCAACAGTGTCCGATCAGTGAGCGTTACCAGGGCTCGTTTTTCAGGCCGAGTTTGTACGCGAGCATATTCGTCGTCACGTGGAGAATCGGCGTGAGCACGACGACGACGAGGATCACGTCCCAGGTGAACACCTCGAAGAACCAGCCGGGAGCGAGCAGCGCCGCCAGCGGGAGCGAGACGACGACGAAGTCCAACTGATCGAGGCCGGGGAACATCGCGCCGCGCTGACGGCCCGTCCGGCGCTTGAGGAACGACGCGAGGATGTCGCCGAGCATGGCCCCGGCGGCGAGGCCGAGCGCGGCGAGCGGTTCGAACGCCGGCACGTCGACGCCGACGGCGGCTCCGACGTCGTCGGCGACGACCGTCAACAGGCCGGCGACCGCGAGACCGGCGAGAATGCCGGCGGCCGTCCCGCGCCAGGTCTTCCCATCGCCGAGAACGCGCTTGTCACCCCACGTCCGGCCGCCGTCGATCGGACGGCCGCCACCGGCCAACACTGCGGCGTTGTTCGGCACGTAGGCGGGCAACATCGCCCAGAACGCGACGACGATCGTCTCGAGTACTGCCATAGACGGCGCGACGAACTGGTGTGTCTTAACCTCCGGTGGTTCGGTCCCGGCCACGCTCGACAGCTACCTACACAGAATCTGTATTCTATGTAAACGAAAAAGTTTAGGAACTGGTCACCGAGTCGGATGGTAGAGGATCTATATCATGGTATGGGACGTCTTCGACGAGAGCGAGTACGAACACCGGCTATCACGGACCCAGGAACGACTGCTCGAGGAGGATCTCGACGCCATCGTCGTCTCCGATCCGGCGAATATGAACTACCTCGCGGGATACGACGGCTGGTCGTTCTACGTCCACCAGGCCGTGATCGTCACCCCAGAGCGTGACGAACCCGTCTGGGTCGGTCGGGATATGGACGCGGGCGGTGCGCGTGCGACCACCTGGCTCTCCGAGGAGAACATCCGAGCCTACAGCGACGATCACGTCCACTCGCCGTACGACCTTCATCCGATGGACTACGTCGCGGGCGTCCTGAAAGAACTCGAGGTCGCGACTGGCCGGATCGGCCTCGAGATGGACGCCTCCTACTTCACCGCCAAATCCTACACCCGGCTCCAGGGGAACCTGCCCGACGCGACGTTCGTCGATACGACACTGCTGGTCAACTGGGTGCGCGTGAAGAAATCGGCCCAGGAACTCGAGTACATGGAGCAAGCCGCCCGGATCTCGGAGCAGGCGATGCAGGCGGGCATCGACGCAATCGGCGAGGGCGTTCCCGAGTACGAGGCGGCGCGGGCGATCTACGACGCCTTGCTCGGCGGCACCGACGAGTTCGGCGGCGACTACCCCGCGATCGTTCCGCTGATGCCGTCGGGCGACCACACCGACACTCCGCATCTGACGTGGACCGACCGGCCGTTCGAAGACGGCGACCCGGTCATCATCGAGCTCTCGGGCTGTCGCCACCGCTATCACTCGCCGCTTGCGCGGACGACGTTCGTCGGGGACCCACCAGATGAACTCGAGCGGACCGCCGACATCGTCGTCGAAGGGATCGAAGCGGCCCTCGATCGTGTCGAACCGGGCGTCACCTGCGAGGCCGTCGAGGAAGCCTGGCGCGAGACGATCGCCCAGTACGGCCTCGAGAAGGAGGATCGGATCGGCTACTCGATGGGGCTTGGCTATCCGCCGGACTGGGGCGAGCACACCGCGAGCATCCGGCCGGGCGACGAGACGGTCTTAGAGGAGGACATGACGTTCCACATGATCCCCGGCATCTGGACCGACGAGATCGGCATGGAGATCAGCGAGACGTTCCGCATCACGGGCTCGGGCGCGGAGACGCTCGCGGACTTCCCGCGGAAGCTGTTCACGAGCTGAACTGCCCGCCGGTCAGTCGGAGGGTTGGCGCTATCGATCGGTTTCAGTCGTCTCCTTTCTGCTGTTCGTCGTCCGTTCCGTTCGTCGTCCGTACCCAACCATCGCTCGCGAGTACGAACTGACTGGTCCCACCGATTGGTCCCGCTCGCCGTCGCGTTACGCCCTCGGCCTCGAGGGAAGCGACCCAAGACAGCTCCGGCAGTAGGTGTAGAAGGCGTTGTTTTCCGTGCCACATGCCTGGCACGTGACTGCTCTCTCGTCGGAGGTGCGTCGAGAACCCATCACTGCAGATAGTCCGACGCGTCACATAGCTCTCGTCCAGACGTTCGCAAGCGTGGCCAACCGACCGGTCAGGTGTCGATAAGTGTCCCTCGAGCAGCTATGTCGGGTCGAGGACGACGTTTTCGAGGTCCCCGTCGCCCTCGAGCGCGTCGACGTTGTGTGCGACGATCTCGGCCAATCGGTCCCAGTGTTTCGGCGTGTGCCCACCCGTGTGGGGCGTGATCAGGCAGTTCTCGAGGTCCCAGAGCGGGTGGTCGTTGGGCAACGGCTCGGGGTCGGTGACGTCGAGAGCGGCTCCCCGGATCGCGTTCGACTGGAGGGCAGCGACGAGGGCGTCGGTGTCGATAATCCCTCCACGGGCGGCGTTGACGACGACGGCGTTCGGAGGCAGCGTCGCGAGTTCCTCGCTCCCGACGAGTCCGCGCGTCAGGTCGTTCAGCGGGCAGGCGAGGACGACGTACTCGCTTCGGGCGAACGCCTCGTGAATGTCCGCCTCGTCGAAGCCGAACACCTCGTCGGTCGGGCCGCCTTTTTCGGGCGTATAGCGGATGCCGATCGTCTCGACCTCGAAGCCCTCGAGGCGCTGTGCGATCTCCTGGCCGATCGAGCCGAGGCCGACGATCGTCACCGTCGAGCCCGTGAACTCGTCCGACTGGAAGTGACGCCACTCGCCGTTTCGCTTGCGTCGCCACCCTTCGTGGAGGTTGCGTGCGAAGACGAGCATGTTCGCGATCGACTGCTCGGCGATGCCAGGGGCGTGGATACCGCCCGCGTTCGTCACCGTCACGCCGTGATCCGCGAGGGCGTCTATCGGCACGTGGTCGGTTCCGGCGAACGTACAGGCGAATAACTCGAGGCGGTCGGCGTCCTCGAGAAGTGTCTCCTCGACCGTGATGCCGGTGACGACGCGGGCCTGCGGGACGAGTTCCCGCTCGTCGGTCGGCGTTCGAGCGAGCGCGACCTCGGCGTCCGGCAGGTGCTCTTGTAGGGTCTCGGCGTACGATTCCATCGACAGGCCTTCGGTCCCCTCTCGGAGGACGACGACGTCCGGTTGACTCATGGTGATATCGGGCGTCTCGAGGACGCTTTGCGTTACGATTGCGAGCGGCCGACTTATCCTTTTTGTGTACCTCGCGTCAACAGCAATTGTGTATAATTAAGTCAGTGGGGCACGCTACACACCCACATGAACGAACCTGTACGGGATCGGCTTGCGACGCTGCGACGGGGTCTGCATCGCCACCCCGAGCCGGCCTGGCGCGAGTTCTACACGACCGCTCGGCTCGTCGAGGAACTCCGTGCGATCGGCGTCGACGAACTCGCCATCGGCCCCGACGCGTACGACCCCGGAGACCGGATGGCCGTCCCCGATGAGGAGGCGCTTGCGCCCTGGCTCGAGCGGGCCCGCGAGAACGGGGCCGACGAGAAGCTCCTCGAGCGGATGGCCGGTGGGAACACGGGGGCGGTCGCGGTGCTCGAGCGCGGTGACGGCC
The DNA here is from genome assembly GCF_003430825.1 of Natrarchaeobaculum sulfurireducens. Lineage (NCBI taxonomy): Archaea > Methanobacteriati > Methanobacteriota > Halobacteria > Halobacteriales > Natrialbaceae > Natrarchaeobaculum > Natrarchaeobaculum sulfurireducens. The sequence goes on along the minus strand of NZ_CP024047.1, from coordinate 810,453 downwards.
CCGCCATCGGCCTTCGTGTCGACATCGACGCGCTGTTCATCGAGGAGTCGACGGCCGCAGAACACGATCCAGCCGCCGAGGGCTTCCGGTCCGAGTTCGAGGGGACAATGCACGCCTGCGGCCACGACGTCCACATGACCTGGGGGCTTGCGGCGCTCGAAGCGATCGCCGAGAGTGACTTTTCAGGGCGATTCGTCGTCTTCTTCCAGCCCGCCGAAGAGCAAAGCGGCGGTGGACAGCCGATGGCCGAAAGCGAGTTCGCCGCCGATCTGGACTACCTGCTCGCCGCCCACGTCGGCCTCGATCACCCGACGGGTGAGGTCGTCGCCGGCATCGAGAAACCGCTCGCGATGTGTCACGTCGACGTAACCATCGAGGGAACCTCGGCTCACGCGGGGAAAGCGCCGAACGAGGGCGACAACGCCATGCACGCGATGGGGACGGCGATCGAAAACGCCTACGCGATCCCACGGCACGCAGACGGGATGACCCGCATCAACGTCGGCTACGCGGAAGCCGGAACCGCGAGCAACGTCATCGCCGAGCGAGCCCACATGGAGGCCGAGGCCCGTGGCGAGACGACCCACCTGATGGAGTACGCCAAAACTCGACTCGAGCGCGTGATACAAAGCGCGGCCCGAATGCACGGCTGTCGAGCGGACGTCGACGTGGTTAGCGAGTCGCCTCGGGCCGACAGCGACCCACAACTCGTCGACGTGGTCGCAGCGGCCGCAGGGGAGGTGCACGGGGTAGAACGCGTCGTCCCCACGGCCGAGTTCGGCGCGAGCGAAGACGCCACCTTCCTCATGGATCGCGTCCAGCGAGAGGGCGGACTCGCCGCCTACCTGATCGTCGGCACCGACCATCCGGGAAGCCACCACACACCGACGTTCGACGTCGACGAAACCAGCCTGGAACACGGCGTCGACGTCCTCGTCGGTACGGTTCGGGAACTCGAGCGGCGACATCCGATTCCACGAGGGGACGCCGTCGGCGGGCAGTAACTCGAACCGAACCCCGACATCGGTGGCTCAGGCCGCGTCGGGGAAGAACCGACCGTGAAAGCCGAACGGAGCGACGTGCGGGAGTGTCGCCCGTGCCCGCTCGGAGAGCGTCTCGGCGTCGAAGACGAGTACGAGCGACTGCGCCGCTTCGACGTCGATCGCAGTTGCGAGGACGACCCCGTCGTCTTCAGCGGCACCACCGGGGCGAGGGACGAATCGCGGCTCTTCGACGTACCAGCCGGACTTCCACCACTCGGTGGCAGTCCCCGTCTCGAGGTCGAGCTTGACGAGGCCGTTCGCCCCGCGGCGGTCGGTCGTCTGGCCGTAGAGGAACCGGTAGGGTCGACTTCGAGCGCTCGGCGCGACGGTCGGAAACTCGAGGCCGCCGGGATAGCGCGTCGCCTGCTCACGGACGACTCTATCGTCAGACGCGTGCGGGTCGATCCGGAACCGCCGGAGTCGTCCGTCCGGCGCCGCGTCGAACCCGTCCTGGGAGAGCGCCTCGAGCGTCAGGCCGTCGACGACGTCGCCGTCGGGGAAGGCGACGAGATCGAGGACGAGCGTGTCGTCGTCCTCGAAGGCGTTCGCGTGGTGAAAGGTAAAGAACGGGTCAGTTCGGGGCTCGGCGACGAGGTCGCCGGTGTCGCGGTCGATCACCACGAACCGGACCGGTCGATCGTGGTCGTAGACCAGGGCGTCGAGTAACCCGTCGTCGCCCCACGGGGTAAGCGCACGCCAGATGGCGATCCGCAGCGGCGTCTCGACGAGGACGACGTAGTTCGGCGTCACGGAACAGTCGTGGACGTAGCCGGGGCCGATCGCGGGAACCGAGGCGATCAGCTCGCGGGTCGCGGTGCCGTTTTCGATCCGGTAGACGTGATACTGGGGGTTCCTACCGAACGTCGTGGCGTAGCCGATCGTCTCCCCGCTGGTCGGGTCGACGGTAAGGTGAGCCGTCGCGAGGTGTTCGGGGAGGTCGTCCCGCCACCGGAACTCCCCGTGGGTCTCGAGCGTGACCGGATCGAACGCGACCCGGCGCGGCGCCTCGGTGAGTGCAACGTAGTGGTCGCCAAGGCGGGCGACGTGTACGGAGGCGTTGTCGGTCGGCGTCGGCGGGCCACGGGCTTGGACCCAGGCCGCGAGTCGGCGAGCGAAGCCGACGTCGGTACCGAACTGGCCCTCGAGGCTGCCGTCTCGAGCGGCCGCGTGCGCCTCGGTTCGTAGGAATCGGTTGGTGTACCGGATCGTGCCGTCATCGAACGCGTAGCGGCGCAACATGGCGAGGCCGTCGAACCAGTGGGAGACCCTGTCGTCGCCGCTTTCGAACCGGCCCGGCCCGTTCCGAATCAGCGCCCCCGAGAGCCACTCCGGGACCGACCCGCTTGTCGGGAGCCGGTGGTCGGTCACCTCCGCCTCGAGCGATCGAAAGCCGGCCAAGAGACCGTCGTCTGCCGTCATCGTCTGCATATCGGCGTGGGCACCTATCAAACCGGAGCCTACAAAAGAACTCGACGGGGAGACAGCGGGCCGATCAGGCGGCAGTCGTGTTCGTTCCGACGGCTTCGATGGCGTCACAGAAGATGCCGACACCGAGTTCGATTTCGCGGGCGCTCGAGTCGAGCGGCGGGAGCAGGCGGATCGTCTTCGTGCCACAGCCGAGGGTGAGCAGACCGCGTCTGAGCGACGCTTCGACGACGGCGTTCCGTCGCTCGTGCGTGTCGAATTCGATGGCGAGCATCAGCCCCTTCCCGCGGACGTCCTCGACGTAGTCGGGCGCGTCGTCGGCCAGCAGTTCTTTCGCCTGCTCGCCGCGGGTCGTCGCGTTCTCGAGGAGGTCGTACTCCTCGATGGCCTCGAGGGTGAACGCACCCATCATCGAGCCGAGCAGGTCGCCGCCGCCGAACGTCGATCCGAGCCGGTTTTTCTCGGTCGGGAAAATATCGGAGCGCGAGATGGTCGCACCGACGCGAAGCGCCTTCGCCGCCGAGATGACGTCCGGTTCGATGGGGTAGTGATCCGAGGCCCAGATCTCGCCCGTTCGGCCGACGCCCGACTGGATCTCGTCGACGACGAGCGGAATATCGTACTCGTCGCTGACGGCACCGACCTCGGCCATGAACTCGTCGCTGGGGAAGCGATAGCCGCCGACGCCCTGAATCGGCTCGAGCGCGATGAACGCGACCTCCTCGGGGTTGACGTGGCCACCCTCGGGCGCGAGGGCGTTGCGGAGCTGTGAGCCCTCGCCGGCGAAGAAGCCACAGTCACAGCTGTCGGGATCGCAGGCACGGTCCGCACAGAACTGGACGGTCTCGATGCCGTCGATCTGGGGGTAATGGCGCGTGTAGACCTCCTTGGACTTCGTTAACGAGAGGGTCCCGAGGGTTCGACCGTGGAAACTGCCGGCGAAGGCGTAGCCGTACTTCGCCGGCGCGCGGTGGTCGTGTGTGATTTTCATCGCGTTCTCGATCGCCTCCGCGCCGGAGTTCGAGAGGAACACGGTGTCCATCCCGTACCGACTCGAAACCTCGACCAGTTTGTCCATCAGGTGACTCGAGCCCGGCACCGACGACTCCTCGGGGGTCGGGCCGGCGCCGAAGTACATGTCCTGGCCGGCGATCTTCATCGGCTCGACGAGGTCGAACTCGCGGAGCTTCGACGTGATCTTCTCGTTGTTGTATCCGAGGGGGGCAGCGCCGATGTGGCAGGTGAAATCCAGAAGGACGTTGCCATCGACGTCGGTGACGAACGGTCCGTCGGCCTCGCGGGTGATGTCCCAGACGAACTCGTGGGAGTATTCGCTCGGTGCAGCGTTTTCGCCGTGGAACGCAACCCACTCGCGGGCGTTTGGGCCGGGGAAGGCGTCCACGTCCGGTTCCGCTGTGTCCCTATCCATACACAGATTATGTGTACAGCGTACATTAAATATTGTTATGAAGTGGCCGTGGCACCACGCCCGAGCCCGTTGACTGCCAGTCACAACGAGGGCAGAAAACAGGTTCGATCGACCGTCAGTCGTCGTCAGAGGGCTCCGCACTCGGTGCCGGTTCGTCCGTTCGGTCGGGGCTCGAGCCGATCAGAACGGATCGATCCTGCAAGAGGACCCGACCGTGGTTGGCGCTGAAGTTTCTGGCCAGCGAGAGCATCGCGAAGAGACAGACGAACGCGAAGGGCGCGCCCGTGATGACGACCGCCTGCTCGAGTGCGCCGGCACCACCTTCTCCACCCAGCAACATGAGAATCGCGGCGGTCAGTCCGAGCACGAGGCCCCAGAAGATGCGGTTGACGTTCGACGGCTGTGCTTTCCCGCCGGTGGTCATCATCGAGACCGCGAGCGTCGAGGAGTCCGCCGAGGTGACGAAGAACGTCGTCACGAGCACGAGGAACGCGATCATGAACGCTGCGCCGAACGGGAACGCCTCGAACATGATGAAGCCGGTCACCTCCGCACCGGCTTCGAACGCCATCACGTCGGCGAAGCTGGCGATTCCCTCGTGCTGGAAGAAGACGGCTGTGCCGCCGACGAAGACGAACCACGGGATCGTGGCAGCCGAGGTCGCGACGATCCCCGTAAAGGCCACCTCGCGGACGGTTCGTCCCTTCGCGATCCGGGCGATGAACAGCCCGGCAAACGGCGACCACGAGAGCGCCCACGCCCAGTAAAAGACCGTCCAGCCCTCCACCCACGCGGCCCCGTCGGCTCCGGCACCAGCACCGGTGTAGAGACTCATGGCAACGAAGTCACTGATCATGCCGCCGATCGCCTGCGAGCCGAGCAACAACAGGAACATGGTCGGTCCGACGATGAACGTCGCGATCATCATCACGGCGAACAGCCCCATGTTGAAGTTCGAGAGCCGACGAATGCCACGGTCGATCCCGAGCACCATCGAGATCGTAAACAGGATCGTCATCGCAGTCACGACCAGCAGGATGCCACTATCTCCCAGGTCGACGCCCCAGGCTTCGTTGAGGCCGGTCACGAACTGGCTCCCGATGAAGCCCAGTGACGTCGCGACGCCGCCGATGGTCGCGAACACGGCGAGCACGTCGATCACCTTTGCAGCCGGTCCGTCGAGGTTCTCCTTGCCGAGAATCGGCGTCAGTGCCGACGATACCCGTAGCGGGACGCCGTCGTAGTTGTACGCGAAGTAGCCGATCGCGATGCCCATGATGGTAAACACCGCAAGTTGGGGCAACGCCCAGTGGAACAGCGTCTGCTGGACGGCCAGCGGAATCGCCTCCGCCGAGCCACCCTCGACGCCGTACAGCGGATTCGGATCGTCGTAATAAAACAGTGCTTCGGTCGGCCCCCAGAAGACGACCCCCGCAGCGAAGCCCGCGGAGTACAGCATCGCGAAAAACGACAGGAAACTGTACTCCGGATCTCCGTCACCGAGTTTGATCTTCCCCCACGGCCCGACGATCAGGAACAGAAGGAAGACGACGATCAGGAACACGATCACCAGCAGCGCCCAACTCAGATAGCTGAGCATCTCGTCGTGAACCAGTTCGATCGTCCCGGCGACGAACGACCGATCGAGGAAGAACGCGACGATCACACCCACCGAGAGCAACGCACCGAAAACGAAGACGATCGGATCGAGTTCCTCGAGGAACCGATCGATCGCCCCAGAGTCCTCCGCGCTCACGAGTTCTCACCTCGAGCGTTCAGCAGACAACCCGCCGTTTCTGGACACCTATCCCGATCGTACACTGTGGTGAGGGATGACATACCGCGACACATGTGAAGAAGGAGCATAAATATTTCTTTTCCGTATCTGTCATACACAGATTGCGTTTATTGAAATGCTCAACTGATCAGCTCTCCGACACCGTCTCGAGTGGATACTCGTTAAAATTTGTAGGTATATCTGGAGAGTCTCCAGATCTGCAGAGTATCGTCGCAAATATGGCCAGTTCTGGCCGTTTCTAAACCAACAGTCAACTACTCGAGCAGCCAACCGCTCGAGCAAATGAGCCGATTACTCGAGCAGCCAACCACTCGAGTAGCCGTAAAATCCAGACCGTACGACGTGTCGTGGTTCCTCGAACGAGTGTCAGTTCGTCAGCTCTTCGACGCTGCGTTCTCGAGCCTCGGCGCTCTCGGCGATTTTTCGTGTATACTGGTCGACGCTGTCTTTGATCTCCTCGCGAGTGGACTCCGGCGAGAACTCCTCGGACATGGTCAGTAACCGAACGAACGCGCGCAGTTCCTCGTCGGTCAGCTGGGCGAACTCCTCGTTCTCGAGTTTCTCGATCACCTCGTCGACGTCGATCTGACCGACTGGGTCGACGTTGAACTCGACGTTGACCATGCGGTAGTTCGAGCCGGCGAGACGCTGTTCGGCTTTTCCCACGCCTTCAGAAAGCATGTCCTTGAACGGGGTGTGATAGCCCATCGTCCCAAGATGAAGGAACGCGAGCATGTCCGTGATACCTTGCGTATACGCGTCGCGTTCGTCGTCATCAGGGTCGAAGACGGTGTTGCGATCTCGTTCTTCCAGGTACTCGAAGAGGATGCTGAAATCGAGAACCGCGTTTCTGACGCGCCGTCGGATCCGGTTTCGCTTCTGTTTTTTCGAGTGGTCGGTGTAATCGGTCTTTCGTCCGAGGAGGAAATCGCGATCCGAAGGGGTCAGAATCCCACGCGGCCGATCGGAGTCGGCTGCTGGCCGAAGTGACTCCGGCACGTCGTCCTGGCTCATACAAGGGAGTCGGGTATCCCAAGGATTAACCTTTCTGTTCGCCCGAACGTGTCGATTTGGACATATGTTGGCATCGGTCCGACCGCCGTCGGCTACAAACGCCGGTGCCCACACTCGAGGATGGCCTCGGTCAACACGCCAACACCGATCTCGAGACTCTCCTCGTCGACGTCGAACGTCGGCGTCTGGTGGTTCGTCGGATGGTCGGTGCCGACGAGAACGTACGACGCCAGCCCGCCATCGTCCTGGACGCGCTCCATGAGATACGTCGCGTCTTCACTCGCGCCGAACTCGGCCGTCTCGACGACCTCGTGGATACACTGCGTTGTCTGGGCCACCTCGCCGACGAGATCTCGCAGCGCGGGATCGCTGTCGACGCTCGGTGACTCGCTGATCACGCGCGGCGTGACGTCACAATCGTGCATCTCCGCGGCGGCATAGAGGACGCGCTCGAGTTCGGTTCGCGTATACTCCATCAGCGCCGTCGTCTCACCACGGACCTCACACTCGAGGGTGATCTCCTCGGCGATGACGTTGCTCGCCGTGCCACCGTGGATCGAGCCGACGTTCACCCGGGTCATCCCGTCTGCGTGCCGTGGGATCGCGTAGGCGTTCTGAATGGCCGTCGCGACCGCCTGCATCGCGTTCGCCCCCTCGTTGGGTGCCTTTCCGGCGTGGGCACTCGCTCCCTCGAACGTGACGGTGATGTGTGCCATTGCCAATGGTTTCTGGACGCCGGCAACGATGGCTCCCGTCGGATGGTCTAACCCGAGGTGGACTGCAAACAGGTACTCGACGCCGTCGAGGTATCCACCCTCAGCCATCGCCTTCCCGCCACCGCTGATCTCCTCTGCTGGCTGGAAAAAGACCGTAAACGTCCCCTCGAAGTCGGTTCGTTTGACCGCCTCGAGCGTCCCGATCCCCATCGCGACGTGTGCGTCGTGGCCACAGGCATGCATGTAGCCCTCGTGTTCCGACCGGAACCCTTCGTCAGCCGGCCGGTGGCCGGGATCGGCGGACTCCCGGATCGCCGTCGCGTCCATATCCACGCGCAATCCGACGGAGGGGCCCTCGCCACGCTCGAGGACGGCGACGACACCCGTGTGTCCACCGGCGGTCTTTTCGAGGATCTCCTCGCCGACGCCCGCCTCGCGAGCGCGCTCGAGCCAGGGCTCGAGGGCCTCCTCGTCGGGGACCGCCATCCGTGCGTCGGTCGCGAGACACTCCCGGCCGACTGCGATCTCGTCGACGCCGATCCGCTCGAGTTCGTCGACGATCCGCCCGGTCGTTCGGAACTCACGCCAGCCGGGCTCGGGACAGCGGTGAAACTCCCGTCGAAGCCCGCGTAGGTCCGTTCGTACGTCCTCGAGCATTCGTGGGAGTCGTTTACGCGACAAGCACTTAAGTATAGGCCGTGGCGTCGACGTTGCCGGTTTCACAATCGACGGGACAGTATCGAAAGACGCAACCGGACTACGAGGTGTCGGCGGCCACGTGTTCGATCGCCGCGACGACGACGTCCATCGCGATTTCGGCGAGCTCGTGGGTCAACACGAGCGGCGGGAGGAACCGGAGCACGTTGCCGTGGCGGCCGGCCGTCCAGACCAGCACGCCGTGTTCGAAACAGTACTGCTGGATGGCGTCGACGGCGTCGCCGTCCGGGGCACCGTCCTCGTCGACGAACTCCGCACCGATGAACAGCCCCTTGCCGCGGACGTCAGTCAACCGGTCGGTCCCGTCGGCGGCCGCTCGAAGCCGACCTCGGATGTACTCGCCGACGTCGCGGGCGTGAGCGAGCAGATCGTGGTCCTGGATGTACTCGATCGCACGGGTGCCAGCGCGCATGCCGACGACGTGTCCGCGGTACGTGCCAGCGTGATCGCCCGGCCCCCACGTGTCGAGGTCCTCGTGGTACATCGTCGCCGACAGCGGAAAGCCAACGCCGCCGAGAGCCTTCGCGGAAGTCATGATGTCTGGGGTGACCCCATGCCAGTCGCTGGCCCACCATTGCCCCGTCCGGCCCAGGCCGCTCTGGATCTCGTCGAACATCAACGGGACGTCGTTGTCGTCGGCGAGGTCACGCAGCCCCTGCAGGAACCCCTCCGGCGGAACGATGATGCCGCCCTCGCCCTGGATCGGCTCGACGAAGATTCCGGCCGGGTTCGCGAGCCCGCCGTAAGGGTCCTCGAGCACCGCCTGGACCTCCTCGAGCGCGCGGGCACAGGAGAACGAGCCACAACACTCCGAGGCGGGCCGGGAACAGATCGCCTGGGCGTCCCCGGAACCGGCGTCGGTCGACGGCGTCGGATACCTGACATGGGTGACTTCGGGCATGAGCGGCGTGTACGCTTCCTTGAACTTCTTGTTCGAGGTGAGCGTCATCGCCCCCGGCGTCGCGCCGTGGTAGGCCCCACGGAAGGCGATGAGGCCGTCACCGCCGGTGTTGTACTTTGCGAGCTTGATCGATGCCTCGACGGCGTCGCTGCCTGTCGGACCACCGAAGACGACACGGCTGTTGCCCTGCAAGCCGTCAGGGGCGATCTCGTCGAGTTTCTCGATCAGCTCGAGTCGGGCCTCGGTCGGGAAGTCGACCGTGTGAACGAACTTGTCGGCCTGCTCGTGGACGGCCTCGAGCACGTAGGGGTTCGCGTGACCGACGTTCAAGACGCCGATGCCCGCGAACATGTCGATGTAGGTGTTCCCGTCGGCGTCGCGGATCGTCGCGCCTTTGCCCGACTCGAAGGCGATCGGGATGTCGTTCGGATAGGCGACCGCGCTGCTGTCGATCTCGCGTTGTTTCTCGAGCAGTGCCCGTGTGTTCGGTCCGGGAACGTCGTCGACGGACGGTGCGTCGTCGTAGTGTAGCTCCTCGATCGGCGGTCCTGCCGTCATACGTACCCCGTCGCAGAACGTGCGTATATAATTTATCAACGATAACCACACAGATAGTACACAGATATTGAATACACCTCGAGCAGTCGGTTCACTCGGGCCTATTCCTTGCGGTGAGCTACCAACCGCTCTTGGTGTTGTCTCGTAGCAAGCGTATGATCCCATCGACCACGCGACGACGGTGTACGACCGAACCGGCACCGACTTCGAGATTTAGATGCTGGTTGACGTTCGCAAAGCTGCCCAGTACGACCTCGCAGGCGGTGCGACGTCTATAGGTGAGCGTTAGACGGATAGGTGAGCGTCAGACGGGCGACCGTCTCGAGGGCGGCTTAGGCGACCGTCTCGAGAGCAGTTCGGAGTTCGTCGACGGCATACTCGAGCTGTTCGCGCGTGATCGACAGCGGCGGCTGGAACCGCATGACGTTCTTGTAGTAGCCGCCGACGCCCATCACGACGTTCGACTCCTCGCGGAGGTAGTCGCCAACCTGTCCGGCGAGGTCGGCGTCAGGCTTGGGCGCGACGTGCTGTGGCCCTTCCCCGGACGGATCGACGAGTTCGACACCCCACATCAGGCCGAGGCCCCGCGTCTCGCCGACGACGTCGAACTCCGACTCGAGCGTCTCGAGTTCGGCCGCGAGCCACTCGCCCTGCTCGCGGGCGTTATCGACCAGTCCGTTTTGAAGTTCATCGATGGTGGCGAGTGCGGCCGCACAGGCGACGGGGTTGCCGCCGAACGTCGAGAGGTGATCGCCGGAGTCGAAGGCGTCTGCGATCTCTGCCGATGCGGTGAACGCACCGAGCGGGAGGCCGTTGGCGATCCCTTTCGCCTGCGTGAGGATGTCGGGGACGACATCGAAGTGCTCGGTCGCGAACAGCTCGCCGGTTCGGCCGTAGCCGGTCTGGACTTCGTCGGCGATGAGCAACGCGTCGTGTTCGTGGGCGATCTCCTGGACGCGTCCGAGCCACGCTTTCGGCGGGACGACGATGCCGGCTTCGCCCATCACAGGCTCGACGACGATGGCCGCGAGATCACCGCTCGTGTGCGAGCCGATTACACGCTCGAGGTCGTCGGCACAGCTCGCGTCACAGGGACCGCCGTCACACCGCGAACAGCGGTAGCCGTACGGCGGCGAGGTGTGGGAAACGTCGTTGATCGTCGGGGCCATACCCTTCTTGTAACCCTTGTTTCCGGTGAGCGCGAGGCTCCCGAGGGTTCGGCCGTGAAAGCCCATCTCGAGGGCGATGACCTCCTTCGAACCGGTGTACTTGCGGGCGAGCTTGACGGCACCTTCGACCGACTCAGTTCCGGAGTTACAGAAGAACGTCTTCTCGAGGTCGCCAGGCGTTACCTCGGCGATCTTCGCAGCGAGATCGGCGACGGGCTCTGCCGGGTGGAGATACGAACAGCCGTGAACGAACTCCTCGAGTTGGTCGGTCGCGGCCTCGACGACGGCCTCGTTACCGTGGCCGACGTTCGTAACCGAGATCCCCGAGAACAGGTCGAGGTACTCGTTTCCGTCGAAGTCTTCGAAGGTGCAGCCCTCGGCCCGTTTTACGGGGACGTGCAGGGACTTCCAGATTGGCATCACGTGGTCGTCGTAGCCGTCGACGACCGACGAGTTCGAGGATTGCTCGGACATTGCCACGTGTTTTGGACTGTGTTCTAATAAATTGTGCTATATGGGAAAATACACATTCAGTCCCGGATTTTATGGCAGCAAATCCCGTTAGCTTGCGAGCGTAGCGGCGATCGGGCGCATGCGGCGATCGACTACTATAGTAGCCACTGCACGTCAGTGCGTACCTGCTCGCCAGCTGGATCGGCGATCAGTGTGTGACTCGGTGCAGTTGTTACTATACGAACCGACAGCCCGGACGATATCGCAGCACACACCGGCATTCCCAAGTCGACGGTTCAGTATCGGCTCTCGCGGCTCAAAGAAGACGGCGTCGTACTCGACGATCGCTACGACATCGACCTCGAGAAATTCGGTCTCCGAATCACGGTGATCACCGAGTACGACGACGAGTACCACGAGCGGGTGATCAAGAACTCGCCCCCATCGAGGGCGTCACTCAGGTTCACTTCACGATGGGCGACACCGACTTCATCGGTATCGCACATCTCACGGACCGACGGATGGTCCACTGGCTCATTCGCGATTACGAGGTGATCGACGAGGCCGTCCGAACTCGAGACGCTGCTCGAGGCAGCGGTCGAGACGGCTGTCGACGAGTAAGGAGAACACCTCGCCGTTCACGGGAGAGGATGTCAACCCAAAAGGAAGGGCTCTTTAGCCCATGGTGTGAGTTGCAGTACATGGCTTCGTGGAAACGGGACTTCGCGAGCGGGCTGATCGTTCTCGGCCCCATTCTCATTACGCTCTACGTCGTCTACTGGCTCTACGGTCTCGTAGCGGGTATTACCCCCGGGCTCATCCTCGAGCCGGACGCTCTCGAGCCGCTTATCCCCGGCGATGGTCCACAGGCCCAGGAGACACGGGAACAGCTCGCGCAGTTCCTCCGCGTCGTGGTCACGCTGACGGTCTTTACGATTCTTACCCTCTCTGTCGGCTATCTCATGCGGACGACCATCGGTAGTCTCGTCGAACGCGTCGTCGATAACGTCGCCAACCGCGTCCCAGTGATGCGAGTGGTCTACAACGCCTCGAAGATGGCCGCCGAGACCGCCTTCGGCGAACAGGAATCCCTGCAGAAACCGGTCAAACTCGAGGTCTGGAACGGGCTCCGTATGACCGCGTTCATGACGGGCAAGAAGACCGACGACGGCCGCCACGTGCTCTTTCTTCCGACGTCGCCGAACATCACGACCGGCTTCGTCATCGAGGTTCGACCGGACCGGTTCACCGAGATCGACGAAGACGTCGAGGACGCACTCACCCGTGTACTCAGTGCGGGTTTCGGCGACGCAGATCGCCGTGGCATGGACGCCGGCGTTCAGATCGACGTCGTCGACGAGCTGTCCGGCCAGTCGACCACGCGTGCCGACTCGAGCGAGGACGGGACAGGAACCGCGGCGAACGACGACTAACCGAAAAAGGAACCCCAGTCGACGCGCTTACTCGACGTATTCGAACCACTCGTCATAGGCGTCGGTCTTGCGCTCGACCACGTCGAAGAACTCCTGTTGAATCTCTCCGGTGATCGGTCCGCGCGACCCATCGCCGATGACGACGTTGTCGACTTTCCGGATGGGGGTGACTTCGGCCGCCGATCCGGTGAAGAACAGTTCGTCGGCGGTGTTGAGCTCTCCACGTGAGATCGAGACGTCGTCGTGGACCGTATAGCCGAGGTCCTCGGCGAGTTCGATCACGGTGTCACGGGTGATGCCGTCGAGGATCGACTCCGAGAGTCCGGGCGTGTAAATCTCACCGTCGCGAACGAGGAAGACGTTCTCACCTGGACCCTCGGCGACGTTGCCCTCCTTGTTGAGGACGATTGCCTCGGCGTAGCCGTTGCGACGGGCCTCCTCGCCCGCGAGCATGCTGTTGACGTACAGTCCGGTCGTCTTCGCGTTCGTCGGGATCTGACTCGAGGCGTGCTTGCGCCACGAGGAGACCATCACGTCGATGCCGTTCTCCAGGGCCTCCTCGCCGAGGTAGGCACCCCAGGGCCAGACAGCAATCGCAACACGGGTCGGACAGTCTTTCGGGCTGACACCCAGCGAGTTGTAGCCGTAGTAGGCGAGCGGGCGGATGTAACAGGAAGGCAGTTCCTGCCGTCTGATGAGTGCTTTCGTCGCCTCGGTCAGTTCCTCGACCGTGAAGTCGATCTCCATCTCGTACGGCTTGGCCGACTGGAAGAGTCGTTCCAGGTGTTCTTCCCAGCGGAAGATAGCCGGCCCGTTTTCGGTGTCATAACAGCGCGCTCCCTCGAAAACGCCGGTCCCGTAGTGGAGTCCGTGAGTGAGCACGTGAATCTGTGCCTCGTCCCAGTCGACGAACTCTCCGTCCATCCAGATCGTGTCGACGTCCATCTCGTCGAATCCCATGATCGAATCTGTTGTACACCACCGTACTAAGTGTTCGCGATTTTATGGACGGAAAGTTCGACACCGTCGGCCGCCAGCTGGTTCACAGTCCTCGTCGCGTGCGGCCGGGCACGGCGCGTTCGACGATCGAACCAAAACCCAGTAAATAACGGGTTTACAAGTAGCCCTATGCACAAAGAGCTGAACCGACGGCGTTTCGTACAGGTCGCTGCGGGTGGCACCGTCGTCGCCCTCGCCGGCTGCCTTGGTGACGACGATGACGACGAGGAACTCGAGGAATCTGCCGACGATAGCGACGGCCACGACGACCACGAAGACGACGGCGACAATGACGACGGGGAATTCGAGGGAAGCGAGGGGATGATCTACGCCTTCGCGCCGAACACTATCGCCATCATCGATCCCGAAGACGGCGAGGTCGTCGACGAGATTACCGACGGCCTCGACGACGAAGGCTGGGGCGATCCGCGTATCACGGCCGACTATAGCGAAATCTACGTTATTCGAGAGTCTCCATCGCAGGTCCTGGTGATCGACACCAAGGCACGCGAGATCGTCGACGAGGTCGATATCGGACCCGATGCGACTCACATGTACCATCCGAACGACGAGGAGATGTGGGCCCACAGCGACGACGAGGGAACGTTTTACGTCATCGATACCGACTCCCACGACGTGACGGAGATCGTCGAGTCCGGCCTCGAGAACGAAGGCCACGGCAAACTGCTCTACCACGAGGACTTCGGCTCGACGGCCTATGCGACCAACGTGAACGATCCCGGCGTGGCCGTGATCGACCTCGAGAGCTACGAGCGCAGTGACTTCATCGAGTTCGCCGACGAGGACGACCAGGGGACCCACTACAAGGCCTATAGTCCCGAGAACGGGCGTGCATACGTCGAGTTCGGCGACGAGACGGTCGTCGTCGACACCGAGACCGACGAGATCGTCGACACGTTCGACTTCGCGGGTGGAATGTATCTCTCGTCCGACGAACAGGTCCTCGGCGTCCTCGACGGCGACGAGGTCAGATTCCTCGACGCCACCAGCGAGGACAGCGAAGAACTCGGCGTCGTCCCTGTCGGCGACGGGCCCGACGCCCTCCGGTACCACGAGAGCGAGGACACACGCTACGCGATCACGGCTCACACACAGACCGACGAGGCCTCCATCATCGACGTCGACGAACTCGAGGTCGTCGACATCGTCGACGTCGGCGACATCGAACGACCCGAAGACGCACACCACCTCCACCGGTCCGGCGTCGCCGGGGACGGCTACTTCGTCACGCCCGCGGACGCCGATGGGATCGTCGCCGTCGTCGATATCGAAGCCAGCGAGGTCGAACACGTCGAGGTCGAAGACGGCGTCGACACCGTCCAGTACGTCGGTGACTCCGGCGTCGGCTACTCCGGCAGACTCAGATAATGACTCCGAGTACGGCCGACTCAGTCGAGCGACGATCGGTTATCGGGGCCGCTGGCGGACTCGCGATCACGGCTCTTGCTGGCTGTCTCGGCAATGGTTCCGACGGCGCTGCAGACGACAGCGATGACGACAGCAACGGAGACGAACCCGATGCTATCGGTAGTGACGGGCTCGTCTACGCGTTCTCCCCGGATCGGATCTCGATCCTCGACCCCACCGAGGGCGAGGTCGTCGACGAAATTACCGACGGGTTCGACGACGAGTCGTGGGCAGACCCACAGATCACACACGATTACGAACGGATATTCGTCGTCGAAGAGTCGCTCAGTCAGGTCCACGTTCTCGATACCGAAACACGCACGCACGAAACCGCAATCGACGTCGGTCCAGGTATCAACCACATCTACCACCCAGTCGACGACGAAATCTGGGTACACGCTGACGACGAAGGCACATTTTACGTGATCGATGTCGACACGCTCGAGGTGAGCGAGATCGTCGAGTCCGGCCTCGATGGGGAAGGCCACGGCAAGCTCCTCTACCACGAGTCGATGGGCGACACCGGGTACGCGACGAACGTCAACGATCCCGGAATACCTGCGATCGACCTCGAGGCCTACGAACGAACGGCGTTCCTCGAGTTCGGCGAGGCTGGTGGGACTCACTACAAGGCCTACGGCCCGAGAAACGGTCTCGCGTACGTCGAGTACGTCGGTGGGACGACTGTCGTCGACACCGAAACCGACGAGATCGTCGACGAACTCGATTTTACCGGCGGGATGTTCCTCTCGCCCGACGAGGATCGACTCGCGATCGTTGACGACGAGGTCCATTTCGTGGACGTAACCAGCGAGGAGAGTGACGTCCTGGCTAGCCTCGCGATCGATGGAGGGCCCTCGACGGTCCGCTTCGGACCGGCGGGAGCGTTCGCCTTCGTCGCGAACGCCGAGTCGGCCGACGTGGCCGTTATCGACGTCTCCGAACTCGAGGAAGTCGACCGACTCGAAGCCGGTGAAACCGACAGCCGGAATCGGATGGCTGTTTCCGGGGAGGACTACTTCATTACGCCAGCTGATGGAGACGAGTCGGTCGCCGTCGTCGATATGACCGCCCAGGACGTCGAGCTAATCGAGGTCGGCGATTCCGTCGATACCGTCCAGTACGTCGGTGACTCCGGAACCGGGTATACAGGTCGATACCGATGACCGACCGCGACCGGTCTGTCCGTTTGAGCGTAACGCTTCTTCTGATCGTCCTCGCCCTCGGAGCGTTGGTGCTGGTGAGTATGACGACGCCGGTCGCGGCCCACGCCTACCTGAGCGAGACCGACCCCGGCAACGGTGAGCAAGTCGACTCGCTGCCCGAGGAGGTGACGCTTTACTTCTCGGGCGATGGCGTCGTCAACGCCGATATCACCGTCGAAGGTCCCGACGGCGAGGTCGTCTCCGACGAACCGGAGATCGACCCCGACGACACCCAGGTCGTCGACGTCCCCATCGACGAAACAGCCGCTGTGGAGGGGATGTACACCGTCGACTGGGAGGTGCTCGCCGACGACGGCCACACGACCTCGGGATCGTTCTTCTTCGCCGTTGGTGACGAGCCACTCGACCGTGACGCCGTCCTCGAGGCGTACGAAGACGACGAGGCCGACGAGTCGGTGCCGCCGCTCGAGGCAGGCGCGAAGTCGGTGTTGGTCGTCGGCGTCGTCGGGCTACTCGGGGTACCAGCAGTCGCGTTGTTCGCGGTAGGACCGGCGTTCGCTCGAGCCGGCTCGAGTCGACAGGAGACCGTAAACCGTCGGCTCTCCGTACTGATCGCGGTCGCTGCGTTCTGTACGCTGGTCGGTGCGCTCGCGCTCGGTATTGGCAGAGCCGCCGGAACCGGGGCGCTCTCTATCGGTACGCTCGTCGAGTTCACCGAAACGCCGCTCGGGCAGGCCTGGCTCCTCCAGAGCGTGCTGGCTGTCTCGCTCGCCGGGCTCGCCGGAGTCGGGCTCAAGCGGTTGGTCTCGAGACGGGGGCTCTACTGGGGGACGTTCCTCGGCGGCCTCCTCGTCACCCTCTCGGTCGCCTGGACGAGCCACTCGGCGACTGCCATCGACCGGCTGAACGGGACGATCATCGACTTCGTCCACCTCTTCGGCGCTGGGCTGTGGGTCGGCGGGTTGGCCGTCCTCGCGCTCGCTGTCGTCCCGGCGATCCGAACCGCCTCGCCAGCGGACGGCGCGGCGCTGCTCTCCCGGACGGTTCGTCGGTTCTCCGTTCTCGCGCTCGTCGGCGTCACTCTCGTACTCACGACCGGGTTCATCCTCGCCTCGTGGCACGTCCCGACGGCCGACGGCCTCTTCGAGACCGACTACGGGCTCGTCCTCGTCGCCAAACTGGCCCTCGCAACGGTCGCACTCGGGCTGGGGGGACTCAACCGGTTCGTCCTGCTCTCACGGCTCGAACCGTCCGTCCCTTCCCGCCCGGCCGACACATCGAGGCCGGTGAGCACCGACGGGGGCACCGAGTCAGCCGATCGGGAGCGATCGATCGGACAATTCGTTCGCAGCGTCCGCCTCGAGTTCGCCCTCTTGGTGGCCGTGTTGGTGCTCTCGGGTGTACTCACGTCGGCCCCGACGGCCGCAGTCGCTGGTGAAGGCGACGAACTCACGGAGTCGACGATCGAGTACGAGTACGACGACGTCCTCCTCGAGGTCACCGTCTTCCCCGTCGCCGAAGACGAGGCTGACGACGCGCTGACTCTCACGGCGGACGAACCGATCGTCTTCGAGGCCGCGTTCGTCGAAGACGGCGAGCTCGTCGAGTCGGAGCAGTCCGTCCGGTTGCTGCTTAGCGACGAGGACGGCTCCGATCAAGAGGTCGAACTCGAGGAGATCGACGACGGAGGTTACGCGACCGTCCAGCCGCTTTCGAGTGAGGGGACGTGGGAACTTCGTCTCACCGGCGCGCCCGGCGGAACCTACGTAAGCGAGTGGATCGACGCGACCGTCGTCCCCGCGGCGGACGATGCCCACGACCACGGCGATCACGGCGACGAGAGCGATGGCAGCGATGACAGCGATGACAGCGACGACGATCTGGTCGTTCACGACCACGGGCACGATCACGGCGATCACGACCACGGAAACCACACCACCTCCATCGACTACAGCGACGAGAGACCGTCGTTCTTCCAGACGCTTTTGCGGTTCGTCGCGGTCTTAACGGTGGTCGTAGGCGGTCTGGCGGTCACCCTCGAGTCGCTATGGCTCCGGGCAAACTGGGACGACTGAACGTGGACGGTGGGACACACCGGTCGGTTCGCGGCCGATCCGTTCGTTCCTGTATCCGCGACATTCAGCGAACAGTGACATCCTCCTCGCCGTAGATAGACGGGAAAACGGTCCGAACGATGCGTTACCTCGAAGGATCAGGCGGTCCCTCGAGCAGATCGTCGACGAGGCGGGTGAAGCGATCGAGTAGTCGGTCGGGAACCGTGGGTTCGATCGTCGAGAGCAACTCCCCAGTTACTTCCGGATTGGCCAGCTCGAGCGTCACGCGGTTGCGTGCGTCGTACCGTTTTTCGACGACTTCGCGTTCGACGAGCCGGTCGAGGTGGTACTCGAGCGTGCTGCGGGCGATGCCGAGTTCGCCGGCGATGGCAGCGGGGCGAGCGGGTTCGTGTTCGATCAGATAGACGACGATCTCGCGTGTGGTTTCGCGTCGGAACAGTGCGAGGGCGGCGCGTTCCCACTCGTCGTATGCGGGCGGATAGTAGTGGGTCCGACCGTAGTACTCGTCCCGGACGAGTTCGTCCTCGTCGATCAGCCGTCGAACGTGGTACTGAATCTGTCCCGGTGCAAACGCCGACTCTCTGACGAGTTCGTTGAAATGAATCCCGGCGTTTGCGTGTACGTGTGTCCTGATCTCCTGTCGAGTGGTGCTCATTGGAATCTGGATGTGTCGGGTACTGTCGCTACTCGAGTGTAGCGCCAGCGCCTTCATAACCAGTTTGCTTCGTTCCCACTGAGTAAGAACGGGTCATATGACCCGTCACGCTCGGATCGGTCGCATAGAAATGACCGAAGCACATAGGTAACTCTCGCACCGATACCGACCAGCGGCAATGAATCACACGACCCCGTTCCAGGTGGACTGGCTGCCCCCCGAGTTCGCACCAGTGCTCTTGCTCGTGATCGTCCTGGCGGTCACCGGAACGACGGTTCTCTTTCTGTGTGGCGTCGTTGCCTACTGGCGTCGGCGCTCGTTTCGGTACCTCCTGATCACCATTGTCCTCGGCCTGCTGGTCGCACGGTCGATCGTCGGTCTCGCAACGGTGTTCGGACTGATCCCCATGGCGGTCCATCACCTCATCGAACACAGTTTCGACTTCCTGATCGCGGTGCTCATCCTCTATGCCGTCTACCGAAGCGGCGCGGGTCGAAGCGACCCGACACTGGAGTCAGGAGGAGACTGATCGAAGCCGACAGCAGCCGAACGGAGCCGGGACCCATACTGTTAGACGGAAGTCAGTGAAGCGCATTCGCGGGAGGGGAGCGACGAACGCTCAGACGAGTTCTGTCCGGCAGTATCAGCCGAGGTGCTCGAGGACCGTCCGGCCCTCGAGGTAGACGAAGTCGTGACGGTCGGCGTACGCCCGGGCGTCGACAGGGGTGAGCGCCTCGCCGGTTTCGTCGTCGAGCATCTCACAGACGACGACGGCCGGAGACAGGTCGGCGGCCTCGGCGAGGGCGACGCCGAGTTCGGTATGACCCTCACGCTGGGCGAGCAGATCGGGGGCGGCTTTCAGGAGATGAACGTGTCCGGGGACTCGAAACTCCGCGGCAAACTCGACGGCTTCGGGTGCAGCGGCGGCTTCACCGAGTGCTCGGATCGTTCGCGAGCGGTCGACGTCGGTGATCCCGGTGTACGTTTCGCGGTGGTTGACGGTCAACGAGAACGACGAGCGTTCGTCGTACCCGAGGTTGTGGCAGCCGGCGGCCGGATGGTCGATCGCCTCGGTATAGAACGGAAGGTCGAACGCCTCTGCGATCTCGTGGCCGAGTGCAGTACAGACAAGTCCGCCGGCATCGTTTCGCAGCCTGGCAACGGCCTCGGGGGTGACCGCGTCGGCGTGGTAGATGAGGTCGGTTTCACCCTCACGATCGGCGGCATCGTGGACTAACACCGGCTCGCCCGCGTGCAGGGCGTCGAGGGCGCGTACGAACGTCCCTGCTTCGTCGCTCCCGTCGACGCCGGCGCTCGCCGTCGTTCTGTCCGCGTTCGACCGAGGGCCGGCGTGGTGGCCCGTCATTCGCGATCACCAACGGAGACCGTGACGTGATCGTCGTCTTCGAGCCCGAGTTCCTCGCGGAGTTTCACGGGAGCGATAACCTCGAGTTGGTCGTCGTCGTGGTGGGTGCGCTCGGGCGCGATGGTGTGGGCATCGACGTAGCGCTCGCCGGTCGCCGTCTCGATCGTCGCCGGATAACAGACCGCCGGCCCATAGGTCCGCTCGTCGTCCTCCCAGCCGTCGATCGGGATCGGCTCGAGCGAGGAGACGGCGCTGCGCCGACGAACGCTGTCCTCGCGAAGTTCGACGTTTAGCGTGCCGGGAAACGGCTCGTAGCCGAGTCGGTCCTCGAACTGACGGTTGTAACCGGGTAAGGAGATGTAGTGGCGGCCTTCACCCATTCCACTGGTGACGATTCCCTCGAGGGCGACCTCGGTGTCGCGCTCGAAGATCCGCCGGTAATCCTCGTACTCGGCGTGAAGGACGCGCTCGCCTTCGTCAGTGACCGAGACCCACTGGCCGTCACTGACCGTATCTCGCTCGAGCAATGTCGCGCTCTCGAGTCGCTGGAGCCGACGGGAGGCCGTCTGGTTCGACGCGTCGAGCCGATCGGCCAGCGCCGAACAGGAAATCTTGACGTCACCCTCGAGACCGCCCTCGAGTGCGAGCAACTTGAGAACGGCGAGTTCGTCGTGCCCGACGGCAGACTCCGCTGTGGCTGACATAGCTCTAGGTTTGAGCGGTGCCCTCAAAAGCATACCGAATATGGCATGCATAACAGAACTGCGATGGTGTTGTCGGTAGTTTACTCGAGTGACTCCCGATCCGATGTCGAAATTCGGGAGGGCGCTGGGAAAAACCCACCGGTGTTTTGACGCCTAGAACCCGTCAGTAATCGCATCGTCGATTTCTCTGACGCGGTCGGCGTCGAACGTATAAAAGCCATCCCAGACCCGAGGCTCGACTTCGTAACAGACGAGCGCCCCAGAGTCCGCCGCCGAGGCCGCGCTATCGGGTCGGTAGACCACGAACCACGATCGACGATACTTGGGACCGGTTCCCGAGTGAATCGTCGCCCCGAGCGACGAGTCGATACCGTCGTCGACCCCATAGACGTAAACGTCGACGTCGGTCCCTGCGAGCTGGTCGTAGACTTCTTTCGTGCCGAGTTCGTCCTCGATTCGAGAAAGCGTCTGGAACGCCGAACGAATCGTCCCGGAGCCACCCTCACACGCGAGTTGTTCGATGTACCGCGAGACGATGATCAACAGCAGTTTCTCTTTGTGTGCCAGCGGATACCCCCGTAGTCGGAGTCGGGTGTCCTCGAGCCCGGCTAATACGTTTGGAAGCTCGATCTCGCCCAGTCCGCGCGCTCCGGTCACGAACAGGTCGGAGTTGATCGCGAGCAACGACTCATAGAGGGCGTTCATCGACGAGGCGGCGACTGGTTCCCCATCGTCGAGCAACACCGCCAGGTCGTCCTCGTCGCTCGTCGTCACACCGTCGAGATTCGCATCGGAGACGTTTCGAAAGACGGTCTCTGCGTTCCCAGTGGCCTCGATGTCGATGCCATTGCCGTCGAACGCATCGGCGAGCATCGCCTCGAGCGGTCCCGGCTCGTCGTCGTTCACGACGGCAATCGTGTACGTGGTCGGTTCGAGCCGGTCGACGAGGTGCCGTATCGTCACTGCCGACCGTACGTTACGGTGAGAAAAAAGCGTTATTGCCGACCAGATCCCCCTCGAGTCGACAGTTCAGCAGTCCGGCGATCAGTCGCCCGTAACTGGATCGCGCGCCCAGAACTCACTGTCTTTTTTCAGTTTTGGGACCCACGTATCCGTCGTCTTCGAGAGCAAGGCGACTCTCGAGGCCGGTACGTCCTTGCACTCGGTAAACGCAGGCATGTGCGCCATGACGTCCTCGGCGAAGGAGACGACGGCCTCGTGGTCGGGCATCGACGAGCGGTCCAGGCGACCCCGCGAGTGGCCGACGTGCATGTAGGCTTTCAGTTCGATAAAGTCGGGGTCGGCGAGCTGGTAGAATCCGGCATACCAGTCGGGGTGGTGCATGTTCTCGCCGTCGACCAGCGTCGTCCGGAGGACGGTTCGAGTCTCGTCTTTCTCGGCGAGGATGTCCATCGTCTCGAGCAACTTCTCCCAGGCGTCGTCCTCCATCGCCTTGACGACCTGATCGAAGGTGTGTCGTTCCGGCGCATCGACGCTGACGTACAGCTGCGTTGGATTACACTCCCGCAGGATGTCCGGCCGAGTGCCGTTCGAGACGAGGAACGTGGTGACGTCACGGTCGTGAAACGCCTCGAGCAGCTCCGGCAAGTAGGGATAGAGCGTCGGCTCGCCATCGAGCGAGATGGCGACGTGGCGGGGTTCCATCGCCTCTTCGAATACCTCGCGAGGAACCTCTTCGTTGCCGCCAAACCCCGAGAGGAGCCTCTTCTGAAGGTCGAGCGAGGCGTCGACGACGGCCTCGGGGTCGTCCCACTCGACGTCCTCGAGTTCGTAGGCGTGGCCACGGTGGTCTCGCCAGCAGAAGACACACCGTTCGTTACACCGGACGACCGGCGTCATCTGGATACAGCGGTGTGACTCGATTCCGTACCAGATGTTTTTGTAGCACTTGCCCTCCCCACGCAACGCGTTAGCCGTCCAGCCACAGGTCTGGGCAGCCGTGTGACGCTCGCTGTGGTAGTCCGGTGAGTCGACCTGGCTCGGACCCCCGTCGGAATCGCTCATTAGGGACGGCGTACGACCTCGAGGGCAAAAACGTCCGCGTTCTCGTTGAAAGCGATCGACGAGTACCAACACGCGGCACAGCGGATGGCAACGGCTGGGTCGGAACACTCCCAGTTACCGACTGCCGGGTAGAGATACAACCAAGCAAGCCGTCCGACGGGGGTCCCATCCGTCGGTAGTCGCCCCCGTACTGGCATGTGCCGACTGACTTCCCAGGGCCAACACCCGACTAACAATAGCCGACTGTCGGGTGTACCGCTGTAGGATCGTCGGTTCCCACACTCGAGGGCAGTTCGGGGGCTCGCGACGAGTGGAACCGGCGGCGTCCAGTAATCCGTTCGCTATGACAGTCGACACAGGCTTCGAACGTGGTCTCGGGCACCGAACCGTGGCTCGAGCGACAGGCACAGAACAGGGCCGTCCGAGAGAGACACGAACGGCAGAGACAAGCCCCAACACCGGTGGGACTGGATGACGACCCTGTCACACCTCCCACGGACGCTCTGGTGTACCGGTAAGTACTACGTAAAAAAGAAGACGCCGGGCAGGCCCGTCAGTGCGGTCGATCCATCGACGTTCGAACGACTACTCGAGTGTTACGACGACGACGTGGTGTTCGTCCACGCCGGCCTGAGCGACATCAACACGGCGTTCGAACGGGACCCGTACGACTACCTGTTCGAGGTGCTGACCGAGCGCTTCGAGTCGGTTCTGGTGCCGGGGTTTACGCCGTCGTTTCGGGAGACTGGCGAGTATCACAAAGCGTCCTCGACGCCGGAAGTCGGCGCGTTCTCGCGGTTGTTCCTCGACGACGCTCACTACCGGACCGACGACGCGATTCACTCGGTTCAGGTCCACGGCCCGTATCGGTTCGACGGCTGTGACCACCACGATACGTTCGGCCCGAACGGCTGTTATGCTCAGCTTGATTCGGACGACGTGCTCATCCTCAAC
This sequence comes from Natrarchaeobaculum sulfurireducens, assembly GCF_003430825.1. Lineage (NCBI taxonomy): Archaea > Methanobacteriati > Methanobacteriota > Halobacteria > Halobacteriales > Natrialbaceae > Natrarchaeobaculum > Natrarchaeobaculum sulfurireducens. The sequence goes on along the minus strand of NZ_CP024047.1, from coordinate 786,425 downwards.
GTCGGAACGCCCTGGTTCATCAGCACGCAGCTGCATTACATCGAGATGGCGTCGGACCCGCCGTACGCAGACCTCGACGAGAGCGAGGGCCGGATCTACTACGACGACGGCGAGAGCGAACCCATTAGACAAACGAGTTTCGACAAGAACGAGTACGTCTACTACTGGAACCGAGACCGCATCCGTGACGAGGCGATGGACGCTGGCGTACTCGACCACCACGAACTCAACGGCCTCTCGGTGACGGCGGTCCGAGCGAACGCCCTCGCAAGGTTCCTCGAGCCCAAACTCGAGGCCGATCCGTACTATCTGGTGAGTTGATCGATCCGGCGAGACGGACGGAGTTAAGGGAGCGTCCCGGGTTCGGTTGCCTCGTCGCCCTCGTTGGAGACCTCACGTTCGAAGCCATAGAGCACGATCCCGGTGTTTGCCGTGAGTAAGACGCCGGTGATCGGTGCGGTCGGCACGAACAGGTAGAGGTAGACGCCGACGGCGACCGCACCGCCTGCGAGTGTCGCCCACAACAGCGGCCGAGAGACGTCGACCCGAGTCGCATCCCAGTACGTCCCGCCGAAGACCGTACCCGTCGCCAGGAGTCCAAAGAGCGCGACGAGGGGCGATTCGACGACCATACCAGAGCGTCGGTCGGACGAGAGAAAAGCGTTCTGTCCCGGCGGGCTACGACGACCGAATCCGCTCGAGTACCGACAGCGTTCCATCGGCGTGGACTGCTTCGAGGACCTCGTCGGCGGCCGCCCTCGCAGCGTCGTCGGCGTTGGCGACGGCGAAGCTCCGGCCGACGACATCGAACGTCGAAACGTCGTTGATCGAGTCGCCGACGGCGACGGCATCGGCGGGGTCGAATCCGACGTGGTCGGCGATTCGCTCGACGCCATCGCCTTTGTTCTGGGCTGGATCCTTGACGTGATAGGCGTAGCCGGTGTCGATGACCTCGAGTCCGTAAGCGGCGGCGATCTCGCACAACGGATCGATCGGCTGCTCGAGGTTGATGGCGATCTCGGTCTCGCGCCAGCGGTTGACGGTATCGGCCTCGCCCCATCCTAGCGAGTGGCCGGCGGCACGGTACTCCTCGACGACGGCCTGGGCGGCCTCGCGGTCGGCGGTGTAGAAGACCTCGTCGCCGGTGTAGACGACGCCGCCGTTTTCTGCGACAACACGTTCGGGGATGCCGGCGAAGTGACAGAGAGCGACGGGGTATGGAAAGGCCTTCCCGGTCGCGAGCACGACGGGGCCGTTCCACTCGTGGAGCGGATCGAAAACGCGCGGATCGATGCCCCAGGTGTCGGGCCGGGTGAGCGTGCCGTCGATGTCGAGCACCAGCGGCGGATCGTCGGTCATACCGGAGTCTCCGCGTCGGGGACGAAAAGTCGTCTGATCCCGGCGACGGACGCCGGGGCTCGCCGGAGCCGAGCGACCGGCGATCACACTGGATCAGGAACTGCTCGGGTCGTCGATCGCCCAGCCGCGGGCACAGTCGACGGCGTCGATCCAGCGGTCGTAGCGGGCGTCGGCCGTCTCGAGGTCGAGTTGCGGAGCGAACTCGCGGTCGACCTGCCAGTTGGTTCGCAGCTGCTCGAGGTCGTCCCAGTAGCCGACGGCCAGCCCGGCGGCGTAGGCCGAGCCGAGCGCCGTCGTCTCGTCGACGACGGGGCGAACGATCGCCGAGCCGATGATGTCCGACTGGAGCTGACAGAGGAAGTTGTTCTTGACCGCGCCGCCATCGACCTTGAGCGAGGTCATCTCGATGCCCGAATCCGCCTCCATCGCTTCTTTGACGTCGCGGGTCTGGTAAGCGATCGACTCGAGCGTCGCACGGACGACGTGTTCTTTGCGGGTACCGCGGGTCATCCCGACGATGGTGCCGCGGGCGCGCTGGTCCCAGTGTGGGGCACCCAGGCCGGTAAACGCGGGGACGACGTAGACGCCGTCGGTGGTGTCGACGCTGCGAGCGAGTTCGGCGGTCTGGGCGGGGTCGTCGATCAGGCTCATGTCCTCGAGCCACTCGATCGCCGCGCCGGTGATGAAGATCGACCCCTCGAGGGCGTACTGGACGGGTTCGCCGGAGCGCTGGAAGCCGATCGTCGTCAGCAAGCCGTGGTCCGATTCGACGGCCTCGCCCCCGGTGTTCATCAGGAAGAACGACCCCGTGCCGTAGGTGTTCTTGGCGTCGCCAGCGTCGAAGCAGGTCTGGCCGAACAGCGCGGCCTGCTGGTCGCCGAGGGCTCCCGCGACGGGGACTTCGGCGCCGAGGAAGCCCTCGGGGTCGGTCGTCCCGTATGTCGCGTCGTCGCTCGAGGGGCGGACCTCCGGCAACATCTCACGGGGGATCGAAAACTCCTCGAGGAGGTCGTCGTCCCACTCGAGGTCGTGGATGTTGTACAGCATCGTTCGCGAGGCGTTCGTGACTTCGGTGACGTGTTCGCCCGTGAGGTTGTAGATGAGCCAGCTGTCGATCGTTCCGAACAGCACTTCGCCGGTTTCGGCCCGGTCGCGGACGTCCGCAGGGCGAGCGCGCTCCATCTTGATCGGATCACCTTCCTCGAGCAGCCACTCGGCTTTCGTCGCCGAGAAGTACGCGTCGGCCTCGAGACCGGTCTTCTCGCGAATGGTCTCGACCGCGCCGTTGGCCTCGAGTTGCTCGATGCGGTCGGTGGTGCGTCGGTCCTGCCAGACGATAGCGTTGTGGACCGGCCGACCGGAGTCGGCGTCCCACAGCACCGTCGTCTCGCGCTGATTGGTCACGCCGATAGCCTCGAGCTGGTCGGGGCTGACCTCGGCCTGGCCGAGCGCCCGCGTGATGACGCGTTTGGTGTTCTCCCAGATCTCGAGTGGGTCGTGTTCGACCCAGCCGGGTTCCGGGTAGATCTGTTCGTGTTTTTCGTAGGCGTTTGCGACGACCTGTCCGGCGTGGTCGAAAACGATAAAGCGCGTGCCGGTTGTTCCCTGATCGACTGCGCCGACGTACGTGTGCTCTGTCACTGGTGTCACCCCGTAGGCTCACGCGATATCTTTACCGGAGGTCACGTGATACTGATAAACAATCTCCAGGATTATCATAAGCGTTTCCCATCGATTCGGGTGGGCAGACGCCGGAAGCCGACTCGAACGAGCGTTCGACGATGATCCAATCGTCCGAAAGCTCGAGTAACAGACCGCATCGAACGGTTCGCTCCCACTCGAGCATCGCGTCGAGACGTTTCTTATGGCTGTTGGGCCTGCGGCGATAAAATAAAGGTCGAGCGCTCCCAGGTACCGATAACGGAATGGCAACGGACACCGACGTCCTCGTCCTCGGTGGGGGATCGACCGGCTGTGGTATCGCCCGAGATCTGGCGATGCGCGGCCTCGAGGTCACCCTCCTCGAGCGGGGAACGCTAACAGACGGGACGACCGGCCGGATGCACGGCCTGCTCCACAGCGGTGGCCGGTACGCCGTCTCAGATCAGGCGAGCGCGAGAGAGTGCATCGAAGAGAACCGTATCCTTCGGGAGATCGCGGGCCACTGCGTCGAGGAGACCGGCGGGCTGTTCGTCAAGCGCCCGGAAGATTCGGACGCATACTTCCAGGAAAAACTCGAGGGCTGTCGTGAGTGTGATATCCCGGCGACGGTCCTTTCGGGCCGTGAAGCCCGCGAGATCGAACCCTATCTCGCGACGGACGTCGAGCGAGCGATCGAGGTTCCCGACGCGGCGGTCGACCCGTTTCGCCTGTGCGTCGCGAACGCGATGGATGCGACAGCCCACGGCGCACGTATCGAGACTCACGCGGAGGTGATCGACCTCCTGAGGGACGGCGACGATGTCTTCGGCGTCACCGTCCGCCACGGCGCTGGCCCCGGCAAGCGAACCGACGTGCCGACCGGAACGGTCGAGGAGATCACCGCCGACTACGTCGTCAACGCGACGGGCGCGTGGGCCGGAGCGATCGCTGGGATGGCCGACCTCGAGGTCGAGGTCCGTCCCTCGAAGGGCGTGATGACGATCATGAACGTCCGGCAGGTCGACACCGTCATCAACCGCTGTCGCCCGAAAGGTGACGCAGACATCATCGTCCCCCACGAGACGACGGCGATCCTCGGCACGACCGACGAGGAGGTCGACGACCCCGACGACTACCCCGAAGAACGCTGGGAGGTCGACGCGATGATCGACACGCTCGCAGAACTCGTCCCCATCCTCCGGGAGGCCCGGACGATCCGGTCGTTCTGGGGGGTTCGACCGCTGTACGAGCCGCCGGAAACCGGCACCACGGACCCGACCGACATCACGCGCGAGTTCTTCTTGCTCGATCACGCCGACCGGGACGGCGTCTCGGGCATCACGAGCATCGTCGGCGGGAAGCTGACCACCTACCGCGCGATGGCCGAAGCGATTTCCGACCACGTCTGTGCCGAACTCGGCGTGAACGCCTCGTGTGAAACCGCGGACGAACCGCTGCCCGGCAGCGAGCGCCTCGAGACGCTCGAGGCGGCGATGGACGAGTTCGGGCTTCGGTCGCCGGTCGCCCGCCGGTCCAGCCAGCGACTTGGCAGTCGGACTCGGGAGGTACTCGAGCGCTACGACCCCAATCCGGTCATCTGCCAGTGTGAGGGTGTGACCCGCGCGGAAGTGCAGGACGCAATCGCCCAGTCGGGGTCGGACCTGAACGCGGTTCGAATTCGAACGCGGGCCTCGATGGGCAACTGCCAGGGTGGCTTTTGCTGTCAGGAACTGGCCTGTGAACTCCATCCCGCGTACGACGCCGAAACCGTCCGCGACGCGTTCGACGAACTGTTCGAAGAGCGCTGGAAGGGCCAGCGCCACGCCCTCTGGGGAGAACAGCTCTCGCAGGCCATGCTCACCTACGCGTTGCACACGACGACGATGAACCGCGACGGCGATCCCGCGGGCGACTCGCAGGCGATCGACTACGCGGCCTTCGACGGAGGGCGGTGAGATGGCGATCGAAGACGACGTGCTCGTGATCGGGGGCGGCCTCGCGGGTGCGACCGCCGCCCTGGCCGCAGCCGAGCGTGACGTCCGTGTGCGGCTGGTGACGTACAAACAGAGCACGCTGCGCCACGCCAGCGGCCTGATCGACGTTCTCGGGTACGCGCCGACCGACGACGGACCGCTCACCAATCCGTACGACGCACTCGAGAGCCTGCCCGACAGCCATCCCTATCGGCTCGTCGGAGAAGCGGCGATTCGTAAGGCACTGGCTTTCTTCGACGAGCTGGCGGGTGCGGCGTACGCCGGCTCTCACACCGACGCCAACGCGCTCGTGCCGACGGCAGCCGGGACGATCAAGCCGACAGCCCGCTACCCGACGGCGACGGCCCCCGGCCTCGCAAGCGACCGTCGAGATGTCTTGCTCGTCGGCTTCGAGACGCTGCCGGGGTTCGACGCCCCGCTGGCTGCGGCCCATCTCGAGGCTGCTGGCGTCCCGTTCGACGTTCGCGGCGCGACGTGTTCGTTCCCCGGCATTCGACGGGACGACGCGAAGGTGACGCGGTACGCCCACCTGCTCGACGTCGACGAAGCAATCGCGGTCGACGCCGGTGAAATCGGCGTGCGAGCGGCGCTGATCGAAGCCGTCGAGGGACACCTCGAGGGCGAAGCTCGCGTCGGCTTTCCCGCACTCCTTGGCGACGAACACGCCGACGAGGTCCGGACGGACCTCGCGGATGGACTCGGCGTCGACGTCTTCGAGGTCCCGATGGGGCCGCCGAGTCTGCCGGGGATCCGGCTCGAGGACCTGTTGTACGATGCGCTCGAGGACGCTGGCGTGCGGGTCACCTCGGGCGTTCCCGTGGTCGAGTACGAGACGGCAGGGGCCAGCGAAGATCGGATCGACCACGTCGTCGTCGACCGAAACGGTGCCCAGGTCCCCCACCGGGCCACCCAGTACGTCCTCGCGACGGGCGGGCTGGTCGGAAAAGGCGTCCAGTCCGAGCGCCAGCGAGTGTACGAACCGATCTTTGACTGTCACGTTTCCCACGCCGACGACCGGTACGAGTGGTTCGTCGACGGCGTCTTCGACGAGCAGCCCTACGCGCGGTTCGGCCTGTCCGCCGATGGCGAGTTGCGGCCGCTCGACGCCGACGGCAAGCCGGAGTTCCGGAACCTGCGAGCGGCCGGTTCGGTACTCGGCGGCTACGATTACGCGGCCGAGAAATCCGGCAGCGGCGTCTCGCTCGCGACGGGCTACGTCGCCGGAACCCATGCGGGCGAGGCGGTAGACGAGGTGATTCGATGAGCGACGCAGACAACCCCACCGACGACGCGAGCGACGAGTTCGAACCGATTCAGGTGTTCCCCGAGGCCGAGGAGATGGACCTCCGGCCGGGCGCGGACAACTGCTATAAATGTTCGACCTGCGACACCAACTGCCCCGTCGCCGAAGTCGACGACGAGTTCCCCGGACCGAAGTTCCAGGGTCCAGAACAGTGGCGGCTCAAGCGCCAGGACGACCACGACATCGACGAGTCGGTGATGAAGTGTTCGAACTGTATGCGCTGTGATAGCGCCTGTCCCTCGTCGGTGCCGCTATCGCAGATGCACAACACGGCTCGCGGCGAGTACGTCGAGAACCACATGAGCAAGTTCTCCCGCGAATACGTCCGCAACCGTATCCTCGCGAACTACCGACGGCTCGCGCCGCTTGCGGCGACGTTCCCGCGCACCGCGAACTTCGTGATGGGGCTGTCGATCACGCGGTGGCTCGGTGAGAAGACGCTCGGTATTACGAGCGAGCGTGAGTTTCCCGCGTTCGCGACGGAGACGTTTCGAGACTGGTGGAGAAAGCGAGGTGGGGCGAAGGTCCAAAACGAGGATCAGAAGATCGCGTACTTCCACGGCTGCTACTCGAACTACAATACGCCCGAGGTCGCAAAGGCGCTCGTCCGCGTCTACGAGCACTTCGGCTACGAGGTGCTGGTCCCCCCACAGTCGTGTTCGGGAACGCCGATGTTCGCCAACGGAATGCTCGAGGACGCCCGACGGGCCGCAGAGACGAACGTTCGCGAACTCGCGGCGGCACTCGAGGACGGGGCCGACGTCATCGCCTCCTGTAGTTCCTGTTCGATGTCGATTCGCCAGGAGTACCCCGAACTGTTCGACTTCGAGGACACCGAGGACGTGGCCGCGAACACCTGGGACGCCCTCGAGTACCTTCGGGTCCACGAGGACCTCGAGGGCGAACTCGAAGGGGCGTCGGTCGAGGGTTTCGACGACTTCGCCTACCACGCGCCGTGTCACGCCCGGAACCAGGGTCTCGATGGCCAGACGGTCGAGCTACTGGACGTGATCGACGGTGTCGACGCCCACGACGTCGGTGACTCCTGTTCGGGTATCTCCGGCACCTACGGCTGGAAAGCAGAAAACTACGAGACGTCGATGAAGATCGGCGAAGAGATGTTCGATCACATGGACACCGCCGACGCCGAAACGGGCCTCACCGAGTGTCCAACCTGTTCGATGCAGATGGAACACGGCACCGGCTACGAGATTCGCCACCCCCTCGAAGTGCTCGAGGCGGCACTCTTCTCAGACCGACCGGAGACGGCATGAACTTACAGGACCGCATCGACAGGCGACGCTCGGCTCACCAGGAGCAGTCGATCGTCGTCGACTGGACGCACCTGAGCCCAGTCGTCCACCGACCGGAGCCGATCGGGCGAGGGCCGGTCTTAGAGCAGTTGCTCGACGCGTTAGAGCCGGTGTTCGACGACGAGTTGCCCGATCCAGTTGCTATCGTTGGCCCGCCGGGATCCGGCACCTCCGCGATCGTGACTGCGCTGTTCGACGCGCTCGACGACCGGCTGGGCGACTCGAGCCGACCGATCGAGACGACGACTCGCGCAGGCGACGCCAGTCCTAGTACGTCGTTTGTCGCCATCGACGCCCGTCGCGTCGAGAGCGCCTTTGCGTTCTACCGCACCCTGCTGTCCGCCCTTTCATCGACTCCAGTCCCCGAAAGCGGCATCGGGACCGGCGAACTCCGCGATCGGCTCCGGGAACGGTTCGATCGTCCTGACCGTCGGGCGGTCGTCGCGATCGACCACCACGACGAACCCGAGACGCTCGCGTACGATCGGGCACGAACACTGCTCGAGCCGGTCGCTGAACACGTCTCGACGGTCGCGGTCGGCCAACGCGAGCCTGAAGGCTGGACCGGTGAGACGGTCCTGGTACCGGCCTACCGCCACCACGAACTGGTCGACGTCCTCACCGACCGGGCGTCGACGGGGCTCGCGGCGGGCGTCCTCGACCACGAGCTTGTCCGCGACCTCGCGGTATGGGCCGACGGGAACGCTCACGACGGGCTGGCAGCGTTGTTCACAGCAGGGTTCGTCGCGACCGAAGCTGAGGCTGACCGGATCGACACCGAGCACGTACAGAAAGCGATGGCTGCCGTCCCCAACGAAAGTGTCCACGTAGATCGCGCACTCGCCGTCTCCAAAACCCGACAACAGGTCCTCCTCGAACTCGTCTCGGTCGAAGCTCGAGACCGACCGATCCGCGAGGTCGCGGCGGCGATCTCGGATCGATCCGACTTGACGACTGGAACGGTCAAACGGTTCCTCTATGAGCTCGCCGATCGGGGTGTGATCGAACGCGTACAGCTTCCGGGGAGCGGTAGCGGCCGCCGCCCCAGTACGGTCGAACCACGGTTTCCGACGACCGTCTTCCAGTCGCTCAGTTCGCGTCCCGCCACCGACATAGCGGGTTACTGACGGCTGTCGATTCAACTGGTGAGCCGATACAACCCTTTTTGACGGTAGGGATGAAACAGATCAGTATCCACACACGGGCATGACGATCACGTTCGAGGAGACGACCGACGACCCCGGGCTCGAGATACACGACTCGATCGAGCAACGACGGCTCCACCTCGAGACGGCTCAAACGGTTCGTCCTGAGGTGATCGACCCCCACGGCTTTTGCTTCCCGGTCGACAGGGCGTGTCGATTCGTCACGGACGAGCTGGTGCTCGATCAGACCTGTTCGGTGACCGTCCACGACGGGACGGGCCGGACCGAGCGGAGCCTCAACGTCGGCGACCGAATTGAACTCGAGGATCAAGCCCAGTTCGTCGGCCTGAGCGGGCCGATCAAGCTCTACTGTCGGCTCGATTCGACGGGCGTCATCGACGTCGGCCAGACGTCGATCCGGATCGCGCTCGAGCGAGCGGTGCCGATCGAACTCGGGGCGCGATCACCCCACGATCGGCCAGCCGCGACGATCACGACCCCGCCCGACCTCGACTCGATAGTCGAAGCGGTTTCGGCGATGCCGTCGGCACTGAAGACGCCCTCGCCCGAGCGAACGTGGCCAACGCTGCGGGGCCATCCACCGTTGATCGAACTCGGCGACGACCTCGAGATCCCAGACCCGATCAATCCCCCGGACAGCGACGTCGAACTCGTCGTTCCACCGGCGTACGAGGCGGTATTCCAGGCCGCACCGCTCGCGTTCTTCCTCGGAGCGACGGTTCGGCTTGGAGAAACGCCCAGACTCGAGACGCCGCGTTTCGAACGGTCACTGGTGACACGTGGTACTATCGAGGACGACGTCGCCCACCTGTTGAAACGGTTTTTCTTCCTCGACTGTCTGATCCGCACCGAGGGAATCTTCCAGTACGACCTCCACGAGCGATCCGTCCTCGAGGACGACCTCCCGTTCGATCTGGCCGAAGCGTACGCGGCGTCGCTGCCCGAGCGACTGGAGCGCTTTCTTGAGGTGCCCTACGAGCGCCTCGAGCCCTACCTTCCCCGGTGGCCGTTGACTGCTCACGTTCCGTCCGAAGCGGAGACCGTCGAACTGCTCCCGTTCGTCGTCAACGAACTCGGCATCGTTCGGGGGGCTCGCGGACGGATGACGACCGTCTCAGAGATCGATACGGCAAGCGCGGGACTCGTTCGCTCGACCAGCGGTACCCGAGCGCCGTCGACGTTCGACGCCGACTCGTCGTTCGTCGTCCCCGATGTCGTCGACGAGTCGATCGAACACGCCTGGTTCGGCGATCGCATCCCAAGACGCGCCTCGAAGGCGACGATCGACGCGTATCGTAATCAGTTGAACCGAGACGAACGCAGCGAGTCGATCGATATCCTACTGGTCTGTAATGACGCGCGCATGCTCGACGAGCACGACCTCTTAGACGGCGCTTACGGGAATCGAAAGGCGCTCCCGTTCGAGGTCCACTCCGAGTTTGGCGTCAGTACCGACCGGCTAGCCGACCTCCTCGCAAGCGGTGACTACGACTTCTTACACTACATCGGACACGCGACCGAAGACGGCATCCGCTGTCCAGACGGCGACCTTGACGTCAGAACGCTCGAGTCAGTCGATCTCGGCGTCTTCTTCCTCAACGCCTGTCGCTCTTACGAGCAGGGACTGGCGCTGACTCGCCGCGGTGCCTTCGGCGGCGTGAGTACGTACACCGACGTCGACAACGAGGACGCCGTCGAAGCCGGGGAAACGATGGCCAGACTGCTCAATCGTGGCTTCCCGCTTCGCGGCGCACTCGAGATCGCCCGCCAAAACGGGAAACTGGGCGACCAGTACCTGATCGTCGGCGACGGCTCCGCTGACATCGCCCAGTCTGACGGCGGGGCGCCGTCGATCATCGAACTCGATCGATACGACGACGGCTCGCTCGGCTTTGCGTGTCGGTCGTACTCGACGAAAGAGTACAAACTCGGCTCGGCGACAGCGTCGAACCTCGCGTCCGTCTCGGACCGACACCTCACGCCGGGACATGCGCCCGTGGCGACGGTTTCAGAAGACGAGATTCAGGAGTACCTCACCTGGACGAAGCTGCCAGTACAAGTCGACGGGACCCTTCGCTGGAACGACGGAATCGGCTACTTATCGAGTGATTGAGTACAGCGAACCGGAGAACGAACTACGCGGTGAGACGAACGTCTATTACGGGCCGATCTGCGTGTTGGTGCCTGCAGCGACTGTTCCAGCCTGGCTCAACAGGAGCACGAGGGTGAACAGCGCGCCAATCATTCGTGGGTTCTGTGCGAGATATTCCGTCATGGTGTCTTTCGCGGACATCACATTCCATCAGTCATTGCCGATGGAAATAAATTTATCTTATGATTACATATGAATGTTTATAAAATTCCGCCAAAGAGAATAGTGATTCTTCTACGGAGACACACTCGAGGAGCGCTGTACGGTGATAGCGGCCCCTGGGCGAGGATCTCAGTGGAACGTTCGTCTCGGAAAGTCGCTTACGGTGGAGTTCGAGAGAAAAATTCGGCGGACGAACATCGTCCGTCCGTACCGACCGAACGCACCGATTGGCGGATCACTCGATGTGGCCTTCGCGTCGAAGCTGGTCCGCGTCCTGGCTGGTGTAGCGCCACTCGATGGTGGCCTTCTCGTCCTGCCAGTCCCACGGCTCGGCGACGACGACGTCGTCTTGTTCGATCCACGTTCGGTACTTCATCCGGCCCGGAATGCGTCCGAGACGTTCTTTGCCGTCCGCACAGCGAAGCTGAACGTGATTGCCACCGAGGTGTTCGGTTACGATGGCGAATACTTCGTCGTTGTTGGGCATCCGAAGGTTCCGACGCCCGGTGTTTTCTGTCACAATTTATCTACGTGGGGGAGACGTTTAAATGGTTGGAGAGGGGCGTTAACATGGACCGGACGAAGCGAGTGCCGACGGTGACCGTCCGGACATTACAGAGCACTCACAGTTCGCGGTCGGAATCCGGGTTCTCGAGGTCCCAGAGGATCGCTGGCAGGAACGCCTCGAGGTTGTCGATCACGCGCCGGTCGCTGACCCCGAGGCCATCGCAGTGGTCGTGAGCCGAGTCTCGAACGTCGACGTGGAGGTCGCCGCCCTCGAGTCGGACCCCGAGGGGAAACACCGAACACCGCGTCGGTTTCCAGTCTTCCTCGAGGTGCAACGTACAGAGTCCATCCTCGCGGAGGAACGCACATGCGTGGCCGTCCTCGGCAACGTGGTCCTCGCGAGCTTTCTCTTCGCGGGTAACGAACTTTTCGCCGCGGAAGTCGGTCGTCGTCTCCACGAGGTTCGCCCGCTGGGCTAACTCGAGTAAATCTCGGTCGTAGAGCAATACCCCGTGGTGACAACACCACGTACACTCCTCGACGCACTCGAACGTGAGGTTGGGATCGAAGTCGACGACGACCTCGCGGCCGGGATAGACTTCGACGCGGGGCGACTCCTCGCTGGACACGTCGACCAGAACGTGACGGTCGGGCAAGTGTGTTGTCTTCCCGGTTGGGAGAGGTGAACACCTACAGCCAGCTTCGATCACCCTGGAACGGTTCGCAGTGGTGGGGAACTCTCCACGGAGAGTGACGCTCAGGTCGTCGTCGGATGACCAGAACGTGTACGGGTGAGGGTCACACTCGGCTCGAGGCTACGGGTCGAGTTCTCTCAGTCGCGTTCGTCCACCACGGTGTTCCGGAGCGTTCCGATGCCCTCGTAAGTGATCTCGACGGTATCACCGGCCTCGAGCAGGCCTGGGTTCGCCGGGCTGCCGAAGGCGACGACGTCGCCCGGCTCGAACGTGAATCGTTTCGAGAGGTAAGAAACCACTTCGTAGGGGCCGAACAGCATTAGTTCGGTGTTCGCCTCCTGGCGGCGCTCTCCTGCGACGTCGGTGTACATGTCGACCGCCCGCGGGTCGAGGTCGGTCTCGAGCCAGGGGCCCAGCGGCCCCGAGCCGTCGAATGCTTTGCGCGCGGTCCGGCCCTGCTGGTCGAGCGCGTCGACGTCGTTCATGATCGTATAGCCCCGGACGATTTCGGAAACGTCCTCTGGCTCGACGTTTCGGCAGCGTTCGTCGATGACGGCCGCCAACTCGCCGGCGTACGTGAGTTCGTCGGTGAACTCGGGATAGGGGATCGGCTGTTCGTGGGCGAGCAGCGACGCCGGGGGCTTGATGAAGAAGTCCGGTTCCTCGGGGCGTTCGTACTCCATCTGTTCTACGGTCTCGGCGTAGTTGCGGCCGACACAGTACAGGGCCGTGGGCTCACACGGCGGTAGCAGTCGGCCGTCGACGCCGACCTCGTAGGAGCCGTCCTCGGCGTAGACGACGCCGTCGTCGTACCGGCCCGAAACGGGCCCGTCGGTCGTGAGGAGTCGTGCGAGTCGCATACGTCCGCTGTTCGCTCGAGGGTGTTAGCGGTGCCGATACCGGTGTCAGGTGAACGCACGCAAGAGAGTGACACGTGTTGCCGGCACCCCGAACGAAGCGTACACCGTCAGATAACAGCGTTGTCGCTCGAGGGCCGCGTTTCGCGGGTGACCCGCCTCGAGGCTCGCGGAGTAGATCGCACGTCGATCGCGTCACAGGTACCGTCGACACTCACCGCCGCTGTTAGCTATTTGTGGGCGCTCGTGGGAGCCGACACCGCATGACGCACCACGACACTGACGTACTCGTCTCGGCGGACTGGGTCGAAGACCACCTGGAGGAGTTCCAGTCGGACGATTCCGACTACCGCATCGTCGAGGTCAACAGTCCCGAGTCGTCCGACGAGGGCGACTTTCCCTCGCGCTACGACGAGGGCCACATCCCAGGCGCGATCGGCCTCCAGTGGGACGAAGACCTCTCGGACCCGGACCAGCGTGACATCCTGAAAAAAGACGACTTCGAGGACGTCGTCGGAAGCCACGGCATCAACGAGGACTCGACGGTCGTCTTCTACGGTAACGGCTGGATCCCCAATTGGTTCGCGCTCTTTGCCTACTGGGAGTTCAACTACTACGGCCACGACGACGCTCGCGTCCTCGACGGCGGGAAAGACTACTGGGTGAACGAGGACTACCCGCTGACCGACGAGGAACCCGACTTCTCGGCCCAGGAGTACAGCGCAAGAGGTCCCTTCGAGAGCATCCGTGCGTACAAAGACGACGTCGACAAGGCCCGCGAGGCCGGCATCCCGATGGTCGACGTCCGCTCGCCCGAGGAGTTCTCCGGCGAGATGATCGCCCCCGAGGGCCTCCAGGAGACCGCCCAGCGCGGCGGTCACATCCCCGGTGCGTCGAACGTCCCCGTGAAGACGAACCTGACCGACGACGGCCGGTTCAAGGGAGCGGACGAACTCGAGGAGGTGTACGCCGACGAGGGGATCGACGGCGACGAATCGGTGGTCACGTACTGCCGGGTCGGCGAACGCTCGGCCATCGCCTGGTTCGCGCTGCACGAACTGCTCGGCTACGAAGACGTCCACAACTACGATGGCTCCTGGACCGAGTGGGGGAATCTGGTTCGAGCGCCGATAGAGAAGGGCGAGGGTGGCGAGTGAACGAGCCACCCTCGAGAAATCGAACGGGGAGCGAAGCGACCCGTGAGAGAGGCGAGGACTGAGTAGCGCGAGACCGGTGGTCTCGCATACCGTTCGCGCGGTGAAACCGCGCGAAGACGAAGCGAAGTCCTCGAGGCGGAGCGGTGAACGGAGTGAACCGCGGAGCGGGCGAGGGTGGCGAGTGAACGAGCCACCCTCGAGAAATCGAACGGGGAGCGAAGCGACCCGTGAGAGAGGCGAGGACTGAGTAGTGCGAGACCAGTGGTCTCACATACCGTTCGCGCGGTGAAACTGCGCGAAAGGGTGGACCGGTCAGAGCTGCGGCCGTCCACGATCGGTGCTGTCGCGGTGGACGATGGACGCAAAGAGGAAACCGATGGTTACGAGGAGTGCAATGCCGCCGAGCGAGTAGAGAACGACGGTGGTGACGGCCGAACTGCCGAGGAAGAACGCCATCGGCGAAAGGATCTGGGAGACGACGACGAGCGGGAGCAAGGTGGCGAACAGGAGTGTAACGGCCCAGCGTTCGTCCCAGTGGTCGCTCGAGCCATCGGTCGAGTCGCGCTCGTCGACCGCGTCCTCGAGTGTGAGTCGCCACTGGCTCCCGTCGTGGACGGTCGTGACCGCGTCGCCGAGGATCTCTGTCAGCGTCGCGGGCGTCCGGCCAACGTGCTCGAGCAGTCGTACGAGGTCGTTGTCCGCGGGCCAGTTTTGCGGCGGAACGGTAAACGTCCGGGTGAACGAGTCGCCGCTGGGCAACAGAAACTCGATCTCGATCTCGTCACCGGCGTCCGGCTGTCCCGCCTCCGGGAGCCGAAGCGTGCGGACCCAGGCCTCCTCGTGCTCGGCGTTCTTCCGATACCCCTCGAGTTGCTCGGCGAAGCGCTCGAGCGCGTCGGCGGCTGGTGTCGTGTCGTCGACCTCCGTGGCGGTCCCGGCGAGGAGATCACGCTCACGGTCGGAGTCGAGTCTGATGACCGTCGCCGCCTCTCGGTCTCGTTGTACTTCCTGTTCGTCCATCGTTCACGTATGGTACGGACTCGAGGGTTTTTGCTGTTTCGTGGGTATCGGACGGAGCGACACCGGCCGGCAGCTGCAAGCTGGTTCGTTTCTCGGGAGGCCGTCGTTCGTTCGGCTATGGCAACAACAGGTGCCCGAGATCGAACGGAACTGCTGAAAAACGCCAGCGTCGTCACGACGGTCGTCGACGCCGCCATGGAGTTCGCGAAGGGACGAGGGAAAAGCGGTGCGCTGTTGCTCGGAGCGGCCGCAGTCTCCTCGCGAGTCCCGGGCTTCGGCACGGCTGCTTCGCTTGCGCTTCGGGCCTACCGACGGCTTCGCTGACTGACGAAACACAGGTGGCAGTCGGTCGCCCGATGGTGGCCTTCGAGACGGATCGGTAGCGACGACGCTTGCCAGCAAAAGACGTACTCAAAACGAGCGAACGACCGGGTACACGTTGCGTAGTGGCACCTTCCTGATCCGTGGGTAAGACGGCGTGGAGGCAGTCAGTATCGAATACGGGGAGGAGTCCCCGTTCCGTCCCTAGTTGGGGAGACCCATCGCGCTGATCTGTTCTTGATACCGGTTCCGAATCGTGACCTCGGTTACCTGGGCGACGTTGGCGACCTCGTTCTGTGTCTTCTTTTCGTTACAAAGGAGCGCACTCGCGTAGATCGCGGCAGCGGCGTAGCCAGTCGGCGACTTTCCGGAGAGCATCCCCTGTTCGGCCGTCGTATCGATGATCTCGTTGGCTTTCGACTGGACCTCCTCCGAGAGGTCGAGTTCAGAACAGAACCGCGGGACGTACTTCTTCGGATCGACGGGCTGCATCTCGAGGCCGAGTTCCTGGGAGATGTACCGATAGGTGCGACCGATCTCCATACGATCGACACGGGAGACCGCAGCGACCTCGTCCAGCGATCGCGGGATCCCTTCCATCCGACACGCCGCGTACAGCGTACTCGTGGCGACGCCCTCGATGGAACGGCCGCGGATGAGGTCTTCCTCGAGCGCTCGTCGGTAGAGGACGCTCGCGACTTCTCGAACGGATCGGGGGACGCCGAGCGACGAGGCCATCCGGTCGGTCTCGGAGAGGGCGAACTGCAGGTTTCGTTCGCCGGCGTCTTTCGTCCGAATGCGCTCTTGCCACTTGCGCAGTCGGCTCATCTGCGTCCGCTTCTCCGAGGAGAGCGAGCGTCCGTAGGCGTCTTTGTTTTTCCAGTCGATGGTGGTGGTCAGCCCCTTGTCGTGCATCGTCTGGGTCGTCGGTGCGCCGACACGGGATTTGCTGTCCCGTTCTGCCGCGTTGAACGCCCGCCACTCCGGTCCCCGGTCGATCGTCTCTTCCTCGAGAATCAGCCCACAATCCTCACAGCTCACTTCGCTCCCGTCTGCACTCCTCGTCAGTGACGTCGAGTCACACTCAGGACAGGCACGAACCCCCTCTTGGTCGGTCGTCTCGTGCGTTGACTGGTCCTCACGCTCTTTCTCGCGAGTCAGGCGTCTCATTAATCACTCGTATAGAATCGCTCAGGAGGGTTAAATACTGGGTGCGATTCCGATGTCCCGATCATCGAAGCGACAACGGTCTTTCGGGACTGATTCTGTCGTTTCTTCGCCGGCTGGCGGCGGATTGTCATCGAAGTATCGACTCGAAATTGCGATAGCGGATATCTGCCCAGGCCCCGAGGTCGAGATCGATCGTCTCGAACAGCTGGAACTGTCGGATCTCCTGGTCGGGAAAGAGGTAGTCGCTACCGAAGACGAGCTGTTCGTGGTGGGTCTCGAAAAACTCCTGGGTGAACTCCTCGTCGCGGCTCAGGGCCTCCCAGCCTGCGCCTGCCGAGATATCGGCGTAGACGTTGTCGTACGCCTCGAGTAGCTCGGGCACGCGACCCTCGGACTCGATCGGACCCTCGTGAGCCCGATCGCGATCCGTCGTCTCGACGTCGCCGTCGACGTGGACCCACCAGCCCCACGCGTGGGCGATAAAATGTACTTCCGGGAACGACTCGAAGACCGCTTCGTGTGCTGGGAGGCCGAGCTCGTCGGTCATCGCCTGTTCGTCGGTGTGATAGAGCACTGGCAGGTCACGCTCGGCACAGAGTTCGTAGAGGTCCAGTGCCCCCTCGTCGTCGATTTCGACGCCGGCTTTCAGTTCGCCGAAGCCGCGCGCGCCGCGGTCGAGGTGCTCGTCGAGGACAGCCGTCGCATCCTCACCGTAGTGGAGCGTGCGCGGATCGATCGTGACGAACGGCATCAGCCGGTCGTCGTACGCTTCGCACTCCTCGATAATCCACCAGCTGGGCGCCTGGACAGGGTAAGCCTCCGGCGAGTCGAGTGCCTGGACGGCAGCGTAGTCGACGCCGTTGTCGTCCATCCAGTCGACGAGTTGGCCGACGGACAGCGGATCGTTTCCACGTGCCGCCAGTGGCATAATGTGAGTGTGCGCATCGATCAGCGGGAGTTCGTCGACGTCGTCGACGTCGTCAGGACCGACGTCCAGCGAGATCGTCTCGTCCGCTGGCGCATCGGGATCGGCCTCATCAGAGTCGATTCCGGTACAGCCTGCGACAGCCCCGAGGACGCCGGCCCCAGCGGTTGCAGTGAGAAATCGTCTCCGGTTAGCGACCACGCCCGAGTCGTCGTTCGGCGAGGAGGCGTCGTCCGAGGGGGGTTGCGAACGTGCGGGTAGGGGGTCCGTCATGGCCGCGGATTCAACACGTCCATATAAAACGTCTGGTGCGTACATCGCGGGCTTACTCTCGAGTCAGATCGGAGCGTTGACTGGTTCGTCTCTCGAATTCCACGCCGTGTCAGGGAACGCACTCGTTACAGGCCCCCCACGGAGCGGCAAGACGACCACCCTCGAGCGAGCCGTCGATCGCCTTCGTGAAGACGACCTGACGGTCGGGGGAGTGGTCTGCCCCGAGATTCGCGTCGAAGGCGAACGCGTCGGGTTCGAGATCACCGACCTCGGCGGGCGACGGCGGGCGACGATGGCGCACGTCGACGTCGACGGCCCCAGGGTCGGCAAATACGGGGTCGACGTCCCGGTGATCGATCGGGTCGTCAGCGACGTTATACCGCCCGCGCTGACTCGAGCCGACTGCATCGTGATCGACGAGGTCGCCCCGATGCAACTCGAGAGCGAGCGGTTCGTCGAAGTAACCCTGCGTGCACTCGAGTCGGAGACGCCGGTGCTCGCGGCGATCGCGACCGGCTCTCGAGGTGAGTTCCTCTACGGCGTTCGAGAGCGAGAGGACGTCGAGATCGTTGCGGTCGAGCCCGAAACGCGAGACGAACTCCCTGACCGGCTCGCAACGTGGGTTCGGTCGACGGGCTAGTCGCGTCGTTGCACTTCGTGTCGGCCGAAGCCGTAGCGCAGTCGGTTGGCCAGCCGACGGGAAAAACGGCCGTCGTCGGCTCGGGAGCCGAACCGTTCGCCGAGGGCGGTGTAGATCAGCGGCAAAGGGACCTCTTGTTCGAGCCCTTCCTGGACGGTCCACGTCCCCGTCGAACCGCCCTCGATCCGGTCGGCGACGTCGCCGAGGTCGGACCCCTCCTCGCGGAACGCCTCCTCACAGAGTTCGAGCAGCCACGACCGGATGACGGCACCGTTGTTCCAGACCGAGGCGACGGCCTCTAGATCGAGATCGTACCGACCCTCGTGGAGCAACTCGAAGCCCTCGCCGTAGGTCTGCATCAGCGCGTACTCGACGCCGTTGTGGACCATCTTGACGTAGTGACCCGAGCCGGCGGCCCCCATCCGCTCGTGACCGTCGGGTCCCGTTGCGACGGCGTCGAACACCGGCTCGCACTCCTCGTAGGCCCACTCGGGACCGCCGATCATGAGCGAGAAGCCGAGTTCGGCACCCGCGGGCCCGCCCGAGGTTCCGCAGTCGAGGTAGGCCGCGGGACACGCCTCGGCGCGTCGCACGGAGTCTTCGAAGTAGGAGTTGCCGCCGTCGACGACGACGTCGTCCGAATCGAGGTGGGGCTCGAGTTCGTCTAGGGTGACGTCGACCGCCTCGCCTGCGGGGACCATCAGCCAGATGCGTTTCTCCTCACCGAGTCGGTCGAGGAGGTCGTCGAGCGAGTCTGCAGGTTCCGCACCGGCGTCGGCCGCCGTCGCGACCGCTTCCGCGTCGAGGTCGAACGCGACGACGTCGTGGCCCGCCTCGAGTACGCGGTCGACGACGATCTGTCCCATGCGTCCGAGTCCGATTACGCCCAGTTGCATGGCGGCCACTCCGCGGGCGTGGGTGGTAGTGGTTGTGATTTCGTGGCCGCCCGCGAGCGTGGTGTTCGCTCTCTACGGGCCATCGAATCAGCCTGAGCTGCGCTGTTGAACAGTGATCTAATCGGCAGATATCACGGGTTAGAAGGATGAAGTCGAGTAAATCGAGCTTAGTATGGACTAGATCACGAAATACTAGTTCTCCGAACTCGGTGTCGAACCACTCATCTTACAGCGTGGATCACGGTCACTCACGCAAGGACAGAACGTGCTCACCCGTACAAAAAGGGTATTCTGATCGCTGGATGACGGAAATTTCGAACTCAACAAAGAAGCGCTCGCTAGGCGATCCCGTGCGACCACTGGGCTGATATAGACAGTTCCGTGAGATTGTCCTCAGATTCAGAATCTCGAGCATAGAACCAGTCTATGAGCCTTTATAGCCGCAACTCAGAATCCGTTCAACGAGACAATTATTTATAGATTCTGATTAGAAGAATTCAGAGAATTATTTATGGATCTATTATATTGCGTATACTAATGTCCAAAGACCAGATTGGTGAGAAGAGAAAAATAGGCGATCGATGCTTCGACAAACCGGTGCCAGCGCTATTGGTGCCAGTGTTGGCCTAAACGTGCTACTCGGTACTGTGAGCGCGACCGACGCGACTCGTGACGATGTACAGCGTCTCGAGAGCGCCCCCGTAGTCGAAAAAATCCTCGACGAACTTGGAGTTGAGTCGCTTCCAGGACCAGATCGGATTGAAAAGCGTCATGTCGACGACGACGGAGAAGTCACGAACGGCGAACTCGTGGCGTGGAGAATACCGATCCGAAACTATGGGACACTTGTTGCCATGGGTCACGATGACGAGATTGGCGCGCTCTTTTTGTTTGATTCAGACACCTCCAAAGCGCCTTCTGGATACTCAAAAGCTGAAGCAGAGAACGCGGCTCTCGGCGTGAGCGGATCGGACGTTGTGTTCAGCCGGAACGCTACCCCAGATGAACGAGAACACGTTCTATCCGTTCTTGATCTTGACGGTGAGATCAGCGGCGCTAACGTCGAAGCGAAGACGCATCTCGACGGATTCCACGTGAGCGCGAGCGTAAGTGATTCGGACGGCAATGATCCGGAAATGCACGAGTTCGTCGTTGAAGTAGGCGAGTTCGATCCTCGCGAACAGGAATTGGCGGACGTGACTACTGACGTGAGTTCGTTGTCTGCGTCCGAGCTCGAAGTCTCAGAGGTTGGTACCCAAGTATTTGGTCCGATCAGAGATCCGAGAGACGTTCTTAGGGACGTCGTAGCGGATTGGATCGTTGGGACGTTCGCTAGTGAAACGCTCGACTACCTCGGTGTCGAGTGTAATACCACTTGCCCGGACTGCGTCTGGTACATCGTTAATGTGGTCGGTGCCTGTCGGAGTTGTGTTCCCCTCTGCTCGTCCGGTGCGTCAGGTGTCGGTGCGATCTTGTGTGTCGCTTGTTTCTTCCTCTTCTGTAACGACACTGAATCACAGGTCGATTGTCTCGCCTGCCTCGTTTGTCTGTACGAGGGTGAAGAGCCTGATACGATGGATACCAACGCGCTTCGATGGGTTCTGGACGAGATCAGGGACACCCCGTCGTTCCCCCTGTAGTGGAGCCACCCTCTTCCGATTTCTCGAAGATCCGTTCCCGGACGAACCGGACCGGAAGTCGTTCGGACGATCCCGGTGTTTGCTCCTCGACTGTTCGGAGGGGACTAATTCGTACAAGGGTACCAACGGAGGTCACCATTTTCAATCGAACGGAATTACGTCTCACTTTCGCGATGACGATTCAGCATGGCACGAACGATGTAAACCAGCGCGACGACGACACCTATTACGGCGAGCAGACCAAAACCGGTGACGAATTCCCGATCAACCGGCCAAGTGGCGTATACGACTGCCCCAACGACGATACCGAGGATGAGAAGAAGACTCACTCCGAGCCACAGGTCGGGTGCCGTCAACGGGTTTATACGGAGGGCATACATCCCCCACACGAACAAGAGGAACACGCCGAACGTCCCGACTATCAACGCGATCCCCTGTCTGCTGACCGGGTCGTCGAGGCTCTGGAATGCAGTGAGGAAAAGTAAAACCGCACCGATGAGTACGAAGAGGGTCTCAATTTTGTCGGGTTTGAATCTGCCTGGTTTCTCTCCCATCGAGCCGGATATTATGTGGACTGCGATAAAAAATATCCCTATGCGTGTATCCTCTCGACGTCGAACTGGTATCCGGATGTAGTCTAACCACGGCTAATTTCACCAGCCGACGGCGTAATCGATGGTCCGAATGCGGTCTTTTCGACCCCCAGTCGGATCGATATCCGCTGACATTCAGCACCCTGGGGTGGGAAACAGGGTCGCGCGGACGCTGATCGCGGCGGTCGCTGGTCGCGCGGCGGCCGCGAGCGCAGATCAGTACAGCGGCTCCTCGAGTCGCGCCCAGCCGATGGCGTCGAGGACGACGATCCGGTCGCCGTAGCGGACGTAGACCCCGTTGTACTCGCCGTCGTCACCGTCGTAGTACGGCAGGGAGTCACGGACGGCGTCGACGATCGACCAGGCACCGTCGCGCTCAAGGGTGACGTGTTCCCACTCCTCGCGGGCGTCGTTGCGAACGGCGCGCTGGATCGCGCGTCGGGCACCGGGGATCTCCGAGAGGCGACGAGAGGTCGCATCGACGACCGGTGCACTGCTGGGGACCTCGTCCCAGCGGACGAGTCGCGCACCGACGTCGGCTTTCGACCGCGCGCTTCCCCCGGTTTGCCGGCGCGACTGGAGGACGTAGCCAGCGGCTGCAGCAGCCCCCACCGCGAGCAGCGACAGCGCCAGGTCATTGCGCCTGAACATCGTGGTGTACGTTACAGTAACTGACTAAGTATCTTTCGCAAGAACGTCCGAATCCGGGCCGTTGACCGCAGAAAACCGCCGGATTTGTGGATTCAGTGACGAGATCGCCGGTCGATCACAGCCCCGCGGCGAACCCCGAGGTGATCGCTCCCGAGACGACGAGCAACGCGACTGCGACGACGGCAGCGAGACGATACAGCCCGAGCGCGTTGCTCGCGGGCTCGCGGAGTTTCTTCCCGTTCAACCCAGTCTCGAGTCGCTTGCCGCCGATCTCGACGAGCGCAGCCAGGGCGAGCCAGAGCGCGACCATGACGAGGACGAGCTGGCCGTTGATCGTCCCGAACAGCCCCTCGGCCGTATACCTCGTTCCGGCGAGGTGGCCGCCGCTCAGGAGCAACACGACCGAGCTCACCCGCGAAATCGTCGTGAGTTTGCCGACGATGCCCTCGAGCGGTTTCGTCGAGTTGAACGCGCCGTCACGGGCCAGCGGCAACACGACGAACGCCACGTAGAAGACGCTACCCGCCCAGATGGCGGCGAAGATCAGGTGAGTCGTCTGCGCGACGAAGCTATCGACCATATCGGTGGCTTGGACGGCGATGCCATCAGCGTTGCGACTCCGAGCCGGCAGGTGCAAGGTCAAGAGGGGGTCGGTCACTCGAGCCAGTCGGGAAGCCAGGCCACCAGCCGCCGTCGAACGATTGCGTAGCCGATCGAGATCACGAGCCCGACGACGACGACGCCGGTAATCCAGCCGTCGAACGCGAGCAGTGCGGGAATCGCAAGCGAGACGGCGAGCGTGGCGTCCTCGGGCGAGCCATCGTACCGAACGAGTCGCCGGGGACGAATCCAGCGGCCACGAACGTGATCGTAGACCGCACGCTCGCTGCGATCGGTCCAGGGGTCCATCTCGGGCCCACCGCCGAGGGCGTCAGTCACGGCGTGTAACCAGGCTGCAACGGCGAACGCGGCGGCCGCGACGGCGAGACTCGAGGGGACGAGGACCGCGAGGACAACAGCCGGGACGGCCACGACGAATCCGAGCACCGGGAAGTGGAGGGTGCGCCGATGCTCGAAGACGAGGTCGACGTCAGGTGCGAGTCCACCGAGAACGGCGCCGACGGCCAGCGGCCCTGCGAGGTCTGGGGCGGCGTACGCAGCGGGGGCGACCGCGGCGAGACCGACGAACACGTGGGTGGTGGCCATCATGGCGGTTCGTCTTCCACTAACCGACCGGAGTGTGATAACAATGTGTGAGGCGGCCAGCCGCGCCCGTCGTCGGAGCCATCGACGTCGGCTTCGGCGTCCAGATCAGGCGTCGACGTCCATCTCAGACCACATCGTTCGTGGGCGTTCGGGTTCGACCCCTGAAGATCGCCACCAGCGCGACTGCCGCACCGATCCAGAGTCCCAGTAGCGCTGCGACGAGCGGCCCCGCCTGGCCGACGGTCCCCTGTTGCAGGGACAACAGCGACAGATACCCGAGCACCCCCGTCGTCACACACAGCGTGAAGACGGCGAGCAGGCCGACGATCCGGCCAATGATCCGACCCTGCGAAGCGGGCTCGTACCCACAGTCAGGACACCGATCTACGCCCTGTGAAATCAGCGATCGACACTGACCGCAGCGTCCCTGCTCGTCCATAGACGGAATTGTCTTCCATACAACAAGTATCTTCGTCCGCAGTTCGACACCGCCACTCGAGGCCCTCAAGGCATCAATCACTCGAGACGCAATGACGGATATCCGAGATGCAATGACGATTACTCGAGGTTCTCGCCCTGGTAGCTTCCATCGTAGACGTCCTCGTGGTTCGCTTTCGCGAAGACGAGTTGTGCGATTCGAGCGCCGCGTTCGATCTCGACGTCGTGGTGGACCTGAAGCAGTCCCTCACCGCGGCCTTCGTAGCCAGCGTCCCAGACGGCCGTGTTGAGCATACAGGAGTTTCGCATCAGCGACGAACGCGGGTAGACGAAGCCGACGTGGCCCTCGGGAATGCGAATGCGTTCGCCGTAACGGGCGACGTAGGCCCCTTTCGGCAGATAGTACGTGTCGGGGTGTTTCTGCTCGAGTTCCTCGAGCGGCCGGGCGATCCGTTCGCCGATCTCTTTTCCGTCGCGAGTGATCCGGCCGGGTTCCAGTTGCTCGAAGACGATGTCGAGGGTGAGGTCGACCCCGTTGGGCTGGATCTGGTCGTCGGTCGTCGGCGAGACACACTCGGCGACGAACGCGCCGGAACGGTACATACCTCGTCTCGATAGGCAGCAAAAAAAAGCGTATCGTTTAGCCCAGCCGAGAAATGCTTCCGGGGCGTTGGACTGTCGGCCAGAACGAGTGTGGGGGACACCCTCGCGGAATTTCAGGGTCACAGGCCTCTGAGGAAAACATCGTGTATGTCCGCAAGCGGCCCGTGAACCCCGATCCATTCGTGGTGCTGGAAGTGACACTCCATTGAAACCGACGCTGGTTTTATCAGTCCAGAAAGCCCACTTCTGTGTGCTATGGGAGACACGCTCACCGAAAAAATCCTCGACGACCATCTCGTCGAAGGCGACCTCGAGACCGGCGAGGAAATCGGGATCGAGATCGACCAGGTACTCACTCAGGACACGACTGGGACGATGGTCTGGCTCCAGTTCGAGGCGATGGGACTGGACGAGGTCCAGACTGAGATCGCCGCACAGTACTGTGACCACCAGACGTACCAGTTCGACTTCAAAAACACCGACGACCACCGGTTCCTTCGTTCTGCCGCCGGTACGTATGGCGCGCACTTCTCTCGACCTGGCAACGGGATCTGTCATAACGTCCACCGTGAGAACTTCGCCGCTCCCGGCAAGACACTGCTTGGCTCCGACAGCCACACGCCGACCCCGGGCGGACTCGGCCAGCTCGCCATCGGCGCCGGCGGCATCGACGTCACCGTCGCCATGGGCGGTGCCCCCTACTATATCGAGATGCCCGAGGTCGTCAACGTCCGCCTCGAGGGCGAACTCCCCGAGTGGGCCACCGCTAAAGACGTCATCCTCGAGATGCTCCGGCGCCTTTCGGTCAAAGGTGGCGTCGGCAAAATCTTGGAGTACACCGGTCCCGGCGTCGAGAGCCTCACTGCGCCCGAGCGGATGACGATCACCAACATGGGCACCGAACTCGGCGCGACCTCGTCGCTGTTCCCCACCGACGACCAGACGAAAGACTACCTAGAGCGCGTCGGTCGCGCCGAGGAGTACGTCGAACTCCAGCCCGACGACGACGCCGAGTACGACGACGAGATCGTCGTCGATCTCTCCGACCTCGAGCCGCTGATCGCCCAGCCCTCGATGCCCGACAACGTGGTGCCGGTCCACGAGGTCGCCGGCGAGTCGGTCGAGCAGGTCATCGTCGGCTCCTGTACCAACGGCGCCTACGAGGACATCCTGCCGGCCGCGAAGATGCTCGAGGGTCGCGAAGTCGACAAGAAGACCGAGATGATCGTCGCCCCCGGCTCGAAACAAGCGAGCGAAATTCTCGCCCGCGAGGGCTGGGTCGCCGAGATGATGGCCGCCGGCGTCAACTTCTCCGAGGCGACCTGTGGGGCCTGTATCGGTATCGGCCACGTCCCCGCAAGCGACTCCGTCTCGCTTCGGACGTTCAACCGTAACTTCGAGGGGCGGTCGGGAATCGAAGACGACAACGTCTACCTCTGTTCGCCCGAGGTCGCTGCCGCAGCCGCGATCAAAGGCGAGATCGTCGACCCACGCGACCTTGCAGATGAACTCGAGGAGTTAGAAGATCCCGGCATCGAACTCCCAGACGAGTACGACGCCTCGAAGGTCGACCTGATCACGCCCGAGGAAGCCGTCGACGACGAGCTCGTCAAAGGGCCGAACATCGGCGACGTGCCGCTGCGTGAGGGACTCGGCTCGGACGTCGCGGGTGACGCCCTCCTGAAGATGGAGGACAACATCACGACCGACCACATCATCCCCGCGACCCAGGACATCCTGATGTACCGGTCGAACATCGAGAAGCTCTCGCAGTTTACCCTCTCTCGGGTCGACGACACGTTCGCCGAGCGCGCCCAGGAGGCCGACGGCGGCGTCCTCGTCGCCGGCGAGAACTACGGCCAGGGCTCCTCGCGCGAACACGCCGCGATGTGTCCGATGTATCTGGGAATCGAGGCCGTGCTCGCCCAGAGCTTCGCCCGGATCCACCGTGCAAACCTCTTCAATTTCGGCATCGTCCCGCTGACGATCGACGAAGACACCTACGACGCCATCGATCAGGGTGACGAGATCGAGATCGTCGACGACGTCGACGAGGCAGTCACGAGCGGTCAGGAAGCGTTTACGGTCCGCGTCAACGGCGACGAGGAGTTCACCGCCACGCTCGACGCCTCCGAGCGCGAGCGCGACATCCTCGCCGCCGGCGGCAAACTCGCCTGGACGAAGGCCCAGGCCGAAGAGGGTGGCGCGGGCG
Organism: Natrarchaeobaculum sulfurireducens; assembly: GCF_003430825.1. Classification (NCBI taxonomy): domain Archaea; kingdom Methanobacteriati; phylum Methanobacteriota; class Halobacteria; order Halobacteriales; family Natrialbaceae; genus Natrarchaeobaculum; species Natrarchaeobaculum sulfurireducens. Next base: position 759,531 of record NZ_CP024047.1, on the reverse strand, counting down.
CGACGCCCGCCGACGACTGAGCGGACGACTGTGACGACTCGGTAGCCACTCGCTGTTTTTTCCTCAGATCCGAGACGAGCCGACCGAGACTGACGAGTTCGACGCCCGGACCGTCACCGTCATCCGGCCACGGCCGATAACTCGAGTGAATGTCCACCGGACACGAAAACGCAGGCTACCGCCGACTGTTCGACGACGACGGCCTGACGTTCGGCGCCGGCTTTCCGCTGACCGGGTCGAATCGCTCGACCCCCGACGTCGAACGAGAACTCGAGCTAGCGACACACGCCGAGGCCGTCGGCTTCGACGCCCTCTGGGCGCGTGACGTCCCGACGTACTGGCCGAAGTTCGGCGATGCAGGCCAGACGTTCGACACCTGGCCGTGGCTTTCCCACGTCGCTGCCCACACCGACGACGTTGCACTCGGCACCTCGAGTGTCGTCCTCACGCTCCGTCATCCCTTGCACGTCGCGAAGTCGGCGGCCACCGTCGACCGGCTCTCTGACGGCCGACTCGTGATGGGCGTCGCCTCGGGCGACCGCGACCCGGAGTATCCCGCCTTCGGTGTCGACCGTGAAGACCGCGATCGGACGTTCCGTGAGGCCGTCACGACCCTTCGAACCGTCTGGCGTGAGAACTACCCCGAACTCGAGGGCGAGTGGGGCGCACTCGAGGGCAACCTCGACGTGGTCCCGAGTCCGACCGAAGAGACGATTCCGCTGTTGCCCACCGGTCACGCCCGACAGTCCCGCGAGTGGATCGCCGACCACGGCGACGGCTGGCTCTTCTACCACCTCCCCGACCGGACCCTCGAGACCTATCTCTCGGGCTGGCGAGCTACGGCGGGCGAAAAGCCGTTCGTCATCGCGGTCCGGGTCGAGTTCGCCGACGACCGCGAGGCCGGTCCCGAGCCGCTGCATCTCGGCTTCCGCGCCGGCGTCGAGTGGTTCCGCGAGTACTTCCGCCGACTGGAGGACTATGGGCTCGATCACGTCATCGTCGGCCTGCAAAACGAAGATCGGGAGGGGGCGCTCGAGACGTTCGCCGACGAAATTATCGATCAGCAGCCGTAGTGGGACGGAGCGAGACTCGAGACTCGAACCTGACAGTTCACCGATTACTCGTCGGAGTCGGATGTGTCCTCGTCGGAGTCGGATGCGTCCTCGTCGGAGTCGGATGCGTCCTCGTCGGAGTCGTACGTGCCCTCCTTGGACTTGAGGGTGAGGGTCCGTTTGGCTTCGATGAGAATCGCGTCGCCTTCGGCCGTGATCTCGATCGTACCATTGGTGGGGCCCGAACTGTCTACTGCCGGCCGTACCTCGACGTCGACGCTGGTTCCGGGTTTCAGTTTCGCCTCTCCGTCGCCGCTTTGACCGTCGCCGACCAGATCGAACTCGAACTCGTTCGACTCGAGGACGACCGTTACGGATTCCGTGAGCTGGTTTTTGACGGAGAATGATTCCGGAGCGATTCGTGGCTCGGCGTCCTCGAACAGGAGGCCGCCCGTCTCGACATCGCCTTCGCCGTCGTACGGCGCTAACCTGAGGTAGGCGTCAGGATCGTCGGCTACCTGGACCGTAACTTCTCGCTCGGATTCACCGCTCGAAAACCCGGCCGTATCAACGGCGAGGAGGCTACTCGAGCCGGCGAACATCACCAGGGCGGCGCGTCTCGTCCGTTTCATCAGATTGGAATTTCGGTCGACGATCTCGAGCGGGTGTCGTTACTCGGCATACGAGTACTCGACTTCCGGTGGATCGCGATCGATTCCGAGACGATTTCGTCGGGCGTAATACCGGTGGGCGAACGCGAAGACGCCGAACGAGACGACCACGAACGCACCCCAGGCAGACAGCGGAAGCGCCGCAAACGGCCCGACCGCCAGCGTCGAGGCGGCAAGAAAGACCGCCGAGAGTGCCGTCAACCCGAGGTAGTAGTCGCTCCAGGGGAGTTCACGTCCGCGAACGACGTCCATGTAGATCTCGACGTCCTCGAGCGCCTGCGTCGGTTCGACCGTCCCCCGATCGCGATCGAAGGAGACGACGCCGGTCTTGTCCATCTTCGGCAGGTGCGACTGGTGTAACGCCGTGTAGACGCGCTTTCGATCCTTGCTCGAGACTTCGTGTACCTCGAGGCCGTCCTCGTTGGCGGCGATCTCCTGGGAGAGCGACCCGATGTCGACGGCCTCGCCCTTCCGCATGAGCTCGTGGAGAATGTAGCGCCGGCGTCGATTGGCGAGCAGTTCGAAGAGGTCGTCTTCACTCAGCGTCGGCTTCGTGACGTCCGCCGATTCTTCGGCGACGACGCCGTCCGCCTCGCTCGACGAAGATCCATCCCCGGGCTTGTCAATCTGTGTAGCCCCCATACGGCTTCCGGTTACCACAACCCCCGGTAAAAAGGTTAGTATTGAAGTAAGTCCCTACTATTGATAACTGTGGAGATAGCCGGATTCGATGCGTCTACTGCCGGTTTCAACGCGTGCGCCTCTTTCCGAGCAGTCACCGTCAATCCATCATATCCATCTGCTCGAGCGGACTCAACGTCTGATTTGTCATCGGTCAAGCGATTCGATACGGCAGTGCGGGGCAGTCTCGAGAGGGTTGACCCGGCTGTAACCTCGGGTGGAACGATAGTCGCTGGTCGCTACGGCACTTACAGAGTCGGTCAATGCGCTCCAGACTCCACTCCGTGTTGGTCGGCGGACAGTTGACTGAGAGTCACTGCGTGTTGAAATGTACGCTACGACTGTATTACAATATCCCGTGCCAGCCACGGATGATCTGTGATCCCCGCGACGGGGATTCGGGTGCGACGACGTGTCGCCGTACGTGTGGACGTGTGGTCGCTCGCGATAGAACCAAAACGGAGAATCCAACCATGCAACGACGCAAATTCGTCATTGGAGTAGGAGCACTGGCATCAGGAGCAGCTGCGGCAGTCGGTACGGGCGCGTTCACGAGTGTCGAGGCGAGCCGTGACGTGGGTGTTGAACTTGCGGAAGACGCAAACGCCTATCTTGCCCTAACTGCCGAACGCGACGACATTATTAGCGATGATGGAAGCGATGGAACCTTGAGTATCGACCTCGGCTCTGAAGAGACTGACGAAGGCGGAGCCGGATTTAACGACGACGCAGTGACCGAAATCGATGGTGTGTTCAGGATCGAAAATCAGGGGACACAGGACAGTGTTTCCCTTGATCTCGATGAAAGTGACGTCCAAGACGGAGTCACATTCAAGCTTCAGGAAGATACGATCGACGCGGGCGAAGGGACGCTGGTCGATGTGACAGTCGATACGCTGAACGAAGACCCCGAAAAAGAAGATGGAACCCTCGTCGTCGGTGCGGAGGCCTGACTGATGAACCGACGGACCTTCGTTCTTGGACTCGGTGCAGCGTCCGCTAGCACAGTGGCACTGGGCACGGGTGCGTTTACGAGTGTCGAGGCAGAGCGTGATGTGAGCGTCGAACTCGCGGAGGACGCGAACGCGTATCTCGGTCTCGAGTCGCAAAGCGAGTACGCCATCGGGGATACCGACGGCACGATCGAGATCGACTTCACGAGCGATAACCCGACGGACGCCGGCGGTGAACACTTCAATTTGGACGCGGTCACGATCGTCGAAGACGTGTTTGCTGTACAGAATCTCGGCACACAGGACGATGTGCAAATCGAGTTCGACCCGGACGGCGTAGCGGAGGCACAAACCGATGTCGAGGTCGATTTCGCTAGCGGGTCGATCATCGTCGTCTTGAACACCTGGGCGTTCGTCTTCTTCCCACAAGACCCGGAAATTATCTCCGAAGGGGAAGAGGTCGTCTACGGTGCACTCGCGTTCCACTCGAGTGAACCGCTTCTAGGCGGTCCCGAAGATCCAGAAGAGCCCAACGAGTTCGAGTTCACGCTTGAGATCACCGCCGAGACCACGAACCCCGGAAGTCCAGCCGAGAATCCCCCTTCTTTTGACCTCGATGAAGTCAGCGACGAAACAAAGTCCGAACTCGAGGGAACAGTCGCCAACCACCACTACGCCAACTGACAGCCGAACCAGCGATTTTCGTTGGTCGACGGGAGATTCTCGGTCCACCGACCAGATCCGCATGTAGTGACCGTTCAACGGCATTCAAAATGAAACGACTTGCACTCGGACTTCTCGCGGCCGCTGTAGTCTGTCTGCTCGTCGCCACCGCTGGGGGGCAGGTCTTTTCGAACAATGTGGACCACGTCCACGCAAACATCACCGCCGAACCCCATCCTGGTCCGAACGGGGCCTATGCGTTCGTCGACAACGAGACCGGCGAACTCGTGATCGACCTCACCGCGGACAACGACGCGGGTGACGGTGACGGCATCAACTACGAGGCACTGACCGGAGTCACCGACGTCTTCACGCTCACCTATACCGGCGACGAGTTCACGTACGTCTGGCTCGAGCACGACTCCGACTACGTCACCGTCTACGCGGACGGAAACGCGTCAAACGCTATCGAGGGGGAAGACAACAAGACGCTCCTCACGCCGGACTACGACACGGTTGCGGTCGGTTTCACGACCGATACCCGGGATCTCGAGACGATCGAGCCGATCATCGATTCGGTGACGATCAACACGAAAGTCCCGGACGAAGACGAGCCCCCGTCCGACCCTGGGGCCTCACCATCGCCACCAGCCGATCCCTGTCCCGCCGGGCCGAGCGTCGACGTCGAGATACCCAAGAAGACGACTCGAGCGGTTTCCGTAACCGACGTCGACCCCTGCCAAACCGCCACGATCGAACTTCTCGAGTACGACGTCGGAGCCGGCGTGACCCTCGAGGAACTGGACGCCTCGTTCGTGACCGACGAAGACGTGGAAATCGAGGTCGACCCCGACGGGGAGCGAAAGACGACGCCGTTCGACGAACCCGGAATGGCCTCGATCGGCGACGTCGCCGTCGACGGCCCCGACGAGTCCATCGAGGACGTGGAGTACCGATACGCCCTCGAGGAGGACTGGCTCGAGCGGAAGGCGGTCGACCCCGATTCTGTGGCTATCTACGGAGACGACGGCGACGACTGGATCGAACTCGAGACGGAACGGCTCGAGGCGACGAACGGAACGGTCGCGTCGGTCGCGACCGACGATGGCTTCTCGCGATACGTCGTGGCGGCCGACGCGCCGACACTCGAGGGCGAGCGAACTGACGACGCTGGCGACCCGATCCAACCGAGTTCCGACGGTGGGACAGCTATCACCGAGACGGACGAGCCAGTGACGCCCGAGCCTGAAGACGAGGATGCCGACCGAAGCGATGCCGCCGGCTCGGCGGCGGTCGTCGGTCTCGTCGCCGGGGCGCTGGTCGTCATTGCTCTCGGTGTACTGGCCCACCGCCGGTCGACAGCATGAATCGTTCGCACACGGCCCGACTGTTCAACCACCCTAACTTTCAAATATACCAACGTGATTGGGGCGACCTGGGATGATTCGATGGGTGATGAGCCGCGGGCTACAACTACTCGTCCTTACAGCGGTCGTGGCCCTGCTGGCCGGGCAGCTACTGGGACAGCCAGTGCTGCTTGGGTTCGTCGAGACGGGGAGCATGGAACCGACGATCGAAACCGGCGACGGGTTCGTCGCGGTTCCGAGCCAGCTCGTCGGCGAGCCCGAACCGGGCGACGTTGTCGTCTTCGACGCCCAGGAGATCGAAGGCGGCGGGCTGACGACCCATCGCGTCGTCGACGAAACCGACACCGGCTACGTCACGCAAGGGGACGCCAACCCGTTCACCGACCAGGACAGCGCTGAGCCGCCCGTCCAGGACGCCCAGGTCGTCGCGACCGCGTTGCAGGTCGACGGGAGCGTGGTCACGATCAACTCCCTCGGAACCGCCGTCATGACGATCGGCGAGACGCTCGAGCGGGGCCAGACCTGGCTGGCGGCGACGTTCGGGGTGCGGTCGTTCCTCGGGACAACAGGGCTCGCATACCTGCTGCTCGGACTCTCGGTCGTCCTCTATGCGCTCGAGACGATCCGCGAGCGCCGCGACCGATCCCCTCGAGATGGAGGGAGCGACAGCGGCGAGCGGGCACTCGAGGAACTCGACCCCCGACTGCTCGCGGCCGGGTTCGCGCTCGTCGTCGTCGTGGCCGCGTCGGCGGCGATGCTCGTTCCCGCCGGGACCCACTCGTATGACGTCGTCAGCGCGGAGTTCGAGTCCGATCGCCCGCTGGTGATCGAACAGGGGACGACCGAAGAGATTCCGCACGAGATTCCGAACGGCGGCTTCGTCCCGATCGTTTCGTACGTCGAACCCGGCAGTGGGTCCGTGGGCGTCGACCTCGAGTCGACGACCGTCGGCCCGCGCTCGGAGGGCGAAACCACCGTCGCCATCGAAGCGCCCGAGGAGACCGGTTACTACCCGACGTACGTCACGGAGCACCGATACCTGTACGTCCTCCCGGCACCCGTCCTCGACGTCCTCTACGACGTCCACCCCTGGGTGCCGTTCGTCGCGATCAACGCGATACTCGGCGGTGGGCTCTACCTCCTCGGGCGATACCTGCTCGGCCCCGCCGATCCACGCGCGAGACGGGCAACGATTCGCGAGCGTGGTCCCCGCCGATCGATCCTCCGGCGACTCTACTGACATGCGTTCGACACCGACCGACACCGACGACGTGAACGGGGACCGGGAGCGACGACTCCGGCTCCGAACCCTGTTCTGGAAGCACCGAACAACGATCGCGGTCGCCCTCGTGCTCGTCCTCACACTCGGCGCGTGGGTGAGCTACGGCGTCTACGCCGATCCGGGAGAGACCACGGAAGAGCGACTCGAGTACAGCTGGACCGCGACGGGCGAGGTCGACCACGCGGCCCCGGTGGTCGACTCGACGGCGGCCTATCCCGAGAAGGACGTCCTCGAGAACGAGCCGCTGTACTACACGGCAATCTCGCCGACTGCCGAGGGGGCGTTCGTCGGCGGCTACGATGCTGCCAGTGGTGAAGACGTCGCCGTGTCGCTCGTCGTCGACCTCCACTACCGTGCGGTCGAACCCGACGAGGGCACGGTCTACTGGAACGAGCGAGAGCGACTGACGAACGTCAACGAAACCGACGTCGACCCCGGCGAGCCAGTCACCGCGACGTTCGAGATGAACGTCTCCGCCGTCAGCGACCGGATCGACGAGATCGAGACGGACCTCGAGGCGAGCCCAGGTCAAACCGAGATCCGCCTCGAGGTCGACCGCGAGATCGGGGGGACGATCGACGGGACCGAGCAGCTCGCGGCCGACAGCGTGACGGTCCCGATCGAGTACGACGGCTCGACGTACGCGTTCGACACCGAGGGTGACCTCGACGAATCCCACGAATCGTTCCGAACCGAAACCGTCGCTGCCTCCTACGGCCCCGCTCGAAGCGTTGGCGGCCCACTGCTCGCCCTGCTCGGTGCTGGGGGGCTTTCGGGCGTCGCCCTGGCTTCACGTCGGGTTCCCGAACCGACGACCGCTGAACGTGAGTGGCTCGCCTACCGCAACGACGTGGCCGAGTTCGACGAGGTGATCGTCCCCGCAACGCTCCCGGAATCGGTGCTCGAGAAGCCACATGCGGCCGTCCCGTCGCTGGCCGCACTCGCCGAGTTGGGGATCGATACCGGCGAAGCGATCGTCCACGATCGGGAGACGGGACGGTATCTGGTAGCCGTCGACGACGTAGCCTACGTCTACGATCCCCCGTCGGTGCCGTCGAGCCGCCCCCGTCGTACGGACGACGTGACGGCCGCCGTCCCACTCGAGTTCCCGCGAGCCGCCCCATCCGGTGAGCGTACGTCGACCGATGGTCACGACGTCGAGGAGCGACCCCACGACGACTCCGATATGGCCGGGACGGTGGCCCATGATGACGAGTCAGCGTCGGTCACGGCGGGCCAGGACGTCGGTTCGAGCGGCCGTCCAGCCACAAAGACTCGTTCGACGTCCGCGAGAAGACGGACTGAGGACGCCGAGGAGAGTACAGGGTCGAACTCGAGCGATGGAGCGACAGATCGGGTCGACGACCGCTGATCGTCGATCGGGTCGTTGGGCAGATTGTCGGTCGAGTCGCTGGGTTCGTTGGGCAGATTGTCGGTCGAGTCGGTGGGTTCGTCGGGCCGTCGGTCGGTTAGAACCGATCCAGCGAGAACGTCCCGATCTCGTGATCGGTCTCGCCCTCGAGTGCGAGGTCGGCGAGGATCTCACCGACGACGCTGGCGAACTTGAAGCCGTGACCGGAGAAACCGGCACCGACGACGACCTGCGGGTGGTCGGGGAGTCGGTCGAGAACGAAATGTTCGTCGGGCGTGTTGGTGAACAGGCACGTCGAGAGTCGCAGCGTCGGCCCGGCGGCATCGGGGAAATGCTCCTCGGCGAATCCTCTGAGGAGCCGTTCGTCGGCCTGGGTGGGCTCGCGTTCGAACGCGTCGGGGTCGACGACTTCTTGTCGGTGATGATAGCGGCCGAATTTGAAGCCCGGAACGTGGTGGACGGGAAACCCGTAGTACAGACCGTCGGGATTCTCGAGAACCCAGACGGGGAACCGGTCGGGCGCGAACTGGTCTGGGTCGTCGGGCTGGAGCCAGGCGAGGACCTGCCGTTCCGGCTCGAGGACGCCCTCGAGAGCGTCGATGAATCGGGCGGCCCACGCGCCGGCTGTCACGACGAGTCGGTCTGCCTCGTATGGCCCGTAGTCGGTTTCGACCCGGACGCCGTCGTCCGTAGGCCGCCAGTCGACGACGCGTTCGCGGGCACGGATGGTCGCTCCGGCTCGCTGGGCCCGGTTCACGTGGGCGACCGTACACTGCTCGGGGACCAGAAAGCCGCCGTCGGGCTGATAGATCGCTTCGTACGACGCGGGAAGCTGGTAACCCGGATACCTGTCGGCAAGTGCTGCACTCGAGAGGTGGTCGTACTCGAGATCGTGGGTCTCACACGACCGTCGAGCGCCGCCGACGAGGTCGCCGTCGGCAGGCCCGGCGGTGATCGAGCCGGTTCGATACAGTAGCTGTCGGTCGTGCTCGGCGTCTAACTCGTCCCAGAGTTCGGCGGCTCGCTCGAGCAGCGGTACGTATCCCGGGTGCTCGTGGTAGGCGAGTCGAAAGATCCGGGAGTGGCCGTGCGAGGAGCCGTAGCTGTGAGGAATATCGTAGCGCTCGAGGCCGAGCACGTCGGCACCGCGGTCGGCCAGGTGGGCGGCCGCCGCACTCCCCATGCCGCCGACGCCGAGGACGATCACGTCGTAGCGGTCGCTCATGGCCCACCGTACGACCGGGCCTGCGAAAACGCTTGCCTCCGCGGTCAGTCGTCGTGCTGGGCGCGCTCACGCAGCCGTCGTTTCTGACGGCGCTCGGTCACGTGATCGATTCCATCTGCTAACTCGTCGCGGACCCCCTCCTCGAAGGAGGCAACTTCCTCTAAGAACTCCGCTGAGAACTCCTCGACGAGTTCGAAGGTCCACTGGTCGCTGATCGCTCCCGCCGGAAGATGCTCGTCTCGCAGCTCGTCCGCCCAGGCCTCGTGGCCGGCGTCACGGAGTTCGTCTTCGGCGTCAGCCATCCGGTCCATCGCGTGGCCGAGGTCGTGGTGAAACTCGAGGAGGGTTCCGTAGGCCCGGTAGACGTGTTCGATACCGAGTTGCAGGTCGTGCAACGCGGCCAGTTCGGCGTCGCTCAGATCGAGGTCGTCGGGATCAGTCGTCACGGGCGTCGGACCACGACGGAGTACAAAGACGTGACACGCTCGGCAATGCGTTCCGCTTTCACCCCATCGCGGCCATGTGCGAGTCAGTGCTCACGCCGAGTCGAGAACAGTCCAGCGATCCGAATAGGAGGTGCCACAGCGACAGCGGGCGTACGCGTGGACGACGTCGCCCTCGGCGTAGATGCCACCCGCGTCCTCGTTTCGTTCCTCGGCGAACGCGAAGACGAACTGCACCGCGTGTTCGTCCTCGTCGGTCGGCGCCTCTGGACACTGCCCGCCCGCGAGGTCGCTATCGACGAGCCCCTCGAGCGCCATCGCGGACTGGGCAAACGCCATCGCATCGGTCCCTGTCGCCGCCCGAAACGCGTTCCGGCCGCGCTCGCCGTCGACCACGATCACGACACCGCCGTCGACGCGCTCGCCGAATTCCTCGAGTCGATCGTCGGAAACGTACGACTCTGCGAGAAACAGTGCGACGTCGTCCAACCGCTCGCCCGCCAAAAACTCTGCGCGTGGATCGGTCATACCTCGGCTAGTCCCGCGGAGTGGAAAAAGACCGTCGGTCGCCTCGAGCCCGCTCGGCCGCCAGCGAAAGTGCCTGTGACCGGCCCCATCTCCACCGGCCACGAGCGTCCGCTGACCGACCGTTCCCCAGTATTGTGGGTGGCCGACTGGAACTGCACTCAGAACGCCACAATTCCTCTCAATTCGAACCGTCGGCGTGCCTGTCACTATCGAATTCCAGCGAGAAGTGCCGAGACAGGCACACAGTGTCCGCTCTCGCGTTATTATGTACGTTCACAGCTATTGATTTATTTGTGCTGTGTTCGGTAGGTTCCCTGTCGTTTATTATGGGGTAGTTCCACGATTAGATTAGTCGTGGTTGGGGCCAGAGATCACGATTCTGTGGCCGATGGGCAGTCGGCGGCGGGACGAGACCCCACTCACGGAACCCCCTACAGTGATCGGCTATGCGTGACAACACGTTCAACACCGAGTCCGCACTCGAGGAACTCTCGAGGGCGGCACCCCCAGACCAGTCGTCGGAATCGTACGATCGGTCTCCTGATCGGACCACCAAATCGGCCGAAGACGTCGAACGGGAACTCGAGGAGTTACTTGATTCCGTCATCGACGCGCTTCCGGTCGGCGAAGTCGCGTTCGACGACGCTCTCGTCAAGGAGAACCTGGACGAACTGCTCTTGATGCTCATCGCACTCCACGAGGAAACCCACGGAGACGAACTGCTGACTGACCTCGAGTGCGTCTTCGACGCCCATTTGAGCCCTGGAACCGTCTATCCCCGCCTCCACGAGTTAGAAGACCGTGACGTCCTCTCGATGCACGCGAAAGTCCGGACGAAAGAGTACTCGATCGTCGATCCTGACTACGTCCGTGATACCGTTGAAGGGACGATGATGCAACACCTCGCGTTCGGGATGTTGCTCTACGCCTTCCTCAATCGGTACTGACGTTCACGAGCCGTCGACCGCACAGGTAACCAGCGATCGATCGAGTCGCAAGCGACGGCGAAGATCAAGAGCCCGTGTGCCGTCCCGCGAGTTTCGACGGACTTACCGCAACCTTCCACTGGTTGATCGTCTCTTCGAGTAGCTCCTGCTGTTTGTCGGTGAGTACGAGCCGAATGGCCGCGGTTCTCCGCAAGTATTCGTCGGGCACCACCTGTTCCTGGTCCCGTTTTCCTACGTAAACAACACCCCAAGCGACTACCACAGGTACCGCTACTCAGTCTGGACCGAATCGAAAACCGCCAGGACTGGGATTTGAACAGGTTCGAGACGTTCCGGGCATGCGGCCTCACTTCGTTCGGCCGTTCCGGGGCTGCGACTCGCGTGTTCAAATACAGCCAGTAGGTTTCTGCTGCTCGCGGATTACTCACAGTAGAAACGCCAGGACTGGGATTTGAACCCAGAATCCCGAAAGGGAACACGCTTTCCAGGCGTGCGCCTTACCGTTCGGCCATCCTGGCTCGAGTGGACTTAGCCGCGTGCGTCGTTTAACTCTTACTTTTACCGTCGCCGTCGTGTGACCTGGGTTCATCCATCGCACGGCGGGCCGACCACGCGGCGACCCGGTGTTCGACCGCATAGGCGCTCGTTGCAGTCGCGACACCGACGAGGAGGGCGACGGCCCCGCCCTGCGTGATCGACACCAGCGGCTCGACGAACAGGGCATAGCCCTGAACGAGCACCAGAAACGCCATGAAGCCAACGGCACCCCACAGCAGCGCGGACTTGGTGCGTGGGTTCATCAGTGAGCCCGGAGAGACACGTTACTCGAGGCTGGCGACAGCTTCGATTTCGACGCCGACGCCTTTGGGGAGCGCGCCGACTTCGATGGCGCTTCGAGCTGGCGGTTCGTCGTCGAAGTAGCCGGCGTAGGTCTCGTTCATCGCCTCGAAGTCGTCGATATCGTCGAGGAAGACGGTTACCTTGAGCACGTCCACGGGGTCGACTCCCTCCGCTTCGAGGATGGCGACGAGGTTGTCGAGCGCCTGTTCGGTCTGGGCTTCGATCGGCTCGTCGTCCAGCAGGTCCCCGTCGGGGGTGAGCGGGATCTGTCCGGCGGTGAATAGCAGCGAGCCATCGGTCGCAGCCTGGCTGTACGCGCCGACGGCGGCGGGTGCGTCGTCGGTTTCAGTTACGCGTTTCATATCAGAGGACACCGCGTGAAGTGGCTTATAACCGGGCGAAACGAATCGCCCGCATTACACCAAGACGTCGACTTCGTAGCCCGCTTCGCGCAGATCGGCGAGGAACGCCTCGACGTGGTCGGGCCCGCGCATCTCGAGTTCGATCTCGACTTCAGTGTCGCTCATGTTGACGTCCCGGGAGGTCCGGTCGTGGTGGATCGCGTAGATGTTCGCCCGGTGAGCGGTGAAGATATCGAGAAGGTCCTCGAGCGCGCCGGGGCGATCTTTGAGGACGGTGCGGATCTTCAGATAGCGCCCGGTTTCGACCAGCCCGCGGACGACGACGTTCGTGAGCGTGTTGAGGTCGATGTTCCCCCCACAGAGTGCAGCGACGATCGTCTCGTCTGGCTCGTAGTCGAACGCCTCGAAGAGGACGGCTGCAAGCGGGACCGCACCCGCACCCTCGACCATCGTCTTCGATCGCTCGAGGAGGTAGACGATGGTGACGGCGATCTCGGGGTCGGAGACGGTGACGATCTCGTCGACGTACTCCTGGATATGTGCGAAGGTCTCCTCGCCGACGCTCCGGGTGGCGATCCCGTCGGCGATCGTATCGACACCATCGAGCGAGATTCGCTCGCCCTTCTCGAGCGATCGGGCGGCACTCGAGGCACCGTCGGCCTGGACGCCGATCACGCGTGTGTCGGGTTTCTGTTCTTTGATCGCCGTCGCGATGCCACTGATCAGCCCGCCGCCGCCGATGGGGACGACGACGGTGTCGAGGTCGGGACAGTCCTCGAGGATCTCGAGCCCGATGGTGCCCTGGCCGGCCATCACCATCTCGTCGTCGAAGGCGTGGACGTAGGTTCGGTTCTCTTCGCGTTCGATCTCGTGGGCGCGTTCGGCAGCCTCGGCGTAGTCGCTTCCCGAGAGGACGACCTCGGCGCCGTAGTTTCGCGTCGCTTTCACCTTCGCGATGGGGGCGTACTCGGGCATCACGATCTTCGCGTCGACACCCGCGCGGGTGGCCGCGAGCGCGACTCCCTGGGCGTGGTTGCCCGCGCTCGCGGTCACGACGCCTGCGTCTTTCTGGTCGGCCGACAGCGTCGCGATCCGGTTCGTCGCCCCGCGGATCTTGAACGCCCCCGTCCGCTGGAAGTTCTCGAGTTTCAGGTGGACGTCGGCGCCAGTCATCGCCGAGTAGGTGTGCGAACGCTCGAGCGGTGTATGCCTCGATGTCTCGCGAACCCGTTCGTGAGCCTCGAGGAGGTCTGAGAGTTCGAGCATACCTGTTATAGGAAGTCATCCAGTATATACTGTCGGACTGATCTGTCGGCTGGTCAGTCACTCGCGACGGGGAACGCGCCGCTCGACGGCGTTGACAGGGACGTGCTGTCGCGGTGGATGACCTGACAGCACGAAAGGGAATACAGGATGCACGGCGTGTGACGTGCATTTGGAGAGGGGGCCGCCGACATTATAAATCCCATCCCTCCGGAGTGGAAGTGAAATCGCCAGACAGAGGCCGCCTATCAACTGCGTCAGACGGTTGGCGGACGATCGTCATGCGCCCCGTACGAGCGTGGGTTCGGCTTCGGCGACGTACCGTCGTACCTGGCTCTCGAGCGTCGGCCCCGCTGGCCAGTCGACGGCTTCGAGGCCGAGTCGGCTTGGATCTCCGACGTACACTGCCGCCTCGCCACGTTCGGCGTCGAACGGTACCGTCACGCGGACGTAGAGGCCGCTGTCGACGCTCTCGTACCGATCGAGTCGCCGCAAGGCGTAGTCGTCGACCTCGAGCAGTCGTCCCACGACGTGCCCACCCGGAGCGAGCGTCGGGTAGCGGCCATCGACCCGGTGAAACCCCTCGAGCGTTGCTTCGCCGGCGAACGCGTCCGTATCGGGCTCGAGTACCTCGTCGACTCGCTCGCGATCGGTCAACGTTCCGTAGACGAAGACGTACACGCGAGGTCTTCTACCGCCCCGATACTTCGGTCTTGTGCACCGACTCAATCGAAAACATTCGTCGACGACGCAAATTGTGTTGTTCGATTGACTACACAAAACACTTATACTATCTCTCGAGATGGCAGTTATGAACCGCGAGTCCCTCCTCGCGATCGTCGCCCTCGTGGTCGTGGTCGCTGCGCTTTCGACGCTCGGCCTTTCGGGTGCGATCGCAGCTCCTGAAGAATCCGAGACTGACGCCGCTCTCGATGCCCCACCGGCGCTGCTCGAAGTGACGATCGCCGCCGACGACGTCGCTAGCGAGACGGCAACGCTCGAGGTCGACACCTACCTCGAAGACCGCGGCGTGGCGGCCGAAAACGTAACCATCGTGCACCGAACGACGAACACGGACACGAGTCTGATCGAAGATACAACCGCGCTCGAGGTCGGCATCGTCGAGCCCGACACCGAGGACGTCGTTACCGGGACGATCGACGTTCCACGGGAGGGCTCTCACGAGATCGAAACGTTCGTCTACGTCGACGGGATGCGCGTCGAATCGACGACCCACCGGATTTCGGGACTCGACTCGTTGACACCCGCATACGCCGAGACGGGCCTCGACTTCCATCGCTTCGGCGAGGACGGCGCCAGTCCGCTCGCGGACGTGCCGGCGATCGAGTACTCGATCGAGTCGGCCGACGGCGAGACGGCCACACTCGACGTTTCGAGCTATCTCACCAACGGCGGCGACGAGACTGCCGACGAACTCGAGGTCGAACTGAAAGCTCGCCAGGCGGACTCGAACATCGTCGCCGACCGGAAGACGGTCGACGTCGGTGCCGTCGATTCGGGGAACACCGCCACCCCGTCGGCGACGCTCGAGGTCCCCGACGAGTACCGATATCAGCTCGACGCGATCCTCTGGCTCGACGGCACGATCGTTGCAACTGATCGAGCAGGTGCGGATCTGCGCCCCGAGTCAGTCGTCGAGAACGCGAGCGACGCCGACGAACGCGGCCTCGACGCTGGCGACTTCGAAGAGGACGACGAGGCGCTCGAGGCCGTCGAGGAAGATGCGGCTGACGACTCCGCTCGTGACGTCCCCGACGAGGAAGCCGAAGACGCTGGCGACGCCACGCCCGGGTTCGGACCCATCGTGGTCGCGGCTGCACTACTCGGCGTACTTGCGCTCACCCGGAGGAAAAATCAATGACTGACACCACGACACCTGAGACGCCGATGGAATCGACCGATGAGTCCTCCGGTCCTGACGCCGGCCAACCCACTCGCACGGGTAACCGACCGCGACGGGAGGTCGACGTCTGGCGACTGCTCGCCTGGGGTGCCCTCGCGATCTGCTCGCTGCTCGCGGCTTTCGCCCTCGTTCAGCTGTACGGCAGCGTCACCGAGGCGATCGATCTCTGGGTCGAACCCCGCCACCAGCCGCTGATGCACGCCGCGTTCAACCTGGTCGTGTTGCTCGGCTCGCTCATCGGTATCTCGCTGCTAGTCAGGGAGCTGAACTGACGCTACGGGGGACTGGGGGACTTCCCACCGACGGCGCTTCGTTGCTGTCGCTTCTTCCAGTAGCCTGATGAAAACCGAATCGATCGACCGCGCTATCGCTCGTCGACGGGGACGAACTCCTCGTCTTCTGCGCCCGTATAGCGGGCGCGGGGGCGGATGAGGCGGTTGTCCTCCTGGTACTCGAGGACGTGACCGACCCAGCCGCCGACGCGGCTCATCGCGAAGATGGGCGTGTACATGTCGATCGGGATGCCGAGCTGGTAGTACACCGAGCCGGAGTAGAAGTCGACGTTGGGAGCGATCCCCTTCTCGACGAGCCCCTTCTCGTCGGTGAGGTACTCTTCGATCGTCGTTGTGATGTCGTACCACTTCGACTCGCCGGTCTCGGCGAGTTCCTCGCTCCGGCGCTGGAGGATCTTCGCGCGCGGGTCCTTGACGTTGTAGACGCGATGGCCGAAGCCGGGGATGCGACGGCCCTCCTCGGTCGCCTGTTCGACCCACTCGAGGGGATCGAGTCCGCTCTCGTCGATCTCGAATAGGACTTCCATGACGTCCTGATTCGCGCCGCCGTGGAGTGGCCCGGAGAGGGCGGCCACGCCGCCGGTGACGGCGCTGTAGATGTCCGCCTTCGTCGATCCGATTACCATGGACGTGAACGTCGAGGCGTTCAGCCCGTGATCGGCGTGGAGGATGAGCGCCTGGTCGAACGTCTCGGCGGCGACCTCGTCGGGTGCTTCGCCCGAGAGCATGTACAGGAAGTTCGCCGCAAGTCCCAGGTCAGGATGGGGGTCGACAGGCTCCTCACCGAGGCGGTAGCGCTCGAACGCCGCGAGCGCGGTCGGGACTTTCGCCGTAATTCGTCGGCCCTTGCGAAGCGCTGCTTCGAGGTCGTCGGGGTCGGCGTCGCCTTCGGGCTCGCTCGCGGAGAACATCGACACTGCAGTACGGAGTGCGGCCATCGGCTCTTCATCGGCAGCCGCGAGTCGCTCCATCGTCGCGAGTACGTCCTCGCTGACCTCCCGCTCTTCGTTGATCGACTCGACGAACGACTCGAGTTCGTCTTCAGTCGGGAGGCGACCGTGCCAGAGGAGATACACGACTTCCTCGTAGCTCGCGCCTTCTGCGAGCTCCTCGATCGAGTAGCCGCGGTAGATCAGCCGGCCGGCATCACCGTCGATCGAGCTGAGTTCGGACTCTGCAACTAAGACACCCTCCAGCCCTTTCCTGAGGTCGTCTGCCATGCTCTTCAGTTTCAGTCGCCCATGGAAAAGCATTATCGTTTGGCCGCTGGTCGCGACCCACACACGAAAACGTCAGTTAATATACACTTTTCGCCCGCTAGCATAGCTCGCTTTCACGGGGCGTCACATCTGTCAGTTGAAACGGTAATCGACGGTCAGTTAGCGACGTCGATTGTGTGTCGACCGAGCAGTTCCCAAAACATAGCAGACATCGCGTGTACGTGAGCGGGGCCGGCGTCGGCCGTGACTTACTCTCGTCGGCCGTTGATGCCGGTCGTGACGCTTCGGAGTTTCTCGAGCGGTGTCGCTTCACCGACGGCTGCCTGGGTGAGATAGAGGAACGTCGCGACGCCGAGGGCACCAAGCTGAACCATCAGCTCCGGGTGGACCATAACGACGAGACCGAGCGCGAAGAAGACCGCACGAAGCCCGTACGCCGGCGTTCTGTTGAGATCGAACCGGTAGTTCAGCCCGTGGATGATCACCAGTCCCCCCGCGAGGACGATGGCGCTGACTAACAGCACGCTGGTGCCGACCTCGCCGCCGTGGTCGACGATCTCGGGGTGGTAGATGAACGAAAACGGCAGGACGAACAACGGTGCGGAGATCTTGATCGCCTCGATACAGGTCCGCCAGAAGTTCGAGCCGGCGATCCCGGTGGTCACCGCCACACAGGTGGCGATCGGCGGCGTGAGACCGGCCAGAATCGCCGCGTAGAAGACGAAGAAGTGACTCGCGAACTCGGGCAGGAAGAACTGCTCGATCAGGGTGGGTGCGACCAGCATCGCGACGATGGTGTACGCTGCTGTGGTGGGCATCCCCAGTCCGAGCAGGATGCAGATGATCATCGCCATGATCGCAGCGAAGATCAGAACACCGCCGGAGAGGTCCATTAGCGCAAGCGAAATCGCCGTCGGCACGCCGGTTGCCTGCAGGATGTCGACGACGCCGTTGATCGCGGCCAGGATGATGGCCACGGGAGCGAGCACGATGGCACCCTCGCGGAAGCCGTTGAGCGTCTGTTTGAGCCCGCCGACGAACGTCCAGAACGTCAGTCGGACGCTCGAGGTGTCGAAGGCCTCTTTTGCGGTCGGAACGGTCACGCCGAGGACGGCCATGGCGACGACCGTCCAGAACGCTGAGGTCCCGATCGTGAACTGGAGGACGCCAAGCAGGTAGACGAGGAGGATCAGCGGAATACCGAACTTGATCCCCTCGAGGGCGAGTTCGAACTGCGACAGTTGCTGGTCGAACAGCTCGTCCATGTCGGGCTCTTCGATCTGCGGGGCGGCCGCGTAGTGGACCCCGACGAAGATGACGATCATCAGGATGGCCGCCGGGATCAATCCGGCGACGAGGACGTCGAGGTAGGAGACGCCCGGGATGAGTGTCGCCATGACGAACGCACCGGCGCCCATCACTGGCGGCAGCACCTGGCCGGAGGTCGACGCGACGCCTTCGATCCCGCCGGCGGTCGACGGCTTGACGCCGCTTCGTTTCATCATCGGAATGGTGAACGAGCCGGTCATGCCGGCGTTCGCCGTCTGGCTCCCGTTGACCGAGCCGATGACCGCACTTGCGATCACGGCCGTCTGTGCGACGCCCGAATCGAGATACTTCCCGGTGCGAACTGCCGCACGCAGGATCAGGTCGAACGCGCCGTACGCCTTCAACATCCCGGCGTACAGCAAGAACAGCGCAATCCACGCGGCAGTGAGCTGGGTCAGGAAGCCGTAGAAACCGTCAGTCGTCATCACGAGGATGCGGAGCAGCCGCTCGTGACCGATGCCGGTATGGCCGAGCGTGCCGGGCACGAGGTAGCCGAAGTAGCCGTAGGCGATCCCCACCAGCAAGACGGCCAGGAACGTGATCCCGAATGCGCGCCAGGTCGTGTAGATGATCGCGATCGTGAAGAAGACGGCGACGACGAGTTCCGGTTGCGTGACGTACCCCCGCTGGGCGAGTGCGATCGCGTTGATGTAGACGTAGATGCTCGTCGGTAACGTGATGAGAACGACGCCGAGTAACAGACTCGTGTCTAACAGGTTCTCCCTGGCGAAGAGGGCCTTCACGTCGGTTGTGATGAACCGATCGCCACCGACACGGTTGATCATCTCGTGGAGCGCGTACAACGTGATGATGCCGCCGAGAAATCCAGCCCCGAACTGTGCTCGAGAGGGCGAGGAGCCGGTGATCGCCCCCTGGAGGTACGCCATCCACATGACATAGAACCAGAAGGGGATCGAGAGGGCTGCAAACAGTCCCCACAGCGTTGTCTTCTCGCGGAGACTCTCCTTCGAGAGCCGCTCCTTGAGGACGGCTCCGATCGGTCGATCTGCCAGTTCTTCGTTGACGTCAACGACGTCAGCCTCGTCGTCAGAGATTTCGATAGGCTCGTCGGCGTCGTTGTCTGAATTGTCTATATTTGCGTCGTCTGTCGGTGGTTCGTCTTCCATTGTTACTAATGCCCGTTATTCACGCGGGTGGCTACCATATCACTCAGTGTCGAAATACAAGAACGTATTCGTTAGGCGTTACTCAGCGTCAGCTTCGCCCTCGGTCCAGTCGTCGTCCCAGGCGTCGTGTTCTCGGAGGAACTCGGCCATTCCGGGGTGAACTTCGACGTCCGGCATGATCGACTCGGTCATGACCTCTGGCGTGTATTCGAGCGTCGTCGGGTCGGACTCTCGAAGCGTATCGTGGTGGTCGTAGGCAACCCGAGCCGCCTCGTAGACGGCATCGGGGTGGACGTCCGGGCCGAAAGCCCACTGGCCCTGCAGCGCCCAGAAGTCGATCTCGTCGAGACCGAGTTCGTCCTGAACGTCCTGCTCGTAGCCGTAGGGCTCTTGCTGGACGTGAGCGGCACCATCCATCGACTCGATCGACTCGACGAACTGGTCGTCGCTTTCGATCGCGTACAGCTGTCCGTCACTCCTGACGTCGACCTCCTGACACCAGCCAGCAAGCTCGATCCCGTTCGAGCCGTAGAGGGCGAGCGCGTCGACGCGCCCTTCCTCCACTGCGCCCGGAATGTCGTCGGTGTCCTCGTTGTTGATGTCGTTTTCGTCCCAGATGCCGTCTTCTCTGAGCAACTGCTCGGTGAGCAGTCGCGTCCCGAAGCCGGGCTCGATCGGGTAGATCGTGTATCCACCGTCGCGGAGATCAGCCGTCGACTCGATCCCGGAGCCGTCCATCGCGACCCAGTGCATCTCGAGGCTCGTGAACATGAACCCCTGCATCGGCAGATCGTCGACGGGTTCGTCGGCGAAGTCCTCTTCCTCGTTGAGCGCGGCCGCCCACGAGTTGTTGTCGACGCTGATCGTACTGAACTCACCTTCGTCGAACTCGTAGAGGTTCGCCGTCCACCCCTCCGTCTCCTGAACGTCGACTGTGAGTTCGTCGCTGTGTTCGTTCGCACCACGAGCGAGTGCCTGACCCGCTGCCTGGGAGGCGCTGCCACTCGAGGTGCCGGCGATCGTGATCGTGTGGCCGTTGTCGTCACCGAGACACCCTGCGAGGCCCACAACCCCCGCTGCTGTTGCACCTTTTAAAAACGTCCGTCTGGACTGTCTGCCATTACCAGCCATATTGGGAACGATTTAAATTCGGCGTATAAATATCTGTTGGTCAAACACCGGTATCGTTCATTAAGATTTTTTATTGCCTCCGTTACTATCGGAATATTGTATCCACATTGTCGGTTAGGTTAGAACTGATATCGTCGATGGCCAGGGCTTACTGCTTATGGTGATAAATCTCAGTAAATAATATATCCATAATTGACAAGTTTACCGGGTCGCGTCGAACGTTCCGGTATCCGTACACTTTTTAACTGCCGTTCAATCGGTACGGGTCGATGGCCCAGTCGTACTGGCGAACGGTGTCGCTCGTGACGATGTGGCAGATTTCGGCGAGCATTTGCTACTATTCAGTGTTCGCTGCGACGCCGTTCTTTCGCGATGCGTTTGGCCTTTCCCGGTTTTCGGTCGGCGTGGTTGTGACGATGGTTACGCTCGGATACGCCGTTTTCCTCCTGCCACTCGGCGCGCTCGTCGATCGGTTCGGTGAACGACTCACCCTCTCGCTCAGCCTCGTGGGCCTCGCGACCGGGGCCGCTCTCGTAGCCGGGTCTCCCACCTACGCGATGTTGCTCGCCGCGGTTTTCGTTCTCGGGTCGCTGTACGGGACGGCGATGCCGGGGACGAACAAGGCCGTCTTCGACAACATCGAACCGGGCAAGCAGAACCTGGCAATGGGGATCAAGCAAGTCGGTGTCACGGGCGGTAGCGGGATCAGTGCGCTGCTCGTGACGGGGCTCGCCGGCGTACTCTTCTGGCAGGCTGGATTTCTCATCGCGACGGCGCTCGGACTGGTCGTCGCCGTCGTCTTCTACCGGCTCTATTCGAGCTCGAGCGCCGGTGGAACTGCCGAGTATCCGGACTTTCGGGTGCTGCTCTCGAATCAACCGTACGTGCTGTTGACGGTTGCGGGACTCTTCCTCGGTGCTGCGCTGTTCACCACGACTGGCTATACCGTGTTGTACGTCGAGGAGTCGATCGGCGCATCGGTCGCGTTCAGCGGTGTCGTCCTCGCACTCGTCCAGCTGTTCGGAAGCGTCGGTCGCGTCCTCACGGGTTGGCTAGCCGACGTCTTGCCCGGAGATCCGCAGGTTCGCATCGGGTCGATCCTCATCGTCCAGTCGCTCGCCGGGGCCGTACTGTTCGTCGTCGTTGCGTCGACGACGACGGTTCTCGGTGCGACGCTCGCGTTCTCGGCGCTCGGCTTTTTCGTTCTGGGCTACACTGGCGTCTACTACTCCGTCATGGCGACGCTCGTCCGCGCCGAGGAGATGGGCGGTGCCACCGCGGGCGGTCAGCTCGCACTGACCAGCGGCGCGCTCTTTGCCCCACCCGCGTTTGGCTACCTCGCCGATACGATCGGCTATCGCGCCTCCTGGCTCCTGCTTGCGGGGCTCGTACTGGTCGCCTCAGGCCTGCTCGTCCTCGTCACCCGGACGACGACGCCCGTCTCGAGACCGGCCGCGACCGACGCCTAATTCGGGCCGCCGTCCGTCGGTACCGCCACGAGCGCACCGCGATTGCGGTTGCACCAGCACCACGTCCTAACAACTGTCTAACACGATCGGCTGCGACTACTCGAGTCGCTCGACCAGTTCGACGACGTAGCCGTCCGGATCCTCGACGAACGCGACGCGACGATCGATCGCATCCATCGTCGTTGGCTCCTCGTGAACCGGCGGGTCGGCCTGCTCGAGGAGTCGCTCGAACGTCTCGTCGGTGCTCTCGACGCCGACGGCGATGTGGTCGACGGTTCCCGAATCGATCGTCGGTCCGCCGTCGGGATCGTATTTGAACTGTAACTCACCGCATGGGCCGCCGATGTAGACGTTTTCGACGCCGTCGTCGGCCGTAAACGACCAGTTCTCCTCGAGCCCGAGCGCGTCGACGTAGAACGCCCGCGTCTGCTCGATGTCCGAGACCCAGAGTGCAGTGTGGATAACGTCCATGCCATCGACGATGGGACGCCGTTGCAAAGGGTTATCGACAGCCGATACGTCCGACTGTGCCACTCCACTGACGGCCTACTGCGATCGCGTGGGTCACTATCATACCGGCAACGATCGTGATATACCGGACTATTTAACGCACCTGGCGCGAGTAACCTCGAGCCGATGGACCACACGGACCGTCGCATCGTCCTCTTTACGTCTGCAGCCCACGGGCTCGTCCACACGTACGAGCTCTCGATTCCGATCCTGATGACCGTTTGGCTCGCAGAGTTCTCGATGACGGCAGCGACGCTCGGTCTGATCGTGACGATCGGCTACGGCCTGTTCGGCGT
Organism: Natrarchaeobaculum sulfurireducens; assembly: GCF_003430825.1. Classification (NCBI taxonomy): domain Archaea; kingdom Methanobacteriati; phylum Methanobacteriota; class Halobacteria; order Halobacteriales; family Natrialbaceae; genus Natrarchaeobaculum; species Natrarchaeobaculum sulfurireducens. The sequence goes on along the minus strand of NZ_CP024047.1, from coordinate 736,583 downwards.
GGGTGCGCTCCCGGGGGGCGTCCTCGTCGATCGGTACGGTTCGAAGCCGCTCATCCTCGCCTGTCTCGGCGGCATGGCGGCTTCGTTCGTCCTCGTCGGCCTCTCGGGATCGATCCTCTCGCTGGCGCTTGCGATCGGTATCTGGGGTGTTACTGCGAGCGTCTATCACCCTGCTGGACTCGCGTTGCTCTCGACGCGCGTCGAGCGAACGGGGATGGCACTCGGCTACCACGGAATCGGTGGCAATATCGGCATCGCGCTCGGGCCGCTCGCGACTGCCGTCCTGTTGCTCTGGTTCGACTGGCGAGTTGTCTCGATGCTCCTCGCGATCCCCGCGGTCGTCGTCCTCGTCCTCGGGTTCTTCGTCGATACGAGACCGACGGCCGCCCAGTCGACGGCCGCGGCCGACGGCGGTGATCCAGCGGGTGGCAACGACACCAAAGGGAAAGTGACGCTCTCGACGGTTCTCGAGGACTCACGGGCGCTCGCGACGGTCGCGTTTGGACTCGTCATCGTCGTCGTGATGATGAACGGGCTGTACTACCGGGCATTTCTCACCTTTCTCCCGGACTTGCTCGGTGATCTGATCGATGGCCTGGTCACCATCGAACTCGTCGATCCGGAGAGTCCGTACGCCGAGGAGTTCGACCTCGCGCGATATTTCTACGTCGCAATCTTGATCGCCGGCGTCTTCGGCCAGTACCTCGGTGGGTACCTCGCCGAGCGGATGGCCGTCGAACGTGCGCTCGTCTACGTTTTCGGCTCGCTCGTCCTGCTAGCCTTGCTGTTCGTTCCCGCCAGCGCGACGCCGGCGACGTTCGTCGCCATCTCGTTATTGCTGGGCGTGACCGTCTTTACGATCCAGCCGCTCGAGCAGGCCGCGGTCGCGAAACACTCCCCACCCGGAACACGCGGGCTCTCGTTCGGCTACACCTTCCTCGCGATCTTCGGAATCGGCGCACTCGGGGCTGGCCTCGCCGGGCTCGTCCTCACCGTTGCCTCCGTCCGCGAACTGTTCGTCGTCCTCGCGGGAATCGCCGCGGTCGCTGCGGCGACGGCGTTCGTCCTTCGACGCCGCGGTGAGTGACGAATCGACCCGACTTCGACTTTGTCGACGACTCGAGCACTCACACCAGCGCTGGTCACCATCGGTACGTATTTCCAACCACGCATCACAGTATGGCCCATGTTCCACGCTCTCATCCCGGTCGACGACGACGAACGTCGGGCGATCGAGCAGGTCGAGACCGTCCGTTCGTTACCTGGCGGACCGGACGAGAAGTCCGCGACGATACTCCACGTCATCGAAGAGATCGAGACACCACCGGACGAAGCCGGTCCAACACTCATCGAGGACCTGAACGAATCGCTCCCCGAACTCCAGGGGCTTCCCGACTCCGTTATCACCGCCGAGCGCCGACTCGAGGACGCCGGGATCGAGACCGACCGCCAGCAGATGGTCGGCGATACGGCGAGGAGCATCCTCCAGACGGCGGCGGAAACGGACGCCGACGCGATCGTGCTGGGTGCTCGCAAGCGTACGCCGGTCGGGAAGGCGCTCTTCGGAAGCGTCAGTCAGAAGGTGATCCGCGAGACCGACCGCACAGTAATTGTTGGACGCTGACACGAACGGGACAGCCCGCACGCTGCACGGAACAAACTGCACGCTCGGGGCTCGTTCCGTGGTGGTTCGCTCGAGGCACGTCGGTTCTGCCGTCGATGCAAAGCCGATCCGTAGTGTCTGTCCACTGGTTCTCCCTTGCTTTCGCCGACGACCCGCCGGTCTTACCGACTCCCTGTCGTCTTCACTGACCACTCAGCGGTGACGGCCTCACTGGCCGTCGTCCGTGGTGAGTCCGTCGTCACCCAGTCCGGCAGTCTCGTCGGTCCCAGCCGCTTCGTCGATCGTCTCCCACTGTGGGGGCTCGCTGGCCCCGTCTGCCGGTTCGTCGCCAGCGTCTTCGATCCACTCGAGTTCCGTCCCGTCGTCCGTGCGCTCGCCATCGGTCGAACCGGCCTCGCGTCCGTCCTCGAGGTCGGCGGTGATCGCGTGCCCGTCGACGTCGACCTCCGTGTCGAACCGGTCGAGCGCTTCGGAGAGCTGATTGGCCTGACTCGAGAGGTCGTTGACGCTCTGGGTGACCTCGACGAGCGAGGCAGTCTGCTCTTCCGCGGCTGCGGCGACGTTCTGGGCTTCGGCCGTTGCCTGTTCGGCGATCGTCGCCGCGTCGTCGACCATGGCGACGACCTCCTGGGTCGAGGCAGCCTGTTGCTGGCTGGCCGCCGAAATCTCCTGGACCCCGTCGTTGGTCTCCTGGGCGTAGCCGGCGATCTCGTCGAGTGCAGCGATCGCGCCTTCGACCGAGGACGCGTGTTCGGCGACGCGCTCGCTGGTCTGGCGAACTTCGTCGGCGGTTCGCTCGGTCTCGGCGTCGATCTGTGAAAGCCGCCGTTCGATGTCGTCGGCGGCCTCTTTGGTGTCTGCAGCGAGCTCTTTGACCTCGGCGGCGACCGCCGCAAAGCCCTCGTTCGAGTCCGCAGATCGTGACGCCTCGATGTTCGCGTTCAGCGCCAGCATGTTCGTCTGCTCGGCGACCTCACTGATGAACTCGAGGAGGTCGTCGATCTGTGCGACCTCCGACTGGAGATCCTCGATCGCCTCGACGGCGGATTCGGACTCGGCCTCGATCTCGCTGATGCCGTCGATCGCCTCCTGGGCGGCTTCGCGGCCACGCTCGCCCGCTCGAGCCGTTCGTTCGGCAACGTCGGCGACCTGATTGGATGCGGAGGCGATCTGTTCGGTCGTCGTCGAGAGGCCGTTCATCTCCCGGTTGACGGACTGGAGACTGTCGTTCTGTCGCTCGGCGCCGGTCGAGATTTCCTGGACGGACTCGGTGACCTGCTCGGAGGCGGCCCGGACGCTCTCGGAACTGGCGGTCACCTGTTCGGAGGCGACGGCGACGTCGTTTGCGAACGCCGTTAGCTGCGCCGTCGTTCGTTCGATGTCCCCGATCATCTCGTTGAACTCCGTCGCGATCTCGCGCATCGACTCGTTGTCGGTTTCGGGGTCCATCCGCATCGTAAAGTCGCCGTCGGCACACGCCCGCATCACGTCGCGATACTCGTCGGCTTTCCGCTCGAGTTCGTCGTTCACCCGTTCGGTCTCCTGGCGGGCCTGTTCGGCATCCTGGCGGGCTGACTCGGCCGCGTGGATCTGTGTTCGGAGCGACTCTTGCATCGTATCGAACTCGTCGTACAGCTGGCCGATACTGTCGATGCGGTTGGATTCGAACTCGACGTCGAGGTCGCCTTCCCCCATCCGCTCGGCTTTCGAACTGAGGCGGTTGATCGCTGCGGAGGTGTTGCGCCCGACGATCCCCCCGAGGAGGACCACGCCGAGGATTCCGGCGATGGAGGCGTAGGTGCCGTACTCCTGGACGGTGGCGACGAAGCCGAGTGCCTCCGCTTCGGGGGTGTGGGTGACGATATACCAGTTCGTCTCGCCGGGTAAGGTCGCATACGAGGCGAGGTACGGCTCGGTCTCGTACCCCTCGCCCGCGTTCGCCGCTTCGATCGAGGCCGCCGTCGAGTCGCCGGGCACTCCGATCGAGTGTGATCCTTGCTGGGCGGTGAGTGCGCTCCCATCACGGTAGGTGTGCCAGATCGACTCGCCCGTCGGATCCATCAGGATGCGGTTGTTGGCCGGATTGACCAGATACGAGATCTGGCCGTCGGCTTCGATCAGCTCCTCGCCGAACGGCTCGAGGCCGACGTCGTAGACGGCGACGCGACTGGACGCTCCCTCGTCCATCTCGCCGTCCGGGATGGGGGCGGCGTAGCCGACGACGTACTCGCCGTCGTGGTCCGTATACTCACCGAGGAACTGGGCCTCGACGCCGAACGTCTCGTCGTCGGTCTCGAACGATCCGGCGTCCAGGTTCGCCCACCCCGTCTGGACGTCGTCGAAGTCAGAGCCGACGAGGTCGTCGTCCGAACTCGAGAGTACGTCGCGCTCGTCGACGTCGACGAGGTGGACGTTCTCGGCACCGTCGTGTCTGGCCTGTTCGGTAGCGAGGTACTCGGCCACCTGATCGGACGAGGCGGTCTCGTCGGAGACGACGACGTCAGAGACGGCGATCGATTCGGTCACTAACCGGTTCCGCTCGTGGAGGTTCTGGATGTTTTTGGCCTCCTGGGCGGCGAACTCCGCCTGCTGTTCGTAGGTCTGTTCTTCGGTTTCAGCCGCGATTAGCTCGGTTCCTGCGTACCCTGCTGCGCCGACGGTCAACCCGAGGACGAGCAGGGCGATCATGAACTTCAGTGCATAACTGCGACGGATAACGTTCGGGACGACTTTCCGGAACATCCTCGTTACTTCTCGCCCACAGTGAACCCTCTTAAATTCTGACCTGAAGCTATCACTCCCGAGAACACCGTCGGCTGCGACGTTCCAGTCGACGGCCGATCAACTACGCCGAATAATCGTTTGGTCCAGCTGACCCGATATCGATTCGTGATCCGGTATAGCGGCCGTTTCAGGCCTCGAGAATCGAATCCATTAGCTTCGTCTGGGCGGCCGCGAGGTGTTCGGTGAACGTCGATCGGGCGACACCGAGTTCTGCAGCGACGTCGGTCGCGTTCGCACCTTTGGGGTACTCGAAGTAGCCCATCTCGTGAGCAGTGTCGAGAATCTCACGTTGGCGGTCGGTCAACACGTCGCGGTCGACGATGACGGCGTCACCAGCGTCTTTTCCCTGTCCTTGTGTGAGGTCCTCGACGAGAACGCCGTCGAACCGGTCTCGAAGCGAGCCGACGATCTCGGAGATCTCCTCGAGGTCGAACGTCCGGAACGACAGCAACAGGGCACCGTCCTGGGCACGGACCGTGGTGATCGGTGTCCCCGTCTTCTCGACGATAGTGCACGCACAGTCCGGCTTTTCGTTCCGCTCGAACCGGTACACGGCTTCCTGCTCGTTCGCCTGGACCGGCGTTAGCTCGACGTCAGCCGACAGGTCTACCTCGTCGATGTCCGCGTCGGCTTCGACGCCGAACTCCTCGACGACTGGCTTTCCGCTGGCGCTCGAGTGTGTCCGGGTAACGGAGTCGATCGGGTCGTCGACGTTCGCCGAGACCTCGGCGACCGGGCAGTCCGCAGGATCGTCAACGACGACGGTTGCGCGAAATCCTGACATACGCAACTCTACGGCCTAGTGTCTCATAACCCGGCGTTGCAATTCCCGTTCGGTGAAAATACGGCTCTGTTTAATCGCTAGACTGCGTCAAGTTGAGTCGTTAGAATCACGGTGTTGAAGCGGAAGACGGGAAGTTGTGCCAACCCAAATCTTCCGCTTCACCGAACGCTGTGTCTGGACTGCTAAAAGAGTTGCTGACGACACGGACGAACCCGCCGCCCCGGAAGGCGGCGGCGGGTTCGCCGATTATGCGATGATTCCGCTTCACTGCTTGCGAATTTACCTCGGGACGTCCTATCGGATGACCATCGACATCCTCACGGAGATGCCACGAATAATCCGGAAGATCGGCCTTGAACCGGCCGATCTCCCTCATCCATCCACACTATGTCTAGCGTTCGATAGACTTGAGATGAGTGTGTGCCGAGTGCTGCTGCGCTATTCAGCGCAGCTGCACGAGACTGGTGAGATCGGCACGATCGACGCGACGTACTTCGACCGCTCTCGTGCAAGTCGCCACTACTGCCGACGAACAAACTACCACGTTCAGACGATGAAAGTGACGAAACTCGTCGATACAGAGACGCAAGCGATTCTCGATCTTCACTGTACTACGACGTGGGAAGGAAGTGATGCAGAAATCTGTGAGCAACTCGCCCGCAAGCACGCGGGCGAGTTGCGCGTCCTCACAGCGGACAAGGGCTACGACTGTAACTGGCTTCGAGAAGACCTCCGAGAACTCGACATTCGGCCGTTGATCAAGCACTGCGTCCATGCACCGTACGATCACGCGCATAACGCGCGGATTGATGACGAACTCTACGGTCAACGAGCCATGTCGGAAACCGTCTTCTCGTCTGTCAAGCGCTCGCTGGGCGTCGCCCTGCGAGCGCGGACATGGTACCGAGAATTTCGTGAGATTGCGCTGATGTGTGCGGTTTACAACATCAAGAAGGCCGCAAAACAGGAAATTCCGCTCCCGTCATGCGATTAAACACGGCCGAAAATACCCCTCAAGCGCGGGTACCGATTACCCCTTTCACGTCAGTGTCGGTCTGTGATACACCCTGGACAAACCGATCCGAATAGTCGGTGCAGTCGTCAACTCGGTATGGCCGTACAGCAAAGCGATGTCGGCGTTCGGCCGATCAGTATCGGAACGTTTAACAAATCTACTTTATCTAATGAAAATTAGATTGATGAAGGCCACCGAAGACGAGCGTCCGATAGATCAACGGCTCCGGAGGCGGCGATTCCTCGGTGCGATTGCTGCCGGTTGTACGGCCGGGGTCGCTGGGTGTGCCGAAGGCGCATCCGACGACATCGACGGAGAAACTGTTACGATCGTGCCGCCGAGCAACCCGGCCGACAGCGACGACCAGTGGGAACGGTGGAGCGGAATGACTCCCTACTGGACTCGGGTCGTCGAACCGCTGGTCTGGGGAACAAAAGAGATGCACGCGAAACCCTGGCTGGCCACCGACTGGGAGCTAACCGACGATACAACGTGGGTATTCGAACTCCGGGAGGGTGTCACCTTCCACAACGGAGCGGAGATGACCGCCGACGACGTCGTCCACTCTTACGAAAACGACATTCTCGAGCGCTACGGTGACTTCGTCTACGGCTGGCTCCACCTCGAGCCGGGAAGCGTCGAGAAGATAGACGACTACACTGTCGAGTTCACCAACACCGAGCCGTTTCCGGACTTTCCAGGAACGATCGGCCACAACATGCTCGACGTTCACCCGCCGTCGGCCGATCCGTGGAACGGTGACGTCATCGGCACCGGCCCATTCACACTCGAGGACGTCGAGGACGGCCAGTACGTCGAACTCGGGACCCACGACGACTACTGGGGTGGCGACGTCGCTCCTGACGGCCTCACCGTTCGTGCGGCCGAAGACGAAACGACGCGGACGAACCTGCTCGAGTCGGGCGACGCCGATGTCGTCCTCGAACCGTCGAAACCGCGTCTCACCTCGTTGCGTCGGAGCGACGAGTTCGTCGTTGAAACCCAGCAGTCGTCCGGATCGACGTTCGTTTCGTTCAACCTCTACGAGGAGCCAACGGACGACGCGGACCTGCGTCGGGCGCTTAACTACGCGGTTTCCCAGTCCGAGATCGTCGAGGAGGCCCTGGGTGGCCTCGGTCGCCCTGCAAGCGGCCCCATCTCGACGGTCATCGACTGGGCGGCGGACGACGAATTGCCGGACTACGAGCGCGACCACGAGACGGCGCGTGAACTCGTCGCCGACTCGTCGTACGACGGCGAAGAACTGACCTGCCTCGTACGGGGCGACCAGGACGACGACGATCTGATCGCACAGATTCTCCAGTCCGAGTTCGACGCGGTCGGCGTCGACCTCGACATCGAACTGCTCGAGCGCGCCGCGTACCAGGACCGGACCGGCCGCGGCGAGTTCCACCTGGCGATCGACGGCACCCAGTCGAACAGCCCCGGTGCCGATTACATCATGTGGGAGAACTTCCACTCTCGAGGCGTCGACAACATCGATCTCTACGAGGCCGATGGAACGGGCCTACACAATCTCGGTGGGGAGGTCGACGACCTCATCGAGACCGGGTTCCAGTCGAACGACCCCGAGCAGCGACACGAGGCGTACGTCGAGGCCCAGCGACGCATCGTGGAGGAGGCCGTGGTGATCCCGATTACCTATCGGGAGTACGCCGTCGCCATGGACGCTACCATCGAGGGCGTCGAGCTTCATCCGATCGATCGGCTGCTCGAGTGGCGTTCCCTCCGGCGATCCCAGTAGCGATGCGCACGTACCTCGCGTACCGGCTTGGCACGTCAGCGATCGTCATGATCGGCGTCTCGCTCGTGACCTACGGGATGATCTTTTTAACGCCGGGAAACCCGGCCGAGGTGATCCTTTCCGAGCGGCTGGATCGGCCGCCGTCACAGGCCGAGATCGAGGCCTTCGAGGCCGAGCACGGACTCACCGATCCCGTCCCCGTCCAGTACGGCCGCTGGCTTACCGACGTACTCCGCGGCGATCTCGGAACGTCTTACTACGCCGAGACGCAGGTGACGTCGATGATCGGGACCGCCCTGCCGGTGACGGTGGAACTCGCCGTCGCCTCCATGCTGATCGCGTTAGCGATTGCCGTCCCGACGGGTGTGCTCAGCGCTGTCTACCAGGGGACCAGCGTCGACGTCGTCTGCCAGTTGGGATCGTTGGTCGGCGTCTCGATGCCGAACTTCTGGCTCGCATATCTGCTCATCCTCGCGTTCCCGCTGACACTCGGCGTTCTCCCCGTCGCGGGTGCTGGCAGCCCCGGCCAACTCGTGTTACCCGCGGTGACGCTCGGGACCGGCATGGCGGCGGTACTGACCCGGTTGATCCGCGCCTCGATGCTCGAGGTGCTCGCCGAGGCGTACGTCGACACTGCCCGCTCGAAGGGGCTTCGCGGCCGGATCGTCCGATACAAGCACGCGCTACGAAACGCACTGATTCCCGTGGTGACGATCATCGGACTCCAGTTCGGCTCGTTGCTCAACGGCGCAGTGGTCATCGAGGTCGTCTTTCAGCGTCCCGGACTGGGTCTGCTGCTCGTCGATGCCGTTTTCGATCGGGACTATCCCGTTATCCAGGGGATCACGCTGATCGCGGCGGGGATTTTCGTCGTGACGAACCTGTTCGTCGATCTGGCCTACCGCTCTCTCGACCCGCGGGTCTCGATGGGGGGCGAAGCGTCATGAACGGACCACCTGACGGCTCAGTCGTCCGGCGACTGGGGGTTGGCCTGTACGACCGGTGCCGGGCACTCAACACCTCAAGGGGTGTCCGGACGATCCGCTCGAGTCCGCTTGCCCTCCTCGGGACGGCGATCGTGGCTGGTATCACGGCCGTCGCGGTGTTTGGCCCGGTTATCGTCCCACACGACCCGACGGCGCAGGATCTGACGAACAGTCTTCAAGCGCCGTCGGCCGCCCACCCACTTGGGACCGACGAACTGGGCCGTGACGTTCTCGCGCGTCTCGTCTACGGTACACGGATCTCGCTCGGAATCGCCGTCGCGGTGACCGCGATCCGGCTGGTACTCGGTACGACGATCGGCCTCGTCGCTGGTTACGTCGGCGGCTGGGTCGACGAGGCGTTGATGCGACTGGTCGACGTTCAACTCGCCTTTCCGGGGCTGGTTCTCGCACTCGTGATCGCAGGCATCCTCGGGCCGAGCCTGCGAAACGTCCTGATCGCACTCGCGGTCGTCGGCTGGGCCTCATACGCTCGAATCGTTCGCGGGAGCGTCCTCTCAACGAAAGAACGGGAGTTCGTCGGCGCGGCACGCTTGATGGGTGCCTCGCGGGTGCAAGTTACGATCAGGCACCTGCTGCCGAACGTCATCAGTCCCGTCGTCGTGCTGGCGACGCTGAATCTGGGGACCGTCGTGCTGGCGACGGCCGGACTCTCCTTTATCGGCCTGGGCGCACAGCCGCCGACACCCGAGTGGGGGACGATGCTCTCCGACGGCCGACACTACCTCAGAGACGCCTGGTGGCTTGCCAACGCACCCGGCGTCGCGATCATGCTGACCGTCCTCGGGTTCACCCTACTAGGTGACGCCCTCCGAGACCTGCTCGATCCGAAACACGAGGCGACTCTCGAGAAACCGACCTAACCATGTCCACCGTACTCACCGTCGAGAACCTTCACACACAGTTCGAAACGAGCGACGGGACCGTTCGTGCGGTCGACGGCGTCTCGTTCGCTGTCGACGCGGGCGAAGTCGTCGGTATCGTTGGCGAAAGCGGCAGCGGTAAGTCCGTCACCGCTAGATCGATCCTCGGCCTCCACGAGCCCGCAGAAATCGTCCGGGGATCGATCGTCGTCGACGGGGTCGACATCACCAAAGCGAGCGACCGAACGCTTCGCAGACTCCGTGGGGAAACGGTTTCGATGGCGTTTCAGGATCCGACCGAAACGCTGAATCCCGTCTTCGACGTCGGCGAACAGATCGCAGAGTCGGTCAGAGTTCACCGCAGCCCCGACTCTCAGACGCTGCTCGACTACCTCCACGTGCCACCGTTCAGCCGCCGCGAGAAGTGGTGCAACGCTCGAGTCCAGGCCATCGACCTCATGGAACAGGTCGGCATCGCCTCGCCGGGCGACCGCGCCGACGCCTACCCCCACGAACTCTCCGGGGGCATGCGCCAGCGGGCGATGCTCGCCATCGCGCTCGCTTCGAGCCCTGACCTGTTGATCGCCGACGAACCGACGACCGCGCTCGATACGACGACCCAGGCGCAACTGCTTGAGATGCTCCGAACGCTCACCGACGAGCGCGACCTCGCGACGGTCCTCATCACCCACGATCTTGGCGTCGTCGCCGACGTCTGTGATCGTGTCGCCGTGATGTACGCCGGAGAAGTAATGGAAACCGGGCCAACCGAACGCATCCTCGAGGAGCCCCGCCACCCGTACACGCGGGCGTTACTCGCGTGTCTGACCCAGCGTGTGGCCCCGAAAAGCCGGCTGCCAGCGATCGACGGTCGGCCGCCTGACCTCTCGGCGAAACCACCCGGCTGTCCGTTCGCCCCACGTTGTGTCCACGCGACCGACGGCTGTCGAGCCGGCGGGATTCCCGTCCTCGACCTCGAGGACCGCGAAGGGACTGTCGCCTGCGGCGAACCGATCGCGCTCGAGGGTACCCACTGTAGCGGCCCGAGTCACTCCAGTCCAGCCGGGGTCGACGGCCCGGACCAACCGCCATCGTCGCCGGACCCGTCCGCAGGCACCGCCAACAGCCACTCGAAGGAACCGGTCGTCCGACTCGAGGGCGTCTCGAAACGCTACTCGCTCGATGACGGGCTTCTCGATCGGCTGCTCGGCGAACCCGCCACGCTCGAGGCGGTCGGCGACGTCGACCTCGAGATTCGATCAGGCGAGACGCTGGGGCTCGTCGGCGAGAGCGGATGCGGGAAATCCACGCTTGCGAGCCTCGTGACCGGCCTCGAGACATCGTCTGCCGGAACGATCCGATTCGACGGCCAGCCGGTCGGCTCCCTCGAGGACCGGGCGACGGAGTTGCTCGCAGACGTCGGCGTCGTCTTCCAGAACCCACGCTCGAGTTTTAACCCGCGCCGGACGATCGAGCGGTCGATCGCCGAACCGCTTCGCCAGCAGGGATGGGGCCGCGACCGGTGTGCCGACCGCATCGCCGAACTGCTCGACCGGGTGGGTCTCTCGGAGCGCCATGCGACGAACTACCCGCATGAACTCTCCGGCGGGCAGATCCAACGGGCGGCGATCGCCCGCGCGATCGTGCTGGAGCCGCGCCTGGTAGTGCTCGACGAACCCGTGTCGGCGCTCGACGCCTCGGTGAAAGCCCGCATCCTCAACCTTCTGCTCGATCTGCAAGCCGACCTCGAGTTGACGTACCTGCTCATCTCCCACGATCTCGACGTGGTCGCCCACGTCGCAGACCGCGTCGCGGTGTTGTATCTCGGTACGCTACTGGAGGTCGGTCCCGCAGCCCGGGTGTTCACCGAGCCGACGCACCCGTACACGAAGGCGCTGCTCGAGGCCATCCCATCGATCGACCCGGCCCGCGACGGCGGCGTCCCGCTCGAAGGTGACGTGGCGAGTTCGGTCGATCCGCCCGCGGGCTGTGTCTTTCACACCCGCTGTCCGCTAGCTGAAGCCGACTGTCGAACCGAGGAACCGCCGCTCGAGGCGGTTGGGCCGGTGCGGTCGAAGTGTCACTTCGCCGGCGACGTCGCCAACCGACTCGGGGGCGGAGACGTCGCCGACGCGGAGTCAAAGCGGGCGAAACCCGACGGCGGCCGCCGATAGATGACTCGGTCCCAGACCAGCAATTCCTGTACGCACCATCTCATGACGAGCGCAAACACCACCACGAAATCGGAATCGATGCGAACTGAATTGACACAAACTGAACCGACACAAACTGAACCGACGCGACTCGACTCCTACGACGTCGCCGTCGTTGGCGCGGGTCCCGCTGGCTGTGCGGCTGGCGTCTTCTGTGCTCGAGCGGACCTCGAGACGGTCGTCCTCTCGAACGGTCGCTCGACGCTCACCAAGTGCGCCTACGTCGAGAACTACCTCGGCTTCCCGGCGGGCATCGAGCCACGAACGCTGCTTGCTTTCATACGGGACCATGCCCGCGAGGCGGGCTGTACGCTCAGGGAGGGAACCGTCGAAACTGCGCGCCAAAGCGATGACACGTTCGAACTCGTCGTCGACGGTACGTCGGTAGTCGCTGACGCCGTGATCGCCACCTCGTGGGCAGACAGCGACTACCTACAGGACCTAGACGTCTCGACGGAACCGGAGGAGCCGGGGCCCGTCGACATCGTTCTCGCTGATGCGGACGGTCGAACCGACGTCGACGGCGTCTACGCCGCGGGCCGCGTGCGCAGCACCCACCATCAGGCCCTGGTCGCCGCGGGCGACGGCGCGCGCGTCGCGCTAACCATGATCGGTGAGACCGTCCCGGAGTTCTACAACGACTGGGTCGCACCCGAGGGCTATTACGCGAGCCACGATCGAGAGATACCGGTCGGAGTAGAAGAAATCTCCCACGAAGAACGCCGAAACCGGGCGGTCCGCGGACGCGAGCGGCTCCTCGAGCACCTCGAGTCCGGCGGCTGACGTCGAACCGACTTCGATCGGATTCGACGCCGACCGGGCGTTCAGAACGACTGGCCGAGCTTTTCGCGGCTGATGCGGACGCCAGTCGGTGTGATGATCATCTGGTCGTCGCCTTTCCGGACGATGTCGCCGTCGACCTCCTGGGCGACCTGGCGGAGTTCGTCGACGATGTGTTCGACAGTCTTGTCTTCGGTTCGCAGGCGTGTGATGTCAGCGATGACGATGTCACCGTCGTAGACGGCTTCCTTGATGTCGATCGCATCTGCCTGCCCGTTGACTTCGGCGATGTGTACCTGCATCGCCGCCTGGGCCGTCCCGGTCGAGACGTCGTTGATATCCAGTTCGACGTAATCCTCGGCGGACCGGGACTGGGTCCCGCCGATAATTCTGCTCATGAGTCCCATCGGGCGTACCGACTGTCGCGGCCAGTATAGTTCTTACGTCAGACACAAATCCAGTTCTCCGTACAGCTAGCGGCCTGGGTCCGTTCGAGACCCCCTCTGTCCGCTCGAGGACAGTCGAACGCTCCGCTCGAGGACGGTCGCCGATCGAGTCAGCTCCGGGACACGACGCGCTCGCGTCTCGCTCGGGCGTCGACGCACCGCCACGGTTCGATGCCGCCCTGACGTTTTTCGTTTCGGTGTTCGTACCCTCGAGTGATGACGTTCAGCATCTGCGTTCGTGAGCACTACGAGAACGACGACGGGGAGAGCCACCGGCGCTTCGGCGTCGCGGTGACGACCCGAATTCCCGGTGTCGGGACGCTCTGTCCGTTCGTCAGCGAGAACGGGGCGGTCGCGACCCAGAGTCTCGTCAACGTCGATCTCGGACGGGACGGCATTCGCTACGTCGACGACGGACTCGGCGTCGAAGACGCCCTCGAGGCGTTGCTCAACGCCGACGATGGTGCATCACAGCGCCAACTCCACGGCGTCGACGCCGACGGTGCGTTCGTGTTCTCCGGGGAGGACTGTGGCGACTGGTTCGGCCACCACGAGCACGATCACTTCACCGTTGCCGGGAACCTACTGGTTAGTGAATCGGTACTCGAGGCGACTGCCGACACGTACGCCGAGTGTGCAGTCCACGAGACGGGCGACCCGTGGACGGGACCCCGAAGCGTCTCCGAGGCAGCCGAGACCGAGCCGCTGGCCAAACGGCTGATCGACGCACTCGCGGCGGGCCACCTCGAGGGTGGGGACAAACGCGAGCATCTGCCGGTCCAGAGTGCGGCGCTCGTCGTCACAACCACCGAGGAGTTCGCCGTCGACCCGCCGTACAACGACCTGCGAATCGATGCTACCGAGACGCCGATCGCCGACCTCCGACGGACGTACGATCTCGCGCTCGAGGGGTATGCGGATACGCTGGCGCTGTACGAGGAGGCGTACGAGGAAGACTCGCTGGAAGACGCCGACGAGCCCGAGTAACCTGAATTATCGGCCTCGGTAGTAGTTCTACCAGTCTGTTACGAAGCTGGTGTGGCGCGCCGGACGATCGTCTCTCGGTGTGTAAGACCCCGTCCATCGCCGCAACGTGTCCTTCGTCCAGAACTGTCCCTTTTGGCACCCGTTCAACACGGTGGCGCTTACCTCGTGATGAGGTGCTGGAACACTCGAGTCCCGAAGCCCCTCGAGTCGGCTGGCGAACTCGGTCTACCCGGCGAACTCGTAGAGGTCGTCGCCGACGTGGTGTAGCGAGTCGACGACCTTGCCCTCGTCGCCGACCATCTCTTCGCCGTTGACTCGAGCGCGACCGATCGCAAGCATCTTGCCGTGGGTTTCCTCAGCGATGACGACCAGATCGTCCGGTTCGATGTCCTCGGTTGCCTCGGTGATCCCTGGCCGCATCACGTCGGCACCGTCGCTGACGAACGAGATCGCTCCGGTGTCGACCGTGACTACGCGCCTATCCGGCTCGTAGGCGTTTGCGCCGCGAACCGTCAGGAACGGCTCGTCGTCAAAGTACGCGACCTGGGGCTCGCCGTCGATGAGGACGACCTCCCAGTCGGTTTCCTCGAACTCGACGCGCTCGTAGGCGTCGCCGTCGGGCACAACACCCAGTCCGTCGGTGAGTGCGTCCTCGAGTTCGGAGACGGCATCGCTTCGCAGATGGTGGCGAGATTTGACCTGCATAGCGGGGGAAACGACCGGTCCAGAAATAAAAGGCCCGTTCCGTCGACCGATCGACCCCACTGATAGTTGTGGCTGCCGATACGTGTGTTAATCGCTAAATAGTATCATAGCCTCTGGAAGCGTATGTGGCCCTCCCGGCGTCGGAGTGAGAGGGTGACGTGTCTCGCCTGTGGCGAGCAGGTCACTCGGTCTGCAGCCCGTGAATACGACAAGCACGGCGACCGATGGGACCGCGAGGACAAGACGTTCGAACACTGTTGTAAGGCCTGTCATCGCGAACTCTGTCACCTCCCGCGGAACGAACTCGAGGAACTCCTCGTCGATCTCGAGGCAGAGACCGCCAACAGGGAGGCGTTTCTGGCGGCGTATCTCACCGAGGTCGAACGTCGCTACGGGACGCTCGAAGAGGAGTCCTGACCTATTGGAGGCTGGTCGTCACTCGAGTGCACCCGCCCGTCGTCCCGACACGACTTTCACTCGGTCGTTCGTAGGCGGTGGTATGAGCGACGACGCACAGGCCGAAGCCGGCACGGCCGAAGGGCAGGGCCCCGTCGAGATTAGTGAGGAGGTCGCACGCCACCTCGAGAACAAACGCGAGGAACTCTTCGAGAAGTTCGAGATCCGCGATGCGTTCCCCGAGGCGGTCCTCGAGGAGGCCCGAGAACTCACGGACGACGTCCAGGGAGATATCGATGCCGAGATCGACGACCGCGAGGATCTCCGAGAGCTGACGACCTGGACGACCGACCCGATCGACGCCCAGGACTTCGATGACGCCATCTCGATCGAAGAGCGTGACGACGAGTACGTCCTCTGGGTGCACATCGCCGACGTGACCCACTACGTCCACCCCGACTCAGCGATGTGGGACGAGGCCGTCGAGCGCGGTAACACGGTGTACCTGCCGGGCTATACGATCCACATGCTGCCGCCGGTGCTCGCGGAGTCGGTCTGCTCGCTCGTCCCGAACGAAGAGCGCTTCGCCCACACCGTCGAGATGCATCTCGATAAGGAGACGCTTTCGTACGACGAGATCGACATCTACAAGTCCGTCATCGAGTCCGACGAGCGGCTGACCTACGCCCAAGCCGAGAAACGAATCGAAGATCCCGACGCCCCGCTACACGAGGAGAACAAACTCGTCCACGAGGTCGCCGACCGGATGCACGAGATCCGCAAGGAAGACGGATCGCTCGTGCTCAACCCGGCCCGTGACCGTGCCCACACGATCATCGAAGAGTGCATGCTGAAAGCGAACAAGGCTGTCACGCACGAACTCATGTGGAATCGCGGCGTCGAGGCGATGTACCGCGTTCACCCACAGCCAAGCCCCGACGAGTGGTCGAACGCCCTCCAGGAGATTCAAGAACTCGACGGCGTTTCGATCCCCGGCGACACCTGGGACGACCCCCGCAAAGCCGTCAACGCGACGCTCGAGTCCGCACCCGGTCGCCAGCTCGATAAGATCCAGTGGGCCGTGATGAAGGTGATGCCACGGGCGACGTACATGAACGACCCGTTTGGCGGCCACCACGCGTTGAACTTCGAGATCTACGGCCACTTCACGAGCCCCATTCGCCGTCTCTCGGATCTGATCAACCACTGGATCGTCTACCAGAACGACGTCCCAGAGACCCTCCTTCAGCTCTGTGACCGTGCGAGCGACAAGCAAAAAGACGCCGAACAGTGCGAGCGCGAGTACAAGCAGTTCCTCCAGGAGGTCGGGCTCGACCCCATGGCGGTCAACAACCGTGGGCTCGAGATCGTGGAGGAGAGCGAGGCCGAGTGAGGAACGAACGAGGCCTCGAGATAGCGAACGGGGAGGTACGACCCGTGAGCAACGCGATTTCGACCGTCTCAACGTGAGACGTCGTCGGCAGCCGATTCGACGATTCGGTCGACTTCGGACTTCGTGACGAGCGCGATATCGCCGGGGATCGTCCGTTTCAGGGCTGCGGTCGCCGCGCCGTACTCGAGCGCCGTCGGGACGTCTGCACCGGCGAGTCGGCGAGAGAGGAACGCGCCGGTGAAGGCGTCGCCGGTTCCGATTTCGGAGACCGTGTCGGTCTCGAAGGCAGGTTGTTCGTGGACGACGGTGTCGTGCCAGCCGACGGCGCCCTCTGAACCGCGTGTGACGACGACGGTCTCGAAATTGTACTGGCTACCGAGTTTGTGTGCGAGCTGTCGGGGATCGCCCTCGAGTTCGAGGACGTTTCGGGCGTCCCGGGCGGCGATTACGAGGATATCGATTCCCGGGAACAGAGACGAAAGCGTCTCTTTCGCCGCCGTCGGCGGCCACAGTTTGGACCGGTAGTTGAAGTCGAATGCGGTGGTCGTCCCCGCTTGTTTGGCGGCTTTGAGCAGCTTTGTCGTCGTCTCACGAAGCGTCGACGAGAGCGCGGGCGTGATCCCCGTCGTGAAAAAGAGCCCCGCATCGCGGATCGAAGCGAACTCGAGTTCCTGGGCAGTCGTCGTCGTAAACGCCGAGTTGCTCCGGTCGTAGATGACGGTCGCTCCGCGGGGCGTTCCGGCTCGCTCGAGATAGTACGTCGCCTGTCTGCCCTCCTGAGTCCAGACGACGTTCGTCTCGAGGCCGTAACCCCGGAGTTCCTCGACGACGCGTCGTCCGAGGGGCGTTCGGGGAACCTTCGAGAGCCACGTCACGTCTGAACCAAGTCGGTGGGCTGCGACCGCGACGTTGCTCTCTGCACCGCCGACGTGGACCTCGAACTCCGTTGCTCGCTCGAGGCGGTTGCCGTCGGGTGGGGACAGTCGAAGCATCGTTTCTCCGAACGTGACGATATCGCTCACAGCTCGCCCTCCGCGCTCCCAGAGATCGGCTTGCACATGTTCATTGGTGTATCAACACAGCCGTTTCCTCAAAGTTGTATCGCCGGTTTCACGTCTTCACCGCTAGGGTGGGCTCGAAGTCCTGCAGTGTTCGTCCGTCCCTCTCACGATCCACCGGCAAGCGCGTCCCTCGGGTCGACCGCGAGAAGCGCACTGTCGCCGTCGGAAACGCGGTCGACCGGGACGTCGAACGACTCGAGTAAGTCGCAACTGGCCGCGACGTGGTCGGTCACGCTGGGCACTCGAAGCCGTCCACCCGCGAGCGCGAGAACGACGAGCAACTGATCACCCAGGTGTCGATCGACGGGGGCGTCGCCCTCGAAAAAGCGGTTTGCGGCGTTCGCGGCGGCTTCGCCGACGCGTTCGGCCGGCGTTCCACGTTCGCCGAGCGCGGTAAATCCGGCGACGCCGGTTCCATGCTCGAGTCGGAGGACAACCGCCGAGCCGGGGCAGGCACTCGTTGCGGTCGTCTCCCGGCGTTCGCAGGTGGTCGACTCGAGTGTCTCGTCGAGTCGCTCGAGTGCACCTTCGGCCTGGCGATGGGCGACGTCTCGATCTGCGAGGTCGGTTGCTTCCGTCGAGTAACAGCGGACGCCCTCGAGTGAGCCGCGTTCGGTGAGGTCGATCGCGTCGATCTTGGAGGGGGCCAGGTGGAGCGTCGCCCGTCCGCCGCCGTCGGGGTAGAACCCTCGCTGGTGGACCTCACAGGCCACAGTGAACCCGAGTCGACGGAGCAGCGGGAGCTTCACCGCGGTAACGTAGTCGATCGGTGGGGACCACTTCACATCGGTCCCGCCGGAGGCCGTAATCGACAGCGGCGACTCGAGGACGGTCGCGAGCGCCAAGATGGCGTCGAACAGCAGCGTGATGCTCCCTGCGGTGCCAATCGACACCTCGTACGTCCCGCCGGCGACGATCGGTCGGTCAGCCGCTCCGTCGGCCGCCCGGCCGGGTGCGAACTCGACCGTCTCGGCACCGACCTCGGCCCCCGACACTTCGGCATCGGTCAGCTCGGCCATCGTCTCGAGTACCGCCAGGTGCTGGTGACGGAGGCCGGGCGTCGGCCGGTCGCCGCGGACGTGCTCGATCCGGATCGAGTCGCCCTCGAGCACCGACAGAGCGAGTGCCGTTCGGAGGAACTGCCCGCCCGCGCTCGAGCCGTCGAGTTCGCGCGTGTTCGTCATCCTGGGGAGGTACGGGCTCGGATCCCTCAAATCTGTCTGCTGCGATCCTTTCGAGCCAGCCGGTCGCGGTAGCGTCGGTGACGGCCCCTCGACCGTTTCCAGCCGAATTTCGTCGAAACGATCCGTCACTCCGAAGCGAGCTATCAATCTTTTTCTCCGACCGGTCACGAGAGGTGGTATGAGTACGACGGAGCAGTCAACTGACGCCGCGGCGACGACCGACCACTGGGACGTCGTCGTCGTCGGTGCGGGGACTGGCGGGTGTTACGCTTCCGCCACGATCGCGAACGCGGGGTACGACGTCGTCATCCTCGAGCGAAAGCCCGCATCGGAAGCCGGGCACATCGCCTGTGGCGACGCGTTGAAGGGGGCCGCGGACTTCCCCGACGTGATCCCGAAATCCGAACTCGAGCCGGCCTTTACGAATACCGACGTCGATCACGGTCGGTTCGAGATCCCCCAGGAAGACGCCGTTCTCGAGATTCCCATCCCTGGCGAGTTGGCCGTTATCGACCGCAGGGAGTACGGCCGACGGATCATCGAGGCGACCACCGAGGCGGGCACCGATATCCACTACGACACCGTCGTCACGGATGTCGTACAGGACGACGACGGGCGCGTGACGGGCGTGGAAGCGATCCGCGATGGCGACGCACGGACCTACGAGGCGACGGTCGTCGTCGACGGCGCGGGATCGCTATCGCTTCTTCAGGACCGCGTCGACTTCTCGACGTCGACGTTCGACACCAACGTCGATTACACGCATTTTTCGTCGGCCTACCGCGAGATCGTCCACGTCGACGAACCGGTCGAGTGGTCGGACGCGCTCGTAATCAAGCCAACCGAGCGGTCTGCGGGCTATCTCTGGTACTTCCCACGGACCGAGACGGAGATCAACGTTGGACTCGGCTTCCAGATGTCCGAAGAACCGATGAAACTCGTCGAGGACCTCAAACGAGACCTCGAGAACCGCGACGAGTTCCAGGGGGCGACGGTCAAGGACAAACTCGGGGCCGCGCTCCCGACCAAGCGGCCACACGACTCGGCGGTCCATCCCGGCTACGTTGCCGTCGGTGATGCCGCTGGCCACGTCAACCCCACGACTGGCGGCGGCATCGCGGGTGCGGCCTACGCCGGTGCATACGCCGGCGAACAGATCGTCGAGGCAATCGACCGCGACGACGTCAGCGAGGACGTCCTCTGGCGGTACAACGAGCGCGTTATGGATCACTTCGGCGCTCGGTTCGCCGCACTGGACGTATACAACATCCTCGTGATGGCCGCCGACCTCGACGACCTCACCGGACTGATCGCCGCGATGCCCGGCGATAAGCTCTCGGAGGCGCTGTACTCAGGGAGCGCCAACGTCGGCTGGAAACTCAAACTCGAGACCCTGTATAAAAGCCGCGGCCACTGGGACACCCTCCGGACGCTCTACCGGACGAAAGGGCGTGCCGACGACCTCCTCGCTCACTACGAGACGTATCCCTCGAGTCCAGACGGA
Organism: Natrarchaeobaculum sulfurireducens; assembly: GCF_003430825.1. Taxonomy (NCBI): domain Archaea; kingdom Methanobacteriati; phylum Methanobacteriota; class Halobacteria; order Halobacteriales; family Natrialbaceae; genus Natrarchaeobaculum; species Natrarchaeobaculum sulfurireducens. The sequence goes on along the minus strand of NZ_CP024047.1, from coordinate 716,075 downwards.
CTCGCAGCCTGGCAGCGCGAGCGTGATGAGTTACTGGACGCCGTCTACGAGACGACCGGCGCGGACCCCAAGTACTGATCGCGCAGCGACTCAGTAGCCAATCGGGGTAGTGACACCGATCGAGAGGGGCTAGCTGTGTCCCGGATAGTCCCGCTCGAAACGCGCCTCGATCTCGTCGTCGTCGAACTGGACGACCACGGGCCGACCGTGCGGGCAGGCGTATGGGTTCTCACAGTCATCGAGCGCCTCGAGCAGGTCGACGACCGATCCTTCCGTCAGCGAGGTGTTGCCGGTGATAGAGGGGTAACACGCGAGATCGCCGAGGAACTCATCGGCGATGGCGTCGACGGTCTCGGCTCCGGCCTCACGGTCGCCCTCGAGGATCGACGTGAGCACGTCGCGGAGGCGTTCGGGCGCGAGCGTCTCCTCGAGTACCGCGGGGACGGTCGTCACGGCGACCGTCCGCTCGTCGACCCGGTCGGCGTAAAAGCCCAGCCGGGCGAGGGCGTCGCGATAGCCCGAAAACGCTTCGGCCTCGGCCGCGGTCAACTCGAGTTTGACCGGCGACGCCAGCGCCTGGGCTGGGGGGTCGTCGGCGAAGGCGGCCTGCAGGCGCTCGTAGTTGACCCGCTCGTCGGCGGCGTGCTGGTCGACCAGCGCGAGTCCGTCGGGCGTCTCACAGACGACGTAGGTGTCAGAAAGCTGGCCGAGCACCCGCAACGGCGGCAACGAGTCGTATGTGGTCGCTTCGCCCGTCGCAGCCTCGCCCCCGAGGGTTCGCTGTTCGGTCGCGGCGGCGAACTTTCGGTCGGCCTCGGCTCGTCCGTCAGCCTGCGTTTGCTCGCTCGCGTCCGATTCAGGGGTCGCCGACGAGACCGATGCCGTCGAGTCGTCCCGGTCGGCTCCCCCGTCACTCGAGCCCGTCGATGCTTGTGTGGGCGCTGGTTCGGACGCTCCCGTCGACGGGCCAGCGGACCGGTCTGCCGTCGGGTCCCCCGATTCTCCGAGACCGGTGGCGGCCGTGGACGACGTCGATTGGCTCCGACCTGATTCGGCGACGTGGTCTCGCGTTCGGTCGGCGGTTTCCGTCCGAGTCGGCTCTGTGACTTCCGCTTGCGTCCCGTCTTCGGGTATATCATCGCTCTTTTCGCCGACTTTACCTGAGGCGTCCGGGCCTGTGTCTCGAGTGTGGTCGGCCACCGTCGATCGCTCCGTCGCGACTTCGGTCTCCGCTGGCGCGGATCGTCCTCTGGGGGCGCGCGAGCGAAGGAGGCCGTGCTCGAGGAGTGCCGACTCGACGGCGGCGGCGACCTGCCGGCGGACGGCGTCGTCGTCGTCGAAACGAACCTCTCGCTTTCGGGGGTGGACGTTCACGTCGACGACGTCGCCGGGGACCTCGAGAAAGAGCGCGACGAACGGGTAGCGGTCGCCGCCCAGCTGGGTGTCGTAGGCGCTCATGATTCCTTCACGAATCGCGTCGGCGGTGACCGCTCGCCCGTTGACGTACGTCGCGACGTATTCACGGCTCGAGCGGTTCGTTTCGGGATGAGAGACGAGTCCGGTGACGGACTCGAGAGGTCCCGGCGGCAGGTCGTCGGTCTCGGCGTCGGCCTCGACGGCGATCATCGACGAGGCGACCTCGCGACCGTAGACGGCGAGGATGGAAGCCTGGAGGTCTCCCTGGCCCGTCGTGGCGAACACCTCCCGGCCGTCGTGGGTCAGCGAGACGGCCACGTCCGGGTTGGCGAGTGCGTACCGCGTGACGATCCGGTTGACGTGGGCGAATTCCGTCGCCGTCGTTTTGAGGAACTTCCGGCGTGCGGGGGTGTTGTAGAACAGGTCTTCGACCTCGACGACGGTCCCCTCGGGACAGCCCGCGGGCTCGACCGAGACGACGTCGCCGCCATCGTAGACGAGTTCCGTCCCTGCACTGTCGGCGTCTCGCGGGCGCGAACGAATCGTCATTCGGGAGACCGACCCGATCGTGTGTAAGGCTTCACCGCGGAATCCGAGTGTCCTGACTCCTGCCTCGAGGTCCTCGAGGCCTGCGATCTTGCTCGTCGTGTGCTGTCGAACGGCCGCCCGGAGGTCGGCGTCGTTCATCCCGTCGCCGTCGTCGGCGACGCGAATCAGTTCGGTGCCGCCCTCCTCGACGTCGACTTCGACGCGCGAGGCGTCGGCGTCGAGGCTGTTCTCTACGAGTTCCTTTACCGCGCTCGCGGGCCGTTCGACGACCTCACCCGCGGCGATTCGGGCGACGGTGTCGTCGTCTAACTGCTGAATATCGGTGTCGTCTGTCATCGTTGGCTGGATTTTGTCCGCCGGTGCGCGTCGGCTCCCCCGCTTCCGGTCGACGCGCCTCGAGTCGCGTTCACTATTCGCCTAGGACGGGCGGATCGGCAAAATCCTTGCGTGTCCTCGTCTCGTGTGGAGTGAACTCACGACTCTGGTGGTCCAGCGAGCTTTCGATAGGCGTTGATTCTGCTCGAAACCCTCGCTTGTATCCTGCTATCGTGGCAACGATGAGTCGCCACGCCCTTCCCAGCCGACTCGAGGTACTGGACAGGGAGACGTTCGAGATAGACCTCCTGAACTCGAGTTCCGGAGTTAAACCCGAGAGCCGACGGTTTACCCCTCGAGCAAGGCGTCGACGCCCGCTTCCACACCGTTCTGTCCGTCCTCCGACACCGGGACGAGCGGCGGGCGAACAGCATCGCTCGCAATCACGCCACGATACTCGAGGGCGGCCTTCGTCGCTGGCGCGAACCCGTACTCGGCACAGGCGTCAAACAGCGGCTCGATGGCGTCCTGCAGTTCGATCCCGCGCTCGCCGTCGAACGAGTCGTACAGTTCGCCGTAGGCTGCGGGCGCGACGTTCGACCCCGCGTTCAGCCCACCGTCGGCACCCATCCTGAGCGCGGCGACGAGCAGGGTGTCGTAGCCCTGGAGGACGACGAACTCTTCGGGCGTCCGGCGCATCACCGACAGCAGGTACTCGAGGTCACCGCTCGAGTCTTTCGTTCCGATCACGTTCTCGTGTGTGGCGACGGCCTCGAAGGTCTCGAGGGCGATCGAACCGCCAGTACACGGCGGAATGTTGTACAGCAGAACGGGCAGGGGCGATCGGTCGGCTACCTGCTCGAAGAACTGGCGATTGCCGTCGGGATCGTTTGGGCCGTGATAGTACGGCTCGGTGACGACGACGGCGTCGGCACCGATCTCGGCAGCGTGCTCGGCGTAGTCGACCGCTTCCTCGACGGACGTCGCGGCCGTGCCCGCAAGCACTGGCACCTCGCCGTCGGCGCGGTCGACGACGACCTCGTGGACCCGCCGCCGTTCTCCGGGCGTCAGGCTGGTGAACTCGCCCGTCGTTCCGCAGGGAAAGAGGCCGTCGATACCGTTCTCGAGGAGGTGATCGACCAGCCCCTCGAGCGCCTGTTCGTCGACGTCGCCCGTCTCCGGATCGAACGGCGTGACGAGCGGGGTGGTGATCCCCCGGAGTGCGTTTCGAAGTGTCATGGGTAATGATCACGCTGATTCGAGTAAACCCCTTCGCTCGCGACTCTCGAGTGTGCCGTTACCGCTCGAGTTCGATCACCGACGAACGCGTGACCTCGAGGTCATTGACCCCCGGAATCGACTCGCGGGGGTCCGGCAGCGTACACTCGGCGACCGCGAACGTCACCTGCTCGCCTCCGTCACGACAGCGGAGGTAGACCGGGACGATGGAGACTGCAGGCGGGACGCGCTCAGCGAGGGCCAATACGGGATAGACGAGTTTGTGCTTCGCGAGTGAAGCCCGTGGACCGGTCTTGGCCTCGAGGACGAACAGCGTTCGTTCGCCGCCGCGTCGTTCGACGAACAGCGTGTCGATCTCGACCTGGCCGTTTCGGTGGGTGACCGTCTCCGAGAGCTGTCCGTGGGGGCGCATCTCGAAGGTGAACGTCGAACGCCCCGTCGCAGGCGGCGAAAGCGCACCTGGCCGGTCGAGCGAGAGCGCCTCCGCGAGCGCACCCGAGGCCAGCCCGAGGTTCACCAGCGACGTTTCAGAGCGCGACGGCAACAGCTCGAACGACTCGAGTCGCTCGTCGTCCGCCATCGACAGCCGCTCGGACGAAGAACCGTCAAACGCCGACTCGTCGCACAGGAAGAACTCCTCGATGCCGTCGTGGCTCTCGACGAGCAGAAAGCCCGTCCCCCGACCGTCGGGGGCCGACCCCGTCCGGAGCACCATGACGTCTGCTTCCCGGAGTTCGGGTGCGAGGTCAGAGAGCGCGTCGACCGAGATGTATCGGGGTGTCCGCGGCCCTGCCTCGAGGTCGTGGCGAGTGACGTAGGACCGAAAAGACGTCGGCCCGAACACCGACCCGTCCGACGCTGCCAGCTTCTCGAGGGCGGGGCCGAACACCATCTCTGACGAGAGATTCGCCGCGCGGTACTTGTCGGTTGGCTTCGAACGCGACGAGTCAAAAGAGATCGCTACTCGAGGCCGAGTCCCTGTGACATCGAGTTGCCAGCCCGTGGGACGCCTTTGGCGGTGAGCGTCTCGCCGTTCATGAACGAAGCGGCGGGGCTGGCGAGAAACTGGACGATATCGGCGATCTCTTCGGCGTGGCCGATACGGCGGTCGGCCTTTTCTCGAGGTGGCATGTCGTCGCTCTCGATGCCGAGGGTCTCGGCGACGCCGGGGGTTTGAATCAGTCCCGGTGCAACACAGTTGACGCGGATGCCGTCACCGGCCCACTCGGTTGCTAACGTCTCGGTCAGTCGGATGATCGCCGCTTTCGCCGCGCTGTAGTGACTCTCGCCGGGTGCGGCGTGTTGGCCGTTGACCGACGAGAGGTTGATGATCGAGCCACCGTCACCCTCGCGCATCACTTCACCGGCGAGTTGGGCACAGTGGACGGTGCTGTTGAGGTTGAGGTCGATAATGGTCTTCCAGCCGTTCTCGGAGATGTCCTCGAAGGGGGCGACGAACTCGCCGCCAGCGTTGTTTACGAGCACGTCGATGTCGCCGAACTCCTCGACCGTTCGGTCGACGAACGACTGCACCTGATCGCGCTCGCGGACGTTACACTCGACCGCTATCGCCTCGCCAGCGACGTCGGCATCGGTGATCGCGTCGGCGACCGGTCCCACACGGTCGATCGATCGAGAGCAGACCGCGACGTTCGCCCCGCTCGCAGCGAGCGTCTCTGCGATTGCCTTGCCGATACCCTGGCTTGCGCCCGTGACGATTGCGGTGTCGCCCGCGACGCTGTAGTCGGGTTCGTGCATCGTGTTTCTTGTTGATCGATCGCCGTATAGTGTTACCGATGTAACTAACCACGCCACTTTCAGTTACAGCTGTTGTCCCTAAATTGGCGTTCGCCGGCTCCTGACGAAGAATTGCCGGTACCTGTGAACTCGAGTTCTGGCGTCGACACCCCACAGAGTCGTCCTCGAGTCCCGTGTGGTCGATTCGTGAGTCAACAGTGCGTCAGCGATCGAGTCGGAGCGTTCCCCGACCGAGCGTTTGACGTACCACTGGCCGAAACGGCGAGTGATGAGCGACTCGACACAGTCACAGACGCAGCGGTTTTCGGTCTCGGCGGAAGCCGACAGCGAGACGAAGACGACGGTCTCGACCCGCGGCTTCGAGTTCGTCGTCGACGAACCCCCTGCCCTCGGCGGGACCGACGACGGCCCGAACCCCGTCGAGTACCTCCTCGGCGCGTGGGCGGGCTGTCTCACCGTCGTCGCCCACACCGTCGCAGACGAGCGCGGCATCGACCTCGGTGACGTCAGTATCGACCTCGAGGGCGACCTCGACCCCGCCAGGTTCCTCGGCCAGAGCGACGACGTCCGCGCTGGCTACCAGTCGATCGACGTCACGATCTCTGCCGACACCGACGCCGACGAAGAAACGCTCGAGGCGTGGCTTACCGAGGTCGAACGTCGCTGTCCCGTCGGTGACAATATCCTCCACGAAACGCCAGCGACGGTCTCGCTCGAGCACTGACCGCTGGTTTGCTCGACGCATAGCCCCACCCCGGTTGGGTACCGAGCCACCTGTGCTTTTATCCGCGCAGTCAGTATCTCAGACCGATGACCGCGAGCTGGGCCGACCTCTTCGAGCGGGCCGAAGCCTTCGACGTCGACTACGAAACGCTCCGATCGACCGCTGAGGAGGGACGGACGGAGGAATCGAATGGCTAACCGACCGAATCCTGCGCGCGTCGTCGCCGACGTGGACGTACTGGCGGCCGACCTCCTCGTCGGCGGCGACGCCCGCGAGGCGCTCGATCACGTCCGGAGTCACTCGTGGATCGACCTCGTCGCGAGCGACCGCCTGCTCGAGGAGACAGAGCGAGTCGTCGCGACCCTCGCCGACGCGGACCTCGCAGCCGTCCACCGCGAGCGACTCGAGGCAGAACGCGTGTCGGTCGATCACCCCGAAGAAGATCATCCGGCGCTCGCATCGGCCTATCGCGGCGGGGCGGCGCACCTGCTGTCGTACGACGATGCCCTCGGCTCGGCACGAGCCGGCCTTTCCTTACAGCCACGTGTCTCCGTTAGCATCAGATCGCCGGACGCCTTCGCGACGTTGTTCGATCCCGAGAGCCTCTATGAGGCCGTCGAAGGCGGTGCGTATCCCGGTCCGGATCGCGACCCGCGCGAGTAGGGACGCTCGTAGGCCTGTGCTCGCGGATTAGTGTTGGTCTGCGTACCACTCGGCGAACGTCGCCAGGGCGCGGCCGCGGTGAGAGATGGCGTTTTTCTCCTCGGTACTCATCTCGGCCATCGTCTGGCCGTTGTACTCGAAGATGGGGTCGTAGCCGAACCCGCCCTCGCCGCGTGGGGCGACGAGCGTCCCCGCAACCGCCCCCTCGAACGTCTCGGTGCGTTCGGCGTCGGCGTAGGCGAGCACCGTCCGGAAGTGTGCGCGTTTGTTCTCCTCGTCTTCGACCAGCTTCCAGAGGCGTTCGACGCCGACCGTGTCCTCGACGTACGCCGAGTACGGCCCCGGAAAGCCCTCGAGCGCGTCGACGAACAGCCCCGCGTCGTCGACCAGCACCGGTTCGGTGTCACCCAGCGCCTCGTAGGCCTCGCGTGCGCCGTGGGTGGCGATCTCTTCGAGCGAATCGCTCTGGATCTCGGTGTAGTCGTACTCGACCTGATTAACGGCCGTGATTCCCTCGAGGTACGATCGAGCTTCGCGGGCTTTCCCCTCGTTGCCGGTGACGAACCGAATGAGCATGTGCGAGCCGGCGCACTCCGCGCGAATATAGCCGTCGGTTGGTCGCTGAGGCGGTCGGTTACCCGAACTGTCGTTCCCGCTCGAGCCGCTGGCAGCCAAGCACCAGCTGGTCAGGAACGTCGGCCGCGAAGCTGTGGAGCGTCTCGAAGACCACGGCTACCTCCTCGAAGCGCGAACCGCGCGAGGCGACGAACGGGTCTGACTCCCACTCGATGTATCCGCCGTCGGCCAACAACGGTAGATGACAGTGTTTGAGTTCCCGCTCGAGGCGCTCTGGAGCGATAGGAACGTTCGGGTTTACTGCGCTCTCGGGGAGCCGAACGGACTGATCCGGTTCCCGATCGAGAAGCGACACGATGAGCTGTCGACGCGGTTCGGCGGCGACGGCCTCGAACACGCGATCCCATCGCTCGATAACGTCTGTTCCGTTTTCGTATCTCGAAAACACCATCGAATTTTCAACCCTTGTACACTTCTCGTCACGCAGGCGTATTCAGCCACCGTACTGCGGCAGATTTCACGGCCAGAAATCAATAATTCACAAAGCCAAAATTCAATTCAGAAGACAGTCTAGGTTTATCTCACGGATGATGCGTGCGACTGCATCCGCACCTGCAGTGATCGAGTCTCTGTTCCCGTTCGTCGAGTCGACACAGCAAGCGGTCGACGAGTCTATCGAACGACTGGATCGGTCGTCGGCTCGACGACGCGTCTCGTCTGGACGGGTCGCCGGAGCAGTGCACACCTCGACTGATTGCCCAGAGCAGGGCACACCTCGATCGTTCGGGGAGGGTCACACCAGTCGCTCCGAGTGCGGCCACTACTGAGAAACGATTCTGCAAACGGCGTCTACTCGTCGTCGACGATCACTTCGACGGGTTCGTCTTCGCGGTCCTCGTCGGCGGCGGACTTGCTCTGTTCTTGCTGCCAGAGCAACGCCCCGGCGACGAGGACGACGACCCACGACCGCCAGTTTGCGAGATTCAGGCTGTACCCGACGCCGAACGGTTTCTCGACGAGCATCCCTTCGCCGGGTTGCCAGTACGACGAAAGCATTCGGCTCAGGCTCGGTCGCTCGAAGTTGTACGGTACGCCGAGAATCTCACCAGAGGTCGGCTTATCTGCCATGATCGGTGATACGTCCTCCCCTGATAAGAGTATTGTGTGCTCCTCTCGTCCACCGAGAGTTGCGACCTCGCTCGTCGGCTCGTTCGGTCGTCGTGAGGCGGCGACAGGACTACTTCATCGCGTGCCGAATGCTCATGCATGGAGCGGAACGTTGGCGGACTCGATCGCATCGTTCGCGGCGTCCTCGGGATCTGGCTGGTCGTCGTTGCGGCCGCGGCCTACCGAGACGACAACCCTGGACGCGCCGCAATCGCAGCCGTCGCCGGAGTAGGGCTCCTCCAGAACGCCACGACGTGCTTTTGTGGCGGGAACTACCTGCTCGGAATCGATACGACGACTGACGACGACTGATCAGCCGTCGCCGAGATAGCGGCCTCGACGTTCGATCTCACGGAGGCGCTCGAGCACCCGCTCTTCGCCTACCTCGCGGTACCCCTCGCGGACCGCTCCACGAAGGGGTTCGGGGTCGTCGGCCGTCCCGACGAGACTCTGATCGAAGACGTGCAGGTCCATCGCGTAGTCTTCGACGTGGTCAGTGTGGTAGCCGAGCCCAAAGTCGATGAGGTAAGTTCGGCCGTTATCTCGCCCCCGCGTGACCCGCACGTTTCGCGTCGTCGGATCGCCGTGGACGAAGCCGGCACGGTGTACTCGTGCGAGGTGGCGGCCGACGTCCCCCACGGCAGCCGGGGTGAGTCCGTCCCGAAGGTCGGAGTCGCCGACGTACTCGAACTCGAGTCGAGCTTCCAGGAGATCGACGTCCGACAGGACGGGCGTCGGAACGCCTTCGCGTCGGGCCAGGCTCGTCAGTCGGGCCTCGAGTGTCGTCCGCTCGCGCCGGAGGCGGGCGTCGAGTTCGGGGTGGCGATAGCTCTTCTCGCGGCGGCGTTTCCGCACGCGATTGGCTTCGGTCGCCAAGTCGACGATAGCTTCGGCCCCCTGGACCGGCCCGTCGTCTTCGCTTCCGCCCGCCGGTTCAAACGCCTCTTCGCTCGCAGGTCGCTTCGCTCCCCGCTCGCCGTCTCGAGACGCCTCGCGTCTCGTGCGCCAGGTCACCGGCACCTGGTCGGGCCGGAAGTTGGGGTCGACGTGGGACTCCTCGAGGGCGAGCGTCTCGCCTGCGTCGTACATCTTCGCGCCGAGGACGGCGATCATCCCGGCGTTATCGCGCAGAAAGCGGGGTTCGGGGGCGCAGAAGGCTGCCCCACGCTGGTCGCACATCTCCTCGAGCATCTCCCGAAGGCGTGCGTTCTGGCCGACGCCACCGCCGAGGACGAGTTCGTCGCTGCCGGTCAGCGACAGCGCCCGTTCGGAGACCTCGGTCAGCATTCCGAAGACGTTCTCCTGGAGGGAGTAACAAACGTCCTCGACTGGCGTCCCGTCGTCGTAGGCCTGTTTGGCGGCGCTCATGATCCCCGAAAACGAGAAGTCCATCCCTTTGACGACGTAGGGTAGGTCGACGTACTCGCCCTCGGTCGCCGCCTGTTCGACCTTCGGCCCGCCGGGGTGGGTCCAGCCGACGTAGCGGGTGAACTTGTCGATGGCGTTGCCGACCCCGGTGTCCATCGTCTCGCCTAGCACGCGATAGCGGCCGTTGCGGTAGGCCAGCAGGTGGGCGTTCGCGCCACTGGCGTTCAGACAGACAGGATCGGTAAAGTCGGCGCTGTGCCGGCCGATCTCGAGGTGGGCGACCATGTGATTGACGCCGACGAGCGCCACCGAGAGCGACTGACTCAACGCACGGGCGGCGGTCCCGACGATCCGCAGACAGGGGCCGAGTCCCGGCCCTCGAGAGAAGGCGACCGCGTCCACCGGCGGTTCGTCGGCTGGCCCGTCGTGGGTCGCTCGAGCGTGCTCGAGGGCCGTCTCGACCACCTGCGGGATCGCGTCGTGCATGTGTTCGGCGGCCTCGCGCGGATGAATGCCACCGCTGTCGGGCTGGTAGGCGTCGCTCTCGATGAAGACGTCGTCCGTTTCGGCGTCGTACACCGCGGCGCTGGCCGCCCAGGCGGTGCCTTCGATGCCGAGTATTCGGGTGGTAGAACTCACGTGTGATGGTCACCGGTAGAAACTCGATGCGCAACTGGAGAGGGACGTCAGCCGATCACGGACACGACGTGCCCGTCCGTGACGTTATTCCCCGCTCCGCTCGGCGTCTCGCTATTCCCACTCGGTGTAGCCGCACTTGCCACAGTGGGTGCGGTCGCCGTGGTCGGCGAGGAAGGTGTCGCCACAGCGGGGACACTGTTCGCGGTCCGTGCTGCCGTCTTCGTCGTAGAGTTCGTAGCGCGCCATCTAGGCCTCCTCCGCTTCGGCTTCGGCCTCGCCGTCTTCGGCGGCACCGATCTTGTTTCGCTCGAGCATGTGGTCCTGCTCGACGTCGCGAGCGTGGTCGGCGGTTTCGTAGACTTTCGCCTGACCGACGGTCTTTCGCATCCCGAACTTGGTGTCGAGTTTGCGGACGACGACCTCGTCTGCGTCCTTGTTCAGTTTCGCGGCGAGACTGTCTCGAACCTGGAGCCGTTCGGGCGTCGCGTCCTCGTGAGTGAGCTCGAAGGTCACGTCGGTCCGATGCAACATGGGGTTCTCCGCTTCGGAGATGATGTCGATTTCCATGATCAGTTACCCTACTATCCCCCTGTCGCGACTAAAAGGATTTCGAAGCACCCACCCGGGTCAATGGGGTATCGACGCCGAGTCAACACGCCCAACACTCGTCTCGCTCGATTGCCGTTCGACGAGACACGTTTATTCGGACGACCATCTTACGGTCTCGTGAATGGCTACTGAAGGCGACCAGGACGCAGACCGAGACGGGTGCGAACTCGTCCTCGACGAGGCGACGGCGGAGACGCTATCGGCGCGCTTCGAGGACGAGTCAGTCGACGACGCAGTCGCCCGCTTTGCTGCGCTCGGAAGCGAAACACGGTATCGAGTCCTCGTTCTTCTCGGAACTGTCGACGAGGAGATTTGCGTCTGTGAGATAGAAGACGCACTCGACGTCGGACAGAGTGCAATCAGCCAGGCGCTGTCCACGCTTCACGGTGTGGACCTGGTTACACGACGGAAAGACGGCCGCTGGCGATACTACACGACGACGTCACTCGCAGACGCAATTCTCGAGGCCACGACGTTCGACGGCGACTGTGAGTAGTCACTGGTTCCGATCCACCCGCCCGGAACCGTCGTCGGGTTCACTCGACAGAGCATTCTCTTCCGACTCGGTTTTCCTCGCCGGTTTCCGACTATGTGTCGACGACCGCTAGCCCGCGCGGCGTCTGCTCCTCGTATTCTTCGGACCACTCGAGTCCCAGCGACTCCCAGCGGCCGCCGAAGTCCTCGCTCACGAACAGGCCCTGGTTGTTCACCGCGTAGACGACGCCCGGCTCGTCGGTCGTATCGAACAGCGCACGGACGACGCCGTCACCCGTCGGGAGGCCGGTGTCTGCGAGTCGCTCCCAGCTCGCCTCGGCAGCGTCCTCGCTCCCGGCGGTAGATCGCCGGTAGACGTACGACGACGCAGTGTCGGCGCTGTGCGCCGAGCGCGCGCCGCTCGCACTCGAGACGATGACTGAATCGGGGTCGCCAGGATCGACGGCCAACCCCCAGCAGTAGGTGTGCTCGAGCCCCTCCTGGGGATGGTGCCATGACTCGCCGCCGTCGTCGCTCTCGGCGTAGCCGTCGCCCGCGGCGGTGTAGACCCGTCCTCTGCGGTCGGGGTGGACGGCGAGGGTGTGGTTGTCCCGTCGCGAACCTGTCGGCCGTTCTTGCCAGGTCTCCCCGCCATCGTCGCTGTAGACGAACGCGCCCGCTTCGATCCCCACGTAGAGGCGGTCGGGATCGAACGGATCGACCTCGAGCCAGCGGACGTGATGAGTGTGTGGCCGCGGCGGGAAGAACCACTCCTCCGCCGAGGGCAGGTCGACGATGCCCTCGAGAGGTTCCCAGGAATCCCCTGCGTCCTCGCTGCGGTAGACGCGACTCGGCTCCGTTCCTGCATACAGGACGTCGGGGTCGTGCGGACTGATCGCGAGCGAGGTGACGGCCTCGCTCACGAACGGCGTCTCGAGCGGTTCGAACGAGTCGCCCGCGTCTGAAGAGCGAAAGAGCCCGTCTTCGAACGTCCCGACGAACGCCCGCTCAGGCGCGTCGGGTGAGACGGCGACGCACTCGAGGCGGTAGCCCTCGAGGCGGACGCTCGTCTCCCAGCCTGATCCCGTTGTGTCGACACAGACCAGCAGTCGATCCTCGAGAGCCGCGTACGCGGTCGGCATGAGACGGCGTACGTCGCCTGGATGTAAGAGTCGTTTCCCACTCAGGGACCTGAGCCCTGTCGTCGGGTTCCGGTGTCGCCGTCGGCTCGATGGACGACCACCGACATCGTCGACTCGCGGCGTCTCGACCGCCGATAAAACAGCCCGTTTGTGACCGATCAGTTTCGTTCGTCTCAGTCTGCGCCGAAGCAGACGCCCCAGCCACAGGACGGGCAGCTGAGACGGCCGCCAGCGTCAGACATTTCGGTACCACACTTCAGACAGCCGGTCGCGGTTGCGGGTGTGTCGTGTTTGGCCATTGTGTCGTCCGTCGGTCCGCGGCTGTGCGGACGGCGGTATCGGTCCTAGCGGCCGGGTCGGCATAGCCTGCCTCCCCTCCATGGGCGGGTGTCGCTCATACTGTCGGACAGAAGTCACTGAAGCGCGTTCGCCGGACGGGCGTGAAAATTCTCACGATGGCTTTGCCCGACCGTATCAGTCGTCGTCCATCGACGCCGTCACGGGCTCGACACGCTCGCCGCGTGGCCCCTCGAGGTCGACGTCGGGCAACAGGTCCCGCAGGTACTGACCGGTATGGGAGTCCTCGAGACGGGCCACCTCCTCGGGGGTGCCGGTGGCGACGATCTGTCCGCCGTGTTCGCCGCCTTCGGGGCCGAGGTCGATGACGTGGTCGGCGTTTTTCACGAGGTCGAGTTCGTGTTCGATGACGACGACCGTGTTGCCGTCGTCGGTCAGCCGGTGGAGGACGTCGATGAGTTTGCGCTCGTCTTCGTGGTGCAGCCCGGTCGTCGGCTCGTCGAGCAGGTAAAGCGTCTCGCCGGAGTCTTTCTTCCCGAGTTCTTCGGCGAGTTTGATTCGCTGAGCCTCGCCACCGGACAGCGTCGTCGAGGGCTGGCCGAGAGTCATGTAGTCGAGGCCGACGTCTTTCAGCAGTTTGAGTCGGCGGCGGATCTGGGAGTTCGACTCGAAGAAGTCGTAGGCTTCGTCGACCTCCATCTCGAGGACATCGGCGATCGTCTTGCCCTTGTAGGTGACGTCGAGCGTGGCGTCGTTGTAGCGAGCGCCGTTACACTCCTCACAGGGGACGTAGACGTCCGAAAGGAAGTTCATCTCGATCTTGACGGTACCCTGGCCGCCACACTCCTCACAGCGGCCGCCCTTGACGTTGAACGAGAACCGTCCCTTCTCGTAGCCGCGCTGTTTCGCGAGTTTGGTCTGGGCGAACAGCTCCCGGATGTAGTCGAAGACGTTGGTGTACGTGGCCGGATTCGACCGCGGTGTGCGACCGATCGGCGACTGATCGATCAACCGGACAGTCTCGATCGCATCGAGGCCCTCGAGACTGTCGTGGTCGCCCGGAATGACGCTCGTGTTGTCGTTCATCTCGCGGGCCAGTCCCTTGTAGAGAACCTCGTGCATGAGCGTCGACTTTCCGGAGCCCGAGACGCCCGTGATGGCCGTGAAACAGCCCAGTGGGATGTCGACGTCGACGTCCTCGAGGTTGTGCTGGCGGGCGCCGAGGATCGTCAGTGCGCCGTCGGGATCACGTCGCTCCTCGGGGACGGGAATCTGGCGTCGACCGGAGAGGTAGTCGCCGGTAATCGACTCTTCGCAGGCTTTGACCTCCTCGACGGGGCCGTTGACGACGACCTCGCCCCCGCGCTTGCCGGGACCGGGACCCATGTCGATGACGTTGTCAGCCCGGCGCATCGTCTCCTCGTCGTGTTCGACGACGAGCAAGGTGTTGCCCAGATCCCTGAGTTCACAGAGCGTATCGAGCAGGCGGTCGTTGTCCCGCTGGTGGAGCCCGATCGAGGGCTCGTCTAAGACGTACAGCACGCCCACGAGCCCGGAGCCGATCTGGGTTGCCAGCCGAATCCGCTGGCTCTCACCGCCCGACAGCGTCGACGCCTCGCGGTCGAGGGTGAGGTACTCGAGGCCGACCTCGCACATGAATCCGAGGCGAGCACGGATCTCCTTTAAAATCTCCTCGGCGATCACCCGCTCGCGTTCGGTGAAGTTCGCCTCGAGCGACTCGAAGTGTGCTAAGGCGTCACCGATGCTCATCGCGTTGATCTCGGTGATCGAGGTGCCGTCGACGAGCACCGCACGGCTGGCGGGTTTGAGCCGGGTCCCGTCACAGGCCGGACACTCGGTGACAGACATGTAGTCCTCGATGTGTTCGCGCGTCGACTCCGAGTCGGTCTCGAGGTACCGCCGATCGAGGTTGGGGATGACTCCCTCGAAGCGTTTGCGCTTGCGTCGCGTGCCGTTGCGGGTGCTGCGCTCGAAGGTCACCTGCTCGTTCGTCCCGTAGAGAAACGCCTGTTGAATCCGTTCGTCGAGGTCCTCGTAGGGCGTCGACAGCGAGACGTCGAAATGCGCCGCGACGGCGTCGAGGCGCGTCTGGTAGTACGAGCGGTTGTAGCTCCAGGGCTCGAAGACGTGTTTCAGTGGCTTCGAGGGGTCCTGAATCACGAGGTCCTCGTCGACCTCTTTGGTCTCGCCGAGTCCTTCACACTCCGGGCAGGCGCCATGGGGCGAGTTGAACGAAAAACTCCGGGTTTCGATCTCGGGGACGTCGATCCCACAGTGGGTACACGCGAGGTCCTTCGAGAACTCGACGACGAACCGGCCGTCGTCTTCGCGCTCGTCACCGAGGGCACCGGTTCGTCGGGCTTCCTCGCCGAGTTCTTCGGCAACCCCTTCGGGCGGGTCCGGAAGGATGAGTTTTAAGACGCCCTCCGCCTCTTCGAGTGCGGTCTCGACGCTGTCGATGATCCGCGGGCGCGATTCGGTCGAGACCTTCACGCGGTCGACGATCACGTCGATCGTGTGATCGAAGTTCTCGTCTAAGTCGGGTTTCTCGAGGGTGAGGTCGTGTTCCTCGCCGTCGACCTCGGCGCGGGAGTATCCTGCCGAGACGAGTTCGTCGAAGAGATCCTCGAAGGCACCCTTCTGGTCGCGGACGACCGGCGCAGCGAGTTTGGCTTTCGTCCCCTCGGGTAACTCGAGGATGCGCTCGACCATGTTCTGGGCGGACTGCTCGCCGACTTCACGGCCACAGTCGGGACAGTGTGGGGTTCCGACGCGGGCATAGAGGAGTCGAAGATAATCGTGGAGTTCGGTGACAGTCCCCACTGTCGAGCGGGGGTTGTTCGCGGCGTTTTTCTGGTCGATCGAGATTGCCGGTGAGAGCCCTTCGACGGTCTCGACCTGCGGTTTGTCCATCTGGCCGAGAAAGTTCCGGGCGTACGCCGAGAGGCTCTCGATGTACCGTCGTTGGCCCTCGGCATAGACGGTCTCGAACGCCAGTGAGGACTTGCCCGACCCCGAGAGGCCGGTGACGACGGTGAACGACTCACGGGGAATCGTCACGTCGAGGTCTTTGAGGTTGTGCTCTTCTGCGCCCCGTACCTCGATGGTCTCCTTGCTCATAATCTCGTGGTGGGTAGTGACGGGTTCGTCGCGCGACTCGGTGCCCGGTTCATCGTGATAGCGTCAGTGGCCCGAGCGACTTAACGGGTCTGAAAGCAGCATGACGTGGTCAGTGCTAGCACCCCATCTGGGGCGGCGTTTCTCAGGCGATCCTTCGCCGGTCGACGCCGAAACGGTCCAAAGTGACTTCGCGGGGGAGTGCGAACGTGGTCGCATGGACGAGGACACCGAGCCGACGTTGTCGGTCGACGAGTTCGTCGAGTACTGTCGGATCCAGGCCGGCCTCCTCTCCGGCCAGGTCGAACGGATGGGCGAGGAAGCCGACGAACTACTCGCCGAGGTCGACGAACGCGTCGGCGAGATCCGCAAGCGACTCGAGGAGGGCCGGACCGCCGCGACCGAGGGGCCGCCGACGGCCGAGCAACCGCCCGGTGTCGACGCCGGGAACGACGCCGATGTCGACGTGGCGGAACTCGAGGAGTTACAGTCCGACCTCGAGGAGAAACAGCTGCTCGTCGAGGCGAAGCAGGCCCGAATGGAGGCGTTCCAGAAACTGGCGGCCGGCTACGCCGACCTCGCGACGGATCTCTCCGAGGACGTCGACGATGGAACGACAGCGCTCGAGCGGATCGTCGACTTCGAGATCGACCACGACGCGCCGGCGTACTTTCCTGATCGACAGACGCTCGTCGAGGCGCTCGCAGAAGCCGACGACGAAGACGACTGACACCGGTTCGATGCTTCCGGGGATGAGCCTCCCGTAGACAGTACCGCAACCGGCGGGGTGACACACTGTTACTGGTCGGTCTCTGGAGCCCGGATCGTCAGGACCGGTGCCGGGGCCGTCCGAAGCACACGCTCGGTGGCGCTGCCCAGGAGCAGTCGATCGATCCCGCTTCGACCGTGAGTTCCCATGATGAGCAGGTCTACGTCGTGTTCGTCGGCGTACGCCCCGATCGTACGCGCGATCGAGCCGTGACGGACTGCCGTCGTGACCTCGAGGCCGACACTGGCGGCGCGGTCGGTGGCGTCGTCGACGACCGACTGGGCGTGTGTCTCGAGTCGGTCGAGTCGGAGGTCGGTTCCCTCACCGAGTTCGGCGGGCGAGACGTCGACCGACGTCACCACGTGGACGTCAGCCTCGAGGTGGTCGCCGATCGCGAGCGCGTGCTCGAGGGCGGCGTCTGCATGGACGCTTCCGTCGGTCGGCACGAGCACGGTCTCGACGGGGTAGCGTCGCCTGACGTCGGCGCTGCCCCGGACGACGAGCACCGGAACGTCGGCCTCGCGGACGACGCCCTCCGTGACGCTTCCGAGGACGAGTCGACCGATCCCGCGTCGTCCACGAGAGCCCATGACGATCGCATCGACGTCACGATCGGCTGCAAACTCGAGGATAGCCTCCCGCGGCGTCCCGGTCCGAACCGCGTCGATGATCGGTGCGTCCGCCTCGGCAGCCCACGTGCGGCCCTCCTCGAGGAGGTCCTCGACGCTGGCTTCGGGTGGGTCGTCGTCGGGATCGACGACGTGCAACACGGTGACGGTGAGGTCCTCGCGGGCCGCGATCTCGCCGGCGTACTCGAGCGCCGCGTTGGCCGGCCCGCTCCCGTCGGTCGGCACGAGGATCCGGTCGAACATGGTCGGTCTTCGCCGGCGGGACACTTAAGCGCGGTTTCCCGACGACGGCTCGTCTTCGAGCGCCTCGAGCACTGCATCGACGTCATCTTCGGTGTTGAACGCGTGTAGCGAGACGCGGACCGCCTCGGGGTAGGGCAGCGATCGGACGACGATTTCGTCCTCGGCGAGTCGCTCGACGGTCGCCTCGGGATCGTCGGCAGTGACGGTGACGAGGCCCGACTCGAACTCGCGGGGACTGAGCAGCCGCTCGTCCGTCACTCCGGCCTTGAACCGGTTCGTCAGCGACTCGATCCGACGCTCGATCCGTTCGACTCCGATGGCCTCGATCAGCTCGATCGCTTCCCGGAGGCCCGCGTAGGGCGTCGGGCTCGAGGTGCCGACTTCGAACCGTGCGGCACCGGGTGCGTAGACGTACTCGGCTGCAGTCGCGTCCTGGACGCTGCGATAGCCGATCGACGCGGGGGCGAGGCCCGACTCGACGCCCTCTCTGACGTACAGAAAGCCCGAGCCGAAGGGGCCACAGAGCCACTTGTGACCGGCACCGACGACGAAATCAGCGCCCCACTCCTCGACGTCGACGGGTACCTGTCCCGGCTCCTGGACGGCGTCGACCAACACGAGCGCGTCCTCGTCGTGGGCGACGTCGACGAGGTCCGCGATGGGGAGTCGGGTCCCGTGGCTCCAGGTGAGCGAACTCACACAGAACAGCGTGGCCTCCGATGCGACCGCTTTCACGTCCTCGAGATCCAGTCGACCCGCGGTCGTCTCGAGAACCCGGACGTCGATTCCACGCTCGCGCTCGAGACGCTGCCAGGGCAGGATGCCAGCGGCGTGCTCGAGGTCGGTGCGGACGACGACGTCCGTCTCGTCCCACGATAGCGCGCTCGCCACGCGATTGATCCCGTCGGTCGTGCTCTCCGTCAGGGCGATCTCGGTCGGTGCGGCTCCCAGAAGGTCGGCGACGGCCGTCCGGGCCTCCTCGAAGCCCTCGAGCGCTGCCGCGTACATCCCGTCGCCTCTCGGGGCATCGTACTCGTGGTGCTCGAGGGCCGCCTCACCTGCCTCGACGACGCGACGCGGGCTCGGGCCGCCCGCACCCCAGTTGCAGTAGACGCCGTTTTCGAGCGCTGGCATCTCGTCTCGTATCGCTATCGGATCCATCGATCCATTCCACGGGCTGTTAGCTGTTCGTTCTGACGGTTCGGCCGTCGAGACCGTCTTTCCGGCAACAACACTCATGACTGCAGCGTCGAAACCGGTTGACGACGACCGGGCGCGACCGGGTATCTCCGGTGAGTTCGGATCGGTCGCGCTCGAGGTGATCAGGTGGAGGGAAACGACTTCGAGGTAATACCCGTCGGCGTCGCAGAGTACGCCCTGACGACCGACGAGCGCCCGCTCCGGACCAGCGGTGTCGGCTCCTGTGTCGTCGTTGCTCTCCACGACGAGCGTGCGGGTGTCAGCGGTCTCTTACACTTCATGCTCCCGCGGGCGGAGTCGCGGTCGGCCCGCGATCCGCCAGCGAAGTACGCCGATACGGGCCTCGAGGCGATGCTCACGGAGTTCGAAGCCGCCGGCGGCAAACCCAGACGTGCGTGGGCAAAACTCGCAGGTGGCGCGAAGATGCTCGACTTCGACGCCTTCGACCGGCCGATCGGCGACCGCAACGCCGAAGCCGCACAGGAAATCCTCGAGGATCACCACATTCCTCTCAGAGGGACGGACATCGGCGGCGACGTCGGTCGCATGGTGACGTTCGATCCGGCCACTGGTGAACTGGTAGTCAAGACCGCTGGCGGAGAACGCAGACGCTATTAGAAGACGTCGCGAGGGTCTGCTCTGGTCTGTTCAGCGCGTTCGATGAGCAGTTCGTCGAGTGCCCGCTCGAGTTCGGCCGGGCGCGGAAGGGCGAATAGCTGACAGCCGACGGAGTCTATGTCGCCTGTCTCGATCGTCGAATCGAGCAAGAACGCGTAGTTCTCCTCGCGCCCGACGTCGGCGATGATCGGGCTCACGATCGAAGAGCCCATGTCGGTGACGAACGACGGCGGGGAGTGTTTGATCGACGTCTGCAAGACGTTCGCCCAGCCGTCGACGAAGCCGCTGACGACGACGTTACAGAGTTCTTCGAGTGCACCGCGTTCGATTTCGTCCCACTCCCAGTCGCGCTCGCTCGAGCCGGAGAACAGGGGGGCAACGCTCGCTCTGGCGGAGTCGGGATCAAAGAGGACGGCGAGATACCCACTCGGCGTTCCGGAGTACTGGACGACGGTGCCGACCCGCTGGTCGTCACCGACGTGGACGGGGATGTCCGTAATGGAGGTAAACGTTACCCGGTTCACCTCGACGGCCGCCTCGAGGCCGGTCATCGTGGTGATGTTCTCGGCTGCCCGCGTGGCTCCGCGTTCGGTCATCTCGCTGAACACCGCGAGTTTCTCGAGGGAGATGCCGCTATCGGCGCGACGCTCGACCAGCCGCTCGAGGGACTCGAGTTCCGGCACCAGGAGGAGCCGAAAGTCGACGTCGTCGCCGACGGTCTGGACACGACTTCGGAAGACGAGGACGTAGCCGTCGCCGTCGGTCGCCGTCTCCGGTAAGGCGTCGACGCCTGTCCCCTCGACGTACGTCGGCGGCGTGAGTTCGACTTTCGTGTCCAGGTGGTCGGCCCAGCCGCCGACGAAGCCGTTCACCATGATGTTCCCGACTTCGACGATGGCGCTTCGAGCCCGTTCGGGATCGTCCGTCGGAACGAGGCTGTTCGTGATGGCCTCGCGTCCGCTGTCGTCGAACGACAGAACCGTCTCGCCCGAGAGTGGCTCGCCAAGCGAGACGCTAACGCCAGCGAACCCGCGGTCGCCGAACGCAGCGCGCAGGTCCGATTGGGACCGCAACGAGACGTCGGTCACTTCGACGCGCGCCTCGATGCCCGTCAGCTCCGAGAGCGCCGCGGCTGCGGACTCGGCACCGTCTCTGGCGAGTTCGTTGTAGGTCTCGAGCGAGCGGATGTCGATTTCCATCGGGCTAGCCTCCAGTCACGGGGTGGACAGCTCGTGTCATGGCTCTTGCAACGGACGGTCACGTAATCTATCTTTTGGGGTCGTAAGGTGGCTGCGTGCTCGACCGAGCGCTTCGAGCAGCCGTGTGTCGACCGCCGTACGCCCTGAAAAGCACCCGGTGGGCTGCCAGCTGGTGGGTCAGCGACGACGAGTGCCCCCAGACTATTTGAGCGGCGACGACGAGAGCTTCACCGACGGATCTCCGTCAGAGTCATCCATGTCACAGACACTCGAGATCAGCGACGAACTCGCGGAGCGAATCGACAGCCACCGGGAGGACGGCGAGACACGCGAGGAGTTCGTCGAAGAACTGGTGTGCATCTTCGAGACAGAAGGCACATTCCTCCAGGAAGGCTACTCGGAGTAGCCAACGGATGAGACGTCTCTCCCCATACTTTCTGGTTAACTTCAAGAGCTACGAGGAAACGGCCGGTGATGACGGCCTGGCCTTCATCGAGACCATCGAGCGCGTGAGCGAGGCGACCGACACTCGATTCGCCGTCGCCCCACAGCTTCCCGACCTCCGGTGGATCGCCGAGCGGACTTCGCTCCCAGTGGTCGCTCAGGCTGCCATCCCGCGGAGCGATGCCGGGATGGGGGACGCGACGATCGAGGCCGTCGCCGACGCCGGCGCGGCCGCCGTCTTCGTCACGCACCCCGGCCTCGAGGTCGGCTTCGAGTCCGTCGGCCCCCGGATCGCTCGTTGTCGGGACCTCGGCCTCGAGTCGATCGTCTGGGTTTCTGACCGCGAGACGGCGCGGGCGGCGCTTTCGTTCGATCCCGACTGTCTGTTGTACGAGCGACCGTCGGACATCGCCTCGGACGATGGGATGGTTCGGACCGACCCCGAGCGGATCGAGCGGTTCGTCGAGTTCGTCTCCGACGAGAGTCCCCGGACGTCGGTGTTCGTCGGCGGCGGCGTTCGGACCGCCGAAGACGTCGAACGCGCGTTCGCCTGCGGCGTCGACGCGACGGGTGCCGCCTCCGCGGCAGTCGAGGCCACCGACAGAGAGGGCTGGCTCCGCTCGATCGCGGCGGCAGTTCCGGACTGATCGGTCACGCTCGAGCGGTCCCCATCTGATACGGAACAGAGAGCGAACGAGACCTGCACCCCTAGTCGTGCGTTTCCGGCTCCTCGTAGTCGTCGCCGTGTCCACGGAGGTGCTCGATCGCGTGCAGTTCAACCACGGGGAACACCTTGGCCACGCCGAGGAAAAACAGCGTCACCATGCCGATCGTCCCGAGAATCGAAGAGAGTTCGATCAGACTCGGCACGTATATCCCCGGCGTCGAGTAGTAGATCTCGAAGGACGGGTGCAGAAAGCCCTCGATGACGAACAGCACTTTCTCCAGCAGCGTCGCGGTGAGGACCGCCAGGCCGCTGAGGACGGCGCGTTTTTTCGTGAACAGCGCGGGTCGGATCGTCTGGGCGAAGATGTACGCCAACACGAGCGCGACCAGAGTCATCGAGACGATGTAGATTGGATGTTCGATGGTCGCGAGCCAGGCGATTTCCAGTTCGACGGGCGGGAAGAACGTCCCCGTCGTGATCTGCTGGAGCTGGAGCCAGAGAAACAACAGCGCGAAAAAGCCGAGCCACAGCGTTAGCCCGCGGAAGACGTCGTCAGTGATGATGTGTGCCCAGTTGTACGCTCGCCGGAAGGCATACGAGAGGACGATGACGCCACTGATCGCCGACGTGAGCGCGATCGTGAGAAACTGTGGCCCCTGCACCGAGCCGAACCACCGTGGATACGTCGGCAGGACGGCGAACAGCCACGGGATCACGCCGCCGTGGAGCAACAGCGGTGCCATAATGATGATCGCGAGCGCGAGCCACCAGACCATCCGCTGGACGACCTCGTCCTCGCGCTCGGTGTAGCCGATGGTCACCATCGTGTAGATCGGACCGAAGTGATCGGGCAGCTGGTCGCGCAGCCGTGAAACGTCGTATCGAAGTGTGAGTCCGAGGTAGGTCGCCGTCAGGACGAAGTACGCCGTGATGACGGTTACGTCCCACACCAGCGGTGAGTTGTGAACCGTGATGTTGTAGTGGCCGATGACGCTCGTGACCATCCGGTCCGGCCGGCCCATATGGACGATGATGAAAAAGCCAGCCGCGGAGAGTCCGGCGATCGTCAACAGCTCTGCGAGCCGGGCGACCGGCATATATCGGTCCATCCCGAGCAGGCGAACCGCCGCCGAAAGGATGATTCCGCCGTGAGCGATGCCGACCCACCAGATGAACGCCCCGATGTACATCCCCCAGGTGACACCGCCACCGGTACCCCAGTCGGAGAGTCCAGTCACGACGAGTCCCTCGTGGAGTTGGTACAGCCAGCCAACCAGGAAGATGGCAAAGGCCAGGCCAGCAACGGCGACCAGCGCGTAATACTTCGACGTCGTCTGCAGTATCGGCCGCAGGATATCGGCCTCGTTTGGCGTTTTCGTACTCATTCCAAAGCTCCCCCAACCTACCGTCGCCAATTATGTCGTATGGTAGCATGACGCTGCAAGGCGGCGTCGGTCGGGACCGACGGATGCGGCGAGCTGGCTCGAGGCGGGAGTTGACTCACAATCGTCGATAAAAGCGGCGGCCGGACGGTGACGACCGATTCGACTGAACTCGAGGGAAGGCTACTGCTCCTGTGCGGGCGCGAGGTCGTCCAGGTCGACGGACTGCTCTAGGAGGACCTCTGTCTGGTCGGCGACGACGCGCTGTTCGCGCATGAGCTGTTTGAACTTGCTCTGTGGGGAGAGATCGCCGATCAGGACACCGCCGACGATCTTGCCGTCTTTGAAGGCGATGCGACGCCACTCGGTGTCCGAATACTTGCGCTCGGCGTGTTCGTCGCCGATCGTCGGGTGGCCAAACGAGAGGAAGGGGAAGTCGAAGTGCGTGATCGAGTACGAAGAGACCCACTTGAACTCCTCCGTCTCGTCGTCGGCGGCCATGTTGACGGCAGCGACCCGGCCCTGCTCTTTTGCCGAGCCCCAGGAGCCGTTCTGGGCCTGCTCACCGAGCAGTACGTCGTAGAAGCGGGTGATGTCGCCGGCCGCGTAGACGTCCTCGACGTTCGTCTGCATGAACTCGTCGACGACGACGCCGTTGTTCTGTTCGACGTCGGTGTCCTGGAGGAATTCGGTGTTGAACGTCAGGCCGATGGCGACGCCGGCCCAGTCACATGCATAGTGATCGCCGTTCGGATCGACGGCGCCCGTCACGTAGCCATCGTCGTCGACCTCGAACCGATCGACACCGCTGTCGAAGACTGGCTCGACGCCGACGTCGCGCATCGCCTGGTGCATAATCTCCGCACCTTCGCTCGTCAGCGCGTAGCGCCACCAGCGGTCGCCGCGCATCAGGTACGTGCCCTCGACGTCCTGAGCGCCACAGATGGCGGCGAAGTCGATTCCGAGCAAGCCGGCTCCAACGATGACTGCCTGCTCGGAGTTCTCGGCGCTCTCGCGGATCCGGCGGGCGTCCTGGAACGTCCAGAAGTGGTGGATACCGTCGGCGTCGCTGTTCTCGACCGGCAGCTGGGTCGGGGTTCCGCCCGTCGCGACGAGGAGCTTGTCGTACGCGATGTCCTCGCCGTCGTAAATCCGGACGACCTTCTCGTCGGTGTCGACCGTCGTGACGTGGGTGTTGAGCGAGAGGTCGATGTCGCGATCGTCGTACCACTCCTCGTCGTGGATCGAGATCGGCGCTTCGGGAAGCTTGCCTTTCGCGTGTTCTTTGATCAGAATGCGGTTGTACAAAGGCTCCCCCTCATCGGTGATGACGGTGATGTCGGCGTCCGGGTCCTCTTCCCGGAGTGTCTCAGCAGCTGAACTGCCCGAGATCCCGTCCCCGATGATAACGTACTGAGTCATATCCGGATGGTTCGTAATCCGGGTTAAAGTCGGTTGCTATCTCGTCTATCCGCTCCCTCGAGCTGAAACGTCGAAACGTACGTCGTTCGATACCGAGGAAAGTCGACCAACGTTTCACGGCGTTACCTCCTTGCACGTCAGTTCTGTAGATTTCAAGGTTCGGCAATGGGTTTCATTAACGTGGTTGATGCTATCGTCCCTCAACCATCTGGTTCTTCCGAGTTCCCGTCCCCACTCACAGGGCTTCGGACGGCCCCTAGTAACAACTGCACCGAGTTGCACACTGATCGCCAATCCGACTGGCGAGCAGGTGCGCACTGACGTGCAGTGGCTACTATAGTCCTCGGGTGATCGACTCGTCGTGTGTGGTCGCGCTCGTTGTACCAGTGGGGCTAAGTATACGCGCCGTCGCCGTTCCAACGAGAAGACCGACATGGATTCGAACGATCGATCGATCGCTGGCTTCACGATGGCGGGCCACGGCCTCGTCCACTGGTTCGAGACCTCGATCCCGATCTTTCTGGTCGTCTGGCTCGCCGAGTTCGACGTCGGCGTCGCGTTGCTCGGCCTCGTCGTCGCACTCGGCTACGCTCCCTTCGGCCTCGGTGCGCTCCCTGCCGGCATCCTCGCGGACCGCTACGGACCGAAACGGCTCGTTTTGGCCTGTCTTGCCGGAATGAGCGGTGCCTTCCTCGTCCTCGCGGTCAGCGACTCGATCGTCACGCTCGCGTTTGCCCTCGTCCTCTGGGGTGTCGCCGCGAGCATCTACCACCCCGCCGGACTCGCACTGATCAGCACCGGTGTCGAGGACCGCGGCACCGTCTTCGCCTGGCACGGCATCGCCGGCAACGTCGGTATCGCGCTCGGCCCGTTCGTCGCCGCGACGCTGTTGATCTTCCTCGAGTGGCAGCTCGTCGCCGCGATCCTCGCCGTTCCTGGGCTTTTCGCGTTCGCGTACGGTATCACCGCCGAGTTCGATCCCACGGCGGCGGTCGAAGACGACGTCGACGCCGGCCCGTCCGAGGCGCTCTCGCTCTCCGAACTGGTCACGAACTCCCGTGCACTGTTCGCGGGCGCGTTCGGCCTCATCTTCGTCATCGTCACTTTCGAGGGACTGTACTACCGCGGGATGCTCACCTATCTCCCCGAGATCCTTCACGGGCTACCCGCAATGGACGCACTCGTCCTCCCCGACGGCCTCGAGGGGATCGAGCCGGCCGACTACATCTACGTCGGGCTGCTCGTCGTCGGAATGGCTGGCCAGTACGTCGGCGGAAAGCTGACCAACCGTCTCGAGCCCGCCCACGGCCTTGCGGGGCTGTTCGTCGTCCTTGCGGCCCTTGCCGTCGCGTTCGTCCCTGTCACGGAAATGGGACTGGGTGCGATCGTCGTCCTCTGTGGTGTCTTCGGCTTTTTCCTCTTTGCCATCCAGCCGTTCTACCAGGACGCCGTCGCCGTTTACACGCCCGCGGACACGCGCGGACTTTCCTACGGCTACACCTACCTCGGCGAGTTCGGCCTCGGGGCGGCGAGCATTGCCATTGGGGGCTACGTTCTCGGGGGATTCTCGACGGCGACGTTCTTCCTCGTGATCGCGAGCTTCGCGGTCGTCGGCACAGTTCTTTCGGCGGTGCTGGCCGTCGGTCTCGATCGGTTCGTCGGTGCGGGAAAACGCGTCGAGACGGGCACAGACGACTAACGAGTCTGGCAAGGATGCGGCGGTCGTGCGGATAGCGGGCTGTCTCAGCCGTCCGCCGGCATCGAACCTGGTTCAGATCCACTCCGGAGAGACGAACTCAGCTGTCGCGTGTTCGTCCGGCCAGACGATCTCTTGGACGCCCTCACCGTCGCGTTCTTGCCACTGGAAGTACAGCATCTCGTTCTCGTGATAGACGAAGTCGTGAGCGAACTCGTGATCCCGATCGTAGAACTCGACCGTGCCAACCGTACCGTCGAGCGACGCTTCCTCGAGCGTCTCGACCAGCGTATCCGACTCGAGGGTTCCTGCCTGCTCGACCGCCTGGGCGAACAGCCTGATTCCGTCGTAGGTGTGATAGCCGTTGTAAACCGGCGTGTCGCCGTGGGCACTCTCGTAGGCGGTGACGAACTCGTCGGTGAGTGCGCCGATCTCGCTTTCGGCCGTCGCGCTGATCTGGCCAAAGCCGTAGCGACAGGCGCCGTCGGTCTGGTCGTAGTAGGTCGGTAGCTGCATTGGGACGTGGATCCCGCCGAACGCGAACGGGTACGGCTCTGGGGTGTCGGCCGGCCGGTTGGGATGGGCCCAGTCGAGTACCGCGTCGGTTCCCGTGTGTGCCATCGTCGCGAGGACGACGTCGGCATCTGCCTCGACGACCTCGTCGTACAGTGACGAGAAGTCGTCAACCGCCGGGGGATACTGCTCCTCGAGGACGACGTCGACACCGGTATCGCCCAGCTGTTCCTGATAGACCGACCACGGGCCAGCCGTCCAGTCGTAGTCTTCGGCCAACAACGCGATCGAGTCCCAGCCGACCTCGGGGGCGATGTCCTCGAGAAAGTCCATCTGGACCTGGCCCAGGTCGTAGTCGTTTGGCGGACCAACGCGGAAGTGGTACTTGTACCGGTCGTAGTCATCGACGACGAGTCGACTGGCGTCAGCAGTCGCCGCCCCCGCCGTCAGGTGGATCGTTTCCTGTTCGGCGATGTCGTCCATAACGTTGACGAGCGAGGGGCTGTCGAAGATTCCGACCGTCACGTCAGCCCCCTCCTCGAGAACGAGTCGCTGGTACTCACGACGAGCCTCGAGTGGGTTGGCGGCGGTGTTGCCGACGACCAACTCGACGGCTTTGCCGTCGATCCCACCGTCGTCTTCGAGGTCGGCGACGGCGATCTCCGCCGACCGAACCATAGACTGGCCGACGAAGTCGCTCTCCGGGTCCGGTGCGAGCAGCCCGATGGTCACGACGTCCTCGTCCGGTTCGTCGGTCGAGCCAACGACGTCGTCGCGGACCGTGTTGTACGTGTCGACACAGCCAGCGAGCGAGAGGCCCCCGGTAACCGCTGTCGCCTGCAAGAACCGTCGACGGCCTCGAGCGCACCCCCGGCTCGAGCCGGACGAACTCGAAGCATCCGAGCCGTTCGTTCCCCGCGTAGCTTTAGTCATGGTTGTATCTCTCGGTATTTGATCTGCTTAATAATTGTGGAAAGCTAACACGACCGCTGTCGATCGACGTCCCGGTCCTGATTTCGGTTGCAGCCGTTTCCTGCCGCGCCGTGGACGTTCACCTGCATCCGACAGGTTGTTCGCTGTAATTATCGGCATTGATAATCGCGGATTACAATTTATGTGTTGACACCATTACCGTTCGGTATCCATGGACATCGCCCGACGACTGGTACCGGCAGCGATCAGACGCAGGTACGCGGTCAAGTTCGGAATCGCGCTCTTGATACTCGGTCTGTCGGTCGGTTTGATCGGCTTCGTCGCGACGGCCGAACTCACGAGTGGGGTCGAAGATCGTGTCGAGAACGACCAGACGGCGTTCGCCAGCCAGGAAGCACAGGGACTGCAGATGTGGACCGAACAGAACGAACGGACCATCAGCGTCATGGCCCACTCTGATGCCGTCGCGAGCGACGACCCAGCGGTCGTTGAGGATCGACTGCTCGAGTGGGAAGAGCACCTTGCCGACGATACGTTCACGATCAGTTACGTCGATCTCGAGGGCGAAACGGTGCTCTCGAGTACCGACGCCGCCCTCCGCGACGGAACGCTCGGCGATCTCGACGGTGTCGACGAAGCGGCGTACGACGAGGCGACAGCGGACGTTCCCTGGACATCGTCTCCGTACGTCACAGAGGGTGAACTCGGCGAAGAGGCCGCCGTGATCACTTACGTCCAGACCGTTCCCGACGCCGAAGACCGAGCGATCGTTTACACGGCCGAACTCGAGGCACACGACCTCGAGGCGGCCGGGGACGTGACGACGGTCGTCGTCGACGGCGACGACGAGATCGTCCTCGACAACGCCGGCTACCTCGACGAGTACGAGACGCTCGGCCTCGAGTACGACGACACGCCGATCGTCGCTGCCGCCCGAACCGAGGGAGCAACGACCCAACAACTGTCGGCCGGAACCGCGAGCGTCCTCGATACCTACGAGTTCCCCTCGGAGGAGTACGTCGTGAGCGCTGCGCGCGTCTACGGCACCGACTGGGTCGTGCTGACACACGAACCCGAGAGCCAGGCGTTCGGGTTCGTCCACACCGTCAACGAGTGGGGGCACTACGCCACGGCCGCCGGGGTCGTCCTGATCGGCCTCATCGGGGCCGTCCTCGGGCGCAACACGGCAGTCTCGATCGACCGACTCACCCACAAAGCCGGCGAAATGGAGGAGGGGAATCTCGAGGTCGACCTCGAGACCAACCGGATCGACAACATCGGGCGACTGTACGACGGCTTCGACTCGATGCGCGTTGCCCTCCGCCAACAGATCGAAGAAGCAGAAGCCGCCCGTGAGGAGGCCGAACGCGAACGCGAGCGTATCGCGGAGATCAACGACCAGCTCGAACGGACGGCCGACGAGTACAGCGACGTGATGGAGGCCGCTGCCGACGGTGACCTGACCGCCCGGATGGACGCCGACGGCGAGAACGAGGCGATGGACGCGATCGCCGCCGAGTTCAACGCCATGCTCGAGGAGATCGAACGGACGGTCGCGGAGCTGAACTCGTTCGCGACCGACGTCGCGACCGCCTCGGAGCAGGTGACCGCCTCGAGCGAGGAGGTCCAGTCGGCCTCCGAACAGGTGACCGAGTCGATTCAGGAGATTTCCGACGGCGCGGAACATCAGAACCAGTCGCTGCAGTCGGTCAACCAGGAGATGAGCGGCCTCTCGACGACCACCGAAGAGATCGCGGCCTCCTCGAACGAGGTCGCAGATATCGCTTCACGGACGGTCGACACCGGAAAGGAAGGCCAGGAGGCCGCCCAGGAGGCGATTAAAGCGATGGAGCGGGTCGGGAGCGAAGCCGAAGACGCGGTCGCCGAGATGCGCCGTCTCGAATCGGAAGTCCAGCAGATCGACGAACTGATCGCGACGATCTCCGAGATCGCCCGCCAGACGAATATGCTCGCACTGAACGCCAACATCGAGGCCTCCCGATCGGCCAGCGGTGACGACGAGGAAGGGTTTGCGGTCGTCGCCCAGGAGGTCAAAGCGCTCTCCGAGGACGTCGCGAACGCGGCCGACGAGGCCGAACACCGTCTCGAGGCGATCCGTGAACGGACCGAACAGTCGACCGGCGAGGTCGAGGGTACGAGCGCGGACATCGACGACGCGGGCGATCGAGTCCAGGAGGCCGTCGAGGCGCTCGAGGAGATCACCGACCTCGCACACAAGACGAACGTCGGCGTCCAGGAGATCTCGGCTGCGACGGAAGAACAGGCGGCCTCAACCCAGGAGGTCGTCGCGATGGTCGACGATGCGTCGACGGTCTCCGAAGAGACCACTTCGGAAGCCGAGAACGTCGCCGCAGCAGCCGAAGAACAGACGAGCGCGCTGACGCAAGTCACCAAGGCGGCGTCGGATCTCTCGTCGCAATCGACCCAGCTTTCCGACGGCCTCGATCGGTTCGAGACTGACGTGGATGGAACATCGGTGCGGGAGTCGGTCGAAGTCTCGACCGACCTCGAGTCCGTGTCGACCGACCTCGAGGCAGACGAGCCCGCCGATCCAACCGACCCGCTCGAGATGGGCGAGCCCGCCGACCCAGCCGAGTCGCCGTCCGAAGGCGGAATCACGTTCGAGTCCGGCGACTCCGGGTCGGAAGACGGGCCGAGTGACTCACTCGGGACGGACCCACTCGCGACCGAGCCGTCCGCGGCCGATTATGACGCAGCCGAATCGACGTGGGCAGCGGAGGTGGCCAATGAGGGGTCGGCGGCCGAAACCGACGAGTCAGTCGATCCGCTGGCGCCCGATCCCGTCGACCCGCTCGTAGAGGAGGCGGCTGATTCGGACGACGCTGGGGCCGCCGCGGACCCGCTCGCCGAGCCGACAGCCGTCGACGACGGGACCGACGAGTTTGTCGATCCGCTCGAGGGAGCCGACGACCTCGAAGGCGACGAGAGTGCGCCTGCCGACGACGAACAGGTCAAAGACAACGAACAGGTCAAAGACAACGAACAGGTCGAGGACGACGAGACCGCTGGGACCAGCTTTACGTTCGGCGAGGACTCGGTCGACGAGTAACGCCGGAGACCAGCCGGTGGTCATCCGCTGTCACGTCAGAAGTGGTGTCGAGTGTGGGCGGATCCGGTTCGCTGTCGCGCCGTCGTCGTTCGCTACCTTTTTGGCTGCACTGTAGCAAGCAATCTTCATGCTTACCGTTCGGGCCCCGGCGACGAGCGCGAACCTCGGGAGCGGCTTCGACGTCTTCGGTGTCGCTCTCGGGACGCCGGCCGACGTCGTCCGGGTCGAACGCGCCCCGGAGACGGAAATTTCGGTCACGGGGGTCGGCAGCCAGTACATCCCCGAAGACCCAGCCAAGAACACCGTCGGTGCGGTCGCGGAGGCGTTAGACGCCCCCGCCCGAATCTGCATCGACAAGGGTGTCCGGCCTTCCTCGGGACTTGGCTCGTCGGCCGCCAGCGCAGCCGGGGCTGCTGTTGCGCTCAACGAACTGTACGACCGCGGACTCTCCCGCGAAGAACTCGTGCCGATCGCCGCCGAAGGCGAGGCGCTCGTCTCTGGCGAAGCCCACGCTGACAACGTCGCCCCGTCACTTCTGGGTGGGTTCACGATCGTCGCCGACGGCGTCGTTACCCAGGTCGACGCCTCGATCCCCGTCGTGGCCTGTCTCCCCGAGACGACCGTCTCGACGCGAGACGCACGCCAGGTCGTCCCCGACCGCGCCTCACTCTCGGACGTCGTCGACACCGTCGGCAACGCCGCGACGCTCGCCGTCGGGATGACCCGTAACGATCCGGAACTCGTCGGCCGCGGGATGGAAGACGCCATCGTCACGCCCGAGCGAACCGCCCTCATCGACGGCTACGACCGCGTCCGCGAGGCCGCCCTCGAGGCCGGTGCCACCGGCGTCACCGTCAGCGGTGCCGGTCCGGGCATCCTCGCGGTCTGTTATCCCTCGAGCCAGCGCGCCGTCGCCGGCGCGATGATCGACGCCTTCGACGCCGTCGGTATCGAGAGTCGGGCCTACCAGACGACCGTCGGGGAGGGAGCGACGTGTTATCACTCCCAGCCGTAGCGGCCAGATACCGATGGGATCCCGTCGCGACGCGGCACTCGCCGTAATCGTCCTGGCTGTCGCCGTCGTCGCCGTCGTGTTCGTCGAGGCGTCGCTCTCGATAGCCGCTGGCGTCGCGGGCGGCGTCGGCACCCTGGTGTTCGAGGCCGTCGCGACTCGAGAGCGTGCCCTCGTCCGACGCTACTGGGACCGGTCGCTCGTCCAGGCCGCCGCCATCGCCTTTTCACTGGTGGGTATCGCCGTCGGGGCGCTCGTCGCTCCATCGATCGTTCTCTCGTTCGTGATTGGCGCGCTGGTGGCGTATCTCGGCTTTCTGTTCGTCGTCACTTTCGTCGGGTGAACACCGTGGCCGAGACTCGAGTGCGTCCCTCGTTTCAGCGCTCGAGTCACGTCATCCTCCAGAAAACACTTGTGTTCGACGGAACGATCGACCGTATGAATCGTCGTGCCGTCCTGTCGACGCTCGTGGCGTCGGCCAGCGTGAGCGTTGCCGGCTGTGCCGTGCCGTCTCAGTCGACGGACGACCCGGCCGATCTGGAGCCGGCGGGCGAACGGGGCGTCTCCGTCACGGAGTACGATCCCGACGACGGCGACGTCTCGGTTCACCTGTACGAGACGACGTGGGATCTCGAGGTCGCAGACGACGTGACTGCGGCCGACGCGGTTCGAATCGGGTCCTCGGA
Organism: Natrarchaeobaculum sulfurireducens; assembly: GCF_003430825.1. Taxonomy (NCBI): domain Archaea; kingdom Methanobacteriati; phylum Methanobacteriota; class Halobacteria; order Halobacteriales; family Natrialbaceae; genus Natrarchaeobaculum; species Natrarchaeobaculum sulfurireducens. Next base: position 683,497 of record NZ_CP024047.1, on the reverse strand, counting down.
CGACAGTCACGAGGTCGTCATTCTGGCAGCCTCACCGATCGACGTGACGCTCACCGTCCTCGATTCCGCTGGCGAGGGGCTCTACGAAATGACCGCCGAGCTGTCGCCCGCGGCGTACGCACTGTTTCGACTCGAGGCGCCGGACGCCTACACGGTCGAGGTCGTGGCCGACTCGAGCGACGGAGCCGTCGCGGTCGACCCCGAGTGGATCGACTGCAATCGGTCGACCCAGGCCGTGTTGGTCACGGACGACACCGTCGACGAGACGATGGAATCCGAACTCGTCGACTGCTAACCGTTTCTCCGCCTCGAGTCACGCCAGCCGGCCCACCCAGTCCGGATCGATCTCGTCGGCGTCGAACCCGTGGTCGGTCGCCACCCACGGACAGAGCGGATCGCTCCCCGTCGGCTCGCCGGTCGCCGCGAACGCCCTCGAGCGTGACCCGCCGCAGGTTTCTGCGGCTGGACAGGCCCCACACGGGCCGTCGAACGCCGTCCGGTCGCGCAGTCGTTGTATGAGCGGCGAGTCGCGGTAGATCGAGACGAGCGACTCCTCGCGGACGTTGCCGGCGCTCGTCGGCATGAACCCCGAGGGGTAGACCTCGCCGGTGGCACTGACGAAGACGAAGCCGTTGCCCGCGCCGGTCGTCCCGACGGTCGCGGGCTCCTCACCGCGCGCCCGGCGGCGTTCGTTCGAGACGCGCCGGAAAAACGGCGCCTCGACGGTGATGATCCGGTACGGCGCCTCTCGCGAGCGCTCGGCCAGCCACGCCGCGACGTTCGCGGCCTCCGGTGGCGAGAGCTGCTCGAGTTCGGCCCCGCGGCCAACCGGGATCAGAAAGAACACCTCCCACATGACCGCGCCGAGTTCCTCGACCAGGTCGGCGATTTCGGGGAGATCGGCGGCCGTTCGCGCGGTCACGGTCGTGTTGACCTGGATCGACAGCCCCAGCTCGCTGGCCGCGCTGGCGGCCTCGAGTGCGGTGTCGAACGTACCTGTTTCGCCGCGGAAGGCGTCGTGGCGCTCTGCGGTCGCTCCGTCGAGACTCACTGCCACGCGGCCGACGCCGGCGTCAGCGAGGGCTGCGAGCGTTTCCCGGTCGAGCGACGGCGTCGTCGCTGGCGTCACCGAGGGGACGAGCCCGGTGTCTCTCGCTCCTTCGAGCAACTCGAACAGGTCGGGACGCTCGAGGGGATCGCCTCCGGAGAGGACGAGCATCGGTGGCCGATCGCCGAAGTCGGCGACCTGCTCGAAGAGGTCGATGCCTTCCCCGGTCGTGAGTTCGTTCGGGTCCCGATCCGGCGTCGCGTCGGCGCGACAGTGGTCACACGCCAGAGCACAGGCCTGGGTTACCTCCCAGGTGATCACGAGCGGCGTCCGGTCGTACCGGCGCCCTCGAGGTGGCCCCGGGTGACCGTCGCTCGTCGAATGGCTAGACATACTAGCTACTTCGAGTGAGGGGGGAGAAAGAGGGTTGCTGTAATATCCTCTCTTTTATGTCGGGGCGGATGGCCCTACTCGACCTCGTCTGGGCCCCTATAGAAACCGCTGTACGTCAGTGCACACCTGCTCGCCAGACTGATCGGCGATCAGTGTGCAACTCGGTGCAGTTGATACTATAGAGCGATGCAGTGGCCAGTCTCAGACGCCGCGTCCCTGGAGTTTTTCCTCTTCAGGCAAGTCGACGTTCGCGTCGCCTTTCATGCCTTTGCCCAGGTTCTTCGAGATCTCGGCGAGTCGTTCGGGATCGTCCCAGTTGTTCGTCGCCTCGACGATCGCCTCGCCCATCTCGACGGGGTTTTCCGCGCCGAAGATGCCGCTGCCGACGAAGATCCCGTCACACTCGTGGTGCATCATGAGCGCGGCGTCGGCGGGCGTCGCGATGCCACCGGCGGCGAAGTTGACGACGGGAAGTCGGCCCATCTCGGCGGTCTCGTGGACCAGTTCGGCCGGTGCTTCGATCTCCCGTGCGTACGCCTCGCGCTCTTCGTGTTTCATTCCCTCGAGGCGGCGGATCTCGCCTTTGATCGTTCGCTGGTGGTGGACGGCCTGGTTGACGTCACCCGTTCCCGCTTCACCTTTGGTGCGGATCATGGCCGCACCTTCTTCGATCCGTCGCAGGGCCTCGCCGAGGTTGCGCGCGCCGCAGACGAACGGCGCCGTAAAGTCGCGCTTGTCGATGTGGTAGGCGTCGTCGGCGGGCGTCAGGACCTCGCTCTCGTCGATCATGTCGACGCCGATCGCCTCGAGGATCTGGGCCTCTTTCGTGTGGCCGATGCGGGACTTACCCATCACCGGGATCGAGACCTCGTTGACGATCTCTTCGACGTCGGCCGGGTCGGCCATCCGGGCGACGCCGCCGCGTTTGCGGATGTCCGCTGGCACGGCCTCGAGCGCCATGACGGCGACTGCACCGGCGTCCTCGGCGATGCGGGCTTGCTCCTTGTCGACGACGTCCATGATGACGCCGCCTTTCTGCATCCGGGCGAACCCTCGCTTGACGAGATCGGTTCCGCGTCGTAGCTCCTCGAGATCCGTGTCTTCAGGCATGTGACGGGCGTTAGGACGGGGCGTACTTACGCGTGTCTGTTGAGGAAGATGACGAGACGTAGCCGGGGTTCGATACCGCCTCTAGTAGTCGTTGAACCGATTTGCTCATCGTTCGCACTCGAGCGGCCAGCATCCGCCGTACTGGCCGCTGAATCGCGAGCGAGAGTGCAATGACTTTCAACGCCGACTGTAGAGACTGCGTAGCGACTCCATTCGTACTTCTCGGGTAGCATCGGCGGTGCCTGTCACGTGTTTTCCCGCTCACAGGTACTGGACATCCGTCCGGCGATAAACTTGAAACTAGTTCATATATCTCGAGCAGATGTTGAAATGCATACAAGGCCACAACAATAAATAGTGAAGTCAAGCAACTAGTTGCCGGTACGGATGTTCAACCTATCCCGAACGGGTGGCGACGGGACGAAGACCGACTCCGATTCGAAAGCCGGGTCGGCCGCTGGTGAATCCACGGGGGGTCACGGCGACGAGTCGATCGATGCGCTCGAGATGATCGACGGCGTAGGGACAGAACGACTGATTGAATACGTCATCGACGCGATGGACGTGCCGGTCGCGCTGCTCGACGACGACGGGTCGATATCAGCGCACAACGACCGGCTCGAGGTGTTTTTCGAGTGTGACGGAGACGCGGTCGACGGGAACCAGCTCACGTCGCTGTTCGATGGCGACGCCGACGAGCTAACCGCCGAGGCTCGTCGGACGGGCGAGGCGATCAGGGACACGGAAGAACAGGTCGTCGTTGACGGGCAAAAACGGGTCGTCCGCCGAAGCGCCGTCCCCTTTCATACCGAGGACGGCTCGTACGTCGGCGGCCTCGAACTCGTCCGCGACGTCACCGACGAGGTCCGTGAACGCGAGCAGGTCGACGCACTCGAGGCGTATCAACGCGAGGTCGCCGACGACTTCCGGGCGTCACTGACTGCCCTCGCGGCCGGAGACCTCACCGTCGATCCGACGATTCCCGAACCCGACGCCGAGTTCGACGAACTCGAGGCCGTGTACGAGGAGTACGGGGCAATGGCCGCCGATCTGGAGACGGCGTTCGAGAACCTTCAGGAAGTGATTGCCGCCGTTCGAACCCTCACAGATCAGTTAGTCGAAACCAGTGACGACCTCCACGCTACCAGCGAGGAAGTCGCCGCGTCGATCCAGCAGATCGGCACCTCGAGCGAACGATTGGCCCAGGGGACCGACGAGCTGACGGTGAAGGCGACCGACGCAACCGAGAGCGTCTCTGACCTGTCGGCGTCGATCGAAGAGGTCACGGCGACGATGGACGGGATCGACACGATCGCCGACGAGGCGGCATCGCTCGCCCGCGACGGCCGCGACGAGGGGCGGGCTGCCGTCGGTGAGATCCGAACCGCCGTCGAATCGACCGATCGTATCACCGACGACGTCGAAGCCCTCGAGTCCAAAGTGGGTCGGGTAAACGAGATCGTCGACGTCATCGCGGATATCGCAAACCAGACGAACTTGCTGGCGCTCAACGCCTCGATCGAGGCGGCAAATGCGGGCGCGACGGGCAACGGCTTTGCGGTCGTCGCAGACGAGGTCAAGAGCCTGGCCGAGGAGTCCCAGGAGTCCGCCGACGAGATCGAGCGGATCATCGAGGACGTTCAAAACCGAACCACTGCCGTCGTCGACGGCATCGGCGAAATGAGCGAGGACGTCATCGAGGGTGCCGATGCGGCCGAGTCGGTCGTCGAGCGACTCGAGGAAATCGACCGGGCGATCGAAGACACCAGCACGAGTACAGCAGAGGTGAGCCACACCGTCGAATCTCAAGCCAAGAACGTTCAGGCGGTGTCCGTCATCGCCGACGAAACCTCCTCGCTCAGCGAGGAGTTCCACGCCTCCGTCCAGCAGATCGCTGCAGGCGTCGAAGAGCAGTCCGCGGCGATGGACGGCATCGCCGACTCGGTCGAAGGGCTCACCCTGACCGTCGAGGATACCCACGACGTGCTCGATCGATTCAAACTCGAGCGCGACGAGTCCGCCGAGTTGGCCGCTACTGACGTCCAGATCGACGACGTCGCCGTCGAAACGGCAGCCGTCGACACCCAGAGATCGACGACGAACTCGGATGGGATCGGCGGCGACTGATACCTTACTACTCCGTTTTCGAGCGTCTTTTTTCCTGTCAACGCCTGTCAGCGTCGTCGTTCGAGGGCATGACCTCCTCGAGCAAACGCACATCGACACTCGGATCCCGGCGTCGCCAGTCCGAAACGGTCAGCATCGCTATCGTTTTGATGCCAGCGTTCGTTTCGTGGCGTAATGGCATCCTCGAGCGGACTTCCCGCCCGTGATCCGCTCCCGCGGTATCTCGCCCCGCTGCCGAAGACGCTCGAGGCGTTCGGCCTTCGGTTCGCCTGGCTGATCGTCGCGATCAACCTCGTCGGGACCGCGTTTGGCTTCTGGTACTACTCGGCACAGTTCGCGCGGACGCCCGTAGTGATGTGGCCGTGGGTCCCCGACAGTCCGATGGCGACGCTGTTTATCGCGCTCGCGATCGCCGCCTGGAAACTCGGCTACGAACTCCCGTGGCTGACCGCACTCGCGTTCTTCGGAAACGTCATCCTTGGCCTGTGGACGCCCTACACCTTGCTCGTCTTCTCCGAACAGTACAGCTACCTGCATCCGCTGATGTACCAGTTCCTCTTCTGGAGCCACCTCGCGATGGTCGTCCAGGCGTACGTCCTCCACCGAATCACCGACTTTCCCGTCTGGGGGGTTGCCGTCGCGGTCGTCTGGTACACCAGCAACCTGATCGTCGACTACTTCATCCCCATCGTCGGCGAGCCTCACCACACGGCCATCCCAGTCTCACGTGACGAACCGATGTTCCTCGGTGCGGACGCACTCGGCGTCATCGCTGCCGGCGAAGTGACGTTCACGCTCCTCGCGTGCTTTCTGGCACTCGCCACACGGGTCAAAAAGATCGAAGCCCACGCACGAACACCCTCGAGTGGGAGGTAGTCGTCGACCGAATCACGGGCCGCGCGCTCCAGATAGGGCTCGAGTGTACGAGCCGCGCGTCGGCGGTCGATCGTGTCCGTCTCCGAATCGTAGCTGACGACGCCAGCGTCGACGAGCTTTCTGAAGTGGGTGTGACGGAACGAGCGTTCGATCTCCTCGCGTTGGCCATCGGTTCGCTCCCGTTCCCGCTCGAGCGACGAGCAGGTCGATGAGGTGGTCGAGTGACAGCCCTCGTGACCGATGAGAGAGGACGGCCATCGCGTCTCGACGCCGCTCATCGAGTAACAGCTCGAAGACGGTGTCAGTGGGGAGACAGGCGGCGGTACCAGCAGAATCTACGTTCGTGCTTGTGATCGTCATGGTGCTCTGTACTCGGCTTACACGGCGACTGGCGACGGAATCGGCAACACACGACTTCAGCAGAGCACGCACGGAACTCGTCGCATCGAATTATAACTTTTCTTTCACGAGATGTGGTTCGTGACTGTCGCCTCGTTCGTGGCGTCTCGTCCGCCTGACTGTCGGGTGAAGAATAATCAATCGACCGACCTGTCACGGTCGAACGATTGTCAGTCGTCTTTGAGGATGACGACCGCCGACTCGGTTTCGATCATCTCGCCGTCACCCGAGTAGGTTCGCTCGAGTTCGACGTCGAACAGCTCGTCCTCGAGTTCCTCGCCGGCGACCCTGAGCACGCTGGCTTCGTCGTCGATTTCGTACTCACCGCTGTCGATTCCGGCGTCGATTTCGCCGACTTTCGCGCCGAATTTCGGCCCGAGCGTCGCGTACTCGAGGTCGATCGAGGCGACTGCCGTCTCGATTTCGGGTTCGTCCTCGAGCACCGTTAGCTCCTGGACGTGCATCACGTTCTGAATGGCGTCCTCGAAGCCGTCGACGGGGCCGAACACCGAGACGGCCTCGAGGTCGGCGTTCAGCGGCAACTGTTGTTCGCTCTTGTAGCGACGGAGCGCGGAGATGACCTCTATCGCCGTCTCGCCAGCCTCGAGGTCGGCCTCGTAGCCCTGCGGCGTGGGCCACTCGCGGGTGTGGATGCTCGAGTGGTCCAGCGCACCGTCGGTCGCATAGACGGCCTGCCAGATTTCCTCCGTGATGTGTGGTAAAAACGGTGCCCACAGCTCGAGGAACGTCCGGTGGGCCGTCCGCAGTGTGTACTGCGTCGACGGACTGTCCTCGCGGGTCTTTGCGATCTCTAAGTAGTCATCACAGAACGTGTTCCAGAAGAACGTTCGCAGGCGGTCGCGGGCCTTTGCGAACTCGTAGTCTTCGAGTTGGTCGGTAAGTTCCGCGACAGTGGCGTCGAGTTCGGCGAGCAGCCAGCGGTCGATCGGCTCGAGGTCGTCCGGCTCCTCGGGCACAGCGGGCGCGAGCGTGTCGACGAGCTTCGAGGCGTTCCAGAGCTTGCGAAGCAGCTTTTCGCCCGCCCGGAGGTCCTTTTCCTGGTACGGGAAGTCGTCGCCGACGGCCGCACTGGCGGCCCAGAAACGGACGGCATCGACGGGGTAGTCGGCAAGCACTTGATCGGGGGCGACGACGTTGCCACGCGATTTGGACATCTTCTCTCTGTTCTCGTCTAAGACGTGGCCGTTGATCATCGTCGCATCGAACGGCACCTCGCCGGTGTGCTCGTAACACTTGATGACGGTGTGGAACAGCCAGAACGAGATGATGTCGTGGCCCTGCGGCCGGAGATCGAAGGGGTAGAGTTCCGGCTTGTCCATCGTGAACCCATCGTCTTCGTCCCAGTCCCAGCCGGCGTTGATCAGCGGGGTGAGCGAGGAGGTCGCCCAGGTGTCGAAGACGTCCTCTTCGGGGACGAACTCGTCGCTGCCACACTCGGGGCAGGTGTCCACGGGTGGGTCGTCGCTCAGGGGGTCGACCGGCAGATCCGCCTTTCGGGCGAGAACCTCGTGATCACAGTCGCGACAGTACCACACCGGGAACGGAATGCCCGAGTCGCGCTGACGCGAGATCAGCCAGTCCCACTCGAGGCCTTCGATCCAGTGTCTGTAGCGCGTAAACATCTTCTCGGGGTACCACTCCATCTCGCGGCCGGCCTCGAGATACTCCTCCTTGTGGTCTAAGACCTCGACGTACCACTGTTTGGAGACGCGGTACTCGACGGGGGTGTCACAGCGTTCGTGGACGCCGACGGCGTGGGTGATTTCCCAGCGATCTCGAAGGTATCCTTCGTCGTCTAGGTCTTCGACGATCGCTTCGCGGGCCTCTTCGGTAGACTGCCCCTCGTACGGGCCAGCGAGGTCGGTCATCGTCGCGGACTCGTCGATGGCGACGCGCAGCGGCAGGTCGTGGGCCTGGTACCACTCGATGTCGTTCTGGTCGCCGAAGGTACAGCACATGACGACCCCGGTCCCTTTCTCCATGTCGACGCGCTCGTCTTCGATGATCGGCACCTCGTGTTCGAAGATCGGGATGCGGGCGGTCTCGCCGACGAGGTCCTGATTGTCCTCGTCGTCGGGGTGGACGAAGACGGAGACACAGGCCGGGATGAGTTCGGGACGGGTCGTCGAGATGACGAACTCCTCGCGTGGGGCGTCGTCTCCGACGAGTTCGAACGCGATGTCGTTGAAGTGCGATCCGCGCTCGTCGTCTTCCATCTCGACCTGTGAGATGGCGGTTTCACATTCCGGACACCAGATCGCCGGTGCCTTCTTGCGGTACTCGCGGCCGTTCTCGTAGAGATCGATAAAGGAGAGCTGTGAGATGCGTTGAACGCGTGGTTCGATCGTCTTGTACGTCGAGTTCCAGTCGATCGAGGTGCCGAGATCCTGCATCTTCTCGGTGAACTCGGCTTCGTACTCCGAACAGACCTCCCGGCACAGTTCCTGGAACTCCCGGCGTTCGTACTCTTGATGGCGGATGTCCAGTTCTTTCTCGGTCAGTCGCTCGGAGGCGATTCCGTTGTCGTCGTAGCCAAAGGGAAAGAGGACGTCGCCGTTTGCCATCCGCTGGAAGCGCGCGGCGAAGTCCTGGAGCGTGTGGCCGTAGAGGTGACCCATGTGCAGGCTCCCCGAGACCGTCGGTGGCGGCGTGTCGATCGCGTAAACGGTGTTCGGATCGCGTTCTGGATCGCTCTCGTAGGCGTAGATCTCTTCGTCGACCCACGCCTCCTGCCAGCGCGACTCGACCTCGTCGGGGTCGTAGCCGCCCTCGAGGCCCGCCTCGTCGCGTTTCTGGTCGGCGTCCGTGCTCATGCTCTCACCGCCCGGCAGGGGCGTCGTCGGTACGTCGGTCGGTCGTGTCGCGGTGATCGGTAATCCATTGCTGATACTGGCCGTTGCTCGGTGAAATTCGGTCAGTGACAATACATCCGTCGAAACGGGGTTGGGAAATACGGGGCTACGGAGCCCCTACAGAACCAGCGTCGCACGGCCCGGCGGCACGGTCGCCCGTAGCCACGACGGCGTCGGTCATGTATCCATTTACTCCGTGGAATCGTGTTATGCGTTTCGCGTCCGCCACCGCTCGAGCCCCGACGGACTCGGCCCCGGAATCGGACACGGGCACTGGTGTCGACCGCCGTAGGCCGGTGAACCGGCCCGAGCGCTCTCATTCGCCGCCGTTTGGGAGAAGCCTTATTCGTGGTCGTGTTGGTGTCGCATCACAATGAGTCAGCAGCCACTGTCACCGTGTCGCCCTTCACGAGCCCGTATCGATGGACGGTAACCTCGCCGACAGATACGCCGGTGCGCTGGTCGCCCACAGCAAGCTCGTCGTCGTCGTGCTGTTGGTGCTCACGGCCGTCGTCGGTGCGGGTGCCGTCGTCAACGAGACCGAAGACGCCGGCATCGGCGAATTCGAAACCGACTCCGAAGCGCAGGCCGCCCTCGAGTACGTCGAGGCGACCTACGAGACGGACGATGCCGTCGTCAGTCAACTCGTCGTCCGCGAGGAGGGCGGTAACGTCCTCACCAGGGAGTCGCTGCTCGAGAGTCTCGCCTTCCAGCAGGACGTCTATGCGAACGAGTCGGTGAACGCCACCATCGACGACGACGGCTTCGTCGGCCTCGAGAACGTCGTCGCCACTGCCGCGTTTTCCCAGGGGGAAGTCGACGCGCTCTCCGAGCGCGGCGAGGAACTCGGCGAGCGTGAGGCCGAACTCGAGGCCAGAACCGAGGCGCTCGAGGACGGTCTCGACGAGGTCCGTGACCTCCAACGCGAGTACGAGGAGCTGGCAGCGACGACCGACGAGGACACTCCCGAGAGCGAGGCGGCGGTGGCTGACCTCGAGGACGATTCCGGGGTCGACACGGCTGCGGCCGAACTCGAGGCCGACGTCGACGCGGTCGTCGCGGAGACGGCCGACGCGGCCGAGCTCGACGGCGAAGGGACCGACGAGTATGAAGCCGCCGTGACGGAAGTTCGCGAACTCGAGGCCGCCAGCTTCGGAATCGAGCAAGCCACCGACGACCCCGAGGCGGTCCCGGAGTACGAGGACCTCCAGGACGCACTCGAGGGCGTTTACGCGGCGGGCACCGCGGGCGTTCTCGCCGAGGAGTTCGAGGAACTTGGCGAAGCGTTCGAGGACCTCGAGGCACAACAGGAGGCCTTCGAGGAGACGATCGAGGCTGGCCCGTCGCTCGACGACCAGATCGAGGCGCTCGAGGACATGGACGAGGCGGCGTTCGAGGACCTGCTCGCGGACGTCCTCGACGACGGAACCGACGAGAACGCGACCGACGCGGATGTTTGGGCCGGCCCGTCGGACGGCGACGACGCGGCCGAATTTCTGTCGGCGGAGTACGACCCGGGCGAGACCGAGGCCGAGGCCCGGATCACCTTCCTCTTTCAGGTCGACGATAGCGGCGAGGACGACGAGCCGGAGGCGGCTTACGACGCCCAGCTCGAGGTCGAGTCGCTGTTCGAGGAACGGTTCGACGACGGCTTCGTCTTCGGGCAGGGAATCACCGACGCGGCGTCGGCGAGCGCCGTCGGCGACAGCTTCGCGATTATCACGCCCGTCGCGCTCGTGTTCGTCCTCGGCATCCTCGCGATCACCTACCGGGACGTCGTCGACGTCCTGCTCGGACTGGCCGGGATCGGCGTCGTGATGGCCTGGCTCGCCGGCCTCCTGGGCTGGCTCGAGATCCCGACGAGTCAGCTGTTGATCGCCGTCCCCTTCCTCCTGATCGGGCTCTCGATCGACTACGCTCTCCACGTCGTCATGCGCTATCGGGAGGCCAGAGCCGGGACGCTCGACGTCTCGGGCGACGACGCGGCAGCCGCTCGAGCCAGCGCGGACGGGGGCGACCCCGCGGACGCCGACCGCGCGGTCGTCCGGGGGGTTCGAACCGGGATGGCCCTGGGCATCGGCGGCGTCGTGCTGGCGCTCGCCGCGGCCACCTTCTCGACGGGGATCGGCTTCCTCTCGAACGTCGTCAGCCCGTTGCCGGCGATCCAGGACTTCGCGCTCCTCAGCGCGGGCGGCATCCTCGCGACGTTCGTCGCCTTCGGGATCTTCGTCCCGGCGCTCAAGGTCGAAGTCGACGGCGTCCTCGAGAACCGCTTCGGTCGAGACCGGGCGAAGCCGCCGTTCGGCGTAACCCCGGGGCCGATCAACCGCGCTCTCGGGGGCGGCGTCGCGCTGGCCCGTCGTGCGCCGCTCGCGGTCGTCGCCGTCGCCCTCCTGCTCGCGATCGGCGGTGCCTATGGCGCGACCGGCATCGACACCGAGTTCAACGAGGCCGATTTCCTGCCCGAGGACGCCCCCGAGTGGGCGCAGTCGCTGCCCGGCCCGCTTGCGCCCGACACCTACACCATCAGCGACGACGCCGAGTATCTCGCGGACAACTTCCAGGACCCCGATTCGCAAGCCGAGATTCTGATACGCGGGGACGTGACCGATCCGACCACGCTCTCTGCGATCGAGGACGCTCGAGGCGACGACGCCGTGACGGCAACGGAAGGCACGATCGACACCCGTTCCGACGGGACGGCCGCCGTCGACGGGCCGCTGACCGTCCTCGAGGACGTCGCCGCCGACAACGAGACGGTCGCCGACGGCATCGATGCCCGCGATACGACCGGCGACGGCGTCCCCGACGAGGATCTCGAGGGGCTGTACGACCTGCTGTTCGAGGTCGACGAGGATGCGGCCGCAGCCGTCCTCGAACGCACGGACGAGGGGGCGTACGAGTCCGCCCGACTCGTCGTCAGCGTCCGGGGCGATGCCGCCGCTCAGTCGGTCGCCGACGACGTCCGCGAACTCGCCGGCCAGCTCGAGCGCGGGACGGCGACTGACGGCGACGAGGCGGCGGTGTCGGCCGTCGCAACCGGTGGTCCCGTCACGACTGCCGTCGTCCAGGACGCCTTACTCGAGACGCTGGTTCAGGCGTTCGCGGTGACGCTCGTCGTGATCGCGGGCTTTCTCACGGTGCTTTACTGGGTTCGACACCGTGCGCTCACGCTCGGGCTCGTGACGCTCGCGCCCGTCGTGGCTGCGCTGGCCTGGCTGCTCGGGGCGATGGCGCTGCTCGACGTGCCGTTCAATAGCGAAACGGCCGTCATCACGAGCCTCGCGATCGGGCTGGGCGTCGACTACAGTATCCACCTCGGCGAGCGGTTCGTGGTCGAGCGGGAACGACAGGACGGGATCACGGCCGCCCTCGAGTCGACCATCACGGGGACCGGTGGGGCCTTACTCGGAAGTGCCGCGACGACGGCGGCCGGCTTCGGCGTGCTTGCTCTCGCGCTTGCCCCACCGCTGCAGCGATTCGGGCTGGTGACCGGCCTGAGCATCATCTTCGCGTTCGTCGCCTGTCTGACGGTCCTGCCTAGCCTGCTCGTCCTCCGAGAACGGGTCCTCGATCGCCTCGAGTGAACTGACTGCTGGATCAGTGGCCGAGGCCGCTGTCCGAATGCGCTCTGACCCACAGTTCGCCGATTCGGGAGAGACGGGTTCGATAGGACTTGCCGTGTTCTTCGCGTTCGATGTAGCCTTTGCCGCCGGGTCCCAGTCGGTCGACGGTGTAGATGACCTTCGAACGGAAGCTATCGGTGTACTCCTCGTTTAGCTCTCGGGCGAGCGATTCGGCCAGTTCGGAGACGGAATCGAACTCGCCGTCCTCGCCGAGTTTGTAGAGGATGAGTTCTTCGAACGGTTTGACGTTCGAAAAGGAGGCGACGGGGAGTTCGACGATGTGGCCGCCATCGATCTCTTTCGCGCCGATCGTTGTTCCACGTTCGTCGAACTCCGCAAGCAACTCCCGGACGCTCTCGAGTCGGTCGTCGATCCGCTCGCGGCCTACGACCGTCTCGACGGGCTCGGTTGCGTCCCACCCGTCGATCAACGCCTCGAGCAGGTCGATCCCCTCGCGTAGCTCCTCGGCGAGTTCGGTCTCCAGGTACTTCTCCGGGGCGGTGTAGTAGGTGTGGATGGCTTCGCGGTCGTCCTGGCGTTCGACCATCAGCGAGTGGGCGGCCGTCGCGAACGCGAAACTGACCGTTCGGGGCATCGCGGCGACGTTGACCCAGACCTCGTTTCCGTCGTCGAGTTCGGCCGTGATGAGTTCGAATGCCTGCTCGAACGCCTCGTCGTAGTCGTAGACATCTTCGAGGACGAACCGGTCGGTTTCGGCACCTAGCAGGTTCCGAAAGTCCGTCTCGAGTTTTCGCGAGAGGTTCCGGGAGTACTCGACGTTCGCCTCGCTCCCGACGGCCCCCTCGAGGAGAATCACGCGGTCGACGTCGACCTGATCGCGGACCAGCGGCGCGATCAGTCGGTCGTAGTCGAAACCGACCGGGACGATGTGAGTCTGCATACTCAAACCAGCGAACGCGGAGTATAAAAACCACCAGACTCGATACCGGCCGATCGAGCGGGCCTGACGGTTGTGAACGGTCGATCGTGGACGACTGGCTGCGACCGAATATAGTGGCCACCGCACGTCAGTGCGCATCTGCTCGCCAGCCGAATCGGCGATCAGTGTGCAACTCGGTGCAGTTGGTACTCTCTGCCGGACAGACCGAGTGTGAGAAGTCACCGCTCCCGGCCGGCGAATACGCGTTACCGACTGCTGCTCGACAGTCTCACGCCTCGAGTTCGTCCGTCTCGTCGAGTACCGACTCGAGGAGTTTGCGTTGGGCGGCTCGGAGGTGTTCGTGGAAGGTGGCGGACGTAACGTCGAGCGTTTCTGCGACGTCCTCGCCGGAACTCGTTCGAGGCCACTCGAAGTAGCCCGCCGCGTACGCGGTTTCGAGCGCGGTCTGTTGTCGTGGCGTTAGTTTCTCCATCAGTCGTTCCGAAAGACGGCCGATAGAGGCGCGTCCGAAACTTCGCTGCCGCCGGGCCAGCGTTCGCACCGATGGATAGACCTCCCTGATCTCTTCGAGAACTGTCCTGACGTCCGTTCCTGGTGGCAGGTGGAGCGTCGTCGTATAATCGCCGTCGTGGAGGGCTGCGGCGTCGACGTAGCCGTCGTGGGCGTCGACAACGGAGAACATCGGCGGCGAGCTGATCTGTAACTCGAACGTGACGCGGCCACCCGATTCGTCGAGGGCGGTTACGTCCTTCCAGTGGGGGACGCAGTCGACGAGTTCCTCGACGCTCGGGTACGTCTCCCGATCGGTCGTGCCGTACTCGAGGAACTCCGCGTCGCTGAGACGGACGACGCGGTCGAACAGGACGGACTGGCCCTCCATCGCCGGTCCGTCGAACACCGCCGTCGCGTCGTCAATGACGAGTTCGATCTCGAGTACCGACTCGCCGAGCAACACGCGCCGTCGCTCGAGAGCGGCGATGGCGTGGCCGAGCGTCTCGCCGAGTTGCGCCAGAACGTCTCGTTCTTCGTTCGTGAACGCGTTCACTCGGGCGCTCGTCACGCCGAGAATGCCGTAGAGCGAGCCGTCGTAGACGATCGGGATCGCGGCCGCGGAGCGATAGCCGTGTTCGCGGGCGTCATCGTGCCACGGCTCGAACTCGGGGTCGCTGCAGACGTCTGTCGAGACCTGAACCGTCTGGGTCCGGATGGCCCGACCGGCTGGACCCCGGCCCGCTGGCTCGTCCTCGCTTGCTGAGAGCGGGATCGCATCGACGTAGCCCTCGACGCCTGCCTCGACCCGATTCAAGATCGTATCCCTCGTGGCGCTTGCCTCGGCGACGAACGCGAACTCGTAGGACGGCGAGTCGGCGAGTGTCCGGCACGTGACTCGTTCGAGTTCCTCCCGGCTCGAGCCGTCGACGATCGCGGTATTGATCTCGCGCACCACGGTGTGGACGTGGTCGAGAGCGGCGAGCCGTTCGCGCTGGCGCTCGAGCGTCCGCTCGGGTCCGACTCGCTCGCTCACATCACGCACGTGGACGGTTACACCCGTCGTCGAGGGGTAGACGATCGCTTCGAGCCACGAACTCGTCGGCTCGTAGAACTCCTCGACGGTCTCGGAGCGTCCCCGCTCGAGCGCGCGCTCGTGGGCCGCGTCGAACGGTGAATCGACGAACCGGTCGGTCGATGACCGATCGCACTCACCGACCCTGTCTCCGCCTTCGGTTGCCACGGCTTCGAGCCCGAACAGCTCGCGAGCGGCGTCGTTCGCATACGTCAGCCGATAGGCCGCATCGAGCGCGTAAACGGGATCGTCGATCCGCTCGAGCACGCCCGGTGGTGGCGACTGACACGACGTCGTTCCCTCTCGGCTCCCATCGATCGGGTCGGTGTCGGCGCTCGAACGGCTGTGTTCTTCGGTCGAAGCACGCCCACGGGAATCGCGTTCGCCCGGATCCCGTTGCTCTCCCATGCCCGCCGACATCAAGTGGTTACTGATAACTGTATCGGGTAATAGGTGATTTCCAAACGGTCCCTCGAAACCGGCGAGCCGTCAGGTCTGTACGTCGTGGCTTATTCTCGGTCCGGTGAGTCGTCCCCGCTTGCATCGATCGCTCGAGCGAGTCGGGCGATCCGCTCGCGGTCCCGTTCCGGATCGACGTCGAGTCCGACCGGGGTCGAACCGGATCCGACGTCCGGGTCCGACGACTGGCGCTCGAACGGGACGGCCTCGAGCGGATGAGTCCCGCCGACGACGCCGAAGCTCGTCTCGGTCGGCCAGACGACGACGTGGGCTTCGGCGGCGAGCCGCTCGAGGCCGTCGCCTCGATCGGTTGTGAGCGGGTAGGCGGCATCGAGGACGTACCACTTTCCCGGCGGGCCGGACGGGCTCTCGAACGCGAGGGTATCCCGGACGCCGTCGACGATCAGTCCCTCCGCCTCGACGGCATCGACGAACCGATTTTTCGCCTGCACGGCGGCCATCGAGAGCACGCCGGTTGGCGTCACCCCGACGGTCGGCAGCGGCGGGGAGACGGTCACGTCGACGACGAACAGCGATCGAAGGGGGAGGTCGGCATCGACGACCGTCGGAGCCGTCACCGACACAGGCCCATAGACGGTCGTCTCGGCGGCGATCGAGAGGACGAAGACGCTCCGCTCGTCTGTCAACGTCGTCATCGCACGCCACGAGTCGGCGAATTCGTCGGGGAGATCGACGGCCATTACCGTTCTCTACGCCCTCGACGGGCATCGGTCTGGCGGTTCTCGTCGTCGCGTAAAACCGGTCTCAGTCGGCTCGCAGCCCCTCGAAGTAGATGGCTCGTCGTTCGTCGGCCGCAGGCGAGGTGACTAACGAGACGACCACGGTGACGAGCAGGCCGACCCCCATTCCAACGAGACCGGCCGTCCAGCCGCCGTACGTGCTCGGAACGACGGCCGTAAACAGACTCGAGAGGTAAAACACCTGGCTCACCGCGATTCCGGCGGTGATCCCGGCCCGCGTCGTTCGGCGCCAGTAGAGGGCGACGAGCACTGGCAAGGCGAGCTGGGCGAAGCCGCTGAACGCCGCATCGCCGAGTTCGAACAGCGTTGCGGGGTTGTAGAGGCTGGCGACGAACGCGCCCGTCGCGAAGAGCACGACGCCGACGCGGGCGATCAGGTCCTCACGGCGCTCCGAGAGGTCCATCTCGAGGTACGGCCGGTAGAGGTCGCGGGTGAAATACGACGACCCTGACAGCAGCATCGAGTCCGACGAGGACATCATCGCCGCCATCGCACCGGCGATGACGAGTGCGGCGAACCAGGTGGGCGTGAACTCGGCGAGCATCGCGGGGAGGACGTTTTCGCCCTCGGCGATACTGACGTCGAGGCCGCGAGCCCACGCACCGAGCATGAACGACGGCACGAACAGCAGGACACAGAGGATCGGCCAGAGGGCGAACGACCGCTTCAGTACCGTCCTCGAACCCGCCGCGAAAAACCGCTGGTTCACCTGTGGGAACATCGCCACGCCGAAGCCGATCGTGATCGCCGTCGAGAGCATCCACTGGGGCGTGTAATGGTCACTGCCCAGCGCGAGGTGGTGGGCGGCTTCGGCCTCGAGCGCCCCCGTGGCTACGCTCGGCCCGCCGACGACGGCAAGCACCCACACCATCGCGAGCCAGGTCGTCACGAGCATGAACGCTCCCTGGAGGGTGTCGGTCCAGGCGATTCCACGCATTCCGGCGACGACGACGTAGAGGATCATGAACAGCGTAATCAGCCCGGCCCCGACGGCGTATGGGACGGCACCCTCGGTTAGCGCCTCGAGTGCAGTGCCAGCGCCGACCTGCTGGAGCATGACGTACGGAAAGAGCCACAACAGGCTGACCCCCGCGACCAGTCCCCGGAGTCGCCTCGAGGCGAACCGGTCGCCGAGCATCTCCCCGAGGGTGACGTACTCGTGTTGCTGGCCGAGTAGCCACTGCTTGTAGCCGATCAGATACCAGAGGATCGCGAAGATGATCCCGTCCATCAGCCCCATCACGAGCACCCACTCCGGCCCCTCGGCGTAGGCGACGTTCGGGCCCGCGAAGAACGTAAACGCAGACAGCAGCGTCGCGAACGTCGTAAACAACAGGACGACCGTCCCGAAAGTCCGACTGGCGAGGTAGAAGTCCTCCGCGGTGCGTTCGGCCACCCGGTAGGCGAGAACGCCGATGAGCAACGCGATGAACAAATACCCGACGATGATCCCCAACTGAACCGCGACGCTCACCGATGATCACCCGCCTCTCGAGCGTCGTCGGGACCCCGCGTCTCGCTTCTCGACGCCGCGCCATCGGGTTCGATCCCGATTCCCCAGGCTCGTCGCGTGAACACCCAGAAGACCACCGAGACGACCACCATCCAGCCGACGTGCCACCAGAGCCACAGCGGGAACCCCGCCACGACCGTGCTATCTCCCCACAGGAACCAGGGTATGGCGAACGTACAGAGCACGAGCGCGACGACGAGCCACCCCCACCGCTCGAGCCGTTGCATACTCGTCGTCGGCACCGACATGAGTAATGCCTTTCTTTCGACACGCGCTGGGTCGGGCTCACCCCCGTCCCGCAGCACCGCCGCCTCGAAGGCCTCGATCGATTTTCGGTAGCTAAAATCGGCTTTTCACGTAGGAAAAAGCGTATACCTCTCTGCAAACGAGTAAGAACATCCGACGACATGGCCCGTCTGTTCCCCTTCCGGTCCGAGACGCCCTCCAAGGACGGGGCCCCGCGCGTCGTCGACCTCGAAGGAGAGGACGCCGACGCCGTTTTCGGCGCGCTCTCTTCGACGACGGCACGACGGATCTACGCCCGCCTCGACGACGAACCCGGCACGCCGAGCGACGTCGCCGACGCCATCGACTCTTCGATCCAGAACGTCCGGTATCATCTCGAGAAACTCGAGGACGCCGGGCTCGTCGAGGTCGTCGACACCTGGTACTCATCGCGTGGCAACGAGATGAGCGTCTACGCGACGACCGATGGCCCGTTGATCGTCACCAGCGACGAGTCGACGGCCTCGCAACTGAAAGCAGCTATCTCGCGGCTGATCGGGGCCATCGGCGCACTCGCTGGCGGGAGCCTCATGGTCCAGTACGGCCTCACACGCTGGTTCGAGCCCGGCGTCCCCGCGGGGACCGAAGACGCCGCCCCGCCGCCGGGTGACGAACTCGAGCGGGACGTCGCGGACGAACCGGATGACGCCGACGAGGATGTCGGTATCGCGGAGACCGGCGACGATGCGACCGAGCCGGACGACGAAGCCGCGGACGAACCCGAGACGGACGTAGTCGAAGACGACGCACCGGACGACGACACGCCCGAAGAAGACGCCGGGGAACCGCCAGCGGAAGACGAATTAGACGCCGAACCGGTGGCCGACGAGGTCGAGCCGGACGCCATCGCAGACGGCGGCGTCGAAGCGGCGGAAGCCGTCTTCTCGACCGTTCCGCCGGGATTGCTCTTTTTCCTCGGCGGTCTGGTCGTCCTCCTTGCCGTGACGGCGTACTGGTACTGGTCTCGCCCGGCGTACTGACCGGGACTGTGCTGGTGGTATCGGCCGGCGTACTGACCATTGCCGTACGTCTCCGCTGGTCTTCTACAGGTCAACAGCTATTTGCCCGTCACGACCCAATTCCTACATAAACCGGTTTCCGTACGCGACTCCCGCGTCACCGGGTCCCTTCCCGGGACAGATCTCCAATGGAAGACACTTCGAAATACCTCATTCACGCGGACGTTACGGCTGACGGGGTCGTCGAGCGGAGCGACGTCGTCGGCGCAATCTTCGGCCAGACCGAAGGACTACTCGGCGACGAACTCGACCTCCGCGATCTCCGCCAGTCACAGAAAGTCGGGCGTATCGACGTCGAAATAACCAGCACCAAGGGCCAATCACACGGCCACGTCACCATCGCTACCAGCCTCGATAAGGTCGAGACGGCGACACTCGCGGCGTCGCTCGAGACGATCTCCCGCGTCGGCCCCTGTCGTGCCGACCTCGACGTCACCGAGATCGAAGACGTCCGGGCGGCAAAACGCAAGGAAGTCGTCGAACGGGCGAAAGAACTCCTCCGGACGGGCTTCGACGACAGCGTCATGTCCTCCGAGGAGATCTTAGCGGAGGTCCGCGAACACGTCCGCGTCGAAGACATCACCGAATACGAGGGCCTGCCCGCCGGTCCGCGGGTGACCGACAGCGACGCGATCATCGTGGTCGAGGGTCGGTCTGACGTCCTCACGCTGCTCAAATACGGCATCAAAAACGGCATCGCCGTCGAAGGGACGAACGTCCCCGACGCGGTTGCCGAACTGACCCGTCACCGCACGGTCACGGCGTTTCTCGACGGCGACCGCGGTGGGGACCTCATCCTCGAGGAACTCTCACAGGTCGGTGACGTCGATTACGTCGCGTTCGCACCCGCCGGTGAGTCCGTCGAGGAACTCGACCATCACCAGGTGTTCGCCGCATTGCGAAACAAGGTCCCCTACGACACCGTCTCCGGACTCAACGAACCCCGTGAGGCCGTCGCCGCGACCGACGGCAGTGCCACGCCCGCACCCGTTCGGACTGGCGCTACACCGCTCGAGACATCCGAACGCGAGGAGGAGGAGGAGGAGGAGGAGGAGGAGGGGGAGGGGGCCACCGATCCCGGACGGGAACGCCCCTCCGTCGCCACGGCCGATCCCGAGTCGTCCCCAACGGTGGAATCCGCCGCGAGCGCCAGTCCGGACGTGACGGACGACGAAACGACAGCCACTCGAGCGGAGTCCGAACCGGCCGAATCGACGTCGGTGTACGATCATGCCTCCGCCGTCATCAGGGAGGGGACCGACCGCGTTCGCTTTCTCGACGCCGACGCCGAGATCATCGACGAAACCGACGCCAGCGACGCCTTCGAGGCGCTCGAGTCGACAGCAGAGCCACCGATCACGGTCGTACTGGACGGAATCGTGAGCCAGCGGTTGCTCGATCTGGCCGCAGACGTCGGCGTCGAACGGATCGTCGCCCGCACGCTCGGCCAGTTCACCAAGCGACCGACCGAGCCACGAGTCTACGCGATCACCGAAATCGCCGAGACGGCCCCTGTTGATCGGTAGGTCGCGATTTCGTGCCGTCAGACTGAAGTCGCCGTCGGACGGACTCAAAGCCCAATGCTCGAGTCGCACGCGCAGTGTTCGAGGATCGAACTGCACTCGAGTGGCGATCATGCGCTATAGTAGTCACTGCACGTCAGTGCGCACCTGCCCGCCAGCCGGATCGGCGATCAGTGTGTAACTCGGTGCAGTTGGTACTGTAGTCGTCCGTCCGGCCTGCACGTTTGGGTGGTCCACTACCGACTGCGAACCATCACTATTTATCGCGGAATTGTTGTGCGGACGTGTACATCTGGCGTGAATTACTTGCACACAGTGGCGTCTAACCGACGTGTTGATAACTGATTGTCCTCGAGTACAGTTGTAATGTCTCCCCCACCATCGGTCGCCCTCGTACTGCTCGTTCTGTGGGTGATCGTCATGTTCGGAGCAACGAACGTCGCCGGGTATCATCAGTGGCGGACGGCGGATCCGCTCGAAACCCTCGGCGGTCCGCGAACCGACGACAGTTCCGACGACCGTTCGCGAACGACTCGAGACGCCGTTGCCCCGCCGTCTGACGACTGATCGTTCCGGTGGTCGCGGTGGCGTTGGTCGTGGCGTGACGCTCGGGCCTTATGGGATGCACAGGCGCAGACCCTCGCGCTTTAGCAACTTGCGTTCAGCCCAGAATAGCGGACGACAAGACGAGTAGCGCACAGACGAGCGCGCCCGAAAGGGTCGCGAGGAAGTTCACGCCCTGATTTCCGAGCAGCGATCCCTCGAGCGTCGCCCCGAGTATGCTATCGACGATCATCCCGACGAAACCCGCGGCAACGATGATCGTCGCGCCGAGCGCGTCCACCTCGGGAAAGAGCGCATAGGAGATGGCGGCGACGATAGCGCCACCGACCAGCCCGGCAAGTCCGCCCTGCCAGGTGACGCCGCCGTCGGTGCCGGGTTCGACCGGTTCGAGCGTCGTGATGAGACGCGGCGTCTCGAAGATACTCCCGATCTCGCTCGAGAGGGTGTCGCTCATCGCGGTCGAGACGGAGCCGGCGAACGCGAACAAAAACAGTGCGGGGTCGGGATCTCCGGGGAGGAGCGTCGCCGAACTCGCGGCATAGCCCAGAACGGCCGCGAGCGCGACGGCGGCGTTGCCGAGGACGTTCCCGCTGCCCCGAGCGCCGTCGTTGTCCTCGGCGACGCCGAGTTCTTCTTTGCGGTCGTACCGGAACTTCGTCGAGAGACCACCGATGGCGAAGAAGGCGATGAGGACGACGAACCAGCCGTAGCCACCCAGGACGATCGTCACCAGTCCGAGCAAGACGCCGGTCAGCATTCCGGCGACAGACGCCGTTCCAAGCGCGTAGGAGGCGTATCCGAGCGCGACGGTCACGGCGAGTGCGAGTGCGATCTCCGTCGCCCCGATCGCGGGCTCGAGTTCCGCGAGCAGCCACAACAGAAGGCCAACCGAAAGCATGACGATCGGATCGTCATACAGCAACAACACGTCCCGGAGGAGCGCGGCGAGCAGCGCGCCGCTGGCGGCGAGAAAGAGCACGGAGGGAAGCGCCGCGCCGACGACTCCGTTTGCGAGCCAGAGCGTCACGACCTGTCCGGCGACGGCGGCAGCCGTCGCTGCCAGACAGAACCCCGTCACGACGAGGACGTCGTCGTCGGTCACCGATCGGACGAGCTGTTCGGCGAGGTTGCCGTAGCCGACCAGCAATACGGTCCCAACGAAGATCGCGATCGACAGCGAGCCGGCGACCGCGACGAGCCCGAGGGCGACCCCGGCGAGCACGAACGTGATTAGCCCGTAGAGTCGTCGGTCCTCGTAATCGCCAGGATACGCGAGCAGCTCGAACAGCGGCCCGTCGGTGACGGCGAACGCACCCACGAGCGCCACCGTCGCTACCGTGGCTCCGACCACCGGGCCGAACAGCGGAACGGCGAGCGAGAGCGTACAGAGGGCCGCAAAAACGGCGGCTCGCCGAACAGGTTGTGTCACGATACGGGTCTCTTTCTGTGGCGATCACTTGAAGGTTCCCGAACCACGTCCGGCGTCGGTTTCACCGGCCTCAGCGTGTCTTCTCCCGTCGTCACGCGCACACGCTGCATCGAGTGTACACACGCTGCATCGAGTGCACACACCCGTAACCTGTATAGGACACGATGAAGTATCCGCCTCCGTGGGATTGTACGAACGGTACCTCGCGCGTCGCATCCGTCGCCACGAGGCCGAGCCGCCCGATCACGTCGCCCTCGTCATCACCGAACGCGACCTCCTAGAGCGCGGCGCCTACGAGACGCTCACCGATTTCTTCGAGTGGGCCGTCGAGTACGCCTCCAGAGTCACCGTCTACGTGAGCGTTCTCGACGCCGGGGCCGTACCCCCGCTCCGACGGGAACTCGAGTCGATCGACGCACCACGAGCGGTCGCTGTTCGCGGCCCCGACGATCGGACGCGAGCGGATGCCCCTATCCGGATCGGGATCGGGCTCGGCGGCAAACACGAGTTCACGAGCGCCGTCCGGACCCTCGCCGAGTGCGTCGACGACGGCACGCTCGAGGCCGAGGAAATCGACGCCGAGCGCGTCGAAGACCACCTCGTCTTTCCGGCCGAACCCGACCTCGTCATCAAGACGGGTGCCGAACGACTCTCCGATTTCATGATCTGGCAGTCCGTCTACTCCGAACTCTACTTTACGGACGTCAACTGGCGGGATTTTCGCAAACGGGACTTCCTGCGAGCCGTCCGGGAGTACTGTAATCGTTCGCGGCGGTTCGGTCGGTAGCTGATTACGTCCCCGACGCTGGGTTCAATCCGCCGCCTGACCGCCAGCGTCGACGCCGTCGGTGTCGCCCGGCCGCTCGCGCTTCTCGAGGTCGTCGAGCGCGGAGCGTTCGCCAGTGGGCAGCGAGTCGCGAAATCGATCGACCACCGAACGGGCTTCGGGTAAGTCTGCGTCTCCGAGCGCACCGAGCAACGCCATAGCGCGACGAGCACGGGTGCGTCGCCAGGACTCCTCGCGGTGTTCGTACGTCCGAATGCCTCGCAGGAAGTCGGCTTTGGAGAACTCGGGCCAGTACGGCGTACAGAAAAAGACCGCGGCCTCGTTGCCGTTTGCGTGCCAGGGCAGGAAGTTCGAGGTCCGTTCGTCACCGCCCGTCCGGATGATCAGGTCCACGTCACGGACCGGTTGATCGTACAGTTGCCGTTCGATCGTCTTGACGTCGATCTCCTCGACCTCGAGATCGCCGTCTTCGACCGCCGCAGTGACGTCACGAGCCGCCTCGAGCAGTCGCGAGCGGCCGCCGTATGCGAGTGCGATGTTGAGGACGAACTGCTCGTGGTCTCGAGTGCGCGCTTCGGCGTAGGAAACGGCCTCCTGGACGCGATCGGGGAGCCGTTCGATCTCGCCGATCGCGCGGATGCCGACGCCGTTTTCCTGGACGCGGTCTGCGTCGGCGAACTCCCGGAGTTTCTCACAGAGGAGGTCGAACAGCGCTTCGTTCTCCTCGTCAGGTCGGTCGAAGTTCTCCGTCGAAAACGCATACAGCGTGAGCTCTTCGACGCCGATTTCCTGGCACCACTCGAGGACGCGCTCGGTCGTTTCGGCCCCTGCACGGTGGCCGTCTGGAGCGTTACCGCCCGTTCGACGAGCGTACCGACGGTTGCCGTCTTGGATCACCGCGACGTGGGTCGGCGCACCGGAGACCTCTCTCGAGAGAACGTCCTCGTAAACTGCGTCGACGCGCCGTCGAAACCACCGCTTCATCGGTCGATGGGACGACACCGACGACTATGTGTCTTGTGTGTGACTCTCCGTCAGTGAAACGCATCACAACGACGATGCACCTGGACACGTCGGTCGGCCAGTCCGTCGAGTCACACCCCGAGAGCAAAGGTGTGCCCGCCATACGACGGCTCGAGCGTTCGGTGGAATCGTGACGGCTATGAGTCCGGCCCGTCTCGGTTCGCACAATGGCTAACGTGATCGACGAGGACCTCTATCAGCGAACCAAGGCGTTGCTCGAACCCGGCGAGATCGAACTCAACGGCGCAATCGTCCACACCGAGTACGACGGCCAAGAAGACGTCAAGATGATGCAGGCGACGATCGATATCGGCGATATCGTCGCCGAACACGCCGGGTTCGACCCCAAAGACTGCTACGTCCACTCGGGCAACGACGACCCGCAGTTCTCCTCGAATCAGCATCAGGGACTCACCCTCGAAGACGAAGAGTTCGTCTGGGAGTGCCAGCAACTGCTTCGCGAGGGGGCGTTTCACATCGTTATCTACTACGAAGCAAGCGCCGACCACGAGGCGATCCTCGAGGACGTCCGCGACCTCGGCTTCGAGGTAACCGGCGTCGAAGGCAACTGACCATCTCCGTCTGTCGATGTAGGAACACCTGCACCGATGTGCACACTGATCGTCGATCCGGCTGGCGGGCAGGTGCGCACCGACGTGCAGTCGCTACTATCGGTGCTGCGAGCCGACGGTTGCTAGCCACTGCTTTTCGTGCGTTCCGGACTGACTGTGGCCCCTCTCACTCCCAGCGGCTCGGAACGTGCGGTCCGTTTATATGCTGGGCATGCTGACCTCCGGGTATGCGCACGGACGTCGCCTCTCGGAACCGAGTTCGGGTGCTCGTGGCTGACGCTTGGCGACGTCCTGCACTCGCGCGAAGCGGTGGGCTTGCAGTTCGACTGCCCGGCGGTCGCGTCTCTCACCCCGAGTCGACTGCCAGTTCGGCCGCCGAGCCGACGTCTCGACCGACTCGACGCACAGTTCGGACCCACATCCTTCCATGATTCCACTGGTGCACGATTTTACCGATGAAACGGTACTCGTCTTCGGCGGCGGTCCCGTCGGCGCTCGGAAAGCCCGACGGTTCGACCGGGAGGCCGAGGTGCTCGTCGTTAGTCCTGACTTTGTCGACCGATCGTTCGGTTCCGCGTCGCTCGTCCGGGCAGCACCCGGTCCCGACGCCGTGGCTGACTGGCTCGAGCGCACCGAGCCCGCACTGGTCGTCGCTGCGACGGACGACGAATCGACCAACGAGACTGTCGCTGACGCCGCTCGAGCGCGTGGCGTCCTCGTCAACCGCGCGGATCAAGCCGGCGGGCGGGACGCGGGGAGCGTCGTCGTTCCGGCGACAGTCCGGGAAGGCCCCGTCGTCGTGTCCGTCTCGACTGGCGGGCAGGCACCGGCGCTGAGCAAACATCTCCGGCAGGAACTCGAGACGACGCTCGCTGGAGCCGACGAGATGGCTGCCGTCTGTGCCGACCTCCGGGCGACGCTCAAGTCCCGTGACGTCCCGCCGTCGCGTCGGCGAAAACTCGTCGACGACGTCGCCAGTTCATCGGAGATTTGGACAGCTTTACGTAGCGGTGCTACTAACAGGCGACAAGTGATCGAGGACGTGCTGGGGGACGATCCGTCTACCGGGGGTGGTGCGGCGTGAGATCGTCGGGTGTCGTGACCGCTGCGCGCGTGACACACGACTCGGGGAGTGTCGACGATCTCGCGGCGGCGAGCCCGGACAGCCAAGCCGCCGGTGTCGAAAAACTGCTTTCGGTCTCCGGAATCGAAGAAGCGTACGTCCTCTCGACGTGCAACCGCGTCGAGTGTTACGTCGTTGCACCGGACAGCTCCGTCGGCCGAGTCGCACTCGAGGCCTTTTTCCACTCGACCGACGACGACGCCCTCGTCGTCACTGACCACGACGAGAGCCTGCGTCACCTCTTGCGGGTCGCTTCGGGTCTCGAGTCGGTCGTGCTGGGCGAAGACCAGATCATCGGCCAGGTCCGGACGGCCTACGAGGACGCCCGCAGCGTCGGCGGCATCGGCGACATGCTCGAGGCCGCCGTAACGAAGGCGATTCACGTCGGTGAGCGTGCCCGAACTGAGACGGAGATCAACGAGGGTGTCGTCTCGCTCGGCTCTGCGGCGACCCGACTCGCGAGAGCCGAAGTCGAGGTCGAGGGGGCAACCGCACTCGTCGTCGGCGCCGGCGAAATGGGTCGACTCGCAGCCCGCAGTCTCGCCGACGCTGACGTCGACGAATTGCTCGTCGCGAATCGCACCGTCTCCCACGCAGAACACCTCGTGACGGACCTCGAGGTCGACGCCGACACCGTCCCGCTCGAGGCACTCTCGATGGTCACGAGCCGTGCGGAAGTCATCGTCGCTGCGACTGGCAGCGAGGAACCGGTTCTTGGCCCGTCTCACTTCGCGGCCGACGGTGGGTCGGACCAGTCGACCGCGGACGACACAGAACAGGTCGTCGTCGATCTCGGTCAGCCACGTGACGTCTCACCGGAAGCCGACTCGCTGTCGTCGGTCGTCGTCTACGACTTAGACGACCTCGAGACGATCACCGAAGAGACTCGCGAACAGCGCGCCGACGCCGCCCGCGAAGTCGAGCAGATGATCGACTTCGAGTTCGAGCTACTCTGTGATCAGTACAAACGGGCTCGGGCCGACGAGGTGATCGCCGCGATGTACGGCTCTGCTGAGCGAATCAAACAGCGGGAACTGCAAACGGCACTCTCCCGGCTCGAGGGAGATGGATTTTCCGACGACCAACGCGACGTCGTCGAGTCGATGGCCGACGCGCTGGTCAACCAGCTGCTTGCGCCACCGACCAAGAGTCTCCGTGAGGCGGCTGCAGAAGACGATTGGAGCACGATCAACACCGCGTTACAGCTGTTCGATCCGGATCTTGACGAGCCGTTTTACCCGTCGGCCGACGAGGGGACACAGTCCAATCTGCAGCTGCAACTACCCGACGACGATTGAGTTCAGACTGGACGGTCGATCCTGCGGCCGAGACGTCTCACATCGTCACGAGAGTTATCGGTGCGACTCGAAAGACCAGCAGTATCACGTTATTGATCACGAACACGACGTAGAGTGCGACGACCGCCGCGACGAATAGCCGGTCGAGCGGCTCTGAGAGGTAGTGACCGATCGTAACGACGATGCCGGCGTAGCCGACGGCGGCGAGCGCGACGCCCGGCAGTCCGAACAGGTCGTAGAGCAGGACCGTGACGGGATTGAGTTCGTTCGCGTACGGGACGAGGAAAAAGAGCGTCGCGGCGACGAGGTCGATCGCCCACAGCGCGAAAAAAGCGGATCGCAACGAAACTGATCCTGGGGGGTCCAGTTCGAACCGAGAGGGTCGTGTCGTGGTCATCGTCCCATCTGAGGGTTTGTGAGCGGTCAACGGTTACCCTGCGTGAGAAAGTCGTGCGATTCTCTCGCGTGCGGTCCCTCCCAGCCAGTCGAGCCCAACGGCGTCGACGAGCGGTTCCGCCACGGCACAACCATTATTTGAACCGCCACCGTTCGACCGGCCATGAGCGAGTTACTCTCAGACGACGATATCGACGCGCGCCTTCCAGCCGCGTGGTCCCGCGAGGACGATGAGATCGTTCGGGTCTACGAGTTCGACGAGTACCTTCACGGCGTCAACTTCGCCCAGATGGTCGGTGAAATCGCCGAGTCGCAGTTTCATCACCCGGAACTGATCATCCGGTACAAGGAAGTCGAGATTCGACTCACCTCCCACGAGGAAGGCGGCATCACCGACGCCGACCTCGAGATGGCCGAACTGCTCGAGTCCGAGCGTGACGGACGCGAGGGCTGATCGACGACTCGCGATGGAGGGACACTATGCCTTTCGTGCCCGGATCCGACTCGAGCCGGAACACGAAGCGGTCTCGATCGAGCCCTCGAGCGCCGAGACGACGGTTACGCTCTTTCGAGAGGCACCCGAGCCGGGCACCGAGGGGTGGCTGTTCTTCCGTGACACCCTCTGGCGCGGTGAGGCCGCAGACGACGCATACGTCCGCAAGCTCATCGCGGAGTGGCTCGGTGTGCCAGTCGAATCCGCCTCCTTTCGCGAGCTACGGGCTGACGAGGCGTACGTCGACGCGCTGAAAGCCGCGGTCGCCGGCGACCTCGAGGCATTCAACGCCGACACCGTTGACGAAGCCTTCTCGAAGTATCTCGGCTCGAGCGTTCACGTCCGTTCGGCCGACGATCCAGAGGACGGGACGTAGACGACCTACCGACGGTTCGAGCGCCCGATCAGTCGTCGTCGAACGTGGTCACCGGTCGCTCGTAGGCGGGTGCCGTCGTCCGGATCGCGTTCGCAACGTGCTGGAGTTCCATGCCGAGGAGCACGACCACGTCGCTGAGCGAGACGATGCCAACGAGGTCGCCGTTGTCGACGACAGGGACGCGGCGCAACCCCTTTTCCGAGAGCAGTGCCACCAGTTCGTAGACGCCGGCGTCCGCGTCGACGGTGACCAACTGGTCGGGGACGACCTCCATGATGGGCGTCTCCTCGACGTCGACGCGCTCGTCTAAGACCACCATCGCGAGGTCGCGGTCGGTGACGAGCCCGACCGGATCGCCGTCGTCGACGACCACGACGCTCCCGACGGTTTCGCGTTGCATCGTTCGCACGACGTCCGCGATGGACGTCTCTACGGACTCCGTGACGACGACTTCGCGTGCGATGTCGAGGACTGTCATACGCTGACCGACAGCCCGCTGGCATACAGTCGTTTCGCTGCCGGGTCCGGCTCGCGACTCGAGTCGATTGGGGGGCTCGACTGAGAAGGAGCTATGTGTCCGGCGACCCGCTGTACGGCTACGATGCACGGGCGACGACTGGCGACGACCGACGAGATCATCGCGATTGCGAGCCCGGACAGCGACGAACCGCTGGAACGACTGCGGACGTGGGCTGAGAGTCGCGGCATCAGCTTTTCAGCTGTCGGCGTCGGTGACGACGTCGGCGACGTCTACACGGAGAGCCGGGCGACTCTCGGCGTAACGATCGGTGGCGACGGCACGTTCCTCGAGGGAATCAAGACGTTCGCTCCCCGGGGCATTCCGCTGCTCGGTGTGAACGCAGGTACGCTCTCGTTTCTGGCCCGCGTGGAGATCGAACACCTCGAGGATGCCCTAGACGAGGTCCTCCGGGGACGGGCAACCGTCGACAGTCGCCAGCAGATCCGTATCGAGGCGACGGGGCTACGAGCGACCGGGATCAACGACGTGATGATCCAGCACGTCCCGCCGGAGAACCCGATCGATCGGAAGGTAACCCAACTCGAGGTGTTTGCCGACGGTGAGTACGTCGGTGAGTTCGAAGGGACCGGGCTCGCGGTGTCGACGCCGACCGGTTCGACCGGCATCTCGTTATCGGCGGAGGGGCCGGTTCACTACCCGGTGAACAATCACACGCTCCAGATCGTCCCGCTGCACACCCACCGGATGGGAATCCGGCCGCTGGTCGTCGCGCCGACGACGGAACTCCAGATCGTGACCCGTGGCACCGCGAGCATCCTCGTCGACGGTGGTCGGACCCACACTGTCCTGAGCGAGCGAAGTGTGATCGAGCTGACCGGGGCCGACCAGCGCGCACACGTGGTCCGAACGAGCTACGACGATCCGTTCTTTACGGCGATCACCGACAAACTCGGCTGGGGGGCCCGCGAGGTCGACGATCCCGGCCCGACCGAACTACTCGACGGACCACAGCCCGTGACCGAACGCGAACCGAACGTCGTCGAGCGAGCGCGCGACATCGCCATCGAGGCGGCCAGAAGCGCCGGCGAACCGCTTCGAGAGCTCCACGGCCAGATCGAGTCCGTCGAGTACAAAACCGATAAATCGGACATCGTCACCGAAGCCGACCACCAGGCCGATCACATCATCAAGACCGTTGTCCAGAACGAGTTCGAAGACCACAACATCGTCTCGGAGGAAAGCGAGTACGTCGAGGGCGACAGCGAGTACACGTGGGTGATCGATCCGCTCGACGGAACCGGAAACTTCGCCCACGGTAACCCGAACTACTCGGTTTCGATCGCGCTGCTTGACGACGACGTGCCCGTCGTGGGTGTCGTCCACGTCCCCGAAACCGACGAAATGTTCCACGCCATCGCCGGCGAGGCGGCCTACGAGGGTGAGGCTCGAATCGAGACTACCGACCGCGACGCGCTGGACGAGAGCATGCTCCTCTCTGGGTACGATCCGGACGGCTCGTTTCTGGCCCACTACTACGAGGCCGCTCGCGGCGTCCGTCGACTCGGCTCCGCCGCGTTGAACCTCTGTTATCTCGCGAGCGGGAGCGCCGACGCCGTCTGGGAGTACGACACTCACCCCTGGGACGTCGCCGCTGGCGTCGTCATCGCCCGCACCGCCGGCGCGACGGTGACCGACGAGACCGGCGACCCCTACACCGTCGAGTTCGACGCGGAGGGCCGAAAAGGGCTGCTCGGCTCGAACGGTCCGCTCCATCCCGCGTTGCTCGAGCATCTAGAGCAGGAGGACGCTGGACTGGCTGACGTGACTGATGATTGATACTGTCGGGCAGAACGAGTGTGAAAATTCACCGTCCCTGTTCGGCGAACGCTCTTCACTGACTTCTGTCTGATAGTATGAAACGGGCTGCTGGACGTCGGTACCGGGCGCACACCGGATCGTTCGTGAGTTGTCGACCACGAACTCCAGCAACAAACATATACTCCAGAAACTCATAGAAACCCGTCCCGATGAATTCCGTGGCCGACCCCCGAGCCGAATACGACTTCTGGTTGCTCGATCTGGACGGAACGCTCGTCGACGTCGAGTGGTCGTACACTCGAGAGGTGTTCGACCGGGTCGGCGACCGCCTCGGCCGCGAGTTCAGCGACCGCGAGGCGGACATCATCTGGAGCGGCCTGACTGGCTCGCGAGATCACCAGCTACTCGAGTGGGGAATCGATCCGACGACGTTCTGGGAGGCGTTCCACGAAGAAGAGGACCCACTGGTCCGGGCCGAACAGACCTACCTCCACGAGGACGCCGCGTTCGTCGCTGATCTCGACGTGCCGGTCGGGCTCGTGACGCACTGTCAGGAATTCCTCTGTGAACCGGTCCTCGACAACGTCGGTATCCGTGACTGGTTCGACTCGCGGCTGTGTTGTACCCACGAGACGGGCTGGAAACCCGACCCTGATCCCGTCCAACAGGTCATGGCCGATCTCGGCGTTGGCTACAACGGCCACCAGGGTGTGCTCGCCGGCGACGGTGCGAACGACGTGGGCGCAGCCTGGAACGCCGGTATCGATGCTATCCACGTCGAACGCGTCGGCCACGACCGACGCGGCCGCTGCGTCCTCGGTGACTACCGTGTTCGCTCGTTCGACGATCTGACTGCCTCAAAGCCTCTTTTCGCGTCCGGTCAATCCGACCGGTAGCCCCGCGGTTCCTCGGTGCTGGCTGGCGACTCGTTCGGTCCCGAGGAACTCGCACCGACCGTCGGCAGTCTCGAGGCGAGGTCGACTGACTCGCTGCCGATGATGGCGAACCCGGCGAAGATCGTCAGGAAGCCAACGATGGCGGCCGTCGTAATCGACTCGCCGAGCAACGCGGCCCCGCCGATCGTCGAGACGACCGGGACGACATAGAACACCAGATTCGCCCGGATCGCGCCGGTCGAATCCAGCAGGGCAAAGTACGCGACGTACGCCAGAACGCCTGCGATGAGGCTGACGTACGCGAGTGCGAGGATCGCCTCCGTCGTCCAGGAGATAGCCGCGGTCGACTCACCTGCCGCAAACGAGAGGCCGTGGGACAGCGCGGCGGCCAGCGGCAGCCCCCAGGCGATACGTACCGTACTCGAGAGCGTAGGATTCGATCGCCGGATGAGCACGGCACCGAAGGCGGCGCTGACGGCTCCGCCGAAGAGAATCGCCCGCCCGAGGGCGTCCCCGCCGACCATCGCCGAAGGATCGGGGCTAACCACGAGTCCAACGCCGACGAGTGCGAGGACCATCCCGACGACGCCGCGGGCCGAGAGGCGCTCGGAAGTGAGGAAAACGGCGGCGAAGACGGGGGTCAGAATCGGGACGAGGCTAAAGACGATTGCCCCCACCGCGCTGGTCGCGTACTGCTGGCCGACGAACAGGAGTGCGTTCGCTAATCCGATCACGAGGACGCCCGTCGCGACGATTCCCACGACATCACCGCGGCTCGAGGGAAGCAACTCGTCGCGCGTGGAGGTGAGCGCGACGTAGCCGACGAGGACGAGCGCTGCCACGTCGAACCGTAGCGCGACGAACAGCAGTGGCGGGAAGTACTCGAGACCCGCCTTGGCGGCGACGAACGTTCCCCCGAAGAAGAGACTCGAGAGTGCGAACAGCGAGAGCGTTCGTCGGTCGATCACACACTCACCTCACGAACGTCCACCGTGCGGACGGAGCGACAGGAGGTCAAAAGGTATATTTCCGAAATGGTCATACAATCACGTATCCTCCGTTCGCATATAGTTTCGTCCAGAAATCGTTTCGACAGAAGAAAGCGGGTCGATGGGGAGAAATGACGACAGCACGAGCCGTGTTTTCGCGGCGTGAAATAATTTCATGGTGCGAAAGCTTTTGTGTCGACGGCCCAACGGTGATCTATGGAATCGGCACTCGAAGAAATCGAGTTCCTCGCCCTCTCGTCGAACCGCGTCGAAGTGCTCGAGTTACTCGCTGCGGAGCGGTACACTCGCGCGGAACTCGCCCGAGAAACTGGCGCTTCCCAGGCGACGTTGGGTCGCATTCTCGGCGATTTCGGGGACCGGTCGTGGATCGTTCGAGAGGGGAGCGAGTATACGGCGACGGCGACGGGCAAACTCGTTGCTGCGGGGTTTACCGACCTGTTAGAGATCGTCGATGCCGAACGAAAACTCCGAAACATCGTCTCGTACCTCCCTGTAGACGCACTGACGTTCGACGTCCGGCGACTCGCCCACGCGACGATCACCACTCCGAGTCGAACGCGACCGAACGCTCCGCTGCAACGACTGCTCGAGTTGCTCGGGGACGCCGACTCGGTTCGAACCGTCTCCCACGCGTTTAACGAACAGACGCTCACGGTGGTCGAAGAGCGGACGGCAGCGAACGACCAGTCGTTTACCGGCGTCTTCTCCCGCCCTGCCATCGACGCGCTCGCGGACGAACCGGACCTTCGGCGTCGGCTCGAGACACTCCTCGAGGCCGAGGAGGCGACGGTCGGCGTGGTTGCGGAGGTCCCACTCGCCGTCATGACCGTCGACGACGTCGTCTACTTGCTCTTGCGCGACGAACAGGGCATCCTCCGGGCATCGGTCGATACGGCTGATCCCGACGTCCGGGCCTGGGCCGATACGGTCATCGACGACTACCTGGCCGATGCGACACTGCTCGAGGTAGACGCGATCGACTCCGATTGAGTGTTCGATCTGGTCGTCGACGACACCGCCATACACACCTGTGACGTATATCAGTGAGTCTACCGGTAGCAGCCAAACTGTTTATTTGAGTGTTATAGCATGTATCTAATAATAGTAGATATAGTGTGTACACTATTGGTAAAGTAAAACAATATTGGCGATGCTGATCTCTAGTGGGTGTGTTCCACAGCACTCAAATCCGGCTGCCTGAAAGTGGGGTCCTGACACTATAAGGTCGAAACATTGTCAGGCGAGGATTCCGTGGTCAATTCAGTAATCTCTAAACAATCCGGTGTATTGGCTGACTCTCGGGCGGTATATAGCCTATTATGTCTGCTTGTGGCCCGTGTTCTGACTTTTCAGCCGTCTGTAGATATCTCCTCGATAGTATTGTTAATATTGTGCATGGTAGAAAATACAAAAATAGGTACAAGTTTTCAAAGACATACATTATTCGACATTCGGGCAGGTGCGTTGGGACGGGTTCTCTACGCGGAACTCCCACGCAGGAGTGAATTACGTCTGTACCTCTGTAAATGCAAACTCACAGTTGCGTCTTCCTATCGCAGTAGTTTTCGGAAAACGGCCCGGCCGTTCCGGATCGGGTACGATTCATCTGAAACGGCGATTTGCGTGGCTACGAGCAGTATACGGTCGCAACCCTAACCAACATTATAAATATGTGCGGATAGACTGTTCCGACCATGTCGGATGCAACTGTGGTACCGATCCGAATTTTTCACATACGATGACAGGTTTATCGAACGGACGATCTTCCGTGAGCACTCGAGCAAATCCGACTCGACGGATCGGCAGTGGGGGCGTTTCGTCCGGCTCAGCTACTTGTCCGTCCGGTAGCCTTCGATTAGGGGCCTCGAGGCTGCTGTTTTACAGTGTCGGTGAGATACCGGCCGAGATTGCGGTGGTCACCCGAGTGTACCATCGGTTCCGAGTGGCACCGAAATCGCCGACTGAATTAAACACCAGTTGGACAAGTTCCAGTGAGATTGCCGGAAAATATTCCGGAATAGTCGAAAGTTTATTGGGGCGTTCGTCTAAACTCTCCACTCATGACGGAGACGCCAAACCGGTCGATCGAACGGGCATTCATCATCATCGACGAGCTTACCGAAAGCGGTGGTGCTGGCGTGTCCGAGATGGCAGAGCGGGTGGATCTGCCCGTTAGTACCGTCCACGACTACCTACAGGCGCTCGTGATGACGGGCTACGTGAAAAAAGAAGACACGTCGTACCAGATTACCACGCGATTTCTGGAGGTCGGCAATCGGCACCGACACCGACTGGAGATCTTTAAAGCGGCGAACGACGAACTCGAGACCGTTGCCACGGAGAGCGGCGAACACGCGACGCTGTTCGTTGCGGAGAACGACGAGGCGGTGATCCTCGCCGTCCAGGAGGGTCCCGACGCGATCAACCTGTTCGCGTACCCGGGTGCGCGAATGCCGTTGCACGCCACGGCACCCGGGAAAGCCATGCTCGCACAGATGTCCAGTGAGCAAGTCGAGTCGATCATCGACCGACGCGGGCTCGCCGCCGTCACCTCGAAGACGGTGACCGATCCGGATCGCCTCTTCGAGCAGCTCGAGACGGTCGAGCAACAGGGGTACTCGATCGACGAGGGAGAACGCATCGCCGGAATGGTCTGTATTGCGGCACCGGTCATGGACAAGAGCGATCGGGTTCGCGGCGCGATCTGTGTCTGTGGCCCACAGAGCCGGCTCGACGACGAGCGTCAACAGGAGATCGCCGATCTCGTCAAGCGCGCCGCAAACGTCACCCAGGTGAACTTAGACTACGTCTGATACACACCGCGGTATCTGTTACTGACCGGCAGCTCAGTCGCCCTCCGGGGCGAGTGCCTCGATCGTCCCGACAGCCAGATCGTCGGCCGCCTGCTCCGGGATCGTGATGAGCGGACGATCGATCGCCGTCTCTGCGACCAGGTTCTCGAGTCGGTCGCGAGCAACCGCCGGCGTGCCGGCGACGCCGAGTTCCTCGACCATCTCGTCGGTCACGAGGTCGGTCGCCTCGGCACGCTCGCCAGCCTGCCATGCGTCGGCGACCTCATCCGCTCGGTCCGGGAATACGGTGCCAACGGCGCGCCGGTAGCCCTCGCCGCTGCCAACGTAGTAGGCGACGTGGCCGCGGATGGCGTCGTAGGCCTCGGCTTCGTCCTCGCTGACGGCTGCTGGGACGTACGGCGCGATGGTGATCCCGTCCGGATCACGGCCGGCCTCTCGAGCCGCCGTGGCGACGACCTCGAACGCCTCATCGAGTTCCGAGAAGGGGACGTTGTGGGGGATCCAGCCGTCACAGAGCCGGCCGACGACGCGGCGGTTCGCCGGGCCGAGTGCGGCGTGATAGAGCGGTACGTCTCGGCCCAGCGGCGGTACGCCGTCGACGCTCAGGAGTTCGCCGTCGTAATCGACTCGTTCGTCGCCGGTCAGGATGTTCGAGACGATCTCGAGCGTCTCGTGGGACCGACGGACTGGCTGGTCGAAAGGCATGCCGTGGACGTTCTCGATGGCCGTTGGCGTACTCGTTCCGACGCCGAGGACGGCACGGCCGTCGGAAACCTGATCGATCGTCGCAGCCGTCATCGCGAGGACGGCTGGCGTCCGCGAGAAGACGTTCACGATCGCCGTCCCGACGGTGACGTCTTCCGTTTGTGTGGCGATCTCGGTGAGCTTGACGACCGAACTCGTCCCCCAGAGCTCGCCCAGCCAGACCGAATCGTAGCCCAGTCCCTCGGCGTCGACAGCGAGGTCGGTCGGATCGTGCGAACCGGTTCGTGGGACGACTAATCCAAGATGCATAGCTATCGCTTCGGTATTCTTGCTGATAAATCATCCTGCTCGAGCGCCCAGCCGACGATCCCGTCATCGCCCGGCGGGTTGGACGGGAGCTGTGGTTCGTGGCTCGAGGGGACGGGACAGTCGATCCTATCGGCCGACGAATTCGGGGTCGTCGTCACCGAAGAACGCGGCGAGTCCGCGTTCGTAGTCTTCGGTGTGTGCGCCACCGGCGATAGCGTCCACTTCCGCTGCGAGCTGGGACTCGAGTCCGCGATCGTAACTCTCTGTCAGGAGTCGACTCGCAGTGCCGAGTGCGTGTGTTGGGCCGGCAGCCAGGTCACTCGCGAGGTCATGGAGCCGGTCGTCGAACGCCTCGGTCGGCACCGACTCGCTGGCCAGACCGATTTCGACCGCTTCGTCGGGGCCGATGGGCTCGTCCCGAAGGACGATGTCTTTCGCGGTCCGCAGGCCGACCAGCCGCGGGAGGAAGAACGTCGCGCCGCCGTCGCCGGTCAGTCCGACGCCGGGGTAGGCGAACTTCAGTGTCGCGTCCTCGCCGAGGACGAGCAGATCCGGCATCAGCGCAAGACTGAACCCGATCCCGGCGGCGATCCCGTTGACGCCGCCCACGACCGGCGTCTCCGTCTGGTGGAACTGCACGATCGCTTCGTGAGCCCGGCCAGCAAGCTGTCGAAGCACGGGAGCGTCACTCGCGTCTCCGGACAGTTCAGCGAGGTCGGCTCCGGCACCGAAGAAGTTCCCCTCGTGCGTGAGGACGATACATCGCGTATCGGGGTCTTCGCCCAGGGTCGTCGCGACGTCGACCAGTTCGTTCGCGAAGTCCATGTGCAACGCGTTTCGGCCGGCGGTGCTGTCGAACGTCACCGTCGCAACTGCGTCGTCGTATTCGACGGTCAGGTTCTCGTACTCGTCCATACCAATCGTCGATTCGCAGCGGGGTCGGTTAATGCTATCGTCGGCCATCCGCCTCGAGCCGTCGTCAGTTTGCTGTGCTTGCTGCGACGCGGACGTGTGAAAAGTATCGGGAAAACGATATCGGCAGATCGAACCGAACGACGTATTCCGAGTCGATTCAGTTGACTGCGTGGGTGAGATCGAACGGGTCGGCGTCGAACAGACGGGCGTCCATCTCGGCGACATCGTCGGCGACGGCCGGCACACATTCGAGCTTCTCGAGCACGTCGGCCTCGAGGTCGACGCCGGGGGCGATCTCGGTCAGCGTCAGCCCTTCCTCGCGCAGTTCGAAGACTGCACGTTCGGTGACGTACGTGACCGGCTGGTCGATCCGACGGGCGTACTCGCCGCTGAAGGTGATCTGCTCGACCGACTCACGGAACTTCGGCATGTCGCCGTCGCGGTCGATCGACAGCTCGCCGTCGCCCGCCGAGATATCGAAGTCGCCGGTCGTGAGCGTCCCACAGAAGACGACCTGCTCGGCGTTCTGGGTAATGTTGATGAAGCCGCCGCAGCCTGGCAGTTGCGAGCCGAAGCGACTGACGTTGACGTTGCCCTCGGCGTCGATCTGGGCCATCCCGAGGAAGCCGAAGTCGAGGCCGCCGCCGTCGTAGAAGTCGAACTGCTGGGTCGACGAGACCAGCGCTTCGTGTCCGGTCGCCGTCCCGAAGCTAATTCCGCCGGAGGCGGAGCCCCCCACTGGCCCGGACTCGACGGTCTGGGTAATCTCGTCGCTGATGCCACCTTCGGCTGCGACCTCGGGGATGCGCTCGGGGACGCCGACGCCCAGGTTGATCACCGAGTCCGGCGACAGTTCCATCGCCGCTCGGCGAGCGATTATCTTCCGGACGTCCAGTTCGGCGGCCTCGCTCGAGCCGTCGTCGGCTGGCGGTCTGATCTCACCCGAGTACGCGGGGCTGTACGGTTCGGCGTACGTCTGCGGGTGGTGGGAGGCTGGCGCTTCGACGACCGCGTCGACGAGCACGCCGGGGATCACGACCTCTCTGGGGTCGAGCGTTCCCGTCTCGGTGACGCGTTCGACCTGGACGATGACGGTCCCGCCGGAGTTGTGGGCGGCCTGGGCCATCGCCAGGACGTTCGACTCGAGTGCCTCACGCTCCATCGTAACGTTGCCGTTCTCGTCGGCCGTCGTGCCACGGAGGATCGCGACATCGATCGGAACCGAGTGATAGAACAGGTACTCCTCTCCGTCGAGCGTCACGAGTTCGACGATGTCCTCGTCAGTCACGTCGTTTGCTTTCGCCCCCTCCTGGCGCGGATCGGCGAAGGTGCCCAGCCCGACGTGCGTGATCGTCCCCGGTTTGCCCGCGGCCGTATCGCGCAACAGGTGATCCATCACGCCGAACGGGAGGTTATACGCCTCGATCTCGCCCTCGACGATCCACTCCATCAGGTCCGGCGTGAACCCCCAGTGGCTGGCGATCGTCCGCTCGAGCATCCCGTCCTGAACGAGATGTGAGAGCCCACGACCCTGTCGGTCGCCTTCGGCAGCAGGGTGATACAGCGTCAGATCGCCCGGCGAGCCACGCTCGGCGTACCGTTCGCCGAGCCCCTCGAGGAGGTGTTCGGGAATTCCGACGGCGACGAAGCCGCCGATACCGACGGTGTCACCGTCGCCGATACGATCGAGAGCCGCGTCTCTAGACTGGACGGCTGTCATACATGCTCATCTCTCGGTAACGACCATATGTAGCTATCGTTCGTGAGCGAATCTGGACGCTACCGAACGTGATCGAATCGCACGATTTAGTAGCCCACCGACGAATGCGTTCGTATGGAGCTTACGAGCGAACAGGAACTCATCCGTGACACCTTACGGCAGTTCGTCGAGAACGAAGTGGCCGAGGACGTCCGCGAAGCCGACGAGGCACAGTCGTTCCCAGAAGACGTCTGGGACGGATTGGCCGACCTCGAGTTCACCGGGATGACCGTTCCCGAGGAGTACGGCGGCCTCGACGTCGACGAAGTCACCTACAGCATCGTCAACGAGGAGCTCGCGGTCGGCCATCTCGCCGTCGCCACCGCGCTATCGGTCCACTGTCTCGCCACCTCGTGTATCCGCCAGTTCGGCACCGAAGAACACAAAGAAGCGTGGCTCCCCGAGATGGCGACGGGGCGGCCAGTCGGCGCGTTCGCGCTCTCGGAACCCCACGCCGGCTCGAACCCCGCCGAGATGTCCACGGAGGCCCGACTCGAGGGCGACGAGTACGTCATCAACGGCAAGAAGCAATGGATCACCAACGGCGAACGCGCCGGTGTCGTGATCCTCTTCGCAAAGACCGACCGTGACGACCCGAACACCGTCACCCAGTTCCTCGTCCCCACAGACGCAGACGGACTCGAGGTCGGCAAGAAAGAGGACAAACTGGGCCTTCGGGCGAGCGACACGACGACGCTCATCTTCGAGGACGTCCGCATCCCGGCCGAAAACCGTCTGACCGAGGTCGGCGACGGGCTCAAAGCCGCCTTCTCGATCCTGACCGGTGGCCGGGTCGCTATCGCGAGCCAGGCCGTCGGCGTCGCTCAGGCGGCTCTAGATGCCGCCGTCTCCTACGCCAACGAACGCGAACAGTTCGGCCAGCCGATCGTCGAACACCAGGCGATCGGACAGAAACTCGCGGACATGCAGACCGACGTCCAGGCGGCCCGCCTGCTCACTCGCGATGCTGCACGCAAGAACGAAGACGGCGTCGACCCCATGTCCGCGGCGATGGCGAAATACTTCGCCAGCGAAACCGCCGTCGACGTGGCCAGCGAGGCCGTCCAGGTCCACGGCGGCTACGGCTACACCAAGGACTTCGACGTCGAACGCTACTACCGAGACGCGAAGATCACCACGATCTACGAAGGGACATCGGAGATCCAGAAGAAGATCATCGCCCGCCATCTCAAAGCGTAACGACTCGAGTCGGCCTCGAGTCCGTCTCGATCGTTGATTCGAGCAGTCGGCCGTTCCTGTCGCGCTCACTGTCGTCTTTGTGCGGTCGGACGCAGTAGTTCGAGGGTCCCGCCAACGAGCCGAAACCGAGGGCCGACCAGGTCCGATTGCAGACCGGCTAGTCGTACTCGTAGAATCCGTTGCCGGTCTTTTTCCCGAGTTCGTCGGCTTCGACTTTTCGCTTGAGAAGGTACGCCGGCTTATACCGGTCGCCGAGTTCTTCGAACAGCGTCTCGGAGGCGTGCAGACAGACGTCGAGGCCGATGTGATCGGCGAGCGTCAGCGGCCCCATCGGGACGTTCGTGCCGAGTTCCATCCCCGCGTCGATGTCCTCCCTGGAGGCGACGCCCTCGTCGTAGGCGCGGATCCCCTCGTTGATCCAGGGCATCAGGATGCGGTTCGTGACGAAGCCGGGCTTGTCGTCTGCCTCCCAGGTCGTCTTCCCCATATCTTCGGCGAACTCGTGGGCCAGCGAGACGACCTCGGCGTCCGTCTTCTCGCCGACGACGATTTCGACGCCCTCCATGATCGGAACGGGATTCATGTAGTGGAGGCCGACCACCTGCTCGGGTCGGTCGGTCGCGGCCGCAATCGAGGTGATCGAGAGCGTGCTGGTGTTCGTCGCCAGGACCGCCTCGTCGCCGGTAATCTCGTCGAGGTCCGCGAACACGTCCTTCTTGATCTCGAGGTTCTCGACGGCTGCCTCGACGACGATATCGCAGTCGGCGAGCGTCTCGAGGTCGGTCGTTCCCTCGATTCGGTCCCGGATCGAATCCGGGTCGTCCGGGAGTGCCCCTTTCTCGCCGAGTCGGCCGAGACTGTCCTCGATCGTCTCGAGGCCGCGCTCGACGAACTCTGCTTCGATGTCACGGACGACCACGTCGTAACCGTGGGTCGCAGCGACTTGTGCGATACCACTTCCCATGGTGCCAGCGCCGACGACGCCGACACGGTCTATCGTCTCGAGGTTCATCACCTGTGGCTGGCGCAACCAACGTATTAAGCGTGCCGACTCGGTAAAACGCTGCCCGATCGTGCTGACGGACGACTCGCTTCGTTACACCTATAATCGAGCCTGCCCAATCGTCGCGTGGTAAACAATGACGAAGGCAATTCTCGCGGGCTCTGGGATGACGCCGTTCGGAAATCTCGGAGAGCGAACGGGTCGAGAGCTGTTCGCTTCGGCTGGACTCGATGCACTCGAGGACGCCGGACTCGAACCGGATGACGTCGACGAGGTGTTCTACGGCAACTTCGTCGGGACGCTCGCAGAAAATCAGGGTCACCAGGGACCGATCGCCGCGGAGGCGCTCGGGACGACAGCCCCGTCGCGACGCGTCGAGAGCGCTTGTGCCTCGGCCGGAGTTGCGGTTCGCGACGCCGTCCGAGCAGTCAGAAGCGGCGAGTCGGACGTCGTCGTTGCCGGCGGCATGGAGCGGATGAATAATATGGGTACGGCCGGTGCGACCGACGGGTTGGCACGTGCGGCCGACGACCTCTACGAGATCCGCGCCGGGATCACGTTCCCGGCGGCTTACGCGCTGATGGCGCGGGCCTACTTCGAGGCGTTCGGCGGCGACCGCGAAGACCTCGCCCACATCGCCGTGAAGAACCACGAACACGCACTGGTCAACGACCACGCTCACCTTCAGCGCGAGATTACGGTCGAGGACGCGCTTGGCGCTCCCGAGGTAGCGGCTCCGCTCGGTCTCTACGACGCCTGTCCGATCAGCGACGGTGCGGCCGCGCTCGTATTGACCTCGCCGGAGTACGCCGCAGAGCACGGTCTCGAGGCGTCGGTCGCCGTTACGGGCTCCGGCCACGGGGGCGACACGATGGCGCTGCAAGACCGTGCGTCCCTCGCGAAGACCCCGGCGACGCGCGATGCCGCCGAGCAGGCCTACGAAGAAGCGAGAATCGGCCCCGACGACGTCGACGTCGTCGAGGTCCACGACTGCTTT
This sequence comes from Natrarchaeobaculum sulfurireducens, assembly GCF_003430825.1. Taxonomy (NCBI): domain Archaea; kingdom Methanobacteriati; phylum Methanobacteriota; class Halobacteria; order Halobacteriales; family Natrialbaceae; genus Natrarchaeobaculum; species Natrarchaeobaculum sulfurireducens. The sequence continues at coordinate 641,053 of NZ_CP024047.1, read as the reverse complement.
ACGATCGCCGAAGTGCTCGCCCTCGAGGGTCTCGGCCTCTTCAGCTACGGCGAGGGGATCGGTGCAGCACGCCGCGGCGAGACGACTCGAGACGGCTCGGTTCCGGTCAACCTCTCGGGCGGCCTGAAAGCGAAGGGCCACCCCGTCGGCGCGACCGGCGCGGCCCAGGTCCTCGCCATCGCGAACCTGCTCGAGGGATCACATCCCCGGGCCGACGACGTGCCGGACGCGACCGTCGGCGTCGCCCACAACGCGGGTGGCACCGTCGCCAGTGCGACCGTCCACGTCCTGGAGGTGATCGAATGAGCGACACCGTCCGCAACGGCGAGTACGACGACTTCCTCGACGCACTCGAGGAGGACGAGGGCTACTACGACGAGTGTTCGAACGGCCACGGGTTGCTCCCGCCGCGGCAGGTCTGTCCACACTGTGGCGACCGCGAGTTGACCGAACGGCCGTTGCCGGAGACCGGCGAGATCGTCACCCACACGACCGTCGCCGTCCCCACACCGCAGTTCGACGACGACGCTCCCTACGTCACCGCGATCGTCTCGTTCGGTGCGGTTCGCCTGACCGGAATCGTCGCGGACATCGACCCGGACGAGGTCGAGATCGGTCAGTCGGTGTCCGTCGGCATCGAGTCGAACGCGACGACGGGCGAGCGAACGATCACGTTCCGCGTCGCCTGATCGATGCCACACGAGACCGAGATCACCGTCGACTGGGGTGAGACGGACGCCGGCGGGCTCATTTACTATCCACGATTCTTCCATTTCGTGATCGTGGGCCTGAACGACTACTTCCGGCCGGCCGCCGACGGCGAACACCCGATGGAAGCCTACCGGAAGGCGGGCTATCTCCTCCCCGCGGTCGACGCGTCGGCGTCGTTTTACTCGCCGCTTCGTGCCGGCGACGCCGCAACGCTCGAGACGTCCGTCGTCGACGTCGGCACGTCGTCACTCTCGGTCTCGTTCGAGATCACGCGACTCTCGAACGACGAACGCGTCGCCGACGGCGAGGTGTCGTTCGTCTTCGTTGACGACGCATTCGAGTCGACGCCGCTTCCGGACGCGATTCGCGACTGCGTTCGTGAACGAGGCGACGACTGACGGCCATTGGCTCTCTTCGAGCGGCTCACTCATTTTCCCGACGCATCACCCGACAGTTTGGATCTAAACGAGTCGAGCCGAGACACCCTGTCCCGTGGAGAAAGACGCGAAAAGTAAGACCGGGTCTGCGCCCCCGATTAGTCGTGCTTTTCTTGTTCTTGCTGGCGCAGTTCGACGCGGCGGATCTTGCCACTCGAGGTTTTGGGGAGTTCGTCGACGAACTCGATCCGGCGCGGATACTTGTAGGGTGCCGTCTGTTCTTTCATGAACTCCTGAAGCTCGTCTTTGAGTTCGTCACTGCCGTCGTAGCCCTCGTTGAGAATGACGTAGGCCTTGACGACGCTGCCGCGTTCGTCGTGTGGGCTGTCGACGGCGGCTGCTTCGGCGACCGCGTCGTGAGTGACCAGCGCGTCTTCGACCTCGAACGGGCCGATACGGTAGCCAGAGGAGATGATGATGTCGTCGGCGCGGCCTTCGAAGAAGAAGTAGCCGTCCTCATCACGCGAGGCGAGGTCGCCGGTGCGGTAGTACTCGCCGGAGAGTTTCTGCTCGTCGAGTTCTGGTTTCTCGAAGTACCCGTCGAAGATGGCCGGCGAGTCGACCGGAACGGCGATTTCGCCGATTTCACCCGGCTCGACCTCTTTTTCTTCGTCTACTTCGATAATGGTGGCACCGACTCCCGGCGTCGGCTTGCCCATGCTGCCGATCTCGACGTCGATGCCCGGGTAGTTGGTCACGAGCGCGACCGTCTCGGTCTGCCCGTACCCGTCCCGTGGCGTGACACCCCAGGCGTCCTGGATGCGCTCGATCGGCTCGCGGTTGAGCGGTTCGCCTGCTGAAAGCGTGTCGTTGAGCTGGACGTCGTACTCCTCGAGGTCGGCGTTTGCGAACATCCGATACTGCGTGGGGACGGCACAGAGCTTCGTGACGCCTTCGTCTTCCATGATCTCGAGGAACGTCTCGACCTCGAAGTCGCCGTCGTAGATGAGCTGGGTGGCACCCGTCGTGATGCCGACCCCGACCGGGCTCCAGAACCACTTCGCCCAGCCAGTCCCTGTCGTTGCCCACAGCAACTCGTCTTCGAGGTCCGTGTCTTCGTCGATCCCCCACCAGTATGGCGCGTTGATTTGGTTGAAACAGTACTGCCAGCGGTGTTTGTGCAATACTGGCTTTGGCTGACCGGTCGTACCGCTGGTGTAGTTGATCGACATCGGGTCCTCAGCAGAGAGGTCGGGACCGTCGTACTCGGTCGGCTCCCCCTCACTGACCGACTCGTAGGTCATCCAGCTGTCGTCTTCGAGATCACTCTCATCGCCGTCGAGGACGATCACGCGCTCGAGTGGCGTCTCGTCGATGACCGGCTCGACCATGTCCGTGAGCGATTCGTGGACGACGATCGTCGTCGCCTCACAGTCGTTCGAGCGGAACTCGATGTCTTTTGCCCGCAGCATCGACGAACAGGGGACCAACAGTGCGCCCGTCGAGAGCGCACCGAGCTGAATCGCGAACGCCTCCGGGTGACGCGGGAACAAGTGCATGACACGGTCGCCTTTGCCGACGCCGAGTTCCTCGAGGCCGTTTGCGAATCGGTTCTTGTCGTCGCGGATGTCGCTGTATGTACGCTCCGTTCGGACCCCGTCATCGTCGAGGAAGTGGACGGCGACGCGGTCGCCGAACGCCTCGGCGTGTGACTCGACAGTCGACGTAACTGTGTACGACTCTGGGATCCCCCATTCGAACTCCTCAACTTCGCTGTCGTAATCTACACCCATATCTCCCAAATCATTTTATTGCCGCTTTAATGTTTTGTTGTACATGTTCTATTCTCCTGGTTACGGAAGACACATACCGACAGCAAGTCGATACCGAGTGACATGAAGGTGGGTAGGAGTGACCGGACCGTCACGTCTCCCACTCTGGCTCGCGACCCGAGAGGAACGCATCGATCCCCTCCGCCGCGTCCGACGTCGCACAGACGGCCGCAAACCGCTCGTTCGAGTACTCGAGCGCCGTACGATACGGCATGTTCGCCATCTCGTAGTAAGCCTGTTTGCCCAGTTGAACGGCAGTTGGACTCTTGTCGGTAATCGCACTCGCGAGCTCGACGGCAGCGTTTATGTGTTCGCCCGCAGGGACGACGCGGTTGAGGATTCCCCACTCGAGTGCGGTATCGGCGTCGATGAGTTCGCCGGTCAACAGCAACTCGAGACAGCGCTTCTCGGTCACTGACCGCATCAACGGTACTGCAGGACCCATACAGAAGAGTCCGACTTTTGGCGCAGTCGCACCGAACTGCGTCCCCTCGGCGGCGACGGCGAGATCCGCAGCGGCGACGAGCCCCAGTCCGTTCGCGACGGCATAGCCGTGTGCCGCTGTGATAACCGGCGTTCCCATCTTTGCGATGGTTGTAAACGGCGTTTCCATGCGCGCGACCCACTGTTCGTACGCAGCCTCGGAATCGTGTGTATCGTGTTCGGTTACGTCGATCCCCATCGAAAAAGCGTCTCCGGCCCCGGAGACGACGATCGCTCGAACGTCGTCGTCGTCCTCGAGCGTGGTCAGGGCTTCGTCGAGTTCGATGGCCAGTTCCGACGTGAACGTGTTCATCGAGTCGGGCCGCTCGAGCCTGAGGAACCCGACGTGCTCGTCGGTCTCGATGCTAATTGTTTTTCGTTGCATTCGTTTGCCCCATCGTCGGAAGCGTACAAACGTGTTGTCATGCGAGTGATCGTCTCACAGCGAGTGTGGGCGTAATTCGTCTCTGGCCAGTGTGTCGATAGCTCCCGACTCGTCGAAGACGGGGGCTGACTGGCGTCGACGATGTGGCTGCGTTTCTGTACAGCCGTCGTCAGCGATAGTAGCCGCTGCACGTCAGTGCGTACCTGCCCGCCAGACGGATCGGCGATCAGTGTGTGACTCGGTGCAGTTGTTACTATGTTCCCTCACGAAATCTACTCTAGGCCGTATATATGTGTTTGGAATTATATAATGATCTTCTCGAGGTAACTCCCATAATTATTTAATAGCCGGAATAAGATGTGGCCTATATGCAGACGCATACCAAAGAGGCATTGGCAACGGTAGGTGCGTTTCTGGCGCTCTCTGCCGTCATACACGGGGGTATCTGGTTCACGATGTTCGGGACGCCCGACTTCAGAGTCCTCGGGTTCCCGTTTCATTACTTCTGGCTGGTTGCGGGTGGACCAGCAACGATGTTCGTCCTGTACTGGGGGTACTACCGGTACGTCACCAGTTCGATCATGGACGAGAAAGCACAGATGAAAGCCGCCGCAGGAGAGGCGGCTCCGGCGGAAGTCGCCGAGGCAGGTGATAGCGATGATTAGTCCGCTCGAGGTAGCGCCTGCAGAGGACTATCCGTTCCAGACGACGTTCGATACGTTGTTGGCCCCGCTGTTTTTCATCGCGATCACCTTCGTCGCGTACTATGCGATCAGCTACGTGATGAAAAAGCGGATCCAGGGGACCGACGACTACATGGTCGCTGGCAGGACGATCGGCCCGTTCGTCAACGGCTCGGCGATCTCGGCGACGTGGGAGAGTTTAGCGACGTTTATGGGTGTCATCGCTCTGATGGTGCAGGTCCAGATCCCGTTTCTCGCGATGTGGACGAACTTCCTGCTGTCGATCCCGCTGATCGTCATCCTCTACGGACAGACGCTCCGTCGGCTGGGATCGTACACGCCAGCGACGTTCTGTAAGGACCGGTATGGCAACTCGATGTCCGTCGTGATGGCGCTGCTCATCGTCTTCGTGATGTTGATGTATGCGCTCGGCCAGTTCATCGGTCTCGCACAGATCGCGGAGATCCTCTTCGGGTGGGATTACACTCTCTCGCTGTTCGTCATCGCGGCGCTCGTCACCGGATACGTCGTCATATCCGGAATGTGGGGTGTTTCGTACAACTCCGCACTGCAGTTCTGGCTCATGCTAACGGCAGCGTTCTTCCCGATGATGCTGGTGCTCAACCAGCTCGGATCGACTGGCTGGTTCTTCCCGCCGCTTGGCTACGGTGACCTCGTCCCGGAGATGGAGGCCGCCCAGCCCGGCTTCTTCGACATGACGTTCGACACCCGCTGGTACTTCGCGATGTTCCTGGCGATGGCACTGGGGCCGATCGGGATGCCCCACCTCGCACAGCGCATCTTCACCAGCCGTGACGTCGAGGCTGGCCGAAAGACGGTGTTCTGGTTCGTCGCCGTCAGTGCCCTGATGTTCGCGACCGTCTACGCCGTCGCGTTCGCGGGCGTCATGTGGCTCACCCAGGAGGGGCTTATCGACACGGTCGACGAGGCCGACTTCGACAAGATGATCTTCTACCTGAACTTCGCGTTCGGTGGCGATACGATCACTGGCTACGTGGTCGCCGGTGCCGTTGCAGGCGGTCTCTCGACCGTCAGCGGCCACATGCTCGCGATCAGTGCCGCCGTCGCCAACGACGTCATCGAGGCGTTCGAACTCGAGATCACGGAAGACCGTAAGACGCAGTTCGGCTACGCGTCCGTCATCGGTGCCGGACTCGTCATCGCGCTCATCGCGCTGAACCCGCCAGCGTTCCTCGTCGTCAGTATCCTGTGGGCGTTTGCGATCAGTGCCGCCGCGATCACGCCCGTGATCGTTCTTGGCGTCTGGTCGGCCCGCGTGAACCGCTACGGGGCGATCGCGTCGAGTATCGTCGGTTTCGTCACCGTCATCGTCCTTTCGCCGCACGCGTTTGGTGGGATCGGCGCTGGTGGTGAGGGACTGACGGCCGACCTCGGGATCGACGCGATCATGATCGCGTTCCCGCTGTCGATGCTGACGTTCATCGTCGTCTCGCTCGTCGCCGAGCGCATCGACTCTCTCGGTGTCGACCCCGAGTCTAACCGTGCTTTGATCAACGAGATGCACGGCTACCCCGACGACGACGTCGAACGCTTTACGAGTGCTATGCCACTTATCATCCTGGCACTGTTGATGCTCCCGATCCTCTGGTGGGGCATCCAGCCCTGGTAATCGGGGAGTTCAACTTATGAAACTCTTCGGAACACTGCTCGGGACCGCCCTCTGGCTACTCATCGGTATCGGAACGGCCGCACTCGCCGTCTCGAACGAGAACCGGATCACCGGCGTGATCGCGATTGGCTGGATCATGCTGGCCGTGTTCAGCTACTACGAGTACCACAAGGCCGACTGACTGCGGCCGCTGGTCGCAACTGTCCGCCGTGGCCGGTTCGTCCCTTGTTCGACACCGATTCGCGGGCGACCTCGAGACGCGAGGTCCCGTCCTCACTCGTCCATCAACAACACGATCGGGCGCTGACTCTCGAGCATCACCGACTGGGTGACGCTTCCGAACAACGCTTTCCCGGTCGGACTCTGGCGCCGGCTACACATCACGATGACGTCGGCGACGATCTCCTCGGCGACCGCGAGAATGCGTTTTGGGGGATCGCCGTACTCGTATCGCTTCTCGACCGAGGCACCGTGGTTCTCGAGGATCTCGTAGGCGACGTCCACGCTTTCCGGTGCGACGGACTGATCCGGCTGCCCCTCCGTCGTGTTGATCTCTGCTTCGGTGAACCAGGGCTGTTGTTTCTTCTCGGAGACGCTCAGCAAGACGACGTTGAGTTCGTCGCTTTTACCGGGTAACGACGTAACGACGTTCGCTGCTCGCCTCGCTCGCGTTTCGCTCTCGTCGACTGGCACCAGTGCTGTATACATGGTACCATCTACCTTGTCATCGGGGATATGGTTTATTCAGCCTCGGGTGACCGTCCGGAACAGCAACGCTCTGGAGTCGACTCAACTGGTACACTCTGCACGGAGCGTCGTCGAAAAGACCTGCGTAGCTGGCGAGTCGAACCCGACGGTCAGTCGCTCATCAGGACGGTCACAGGCCGGTCCGTGTTGAGCAAGACGGACTGGGTAATGCTCCCGAACAGGACCTTCCCGGTTGCGCTCTTCTGTCGTCCACTCATGATGATGCTGTCGGCGTCGACGTCGTCGGCGACCTCGAGAATGCATTCGGTGACGTCACCTTCTTCAAGACGGGTTTCGACGGCGACGCCCGCCTCCTCGAGGAGCTGATAGGCCGCGTTCGTGCTGTCGGGAAGTGACGGTTCCGAGGCTCCGTCCGCTCGCTGGGCTTCGAACTCCTGGAGCCAGGGCTGTTTCGTTGACTCGGAGACGTTCAACAACAGTACGGCTTTCTCCTCGGTGCTGCCGGGAAGCTCGAGAACGGTGTTTGCCGCCCGTTCTGCACGAGTTTCGCTCTCGTCGATCGGTAATAAAAACGTGTGCATACGTAATTCTCGCCTGGTTGGTACTTAATGATTGTGGATATCTACCACTCGGCGGGTATCAACAGGTGTCTCGACGACGAAACTCGGCGGCCGTCTCGCGGTGTCCGGTCCGCTCCCGGTCCGGCTGTCTCTCCCGGTCCAGCGGGCCAACCGTTCGTTCCAATCCAGCCGGTAGACTGCCAGTTTCGGTCCGATGAGGCGCTCGAGCCCGGTGTACACACGCCCGGCCAATCATACGTGATCAATTATCCGGGTGGCAATAACAAGACTTTAGAATCCTGGCATAGATAATCATACTAATGTTTGACGAGCAAGAGCTGGCGGATATCCGTGAGCAACGGGAGCAGTGGGAGACGGAATCGCTCGAGCCGATCCTCGAGCGCCACGGCGAACGTCAGGATCGATTCGCGACGGTCTCGAATCTCGAGGTTGACCGGCTCTACACCCCGGAGGACATCGCCGATCTCGATTTCGAGGAGGAGCTCGGCTTTCCCGGTGAACCACCGTACACCAGAGGCCCGTACCCGACGATGTATCGTGGGCGGACCTGGACGATGCGCCAGTTCGCCGGCTTCGGGACCGCAGAAGAGACCAACGAGCGATTCCACTACCTGATCGACCAGGGTCAGACCGGTCTCTCGACGGCGTTCGACATGCCCTCCCTGATGGGACTCGACTCCGATCATCCGATGAGCGAGGGCGAAGTCGGAAAAGAAGGGGTCGCCGTCGATACGCTGGCCGACATGGAGATCCTGTTCGACGGCATCGACATCGGTGAAGTGTCGACGTCGTTTACGATCAATCCCTCCGCCGCCGTCATCTATGCGATGTACGTCGCTCTCGCCGACCAGCAAGGTGTTCCACGCGACAAAATCAGGGGGACGCTCCAGAACGACATGTTAAAGGAGTTCATCGCACAGAAGGAGTGGGTCGTCCCGCCGGAGCCGTCGCTCAAAGTCGTCACCGACACCATCGAGTTCGCCGTCGACGAGACGCCGAAGTTCCACCCGGTCTCCATCTCGGGCTATCACATCCGTGAGGCGGGATCGACGGCCGCCCAGGAAGCGGCGTTCACCCTCGCCGACGGTTTCGCCTACGTCGAAGACAGCATCGACCGCGGGCTCGACGTCGACGAGTTCGGGCCGTTGCTCTCGTTTTTCTTCAACTCACACAACTCGATCTTCGAGGAGATCGCGAAGTTCCGTGCGTCACGTCGCATCTACGCCCACGTGATGGAAGAGTGGTACGGAGCCGAACGGTCCGAATCCAAGCGGCTCAAGTTCCACACCCAGACGGCCGGCCAGTCGCTGACTGCCCAGCAACCGCTCAACAACATCGTCCGCGTCACGATCCAGGCGCTGGCGGGCGTCCTTGGCGGCACGCAGTCGCTGCACACCAACAGCTTCGACGAGGCGCTCGCGCTGCCCAGTGAGAAGGCTGTCCGCGTCGCCTTACGCACCCAACAGATCATCGCCGAAGAGTCCGGCGCAGCCGACATCGTCGACCCGATGGGCGGCAGCTTCGCGATCGAGACGCTGACCAATGAGATGGAAGCCGAGATCATGGGCTACCTCGAGGAGATCAAGGAGATGGGCGACGGTTCCGTCCGCGACGGCGTTCTCGAGGGAATCGACCAGGGCTACTACCACCGCGAGATTCAAGAATCCAGCTACGAGTATCAACAACGCGTCGAACGCGGCGAGGAAGTGGTCGTCGGCGTCAACGAGTACACCATCGAGGAGGACACCTCGCCGGAGATCCTCCACATCGACGAGACGACCCGCGACCGCCAGCTGAACAGACTCGAGTCGGTCAAAGCCGACCGAGACGACGAGGACGTCGACGCGACGCTCGAGGCGCTCTCTGCGGCCATCGAGTCCGAAGAAAACGTCATGCCGTACATCATCGACGCGGTGAAAGCGTACGCGACGATGGGCGAGATCATGCAGATCTTCGAAGATCACCACGGTGCCTACCGCGAGGAGATCAGCCCCGTCTGACCGACGCCCCGCCGTTCCGCCTTACTCGTCGACGACCGATACGACTGCAGAACGCGTCTCCGGCCGACGACACACGACCTATCCGGAGGCCGGTTACCGCTATCCCTCTCGATCGAGCGTGTACGTACACTCGACGTAGCTTTCTCTTCCGATCTGGATCTGCTGTGTGTCGGTTTTCTCGAAGCCGAACCCCCGGTAAAAGGCGTTCCCGAGGTCGTTTTTCTCGAGGACCATCGCCTTGATCCGTTCGACGCCGATGTCGAACAGTCGATCGCGCGTCGCCTCGAGCAGGTCGGAGCCGATTCCCACACCGCGGTGGTCGGGGTCGACGTAGACGCGCAGGATGTTTCCGTCCGTCTCGTCGACGTCCCAGGTCGCGTGAGCGAAGCCGACGATCCCTTCGTCGCGTTCGACGACGAGCATGAGCGCACGCGACCAGATGATCGAATCTTCGATCCGTCGGTCTGCGTACCAGTCATCGAGACCCTCCTGGATCGACTCTCGGCTCAGGATGTCAGGATAGTCCGCCGTCCAGGAGCGTTCTGCGACCTCTCGGATCGCGTCGACGTCGTCGGTGGTTGCGTCGCGTACTGCCATGTGGTATCATTGACCTACGTGGCAGTAATTGTTTCCTCGAGCAGGATCGGTCGCTGTCGACGACTCGTCTATTCAGCCGTCCGGACGTTCCGTTAGAGTCATGGGTGCCCGCGAAAATCCTGAGTCATGAGTCGTGAGGACACCCAACGGACAATTCGTTGTATGGTCGCAAAAGTCGGACTCGATGGCCACGACCGTGGCGCTCATGTCATCGCGCGGGCGTTCCGCGATGCCGGCTTCGAAGTGATCTACTCCGGGCTTCATAAGGCACCCGACGAAATCGTTCAGGCTTCGGTTCAGGAGGACGTCGACGTGCTGGGTATCTCCATCCTCTCGGGCGCCCACGACACCCTGGTCCCCAAGATCATGGACGGCCTCGAGGAGTACGACGCCAAAGACGACACGCTCGTGCTGGTCGGTGGTGTTATTCCCGAGGAGGACCGCCCTGGGCTGGAAGAACAGGGGGTCGCCGAAATCTTCGGCCCCGGAACGTCGATCGAAGACATCGTCGAATTCGTCCGTGAGAACGCCCCAGAACGATGACCGACGACGACGAACGACTACTCACCGAACTGCTCGAGGGCAAACACCGGGCGCTCGCCCGTGTCATCTCGAAGATCGAGAACCACTCGCCGGGCTATCGAGATCTGGTCTCGCAACTCCACGCCCACACTGGCGATGCGGACGTCATCGGGATCACCGGCTCGCCCGGAGCCGGCAAGTCGACGCTCGTCGACAAGCTCGCGAAGACCTACCGTGATCGGGGCCACACCGTCGGCGTTATCGCGATCGACCCCTCTTCGCCGTTTACCGGCGGTGCCGTTCTCGGCGACCGGATCCGGATGGCATCGAACGTCGGCGATATGGACGTCTTCTTCCGGTCGATGTCCGCCCGTGGCTCGCTCGGCGGCCTCTCGACGGCGACGACCGACGCCGTCCGTGCGCTCGATGCGTTCGGCAAGGACAAGATCATCATCGAGACGGTCGGCGCCGGCCAGAACGAGATCGACATCGTCAAAACCGCCGACACGGTCGCGGTGCTCGTTCCGCCGGGATCGGGCGACGACATCCAGATGCTCAAAGCCGGTATCCTCGAGATCGCCGACGTCTTCGTCGTGAACAAAGCCGACAAAGACGGCGCCGACATGACGGTCACAGAGCTCCGGGAGATGATTATGGTGGCGAGCGACGCGCCGGATACGGGCCACCACGGCCCCGACGCGATGGCCGACTACGACCTCGACCTCGACGGCACGGGCGAAGACGACTGGACGCCGCCGATCGTCGAGACGGTGGCCACCGACGCGGCGGGCGTCGACGACCTGCTCGAGACGTTCGACGACCACGTCTCGTGGCTGGCCGAGACGGGCGAACTCCAGAATTCGGCCCGGAAGCGGTACGCCGAGGAGATCCGAACGCTGCTGCGTGAAGACACCGCGGAACTCCTCGCCGACGAACTCGAGGCCCGTGGCGGACTCGAGGCGTACGTCGACGCCGTCGTGGCAAAAGAGAGCGACCCGTACACGATCGCCGACGAGGTTCTCGAGCCGTTCGAGACGTGTCTCGGCGAGTTACGAGCGGAGGGCCGGGCAACTGTTGGGAACGACGGCCAACCCAACTGATCGACGCGAAAAAGGCGATGTAACCGTCTCTGTGGCCGACACCGTTCGACTGCGTCGTCAGTTCAGCAGTTGTGCGGCGATCGTGTTTCGCAACACTTCGCTGGTTCCCTCGTAGATCTCGTTGAGTTTGGCGTCGCGGTAGAACCGCTCGGCCGGGAAGTCTTTGGTGTAGCCGTAGCCACCGTGGATCTGGATCCCCTCGTTTGCGACTTCGCGTGAGACCTCGCTGGCGTACAGTTTCGCCTGTGCAGCCTCCTTGATGAAGTTCTCGCCGCGAATCTTCTTGTCCGCCGCAGAGTGCATGAGCAGCCGTGCAGCACGCGTTTTCGTATCCATGTCCGCGAGTTTGTGCTGAATTGCCTGGAATTCGCCGATGGACTGACCGAACTGTTCGCGCTCGTTGGCGTACGAGACGGCTTCGTCAAGTGCGGCCTGGGCGATACCGACCGAACGGGCAGCGATGGTGATGCGACCCCCGTTTAACGTCTTCAGTGCCTGGACGAAGCCGTCACCTTCCTCGCCGAGCAGGCGATCTTCGGGCACCCACAGGTCGTCAAAGCGGAGTTCGGCGGTCGGACAACCCTTGTCGCCGAGTTTGTCCTCAGTACCCTCCACGATGAACCCGTCGTCCTCGTCGGGACGGACGATAAACGACGAGATGCCTTTGTTGCCGGCATCGGGGTCGGTTTTGGCGAACACCGTGACGGTGTCTGCGACCGAGCCGTTCGAGATCCAGAGCTTCTCGCCGTTGATCAGGTAGCCGTCGCCGTCTTTCTCGGCCGTCGTCACCATCGAGGGGACGTCACTACCGGCGCTGGCTTCCGAGAGAGCGAACGCGCCGATGTCAGTGCCCTCTGCCAGTGGCGTAAGGTATTCTTCTTTCTGGGTTTCGTCCCCGAACGCATAGACCATGTTGCCGGCGAGCGAAATGTGGGCGGCGACGATCGTTCCGAGGCCGCCGGAGCCGCGAGAGATCTCCTCGAGGGCGGCCGGGTACGCGTGGTAGTCGAGACCGGCCCCGCCGTACTCTTCGGGGAACGGCATCCCCATCAGGCCGAGTTCGGCGAGTTCGTCGACGAGGTCGTGTGGGAACTCGTCTTCTTTGTCGATCTCCTCGGCCACCGGGACGATCTCTTCGTCGACGAAATCGCTGACCATCTCGGCGATCTGTCGCTGCTCGTCTGTGAGTTGGAAGTCCATACGCCGAGATTCGTCCGGTGATCCTATAGATGTTCCTCTCTGTGACTGGGGATGGCGTGCCAACTGGCGGTTCGTACCAAGGTATATGTGATCGCTCGAATAGACAGGGGACATGGCATACAGTTACGAGCCACACTCCTTCGAGGAGTTCGAGGTCGGCCAGGTGTTCGAATCGCCCGGCAGAACGATGACCGAAACGGACGTGGTGATGTACGCTTCGATCAGCAGCGACTGGAACGAACTCCACGCAAACGAGCAGTTCGCTCGAGAGCGCGACTTCGGCGAACGCATCGTCCACGGTCCGATGACCTTCGTCCAGGCGATCGGGATGCTCATGCGGATCGGCGTCCTCGAGCGAACGGCCTACGCGTTCCTGGGGATGAACGCGATGGACCTTCCCAACCCGGTCTTCATCGGCGATACGATCTCGCTCGAAGTCGAAGTCGCCGAGAAACGGGTGCTCGAGAGTCGCGATGACGTCGGCCTCGTCGTCTTCGACACGACGGTGACGACCCAAGATGAGACTGTGGTGTTCCAGGGCGATATGAAGTTCTTCGTCGTCAAACGTTCGGAATCGTAACGAGGTGGCTCGGACGAAGACATCTCGTGAGGACGGCCCCGCCGTGTGCCACTCGAACGCACACGCTGCGACTGTTCACCTCGAAGACGGCACGACCTGTCAATACCTGTCTAAGTAGTATACTATATAGCTAAGCTCTGACTCGTCTTTGCCGAATATTCGCCAGCACCTCGGGCGAAGTGTCGTTCGACGGCGATTCGATCAAAACAGACAGGTGCGCTTTAATGGCTTTAACGCAGCCCTTGGCAGCTATTGTGTCTCGAAACGGCCGCAACCGGATTGATTCTTCGTGGCTTTGTACTACTGTTGTTTCTATGAACATCGCAATGTATGTAAATAATTTTAGAATATATTTCGCTGGAAAGCACATATCTTTGACCAGAGTGATTTCCCAGACCTGTCAAGGCCGTCTAAAGCGTCGTTAACACCAGACTGTCGCTATATAGCAATACATAGTCTCGACCGAGGGATTCCTCGCGCGTGCATCCGGAACCCACGCTGGTCCGATACGACCGGCACCCGGCACACTCGCTATCGCGTCCGTCGGTCGCCGTGTGCTCAAGTCGGTACTCGAGGCCGTGTACGGGAGCGCTACGACCACCCATAGCTATTCAAGAACGTGCACATATTTTACGTCTCGTGCCGGATGAGAAAGCACAAACACGGGGATTTTTATCGACTCGGCGCTCTACTGACTCCCATGACTGATGGGCGGGGCGAGACTCCCCGGCGAACAGGGATGACCGAAAAGTGTGGCGTCGTCGGCGTCTCACTGGACGGTCGAGAGGCGGCACGACCGTTGTATTACGCGCTCTATGCACTCCAGCATCGCGGCCAGGAGTCTGCCGGGATCGTCACTCACGACGGGTTCCAGCAACACAGCCACGTCGAGATGGGACTCGTCGGGGAGGCGTTCGAGGAGGGCGACCTCGACGTCCTCAAGGGCGGGGCCGGGATCGGTCACGTCCGGTATCCGACTGCCGGTTCCGTCGACTCCTCGTGTGCACAGCCGTTTTCCGTCTCGTTCAAAAGCGGCTCACTCGGGTTGAGCCACAACGGTAACCTCGTCAACGCCGACGAGATTCGCGAAGAACTCGCTGCACTCGGTCACGCCTTTACCAGCGACGGCGACACCGAGGTTATCGCCCACGATCTCGCACGCAACCTGCTCGAGGAGGATCTCGTACGCGCGGTCAAGCGCACGATGCAGCGCATCCACGGCTCGTACGCGCTGACGATCTGTCACGACGACACCGTCATCGGCGTCCGCGATCCGGTCGGCAATCGCCCGCTTTGTATCGGTGAGCTCGAGGACGGCTACATGCTCGCGTCCGAATCGGCGGCGATCGACACGCTCGACGGTGAACTCGTCCGCGACGTTCGACCGGGCGAACTGGTCGTCTTGCAGGCAGATGGCGACGGATTCGACTCGTATCAGTTGCTCGAGCGCGAACAGACGGCCCATTGTTTCTTCGAGCACGTCTACTTCGCGCGCCCGGACAGTATCGTCGACGAGACGCTCGTCTACGAGGCCCGTCGTAGTCTCGGTCGCAAGCTCTGGGAGGAAAGCGGCGTCGAAACGGACGTCGTGATGCCGGTTCCCGACTCGGGTCGAGCGTTCGCCTCCGGGTACGCTGATGCAGCGTCAGAGACGACGGCTGACGGCGAGTCTCGAGCCGAAAACGACGACGGCGTCGAGTTCGCAGAGGGGTTGATGAAAAACCGCTACGTCGGCCGCACGTTCATCATGCCGACGCAGGACGAGCGTGAACGCGCCGTTCGGTTGAAGCTCAACCCGATCAAGTCCACGATCGAGGGCAAGACCGTCACCGTCATCGACGACAGCATCGTCCGCGGCACCACCTCGACCCAGCTCGTCCAGCTGCTCAAAGACTGTGGGGCTGAAGAGGTCCACGTCCGGATCGGCGCACCGGAGATCGTCGCTCCCTGTTACATGGGCATCGACATGGCCACCCGCGAGGAACTGATCGCCTCGGACAAGACGACCGACGAAATCCGCGAGACGATCGACGCGGACAGTCTCGCTTACCTCTCGACGGAGGCGATTGCCGAGGTTCTCGGCACGGAGCGAATCGATCTCTGTCTCGGGTGTGTCACCGGCGAATACCCATTCGACATCGACGGTGAAGCGACCGACCGGGACGTGACTCGCCCCGATCTCGGCGGAAAGACGCTCCACGCAGACGACTGATACGGAAAGCGATGACTGGGTATCGGTGAGCGAAGGTCCCGTGCGTGCGCTCACCGGAGAACTCATCGAACCCCGTCTGGTACCGATGTGCTGACCCGTCCAACCACAACCGTGTCTCGAGTGAACCAGCGCTGACGTCCAACAGGCCGACGTGCTCGAGACGCTCCGGTCGGTTCGCCCCCGTTTAACGCCGCCGTGGTTGCTATCGTTTCCACCAAGGCCCGGTCGGTTCCGACGGCTCGATCGCATACATTCATTTTGTGTCGGCCCGTTCACACGACCATGGACCTCCGCAAAACGCTCTCCGATGTCGGCGACTTCCTCGAGGGCGACGACATGACCGGTCGGGAGGCAGCTATCGTCGTCGCCGTCTGGATGGGAGTGACCGCGCTATTCGGGCTCGTATTCTTTCTCGTCGTGTTCGTATTCATGGGGTTTTGATCCCTGTTGGCGGACACAACGTGCGACCGTGCGGTCCTCAGTAGACGACGTACAACAGCACGTAGACGGCGATTCCCAGCGTAAACGAGATCAGCCAGAGGCTCGCAGCGAGCCGGCCAAAGCGAGCGTGGCTCGTCCGACGCAGCTCCTCGATGGGGTGGGCAAACGCCAGCAAGATCACGTAGTACACCAGCGGGACGCAGACGACCGCGAGGAAGATGTGGACGGCGAGCAGCGGCAGATAGACGAACTGGTAGATCGCGTCCGGACCAGGAAATGGCTGGGGTCCACCCATCGCGATCAGCCGGTAGAGATAGAACACGAGGAACGCCGCGAACAGCCCAAACGAGGCGATCATCGCGATACGGTGGCGCTCGACCTCACCGCGGCGAATCGCACGCCACCCCAGTGTGATCGTCGCGATGGCTGCCACGCTGATCGCAACGTTCAGGTGCGGAATCAGATCGAGCATCCACGCAGGCGCGCCCGGCACCGCAGACTGGGGGATCTGCCCACCTGCGGCCGCGAAAACGATCACGAGCGATACGACGCTCAAGATTGCCGTTAGCGGACCGACGCGTTCTCGAGGAACGTACTCCATATCTCGAGGTTCGACCGGCGCGGGAAAGCCGTTACTGTCTCCAGATTTCCCTCCATCGGTGATATCTGCGGCGGACACTCACGGGCATCGAGGTGCTCGACGACGACGTCGTCTCGCCCGTTAGGGCGTCGACCAATGCCGAGCGGTCGCTCTTGGAATGTGGTTTTCGTAGAAGTTATGCGTGGGTGATGTCCACGAAGGGAGATCACCTGCATCGTAAGTGGCGGGTTTTCCGCCCATGCGATGCGTGGGACCGGATTTGAACCGGCGGACCCCTACGGGACAGCGCCCTCAACGCTGCGCCGTTGGCCTGGCTTGGCTACCCACGCTCGCAGTCTCTTTCTGTCTTTCCGCACTCAACCGTACCCATCGGGGTTACAAAAGCCCTTTCTTTTCCGTCGGTGTCTGCACCCAGGTCACACGGGACTGGGTAGAACGGAGAGTTGAAATGCGTCAGTTGCCAAAGGCTACCATGGCTAAGTATTCGACGGGGTCGTCCGCCGGAGGTGGCGGGACGAACTGCGAACTCTGTGGTGCCGAAAGCAACCGGCTCGAGCTCGCGTCCGTCGCGGGTGCCGAGCTCGAGGTCTGTCCGGACTGTGCGCCACACGACGACAGCCGGAAGTCCGGCCCCGACCGGGGGAAACGAAGCTCCCAGGACGACGAACCCGGCCTGGACGACGAACAGCGCCGAAAGAAGAAAGCAGCACAGAACGTCGCGAAGGCGAACCCGGTCTGGGACGGTGACTCCGAACACTGGGAAGCCGAGGGGACGAACTACGACGACGATCCGCTTCCGTATCTCGTCTCGGAGTACGGCGACGTCGTCGTCGAGGCACGCCAGGAGGCGGGCCTCCAGCGCGAGGAACTCGCCGAGGAACTCGGCATCCGCGAGCAGGAGGTTCTCGCCGTCGAACAGGGCAGAGCCACGCAGGCGGGGATCGGTGGCGGACTGATCGAGGCCCTCGAGGACCGCCTCGACGTAACGCTCGCGGAGTAAGTGGGCGACGACGCACGACAGCGAAATCCGGCAGCGGCGAGCAGACTTTTAGTGGCTGCCGAGAGACCTCAATCGATGATCGGGCAACGGGCAGCAACAGAGCCGTACGTCACGCGATTCGAGACCGAAGTGACGGCGATCGACGGACGGCGCGTCTGGCTCGAGTCCAGTTACTTCTACGGCGAGCGCGGTGGACAGCCGGCTGACCACGGCGCGATTGGCGGCGTCGACGTCACCGACGTCCGGTTCGAAGCCGGCGAACCAGTTCACTCTCTCGCCGAAGAGCCGTCGTTCAAGGTGGGCCATCGCGTGCTGTGTTCGATCGACTGGTCGTTCCGGATGTACTGCATGCGGGCACACACCGCGAGTCACGTCCTCTATGGAGCCGCTCGACGGCTCCTCGAGAATCTCGACTACGCGGGAATCGACATCGACGAACGGCGGGTCCGAATCGACCTCGAGACGTCGACGACGATCGATGACGAAATCCTGCTCGAACTCGACGAGCGCGTCAGCCGCGTCGTCTGGGAATCGAGGCGGGTCTCGTGGGACGACGTGCCGGCAGCTGAAGCTCGCAACCGCGAAGAGGTCGCGTTCAGCGAGGCGATCGACGAAGATGCGCTTGCGAATGGACGGGTCAGGCTCGTGACAATCAGGGGTGAAAACGACACCGGAAGCGGCTCACGCCCGGGGTTTGGCAACGGTGCGACCGTCACCGTCTCGGGTGGAAACGGCTCACAAGAGCCGTGGGACGTCACCGCCTGTGGCGGCACGCACG
Source organism: Natrarchaeobaculum sulfurireducens (assembly GCF_003430825.1). NCBI lineage: Archaea > Methanobacteriati > Methanobacteriota > Halobacteria > Halobacteriales > Natrialbaceae > Natrarchaeobaculum > Natrarchaeobaculum sulfurireducens. The sequence goes on along the minus strand of NZ_CP024047.1, from coordinate 622,611 downwards.
TACGGAACACGCGCGAAATCGGCCCCGTCACGGTGCTCGGTTGCTCGACCCGAGACGACGGCGTCACTGGGATCGAACTCGCGGTTGGCCCCGCGGCGATCGAACGTCGCACGATCGAAAAACGGATCACTTTGGATGCCAGCCGAATCCTCGAGACGCCAGTCGCGGACGTCCCGGACGAACTCCAGCGCTCGCTCGAGTGAAGCCGTTCACCATTTCGTTCACTTTCGCTGACTATTTTCAAATAAAATTACTCGGAAGTGAGTTTTGCTTTCCTAAGTAGACAACGCTCTTGAACGCAGGGCTCGAACGCCGAGCCAGTATGTCAACGAGTCTGGTTCGCGATCGAATCGTCGAAAGCGGGGTAATCGCGGTGCTTCGCGGCGTAGACGAAGACGACGTCGTTCCAGTTGCACGGGCGATCCACGACGCCGGCGTCGACGCCCTGGAGGTCACAGCCGACGGAACACGGGCGATCGAAAAGATCGCGGCCATCGACCGTGAACTCGAGGGGACTGAGGCGGTCGTTGGCGCGGGGACGGTTCTCGACGCGACGACCGCGCGGGCCGCGATCGACGCGGGCGCACAGTTCGTCGTCTCGCCGCATACGTCGTGTGAGGTGATCGAAACGTGCAACCGACAGCGGGTGCTTGCAGCGCCAGGTGTTCTGACACCGACGGAGGCGGTAACCGCGATGGAAGCCGGGGCAGACGTCCTGAAACTGTTTCCAGCGGGAACCGTCGGACCGAATCACATCAGCGCGATCCGGGGACCGCTCGGCGACATCGACGTCATCCCCACCGGCGGCGTGGACGCCGACAACGTGGGTGAGTACCTCGAGGCCGGGGCCGTCGCCGTCGGTGCAGGTAGCGCGCTCGTCGATTACGACGCGATCGACGACGGTGACATGGACCGCGTCCGCGAAACTGCCGCGGCGTTCGTCGAGGCCGTCACCGACGCTCGAGCCGAGTAACGCTGTCGACACCGTCGCGATTCGGTCGCCTGAGTCAGTTCTGGGTGGAGCATGAGTTCTCGCCGTCCTTGGAAACGTGCCACCCAGGAGATAAGTACTGGTTGTCAGTCGAGCGTCACTCAATAATTTACTACAACATGGGTAAATCTTTTAGCCATGGGCTGCGTTCCCGTCAGTATGAAAGCGATCGCCGTCGAACCGGGGGCGGGAACGCCCACGGTGATCGACATCCCTCGACCGGAACCGGGGCCGGGCGAGGCTCTCGTTCGGACGCTACGAGTCGGTGTCGACGGAACCGATCACGAAGTCATTGCGGGCCACCACGGCGACGTCCCCGTCGGTTCGGATCGACTCGTTCTCGGCCATGAAGCGGTCGGCGTCGTCGAAGACCCGAACGGCACCGATCTCGAGGATGGTCAGTACGTGGTCCCGACGGTCCGGCGACCGCCCAACGGGACCAATGCGTATTTCGACCGCGGCGAACCCGACATGGCTCCGGACGGCGAATACGTCGAGCGCGGCATCGTCGGTGCACACGGCTTCATGGCCGAATACATCACCAGCCCTGCCGAGTCTCTCGTTCCAATCCCCGAAGAACTCGCACCGCTTGGGTTTCTCGTCGAGCCGATCAGTATCACCGAGAAAGCCATCGAACACGCCGTCGCCTCCCGGTCGGCGTTCGAGTGGGAACTCGAGTCGGCGCTCGTCCTGGGCAACGGTTCGCTCGGCCTGCTCACGTTGGCGATGCTCGAGACGGTATTCGACGTCGAACGGACGTACTGTCTGGGCCGCAGGGATCGCCCGGACCCGACAATCGATCTGATCGAAGAGCTGGGCGCAACGTACGTCGATTCCCGAGAAACGCCGGTTCCCGAGATTCCCGACACGTACGAACCGGTCGACTTCGTCTACGAGGCGACGGGCTATGCGAAACACGCCGTCGAGACGGTCGACGCCCTCGCACCCAACGGCGTCGGTGTGCTGCTCGGTGTTCCCGAACCCTGGACGTTCGAGGTCGATGGGGGACGACTCCACCGGGAGCTCGTCTTACACAACAAGGCACTGGTCGGCACCGTCAACTCCCATCGAGGCCACTTCGAGTCGGCCATCGACACCTTGTCACAGCTTCCGGCGTGGTTCACCGACGCCCTCGTCACGGGTGTCTACGGCCTCGAAGACGCTGAGGCGGCGTTCGACACCGCCGATGGAGTTATCAAGACGGCCGTCGAGTTCGACGGCATCTAACGGATGTCCCACCGTCGCTGCTTGACACCACACACTCGGGGCGTCCGAGCGTCGTCTAGCGCTTCCGATGGATGAAAACAATTACTACCTTTGGTGTAATTAATTTTACCTATGGGTATCGATTACACACAACTCCACGATCCGAACGCCGAGTACACCATGCGGGACCTCTCGGCGGAGACGATGAACGTCACCCGCGAGCGTGGGGGCAGCCGCGACGTCGAGATCACCGACGTCCAGACGACGATGGTCGACGGCAACTTCCCCTGGACGCTCGTGCGTGTCTACACCGACGCGGGTATCGTCGGGACGGGCGAAGCCTACTGGGGTGCCGGTGCGCCCGAACTCATCGAGCGAATGGCTCCCTTCTTGCGGGGCGAAAACCCCCTCGACATCGACCGGCTGACCGAACACCTCGTCCAGAAAATGTCCGGCGAAGGCTCGATCGGCGGCGTCACCGTGACCGCCATCTCCGGCATCGAGATCGCCCTGCACGACCTCGCGGGTAAGATCCTCGAGATGCCGGCCTACCAGTTGCTGGGCGGCAAGTATCGCGATACGATGCGCGTCTACTGCGACTGTCACACCGAAGAAGAGGCCGACCCGATCGCCTGTGCTGACGAGGCCGAACGCGTCGTCGAGGAACTCGGCTACGACGCGCTGAAGTTCGACTTAGACGTCCCTTCGGGTCACGAGAAAGACCGCGCGAACCGCCACCTCCGGAACCCCGAAATCGAACACAAGGCCTCGATCGTCGAGGCTGTCACCGAGCGAGTCGGCTCGCGTGCCGACGTCGCGTTCGACTGCCACTGGTCCTTTTCGGGCGGCTCGGCGAAACGCCTCGCGAAGCGACTCGAGGAGTACGACGTCTGGTGGCTCGAGGACCCGGTGCCGCCGGAGAACCACGACGTCCAGCGTGAGGTAACGCAGTCGACGACGACGCCGATCACCGTCGGCGAGAACGTCTACCGCACCCACGGCCAGCGTCGCCTGCTCGAAGAACAGTCCGTCGACATTATCGCGCCGGATATGCCCAAAGTCGGTGGGATGCGTGAGACTCGGCGGATCGCCGACCTCGCGGACCTCTACTACGTCCCCGTGGCGATGCACAACGTCTCCTCCCCGGTCGCGACGATGGCCAGCGCACACGTCGGTGCGGCGATCCCGAACGCGCTGGCGGTGGAGTACCACTCCTACGAACTCGGCTGGTGGGCGGATCTGGTCGAAGAGGACGTCATCGAGGACGGCTACATCGAGATCCCCGAAGAGCCGGGACTTGGCGTCACCCTCGACATGGACGCCGTCTCCGAACACATGATCGACGGTGAGGAGCTGTTCGACGAGGCCTGATGCTGGACCAGACGACGGTTACGGTTCTGGTGGATCGCCGCGCCTGAACAGCGTCTCGACGGGGTTCGGATCGAACGCTTCCGATGTGACTTTCCCACCAGCATCCAGCGCCCGCGCGAGATAGGTGACGCTGTTGCTCAGCCCGAGGTGAGAGAACGCCTGCGGGAAGTTTCCAAGAAGCGTGCCGTTCTCGGGATCGACCTTCTCCGAGTAAAGCCCGAGCGGGCTGGCACACTCGAGGACGTTTTCGAGGTCGATCGCCTCCGCCCAGTCTCCAGTCGGCGACCGTCGATCCGTGCCGGTGGAACGTTTACGTTGCTCCTCGAGGTGGTCCCTTCCGTGACGACACATCGGTCTACGCTTACCCGAAGGCGGCTGCTCCGACTCACCAGTGCGGGCGCAGTGCTCGGTATCGCTCTCCCGGTTGCTTCGGCCGAAGACGACCGCTACGTGGACGTCTACGAGGAGACCATCGACGACGTGGTCCTGGTCTCCGTCGCAGGTGTCGACGACGCGGAACCTGCTGGACTCGGCTCCGGATTCGTCGTCGACGGCTACGTCGTGACGAACGAACACGTCGTCGGCGATGCCGACGAGATCGAACTCCAGTTCCGGGACGAACAGTGGCGGACGGGATCGGTTCTCGGCACGGACGTCCACAGTGATCTGGCCGTCCTCGAGGTCGAGGACTTCCCCGACGCCGTCGACGGCTTCTCGCTGGCCGACGACGAACCGGAGATCGGCCAGGAGGTGCTCGCACTCGGCAATCCGCTCGGGCTCGACGCCTCCGTCTCGCGGGGTATCATAAGCGGCGTCGACCGATCGCTTCCCAGTCCGACCGGCTTCTCGATCCCCGCGGCCATCCAGACCGACGCCCCGGTCGATCCCGGAAACAGTGGCGGCCCGCTCGTCGATCTCGACGGTGACGCTCTGGGGATCGTCTTCGCCGGTGCCGGCCGGACCGTCGGCTTCGCCATCTCTGCCCGACTGGCGGATCGCGTCGTCCCTGCCCTCGTCGAGGACGGCGAGTACCAGCACGCGTACATGGGCGTCGGCGTCGAACCCGTCGGTCCGCTGATTGCCGATGCCAACGACCTCGAGGAGCCACGCGGCGTCCTCATCGTCGATGTCGCATCGGACGCACCCGCCGCTGACGTCCTCGAGCCGGCAGCCGACGTATCGATCGTCGACGGTGTGCCCATTCCCGTCGACGGCGACGTCGTCGTTGCGATCGACGATGAGGAGATCCCGAATCAGGAGCAACTCTCCTCGTATCTCGCCCTCGAGACGTCACCGGGCGACGAGATCGACGTCGAGGTGGTTCGCGACGGCGAGCGCGAAACCGTCGGCGTGACGCTCGAAGAGCGTCCGGACGTCGAGGCTCCCTGAGACGGTCTGTCGGCCGAGTTATCCTTCGTCGGCGCCCTCTCGGTCGTCCATCTCCTCCTCGTCGGTCCGCGGTGCGTTCTGGGTGCCGAGATCATCGTCGCCGGCGGAACCCTCGTCGGGATCGCGGTCGATTCGCTCGAGTTCGTCTTCGATCTCTGCGTCTCGTTCCGCCTCGTGCTCGTTTGCCCGGTCGGCGTCGTCTTCGGCCATAGCACTCGTCGTTGGTGGTGGAACGGGTTGGCCGCCGGGCCGTCGACTGCAACGTCTCGAGTGCAGTCCGGGTCGGTCACTCGCCTTCGGGGTGGTCGTTCGCTCGAGCGATATGCCGCCAGACACGAAAGACAGATAAAAGGCCGCGCAGTGTAAACAGACAGATATGGACGTTCCGTACGACCTCACCTCGTACGTTCGGGTGTTGAAAATGGCGACGACACCCACGACCGAGGAATTCGTTCAGGTGTCGAAAATTGCGGGTGCAGGGATCCTGCTCGTCGGCTTCATCGGCTTCATCATCGGCGGCATCATGCTGTTGTTGACCGGCGACGCCGGTGGTGGCTTCTGATGGGCATCTTCGCGGTCAAGACCACGGCGAGCCAGGAACAGACCGTCGCCGACATGATCATCAACCGCGAGGAGCCCGACGTGCACGCCGCGCTCGCCCCCGACTCGCTCACCTCCTACGTGATGGTCGAGGCCGACAACAACGCGGTCTTAGAGCGCGTGCTCGAGGACATCCCGCACGCTCGAAGTATCGTTCCCGGCGAATCCGACATCTCGGAGGTCGAGCACTTCCTTTCGCCGAAACCCGACGTCGAGGGGATCGCCGAAGGCGACATCGTCGAACTCATCGCTGGCCCGTTCAAAGGCGAGAAGGCTCAGGTCCAGCGCATCGACGAAGGCAAAGACCAGGTCACGGTCGAACTGTACGAGGCGACGGTCCCGATTCCCGTTACGGTACGGGGTGACCAGATCCGCGTCCTCGATAGCGACGAACGGTAGTTCGTCGTATTGTGCGAGCGGGCAGGGCGTGCCCGCGAACGATTTCGACGAGCGATAGCGAGTCGGTTTACTCGATCCGAGACTGGGTCGAGCACTGATGAGGCCGTAACCGACATGTTTCGAAAAGCGTGACCGAGCGACGCAAGGCAACCCGACGTACCACTCGGTCGGAACCTGACGCCGTAACCCGTGTGAGCGCGACGGTCCCAAGTCAGACAGCCAGCGCTACTGGTGCCGTCGCGCTCGAGACGTCGTCACACCGGAATCGTCGTTACCGCGTCAGTTCGCTGGCAATTCGTTCGATATTGGCTTCTGATTCGATCTCCTCGAGGAGTTCTTCTCGTTCGCGGACGTCTTCGGAGCTAGCACCGTACGCGCGGACGTACTCGGCGCGGCTGTGTTCAGTGAACGCGTGGCGGATCGCGAGGTACCCGTCGGGAACGACGGTTCCACAGACGTTACACTCGGGACGTTCGTGCTCGGTCGCCTGATGGACGACGGCAGCCTCGACGTCCTCGAAGATCGCGCCACAGCCGTCGATTCCGCATTCCCAGGCCATTCGATGTGACATCGATGGCCCCACCTAATGGCTTTTTCGTCGTCTTCTCGCATTTCGAATCAGCGTTCGGGCGGCCGATCCAGCACTTCGGTGGTCGATTCTCGAATCAGAATCCCTAACTCACCGCTCTCGAAAGACAGTCACGTGATCGACGGAGTAGTGTCTCGAGTCGACTGTCACGTGAAGGTGTTAGACGACGACGTCGTCGAGCGGGCGATCCGTGCGGGCCTGGACGTCCTCGTCTATGCGCCACATTTCACCCGGCTGCCCGAGATCCGTCGGCGGGCGGCTGCGTACTCGAGCGACGAGTTACTGGTCGTCCCCGCCCGCGAGGTGTTCACCGGCACCTGGCGAACTCGCAAGCACGTGCTTGCGATCGGACTCGACGAGCCGGTCCCGGATTTCATCTCGCTCGAGGCGGCGATGGCGGAGTTCGACCGCCAGGGTGCGACGGTGCTCGCACCACACCCCGAGTTCGCTACCGTGAGTCTCGAGGAGTCTGATCTCCGCCAGTACCGAGAGACGATCGACGCGGTCGAGATTTTCAACCCGAAACACCTGCCGTGGCACAACGGACGGGCGAGCGAACTCGCCGATGGGCTCGAGCTGCCGCCGTTTACGTCGTCGTACGCCCATCTCCCGAGTTCGGTCGGGGTGGCATACACGGCGTTCGACCGCGAGATCGAGACCGACGCCGACCTGCAGCGGGCGCTCGAGGACAACGTCGCACGCCGGGTCGTCTACGATAACGGCCTGTGCCGCCTGCGGACGACGGCGAGCGAACTCGCCCACCTCTGTTATGAAAACACCTGGGAGAAAGTCGACCGCCTGTTCCTTTCGGGTACCGAACCCACACATCCACACCACATCGCCTACGACGGTCGGTTCGACGACGCTGCTGTCTACTGATTCGGTCGATGTAGTCGCTCGAAGAACCGGAAATTCGGACCGACATTACGACGCTATTTGCGGGTACACCTCGAACTCACGAACCGCTCTGGAGGTACGCTTCCACACCGACCCACCCCTCCTCCAGAGTCTACGGGGTTGGTATTGTCTGACAGAGAGCCGAACACCGTTCGGCTCTTTTCGCCGATCCAGTACGAGAGCACGGTCGTAACCGGTAGCTGACTGTTTCTCCCCCGATTCAGCAGGTGTCTCGAGTCGTCCATCACTCGGCGTTTCGAATCGGTCGAGTCGTGACGCTGCTCGGGACACGTCTCGTTCACGCTCGAGCGCTGACTCGGCTACTGAAACGTACCCGACTGATCGTCGGTGTGCGCTGCGTCGGTGACTCTCGCGAGCGTCGCAGCCACCCGATCCCAGTGGCTGCCACGCCAGAAATGCTGGCCGCAATCCTGACAGCGCCAGACCGTCGTCGCCGCACCATCGGGTGCATACTCGGGCGTCGACGCCGTCTCGGAGACAGTCGTCAGCGGCCCGTTACACCGCCCACAGAACGCAGGCTCGTCCGCCAACGAGAGGTCGAGGCCCGTCGCGGCGAGTTCGCGGAGCTGATCCTCGACCTCGCGTGACTCGAGCAGGATGGCGTCGTCCGAACGGCTCGCAAGCTGGACGTCTCGCGTGAGCAGCGTTCGGCCCTCGGCTCGAGCGAGCGCCAGCAGGTCGTCGTCGGCTTCGATTCCGCGGTCGCCGGCGGAGGCGGTATCGTAGTTGCACATCCGCAGGTAGGAGACGAGTCCGCCGCACATGACGTCGAGGAGGAGTCGCATCTGGTGGGGTAGGGGTGGTCAGTGGAGGAACTCCTGGAGGGTCCCGAGGTCCCAGGTGTTGATCACGTCGTCGTCTTCGGTCCAGCCGCGTCTGGCGGTGTGGACGCCCCAGCGCATGTACTCGAGCGTCGCGGGCTGGTGTGCATCGGTGTTGACTGCGATAGGGGCACCTTTCTCGAGGGCAGCCTGGACGGCGCTCCCCCAGAGGTCGAGTCGGCGGGGATTGGCGTTGATCTCGAGGGCGGTGTCGTGTTCGGCGGCAGCCTGGCCCAGCGCGGTGGCGTCGAAGTCGAGGCCAGAGCGTTCGTTGAGTAGTCGGCCGCTGGGATGGCCAAGCACGTCGACGGCGGGGTGCTCGATCGCCCGGAGCAGGCGCTCGGTCGCCGTTTCGGCGTCCTGGCTCAGTCCACTGTGGGGCGAGGCGACGATCACATCTAGCTCGTCGACGACCTCGTCAGCGAGGCCGATTTCGCCCTCGGCGTCGACGTTGGCCTCGATTCCCGCGAAGACGGTGATCTCGCTCGCGGCGTCGATCTCGCGGATCTGCTCGACCTGCTCGAGTATCTCGGTATCCGAGAGGCCAACCCCGCTGACGATGCCGGGGCCCTCGGCGTGATCGGCGACGGCGTAGTAGTCGTATCCTCGAGCCTCGGCGGCCTCGACCATCGCCTCGATCGAGGTGGTGCCGTCGGACCACTCGGTGTGCGTGTGGAGGTCGCCGCGGACGTCCTCGCGCGTGATGAGGTCGGGCAGTTCGCCGTTCTCGGCGGCGGCGATCTCGCCGCGGTCCTCACGGAGTTCGGGGGGGATCCACGGGAGTCCAAGCGACTCGTACATCCCCGCTTCCGTCTCGCCAGCGACGCGCTCGCCGACCCGTTGACCCGAGGCCTCGTCCCCGACGCCCGAGACGTCGAAAGCGCCGTACTCGTTCAGTTTCATCCCGCGATCGATCGCGTAGTTGCGAAGGCGGACGTTGTGGTCCTTGCTCCCGGTGAAGTACTGCAGTGCGGAGCCGAACTCCTCGGGAACGACGACGCGGAGGTCGACCCGAATCTCGCCGACGCGGACGCTCGCTTTCTCCGGGCCGGACTCGATTTCCGCGTCGACGGAGTTCCAACCGACGAACGATTCGACGACGTCCTCACCAGCCTCGGTTCCGACCAGGACGTCGACGTCGCCGATCGTCTCGCGCCAGCGTCGGATCGAGCCCGCGACTTCGGCCCGCTCGACGGCCTCGAGTTCCTCGAGAAAGCCGAGCACGTCGTCGGCCAGCGGTCGCCCCTCTCCGAGCAGGTGACGCCCACCGACCTCGCGGGCGAACGCGATGTTGTCGCGAATGTTCCCTTCGGTTTTGGGGCCGAATCCGCTGACGTCCTGAATCTCTCCGGCTTCGGCCGCTTCCTCGAGGTCGTCTAACGTCTCGATCCCGAGTTCTCGATAGAGTTTTCCCGCGGTCTTCGGACCGACGCCTTCGATCCGGGTAATGTCCGCGATGTCGATCGGTAACTCGGCGCGCAGCTCCCCGAGTTCCTCGATCGTGCCCGTCTCGACGTACTCGACGATCTTCGAGGCGATGGCGTCGCCCACGCCGTCGATCTCCTCGAGAACCGCCTCGTCACCGGCTTCGACGCGGTCGGCGATCGGCACCGGGTGTGCCTGGATGTTCTCCGCGGCGCGACGGTAGGCCCGGGGTTTGTACTCGACGTCGTCAGCCTCGAGTAAGTCGGCGAACTCCTCGAACCGACCGGCGATCTCCGCGTTGGTCGCCATCAGCGCCCCCTCCGTCCGGCGCCGCCGTCGTCCTTGCCGAGAGCCTGTTTCAGGAACGACAGCCAGCGTTTCTCATCGGCGGCCTGCTGGGCTTTCTGCTCACGCTCGAGATCGGTCGGCCCGAGGCTCTCTAAGGCGTTGAGCGCTCGGTCGATACCGATGATGCTTTTCGCCAGTTCCTCGCCTTTCTCACGGGAGATGTCTCCGTCCTCGATGGCCTCGAGTCGCTGTAGCCGTTCACGACGCAGGTTTCGCTTCGCCCGCTCGACACGCTCGCGCTCGCCCGGCGGGACCGTCTCGCGGCGCTTGATCTCGAAGACGAACGTCCGGAGGTCGAACTCCTCGCCCTGAACCTCGATGGTGTCCGGGATGTCCGCGCCGACGGTCGCCCCCTCGCGCTCGACGCGCTCGAGCAGCTGTTTGCGCTCGTATGCTTGCACGCATCGAACTCCGGGTTGGTGGGGCAAAAATGTACAGTCCCTGACTGACGATCCGGATACGGAACAGCCCTCGACTGCCGACCCGAATACGAAGTCCTTCCTCACGGCAGAGAGAACCCCAAATCCCTTAGCTGTGCCACACATACCCCCCGGCAATGGCCACCTGCGACGTGTGTGGGAAAGACGAAAGCATGCCGTATAACTGTCGGCACTGCGGGGGAACCTACTGTGCCGAGCATCGGCTGCCGGAGAACCACGACTGCTCGGCCCTCTACGAGTGGAACGACCCGAGCGGGGTCTTCGACAGCGGCTTCGACGACAGCGTCCAGAGCGGTGGGGCCAGCGCGAAGCGCTCCTCGAGTCTGACCGATAAGCTCCCGATCGATACGGGGCCCGGCGGCCCGCTGGCGTACTTCCGTGGAAACGTGACGTACACCGTCCTTTTGCTCATGTGGGTCACGTTCGCCCTGCAGTGGATTGCGATGCTGATCGGCGGCCAGGGCCTCCACAACGCACTCTTTACCCTTTCGACGGCCCATCCGGAGTACGTCTGGACCTGGGTCACCTCCATCTTCGCCCACAGTCCGGTCAACATCTTCCACATCGTCTTTAACAGCATCGTGATCTTCTTCTTCGGGCCGCTCGTCGAGCGCTACGTCGGCTCGAAGAAGTTCGCCGCCCTGTTCATCGTCAGCGGCGTCCTCGCCGGGTTCGGTCAAATCGGTATCTCGATGTGGCAGGGCGTCCCCTCGAGCGTGCTCGGCGCCAGCGGCGCTGCGCTCGCGATCATGGGCGTACTGACGGTTCTGAACCCGGGGCTCAAGGTGTATCTCTACTTCATCCTCCCCATCCCCATCTGGCTGTTGACCCTCGGGACGGCCGCCATCAGCGTTTTCTTTATCGGCACGGGTGGCGGCGGTGCCGGTGGCATCGCCCACGGTGCACACCTCGTGGGACTGCTCGTCGGCCTCGCCTACGGTGAATACGTCAAACGTACTCAGAACGTCCGGGCACCGAACCAGTTCCAGCTCGGTGGCGGTCCTGGCGGTCCTGGTGGACCCGGCGGTCCGGGAGGACCTGGCGGCCCCGGCGGTCGTCGTCGGTTCTAATTCGTTGTGGTTCACCTGATATATTTATGAATTCCGCACTAATAGACAGTCATGAACGTTCCTGCCCTCCAATCCAGTATTAGCCGAGTCACTACCGCAAAGACGTGGAATAGGCCGTGGCTGTACTATATTGGGGGGCTGTTCGCGCTATTCAATGCGTACTTCCACGCTGGGGTTCTCAGCGATGCTATTTTTGGAGAGGTTTCCGTCTATGGCGTACCACATTGGATAGACGTAGCGAGAGGGGGCACGTTCGTGCTACTCCTCGGTGTCCTGTTCACGGCAGTTGTCCTCGTTGATTACCGCTGGAGTGGATGGTTTCCAGACACCGATTTGCGTGGTGAGTTTGGTGCGATAGCACTCATCACGTTCCTACTGGCTGTTTTCGGATGGTTCGTAACTATCCTTTTGATAGAGGCATCGGTCGGATTTCCTCAAGAGGGAATCGTAGGTGTGTTAGCCAGCAGTGGTTCGTTTAATGTATCTCTCCTCGGTGCGAGCAAGTTCCTTTTGCAGTAACTGACTTGCAACCACTGTGGTGCGCTTGAATTGAAGCTGGCGACTCCTGACTAGTAGTTCATGTCCTCCGTATTCGTGGAGGTCCGGATAACTGTCTGCGAGACCGACGTTGGTGCAGTACTTGTTTGAGATATACTGACCGATCACTCCCTTTGCAGATCGACTCCCAGTCCGTGCTACATTCGCGCTGTGAGTTCAGCACGTCTCATTTAATCTATCCAGCAACTGTTATAAAGCGAGTGCAACATTCAGAGGCTGTATACACCTATGGAAATTCTGCTAATCGATCAAACCACGTTTGCCAAGATAATTCTTCGGGCGACAAGGACTTGCTGTAGTTTTCTGGCCTAGAATCGACAACCGGCGAACCGGTGGCTACTGTCACAACCATCAGGCGGAGGACTTCCTGTTTGCGAGAGTAATCACTCATGCTGCCACCAGCCAGCCAATGAGCGCCGCCCCGGCGGCGCTCAGGCACTCACCCCTGGTGGATCGTACACCTCCTCACGGTCAAGCATGTGATACATTGAAACCAGCAACTTCCGAGCGGTTGCCACAATCGCTGTTTTCGAGTTCTTCTTTCGAGCTAACCGGTTGTAAAACCGGCTGAGGTACTCGTCTTCGCACGTATGAACCGCACTGTACGACGCTTGAACGAGCAACCACCGGACTCGTCCTGATCCTCGCTTCGAGATGCTCCCCTCAAACCGCGAGTCACCAGACTCGCGGATTATCGGGTTCAGCCCGACGTAACTTACGACCTCTTTGGCCCGGTCAAACCGGTTGACCTCGCCCAACTCCGCGTAAATCGTCAACGCCGTAAAGTAACTCACTCCAGGAATCGTCATCAGGAGCTGGGTCTCCTTCAGAGACCCAGCCCGTTCCTCGATCTCCGCTTCCAACGATTCGATCTGCTCGGTGAGCACCTGAATGATCTCTAGATACGACTCCAACAACGCATCCCACGGGGCCGGGAGCGAGAGTTCCGCCAGGAACTCTCGTCCCTTCACACTCAACGGCTTTACCTCCCGAGTGATGCCGTGGTCACTCAACAGGCCATGGATCTTGTTCGCGTACTCGGTCCGGTTCTCGACGAGCTTCTGGCGCCCGCGCACGAGTGCGCGGGCTTGCCGAACCTCATCGGTTGGAACGTAGCTTTCTGGAACTGAGCCTAACCGAAGCATTCGAGCGAGTTGTTTCGCATCAACGCGGTCAGTTTTCTTGTCCGAGTCAGAGATCAGCTTCAATTCGCCGGGGTTAGCGACAGTCACATCCAGATACGCTAAAAGCGTATCGTGGATGTGGTAGTAGTTGCTGGTGGCTTCAAGCGCGGCTTTGGACCCAGCGTACCGCTGGGCAAAGTCGTCGAGGTTCGCGTTTTCAACGCGAGTCTCTTCGACAATCTCACCGTTTTTGTCCAGTACTGCGATCTGTGAGTACCGCTTGTGTACGTCGATTCCAATGAACATTGGACTCACCTTGGAACGCCGGTGCGTGAAACAGAGATTCACCTATGCGGGCTTTCCCGACTGCCGCCGGGAGCGGCAGTCGGGCTGTGATGCCCAGGACTCGGCTTCCTACGCACTCGGACCAGTCAGCACCACGTGCTCTCGGGCACGGAATACAGCTCGGTCTCTTGCGTCCCATACTTGTTTCACGCTCTCATGGGCTATAGCAGAATTTCCATCGAGTCAGCACGGTTGCTAAAACCTGTCCGCGATCGAGGATTTCAATAAGACCGTCCGAAAGTGTCAGTAACCAGGTTCCCAGTTTTCGACCGAGACCGTCTCGCCAGCGGGAATCCCCTCACGACCGTCGTCGACGACCACCCAGCCGTCGGCGAGCGCGACGCTCGAGAGGACACCCGACCCGCTCGCACGCGTCGGAATCGCCCGGTATTCGTGCTCGCCGTCCTCGACATCGACGGGGTTGCGTTGCTCGAGTTGCACCCGAGCGAACGTTCGGGTGCCGGGTTCGCTGGGAATCTTGCGGTCGAGGACGGCCTGCGTAGTCGGGTGGGGATCGGGAGTGGTGCCCTCGAGCCAACGGAGCGTGGGTCGGAGGAACTGGACGGCGTTGACGATGCAGGCGACGGGGTAGCCTGGCAGCGCGATAACGGGGGTGTCCTCGACGATGCCGAGACAGACCGGGTGGCCGGGTTTGAGCCCGACACCGTGGACGACCACCTCGCCGAGGTCGTCGATCACTTCGGGGAGGAGGTCGCGCTTGCCGACGGATGAGCCGCCGGTGGTGACGACGACGTCTTTCGTGAGGTCGCGCTGGATCGCGACGCGCAGCGATTCGGGGTCGTCGGTGACGACGTCTCGATACGTCGCGTTTGCGCCCCAGCGGTCGGCGAGTCGCGAGACGGTGAGGCCGTTGGTCTCGATCACCTGGCCGGGGCCGGGGTCTGCCGTGACGAGTTCTTCACCCGTGGGGATCACGCCCACCGTCGGCCGCTTCGCGACATCGACGCGATCGTAGCCGACCGAGCGCAGCAAGCCGAGATCGGACGGGCGCAGTCGGTGGCCCGCGTCGTAGAGGGGTTGGCCGTCTTCGACGTCCTCGCCGACTGGGGCGACGTTTTCGCCCTCGGCAACGGCGTCTTCGACCTCGAGTTCACCGACCGACTCGAGTTCGGAGACGTGCTCGATCATCACGACCGCGTCCGCGCCGTCGGGGAGCGCGCTGCCGGTGTGGACGCGTGCGGCCGTCTCGGGTACGACGGTGGCCTCGCGCCCGGTTCCCTCCGTGAGCCGGAGGACAGCTGGCGAACGCTCGCTCGCTCCGAACGTGTCCGCAGCACAGACGGCGTAGCCGTCCATCGCTGCCCGTCGGTAGTGTGGGACGTTCCGTGCGGACGTGATGGCCGTCGCGAGGACGCGTCCGTCGGCACGTTCGACGGCGACGCGGTCGGTCCCCGTAAGCGGAGTGAACGCCCCGTCCGTCACGTCCCCGTTCCGTCGCTGCTCGAGTGCGTCTCGGAGGACCCGGCGCGCCTCGTCGACCGGCGTCCGTACCTTGAAGCCGGCCTCCGTGCGTTCGCGGTCGGCACCTTTCATACTCTGACTCGAGTCGCCGGGGAGTAAAAGCGTGCGGGACCGATCAGACCGTTGCAGCCGAACTGGCTGCTACCGCGGCCTTTTTTGTATCGGCGTTCGAACCGATAGCCATGTCAGCGCTCCGCGACGCACTGCGGGATCTCTCCGACGACGTCTTCTTCGATCTGCTCGAAAGCGAGGACGCATACTTGCTCGTCCTCGATGTCCCTGGCGTTACCCTCGAATCGCTCGACGTCGCCGTCGAGGAGGGTCGACTCGTCGTCAATGCCGAGCGAGAGAAGGATCGACCGGGTGACTACCGATACGTCGAAGAGAACCGGCCGGTGTTCGTCGATCTCTCACTCCCGCTTCCCGACGACGCGAGCGCCGATGCACCATCAGCTGAGGTCGACCGTGGCGTCCTCGAGATCAACATTCCCCGGCGAACGACGGAGACGACGATCGACGTCACGGCACCGGATCGTGAGCGCTCGAACGACGACGTCGACGCCGAACCGAGGTGACCGAGACTGGCTTCCTTCCGCGCGTACAGGCGGTTCGTTCTCGTCGCATGGCAGTTTCTCCCCCTGTTGCTCGCGTACGCCCGTGATCGGCGTCGCTTTCTCCTGTTCGGCCGTCGGCGACGCGTCGGGCCGGAGACCCACCGACGCCGTGCCGAGGTGTTGCTCGAGTCGCTGTTGACACTCGGCCCGACGTTCATCAAACTCGGCCAGTTGCTCTCGACGCGGCCGGACGTGTTGCCGCCGGAGTACATCGAGGTACTGTCGGCGCTCCAGGACGAGGTGCCACCGGCGGAGTGGTCCGACGCGAAGACGGTGCTCGAAGACGAACTCGGCCCCGTCGACGAACGGTTCGACGAGTTCGACACCGAGGCGATCAGCGGTGCGAGTCTCGGACAGGTCTATCGGGGACGGATCGACGGCGAATCAGTCGCGGTAAAGATCCGCCGGCCGAACGTCGAACCCCTCATCGAAGCCGACCTCCGGGTCATCCGCTGGTCGATGCCGTTGCTGTTGTACTTCGTCGACGACGCTCGATCGTTCTCGCTCGAGAACTTGGCCGACGAGTTCGCGAAGACGATCCGCGAGGAGATGGACTACAGCCGCGAAGCGAAGATGCTCAAAGAGATTCGGTCGAACTTCGAGGGCGACGAACGGTTTCGTATCCCGGCTGTGATCGACTCTCACTCGGGCTCACGCGTCCTCACGATGGAGTACGTCGGCGGAACGAAGATCAACGACGTGGCAGAACTGGATCGAAAGGGGATCGACCGGAGTGAACTCGCCGAGGCGCTCCAGCGGTCGTACCTACAGATGATCATCGACGACGGCGTCTTCCACGCCGACCCCCACCCTGGCAACCTCGCGGTGACCGACGACGGACAGATCGTCTTCTATGACTTCGGGATGTCCGGCCGGGTCGACGACTTCGTCCAGGACAAGATCGTCGACTTCTACATCGCCGTCGCCAACCAGGACATCGACGCGATCCTCGACTCGCTGATCGAAATCGGCACACTGAGCCCCGAAGCCGACCGGGCGGTGATGGCTGAGGTCCTCGAGCTAGCGATCGCCGACGCCCGTGGCGAGGACATCGAACAGTACCGGGTCCAACAGATCATCGGTCAGGTCGAAGATTCGATCTACGAGTTCCCGTTACGACTTCCGAAGAACCTGGCGCTCGTCCTTCGCGTCGCCACCGTCGTCGAGGGCGTCTGTGTCACGTTAGATCAGGACTTCGACTTCATCACCACGGCGACGGAGTACCTCACCGAACAGGGCTATCGCGAGGAATCGATTCGCCAGTTCGTCTCCGCCTCCGGCGACCAGCTCCGTGACACCACCGAGTCGCTCATTCGAGTCCCTCCGAAGCTCGAGCGGAGCCTCGATAAACTCGACCGCGAGGCCGTCACCGTGACGATCGAACTCGAGGACGCCCACCGGGTGTTCGACCGGCTGGCGAAACGGCTCATCTACGGGCTGTTGCTCTCGGTCGGGCTGATCTCGACGGCGATCATCTACGCGTTCCGCGGACTCGACCTTGCGGTCATCGTCTCCGGCTCGCTCTCGGCGTTGCTCATCGTGCTGTTGTTCCTCTCGTTCCGGCGCCGACGCCGCGGGCTACAGGCGACGCCGCAGTTCACCAGACAGAACCTTCGCCAGCGTCGTGGCGACGAGTGAGTGGTCGTCTCCTGGCGACGACCACCACGACGAGGCGGTAATCGTCGGGGTACCGTTTTCACCATGGGCGTGGTCGACAGTGCCATGTACGACCGACTCGCCGATCTTCCGGTGACGATCTCGTCGACGTCGACGGCTCGCCTCGAGCGCGAGACCTCGAGTGAGTTTACTCGCGTCACCACCGAAATAACCCTCCGGGGGCCAAACGACGTCGTCGGTACGGGAGAAGACGTCACCTACGAGACGGCAGAACACGACGCCCTCGCCGAACACGGGATGCCCGATCTCGCCGGTGAGTACACCGTCGGCGGACTTTCGAGTCGGCTCGAGGAGGTCGATCTCTTCCCGGCGGGCCCGCCCGACCGCGCGGTCTTTCGGAACTACCGCCGCTGGGGGGTCGAGAGCGCGGCGCTGGACCTCGCGCTCCGGCAGGCAGAAACGGACCTCGCGAGTCGTCTCGGCCGTGCGCTCGAGCCAGTTCGATTCGTCGCGAGCACCCGCCTCGGCGATCCGCCAACGGTCGATCGGCTCGAGCGCCTCCGGGAACAACAACCCGACCTCGAGTTCAAGCTCGATCCGACTCCAGCGTGGGACGACGCCGTCGTCTCGCAAATCCAAACTGCCGTCGGCAGGGACGCCGTCCGAATTCTCGACCTCAAAGGCCAGTACGAGGGAACCGACGTCGACGTTCCGGCCGACCCCGAGCTGTACGGCCGCGTCCTCGAGGCGTTCCCCAGTGCCGTCGTCGAGGACCCGGCACTGACCGAGGAGACGGAGCCGCTGTTCGACGATCCCGACGTCCGCCGACGCGTCTCCTGGGACGCGCCGATTCACGGTCTCGAGGACGTCGAGGCGTTGCCCTGGGAGCCAGACTGGCTCAACGTCAAACCCTCGCGGTTCGGCTCGATCGAGTCGCTTCTCGAGACGATCGACTACTGCACAGAACGCGACGTGTGCCTCTACGGCGGCGGCCAGTTCGAACTCGGCGTCGGCCGCGGCCAGCTCCAGACGCTCGCCGCGCTGTGGTATCCCGACGGGCCAAACGACGTCGCCCCGCGGGCGTACAATGATCCCACGCTCGAGGCGGGCGTTCCGTCGAGTCCGCTCGAGCCGGCGGACGATCATCTCGGATTCCGCTGGGCCTCAAGCGGCTGATACGGCCTCACAGTCGGTCTCGAATGTCGGATTCCGCCCCGTGAGAGCACTGGACCGTCGCTCGATCAGCTCGCCCGGGAGGACAGATTGGCTGGGTCTGCGAACGCACATCGCGTTTAATAGCCAACCCACGAACCGGAGCGTATGCAGATCGACGAGTTCGGCCTCGAGCGCTGGTTCGCCGCGTACGAACACGACGCAGACATCATGCTCGCCGAGAGCGGGATTCGGAGCCTTACAGCCGACCGTTTCGACACCGATCCTGGCGAGCTTGGGTACGTCATCCCAACCAACGGTGACCCCGACCTCCGCCGGCGAATCGCTGCCCGGTACGACCGCGGGCCGGACGAGGTACTCTGTACCTGTGGCACGCAGGAAGCCAACTTTCTCGCCGTCCACGCGCTGCTCGAGGCGGGCGACCACGCGGTCGTAGTAACGCCGACCTACCAGTCGCTACACGCGGTCCCCGACAGCATCTGTGCGGTGAGCCGAGTCCCCCTCGAGCCGCCAGCCTGGGAGCTCACCGTCGATGCGGTGGCCGAGGCGATCCAGCCGGAGACGCGACTCGTCGTAGTGAACAACCCGAACAACCCGACTGGGCGCTCTCACTCGCTCGAGACGATCGAAGCCCTGTACGATCTCGCCGCCGATGCCGGAGCCTACTTGCTGTGTGATGAGGTCTACCGGCTGCTGGCCGACGATCCCCTCCCGCCGGTCGCGAGCCTCGGCCCCCACGGTCTCTCGACAACCGGGCTCTCGAAAGCCTACGGGCTCGCCGGCCTCCGGTTTGGCTGGCTCGTCGGCGACCGCGAGGTCGTCGAGGCGGCCTGGAACCTGAAAGATTATACCACTATCTCGCCGCCGGCGTTCGGCCAGCACGTCGCGAGACAAGCCCTGGAAGAGGAAGCCGAGATCCTCGCCGAGAACCGGGAACTCGTAGCGACCAACCGCGACCGCGTTCGGGCGTTCGTCGACCGACACGACCTCGAGTGGTACGAGCCGGTCGGTGTTAACGGCTTCCTGACGGTCCCTGACGGCTTCGAGGACGGGACCGTGTTCTGCCGAACGGTCGTCGAGGAGGAGGGCGTCGTCCTCGCACCCGGCGAATTCTTCGGGCACCCGGATCGGTTCCGGATCGGCTTCGGCCTGCCGACGGCGGAGTTGGAAGCGGGCCTCGAGCGAGTCGGGCAGGTGCTCGAGGGCTGAGACGGACCGCCGCCCGGGCGAGTGCAGCGTCGGCTGTGGTCTGCTGGCCGATACTCAGCGTACGTCCGAACACGGCACCCACAGCTCAGCCGGCGACGCCGGATCGTCGTCGGCACGCTCGACGGCTCGCTGGAGGTCGAACGCCCGAAATCGCTCGTCGTCGACGAACCGATCCGCGAGCGACGCGGGGATCGATACCCGTCGACACTCACTCGAGACGACCAGTCCACCCGGCCCGAACGTGAACTCGAGGTCGTAGCGGTCGACGCGCTCGTCTGCGAGTTCTGGGTGGATCGCTGCGAGAACGCTCGCGACGTACTCGAAGACGAGTTCGATCCCGGGCGTGTCGGCTGTTCCGAGGTCGACGCGGACGACCGGCGCGTAGACAGGGTCGTCGTCAGCTCGGTCGGCGACGGCCAGTTTGCGGATCGTGGGCGGTCGCTCGAGGTGGGTTCGACGTTCTGAGTGGGTCCCAGCGAGCCGATCGTTGCACGTGCGAACGAGTTCGGGCCGGGGCTGTGAGCGTCGGCGGTGGGAGGCGACGATTGCGACGCCAGCCACGAGGGCTACAAACAAGAGTCCGCCAACCAGTACCTCCGTCTGCATCCCGAGCATATCCACGGGTCGAACCCGGACGAAAAAGACGTTGTTATCCTCGTTTGACTGGTCGTTCGGACGATCCAAACGGTTTATGAAGTTCGGTTGTTTACCCCGCCGTATGGCGAGACAGCAGAAGGAAGTTCGCGATCTTCAGGAAGGTGGCTACGTAGTTATCGACGACGCGGCGTGTAAGATCAACGCCTACTCGACCGCCAAGCCCGGCAAACACGGGAGCGCCAAGGCCCGAATCGAGGCCAAAGGCGTCTTCGACGGCAAAAAACGCTCGCTCTCTCAGCCCGTCGACGCGAAGATCTGGGTCCCAATCATCAACCGGAAACAGGGCCAGGTCGTCTCCGTCGACGGCGACGATATGCAGGTAATGGACCTCGAGACGTACGAGACGATGACGATGCGCGTCCCCGACGACGTCGACGTCTCGCCCGACGACGAGATCGAGTTCCTCGAGATGGAAGAGCAGCGAAAGATCGTCTGATGTTTCCCGGGGCGAGCGACAGACGCGAGGCGGGCGACGTGGCCGACGAATCCGGTCGCGCGAACGCGAACTTCGTGGTCGTCGGTGCGCCCCTGGACGTGTCGACGACCTTTCAACCGGGCACTCGGTTTGGTCCCCGGCGAATCAGAACGTTTGCGGAGACGTTCGACGATTACGACCGTCGAACCGACCAGTACTTTTCCGACCTCGGCGTCGTCGACCACGGCGACGTCCGCGCGTGGGACGACGTCGAGGCGTACCTCGAGTGGCTCGAGGGAACCGTCCGGGATGTCGTCTGGGACGAGGCCATACCGCTGGTGCTCGGGGGCGAACACACCGTCTCGCTCCCGGCCGTCCGCGCCGTCGAACCCGAGGTGTTCGTCTGTCTCGATGCCCACCTCGACCTTCGTGATGCCTACGACGGGAACCCGCTGAGCCACGCCTGCGTCACGCGACGAATCCTCGAGGACGTCGATTCCGTCGAGGAGGCGATCATCCTCGGCGCACGGACTGGCAGCGAAGCCGAGTGGGACCGCGCCGAGGCCGACGACGTAACCGTCGTCCCACCGGAGGACGTCGCCGAGGTCTCGGTCGCCGACCGACTCGAGGGCCGTGAGGCCTACTTGAGCGTCGACATCGACGGTGCCGATCCCGCATACGCGCCGGGGACGGGCACGATGGAGCCGTTCGGCCTCGAGCCCCGCGAGATGCGCGACGTCGTCCGCGAGGTCGCACCACAGACGACGGGCTTCGACGTGGTCGAGGTCAACGACCGCGACGACGGCCAGGCCGCGTCGCTGGCGGGGAAACTGCTCCGGGAGTTCGTCTTTTCACGCACTGTGAGCCGGTAGGCCGGATCGAACTCCCGGCCCTGGTGGGGCGTCAGAACGGCGAAGAGAGGTACGCCTTCGGCACCGCGTTGCGCACCGTCACCAGCGGATCGACCACCTGGCTGATCTCGAGGCCCCCAACTAGACTCGAGAACATGTAGGCGTCCGTTTCGTCGAAGCCGTGGTCGGCCGCGAGCAGGTCGATGGCGTCCAGATTCGCGAGTTCGCACGCCGCCTCGAGCGTCTCCGCGCTGGCGACCGTCTTCCAGGCGTCGGGCGTCTCGAGCAGTGGGCGCTCGAGGTCGACGCCGATCGTCTCGCCGTCGATCACTTCGAGGGTGACGTCGATCTCGCAGGCGATTTCGGAGCCAGTGCCACACATCTCGCCGTCGGCCATCGCGGCCTTGCAATCGCCCATCGCGAGCATGGCACCCGACTGGAAGACGGGGAAGTAGATCGCGTTGCCGGCGGTCACGTCCGTCGTATCGAGGTTGCCGCCGTGGTCGTGCGGGACGAGCGTCGTGTACGAGTCTTCCTCGGGGGCGACGCCGATCGTGCCGATGACCGGCTCGACGGGAACCTCGAGGCCGTCGAAGACGATCGTCTCGCCGTCGTCGTCGACGGGGGTCGTTCGGGAACGGGGGGCCTCGATGGCCTCGTGGCCGTCGAGCAGGCCGAACCAGTCGATGGTGATCACGCGCCCCCGGTCTTCGGCGACACGGACGGCGTCGATCTCGACGCGCAGAACGTCGCCCGGTTCGGCACCCTCGAGGGCGATGGGGCCAGTCGCCGCGTTGACTTCTTCGGGAACCGACTCGAGTACGTCGGCGTCGGACTGGACGGCACCGTCGAGGCTATCTCGCGTCTCGATCGTGAGCCGTGTACCCGACCGGACCGTCTCGATGGGCGTCAGATCCGGGGTGAACTCGTAGATCGCTCCCTCCTCGTGTGAAACCGTTTGTCGCGCCATACCTGATCCATTGGGACCTGGGACGGTAAATCATCACCTCGAGCACCGATCACCGACAGCGCCACGACGGGACGGACGGGTGGAACGATCCGATCGCACACATACAAGCCCCCCGAGGCGTATGCTCGAGTATGTCCATGGAACTGCCGGAACTCGTGTCCCGACTCGACGAGGAGGTACGCACCGACGATTTTGCGAAGCTGGACGCCAGTGCGAACGGCCTGCAGGTCGGCCCTGAGGAGGGGACTGTCGACCACGTCGCGTTTGCCGTCGACGGTGTCCGCGAGACGATCGACCGGGCGCTCGAGGCCGATGCCGATCTGTTGGTCACTCACCACGGCCTCTCGTGGGGTGGGTTCGACCGCGTGACAGGGCGCACCTACGACCGGCTCGAGCCCCTGGTCGCGAACGACCTCGCCCTGTACGTCTCTCATCTCCCGCTCGACGGCCACCAGGAGCTTGGCAACGCCGCTGGCGTCGCCGACGTGCTCGACCTCGAAGACCGCGAGCCATTCGGCGAACTCGGTCCGGAGTACATCGGCCAGCGTGGGCGAGCGTCCAACCCATATACGCCTGAAACGCTTCGTGAGACGCTCGCCGCCACCCTCGAAACCGGCGACCAGCCCGTTCAACTCCTCGAGTTCGGGCCTGACGAGATCGAGGAGGTCGCGATCGTCACCGGCAGCGGTACCGACTGGCTCGACGAAGCTGTCGACGTCGGAGCCGACGCGCTCGTGACCGGCGAAGGGAAACAGCAGGTCTACCACGAGGCGAACGAAGCCGGCGTCCACGTTGTCCTCGCTGGCCACTACGCGACCGAGACATTCGGCGTCCGCGCACTGCAGTCGCTGGTCGACGACTGGGGCCTCGAGACGACGTTCCTCGAGTGTCCGACCGGCCTGTAGGCGCTCGAGGACTACTCGGCCGTTCACAGTCCGTGGCACCGGTAGGGACTCCGTATGCCGGACGGACTGGGCTCGAATCTGCCGTACGGGGGACTCGACCCTGACGTTCGAACAGGCGGAGGCTGAACGTCCATGGCCTCGGGTTAGCCCGATACTTCGAGCGAGTTTGCGACGGCCAAATCGGGTGCTGGTTCGCTCCGAGCTGGATGACTCTCCGGCGAAAATGAGTGTTTTCGGGTTAGAACTGTCATTCTATCGGGTAGTTCGCTGATTACAAAACGTCGATACGGTGGAGATCCGGTACTCGCTGGTCTGGCGGCGTCGCCGTCAGTGGCGGGACGATCCCACCATGTCAGACGACAATCGAATCTCCAGGCGAAGAAGCCTCAAAGGTATCGCGGCGACCGGCACGTTCATCGCTGGCGCTGGAATCGGTGCGAACTCGGTTAGCGCCGGCAAGAAAGACAAGGCGGACGAGAAAAAAGAGACAGACCGAGAGAAGACGCCAAAAGAGAAAGAGCACGCAAAGGGTAAAAAAGAGGATCCGGATGGAGTCGCCGACGTCGTCGGCGTCGACAAACTCGATTTCCAGCAGTGTCACTCGGTGGCGATCCTGTTCGACCAGGAGTACGTCGAAGCCGTTGCTAGCGATGATGGCATCGTCAAAGGGCTCCGAATCCGGCTGTACAACGCACGACACGACCGCGTCGAAAACTACGATCGGACGGTTACGATAGGCGATCTGCGGTCGTCGACGCTCCACGGTGAAGACGACGTCGGCGACGTGTTCGCGTACACGTTCAACGTCTACCAGTTCTTCGACCGACCGATCGGTGCCGGCGACAGCATCGTCGCGGTCACGATGGACGGGACCACGTTCCAGAACCCCAACGCGTGTGCTGAACCGTATCAGCGGACGTTCGAGGGTGAGGGGGTCTTTGATCTCGACGACATCTCGTTGCAGGCCGTCTGCGTCGACTCGGAACGCGGACTGGCCCGGTACCGGGTTCGAAACGGCAATCACACGCAGATCGAAGCCGTATACGACGTCGAAGACACCGATGAAAGCGGCACCATCGCGGTCGAACCGTACAGCGCGACCTACTTCGAGGTCGCCGCACCGGAGGGAGAGGCGACTGTTTCGATCGCCGCCGACGGAGAGACGCTCGACGAACGCGAAAGCGCAATCGAAACCGAGTGTGTCCCACGCGATTCGATCGCACTCAACGCCGAGTGCTATGATCCAGTCGAGGGCGCAGCGCGATTTTACGTCCACAACGGGACCGACCGCGACCTGACGTTCGTCATCTACGTGGCCGAAACTGGCGCGACCGGTCGCATCACCGTCGAGGACTCGCTCGCGAGCGCAGAGACGTTCTGGGTGCCAGCTCCCGACGGCGAAGCGTCGGTCTCGCTGTACTACGAGGGCGAGGTCGTCGGCGCCGACGTGAGCGATCCGGACGACACCTGCTAATCCAACGCGACACCGATCCCGTCTCGAGCGAGTGCCGCGTCTCTACAGGCGCTCCCGAACGGACCGGTAGCCTCCGCAGGTGGTCCCCAACGAGGTCCGCCCGTGGAGGACACTCGAGTCCGACACCGATCGGTTCGTCGTCAGTACGTCCGCGAAGACGCCGACCCGACGTCGATCCGAACCAGTTCGTTCTCCTCGTAGGCGTCCGGCGTTGCGCCGTACTTCGCATTGATCCGTTTACGTGCTCGCCTGGTGGCGTCCTCGTCCGCAACGACGGTCGCGGTCCCGAGCAGCGTCACCGACCACCTCGCTTCGCCCGCGTCGTCGGCCTGTACGGAGAGCGCGACGCGTGGGTTTTCGCGAACGTTCGCCAGCTTCCGTCCCGTGGTGACGAGTTCGATGGTGCCGTCGTCGTACCGATACCAGACCGGGGCGACGTGTGGGCGGCCGTCGACGCACGTCGCAAGGTGAGCCATCAGTGGCTCGCTTTCGAGCAGTCGCTTCGCCTCGGGCGGGACGTTCGTCACGGTCGTGTCGGCGTCGGCGAGACGCAAAAGCAGTCGGCATGGGGTTGCCGAGCCGGTCCGGTTCCCGAATAGGTGGTACTCGTCCCCAACCGCCACGACGAACTGCTGGACGTCGGTTTCGACCCACCCACGAGCCCCACGACGATCGTGCCTACTACCCGGTACAGTACCCCTACCGGCCAGCCTCGAGCGCCCAGAACGGGGGAAACCGGATCCGACTGAGTGGCTGGGGACTCGGTCGTATGGTGTGCTTTGACGAGCCATATGGGTTTCTTTCACACATGTTCTGGCGCTCGAGAGATCTATCATGAACTTTTATGTGCTTGCAGTCAGTAGGGGTGAGTACAGATGTCGGTCGTACACGTAAGAGCCTGATTCCGTTTGCCGACAGCACCGTCTTCGACACCGCATTCGATCCCGACCGACATGAGCACACGAAACTTGCAATCCAGGACCGACGCCGAACCGACGTTTGACCGCACCACGACCCGAACACGACCGACCGTTCCACCAACAGCTACGGAACGTGCGCCCCAGACGTTCTCTCACCGCTCGACGGGGCGACTCCAGAACCTCATCGACGAATGGAACGCTGGGTTCGCCGGCTCGAGCGCCCGAAGCGATTAGCTGGCCTGCTGTTTCGCGCCGTAATACGGACGCCGATCCAAACCGTCTTTTGAGTACCGGCCGTATCCCTGGCTGGCCGATGACGATGGACCCGACCGGAGCCGGACTCGGCACCCGGCCGTGAGGAGCCCTATGAGTACCGAGGCCATCGGTTTCCACGACCCATTCGTGAGCGTCAACTATCTTCGCGTCGAGAACGGATAGCGCATCGCTCGCGTATGTATCTCCGGATCGCGAAAAACAGCCGTCTCGAGCGTGATGCGAGGTCGGGTTACGTGCGTCGGCGATACTGCAAGAACCCCTTACGGATCGTCGTCGGGTCCTCGTTTCCAGATGTCCGGCAGGTCTCCAGTAGGTGGTGTGTGCGAGACATCTTTCATTGTTCGTGTCATGCCCACACATGACACCGTGAATCATATATATCTTTCTGTAAAGGTATATTAGTTACCTAGTAGCATATAGTGTTGCTCGTCGGCTACCCGGTTTCGAGCGGGACACGAGTAACGTATTCGTTCGGGGGTTCACAGGGTGTTACTGGTCGTGATCGCTCGAGAAGCCGTGGCGGAGGGCACTCGTGGTGCGGTCTGAGGCATCGATACGTGAAGAGTGCGTTCTCAGACCGACACGGTCAGTGCCCGGCCGATTTCGAGACGTGTCTATCGTCGGTGTGGGAACCGGTTCAGTTGGGACGGGGTAGGCCGCCGGTTACGGTGCCCGAGGGAGTTCGACGACGAACGCCGCCCCACCGAGGTCGCTGTTTTCGACCCAGACGTCACCGCCGTACTTGTCGACGAGCGTCCGGACGAGATACAACCCGATTCCGGTTCCGCCGCTTTCGAGTCCCTGGATACCCTCCTCGAAGATCTCCGCCTTCCGGGCATCCGAAACGCCGGGGCCGTCGTCTGCGATCGTGATCCGAGCACGATCGTCCGTTACGGTGGTGGAGACGCGTACCTCGGGAACGGCAGTGTCGCTGTGGACGATCGCGTTCTGGAACAGATTTCGGAACACGGACTCGAGCATGTCGTCGGCCAGCACTCGAACGTCGTCGATCGGCCCGTCGGTCAAGATCAGTGCGTTTTGGTGACTCGAGCGAGCGTGTTCGATCCGATCGCCGAGGACGGATCGTAACTCGATCGGGACCGGCGTGGCTTCGGCCCGAAGCAAGACGTCCGTCATGTCTCGAGCAGTGGCTGTGATGTCGACGGCTTCGTGTGCGGCGTTTCGGATCTGATCGACGTATGCCGCACCCGACTCGTCGACGTGGTCTGTGAGGGCCTCGGCGTAGGCGAGTACGAGCTGGAGGTCGTTTCGGACGTCGTGGCGGACGATCTGGTTGATGACGGTGAGGTCGTCCCGCTGGGCCTCGAGTCGTCGTTCGTATCGGTCGAGGTCCGTGATGTCGCGGCTGTAAGCGAGAACGGCGTCCTCGTCGGTACCGATAACCTCATACGGGATCTTAGTCGTTCGAAGGAGACGGGTCTCGCCGTCGGCAGTGATGAGTTCCTCTGCTTGAATCTCGATCGGTTCACCGGAGTCGATTACGGCCAGGTCGTCTTTCTGGAACGCTTCGTGCTGGGACGCCTCTGGAAGGACCTCCGCTTCCAATCGTCCCTCGACCTCATGAGGCGAGAGACCATAGGCGTTGGCGGTCGTCTCGTTGGCAAGGAGATACTCGCCCTCTCGATTTTTTGCGAAGATGAGGTCAGGAACGAGATCGATGACCTGTCGTAGCTCCTCGCGTGCTCGCTCGGCAGCCCCCTCGCTAGTTCTACGATCGGCGACGTCGATGTTGACCCCGACTACTCGACGAGGCGTTCCATCCTCGTCGGTGAACAGTCGTGCTTTGGTCTCACTCCACACCACGTCGCCGCATTCGTCGCGAAACCTGAACTCGAGTTTGAGGTCTTCGGCTCGCTCGAGTGCCTTCGCCATCGCCGTCTCGACCTCGTCTCGGTCCGCCGGGTGGATCCGCTTCAGGAAGGCGTCGTAGGTACCCTCGAACGTGCCGGGCTCGGATCCGAGCAATCGTTCCATGCTCTCGTGCCAGACTACCTCGTCCGACTGTACATCCCACTCCCAGGCACCGGCATCAGCGGCCTCCAGCGCGATCGAAAGGCGCTGACTGATGTCTTCGAGGACTTGCTTCTCGTCGGCATCGATGATCGCGTCGCCGTCGGCCGTCCCATCTATCGCACTCGAGTGTCCGTCATCTTCGGACGAGTCGGGTACTGGATCGGCCGTGACGTCACGAAGACAGAGCGTGATCCCATCCGGCGCGGGATACGCTCGGAATCGAACCCGCGCATCGAGCGCCGCTGTGTCCGTCTCGATCCGTCTCGATTCCTGTGTCTCCATCGCCCGCTGCAGGTCGTCTCGGATGGACGGGCCGAACAGGTCCTCGAGTGGGCCCCAACCACACTCGCCTAGGAGTTCGTCACCGTCCTGACCGAACAGCGCGGCTGCTTGCTGGTTGACGAACGTGAACGTCCAGTTCCCATCGAGTGCGACCACCGGGTCGTCGATCCGGGCAAATACCTGCGCCGCCGACGCGTCGGGCGAGAGCCGATCTCCCGTCTCGGAACTCATTTGGGTCTCCCTCGCACGGCACAGTCGACCCTGTGACCGTCCACCAAATCCGTGTTCGACTCACTCATTCCACCACAAATATCCATAACGTTAGCAAGGTCGCCGTATTATTCAGCGTTCCGGCACCAATAGGAAATAACCATCCCTTTTAGAACGACCGGCGATCGGAGCCAGC
Source organism: Natrarchaeobaculum sulfurireducens (assembly GCF_003430825.1). Taxonomy (NCBI): domain Archaea; kingdom Methanobacteriati; phylum Methanobacteriota; class Halobacteria; order Halobacteriales; family Natrialbaceae; genus Natrarchaeobaculum; species Natrarchaeobaculum sulfurireducens. The sequence goes on along the minus strand of NZ_CP024047.1, from coordinate 593,732 downwards.
GACGCGACCGGTTCCACCTCGAGCTGTGATACCACTGCTGGCGCTACTCGAGCGAGGAAGCCAGGTCCTCGAACCAGAGACACGGGCGGAAGACGACGTCGTAACCGGTCCTGTCCCGGATGTTCGCGAGGCCGCCGCGGAGCTGGTTCCACTCGGCGTCCAGCAAGTCGACCTCCTCACCGGACCCCATCACGCCCGGGTTCGTCGGATCGTCGTCGTGACCGAGCGCGAGGTGAGCGAGTTCGTGCAAGACGAGTCGGGCCTCCGCAAACCGGTCGGTCCGATTCGCGACCACCGCGCGATTGCCCGCACTGAACCCGTTGACGTAGCCGTCGGCGTCCCCACCGGCCAGATCCATCACGTGGCTGTAAATTCGTCCTTCGTGGGGAGGGGTGCTCGCTCCCGGAACGATCAGCAACTGGAGGGCGACGTCTTTGAGATCGGTCTCGACCTCCTCGCTGTAGAAGCAGCCGGGTCTCCACAGCAGGTCCCTGACGGTCGATCCGTACCGTTCGGTGACCGTCTCGAGGGCGTACCGGTGGGGATACTCGAGCCACTGTGCGTCGATGCCGTGTCGGCGAAACAGGTTGACGACCGTCCACTTCGTCGAGGGAAAGACCGCCGTCTGGCCGATGTACCTGACGTCGATGAGAAGCGTCGGCCGACCAGGCTCGAGTCCCTCGAACTGGTCCGGTCCGAACACCGACTCGAGACGGCGATGAAAGGCCGTCGATCGCTTCTTTCGATCGGGAATGCCGTCGTCGTCGCTATCCGTGTTGCGCCAGCGAGAGCCGAGGACGCTACCGCCGGCGAGAAACGACATCCCCCCGGTAACACCAATCGAACTGAGAAACGACCGCCGACTCGACCGGCGGTCGTCACCGTCACGCTGGACCACCATTGATCGAGAATCGGTTCGCTCGAGACGACATTATCCTGTGCGTGTACGATGCCACGCATTAAACGGCTGGCTGGTCGAATAGCCTCGCCTCGAGCGATTCGGCGACGGCTACGGGCGTTCGTCCCTGTCGGTTCGGTCGGCCGGTCGATCAGTTCCAGCACAATCGTACGCAGGTCGTAGATAGGTCGAAACCGGCGTATGGGCACACCTCAGTCGTCGTCCCCCTCAGTGTGTTCGGTCTCGATCGTCTCGAGTTTCTCGAACGTCTCCTCGACGTAGTCGCCGGTCTCGTCGATGATCTCGGCCCACGCCTCGTCGTTCGGGGCAATCCCGAGCAGGCGGGCGATCTTCATGATCGAGACGTGGTAGACGCGCTGGCGGCCCGGCGTTTCCTCCCAGACGATCATATTACACGGGAAGAGTCCGCCGATCCCCATCGTCTGCTCGAGCGCCCGATCGGCGATTTCGGGGTTACAGGCTCCGAGTACGTAGTAGGGGTCGCGGTCGGCGTCGACCTTCTCGTTCAACAGCTCCGAGGGTGAGAACTCGACGGGGATGCCGAACCCCACGTCTTCACAGACTTCGCGGACGTGGTCGATCGCTTCCTCGTGGCCCATCTCGAGGACGGCCTGTTTCTCGCCGTAGTCGTCGGGATCGATCGTCTCGGGATCGAGTGGGAGACTCATGTACGGTGGTTCGTCGGCACGCGAGTTAAACCGTCCCCCAGTTACCGACCGCACCGGGTCGCCTCGGTCCCGGCGATCACAGCGGGATGGGGAGCCACTCGAGTGCTGACAGGAACGGCATTGGATCGAACAGCGGGTCGTGGAGAACGAGCCAGTCGAGTAAGACGAGGCCGGCACCGTGGGCGATCACCGACGGAAGGATAGAGTTCGATTTGTAGTCGACGGCGCCGAAGAGGACGTCCGTCGGCCCGGAGAGCAAGAATTCGATGGGGGGTTTCGTCGAGTGGTGGATCATGTAGACGATGGGGCTGATGAGGACCGCTTTGAAGCCGATCTCTTTGACACCGACACAGAGCAAACCACGGTAGTAGGTCTCGGCGGCGACCGCGAGGACGAACAACTGGACGGCGTGTGGGAGAAACGTTTCCGGGGCTACCGTCGTGTGCCACATCGGGTAAAACTCCCTGATCGTCGGCAGCGTCGATCCGATCAGATAAAAGGGAAGGACGAACATCGAAAGCAAGACTGCGTTACGGACGGCGACGCGGTTGATCGTCCACCCGATGTGTCGTCGGTGAGTCACCGCGAGCGCGAGTGGGCCGCCAATCAGGAGTACGCTGTCGACGAGTACCCGCCGCTCGAGATCACCAGAGACGGTGTTCGTCCACAGAATCGTCAGGATGGCTCCCGTCAACAGCGACTTCTGAAACCAGGAGAGACGATTAAACTGGTCGCGGAGCCATCCGGAGGTGCCGTCCTCGGTCGCCACTGTCGTTACTCGTCAGTCGTCGGGATCGGACCCGTACCGATGACCTCGCGCACGTGGGTTTCGAACTCTTGGTGGCGCTCGAAGTACGTCTCCTCGACGTCCTCGAGAACCGCTGAGAGTTCGCGAGCCCCATCGGGCGTCCGGATCACGCTGTCGCCCTCGAGGCGATCGACTTCGCTTTTCTCTTTTGGCCAGGTCAGCCGCGAACTCACACGTGCGAGTGGTGCGCCCTCGACCGGCGTCCGTTCCCCGAGTGCGACCGCCGGCTCCGAGTCGTCATCGTCGTCGCTCATGTCTGACCGATTCGAGAGCCCGTCGATTCAAGCTTTCGTTTCCACGACCTCCCGACAAACCTCTCTGGCAGCCGAGGTGTGTCTGACGTATCGTTTTGTGGAGGGAGAACGAACGCCACCGCATGACAAGCCTGACGGAGGCCTACGACGGGAACGCTCGGGAGGTGACCAGCCTCCGGCGGTTGTACACGGGGACGGGGCTCGTCCTCCTCGGTGCGGTGCTCTCGGTGATTGCCCTCGTCGTCGCGACGACCGATCTCTTCTCGGGCGCTGCGACCTCGGTCGCCGATCCGTTCGGGACCATCGAGGCATCAGCGGCGGGAAGCATCGACCACTACGCCTCAGTTCGTCTCGCTGGCGTTATGGCAGGTCTCGGCGTCCCTGCGGCACTAGTCGGCGTCTTCCTCGTGTTGCCGGCCGGCCGCTGGGTGCGTGCGGCGGGGGCGATCAGTGCGAGCCTCTGTCTGTTCGGTGTCACGCTCTTCTGGTACGCCTATCCGATTCACTGGCGTGGCATGGGTGACGACCTCACGCTGCAGGTCTCGGCCGTCTACCTCCTCGGGCTGTTCATCGCCGTCTGGTGTCTGTTCACCGCCGTCGTCAACTTCAAAACGCGAAACGACCCCGGCGGCATGCTCGAAATGAACGTCACCCGACACAACCAGACCGTCGTCGAAGCACCCGATTCGGAGCCCGAATCAACTGGTTTCGGCGGCGTCGGCTTCTTCGGCGAAACACCGGATGGGAACGTCGAAACCCAGACGAACACGCCCGACGAGCACACCACGAGCGACGACGCGACCAGCTTCTCGTATGACGGTCTCTCGAGTACGGGCGGGCAATCTCAAACTCAGTCTCGAGGTTCGACGTCGTCGACTCGACGCGCCGGTGTGGCGACGAGCGACGGCGGGTCGGCCGCCTCCGACATCTCCTCGCCGCTCGACGGAGGCGAGACGGGCGACGGCCACGACGCCGAAATCGTCGAGTCACCGACCGCAAACGCCGCCACCGAGAGTGCAGGCGACAACTACTGTGGCAACTGCCGGCACTTCGAGTACGTCCGCTCCTCGTCCGGAATAGTTCCTTACTGTGGTCGTCACGAGCAGGCGATGGACGATATGGACGCCTGCGAGGAGTGGGGGCCGAACCGCCGATAACGCCCGGCAAACGCTCGAGGACACTCGAGCCGTCGGGCGACTTCCGCCTCGATTGTCACACCGTCCAAACGGTAGCCGACGGTTTCTCCGGGCTATGTGAACCGTTCCGGGGACGCGTCTCGAGAACTGAAGGCGGCGACGGGACGACCGGGTCAGGAACAGGCGATCCCCTCGGCGAGTTCGATCGCGAACGCATCATCGTCTCGCTGGTCGTCGTCGACGACGAGTTCGTAGTAGATGCCGTCACATTCCCAGGTGTAGCCCGTTCCTACCGCGGTCGAGACGACGTCCCCGCCGTGGTCGCCGACCGATTGCTCTTTTATCTCCCCGCGATCGAACGGAGCGTCGGAGACGTGAACGTAAATTTCGTCGCCGTCCTCGAGTTCGCCATCGCGGTAGAGTGCGTCGACGCTGACGTCGCCCTGAAACTCGCTCGCACTCACGATGACGCGCTCGAATCGGTCGGGAACGGGTGGTTTCTGGACGTCGAACGGGACGGCTTCGTTGGCCTCCGCGAGGGTGTCGACGTCGACCGAGTCGGACGGCTCGTAGACGTCGGTCCCCGCTGGCGGGTCGACCACGAACCGATCGTCGTCGATGGGGTCGTCGAATGTAGCGTTTTCATAGGTGACCGTCCGGACCTCCCGCTCGCGCTGGAAGACGTGCTCGTCCGGGTTCTCGTACTCGCTCTCGATTCGCTCTTTGATCGGGAAGCCAGCGTCGGCGTCGATCCACCAGGTCGTCGTCCGCGTCGCGTTCGCGTCCTCGTCCGCGCCGACCTCGAGGGCGAACTCCGTATCGCCGACGAGGAGGCTGATCCCGTCGGCCGTCTCGTCGTCGGCCGGTTCGATCTCGACGACGTGGGCCTCTCGGTCGTCGACGGTTTCGGTCCCTAGGTAGGCCGCCTCGAGATCGACGTCGTGTGTGTCCGCTCCCCAGTCGATCGCCTCGCCATCCCAGTCGTCGTCGACCAGCATCGACTCTGCCCTGGCATCGTACTGTTTGAACGTGGTGCCGTCGACGACGCGAACGTCGCCGACGTCGAACTCTGGTGCCGTACTCGAGGTCACCTCGGTCCGGGACTGGTCGGGGAACCGCTTCCAGACCTCGGCGGTGGTTTCGCCCGTGGTTGGCCCATCGTCGCGCGTGTGGTAGAGTTCGTAGCTCGAGTGACGCGTCGCCTGAATCGTCTCGACGTCGCCGTGCGTCTCGAGTACCTCATCGACCAGCGCGTCGGCATCGGGATCGCTCGCGAGGACGTCGATGTCGAGGGCAATAACGCCGACGGCGCCAACGACGGACAGCACGACGGCGAGGGCGACGACAGCGAGGACTCGCATCGACGTGGGAAACGACAGCATGAGCAATAAGTTCGGCAGAATTACATATTACTCTGACGATAGGCAACACTCCTTCGGATACCGGCAACGAGCCAGTTCAGAGTCCGAGCGTCTGTCGGCCGAGCTCGAAGCCCCACTGGGGCACCTCGAAGATGATCACCGCTGCAAGAGCCACTTCGGCAATCGTGACCAGCACCGTCACGAGGGTTGCTTTGCTACTGCTGACTGGAACCCCGAACGGGAGGTTGTACTCTTTCGGCGACAGCGGGTAGAACAGCGCGATACCGCGTCTGCTTCCCGCGACGTCCAGCACGTAGTGAGTCAGGACGCCGATCCAGACGTACTCGAGGTTTCCGAAGACGTACGGGAAGGCGACAAACGCGGCAAGCACTGGCAGGTTGTGCAGCGTCTTGCGGTGCTTGCCGAAGTCGGTGTCGACGTCCGGAAACAGCGCCCCGAGTGTTACGGGAACGCCGATCATCAGCATCGTCTCGAGCGTCACCATGATCTCGCCCGGTTCGGTCGCTGGCTCGAGGAGATATCCGAGTCCGACGCTCAACAGTATAGCGTTGAGTACGTGCCCCTTCTTGTTCATCTACTCCTACTCGCTGCGGTGTCCCCGAATACCTTTCTCTCTGACTGTCTCGATTAGCGACCGGTTTCGGACGGCGACCCACTCTCAGGCGTCGATCTCGGTGAGAAGGTCCTCGAGTGCGCGTTCGACGGTCTGCTCGCGGACGGCCGTCCGGTCGCCGTCGAAGACGTATCGGGAGGCCGTCGCGTACGACGACTCGCTACCCCAGGGACCGGCGTAGGCGATGCCGACGTACACCGTGCCAACGGGGTCGTCCGCCGTACCGCCCGTGGGGCCAGCGATCCCGGTCGTGGAGACACCCCACGTAACGTCACAGGCGTCTCGGACACCCCTGGCCATCTCGAGGGCAACCGGCTCGGAAACGGCACCATGTTCATCGAGCGATTCGCGGTTGACGCCGAGGTGGCGACGCTTCGCGCCGTAGGCGTACGTGGCGAGGGCGGCGTCGAAGTAGTCGCTCGAGCCCGGTACCGCCGTGATCGCGGCCCCGATGAGCCCGCCGGTACAGGATTCGGCGACCGCAAGCGTCGCGTCAGTCTCGCGCAAGGCGTCGCCGACCCGCTCGGGCAGGTCGGGGTCGATGTCGACGTGCATGCTCGAGGGGACGGGCGACGGGGTTGTCAAAGGGAGGGGCAACCGACGCGTTCACAGCGAGTGCGTGCGGACAGGCATTCGAGAGAGCGCGGGTCACTTGGGCTGTTGCATCCCCCAGAGAAAGACCAGCAGTCCCGCGAGGACGAAGAGCATCGCACTGAGTGCGAGAAGCGCTGTGAATCGCAATCCCGCAACGAGCCACCGGCGATCGGTCGGGAGCGTCGACGCGCCGACCAACAGGAGCGACGTCCCGCCGCAAAACAGGGCCAATCGAACGCCACCGTCGGCGGGTCTCATCCGGGCGGTGAGCAAGACGGACGAAACGACGATCGCGCCGACGAGCAGGAGCGTCCGACCGGTCGACGGCGGGAGAATCGGTCCAAAGAGGACGGTGAGGCCGTACTCGCGGAGGGCGGTCATCATGGCTAACAGCTATTCCTACTGGCATAATCTTCCCGTCCCAACGCCTGAGGCCGATCGAAAAACACGACCGGCGAGCGCTCCCAGTTGAGGTATGGAGTACGAGACGCCGCTGTTCTTTCGAGTGATGAAGTACGCGGCCGACGCCGACCGCGATGTGATCGACGTCGTCAGCGGAAACCCCGACTGGGAGCCGCCCACGGCGCTCCGCGACGGATTGCGAGAGTACGCCGATCTCGAGCCCGACGCCTTCCAGTACGCGCCGAGTGTGGGGCTGACGGAGCTTCGCGAGGAGATCGCAACCCGTCGCGGTGTCGACGTCGAGCAGGTCATCATCACGAACGGGACAGGCGAAGCGAACTATCTGGCCATGGCTCGCGCACTCGAGCGCGACCGTGGCGACGAGATCCTGCTGACCGACCCGGTCTATCCCTACTACCCAGGGAAGACGACGATGCTCGGCGGCCGCCAGACGTTCGTCGCGACGGACGCAGACGGCCAGCTCGACCCGGCAGCCGTCCGCGAGGCAGCGAGCGAGGAGACCGCCGCGATCGTCGTCAACTCACCGAACAACCCGACGGGTGCGATATACCCCGCAGAGACGATCCGAAAACTCGTCGCCATCGCCGAAGAGCACGACGCGCTCCTCGTCAGCGACGAGGTGTACGACCACTTCGACCTCGAGGGGCGGTTCGCGAGCGCCCTCGAAGTCGAGTCCGCTCACCGGATCGTCACGAACGGGTTCTCGAAGTCGATGGCGATCACGGGTGTCCGCGTTGGCTACGCGATTTTCCCGCACGACCTGGTCGAAAACGCCCGGAGTCGGCACATGCTGGTCAACGTCTCGACGACGCGACCGGGCCAGTACGCCGTCCTGAACGCGCTTCGGGAGACCGAGCCAGCGTACTACGAGCGCAACCGTGACCTGCTTCGCGAGCGCGTCGAGACGTTCACCGATGCACTCGACGCTGTGGGCGCAGAATACACCACGCCCCAGGGGGCGTTCTACGTCATGGCTCGGTTCGACGGCTTCCCAGGGACACTCGAGAACACCTACCGGCTGATCGACGAGGCTGGAGTCGCGGGGATGCCCGGCGAAGCCTTCGGCGAGTCCCGACGCGAGTGGCTCCGGTTCGCGCTAGTGACGCCGCGGATCGAGGAAGCGGCCGAGCGACTGGCGACGTACTTCGGGTGACTCGACGGGTGCAACCGGACTCAGCGTAGCGTACCGGTCCACGAGCAGTCAACACAGGCGAACAGACCCGCGCCGCTCGTCGTCTCCCCGTGACAAACGGGACACTCGAGTGTTCCAGCGGCACCGATCGGACCGTCGCCGTCGACGGATCGAAGCACGCCACGGCAGCGATGGTGTGGAATAGCCACGCCGGAGTGCGATCCGCCGTACGGGAAGGGATACGTTGAGGCGGTGTCGGTCGTGTCTCGAAGGTCGGGCGTCGTAAGCTGTGGCGTCATGGGTTAGTACGTGGGTGGACAGACCGTCCGGGTCCCATCGTTCGACCGTTGGAACATCGACCTCGTATATAACCGTTCGCCTCAGATGGATACAACACCCTCATCGTATTAAGATTGTACAGAGAATATAAGGTAACAGAGGGCACACCGGGTGCGAGCACAGCTACCCGGCCGGCGTTCGCGAACGGTCCCAACCGACGAATACTCGTGTCCCGGACGGAAACGGGGGGGCATGAGCGGACTCGACGTCGAGCCGGCCAACGAGGAATCGGACGCCGAGCGCGAGGACAACACGATCGAGGTGACGCCCACCGACTCCGTCGGCGACGAGCGCGAGACGGTCGACGTCGACCCCATCGACGAACCGCTCGAGGGGCCGGAGTACGTACTCTACGGCGGCAAAGGCGGTGTGGGTAAGACCACGATGGCGGCGGCGACAGCACTGGATAGCGCCCGCTCGGGGGTCCGAACGCTCGTCGTTTCGACGGACCCGGCTCACTCGCTATCAGATACCTACGAGTGTGACATTCCAGCCGAACCTGGACGCATTCGAGACGACGTTCCGCTGTACGCCGCCGAGATCGACCCCGAAGCGGCGATCGAACGCGGCCAGGCGACCCTCGTCGGCGATGGTGCGGAGGCACCCGGCGGACTCGGCGGTCTCGGCGAGATGCTCGGCGACGAGAACCCGATGGACGCCATCTTCGGCGGCGGCGCGATGCCCGGTGCCGACGAGGCCGCGGCGATGCAACTCTTACTCGAGTATCTGGACGACCCCCGGTTTGACCGGGTCGTCGTCGACACGGCCCCGACGGGGCACACGCTTCGACTGCTCCAGTTACCCGAGGTGATGGACTCGATGGTCGGCCGTATCATGCAGGTTCGCCAACGGCTGAGCGGCATGTTCGAAGGGATGAAGGGGATGTTCGGCGGCGAGGAGCCACCGACCGAAGAGCACGAGCTCGAGGATCTGGACGTGTTGCGCGAGCGAATCGAACGGTTGCGAGCCGCCCTTCGGGACCCCACGCGGACGGATTTCCGGATCGTCATGGTGCCCGAGGAGATGAGCGTCTTCGAGTCCAAACGGCTGCGCGAACAACTCCAGGAGTTCGACATCCCGGTCGGGACGGTCGTCGTCAACCGCGTCATGGAGCCGCTGTCGGACGTCACCGAGGACGTCGACGGGGTGTTTCTCCAGCCCGACCTCGAGGACTGTGCGTTCTGTCAGCGACGCTGGGACGTCCAACAGGGGGCGCTGATGGAGGCCCAGGAGCTATTCCGCGGGCCTGACGTCCGTCGCGTCCCGCTGTTCGCCGACGAAGTTCGGGGCGAGAAGATGCTCGAGGTCGTCGCGGCCTGCCTGCGGTAAGCTGGTCACGCCGGTAGATCACTCTTGCATCGCCGGCTCGTCGATCGGGGGCTCGAGGCGAATCACGAAGACGAGCAGTCCAGCGGCAACGACGCAGCCAGCGCCGAGCAGCCACCACGAGGCGCGGTAGCCGACGGTGTCTGCGAGGTATCCGAACGCAGGCGGGGCAACGATCGAGCCGGCCACGAGTGATAACTGGCCCCCAGCGGTTGCACTGCCCATCTCGTCGGCACCGACGACCGTCGACATACAGGAGTAGTAGACGCCGGTGTTCCCGAGGATGAAAAAGCCGAGGGCGGCGAAAGCGATCGTGACGGTAACGGCGGTCGACGCGGCTGCAACGGCTACGAACAGCCCAGCACCGACGAGGGCCTGCACCAGCAGGATCGATCCGATTCGGGCTCGAGGGGCACCCGGCAAAGTGTCGCTCAGCCAGCCGCCGACGATGCGGCCGACGCTGCCGGTCACCTGGACGAGAGCGAGCACGGCACCGGCGAATGCGACCGAGGTGCCGATTTCCTCGTTGACGTACAACACGGCGTATCCGGTCGTCGTAAAAAAGGCCGCTCCGAGAAAGAAGCCGGCGAGGACGAGGACGCGGTATGGGCGGTTGCCGGCCAGGTCCCGAAAGTCCGGGTACTCGGCCGTCCCTTCCCCACCCACACCGCTGTAAACGAGTGCGAAAATCACGGCGACCACGAGGCCGACGGCGGTCGCGATCAGAAACCCTGCCTGCCAGAAGAGGACTCCTGCGAGCCCCGTCACGAGTAGCGCGCTGATGCCGCTGCCGGCAGTGACGCCGACCTGTTTGATCCCGATCGCGAGGTTCTGTTTGCCGGGGGCGATGCTGTCGTAGATCGCTTTGTTCGTCCCCGGAATCGCCGAGGCGTACGTCGATCCGAGGAAGAAAGCCGCCGCGAGCAAGAGCGCGAACGTCGGCGCGCCCGCAACGAGAAGCGTCCCCGCCGAGAGGCCAACCAACCCAAGGGTGAGCATCCGCGCTTCGCCGAACCGGTCGATGACGGCCCCTGCGGGCAGGAGAAAGATTGCGTACCCAAGCGTGAGTGCGGTGACGACGAAGCCGACGTGAAACCTCGAGAGGCCGAACTCGGCCCGGAAAAACGGCGTCGCCGCGAACACGGTGTAATAACAGATGCTCGCCGCCACCTGACACAGCGTCACGAGCGAGACCGTCCGCCAGTACGACCAGTCCATCGACTGAACGGTGATTTCTCGACCCGGTGCTTTACTGTGGTGGTTCGCCGTACCATGCCGATGCATCGATACACCACGCCGATGAGTCGATACCCCAACCGATGCGTCGATGCGCTTCCCGGTGGCCCGACGTCTTTCGCCGGTGATTCGACGTCTCAGGCTCGAGTCGCTCCCGTCGGATCGGTCGTCCGGGCCGACATCAGTCTTCGTCCCATTCGCCGCCGACGCGGTCGACGCCCATCATCGACTCGCCGGGGTGTTCGGTGAAGACGACCTTCGCGTTCGCTTCGGGCACGTCGAACGTCTCACAGAGGTAGGTCATCGTCTCGAGGGCGAACGCCCGCTTGCGCTCGAACGGTCGTCCCTGCCGGATTTCGGCGTCGAGAAACACCAGCGGCCCGTCGACGGCCCGTCCGAGGTGAAGGTCGGCGTCGTCTCGCTCGCGAATCGAGACCGCGACGTGGCCCGCAGTCGTCGCCATCGCTTCGGTGTAAAGCGCCGTCACGCGCTCGGCCAACTCGGTCTTCTGGTCGGACGATAGCGAGAGCGTCGTATCGAACTGCAACAGTGGCATGGTTCACCGTCTCGGGCGAACCGATTGTAGATTCTGGTGTCTCTCGAGTCGTACGAGAGTTGGCGCGTTTACGGGCCAGACGATCGGCAACCGCCGCGTTTCCCACTTCCAGAGAACGGTGAGTGCGCTTGATACTCCGTACCAGAGTTACGAAACGTAGAGCCAGGAATGCCGGAACGCGACTCTCCGAGGTACCGCCAGGAACGTGCCGTTCTCAGGGCACTCGACGATGCCGGACCGATTACGACCCCCGAACTCGCAGCGATTCTCGAGCACCATCCTGCCGCCGTCGAACGCTGGTGTGTCGAACTCCAGCGTGCCGGTCGTATCCGTCAGTGTACCGGGGGTAAACTTACCATCGTCGACGGCGATCCGACCGAACAGGTCGCTGGCGACTGACGGTACAGCAGCGGTCGCAGAGCGGCCGATCGACACGCATCAGCCCGATCGGTCCCGTTCACGAATTCGCTCGTCCGCATTAGTCTCTCGCGCTGGTGAGTCGGTCGGTTGTGTGTCCGATGACGGGCGACCGGACGGGTCGTCGGCGGGTTCGGCCTCGAGGTCGGAGCCGAGAAACTCGGCCGTCGCACACTCGAGACAGTAGTGGTTGTAGCCGACCGACGACGTATAGATCGGAACGCCAGCGAGGGCGAACTCCTCGCGATAGCGTCGGACGGCGCCCGCGTCGACGCGTGATCGACAGGCGACACACCGTTCGTGGCACTCTTCTTCAGGGCGGACGACGCGCTGGTCGACGCTCCGGACGCGGCCGAACTGCGATGGGGCATGGCGCCGATCCAGCCGACGGCGGAATCTGGGGTTGACGAACACGCCGAACGCAACGGTGAGAAACGCCAGCACGAACAGGACGGTCGCACCGAGAACGCCGCCGGCCGTGAGGCCGACCTCGAGGAGGACGCGCAGACTCGTGACGCCGAGTGCGAGGCCGAGGAGGACGAGGAGCCAGCCAGCGACGCCATAGAGGAGCTCGGAGACGCTATCCGCGAGAGCGACGGCGCCCGATGGAGGGTCGCGATTGGAGGTCACGAACCGATCTTATACAGAGGGCGACATGAAGGTTCCGCGACGGGACAGGGGCTCGCCTCGAGCGGTCCCGACGAGTCGATCGAATCGAGTACAAGTGAGAACTGAGCGAAAGGGAGTTAGACGAGTTTTCGAAGGAGCGCGTAGCCAGCGTCGCGGAGCCGCTCCGGGAGGAAACGTGCGTAGACGCCGAACTGGGCCAGCGGACCGACCGGGTATCGGGCTGGCGGTTCGGGGTGGCTGGCCGCCTCGAGGATCGCGCGGGCGACGTCCTCGGGGTCGGATGCGAAGGGGCCTCCGGCGCCGCCGCCGATCAGTTGCATCTCGTCGTACAGTTCGTACAACGTCTCGTAGGCGGGCGTCCGTTCGGCTTCGGGGAGTTCCTCGTCGACGCGGTCCGAGAAGTTCGTCTCGACCGGCCCCGGTTCGATCACGACGACGTCGATACCGAACTCCTCGACTTCCGCACGCAACGAGTCGCTCATCGCTTCGAGCGCGAACTTCGAGCCGGAGTATGCGCCCGATCCGGGGAACGAGATGCGTCCAGCGACGGTGGAGACGTTGACGATCAAGCCCTCACCCTGGGCACGCATGTGTGGTACTGCCGCACGAGTGAGCCGGTGTGGGCCGTAGACGTTGACGTCGAACTGTCGGTGGAGATCCGCCGTCGAAACGTCCTCGAGCGGCCCCATCTGGGCGTAGCCGGCGTTGTTGACGAGACAGTCGATCGCACCGCCGCGGTCGACGGTCTCCTCGACAACTCTGGCGACCTGGTCGGGATCGGTGACGTCGAGCGCAAGCGTCTCACAGCCCGCTTCCGCGAGGTCTTCGATGTCCGCTGGGTCGCGTGCCGTCGCGACGACGAGCCACTCTTTCTCGAGAAAGGCGTGGGCAGTCGCCCGGCCGATGCCCGACGAACAGCCAGTGATCAGGACGGTCTTCTTGCGGGTATATCGGTCGTCTGCGCGTTCGTTCGGCGTCTCGTGGTCGCTATCGGGCTCGTGGTCGTCGTCGACGGTGCCGTCCGGCCCGTCGTCGGTTCCGTCGACGTCCTCAGCGGTGGCCATACGTGATGGGTACGAGAGACGATACCTAAGTATCGACGGTTTGTCGCGCTCGTCGGAACGTCACGTCGCCACGACGATCGGCCAGCAACGCGCCGTGACAGTCGGCCGGGCTCGAGTCACTGACAAACCGGAACTGGGCGCTCGAGTGACACCCGAAGAGTGTCGGTGCGTCAGCACCCGAGGTCGCGTTTGGCCTCGTCGGCGTAGGCGTCGGCGAGCCGGACCGGTTCTGGGAGTTTGTACGACGAGGCGAGTTCGAGGACCGCATTGGCGGCCGTCTCGGGCCCGACGCGGTGGCCTGGACTGACGTAGAGTGGGTTGATGTGACGATCCGGCGAGTCGTACTGGCGCGTCTGGACGGCGTAGCCGAGCAAGGTGCCGTCTGTGACGCCGACCCTCGAGTTCGCCTCGATCGGGACGCAGGCTCCTGCTGGCAGGTTCTCGATGGACTCGCGTGGAGTGCCACAGAGAAGGCTTTTCGCGACGCCGACGCTCGGCACGTCCAGTACGACGCCCATGTGCGTCGCGATGCCAGCCTGGCGGAAGTGAATGCGGCCGCTGCCGTCGAACAACAGCAGATCGGGCTCGACGGAGAGCGTCTCGAGTGCCGCGAGGATCGGCCGTCCCTCGCGAAACGAGAGCAAGCCCGGAATGTAGGGGCTCTCGAGGGGCGTCACCGCGTGGACGCGTTCGATCACCTCGCCGCCGCGAGTGGCGACAACGGCCGAAAGGGCTCGATCCTGTTCGCCCGCCTCGTTCGTGAGAAACGACTGATCGACGCCAACGACGGTCGGGGGCTCGCGCCCACTCACGGCCGCCTCGAGCGGATTCGACAGCGTTTCGGGGTCGAACTCGAACCGGTCTTCGAAGACAGCGGCGTCGGCGATCTCGCGCTGGAGGGTTTCCATCTCCTTGCGGGAGAGCGTAGGGTCTGGCTCGAGGTCGGGGCGTGAGGCGCGCATCGATACGATCGGATTGGGTGTGGGGGAAAATCAGTTGTGGGGTGTGCTGGCCCGCGAGACGGGGGCGCGAAATCGGATTAGATTCTATATCGTGCTGGGGATGGGCACGACCACACCATTATTGTTGAACATAGGGGTGCTGGCGATACATTCGCACGTGTAGTGAGTGGACGGTTCACTGATTTTACCGTGAAACAAATGGAGTCGTTGTGCTGCACTGATGCTCTAAATGTTGCGCGGACTTTCTGCCAACTACTGCATAAATTGAGTGAAGCGTGCTGAACTCACAGCGGAATGTGGCACGGATTGAGGATCAATCAGCGTTGATGTTCGAACGATCGGTACAGGTGGTGTATTACCAGTCAACGAAAGATGTTTGAGAGTTCCGACATAATTGGAGGTAAATGAATAATAGAGTTCTTGGCGCGGCAATTTGTGGACTCTCAATGGCACTCTTAGCCCCCGTCTTTTCAGGAGACGTGTTCGTAGGGATTTCCGTTTCAGTGTTGTTACAGTCGATTGGTGGCATACTGGCTATCGTCGGTGGATGCCTTCTCTTTCGAGATGCATTTCGACAACCGAGCAAAGCTACTTGAGACGTTTATTTGTATTCTGACTACTCATTAGCGTTCACGTCGCAGGTGTCTGGAGCAGTTGGTTTCGTTATGGCCATATGGAATAAACGTACCCATGTTGCTGAACTGATCCTCTAAGTCAGTCACGCAGCCCCTGAGAAAAGCTGAGTAGTTCGAAGAATCCGTGCTGAATCCACAGCGCGAACTTTTTCCGCGTCGGGTTCGCCTTCGGCGAACCGCTCGCACAAAAACTTCGATGAAAAAGGCGGACTGCTCGGCCTTCGGCCTCGCCGTCCGGGAACCGCGCTCGCTTCGCTCGTGCGGATGCTAGGAATGGATCCACTCTCTATATTCACCAGATCGGTCAGGTCCAATAGGGTTCAACGAATCTCGTTGACCCAACCGGGTCGAACCGTAACATCATCGATCGATTCAGAAGCCTCGTACTCGTAGCTCGTCGTCCACGTCTCGCCGCCAGCGTAGCGGCGTTTGAGTTCCTCGAGGCCGTCGTCGGTGTCCGACTCGGTACCGCCGTGGTCGTGACTCGGCACATCGGTGGCGGACTCGTCGACGTACCAGTCGGCGATCTCCTCGCCCCAGAGCAGGAAAACCGGCACGAGTAAGACGAAGCCGACGGTCGAGAGTACCCCTGCGACCATCTCGAGCCCGGCGAGGCTGACCAGCGAGACGGCGACGACCGTCACGATGGCGATCAAGAGCCAGAGGTCGTCGGCCATGAACTCGCGGACGTCCATCGCCAGACTGGCCCTTCAACGAACTTCGATAAGGGCCCTCTGCCGTGCAATCACTCACTGTGGCCGCGTCGAAACCGTTTTAGACGGGTGTACGCGGTCGAGAACGCGAGCGCGTTCGTCGCGAGACTCAAGCACAGCAGAAACTGGTTTCGCCGCTGGGTCCACTCGATTCGCTCGCGTTCTTCGGTGGCTATGCTGGCGGCGAGCCCTGAGAGTGCGGTTCCGAGCCAGGCGAGAAGTGCGAGAAGCGCCAGCGTGCGTCTGCGTCGACCCATGTGACGGCTTCGGGCTGCTCGAGTATAGTCACTCGGACCGGTGAAGCGCCACGCGGACGGCATCTGCCAGCTGTCGGGCCCGTGCGACGTGCTCGTACGATCCTTCGCGGACGCCGTTCGTGACGGACGCGAAGCCGACGTTCAGTTCCGGGTCCGCCCAGCCGACGCTGCTCCCGAGGCCGGCGTGACCGAACACGTACTCGGGAGTGAGCGAGCCGTACGGGTCTGCGGCCGTCCCACCCTTCCAGAAGCCCAGTGCGAACCGGCCGGGCCGGCCGAGAGTGCCGTCGGCGTCGGTTTCGGCCTCGAGCGTGGTCGCCGCCTCGACGGTCTCCGCAGAGAGGATGCGAGTCCCCTCGAACTCGCCGCCGTTGGCCAGACAGGCGTAGAATCTGGCCATGTCGCGTGCGGTGCCGATCCCCGTCGCGGCGGGGACGACGGCTCGGCGGACGGCCGTCGTGTTGAACGGGGCGGCCACCTGAGAATAGTCGCCGAGTCCTTCGCCGGGGTCGTGACAGCGATCGAACTCATCGAACGCGACCAGCGTTGCGACGTCGTCGGGTTCGTGGCTCTGGAGGCCGATCCCGGTGTCGACCATCTCCAGTGGGTCGAAGACGCGCTCGGCAGCGGCTTCCTCGATCGGCGTCCCCGCGACGCGGCGGACGAGTTCACCGACCAGCCAGCCGTAGGTCAGCGGATGGTAGGCCGCCCGCTCACCGGGTTGGTAGACGGGGTCTGTGGCCTCGAGCGTCTCGATGCAGGCGACCCAGTCGGCCCACAGATCGGGTCGTGCGTCGAGTTCGCTCTGGGTGAGTCCGGCGGTGTGACTCAGTACCTGTCGGACGGTGATCTCGGCTTTCGTAGTCCCCTCGTCGGCGAACTCGGGCCAGTGGTCGACCACGCGGTCGTCGTAGCCGAGGTCGCCGTCATCGACCAGCGCGTGCAGCGTGACGGCTGCGTACGGCTTCGTACACGAGAAGAGGACGTGTCGGGTATCGCGTGTCGTCTCACTGCCGTTCGGTTCGGTCACGCCGCCGGCGAGGTCGAGCGCCAGTTCGCCGTCGACGAAGACGGCCAACTGCGCGCCGTGGTGGAGTCCGACCTCGAGCTGGCGGTCGAACAGCGCGGTGATCCGCTCGCGGTCGGCCCGGTCGAGTCGTGACATACGGGCTCGTCTACAGGTGTCCAGTTAACTGTTGACGCTCGCGGAGGCGTCGATGGGATCGGTCAGTACCGATACCGTTGCCCGTCGTGTGG
The DNA here is from genome assembly GCF_003430825.1 of Natrarchaeobaculum sulfurireducens. NCBI lineage: Archaea > Methanobacteriati > Methanobacteriota > Halobacteria > Halobacteriales > Natrialbaceae > Natrarchaeobaculum > Natrarchaeobaculum sulfurireducens. The sequence continues at coordinate 576,411 of NZ_CP024047.1, read as the reverse complement.
TTTCGCCGCTCACTCCTCGACTTCGAGTCGGTTCTTGGTGTTCTCGAGCGTCGTCTGGAGTTCACGCTCGTTGTACCGTCTGACGAACGGCTCGGCGACTCGCGAGAGAACAGCGCCCGGAAGGTCGTACCGGCCGGTGTAAGTCAGCTGCGTCCCGTCGGCCGTCGGCTCGAGCGCGAGGTCGATCTCACCCTCGAGCCGTCCGCGCATGTCGAAGGTCAGCCGCTCGTTCGGCTCGGCGACCGTCTGGACCAACTCGCCGTCGAGGCCGATTCCGGCCATCTGGTAGGTGAACGCCAGTCGCTTCCCGCCGTTCTCGAGGGGTTCGACATCCCGAACGTCCGAGAGACTCGGCGTCACCTCGGCGTGATTGTACGGATCGTCGAGGTACTCGAAGACGCGTTCGACGTCGGTGTCGATCTCGATCGAGTCACTGACCGTGAGCATGTTGGGTCACACGAGTACGATGGTAAAGAAACCACGTCCTGCTCATTTGGAGACGCGACGTCAGCGCCCCCTCGTTCGTACAGCCGTTCGGCTCGATGTCACTCCGCACGGATCGCCGCCACGCTCGCGTCGAACTCGAGTCTGTGACTTACACCGACACTCACAGTGTGGGCGTCGAGCATCTCGGCGGGGAGAGAGACCCGTCCGTGATCGACGACCGATCGCGGTGTGAGCGTGGCGCATCGTCAGTCGGTTTCGTAGGCCGCAGGTCGATCGTTGAACGAGGCCAGCTCGACCAGTTCGTGCTTGCGCTCGAGCACCCAGACGTACATGACGATCCCCTGGACGATGAAGACGTTCGTTACGAGGAAGAACAGCGCCTCCTCGAGTGGGAGCCCGAGTACCGACACGCCGACGGTGTGGGTCGTCGAAATTTCCCAGATACCGAGGCCGATCGCGATTCCGTCGGCGACCCAGAGATAGAGCGTCGGGACGGCGATGCCCAGCGTGACGATCGGCCAGGTGTCCCGGAGGTATGTCAGCCCGAAGCCCCACTGAATCGCGAGGATCGGCCCGGCCCAGAACAGGATCGAGCCGAGGTAGTACGTCGACGTCGTTCCGAGCAGCAGCCAGCCGACGAGACAGATCGCGAGTCCCGCCAGGACGCCGACGACGCGGTGGGACAGCGGGATCTGCAGTGACCGGTCCGCGACGTCGAGAAACTGGAACAGCCACAACGCCGTCACCACTGGCTGTAAGACGAAAAAGAGGTACTCCTCGACCGGCGTATACCAGATCCGCTCGACGACGGCACCCTCGCCGTACCACCAGACCCCCTCCGGAATCATCACGTTCGTCCACGGGGTCGTGTACACGACCGCCAGCCCGATCAAAATCCCGAGTCCGGACAGCGACCGGCGGTCGAGCCAGGCGTCGTCTCGCCACCAGGCGAGCGCTCCGAGGAGCAGGATCGGCGGTACGATGAACACCAGGTGAAACTCGAGATAACTGAGCGGCGGACTCATCGACGATCACCCTCGAGCGGCACGCATCGGTTCGTCGTGAGTCCTACCGGTGATGGGACGGACTGCGTCGTACCGGGTTTTAGGCTGCCGTCGATACACCACGGACTCCTCGACCGTCCTCGACACCGACTCCTCGAGCGTACACGCGACGTCATCACACCGATTGATTGTACCCCAACGGGCATAGGGGTGTGGCCAAACACGTCAGGACACCTGTCCGTTCGATCCGGTACCGACGTAGGTCTCGACGAGCTTTCGTTCGGCCGCTCGAAGGTGCTGGTGGAACGTCTGTCGAGTGATCCCCATCGTCTCTGCGATCTCCGCCCCATCCGCTGGTCGTGGCCACTCGAAGTAGCCGTTCAGTTGTGCCGCCTCGAGCGCGGCCTGTTGTCGGTCCGTCAGACGCTCCTCGAGCATCGCCGAACAATCGAGCACCGTTCGTGTGCGCGTCTCGCGTTCGGTCCGGGATCGAAGCGTCACCTGATCGTACTGGGCTTTGAGAACGTCGAGAATCGACCGAACCTCGTCCGACGGCGAGAGTTCGAGCGTGAGCACCACCCGTCTCGGGTGAGCGATGAGTTCGCTGATCGATGCGCCGTACTCAGCGAGGTCACGGAACGGCGACGCCGACTCGACGGTGAGTGCGAACGTCGTCCCGGCCCCTGTGTCGGTTATCCTCCGGACATCGTCGACGAACGCGAGTGCCGACAGGTCGACAGACGACGTGTCGGCCGTCGTCGTACAGAACAACTCACAGGACGCGCTGTCCGGGGTATGAGTCAGTCCAACGTATTCGACCGGCCCCTCGAGCTCGCCAGCGACCGCAGACAGCGGGAACTGCTCGTCTCTGATCTCGACTTCGATTTCGGTGACCCGGTCTGCAGTGAGCAGCTCTTGCGTCTGGATGGCGTTCAGTCGACTGCCGACCATGCGTCCGATCGATGCGAACAGTTGTTGTTCGCGACGGTCGAGGGTCTCACCTCGGTCGCCGTAGACACCGAGCAGCCCGTAGCGCTTGTGTCCGTACGCGACCGGGACGACCGCGAGCCGTCTGGCACCGACCGTGGCCGGACCGAGGATCTCGCTTGTACACTCACCGACCCGACAGGCCCCAGGCTCGCCGGACTCGAGGACGTCCTCGACGGGCGCTGGAAGCGTTGTTAGCTCGAGTTGAGAGTCGACGGTTTCGGAGAGTCCGGTCGACGCCTCCAGCACGAGCGCGTCGCCCGTCGGCGTGGTCGACCCGAACCAGCAGGCGGGATAGGTCCCAACGGTGGCGATTTCGTCACAGACACGCTGGGCGATGACGCGTCGGTCACGTTCGGTGACTAGCACGTCCGTAATCTCGTTGAGTAGCCCGTGGACGTGCTCGAGCAGCCGCCGGAGTGCCCGTCGTTCTTCGGCGAGTTTCGCGGTTCGCTCTTCGACGATGGTTTCTGCGGTTTTGCGATCGGTGACGTCGTTCTGGAAGCCGACGTAGTGGGTGACCTCGCCGTCGTCGTCGCGAACGGGGGCGACCGTCAACTCGTTCCAGAATGGCGTTCCGTCGCGCCGGTAGTTCTGGACCTCGACGGTGATCGGAACGTCGTTCCCGATGGCGTTTCCGATCGCCTCGACCGTCTCTGCGTCGGTGGCGGGTCCCTGGAGGAATCGTGGATTTCGCCCGAGGGCGTGTTGTCGATCGTAGCCAGTGATGTCTTCCCAGGCATCGTTGATGTACACGAGCGGGTCGTCGGGGAGCGACGCGTGACTCAGACTGATCCCGATCGGTGCATCGTCGATCGCCCGGACGATCGCTTCGGGATCGGGTTCGTGATCGGAGACGTCCTGTGGCGGGTCGGTCGTCTCCGAGGTAACTGCCGTGACCTCCCCGATCAGTCGATCGAGCGACGCCGCCCCGTTCCGCGTGACGAACCGATCGATTCCACACTCGAACGCGTCGTCAGCGACGGCATCGTCGGCCGTGTACATGATCTTCGGGAGCGTTGGGTCGACCTCACGGATCGCCTCGAGCAACGCCACCCCGTCGTCACCTGGCAACTCGTAACCGCTGACGACGCAGTCGAATTCACCCGAGGAGACTCTGGCTACTGCGGTCGTCGCCCGCTCGACGACGGTGACCAGATAGCCAGCCTCCTCGAGCGCACGCTCGATGGGACCGCTTCCGTCCTCCGGATGGACCACGAGGATACGACCGTCTCTCATGTCGGATGTTTCTAATTTGGCGTGCTAAACGTTTGTGCCAACTCCCAGCAGTCGGTCGTTAACCCCGTTAAAAAGAGCCGCCGTGGTACGGTCAGTACCCAACCGTTCGTCGGCCCAACGAGTTGGTATGGGAACGCACTCGTTCGGGCTCGAGTCGCGGCGTGTGCCGTCAGTCGAGCACACACTTATCAACGCGTCCAGAGGGGCATTGATCGCGCTCATCGTCATCTTCGGCGCGACACTGCTTCTTGGCATCCGACCTTCGCTCGAGACGCAGATGGTGATCTATCTGGTGGGGATGGTTGCGTTGAACCTCCCCCACGGCGGCTACGAGCACTTCACGAACGTCAGGCGCCGGGGGCTGCCCTTTGGCCTCCGGTACGTCGCACTCTACGTGGCGTTTCTCGCCGCGTTCGTCGGATTGTTTCTGGTCGCCCCGGCACTGGCGTTACTGATCGCGCTCGCGACGGCGGTCGCGAAGGGAGGACACGGCGACCTCCGGGTGATGGACGCCATCGTCGGGACCGACCACCTGCAGTACCGATCACAGCGGGTGCTGGCCGCACTGGTCCGTGGCGGTGCTGTGATGATCCTCCCGCTTGCGCTGTGGGTCGGACCGTACACCAGTTTCTCTACGATCATGCTGAACGTCTTCGACCCTGGGGCTGGACTGCCCGGCATCGCGTACGTCGAACCCGCCCGGATCGCGCTGCTCGGACTGTTCGGGGTCGGCGTCGTCGCCCACCTCGGCGGCGGCCTGTTGATCGATGGGATGAGTCGTTCCTGGATGCTCGACGCGTTCGAAACCTCGTTGCTCGTCGTCTTTTTTACGGTCGTGCCCGTCGTCGTCGCCATCGGGCTCTACTTCCCGCTGTGGTACTCGCTGCGTCAGTCCGCCCGTAGCGTCGTCGTCGAACGCGAGGAAGCCAGTCCCGATGACGGGATGCCCGTCGTTGCCGCCTGGGGAGTATTGGTCGTCGGCGCACTGGCGACGGCACTCGTGATGGTCGCGATCTGGGGTATCGCGCCGGACCCCCTCGGCGGCGCGGCGTTGCTCCCCGGACTGGTAGCGTTTTACACCCTGTTCATCTGTATCGTTGCCCTGCCACACGTCGTCGTCGGCGAGTGGCTCGATTTCAAACGCGGGATCTGGTACGTCCCCTGACCTGCGACGCTGCGGCGCTCCGCTCTACCACCTCATCGCCCTCGAAAAACCGCGTTTAGCGCTCGTCGAAGACCCCCTCGAACAGCCGGCGCTGAGCGGCTGCGAGGTGCTCGGTGAACGTCGACCTGACGATACCGAGTTCTTCGGCCACCGCCGTCGCGTTCCCCTCCCGCGGATACGAAAAGTACCCCATCCGGTAGGCGACCTCGAGCACCTCGCGCTGGCGGTCGGTCAACCGACCGGCGTCGACGACGATCGACTCGTCGTCGTGCGGGATCGATCTGACGAGACACTCGAGTCGGACCGACACGCCACGGGACTCGAGGGCGTCGACGATCTCGACGATCGGCTCCGGAGAGGGAAGCAAGAGCGTCACGACGAGCTGGCTTGGCTGACCCGTCACCGAGACGTCCGCGATCGGATAGCCAAGCGACTCGATCCACCGACATGGACAGTCCCTGTCGGCATCAGCGTCGGCGAGGCGGTAGACGGATTCTTCGTCCGCGGCGAAGATCGGCTCGGCCTCGAGGCCACGACGGGCGCGGAACTGTTCGACGGTGCCGGCGGACGCATCGGCCCACTGGACGTCGGTTGCAGTTGCTCCGTCGGCTACCACGTCGGCGACCGCACAGCCGGGTGGGTCGCGGATCGCCAGCCGTGCACGAACGCCGCCGGAGGTATCGCTCTCGATCGGTCCATCAGCACCCGACGTACTCACGTCCCGCTCGCCGTCGTCGATCTCTGGACGACCGGTCGTTGCCATACCGATCGATTCGGTGGGATCGTGATATAACGAGGGCCAAACTAGTCTGCCTCGAGTCGAGTCCGGGCTGATCTACACCCCCCAGTGGAGAACTGTTTTGAAGACCCCGACCACGGCGGTTCGCGCTTTCCCGACTCGGCGGCTAACATCGGATAATGGTTGACGCTGACCGCAACGACGAGACGATCGGCGTCGTCGGTGCCGGGATCGGTGGACTCGCCGCCAGTGCGTACCTCGGCGCTGCCGGCGCTGACGTCTCCGTCTACGAACGCGAGAGTCGAGTCGGCGGCGTAGCCAACCGGCTCGAGTCCGACGGCTTCCGGTTCGACACCGGGCCGTCGTGGTATCTCATCCCCGAGGTCTTCGAGCGCTTTTTCGAGCACTTCGACGACTCGCCGGCCGACCACTACGAGCTCGTCGAACTCGAGCCGAACTATCGTGTCTTCTGGGACGACGGCGACCGGGCAGACGTGACGACCGATCTCGAGGAAACCGCCGCCCTGTTCGAATCCTACGAGGCGGGTGCCGGCGACGCGCTTCGGCGCTATCTCGAGGACGCCGCGGAGGCCTACGAGATCGGAATGAACCGGTTCGTGATGGCGAACCGAACCCGGTTTCGCGACTACCTCTCGCTCGAGGTTGCTCGGTCAGCCCGCGGGCTTACCTTGCTCGGCTCGATGGACGACCACGTCCGGACGTACATCGACCATCCGAAACTTCGCCAGCTCCTCCAGTACACGTTGGTCTTCCTCGGTGGCTCGCCGCACAACACCCCGTCCCTGTATAAATTGATGAGCCACGTCGACCTCGGAATGGGCGTCTACTACCCACAGGGTGGAATGTACGAGGTCGTCGAGGCGATGGAGCGAGTCGCGCAGGCCCAGGGCGTCGAAATCCACACCGACGCCGAGGTCGACGGGGTCGTCCCACGGGCGGACGGGCTCGCGGTGAGCCTCGGCGGCGACGAGTACGTCCACGACAGAGTCGTCTGCAACGCGCCGCCGGCGTCGGTCGAACGATCGCTGCTCCCGGCCGACGCGGTCGACCGGAAACCGGACTACTGGGACGACAGGACGTGGGGACCGTCGGCGTTCATGCTCTATCTCGGCGTCGACGGCGACGTCGACCCGCTCGAGCATCACACGCTCGTGTTGCCGACCGACTGGGACCCCCACTTCGAGTCGATCTTTGAGGAGCCACACTGGCCCGAGGACCCTGCCTACTACGTCAACGTCCCTTCGGAAACGGACCCGTCGGTCGCACCCGAGGGTTGTTCGACCGTCGTGATCCTCGTCCCGATCGCGCCGGGACTCGAGGACGGGCCGGAACTTCGGACGACCTACCGCGATGCGGTGCTCGCGGATCTGGCAGCGACGACGGGGGTCGACCTCCGCGACCGAATCCTACTCGAGGAGCTGACCGCCGTCTCCGATTACGAACGGCGACTCGACCGACCACAGGGCACTGCGCTCGGCCTCGCTCACACGCTCTTTCAGACCGGTCCGATGCGTCCCGGCCATCGTGCGCCCGGTGTCGACGGCCTCTACTACGTCGGCGGCGACACGAACCCCGGAATCGGCGTCCCGATGTGTCTGTTGAGCGGCGAACACGTCGCCGAAACCATCCGAGCCGACATGCGACCGACCGGCGTCGGCCGTCTCCTGCCGTTCTGATCCCGTCGGACGTGCGAACACCCCACGGCTCCGACCCGAACGACTCGGACCTCGTTCTCGAGTTTCCACCGGCTACTGTCGCTCCAAAGAGAGTATTAGGTCCGTGACTATGTTGACTTACTACCCCTTCTCGCCACCGTATTTGTCCAGGTCAACTCGGTGAAACCTCTCTTGCCCATACAGGTAAGGGGGGGTCCTTTTACCCACGATACACTGAGATCTAAACTGGACGTATGGTACCCTCAGCACCCCTCGACAAGACGGCACTCGCACAGCCGCTCGAGATAACACAGGCAGACCTCTTCGAATACGTATTCAGCGACCCCTTGCTTGCGTGGTCGTTCGTACTCAACATCGCGCTCGCGGGTCTGACGATCCTCCTGATCGTCTATCTCGGGCGTAACCTCACTGATCCACGAGCGAAGCTCATCGCGGTGTCGGTGATGTTGATCTCCGTCGTATCGATCTCGAGTTATTCCGGGTTGACCTCGGGACTCACATTGAGTATTATCGAGATGCCGGCGGGCCATCCCGCGGAGGGAATGACGACCGCCGGTGAGGACGGCGTCCTGACGATGTGGGGCCGATACCTCACGTGGACGTTCTCGACGCCGTTTATCCTGATCGCCCTCGGAATGATCGCCGGCTCGAACATGACGAAGATCCTGACGTCGGTCGCGTTCACCATCGCGATGTGTGTCACCGGCCTCGCAGCGGCACTCACGACCTCCTCGCTGGTCATGCGCTGGTGGTGGTTCGTGATTAGCTCGCTGTTCTTCCTGGTCATCGTCTACATCATCCTCGTCGAGTGGACGGCCGAGGCGAAACAGACAGGGACGATCGACCTGTTCAACACGCTGAAGATCCTGACCGTCGTCTCGTGGTTCGGCTACCCGATCCTGTGGGCGCTCGGTGTCGAAGGGTTCGCCCTGCTCGACGTGGCGATCACCTCCTGGGGCTACAGCATCCTCGACATCATCAGCAAGTACATCGTGACGGTGCTCATCATGATGTGGCTGATCAAAGAACCCTCGGAGGTCACCGCGGGTGCAGACTACGGCTCGAGCCTGCCCGGCTTCAGTCCGGCTGACGACTGAGCCCCCCTCACACAGGCATCGTCGGTCCGCGCCGGCGTTAGAGGCTCCACCCGGCGCGGACGAACCAACTCGGTCCAACCCCGAGCTTCGGAGAGCACCGACTGAAACGGTCCCATACCGATCGTACAGCCGCCGTCCGGTCGGGCGTGCACTGACGGTCAGTAGCTACTAGTGACGTCGACCGGTCGAGCGACCGGTTGGACGTAATCCGCAGTCGACGCCGAATCGTGTCCCGTCTCGTCAGGTGAATTACCCGCCGGCATGCAGGCTGGCTTTCGACCGGTGATGTACCCGTGCCAACCAACTCCCACGTAGTGACTGATACCGCCGGACAGATCGGGTGTGTGACGCCGCCGCTCTCGCCGCGTGACTGCGCTTCGGTGGCTCCCGCCCGACAGTGTCCGTTCGCGTGCCCGAGCCGACCGCTCCATCGAACAGCGTCGTCTCTCGTCCCGACCGATTGGCACGGACGGCGGGTGCATCCCGCTGACGAACACCGCAGCGCACTGCTTGCCCACCGTCCGTCCAACCCGCCAGAACGGCTCTCCGAACGGGGCGACCCCGCTGGCGGCCACAGAAGCGCCGATCGAACCGACCCGATCCGTCCCCGAGAACACCTCGTACACGAGGGGAGAGACCGATGCCGAGTGGATTGAAACGAGACCTCGGGCTGGCCGAGACGTTCGCGATCGCGGTCGGTGCCATGATCGGGTCGGGGATCTTCGTTCTTCCTGGCGTCGCGTGGATTCTAGCCGACGCCGCAGCCGTACTCGGCTTCGTCATTGCCGCCGTACTCGTCCTCCCTGCCGCGCTGGCCGTCGCTGAGATGTCGACGGCGATTCCCGAAGACGGTGGCCCATACCTCTACGTCGAGCGCAGTATGGGGCCGCTGCTCGGAACGATCGCTGGCATCGGGACCTGGCTGATGCTGTCGTTGAAGAGCGCGCTCGCGCTGGTCGGCGGCGTCCCGTATCTGTTGTACGTCAGCGAGACGCTCGCGGAGTTCGTGACGCTGATCGCGGTCGTACTCGCGATTTTCTTTACGGTAATCAACCTCGTCAGTGCCGAAGGCTCCGGAAAGCTGCAGTTCGGCTTGGTCGGCATCCTGATTGCGATTCTCGCAGCCTACGTCTTCTCAGGAGTTCCACAGATCGAAGGCGTCCGCGTCGAAGGTGCGTTCAGCCCGGCCGTCGGCGGCTCGGCACTCTTGGAGGCGACGGCGATCGTCTTCATTTCGTACGCGGGATTGACCAAAGTCGGCGCGGTCGCAGAGGAGGTCGAAGACCCAGGTCGAAACCTGCCGCTCGCAATCGGGCTGGCGCTTGCGTTCGTCTCCCTCGTCTATGCAGTCGTCGTCTACGTGACGATCGGCGTCCTCGACATCCCGGAAGCGATCGCTGCCACTCCGGAGGCGATCCTCACGAGCGAGGGCGAGGGTGCGATCATCGCGCTAGCAGCCGAGCAGCTCTTCGATGGGTTCGGCAACGTGTTCGCACTGGTTATCGTCGTTGCAGCCCTGCTGGCGCTCGCTTCGACTGCCAACGCCGGTATCCTCGCCGCATCGCGATTCCCGCTCGCGATGGCCCGTGACGGCGTGCTCCCCTCGAGACTCGAGGAGGTGAGCGAGCGCTTTACGACACCCGTCTACGCCGTGGCGCTGACGGGTCTCGTCCTGATCGCGCTGGTCGCGATCTTCCCGATCCAGCAGGTCGCTGCCTTCGGGAGTGCGTTCCAGATTCTCGTCTTTATTCTCCTGAACGTTGCCCTGATCGGGTTCCGGGAAGGGGCTGTCCAGGAGTACGACCCGGAGTTCGAGGCGCCACTGTACCCGTGGATGCCGCTGTTCGGAATCGCGGGCGGATTCGTTGTGCTGGCGTACACCGGCATCGTTGCGGTCGTCGGAGCGGTGGGCATCGGCGCACTCGCTGGCGCCTGGTATTTTGCTTACGTCAGGTACTACCAGGGTGGGATCGATCGTGAGGGCGTCGCTCGAGCAAAGGTCCGTGAGAGTGTCGGAGCGTCGGCGACCGACCGAACCCGTGGCCTGTTCGAATCCGAGCGGGAGTACACCCTGCTGGTAGCGATCACCGAAGCGACGCCGGACCGCGCCAGACGTGACATGCTTCGAATCGCCCTCGACCTCGGCCGACTCCGGTCGACGGCCGTCTCGGTCGTCGAGTTCTACGACGAACCGGAGCACATCCTCCCTTCGCGTCGGTCCAGGGTTCGATCGACGGAGCTTCCCGACTGGTTGCCTGACGACCCCGAGGACGCACCGGAGTGGTTCCCGCCGGAGATGCTGGAAACGGACCATCGAACCTCCGGCGGCGGACCAGCCGCCGCGACACTCGAGGGGCCCAGTGAATACGACACTCACGTCGAGTATCGCCGGATCGTCAGCGAGGATCACAAGGCGGCGATCGTCGACTTCGCGACCTTCGAGGACATCGACCTCATCATCACCCAGCGACACACTGGCAACGGGATTCCCGGACTCCTCGGTGCAAGCGAGACGGCGTGGCTGCGCCAGAACGCCCCGTGTGATGTCGCCCTCGTCGAGGACCGAGGCCTCGAGACGGTCGAACGGATCGCCGTCGCCAGCCGGGGCGGTGGACCGTACGACCCGGTGAAACTCCTCTTAGCGGATGCGGTCGCCGAAGAGACCGGCGCTGAGATCGTACTGGTTCGCGTGATTCCCGAGGACGCGCCGGAGAGCCGACGGGAGGCCGCAGAACGGTACCACTCCGAACTGATGCGGATCTGTACCGTTCCGGTTCGATCGCGCGTGCTCGAGACCGATTCGCCGGTCGAGGGAATGGCTCGCTTCGTCGCCGACGCGGAGTTACTCATCGTCGGGGCCGGGCCGATCGGCGTGGAAGCGCGATTCCGCGGTAGCGCCGCCGACGATCTCGTCGATGCGGTCGACTGTACCACCGTCATGGTCCAGACCTACGACGGACGGCATCGGGGACTGCTCGAACGGTTCATCAGGGACTACCTGTTCTGAGCGACTCGAGGGCGAACTCGAGTCAGGACACTTTTGATCGTCTGGTCGGAACTGAATGTTGTAATGTCGAGTGACTCGTCGGTGGCGGCCACATCGTCGGTCGATTCGGCGGAGGACGTCGAACTCGAGCGAACCGTCGGGCTACTCGGTGCGCTCACGATCGGTGTCGGGACGATGATCGGTGCCGGCATCTTCGTCTTCCCCGGGCTGGCGGCAGGAACGGCTGGACCCGCTGCGTCGGCTTCGTTCGCGATCGGTGCCGTAATCGCGCTGTTGGTCGCGTTGCCGACGTCCGAACTGGCGACGGCGATGCCCAAAAGCGGCGGTGGCTACTACTTCATCTCTCGAGGGATGGGGGCGGTATTCGGCGCGGTCGTGGGGATCAGCCTCTGGCTCGGACTCGTCTTCGCATCGGCGTTCTACCTCGTCGGCCTCGGCGAGTATGCCGTCGCCAGCCTCGCCGAAGCTGGCGTACCCGTCGGCGGCCGAACGCTCGTCGCGCCCCTCGGCGTCGTCGTCGGCATCGGATTGACGGCGATGAGCATTCGCGGGACCGAGAACGTCGAATCCCTCCAGAACGTCGTCGTCGGCGTGTTGCTCTTCCTGTTGAGTGGGTTTCTCGCCTACGGTCTGCTCGACGCTGCCGGTCTCTTCGGCGCGACGACCGTCCCCGAGACGTTCGCCCCGCAGGGCTACGCGCCGGTCCTGACCACCGCGGCGCTCGTGTTCACCTCGTATCTCGGCTTCGCACAGGTAGCGACCGTCGCGGGCGAGATCGAAGACCCCGGCAGGAACCTTCCCCTGGCGATGGTCGGCTCCGTCGTCCTCGTCGGCACGTTTTACGTGGTGACGATCTTCGTCGCGACCAGCGCCCTCGGCAGCGACGTGCTTGCGGCTGCAGGCGAGACGGCGATCGTCGAGGTCGCCCGCGAGTTCTTCGGGCTCCCCGGTGCGATCGCCATTCTCATCGCTGGCCTGTTGGCGACGCTCTCGAGTGCCAACGCATCGATCCTCTCGGCCTCGAGGGCGCTGTACGCCGTTAGCCGGGACCGGCTGGTTCCGACGGCTGCAGGCCGGGTCAACCTGCGATACGGAACGCCACACGTCGCGCTCGCGCTGGTCGGCGGACCGGTCGTCGTACTCGTGGCGACGGGACAGACGGAACTATTAGCAGAGGTCGCAAACTTCCTCCATCTGGTCATGTACGGACTGATCTGCATTGCCCTCGTCGCGATCCGACGGTCGGACCCCGACTGGTACGAGCCGTCGTTCCGAACGCCGGGCTATCCGTTCGTGCCGATCCTCGGTGCGGTCTCGAGTTTCGGGCTCATCCTCTTTATGCAACGATCCGCACAGCTCATCGGGCTGGCGGTGATGATCATCGCACTCGTCTGGTACGGCTACTACGCTCGAGATGTGCGCCTGAAGGGGGTGGTGGACGATGAGTGAGCCTGATCGGGAGCCGCATGAACTCGAACACCGCGTGCTGATCCCCATCGAGGTGCTCGAGGGAGAGGGAATCCCCGAATCGATCGCGTCGGCGTTCGAGTCGATCCCCGTCGTCTTACTCGGCTACCACGAACTTCCCGACCAGACCCCACCCGAGCAGGCACGGACCCAGTTCGAAGAGCGAGCGACCGCGAAACTCGACGAACTCGCCGCCGCGTTCGAGGACGCCGGTGGAACCTGGACGACGCGACTTGTCTTCACCAGAGACGCCCTACAGACGTTCGAACGGATCGCCGTCGAACTCGAGTGTGACGGGGTCGTCTTGCTCAATCCGATCAGAGCGATCGATCGCGTTCTGGTTCCACTTCGCAGCGGTGTCAACGTCTCGAACATCGCCGAACTGGTCTCGAGGGCGTTCGGTGACGGTGACGCCGAGGTGACGCTCTTACACGTCACTTCGGAGGAATCTGACGCCGACGCCGGCCGGGAACTCCTCGAGGAAGCCGCAGAAACCCTCGTCGAGAACGGCGTCGACCCCGAACGGCTCCTCGAAAGCGTCGTCGTCGACGACGCGCCGCTCGAAACGATCGTCGAGGTCGCTGACGACCACGACTTCGTGGTCGTCGGTGAGAGCAAGCCGTCGATCCAGGACCGTATCTTCGGCGATCCATCCGAACGGATCGCCACCCGAACTGTCAGTCCCGTGCTCATCGTCCGGCAACGATTCCTCGAGATGGACGACGACGACCGCGAAGACCGCGTCGAAACCCTCGAGGAGACGGCTGACGAGTTCTCCGGCGACTCCTCGTCGTAACCTCGACGGCGAATTCGGCCGATGTTTTTAGGCTCCGGAACAGAAGTGACCGTATGAACCGCAAGGAGTTTCGCGACCTCGCCTCGCCCGAAGCGGCGCGCGAAGCCATCGATTCGCTCCCGCTCGAGGCCGGTGTCGAACGTGTCCCACTCGCAGAGGCCCGCGGGCGGGTCCTCGCCGAACGGCTCGACGCCGAACTGGACGTGCCGGGATTCGACCGGGCGAGCCTGGACGGCTACGCCCTTCGGGCGAGGGAAACGTTCGGCGCTGACGAGGCAGCTCCTGCCCGACTCGAGGTCATCGGCGAGGTCCACGCCGGTGACGCGCCGGACGTGACGCTCGAGGACAGGGCGGCGGTCGAGATTTCGACGGGTGCCGTAATGCCGTCCGGGGCGGATGCGATGGTACCGGTCGAACGGACGGACATCGACGATGAGACCGGCGAGGTGTTGGTCAGGACGTCCGTCGCGCCGGGTGACAACGTGATGTTCGCCGGAGCCGATGTCGCCGCGGGCGAACGGGCACTCGGTCCCGGCACGCAAATTACACCCCGTGACGTCGGCCTGCTGTCGGCACTCGGCGTCGAGGAGCTTCCGGTCCGGGCCAGCCCGCGCGTCGGCATCGTCTCGACCGGCGATGAACTCGTCCGGCCTGGTGGCGACCTCGAGAGCGACCGCGGGGAAATTTACGACGTCAACAGCTACACGATCGCCGCGGGGGTCGAAGACGCCGGCGGCGAGGCCGTCCTTTACCCCCACGCGGGTGACGATCAGGACGAGATGGAACGCCTCCTTCGTGAGGCCGCCGAGGAGTGCGACCTCGTGCTCTCGTCCGGATCGACGAGTGCGAGTGCCGTCGACGTCATCTATCGGGTGATCGAAGCACAGGGCGAACTGCTGCTTCACGGAGTCGCCGTCAAGCCGGGGAAGCCGATGCTCGTCGGCCGACTCGACGACGACGAATCAGGCTCGGCTGGCTCGACGTCGGGTGGCTCCGCGTACGTCGGCCTCCCCGGCTACCCCGTCTCCGCGATGATGGTCTTTCGGACGTTCGTCGCACCCGCGATCCGCGACGCTGCCGGCCTTCCCGAGCCCGAGACTGCGACTGTCACGGGTCGGATGGCTCGCCAGGAGCGCTACGCCGAAGGCCGGTTGCGGCTGATGCCCGTCGGGGTGACCACAGACGGCGACGGCGAGCCGCTCGTCTACCCCGTCGATAAGGGCAGCGGCGCAACGACGAGCCTCGCTCACGCCGACGGCGTCGTCGAAGTCGAGCCGGGAACGGACTACCTCGAGACGGGTGAGCCCGTCACGGTCCGGCTGTTCTCACCGGACGTCCGACCACCGACGCTGCTCGGCGTCGGCGAGGACGACCCCACGCTCTCGCGGCTGCTCGATTCCCTCGAGAATCCGCGCTATCTTTCCGTGGGCTCGCGGCCGGCCCTCCGGCGGCTGCGTGACGGCATTCCGGACGTCGCCGTCGTCGCCGGTCCGCTCGAGCGCGACGTCGACGCCGACGAACTCGCCCGCTGGGAGCGCGAGTGGGGACTGCTCGTTCGTCCGGACGAGGCCGACGAGGTGTCGGGACTGACCGACCTGGTCGATCGTGACCTGCGCTTTGTCAACCGAACGACCGACTCCGGGCTCCGCACGAGTCTGGGCGTCGCACTCGCCGATCTCGCGGACGACCGGGGCGTCGACAGACACGACCTCGTCGAGTCCATCGAGGGCTTCGACCTCGCCGTGCGAGCCCACGAAAGTCCCGCCCGGAAGGTGCTCGCGGGCGACGCCGACGTGGCGCTCGGTCTTTCCGACACCGCCGACCGACTCGACCTCGCGTTCGTCTCTCTCGGTCACCAGCCCGTTCGTGTCCTCGCGAACCCCGACCGGCGCGGGAAAGTCGGTGTCCGTGACCTCGAGCGTGTGCTCGACTCCGTAACCGAGCTGGCCGAGTGAACGGTGGGCAGGTCGAACGGCGCTGTGACAGTCGGCCGTCGATAGTTGCCGACCCTGCATCGTCACTCACCGGTCTTGACGGTCTTGTACCGTCGTTCACCGACCCAGACAGTCAGTCTCGTCTGAACTGCGATTTATACGGTTTGGAGGTGTATCACGTCTGATGTCGACTATAGCCGAGCTCCGGCTTCCGGCTCCGGAGACGACACTGGCGACGGCTTTCGAGCACGCCCCGGACGCGACGTTCGACCTCGAGTCGTCCGTGTCGAAGACCAATCCCTGTCTCTGGGTCTCCGGCGTCGACCGCGACGGCATCGAGGTCGCGTTCGAGGCGGACCCGTCGGTCGAGGCGTACGAACTCGTCGTGGAGACACGAACCCGACTGCTCTACGACGTCGTGTTCCCCGACGGCGACGGTATCTCGAGGCTGTGTGATCCACTGCTCGAGGACGGCGGCTCCCTGCTCGAAGCGTGGGGAGCCGACGGCTGGTGGCAGGTCCGGGTCCGGTTTCCGGATCGAACGGCGCTGACCAACGCGTACGACCGGCTCGTCGAGCGCGAGATCAACGTCGACTTACGACGCGTCAGCGACGTGACCAACGGCACCGAACCCGATACGCGCCTGACGCCGGAACAACGCGAGGCGCTCGAGGCTGCGCTCAAGTACGGCTACTTCGAGATCCCACGGCGCATCTCGATGGAGGAACTGGCCAACGAACTCGGTATCTCTCATCAGGCGCTCTCGGAGCGATTCCGACGAGCCTACGAAACGCTCGTCGACGAAGAGCTCCAGCCCGTTGGTGAGCAGTCGACGGCCGAGTAACGCGGAGTCGCCGGTTCGCCACCGTTACGCTTCGGCTGGCCGCCGCTATTCGAGCGTCCGTGACTCGCCGAGTGCCGGTGCGCTCGCGTCGAATCCCTCCCGCCGTAGCTCCTCGGCGAACGCCTCACAACGATCGCCGTGGACGACGAGCACCTCGCTGTCCCGGTAGGACTCGAGGAACTCGAACAGGCCCGTTCGATCCGCGTGTGCCGAGAAGTCGTACTGTTCGACCTGGGCGCTGACGGGCATCCGGCGACCGTCGAGTTCGGCACTGCCGGTCTCGAGTAAGTCACGGCCCGGCGTTCCCTCGACCTGGTGGCCGGTCATCGCGATCTTGTTCGTCGGATGGGTCCGAATCGCGGGCACGTAGGTCATTGCGGGCCCGCCGTGAAGCATGCCGCTGGTCGTGACGATGACCGTGTTCTGCTCGGCGATCCGTTTGCGCTGGCCGTCCCGACCGTCGACGAAGCGGGCGTTTCCTTTCGCCCGTCGCAACGCGTCGGCATCGCGCAGGAACGGCCGGTTCTGCTCGTGGAGCAACAGCTCGGTGATCCGTTTGCCCATCCCGTCGACGTAGCACTCGAGGTCGTAGCGCTCACAGAGACAGAGCACCTCCTGCGTGCGGCCGATTGCGAACGCGGGGACGACGACCGTCCCACCCTCCCAGATTGTCGTCCGGAGGCTCTCGGCGAACTCGCGTTCGATCTCCTCGCGGGGCGGTCGCGTCGTGTCCGCGTACGTACTCTCACAGATCACGACGTCGGCCTCGGGCCGCGCCGTCGTGGCGGCGACGAGTCGCTGGTCTTCGGTGTGGAAGTCACCGGTATAGAGCAGCCGGGTGTCGCCGTCGTCATCGGACTTCGTCCGATTGCTCGCGGGGCTTCCTCCCGCGCTGTCGATCAGGACGTGTGCACTTCCGGGGACGTGACCCGCGTCGTAGAACGTGATCTCGTAGCCCGCCGCCTCGAACGGCTCGCGATAGTCGTGGGTTTCCGACACCTGCGTGAGCCGGGCGAGTTCGGCCTGGGTGAACGGACAGTCGTAACTGCCACCGTGAAGCTCGAGGGTATCCCGGGCGAGGGTCATCGCGAGGTCGTACGTCGGCGGCGTCCAGTGGACCGACGGGCGGGAATCGCCGGACAGCAGCGCCGGAACGGTGCCGACGTGGTCGAGGTGGCCGTGGCTGACGACGACGGCCTCGGGGTCGACGTCGCCGATCGGAAACGCCGGTGGGTTTCCCGAGTCCATCCCGAAATCCACCAGCAACCGGTCGTCGATTAGGATCGCGCTCCGACCGATCTCGCGGGCGCCCCCGAGAAATTGGACCTCCATCACGTGGCGATTGCGACTCGAGCCGTTTGCCTCCGTCGGTTCGACGCTCGCTGACCGCGTAGACGACTGGTTTAGCGGCGACTTCGGTCGCGCTCTACGTCTCGCGATCGAGTCACGTCGGAGTGTTCGGATCGATCGATGGCGTCTCCCGACTGCATCACTCGGTCGAGTTCCCGTTCGAACTCGGCGTCGGTCAGTTCGCCTGCGACGTAGCGCTCTTGCAGGCGTGCCTTGGGATCGCGGTTGTCCTCGACACGATCGAACGTATCGTACTCGGCGGTCGAATCGTCGTCGGCGGTGAGTTCGGAAAACAGCCAGGCGATCCCGACGACGACGAGCCCGAGAACGGCCAGCGACACGACGATCGAGACGATCGCCATCACGACATTGATCGCGATCCCGACGATCGTTGCGAGCACGCTCAGGACGATGAACGCGAGCACGAGGAGTCCGAGTCCTTTGAGCACGAGGGTACCGAGACGGCCCATACTCGAGATTCGGTGAGCGACCACAAAAACGTCTCGTACACATCAAATTGAATACCATATCCGCCGGACTGTCGAGTGGACCGACGAGTCATACGGGCCGTGGAAAGTCGTTGTCAGGGCGACCGAGCCCCGTCCAGCAGTCGCTTTCGTATCCAGGTCCAGCAGCCCGTCTCAGGAGCCGTTCGAGTGTGCTTCCGCAGTCGCTGGCGAGTCCGTTCGCTTGGTCAACCCGACGAGATAGACGTCGAGCAGACAGACGACCAGGACGGCCAGCGGCACGGCCACGTCGACGTAGTTGACGGCCTCGAACTGCAGGGCGGTGACGAAAAACGGCTCGCCCGGCTCGAGCGCGCCCGACAGCGTTCGCGCGCTCAGGAACGCAAGCGCGAGGATGTAGAGGGCAAACCAGGCCGCTCCCCGTTTGAGCTGGCCCAGATAGCAGTGGCCGAGGCCCGCGACGAACACCGTCAGCAGGTACGCCGGCCAGATGGGACGACTGAGTTCAGCCATCGCTCTCCAGTACGTCCTCGAACGGAATCCGTGTTGCCCTCTCGAGGCGGCCGAGCGGGGTTCGACCGGCGGCCGACTCGCCGGTCGCTGCCTCGAGCGTCTCGACGGCGTTCCGGGCCCGCTCGAGCGACGACTCGAGCGTAGCGGTCGCCGCTTGCCCGGCCTGGTCGTCGGGCGCTGGGAGGTCGTCCCGGCTCGTCGACGAATCGAACGCAAGCGGATCCGAAAGGAGCTGTACGACCGTTTGCCGGGCCCCGTTGTCCTCCGATGAGTGGGCAGTCTCTGCCGACGAGGCGATGGCAACCGCAGCCGGATGGGCGTCGACTGCGGTGAGCAACGATCGTCCGTACCGCTCGAGTGCGGCTCCGACGTCGTCGGCCGCGCCGACGGCGGTCGCACCGAGCGATCCCGCCGTTCCGGCGAGAATTGCGTCGGGACGAACGTCGGGCTCCGCGGTGCTCGTTTCTCGAGTCGACGCGGACGATCGGAGTGTGGTCGCGAGCGTCGTCGAGGCCCGGACCAGCGTTCGGTAGAGCGCAACGGCTCGCCGGTCGGTCGTCGGAACGTCGGCGAGTTCGGCGTAGGCGGCGGCGTGGAGATAGTCACCGGCCAGGATGGCGGCGTCTCGGTCTGCCGGTCGGTCGTATCGATCGGTCCACAGCAGATCACGCCTGAGCCTGACGTATCCCTCGAAGTGGGCGACGGCGTTTGCGAGCGGCTCTACGGTTCGGCCGACCGGCCGCGGCGAGGTCTCATCGGTCGCTTTGGCCCCGATCTCCCCGCCGAGTCGACAGAGGAGGACTGCAGGCGATCGATCACGCGTCGGAATCGATTCTGAAGCGATACGTTGGACTCCGGGAGCAACCCCTTCGGACGGCTGCTCGGCAACGATCGACTGCTCGGACGGTGGCGTTCGTTCGGTCATCTGATGAGGCGTGACGGAGCGTCGATGGTTGCCGCGTTCGGCGACGACCGACCGCCGACGCCCCAATCGGTCACTAGTTGACCAGTTAGTCAGCCGCCTCAAAGTAATTTCGTTCCGCAGTGCTGTCACTTCCGATACTGTCTGATCGTGAACCGGCCGAACTCCCCGAAGGCGAGCTCGAGCGACCCGATCCACCAGTTCCACCGATCCGCCGGCGTCCCGTCAGGTGCATCGGCGAGTTCCTCGATGATCAGGTCGGTCGTCAGCGGTGAGCCAACGTGTGACTCATAGCGGTTCGAATCTGCGAGATCGACGGCCTGGCGAACCACCACGCGCGCCTCGCCGCTCGAGCCACCGAACTCCTCGCGCAGACGACGCTCGAGCCGCTCACGATCGACGAACACGACTGACGGTAGAGCAGCGATGTACTTGACTGTTCGACCTGAGGCGGTATCCGGCGTCTCTGCTCGTCGTCCACCTCGTTTATCGACAGGGACCGAGGGCGACGGCTCTCGGTGTTCCCATAGCGCAACCGTTCGTATCGAAACGATGTTCTTTTGAGCGGGGGCCGTCTTCCGTCGGTCATGGCAAGTTTCACTGTCGTCGTTGGCGACCCCGACTCCGGGTTGACCTACCAGCTCGAGGCGGATGGACAGGACGCAAACCGATTTATGGGCAAGTCGATCGGCGAGGAAGTCGATGGCGGCGCAGTCGGACTCGACGGCTACACGCTCGAGATCACCGGCGGGTCGGACGATGCCGGCCGACCGCTCAATCCCGACGTAGACGGCTCGAACGTCGAAGAGGTCCTGATGACGGGACGCCAGATCGGCTACAAGCCGTCGCGTGACGGCGAGCGCCGACGCATCACGGTTCGCGGACGCGAAATCTCCGATGCGGTCGCACAGATCAACGCCTCGATCGTCGACCGCGGCAGCGCCGACGTCGACGAGCTGCTTGGCGACGGCGACGACGCCGACGAGTAACTCCCGATTCTCTCAGTTCAATGGCAGACCGAGTTTCAAGTGACCACCCGTCGGTCCAGACGATCCGAGCGACGTGTACCGAGACGACAACCGGCGTTCGACTCGAACTTCCCGCGGACGAACGCGACGCCGTGCCGGTCGACGATGTCGTCCGGGTCGTCCTCGACGACGACGAGCGGTTCGCGATGGTCGAGCGTGCGCTCACCGGCGACGATCGCTGGATCCGCGGCGTATACGAGACGCCCTCGAACGCTCGCGACCCGAGCGGTGCCGTCGACCTGCTCGCATCGTGGGTCGACGATCACGACGTTCGGGCGGGCGGATCGGTACTGATCGACGTCGTCGAGCCCGAGTTCCTCTACGGGCTTCGCAAACCAGGCGCTACCGCATACTACGACGCTCACGAACCCCCCAGTCAGGGACTCCAGGACATCGCTCGAGGCCTCGAAGACGAGTCCACTACCGAGTGACGTCGGGAGCCGTATCGGCTGGAAAACAGACGAAACGCGAGCAACGGTTCTCCAGGAGATGGTGTACGACGAGTTCCGAGAACGTACTGGCCTGGGAAGTTAGCACGGAATCCTCGCCGCTCGTCAGGCAGCCCCGACACTCGAGGGAACTAACGAAGTCGAAACTGTCGGAGAGAACTACAATATATCCCGGCCGACGTTCACCAGCGACACGATAACGTACGGTCCACGGCCGATTATATATTTCACTGACAAGTCCCGAACTCCAGTCGGGACAGTTGAGATCCCAGTTCTGGCGTTTCCGGAGACGACCGGAGATATGGAAACGGGCGGAAGAGAACGAACAACGCTTTGTTCCAGCTGAACGATGGATAGAGCATGTGCGGCCGCTACACTCTCGTCCTCGAGCCCGACGACCTCGAGGAGCGATTCGACGCTCGCGTCTCCGAACCGGTCGCGCCGACGTACAACGCGGCTCCCGGCCAACGACTGCCGGTGATCACGAACGAAGCGCCTGAGACGATTCAGCGACTCGAGTGGGGCCTCGTCCCGTCGTGGGCGGACGACGATACCGGCGGACTCATCAACGCGCGAGCGGAGACGGTGGTCGAGAAACCGAGCTTCCGGGCCGCGTACGAACGGCGACGGTGTCTGGTGCCGGCGGATGGATTCTACGAGTGGGTTGAGACCGACGGTGGAAAACGGCCCTACCGAGTCGCCTTCGAGGACGAGCGACCGTTCGCCATGGCCGGGCTGTGGGAACGCTGGGAACCCGAAACGACCCAGACGGGGCTCGACGCATTCGGCGGCGGCGTCGAAGGCGCTGGAGACGACGGGCCGCTCGAGACGTTCACCGTCGTCACGACCGAGCCGAACGAACTCGTCGGAGAGCTCCACCACCGGATGGCGGTACTTCTCGAGCCCGAAGACGAGCACCGATGGCTCACCGAGGACGATCCACGGGACCTTCTCGAGCCGTATCCGGGCGACGCTATGCGAGCGTACCCGGTGTCGACGGCGGTCAACGACCCCTCGAACGACGATCCGTCGCTGGTCGAACCGCTCGAGTCCTGAACCGCATCTCTAAATTACTTAAACCTGGCGTCGAAGCAGGATCGACGGGATCGCTGCTAGGACGGTACCGTATCCCACGAGTAGTCGGCAAACCCCTCGCACTACGGGGGTTTTGCGTGCGCTTAGTCGTCTGATCGGGGTCGAACCGAATGGCGAAGAGAGAAGGATTTATGTAGAAGGACAATCAATGAATCGGCTGACTATGAGCCAGCGAATGCAACAGGGACAGCCGATGATCGTGATGAGCGAAGACTCCCAGCGTGTCAAGGACCGAGACGCGCAGGATTACAACATCCGCGCCGCTCGAGCGGTCGCGGAGGCCGTTCGCTCGACCCTCGGCCCGAAGGGAATGGACAAGATGCTCGTCGACTCGATGGGATCGGTAACGATCACCAACGACGGCGTTACCATCCTCCAGGAGATGGACATCGACAACCCGACGGCCGAGATGATCATCGAGGTCGCCGAGACCCAGGAAGACGAAGCCGGTGACGGCACCACGACGGCCGTCGCGGTGACGGGTGAACTCCTCAAAAACGCCGAGGACCTTCTCGAGCAGGACATCCACCCGACGGCGATCATCAAGGGCTTCCACCTTGCCGCCGAGCAGGCCCGCGAGGAGATCGACGACATCGCCGAGGAAATCGACACCGACGACGAAGACCTCCTGCGCAAGACCGCGGAGACGTCGATGACCGGCAAAGGCGCTGAAGTCAACAAAGAGCACCTTTCCCAGCTGATCGTCGACGCCGTCCGCGCGGTCACCGTCGAAGACGAAGACGGCGAGAACGTCGTCGACCTCGAATTCCTCAACATCGAGACGCAGACCGGCCGCAGTGCCGGCGAATCGGATCTTCTCGAGGGCGGCATCGTGGACAAAGATCCCGTCCACGACAACATGCCCGTCGAGGCCACGGACGCCGACATCCTGTTGCTCAACGACCCCATCGAGGTCGAAGAGACCGACATCGACACCGAAGTCTCGGTCACCGACCCCGACCAGCTCCAGCAGTTCTTAGACCGTGAAGAGAAGCAACTCCGCGAGAAAGTCGACCACATCGTCGACCTCGGTGCCGACGTCGTCTTCTGTCAGAAAGGCATCGACGACCTCGCCCAGCACTACCTCGCAAAAGAGGGAATCCTCGCCGTCCGCCGTGCCAAGAAGTCCGACCTCGAGTTCCTCTCGGAGGTCGTCGGCGCAGCGATCGTCTCCGACCTCGAGAGTGCAACCGCAGAGGACCTCGGTCACGGCGACGTCACCCGCGACGACGAGGACGAACTGTTCTACGTCGAAGGCGAGAACGCCCACGGCGTCACCCTCCTGTTGCGTGGCTCGACCGACCACGTCGTCGACGAACTCGAGCGCGGGATCCAAGACGCCCTCGACGTCGTCGCCCAGACCGTCTCCGACGGTCGCGTGCTGGCCGGCGGCGGTGCGATCGAGGTCGAACTCGCCTCGCGACTTCGCGATTACGCCGACTCCGTCTCCGGTCGCGAACAGCTGGCCGTCGAGGCGTTCGCCGACTCGCTCGAGCTCGTCCCGCGCGTGCTCGCTGAGAACGCCGGTCTCGACTCGATCGACACGCTCGTCGACCTGCGTGCAGCCCACGACGAGGACGAACTCCGTGCAGGCCTGAACGTCTTCACTGGCGACGTCGAGGACACCTTCGACGCTGGTGTCGTCGAGCCGGCCCACGCCAAAGAGCAGGCCGTCTCCTCGGCTGCTGAAGCCGCAAACCTCGTCCTCAAGATCGACGACATCATCTCCGCCGGCGATCTCTCGACCGACAAGGGCGACGACGAAGAAGGCGGCGCCCCCGGCGGCGGCATGGGCGGCATGGGCGGCGGCATGGGCGGCATGATGTAACGTCAGCCCCTAGGCTACTCCGACCACCATCGCAGCCGACTGTCACAGCTTCTCGTATCGACACTCGAGACTCTCGCTTCGATTTCGTCAGATTCCGCGTCGGCTCTCCACGCACCAACTATTCGATTATCCGACAGTCATAGTAGCCACTGCACGGCAGTGCGTACCTGCCCGCCAGCCGGATCACCGATCAGTGTGCAACTCGGTGCAGGTGTTACTATAAGCGAGACGATCCGTGTCGCTGGATGACGCTCTGATCAGGCGTCTTCGCCGACCTCGAGTTCGAACTGTTCGTTCTCGGTGACGGCGTTCAAGACGACGCTGGTATTCGAGGCCTTGATATCGGGATCAGTGAGCAACGTCTTGATCTGGTCGTTCATCCCGTCGGTGTCTTTGAACTTCCCGATCGCGATGACGTCGTAGTCACCCGTGACCTCGTAGACGGAGATCATCTGCCGGTGTTCACACAGGTTCTCGGTGATGTCTGGAAGTGCGCTCCCTTCGACCTGTAACTGGATGACGCCAGTGACATCGTACCCGACTGCGTCGTAGTCAATCCGTGGCGTATAGCCTTCGATGACGCCTTCTTCTTCGAGATCTGAAAGGTGGTTCGAGACAGTGGTCACGGAGACGTCGAGCTCCTCGGCGAGGCTGCGCAGGCTCGCACGGCCGTCACCCAGAAGTGCGTTCATTAGTTTTGCATCTAGATTTTCGTACGTCATCGCATGCAACATCTCTCTACACCCTTTAGAAATTTACGAATATGCAATTTCTACCGGCTATGAGAAGAATTGCACAGAGCAATAGTGTTTTAGTAGTAGGGATGCTCGAGTACGACGACAAGAAAATGACAAGCGGAAAGCTCACTGCTACTGAACAGGCAGTACTCGACGAGATCGAAGAAAACGACGTTGACTTCCTTCGGCTGCAGTTTACCGACATCCTCGGCACGGTAAAAAACGTCTCGGTGCCGGCCCGGCAGGCCGAGAAGGCGTTTACCGAAGGCATCTATTTCGACGGCTCTTCGATCGAGGGCTTCGTCCGCATTCAGGAGTCCGATATGCGACTCGTCCCCGACCCGGATACGTTTGCGATTCTCCCGTGGCGCCAGAAAGAAGATAGCGCGGCCGCGCGACTGATCTGTGACGTCTACGATACCTACACCGGCGAGCCGTTCGAGGGAGATCCGCGTCGGGTCCTCAAAAACGCTATCGGGCGTGCCGAAGAGATGGGCTATCACGTCAACGCTGCGCCCGAACCCGAGTTCTTCCTCTTCCAGGAAGACGAAGACGGACGTGCGACGACGAAGACGAACGACGCCGGCGGCTACTTCGACCTCGCGCCCAAAGACCTCGCCCAGGACGTCCGTCGGGACATTATCTACGGACTCGAGGACATGGGCTTCGAGATCGAAGCTAGCCACCACGAGGTCGCTCGGGGCCAACACGAGATTAACTTCGAGTACGACGACGCGCTTTCGACCGCCGACAACGTCGGGACGTTCCGGACGGTCGTCCGTGCGATCGCTGCCCAACACGACCTCCACGCGACGTTCATGCCCAAACCGATCCCGAAGATCAACGGCTCGGGTATGCACACGCACATCTCGCTGTTCACCGAAGACGGTGAAAACGCCTTCCACGACGATGACGACGAGTTCAACCTGAGCGAAGAGGCCCACGCGTTCACCGCTGGCATCCTCGAGCACGCACCGGCGATCACGGCGATCGCGAACCCGACTGTCAACAGCTACAAGCGACTCGTACCGGGCTATGAGGCACCGGTGTACGTCGCCTGGTCCGACCGCAACCGCTCGGCGCTGATCCGCAAGCCAGCCGCCCGCGTCCCGGCGGCCTCCCGCGTCGAGCTTCGTTCGCCCGACCCCTCGTGTAACCCCTACCTCGCACTGGCCGTCATGATCCACGCCGGCCTCGACGGGATCGAGCAGGGCCTCGAGGCACCGGAGCCGGTTCGTGAGAACATCTACGAGTTCGACGAACAGAAACGCGAAGAGTACGGCATCGACACCCTTCCGGCGAACCTCGGTGAGGCCGTCGACGCTCTCGAAGAAGACGAAGCCGTCTACGAGGCACTCGGCGAGCACGTCGCCCCGAAGTTCGTCGAGGCCAAACGCCAGGAGTTCGAGGAGTACCTCATCGACGTCTCCGAGTGGGAACTCGACCGCTACCTCGAGACGTTCTAACCGCCAAACACACGATTTAGGAACCGACTGGCCGACTCGGTAGCTGATTTTTCATCATCGGTTTGAGAGCAGTGGCTCTACGGTACGGATCGGCTAGCGGGTGAACGGATGCGAGGAGACACAGCAGGGGCCAAAACGGACCGACGGTGCGGTGGAACGGCAAAACACGCCGAAAACCAGGGCTCAGGATCGGCGGTCGCCGATCGCATCCCGGAGTTTCCCCGGGACGTCGAGCAGCGCCATACCCGCACCGAACAGCACCATAAGG
Source organism: Natrarchaeobaculum sulfurireducens (assembly GCF_003430825.1). Classification (NCBI taxonomy): domain Archaea; kingdom Methanobacteriati; phylum Methanobacteriota; class Halobacteria; order Halobacteriales; family Natrialbaceae; genus Natrarchaeobaculum; species Natrarchaeobaculum sulfurireducens. The sequence goes on along the minus strand of NZ_CP024047.1, from coordinate 549,865 downwards.
AGGTAGACGCCGAGCACCGATGTCCAGACGACGAGCATCGCGACGATCGCTGCCCAGCCCTCGAGGAAGTAAAACGCGCCGAGAGCAAGCACCGTCCCGTATAACAAGACGAGGTATGGCCCCCAGCCGCGGGCGTGGCCACGACGGACTCGCCGGCGGACGTAGCGTCTCAACTCGTCTTCGAGGGACGCTTTCTGGACGGTTCGACGCTCGACGGAGTCTTCGAAGGAGTCGACGCGGTCGCGCAGTCGCTCGATCTCCTCGCGGAGCGCTTCCGGATCGTCAGCGCGGTCCCGGGTTCGGGCGCTCGAGCGCGTTCGGGCGTCCGCACTCCTCGCCCGGCCGTCGTCCGCGTCGGAGCGGTCGGTCGCGTCCCCCTCGTCGGCACCCGTAGCGTCGTCTGTCATCGCTTCTGGGAAGAACTGTCGAGCGCCGGGACTTTGTAGCTGCCGATCCACTTCACGGTTGGCAAGGACTGCGTTACAGACGGCACCGGACAGGAGGACTATCGCGCCGGCATAGAGCCAGATAAGGACGAGGAATACGGCACCGAGCGCCCCGTAAACGGCGTTTTCGGCGGCGAAAGTCGCATAAATGGAGAACGTTCGACTCAACGCAAACCAGCCGACAGCGGCGATGATCGTTCCGGGTAAGGCCTCTCTGAGTCCGACGTTGTCGTCCGGGAAGATCACGTACAGTGGCAGGAAGGTGACCACCAGACCCAACAGGACGAACAGTGGGCCGAAGAATCCGAGTTCGATAACCGGGAGAAACCGGATCACGACCTCGAGTCCGCCGACGATGGCGAGGCCGAACGAGATCGCCAGGAACGCGATCATCGCGTCCCAGATGGTATCGAGCAGCGTTTTCGAGGCAACGGTGCCGTACACCCTGGAGAACGCCCGATCGATACCTCGGAGGACACGACTCGAGCCCCACAGAAGTCCGAGTGCGCCGGCGACGGTCGCGCTCTGGCGACCGGCGTCATCGAGGACGGTGTCGGCGAGCAGTTCCTGGGCGGCTGGCGTGAGGACGTCTCCCGCTGCGGCCGTGAGCTGGTCGGCGAGCGCATCACCGCCGATCGATGCGGCAATTCCGACAGCGAGCAACACGAGCGGGACGAGCGAAATGAACCCGTAGAAGGCGACGGCTGCCGCCAGCAGCGTAAGCTGTTCGGTACGCGCGAGAGCGACGACGCGAGTCGCGAACTCGAGGAAGGCCCTGTATTCCACCACGAACGTACGTACGCGGGGATACATCAAAAACGGGTGACTCGAGACGCGTTCTCAGCAGGCGAAACGAGCCACCGGGACTACCTTCGTGGGGATGGCACGTCCGCTCGAGATGTTGTTTCACGCGCTTCTGTTCGATGGCGAGAACGAATCGGTCGACGACGAACCCAACGAGAGCCCGAAAAGTACAGCCGATCCGACTGCTGAAGAGACAGTCGTGGGCGATACCGCGGACGAGAAAGCGGCGGGCTCGAGTCGGCGGACGAAATTCCTTCAGGGTGCAGTCGGGTTCGTCGTCATGTTCGTCGTGCTCTATCTGACGCTTCGAAAGCTGACGGGTGAGGACTCGGACTGAGACGACCGCCGACGAGGAATCGACGGGCAGCACCGACGAGGAACCAGCGGGAGACGTGGCCGACGAACAGACGGACGACGTAGCTGACGAACAAGCGGATAACGCGGATAGGATACAGGCCGACTCAGACGAGGTTCTCCTCGGTCGCGTCGCGAACCTCGCCGACGGTTGCGTCCGTCTTGAACGTCGTCCCGCCGTAGTGGGCCGGCGAGGCCTCGAACCCGGCCGCACGGAGGTCGGCGAGGAAGTCGGCCATCGCGTTCGCGGGCAGTCCCCAGTTCTTACAGAGCTTGTGCTGGTCGTAGTGAGTCGGCTCGTCGAGTTCGGCCTCGAGCGTCGCACACAGCTTCCGGCCGTTCTTTGCCGTATCGAACGCATCGGGGATGGCGTCACGGACGGCACCGACGAACTCACGATCGCGGACGGAGCCAAGCCAGACCGGGCCTGCGGTGAGCAGTCGCTCGCCCTCGCAGTGGGGACAGGCCTCGAGCGGGTCGGCGACGAGTCCGGGATCGGCCTCGCGGTAGAGACAGTCCTCGCAGTGATAGAGGAAGCCGAGTTCGTCGACGGCGGCGTCGGCCGCGCTGGCTTTCCGGTCGAGCTCGAGGTACGTTCGGACGTAGTGGCTGGTCGCGTGGGTAAGCAGGGGTCTAACGCCGACGTCGAACCGGGCGGCGCTCCGGGCGAGCGCCGAAAGCAGGATGCGAACGCCCATCTCGGCGTGGTAGTCGGTGTTCTGCGGGACGGCGGAGTACGAACGGACGCCGCTGGCGAAGTGGGCACCACACAGCGGCGCGGTGTCGGTCGCGGTGACACAGACCAGGTCGCGACATCGGGCGAACGCCGCGTCGGCGAACGGCATCGGAGTGCCGTAGGGATCGAGGTCGATCACGTCGAACGCCTCGTCGTGTGCGAGCGCGTTGACATTGCGGTGTTCGACGCGGGCCTCGAGTCCGTTTCGCTCGAGGTTCTCGCGAGCCAGGGAGACGGCGTCGGCCTCGAGATCACAACAGGTCACGTCCCAGCCGTCGGCGGCGGCGCGGACCCCTCGGACGCCGCTCGCCGTCATCGCGTCCAGGTACGACTCGGCGCGGTCCTCGCGGTCACGAAAGGCCCGCAGAGTAGCGATCGTCAGGTCCCGGTTCAGCTCCTGTCGGGGGTTGTAAAACACCGACTCCTCGACGCCCTCGGTCTGTTCGCCGGGGACCTCGAGTTCGATTCCGCCCTCGGTGACGCGCATATCACTCCTGGGTGCTACCGGGCGAAAAGCGGTGTGATCTCGAGGGCAAACGAACCTGACAGAGAAAGACACTTATCGACCGTCCATAGACTCGCGGACATGGTCCCCTGGACGCGCCGTCGTGCTATTCAGGCCTGTGCGGCCACCGTCGCCGCTGCCGCGGCGGGCTGCACCGACGCCGACGACGCTGGCTTGCCCGACGCCGACGAATCCGATGGTATCGACGACGTGCTCACCGACGTCGAAGTCGAAACGCTCCGGTTCGACGCTTCCGACGACGAAGTCATCGAGGAGACGGAAACCGACGAGAGGCGTTCCCGGCTCCCCTACGTCGTCGAGCGCGAGCACCTCGAGGCCATCGAGTTCCGGGACGATCCGATCGACGACGTCGACGATCCGCTCGCCTTCTTGCGCGCGATCGACTACGAGGAAGCGACCGGAGTGATCGTGGAGAGAGAACTCGAGGCGTGTTACGAGGCGTCGGTCCAGTACGTCGAACCGCGCTCGAGCGGCGAGGGCGTCCGCATCCAGTTCTGTCAGGGCAAACGCGACCCCGACGTCGAGTGTGCGCTCGACGACCGCCAGATCCAGGTGACGATGCTCGAACTGCCGGTCGCTTACGAGACGCCACCGGGTGGCTTTGGATCCGGATACAGCGGTACCTTCGACGTGCCGCCGGAACAGCTCCACTCTGAAGACGGTGATGGCGAATGACACGCCACGGAGACGACCCCTCGCGCCGGCGGCTACTCGTCTCAGGTGGAACCCTCGCCGCGACAGCGGTCGGTGCGGTTGCACTCGCCGGCTGTTCGTCGTCGCCGTCGGACGACCACCCACCGATCGACGCCACCGAAGACGAACTGCTCGCGATCGCCGACCTCGAACGGCCACCCGAACCCGACGACCTCCCGCTCGAGGTGACCGAAGAGCCGATCGACGAGGGTATCGACCGCGTCGAGTCGCTGCTCGCCGAGATCCCGGATGCACTCGAGGAGACGATTCCGAACGAAGCGGTTCGTCAGTACGTCGAGGAGAATCGGGACCGGGCCCGCGACAGGCTCGAGGGGCTCGAGTCGCAACCGGAAGGCTACGCTCGTCTGGCTCACCTCGTGACCACCCGCCGATGGGCTGGCGAAGCCGAGGCAGCCTACGCCGCTGCAACCGACGACCGAACCACCGCGGACCTCGAGGGGTCACTTTCCGACCTCGAGACGGCAGTTGCGACTGTCGACGACGAACTCACCAGAACCGGCGACGGTTCCGAAGAGGCTGTCGTCGTCTACGCGACGGCCGAACGGCGACTCGACGAGGCGAACCGAGCACTCGAGGAAGCCGCTCGAGCCGGACCCAGAACGTCGGACGTCGAACTGATCGGCGAACTCGCAGACCGCCACGAGTGGGGTCGGGCGACGCTCGAAGAGGCGACGTACCTCCTCGAACGCCAGACGACGATCGGTGACCGATCGTTCGACGACGAGTTCGAGTCGGCCGCCTCGGCGCTTCTCGACGACGTTCGTGATCGGATCGAGGAACTTCCCGCAGACGTTGGCGACGCCGGCTTCGAGCTTTTCGACGAGCCAGTCGATGGAACGCCCCGAGAACGGCTCGCGTCAGATCTCGTCTCGACGGCACGTGGGTCCTACGAGAACGCACTCGAGTACAGCGAAACGAACCGGCTCGGACGATCGGTCCTCACGGTCCTCGGCGTCGAGAACGACCTCCTGGCGATCGACCGACTGCGCGCGGGATCGGACGACCTCGTCCTCGACCGGCCGGACGATGCCGACGACGTTCGGACGGCGAAAGCGGGTGCCGTCGACGCTATCGAGTCAGCACAGGAGGAAAGCGAGAGGTCCGCACTGGCCCAGCGCCGACTGAACGTGATCCTCACGAGCGTAGGGAGCGGAGATCGGCTACTCGAGCGCGACGCTGCCAGAGATGCCACATCCGCCGCAGTCGCGGCGACCGCCAACTACGGACTCGCGACCGTGCAGGCCCGAACACTGCTCGAGGCGACCGAGTGGGTTCTCGAGGAACTCTCTTGACCCGGTCGGGCCGATCAGTACAACCAAACCGATTTTACAGTTGGGTACAGAGGTCCGGTCGTGTCCGGAGACCCCGTCGAGCGCTGGCAGGCTGGCCTCGAAGAAGCTGGAGAGCTAACGCCGGCGCTCGTCGACCAGATCTCTCGACTCCACGGCGACCGTGGGCTTCGTGCAATCGAAGCCGTCGGTGAAGGACGGGTGAAGGCCTACCGGGATTTCACGATCGTCGTCGGCTACGAGGACGAATATATCGTCGAAGACGGCGGTTGCACCTGCAAAGACAGCGAGTACAACCTCGATCCGGACGATCCGACCGAACAGTGCTGGCACGCACTGGCGGTCGCCATCGCCCGCCGGGTCGGTCACGTCGACTACCACGACATGTGGTACTCCGACGTTCGCGAGCTACTGTGAGAGGGGGCGTCGCCGTCGATCCGGTCGGCCGCGTCGGCGACGCCCGCTCGAGCGAGGTCGACGTCGTCGGTCAGGAGGCCGAACATACCGACTACTCCGAGCGAGTATCCCATAAATTACCGTGCTAGACCGCCGGCGAGAGATGCGAGCGTTCGGGCCGCCCCGACGACAGCGACTCGTCAGAGCGACCAGATCATGAAGAACGCGAGCACGAGCAGCGCTGCAAGCGTTCCGACGACGATAATCGCTGCCTGTCGTCCCGTCGGCTCGGGTTCCTCGGGAACGCCGTCTCGAAACCGGATGTAGCCGACGGCGACGAACGCGACCCCTGCGGCGAGCGTCGAGCCGTCGTAGACGGAAGCGGGAACCCCCTGTGCGAGTCCGGAGATCACCATGTAGCCGCCGAGTGCTGCGAAGCCGACGCCCTGGAGCTGCCACCACTCGAGCGACCGTCCGGCGACGGGCAGCCGTTCTCGGAGACCGGCGGCCACGAACGCGAGCGCGCCGAGCAGCACCGCGATACCTGCGAGGACGAGTGCGACGGCGGTAGACGAGGTCGGATCAGCGGCGAGGACCTCGAGGCTGTTCCAGAGCGACCAGGCGAAGACGACGAGGAGGACGACGCCGAGGCCGAGACTCACCCGGCGTTCGAACGTGGACATGCTCGGAGAAACTGTCGGCAGGCCCCTAACTGTGGCGCTCGAGGAGACGGCTCACCGGTGACTGTCCGCATCGGTCCGGTTAGCGCCGACGTCGACCTATCGTCCCGAACTGGCTTAGGGCGTCCGCGGGACCGTCAGGTCCGGGCCAGCCTCGACGCGGACCACCTGGTCGGCTGCGCCAGCGTAAAAGCGCGCGAGCGTCGACGGAACGGCGTCCTCGTCGACGACGTTGACGACCGTATCCGTAACCTCGAGGACGCCGCCGTCGTTGTCGTAGGTCGTCTCTCGGGTGGCTTGCTCGCCGAATGCGTGGAGTTCGCCGGCGATGTTGCCGATCACGAGCAATCGCCGGTCCCGGCGGCTGTCGATCCGCTCGTTGACCGTCCCCAGCCCCTGCCCGTCGACGTCGAACACGTTGGTCCCGCCGCCCCAGCTGTCGAAGAGATCGATGACGAACAGCCGATCACGATCGAACGCCCGGTCGAGATCCAGGCCGTGCTCGCGGAAGGCCCGCTCGAGCGTATGTCGGTCGAGCGATGCGGTCGGAGAGAGCGAGACGGCGTAGTCGTTCGCGACGGCCGTCGCGACGAGCGAGGCTACGGTCCGATCGGCGTCCCGGTCGGGAGCCTCGCCGTCGACTTCGACGACGCCACGACAGCCCTCCGGGACGCCGCCGATCGCGTCGAGGGCGTCGACCCCGGCCGGGATACGGGACCCCCCAGCGAGTCGGTTCCGGCGCGGTTCGGTCGCGACCTCGAGTGCGCGGTCGACCTCGCCGATCATGTCGGTCTGCCGGTAGCGTTTCGACTCGATGGCGTCGAGTGCGTCGTCGATCCGTTCTGCGGAGTCGGCGGTCTCCTCACAGCGCTGGGCGACGCGTTCGCTCGCTCGTGCGCCTTCACCCGTCGCGGTCGAGACATCGTCGAGTCCGGCCGCCACGTCGGCCACCGCCGCGGAGACAGTCTCGAGTTCGCTTTCGGCGTCCCCGGCTCGTCGGGCGCCGGTTTCGGCGATCTCGACGGCCGACTCGAGACGCTCGGAGAGCGTTCGGGTCGCGGCCGTGATCTCGTCGACGACGGTCTCGACCTCGCCGGTTCGGTCCTGAGACTGGTTCGCGAGCGACTTGATCTCGCCCGCGACGACCCCGAATCCAGCGCCGTCCTGGCCAGCCTGGGCGGCCTGGATCGACGCGTTGAGCGCGAGGAGATTGGTTTCGTCCGCGATCGAGGCGATCACGTCGACGATCTCGTCGATCCGTTCGACGCTCTCGACGAGTCGTCCAACGTCATCGGCGATGGCGTCGACGACTGTCGCGACGTCGTCCATCGCCGCTGCAGCGTCCGTCGACGCTTCGGTCCCCGCCTCGACCGCCTCGGCCGCGTGCTCGCTTCGGTCGGCCATCTCCGAGGCGCTCGAGGCGACCTCCTCGATCGTCGCGCTGAGGTCGGAGACGTCGTCGGCGACCGCGACCATACTGTCGACCTGCGCGGCAGCGAGTTCGTTGATCGACTGAAGTTCGTCGTCGACGGCCGACGAGGTCTCGTGGACGACCCCGACGGCCCCCTGTGCGGTCGTGAGGACGTCGTCGTCGATCGCCGCGGCCGACGGCTCGGTCCCGTCTGCCGTCTCCCCTGCGGACGCCGGTCCTGATCGTGACATGCTGACGCCGACGAACGTCTCCCCTAAAAGTATTAACTGGAATGTCATTTAGGAACGGCTACCCCTTAATATCCTAGAATCGAATTCTAAGCGACCGACCGAACGTCAGTCGTCGGCGCAGATTTCGACGAAGTTCCGCAGGATCTGCAGCCCCGTCTCGCCGCTCTTTTCGGGGTGGAACTGGGTTCCGAAGACGGTGCCGTCCTCGTTGGCCACGATCGATGGGAACTCACGGCCGTAGTCGGTCGTCGCGACCGCGGCGCCCTCGTCGTCGGGGACCGCGTAGTAGGAGTGAACGAAGTAGGCGTACTCCCCATCGACGCCGTCGACGAGCGGATGCTCGCGCTCGAGTGAGAGTTCGTTCCAGCCCATGTGGGGGACCTTCTGGCCCTCCGCAAAGCGGACGTTCGTTCCGGGGATCAGGTCGAGTCCCTCCACGGCGGACTCGCCGTCGGTGGTTCCTTCCTCACTCGAGGTGAGTAACATCTGCATCCCGAGACAGATTCCGAACAGGGGCTGGCCCCGTTCGGCGACGGCCAGGAGGTCCTCGCGGATCGGGTCGGCGTTCTCGACGCCTTCGCGGAACGCGCCGACGCCAGGGAGGACGACGCCGTCGGCCGCGGCGAAGGCATCCGGGTCGTCGGTGATCTCGACGGCCGCGCCCGCCCGCTCTAGGCCGCGGGTGACGCTTCTGAGATTCCCCAGTCCGTAGTCGACGACGACGACGGAGGCGAGCGCTTCCTCGGGGGATTCGGGTACCGTGCTCATACCGGATCTGGGCACGCACCGTTGAAGTGTATTGCCATTCGCGTAATTTCGGTGGGCTCGAGTCGTCAGACGGACTGCTGTCCGTCAATATCGGCGTACCTGAATGGGGCCGAACGATCGTGTGACAGCCAGTCGACCGGACTGACAACGATGGCCCGGGAGATTCGTGAGAGCCCGAACGGTTGAAGGAGTCGGACACGAACACCACGCTATGGAACTGACGGGAACGATTCTACGGGGACGGGAGTTCGAGCCCGTCGAGGGACGAGTCGTGATCGACGACGACGGTCGAATCGAGGCGATCGAGGACGCGCCGGTGTACAGTTCGGACATTATCCTGCCAGCGTTCGTGAACGCGCACACGCACATCGGTGACTCGATCGCCAAAGAAGCCGGCGGCGGACTCTCGCTCGAGGAGCTGGTCGCGCCGCCGGACGGGCTGAAACACCGGCTTCTCCGGGCCGCTTCGCGCGAGGAACTCGTCGCTGGGATGCGTCGGTCGCTCGAGTATATGGAACGGAGCGGGACGGCGGCCTGTCTCGACTTTCGCGAGGGCGACGTCGACGGCGTCCGGATGCTCCGGGAAGCCGCCGAGGGTTTCGAGGTCGACGCGCTTGCGTTCGCCCGCGGCTCGGCCGACGCGATGCGAGACGGGGACGGCTTCGGAGCGAGCGGCGCGAACGACGCGGATTTCGGCCGCGAGCGGCGGGCGACTCGAGAGGCGGGAAAGCCGTTCGGCATCCACGCCGGCGAGGTCGACGAGAGCGATATCAACCCCGCGCTCGATCTCGATCCGGACTTTCTGGTTCACGTGGTCCACCCGCAGCCAGTTCATCTCGAGCGAATCGCCGACAGCGAGGTCCCCATCGTGGTCTGCCCACGGTCGAACCTCGTCACCGGCGTCGGACTCTCTCCGTACGAGGAACTCGCCGAACGGACGACGCTCGCGCTCGGGACGGACAACGTGATGCTCAACTCGCCATCGATGTTCCGGGAGATGGCAATTCTCTCGAAGCTCTCCGACCTCCCGGCCGACGAAATTCTCCGAATGGCGACCGTCAACGGGGCCGACCTCGCCGACCTCGAGTACGGGCTGCTCGAACCCGGCCGTGAGGCGCGGCTCCTGGTTCTGGATGGTGACTCAGACAATCTCGCGGGTGCTCGAGACCCCGTCAGGGCAGTCGTTCGACGGGCGAGCGTCGACGACGTTCGCGACGTCGTCTTCGCTGGGCCTGCGTAGCCGGCTGAGGGCAGACCGGGCTGCCACCAGAGCCCCAAGCGACCGCCCCACCACAGCGCCAACCCTATCAGCATCCGCCGAAACTGTCAACAACGTTCGTGACAACGTTTATGCACTCTGCTGAGATACGGTAAAACATACCACGATGTACGATCGGATCCTCGTCCCGACGGACGGCTCCTCGGAGGTCGAACGGGCGTTCGAGTACGCGTTCGACCTCGCCCGAGCCCACGGCGCGTCGATCCACGCGCTCTACGTCGTCAACGCCGCAGGCTACAGCGGGCTTCCCATGGAGACCGCCTGGGAGGGGATCAGCGACGCCCTCCACGACGACGGAACGGAGGCAGTGAGCCGGGTCGAGGGACTCGCACCGCCGGAGGTCCCCGTCGAGACGGACATCCTCGAGGGATCGCCGAGTCGCGTAATCGTCGACGAGGCGAGTCGACGCGGCTGTGACCTCGTCGTCATGGGCACCCACGGTCGCGGCGGCATCGATCGGCTTTTACTCGGCAGTGTCACCGAACGCGTCGTCAGGCGTGCCCCCGTGCCCGTCCTCACGATCCAGGTCGGTCCAAGGGGCGAAGGCGGTCGCCCGGAGACGTCCTCACAGGTCACGATTGAGTGATCCAGGCAGTCCACGAACCCCGAACGAGTCGTGACTACTGGCAGGACGGAACCGCTCTTGACTGGGGGATCAGACTGGACGAAGGTGCTCACAATCACCAGCCGTGACCGTCACCCGCCCGTCGTCGGTCTCGAGCACGAGCGCCCCGGCGTCGGTGACGTCGACTGCGTCGCCGACGACTGCCTTGGACGGACGATCCACGCGAACCCGCTGCCCGAGCGTTAGCGACAGGTCACACCAGGCGGGGACGACCGATTCGAGGTCGCTTCGGAGGTCGTCGAACGCCTCGAGCAGTCGCTGGACGAACAGTCGTCGGTCGACGTCACCGGCTTCCTCGCGAATGCTGGTCGCGGTCTCGGGGAGGTCGTCGGCGTCGATGTTCGCGTTGACGCCGATGCCGACGACGAGCCACTCGACGCGGTCGGTTTCCCCTTCCATCTCCGTGAGGATGCCTGCGAGCTTTTCGTAGGCACCCTCGTCGTCGAGAGGGACGACGACGTCGTTCGGCCACTTGATCCGGGCATCGACGCCCGCCTCGCGAGCGGCCCGCGCTGTCGCCACCGACGCAGCAAGTGTAAAGAGCGGTGCCTGTGCCGGAGCGACGGTCGGCCGGTTGACGACGCTCACCCAGACGCCGCCCGAGGGTGCCGTCCACGCACGCTCGAGGCGACCTCGACCGCCGACCTGCTCGTCCGCAAGCACGGCCAGGTCCGCAACCCCCTCGCCCGCCAGTTCGCGGGCGCGATCGTTCGTACTCCTGATCGAGTCGTGGTACTCGACGTCGAATGGGGCCTCGAGCCCGAACTCGACTGCCTCGCCGTTGTACGTGCCGACCTCGAGGAGTTCGTAGCCGCCGGGCCCGCTCTCGACTTCGAACCCCGCCTCGCGGAGTTCCTCGACGTGTTTCCAGACCGCAGCGCGGGAGATCTCGAGGGCCTCGGCGAGGTCGGGCCCCGAAACCGGCCCGTCGGCGATCGCCTCGAGGATCGCGCGTCGCGTCTCGTGCATACCTACCGAGGGGGGCCGCGACCATTTCAATCGGCCGGGTCCGCGCTGGGCTGGTACTCGGCGGCGGTCATCTCGACGGTCCGCTCGCTGGCGAACGGGTTCGCCATCGACGACACGGCCCGTCTTGGGACGTGCGGTCAAAACGGTGAAGCCTCGGGGCTTGACCCCGAGGTACTTCACGCGCGGAGTTCGCGCAGCTTCTCGCGACCGGGAGCGATCAGTTCGTCGAGGTACGTCGCGAGCGTGCCCTTCGCGTCGGCGGGGTGGAGTTCGCCGGACTCGAGGTCCACAGCCAACGCCTCGAAGTCGTCGTAGGTGAGATCGCCGCCGTACTTCTCGGGGCGTTCGACGACGACCTCGTCGAACCGCGGGAAGACGTGGTACTCGAACAACTCGAGGACGGGGTTCTCGAGGTCGTCTTCGGGATCGCGCGTCGGCGGACAGAACGCCGAGTTGACCTTCTCCTCGAGGTCGTCGGTGGAGTCTTCCATCGAGATGGTGACGCCCTCGCTCGAGGACATCTTGCCCTCGCCGGAGGTGAGGTCGGCGACGATGGGCGTGTGCAGACAGGGCCGAACGTCATAGCCCAGTTCGGGCAGTTCCTCGCGGGCGAGCATGTGGACTTTGCGCTGATCGAGACCGCCAACGGCCAGATCGAGGTCGAGGTACTCGATGTCGAGCGTCTGCATCAGGGGGTAGACGAGGTGGCTGACTTTCGCCGTTTCGTCGCCCTGCAGTTCGGCCATCGCACGCTGGGCGCGGTTCATCGTCGTCGATAACTCGAGTTGGTGGAGATCGAGGGTGTAGTCTTCTTCCAGTTGGAACGTAGAGCCGTAGACGAACTCGGTGTTGTCCTCGTCGAGGCCGTAGGCGATGAACTGAGCTTTCATCTGCTCGGCCGTCTCGCGGATCTCCTCGAACGTCCCCTTACCGTTTAAGTAGGCGTGAACGTCAGCCAGCAAGACGACGACCTCCAGTCCCGCCTCCTGGAGGTCGATGAGTTTGTTCGCCGTCAGGAGATGGCCCAGGTGGAGCACACCGGAGGGCTCGTAGCCGACGTAGACCCGTTTCCCCTCCGGATCGTCGGCAAGTTCGCGCACCTCCGCTTCGGTGACGACCTCCTCGGCGTTTCGCGTAATCAGGTCGTAGGTATCCATTGCTGTCTGCGTAGAATCAGCGGACGGATTTATGACTTTGTGAACGACGGTCGTATACCTGATGATGACACACCGATCGATCCCGACCGATCTCCACGCCCGCCTCGTCCGGTCGGTCACTCCGCCGCTGCCTCGAGAAACGAAAAGGGGTCGGCCGTAACCAGTTGATCGGAAACGTTCCCGGCGAAGGGAGTCGACTGGTCGGGACCGAGTTCGAGTATCTGCGCGCTGGCGTCGAAATCGACGTCGTCGAGGTCGAGCCAGAACGCATTCGGCATGAGCGCCGACTCGAAGTAGTAGCGCCGGTCGTCGTGGTCTGCGACCGTCCGCCAGCGCGTCGAGGAGATGTGTGGCTGGTCGGGAGTCGAGATTCCGTAAGGAACCGAGACGTTTCTGAGGACGCTGAACACGCCGGCAGTCGCCGTTTGCCGGTCGTCGACTGTGGGGATCGCGTCGACGTAGAAGCGAGCCCGCACGAATCGATCCGCAGGCCGGTTCGTCCCCGGCAGCATGACCGTGCCGCCGATCTCCGCCCAGTATTCGGCCAGTGCGAGTTGGTCGTCGAACGTCGGCGAGTTGGTCATCACCTGATACTCACGGTCGTGGTGGACGACGAGTTCACCATCGATGAACTCGACGATGGCGCTGTCACCGGTGGCATCGGACAGCGAGAGGTGCAAGGTCGCCAGCCGGTCCTCACCCGGTACGTGTTCGGTCACGATCACGAACTCCTCCTCGCGGATGTGTTCGACTGCCTCCGAGACGGTCGCAAAGCGGTCGAGGAGGTACTGTGCCCAGACCGAAAGCGACAGTGCGGGTTCTTCGCCGTCCCAGTCCGGATACACCGACTCCGAGAGCCACAGGAGGTTCGCAACCAGCCCCGCTTCGTTCATCCCGTCGGTCGTGGCGACGTCGTATGCGGTCGCGACGACGCTCCCGTACTGGGCGGTCCAGGTCACGGAGTTCGGCCCCGCCCGTCCGTCGCGTTCGACCCCGCGGGGCATCACCCAGATGTTCGTCCCAATGTCTTCTTTCCAATCCATCGACCGACCGGTGAGCACGCGGTCGCCGTCACCGAGGTAGACCAGCCGAGTACACATCAGTATCCGACCCCCCTGGCGACGGTCGACGATCGCAGCCGTGGAAAACCCGTATGCATGTCCACGAAATCCACACCGATCGGCGGTATAAACGTTTCACACGGTTATAGATACGTTACAGAGGGAAAGCCGTCCCACTGCGGACCTACAGTCCGCGTCGAATCCGTTCTTCGGCGGCCTCGAGCGCCGCCTCGCGGTCGAACGATGCGACGATCTTCCGGAGTTCGCTCTCGTCGGCGTCGGCCAACTCGAGTGCGTGGTCGGTCATGTTCGGCACCGCACGGATGATGTTATCGACGATCGGGACCTCGGCGACCTGTGGTGACCGCGAAAGCGGGTTGAGGTCGATGACGAGTTCGGTTTTCCCCATCTCCTCGAGTGCCTCGGCGCGGTCGCCGTCTTCGAGCGGGACGAGGACGACGTCGGCCGCGTAGATCCCCGCTTCGTCGACCTTCGCCCGCTGGTGGTCGAGGTTGGGAATTCTGGCGTCGGCCTCGAGGCCCTTGACGTTCGTCGCGCCGTGTTCGCGCAGGTGGTCGGCGATGGCCTGCATGCGCTCGGGCGTTCGGTTGAAGAGGTTAACCTCGAGGTCGGCGTCGACGGCCTCGGCGAGGTCGACCATCTCGCCGGGGACGAGCGCCGCGACGTTGCCGTTGATCGACAGTACCGGATGATCGGCGAGCAAGAGATGTGCCGCAGCCACACGTTCGGCCGCGTCTGCGCTCGGGATCGTCTCCTCGCCTAGCAGGTAGTCGAAGGCGCTGCCCCGTCCCTCCGCATGCATCCCCTGAAGGTGAGTGATCCCCTTCTCGACGCCTTTTTCGATGCGGTGGCGGGTGAGCAGGTCCTGATACCGGGGGTGGTCCTCCGGAATCTCGTCTTCGTGCTCGACCTCCGCGGAGACCGTGTCGTACTCGCTCACAACCGGTATCTCGAGATGAGTAATGAAAAACCGACCGATTGTCCAGTCGGCGACGATCCGCCAGCGAGTGCGTCCGACAGAGATCAGTCGGTCAGCGTCGCACCTGCGGGATGTGTCTCACAAACGGCCGGCTCGTACCCCGCGTCGGTGAGCCCCGTTCCGAGCGCGAAAACGGTCTCGCCGAGCATCGCCATCGAGGCCTCGCCGTCGACGGCGGCAACCTCGTCGACCGTAGTCTTGACGCGGTCGGTCAACAGCCCCGCTTCACGGGCGAACCGACGTGAGGCGTACATGAACGACTCGAGCGTCGGCTCCGCGACGATCGTCGAGAGCGCCCGCTCGCCAGCGACCGTCAGGGCCTCCGTATCGCCCGAGAGGACGTCTGCCGTCGAGAGCTGGCCGAAGGAGATGTACTCAACGCGCGTACACGCTGGGATCGAATCGAGGGCGTTCTCGTGTGGGCCTCCAGGCTCGAGGCGGATCGGGATACCGCCGTGAGCTTGTGCGACCACGTCGCCGAGGCCGGTGCCCGCCTGGACTTCGGCTCCGTGGGCGACGGTCACGAGTTCGTTCGTCGAGAGGGTGCGATCGAACACGCGGTTCGCCGCGAGCGCCGTTCCCAGTGCCATCGCTCCCGAGACGCCGAACCCGGCACCGATCGGGACGTCCGAGGTCGCCTCGACGCGGGCAGTCACCTCGAGCGTCTCGAGTACCGTTCCGACGGGGTCGACGTCGACCGGGGTGCCGTCGAGTACGATAGTCGATTCCGTTTCGGGAGTCGGCTCGACGGTCACCTCGACACCGTGGGTGAGCGTCACTCCGGCCCCCCTCGAGCCAGCTTTCGTCGGGTCGTCGTCGGGGTGGGCGCTGAAGAACCCCGTGATGTGTCCGGGGACGAACGCCGTCGCCTCCTCGCGCATTGCCGTCAGTTGCCACCGGTCCGGTATAATTGTGAAGATTCGGTCGTCGGGCCGGTCGGGGCGACGACCGGGCCGGACGAATCGCTATCGATGGGGGGTGAAACGGTCGAAAACCGCAGTGTAGGTCGGGCCAGTCCTCGAGTTCTACGGACTCAGACGCTGCCGGTCGCGTGGGAAGAGAACAGCCTCACGGATGTTCTCGAGGCCGAGAATCGTCATGACGAGACGCTCGCCACCGAGGCCGAAGCCGGCGTGTGGGGGCATGCCGTATTTGAACATCTTCGTGTAATACTCGAACTGATCGGGGTCGAGGCCCTGCTGTTCGAAGCCGTCGATGAGGGCGTCGTGGCGGTGTTCGCGCTGGCCGCCGGAGACCAGTTCCATACGCGGGTGCATGAGGTCGAAACCGGTCGAGAGCTGCTCGTCGTCGTCGTGGTCTTTGATGTAGAACGGCTTGATCTCGCTTGGCCAGTCGGTGATGAAGTAGTGGCTGCCGACGTCCTCGCCGAGGGCCTTCTCGCCTTCGGTTGGGAGGTCGTCGCCCCAGACGAGCTGGTCGTCGAGTTCGCCCGTCGCGTTGATGCGTTCGATGGCTTCCTCGTAGGTAAGCCGCGGGAACTCGCCCTCTGGAACCTCGAACTCTTCTTCGAGGCCGAGTGCCTCAAGTTCGTCGGCGCAGTTCTCGTTGACCGCTTCGTAGGCGGCTTTGACGACGCCTTCGGCGACGTCCATCGCGTCGTGGGCGTCACAGAACGCGCCCTCGAAGTCGATCGAGGTCGCTTCGTTCAGGTGCCGGGGCGTGTTGTGCTCTTCGGCGCGGAAGATCGGGCCGATCTCGAAGACGCGCTCGACGCTCGAGCCCGCGATGAGCTGCTTGAACAGCTGCGGAGACTGGTTCATGAACGCTTCCTCACCGAAGTAGGTGATCGGGAAGAGTTCGGTGCCGCCTTCCGTCCCCGTCGCGACGATCTTCGGCGTGTTGATCTCCGTGCAGTGGAACTCACGGAACTGCTCGCGAACGGCACGCAGAATCTCCGCGCGGATCTCGAAGACCGCCTGGACCTCGTCCTTGCGCAGGTCGAGCGTGCGGTTATCGAGTCGGGTCGAGATGTCGGCGTCGACCTTCCCGGAGGGGTCAAGCGGCAGTTCGGGGTCCGCAGGCGCGACGACCTCGAGCGACTCCGGCGTGACCTCGACGCCCGTCGGTGCGCGGGGTTCCTCTTCGACCGCGCCGGAGACTTTCACGACGCTCTCGCGGGAGACGCCCAGGCCGGTCTCGACGAGCTCGTCGTCCATCTCGTCTTTCTCGAATTTGACCTGGATCTTGCCGGTCGTATCGCGAAGAATCAGGAAGGCGATGCCACCGAGGTCACGGATCTCGTGGACCCAGCCGGCGACCGTCGCATCCTCGCCGGGCTCGGCGTCCGCAGTGTAGGTTCTGTCCTGCATACACAGCGATTCAGCGAGCCGAAACTTAAGCGCAACCGTTCGCGCTCGTCAGCGAGGGGCATCCTCGACGGACAAGCGACCCCGGGCGACGAGTCCGCCCTGCGCGTTTTAGTCGTTCGAACACAGACGTGGAAGTATGGACGACCTCGAGTCACTCGCAGGGGCGATCAAACGGGCCGAGACGGCGGTCGCGTTCACCGGTGCTGGCATCTCCGCGCCATCGGGCGTGCCGACGTTTCGCGGGGACGACGGCGTCTGGGACCGCTTCGATGAGGGACAGTTCACGTACGGTCGCTTTCGAAGCGACCCTGAGGGGTTCTGGGAGGACCGAATCGAGTTACAGCGCGTGATGTTCGACGGCGAATACGAACCCAACGCGGGCCACGAAGCATTGGCCGACCTCGGGCAAACGGGCCATCTCGAGGCGATCCTCACCCAGAACACCGACGGCCTCCACTGGGATGCAGCCGACTCGCGCCACGGTGGCGACGATCCAGAGAGCGAACTCGCGACCGAACACGACCACGACGGAACCGAAATCCTCGAACTCCACGGCAACGCCCGCCGGGTCAGGTGCGTCGACTGCGGAACGCGCAGTGACGGCGATCCGGTCTTCGAGCGCGCTGCCGAGGGCGAGGTTCCACCGCAGTGTGACTGCGGCGGCGTCTTCAAGCCCGACGTGGTCCTGTTCGGCGAACAGCTCCCGGGTGCCGTTATCCAGCGTGCGCGATCGCTCGCCCGCAAGAGCGACGTCTTCCTGGCGGTCGGCTCCTCGCTGGTCGTCGAACCCGCTGCCTCGCTGCCGCGACTTGCCGCCTCCTCAGGCGCGACCGTCGCCGTCGTCAATCTCGAGTCGACTCCCTGTGACTCCATCGCCGACGTGGTCTGTCAGGCGGACGTCACCGACGTGCTGCCGCGGCTCTTCGACCTCGTCGAAAGCTGACGCCAGGCAAGTCCGAACTGCGATCGGATACGGCTCAGAAGAGGTGGTGTTCGATCAGTCGGGACTGGCCGCGTCGGAGTCGCTCGCTGACGGCCTGATTCGAGATCTCGAGTGCGTCTGCGATCGTCTCGAGCGTCGTCTCGCGGGGGATGTCGTAGAAGCCGGACTCGTGGGCGAGAACGAGCGCCTCGCGCTGGGACTCCGTCAGCGGATCCGACTCGCGTCTGTGGTCTGCCCCATCGCCCGCCGCCAGTCGGTGAAGGCGTACCTCGACGTCTTCATCTTGGAGGAACTCGTGGTAACGGGTGAACGACTCGCGGTCGGGAAAGCGCATCTCGATTACCCAGCGGCCGTCGGTACCTCGACAGTCGAGCAATTCGCCGCCGGCGGCGACCCACCGTCGATAGGCGTTGACGACGCCCGAGTCGCTCCGGCGGATGCGATAGAGGGTCCACTCCTCCGAGCGCGTAATCCGCTCGTAAGCATCGACCGTCCCGTCGTCGTCGAGCGTCCGCTCGAGACGCTCGAGGTCGCGACAGCGGGCCCAGCAGAACGCGATCGGATGTGCCGGGTCGAGCGCGTACTGTCGCTCTACGTCCAGCGTGAGCGACGGCAACGACTCGAGGGTCTGCCCGAGGAGAAGGTCGGGCGATATCGCTTCGAACCCCGCGAGGAGACTCATACATGGGTTTGGTGAGCGAAGGTGCAAAGCCGTTTAGGCCGATTTGGCTGTTTCAGGCGGAGTACGAACGGAATTAGTTCGCATCGGCAGCGGCTTCGACGGTCTCTCGCACGGCGTCGACCCCCTCGTCGTGAGCGAGGTCGCCGACGACGACGACGTCAGCGTACTGGGCCATCGCGTACGCCGAATCGTAGTCGCGGATGCCGCCGCCATAAAAGAGCGTGGCATCGTCGACGGCGTCAGCCCCGGCCTCGACGATCGATTCTTCCCCAAGCCTGCCCGAGTACTCGATGTAGACGATTTCCTGGCCGAACATTCGTTCGGCAACCTCGGCGTAAGCGGCCACATCCTCGGGCGTCAGGTCGCAGTCGGCTTCCGTATACGTCGCCACGTCGGCATCGGGATTCATCACGATGTAGGCCTCGAGTGTCGTCCGATCCCAGTCGAGGTCGTCGTCGAGTCGGACCCACTCTTTGTGTGCGCCGGTGATCCAGAACGGCGAGCCAGCGTTGAAGACGGTCGGAATGAGATAGCCCTCGAGCACCTCGTTATCGATAACGACGTCGGGGCTCGAGGGCTCCTGATAGAGCGGGACGTCGTGTTCGCCACAGGCCTCGACGACGGCTTCCATCTTCTCTTCGGTGATGCCCATCGTGCCACCGACTTCGATGGCATCCGTACCGGTCGCACAGAGGTCCCCGTAGGTTACGCCCTCGGGTAACTCCTTGTCGGGATCGATCTTGAGTACGTGATTCCACTCCTCCCAGGGGGCGGTCATACCGCCTCTTTTCTTGAGCGCCAGCAAAAGCGCTACGAAACGACCGACTGGAAACGAGCGTGTGAGCGGCCGACGCTCCGGAATCGGTCCACACGGTCGAAGCGGCCGTCGGAACCGGGTTGGACTGTCGGATGCGACGAACGACCGGACGGGCCGGTCACCCTGTCTGATGTTAGCCGGATAGTGTATCCGGCGACTCCAAATAAAAGAAGTTCGGGGCTCGGCTCTCGTCGTCGTAGGTCGTATGGAAGACCTGTGTCGTCGCCGGACTCACCGGCGGAATCAGCCACGACCAGTCGCCGGTGACCTCGCGGCCGGCCGCCTCTTCGTTGCGCTCGAACTGGGCGAACTGGTCGGTGACCGTGTGATGGTCGACGATTTGGACGCCAGCCTCGTCGTAGGAGTGCAAGACGGCGCGGTTGAGTTCGACCACCGCCTCGTCTTTCCACAGCGACCGATCCGTGCTCGTATCCAGGCCCAGTCGCTCGGCGACCGCCGGGAGCATATCGTAGCGGTCCTCGTCCGCGAAGTTTCGGGCCCCGATCTCCGTCGCGAGGTACCAGCCGTTAAACGGCGCAGCGGTGTACTGGATGCCGCCGATCTCGAGACGCATGTTCGAGACGACGGGCACGTCGTACCACCGTAGTCCGAGGTCGGCGACCCAGTCGTACTCGGGGTGGGTAATCGGCACTTCTCCGATGACCGAGTCGGGCACCTCGAATAACTGCGGTTCGTCGTCGCCGACCTGAATCACGTGTGGCAGGACGTCGAAGTCGGTTCCCTCGCCTTCCCAGCCACGTGATCGGCAGTAGTCGGTGAACGCGACCTCGTCGGGGTCGCCGACGATCCCGTCGTCCGTCTCGTACCCGGCGTACCTGAGAAGCTGGTAGTTCCAGATGCGAACCTGTCGGTCGCCGCGGCTCATCGGCTTGAACACGGAGATCGTCGGGATAATGTCGCCGCCGTTCCGTGCGTACTCGAGGTGTTCACAGCAGGCCTCGTGGATCTCCGCGGGCGTCTCGAGGTCACGCCGATCGAGTACGTGCAGCGACTGCCAGAAGAGTCGGCCGACACAGCGGTTGCTGTTTCGCCAGGCCATCCGCGCGCCGTGTTCGAGTTCCTCGCGCGTGTGCTCGTAGTGGCCCCGCTCGTCGATCTCACGGCGAATCTCCGCGAGTCGGGACTCGATCTCGGCGTCACGCTCGAGTTCGGCGTAACACTGCCGGACGAACGACTCCGCCTCGCTGAAAAGTGCGTCGGGGTCGTACTCCGGAATCGGTTCGTGCATGTGAATACTTGGTCTGGCCCGTTTTAGGGTTGACGTATTCCGAACCAGAGTCCGGATAACCCAAACGTTCGGACGCAAGAGACGGAATATAGTTCATTCTTCGAAAGTCGATGTTCGATCGGTGGCCTCGGTGACGGAGCGATGGCCTCGATAACACATATGTAATCCGTGCTATAAGATATGATATGGATCGGCGGCAGTTCCTCGCGACCGGTGCGACGGTTGCAGCGACCGTGGCCGGCGGCTGTGTCGGCTGTGCCACCGTGCCAACGCTCTCGCTTAGCATGGAGGAGACGGCCGACGAAGTCGTCGCGGATCGACTGACCACGTCACTCGAGTCGGACACCGACGCCCACCGGATCGCCCTCGAGGCCGCTGAGGCCGGAGCAAACGAGACGGCGACGGGTACTGGCATCGACGAGCCGTTTCCGACGGACCAGCCGTACGTCCACGATGGGAGCGTATACGTCGCTGCGGCAACGGTCACCGACGAGACGCCGGGGAGGTCGTTTCAGTACACGATCAATCCGGTCGATGAAGGCGAATCCGTCGACCCCGAAGACGAAATTCGCTCCACAGAACTTCCCGAGGTTGACCGAGAGGCGTTCGCAGACCGAGGATGGGACGACGACGATCCCGTCCTGGGGTACAGTACGTCGGTTCACTATCTCGAGGCCGACGTCGATGACTCCGTGCTCGTCCCCGAGCCGGAGTACGAGGTGATCGCCTGGCCGGAGACGCGGGGCCGATTCGAAGTCGACGGTAGCGTCGAGGCGCCGCTGCGAACGTACGAGTACACCGCCAAGGCCGTCGCGGACTCGGTCGCGGCGTACGGCCGCGAGGTACGCGACCTCGTCGCGTTCGACCTCGGGCCGCTCGAGGAAGACGCCGCCGCAGTCGTCGACGAGGCTATCGCGGATCCACCCTACGTCGTTCCGACCGGCGAGGAGCTATCGGAGCCCGAACACCGAGTGGTAGAACAGTTCGAAGGCGAAGAACGAATCCGACGACCGGGCGACCCATCGCGCGGCGGCTCGGGAGTCGGTGGCGAATATCTCCTCGAGTACGAGGACGCGCTGTACTGGACCGAAATATACGGGTCTCGGGACTGATCGGAACGCGGGCAACTGGGGCTTATATCCCCTGGCTCATCAGGTGGCTGCGTAACACGTCGGCTTCCTTGTTCCCAGCACCGGTGTTGAGGATGACGACCGTGTCGTCCGAACCGAACTCACCGCGGTCGGCGAGTTCCCACGCGCCACTGGCTGCAGCAGCCGAACTCGGCGTCATTTCGAGGCCCTCTTGCATGGCTACCTGCACGCCGGCCTCGAGGATGTCGGGATCGTCGGTCGCGATCGCGCCGCCGTCGGTTTCGCGGATCGCCTCGAGCACCCACGGGCTCGCGCCGGGGTCCGGGATCTCGAGGCCGCCACAGATGGTGTCGGGGTGTTCGACCGGCTCGTGTTCGTCGGCGCCGGCTTCGTAGGCATCGACGATGGGGGCACAACCGGACGCCTGGGCGGCGTACAGCGGCGGGAGGTCGTCGATCAGGCCGAGCGTTCGAAGCTCCGTCGCGCCCTTGTAGAGGCCGACCAGGCCGACGCCACCGCCGGTGGGATAACAGATGGCGTCCGGAATGTCCCACTCCAGTTGCTCGAGCAGTTCGTACAGCATCGTCTTTTTGCCCTCGTGACGGTAAGGCGTGACGAACGTCTGCAGGGGATACCAGTCGTCGTGTTCCTCGAGCCCCTCCTCGTAGGCCGCGCCAGCGTCGTCGATCCGACCACCGACGACGTTCATGTCGCCACCGTGGACGTTGACCATCGCCTTGTTCGTAAAGCCCGACCGCGAAGGGAGGTAGACGGTCGACTCGAGGCCCGCCCTCCCGGCATAGGCGGCAGCCGACTGGCCGGCGTTGCCCGCCGAGGAGAGCGCGACCTCGCTCGCCCCGTGTTGGACCGCCGCAGTCACGCCGAGTGACTGACCGCGGTCTTTGAACGTGCCCGTCGGGTTTCGGCCCTCGTCTTTGAGCAGGACGCGCCCAACGCCGAGTTCCTCGGCCAGCGACGGACACTCGACCAGCGGCGTTGCCCCTTCGTCCATCGTCACCGCCGAGTCGCGGGTGAACGGGAGTAGGTCCTCATAGCGCCACATCGAGTCAAACGGGCGCGACTCGAGCGTCTCGCGGTCGAGGTCGATCGCATCGTAGTCGTACTGTGGGTCGAGGATGCCGTCGCACTCCGAACACTGGTGTGTCGCCTCGGCGGCGTCGAACGTCGCCCCGCAATCGACACACTCGAGGCCGGTGAATGCCGTGGTCGTCTCCATACTCGAGTGTTCGCGGGACGAGACAAATGGCTATCCATCGGCCGACAGCGGCGAAACGCCCGGTCGGTCAGGTTCTGCGTCGGTCGGCCGACGGCGACGCCTCGAGTGGTCCGTCAAAAGTCAGCCTGACGGCTCCCGAGGTCGATGTCCGATCGAGCGCCCGGAAGAGCACTCGGAGAGAGAAGGGACTCAGTTGTCGCCGGCTTTCGACTGCCAGGCGTACTCGCGACGTTTGGCCGATTTGCCGAAGCCACACGACGAGCAAACTTTCTTTTTCGTGTGATAGGACTTCTTCCCGCAGCGACGACACTTGGTGTGCGTCGTCGTGTTCTTCTTTCCTTGGCTCGGGGTTCCTGCACCAGTCATGGAGTGATCGAAACGACGTTGTCGCCGCGTATAATGGTTGTGTCTTCGATCGGCTCCTCCTCAGAGACGGCCTCCGCGGCCGGAATCGTCGCATCCTCTATGACGAGGTTCATGTGCTGGTCGTAGCCGGCGAGTTCTCCGACGTACTCGTCGCCGCTTTTTAACCGAACGGTGACGCGTTCACCCAGCGACGCCTCGAGGACGTCCAGCGGTCGTCCACTCATACGAAAGACCGCAGGTGATGGACACTTAACCGTACCGGTCCTGACGCCGGTGTCGTGCGATTCAACGACGTCCTACAGTCGAACTCCAAAAGGCGTGTCGGCACCTGAGAGTCACGTTCGTCGGGAAACCCTTTCGAAGCGACCGTTCTCGAGTGTGAGTGGCACACAGCAGTGTGTCCCACCCGCAAGACCCGGCGCTTTTTCGTCGGTCGAGTCGCCACGGCCGGCGACCGACCACCGACTCGGACTCGAGCGGGGCCGGCGAAGCGTCTGCTCGAGAGGCCGGTTCGATCACACCTCACGAACCGCAGGCCGACCAAACGGCTAAGTGGCCACTCGTGGACTGTCCGTGTATGGGCGACAAGAAGTTCACCTTCATCGAGTTGCATCTGGACGGCGAGACCCAGTTCGGGCCCCGGTCGATCCCCGACGCGCTGCCGTTCGGCGAGCCGGACGCGCTCGCGGGCGACGACCTCGAGGCTGAAACGGACGAGGAGGAGGCCACAGCCGAAGACGACGGCGGTGCCGGGAAGGCGATCGGCGCCGTCGTCGCCCTCGCGTTCCTCGTCGCTCTCGGCGTCGCCGTCAAGAAGTACCGCGGCGACGACGAGGAAGACGAACTCGAACGCGAGGAACAGCCGGACGTCATCGTCAACTGAGCGGGACGCTTACCGAACGAGCCGCACTTTGACCGGCGGGCGGTCGACGCTCGGTCGACCGCGTCGGCGCCCATCGTCGCGCGGTCCGTCCCATCGACCGGCCGTGGCCGAACGCTTTTGCGCCTGCTTCCCCTACCGCTATTGTGAACCTCTATCGTAGCGTCCGGGCCGTTGCCGGGGCGTCCGGGTCCGACGCGATCGACTGGGAGTCGGCCGCCGACGCAGCCAAGGCAGCGACCGACCCCGGCTCGCTCGCGCTCGAGCCCGGCGAGCGGCGGGCCTACGCCAGCGACGTCCGGGAGGCCCGGACCGCCGTCCGGACGGCCTCGAGGGTCGAATTCGACGTCCCAAACACCGTCGAGATCCAGAACCGTCACCACTGGATCGACGCCAACGTCGAGACGTTCGAACGCGTGATGGGCGCACTCGAGCCCCACACCGACGAATTCCCTGGAATTGCCCGAACGATCAACACGGGGACGATGACCGTCTTACTCGCCTTTCTGGGACGGAACGTCCTCGGTCAGTACGATCCCCTGCTCCTGGCCGACGCCCCCAACGACGACCACGCCCTGTACTTCGTCCGACCGAATATCCTGAACGCCGCCGAGCAACTGGACGTCGACGCCGACCGGTTCAGACGCTGGATCGCCTTCCACGAGGTGACCCACGCCGCCGAGTTCGGCGCTGCTCCCTGGCTCTCTACACATCTCGAAGAGCGGATGGAAGCCGGTATCGCGAACCTCTCTGAGGGACGATTCGACCGCAGGACGTTTCGTGACCTCGACGCCGCGATGACGGTCGTCGAAGGGTACGCCGAACTCCTCATGGACCACGCCTTCGACGACGAGTACGCGGACCTCCGGCGCAAGCTCGACGCCCGCCGACAGGGCCGTGGGCCGCTCCAGCAACTGTTTCGACGACTGCTCGGGCTCGGGCTGAAACAGCGCCAGTACGAACGTGGAAAGCGCTTTTTCGAGACCGTCGTCGACGCCCGCGACCTCGAGACCGCAGCGCTGGTCTGGGAGGGCCCGGAGTACCTGCCGAGTCACGACGAACTCGATTCGCCGGGGCTGTGGATCCGGCGCGTCGAGCGATAGTCGTCCCAAGTGGCCCCGACGGAACCGACCGTCGACACAGCGACCGCTACAGGCGACGGCCCGAGCGCTCGAGTTCGCCCGCAATTCGGCGGAGATACCAGAGCAGGGCTGCGCCGACGACGGTGCCGCCGACCAGCGAGACGCCGACCACCGATGGCGAGGCTCCGCCCTGGAGTGCCATCGTCGCCCCGGAAAGCCCGACCAGAAAGACGAATCCGGCACCGAAACGGGTGAGTCCTCGGTCGTCGGCTACCAGCGACGCTCTGCCGTGGGCCCGTCGGCGACTCATACCGCACCTGCTGTGCTGACGTGCATCGTCGTGAACCGCCACGTCGACTTTTCGTCCACCTCATCCGTTTCTGACACGACGGTTCGGTTCGCGGCGGGAACCAGCGTGCCACTCCAGCGAGTCTCGAAGTGGCGCTCCTCGTCGGTGTCGTCAGTGTCGACGGCTCGCCAGGCCATCGTCACCTCGTCCGCAAACGTCGCGAACCCCTCGCGTTCGTCGACGACGAGCGCGTGGCTCTCGATCGTCCAGTCTTCAGTCGTCGCGGTCTGCTCGCGGAGAGCCTCGGCGACGTCTTCGTAGCCGTACAGGGCGTCGCTGATGCCGTACTTCACGGTCGAGTCGGCCTCGAGGAAATAGGGCTCGAGCGGCTCACCCACCCGGAGTGCGTCGTAGTAGTCACGGACGGTGTCTTCGGCACGGTCGCTCATTCGTCCGGCTAGTAGGTCGCCGCTTCCAAAGGCGCATCGGACGCGAACGTGGGACTCCCTCGTGGGTCGTCTCCAGACGCCGTCGAGACCTGTCACATGAACCCGCGGTCGACCTCGTCGGTTTCGATGAGGTCCTCGAGTTCGGCGTCGAGTAACTCCTCGGCCTCCTCGAAGCGATCCGAGAGGTCGGTGAGTTCGTCCGGCCGGTCGTACTGGTCGTACTCCATCGGGCCAAACGCCGGGCTCTCGAGGGCGTCCATCACGTCGTCGAAGAGGTCCTGGGGCCGCGTCGGCGCGTCGGCATGGGTCTCGAGCACCGTCTCGAGGCGCTGTGAGATCGTCTCGGCGTGAGTTTCGTCTTCGGGTGGCGACTGGACGGCGAATCGCCCACCGGCGTCTTCCTCGGGGAGGAACGAACCGATCTCGTCGTCCAGTTTCCGCGCGACCTGGGTGCCGACGCCGCGAACCTCGAAGGGGTTCTTCGCGTAGGTCTTGAGGAAAAAGACGCCAGCACGAGGATGCGCGAGATACATATCTTCGCCAACGCCGCCGGCACGGTCCCCCGCGAGGGCCCGCCAGCCCTCTGGATCGACGTCGCGGTCGGTGACGTCCTGGAGAACGTCCTGCCACTCGCGAATCCGCATACTTGGCCTTTGTGAGGCAGACGGAAAGAACGTATCGATTACCACGGACTGGGCCGCTGGCCGGGTCGAACGGGATCGTTCGGGCACAGAACAAAAGGGCTACGTCGTCGCGCTCGACACAGATGGTAACCACTGCTTTCCATGCCCGTCCGCCGCTTGCGCTCGCTCGCCGAACTGTTTCGCGTCGCGCCAGCGAAGAGTTTCCTGCTGGCGGTCGGCCCACCGGCGCTCGCAGCCGGCCAGCTACTGAACAGCTACGTAAACGGCTTATCTCCGGCCGTCGCTACCGGCTTCGCCGTCGCGATGGTCGCGTTCGCCATCGTCGCGACAAGCCACCACGCCGCCGAAGTTCGACTTCAGCAACTCGAGGGTGACCCTGAGTCGCAAGCGGGTGTGCCCGCCGACGGAAGCGACTAGACACCTGCCTCGGGTTCGGTCGCAACGGTTCGGGCCTCTCGCGCTTCATAGGCGTTGTACCCGGACAGCGCGGCAATGAGGAACCCAGCGCCGAGTGTCCCCCAGAAGGGACTGTCGCCCAGTCCCGCACCGGCAGGCATCTCGAGAAGGGCTGGAGCGATGATCAGCCAGATTCCCAACACGGCGAGCAGCGCGGAGACGCCGACGCTAAGCGGCATGTCACTCGAGACTCGATAGTAGTTGTAGCCGGCGGCGACGGCGACGACGGCACCGACGATCACGTTGTTCCAGAACGCCGCCTGCGAGACGTCGTAGACGACCAGAACGGACAGTACGACCCAGGCACCGACGACGGCGATCACGGCACTGAATACTGGAATCTTTCGACGACGCTCTTCGGTGGCGATCTGCGTCGACTCGTCCCGCGGGTCGTGTCCCTCGTCCGGTCGATCACCGACACCGGTACCGGAGTCGATCTCGGCCGTTGTCGCTTCGGCTGGGTTCGTCGCCTCGGCTGCCGGCTCGGGTTCACGGTCGTCCTCGGCTGCCGGCTCGGGTTCACGGTCGTCTGCGTCGTGATCACTCATGGTGAAACCGGGTCGACGTGTACGTCATAAAGCGACCACGACCGTTTCGTCGTCGCGACCGATCGTTTCGCCCGACCCACGGCCGGCCGGGGCGGTAAGAACCGCTTACACGCTGTTCGGTTGGCTCGTCCGGCCGGTCGCTCGAGGCGACCGCCCCACTCCGAGACGACGACCGGGACCGATAGCGTTTTTGACCGTTCGGCGCGAGACGATAGGCGTGGACGTACGCGGAATCGTCGCGGATGACGTCGACGTGCGCACGGTCTCGACTAGCTACGGCGAGACCGAACTCGCCGAGGTCCCGATGCGTCTCGAGACGGCCGACGCGGAGAGGCCGGACGGCCGCGTGGCTGACGGCGGCCTCGAGACCGAACGGCTCGCCGATGGGCACGAACGGACGACCGTGACGCTGTGGAACAAGTGGACCGAGTCGGCCGAACTCCTCGAGCCGGGGATGGAGTTGCTGGTCACGAACGCTGAGACGAAGGAGTATCAGGGCGAAAAACAGTACTCGACGACGGGCGAGTCCTACGTCGTCGTCGAGCCGAGTTTCCTCGTGAACGTGACGGCGATCCGCAACTGGGTGGAGTGTCCCCGGCTCTACTACCTGAACAAGCTCTCCGGCGTCCCGCTTAATTACCCCGTGGTCAAAGGGACCATCGTACACGAGGTCTTTGGCGACCTGTTGCGGGGCCGGGAGCTCGAGGAGTCGATCGACGCCCGCGTCGAGGAACGCGGTCTCCAGCTCGGCTTGCTGGGCGAGACGCCCGAGGCCGTCGCCGAGGACGTTCGCGAGAACGCGACGGCCATCGAGGGCTGGCTCGAGCAGGGCCGGCTCACCGAGGGGGATGGACCGACGGAAGCCGCCGAAAGCACCGAACAGACGTTCTCGCCAGCCGAGAGCAGCTGGCGGTCCGAACAGTTGCTGATCAGCGAGACGTTCGGCATCCGCGGCCGGGCCGACGCCATCCGCCGGGGTGCGCCGGTCGAACTCAAGACGGGGAAGAACCTGCGCAAGGAACCCCGGTTCAAAGACAAGGTGCAGGCGGCCTGTTATGCGCTCTTGCTCGAAGAACACGGCGACGAGGTCGACACGGGGACCTTACTCTATACGAAGAACTCGGCGCTGGATCGCAACGAGGAAACCGGCGATCTGACCCCAGCGAAGGACTTCTCGATGGGCGCTGGCCTGCTCAAGTTCGTCGTCCGGCTGCGAAACGAGATCGCCGCGATGGAGGTCAACGGCGACGTTCCGACGGGCTATGAGGGCGATGCGAAGTGTGAATACTGCTTCGAGCAGGACACCTGCATGGTCGTCTCCGGCCGGCTCGCCCAGGAGTCGAAAGCAGGCCAGATCGGCCGCCCGCTGCCCGACGAAGAACTCGAGTACTTCGAGCGACTGTACCGGGCGATCGAGGCGGAACGCCGGGCGGTCCACCGCGAGTACGCCAAGCTCTGGCGTCAAGACGCCCAGGAGCGGGCCGACGACGACCGCGCGCTGATCGATCTCGAGTTCGTCGAAAAGCGGCCGCTCGAGGAGGGACGCTGGGAGCTTCGAGCGAGGCGGACAGCTGGTGGGACTTCCAAACTTCGGGAGGGTGACCTCGTGCTGGCAAGCGACGGCCACCCGGTTCGGGGCGACGCGGAACTGGCCATGATCGAACGCCTAGACGAGGAGGTCGTGGTGACGGCCGACGAGCCGGTCGAGGTCACCAGACTCGACGTCTATCCATCCGAGCTGACGACGGATCGGCTGCTCGTGGCGCTTCACGATTGCCTGCTCAAAGGTGACGGGCGACGCAAAGACGTGCTGTTCGGCCGCGAGGAGCCCGCCTTTTCGCTCCCAGAGGAGACGTTCATCGACAACAACGCGGCCCAGAACGAGGCCGTCCGCAAGGCCGTCGGCGCGGAGGATTTCGCGCTGATCCACGGGCCGCCGGGCACCGGGAAAACCTACACCATCGCTCGCGCCATCCGCGCGATGGTCGACCGCGGCGAACGTGTCCTGTTGTCTGCCTTTACGAATCGTGCGGTCGACAACGCACTCGAGGCCGTCCTCGAGGGGATCGGTGACAGCCTCGACGACGACCGAATCGTCCGCGTCGGCAGCGAAAGTGGCGTCCGCGAGGACATGCAACCGTATCGCCTCGAGCGTGCGGGCGACCCCGAGGACCGGCTGGCCGAACTCGAGAACGCCCGTGTCGTGGCTGCGACGACTGCGACCTGTGGCTCGCGCGAGATGAAAGAACAGGCGTTCGACGTGGCGCTGGTCGACGAGGCCGCCCAGCTAACCGAACCCGGCACGTTCGCGGCGGCCAACCTGGCCGAACGGTTCGTCCTCGTCGGCGACCACGAGCAACTTCCCCCAGTCGTACGCTCTGAAGGTGGGACCCAACACGGCCTGGAGAACACAAGCGACGATGAACCGCGCGCAGCCGACCTCACCGAGTCGCTGTTCGAGCGGCTCGTCGAGCGATTCCCCGAGGCTGGCGTCATGCTCGACTGCCAGTATCGGATGAACCAGCGCATCCAGTATTTCGCCTCCCAGGAGTTCTACGACGGCGAACTCCGTCCCGCCGAGCCCGCGGTCGCCGGTCGAACGCTCGACGACCTCGAGGGCGTCGCCAGGGACGCGCTCCCGGAACAGCTTCGGGACCCCGTCGCCTTCGTCGACGTTGAGGGCGACGGCAGCCGATACACCGACGACGTCGAGGCAGCCCGGATCGCCGACCTGATCGAGACGTACGCCGACGCGGGCCTCGCCTACGACGATATCGGCGTCATCGCGCCGTTTCGTGCGCAGGTGTCGACCATCTCGAAACACGTCCCCGACGCCGTCGCCGTCGACACCGTCGACCGGTTTCAGGGCTCGAGCCAGGAACTGATCATCGTCTCGTTCACCGCAACCGGCCAGCTCGAGGGGCCGATCTTCGAGGACTACCGCCGGATCAACGTCGCGCTCACCCGTCCGAAACGTGCGCTGGTGCTCGTCGGCGATTCGCGGGCGCTCGAGTCCGATCCGGTCTACGCCCGGATGCTCGAGTGGGCACAGTGACGGCCGGGACGATCCGATCGGATCGATCGGCTCGCCGTCTCGAGTGTGTCTGGGTACCCGTCGGGGGATCGATCAATCCGTCGCGTCCGCTTGCTCCCACAGTGGGTACAGGTCATCTCGAACCGCTTCGGTGATCGACTCGTCACCCAGAGTAAGCCCCGGCTCGCCCGCGTCAGCGGTCCCGATTATCGCAGCGTCGATCCCTACGGCCTCGAGTTCGGCGAGCGCGTCGTCGACCTCGTCGTCGGGAACCGTCGCGAGCAGCGCGCCCGAACCGAAAATACGGAGGGGGTCGACGTCGGCGGCCGAACAGAGCGTGGCCGTCTCCGGGCGGATTGGGACCGCATCGCGGTCGACCGTCAGCCGGACGTCGGAAGCGAATGCGAGCTCGAGTACGCCCGCGGCGACGCCGCCTTCGGTCGGGTCGTGCATCGCGGTCGCGTACTCGCGGATCGCACGGGCGTCTTCGGCCACACTGATCTCCGCGAAGAACGACTCGGCACGCTCGCGGGTCGTCCCATCGACGCCGAGGTCGTCACCGAAGTCGGCCGCGAGGATGGCCGTCCCCTCGATCCCGGCGGCCTTGGTCAGGACGATCCGGTCGCCCGGCTCGACGCCGCCGGTCGGGACGAACCGATCCGTCATGCCCATCGCGGTCAGGGTGACGATCGGGCGCTCGAGGCCGTCGACGTACTCGGAGTGTCCGCCGACGACCGTCGCACCGATCTCACGAGCGGCCGCGTCGATGTCGTCGGTGATCGTCTCGAGCGGCGTCTCCTCGTCGGGGAGCATGACGACGGCGGTGAGCCATCGTGGGTCGGCTCCCGAGGCGGCAACGTCGTTACAGGCGACGTGAACGCCCAGCGTGCCGACCGCCGATGCCGCAAGCGAGATCGGGTCGGTACTGACCACGAGCGTTCCCTCGGGTGGGTCGATCGCGGCGGCGTCCTCGCCGTAGGCTGGCCCCTGGACGACGGCGTCGTCCGGCGACCCCGTTCGATCGAACACGCACTCGAGCAGTTCCTCGGGCGGCACCTTCCCTGGCATAGTTCGAACTGGGGTGATCGACGGTTTGTAGCTGTCGGGATCGGCGTTTCGACGGGACAGTCGGGGGTGGGTTGGCGCTCAGGTCAGAAGCTAGGGGACGAACCGGTGGCAACTATCACTCGGTGACGAGGACGGCCCGTGAGGGGGCCAACCGGGGACAGGGTGAGAGCGACCAGATACCCGTACTGGTCAGCCACGCTGCTGCGTGCAGGCGCTCACGTTCTTCGGCGTCGACGCTCGAGAGCGAGCCCCACTCGTCGACCTGGGCTCGAACCTCGAGCGTTCGCGGGCCTCGCCAGTCGACGCCGCGAACCTGGAGCCGACGCGGGGAGTCAGACGTCGAGCGCAACTGGACGACCACCGTGAGCCGATCGTCTCGGTCGGCTTCAGCACGTTCGAGGGCCTCACTGACGGGCTCTGGTGCGTCCTCTCCAGTGAGAGCCGTCGCCTCCGCTGGCGCGACCGTACTGAACGAGTCGGACGCCTCGGGCTCGAGTCCGTCGACGATCACGCGATCCGACGCCGAGTGAAGTCTGGAGACGCCGGTTTGGACCTGCAACGCGGGTCGGAGGACGGCCCGGTCGAGGACGGCACCGCCGAGGCCGGTACCGATGAGAGCGAGGGCAGCGCGTCGGGAGACCATGGACACGAGTTAGAACGCCAACACGATAGCTCCGGCGAAACCGTCGAACGTCGGTCAGGTCGGGCGACAGCGACACGTACCGCCGAGTTCAGTCGCCGGTCGGCGCGAGCGCGGCCATCGTCTCGCTGACCTCGCTTTCGTCCGCACCGCGTGGGAAGCTCACCATCACGGCGTCTAACCCGTCGACCGCCTCGAAGCGCTCGAGGCTCTCACGGGCTGTCTCGAGGTCGCCTGCGGCACAGAGTTGATCGAGCATGTCGTCGTCGATCAACTCGAGGGCGCGGTCGCGCTCGTCCGCCTGCCAGGCGTCGTGGATTTCGGCCGCTTCGTCGTAGCCCTGGCGCTCGAGGGAGTCGCGGTAGAAGGTTCCCATGCCGCCGACGTAGAAGCCGACGTGCTGGCGGGCAAGGTCGCGAGCGCGCGCTGGGTCATCGAGGACACAGCAGGTAACGCCGACGGAGACGGCTACGTCCTCGGGATCACGGTCCCCGAGGTCGGCTCCGCGTTCGACGTCCTCGAGTCGGTCACGGGTGCCATCGGGCGTGAGCATGATACCGTGCCAGCCGTCGGCGAAGCGACCGGCGAGTTCGACGGCCTTGGGGCCCATTCCGGTGACCTCGACCGGTGGCTGCGGGTCAGGTGGCGTACAGCGCAGCCGAAAGCCCGACAACGAGAAATCGTGGCCGTCGTACTCGACGGGCTCGCCCGAAAGTACCTGTTGGACGATCTCGACCGTCTCGCGGGTGCGTCGAAGGGGATTGCCGTACTCGAGGCCGTGCCAGTTCTCGATCACGATGGGGCCGCTCGGGCCGATCCCCAGCCGAAATCGGCCACCCGAGACCTCCTGTAACGTGGCGGCCGTCTGACCGAGCAGCGCCGGCGACCGCGAGTAAGTGTTGACGATACTCGAGCCGAGATCGATGGAATCGGTGTGTTCGGCGATCGACGTCAGGACGGTAACGGCGTCTCGACCCCAGGTTTCGGGCAGCCAGACGCAGTCGTAACCGGCGTCCTCGGCCGTCCGTGCGTACTCGACGAGCGAGTCGACTGTCGGCTGTGCCGCGACGGGAAGGTGAATCTCTCTGGCAGTCATCGGCTCACATAGACGTGTGCCGCCCTTTTCGTTGTATGGGAACCGCCGGTCCGATGTAAATCGTTTTTCTCGAGGTCAGACTTCGTATTCCTCCGTGAGCTGGGGAACGCCGCCGACGGTGATCGTCTCGCCGACGACGTAAGAGGCGGCGGGGCTGGCGAGGAACTGGGTGACGTCTGCGACCTCCTCGACGGTACCGATACGGCGAGCGACCGTCGAGCGGTCGATCTCGTCGGCGGAGACGCCCATCTGACTCTCGACACCGGGCGTCGCGACGAAGCCGGGTGCGATACAGTTGACGCGGACGTCATCATCGGCCCACTCGGCGGCGAGCGTCGTCGTGAAGTTGATCACGGCAGCCTTCGAGGCCCCATAGGGGCTCATCAGCGGCGCGCCGCGCTGACCGGCGACGCTCGAGAAGTTGATCACCGAGCCGCCGCCGTCTTTGAGGGACTCGGCGGCGGCGTGGGTGCAGTTGTAGGTGCCGTGGAGATTGATGTCGACGATCGTCTTCCAGCCGTTCGGTGAGACGTCGTCGAAGTCGGCCATGAACGAGGCTCCGGCGTTGTTGACCAGCACGTCGATCCCGCCGAACGTCTCGACGGTCGTCTCGACGAGCGCCTCGACGGCCTCGCGGTCGGTGACGTCACACTCGAGCGCCAGCGCCTCGCCATCGCCGTCAGAGCCGTTGATCGCCTCGGCGACGGAGTCGACGTTCTCCTGGTCGCGCGAACAGACGACGACGTCGACCCCGCCCGCGGCGAACTGCTCGGCGATTCCCCGACCGATGCCGCTCGAGGCTCCCGTGACGATGGCGACGTCACCGTCGACGGCGAATCGATCGGTGTTCATGCGTGCCCACCCACGACGGCGTGTCTGGAACTTACCATTGTACAACCAAACCACCTATTACAAAGCATTGTTAATAAAAGTATACCAATCAACCATGTCGGTACGTGTTCCCGGGGACGTCCCTCGAGCGGGCGGACGCCTTCTTCCGAGTGTAGCACCCGAAAATCGTCACCGACCGTCGAGGCGGTGTCGATGACCGACCCGCCGACACCGACCGGCGACGAGTCGTCGTGGGACGCCGTCTTCTGGGACATCGGCGGCGTCATCCTCGAGCTCGAGTCCGTCCAGTCGGCCCACGCGGCGTTCGTCGCGGATGTGCTCGAGCGACGTGAACTCGAGATGAGCGTCGAGGCGGCCGTCGAGACCTGGCGGACGGCCGTCGGGGAGCACTTCCGCGAGCGTGACGGGACCGAGTTCCGTGCGGCGCGGGAGGCGTACGCAGTAGGCGTCGAGGCACTCGTCGGTGAACGGCTCCCGACTGACGCGTGGAAACCGACCTTCGACGACCACGTGGCGTCGTCGATCCGGCCGGTCCCGGGCGCGGTCGAGACGATCGACACCCTCGCCGACCGTGATCTCCACCTCGGGGTGATCAGTGACGTCGACGACGACGCGGGCAACCGGATGCTCGAGCGCTTCGGGGTCCGCGACCGGTTCGATTCGATCACGACGTCCGAAGCGGTGGGCCGAACCAAACCCGACCCGGCCATCTTCGAGACGGCCCTCGAGACGGCCGACGTCGCGCCGTCTCGGTCGCTCATGATCGGCGATCGGTACGACCACGACGTTCGCGGTGCCGACGCGGTCGGCATGCGGGGAGTCGCGTTCGGAGCCGACTCGGGCCCCGCCGTCTCCTATCGCATCGAGTCTCCTCGAGACGTCCTCGAGATCGTCGACACCGTCGATCCGGACCACTGAGGCGGCTGACCGATGGTGGGCCACGGGGACAGCCGAGCCGGAGAAGCAGACTCCTTTCCAAACGCTTTTTGCGATAATTTACGACGCACGTAGTAGCATGGGGGCAAACGGCGACGGTGACCCCGTCGACACCCAGGAGGCGATCATGCAGGCAACCTATCGGGCGCTGTGTACCCACGGGTACTCTAGCCTGACGATGCAGTCGATCGCCGACGAGTTCGACAAGACGAAAGGCGTGATTCACTACCACTACGACACGAAGCAAGACCTGCTCGTGGCGTTTCTCGAGTACCTGCTGGATGCGTTCGAACGCGATATCGCCGTCGACGAGCAACAGGACCCTGGTACTCGACTCGAGGCGTTGATCGAGACGCTCCTGTTCGGACCGCCCGAACGCGGCGAGTTCGATCACTGGGAGCTGACGACGGCGATGCTCGAGATCAGATCGGAAGCGCCGCACAATCCGGAGTTTCGCCGACAGCTCTCGCACAATTACGAGACTGTCGAAGCGATGGTGATCGCGATCGTCGAAGACGGCATCGAACAGGGCGTCTTCCGTGACGTCGACGCCGAGGAGGTCGCGACGCTGTTGTTGACGACGATCAACGGGGCACGGATCTATCAGGTCACGCTTCAGCGCGACGACGTCGCCGAGTTGACGAGTGCGAGTCTCGAGGGGATCGTCCGTCACTGGCTCCGTCAGCCGGGTGGGGTCGGCGAGTGAATCCGGCGGTGTGAACGGGTCGAATACGTACACGCCTCGTGACTC
Organism: Natrarchaeobaculum sulfurireducens; assembly: GCF_003430825.1. Taxonomy (NCBI): domain Archaea; kingdom Methanobacteriati; phylum Methanobacteriota; class Halobacteria; order Halobacteriales; family Natrialbaceae; genus Natrarchaeobaculum; species Natrarchaeobaculum sulfurireducens. The sequence continues at coordinate 513,959 of NZ_CP024047.1, read as the reverse complement.
CTGGTGAGACGTTCGGACGGATTCCATCGCGTTTTCCGGTGAGCGTACGCAGGGAGGGCCAATACCCACTCACCGCATGCCGTATCAGTCGGCGTGGCCCGGCGATTGTTCGTTCGCTGGGTCCTGACTCGGGTCGACGCGAGGGGTGAATCGGCCGGTTTCGTGGTGAACGCCGACGAGGAGAATCGCACCAGCGACCAGAGGGAGAACTGCACAGACGACGTAGATCGGCAAGAAGCCGACGAGTTCGACGAGCGGGAGTGAGACGATCGGGCCAAGTCCACCGCCGACGTCGCCGAGGACGTTGTTCGTCCCGACAGCCCGTCCCATCCGCTCGTCCGGCGTGAGATCTGCGAGTAGCGCCATCAATGGGCCGCTCGTGCCGCCCTGACCGGCACCGATGAGCAGACAGGCAGCGGTGAGGGTCCCAACCGAGTCAGCCAGTGCGAGCATGACGAAGCCGACGAACGACGTACCGAGGAACGTCAAAAGCGTCGGCATCCGCGATCCGGTCCGGTCGCTGACGTAGCCACCGAGAAACATGAAAACTCCCGCAGCGACGACGGTGACTGCCATGAAAATCCCCGAAGAAGCCTGGGCGTCGAAGCCGAAAACGCCGAGTTCGTTGTGGTCGAGAAAGAGGACGAGCGTCGCGAACAGCGCGCCGATGTAGGCGAACAGGACCGTGAAGTTCACCAGACCGACCGTCACTGCGGGCACGCTGACGTCGACGTCCGTGAGCGAGACCGAGCGGTGTTCGTCACCGTCGACGTGGGTTTCCGGGATCGTCGCGAAGGCGATCACGCTCGCGAACCCGGCGAACATCGTCGCGACGGCGAACGCGGGCACCGTCCCCCAGAGTTCGCTAAGGACACCACCAATGACGACCCCGCTCGGGAAGCCGAACAACACGCCGCCACGTATGAGGCCCATGCTTGCGCCACGGGAATCGTCGTCGCTGACGTCGGCGGCGATCGTGTACGCGGTCGCAAAGACCGCCGCACTACCGATCCCCCAGACGATCCGCGAACCCAGAAACCAGGCTTCGGGAACGTCAGGCAGAAACCACAGTGATGGGTGTGCCGAGACCATCGCGATCACGTAGCCAAACGTCGCCACACCCTGGATAACCATGCCAGCGACGAACGGCGTCCGAGTGCCGAGTCGGTCGACGAGGACGCCAGCCGGGGCGTTCGCAAACAGCCGCGAAAACCGGTTGGCACTGAGAATTAGCCCAACCAGAACCGGCGAGATGCCGAGTACGACGCCCAAATTCGGCAGGATTGGGAAGATCACACCGCCACCGAAGCCGACGAAGAACGTGCTCAGGATGACCGCGCCGATCACCACCCGCCGCCCTCGAGCGCCGTCGCTCGAGGGTGGTCGCAAGCGCCGAGTGAGAGTCGCTCTCGAAACCACGCGATCACTCACCGCGACCAGCGGTGATCTGTCGGTCGATATCGGCGGCAAAACGGACGACACCGGTCGACGTGATAGTCGTCGGGCGACGGTCGCCCGTCGAGTCTGTGCGCATCTAACTAACCAGTCAGTCAGTGTCGATCAAAAGCGTTTTGGAAGGATGGACCCACGTAACACGATCGATCACGGCTAGCGACGGAGCCAATCGAGACGGATGGTCACACCTGATTTGGCCCGCTCACAGCCAGCGAGCAGCCGAAACCGACGACCTACAGACCGGATGACCGTCATCGAACTGCACGCGTTATGAACGTTGTAAGCTTCCGTCCAGTCAAAACTATTTTCGTTAATGAGGTCGGTGGTATGAGCGTACACCGTCGCGTCGACGCGAGCCGGGAATCCGGCCGGCGAGACGGCAGTCGATAGCCACTCATGACCGACAGCTACTACGACCGCCTCGTCGACGAGGACGCACTCGCCACGTTCCTCGAGGACCAGCTGGGCGAGGCAGACGACTACGACGTCGAACGACATCAGGAAGGCCACTCGAACGAGACGCTGTTCGTGACGTGGGGTGAGCGCGACCTCGTGTTGCGTCGTCCTCCACCGGGTGAGACGGCCGAGACGGCCCACGACGTCGTCCGGGAGTACGAGGTGATGGACGCGGTCGCGGCGACCGACGTTCCGGTTCCGAACCCCGTCCTCGCGTGTGAGGATCACGACGTCATCGGGAGCGACTTCTACCTGATGGACCGCCTCGAGGGCGACGTGTTACGCGAGGGCGAACCCGATCGGTTCGCCGCGCCCGACCACCGCCGACGGATGGGCGAGGAACTCGTCGACACGCTCGCGAAGGTCCACCGACTCGACTACGAGGCGCTCGGCCTCGGCGAGTTCGGCTACCCCGACGGATACACCGACCGACAGGTCGAACGCTGGGGTCAACAGCTCATGTGGGCCTTCGAGGTGACGGCCGACGAACGCGAGGTCCCCGACCTCTACGAAGTGGGCTCGTGGCTCCAGGAGAACGCACCCGACGAGCACCCTCACACGCTCGTCCACGGCGACTACAAACTCGATAACGTGATGTTCGGTCCCGGAACCCCACCCGAACTCGTCGCCGTCTTCGACTGGGAGATGGCCACCCTCGGCGACCCGCGGGCCGATCTGGGCTGGATGCTGTCGTACTGGCGTGACCCGAAAGACCCCGACCCGACGATTCCGGAACTCGTGACGCGATTTATGGAACGCGAGGGGTACCCGACCCGCCTCGAGTTAGTCGACCGCTGGGAGGAGCGAACCGGTCTCGAGTTCGAACACGAGCGGTTCTACCGCGCGCTCGCGGTTTACAAGCTGGCCGGCCTCGGAGAGATGTTCTTCCGGCGATACCTCGAGGGCAACAGCGACAATCCGATGTATCCCAAGATGGAAGACCGGGTTCCCGCGCTGGCCGCCCGTGCGAAACGGATCGTCGAGGGTGACGAGCCGCTGTAACGAGCGCGGCTAGCCGGCCGTAGCTGTCGTCTCGCTCCCAGATGGCACTGTTTCAGTGTCGCCACGGGCCAGTTACAACGTTCATGTTCGGATCACAGGGCCGTACGGGGTGCCCCGCTTCCGAGGGCATATTTAACACTGGTAAGAAAACGCCGGTGGTATTAAGACAATTCTACACGACCACATAGCCATGTCACTCGAGAGCATCGACCGCGTTGCCGTTCTCGGCGCGGGGAACATGGGACACGGAATCACCGAAGTGACCGCGATGGCCGGCTACGACGTCACAATGCGCGATATCGAGCCCGAGTACGTCGAAAACGGCTACGAACAGCTCGCCTGGAGCCTCGAAAAACTCGAGGAGAAAGCCCTGCTCGAGGAGTCCGCCGAGGACGTTCTCGAGCGGATCGAGACGACGACGGATCTCGAGGAGGCGGTCGCCGACGCCGACCTCGTGATCGAGGCGGCCCCCGAGAACCTCGAGTTGAAACACGACATCTTCAGCGACCTCGAGACCTACTGTGATTCGGAGACGCTGCTCGCGACGAACACCTCGAGTCTACCGATCACCGAGATCGCCGAGGCAGTCGAGACGCCCGAACGAGTCCTCGGGTTGCACTTTTTCAACCCGCCGGTGAAGATGGATCTCGTCGAGGTTATCTACGGCGAGGAGACGAGTGACGCGGTCGCCGAAGCGGGCTACGAGTGGGTCGAGTCGATCGGGAAGACGCCGATCTACGTCCGTAAAGACGTCCGTGGCTTCGTCGTCAATACGATCGTTGGCCCGTTCGGCGGCGAGCCCGCCTGGATGGTCTCGGAAGGCGAGGCGACGATCCAGGAGGCCGACGCGACGATGGTTCACGAACGGGGCTACCCGATGGGGACGTTCGAACTCGGCGACCTCACGGGCATCGACGTCGGCTACTCCGTCCGTAAAGAGGCCGGTGATCCCGTGCCGCCGATCGTCGCCGAAAAAGTCGACGCTGGGGAACTGGGCCGGAAAACCGGTACGGGCTACTACGAGTACGAAGACGGGGACGGTCCCGACTACGACCCCGACGATGCGGGCGACTTCGACTGGCTGCGCGTCGAAGCACGCATGATCAATCGCGCCGCGTTCCTCGTCGGCGAGGGCGTCGCGACGCCCGAGGAGGTCGACACCGGCGTCAAGCTCGGCCTTGGCTTTCCCGAGGGGATCTGCCGACGCGGCGACAAACTCGGCCTCGAGACCGTCCTCGAGAAACTCGAGCGCCTCCACGAAGCGACCGATGCCGAGCGGTTCGAGCCCCATCCCTACCTCGAGGAACTCGTCGCGGCGGGCAAGACGGGCGAAGAGGCTGGCGAAGGGTTCTACGAGTACGACGGCGATGATGACGACGGGCTGGGGACCTATCACAACCTGAACGTCGACCTCGAAGACGGCGTGTTGTGCGTCGAACTCGACCGGCCGTCGCGGCTGAACGCACTCTCGCCCGATCTGCTCGCCGAAATCGACGACCTGTTTTCCTCAGTCGACGTCGACGGGATCCGGTGTGCGACGATCGAAGGCACGGGCGACCGGGCGTTCAGCGCGGGTGCCGACGTCAACAGCTTCGTCGGTGCGGACCCGACGGATCTAATGAGCGTCACGCCTGCCTTCGAGACGGTCACCGACTTCCCGCGCCCGGTCCTCGCGAAAATCGACGGCTACTGCCTGGGTGGCGGACTCGAGCTTGCACTCGCCTGTGATCTTCGGATCGCGACCGAGCGGTCGTCCTTTGGCTGTCCCGAGATCGACCTCGGGCTCATCCCCGGCGGGGGCGGCACCCAGCGACTCACTCGTATCCTCGGAGAGACCCGCGCGAAGGAACTGGTCTTCCGGGGCAACCATATCGACGCCGAACGCGCCGCGGAGTGGGGACTACTCAACCGCGCCGTTGCACGCGAGGCGTTCGACGACGTCGTTGCCGAGTTCGTCGACGATCTGCGGACGGGGCCGCCAATCGCCCTCGAGGTCGCGAAGAAAGTCATGAACGAAGGCCAGGACGCCAGCATCGACGCCGCACTGGCAATGGAGAGTCAGGGCTTTGGCCTCCTTGCGAGTACGGACGACGTCGTCGAGGGGACGATGGCGTTCGCCGAGGACCGAGAGCCGGAGTTCGAGGGGACCTGATAGCTGACAGAAGCGGTAGCCGACGACGGGTGGCCCGCGTGGCAGTCGTTCGTCAACCCCAACGCAGTCGGGCTGTCGACGACCGATCTCACCGTCCCGTATCTTCGACCGGCAACAGGCGACCTGCGGGCAGAAGCCGACGTGTCCCGTGCCGGTGGCTCGAGCGGCGTTACGGACGTCAACGCCGCCAGCGCGGACGGCGAGCCCGCCGTCGGTCGAACGACGTATCGGCTCTGTCACCCGGAAGAACGCCGCGACTGACGTCGTTTGCTGGGTCAACCGTTCGAACCGGCCTGCATTGTCGACTTCAGTTGTCCGTCTCTTCGCGGAGGTCCTCGTAGATCTCCGAGTCAGTCCGGAACTTGAGGACGTTGTGGACGGCCGTGTTCCGCAGGTTGGCAATCACGTCGCCGTGTTTCTTGTAGCAGTCGTGGATCCACCGCGAAACTTCCTCACGGTTTCGGAACATCATGATCGTCTTCCACTGGTACTCGCCGTCGGAAAGGAAGAAAAACAGCGTATGCTTGTCCTGCTGGATGAACTCCATCGCATCCCGCCAGCCGTCGGCGAAGTTCTCGGGATTGAACTTGAACTCGAACATCGCGAAGATGTAGTACTCTTCGTTCGGGATGATCGCTTCCCGGAAGACGCCCTCGTCTCGCATTCGACGGATCGACTCGCTGACGGTGACGTGAGAGACGTCGATGTCGTATTTCGTCTCTAAGACGTCCGTAAGCTCACGCGAGGAGAGTTGTGGGTCGTCCGAAAGTTCACAGAGAATCGCAATATCCCGATCTTTGAAATCCCAGTTTGGTTCCTCGTGGTCGGTCATGCGTCCGTGTATTTCGTCGTTCATAGTTACGTGTTTGGTTCGGAACGTCGAGCCACTGGCGGCCTGATATCGAACCATGGCGTTACCGAACCAGACGCTGGAATGGACGAGACCCTACCGAGAGCAGCGGCTACGCCAATCCGAGCGAAAGCGCCGTCGAAATGGGGACCAACACGAGCAGGTAGGTCGCGGCGGCGACCGCCCAACTCCGGGCGACGACGCGTCGTCGGGTGCGCCCAAGGCCGGTAGCACGCGGGAGCGGGACAACCACGAAGAAGCCGACCATGAGGACGTACAGGCCGAAGGTCGTCGCTGCGAGGGAACCCACTGACGCGCCACCGAGAACCCACTCGACGAGCAACGACCCGTAAATGAACAACACACCGGTTCCGAGCGCCGCGAGATAGTGGACGACCGACGCGAGACGGTCCGGGGACCGATCGATGGGCGTCTCCGTCAGTACGCTCGCGGCAACCGATGGAGGGGTCGTCCCGTCGCGGAGTCGACTCATGACTCGGTCCATCACAACGACCGCGGGGATGGCGGCGACGAACCCCACTGGTAACCGGAGCGCCGCCGGGACGGCCGTGAGTTCGCTGAACATTACACGGAGGCTAGGGCACACCCCGTAAGGGCGTATCGGTCGTGGCCGTTCGACGGGGGACGAGCCACCCGTCCCACTAACGACGTCACTCTTGCTGTCGTTGGCGGGGGAGAAGCTGTCCCCAGAGGTGTTTCTCGAGCAGTCCGACCGTCATCGGCGCTTCGACCTCGAGACAACAGGAGAGTCGGGGGTAGCCGAACCGGAGTGCTGCGGCGTCGTGCCAGTGGACCGGCTCCGGCTCGGGGTCGACCTCGACGGTACAGGTGGCACAGAGCCCACGACCTCCGCAATTGGCATAGCGCGCGACCGTTCCGTAGACTGGGAATTCGCGCTCGAGCAACGCCGCCCGAAGGTTCCTACCGGCTTCGACGTCGATGACCGTTTCGTCGTCGCCCTGGATTACACGTACCGGGATAGTCCCGTCCATGCTTCGAGCGAGGGGCGGCGTGACCGTGGTCCTATCGGCACGATGAGCCGTGCGGGACGATACCAACACCGGTAGACGACTTTATCGCCGGTCGATGCCCGACCGTCGAGGGCAGAATGCGGTTCAGTAGAGGACGATACGTTATTTCAAGTCAGATTAGAGAGAACATATGCGCAGCCTTACTAGTTGGGGAGATTCAATACGTATGCTCTGTCCGAGTTGAAAGCATGATCGGACGGATACAGGGGTCGTACGGCTGGAAATTAGTTGGTGGGTACACCGTTACTGGGACGATGGTCACTGCTGTTGGAGTTGTTACAGGAAGTGCAACGGCGACCATCATGATGGCCTGGGCGGCGTTGCTCGCGCTCGGGTCGGTAACGGGAACGAATACGATCGCATCGGTCGTCGAGTTGGACCGACGGACCAATCGAATCGCCGATGGTGCGCTCGACGAACGCATCGACTCGACTCGCACGGACGAGTTTGGTCGTCTGTATAACTCGATCGACCGGATGCGACAGTCATTGGCCAAACAGCTCGAGGAGGCCGAAGCGGCTCGTAAGGAAGCCGACGAGGCGCGTGTCGAGGCAGATCGTGCGCGCATCGAAGCCGAGCAGGCCCGCGAGGAAGCCGAAGAAGCCGAACGCGAAGCGACCTCGCTGGCCGAAGCCTATCGGGAGACCGCCGAATCGTACGCCGAGACGATGCAACGAGCCGCGTCGGGAGACCTCTCCGCACGGGTCGAGGTGGACACCACCCACGAGCCGATGGAGACGATCGGCCGGGAGTTCAACGCGACGATCGACGATCTCGCCGAAGCACTGGCGACCGTCGATGCCTTCGCAAGCGCCGTCCAGCGCGACACCGAGGCGCTCGCGGAGATGAGTGACACGGTCGAACAGGCGGTCACACGGACCGCCGATACCGTCGGCGAGATTACGGCCGACACCCGCGAACAGCGAAAGCAACTCGAGGAGGTCACTGACGATATCGACGAGATGTCGGCCGTTGCCGAGGAGATCGCTGCAACGACCGAGAAGCTCTCTTCGACCAGTGATGACGCTACCGCCGCCGCAACGCGAACCCGAACGGCGGCGACCGACGCCATCGAGGAGATGAACGCCATCGAGGAAGAAACCGCAGCGACAGTGGAACAGATCGAGTCGTTAGCCGAGAGCACCGAAGAGATCACCGAAATCATCGAGGTGATCAACGACATCGCCGATCAGACGAACCTGCTGGCGCTCAATGCCTCGATCGAGGCCGCCAACGCCGGTGGTGGCGGTGACGGGTTCGCGGTCGTCGCTAACGAAGTCAAAGGCCTCGCAGAGGAGACGCGCGAACGCGCGAACGAAATCTCGGACATGATCGAGGAGGTTCGCACCGAAACCACTGAAGCTGCGGACTCGGTCGAAGAGACGCTAAACCGTGTCGTTCGCGGAACCGATACCGTCGAGGACGCACTCGAGTACGTCCAGATGATCAGTGACTCGGTCACCGAGATCGACCACGGCATAACCGAGATCAGTGATGCAACCTCCGGGCAGGCACGTACCGTCCAGGAGATCGCAACCGCAAGCGAAGGCGTGGCGGCGTTGAGCCGCGACGCCGAGACGACCGCCGAGGACGTCGCACGGTCGGTCGAAGAACAACGGGACGTCTTCGAGGAGATCAACGACACACTCGAGGAGTTCCAGCGCAATGCTGTCAGTCTTACCGGGGAGTTGACGCGGTTCGATCTCGGCGAGGTTCAGCCGGTCGGTGCGGGACACCCGCCGGTTCGTTCCGATGGAGGTGAGCGCCGATGATCGACGGAGCGAGTGCCATCACCGTCTCCTATGCAATCGCGACCGTTGGTCTGCTCATAGGGGTTGTCATTAGTATCCGCTTGTTGACGGACGACGCCGTCGATAACGACCGCGGAGGGTTCCTGTGGCTGCTGGTCATCCCGGCGTTCGCAGGTCTCTCGTACCTGTTTATGACACTCGAGATCGGCGTCGTCGAAGTCGGCGATAACAGCGTCTATCTCTTCCGGTACATCGACTGGTTGGTGACGACGCCGATACTGGTGGCGTACGTTGGCTACGTCGCTGGCGCGCCCCGAAAGTGGATCATCGCCGTTGCCGTCGCCGATGCGATGATGATCGCAATCGGCTTTGCAGCGACGCTACTGACCGGGATCGCGACTTGGATCGGGTTCGGTGTCTCCGCGATATTCCACGTCTCTTTGCTGGCGATTCTGTATCTGATCTTTCCACGATACGTCTCCCAGTATCCCGAGCGATACCGGCTGTTCAAAGTGCTCCAGAACCACGTTGGCCTGCTGTGGCTTGCCTATCCACTCATCTGGCTTGCAAGCCCGGCTGGAGTCGGAGCCGTCTCCGTCGTCGGCACTGCGATGATTATCGCGTACATCGACGTCGTCGCGAAGACGCCGTACGTCTACTTCGTCTGGAACGAACGGTTCGCGTTTAGCTCGGAACCGGTCGATCCGGTCGAAACGACCGACGCGACCGACCCCGGTCCGGCCAGCCCAGCGGACTGAAACGGGTAGAGGTCCTGACGCACGGATACCACTTCGCTGTCAGCAAGACGCCGCCACACGCAATCAGTCGACCGATTCCGAGGAGAGCCCACGAAGTGAGTCATCGCCGATCTCCTCGAGTACCTGTTCGTGGAAGGCCTGCAGCGCCGCCGACTCGTCTTCTGCGAGGACGACGTCGCTTGCTGAGAGAGTCGCCAGGCCGAACGCTCGCGGCGTCGGCGAGTCGAGTAACTGGCGTTCGACCTCGAGATCGCCGTCGTCGATGGCCTCGACGATCGATTCGAGCGCCTCGACGGCGAGTTTGTCCTCGAGAATCTCGCGGTAGGTCTCTTCGATCACGGCGAACTCCGCTAGGTCCTCGGCGAAGCCGAGCAGCATCTCGCTCGAGACCTGCTGTTCGCTGGCGGATTTCTCGTAGCCTTTGTAGCGTTTGAGGATCATGAGCGAGCGCGTCGCGTTGATCCGGAAGTACCGCTGGAGGAGGTCGGTCCCGGAGAGTGCGGCCCGGAGGTCCTCGCGTACCCGGTCTGCCTCGAGGTCCTCGAGGATGCCGAGGACGTCGACTTTTCGGTTGAGTGGCATCGTGAGGACGAACCCGTTGTCCGCGACGGCGACGTTGACGTTCGCCGTGGCGACCTGAGCACAGTGATAGGCGAGCAGTCGCGAGAAGCCGTCGTTGACCTCCCGGCCGTAGTTCGAATGGACGTAGTAGTGACGTTCGTACTCCTGGCGGTCGCGGACGACTTCGATCGAGAGTCGGCTATCGGTGCTGATGCTTTCGGGACCGGCGTAACGACACTGCTGGTCGAACAGTCGTGCCATCGCCCGGACGCTGTCGTCGTCGAGCGGAAACTCCCGGAGCCACGCGCGAACCCGCGGTGAGCCGCCCGCGTCGTAGTGTTCGAGGAGTTCTCGTTGAAACGCGAGGATTTCACAGCCGAGGTCGTACGACAGCGGCAAACGCTCGGAGTACCACGAGGGAACCGTCGGCTGGGCGCTCGTTCGATCGACGTATATCTTCGAGCCACGGCGGTAGCGGTACTCGAAGTGGTCGCCGCCGAGGACGAAGACGTCACCTTTCTCTAACGTGTCGAGGTAGTTCTCGTCGAGCTGGCCGACCCACTCGTCGCCGGCACGAGTGTGGACGTCGCAGGTAAAGGAGTCCGGAATCGTCCCGATGTTGGTCATGTAGATCACCCGGGCGAGGCGGCCGCGCTTGCCGATCAGGGGCTCGCCAACGGGGTACTCGTCGTAGTGGTACTCGCCGTCCGGCGGATCGTTCTCGTCGCGCCAGATTTTCGCGTACACGTTTCGATCCTCGAGGCCGGCGTACTCGGCCGTGAGATACCGACAGAGCGACTCCCACTCGGCGTCGGTGTAGTTTCGGTAGGGGTAGGCGCGTCGCAAGGTCGCTCGCACCTCGCGTTCGGGCCGGATCTCGGCGATCGCCATCCCATAGACGTGCTGGGCGGCGACGTCCTGTGCGTTCTCCGGGATCGAGACCGAGTCGACGAACCCCGCTTCGGCCTGCCGGAGCATGACGGCACACTCGAGCAGTTCGTCTCGATCCAGGGCGATCACTCGCCCGGTGACGGTCTGGCCGACGCGATGACCCGCCCGGCCGACCCGCTGGAGGAGGGAGGCGACCGATTTGGGAGAGCCGACCTGCACCACGAGGTCGACGTGGGGCATGTCGATCCCCAACTCGAGGCTGGTCGAGGAGGTCACGACGTCGAGACTACCCGATTTGAGCCGCTGTTCGACGTCCTGGCGGACTTCCTTCGAGAGACTGCCGTGGTGACAGGCGGAGTTGGCCTCGTCGTAGTCGTCGAACCGCTCGCGGAGGTTGTGCAGGACGCGCTCGGCTCCCGACCGGGTGTTCGTAAAGACGAGTGTGTTCGTGTGGGCCTGGACGTGGTCGTGGAGCATCCGATAAAACCGGTCTTGGACGACCCCGCGGGGCGTGTTGATTAAATCGTCCGTCGGACACTCGAGTTCGAGGTCGAACTCGCGGGCGAAGCGGGCGTCGACGATCTCGTAGTTACGTGGGTCCCCGGCTGACTCGTCACTGTCTTCCGGATCGCGTCGCTCCCCAGTCGATCGGTCGGAGACGCTCGGTATTTCGCAACCGACCAGAAACTCCGCGACCTCCTCGAGCGGCTCGATCGTCGCCGAGCAGCCGATTCTGGTGATCGGCTCCGCGGTAAGGGCCTCGAGGCGTTCGAGGCTGACCGAGAGATGCGTGCCGCGTTTCCCGGCGGCCAGCGAGTGGATCTCGTCGACGATAACGTACTCGACGGTTCGAAGCTTCTCGCGGAATTTCGGCGAGTTGAGCAAGATTGCGAGCGTCTCGGGCGTCGTGTTGAGAATGTGGGGCGTCTCCTCGAGCATCTTCTGGCGGGCGCTCGAGGGCGTGTCGCCGTGGCGGATGGCGTGGCGGATCTCGCCCATCTCTTCACCCCGTTCCGTGGCGATCGATTCGATCCCTTCGAGTGGGACCTCGAGGTTGCGATGGATGTCGTTGGCCAGCGATTTGAGTGGAGAGACGTAGAGGCAGTAGACGGAGTTCTCGAGGCCGTCGGTGGCTCGATCTTCCCGGTACAGAGCGTTGAGTATCGACGCAAAGCTTGCTAGCGTCTTTCCGCTACCAGTCGGGGCACAGATCAGCGTGTTCTCTCTCCCGTGAACGTTCGGGATGGCACCACGCTGTGGCGGCGTAAAGAAGCCTTCGTTCTCGGGAACGAACTCGCCGAAGGCCTCGAGCCACCACTGCTGGACGGCGGGCTCGAGCAGCCCGAAGACGTCGGCGTCCTCGATCGTCACCGCGTCCGGATCGAACGACAGCGCGTCGGCGTCGACCGGCAACTCGAGGGGGTCGCTCCCATCCATTACTGAACCCTGGGGAGCGGGCGTGTAAGAGGGTTTGGCCACCGGAGCGAAAGTGAATCGACGCCGGATCGGTCAGTAGGCCTGGACGAGACAGTCACGACCGTCAGTAGGCCCACGCGAGGACGACGGCGATCACGAACGCGTGCCAGAGGATGGCTGCGGCCACAGTTTGGGGATCTGTCGGCGAGACGGGAGACGAGCGGAACATCGCATCGTAGACGAAGATCGTCGCGAAGATCGATCCCCCGGCGACACCCGTCGACAGCGACACGGTCGTGAACAGACCGATGGCCGTCCCGAACGCGAGGCTCCCCGCGATGGCGAGTAAGAGTTTGTCGTAGTACTCGAGTTCGACCACAGCGTAACTACGTGCCAGATCACCGAGAAGGTGCCCATCCTCACGACCGATGATCAGTCCGCGAAATCGACGCCAGTAATCTCGAATCGCGCGCCGCCAGCACTCCCCTCGGTTACCGCAATTTCCCAGCCGTGAGCCGAGACGATTTCGGCGACGATTGCGAGCCCGAGTCCGGTGCCGGCTTCGGAACACGTGTGGCCCGGTTCGAAGACGTCGTCGCGCGCGTCCGGCGGAATCCCCGGACCGTCGTCTTCGATCGCGAAGCCCCCCTCGAGTTCTTCGACGCGGACTGAAACGTCGTCACCGACGTGCGTGACCGCATTCCGCAGGAGGTTCTCGACGAGTTGTCGGAAACAGGTTCGATCGGCCTCGAGCAGCCGCGTCATCTCGATCGAAAGCGATGCCGACTCGGGTGCGACCGACGACCAGGTGTGGCCGGCGACGCTCGCAACCGAAATTGCGGTTCGATCCCTGGCGAGGTCGTCGCCGCGGGCCCACGTCGACAGCTGGTCGATCATCGCCTCCATCTGCTCATGGGCGTCTCGGACGTGGGCGATCTCGGCTGGAGACCCGTCGATATCGTCCACCATCAGCTCCAGATAGCCAGCTGCCGTCGTCAAGGGCGTCCGGAGGTCGTGTGAGACGTACCGAACGAACTGATCGAGGCGCTCGTTCTGGCGCTCGAGGTCGCGCCGTCGTTCGATCCGGTCGATCGCCGTGACCATGGCCGTAACGAGTAGCTGTGCGCGATTTCGGTCGCGGTCGTCGAACGCCGACCGCGTCGTCGTGACGGCCTGGAAGACGCCCCAGTCGCCGACGGGGACGGTGAGCGCCGATCTGATCGCTGGATCGACCGGCTTCCCCCGACTCGACCCCCGGGCGTCGTCGACGACCGAGGCCGTTCCGGTCTGATAGACGTGGCCGGCGACCCCCTCGTCGAGGCCGAACGGACGGTCACCAACCTCGAGCGGGGCGTGTTCTGAGATCGCAGCGATTTCGAACGTCTCACCGTCGTCGGCCGGTGTCGCCAGGGTACACCAGTCGAATCCGAGGATCGAGACCGCTGCGTCGATCGCGATTCGGTACGACTCCTCGACGGATTCGGCGGCGTACAGGTGGTTCGTCGAGTCGTGGAGGCGCTCGAGATCGCGTTCTCTGACCCGGTGTTCGGTCACGTCGCGAAGCGTTGCCACGTAGCCGCCGACGTCGCTCGCCGTCGCATCGACGGTAACCGCCTCGAGCCAGACGGAAGTGCCCTCACCGAGGAGTCGAAACTCCGTCCGACGAGACGACGTCGCCGGGTCGGTTACGAGTTCCTCGAACGCATCGAGAACCGCAGCTCGATCCCGCGGGTCGACGTACTCGAACGCTCGAACGCCCACGAGCGCCTCCGACGGGGCCCCGAGGAACCGTCCTGCCGGTGGGCTCGCATACGAGATTCGACCCGCGTCGTCGAGAACGACGACGGCGTCCTCGAGCTGGGCCAGCAGGGCGTCCGGGTCCGGTCGCGCGGCGGTGTCGAACGGCGTCATCGTCTCCATTCCTCGTTCACTGGTATCCCTCGGTTGGTGGAAGATCACACCCCCATATATAAGAACACCGGCCAAAACAGCCGATTTACCCACCAGAGATCCATTTTCGGTCCCGAAAGTGCCGTTCCCGCCTGCTGGGAGTGAGGTCAATCAGAACGAGGTAACGACCTCGAGCCCGTGGGTCTCGTAGTCGGTCATCGCAGCGAGCCGGTCGGAGACTTCCTCGAGTGTGGCCTCGCGGGTGACGAGCCGATCGGGAGCGAGCCGTCTCGCCTCGATCATTCGGAGTAGTTCGTCGTACTGCGAGGGCGGCATGCCGCGGGAGCCGAGGACGGAGACGTCCCACCGTGTCACCTCGTCGATCGGGAGCGAGATTTCACCGCGCTCGGCGTCGGTGGTCAACCCGACCTGAACGTGGGTGCCACGGGGACGCAGGCAATCGATACTGTTGCGACACGTCTCCGCGCGACCGAGAGCGTCGACGGAGACGTGTGCGCCACTACCGCCGGCACGCTGGGTACCGGCCAGCCCATCATCAGCGATGGCCCGGATCTCCGCGGGCACGTCGTCGACGGTCGAAGCGTCGACGGTCGCCTCGGCGCCGAGGTCGGTGGCCAACGCGAGCGGTGCATCCCGAACGTCGACGGCGACGACACGGGCACCGAGTGCGGTCGCGATCTGGACGGCCGCGAGGCCGAGGCCGCCACAGCCGTGGACGGCGACCCAGTCGCCGCCATCGACGTCGGCGCGGTGGGCCAGTGCGTGAAAGGCCGTCACGTACCGGCAGCCGAGTGCAGCCGCCTCCGTCGCGGAGACGCCGTCGGGCAGTCGCGTGAGGTTGAACTCGGCGTGGGGAACGTGAACCTGCTCGGCAAACGCTCCCGGAACCGCGGCCTCGAACCCGAGGGCGTAGCCGTCGAGACAGACGTTCCCGTGTCCGGTTCGACACTGCGGACACGAGCCATCACCCAGGTTGAACGGAACCGCGACGCGGTCGCCCGGCTCGAGCGCCCCGACCTGCTCGCCGACTCGCGAGATCCGGCCGGCCGGTTCGTGTCCGAGGACCTGTCCGAGCGATACCTGGTCGTCCGCCCACTCGCCGTGGCCCTGCCAGGCGTGCCAGTCGCTCCGGCAGATGCCACACGCCTCGACGTCGACGACGACCCCGTGTGACGCTGGCTCGGGAGGTTCGACGGTCTCGATCGACAGCGGTTCACCGTACGCCTCGAGGACTGCAGCGCGCATACCCGTCGGTGGCATGGGGTCGTGTTAAGTGTAGCCGCTCGAGATCGCAGGCAGTCGCATGCTGAGATCGGGCTCACTCGTCGTCCTCGACGAGATACTCCTCGACGAGCGTGGCCGCGCCACGTCTGAGCCGTCCGCTAACCGCCGTTCTCGAGAGGTCGAGGGTTTCCGACAGTTCCTCGATCGACGTCTGGCGGGGCTCGTCGTACAGCCCGTGTTTGTACGCCGCAACCAGCGCCTCCGTCTGGGACGCCGTCAACCCGAACTCGGAGTGATCGTCGAGCGTGGGTTGTTGTGTGAGTTCGAGGACTTCGAGTTTGATCCCTTCCTGTTCGGCGTACGTCGCGATCTCATAGAGCGCGTCGTGGTCCTCGAGTTGTAACTGCAACAGCCAGCCGTTCAGATAGCTTGTCGACTCGAGCGTGAGCCCGCCGCGGTCGGTGATCTCCGGCGTGATGAGTTTCGCGGCGTCGCTGTACTCGATCCGGTAGGTCCGGTGGCCGGCCATCTCGACGACGGTGGCGAACTCGTCGACGGTGTGGTCCGCTCGAAGCGTCGACGCCACCGCGTCGAAGTCGGGGGCTTCGATCCGGAAGAAGTAGACGCTGTGGTGTGGGTCGGTTCCGACGTCGGAGACCACGGCGATCGCTGCGTCGGAGAGCGATCGAATGGTGTAGGAGAGGGCGAGATCTGGGTGTTCGACGTAGATTCGGGCGGTTACCATCGGGAGTGAGACGACTCGATTCGTGCGTGTGGCTCGCCATCTGTCCTCCCCACCTCGTCCTCAACGTCGACGGTCAACGCCGCACCGATCAGCGACTTCAGGCCGCGTCTGAGCCGTCCGTTGACCGCAGAAGGCGACAGATCGAGCGCTGCTGCGAGTTCCTCGAGTGAGGTCTTGCGTGGCTCCTCGAAGTAGCCCAGTTCGTACGCCGTCAACAGGGCCCGGTGTTGCTCGTCGGTGACCGGATTTACCTCGACGTGTGGGACGTCGGGCTGGAGCTGCCGGGAAAGATCGAGCACTTCGAACTCGAAGTCCGCTGCTCGAGCGTGGTTCCAGATCTCGTGGATGCCGTCGTCGTCCGGGAAGAACCAGCGTTCACGCCAGCCACGCGGCTCGGTGTTCGTCAATGCGCTTCGGGCGTCGAGGACGACTCCGCCACGAACCGTAACGGCTGGCGCGAGGAGCTTCGTCTCGGACGTGAGAGCGATCTTCCAGAGATGCTGGTCGTCGACCGCCGGCACCCGTTCGGCTACACTGACCGTGTGGTCTGACTCGAGGAGCGGCCGGACCTCTTCGGGGTGGGCGTGGTCGAACCGGAAGAAGTAGACACCCTTGTCGGGAGCCGTGCTCGCTTCCCGAACGATGTCGACCGAGAGGTCGGGCAGCGCTGTTAGCGTGTCGGCGAGTACGCCGTCTTCGTGCGCGAATCGGACCTCGGTGATGAGCGACATCTGGGATGACGACTAGTCTGTATGGTAACACACTCCAGCATTATAAGCATCGGTGATCGTTTCAAAAAGGGCAGTTAGGCGACATACCCGGCGTCCGCTGGGCTACGGCTGTGGATGGGCACTGGACGCCTCGCGGAGTCGCTCGAGGATTTCGTCCCGGCCGACGTTTCGTTCGGGTTCCCGGCTCATTCGACCGACGACGAGGTCGATCAGGTTCAACCGTCGGAGCAGGTCGAGCACTTCGTCGCGCTCGCGGCCGACATCCCGCGTAACCTCGTAGACCGTGTTCGACCGCGAGACCGTCTCGACGAGGGCGTCGACCGTCAGGTCGTCGGGAAGACCGAGCCCGTCGGTGACAACGACGGGAGCCGCCACGTCAGCGTCGGGTTCGACCGCCGAGTCACCGACGTCGTCGCTCGAGTCGACAGTCGATCCGTCGGCCTCGGCTGCCGAGTCCTCCGTGTCGGCGTCCGACTCCGCTTCGTTCGCCTCCTGGTCGCCGGTATCGTACCGGTTCGGTTCGTGGATGTCGTAATCGATCATGTACCGCCGCACCGTCTCGGCGGTCACGTCCATATCGATCGCCTCGCTCATCTCCGCGAACGTCTCACAGGAGTCGTACACCTCCGCGAGGAGTTCAGGGTCCCTGAACGGCGGGACGTCGCGGTTTCGAGTGCTCGAGGAGTCGTCGCACTCGGCTGCCGAATCGTCGGTTCCCGACCGGGAGTCAGCGGCCGAGCGGTCGTCTCCGTCGTCCGGATCGCATGCGGTGATCGAGACACCGATCGTTCCGTCGTCGTGGACGGTTGCTGCCCTCGGTTCGACCGCGAGATCGTGATCGCTCGCCGGGACCACGGACGCCTCGGTCTCGAGGACCAACGAGAGGCGACCATCGGCGTCGATTTCTACGTCCTCGACTGCGAGCCCTCCCGAGGAGTCGTCCGACGAGCCTACCTGTACGGTCAGTTCGACGTCGGCGGAGAGTCCCGGCCCCGGATCGACGCTTCCGGCGAGCTCCACGTTGTGTACGGTACCCGTACCGTCGTCACACTCCTCGAGGAACGTGCCTAAATTCCGGATGCTGGTACCCACACTCATGAATAGTGTAATCGTTTCACACAGCAATGAGAACGGGTGATGAATTGTGGGGGTGTTTAAGTCAGTTGGCTCGATCCGGCATGCAATCGACACGGTCGAAACGACCTACCGAACGCCAACTCGGAACTGATTCACCCGGACGGGTGGCAACAGACGCTGGTGAGGGCAACGACTCGAGAGGCACCGATACGGTCGTTTCAACCGGGCGACGGAAGCGGTGCCGTGCTGACGGCCCGCTCAATAGCATTTAGTAGTTAGCTAATAACACAATAGATAAAATGACATTATTTATAGAGTTGTAGAAAACTGATTTGTTGTCGGAGATTGCTGAAATATCCTATTCTTCAAATATCTTCTTCAAGGCATGCTTTAGTAGTTGTACAGGCTACAAAGACCCTTATATGCGTTTTGAGAGCTATATGAAAAACACAGAGCCACAGCTTCGTTTTCACATAACGAATAGAAAACTATCGGTTGTCAATTAGTTTCTGGCTGGTCGGACAAAATAAAGTTCTTCGTATATGAATTCTCAAGAGATATGTTGGCCAATAGGCAGCAGTCAGGAACAGGGTCGATCCGAATCGGTCCTATAGTAGCCACTGCACGTCAGTGCACACCTGCTCGCCGGATAGATCGGCGATCAGTGTGCAACTCGGTGCAGTTGTTAGTATAAACGGAACCCAGTATTACCCGACAATTCCTTACGTTCGTACTGTTGTAAATTCTAAACCACAAACCATCACTGGCCTGATGAGAAGTGCTCGAGAGAGGTGCACCCAGCCGGGAGTCGGCGATCTAAAACGCGACCGGATAACGTCTTCTCGACGCCGTCGGACTCGCACTGTCGAGCCAGTCGCCGAACCTCGTCGTAGCTCGGCCCTGATACGTCGTGTCGGAGCGACACAGTGGATCGCGGTCATCGACTCGCGGCGTCGTAGCAGTGGCCCGATCGACCGATGGCACGACGTGGAACGAATGGCGACTTTTTTGTCCCGGCGCGACTGACTCGAGTGCATGACGGTATCACGCGCCCCGGAGTCACCCACGGTTCGAACGTTCGAGGCGACCGTTGCGGCGGTCGACGGCCGCGAGGTCGAACTCGAGGAGACGTACTTCTACCCGGAGGGCGGTGGCCAGCCGGCCGACCGCGGAACGATCGACGGGATCGAACTCGAGACGGTCCAGAAACGGGACGATACGGTCGTCCACGCGCTCGAGACTGAGCCAACCCTCGAGAGGGGAGAACACGTCGAGTGCGTCGTCGACGATACGTTTCGGACGTACTGTATGCGCGCCCACACGGCAAGTCACGTCGTCTACGGCGCGGCACGGCGGCTGTACGACGATCTGGGGTATGCAGGGTTCGACATCAACGCGGAGAAGGTCCGGGTCGACCTGACGACGGACGAGCCGATCGACGATGAGGGGCTCGTCGAACTCGGTCGACGGTCGAACCGTGCCGTCTGGGACGCACGACCGGTCAGCTGGGAACGCCTGCCGGCCGCGGAGGCACGCGGGCTCGAGAACATCGCGTTCAACGAGAAGACCGAGGAAGGGGCGATGGCGACCGACGACGCGTCGACGTCCGAGCAGGTCCGGGTCGTGACGATCGGCGCCGCGACGGTCGGTGCCGACGAAGACGGCGAGGCCTGGGACGTCGCTGCCTGCGGCGGTACACACGTCGAGAACACGCACCAGATCGGCCCGATCGAGGTGCTAGACCGGTCGAACCCTGGTGAAGGCGTCACTCGCGTCGAGTTCGCGGTCGGGCCGACCGCGATCGATCACGCCGCGTCGGTGCAGGCGAACGCACGCGAAGCGAGCCAGTTGGGTGGGGTTCCGGTGGCCGAACTCCCATCGTTCGTCGCTCGGCTTCAGGACGAACGAGAGACCTACGAGGCCGAACTCGAGCGGCTCGAAGGAGAGGTCGTCACGACCCGCCTCGCGGAGTTTTCGACCGTCGATCGAGATGGGGCGACCTGGGCGATCGGATCGGTCGACGGACTCGACTCGAACGTCGTCGGCGACGCCGCTCGAGACGTCGTTAGCGAGGACGGAGCCGGATCGGACGTCGTCGCGGCGGTCATCACTGACCAGCCTCCCTCGCTCGTCGTGGCCTCCACCGGCGACGTCGACGCGGGAGCGGTGATCGACGACGTGACCGACTCCTTCGGCGGTGGTGGCGGCGGCCGATCGACACTCGCCCAGGGTGGCGGATTCGATTGCGATGCCGACGATCTCGTCAGTTACCTGCGGGACAGGTAGGATAGCGACGGTGGAAGAAGAGCCAGCGGCTCCCGCTCAGGTCTGTTCGCGGATCGCGTCGTTCAACTCGGGAACGACCTCGTGAAGATCGCCCACGACGGCCCAGTCGGCTTTCTGGATGATCGCCGCCTCGGGGTCGGTGTTGATCGCGAGGATCGTCTCGGCCCCTTTGCAGCCGACCATGTGCTGGACGGCACCGCTGATCCCACAGGCGAGGTAGATGTCCGGACTAATCTTCGCGCCCGTCTGGCCGACCTGGTCGTCGTGGGGTCGCCACCCCTCGTTGATCGCGGCACGCGACGCACCGACGGTCCCCCCGAGCAGGTCGGCGAGCTCCTCGAGCTGGTCGTAGTCCTCCGGCCCTCCGACGCCGCGGCCGCCGCCAACGACGACGCGGGCCTCCCCGAGCGGGATGCCCTCTTCGTCACCGCTCTCGACGCGGTCGACGCGTACCCGCAAGTGGTCGGCCTCGAGCGACGGGGTGAACTCGGTGGCCGTCGGAACGGCCTCTTCGTCGGCCGACTGGACCGGAAACTCGTGTTCGGCGGCGCTGACGAGCTTTCGGTCGCCCTCGAGGCGGGCGTGTTCGAGTAAGCTGCCGCCCCAGCGGTGGCGCTCGAGTTCGTAGACGCCGGCGTCGTCGACCTCGACGGCGACGCAATTGGTCGCCATCGGCGCGTCGAGCGTGGCTCCGGCGTGTGCGGCGACCTCGTGGCCACGGTCGCTGCCGGGGACGACGACCGTGCCGGACTCGATCTCGTCGGCGAGCTGAGCCAGGCTCTCACCCCAGGCCTCGGGGGCGTAGCCGCCGAGTTCGTCGTGGGTGACGTGGTGGATCTCCTCGACGCCGTAGGGGCCGAGTTCGTCCGCCAGGGCGGCCCCCTCGTCGCCGAAGACTGCCGCGCCGAGGTCGACTCCCTCGGCGGTCGCCAGCTCGCGGGCCAGCGAGAGCGCCTCGAGCGAGAGTTCGTCCGGGAGGCCGCTTTCGTGTTCGACGAACGCGAGGATCATAACACCTCCACCTCCGACTCGAGGACCTCGATAATCTCGGGGACTGAGTCGGGGCCATCACCGAGGACGTCGGCGGCCGAGTCGTCCGTCTCGGGCGCCTCGAGACGTATCTTCTCGAGCGTGCCTGGGCCGGCAGCGCCGGACGGTTCGAGGCGTTCGATCGCTTTCTTTCGCGCCTGCATCTTCGCGCGCATCGAAGCGTAGCGGGGCTCGTTGATCCCTTCTTTGACCGTGATGACGGCGGGGAGGTCGACCTCGTAGACCTCTTCTCCGCCGGAGATCTCGCGTCTGGCGATCGCGGTGTCGTCTTCGACGTCGAGGGACTTGATCCCCATCACGCAGGGAAGCCCGAGTTCGCGGGCGACGCGGACGCCGACCTGGTAGTTCGCCGCGTCCGCAGACTCGTTGCCGAGCAATAGCAGGTCGAACTCGGTGCCGTCGTCGGCCAGTCCGCGGACCGCGTTCGCGATCGCATCGGCGGTCGCACGTGGCTCCCACTCGGAGCCATCGGTCTCGAGCAGGGTGGCCTCGTCAGCCTGCATGGCCAGCCCGGTCCGGAGCTGTTCGGTCGCCTCCTCGGGACCGAGCGTGAGGACGTGGGCCGAGCCGCCATGGGCCTCGACCTGCTGGATGGCCTCCTCGATGGCACACTCCTCGTGGGGGCTCATGGTGAACCCCAGGTTACTCGCATCGATGCGCTGGTTGTCGTCGGTCAGTACGATCTTCGCGCCGGTGTTCGGCACTCGTTTGACACAGGCCAGTACGTTCATGGTTCGGTGATGTGGATGGTCAGGGTTCGGGTTCGCTGGACGGCGTGGATGGTCTCGGTTCGGGGTCGCTGGACGGTCGTGGGTAGTCTCGGTTCGGGTTCGCTGGACGGTCGTGGGTGGTCGTGGGGTGGTCGTGAAGCAGCTGTACGGGCCGGCCGAAACCGACCTAGCTGCGGATGCGTTCGTTCTCTGGGTCGAACAGCGGACGGCTGCCGGCGACCTCAACGGTCACGGGGTACTGATCGCCCATGTACTCGACTTGCAGGTGTTGTCCTTTCTGTGCGTACTCCGGCGGGAGGTATGCCATCAGCAGGTGCTTGCCGACGCTCGGGCCGGTGCCTGCGCTCGTTACGTAGGACTCCCGGCCGTGGTCGTCGACGATGACCTCGCCGCTCTCGTCGAGGATCGGCTCGTTGCCGAGCATGAAGCGGCGTTCGCCGGACTCGGAGGTGTGGTCGTCGACCGAGAGCGTACACAGCGTCGCGGCGTTCTCCTCCTCGATGGCCTCGGCGTACGCCTCTTTCCCGATGAAGTCCGCATCCTTGACGCCGTGGAACGTCAGCCCGGCCTCGGCGGGGGTGTACTCGAGCTCGAGTTCGTGGCCGTGCAGCCGGTAGCCTTTCTCCATGCGGCCGGTCGTGCCGTAGACGCCCATCCCGACGGGACGGATGTCGTACGCCTCGCCGGCCTCGGCGATGGTGTCCCAGAGGCGCTGGCCCTGACCCATCGGGGCGTAGATCTCCCAGCCGAGTTCGCCGACATAGGAGAGTCGCATCGCCCAGGCGTCGACCTCGCCGACGGTGATCTCCTGGGCCGTGTAGGGCGGGAACGCCTCGTGAGACATGTCCTCTTCGGTGGCGGACTGGACGACCTCGCGGGCGTCCGGCCCCCAGACGCCGAGCGTACACAGCGACTCGGTCCGGTCGATCATCGTCACGTCGGCGTCGTCGGAGATGTGGCTCCCGAACCAGGCACGGTCGGCACCCGCGGCGGCCCCACCGGTGATCACCCGGTAGTGTTCGGGACCGAGTCGGGCCATCGTCAGGTCGGAGACGAAGCCGCCGTTCTCGGCGAGGATCGGCGTGTAGACGGTCTTGCCGACGTCGACGTCGACCCGGCCGACGGCCATCGTCTCCAGGTAGTCGACCACGTCCGAGCCGACGAAGTCGAACTTCCCGAAGCCCATGTCGCCGATCATCCCGACGTGGTCGCGCATGTGAAGGTGTTCGCCGAGGATGATCGGCGACCACCACCGCGAGTCCCACTCGTTCCCCCGGAGCAGGCCGTCGAGTTCGGCGTTGTACGTACGCACGAGGTCGTCGTTGGACTCGAACCACTGCGGACGTTCCCAGCCGGCGGCTTCGAAGAAGCGAGCGCCGAGGTCATCCTGACGGCTATAGAAGGGACTCGTTCGCAGGGGTCGGGAGCTCTGCCACTGCTCTGCTGGGTGGACGATACCGTAGATCTTCTGGAAGCCCTCGTGAGCGCGGTTCTTGACGAACTCCTCTGAGTTTCCGTACTGGTAGAAACGGTTGACGTCCGAGCCGTGGAGGTCGATCTCCGACCAGCCCTGGGTCATCCACTGAGCGACGGCCTCACCGATCGCCGGTGCCTCCTTGATCCAGACGGCGGCACACGACCAGAGTCCGTCGACGTCCTGCAGCGGACCCAACAGAGGCATACCGTCAGGGGTCACCGACAGCAGGCCGTCGATCTCGTGGCGCACGCCCGCCTGTGGATCGTCGAGCAGTTCGGGGACGATTTCCAGGGCGTCTTCCATCGACTGCTCGAACGCGTCGTCGGTCAGCGGCGGCTGGGTGGGCGACAGCGGCGACTCTTCGATCGAGGGTACGTCGTCGACGTCCCAGAGGATCGGCCGGTGCTGGTAGGAGCCGACTTCCAGGTCGTTGCCGTGCTGGCGTTCGTACATCTGGGTGTCCATGTCCCGCACCACGGGGAACGAGATCTCGCCCTCGTAGTCTTCGAAAAAAGAGATCGGGCCCACGCTGACCATCTGGTGGACCGCGGGCGTCAGCGGGATCTCGACATCGGCCATCTCGGCGATCTTGGGACTCCACAGTCCCGCTGCGATGACGACCTCGTCGGCTTCGACGGTGCCACGGTCGGTCTCGACGGCCTGGATCTCGCCGTTTTCGACGTGCATGTCGAGCACTTCGGTATTTGGCGAGACGGTCAGCCCGCCGTCGGTCGCGTCGTCGGCACGCGCTCGCATCACTTCGCCGGCCCGCAGCGGGTCACAGGTGCCAGCACCTGGACTGTAGAAGCCGCCTTCGATGATGTCCGTGTTGATATAGGGGACCATCTCCTCGATCTCCTCGACGCTGAGCAGCCTGCCCTCCTCGCCCCAGGATTTGGCCGACTGGACACGGCGTTTGAGCTCTTCCATTCGCTCGTCGGTGCGAACCACCTCGAGCCCGCCGCTGTTGGTGAACGTGTCCATGTCCTCGTACTGTTCGATGCTCCGCTGGGTGAGGTGGGTAATCTCTTTCGAGTGCTCGACGGGCATGAGGAAGTTCGACGCGTGTCCCGTCGATCCACCCGGGTCCGGCAGTGGCCCCTTGTCCGTGAGCAAGATGTCGTCGCGACCCTGCATTGCGAGGTGGTAGGCGAGGCTGTTTCCGACGATCCCCGCGCCGATGATGACCGTTCCCGCGTGCTCCGGGAACTCGTCGTCGCTCATCGTCGATCACCCTCTACGTGGGATGGTCGTTTCGCTTCAGTCACAGTGTCGATACCGGTCTGCAGTCTCAGCACGTTACCGTATAGTGTCATCTTCGTTCGATACTGACCTCCTCGCAGGATATTAAAAGAACGCCTATCTGACAGCCGAATTATGCGTCGTGCGAGCGCACGACGGCTCGAGGGGCGATGCCAAACGACTGCCCAGCCCCAGGAGCGACCTCGAGAGTCGAATTCCGTTTGGAGCGAGCACTCGAGATCGGCCGGATGAAGTTCGACCGCTCGAGACCGGAATTCGACCGAACCGTCCCCCAGTCCACAAGCTATCACACAGATGGCATGTCTCGGTTCGACATCCCAGCCGGCACTCGCATGTGCTGCTCACCGGCCCTGGCGGCGCGAGGTGGCGAGACGGTCGGCGGTCGCGACGGCCGCCGCGTTCGGCGCTACGTCGTGGACCCGGACGACGTCGACGCCACGTTCTGCAGCCAGCGCCGTCGCCGCGACCGTCGGTGGGAGTCGGTCGCCGTCTCGAGCGACGCCCTCGAGCATCGATTTGTGGGAGTGGCCGATCATGAGCGGTGTCCCGAGCGCCCGAAACTCCTCGAGTCGGTCGAGCAACGCGAAGCTCTCGGCGGCCGTCTTCCCGAAGCCGAGGCCGGGATCGACCACGAGTTGCGAGCGGTCGATCCCCGCCCGTTCGGCGAGGATGACGCGCTCGGTGAGTTGCTCGAGGACGTCGTCGACCACGTCGTCGTAGTCGTAGCCGCGGTCGGGGTCGACCGGTGCCGACAGACTGTGCATGAGGACCGCGGGGACGTCGTGGTCGGCGACGATCCGACACATCGCCTCGTCGGCGAGTCCAGTCACGTCGTTGACCACGTCCGCCCCGGCCTCGAGCGCCGCCTCGGCGACCGACGGCTTGCGCGTATCGATCGAGACGGCCACGTCGAAGTCTGCGAGTCGGTCGACGACCGGCAGGACGCGCTCACGTTCGGTCTCGGCAGTGATCGGCTGGGCACCGGGGCGCGTCGACTCGCCGCCGACGTCGATCACGTCCGCGCCGGCGGCGGCCATCGCTCGAGCACGCGCTATCGCATCCTCGAGGGCGTCGTACTCGCCGCCGTCGTGAAACGAGTCCGGCGTGACGTTCAGGACGCCCATCACCGCCGTAGCGTCGTTCCAGGGGTACGCTCTGGGGGGGTCGTTGGTGCTGATTCCGAGCGCGCGGGTGAGTTGCTGGGCGAGCCACCGGCCGCCGACCGATCGCCCGCGCAAGCGGGCGGTAAGGTCCGTAAACTGGGCGACAGTTCCGCTTAGGACGACCTCGACGTGCTGGTCGGTCGCCTCGATACCGGAGACGGCACAGGTGCCGCCGATCGACGCCATCAGCGAGCGCAGTTCGGCCGCCTCGTCGTGGCGGACCCGAAACCGTAGCGTCCGGTGTGGCAGCCGCTCGGCGTGGTCGCGGTGGGCCGACTCGGGGACGTCCGCCCGACGCAAGACCGCCCGAGCCTCGGCCGACGTTCGGGTCGGCGACGAACGCACTGTTCGCGTCCACCGATCACGGGCCTCGGCGACGACCGCGAGCGAGCCGGTGACGAGCACGCAGTCGTCGGGGTCAGCCGTCCGAAGCGTTCGATCGAGCGCAACCAGGACCGACTCGTACTCGACGACCGCCGCGTCTGTCTCGCGTTCGAACGTGGCCGCGAGCACGTCCGTCGGCTGGGCCCGGTCGACGCTCGCTTCGGCGAGTACGACCCGATCGGGTTCGGGCAACGCGCGGCACATCTCCACGTGGTCTTTGTCGAACATCGCACCGAAGACGAGGTGGAGGTCGTCGTACTCGAAGCGCTCGAGCAGGTCGGCGACCGACGCACACGCTTCGGGATTGTGTGCTCCGTCGAGAACCGACAGCGGCGCATCGTCCATCACCTCGAAGCGGCCCGGCCAGCGGACGTTCCGGATGCCGGTCGCGATCTCGCGCTCCGACGGAGCGGCGACCTGTCGGGCGAGCGCGGTCGCGATGCCGGCGTTTATCCCCTGGTGGGCACCGAGCAGTGGCGTCCGACACTGGACCTCCCAGTCGGGGCCGACGAGCGAGAGCGACGAGGAGGCCGTCGAGACCATCCCGTTTTCACGAACCAGAACGTCCGCTTTTGCGTCCGGGTTCGGCGTCCCGTCACGGTGGCCGATCGGTCGGTCACCGACAGCGGGGCCGGACAGCCCCTCACCGTCGGTGTCGAGGGCCTCCGAACCCAGGTGCTCAGCAGCGGCGACGGTTATCACGTCCGTCTCCGTGCGGATTGCCTCGAGTGCATCGCCCGTTGCGCCGGTAACAAGCGGCGCGTCGTCGGGGGCGACCTGGGCCTTGTCACGGGCAATCTCTTCGACGGTCGAGCCAAGTACGTCGGTGTGCTCGAGACTGACGGAAGTGACCGCCGCGGCCACGGGATCGACCGCGCTCGTGGCGTCGTACCGGCCGCCGATTCCCACCTCGAGGACGGCGACGTCGACGTCCTCGCGCGCGAAGTGCCACAGCGCCATGACCGTGAAGACCTCGAAGAACGTCGGCGCGTTCCCCTCGACGGAGCGGTCGACGACGAACGGCCAGATAGTCTCGACGAACCGCACGACCTCGCGTTTAGGAATCTTGCGCCCCTGCACCTGTATCCGTTCGCGTCGGTCGTTGAGGTCGGGAGAGGTGTAACAGCCGACGGTCAGGCCCGTCTCCCGGAGGATTCGCTCGAGCAATCTGGCCGTACTCCCCTTTCCGTTCGAGCCAGCGATCTGGACGGCAGCGACGTCCTCGTGGGGATTTCCGACGGGCTCGAGCATGGCCTCGGTCGGTTCGGTCCCGAACTCCGTTCGGCTCCGGTGGAGCCGTTCGAGCCGGTTGATCGCCTCGCAGTAGTCCATGCGCGAACAGATCACACGTCGATCAATAAAACTCGCGTCGAATGCGCCCGTTCCACAGCCACTCAGCTTTCTGAGAGGAACTGTGAGTCGAGCGCGGTGTCGTCGAAGCCGATCCTGGTCCACACGGTACGCGTCGACTCGAGTTGGCCCGGAAACTCGTCGTATCCGGTGAGCTATAGGTGCGTCAACACTTATCACCGACTCTCGAAAACGTACCCGTATGCCACCCGCAGACGACCAGTCGATCCCCTCAGACTACGAGATCGCACAGTCCGTCGAGACGAATCACATCGTCGACGTCGTCGAACCCTTCGGCCTCACCGAAGCCGATCTCAAGCTGGTCGGCGAGACGAAAGCCAAAGTCGAACTCGAGGCGATCGAACGCGTTCGCGAGGAACGAGACGCGGACGGGAAGACCATCCTCGTCACCGGGATGACGCCGACGCCGCTGGGCGAAGGGAAAACGGTGACGACGGTCGGCCTTGGTCAGGCGCTCAACCAGGTCGGGAAAGAAGCACTCGTCGCCGTTCGTGAGCCGTCGCTCGGGCCGGTGTTCGGCGTCAAAGGCGGGGCCGCAGGCGGCGGCTACTCGCAGGTACTGCCGATGGAGGACATCAACCTCCACTTTACGGGCGACCTGCACGCGCTCACGTCGGCGCACAACCTGATCGCGACGATGCTCGACAACCACATCAAGCAGGGCAACGAGCTGGACATCGCGGTCAACTGGATCAACTGGCCGCGGGCGATCGACATGAACGATCGCGTCCTCCGTGAGACCGTCGTCGGGCTCGGCGGCGAGGTGACGGGCGTTCCCCGTGAGGACGGCTTCATCCTCACTGCGGCCTCCGAGCTGATGGCCGTTCTCTGTCTCGCCGACGGCATCGACGACCTCAAAGAACGCATCGGCCGGATCATCGTCGCCTACAACGAGGACGGCGAGCCGATCACCGCGGACGACATCGGCGCGACCGACGCCGCCGCGATTCTCCTGAAAGACGCGCTGAAGCCGAACGTCGTCCAGACGATCGAGGGAACGCCGGCGTTCGTCCACGGCGGCCCGTTCGCGAACATCGCCCACGGGACCAACTCGCTGATCGCCGACGAGGTCGCCGCCCACCTCTCCGAGTACCTCGTCACCGAGGCCGGCTTCGGCTCCGATCTGGGTGCCGAGAAGTTCATGAACATCGTCTCCCGATTCGGCGACGTCGAACCAGATGCGGTGACGATCGTCGCCTCCGTCCGGGCGCTCAAATACCACGGCCAGGACATGTGGCCGCCGGACGTCGACGCCCTCGAGGACGAAGACGTCGACGCCGTCTACGACGGCCTCGAGAATCTCGACAAACACGTCCGCAACCTCGAGCAGTTCGGCGTCCCGGTCGTCGTCGCCGTCAACCGCTTCCCACAGGACACCGACGCCGAGATCGAGGCCGTCATCGACCACTGCGAGGAGGACCTCGGCGTCCCCGCGGCCGAGTCGACGGTGTTCGCCGACGGGGGCGAGGGCGGGATCGACCTCGCCGAGAAGCTGATCGACGCCGCCGAGTCCGAGTCGTCGTTCGAGCCGCTCTACGACCTCGAGGCCCCGATCGACGAGAAGATCGAGACGGTCGCGACCGAGATCTACGGCGCCGACGGCGTCGAGTTCCACAGCGACGCCAGAGCCGACATCGAACGGCTCACCGACCTCGGTTTCGACGACGTCCCGATCTGCATCTCGAAGACGTTCCACTCGCTGAGCGACGACGCGAGCCAGAAGGGCGTCCCCGAAGACTGGACGCTCGAGATCAACGAGATCTACCCCTCGGCGGGCGCGGGCTTCCTGGTGGTGCTCACGGCCGACGTGCTGACGCTCCCCGGCCTCCCCTCGGAACCGGCGGCCGCGAACATGGAACTGCGCTCCGACGGGAGCATCTCCGGGCTCTTCTGAGTACCTGACCGCCCCGTCTCGTCCGATCAGCTGACGGACCCTTCGAGTCGGCTCATCAGCTGCCACGCTGGACTACGCGTCCGGCTGTTCGTAACCGAGCATCCAGAGCGCACGGTACAGCGTCCGAAGGTCACAGGAACACCGATCGGCGACGGTTCGACAGCACTCGAGATACGCCGCGTAGTCGTCGGCACCTGGTTCGTCCGGATACGGTCGCGAGAGTACCCCGCGGTCGGCCAGCACGCACCACTCGCGCTTGCCGACAGCCAGGAAGTGCTCGGGCGAGAGAAACTGCACGAACGCGCTCGCGACGGGCACGTCGACACCCGACAGCGCCGTCAGTGACTCGAGTTTGTCCGTCGTTCCGTCGGCGGCGAGGGCGTCGTCGATTGCTGCGTGAACGGCTTCGTACTCGTTTTCCGCGAATGCGGCCTCCCGCTCGCGGCGTTCGGCGTTCGGAATCGCCCCCAGCGTGCGCCGGTAGTACCACTGAACGACCCACTCGAGGTCGCGCCAGCCATAGTCGCCGGCCGCGAGGGTCGGCGGCAGCATCTCGAAGTGTTCGTCTTCGACCGTCGCAAACGGGTGGGTGGTCTCGTAGTCGCCAGCGAGGGAGTCGATGGCGTCGGCGGTGAGTTCCATGTCCACCACGTATCGGGGCCGCGAGTGTGAACGTTTCCCTCTCAGGGTGCCATGAGACGGCGTCGAAGAAACTTTGATGGCCGTCGAGAGAGACGATACACTAGATAATGACGCTCGCTCACACAGGTGATCTCGATGTCGACCGATGATCCGGAGTCCGAACCAGTCAAGACCATCTGTCCGTACTGTGGTGTCGGCTGTGGAATTCAGGTCAAACAGGGCGACGAACCGGGGGACGTACAGTTCATGCCGTGGGGTGACGCGCCCGTCAACGAGGGCCGGATCTGCATCAAAGGCGGTGCGGCGACGGAGGTCGTCGACCACGAGGATCGGCTCACCGACCCGCTGATCAAAGACGACGGCGAGTTTCGCGAGGCCTCCTGGGAGGAGGCCTACGAGCTGATCGTCGACGAACTCGAGCGCATTCGCGACGAGTACAGCGCCGACGCACTGGGCTTTTATGGCTGTTCGAAGGCGATGAACGAGGAGAACTACCTCCTCCAGAAACTCGCCCGTCGGCTGGGCACGAACAACGTCGACAACTGTACGCGGATGTGTCACGCCTCGACCGTCTGGGCGCTGCGGACGAGCCTCGGCGCGGGCGCGATGACCAACAGCATGGCCGACCTTCGCGAGGAGGCCGACCTCTTCTGGATCCAGGGGGCCAATCCGGGCGAGCAACACCCGATCGCGAACAGCCAGTACTTCCGCCAGGCAGTGTTAGACGGGGCGACCGTCATCCAGGTCGACCCCCACGCGAACAAGACGACGCGGTCGTTCGACATCGACGACACCGACCGCCACCAGCACCTCCAGTTGAAGCCGGGGACCGACATCCCGCTGCTAAACGTCGTCATCAAGACGATCCTCGAGAACCACGAGGAAGATCCCGAGGCGGGCTGGATCGACGAGGAGTTCATCGAGGCGCGAACCGAAGGGTTCGAACACTTAAAAGAGACACTCGAGGACTTCGACAAGGAAGCCGCAGCGGAGGAGTGTGGCCTCTCGCTCGAGGAGATCGAGCTGGCCGCCGAGAAGTACGCCGAAGCGGACAACGCGGCCATCTTCACCGGGATGGGGATGAGCCAACACGCCTGCGGCGTCGACAACGTCCAGAACGAGATCAACCTCGCGTTGCTCACCGGCAACGTCGGGCGAGCCGGTACCGGGGTCAACCCGCTGCGCGGCCAGAACAACGTTCAGGGGACCTGTGACGTCGGTGCGATGCCGAACGTCCTGCCGGGCTACCAGCTCGTCGACGACGACGAGGCCCGCGAGTCCGTCGAGGAGGTCTGGGGCTTCGAGGTCCCCGACGAACCCGGCCTCACTAACGTCGAACTCTCCCACGAGTTCGGCGACTCGGTGAAAGGGCTGTACGTGATGGGCGAAAACCCCGTGATGAGCGAACCCGACGCGAACCGCGTCGCCGAGCGGATTCAGGAACTCGAGTTCGTCGTCGTCCAGGACATCTTCCCGACCGAGACGAGCCAGTACGCCGACGTGATCCTCCCGGCGACGACCTGGGCCGAACGCGGCGGCACCGTCACGAACACCGACCGGCGCGTCCAGTTGATGCGCGGCGTCGAGAAGGTTCACGAGAACACGAAACACGACCTCGAGATCCTCACCGAGATCGGAACGCGACTGTTCGATTCGGGATTCGACTTCGATGGCCCCGAAGCGGTCTTCGAGGAACTCCGGGAGGTCTGTCCGATCTACCACGGGATGACCTACGAGCTACTCGGCGAGGAAGGGCTCCACTGGCCCTGCTACGAGCCCGGCGACGAGGGCGATCCCTTCCTCTACGAAGACGAGTTCGACACGGAGAACGGCCTCGGACGGATCATCGGCGTCACCCACCAGCCGCCCAAAGAGACGCCCGACGACGAGTACCCACTGATCCTGACGACCGCTCGGCTCGAAGAACACTACAACACCGGGACGATGAGCCGTCGGTCGCCGACGCTGAACCGCCAGACGCCGGAGAACTTCGTCGACGTCCACCCGAACGACGCCGAGCGCTACGGCATCGAGGACGGCCAGGAGATCGTCCTCAAGTCCCGTCGCGGTGAGATCACCGTCGAGGCACAGGTCACCGAGGACATCACGGAAGGCTCGGTGTGGACGACACCGCACTTCGCGGCCTCCTCGGCGAACAAACTCACGAACGACGTACTCGACGAGCGCGCGAAGATCCCCGAGTACAAGGCGGCGGCCGCCGAGATCGAGGTCGGTATCGAACCGGCGGACGACGCCCCGGCCGACGACTGACCCCCGTCTCGGTCGACCCTGTGTGCATCTTTTCGCCGTGTTTCGGGCGAATCGGCTCTCCGAGCTGTCGATTCAGACGAGAGTCGTCGCCGGCTCACTCGAGCGTTGCGATGGCCTCGATCTCGAGGGCGGCCCCTTTCGGGACGGCGCCGACTTCGATGGCACTTCTGGCGGGCGGTTCGTCGTCGAAGAACTCGGCGTAGGTCTCGTTCATGGCCTCGAAGTCGTCGATATCGTCGAGGTAGATCGTTACCTTCAGCACGTCCTCGAGGGTCAGTTCCTCGGCCGCGAGGATCGCCGCGACGTTCTCGAGACACTGGCGGGTCTGGACGGCGACTGATTCGTCCTCGAGCAGTTCGCCGTCGACTGTCAACGGAAGCTGTCCGGCGGTAAACAGGAGGGTTCCGTTCGTCGCCGCCTGGCTGTACGCGCCAACTGCTGCGGGTGCGTCGTCGGTGTTAACGAGGCGTTTCATCCCGTCGGGACGTCGTCCGGGACGATCATATACGTACCGCCGCCGACGACGAACGCAACTGATGTTAGAGAACGGATACGTTGTGGTTGTGAAAGCGAGCCCACCACACGCACACCACCACACGATCACCGGTCGGTACTCTCGTGGTCCTTCTCCGAACCCTCTCCCGAGGGCTCGGCGGACGAGGAGCGATCGGCGTCGTGTGTGAGAAGCGTTCCGACGAGGCCGACCAGTGCGAGACAGACCACCAGCGCGAACGGACCGCCGGTCAAGACGGCCATCGCCTGCAGGACTTCCGCGCTGTCGGTGACGAGCACGGAGACGGCGACGAGCCCCTGAAATCCTCCCCAGAAGATAATCGCGCCGGTCGTCGGAGCGAAGTCACGTTTCGTCGCCAGCACCGCCACGACGAGCGTAGAGGTGTCAGCAGAAGTCGTCATGAAGACGACGATCAGCGCCAGGAAGACGAAGATGAGGAGCTGGCCGATCGCGAACGTCTCGAACACCGGAAAGCCGGCGACGGCCTCGGAGCCGCCGTAGGCGTCGACCGCCGCGAGAACGGCTACGGCACTCGTCTGCTGGAGGTGTACGGCAGTGGAACCCAACAGGAGAAACCAGACCATCGTCGCCAGCGACGTCGCGACGAACCCCGTCAGGACGACCGTTCTGATTCGCCGACCACGAGAGAGCGCCGCCAGAAAGAGGCCAGCGAACGGCGCCCACGAGAGCCACCACGCCCAGTTCCAGATCGTCCACTCGGCGACCCACTCGTCGGCGACCAGCCCATCGCCCAGATGAAGGCTCATCGGAACGACGTTCGCGGCGTAGCTACCGACCGCACTCGAGCTGCTCTCGAGGACGACGGTTCGCGGAGCGACGGCGAGAAACAGCGCTGCGAACAGCCCGAAGAGGACGACGTTGACGGCCGCGATCCGTCTGATCCCACGGTGAACGCCGCTCTGGGCCGAGACGACGAAGATGAACGTCAGGCCGCCGACGAACAGGACCGACCCGAGCGTGTCGAAGGTCATGTCCCACTGGAAGTCGACCCCGACGAGAAACTGTTCGCTGACGAGTGCGATGGAGGTGGCGATTCCGCCGATCGTTGCGAAGACGGCGAGGACGTCGACGAGCCGACACCACGCCGAGTCGAGGTTCTCGCTGCCCAGAAACGGGGTCAAGATTGCCGAAACCCGCAACGGCGCACCGCGCTGGTAGACGTAGTACGCGATCGGAACGCCGAGAGCGATGTAGGCGCTCCAGGTGGTGAACCCCCAGTGGAACAGTGCGTAGGTGAGCGCCGCCTCGCCAGCACCCTCCGACCCCGGATCGACGTCGAAGTACGTCGGCGGCGTCTCGTAATGAAACAGCGCCTCCGCCGGTCCCCAGAAGACGATTCCGGCGGCGATGCCGGCTGTAAAAAACATGGTGAAGTAGACGGGATACGTATACGACGGTTCGGCATCCGGGCCACCGAGTTTCACCGACCCCCACGGCCCAGCCAGCAAGAACAGACAGAATAAGACGGCGAGCATCATGACGCCGGCGAACACCAACCCGCCGTACGTGGTCACTGTAGCCTGAGCGGCATCGATGGCAGCGATCGTCTCCGACGGAATCAACAGCTGCCCAACGAAAAAGAGCGTGAACGCGACGACCGTGACGCCGAAGGTGATCGGATCCTGACGGGTCAAAAACCCCTTGGCAGTGTCCGCCAGCTCGAGCCGACGGACACGCAGCAGATACTCCGGGTCGAAGGTGTGTGCCGTCTCGTCGACGTCGGTAGGTAAGACCGCGAGGTAGCTCAGTCCGGAGGCGAAAAAGACGAGAGACGTAACGAGCCACGCCCGGCCAGAGATGGTTTCGCCGACGATTTCGGGGAAGAAAAAGCCCGAAACGACGACGATCCCCGACAGGAGACAGAGCGGGACCACGAGCTTTCGGAGGGCGTGTTCACCGGCACTGACTCCCTGAATGCCCATATCCGAACGTTTTCTCCCCGGCGTAAATCAATTCCCCCGAGCGTCGGGACGGGTACGGACGACTCCCGTACGCGACGTCCGGCCATGTACCCAGTCACGACAGGGAGAGAGTCACACTGCGAGTTCACGAACCGGACGACTGCTCGCCAGTCCACGAAGGAATATGTTACTGATACGATGTGGTCCATCGACTGTGACCCACTGGCCCCTGTCCTGGTCGGCTCCGCCACACGGACGGGGCGCTCTCACGACGCGTCGTCGTCAGTCGTCCCGAACAGCGACTCGGTGGACGGCTTCTCGAGGATCGACCGACCGAGGAGCCGGCCGGCCATCTCGACCGGGCTGATGACTTCGTCCGCGCCGACCGCCTCGAGTTTGTCGACGTGCTGTCCGTCGGTCGCTGCGGCGACGATGCGGATGTCGGGATTCAACTTCCGGGCCGCGAGGACGGCAAGGACGTCGTTGGCGTCGTCGTGTGTCGCGACGACCACGCCTGCAGCGTCGCCGATCTTGGCGTCGCGAAGCGTCGCTTCGTGTGTTGGATCGTCGGTGAGAACGTTGACCTCTCGCTCGGTTAGCGTGGCTGCGGCGTCGGCGTCGGGTGTGACGATCACGAGGTCGGTTTCGTCATCGAGTTCCTCGAGCAGGGAGTC
Organism: Natrarchaeobaculum sulfurireducens; assembly: GCF_003430825.1. Classification (NCBI taxonomy): domain Archaea; kingdom Methanobacteriati; phylum Methanobacteriota; class Halobacteria; order Halobacteriales; family Natrialbaceae; genus Natrarchaeobaculum; species Natrarchaeobaculum sulfurireducens. The sequence continues at coordinate 478,285 of NZ_CP024047.1, read as the reverse complement.
CGTCATGTCGCTGTACCCGAGGACCAGCACGTGGTCCTCGAGTAAGGTGAGTTCTGATGGGGTCATGTTTCCGAATACGGTGGCCATTCGTTTCTCGATCGCCGGCACGATCAAGGCCCCGATAGCAACCGTGAACGCGCCGGTTCCGAAGAGGATGATCGACAGCGAGAACCACTTCGCCCCGGTCGTCAGCGGCGTGATGTCCCCGTAACCAACTGTCGCGATCGTCACGACGACGTAGTAGACTGAATCGCCCCAGGTGTCGATACCGGTGAACTGATCACGAATAGCGTAGGTACCGATCGTGCCGTACAACACGACACCCACGATCGAGGACAGTGAGGCGATCTGGAGCGAGGAGAGTTCGAGCCGCCGATCGAACGCGTCCCGGTTGACGAGCAACAGCGGGAGGGTGAGAAGAACCAAGAGCAAAAGCGGAACGTCCGTCGTCTGGAACGCCGTCAAGGGCAACAGCGAGGTGAGTGGGAGCGTGAGTACCGTGAGATACCAGGCGAGGCGCTTTCGGCGCCCAAGTCCGAACACGAGTGCCCCGAGGACGAACGCCAACAGGACGCCGGTAAATGGAACGACGTTCGGTCCGCCAGGCAGAACCGCCGCGAGAGGACCGTCGTCGGCGACCGTCGGCTGAGCGAGATTCGATAGTCCGGTGACGAACGAGAGCACGGCGACGAACCCACACAGGATGACCGCCGACTTCGCCCCGGAAAGCGCTCGCCAGTTGACGAGACGAACCGTCTCGCTGTGGGAGAACAACCGATCGATCGCAGGCTCCGAAGAGTCCGAGTGATCTGCCACCACGCACGACTAGTCGGGCCGGGACAGCAAAGTAGTACCGCCGCCCGGTCCCGTCCCACCCGGATCGGCGATCACCGGCGGGGAGCCATGCGATATGGTAACAGAAGCAAGGACTATATGCTATCGCGTCGATACTCCGGCGAAGACGAGGACGAACACAGATGTACGACAACGTTTTGATCGCAACCGACGGAAGCGACGAGGCCGAGCCATGCGTCGAGTATGGCCTCCAAATCGCCGAGGCAATGGACGCAAAGGTACACGCACTGTACGTCGTCGAAACGAAAGCCACCTACATTTTGACCGTAGGGCTCTCCGACGACGAGCTAGAAGCCTACAGGGAGTACGGTGAAGAGATCGTCACGGACATCGTCGAACGGGCGGGGGATCGCGGTCTCGAGGCCACGGGTGTGCTCAAGACTGGTCGTCCGGCAGAGGAGATCGTCGACTACGCCGAACGCAACGACATCGACGCCATCCTGGTGGGCAAACAGGGCCACGATGCGATCGACAGACACGTCGGAAGCACCGCATCGAACGTTATTCGGATGGCCGAGGACACGGCGACGGTCGTCATCGAGGGATGAGTGGTCGGCCAGCAACTCGAGGACGGCCAGGTGATCCTGACAGGCAACTCGCGACGAGCACGGCAGTCACGTACGATGCTGGGCGTCTCTGACCATGCACTGGAACGCTCGGACGGTCCTTCGGGCCTTCTTGCTGCTCGGCGGACTCGCCGTCCTCGTCAGCGGGTTGGTCGGTGAGGAGACACTCACCGCAGGTATCGGAGCCGTCGCGGTCGTCCTCGGCGTCGTCGGGTTGGCCGCCGAGTGGAACGAGTCCGCTGCCTGACGTTACGTATAACTTCCGTCGTCGACGTGGTGTGAAACATGTCCCAACTCGTCGCAACCGTCGCTACGATCCTCGCGGTGGCGCTGGCCGGTCTGAGTCTCATGGCCATCGTCGCGGGAAATTACTTCTTTGCCGGGACCTTGCTCACGTTCGTCGCGTTCGCCATTTACGCTCGTGAGATCAACGTCGATTGAGACGGAGTACTGGACGTCAGTTCCGGCCCGACCGCGAACCCCGGCGACCGGGCCGGGAGCCCGATATCGCGGACCGCCAGAGGCGATCCGGTACCTCGATGTCGGCGAACTCGACGATCGATCGCGACTCAGTGGGGCAGACACCGATTCACACGAGTCGCCTGGCGCTCGATGGCGGCTCCATCCGACAGTGTGTGATAGAAGGTCCCAAGATATATGCTACCGTCTTTCGAATAGTCCGCTAGGGCAACGGTCATGCAAGACAACATACTGATCGCGACTGATGGAAGTGACAAGGCAGCGCGTGCAGTCGAGCACGGTCTCGATCTCGCGGACGTGTTCGGGGCCACGGTGCACGTGATATACGTCGTCGAAACGAAAGCGGCGTACATCCTCACGGTCGGTGTAAGCGAAAGCGAGATGGACGAGTATCGGGAGTTCGGAGAGGGAGTCGTCAGGAACGTCGTCGACCAGGCCGAAGAACGCGGCCTCGAGGGTGTCGGCGTAGTCAAGACGGGGAATATTGCACAGGAGATCGTCGATTACGCCACGGACGAAGACGTCGACAGCGTGATCGTCGCCGAACGGGGCCGCGGGACGATCGAGAAATACCTCGGATCGAACGCCGAGAAAGTCGTGCGGATGTGTCCGAAGCCGGTTACAGTCGTTCGCGCACCCTAGCAGTGGCGATCCGCGATAAAATCGGCTTGGACGAACTACCGTTTGGGCACATACTGGGTAGCGACGAGGCGAGTTTCTTCTTCCAGAACCGAGACGGGATCGAAAACGTGCTGATCGTCGGGTGACCGTCCTCGCTTCGCTCGAGGTCGTCGTTCGGCCGTCTCCGAGCGAAACGGGGGATCGAGAGCCGCCACCGTGAGAATCGTCCGTGGTCGTCGGCCGGACTCCTGTACGTCGGTTTCGGCCCGGCAGCGAGCCGTCCTGCGGTCGGGCCGGTGAATCGATACCACAGAGCGGAGCAGACGGATTGCGGTCCCGTGTTACCGGTAGTCGCTGGCCCAGTCGAGCGACCACCGGTAGCGATTCACGACGGGCCGGATCAGTCGCTACCGACGTTGATCACCCTGTCATCTCTGGTCTTGACTTCGGTCACCAGGTCGCCAGTCTCGGTCGTGACGACGATCTCACCCTGGTCCTCGAGGTCGTCGATCAGCTCCTCGAACTCGTTCGACTGGAGGATCCGGTACTCCTTTTTGAGCCCCTGCATCACGGCGTAGATCATAAACAGCAGGATCACCGCGAACGGGAGGCCGCTGGCGATTGCTGCCGCCTGAAGTGCGTCGACTGCCGCGTCACCGCCGGCGATCAACAGCGTGGACGCGACGAGCCCTTCGGAGGCCGCCCAGAAGACCCGACCGGTCGCCGGCGTTTCGTGTTTCCCGCCGGTGCTCAGGTGCTCGAGGACGAGCGAGCCAGAGTCCGAAGACGTCACGAAGAACGTCGTAACGAGGATGATCGCGAGCACTGACAGGACCACGGTGCCGGGCATCAGATCGAACATCGCGAACATCGCGAGTTCCTCGCCGGTCTCGAACGTCGGCCCGCTGATCGCACCGGCGGTTGCTTCGTTCAACTCGAAGTTGAGCGCGGTGCCGCCCATCGCCGCGAACCAGGCGAACGAGAACACGACGGGGATCAACAGGACGCCACCGACGAACTCGCGGATGGTACGCCCTTTCGAGATGCGTGCGATGAACATCCCGACGAACGGCGACCAGGAGATCCACCAGGCCCAGTAGAACACCGTCCAGTCGACGAGGAATCCGCCTTCACCGTCGCCACCCGGACCGTAGAACTCCGAGCCCTGGAAGTAGTGGTTGTCGAACGAGTTGCCGAAGAACGACAGCTCGAAGAAACTCCCGATGTACGCGCCGATCCCCTGTGGAAGCGCACCGAGGATAAACAGCGTTGGCCCGAGGATGAACACCGATGCCAGAAGCACGAGCATCAGCGTCAGGTTCAGGTTGCTGAGACGTCTGATCCCCTTATCGAGGCCGAGGTAGACCGAGATGATGGCCAGGCCCGTGACGACCGTGACGATCCCGACGGCGACCCAGACCGAGTCGGGGACGGCGGGGAACGCGGCCACTTCGTCACCCACGAACGTCAACCCGGCATTGATCTGTAACGCGCCGAGGCCGAGCGAGGTCACGAGGCCGAACAGCGTCGCGAACACGGTGAAGATGTCGATGACGTGTCCCGGCCAGCCGTAGATCCGTTCGCCAAGCACCGGGTAGAAGACCGACCGAAACGTAAGCGGGAGCCCCCGGTTATACGAGAAAAACGCGAGTCCGAGCGCGACCAGCGCGTATATCGCCCACGGATGGAAGCCCCAGTGGAACAGCGATACCGCCATTCCGACCTCCGCTGCAGCGTCGGTGCCCGCTTCGGCACCCAGATGCGGATCGAAGAGGTGATAGACTGGCTCGGCGACGCCGAAGAACATCAGGCCGATCCCCATCCCCGCACTGAACAGCATCGCGATCCACGAAATGTCGCTGAACTCCTTCTCGCCGTCGACGCCACCGAGCCGGATCGCGCCGTACTTGCTAATGGCGAGATAGACCATGAAGATGATGAAGATGTTCGCTGCCAGGATGAACAGCCAGTCGAAGTAGTCGGATATCGCGATCCGTGTATCCTGGTAGATCGCTCCCGCCTGGTCCGGAAACGCAAGCGAGAGGATAATAAACAGAATAATCAGCCCACCTGCAATGAGAAAGACGGGTGGATTGATGTCGAATCCGTATCCTTGCCAGTTGTTGTCTCCCGGTTCTCGATCCGTCTCCGCGTGGAACAGTTCACCTTGTATACCGCGTTTACCTTCGTCTGTCATGAGTTACCCTCCGTGTGTGCGTGCTGATGGTGTCGCTCGACGCCGTATCGCCGGTCGTGTTTCGGGGCGGCAAGTCGTCACACGACGGTCGCCCTGATCGATCCTTTCGTTGCCATCTCCACCCGCCCGGTCCGGCGTCTACGGGACCGAACCGTGCGAACATGTCTCGAGTGACATGCACTACCAACCTCATTAGCCCGATAACCTGCAATTCCGTATATAGTTTTGGTAATATATCTGAACATTCTCGAGAGTCATGCGCTCGAGGAGGCTGGTATAGTAGCCACTGCGGCCCAGGCCCGCTCGAGAAGATAAGCCATTGTGCACCTGATCGCCAGACGGTCGGCGATCGGTGTGCAACTCGTTGCAGTTGTTACTATAGTATCGAGTAGACGTGGCGGGCCATCCCAATACACCGCAGTTAAAACCAGGCAAAGACAGTGCTGAGCCGATACGGGGTGGCGAGAAACGAGAAGAGAAATAGCAAGACGGCGAGTCCGAACGAGACGACTGCGAGCCCCAAGAGAAACGGTTCCAGGCCCGTCCAGAACGCTGCCGGGAAGGTGAGTACCGTCATCGAAACCACGACGACCAACAATAACCCCATCGAGACGCGTAACCCCGTCTGTCGGGGATTGAACCCACACTGCGGACAGCCCTCCTCGCCGCCCTCGAGTTCGCACTTGCAGCGCTTGCAGTGTCGTGTCCGACCATGGAACGGGCGCATGCGTGTACGTCACCGCAAACGCCTAAAAAGGTACAGCCCGGATCACTCGAGCGGTCGAAACGCCACCGTGAGCAACCGGCGTTATGCCCGTCGGCCAAACAGCACGTCGACGAGTCGACCGAGAACGCCCTGGTCTCCGGAGAAGCTCGGCATCGCAGGCATGTAGTTGACGAACTCGTCTGTCGGCGTTTCTTCAGGTTTTGGTTCGGGTTCCATCCAGACGACGGTCAGAACCGTCGTAACCTAAAGATTGCGCGAGAGCCGTTATCAATCACGAACTGTCGTCGGAGTTCCGGGTAGCGGTCTCGAAACCGCGTGGATCGAACCCCCGACGTGTCCCTCGAGTCGACGCCCTCGGGCGAAACGTCGCGATTAGTTCACGAGTTCGACCTCGTATCCGCCGGCGGTGATCGAATCGAGGATCTCCACTGCGTGATCCACGCCGCTCGTCTCGACCTGAAAGATCAGATACGCCTCGCCGACGTCTAACTCCTCGAGTGCGCGGTCGTGGCGGACGGTCTGGATGTTGGCCCCGCAGTCGGCGATGAGTCCGGAGATGTGGGCCATCTTGCCCGGTTGGTCGTCGATGTGGACACGCAACTTGAGCAGTTGTTTGCGCCTGGTCAGTGCATGAATTACGACCTCCATGAGCATTGTCATATCGAGGTTGCCCCCACACAACAGCGCCACGACCGACTCGTCGGTAACGTCGAGGTCGTCGCTCAACAACGCCGCGACGGACGCTGCACCGGCACCCTCGACGACTTGCTTTGCCCGCTCCATCAACAGGAGGATCGCGTCGGCGATTTCGGCGTCCGTCACTGTCACCACGTCGTCGACGTGGTGTTCGATCATCGATAGCGTTAGCTCCGATATGCCGCCAGTCGCGATCCCGTCGGCGATCGTATCGACCGACTCGAGCGTTCGGGGACTCCCCTTTTCGAGACTGTCGTGGACGGTCGCTGCACCGGTCGCCTGGACGCCGACGATCCGCGTTTCGGGATTTTGTTCCGCAAACGCGGTCGCGATGCCGCTGATCAGGCCGCCGCCGCCGATCGGCACGACGACGGTATCGACGTCCGGATACTGCTCGTACATCTCGAGGCCGAGTGTCCCCTGGCCCGCGACGATCGCCGGATCGTCGAACGCGTGGACGAACTCGGCGTCCGAGTCGCTGGCGAGGTCGCGGGCGTACTCGGTGGCCTCCTGGAAGTTTTGGCCGACGAGTTCGACCGTCGCGCCGTAGCCACGAGTAGCGTCGATCTTCGTCTGTGGGGCCGTCCTGGGCATGACGATGGTCGACTCGACCCCGAGCGTCGTCGCGGCAAGGGCGACACCCTGGGCGTGGTTGCCCGCACTGGCCGCGACGACCCGCTCTCTGTCGCCTTCGGCGAGACAGCGTTTGATCTTGTTGTACGCACCGCGAGTCTTGAACGAGCCCGTCCACTGGAGGTGCTCGAGTTTGAGGATGACCTCCGTGGCATCGGTCATCGACTCGAGCGACGTGCTCCGTTCGACCGGCGTCCGTTTGACGACGGTTGGGTCGTCGAGCCGACGACGTGCCGCTTCGACGTCGTCGAACGTGATGGGAAGGTCGTCGCTCACGGCGACACCCCCAGGAGTCGGGCTCGAGCGATCGGGGACGACGCGGGCACAGCACACGGCGAAACAGAACCAGTATGCTGGCTGAGACGATTTGGCAACATCTGTTTCACGGAAGGTCGACGGAGACGTCCTCCTGGATGGCTGTGGCTTTGACCGTGTTGTACAGCAACATCGCGATCGTCATCGGGCCGACGCCGCCAGGGACGGGCGTGATTGTGCGTGCGTTCTCCATCGCGCTCTCGAACTCGACGTCGCCGACGAGTTCGTAGCCCTTCTCGGTGTCGACCTCGACGCGGTTGACGCCGACGTCGATCACGACGGCGCCGTCACCGATCATCGAGCCGTCGACGAGTTCGGGGACGCCAGCCGCGGCGATCACGATGTCCGCCTCGCGGGTCTTCGCGGCGAGGTCCTCGGTACGGGAGTGACAGACCGTTACCGTCGCGTTGCCGCCGGGAGCCTTCTGGATTAGCAGGTTCGCCATCGGTTTGCCGACGATGTCTGACCGGCCGACGATCACCGCGTCCGTGCCCTCGGTATCGACGTCCGCCGCCTCGAGCAGTTTCTGGATACCGTGGGGCGTACAGGGTTTGTACCGCGGGTCGCCCGCGACGAGGCGACCGACGTTCTCGGGGTGGAAGCCGTCGACGTCCTTGAGCGGATCGATGGTCCTGAGGACCCTCGTGCTATCGACGTGGTCGGGAACGGGCATCTGAACCAGAATCCCGTGGACGTCGGGGTCGTCGTTCAGCGCCGCGACGATCTCGAACAGGTCGTCGGCGGACGCGGACGGGTCCAGCTCTCGGTGGATGCTCTCGATACCGAGGTCCGCACACCCCTGCTGTTTCATCGAAATGTACGTCTCGCTCGCGGGATCGTCGCTCATCAACACCGTGGCCAGTCCAGGCGTTACCTGCTCCGCCTCGAGCGTCTCGACACACGCCTCGAGTCCGTCGGTAATCCGGTCTGCTACCGCGTTCCCGTCGATAACGTGAGTCACGATACCTCACCGCCTGTCGAAGTCGAAGTGGTCCATGAGTTGAATCTCATTCGAGTCACCGTCTATCAGCCGGGACGCCGTCGCTTTCGCGGTGGGTCCCGGACTACCGTGGAGCTAACTGTGTGGTGAGTTATCAACGCTCTGCCTTAGAGGTGAAGTCGACCGATTTCGACAGCGACCGGTCCGAATTCCACAACACATAACGTATCCATCAGTTGTAGCTCGCTCGAGTTAGCCGGCGTCCGGCCAGGTTCTCGAATCAAGAATAACGACTCAGAAGGCCTCTTTCGACCGTATTCGGTCGAATACGCAACCGTGCCGATCGGTGTCGACTCCCACTTTTATGTGCCCTGCAAGACATGGTGGTGTCAATGTCTGGCAACGAACCGCCACAGACGGAGAGTCAGGACCACCCGAACTATCCGAGCGTCGACCAGTCCGACCGGGTACTGCCGCGAAACCTGCGGCAGTCCGGCGATCCCGGAATCGAGATGCTCGTCTCGACTCGAGTGCGAAAATCACCGTTTTTCCACAAGTCGTTCGTCGAGAACGGTGCCTGGCGAGCAACGGTGTACAACCGAGTCTACCACCCACGCGGGATGTTAGAGCCCGAGGAGGGCGGGATGATGGAGGAGTACGACGCACTCGTCAATCACGTCACCCTGTGGGACGTCGCCGTCGAGCGACAGATCCGCGTCAAAGGCCCGGACGCTGAGGCGCTGACGAACTACGTCATCACCCGTGATGCAACCGAGATCGAACCGATGCACGGCAAGTACGTCATCCTCTGTAACGAGGATGGCGGCATCCTCAACGATCCCGTCCTGTTGCGGCCGGGCGAGGACGAGTTCTGGTTCTCGATCTCGGATTCGACGCTCATGCAGTGGCTTCAGGGCGTCAACGTCGGGATGGACTTCGACGTCGAGATCGACGAGATCGACGTCGCCCCGGTCCAGATCCAGGGGCCCAAATCCGTCGACGTGATGGTCGACCTCGTCGGCGAAGAAGTCGACGAGATCCCCTACTACGGTCTGATGGAAGCAGAGATCGATGGCGTGGCGGTGTTAGTGAGCCAGACCGGCTTCTCGGGCGAAAAAGGCTTCGAGATCTACGTCAAAGATGCCTCGAAGAACGCCGAGCGCGTTTGGGACCCCGCCATCGAGTCCGTCCGTGCCCACGGCGGCATGCAGGTCGCCCCGGCCCACCACCGACGCATCGCCGCCGGCATCCTCTCGTGGGGGCAGGATATGGACCACGAAACCTCGCCGTTCCAGGTCAACCTCGCCTACCAGGTGCCCGACGACAAAGACGCCGACTACATCGGGAAAGAAGCACTCGAGCGCCAGAAAGCCCAGATCGACGAGGGCGAGTACCCGTTCGTCCACAAGATGGTCGGACTCAAGATGGCCGGCGAGCCGGTCCGTGACTACGCACCGGACTTCTGGCTCATCTCCGACCCCGACACCGGCGAGGAGTGTGGCTACGTCACCTCGCCGTGGCACAACCCCGAACTCGAGACGAACCTCGCACTCGGGTTCGTGCCGGCCGAAAAACTCGACGGCAACCCGATGGAGGTCTACGACGGCGACATCGAGACCGAATTCCAGGTCCACCTGCCAGAGGAGTACGCAGAAGAGCCTGGCGAGCCGGTGTACGCCAAGGTCTCTGAGGTGCCGTTCAAGCCGTCGGTCAACCCGAGCGCCCGCGAACAAGCCAAACTCAACGCCGGAAAAGAGGCCTCGGACTGAACCGCGACGGGACCGCGCTGGGCGCTCGCGAGCGACGTCGTTCGCTCTCAGTGAGGCCTGACTGACAGACCACCGCCTCGGCCCGAGTCGATCACGCGACGGTTCACACGCCTCGAGAACCGATACCTACGAGGGGTTCGAGTCCGTGAGCTAAATTAGCACGCGAACCGATGCGTCCCGAGGTCCCACAGTCACAGATACCATGTCATCCGAAATACAGTCGACCACGACCGCAGCAGGCGTCGTTACGCTGCTCGAGGAGCCACGCTTCGAGCTGATGCCGTTCGAGAGCATGGACGAGCAACTGGACCACCTCCCCGAGGGTGCAGAGGTCGCGATCACCACCTCGCCGACGCTCGGCCTCGAGGCGACCGTCGACTGGACCGAGCGGGCGAGCGACCGCGGCTTCGAGGTCGTCCCGCACATCGCCGCTCGCTACGTCCGCGATACAGCGCACCTCGAGGCGGTCGCGGAGCGACTCGTCGACGCTGGCGTCACCGACATCTTCGTCCCCGGCGGCGACCGCGAAGAGCCCGCCGGCGAGTTTACGTCGGCGTCCGACCTGCTCTCGACGCTCGAAGCGCTCGAGTACGAGTTCGACGAAGTCGGGATCACCGGTTATCCTGAGGGGCACGCCTTCCTCGACGACGAGACGCTCGCCGAGGCGATGGCAGAAAAAGAGCCGTACGCGACCTACATCGTCACGCAGCTGTGTTACGACCCCGAGGCCATCGTTACGTGGATCGACGAGATCCGTGACCGCGGGGTCGATCTGCCGGTCGAAGTCGGCATTCCCGGCGTGATGAAGTACCAGCGACTGTTGACCATCTCGAAGAAAGTCGGCGTCGGCGACTCGGTTCGCTTTCTCAAAAAGACCAGCGGTATCCTCGGCTTCGTCCGCGAACTCGTCGGTTCACGCGGGACGTACGTCCCCGACGAACTCATCGAAGAACTCGCGCCGTACGCCGCCGACCCCCACTACGACCTCCGGGGCATCCACGTCTACGCGTTCAACCAGGTGCCCGACCTCGAATCGTGGCGATCGAAGACGCTGACCCAGCATCGGTGACTCGAGGACGCGTCGACAGTGAGCCGGCTACGTCGACGCGACTCACTCGCTGCGCTTTCGTTCCTGTGTCGGGTGTTCGGAGACGTAGACGCTCGTTTTCGGTGGGATGTCTTCGGTCACCCAGGAGTTCGCGCCGATACTCACGTGATCGCCGACGGTGATCGGCCCGAGCACTTTCGTCCCCGCACCGATCACGACGGTATCCCCAATGTCCGGGTGGCGTTTGTACCCTTTCTTCAGCGTCTTCTCCTCGTCTTCTTCCGCCTCGAAGTGAAGCGCTCCGAGGGTGACGTCCTGATAGAGACGAACCCAGTCGCCGATCGTCGCCGTCTCCCCGATGACGACGCCGGTGCCGTGATCGATAAAAAAGTGGTCGCCGATCTCCGCTCCTGGGTGAATGTCGATTCCCGTCACCGTCTTGGCGTACTCGGTGAGTTCTCTGGCGTACTCCGGCGTGTCAGCCTCGTACAGTACGTGTGCGACCCGCTGCATCATGATCGCCTGGAAGCCCGGATACGAACGGATAACCTCGACGTAGGACTTCGCCGCAGGATCACCCTTGTACGCCGCCTCCACGTCACGTTTTAGCGTCTCGCGGAGGTCGGGAAGCCGGTCGAGCACCCCATCGACCGTCGCCGAGGGATCACTGCCCGTGTACGGGCGGATGCCACGACAGTAGATCGAGCCGAGTTCCGACAGCGTCTCACGGACTCTCGAGCGTTCCTCGAGCAACTCGTCGGCGTTCCAGCACCTTGGAAACAGCAGTCGTCTCAGCAAGCCGAGCTCGGCCCGCCGGTGGTCCCATCGTGGGAAGTTCATCGATGACGCCGTGGGAAACGGCTCGGCGTCGGCCTCGTAGGCCTCGAAGAGCCGCTTGCACGCATCACCGGTGTACCTGTAGTCCATACGTCAGTCGTATGGGTGGGACGTACAAAGGTTTTCAACGACGACGCGGCAAACGAACGGTAACCCTCGGCGTTCTGGGTGGGCTATCAGGGTACTCGAGCGGTGCCTGTCCGGGCACTCGGCGAAAAAACGGCGGGCGAGTCGGGTTACTTCTCGGTCCGGTCGCGCTTCCGGTCGCCTCGAATCCGGCCACGGTTGCGAAACAGCGACGTGAAAAGCCGCTCGAGGCGCTCGAGCGTGGCCGACGACGTCGGCGTTCCGGGGAGGTAGAACTCCGGGTCGCGTCTGTCGGTGGGCGTTCGTCGGTCGGTGGGTCGGTTCTGGCTCATAGTCGCGGCTTTGAACTCGGAGTAGGTAACAATTCCGGGTCTGTCCGGGAAACGTAACTAATAACCAGCAGTAAATCGAATGAGGTCCGAAAACATCAGCACCGTTTAACGCATATTTTGGGTAAATGTCAAACAGCATTATCGTCCGCACTCGATGCTCGAGCCGGCCGTCTGTCGTCCCTGCTGGCGGTCGGAACCACGACCGGGACGGTGATCCGCGGCGACGGATCGACGGCCCCGATAGAACGAGTTACGACCGGGCGACGGCGTCGGTCGCGGCCGCGTCGACGAAGTTCTCGATCAGGTGCATTCCTGTGCCGGTGAGGATGCTCTCGGGGTGAAACTGCACGCCGACGTGGGGTCGCTCGCGGTGGCGGACGGCCATCACGATTTCTTGGCCCACTTCGTTGGTGGCCTCGGGTTCGGCTGTGTCGCCTGGCTCGCTACTGGCGGTGAGGACGGTACTGGCCGTCTCGAGCAGTTCTGCCGGCAGGTCCTCCCGGTCGACCGCCAGCGAGTGGTAGCGGCCAGCCTCGAACGGGTCCGGGAGCCCCTCGAAGATGCCGGTTCCGTCGTGAGTGACCGTCGAGGGCTTGCCGTGAACGACTCGTGGTGCGTAGCCGACGGGCGCACCGGCGGCCGCACAGAGCGCCTGGTGACCCAGACAGACGCCGAGGGTCGGGTACTCGAGGTCGCGAAAGATCGGAATCGAAACGCCAGCCTCGGCGGGGGTACCGGGGCCAGGCGAGACGACGATCGCGTCGGGGTCGAGTCGACGGATGCCGTCGACGTCGATGGCGTCGTTACGCCGAACGAGTACCTCGCCGTCGTAGGGAGCGTCGATCGCCCCACCGACGTACTGGACGAGGTTGTACGCGAAGGAGTCGTAGTTGTCGACGATCAGAATCTGCGTCATCGCGGCTCACCCCCGCAGGCTGCGACCGTCGAGGGCTCGACCAGCAGGGTAACGAACCGCGCTCGAGTGGACCACATCAGTCGGTCACCCCGCCGTCGGCGACGGCGAGTTCCGCCCGTTCGCCGAGGGCTGCATCCAGCGCACGGACCAGCGCACGGCCCTTGTCGAGGGTCTCTTCGTACTCGCGTTCGGGCACCGAGTCGTGGACGATGCCGGCACCGACGCGCAACGAGTACCGCTCACCCCGTCGAGCGAGCGTCCGGATGACGATGTTGAGCGTCGCCCGGTCGTCGAAGCCGAAGACGCCGATCGAGCCGGTGTAAGGGCCGCGGCGCGTCCGTTCGACCTCGTCGATGATCTCCATCGTCCGGGGTTTCGGCGCGCCGGTGATCGTCCCGCCGGGGAACACCGCGGCGATCGCGTCGACGAGGGCCTCGCCCGAACGCAGTCGCCCCTCGACGAGCGAGACGAGGTGCATGACCTCCGAGTAGCGGTCGACCCGACGGTACTCGGTCACCTCGACGCTGCCGTACTCGCTGACCTTCCCGAGGTCGTTTCGCTCTAAGTCGACCAACATCGCGTGTTCGGCCCGCTCTTTCTCGTCATCGAGCAGGTCAGCCTCGAGCGCGTCGTCTTCGGCGGGCGTCTCGCCCCGCGGCCGGGTGCCAGCGATCGGTTCGGTCAGCAAACGGTCGCCCTCGACGTCGAGCAACAGTTCCGGCGAGGCGCTGACGAGGTCGATCCCCGGAAACTCGAGCAGCGCGGAGTACGGCGCCGGATTCACCGCACGGAGCGCGTCGAAGGCCGCGACGGGGTGGACGGCAGCCGGTGCGGTGAGTCGTTGGGAGACGTTCGCCTGGAAGGTGTCGCCGTCGCGGACGTACGCTTTGACGCGGCGGACGCGCTCTGCGAACTCGGCCGTCGAGCAGTCGCTCTCGAAGGTGGCGTCGGTCGCCCGGACCGGGGGAGCTGGCATGGATGGCTCCCCGGTCCTGGCCGCACGAGCCAGCTCGAGGGCGCGCTCGCGGCCCCGTTGGTACGCCGCGTGAGGGTCGTCGCCGACGCGGGGACAGGCCGTGATCCGCAGCGTCGTCTCGCCGTCCCGTGGTTCCTCCCAGGCGGCGACGCGGTCGAACGCGGCGACCTGCAGACGCGGGAGGTCGCGGTCGTCGACGGTCGTCTCGGGCAGCGTCTCGAGTTCGCGAGCGACGTCGTAGGAGAGCCAGCCGAACGCCCCGCAGGGGTAGGGTACGTCACAGTCGCCACGGACGAGCGTCTCACGCTCGAGCAGTCCATCCAGTTCTGCCAGCGACGGCGCGGGATCGACGTCACCGACGGGCTCGAGCGTCGAGCCCACCTGCAGGCTGGTGAACGGATCGACGGCGAAGTAGCCCCAGCCGGACTGGCCGCCGGTGGTCTCGAGGTAGACACCGGTCGGTCCCATGCTGTCGGATTCGCCACCCATATCGCCGTGGACCGAGGGGTCTGTCCGGACGCGACGATACGCGCGATACGGATCGTCGACGGTCACCCGAACCTCGATTGGAACGCGTGCGTCCGGTGGGGCGTCTGTGGCGGTCGCTACGAACTCGGAGCCGGTCGTTCTGACATGGGGATGGTCGTTCGGCATGGACGAAACTTTCCCAGCACGGGGCTGGCCGCCCTATCGGTTCGGCCGACGGCAACTAAATGGTTTCGCGGACTTCGGAATCGACGCCGTACGCTGGCGTTTCCACACGATTCGACCGCACCGAGCGCGAACGCCCCGTCGACGAAACACAACACGCCAGACCGCCGTCATTTACCTCCTCCCTGTGAAGGGGAAGTGTTCCACCACCCACCCTATATAACAATTTTCTACACACTATAGAAGACTGTTAGTTAGGTGCTCGTACAAGGAGAGGAACTACACGACCGGTGGATAACACGACCGGCGGACAACACAACCGACGGGCAACACGACCGGCGAACAACGCAACCGACAGAAAACACGACTGACAGGCGACATGGCTAATGTACAAGGTGTTTGGCAAGGACACCACCAAGGTCCACAGGTAGCAAGAACTCGTTCGTAGCTCACGAGAGGTCTGCTAAAAGACAGTTCGAATCGAACCCACTGTCTCGTTCAGCTACAACACCACAGAAGTACGTTAGCTCCCATATCTCCTAATCTGTTTGTACTTTTAGTCACGCACTCGCTGGAGACGGAAATGCGTATGCTGCCGGACAGAACGAGTGTGAGGGTTCGTCGCACCCATCCGGCGAATTCTCTTCATAGCCGTCTGTCTGACAGTAGGACACCACCGGGCATCGGGGTGGTGGATCTCGAGAACGAACGGCGCGTCGTCACGCCCAGATGCGCTGTTCCCAGTCGAGCAGCGAGACGACGACGGTGTGAGGGAGCGTCAGGACGGCGAGACAGACCAGATAGACGCCGAGAAGGTCGGAGAGGGTCGCTGGCGTCCGTGGGACGGCGAGTGCAAGCCCCACGAGGACCACGAGAGCCCCCGCCGTCAGCGGTGCAGCGTCGCGGGTGAACCGCCACAGGGCCGTCCGAAGGGAGCCGGCCTCGAGTGCGTCGGCTGCGGGTCGGTCGACCAGAACGGTTCGGAGGACGTGTCGAACCGAGTGCCAGAACGCGAAATAGAGGCCGATGGCGAGAATCGGCGGAACGACGGCGAAGAACGCGACGAGTCCCACCGTTTCGCCAGCGTCGAGCGTCCACGAGCGGGACGGGCCGGCCTGAAAGAGCCCCCAGCCGAGTGAGACTGCCACGAGCGCTGTGAAGCCAACGGCGACCCAGGCGCGGACGGTGGGGGCAAACACCGGCTCGAGCGCGCTGGTTGCAGCCGGATCGAACAGCTCAACGACGGCGGTTGCCACGAACGCGTACTGTTCGGGAAACGCGACGAGGGGAACGAGCATCGGGATTCCGCCGCGAACACAGAGTGTGAGCGCGCGTTGAAATCGCGTCTCGAGGTGATCAACGTCGAAGATGGAAACGAGGGCGTAGACGTCGCCCTGTCCCCAGTGAAAGATCGTCAGGAGGATGAAACCGACGAAGGCGAGAACGGGCTCGAGGTACCAGCCGATGGCGTAGCTAGCGGCGAGCGCGAGGTACCCGAGGCCGAAGCCGACGAGCCACCGCAGAGAGACCGGTTTTTCGCGCACTCGAGGAAGGACGAGGTGATCGACGGCCCCGTGTGGCAGCCCGAGGACGACGACGCTGACAGCCAGCGGAACCAGCTGGACGGACAGTGGGAGCGAGTCGAACAGCGTTACGAGTGCGACCCCTGTCACGAGCGCGACGACGCCACAGACGAGGCTCACCGATGCCGCGACATCGGCTGCGTCACCGGCCATCGGGTATTCCCCCGTGACTCGGTACCGTTCGGGTTCGAAGCCGCTCGAGCCACAAGGCACAGGATTCGTGGCGGCGCTCGAGCAGCCACAGGGACAGGACGGCGACCTGGACGGTGACGGTGAACCCTGAACCCGAGGCGTGCCCCAACCAGCCGTCGTTGCGACTGATCGTGAGCCGGCCGAGGAAACCGGTCGGCAACGGGACGGATAACGCGTGACACTCGAGGGAGAGACGGGGAATGGACATTCATCAGGTCGACGACTGATTGTCGTCTCGACTGTTCCATTCATCAACGAGGTTATGAATCATATGGCTAACCACGGAACTCGTTCGGAAGTATCTAAAGAAATCGATTACACGTAGTTGGCCGTCACCACTAACATACCTGAACAGATATCACATTACATGAACGTTTCGAGCGTACTAGTACCCGGCTTCGTCCGACGTAACTATACGGCGAAGCTCGGGACCACTTTCACACTCGTCGTCGCCGTGACCCTCGCGTTCGGCTGGGCGATGAATGCGGAGGTCGTGGCTGCAGTCGAAACCGGAGAGGCCGCTGCCGTCGGTGACGCGGCGACGTCGGCGATTCTGGGCCTCGTCGTCCTGACGGTGATCAATCTCGGGTTGGTCGCGGCGACGGTCGGTGGCAACACCGTAGCGTCGCTCTCGTCGTTGACCGCTATGGCGACCCGTATGGGCGAGGGCGATCTCGAGGTCGACCTCGAGACCCGCCGCGAGGACGAGATCGGCGATCTTTACGGCTCGTTCGACGAGATGCGGACGTCGCTCCGGGAGTCGCTCGAGGAGACCGACGAGGCCAGACGCGACGCCGAAGCGGCCCGGGCGAGCGCGGAAGAAGCGCGCAAAGAGGCCGAGGAAGCACGGGCGGACGCCGAACGGGAACGCGAGCGACTCGCAGCGGTCAACGAGGAACTCGAGGCCGAAGCCGAGCGCTTCTCGGGCGTGATGGCCCGCTGTGCCGACGGCGACCTCACCGCGCGGATGAACGCCGAGACTGACAACGAGGCGATGGCATCGATTGCCGACTCGTTCGACGAGATGATGGACGGTATCGAGGTGCTCGTCGGTCGTATCCAGGGCTTTGCGGTCGACGTCTCCGAGGCCAGCCAGGAGGTCAGATCGAACGTCGAGCGAGTCCGGGAAAAGAGCGCAGATGTTAGCGCATCGATCGGGGATATCTCCGAAGGGGCGGACGTCCAGACCGAGAAGATCCAGGAGATCGCCCGCGAGATGGACGACATCTCGGCGACGACCGAAGAGATGGCTGCGAGTGCCGCCGAGGTGGCGCAGACGTCGATGGAGGCGGCCCGAGCCAGCGAGAACGGCCTCGAGACGGCCGAGTCGGCCATCGACGCGATGAACGAAGTCGAAGCCCAGACCGACGAGTCGGTGGCGGCAATCGAAGCCCTCTACGAGGAGATCCAGCAGGTCAGCGAAGTAACCGAGATCATCGCGAACATCGCCGAGCAGACGAACCTGCTGGCGCTCAACGCCTCGATCGAGGCCGCCCACGCCGACGAGACGGGCGACGGCTTCGCTGTCGTCGCCAGCGAGGTGAAATCGCTCGCCGAAGAGACCAAAGAGGCGACCAGCGACATCGCCGACTCGATCGAACGCATCCAGGACCGAACCCAGACGACCGTCGATGACATCCGCGAGACGAGCGATCGGATCTCGAGCGGGGTCGAAACCGTCGAGGAGACCGCAGACTCACTCGAGCGGATCGTCGAGTCGGTCGAAGAGGCGAACACCGGCATCCAGGAGATCAACACGTCGACGGATCGGCAGGCCGACTCCGCCGCACAGGTCGTGACGATGGTCGACGACGTCGCCGAGATTTCCGAAACGACAGCGGCCGAGGCGAACGGTGTCGCAAGTGCGGCCGAAGCCCAATCGGCCTCCGCGAGTGACGTCTTCAACCGCGTCGATGCACTTTCCGACGGTGCAACGACACTGCTCGAGGCGCTCGAGGACACCCGAGTCTCGGCGACGGACGACGGGCCGAGGGCTGCCCAGGTGTTGCACTCCGACGGAGGTGTCTCGCGATGATCGAGCCAACCCTGCTGTTCTGGCTCGGTGCGCTCGGGATGGCCGTGGGGACGGTCGCGTTCGTCTTGGGTGGCATCTCCACGGAGAGCGTCTACCGCCGGTACTACGCGATCCTCGCGTCGATCAGTCTGATCGCTGCGGTTGCGTACGCGATGATGGCTCTCGAGATCGGCTGGGTGACCGTCGGCGACAACGTCGTCTTCACGCCACGGTACGTCGACTGGATCCTGACGACGCCGCTGTTGTTGCTGTTCCTCGGCTTGCTCGCCGGGAGCGACAGTCGGGAACTCGGTGTGGTCATCGCCGTCAACACGGCCGTCATGGTGCTCGGCTTCGCAGCCGCGCTCGTCCCCGGCGGGTTGGGGTACGGACTGTTCGTCGTCGCCGGTATCGTGTACCTCGGCTTGCTCTACTTGTTGTTGGGTCCGATGAGTGACCGGGCTGCCGAGCAGGGAGCAGCCGTCACGTCGCTGTTTACCAGCCTGCGAAACCTTACGGTCATCCTCTGGTCGGTGTATCCGGTCATCTGGTTGTTGGGCCCCCCTGGACTCGGCATGATCACCCCGACGGTCGACATCATGCTGATCAGCTACCTCGACGTGCTCACCAAGGTCGGCTTCGGCCTGATCGCGCTCAACACCGGCACGATCCTCGAGACCGAACGCGGCCAGTCGATCGCCGAGGCCACTGCGGACGGTCCAGTCGGCGCGGACTGAACCACACCAGTACGGTCGTGACCGACGCCCAGCACAACCCTTTTGCTCGGGCCGAACACACGCTCTCGCATGCGTGTTACCTTTCTCGGTACCGGAAGCGCAATGCCGTCCGGGGATCGCTTCCAGACGGGAATCCTCGTCCAGGAAGACGGTCGAACGCTGCTGGTCGACTGTGGGTCCGGCGTTCTCCACCGACTACAGCAGTCAGGCGTGGGTCACGAGAACGTCTCGACGGTGTTGCTCACTCACCACCACCTCGATCACGTCGCCGACCTCTTGTCGCTGTTCAAAGCCCGCTGGCTCGCTGGCGAAGAACACCTCGAGGTCGTCGGGCCACAGGGAACGAAGTCGCTGATCGACGACCTGTTGTCGGTTCACGACTACATGCAGGGACGACTCGACCTGCAGATTCGGGAGGTCGTCGCCGGCGAGTTCTCCGTCGCAGGCTTCGACATCTCGGCGTACGAGACGCGTCACTCGGTGCCGTGTCTAGCCTACCGATTCGACGACCGGTTTACGTTCAGCGGCGACAGCGAGGCGTTCGACGGATTGGCGAACTTCGCCGACGGGTCGGCGATCCTGGCCCACGACTGCTCGTTCCCCGACGACGTCGACGTCGCGAACCACCCCACGCCTGGAACGCTCGGAAAAGCCCTCGAGGGAACCGACATCGGCCGGATCTATCTCACGCACCTCTATCCCCACACCGACGGCCGTCACGAGGAGATGCTCGAGTCGATCGCTACCCACTACGACGGCGACGTGCGGTTCGCCGAAGACCTGACGACGGTCACGATCGAGTGACGACGCCCCCACCCAGCACCAGCCATGGTCGGGCGGTATGTTCTTCTCATTCGATACGTCCTCGAAACGCCATACATCATCAAATCGGCCCCAGAATCGTATCAGGGCGGAAGACGTTCTCGAAAGTATAAACCTCCAAATATGTATAAGCGACCGTTTGGTAGGATCATAACAACAGCATGGTCCGCAGTCGAAAATCCTCGGAGGCAATCGAATGAGTTTGCCGTATCGAATTGCCGACCGCATCACGTCTCACTCGAAACTCGTTCTCGTTGTGCTGGTCCTGACGACCGCACTCGTCGGCGCAGGAATGCCGATGGTCGAAGAAGACAGTTCGCTCGACCAGTTCGAGAGCGAGTCGCCCGAAGCACAGGCCGCCGAGGACATCGACGATCGGTTCGGCGTCGAAGCGCAGGAGAACACGACATCGGTGCAGCTGATACACCGCGGTGATACCGACGACACCAACGTCCTCGAGCAGGAGGTGTTGATCGAGTCGCTCGAGTTCCAGCAGACGTTACAGGAGAACGAAACGATCAACGAGACGCTGGCCGACGAGGACCCGATCACCGGCGTCGAGAACATCGTCGCGATGACCGCGGACAGCCAACAGCAGATCGACGACCTCGAGGACCGGACTGACGACCTCGAAGCGGAGGGGGACTCACTCGAGGCGTTCGGTTCTGAGCTGGCCGACCGCGGTGGCGAACTCGAGGAGCGCGGCGAGGAACTCGCCGGGCGTGAGGCCGAACTCGAGGCCAGAAGCGACGCCCTCGAGGCAGGTATCGACGAGGCCCGCGAGATTCAACGTGAGTACGAGGAACTCGCCGCCGAGTTCGACGAAAACGATCCCGAGTACCAGCAGGGAGCCGCCGAACTCGAGGCTGTGTTCGACGAACTGCTCGAGGAGACGGCCGACGGCGCTGACCTCACCGACGAGCAAGCCGCCGAGTACGACGGGCTAGCCGAACAGGCGCGGGCACTCGAGTCGGGACTGATCGAGATCGAACAAACGGTCGACGATCCAGAAGCCCTCCCCGAGTATGGGGAACTTCAGGAAGACCTGGAGGGGGTCTACACCGCCGCGACGATGGGTACCCTCGAAACGGAGTACGAACAACTCGAGGCTGACTTCGAGGCGTTCGAGGAGGATCAAGAGGTACTCGAGGAGGACCAGGAAATCCTCGAAGAACGACAGGAAGCACTCGAAGCGGAGCAGGAGGCGCTCGAGGAGGACTGGGACGCACTCGAGACGGACGACGAGGACGACGAGCTCTCGATCGAGGACCAGATCGAGCTCCTCGAGGACTTAGACGAGGAGGCGTTCGAGGACGCACTCGAGGAGTCTCTCGCCGAAGGCGACGACGAGACGGAGGAGGGTGCGGCCCTCGCGTTCATGCCGTCGGCGTTCGAGCCGGGGTCGACCGAGGCCGAGAGCCGGATGACCGCGATCACGCAGGACGCCGGCGACGCCGACCTCGAGATGGGCGCGGGTGACGACGAGGTCCTCGAGTCGCAACTCGACATCCGTGAACTCGCCGACGCCCACGAACACGAGTACGTCACCTTCGGTATCGGGATCATCACCGACGAGATCGACCGGTCGATGGTCGATAGCCTGGCGATCGTCGGACCGCTGGCGCTGGCGTTCGTCGTCGCGGCGTTGTTGATCGCCTACCGCGATCCGCTGGATATCGTCCTCGGCGTCGCGGGCATCCTTGGCGTGTTGCTCTGGACGTTCGGCTTCATGGGTTGGGCGGGAATCCCGTTCAACCAGATGATGGTGGCCGTTCCCGTGTTGCTGATCGGGCTCTCGATCGACTACGCGATACACGTCTTCATGAGACATCGGGAGCAACGCGAGGCGCTATCGCGCTTGCGGACGGACGGGGAGGGCGACCCCGCCTCCGAAGCGGACGAATCCGGCCACGGGTTCGACACCGTCCGGGGATCGATGGGAATCGCGCTGGCCGGTGTCGGGGTCGCGTTGGTCTGGGTCACGGCGACGACCGCGATCGGATTCCTGGCGAACCTCGTCAGCCCGATCGGTCCGATCCGGGAGTTCGCGGTCGTCAGCTCCGTCGGCATCCTCTCGGCGCTGCTCGTCTTCGGCGCGTTGATCCCGGCTGCCAAAGTCGAGATCGACTCGGTACTCGAGAGTCGGGGCATCGACCGGCATAGGCGCGCGTTCGGAACCGGCGGTGGCCGGTTCAGTTCCCTCCTCTCGGTCGGCTCGGTCGCCGCTCGACGGGTTCCGCTCGTGGTGCTGGTCGCCGTGCTCCTGTTGACCGCCGGTGGCGTCTACGGTGCCAGCCAGGTCGACACCAGCTTCGAAGAAGAGGACTTCCTTGCGGAGAGCCCACCCGAGTGGACCGAACACCTCCCCGGCGGGATGAGCCCCGGCGAGTACCAGGCCGCCGCCGATCTCGAGTACGTCAACGAACACTACCAGCGTGACGACCTGCAGGCCCAGATCCTCGTCGAGGGAGACGTGGCCGACGGGGACGTCCTCGAGCGGCTGCAGACGGCACAGGACCGGGCAGCCGATAGCTCCGTCGCGTACACGACGCCGAGTGGCGACGCCGACGTCGAAGGACCGCTGACGGTGTTAAACGAGACGGCAGCCCAGAACGAGTCGTTCGACGAGCGCCGAGACGCAGCCGATACGACGGGTGACGGGATCCCCGACGAGAACGTCTCCGAACTGTACGACGAACTATTCGAGATCAACGAAGACGGCGCGAGCCAGGTATTGAATCGGACCGACGACGGGACGTACGACTCTGCACGGCTCATCGTCGCCGTCGAGGGCGACGCAGCGTTCGACGACGTAACCACGGATCTGCGTGACATCGCCGCGACGATCGACAGCGATGGGATCGGCGACAACCGCCCCGACGCCCTCGAGAACGAAAGCGCCAGCGACGAAGACGACGGCACGGCGGCCGGTATGGATGGCGTCAGTGCCATCGCGACCGGCGACCCTATCGTCAACTACATCGTCGAAGGGGACCTGTTCGATACCGTCATCCAGAGCCTGCTGGTGACGCTCGTCGCCGCGTTCGTGTTCCTGACAGTCGCCTACTGGGCGACCGGGAACGGAGCCGCACTCGGTGCTGTCACCCTCCTCCCCGTGGCCTTCGCCGTCAGCTGGATCCTGGGGACCATGTACCTGCTCGAGATGCCGTTTAACGTTCTGACGGGGATGATCACCAGCCTCACGATCGGGCTCGGCGTCGCCTACAGCATCCACATTAGCGCCCGGTACAGCCTCGAGCTCGAGCGCCAGGGCAACGTCTGGGACGCGATGCACCGAACGGTCACCGGCACCGGCGGCGCGTTGCTGGGCAGTGCGGCGACGACGGTCGGCGGCTTCGGGACGCTCGCGTTCGCCATCCTCCCCGCGCTCCGGCAGTTCGGGATCATCACCGGACTGACGATCACGTACGCGTTCCTCTCGAGCGTCATCGTCCTCCCGACGCTGCTGGTGCTCTGGACGCGGTATCTCGGTCCGGACGTCTCCTTCGACGTCGGCGGGGCCGACCGGCCGACGCCGACTGCCAGCGACGGCGGGACGCCACAGACCGACGGTGATGCAGACACTGAGGCGGCGGACGACACCGACGACGGCGGTGAGGACCGATGAATCCCGACGAGAACGACGCCGTCGACGCCTTCGAACGACTCGGGCTGACCAGCTACGAGGCCAAGGTGTTCATCGCGCTCCACCGACTTGGGTCGGGCACGGCCAGGGACGTCGCCCGGATCGCGGACGTCCCGCGCTCGCAGGTCTACAGCGTCGCCGAGAGCCTCGCCGACCGCGGCTTACTCGAGATCCAGCAGTCGAGCCCGATGCGCTATCGGCCCGTAAGCGTCGAGGAAGCCCAAACGACGCTCGAGGAGCGATTCGACCGCGAGCGTGAACGGGCGTTCGCGTACGTCGAGTCGGTCAACGACGCCTCCACGGGCGAGGAAGAACGCGAGGACATCTGGACGGTCCGCGGACGAAGCCGCGTGACCGACCGCGTGATCGATCTCTGTTCGGCGGCCGACGATCGAATCGTCTTCGGCACCCGGCTCTCGGGCCTCCTGACCGATTCGATCGAACGCACGCTCGAGGAACGAGCGACGGCTGGGCTCTCGGTGACGGTCGTCAGCCGCTCTGAAGCGGTCAGAGGCCGGTTTCGGGCGCTCGAGGAGGTGGCGGTCGAGGAGCCACCAGCCTATCGCGAGGCCGACCAGCGCTCGGGACGGATTTGCCTGGTCGACGACGACAGCATCCTGTTGAGCGTCGTCGACGACGACGACAGCGAGACGGCGATCTGGAGCGCCGGCTCGCTGTTCGCCACCGTCCTGATCCAGTTGATCGAGGCGAGCCAGGAAGTCAGGCGGTAGCCCGAGTCGACGACCGCTACTCCGGCAGCAGCCGAACGATCGGCGCGTCGGCGTCGTCGACCGCCACGTACGGATAGCCGGTATCGGGGGCAACCGCCACGTCGCGGATTCGCCAGCCCCGACCCTCGAGCAACCGGTCGGACTCCTCGACGTCGGTGCCATCGACGGTGAACCGGCCGAGGTACTCGCCAGCGAGGGTGCCGACGAGCAGGTCGCCCTCCCACTCGGTGAACGCGTCGCCGTCGTAAAACGCCATTCCGCCGGGCGGGAACCCGCCCGTGGTACACTCCCAGTAGTAGACCGGATCGACCACGTCGTCGCGCTCGAACGGATCGTCGCCGACGAGGTCATCGGTCCCGTATTCACACCCCGTGTGCGCGATGGGCCAGCCGTAGTTGCCCCCAGCCTCGACGACGTTGAGTTCGTCGCCGTCTTCCTCGCCGTGCTCGCTCTGCCAGAGGTTGCCCGTCTCGGGGTGAACCGTCATCCCCTGGGCGTTCCGGTGACCGTAGCTGTAGATGGCCTCGAGCGCGTCTTCGCCCGCCGGACCCTCGCCGTCGACGAACGGGTTGTCCTCGGGGATCGAGCCGTCGTCCTCGAGCCGCAGGGTAGTGCCGATCTCGGTCGTCAGATCCTGGGAGTAGTGGTCCTCGCCGAAGTCCTTCGAGCCGCGGTCGCCGACGGTTGCGTAGAGCAGCCCGTCGTCGTCGAACACGACCCGCGATCCGTAGTGGGCAGTCGAGTCGACGGACGGCTCGACGACATAGAGTTCCTCGCCGTCTGCGAGCGCGGCCTCGTCAACGTCGAGGCGGGTTCGGCCGAGCGCCGTGGTCGACCCGCCGTCGTCGGTGCCGATCGCGTATGTCAGGTAGAGCCAGGGGTCGTCGTCGAACTCCGGATGGATCGCCACGTCGAGCAGGCCACCCTGGCCCCCATCGGCAACCCCCGGCGTACCCGAGACGTCCTCGAGGTCGCCCGTTTCACGGTCGACGAGCGCCAGCCGCCCCGGGCGTTCGGTGACGAGCAGGTGCTCGTCGTCCGGCAGGAACGCCATCCCCCACGGGTGCTCGAGGCCGTCGACGACCGTCTCGGTCTCGAACGGGTCGTCGCCGCCGGAGAGAACGCCCGCACAGCCCGAAAGGGTCGACAGGCCGAGGGCAGCCGTGGCCGAGAGGTACGTTCGTCTGTTCACACGATGAACTGGCGACGGCGTCGGTAAAACCCTTTCACGACGTTTGGTTGATATGTCCGTCGCTGGGGTGGGAGCGACTCGAGTCATCCGGGACGGGGTTGGAGGAAGGACGGATCGAGATCGGCGCTGGCTGGGAGACGATGGAGAGACGTCGTCGGGCTGACCGCGGCGGTATTGCCCGCGAAAACGAACAGTTAAACGCGCTTTGAGAGAACACACCAGTCATCCGGACGAGAGAAAATGACGCACGAGGACACGACATCCACACCGACGCCGTCGCCTGAGAACCGCGTGAATCCGTCGGATTCGGACGACGGCGGACCGACGGCTCCCTCCGATCGGATCGTCGCCCTCGATGCGCTCCGTGGGTTTGCCCTCCTCGGGATTCTGGTGATCAACATCTGGCTGTTCGGACTGCCGACGATCGCGTCGTTCAACCCCGCCCTCTACGGGAACTTTACCGGCGTTGACTACCTGGCGTGGCTGGTCAGTCACGTCTTCTTCGAGCAGAAGTTCGTGACCCTGTTTACGTTCATGTTCGGTGCCGGGATCGTCCTCTTTCTCGAGTCCAAAGAGCGGAAAGGACAGCCCGGTCGGCGGATACACTTCGCCAGAACGTTCTGGCTGCTCGTTATCGGGCTCGGACACGCCTACCTGCTCTGGTACGGCGACATCCTCGTCTTCTACGCCCTTTCGGGGTTCCTCGTGGTCTGGGTGTGGCGGTGGCGGCCCAGCCGACAGTTCGCGCTCGGGGCCGTGATGTTCGCGCTCCCGGCGGGCTTCTATCTCCTGTTGGGGATCGGCTACCTCTCGCTTCCGGCAGACGGTCGGGCCGAACTCGAGGACTCCCTGCTCGCCGCCTTCGGTGCGACCCTCTCGCCGGAACGCGAGATCGAGATCTACCAGAGCGGCTGGCTCGACCAGCTGGCACACCGGGTTCCCCTGATGCTCGAGTTTCACACCGTGGGGTTCGTCTTCGAGATGTTCTGGATGCTCGGTGGACTGATGATCGTCGGAATGGCGCTTTACAAGTGGGGAATCATCACCAACGCGCGGAGTACGCGCTTTTACCGGCGGCTGTTCGTCGGCGCTGGCGGGGTCGGATTGGGGCTGGTCCTCGTGGGTGTCTGGGTCCGCGAGGCGATCGCCTGGCAGACGGTTCCGGTGCTCACGCTCGCGTTTCAGTTCAACTACTGGGGAGCCCCGCTGCTCGCGACCGGCTACCTCGCCGGGATCATGCTGCTCTGTCGGTGGCTGCGCGATGGGATGGTCGTCCACGCGTTAGCGGCGGTGGGCCGAACCGCGTTCACGAACTACCTGCTCCAGACCCTCCTGGCGACGACGATCTTCTACGGACACGGGCTCGGACTGTTCGGGCAGGTACGCCGGGTAGAGCTGCTCGGCGTGGTCGTCCTGATCTGGGCGCTCCAGATCTCGCTTTCGGTGTGGTGGCTCCGCCGGTTCCGGTTCGGGCCCGTCGAGTGGGTCTGGCGGACGCTCACCTACCGGACGCGACAGCCGATGCGCCTCGAGGAGTGAGCACGGTTCGGTCGGAGACGGCCACCGTTCAACGGCAGCCCCTATGCCCGATCGGCCCACCGGTCGGGCCACAGATCCGCCGCTTGCATCCCCGACTCGTACTCCTGGGCCTGCAGTTGCTCCCGGAGTTCCGCATCCGCCACTCGAGGAACGGACGCGTGGGTCAGCTCGCAGGCGATACGGGCCGTCAGGACGGCGTGTTCGCGGAGGTTTCGCGGGTCGACCTTGTCTCGCGTATCGGCGGCCGTATGTCCCCAGCCGCGCCCGCGTTCGCGGCCTTCGGGGGGCTCGCTGTGGAGCTGGATGGCGGGCACGCCCGCCCGGAGGAACGGCCAGTGGTCGCTGAACGGGTGTGGGTCGGACTCGACGGCGAGTGGCTGACCCAGGTCGTCGGTGACGCGTTCGGCCAGCTCCTCGAGCGCCGCCGAGCCGTGGGTGAGCGCTCGTAGGTTCCGGAACCGACCCGCTCCGTCCACGTTGAGAACCGCGCTAACCGACTCGAGGTCGAGATCGTCGGCCAGCGCCTCGGCACCCAGCAGGCCGATCTCTTCACAGCCGACGCCGACGAGGCGGACGCGCTGAGCGAGCGAGTCCTCGATCGCCGACAGGACCGCGGCCGCGCCGACGACGGTGGCGATGCCACAGCCGTTGTCGAGGGCACCCTCGGCGACGTCGTGGGCGTCGTAGTGGGCGACGACGAGCACCTCCGTATCGGTGTCGGGGCCGACTGTGGCGGCGACGTTCTGGCTCGAGCCGTCCTGAGTGGTCGCGTCGACGCGGATGCGAGCGCGGACGCCGTCGGCGGCGTATTCCCGGAGCCAGTCACCGGTTTCGGCGCTGACGCCGATTCCCGGTGCTGCGGCTTCACCGTCGAACGTCAACGCACCGGTCGGCGGCAGCTGTCCGGGGACGTGATTGGCAAAGACGAACCCCGCCGCCCCGGCCGCGACGGCGTGGCCGAACGTCTCCATCCGGTGGACGAACCGCTTTCCCGGTGGCGTCGTCGTACTCGAGAGGGCGATCGCACCCTGGAGGTCGACGTCGGCGATCTCCTCGGGCGTCCCGTAGCCGATGTCGACGAGCGGCCCAGTGACGTCGCTCGCCGGAGAGTACGGCAGTGCGATGGCCTCGAACGAGCGGTTGCATCCGGCGTCGATTCGATCTGGCTCGGCGTCCTCGAGCGTATCGTCCCCGCCTGACGGCGACCGGTCCTCGAGGACAGCGAACTCGGTCGTCCCACGCTCCCAGTATTGCATCGGAAACTCGCTGATCGAAACGTCCTCGAGTCCCGCGTTCCGAAACGCCTCGCTGAGGAGGTCGGCGGCGCGTCGTTCGCCTGGCGAGCCGCCCATCCGGTGGGGGAGTTCGGTCAGCCGCGTGAGCAGGGTCCACGAACGGTCGTCGGTCCAGGCCCGGCCGATCGCCGGCTCGAGCGCGTCGACGCGCGTCGTGAGCGGGTCGGTGTCGTCGGCGTCGCGGTCGTCCATATCTCGGCATCTCTCTCGAGCAGGAAAATCGTTGGGCCGCTCGCGGCGCTCGAGGGCCACGGCGGCGACGAGAGGCGGAGAAACCGTATTCGTTCGATACGTTTTACCACCATCGTTCCGAACCTGCTGCCATGAGTTCCGTTCCGGACCGTTCCGAGGTCAACGAGGAGTATACCTGGGACCTCGAGAGCATCTACACGACCGACGAGGACTGGGAGGCGGCATACGAGGCCGTCGCCGAACGCGTCGACGAACTCTCGAGTTACGAGGGAGAGGCCACCGACGACGCCGAGACCCTGCGTGCCGTCCTCGAGTTACGCGACGAGGTCATGCGCGACGTGTCGACCGTCGCCGCCTACGCCCGGATGCGCCGCGACGAGGACACGACGAACCAGCACTACCAGGCGCTGACCGCCCGCGCACAGTCGCTGGCCGCCGACGCCCAGTCGGCCGCGTCGTTCATCGAACCCGAACTTCAGGAACTCACCCACGAGGAGTTCGAGGCGATGGTCGAGACGGAGTCAGACCTCGAGACGTACGACCACTACGTCGACGACGTGTTGCGGATGAAACCACACACCCGGTCGGCGGAGGTCGAAGCGCTGCTGGCTGACCTGGGTGAGGTCACGGGCGCGACGGGCGAGGTGTACACCATGCTCTCGAACGCCGACATGGAGTTCCCCGTCGTCGAGGACCCGGACGGGGAAACCATCCAGATCACTCAGAGCAACTTCGTCAACCTGCTCAAACGGCCCGACCGCGAGTTCCGCCAGCGCGTCTACGAGGCCTACTTCGACGAGTGGGAGTCGGTGCGAAACACCGTCGCCGCCTCCTACAAGAACAGCGTCAAAGCCGACGTCAAACTCGCCCAGGCGCGCGACTACGAGACCGCCCGCGAGGCCGCTCTCGACGGACCCAACGTCCCCGTAGAGGTCTACGACACGCTCGTCGAGACCGTCCACGACAACGTCGAGAAGCTCCACCACCACGCCGAACTCAAACGCGAGGCCCTCGGAGTCGACGAGCTCCGGATGTGGGACCTCTACATGCCGCTGACCGGCGATGGCGGCCCCGACGTCGAGTACGACCAGGCGACCGAGTACGTCGTCGACGCCCTCGAGCCGCTGGGCGAGGCGTACCAGTCTCGCGTCGCCGAGGGACTCGACTCCCGGTGGGTCGACGTCTACGAGAACGAGGGCAAACAGTCCGGTGCCTACTCCGGCGGCACCTACGACACCCAGCCGTTCATCCTGATGAACTACCAGGACGACATCTCCTCGATGTACACGCTGGCCCACGAACTCGGCCACTCGATGCACTCCGAGTTGACGAAAGACGAACAGCCCTACATCTACTCGGGCTACGAGATTTTCGTCGCCGAGGTCGCAAGCACGGTCAACGAGGCACTGTTGACCCAGCACCTGCTCGAGACCGTTGACGACCCCGAGTTCCGCACACACGTCTTGAACGAGTTCGCCGAACGCGTTCGCTCGACGCTCTACCGTCAGACGCTCTTTGCGGAGTTCGAACACGAAGCCCATCGCTTAGAGGAAGCGGGAGAGCCGTTGACCGCGGACCGACTGGACGATCTCTACCGGGGGCTCAAATCCGATTACTACGAACCCGCCGTGATCGACGACCGAATCGCCCGCGAGTGGATGCGCATTCCACATTTCTACCGGGCGTTTTACGTCTACCAGTATGCGACCGGTCTCTCCGCCGCGCTCGCCATCGTCGACCGCATCCTCGAAGACGGCGAGACCGCAGCCGACGACTACCTCGAGTTCCTCCAGCAGGGCTCACGCGAGTACCCACTGGAACTGCTGCGGATCGCTGGCGTCGACATGAGCACGTCAGAGCCGATCGAACGCGCGCTCACAACCTACGGCGACCGGCTGGACGAGATGGAAGCGCTGCTCGAGTGACGAGCGCCGTCGACCGGCACAATCGACCCCGGGAGCGACCGTGGTGGCGCAAAAACCACCGACGACCCAAAGGCACATTTATCGTCGGGGACGTATCGGCGGACATCAGGATGTCTCGAAGCCCGTCTCTCCCCGACCGACCTCACCGCGATATCGATCCCGACCTTCCAGACGCCGAGCGGCTCGAGGCGCTGCGCGGCCACTTCGTAGACCTCGTCGACGTCAACGAACAGCTCTCCGACCAGCTCGAGGAAGCCGACGAGCGTCGCGAACGCCTCCGCGAGCGCGTCGACCGGGTCGAACGGGAAAACGAGACGCTGAAAAGTTCGTCGCTGTACATCGCGACCGTCGAGGACGTGATGGACAACGGCAACGTGATCGTCAAACAACACGGCAACAATCAGGAAGTGCTCACCGAGGTCTCACCGCGGATCGCCGACCGCGTCACGGCCGGTGACCGCGTCGCCGTCAACGATTCGTTCGCGATCCAGCGGATCCTCGAGGCCGAGACGGACGCTCGCGCCCAGTCGATGGAGATCACCGAGCGACCGCAGGTGGGCTATGAGGATATCGGCGGCATCGACGAGCAGATCCGCGA
The DNA here is from genome assembly GCF_003430825.1 of Natrarchaeobaculum sulfurireducens. Lineage (NCBI taxonomy): Archaea > Methanobacteriati > Methanobacteriota > Halobacteria > Halobacteriales > Natrialbaceae > Natrarchaeobaculum > Natrarchaeobaculum sulfurireducens. The sequence goes on along the minus strand of NZ_CP024047.1, from coordinate 447,173 downwards.
GGTCCGCGAAGCGGTCGAACAGCCACTCGCCGAACCCGAGGTGTTCGAGAAAGTCGGCATCGAACCGCCGAGCGGAGTCTTGCTGTACGGCCCGCCAGGAACGGGCAAGACCATGCTCGCGAAAGCCGTCGCCAACAAAACCGACGCCACCTTCATCAAGATGGCTGGTTCCGAGCTCGTTCGGAAGTTCATCGGCGAGGGCTCGCGACTCGTCCGCGACCTCTTCGAGATGGCTCGCGAGCGCGAACCCGCCATCATCTTCATCGACGAGATCGACGCCATCGCCGCGACTCGTACCGAATCCAAGACCTCCGGCGACGCCGAGGTCCAGCGAACGATGATGCAACTGCTCGCCGAGATGGACGGCTTCGAGGCCCGCGGCGAGATCCGTATCATCGCCGCCACCAACCGCTTCGATATGCTCGACCGCGCGATCTTGCGACCCGGCCGGTTCGACCGCCTCATCGAAGTGCCAGAACCCAACCAGGAAGGACGAGAGCGCATCCTCGAGATCCACACCCGCGGGATGAACGTCAGCGACGGGATCGACTTCGCGGCGCTGGCCGAGAAGACCGACGGCTACTCCGGTGCTGAGATCGAGAGTCTCGCCACCGAAGCAGGCATGTTCGCCATCCGCGCCGACCGCGACGAGGTCCGCCACGAGGACTTCCTCGAGGCGTTCGAGAAGATCGAAAACGACGACTCGAGCGACGTCATTTCCTCGGCAGGCTACTTCTACCAGTAACAATCGGTCACGCCAAGGCGTGACTTCCGGGTCATCGCCGGCCCGCTCGCGAACCGCAACTCCTTACGGCACCCGTCTCCGAATGCGGATATGAGCCCGATTCGAGTCGTCTGGGGGTCAGCATCCGCCCCCACGGCGATGGCCTCTTACGACGCCGCCCTCGCGCGAGCGGGTATCGAGAACTACAACCTCGTCTCCGTCTCTTCCGTGATTCCGGCCGACGTCGACGTCGAGGCCGTCGGCACCGCCCCCGACCTCGGTCCGGCCGGTGAGCGTCTGACCGTCGTCGAGTCTCGAGCCACGACCGCCGGTCCCGGCCGCGTAAGCGCCGCACTCGCGTGGTCGCAGGCTGCCGACGACGGCCCAGGACTGTTCTACGAAGTCGCGGGCGAGACGGGACGTGAAGACGTCGAGCGTCGCGTCCGCGAGGGGCTGTCCGCGGGTCAAGAACTGAGAGACTGGGCGTTTACCGACCCACACGTCGCCGTCGAGAGTAGCCAGGCGGAGTCCGGAAGCTACACCACAGCGCTCGTCGCTGCCGTCTACGGGAAGAGCGAACCGATTCTGTGACATCCGCTTCACCGTAACCGGCGGAGCTTCCCACGAGCGACGGCTTGCTGGGTTGAGAGAGGTACGGTTTGATATCCCCAAGGGAATGCTGGCAGTGCCACGCTACCGTTATCCCTATCCACCGTCTCGAGCGGAGATTCGGGGTTATGTTGAGTTACTTGCACCCTGTTCATCATTGGAAGGGTGCCTTCCACGATGAACGAGTGACTCCCGATACTGTCTCATTGACAGAGGGCGGATAGGCCCTCTCGGATAGCGTTCAATACGTTGTAGAGGACGTTAAAATGCGCTATGGGCGCTGTATCTCCGTGCTGAAGCACGAGGTTTCAGCGCCCTACCCCGCTTGATAAGTCCGAAATCTTTACAATCTCGCTTTCATTACTGAAAGTAGAGATTAAGCCGGCGCGCGAACGAGCCGGTTAGACGACTCCCAACAATGAAACACGTCTTCGCGAAGCTCGAGAAATCCGGTACGACTGCGCCGTTGCTGTTCGATCTCTACACGCGGTGTTACCGCGGTGTCGTGGGTCGCGAGATCGAACTTGCGGGCGTCGACCGGCGGGACACCGTCCTCAACGTCGGCTGCGGTGCAATGCCGTTTACCGCGGTGTTGGTTGCCAAGCTGGCCGACGCCGACGTCTACGCCCTCGACAACGACGATTCGGTCCCCGAGCGAGCGAGACGAAACGTCGCCTACGCGAACGTGGCTGATCGGGTTCAGATCGTCACTGGCGACGGTCGTGCCGCCGACGACGCGCCCCTCCCACACGAGACGGTGACGACCGCGTTCGTCGCCGTCCAGGCTACGCCCAAAGCCGAGATCGTCGACCACCTTCGAGCGCTCGAGGACGGGCCGGACCGCATCGTCGTTCGCCACCCTCGAGGCGCCGTCGCGGACGAGTACGGTGCACTACCACCAGCGTACGAGCCCGTCGACGCCGTCTCACACCCGATGCCGACGTTCGGAAAGTCGCTGCTGTTCGAGCGGAGGTGATTCGCCGTGAACCGGAAGCTCCTGCTCTGGACCGTGGGTATCGCCGTCCTCGCAGGGCTCACAGTGGCAGCCGGCTGGGCAGACATCCGGACGGCGATCGGCCGCGGAAACCCGCTCGTACTCGCCGGCCTCGCGCTGGTGCAGATTCTCACGTTCTTCATCATCAGCTACCAGTGGCAGTACCTGTTCCGTCGGGCCGACGTCACCGTCTCGTTTCGTCGCATCCTCGAGGTGACGCTCGCTGCTGGCTTCGTCGAGAGCGTCACGCCATCGTCGAAACTGGGCGGGATGGCCGCGAAAGTCTACCTGTTCGAGCGGACGACGGATGCCGCCTACGGGACGATCACGTCGGTCCTGCTCGCTCAGAAGTACGTCTCGATGCTTCCGTTCGTGCTCATCGCAATCGCCGCGGTCGTGCTCGCTACCGTCCAACTCGAGATTCCAATCACGCCCACTGTCAGTAGCTCTGCCGTGGTTGCAGTCGGCCTCGTCGGCGGGCTCGTCGCGTCGGTATCTCTCTGGTTTCACCGGCGTGATCCCGACGATTCGGCGTCGGACTGGGAACAAACGCTCTCGAGCCACGTCGAGCGGTGGCGGGGCGTCGTCCGGTCGCTCATACAGGAGGCGAGCGCGTTGCTCGACCGGCGCAGTCGGTGGTGGCTCTATGGCATCTCGTTACTACTGTGGGGGCTGTACCCGATCAAGATCTACGTCGTCGCGGTGACCCTCGGTCTCGACGTCGGCCTCGCCATCGTCGTTGTCGGGACGTTCCTCGCCTACATAGTCGGCCTCGCCCCGATTTCGCCGGGCGGTACGGGTACGTTCGAAGGGACGCTGGCGCTCGTGCTCGTTGGCGCTGGCGCGACGTTCGCCGAGGGACTGTCGGTCGCCTTGCTCGCACGCTTGATCACGTTCTGGTTCCCACTTGCCCTCTCCGGAGTTGTGACCATCTCGCTCATCGTGAACGAAGACGAAATCCTCCCCGACGGGGTTCTCGCTCGCGTCTCGAGACGACTCCGGCGCGTTCAAGGGTAGTCTCGCGTGTGGGTGCGTGTCACTCGAGTCGAACCGTTTATACCCAACGGCGCCGAAAATCGAGGTACATCTCCTCATGAACGGAAATACGCCGTACGCAGGACTCCCCGGACAGACGAAGGCCGGTCAACGAGCCGCGGCGGACCTTCCAACCCTCTCCGGGCCACAGAAACGTCTTCTCCACCGAGATGTCTCGCGAATCGCCGCACTGACCCGGGAGTTTCTGCCCGACGAATACGTCGTTGACGCCGACGTCAGAAGCGGCATCTCCGGACCACAGGTAACCGTCGCCGTCCAGCCACCAGTCGGCCACCCCGTCAGTGCGGGCTTTGCCCCCGACGTTGATGACGTCACCGACGAGATCATCAGCGACGACGAACGTACCGAAGTCGCCCGTGGACTGGCCGCGAGCGCGGCGTTACAGATGAAACAGGCCATCAGCAACGGGATCACGCCGACCGGCAAGTAAGGCGTCTCTCCTCGAGCAGTTCAGTGACACACAGATCCGAACCGTCGTCGATCATCGTGTCGCTGCACCTACCGTACCAGCTGCGAGAAGACGGAAAGCACTGACAGTCAGTGTCCCCCGATCGCACGCCAGACGCAGTTCAAAGTGGGAATGAAAAACAGCGGACAGTCCGATCATAAAACCCGTTTCAGTCGGGACGAAAGACCGTATCGAACCGGCCCGACCTATGCGGGTTCGACACGGAAGAGATAGTCCTCGAAGTCACCATCGAGGTTCGTTGGGCGTTCGTCGGCGGTATGTGCAGTACAGAGGTCAGCCGTTGCTTCGACGGTACCGTGGCCGGTTTCGTCCCGGTATCGTTCGACGACGACGAACGTCACCGGCTCGGAACAGTCCCGACGCTGGCACTCACGAGGAGGTTCGGCTTCGTCACCGCGTTCACGCGCCTCTGTGAGATCTCGCTCCCGTTCGCGGTTCTCCGCATCGCGCGCTTTCTTAGCTCGGCCCTTCTTCGTATCTGCCATGTGAGAACACACGACGGTGAACGGCATAACACTGTGGTCGCCACTCGAGCCGTCCTCAGCGCGTAGCTGAGACCGAACGGTCCTCGAAGTGTAGCTGAAGCCGACCGTGCTCAGGTGGTCAGCCGTTGTTATCGTACATCAACTGCTCGAGCTGGTGGGCCCGTCGATCGAGGTCGATCGCCGGTTCGACGCCGGGGTCGCGACAGAGCCGATTGATCACGAGCAAGGGGTCGGTCCCGGCCGCTTCGGCGTCGGAGAACAGCGATTCGATCGCCTCGCGGTTGGTTACCAGCGACGAACACAGTCCCAGGGCAATCGCGAGCGGAACGGCTCGATCGGCACGCGTTGGGAAGGCATCGCTGACGCGTGAGAAGTCCGGATCGGCATCAGCTGGCGAATCTGTGGCTTCGAGGGTTAGACAGCGAGAGCAAAAGGAGGCGGCCGACGGCGCTGCCGGCACGTATTCCATGTAGGGATTCGGGACGGCGAAGGTGATCGTCAACGAGCCACAGGCAGAACAGACCATCAGCGAACGAACGAGTCGCCAGTCAACCCTGCGAGACACTGCCGGCGGCCGGCGGCTCGAGGTCGGCTTCCTCGAGGTTGTCGGCTCCCTCGGCAGCTGCTTCGCGGTCTGCTTTCTCTTCCTGTTCTTTCTTCTCTTTGATTTTTTTCAGCCGGAACGTCTCCTCGCGTTCCTGTTCTTCGAGTTTCTGCTCGATGTACTCTTGATTCTCATAGAGTTCGGGCAGGAGCTTGAACTCGAGGGCGTTGACACGCCGTTTCGTCGTCTCGATCTCTCGAAGCATCTTCTTCATCGCCGTCTCGACCTCGGCAGCGAGGATGATGCTCTCGAGGAGGTCCTCGTAGGCCTCGGCGGCCTCGTCGATCCGAGCAGAGGTACCCATGATCCCGTAGCCACGCTCGTCTAAGCTCTTCGAGACGCGCGAGGACTCGATCTGCGGGACGACGACGCCCATGATATTCTTCGACTCGGTGGTGATCTCGGGGTGTTCTTGGAGTGCAGCGGCGGCCCCCCGAACTGCGACGTCACCTTCCATAGCCCGTGCCATGTTGATCTTCTTCTGGGCTTCCTCGTAGTCGTCGGCGAGGTCGCCACGAACGTCCTGGGCCTTATCCAGGATGTCCATGAACTCCATGATCAGCCCGTCCCGTTTCTTCTCTAAGGTCCCGTGCCCCCGCTCGGAGAGTTCGATCCGATCTTCGATCTCCATCAGGTTCTTGCGGGTGGGCTTTACGTCCTTGGCCATCTTGTGGAATGCTTGCGTAGCCAGTCGGATAACTGTTTACAGTTTGCGTCGCACTCGAGCGTGTGCACGCGACTCGAACGGGGCCCAGAGAACGATGCCTGCGGACCGGCAGAACGCATATTTCGTCTGGCGTCGTATCAACAGGTCAACCCGTGTCCCTCCCGTCCCCGCGGCCCCTCCCGGAGTCGCTCGAGACCCCCGATGTCGGCGTCGTCGCCGCGACGGGGGGCTACGTCGCTATCTGTTTCGTCGCAGGAGCGATCGCCGCCGCGCTTGCAGTCGACGGCTCCGCCGCGACCGTCGTCGGGGTCGTCTCCACCGCCGCGACGGGTGGACTCATCGTCGGCGCACTGCTCGCTAGCCGAATCGACGGCCTCGCGGTTCGAATCGGCCGACGTCGACGGTCTATGGCGATGTTGTTCGTCCCACCGCTGTGCTTCGTCGTTGCCACCGTCGGTTTCCTCACGATACCGGCCCTCGAGCCCGCTGCAGCCGCCGGAACCGGACTGGGCGCGTTCGGGACGCTCCTCGCGGCGCTCGCGTTCGCGTCGATGGGCCGGGAGCGGTACGCACGGGCGATCACGCCCGACGAGCCGATCACGACGGTTCCGTGGCTCGATCCCGTGCACGCTCGTATGTCCGTTGGGCTCGGAATCGCATCGATCGTCGTCGCCGTGGGGACGGTTCTCGGCGGCAGCATCGCCGCGATCGATACCGGGTCGTGGCTGCTTCGGGCGTCTACAAGCGTCGCGTTCGTCGCAGTGATCTTCGGCGTCGTCTTCGTCCTCACGGGCCTCTCCGCTCGATCGCAGGCCGCAGGCGAGACGTCGTTGCTCGGACAGCTCCGGCCGAACGAACCCGGCAAAAAGGTGTTCGGGACGCGGTACTCGGCCACTCCCGGTTCCGAGAGTAAGTGGGGAAGGCCGACCCTCGAGGTCTACGAAACCGGACTCGTCGCTCCAGGACCGACCGGCCGACAGTTCCTCCCCTGGGAGGACGTAACCGACGTGCGACTCGAGTCCTCGAGACTTATCGTCGATCTGTACGGTCGTCGCTCGCTTCGGTGTGCGACGTCGGTGCTGGACGATCCCGACGAGATCTATGCGTTGCTCGAGCGCCACGCGAACGGTAGCCTGCACCGACACCGCACTGGTGAGAGGTCGACGGCGTCCGACTAGCCCTGGCCGACCATCTGGTCTTCGTCTTCCCACTCCTGTTCGCGGAGTTCGTACTTCTGGACCTTGCCCGTCGCCGTCGTCGGGAGTTGCTCGACGAACTCGACGCGCTTGACGGCCTTGTAGCTCGCGAGGTTGTCACGCGTGAACTCGACGAGTTCGTCGACGGTCACGCCCGGCTCGTCTGGATCGCCGTTTGCAGGCACGACGAACGCCTTCGGCGTCTCGCCCCACTCCTCGCTCGGGGCCGGGATCACTGCGACGTCCGAGACCGCCTCGTGTTCGAACAGCGTGTCCTCGAGTTCGATACTCGAGATGTTCTCCCCGCCGGAGATGATGATGTCTTTCTTGCGGTCCTGGATGGAGATCATGCCGTTCTCGTCGACGACCGCGAGATCGCCCATGTGGTAGTAGCCCTCGATCCGGTCGGAGAAGGCCGCCTCGGTCTCCTCGGGTTTGTTCCAGTACTTCTCCATGACCTGGTTGCCGGAGACGACGATTTCGCCGACCGTCGAGTTGTCTCGTGGGACGTCGTTGCCGTCCTCGTCGACGACCCGAACCTCAGTGCCGAGGAACGACAGCCCCTGGCGTTTCTTGACGGCGAATCGGTCGCGGCTGTCGTCGTCGAAGTGCCGGCGGGCGTCGGAGGTCGTGATGAGCGGCCCCGTCTCGGTCGCACCGTAGACGTGTTTCAGATACCAGCCGAACTCGTCTTCGACCGTCCGGATGGTCGCCTCCGGTGGCGCACTTCCTGCAGTTGCGATACGGACGTCGTTCGCGCCGGTCGTCTCGGGGTCGTTCTCCCCGTAGTAGTCGATCAACATGTTCAACACCGTCGGGGCACCGCACATGTACGAGACGTCCTCGGTCTGGATCGCCTCGAAGATGCCGCCGGCGTCGACACCGCGCGTACAGACGTGTTTTGCGCCCATGCCGGTGATCGCGTAGATGTGTCCCCAGCCGTTGACGTGGAACATCGGCAGCGTCCAGAGATAGACGTCGTCGTCTCCGATCCCCTGGTGGACGCACGTAACGTAGGCGTGGATCGTCTCGGCACGGTGGGTCCGACAGACGCCTTTCGGGTCGCCCGTCGTCCCCGAGGTGTAGTTGATCGTGATTATGTCGTCTTCTGCCATCTCCGGCCGGTCGTACTCGGTGCCGGCCTCCTCGAGCACCGCATCGAAGCTCTCCCACCCACTGTCGGACTCGTCCGACGAGGATCGCCCGGCTTCGTCAGCCTCACCCCCCTCGACCGCGTCGACGTCGTTCGTAATGAACGTCTCGGTGGGCACCTCGTCGCGGATCGATTCGATCTTCCCGGCGTACTCGTAGTCGGCGTAGATCGCGTCGACGTCGGCGTCCTCGAGCATGTACGAGAAGTCCTCGGGTGTCAGCCGGTAGTTCAGCGGCATGTGGACGGCCCCGAGTTGCATACTCCCGTAGGCCGCCTCGAGGTGGTAGTGTGTGTTCGGATCGAGCACCGCGACACGATCTCCCTTCTCGATGCCGCGCGCCTGCAACGCCGCGGAGAATCGGTCGGCTCGCTCGGCGAGTTCAGCGTAGGTGTATCGCTCGCCCGTCGTCGCGACGACAGCCTCTGTATCGGCGTAGTGTGTCCGCGCTCGGTCGAGAAAGTCAGTTACGAGCAATGGCTTGTGCATACAGCTCTATTAGAGGGAGCATCCCCCACGATTGTTTCGGTGTATCCCCTCCCCACTCCTCAGCGGTACTCGCTTGCCCTGAGATCTGTCATCCCGATCGAATCACTCACGCCCGTAGTACCTGATCCGAACGAAACGTCCGGGTCCAACAAACGGATCCTCGTCACCACGGGGTCGGTAAGCGTCAGTTCGCCGACGGGCCCGAAGCAACGCCTTACCGACGGCTCTCGGAGTAGGGACAGGCAGCGGTCAGTCCGCGGCCGGATTTTCGGGAGACAAGACGCCGACGCCTGGAGAGAAAACGACTCGAGAAACTCCGAGGCCGGGCCGGAGTTAGTCGGCCTGGACGGCTGCTTCCTCGGCGACGTCTTCGCGGTAGTGCTCCTCGATGAGGTCCTCGTCGATCCGGTTGAGTGCCTCTTTCGGGAGCATCGACAGCAGATCCCAGCCGATCTCGAGGGTCTCTTCGATCGTCCGGTTGGTGTCGTAGCCCTGCTGGGCGAACTCGCCTTCGAAGCGGTCCGCGAAGTCGAGGAACTTGTTGTCTCGCTCGGACAGCGCCTCGCGACCGACGATGTTCACGAGGTCGCGTAGGTCTTCACCCTCCGCGTAGGCGGCGTACATCTGGTCGGAGACGTCGCCGTGGTCCGCACGGGTGAGCCCCTCGCCGATCCCGTCGTCCATGAGCCGCGAGAGGCTGGGCAGGACGTTGATCGGCGGCTCGATCCCCTGACTGTTCAGGTCGCGATCCATCACGATCTGTCCCTCCGTGATGTATCCCGTCAGATCGGGAATCGGGTGCGTGTCGTCGTCACCGGGCATGGTGAGGATCGGAATCTGGGTGACAGAGCCCTCACGGCCCTCGATTCGACCCGCCCGCTCGTAGAGCTGGGCCAGGTCAGTGTACATGTATCCGGGGTACCCACGACGACCCGGCACCTCTTCACGTGCGGCACCGATCTCGCGCAGTGCCTCACAGTAGTTGGTGATGTCGGTGAGGATGACCAGCACGTGGTAGTCCTTCTCGAATGCGAGGTACTCCGCGGTGGTCAGTGCGAGTCGCGGCGTGACCGTCCGCTCGACTGCGGGGTCGTCCGCTAAGTTCATGAAGACGACCGAGCGCTCGAGTGCGCCCGTGCGCTCGAAGTCCTGCATGAACTCGTTTGCCTCTTCCTGGGTGATCCCCATCGCACCGAAGATGACTGCGAACTCGGAGCCGTCCTCGTCGTCGCCGTCTTCTTCCTCGGGAACGGTCGCCTGGCGGGCGATCTGGAGTGCGAGTTCGTTGTGTGGCAGTCCGGAGCCGGAGAAGATCGGCAGCTTCTGGCCGCGAACCAGCGTGTTCATGCCGTCGATGGTGCTCACGCCGGTCTGGATGAACTCTTCGGGATACTCACGCGAGTACGGGTTGATCGCCGCACCGACGATGTCTTCGCGCTTTTCGGGGACGATCTCCGGACCGCCGTCGATCGGTCGACCGGACCCGTCGAGCACCCGACCGAGGAGGTCCTCGGTGACGGGCATCTTCATCGTCTCGCCTAGGAACCGAACCGAGGCGTTGCGGTCGATACCGCCCGTGCCCTCGAAGACCTGGATCGAGACCAGGCCGTCGGAGGACTCGAGTACCTGTCCGCGCAGGGTCTCCCCCTGTGGCGTCTCGATCTCGACGATCTCGTCGTATCCGACGGGCTCGTCGACTTCGGCGAACACCAGCGGACCGCTGACTTCCGTAATCGTTTGGTATTCCTTCATGGTCAGTACAGCTCCCTGATCTGTTCGGTGAGATCCGATTCGAGTTCGTCGATGAACTCGGTCCACTCCTCTGCAGTGCCCATCCGGTTGAGCCGCGGGGCCGCCTCGACGTTGGCGATCTCTTCGACCGGGACGCCCGCCTCGAGCGCCTCGAACGCCTCGTCGTTGAACGTCTGGATCGCCTCGAGCATCCGGTAGGTCTTCGTCGGTTCGCAGTAGGTGTCGACGTCGTGGAACGCGTCCTGCTGGAGCCACGCCTCACGCAGATAGCGAGCGACCTCGAGGGTCAGCTGCTGGTCCTCCGGCAGGGCGTCTTTGCCGACGAGCTGGACGATTTCCTGAAGTTCGTCCTCCTCGTCGAGCACGTCGACGGCCCACTGGCGAACTTCCGGCCAGTCTTCCGCGACGTTGTCACGGAACCACGGGTCGAGTTGCTGGCGATACAGCGAGTACGACTCGTTCCAGTTGATCGACGGGAAGTGTCGACGTTCGGCGAGGTCCGCGTCGAGCGCCCAGAAGGTCTTGACGATACGCAGGGTGTTCTGGGTAACCGGCTCGGAGAAGTCCCCGCCTGGCGGGCTGACTGCACCGATTGCGGTCACCGATCCCTGCGTGCCGTTGACGTTCTCGAACAGGCCAGCCCGCTCGTAGAACTCCGACAGCGACGCCGCGAGGTACGCCGGATACCCCTCTTCGCCGGGCATCTCCTCGAGTCGGCTCGAGATCTCACGCATGGCTTCTGCCCACCGCGAGGTGGAGTCGGCCATCAGCGCGACGTCGTAGCCCATGTCACGGAAGTATTCCGCGATCGTAATTCCAGTGTAGATACAGGACTCACGGGCTGCGACAGGCATGTTCGAGGTGTTCGCGATGAGACACGTCCGGCTCATCAGCGGCTTGCCCGTCATCGGGTCCTCGAGGTTCGGGAAGTCCTCGATGACCTCGGTCATCTCGTTGCCACGCTCGCCACAGCCGACGTAGACGACGATGTCCGCGTCGGACCACTTCGCGAGTTGGTGCTGGGTGACGGTCTTCCCCGATCCGAACGGACCGGGAATCGCTGCAGTCCCACCTTTGGCGATCGGGAACAGGCCGTCCTGGATACGCTGTCCGGACTGGAGCGGAACCGTCGGCGTCTGCTTCTCTGCGGACGGTCGGGCCTTCCGGACCGGCCACTCCTGGTGCATGGTTATCTCTTCGCCCGAGGAGAGTTCGGCGATGACCTCTTCGACGGTAAACTCGCCGTCTTCGATCGAGGTGATCTCGCCGCCCTCGTAGTCCGGCGGTACCATCACCTTGTGGGTGATGCTCTCGGTCTCGGGGACCTCTCCGATGATGTCTCCCGGTTCGACCTCGTCGCCTTCCGAGACGGTGGGGGTGAACTCCCACTGCTTCTCGAGGTCGATACCCGGCGCGTCGACCCCACGGTCTAAGAACGCCGACTGCATCTTCTCCTCGAGTTCGTCGAGGGGGCGCTGGACGCCGTCGTAGATGGTGTCCAGCATGCCTGGTCCGAGGTCGACGCTCAGTGGCTCTCCCGTGTTCTCGACGGGTTCGCCGGGGCCGACACCGGAGGTCTCTTCGTACACCTGAATCGTGGTCAGGTTCCCTTCGATCTCGATGACCTCGCCCATCAGTCCTTCGTCGCCGACGTAGACGACGTCGTTCATCCGGGCGTCGAGGTCCGCAGCGGTCACGACGGGACCACTCACGCTTTCGATTACACCGTCTTCGTCGACGGTCTGGGTTTCGTCTGCCTGGCTCATAATTAGTCGCTTTCCTCTTCTTCCATTAGGTCGATACCGATCGCCCGCTTGATCTGATCGCGCAGTCCGCCACCACCGGTACCGCTACCGATGGTGACAACGACGGGCTCGACGCTCGTTTCGACGGTCTGTCGAACGTTTCGGGAGAGCGAGTCGAGATCGTCGTCGTGCATGACGACGATTCCAACGTTCTCGTCCTCTAAAACGTTCGTGACGGCGTCGTCTAACGCTGTTTCTTTCTCGTCGTCCGCGACGTTCTCGAACCGGCTGACGCCAGCGAGGCGAAAGCCGGTCGTGAACTCCGGACTGCCGACGACGGCAATTTCCTGGCTCATAGGATCACCAGCTCCTCTTCGATCTCGCTTTCGGAGAGGCCGACTTCTCTTCCACGCGCGATCGCGCGGATGTTCTCGATCTCTCGCTCTTTTGCGAGGATGTACGATAGCACGGACGAGACCGAAACCGGGTAGATGCTCGAGAGTGTGTCGGCGTACTCGAGCAACGCAGCGTCTAGTGCGTGCTCGAACTGGATAAGGCTGTCAGCCTCTCGTAGCTGTCCCAGCGCACTGGAGAGTCGCTTGCCGTAGCGTTTGTTCTCGGCGATGTGATCGACGAGTTCGTCGAGGTCGGTAACGAGGCGGTTCAGTTCTTTCTGATCGAACAAGACACCGCCTTCGATGTAATAACTCGCCGGGTCGAGGTCCGCCCCGCTGCGTGCAAGGCGCAACGCGTTTCGGGCGTTCCGGAAGTCGATCTCGGCCTGCAGGAATTCGACGTACTTTGCCTCCGGCCCCTCCTGGGGTCGGCCGAGATCGTCGAGCAGATGCTCGTAAAACTCCCGATCCAGGGCATTCTCGAGTGGCACCAGCGTCCCGGTCTCCTCGAACTGCTCGTAGGCGGCCTCGAGCGGGTCGTGATAGACCGTTCCGTCGAGGATCTCGACGACGTCTTCGATCGCGTCGACCTCGAGCAGTCGGTCGAGCGTCGCGTCGTCGAGTTCACCGGCACGAATCAGGTCCGTCTGGATCTCCTCGGTGGGCGTCTCGGTGTAGATCCCGCGAATGATCGTCTTGACGTTCCAGACGTCGAACTTCCGGAGGTATCGAGCGACGAGGTCGTAGAGTCGTCCCTCCGACCACTCGAGTAAATCTCCGAAGTGCTTTGCGAGATTTTGGTTTAGCGCGTACTCGATCAGGTCGACCCCCGAGAATCGCGCCCCGAGTTCGTTGATCTCGCGTTCGTACTCCGATTCCTCCATGAACCGGGCGATCCCGCTTGGCCCCATGCGGACGAGCTTTCGGTAATCCTCGTCCGCGAACAGCGCCGCTCTCCGTGCCCGGACGCGAGCGCTGACGTACTCCGTGTTCGAGGCGCCTAGGCTCATTGCTCGAAGAGTCGGTTACTGATCTCCCGAAGGTTCTCCTCCCAGACGTCCTCGAACACCGAGTCGAAGGTGTTGTTGACGCGAACGCGGGACTGGTCGCTCTCGACGACGACGCCGCCGAGACAGTCGTACTCGCCAGCGTACTCGTAGCCGTCGTAGTCTTCGAGGATCGACTCGAGGAGCTCCTGGTCGTCAGCTCGACCGTAGACGCGGACGTCGTCGCCGTCGTCGAACTCCTCGCTCGTCGCCTCGAGCAGCGTCCGGGTCAGTTCTTCCCGAGTCTCTCCCTCGAGGGCGGCGAGTTCGGCTTCGACCTGCTCGCTGACCTCACCGAGGACGTCACGCCGGGCCTCCAGGCGTTTCTGTTTCGCCTCCAGCTTGGCGCTGGAGAGTCGCTGTTCGCGAAGCTGCTCGATCTCGCGTTCGACCTCCTGGTCGGCCTGCTCGAGAATCTCGTCGGCGTCCGATTCGGCCGCCGAAACGATCTCCTCTGCGCGAGACTCGCCGTCGTCGCGGATGTTCTCCGCACGCGCGTGGGCCTCTTCTTTGATGTCTTCGACGACTGTGTCCAAACTCATTGGTGAAGGGGGTGGTCGGTTAGACCAAGAAAACGACGACGATTGCGAAGATGACGAGCGTTTCCGGCAGGACAGTCATGATCAGTCCCGGGACGAAGAGGTCGTCGTCTTCGGCGATTGCACCGATTGCAGCGGCACCGATACCTCGCTCGGCGTATCCCGCGGCGAGCGCCGACAGTCCGACTGCGATCGCGGCAGCAGCCTCGGGCTCGAGGAATGGCGCTTCGGTCACGTCTCCGTTCTGCAGCACGGTCTCCATAGCGAGTGCAAGTTCCATCATGGGTTGATATGCTCTATAGGTTCGATTGCTCCGAACAGGCGTATCTGTCTCTGCACTCCCTATAAAACTCTCGAAACAATTCGACATGGACACGAAACATCAACGGTTTTCGCGAGAGTGTGAGAGTCCTTGCCAACACCTTGATTTGGCGAAATTTAGATATGTCTTCCCAACAACCACAGTTCCGAAACCGCGGAAAAAAGGCGACCGATCAGTCGGCCTGCTGACCCGAGGGAGCCTCGTGGCCGAACGGGTCGTACTCCTCGCCGCCGCCCTCGTAGAACTTCTGGAAGAACTCCACGTACTCGAGGCGCAGCATCTGGATGCCGGCGGCGGTGATGCCGAGCAGCAAGACCAGAATGTGCCCGAAGATGAACACGGCGACGGCGCCGAGGAGGCCGAGCGCCATGATCACGATGGAGTCGGCGGTGAGACCGACCCAGACGAGCCCTTCGAAGACGACCTCGTCGGCGCCTTCGACGGTGCTCGGGGCGTCGAAGAACGCGAAGCTGATGTAGCCGTCCGTCTCGGACGCACCGAAGACCAGGAGGTTCACCGCGAACGCCATCCCACCTTTCGCGAGCAAGACCGCGACCATCCGGAGGTACGAGAGGACGTGGCCGAACGCCCAGGCAGGTGCCTCGAGCGCGCCGGCGAAGCCTTCGCCGATGCCGACGAGCACGAGCCCAACCACGAGCATGCCCAGACCGACGATACCGACGATCTCCGGCAATCCGGCAAAGCCGAGGAACTCGTAGAGGACGGCCTCGTTGGCGGTTCCAACCAGGAACTCTGGTTTGGTACCGGCAGCAGTCGTGTCGACACCGAGGCCCATGCTTCCGGCATCCTGGTGGCTAAAGATCCAGATGAACGCGCCGTTCATCGCCAGGATCCACGAGAACTTCTCGTAGATCGCGGCCTTGAGGCCGTGGCTGAGTTCGTTGACGAACCCGAGGATCAGTCCGAGGTTCAGGTGGATCAGCCCGAAGATCAGGCTGAAGATGATCCAGAACATCGCCCACTGCTCGGCCTGTAGCCCCTTATCGAAGGTGCCAGCGAACAGCATCATGTTGTGGATCTCTGCGGGCAAGACGTCGGCCATGTGGAAGCCGAAGATGTCGTCGTACAGCCAGCCAAAGAGGATCGTGAAAACACCGGCCCAGATCGCGATGGTGCCGAGTGCTTTTCCAGCGTCGGAATCGAACACCTTCCAGGCCCCGTAGCCCATCAGCATGTAGAGGATCCCGTACGCGATGTCACCGATCATGAACCCGAACGCGAACGGATAGGTCAGGAAGATCAACAGCGTCGGATCGAGTTCGCTGTATTTGGGCTGGCTGACCATCTTGACCATCAGCTCGAACGGCTTCGCCGGCGTGATGTTGCTCAGCCGAACCGGCGGCTGGTCGTCCATCGTCACTGCACCGCTGCCGTGACCGCCGTGGTCGGTCGTACCGCCGTCCGTTGCCGCCTTCTGTTTCGGCGGCTCCGACTCGGTCGCCTCCTCGTCGTCTTCGTCACCCGGCGTGTCGGTGTGAGCGACCGCACCGTGGTCGTGACCCTCGTAATCGGCACGCTCGAGTTCCTCGAACTCGATACTGTCGCCGACGGCGTCACGAAGTGCGGACTCGAGATCTGCGACCTGGGTAGACGGAATCCAGCCTTCGGCGATGAACGCGCGGTCGGTCGTCGCGAACAGCAACGGCGCTTCCGCACGCTGGACCTCGATCGATAACTCCTCTTCGAGTCCGAGGAGGAACGGTCCCTCGGTGTGTTTGATGTCCTCGAGTTCGGCGTCGATCTCGTCGATTCGCGTCTCGAGTTTGCGACGCTCGTCCTCGAGTTCGCCGACATAGGCCCGCGGACCGCGCTGGGTTTCGGGAATCTCGTGGCGGGTGAACTCGACGCCGACGAGGGCATCGTCGATAACGCCGTCGACGTCCGCACCGTCGGTCGGCGCGGCCACGATGGCCACGACGTCGCCGCCGGTGAACGTCTCGAACGCCCGGACGTCGTCGGCCGCCTCGAGTGCCGTCTCGAGGTCGCTCTCGGAGCCCTCGCCGACGAGGACGTCGACCGACTCGTAACCGGACAGCAAGTCGAGATCGATTCCGAGTTCCGCAAACGGCGAAACGCGGTCGATTCGTTCGTCGACCTGTCGGAGCTCTTCGCGGACGTCGCTGCGCTGGTCGTCGAGTTCGTTGATCCGGGTGCGGATCTCCTCGAGTCGCTGCTCCCAGTCGTCCTCGGGCCGGCCGGGTGCCATCTCCTCGGAGGACAGACCGAGCGTACTCTCGAGCGCACGGACGGTCACCAGTTTCTCGGAGGCGTCGTCGGCTCCCTCGATCGGGTTACCGTTGTCGAATCCCTCCCAGGAACCGTCGTAGTCCGATAGATGCACCAGATTCAACCCGTGAATTTCGTCGATGACCGTGGGCATGACGCCCTTGGAACCGGCCACCGACACCTTGCTCATCTGCTCAGGTCTGAGCATGGACGTCCTCCTGGAACAGCTCGACGACGTGGTCGGTCACTTCGTCGACCCGGTCCCGGGCGCGCTCGGCGAGCGCCTCGCGCTCACCGTCGCCGTCTTCGAGGACGGCTTCGCACTCGGCGTCGATCTCGTCTCGCGCCTCCTCGAGGCGACGCTCTCTGAGATCGCGTGCCTCCTGTTCCGCTTCCGTGCGAACCGCCTCGGCACGTTCCCGGGCCTCGGCTATTCGCTCGTCGCGGTCTTTGTCAGCCTCTGCGACGATCTGGTCGGCCTCTTCTTCCGCCGACTTAACTCGTTCAAGAACCTGTGGCCTCGGCATACTCTAAGCAGATGAGAGTTTGCGAGAGCGCGTATATGGTAGTTGCGAAAGTCGATCGACACACCAACAGGAGAGAGCCGCGGTAGTCACGGATTACGGACCGCTCGCGAGACCGCCGTCATAGCCGTCCGTCGGCCATCCGGAACAGTAGACCTTTCTCCCTCGAACCGAAAGGTTCACCTGATGGGAATTCTGGAGAACAAGGCTCGAGCTCGGTTGTTCTACAAGTACCTCTCGAAGATCTACGACGAGATCAATCCCTACATCTGGAACGAGGAGATGCGAACCGAGGCACTCGAATTGCTCGAGTTCGAGCCCGAGATGACGGTACTCGACGTCGGCTGTGGCACCGGCTTCGCCACCGAAGGGCTGCTCGAGCACGTCGACGAGGTGTACGCCATCGATCAGAGCGAACACCAACTCGAGCGGGCGTACGACAAGTTCGGCAAACAGGCACCGCCGGTGCACTTCCACCGTGGGGACGCCGAACGGCTCCCGTTCGCGACGGACACGTTCGACGTCGTCTGGTCTTCGGGCTCGATCGAGTACTGGCCGAACCCGATTCTCGCGTTGCGGGAGTTCCGACGCGTGCTCAAACCCGGCGGACAGGTACTCGTCGTCGGTCCGAACTACCCCGACAGCCTGGTGACACAGACACTGGCCGACGCGATAATGCTCTTTTACGACGAGTACGAGGCCGATCGGATGTTCAAGACCGCTGGCTTCGAGGACGTCAAACACCTGTTCCAGGGACCGTCCTACGAACCCGAGGTCGCGATCACGACCATCGCTCGCGCTCCGGAATAGCCGACCAGTTCGTCCGACGGAGTGTTCTGCGTACTGTTCTCACTGTGCCGTGGTTTCGAGCGTCGTCACCCGCACGTCGTCAACGCTGAGCGTGACGGTCACGGCGTCGCCGGACTCGAGCGTCGGCTCGTTCGTCTCGGCGACGGTGACCGAAACCCGTTCGCCGGTTCGCCACGTCGGGTCGGCCTCAGCGTTGAACGCCCCGTCCGGCGTACCATCGAACCCATCCGCGCCGACGAACGGGACCGGCGGCTGCATAGCCAGGTCAGTTTCGTCGACCGAGACGGACACGGAAAGCGACCCAACGTCGATCACGTCGCCGGCAACGTGGTCGATCGCAATCTCGCCCGACTCACCGTCGGCTTGGAGGTCGAACGCTGCGGTTGGTGGTGCAGAACCGACGGACAGCGAGGCAGCACCCGCGGCGACCACGACGGCCAGCGCGACCGTGATCGCGACCAGCACGAGGACACCGACGAGCGGACTGAGCCCGCGCTCACAGAGCCAACGACGGGAGTCTGACTCGAGTGGCTGTCCGGGACGGGGCACAGCCGTTCTGGCTGCGGCTTCGGATATAAACGTCCGGCGATAAGAGAAAGGAAGAGGCCTCGAGAGCGAAGCCAGTCAGCCGCCGAGGTCGATCGTGGTGGTCACGCTCTCGGTTTCGGTTTCGGCCGTCAGCTCGTACTCACCCATCGGTGGGACGAACCAGTGTATGCCGTCCTCGTCCGTTACACCGAGTTCGTGGTCGTCGACGAAGATCGTCGCTTGCTCCGGTTCGCCGGTTTCAGCGTCGGTGACGGTCGCCTCGACTGGCCCGTCGGCCGGCGTCGCCTGGATCGATAGCTCGAGGCCATCGTCATCGACGGTCCACTCTTCGACGATGGGGAGACGATCTATCGACAGTTCCTGGTACTCTCGGTAGACTTCTCCGCTTCCGCCGTCGATGAACATCCGGACGTCGAAGTCGTTGTCCGTGAACCGAACGTCGTGGATGCTTCCGGCCTGGGTGTAATCCGGCGATCCCTCGCTTGCAGCCCACGGGTACAGCTCCTCCGCGTAGTCGAGGCCAGTTTGGTTCTGGTCGGCAAACTGGTCGGGGGTATCCGGATCGTAGTTATCGAACCGTGTCGTTTCGAACACGTACGTCTGTCCGTCGATCGTCGACAGCCGATACCCGTCATGGGACGTCTGGATCAGAAACTCGAATCGGTCGGTCGAATCGAACTCCTCGGCGGCCGCTGCGATATCTGACTTGATCGGTGACTGGTGAGCTTCGATCGCTCGCCGATCCTCTCGCACCTGACTCGACGACAGCGAGTACCCAGGGACCTCGTCAGCCCGGTCGTCGAGGTGGTTGAGAACGTCGAGCAGTTTCGTGGCTTCGTAGTAGTTACCCAACACTGTCTCGACGAGGTCGTCGTCTGAGCGCTCGCCGGTGGCGTGTTCTCGAACGACATCTCGCTCGCGTTCGTCGAGGTCTCGGATGTGGTCCTGGAGGGCATCATGGGCGTCCTCGAGCATCTCAGCGCGTTCGCCGTCGTCTGCCTCATCGAACTCGCGATCGACGAGGACGTACTGGGAGTGGTCGATCCGGAGTTCGTCGTCCGTACCGGCGAGGGTTGCACCGAGGTCGGGGCCGCGGGTTGCGTAGTCGTACTCGACAGGGTCTAAGAGTGGGAGCCGGTTGGTCGTCTCGTCGACGTCAACCGGAGACACCTGACCTGCAACACCGTCATGGAAGGTCATGCTGGAGTCGACGTCGTTTTCGCCTTGGTAATCGGCCGCTGCGAGGGCGGTCGCGGGGAGCGAGAGGACGAGGACCAACGCGAGGAGGGGCGGCAACGCGTCGTTCATCGACCCATCGTACGGCCTCCTGATATAAAAGCCGGTCGCACTTGTCTGATCGAAACGAACGAATCTCGGCGGTCGAGACCCTTCAGGACCGTCAGTAACGTTTTATTTTCGGATGGAAAGTGTTTTTTCCTCCGGGCAACCACCCTGATGGTACGCATGCGGATATCCTCCGCCGTAACGCTTGCCCTGACAGCCCTCCTCGTCGCCTCCACGCTGGGAACGGTAGTCGCAACGCCCGCGACTGCGTTCGAGTCCGAACCGGACTCACCGACCGTCGACCGACACCTCTCGGAGTCGCCCTCATTCCAGTCGACCAGCCAGGAGGGCCAGCACTTGACGTCGTCCGCCACGGCGAACGGAACGGCGCTCGAGCCCGCGGAACCGAAACAGGAGATACGGATCGAAGTCGCCGAGGACGGTGACGCCCACTGGACGATCGAAAGTCACTTTCTCGTGACCGACGACGAGGACGAAGCCCTATTCGAGGAGTTCGCCGAGGCAGTCGTCAGCGGCGACCGTGACGTTGGCTACGACGTCCAGACGTTCGAAGCGAGCGCCGCCGTTGCGTCGGAAGCGACCGACCGCGAGATGACGATCCAGAACGCCGGCTGGGACGACCCCCGACTCGACGCGCCCGACGACGAGGATGCTGACGAAATCGACGACGAAGATCAGGTCCAGGTCGGCGTCATCTCATACTCGTTCACCTGGACGAACTTCGCGACCGACGACGATGACCGAATCTACTTCGGCGACGCGTTTGAGACGCCCGGCGAAGACGAAACCTGGTTCCCCGGGCTCGCCGACGGGCAGCGACTCGTCGTCGAAACGCCGCCGGGCTACGGCCTCGAGACCCCCACGACGCTCACCTGGGACGGCCCACACCAGTTCGAAGCTGGCGACCTCGAGATCGTCTTCCTCCGCGGTGCCAGCCCGACATCGGTCGGCTCGTGGTGGATCCTCGCCGGCGTCGTCGGACTGATTCTCGGCGCTGGCGGATACGTTCTGTATCGCTATCTCCGTCGGGCGTACGACGGTGAGAGCCCGCTCGAGCGGCTACCGACCAGCGGGGGAAGCGAGCGCGCTGTCGACGACGGCGCAGAACCGACGACACCCCGTTCGAAGGACGAAGTGGAGTCCGCTCAATCGCCGGCGACGGGTACCCAGATCGAGTTCGACGAAGCAGCCGACGACGTCGACCTCGAACTGCTGAGCGACGAAGAGCGCGTTCACCGGCTACTCAGACAGAACGGCGGTCGGATGAAACAGGCGAACATCGTCAAAGAGACCGGCTGGTCGAACGCCAAGGTCTCGCAGTTGCTCTCACAGATGGACGACGACGACGAGATCGAGAAACTTCGGATCGGCCGCGAAAACCTCATCACGCTGCCTGAAGTCGATCCCACTGAAATCGACTGACCCCGTTCGCCCGCTCACCGGAAACCCCGGTCGCCGGGAGACACCTCGAAGCCAGCATAGGTAGCAGTAAGCTATTATATTCTATCGCCAAATGAATAACAAGAGTCCGGTCGGCCGCCAGTTTCGGCTGACCATCGGGTTCAGCGTGCCGATCGGTTTGGCGTACCCGACCGTTCAGGATGTCGAGGACGGGCCCGTGCGACGGACACGAAAACACAACAATGGACGACGCTGCACTGCATTTCACTGGCCCGCGAACCGTCGAGACGCGACCGATTGACGTCCCCTCGCCCGACCGTGGGGAGGTACGCGTCGAGACGCAGGTCTCCGCAATCAGTGCCGGGACCGAACTGCTCGTTTATCGGGACGAGATTCCCGCTGATCTCGTCGCCGACGAGACGATCGACGCCCTCAAAGGCGACCTCTCGTACCCGACGACGTACGGCTACGCGGCCGTCGGCGAGGTCGTCGACACCGGCCATGGCGTCGACGACACGTGGCGAGGACGCACCGTCTTCTCGTTCGTCCCCCACCAGACGCGGTTCACCGCGCAACCCGACGCGCTCGTGCCCGTCCCCGAGCCGCTCGAGCCGACGGCTGCCGGGTTGCTTCCTTCCGTCGAAACCGCGACGAACCTCGTCCTCGACGCCCATCCGCGGCTCGGCGAGCAGGTCGTCGTCTTCGGAGCCGGTGTCATCGGCCTCTGTGTGATCGGATTGCTCGCGTCGTTTCCGCTCGAGCGACTCGTCGCGGTCGAACCCCTCGAGTCTCGACGAGAACTCGCGCTCGCGTTCGGTGCCGACCGAGCGGTTCCACCCGAGGAGATCGATGCCGAAGTCGACGACGCGGACGTCGCGATCGAACTGTCCGGCGACCCGACGGCACTCGACGACGCCATCGGAGCCGTCGGCTACGACTCGCGGGTCGTCGTCGGCTCCTGGTACGGCACCAAACGCGCCCCACTCGAACTTGGCGGACGATACCACCGCGACCGTATCGACCTGCGTTCGAGTCAGGTCAGCACCATCGATCCCGCACTCTGTGGCCGATGGGACACCGATCGTCGCCTCGAGACCGCACTCGAGTGGCTCCAGCGACTCGACGTCGACGAACTCATCACACACCACGTTCCGTTCTGGGAGGCCCAGGCTGCGTACGAACGACTCGACGCCAGCCCGGAGTCGGCACTTCAGGTACTGCTCACGTACGACAGGTGATCTATTCAGCATGACGGCACGGGACACGGACGTGAGGACGCGACCGTGATCGAACGCTCGAGGACGACCGACCTGCCGTCGATGCGTGGACGGGTGTCGCGTGCGACCGTCGGAAACGTCGTTTTCGCGGGTATCGGGCTGACCGCACTCGCGGTCATCTGGGACGGCGGGCCGACGGCCCGATTCCTGTTGGGGACGCTTGCAGTCCTCGCGATCCAGTTCGTGGTCGTCCGGCGAACGCTCGTCCTGGCTCGAGTCGAGGCCGGACCACAACCACTGACGCTCGCGACGTGGATCACGATCGCTCGAGGGAGCGCCCTCGCGTTGCTCGCCGGGTTCGTGTTCGTCGATCCCTCGACGGGGACGCTCGTCTGGGTTCCCGGAGCGCTGTTCGCAATTGCGGCCGGCCTCGACGCCATCGACGGCGTTGTCGCCCGGCGAACGGACTCGGTCACCGAGTTCGGCGCCCGGTTGGACACCGAAATCGACGCGCTCACGGTTCTCTGTGGCGCCTCGATCGTCGTCCTGTACGGGGTCGCCCCCCTGGCGTTTCTCGCCGTCGGCCTGGCACGGTACGTCTTCGTTGCCGGGATCGCCAGCAGACGTCGACGCGGGCGACCCGTCCGGGGGCTCGACCGGAGCCAGGCCCGTCGGTTCTTCGGCGCACTCGCGATGGCCGCCATCTGGCTCGCCCTCCTGCCGGTTCCCGGCCGGACGGGATCGTGGTTGATCACTGCGGCCGTGCTGGTTCCGTTTCTCCTGCAATTCGGTCGGGACTGGCTGGTCGTCTCCGATCGACTCGAACCACGGGCCGACTAGTGGACCGCTGGACATGACCACCGTCGGTCGATCGACCACCGACAACGGCCGCCTCTCCTGTCACCACCGACGGGAGTTAAGTGATTTCACGGCCACTCTCGAGATATGTACGCGGTGTCGGTCTCTCGGACGTTTGTCGCCCAGCACTACCTGACGGTTCCGAACCCGGGTCCGGAGGGGACCTTACACTCACACCAGTATACGGTCGAAGCCACGTTTCGCGGCCCCGACCTCGATGAGTACGGCTACCTCGTCGACATCGACGCCGTGATCGACGCGCTCGAGGCCGTCGTAGACTCGCTCCGGGATCGCACGCTCAACGAACTTCCCGCGCTCGAGGGTCGAAATCCGAGCGCCGAACGGCTCGCAAGAACCGTCGGAGATCGCCTACTCGAACGTCTCGAGCCGGCAACGGCGACCGAACTCGTGATTCGAATCGACGAAGATGACATCGCGACGGTGAACCATGAACGGCCGCTTTGAGGCCGACTGTCTTCCAGAGGGACGACCGTGACCACGAAAGTCGACTACCTGACGGCCAAACGAACGATCGACGACCGGGCGCTCGACCGACGGGTCTGGGATCGGTTCGTTGACGCGCTCCCGGACCGGAACCGTGACGACCCCGTCCGGATCGTCGAGGTCGGCGCTGGCGTCGGGTCGATGATCTCCCGACTCGCCGCGTGGGAATCACTCCCTGAAGCCGTCTCGTATCGCGCCGTCGACCTCGATTCGTCGTGCGTGACGGCCGCCCACGAGCGTCTCCCCCACTGGCTCGAGGACGCAGGATACGACGTCGAGAGCTACGGCGAGGGACTCGTCGCCAGCCGAGTCGACGGGGGTACCGAGACGCACCTGGAGGTTACGCTCGAGGTAGCCGACGGCTTCGCCCTCGACGACGACGCCGATGCCGTGATCGGGGCCGCCGTCTTCGACCTGGTCGACCTCGAGTCCACGCTGGCGCGCGTTCGGGGGCTACTTCGCGACGGCGGCGTGCTCTACGCCCCCATCACGTTCGACGGCGGAACGAGATTCGCTCCAGCGCACCCGCTCGACGGGCGGATCGAACGACACTACCACCGACACATGGACGAGATCCGCGACCAGCCCGGGTCCAGTCGCGCCGGCCGGGAGCTCCTCGAGGCCGCCCCCAAATGCGGCTTCGACGTCGTGGCAGCCGGTGGCTCGGACTGGCTCGTTCACTCACGCGACGGCCACTATCCGGATGACGAAGCCACCGTCGTCGAACACGTCCTCGAGACGATCGAGGGTGCACTGGCCGACTATCCGCCGTCGATACTGGAGCCGAGCACACGCGACCAGTGGCTCGAGACCCGTCGGACACAGCTCGACCGTGGCGACCTCGTCTTCGTCGCCCATCACCTCGACGTGGTCGCTCGCGTATGAGTCGATCTGTGGGACCCCACGGCCGTCTGGGTGTGACGAACGCTGTCGCTCGAGGAGCAGCCGATACTGGTTCACTGACGCAACTCGAAGAATCGCGCGCTTCCGCAATGAAAGCAGTATGCGGGGAACGGTAGGTGGTTTCGGATTCCCCGCATACGACGCACCGTTCGGTGCATCATGGTGCTCTCACTCGTCGTACTTAGCCATAAGTGATACCCTAGTGACTCGATTCCGAAAGCAGAAACCGCCGGGATGCTGCAGTTGGACCCACGATCAACCCCCAGGTGCACGCGAGCGTACATCGGTGATCGTCCCGGCGGCACGATCCGTCCAACGCGTGGACAGATCACATAGGAAATAGCGCGGACGGGTATTCGACGTTCTGGTACGTTCGTAGAATTGTACCACGGAACCCCCGGCTCAGGGACTGAGCCAGAATCGACGGGCTCGAGGTCAGCGCTCGCTCATCACTCGCGCAAAACTCTCCAGCAAAAAGCCGCGCTCACTACGTTCGGGCGGGTCAAGCCCCTACGCCAACGGCGTTCGCTCGACTACCTGGCCATCGTAACTCGGATACTGTTCGACGATTTCACCGTCGTCGACGTCGCCTTCCTCGATCATCTCCTCGAGCAGCCACCAGGCGACCTCGAGATGGCTCGACTTGACGGTGTAGAACTCTTCGGGAACGCCGAGTTCCTCGAAGCGTTCGGGCTCGGTGTAGGTTTTTCCGTAGACGAGGGTACCGTCGTCGGTGACGTCGTCGAACTCCCGGCGGACGTTTCTGGCCATCCGTTTCAGGCGTCGGCGGTGCTGGGCGGCGTCTTTGAACACCGAGGTACAGAAGTACACGTTCGGATGGTCGCCCATCACCTCGAGAATGTCCTCGCGGTCGTTGTCGACGGCGCTCATATGGCCTTCTTTGAGTTCGTAGCCTTTCGCTTGCATCCGGCGGAAGTTGCCGTGGGACATCTCGAACTCGTTGACGTTACAGAAGTCGGCCGCACCCTCGTCCAGGAAGTCAAGGAACTCCGGTTCCGCGCGGATGCCCGGAATCTCGAACGCAGGCGTAAGCCCTTCCTCCCGTGCGATATAGAGGATCTCTTCCCATTCGGTGCCGTGGAGGTCGCCCCACTGCTCGAGCGGCGGGTGAAAACGGATCTCGTCCAGACCGGCTTCCGAGAGCCGGCGCATATTCTCGCGGCCGCCCGTGATGCCGGTGTAGAGGTGGGTGTGATGGTCCTCGCCGAACTCGTCTTTGAGCAGGGAGAGATAGTGACAGGTCCGCTCGAGGGCCTCCTGGGGCTCACCGCCGGTGATCGAGGTGCCCAACGCGTCCATATGCTTGGCCTCGGTGATGACGTCCTCGTCGTCCTCGACGAGTCGTTCGTTGGCGTAGACGTCGGTGACGTTCTTGCGGTTCTCGCCAAGCGGGCAGTAAAAGCAGTCGCGCTGGTCGCAGTAGCCGTAGACGAACAGCACCATCTTGCCGCCTTTCGCGCACTGCTCACAGCCCTTCGAGATCATTCGACAGTCCGTACTGGGCCGACCCACAAAAGCCGTGCGAAACGGACCGGCAGTCGCTCGAGCGATCCACAGGTGACAGCACGGATCGGCCGTGACCGAGTGTGCTCGAGTCCGCCGTCCGGATCAGTAGATCAGTGTGCTCGTGTCTCCGATCGAGGCGGTCGTCGGCGTCGTCTGTTGCGATTCTCACCACGAGATGATGTGTCAGTCCCAGAAGAGGGAAATACCGCGACGGTCAACGAGGGAGTGATGCTGCTGATCCTCTGTGTCGACCTCGACGACGACCTCGGCCGCAAGACCGGCTTCTCGACGCCGGTCATCGGCCGCGAGACGGTCGAGGAGGCAGCCGTCGCGCTCGCGACTGCAGATCCAGAGGATTCCGACGTCAACGTCATCTTCCAGGGACTCCACATCTACGACGACCTCGACGCCCGCGACGAAAGCGTCGAAGTCGCCGTCGTCACCGGGAACGAAAATGGCGACGTCGCGGCCAATCGGGAAGTCGGCCAGGAGGTCGACACCGTGCTCGCAAGCCTCACCACGGCCGAGGACGTCACTGCGTTGGTCATCACGGACGGCGCACAGGACGAGTCCGTCATCCCGGTGATCCGCTCACGAGTCCCCATCGACGGCGTCCGCCGCGTTGTCGTCCGCCAGGCGCAGAATCTCGAGTCGATGTACTACACGATCAAGCAGGTGCTCGACGACCCCGAGACGCGAGGCACCGTGCTTATCCCCCTCGGCATTCTCCTGCTCATCTACCCGCTCGCGCTGATCGGCAGCGCCCTCGAGATGCCGGGGTTCGTCCTCGGCACTACGTCAGCCCTGCTCGGGCTCTATCTGATCTCGAGAGGGCTCGGCCTGGGAGAACGGCTCGATTCGGCCGTCGAACGCGGTCGGCGTCTGCTCTATGCGGGCCGGACGACGTTGCTCGCCTACGTCGTCGCCGCTGCGTTGTTCGTCCTGGGTGGCGTCAGCGGGATGAACACCCTCGAGAGCATTCAGGAGGCCCACGGTGAAGTCGGCATTCCCGTCATGCTTGCCGCGCTCGTCTACGGCTCGATCCAGTGGCTCGCCGCCGCGGGCGTCACGACCAGCCTCGGCCAGATCACCGACGAGTACATCGCGGGCACGCTCGAGTGGCGCTACCTCAACGCACCTTTCTACGTCCTCTCGATCGCCATCGTCCTCCACGCAGTGAGTGCGTTCTTTTTGGACGAAGTCGGAATCAGCTACCTGGCCGCCGCACTGACTGCCGGGACGCTACTGGGAATCGTGAGCACGCTCGCGTTCGCCGTCGTCGAGTCATGGTACGACGACTCCGAAGCTGACGGTCCGCGAAACGCCGACAGTATCTGAGCGTCACAGAAGGGAGTCGAGTGGCCTCAGCGCTCGCGCTCGACGACGAACTCCGCCAGCTCCAGCAGATACGCTTTCGCGTCCTGATCGACGACTTCGACCCGCTCTAAGGCGTCGATCGCCCCCTGTGCTTCCGCTCGAGCGCGGGCGTTTGCCTCCTCCGGCGAGAGGTCGGTCACCTGAACGACGGAGGGACGCTCGAGTGCCGCGTCGTGGCCCGTCGGTTTGCCGAGGTCTTCCGCGTCGGCGACCGCGTCGAGGACGTCGTCTCTGATCTGGAAAGCGATGCCGACCCGTTCGGCGTACTCACCGAGCGCTTCGACGGTGACGGGATCGGAGTCGGCCGCGATCGCACCGAGTTCCGCGGCGGCCCGAAAGAGCGCGCCGGTTTTACGCCTGGCGAGCGTCATGTACTCCGCCTCGTTGGACGGCTTCGCCGAGAGTTCGGTGGCTTCGCCGATACCGAGTTCGACCATCGATTCGGCGACCACGCGGGTCGCTTCCGGCTCCGTCGAGAAGAGTGCGAACGCCTCGCCGAGCAGCCCGTCGCTGGTGATGATCGCCGGCCCGTGGCCGAACTCGGCCCACGCACTCTGCGTGCCACGGCGGAGCTCCGAGCGATCGATGATGTCGTCGACGACCAGCGACGCGGTGTGAACGAGTTCGATTCCGACGCCGAAATCCACCGCGTCTTCGGCCGTCCCACCGACCGTCTCGCAGGCGAGAACTGTAACCACCGGCCTGACGCGTTTTCCCCCCGAAAGCACGACGTGACGAACTTCCGCGTTGAGCGTCTCGGGTTCGATCCCGTCGATGACCTCGACGAGACGCTCTTCGACCAGCGCCCGACGGCGCTCCAGAAGTTGCATTACCCGCGCTTAGGAGGGGGTAGAAAAGTAGCTAACGGATCACCACCGAACGTGTCCCGCTCGAGTCGCCGTCACCACGGTCGCCTCGAGTGCGTCGAGACGGTAACAACGGGCGCTATCGGCGTCTGCCGTGTGAAAACATCGATAAAAAACCGTTCGTATTGCTCGCAGATCAGTTACTGGAACGCTTCGGTCAGTGCGGGAATAACGTCGAAGAGGTCGTCGTGGATCGCGTAGTCGGCGATGTCCATGATGGGCGCGTTGGGGTCCGTGTTGATCGCGACGATCGTATCGGAGCCCTTCATGCCGGCGACGTGCTGGACCGCACCGGAGATGCCGATCGCGATGTAGACATCGGGGGTGACGACCTTCCCGGACTGGCCGACCTGCCGGTTTTTGGGCAGCCAGCCGTTGTCGACGATCGGGCGCGACGAGGAGACCGTCGCGTCGAGTGCGTCGGCGAGTTCTTCGATGATCGGAATGTTGTCCTCTTCCTCGATCCCACGGCCGACCGAGACGAGCACGTCCGCTTCGCTGATGTCGACGTCGCCGCCGCCGACTTCCTCGAAGCCGGTGACGGTAGAGCCGAGCGCACCCTCGTCGATCTCGACGTCGAAGGCGTCGATCGCGGCGTCACCGGTCCCTTCGGCGACAGGCCACTCCGCGCTTCGGATCGTAACGATCGCCTCACCTTCGAGTTCGGTCGTCGTTTCGACTTTGCCCCCGAACATCTCGCGGGTGACTGCGAGCGTATCGCCGTCGGTCTCGAGGCCGACAGCGTCGGTGACGATCGGCAGGTCGAGTTCGTTCGCGACGGCGGGTGCGTAGTCGAGGCCGTTGACGCTGTTGGGCGCCAGCACGTACTGGGGTGCGAGTTCGTCGTAAAGCTGAGTAACGGCCTGGCTGTAGACGCCGTGGTTGAACTCCTCGCCGTAGTCGACGGTGTGGATGGCGTCGACGCCGTCACGATCGAGCTTCTCGGCGAACTCGTCGACGGTGCCGCTGATGACCGCGAGGTGGAGGTCGCCACCGGTTTCGTCAGCGAGTTCGCGGCCGGCGGTGATGATCTCGTAGCTGATATCTCGCAGCTCGCCGCGTCGGTGGTCGGTAATGGCCAGGACGGAAGTCATGGTGCCACCCCCTTCTCGCGGAGGAGTTCAGCGAGTTGTCCGGCGGTGTCTTCGGCACCGCCTTCCCAGACGGTGACGTCGCTTTCGCTTTCGGGTTCGTACATCTCGGTGAGCGTGACTGCGCCTTCGACGGCCGCTGCGTCAACGCCGAGGTCGCCCAGTCCCTGGACGTCAAGCGGCTTGCGCTGAGCCTGACGGATACCGCGGAGGCTCGCGTAGCGTGGTTCGTTGATACCCGTCTGAATCGTCAGGACGGCCGGAAGCTCCACGTCAGTAAGCTCCTCGACACCACCCTCGAGTTCACGACGGACCGAGGCGACGCCGTCCTCGAGATCGTGTTCTAAGTGGTTGACGACGGCGGCCCACTCGAAGCCGAGGTCCTCGGCGAGTGCAACACCGGTTGCCCCCCAGCTATCGTCACCGGACTGGACACCGGTCAGGATCAGGTCGGGGTCTTCGTCCTCGACGACGGCCTCGAGAATGTCGGTCTTCGCGCCGACATCGAGTACATCGACGTCCTCGAGCGCGTCGTCCCAGACGCGGATCGCGCGGTCTGCCCCCTTTGCGAGCGCCTGTCGGATGGTCTGCTCGCAGTCTTCCGGGCCGATGGTGACGGTGACGACTTCGTCGGCGAGACCGGCTTCCTGAAGCTGGACAGCTTCTTCGACGGCGTAATCGTCCCACTCGTTGAGATCGGCACCGAGGTACTGGTCGGCGATCGCCGTCCCCTCGATTTCGAACTCGTCTTCGACGGTCGCGACTTCTTTGACCGTTACGAGGATTTTCATCATTTAATCACTCCGACCTCCCTCCCGTAAACCTTTTCGGAACGGCCGGTGCGGTTGGTTCAGTTCATTTGCCGCCGGTCGTGAGTGGCGCTACAGGCCGAGCGATCGAGGTCAACAGGAACAGGAACGAGTAGCGGTAGCTGACACCCCCGATCTCGTCTGTGAGACGGAAACGGTTTAACGACGCCTCCGGTAGTACAGGTCATGGCAGACTGTCCGCTCGCCGACGACTGTCCGAGTTTTTCGGAGCAGATCGCAGGAATGGGGTGTCAACACTACGGTGACCGCGGCGGGAAAGAGTGGTGTAACCACTACAACCAGCCGATCGAGGACCTGAAAACGCAGCCAGTCAAAGCCGGCGAGGAAGTCATCGTCGACGTCGTCGACATGCACGAAAGCGGCGCTGGCGTCGGCCGGACCGAAGACGGCTTCATCGTCATGGTCGACGGCGTCCTTCCCGACGCCCGATCCCGCGTCGAGATCACCCGCGTCCACAACAACCACGCACGCGCCGAAGAAGTCGAGCGCCTCCCGCTCGAGTCCGACGAGGAAGCCGAAGCGGCCGACGACGAAGATGGTGAAGGCGACGAAGGCGACAGCACGGACAGTGGCGGTCCACGCAGGCCGCCGGAGCTCGGTAGTCGCGAGAACTTCTGGGGTTCGTAGCCCGGCCCCGGAACGGACAGTCAGGTAGGCGAGAGCCGTCGGTCTGGGACAGTCATCAGTTCTGCAACAAGAGGTAAGTGGCAGTTTCTCGTACGATTCTCATAGTATGGCGGCTCGAAGGCCCGTCGGTCGACGGCTGCTCGCAGCCATTGCCATCGGTTGTGCGATCGCTGGATTGGTACTCGCAGCCAGCGCCTTCCCGATGATCGGTTCCGACGCGCTCGAGTCGAGTTCGGTCGAGAGTGATACGGCTGAGACGAGTAGCGCAACCGAGACGGCAGACACGACCGATCCGGCGGAAACGGGTGAATCGACCGCCGACGAATCCGATCCCGACGGACCCAACGGCGACGTCGACGGTGATGGGACACCGAGCGAGCCAGGACCTGACGACGAACGGCAGGGAGACGCCCTCGCAGACTCCGCAACTGGGGCAGAGACGCTCGAGTCTGCCGACGCCAGCGCCGGCGAGGCACTCGTCGGCGGTGCACTGGGCGGTCTTAGCGCGCTGGGAGGAGACGACGACACAGCAACCGCGGCGGCCACCGAGTCAGCGGCCGACGACCGAGACGATCGCGGAATAGGTGGCGAGTTCGGCGACCTGCTCGCGGACGAAGATACCCACGAGCGAGCGGGCGACGGCGGAGCGAGCGACACACCGCCGGCAGCCGACACCGACAGCGAGCGAACCGGCGATGGTGTCCCTACCGGTGACGAGGATGGCGTCGACGCATCGGGAGGCGAAGACGCGACCGACGACGGCGCGCTCGAGTCGACCACCGACGCGGATGAGGATGGGGCAACCGGCGACGCCGAGACGGACGGCGACGCGCTCGATGACGGGGAAATGGAGGCCACGGCGGGGACAGGCGAGGACGGCGAAGCGATGGACAGCGACGCCACCGACGCCGCCGCCGTCGAAAGCGAGAGCGACGCGACAGGAGAGAGCCTCGAGGACGGAGATGACACGGCCGAGACGTCCGATAGCGAGAGCATCGACGACGGTGAGGCGGCTGAGACGGCCGACGATGGCGACGAGGTGACAGCGTCCGACCCGGAGACGGACAACGGCGAAGCCGCGAACGTCGACGGAGACACAGCAGACCCCGATGGCGAGGCAACAGATGCTGATAGCGGCGACGAAACGACGGATCCCGATACCAACCATGAGGCGACAGACACCGACTCCGACAACGAAACGAGTACCGCCGCCGCGGGCGAGGACGGCTCGTCGATCACGGATTCGGTCCCAGGGCTCTCGGACGTCGTCGTCGCGGCGGCCGTCGTCCTCGGCCTTCTCGCGGTCGGTTACCTCCTCTACACGCGGACGAACCCGGTTGCCGCAGTTCGCTCGCTTCCTGGAAGACTCGTCTCCGTCGTCTTGCACGTCGTCGTCGCTATCTCACGGGCGCTCGAGCGGGGGCTCGCCGCTCTCGCCAGGCTCGAGTCCGTGCGCGAACTCCCCGGGCTCGTCCGGGCAACACTCGCCAGGGTTCTCGCGAACCTCCGTGGACGGATGCAAGCGCGTCGTGGACTATCAGGAGCGGAGGGCGCTGCAGGCGAGAGTGCATCCAGGGACCTCGAATCGGAGACGCCCGAGAACGTCGCACGCGAGCGAATTCGGGCAGCCTTCGAGACGGTAGTCGATCGCTCGGGGATCTACCGTCGACGGGTCGAAACCCTCACGCCGTCGGATGTCGCCGCCAGCGCGAAACGAGCCGGGGCACCGGCGGAACCGGTCGAGACGATCACCGACTCGTTCCGCGACGTCGAGTACGGCCAGCGGAATCCGGATCGGTATCTCGAGCGGACGACAACAGCCCACGAGCGCCTACAGACCGCGGCTGACCCGGAGAAGACAGTCGACGTCGACGGATCGGAGGCCCAGCGCGAATGAGCCGGACGCCGTCGACGCGGGAGTTGCTCGTCGCCGTGGCGCTCGCCGGAGCGGCGCTGGCGCTCGGCACGACGGCTGTCCTCCGGCCGACGCTTCTCGAGCAGGTTCCGGCGCTCGAGTCGGCGCTGGGCGGGCTCGAGCCCCGAACGGTGGTGCTGGCGTCGATCCTCGGAACACTCGGGGTCGCGGCGCTCGTCGGCGTCGCGGGCAAGCTCCGTCGGCCGCCCGTAGAACCGCTCCGGTCGACGCCAGCGACGGGAGCGACGGACAGCGCGAGCAGATGCAGTCGAAATCGCAGCCGAACCGGAGTCAGAGAGCAGTCTCGAGAGAGAGATGAGCAGCCAAAGGACAGGAACGAGCACCGAAGCGAGAGCACGACCTATCCGGTCGTCGGGGAGCCGTACGACCGGTACGTCGCGCTCGCGACGACGTACGACGACGAACCGCGAGCGGTCAGAGACGGTGCCCGCAAAACGCTCGTCGAGACGCTCCGGCCAGTCGCGGCCAGAACGTACGCGAACACGACCGGGCGTCCCCGAGACGAGGCACGCCGGGCGATCGAGACCGGTTCGTGGACTGACGATCCGCGCGCGGGTCCGTTTCTCGCCGACGAAAGGGGCCCCTCGACGCCGCTTTGGGTCTGGCTGGCCGACCTCGTTCGGCCGGGAGATCCGTTCTCGCGGGCGCTCGAGCGGACGCTCGATGAGCTTGAGGCGCTCGAGGCGACGACGGAAGCAACAACGAAAGCGCCGGGCGAACGACGGGTGGGCCGACACCGCCGGGAGGGAGAGACGTGACGTCACAGACCCGACAAGCGCGCTGGCACGGGGCGCTCGTGGTCGCACTGGCATCGTGTCTGCTGGCGCTCGTGCTGGGGGTTCCCGCCCTCTTTTTCCTCGCGGTCGTCGCACTCGGGTTCGTCCTGGTCGGCCAGGTGAGCACGACGCCAGCGGCCGACCTCACGCTCGAGCGACAGCTCGACGAAGCGCGCGTACGGCCCGGTCAGTCCGTGACCGTGACGCTCTCGGTGACGAACGAGGGTGGCGACGTGGCCTCGGACGTACGCGTCGTCGACGAGCCGCCAGGAAGCGTTCCCGTAACCGGGGGCGAGCCGGCGTTCGCGACGTCGATTCGACCCGGCGAAACCGTCAGCCACGAGTACGAACTGACGCCGCCGCGAGGCGAGTTCGCGTTCGGACCGGCGACAGTTCGGCTGCGGTCCGTCACGGCGACCACCGTTGCAACTGCGCAACGAGAACCAGACGGCGAGGGAAGATTTGCGTGTGAGACGCTGCTCGAGTCGGTCCCCGTCCACGAGCAAACGATCCAGTTCGTCGGCCCGACGCCGACCGACGACGGCGGTACCGGCGTCGAGTTCTTCGCGACCCGCGAGTACCGACGGGGCGACCCGATCAACCGCATCGACTGGCACCGGTTCGCCCGGACGGGAGACCTCGCGACGGTCGAGTACCGCGAGGAACGTGCCGCGACGATCGTCTTCGTCCTCGACGACCGCGACGACGTCCACCGCGAACCGCCGGGCGGCGGCCCCGACTCGTTCGACCTCACGCTGTACGCCGCCTCGCGTGGCGTCGTTGCCTCGCTCGAGAACGGCAACCGGACTGGCGTGGCGACGGTCTCCGGGGAAGGGTGGGTCGAGCCCGGAGCCGGGAGCGACGTGCGCCGGCGAGCCGAGGACGTGATCGGGACGGCCCACTCGAGTACAACAGCGCGTGCGGAGTCGACCCGTCGGGTCGGAACCGACGGCGGGACGTTCGCACTCGACCTCGAGCAGCGACTCCCCAGCCGTGCCCAGGTGGTGTTCTGTACGCCGCTTTCCGAGGAGGGTTCGGTAGCGTTCGTCGAGACACTTCGACGGCGTGGGCGAGCTGTAACGGTCGTTTCGCCGGACATGACGACCGGGGTCGCCGCGCCGGTGTTTTCGAGCGGCGCCCGCATCGACCGGCTGCGACGGGCGAACCGAATCGACGAACTCCGCGGACTCGGTGCGACCGTCGTCGACTGGAATCTCGAGGAGCCGCTGTCGGTCGATCTCCGGCGAACGATTCGGACGCTGGTCCGTCGTGGCCGCGCAGCCGGCGTGCGAGGAGGTGGCCGACCGTGACGCGCTCGCCGACGGTCGATCGGCCTGAAACGTCGAGCAGCGAGCGCGCACTCGACGGCGTCAGACGATTTCCTGCCCGGGTACTGCGGTCGGTACGCGCTGCACTCGAGCGAGCGACCGTGAGCGAAGTCGTGGCGATCGGGCTGGCGCTTTCGATCGGCATCACGATCGGTACCGTCCTCGTTGGGAGTCAGGTCGCCGTGCTCGCGAGCGTTGCGGGTCTGGCCGCAGCGGGTGCGATCGTCCTGCTTGCGAGCGAGCAGGCGGTCGTTCGGGGCGTCGGCGGCGTCCTCGCGGTCCCCGTTTCCCTGCTAGTCCTGGCACCGACGGTGCTCGTCGCCGACCTCGTGCGCGTCGGTGGCGTGGGTCGGTACGCCGGAGTGACTGTCTGGGCACTGCTCGTGGCCGCCTTCGCGGCCGGCCTGTTCGTCTGGGAGCGATTCGGGGACGGCGGCGTCCGCCGGGGAGCGACCGGCACAGTGGTCGCCGCAGTCGGCGTGGTCGGCGTCGCTCTCTTCCGTCTCGTCCCCGAGTCAGCCGCCAGGGAGCGAGCGGGCGTTGCCGCGGCCGACGCCGCCGGCTGGCTCTGGAATGCCGTCGTCGTCGCCGACGGCCCGTGGGCGCTCGGCTCCTTCGCCGTGTTACTGTTCGCGACCGCCGTCGGGCTTCGCACCAGCCTGAACTACGTCGCGCTCGAGCGATTCATGCCGCCAGACCGGCGAGCGAGCGTGTCGGCAGCTCTCGACGGGCTCGAACGAGGATGTGACGTCGCAGTTCGTCTCGCAGTCGTGATCGGACTCGCGGCCGTCGTCGTGCCGACGCTCGCGGATCAGGTGGAATCGACGCTCCTGACGCCGGGCGACCTCGCGGCCGTCGTCCCCGCCCCTCTCGGTGAGGGCCTCGCCGCCCTCATCACCGCCTCGAGCCTTCGCCTCGTGCTGTGTCTCGTTCTCGGCCTCGCGGTCGGGTTCGCCGGTCTCGAGTGGCTTCGCCGGGCGTTGCGCCGGGACGCCGCCCGCGTCTTCGCGACGCTGGTCGCACCGGCGCTCGGCGGCGGGGTCGTCGCCGTCGCACTCGCCTGGGCGCTCGCGGAACCCGTACTCGCGGCGGACCCCGCAGCTGGGCTCGACGGGGTCGCGCCAGCGTCGGTCGTCGCACTCGCCGGAGCGGTGCCGCCGTTCGCGCTCGCGGCTGGAGTGCTGGCCGTCGGGCTGGTCTCGCTGGCATCGCTTTCGTTCGCCGTCGTCGGGTTGCGCACGTTTCGCATCGTTCCCCGACGGGCGATCGGTGCGGCGCTCGCGGCCGGAGCGATACTCCTCCTGGCGGCTGGCCTCGCGGTCGTCGGCCGGGTCGAACTGGCCATCGCAACGGCAGCCGGCGCGTTCGTCGTCTGGGACGTCGGCGAGTACGGCGACGGGATGCGCCGGGATCTCGGCGCTGGATCGACCACCGTCCGGGCCGAGTTCGTCCACCTCGGCGGCTCCCTGCTCTCGGGGCTCGTGATCGCCGGCGGAACGATCGCGCTCTACCGATGGACCGCCGTCGACGCGCCGGTGACGGATCCCGCGTACGCCGCCCTCGCGGTCGTTACCGGGCTGCTCGCAGTTGTACTCGTCGCGTGGGCCCTCCGCGGCTAGTCACCTGCGAAGCTTCCGTCTCACAAAAGGTTTTGTTCGATCCCATGCCTCTCTGGCCCATGGAACGAATTCCACTGTCGAACTCCGCGTTCGAAGGCGACAACAACGCCTACCTCTTCGCCGACGGCGACGAGGTCGTCATGGTCGACACCGGCGACTGGATGGCGACGACTCGAGAGCAACTCGAGGCCGAGTTCGCCGACCGAGGCGTCTCGTTCGCCGACGTCGACCGGATCTTCCTCACCCACTGGCACCACGACCACGTCGGGCTGGCCGGCGAGATCCAGGCCGAGAGCGACGCGGCGGTGTACGCCCACGCCGCCGACGCACCGCTGATCGAGGGCGACGACGACGCCTGGGCCGACCTCCAGGAACTACAGGAGGCGTACTTCGAGTCCTGGGGCATTCCAGAGGCGGGCCGCGAAGTGTTGCGCGAGCGCATGATCCACGGCGGCGTCTCGATGGAGTTTCCGGACGTCACGACCTTCGAGGACGGGGCAACGTTCACCGTAAACGACACCGAGCTGACGGCCGTCCACACCTCCGGCCACGCGGCCGGGCTCTGTATCTTCGAGTTCGAGAACGGCGACAGTCGGGACGTTATCTCCGGTGACGCCCTGTTGCCAGTCTACACCCCCAACGTCGGCGGCGCGGACGTCCGCGTCGACCAGCCCCTCGAGAAGTATCTCGGAGCACTCCAGCGGATCGTCGACGCCGACTACGACCGCGCCTGGCCGGGCCACCGCGACCCGATCGACGACCCCGCCGATCGCGCAGCTTACATTATTCACCACCACGAAGAACGGTCCTACCGGGTACTCGACGCGCTCGACCGGCTGGGCCCCTGTGACACCTGGACCGTCAGCGCCGACCTCTTCGGCGACCTCGAGGACATC
Source organism: Natrarchaeobaculum sulfurireducens (assembly GCF_003430825.1). NCBI lineage: Archaea > Methanobacteriati > Methanobacteriota > Halobacteria > Halobacteriales > Natrialbaceae > Natrarchaeobaculum > Natrarchaeobaculum sulfurireducens. The sequence goes on along the minus strand of NZ_CP024047.1, from coordinate 409,739 downwards.
CACATCCTCCACGGCCCCGGCGAATCCTACGCCCACCTCGAGCACTTAGAACGCGACGGCACCGTCGTCCGCGACGGCGACGAGTATCGCCTCGCCGACGGCGTCAGCGACCGACTGGCGGCGCTTTCGGAAGAACGCTGGGAACTCGAGTATTGATCTCAATCGGCCATCGACGGCACCGCCACGCGCTCGAGGGCCCCCTCGACGATGGCGGCCGGATCGACCCCACGGACTTCGGCGTCGGTCGTCAGCACGAGCCGGTGATCGACGACCGGGTGGACCACCGCGTGGACGTCCTCCGGCGCGACGTAGTCTCTGCCGGCGATCGCCGCCCGTGCTCGAGCCGCCTCGAACAGCCGCTGGACGCCACGCGGGGAGACGCCGACGTCGACGCGGTCGTCCTCGCGAGTCGCCCGAGAGACGTCGACGATGTACTCACGGAGCGCCGGGTCGACGGTAACTGTCTCGGGGACCGACTGCAGGGCGAGGACGGTTTTCCGACCGACGACTGGATCGACCGCTGGCGTCCGCGACCGACGGCTCGCCCGGCGGTCGATCAGTTCGATCTCACCCATCCGGTCGGGATAGCCCAGTTCGGTTTTGACCATGAACCGGTCGATCTGCGCTTCCGGAAGTGGGAAGGTCCCCTCCTGCTCGACGGGGTTTTGCGTCGCAACGACGAAAAACGGCTCCGGCAACGGGCGCGTTTCGCCACCGACCGTCACCTGCGTTTCACCCATCGCCTCGAGCAACGCAGCTTGGGTCTTCGGCGGCGCACGGTTGATCTCGTCGGCGAGCACCACGTTGGCGAAGATCGGACCTGCCTCGAACGAGAACGTCCCGGCGTGCTCATCGTAGACGTGCGTGCCCGTCACGTCGGCCGGAAGCAGGTCGGGAGTGAACTGAATTCGGCTGAACTCGAGACCGAGCGCCGTCGCCAGCGACCGCGCGGTGAGCGTCTTCCCGGTGCCGGGGACGTCCTCGAGCAAGACGTGGCCTTCGGCGACGACAGCCGTTAGGATCGTCTCGAGCCGCCTATGGTCGGCGATCACGGCGCCGCGAAGCTCCTCGAGGACGGCGTCAGCCGTCCTCGCGGCCTCGGAAACGTTCATGTCTCGTGGCACTTCCGCGAGCGGCATATAGCGTTCGGCTCCTCGCATCCCGTGGACACGGATCGAGAGGCACGACCGGAGACAGTTCAGTCGCTACTATCACGCCCTCGAGAGGCGATCGACTCGAAGAGACCGGGGAAGCTTTGATCCCACCACCAATTACTATGCACGTATGAGTACGCGAGTCCGAGCGCCCAGGAGGTGTCGGCAGTGATCGACGAGGTCGACGAGTTGCTCGAGGAAATCGGGTTCGATCCGCAGACGAGCGTACTGACCTATCGCCAGGCACAGGTACTTTCATTGCGCGAACGCGGTATCTCACAGGCCGACATCGCCGCCGAACTCGGGACCTCGCGGGCGAACGTCTCGTCGGTCGAGTCGAGTGCTCGCGAGAACTTACAGAAAGCCCGCGAGACGGTCGCGTTCGCGGAGGCACTCCGGGCACCGGTTCGCGTTCGCGTGCCGGCGGGAACAGACCTTTACGACGTCCCCCAGCTCGTCTACGAGGCCTGTGACGACGAGGGCGTCAAGGTCGACTATACGGCGCCCGACCTGATGAAAACCGTCAGCGACGCCGCCGGCTCGGCCGTTTCCGGGCGAAAGATCGCGACGCCGCTGATCGTCGGGGTGACCTCGGAGGGAATGGTCCGAGTTCGCCACCAGGATCGCGAATAATCGCGAACGAGAGGACGGTTGCGCTGTAGTCCATCATACGGATCATTACGCCGTTCTACCGCTGACCGCTCTGACGGGACGGCGATCACCGGTAAAGAATTGTAACAGACCGTATCAGTCGGCCGTCAACGAACAGCTCCCCTCATAGGTTGCGTCGGCAACCGACTCGATCACGGGATCGTCGCCACAGACCGGGCAGTCGGGATTCGACCGGATTTCGACGGTCTCGAAGCTCATGTCCATCGCATCGTAAAGCAACAGCCGACCCTCGAGCAGGTCGCCCGTCTCGAGTATGACCTTGACGGCCTCCGTCGCCTGAATGCAGCCAACGGTGCCAGGGAGGACACCGAGGACGCCGGTGGTGGCACAGTCGGGGACCGTCCCCGGTTCGGGCGCTTCCGGGAAGAGACAGCGGTAACACGGCTGGGACTCGCCGCCGACTTCGGCTGCCTCGGCTGTGTCGGGATCGCTCGAGCGGTCGTTCGTGAACGTCGTCACCTGCCCTTCGAACCGATAGATCGCCCCGTGACAGAGCGGCGTCTCGGAGAGCACACAGTAGTCGTTCAGCAGGTACCGGGTCGCGAAGTTGTCGCTGGCGTCGAGGACGAGGTCGTAGTCGTCGACGAGCGCCGCCACGTTGTCGGGCGTAAGCCGCGTTTCGTGGACGTCGACGTCGACGTCCGGGTTGAGCGCCGCCACGTAGTCGGCGGCACTGTCAGCTTTCGGCGTTCCGACGTCCGCGTCGGCGTGGACGATCTGTCGCTGCAGGTTCGAGCGCTCGACGACGTCGTCGTCGACGATCCCCAGCCGACCGACGCCGGCGGCCGCGAGGTACTGGATCGCCGGCGAGCCGAGGCCGCCCGCACCGACGACGAGAACGCTCCCCTCGAGCAGGCGTTGTTGGCCCTCGGGACCGATCTCGTCCATGATGACGTGTCTCGAGTAGCGATCGAGTTGGGTCGCATCGAGGCGAAGGTCGCTCATACGTCGTCTTTGGATGGACCGTGAGAAAAGTCCGCGGGTCGATTCGAACCCGAGAGCTGGCTGCGTTCGGCCTTCCGTGAGCGAGGACGGTCGACGCTCACCCACATGCCCATTACTGTGTGGTATTTTGTCGCAAAGACGAGGCAGTCCTTTCACCCACCCCAACGGTTTAGTAGTATGCTGACTATTCACACACCTATGGCATCCTCACCCAACGGTGCCGGTGACGACGTGTTCGATCAATTCCTCGTGGATCGCGGTCACACGGTAGAACGAGTCGGGTGGGAACAGGAGTATAACAAAAAGCAGTGTCCCGAGTGTGGCGGACTCCACGATACGTCCGCCAGCTGCTGTACTGTCTGTGGGTGGGAACCGACCATATAGTCGCTCAAGGTCGGTTCGCTCGAGTTCCGACGCTGAGTCCGGAACGCAGGCCGTGGCCGTGACGGGCGAACCGGATCGCGGTCGGTAACGTGAGTCCGGTCGACGGCGACGATACAATCAGTCATTTTTGCGGCCCGGTGCGACACAATTATTAGAGAGTACGCACCAGTATCGTATTGGGTATACCGATGCCGGAATGTCAGAACTGCGGCGCATTCGTGACAGACGCATACGCCAGGGTATTCACGCCACGTGGCGTGGACGACCCACGCGTTTGTCCAGAGTGTGAAGACAAAATCCGCGACGGCGCCGACGTACGAACCGCCCGCTCCCCGCGAAACTCATAACAGTTCCATCCCACTCGACGGGACGTTCTCGTCGAGTGTTCGGTCCTGATTGGGACATCCGTTTCCACGAATCTCCAACGCCGGCGCGTCTCCCGGCCGTTTGTCGAAGAAAACCCACGTGACTTATGGGTCTAGCGCTCTTGAACAGCTACAATGGCTACCACGGAGACGAAGGTGACCCGGTTGTTCGGTGGTCCGGGCAGTGGGAAGACGACTGCCTTGCTCGACCACGTCGAAGAGATTCTCGATCGTGACGACGTCACGTTCCGGGACATTCTCGTCGTTTCCTACACCCGCGCGGCCGCACAGGAAGTTCGCGAACGACTCGCCGACCGGCTCGACGAAAGCCCACGGGCGCTCCAGGGCAACGTCTGTACGATGCACGCCAAGGCGTACGATCTTCTCGATCTCTCTCGGAGCGACGTCATCGGCGAGAAGGACAAAGAGGAGTTCTGTGAGGATTTCGGCCTCGAGTTCGAAGACGAATACTCCGGTGCTGGCCGACGGACGGCCCGCTCGACGACAATCGGGAACAAGATCATCGCCACGAGTCAGTGGCTCCAGCGAACGCGCCGTGACGTCGCTGACTGGTACGACGTTCCCTTCCAGTGGGACGTCGAAGAGGTCAGACTGCCGCCGGAGATCGACCCGAACGCCCAGGAAGGAAACAAGTACACCCCGACCTGGCCATCCGACGACGATCGGATCGACGTCCCGGAAGCGATCCGCGGCTGGCGATCCTACAAGGGCGAGCAGGGCAAGATCGGCTTCGCCGACATGTTAGAGCGGGTCAGACAACGCTCGCTCGTCCCGAACGTCGACTACCTCGTGATCGACGAGTTCCAGGACATTACGACCCTGCAGTACGACGTCTACGAAGAGTGGAAACCCCACGTCGAAGAGGTCCTGATCGCCGGTGACGACGACCAGGTCGTCTACTCCTGGCAAGGCGCCGACCCGGCGCTCTTACTCGAGGAGGACGTCGACGAGGACGTCATCCTCCCGAACTCCTACCGGTTGCCCTCGAACGTGCTCAACGCGGTGAACAAGGAGATTCGCCACATCGATCAGCGCCAGGACAAAGACCTCAATCCGCGCAAGGAAGGCGGGAGCGTCGAGGCTCGTCGGAACGCCTCGATGCTCGACGTCGTTCGGATGGTCCGGCGGACCCTCGTCGAAGGCGATGGGACGATCATGGTGCTGTTCCGGGCGCGGTACCAGATGTTCCAGTTCATCGATGAGTTCATCACTGAAGGCGTCCCCTTCAGTTCGCTGACCGACCAGCGGATGTGGACCGACCGACTCACCGACTACGTCCGAGCCGTCGAGGCGATCGACGAGGGCGAAGACGTCACCGGACTACAGGCCCGCCGACTCGCCGACATGCTCCAGGAGTCGGCGTTCGGCACCAACGAGCGCGACGAACTGTTCGATGCCATCGACGAGCGCCAGGAAGAAGCCGGCATCGACGATCTCGCGGAACTCATGATCCCTGGCGAGGTCATCGAAGAACACGCCCCATTCATGCCCGGTCCCGCCTCGGCGGGAGACATGGTTCGGAAAGTGACCAACTTCCAGAAAAAGAGTATCCGGTCGTACTTCGCGATCGGCGAGTACCGCGGGATGGACACCGATCGCGTCCGCGTCGGCACGATCCACTCCGCGAAGGGTCGCGAAGCCGACCACGTGATCGTCGGCACCGATCTCACCGAGAAGGTCGTCGAGCAGATGGTCGCGACCGTCGACGACCCCGAAGACATCCCCGGCTGTGAGGAGTTTACCAAGTCCACCTCGCCGGTCCCCATCCTCACCGACAACGAACGGCGCGTCTTCTACGTCGGCATGTCACGTGCCCGAGAGCGCCTGACGCTCCTCGAGAACTTAGTCGACGGCGCTCCGACCCTGCCGATCGACGTCCTGCTCAACAACGAGCTAACGGACGCGAGCTTAGAGGAATTGGTCGAAGCGGCCCAGCAGCCGATCGAGGCCGAAGAAGTCGAAGCCGAAGCACCCTGAGCCGTGCCCGAGGAGGTTCACACACATCTCGAGGCCGCCCTCGCCGACGAACTCGCCAGTCGCGACGCCGTGGCGTTCGTCCACGTCGGCACTCGACGTGACCCCGACGTCCGGTACTGTCCCCCAGTCGAACACGGCGGTGACGACGCAGTCGGTCGAGCCGTTCACGCCGTCGCGTTCGATCCCGACCGCGAGACGTGGCTGTCCCACTCGAGCGAGTCGACGGCCCACCCCGGCGAGGCGGTCGCGGATGCCCTCGCCGACCGCGGGCTCACAGGAACCGTTCTGACGCCGTCACGACTCCCCCACGACGCCGCACTCTTTCTCGAGCAGGCTGGCTTCCCGCTCGCTTCGACGGACGTCCTCGAACGGGCTCGAGCGACGAAAACACGAGCAGAACGCGACCGGATCGCGGCCGCACAGCGGGCTGCGAGTGCCGGCGTCCGTGCCGGTGTCGAACTGCTCGCCGAGGCGACCGTCGTCGACCCCGACGGGGACCTCGAGGTCGGCGGGACGGAACTGACCCTCGAACGGACTCGGGTCGCCATCGACGAAGCGATCGTCGCGGCGGCGGCGTTTCCAGCGGGAAAGACCCGGATCGAGCCGGGGACCGATGATGGGACACTCCGGGCTGGCACGCCACTTACGCTTTCGGTCGCTCCGCGAGGACCCGGCGGCTACTATGGGGGGCTCACCCGGACCGTCGTCGTCGAAAGCGACGGCGGAACGGATCGACGGGGACACGTCGCCGTCACTCACGCGCTTCGCTCGAGCGAGGCGATGCTCACCGCCGATTCGCAGTCGGTGACGGCCGTCGAGGCCGACCTCGAGGCCGAGGTCCGCGCGTTCGGCTTCCCGGAAGCCGACGATGTCGACACACGGGTCACGGGCGTCGGCCTCGAGCAGTACGAGCCGCCACTCGAGGGCAGCGAGACGATCGGTCCGGGGAGCGTCGTTCGACTCGAGGCGGCCGCCCGCGTCGGGGATGGCTGGATCCGACTGGCCGACGTACTCGCCGTCGACGACGACGGCGTCGAGTGGCTCAGCGCACCGTCACGAGCGCTCGAGCCGTCGGCGCTGCTCGAGTAGCGACCACGAGGCCGCGTTTTATACGGGTACTGTTCGCTCGATAGGTCGTCGGAGTCACGCGGACCCGGAACGGCTTTCCCCCGCCGTCGACCATCTGCGAGTATGTTCACGGGAATCGTCGAGGAGACCGGCGAGATCGTCGCTCGAGAGCAGACCGAGGAGGGGCTCCGGCTCCGAATCGGGGCCGACGAGGTCGCCACGGGACTCGAGCACGGCCAGAGCATCAGCGTCAGTGGAGCCTGTCTCACGGTCGAGCGGTACGCGGAGCGCGAGGCACAAAGCGCCTCGGAAAAACCAAGCGGTGATGGGCCGCGAGAGGAACGCGAGGCGCGTAATGCCTCCGAAGAGGCGAGCGGTGACGAATATCGGGAGTCGTGGTTCGAGGTCTTCCTCGCGAGTGAGACCGTCGAGCGGACCTATCTGGGTGACCTCGAAGTTGGCGAGACGGTCAACGTAGAGCGTGCGATGCCCGCCAATGGCCGGTTCGACGGTCACGTGGTCCAGGGCCACGTCGATGCGGTGGCGACGGTTCGCGACGTCGAGTCGGTCGGCGACGACTGGTTCTTCGAGTTCACCCTTCCCGAGGGCTACGACCGCTACGTCGTCGAGAAGGGCTCGATCACGCTCGACGGGATCAGCCTCACCGTCGCGGACGTCGCTCACGAGGCGGGAACCGTCACCGTCGCCATCATCCCCACGACGTACGACCTCACGACGCTCTCCGAGAAAGACGTCGGCGACCCCGTTCACCTCGAGGTCGACGTCCTCGCGAAGTACGTCGAACGGCTGCTCGAGTCGCGATTCGACTGACTCGAGGCGGTGCTCGAGGAGGCGTCCGTGACTGGGCCTCGAGCGGGCCACGACAGGACTCGAGCGCGGTCTGACGGGCGAGTAGAAGCCGATCAGCGCTGTGGCGGATCGAACTCGGTCAGTTCCGGAGTCACGTCCTCGGCGTCGTCTCTAACGGTGCGGTAGGTACGACGGTAGCGGGAGATCTTCCGGTAGAGGTAGTAGCCGACGAGGAGGTTGAAGAAGATCACGTAGCTGACGAACGCGAACGCGGCCGACACCGGATAGATCGTCGCGATCAGTTCGGGGACGATGCTGACCGTGGTGTTGTACGTGGCGTGGACGAACGCGGCGACGACCAGCCCCTTCACGACGAGCGGGCCAGCGTACTGCGGGTTGAACTTCGCGAGGCCGAGGTAATATCCCGCGATAGCCGAGTAAATGACGTGGCCTGGACCGACGAGTGCCCGAACCGTCGCGATCCCCGTCGCCGCGGTGAAGAAACCAGCGTCGGCCTGGGCGACGCTCCCACTGATGTAGATCGTGTTCTCGATCGCGGCGAATCCCAGCCCGGCGACGGCACCGTAGACCGCCCCGTCGAGCACCGAGTCGAACGTGTCGCTCCGGTAGGCGAACACCCGGACAGCCAGGAGTTTGACGGCCTCCTCGACCGGTCCGACGATCACGTAGAAAAACAGCGCCCAGCCGACCAGCGGGATGACCTGCAGATACGGTCCCGTGACCTCGTTGACGACGGCTGCAAACGTCGCAAAGAGCACCGCGAGGACGAACGTCGCCACGAGCAGCCCGAGCGGTTCGCTGGTCGTAACGTCCGTATACCAGATGAACCCGGCGAGCAACGCCGCAGGGACGATCGACAGCGCGAAAAATCCACCGAGCAGCGGCTCCTCGAGCAAGAGGATCGTCGGCTGGGCGAGCAAGAGCAGCGTAATCGCCAGTGCAACCAACAGGACGATCCCGTGAAATCCGTAGTTGATCCCGGCGTAGATAGCGTAGGCGACCCGGTCGAGCAGCGATCGCGGCTCCCACGTCGAGACGTCGTAGAGGTCTCGAGATTCCTCGTCGGCTCGTTCGACCGGGTCTCGCCTACGCTGCATGCCGGGACGTTAGGTCCCCGGACCAGTAAGCGTTCGCCACCGACACCGATTCGAGCGCCGCCAGGGCCGATTGCGCGGTCGAACTGAGACGTGCTCAACCTGTCACGACTCGGAATTCACAAAGGGGTGCCGGACGAAGCGATCAGCCATGACGAGGGTACGCGTTCGGGGCATCTACGCGACGGCGGTGACGCAGCTGTTGAGCGACGCTGGACTCGAGGTCGTCCAGGCCTCGGAACCGATCCGTGACCGGTTCGACGACGACGCGTTCACGATCGCGCCAGCAGACGTCTCGGTCTGGACGAGCCGGGACCGACAGGGGCTCGAGGTCTCCGGCGATCCCGACGCCGTCGAGTCGGTCGTCGACGAGCTCGCAACGCTCGCGATCGACACCTTCCACTGGCGCGGCGAGATCGCCCGCGGGGCCATCTACGACGCCGAAGTGCTCGAGGCCGCCGGCGGCAGCGGGGCGGTCGTCGACCTCGGCGAGGGCCGCCGGGGCTATCTGCGCTACGACGACGTCGACGGCTACGTCGATTCGGGCGATCGCTATCGCGTCCGGATCGCCGAGCCGACACCCCCCTGGGACGACGACCGACCGCTCGTCGAGCCCGGGCTCGAGGTCGAAGGCGGGCTCTGTACGCTCTCGCGGGACCGAACCGGCGTCTCGGCCGCGATGGGGGGCCCCGCAGCGGAAGAACTGGTCGGGATGACCGACCTGCTGTCGGTCGAGATCCCCGACGGCTGGGGCGTCCGCTGGCAGCACGCCGCCGCTGACGCCGATCTCGAGGCCATGCGGACCGCCCTCGAGCGCGCCGTCAGCCGGGTCGAACACCTCGAGGAGGACCTCGCCGACGCGCCGGACGACCCTGACACCCCCGGACAACTCCTCGGCCAGCGACGAACCGACTGGTACTGGTTCGGCCGCGAGTCAAGACTCACACTGGACGACGCCCGGCGAGAAGTCGAGACGACGATGGCCGGCCACCATCGGATCAAAGCCGCCGACCGGTCGGCCAGCGCCGCAGTCGACTTCGCCGAAGCCGTCTGTGATAGCCCCGGCGAGGCCGAGTTCCCGTTCGCCGCCGTCTCCCGGCAGTTCGGTCCCGTAGACGGCGACCGCCTCGAGATCGGCCACGGCAAGCCCGACGGCCGATACATCTCACTCGGCACCGGCGAGGTCACGGCGTGGGACCACGACGGCTCGATCACGCTCGAGCGCTCGATGCACGCTGGCGGCAGCTACGACGCCCTCGGAACACCCAAAGAAGCCGGCGACGTGGCCGTCACCAGGTTCCGTGAGGGGCGGTGGTGGTATCCGACGACGTACAAAACCGCCAACGGCGAGTCGAAAGGGACCTACGTCAACGTCTGCACGCCCGTCGAACTCTTCCCCGACTGCGTCCGCTACGTCGATCTCTACATCGACGTGATCCGCCGACCCGACGGATCGGTCGACATCGTCGACGCGGACGAACTCGAGGCCGCCGTCGACGACGGACTGCTCACGGAAGCGCTGGCCGAAAAGGCACGAAGCGTCGCCAAAGCGGTCGAACGGGCACTCTCGACGTAACGCCCTGAATCCGATCGCGCCCTTTTCGCTCAGTCGGAGAAACTCGAGATCGCATCCGCCGAGGGGACGGTCGGCAGCAGGTGGAGGTAGTCGTCGAGGTCGAGTGCGAACTCGGCCGCGGTCGGCGGAGCGACCCAGGACAGTTCGAACTCGGAACCGTGTTCCTCGCCGCCGTCGGTGACGACGTGCGTCCACCGGTCGCGTGGCTCGTGTACCGTCGCGTGGAAGAAGTGGCGGACGTATCGTTTCGACCGACGGCGCGTCCAGACGTCGGTCGTCAGGTGCGAGACGCCGTTTAACGTCCCGAGCCCCGTCTCTTCGAGTACCTCCCGGTGGAGCGCCTCGCGGGGTGACTCGCCCGGCTCGAGGGTACCTTTCGGGATCTGGAGACCGTCGTGGCCCGGCCCCTCGAAGACGAGCAGTTCACCGGTCGCTCGAGTGACGTAGGCACACGCCTTCTGGACGTGCGTGACCTCATTCATGTTATCTTATAACACACCAAACACACGTATAAGTATATGGGCGAGTAGATTAAAATCATATAAGGCCATCCATAGCTAGTTCACGTTCAATAGACAATCACCCAGAGACGAACGGAAACCGGCCGAAACTGGCTGGCGATCAGTCGGAGGTGATCCCCGGTTCGTAGTCCGAAACGGGCTCGCCGTCCGCTCGGGTAAAGAACGTCGCGAGTGCGGGCCCGGAGACGTTGTGCCAGACGCTGAACAGCGCCGGGACGAGTGCGGCGAGCGGATCGAAGAACGCGACGGCGATGGCGACCGCCAGGCCGCTGTTCTGGAGCCCGACCTCGAACGCACAGGCACGCGACCGGTCCTCACTCATCCCTGTCAGGTGCCCGACGCCGTAGCCGGCACCCAGTCCCAGCCCGTTGTGCAGAACGACCGCAAACAGGACGATCGCGCTGGCGGTGAGGATCTCTTCGACGTTGAGACCGACGACGGCCGCGACGATGGCGACGATGGCGGCGACGCTGATCGCAGGGAAGATCGACAGCCCTACCTTCGCCGCCGTCGGTGCGTAGGCGTCGAGGAGATACCGGAGTACGAGTCCAGCGACGACGGGAATCAAGACGATGAGCACGATCTCCTGGGCCATCTCGGCGAACGTGACCGTGATCTGCTCGCCGGCGAGCAAGACCACCCACGCCGGCATCACCAGCGGTGCCGCGATCGTCGTCACAGACGTAATCGTCACCGACAGTGCCACGTCGCCGCGGCCGAGGTACGTCATCACGTTCGAGGCCGTCCCACCCGGTGCGGCACCGACGAGGATCAGTCCGACGCCGATCTCCCACGGCAGCCCGAGGACGACGACCAGCCCGTACGCGAACAACGGCATCAACACCCACTGGGCGGCCGAGCCGATCAACACGTCTCGAGGCCGCTCGAGGATTCGACGAAAGTCCGCGGGCGTCAGCGTCAGCCCCATTCCGAGCATGACGAGGCCGAGCAACAGGGAGATGTGGTCGCCGATCGGGACGAACGTTCCGGGCGTATAGAGCGCGAGACCGGAAGCGATCAGCACCCAGACGACGAAGTACTTGCTCGTGACCCGTCCGATCCGTTCTATCGTGTCGATCCCGCTCATCGACGACTCACCGACTCGAGTATCGTAGTCATAGTCACTTATCGGCGAATACCAGATTATAAATGATGCGAATCGACCGTCGGTTTCGGGCCGTTCAGTCGAACCGCTGAAAGGAGTGGCGACCGAAGCACCGGTATGAGCGACACTCACCGGTGGCCGCCGGAACGGGTGTTAGTCGCGGTCATCCTCGCGTCCGTCGCCGCCGTCGTCCTCGCGACGCTTCGGTTCGACGTCGGCCCCCGACAGTTGACCGTCGGGACGGGAGTGGTCGCCGCTGGGCTGGTGATTACGTCGATCGCGCTTCCAGCCTGGTTGCTCTCGAAGTGGCAGGCCGAACAGCCGTGAGGAAACCGACGACGGCCGCCTCGAGGCCGGTAACCCTTGCGTTACCGGGAAAGCGCCGGCGAAACGAACGCACAACCGAACCCCTATCAAGGCGGCGGGCCATAGCACGCCATATGACAAAGCGGTACGTCTCGCTCCCTGACGAGGCGGAATCGGGCATGCGCGAGTTCATCGACGAGGTCGATCGACGACTGGCGAGCGACGAGGACACCTGTGCCGTCGTCGAGGACGTCCTGCTCGACCTCTCTGGGGACCGGGACGCCTACGAACGCTGGCAGGCCGGTGCCGAGGTTTCGGCGGCCGAGCGCGTCCGCCTCCAGAGTTACGATCCGTGCAACACGACGCTCGAGAGCGAGTACTACGCCGAAAAGGACGAAGCGACGTTTCGACGCTCGAAACACCTCCAGTGGCTCTGGCGTCAGTTCGATAGTCTGCCGATCGCGGACAACGTCGAGTTCGCCCTGCGGTTCCGACGGATGCTCGCAGACCACCTCTTCGAGGAGTGTGGAGAGAACTGCCGCTTTTTCAAGGGAATCACGTTCACCTATGGCCACAACATCACGGTCGGCGACAACGTCGTGATCCACGACGACGTCCACCTGGACGACCGCGGGACGCTGACCATCGGCGACCGCGTCTCGATCTCCGACGGCGTCCACATCTACAGCCACGACCACGACGTCGTCGACCAGACCGAGGTTCGGAACTACCACACCATCGTCGAAGACGACGTTCGACTCACTTACGACTCGATGGTCCGTGCTGGCTGTGCGGTCGGCGAAAACGCCATCGTCGGCGCCCGAGGAATCGTCCAACACGACGTACCCGCTCACCACATCGCCATCGGCACGCCAGCCAAGAGCGTCAAGATCAAACCGGGCTGGGAAGACGTCGCCACGCCGCTCGAGGAAGCCGGCGTCAACCGCCAGGAAGAACGCCACATCGAGTACGACCTTCCCGAGGACCTCGAGGTCTTCGACGAGTTTGGACGCGACCTGCGGCCCCCCCGGTAGGTCACCCGCTCGAGACACTGCCACCGGTTGAGACGGTTCGTTGGAACGTGTTAGCGGTGACCGCTACCCCGGTCGAGCGGTCACCGGTAACGAATTACAACAGACCGTGTGAGTCGGGGAACAGCCAAGTCCCTTGAGAGCCAATAGCACAGTGATGGAGCTCTGGGGTTGGCTCATCGGGTACGTACTGCTGTTCGCCCTGCTTCACCTGGTACTGTACTACGTGTACGTCCGGCGTGAAGAGGACGACGGCGCGGCGAGTGCGGCGTTCGCCGATCCCAACCGGGTCCGACCGCATGCCTCACCGGAGTCCGACCGATACGCCATCGCGACCGACGACAACGGCGATGTCGACCCGCCAGAGGATGAACACCATGTCGCTGGCGAGACGGTGCGCTGTCCTCACTGCGGCGCACAGAACGCAGCCGATCCGACCTTCACGTACTGCTGGCACTGCGTCTCGACGCTCCGGCAGTGACTGCCCCAGGCCACCTGGCGACGGGGTGACCACCGCGTGCGACTCCAGATAGTGGCACCGAGGCGACCAGCGCGGGCGTCCCTCACCGTCGTTGCGAGGGCTGGCTGCGACAGTGACAACGGTCGACTCGAGCACCACCCACCATCACCCAGGAGTTAACTGCTGAACAACTGAAGGCGATTTATCCGACAAATCAGTCAGGAATCGTCATTCCAGTGTGGATTCGTCGGTACGTAACGAATAGACTTTTAGTATCGTCCGCGAGTGACTCTCACGACGAATCGTTATGCACGGACATCCGACTTCGCCGCCACCATCACAGCCTCGAGCGATCTATCGTGCCGTTCACGATCCCGACGGTCCAGCGACGCTGAGTACGACCGTCGTTCACGCGCTGGCCGACTGTACGGGTCTCGATCCGACCGACGGACGCCTCTCACTGTACGACGCCATCGATCCAGACGCACTCGACGCTCTCTTCCGCCCCAAGTACGACGGCACGCCGCGAACCGGCGGCCACCTCTCGTTCGTCGTCGAGGACCACTACGTGACGGTGACCGCCGACGGAGAGATCACCGTCGAACCGCCGGTACGTCGGTGAGCGCCGGTCCAACTCGAGTTCCTGCTTTCTACTGGCCGTTTCCGCTGGCCGTCGCGACCCGATTCGCACACGGCGACCCGCAACGCTACGATTCGAGGCCCTCGACCCGCAAGGCCGACTCGAGTGCCCCGAGGTGGTCGATCCCGACGACGGCGACGACGTCACCGCGGGCTCGAAGCGACTCGAGACGCTCTATCATACACCGCTCGCGCGTCTCGTCCCGGTAGGCGAGTGCCGTCCCATCGGTGTCGACGCTTCCGAGTAACGCCTGGACGGTAGCGACGTGCGCCCGCTCGTGGGCGGCCTGTTCGGCCGGCGAATCGTCGTGCGAGCAGTCGTACTCGATCGGATCGTCGCAGACCACCGTCGTCGACGTCGCGTGCGTGAGGGTGGCCGCAATTCGGTAGGTAAGTGCCTCCCGGGTCGCTCCGCCGAGACTCGAGACGACCCGACGCGCCGTCGACGGCGGGACGCGGTCGGCGACCAATCGAGTGATGAGCCGTCGGAGGAACGACCAGTTTGGCGCGTCGATTCCCACAACGTCGGCGTCGGGAGCCGTACGGATCGCCGCGCTCATCTCGCCGCCGAAACGTGGAGACTCGTCCGAGTCACCGTCTCGAGCGTACGCTTGATAAAGCGGCAGTGCCGCGGGAGGCAACTCCAGTGCCAGCACGTCGGGAGCGATCGACTCGAGGACGCGTTCGACGCGCCCGATACTCGCCGGGTGGTCGTGAACGACACCGAGGAGGGTCAGCTCGGCCGAGACCCCGGGGAGCCGGCGACAGAACTGGCCGGTGATCCGGGGATCGTCGACGACGACGTGGCAGTCGGCCATTGATCGACTGGTAATACGCGACTAGCGTCATAACCCTTCTGTTGGAAACGAATGCGCTGCAGGACTGATCCGGAAACTGGGTGCGAAAAGCGCGCCTAGGCAGTGATTGCTGACCGTTTCAGCTCGACTAGGCACGACCTACGGGCACGACCGGGAGAAACAGTCCGTATCCCGTGACAACGATTTCGCCACTTTATATCGCGACCGGCCGTTGAGCCGGCCGACCTCCGTGACGGCAGTGAGCTGACAGCCCACTCGAGCCGTCGTCGACGCGGCCGACCAATCATGACTCGAGAGCACCTCACGAAAGACGACGAGGGAAAGCGTGTACTGAACACCGACGGGACCACCGTCGGACGCCTCGTCGACGTCGAGGACGGGCGTGGCTACGTCGAACCCAACCCGAGCGTCCTGGAGACGATCAAGGCCAGACTGGGCTGGGGGGACCCGACGGCCGCCGCCCACCCACTCGACGAGGGAAGCATCGAGAAGATCACCGACGACGCGGTCTACCTCCGCGGGACGCTCTGATCGACGCGAACGCACTCGAAAAGCAGAGACGGAAAACGAGCCAGGAACCCGTTCACACGCCGGTGTTGTACCGCAGGAGGCCGGCAAAGCCGCCGAAGGCGTTGTAAAGCTGTTCGCCCTTCTCGAAGTCGGTCGAGATGAACTTGGTCTCGGTGCCGCGCTGTTCGGCGATCTCGATGAGGTGGTCGATGGCGTCCTCGCGGTCCTCGTCGGTCGCCTCGACATCGACACCGCATTCGCTGCAGGTGTGTTCGGGCGTCGACTTGCGGCGGTCGAGTACCTCGCGGTCGGTGTTCCCACACTCCGTACAGGCGTAGCTAATGACGTCTTTCCGCAGGTCCTCGCTGATGAGCAGCCGGTCGACCGACCCCATCACGAGGTTCTCGCGGGTCTGCTCGAAGCCGTAGGTAGCGAGCTCGCCCGCGTTGAGTTCTTCGAAGAACTCCTCCATCACCTGCTTGTCTTTCATCACCTCGGCGTCGGCCAGTGCGTCTTCGGCGTTGTCGACGAGGTCTTTCAACCCCGACTCGTCCGTGTAGGCGACGTCGAACTTGCCGATGACCTTGTCCTGAATCTCGTGATGGAGGTAATCACCGTCCAGGAACTCGTCTTTGGTCGGTGACGGGCCACCGACCAGAATGCCGTCGACGTTGTGCCGTTTGGGAACGAACAGGTCGTTGGCCATCCCCGCAACTTCCTGGTAGAAGTTGTCGATTGCCTCGAGGCGCAGTCGGGCGAATCGCTGGGCGGACTGGCCACCTTTTCGCTGCTTGCCGGGAACGAGCGAGGAGGCGGACTTGACGGGTTCGATCCGTTTTCCTTTGAGCCAGCCGACGTTTGCCTCGCGACGGTCGAGGACGATCAGGCCGTAGAGGCCCTTGTCCGCGAGCATCTCCTCGAGCGGTTCGGTGAGAAAGTCAGAATCACAGTGATACCGAAAGGACTCGACGGGCTGTGGTGGGCTCTCTAGGGCGTTGGTGACCATTTCGGTCTGGCCACCGCCGGAGTTGACCGCACCGGAAAAGAGCACGATCCCGTTCTCCGGTGGGAAGGTATCGTAGTATCGCAGTCGGTCTTTGATGCTCGTCAGCGCGTCCTGGACGTTCGTTCGGGTCTGTTTCGACTTGATGTTCGCCGCTTCGCTGTGTTCCTGGGTGACGTGGGCGACGACGTCGCTGATCTTTCGGTCCTCGGGAACGTAGATCGTGACGAGTTGCGTCCCGGAGCCCTCGTAGTTCTTGAGGTCCTCGATAACCTTCCGGAATTCGTACTTCTTCCGGTCGGATTGCTCCTGCTCGGCCTCCTGGCTCATTGCCAGTACAAAACGGTGCTGTGGCTAAGTATTCTTTGACACGCTATCGGTATCGAACCAATCGAGACGCCACGGGCGACGGTCCTCCCGAGCCGGTGAGCGACCGACGACTGGTCGCCACCAAGCGGGTACTGTCAACGGTTCTCTGTGATGGTCGCTCGAGCTCACGGTCGGATTAGACCCCATACAAGAGCCTACCGGCCGAGTGGACGCCTGACGTCGTCCAATCGAGGTGACGATTTAAGGTGCTGCCGTTCCATCGTCCGCGTATCCGAGTATGTCCCACGAGACGGTCTATGCTATCGCGAGCGGGAAAGGAGGGGTCGGTAAGACGACGACGACGGTCAATCTCGGGACCGCGCTTGCGCAGGCTGGCGAGCGCGTCGCGATCGTCGACACCGACCTCGGAATGGCAAATCTGGCCGGATTTGTCAGCCTCACGCCCGACGCGACGACGCTACACGACGTTCTGGCTGGCGAGGCATCGATCGACGACGCCACGTACCGCCTGGCGGACAACATCGTTGCCGTCCCCAGCGGGACCGGCCTCGACGAGTACGCCGAAACGTCCCCTGAAGGGCTGCGCGACGCCGTTGCAGACCTTCGGGCGAAATACGACTACGTCTTCCTCGACGTCGGGGCAGGCATCAGCCACGAGACCGTCCTGCCGCTCGGGCTTGCCGACGCAGTCGTCGTCATCTCGACTCCCGAGCCCGCCTCCGTCCAGGACTCGAGAAAGACCATCGAGCTAACCGATCACGCCGGTGGGAGCGTCGCCGGCCTCGTGGTCACGCGCGTCCACCCCGATACCGAGGTCTCCTACGACGAGATCGCAGACCGCCTCGAGCTGTCGTTGCTGGGAGCCGTCCCCGAAGACGGGGCCGCCCGCGAGAGCGTCTACGCTGGGACGCCACTGGTCGTCTACCAGCCCGAAAGCCCGGCAGCGATCGCCTACCGCCGCATCGCCGCAGAGCTTGCGGGTATCGACACTGCACCCAGTTCGAGCGTGACCGACGCGACCGCGGCGGCCGACGCTGGTAACACTGGCGATGCCGAAGGCGACAGTGGAGCCGCACCCGACGACGTCTCGAGTGCGATTACCGAAGCCGAAACTGATTCCTGAGGCGTCGATACCGGCCACCAACCACTCGGGAACGACGGCAGTGGTCACCGGCTACCACGACGGTAGGCGGTGGCTGGACCACCCACTGGAACCCTCTGAACGGGCCGTTTCTATCGAATGGTGTGACTACCATCGGTCGGGTACAGTCGGTACATCGAGACAGTTCGGTTCTCGAGTATACGCCGCCACCCAGAGACGCTCAGGACGGCGGAAAAAGCAGTTTAGCGCCTCATTCGGACGATCTTTGACTGAGAAACTCGGTCGGTCGGCACGTATCGTGTCTCGAGACAGTACGAGCTAATTACTAATCCCGGTCACGCTGGAGCGGTCGAGCATGGAGCGACGAAAAATCCTCCTCGGCAGTGGAGCAGCGCTCGCGACCGTGCTTGCGGGCTGTACCAGTACCGAAACAGACGAAGAATCGCCCGACGAAGACGACGATGGTGGCTTCGACGACGGAGCCGACGATGCCAGCGACGAGTACGACGACGGAGAAGACTACGATGACGATGACGACGATGAAGAAGTGCCCGGCATAGAAGGTGTCAAAGACATCAGCACCGACAGCATGTCGGTCGTCGAAGTCGAACACGCCACGGAGGCACTCCACGTCCTCATCGAGACCGACACCACCGACACCGAGAAGCTCTACGCGGAGCTGAAGTACGTAGCCGACGACCTCGCCCACGCGGTCGTCGACCGCGACGTCTTCGAAAGCGAAGTCGAGACCATCGAGTTGGCTCTCGAGCACGGAGGCAGTCGCGTGTTCGCGGTGTACATCGACGTCGCCTGGGTGATGGAGTTACTCGACGGCTACATCACCGAAGAGGAGCTGGCGGCGAAGGTCCGCGATACGAAGCACTGAGCCGTTCGGCCCGGTTCACGGCTACGACGGCGCTGTGCTGTCGCTTTTTCGAACCCAGATCGTCGACAAGCGGTGCGCCCGGTCAGTTCGTGTGTCTTGGACGTGTCCGTTGTCCAGCTACATCGACCGTGGAGCGGCCACGCCGAGGATCTCGAGGGCGTTCGCGACCGTGTGCTTCGAGGCGGCTACGAGCGCGAGGCGTGCCGCCCGGAGGTCGGGGTCGACGTCGTCGGCGAGCACCGGACACTCACGATAGAAGCCGTTGAACCGGTCGGCGAACTCACGCGTGTAGGTCGCGATCTGGTGGGGCTCTAAGTCGTCTGCGGCCTCGTCGACGACGGCTGGGAACCGAGCGATCGTCTCGAGCAAGTCGCGTTCGGCGTCGGTGTCGAGCAGGTCGGCCTCGAGGGCGTCGAGTTCGATGTCCTGATCTGCGAGATCGGTTTCTGGGTCG
Organism: Natrarchaeobaculum sulfurireducens; assembly: GCF_003430825.1. Taxonomy (NCBI): domain Archaea; kingdom Methanobacteriati; phylum Methanobacteriota; class Halobacteria; order Halobacteriales; family Natrialbaceae; genus Natrarchaeobaculum; species Natrarchaeobaculum sulfurireducens. Next base: position 390,487 of record NZ_CP024047.1, on the reverse strand, counting down.
AGGCCAGCCTCTTCTAAGATGCCACAGCAGCGGGCGTGGACGTACTGGACGTACGGCGCGGACTGAGCCTCGAAGTCGAGTGCGCGATCCCACTCGAACGTGATCGCCTTCGTCGGCTGTTTCGAGACGATATCGTAGCGAACGGCACCGATGCCGACCTGGTGAGCGATGCGCTCGATGTCCTCGTCGTCTAAGTCGTCGTCACGGATGCGGTCGTCGAGTCGGTCCTCGACTTCGCCACGGGCGCGGTCGATGGCCTCGTCGAGCAAGTCGTCGAGATCGACGCCGGTGCCGCGGCGGGTCGACATCTTCCCCTCGGGCAGGTTGACGTAGGAGTACAGCACCTGCTCGAGTGGGTCGGTGTCGTTGCCGAGGAGGTCGAGGGCCGTCCGGAGTTGTCTGGCCTGCAGCTTGTGGTCCTCGCCGAGGACGGTCACCGCGCGGTCGTACTCGTCGAACTTCCACTCGTGGTGGGCGAGGTCTCGGGTCGCATAGAGGGAGGTGTCATCAGAACGCAGGAAAACGAGGTTCTTATCGATGCCGTGGGCCTCGAGTTCGAGCTGCCAGGCGTCTTCCTCGTAGACTGCCTCGTCGAGTTCCTTGAGGCGCGAAACGAGGTCGTCGGTGTCGCCGTTGCGCATGAATCGAGTCTCTTTGATGAACTCGTCGAACTCAGCAGGGAGCCGACCGAGACACGCCTTCATCCCCGAGAGGACCTGGTCGACGACCTCGCTGACGCGTTCATAGGCGTCCTCGTCGCCCTCCTCGAGGCCCTGCATGATCGACTCGATCTCGGCTTCTGCTGCCTCGACTTCCTCCTCGCTTGCGTTCTCGAGGAACGCGTTGCCCGTGCGGTAGTAGCGAACGAGGTCGTACTCGATACAGTCGCGTTCTGGGTCGTCCTCGAGGTCGTCCTCGTCGAACGTCTCGTAGGCCCACGTGAAGACGGCCATCTGCCGGCCGGCGTCGTTGACGTAATAGTGGCGGGAAACGTCGTAGCCGGCGTACTCGAGCAGGGTCGCGACGGCGTCGCCGATGATCGGGTTCCGCGCGCGGCCGACGTGGACCGGTCCCGTGGGGTTTGCGCTCGTGTGCTCGACGACGACCGACGTGTCGCGGTCTGTGAGTGCGCCGTAGCCCTCGTCGGTCGCGGTTTCGAGCGTCTCGCCGAAGTAGGCATCGCTCGGCAGGAAGTTGAGATACGGCCCCTGGGTCTGAATCTCGGAGACGTAGGCTACTTCGTCGACGTCGATCTCCTCGGCAATCTGTGCAGCGACCTGTGGCGGTGCCTGGCCCGCCTCGCCGGCCAGTCGGAACGCGACGCTCGAGGCGAGGACGCTCTCGACGTCCGCCGGCGGTTCTTCGATCCCGAGGTCGTCGGTGGGAAACTCGAGTGCGGAGAGCGCCCCCTCGAGGGCGTCTTCGACCTCCGCGCGTAGGGAGAGGAACATACCCGCCCGTATTCAGGGGTCGGCTAAAGGAATGTCGGGTTCCGTCGCCGGTATCGGCCCTGTCGATCGGTCACCGTCGGCTTCAGTCGTGCGTGGGCGTGGCTGTATCGCGGTCCTGGCGGTGTCAGATAGAAACGGGACCATTTATACCGGACGATCGGAAGCGTAAACCGACCAACGTATGGGACCACTACAGCGGACACGACGAACGGTCAGTGCTGGACTCGCAACGCTCACATCGGGACGATTCGGAACGAGTCCGTACGAACTTCACGTCGTCGATCGGCAAACTGACGACGCGATCGCGAACTACCACGGACACTGGCATGGCAGCCTCCCGTCGATTCCGGTCGGAGAATCCGTGACGCTCGAGCCCGTCGTCGAAACGGCTGACGGGACCGAACTCAGCCTCGGTGCGGACGAACGCTACCGAGTCGAGGTGGCGGTCGTCGACGAGTCGATCGCGGACGGCGAGTCCCACGGGGACCACGTCACCGTCACGGGAGCGTCCCCCGGCGAAACCGCAGTCGCCTTCCGTCTCCTCTCCGAGGGCGACCTCGAGTGGGAGACGTCGGAGGCGATCGACATCGACGTGCTCCCGGAATAGCGCCTATCAGGCAAACCGGGCTGCTGCGGCACGGAATCGTCGTTCGTGGATCGGGCGGAACTGTTCGTCGGAGGCGTCGAACTCACTCGGCGTCCAGAAGCGTGCGTCGCTCGCGTCCGTCCCGGCCTCCGGAACACCCTCGGCATGGGCGCGCTCGACGAGGTAGTGGATCGTCACCACGTGCTTGCCGCCACGGGGCGGCAGGCTCGTCGCGTCGAGGATCTCGAGCGCTGCGGGATCGACCGAGACGCCGGTTTCTTCCTCGAGTTCTCGTGCAGCGGCGACCTCGGGGTCTTCGCCAATCTCCATGTGGCCGCCGGGGAGCGTCCACTCGCCGACGCCCGGTGGAATACCGCGTTCGACACAGAGTACGGCGGGCTCGGCAGCCGAGGCGTCGACGACGGCGACCCCGGCACACGGCACCGGATTGTGCCAGATCACGATCTCACAGGTCGGACAGCGTTCGCGCTCGCGACCGTCGGCGACGATCGGTTCGACGGAATCACCACACCGGGGGCAGAACTCGGCAGGTCGGCTGACCATCTACGGGACAATGAGGGATGGGGCTATCAAAGCGTTTTCAATCCGCTTCCAGTCAGGGCCACGACGACGTCGGCGTCAGGGGCGATGATTCCGTCGTCACGATAGCGCTCGAGGGCGGCCGGCGCGACGGCACAGGTGGGTTCGACGTAGAAGCCACCGCGATGGAGTCGATCGAGGGCGGCCTCGATCGGGTCGTCGCCGAGGGCGATGGCGTCGCCGTCGGTCGCCTCGATCGCCTCGAGGATCTCGTCCTGGCGCGCGGGCGCTTCGATCTGGATGCCGTCGGCGATGTCTGTCTCGGCGTCACTCTCGCCGAGGGGATCGTAGCCGAGAGCATCAACGATGGGCGCGTGGCCGGCCGCCTGGGCACCGAGCAACCGCGGCATCTCGTCGACGATTCCGGCGTCGTTGAGCAACCGGAAGCCACGGTAGGCACCGAGAAAGAGCGTGCCGTGGCCGATCGGGAGGACGACGGCGTCGGGAACGGTCCACTCCCGCTGGGCGGCGACCTCGAAGGCGAACGTCATCGTTCCGGCGTAAAAGGCCGGGTTCCAGGCGTGGCTGGCGTACCATCCGTCGCCGGACTCGACCGCGTCGATGCAGGCGTCGGTGACGTCCTGGCGAGAGCCCTCGACGCGAACCGGACGGGCACCAGCGCGCTGGATCGCCATCAGCTTCGACTGTTTGACGTCCGCGGGCACGTAGATATCCGCCTCGAGCCCGGCGCGTGCGGCGTACGTCGCGATGGCTGCTCCGGCGTTGCCCGAGGAGTCCTCGAGCACCGTCTCGACGCCGAGTTCGACCGCCCGCGAGAGCGTCGTGGTCGCACCGCGGTCTTTGAACGAGCCCGTCGGGAAGACGTACTCGAGTTTGAACGCCGCGTTCCAGTCGGGCGCGTCGACCAGCGGCGTAAATCCCTCGTGAAAGGTAACGTGCGGTTCGATCGGGAGGAACTCGAAGAACGTCCAGAGGCCGTCGCTCGTATCCAGACGGGCGAGCGGAAGCGGGTCGCCCTCGGGATACGGCCGGTCGGCGAACTCGAGGGCGCTGCCACAGCCACACCGCCAGGGCTCTTCGGGTTCGGCGACGTACGTCGTCCCGCAGGCGGGACAGGAAAGATCCGAGGGCATGGTCAGAACGAGTCCACGTCGGTGCCGACCGAACAGACGTACTCGCCGGTGGCGACCTGTGGAAGCCGTCGCGTCCGCCAGAGGATGCCGTCACTGTCGGCAGTGATCGTCGCCTTCGACTCGCCGAACGGCGTCGTCACCTCGAAGATCGGCTCTCCGCGGGCGACTCGCTCGCCGAGTGCTTTCTGCATGTCGACGAGTCCGCCAGCGGGTGCGCCGTACTGCTCGAAGCCGGTCGCACGGGTCTGGGACTCGAGGTCGGAACTCTCCTCGAGGAAGCCGTAGTGACGGAGGACGTTGAAGACGCCGTCGACGCCCTTGCGGATGCTCGTCTCGTCCCAGCCGACGCAGCCGCCGAGTTCGGGATCGACGGTCGGGACCCCCTTGTCGGGAGCGACCCGAGCGAGCTGGCCGTCGGGTCCCTTCTGGTCGAGTACGTACCCACAGCCGAAGGCCTTCGCGAGCTCGAGACATTGCTCGTGGAGCCGGTGGCGTCGCCCACAGCGGACCCGAACCTCGTCGATCATCCGGCTGGTCGAGCCCTGATGGAGATCGAGAATCAGGTCAGCCCGAGTCGCGGCGTCGAACGTCGCCGCCGCGATGCGCTCGCTCGAGGTGCCGTTGTCGTTACCGGGATACGCCCGGTTCATCTTCGTGTCGTCGATCGGGTTCCGATGTTCTGCGACCTGGAACGCGTGGTAGTTGACGATCCCGACGATCAGGATCGTACCAGAGAGCGAAGCGGGATCGAGCTGGGGGACAACCCGCTGGATCACGCCGACACCGTTCAGTTCGTCTCCATCGCTGGCTGCCTGCATGTAGAGCGTCTTGCCCGACTTCTCGCCGTTGATCACGGCTACGGGGAGTCCGACCGGGCTTCCGTCTCGAGTCTCGCCGACCTCGAGACGGCCCGTATCGATCTCTCCAGGGCCCGCACTCGCCGTTCCGAGCGTCGTCGTCATGTCCGTCACGACGGACCGATCCACCATTATACTGTCCTTTGTCCCCAACCCGGCCGGGAGTCACGCGAAAACCGAATGCACGACTACTGGTATGACGGGAGCCTGGCAGACCGCTCCGAACCCTCGACGAACGGGAGCTCGGTTCGCGTTGCCGGGACGTCCTCGCCACCGACACGAACCGAGAGTGACTCGGCCTCGAGGTCGAACTCGACGAGCGCGAGCGCGATCACTGTCTCGAGCAGCGGGCTCTCTCCGGTCTGCGTTACTTCACCGACCGTCGCATCGCCGTCGAACACCGCCGCGCCAGCCTGCGGGATCGATACTTCGACATCGTCGGCTGGCTCTTCGAGGGTGAGCCCGATCAGACGCTTACTCGGCTGGCCACGGTTTTCGACGCGGGAGACGACCTCTTGGCCCACGAAACAGCCCTTCTCGAAGTCAACGGCGGTTCGCAGGCCGAGGACGTTCGGAATCGTCCCCTCGAGTTCGGTCTCGAACAGCGGCGTGCCGGCCTCGAGACAGAGGCTTTCCCAGGTCCGGTAGCCAAACGGGGCGGCGTTGATTCCCTGGGTCTCGAGGGTGTCGTAGACGAGTTCGGCCTCGTCAGTATCACAGACGACCTCGTAGCTCTCCTCCCCGGTGAGCGCGTCGGTTCTGACGACGGTGACGCCCGCGTCGGCCATCGTCCCGCGGACGAAGGTAAAACGCTCGTCGGGCGAGGCAGCCCCATTGAGGACGCTCGCGACTTTCTCGGTCGCGTGCGGACCGGACACTCGGAAAATCGCGTACTCGTCGGTCGCGACGCGGATCTCGACGTCCTGGATGAACACCTTCTCGGACCAGTCCGCGGCAAGCGACTCGGCTTCGCCCGGTGGAACGAACAGGAGGAGTCGCTCGCCGGCGTTGTAAACGTAGAGTTCGATCTCGATTCCGCCCCGCGGATCGAGTACGAGCGCGTAACAGCCTCGCCCGTCCTCGTCCGGCACGCGGTTCGAGACGACGTTGTCGACGTACTCGAGTCGGTCCTCACCCTCGACGACGACCACGCCGTAGGCGGCCTCGAGCAGGCCGACACCGTTTCGAACCGCACGGTGGGCCCGCTCCGGCCGGCCGTAGTGGTCGACGACCGTTCGGCCGCCGCGTTCGCCGAACGTCGCCCCGTGGTCGGCGTGGATACGCTCGATGACACTCATGCATACGTCCTCGGGCCTGAGCGTATCAGGCGTTTCGATTCAGAAAGGAAATCGCTCGCGCAGCCAGTCGCCGATCGTCGGTGCAGTGTCGTCCTCGTCGGTCGGCCGGTCGGGGACGACCCGCTCGTCCGGTTTGATGACTGTCTGGCCCGTGTCGGACTCGACGACGATCAGGCCGTCGGCTTTCAGCGTCGAGAGGGCCGACTCGAGGTCGTCGATATCTACCTCGACCGCTGCTCGGAGTTCGAAAACTGTCAGTCCCTCCTCGGCGCGGTCGACGAGGGTATCGAGTACCGCCACTTCTGTCCGCTCGCGGTCCCGGTACTCCGGCTTGGCTCTCATCCATGCGGTACTTCGTCGACCCGGGATTTGACGTTTGTCGTCTCGAGGACGGTGACGAGACAGGTCGACGACACCTCGGCCAGCGGTACGTTTTTTATAGCCAGAATCGGTACGATGGCACAATGGTCCTGCGATGTTCGCTGCTCGGACACGACTACGGTGACTCCGAAGTCGAACGCGAGCGCGAGGAACGGGGCAGCGAAGTCGTCGTAACCGTCCAGGAGTACGAAGAGTGTACCCGCTGTGGCGACCGGAATGTCATCAGCGAGAACACCGAAGTAAAGAGTCTCTCCGGAACGGCCACCGACCGACCCACCACCCCCAAACCCGATGCCGAGACAGCACCGACAGCAACCGAAATCGACGACACTGTCCAGTCGGACGGAACGGACGCCGAGATTATTGGCTCGAGCGACGATAGTGGCGAGTTCGTCGACGACGATAGAAGCGGCGTCACGATCGAGGACGACGACCCGATCGAGTCCCAACCCGCGGTCGCGTCCGACCACGCCACCGACGCGAACGACGAGCCAGTTACCGACGACGGCGAGATCCTCGTCGACGACGAAGACGACGGTGACGACGGCCGTGAGCCCGGCGAGTGGCCCGACTCGTCCGACGTCGGCCCACCCGTCGGTGCCGAAAACGAGCCGACCGAGTGGCCCGACCGCGAGGGCGAGCAGGCTGAAGACGCCGTCGTCTTAGAACACAGTGACTCGGCCGAGACGGCAGCCGGCGCCGACACAGTCGCAACGGACGCCGAGATCGTCGATGAGGGGCCCGAGCCGACTCCGGAGACGACGGCGGCGTCAGGCTCCGGCATCGAACGCGCCGAGTCCATCCCGACACCGGGCGAAACCGGCGTTCGACGGACCGACGATGGGCCGACGGAGTTTTACTGTCCTCGCTGTGAGTTCGTCGAATCAGACGACCGCGGCTCGCTCCGGGCGGGCGACATCTGCCCCGACTGCCGGAAAGGCTACCTCGGCGAACGACCGCTCCAGTAAGGCGGTCACCCTCCGCTCGGTACCGACCGCACACTCCCAAGCGTGGTGGCGCGACTGTCACCGATCCGCTCGATCGTCGGTTGCTACAGTCTCCGCCTCGAGCGGCGATTTTGAACCTGTTGGGCGTACAAAACGTCGGCTATGAAAAGAGGTAAACACCCTGCCGTGTATCTCGAAGGCATGAAGGAGTACAAGATGCGTCGCGGTGAATATCTCGAGGAGCGAATTCCTGACATGGAAGCATCCGTCGAGGACTACTTCGGCCCCATCACGGACACCGAGGAGTTCAACGGAAGCGACCTCTACGTCGTTGGCGAACCCGACAACCCCGTCTTCGAGAAGATCGTCGTCGGTGCCGTCGAGTACTCCGGCAAGAAGGACAAACTCGCCGTCGAGTTCCACGAACGCGATCCGACGGAACTCGGTCCGGACGAACTCGAGGCGGCCGCCGACGCCGTCGACGCCAAAAACGACTTCCTGCTCGAGGCCACCGGCCGGGACGCAAAGGCCCGACGCGACTCGCTGAAGCGGTCCGTCGAAGACGATCCGGACCACGACGTCGCCTGATCGGGCGACGACTCCGACGTAACTCTTCTCGGGTTGACTCGCTGGCGAGCGACGCACGGCGTCGGGTGGTGGCAACGCTACCAATCTGGGACCTACCGAGGGGTGTGATACCTCCGAGGCTTCGAAACCGCTAAGCCCGAACTCTCGAATACGCAAGTAATGGAGCTTACCGCGTTCCTGTTCGCGACCGCGGTCGCCCACGTCGGGTTCGCGGTCTTCGTCACCGGTCACGCCTATCTGACCGATCAAGAGGCCGGTAACTGGCCGTACATCACGCTCGCGCTGGGGCTTGCTGGCGTCGCTGGCTACTTCTTTTACGACGAGTGGTCGGAATCGGGTCGGATTTGATCCGACACCGTTGCCCAGCAACAACTCAAGAAGCGTCCGATCTCAGGCCAAAAAGACGTGTCGCGGTCGGTCAGCAAGAACGTCGCGGCCGTACTCGACGGTGTCGGAGAAGGCGTCGCTGCGGAAAAAGGCCATCGCGTCCTCGCGAGAGTCCCACCGGCTGGCGATGAACATATCGTTTTCGTCCTCACGGTTGATCAGCAGGTTGGACTTGCGGTGGCCGTCCATGTCGGCGAGGAGCCCGCCGACCTCCTCGAAGGTGCCAACGAAGTCCTCGCGGTAGTCGGGTTTGACCGTGTAAAACATTCCCATCGTCCCCCAGGAGTCGCCGTCGTCACCGGCCTGACGGACGACGCCGGGTAGCTCCGAGAGGAAGCCGGCAGCCGTGTTCGCTGCCCGGTCGGTCTCCCAGAGGCTGACGACGGCCGTTTCGGCCTCCTCGTCGTGTTCGGGTTCGTAGACGGCCGTCATCACGTGCGTGTCGTAGTGGTCGAAGTTGGTTCGCAGCCCGTCGACCTCCTCGAACAGCTCGGCCGGATCGGCCTCGGAGTAGAGGACGACCGCGTGGACGTCCTCGCCGTGGGGCTTGCCCGCGTAGACGCCCATCTCCTCGAGTTCGCCACGGACATCGTCGCCAGCGACGCTACTCGGTGGGCCGCCCGCGTCGCCGTCGCCGTGGCCGTGGCTGTGCTCGTCAGCGTCTTCAGCGTGACCCTCGGCGTGAGGGTGTCCACCCGTCTCGCTCGAGTCGTCGTCTTCGGCCGGGACGGCCTCACCAGCCATGTACGCCTCGAGGTCGTGGGGATCGAAGCGGCAACCGACGTAGAAGCGGCCGAACTCGGCGTACTTCGAGGTCGATGGGTCAAAGCGCATCTCTGCGAGCAGGTTCTTGATGTTCGCGGGGTCGTTGGCGAACAGCGAGACGCTCCACTCGTAGTCGTCGAAGCCGATGCTCCCGGCGGTGATCTGGCTGACTTTCCCGCCGTAGCTGCGGCCGATGTCGCCGTGGGAGCTCATGTGCTCAGAACGCTGGTCGAACGGGAGGTCGTACCAGTTGAACTCCGGCTGCCGGCGTTTCTCCATCGGGTAGAAGTTGACGTACTCGGCGTCTGGAATCTGTGGGTAGAGTTTCTGGTCGAGGTACCGTTTGAGGCCGGCGTTTTCGACCTCCTCATCCTCCTCGAAGTAGGCTTCGGTGACATAGTCGGAGACCTCCGCGACCGAGACGTACGAGTCGGCTCGCTCGGTGAACTCGGCGAAGGCCGTCTGGTCGAACCGACGACCGACCTGTTCGACGTCAGCCATCGTTGGCCGGATGTGCATGAACAACAGGTCGGTCTCGTGACCGAGCATGGCGAACATCGCCGAGTCGCCGTCTTCGGCATCGTCGACCGCCTCGCAGTCGGCGAGGAAGGCACGCCCCTCCTCGAGTGCGCGTTCGCGGACGTGATCGGGAGCCGCCCGCCAGGCGTCCCAGTCGACGGTCCGGAAGTCGTGCAAAATGTACCAGCCTTCTTTCGTACGCGGTGGTGTCCGTCGCTCCATGATCGCGCGTTAGGACGCGACCGATAAGAAGGAACTGCTTCTGCCGTTCAGTCGCACCCGTCGAACGGCGGGTCGTCGGGTATTCGGGCGGAAATCGACCGACGCTGCCGACCGAATGCATTTACCTCACCCAGTTAACCCGAGTGTCACTGCAGAAATGCGGGCCGCCGAAGGGGCTCATCGACTAACTCGTCCCCGAGTTGCTATAAAACCCGATACGGCTACGAATATCTCAGAGAGAGCAGCGACGGCCACTGGGAGCTGTCTTACGGGTCTGTCTACGGGTTCGAGCAGGTCGAAGAGACGCTCGAGGAGTTCTACGACCGCCTCGGCGTCGACGACGAGGCGTGAGCGCTAGCCGGCGAGTAGCCCCGGTCCGAACAACATCAGGAGGAAACTGGCGAGCATCGTCAGCCCAACTGTGGTCGTCACCACTCTGACCATCCCACGAGTCGCCTCGATCGGCAGCCGGGAGACGACCGCTTCCGTGCTCGTCCGAAGGATGTGCCCGCCGTCTAAGGGGAACGCCGGGATGAGGTTGAAGAAGCCGAGCTGGACGTTGATCCAGCCGGTCCAGAACAACAGGTTTGCGATCACGAAAACCGTCCCGTCGCCGAGTGCAGCGAGTGACCCCTGCACCTCATAGAAGTTCTCGACGCCACCCGTGAAGCCGGCGAAATTAAACGGCAACATACCGACGACGCCGATAATCGGCAATAGTAACGCCAGGCCGATCTTTCCGAGGAACGAGTCGGTGACGGCACCGAAACTCCCCTCACCGGAGCCACCGAGCATTACCAGATACTCTTCTGCGGGATACAGTTGGACGCCGATCGCGGAGAGATCGAGTCCCGATGTGCCGGGGTTCGGCTCGACGCCGAGGAACGCATTGCCAGCCTGCTGGGCGTGTTCGTCGAGGGTGACCGTCTCTTCGATGCGTTCGTCATCGACGTAGCCGGTGATGGCGATTTCGTCGCCCGGCTCGCGTTCGCCGAGTATCGACGTCAGGTCACTATAGGTGTGGGTACGCTCACCGTCGACGGCGGTGACGACGACAGGGGCTTCAGTCGCGCCGAGTGCCGACTCGAGCGGGCCGTCCTCGACGAGAGTGACGGCCGCGCCGATGGGAACGTCACGCTCGACCAGTTCGTCTTCCCCGTCGGGGGAGACCGTCAGCGTAACGACCTCGTTGTCACCGACCGCCTCGTAGAACTGGTTTTCCGTTGCGACCTCCTGGCCGTTGACGGCGACGACTGCATCGCCGATGTCGAGTCCCGTCGGACCGTTGTCCATCGCTGCGGTAACGAGCAGCGAGCGCTCGACGCTCGCGGTCTCCTCATCGTTTACCTCGACGTCGATCACCTCGCCGTCGGCGGCCTCGAGTCGATCCTCGAGGTCGTCGTTGCCCTCGACAGGATCGCCGTTGATCGCTGTGATCCGATCATTGGGTTCGATACCAGCATCAGCGGCGGGTGAGTCAGGGGCGATGCCGCCGACGGCCGCTCCCGGTGCGACGGCGATCGAACCCGCGATCGGGCCGAACAGCAGCGCAAACACGAGTATCGTCACCGCGAAGTTCGCCGTCACTCCGGCCGCGAACATCCGCGTTTGACCGCCTCTCGAGGCGTCTTTGCTGCTTTCGTGATCCGGTTCGACGAACGCGCCGATCGGGATGATCGCGAGCATCGCGACGCCCATCGAGTTGATATCGATGTCTTCGACGCGACAGAGCAATCCGTGGCCGCCCTCGTGGACGACGAGGCCGACGAGCAGCCCGAAGACGATACCTGGCGCGGCCGACAGCGGTAAGAAGTCGTTGACGCCGGGGATTACGAGAACGTTCCGCGGCTGTTGGACGTCGGTCGCTGGCTGTGGCGATGTGAGCGCTGCGATGGCCGCAAGCAACAGGAAACCGAACATCGCGACCATGACGACGAGCGAGATGCCGATGCCGAAGTTCGCCCACGCACGCCAGAACCGTTTGGGGCCGGAGAGCCAGTCGAGAAACGCACGGCCACGTTTCGTGTGGAACGTGAGGATCGGCCCCTGTGTGCCGACGTAACTCGGCAGCAGATTCGCGTTTCTGAGCGCGAGGACTCCGGCCCAGTAGACGAACAGCCCGAGCAGAATCCACGTGATCGTCTCGGAGCCGAAGAGTTCGGGGGGTGAAATAAACGCAGGGACGCCGTACTCCATCTATCCCTACTCAGGGAGGCGCTTTCAAATGGCTTTTGTCTCTCGAGTTGTCGAAGGCGAGTCGGCGATCGGACCTGCCACCCGGTCGCCACACGAGAAAAAAACGGCTGCTGGGACTACGTTTCCCGGCGTAATCGGTCGACGACGAACTCGCGATCGACCTTCGCGAGGAACGGACCGAGCTTCGGCCCCTGTTCCTCGTCGAAAAAGAGCCGGTAACCGGCCCCGAAGAAGTCGCCGACCGGGACGTCGTGGCGCTTTGCGGTTTCGTAGATTTCGCCCTGAAGCGCGTCCGGCTCGAGGTCGTCGGCCGCCGCGACGAAGTCGGCAAGTTCGTCGAGCGCCGCCTCAGTTGCGGCATCGAACTCGTGATCTGGGAGCGTCGTCCGCTTGAGTTCGTAGTCGAACTCGTTGCCCGTTCGCCGGGCCCAGTTTCGGGCGCGGTCGACACGGGCGAGTGCGCCCTCGACGGCCCACTCGGGGGCGTCGTCGGCGATGTGTCCTTCACGGCGGGCGATTTCTTCGCGCAGGTCGGGATCATCGGTCATGCCGAGGACGGCAGCGAAGGTGTAGGGAAGCCGAATTCGGTCTTCTCGAGGCTCGCTTTCGCGCTCACTGGTGCGCTCGTTTTCGGCGGCTGAAGCCGCCCCGTCCACGACGAGCGGATAGACACGCTCGGCGAACTCGCGTTCGTCCTCGCTTGCCTCGACGTCACCGAAGTAGATCGCCTCGAAGCGGTCGAACTCGTCGACCAGCTGGTCTAAACGCTCGACACTAAAGTCGCGGGCCTTCGAGGGATCTTTGGCGAAGAAATAGCGCAGGACTTCGGGTTCGATCAACTCGAGAACGTCCGAGACGAGGATGACGTTCCCCGCAGACGACGAGAAGGGCTCGCCGTCGAGCGTGAACCACTCGTAGACCATCGGGACGGGCGGTTCGGTCTCGAGGACGGTTCTGGCCACGTCCTGACCGCTGGGCCAGGAACCCTCGGCATGGTCCTTGCCGAACGGTTCGAAGTCGACGCCAAGCATCTGCCACTGGCCGGGCCACTCGAACCGCCAGGGCATCTTGCCTTCGCGGATCGTCGCCGTGCCCTCGTGGCCACAGCCGTCGATCGTCTGATCGCCGGCGTCCATATCCGTACAGACGTAGTCGACGGTCGGCGGCTCGGCGTCCAGGTCGACGTCAGTGACGGTTTCGGTCACCTTTCCACACTCCGCACAGATCGGGTTGAACGGGACGTAGTCGCCGTCGGCGTCCACCTTGTCCTGGTACCTCGAGAGGACGTCGCGGGCACGGTCGGCGTGCTCGAGGACGTACCGAGTGACCTCGTCGAACGCTCCTGTCTCGTAGAGCTCGGTGTTCGAGAGGAGGTCGATCGGCACGTCGACGGCGTCGGCGCTATCGGCGATGATCTGTGAGAAGTGCTCGCCGTAGGAGTCACAGCAGCCGAAGGGGTCGGGGATGTCCGTGTAGGGCGCGCCGAGATTCCGGCCGAGCGCGCCAGCGTTGACGTCGCCTAAGTCGACGAGGGTGCCCTCGAGATCACAGAGCGTTCGCGGGAGCCCGCGGAGCGGGTCGCGGTCGTCGGCGGTGAAGACCTGACGGACCTCGTATCCGCGTTCTCTGAGGACCTCCGCGACGTAGTACCCGCGCATAATCTCGTTGACGTTGCCGAGGTGGGGAACGCCCGATGGGGAGATACCACCTTTGACGACGATGGGTTCCGTGGGAGTCCGCGCTTCGATTCGGTCGGCGACATCGTCCGCCCAGAAGGCGTGGTGTTCGTCCCCGTCGTCGCGCTGGAGCGTGTAGGGACTCGCGTCCGTGTCGTCGGCCGTCTCAGGTTCGTCGGCGTTCTCGTCTCTCATCAGTCGTTTTGGGCCCAATACGTCGGTTCTTCGCCGGCACCCTCCGGGACGACGTCGGTGCCGTCGTGATCGCCGTAACGGACGGCGCGAGCGATGCGTTCAGGGTCGGTGCCGTCGAGGACGATCGTCCGCATTCCCGAGCGCTCGATGATCTTCGCCGCGAGCAAGTCGACGGGGGCCGAGGCACCGGCGTTCATCTCGAGGCCGGCGATGACGTCGACGAGTTCGGTCGCGGTGAGCTCTGCGTACTTCGTCGCGTCGTCGTCCTCGTTGGGATCGGCGCTGAAGACGCCGGGAACGCTCGTCGCGTAGACGAGCAAGTCGGCATCGACGTATTCAGCGAGCGCAGCTCCGACGGCGTCCGTCGTCTGGGCCGGTGCGACGCCGCCCATGACCGAGACGTCTCCCTGCCGGAGCGACTCGCCGGCTTCCTCGTAGTCCTCGGCGGGCGCGGTGATCGTCTCCTCGCCGAGGGCGGCGATGAGCAACCGTGCGTTGAGTCGCGTAACGTCGATTCCTAGCTGATCGAGTTCGATCTCGTTAGCCCCCAGCTCGCGTGCGGCACCGATGTACTCGCGGGCGACGCCGCCGCCCCCGACGACGGCACCGACCCGACAGCCGTCCGCGACGAGGTCTTCGACGACGGCCGCGTGCTCGGCCACCCGATCCCCGCCCGGCTCGGGCACGAGCACGCTTCCGCCTATTGAGACGACCACTTTCATACTAATCCGGTGTAGCCGGGTTGCTCTCTTAAGGATTGTCAACTGGCCGGCGGCCGTAGCGTGCGAGCACGAGCCACTCTCAATCTCGAGAGCGACCTCGAGCGAACAGGCCAGCGTTTCTCCATCGCGTTCGAGCTGGGTTCTGAACGGCTTCGGGAGCGTAGCCCATCCGACCGCGCGTACAGATCCCCCGCTCGAGTTCAGTCGAATTGCGTCCGGACTCGCCCCGTTGACCGCACAGTCGTCAGCCTCGAGTCGGGCGGGTGGCCACCCCTCGACGCGGTTGGGAGGTGCGGGAATCGTCACGGCTACGACAGCGACACAGATGCATCGCTCGTCAGGGCTGCGATAGCTACAAAGCCCGACGGCCGCATACGTGAGGTATGTACGTACTCGGTGTACTCGACCGTGGGGCCGAACGGGAGACGCTCGAGGCGGTCGTCGACCGAACCGTCGATCACCTCTCCCGCGAGGGGCGCGTCGGCGTCGTCCGATACGACGCCACGATCGCCGACGGGACCCCAGCGGCAGGCGAGACCATCACGTTCGGCGGCGACGTGACCTACGACCTCGGTGCTGACGGTGACTGGATGGCAAGCGGGACGGGACTGTCCGTCCAGGGCGCACTCGATCAGTTGACCCCGACCTGCGAGTACGCAGTCGTCGTCGGCGTCCCCGAACTCCGATACCCATCGGTTCTGGTCGGTCCAGAGGCCGACCGCTCGGAGAACGACGACGTGCTGGCTGTGATCGAAACGTCGGCCGACCTCGAGGATGCCCGTCTCGCGAGCGACCTCGCAGAGACGGAACCCTATCAGACGCTCGAGTCGCTGGTCAGCCGGGTCAAACGCTCGCCGAAGGCCGACCTCTCGGGCGCGATTGCCACCTTCACGGGCCGCGTCCGGACGAAAGACGATCCCGACGACACGCCGACGGAGTTCCTCGAGTTCGAGAAGTACGAGGGCGTCGCCGAAGAGCGAATGGCCGCGCTCGAAGCCGACCTCGAGGCCAGAGACGGCGTTCTCGAGGTCGAACTCTACCACCGAACCGGCGTCGTCGAACGCGGCGAGGACATCGTCTTCGTCGTCGTTCTCGCTGGCCACCGCGACGAGGCGTTTCGGACCGTCGAAGACGGGATCAACCGCCTCAAAGACGAGGTTCCGCTATTCAAAAAGGAAGTGACGGTCGAAGACGAGTTCTGGGTTCACGAGCGCACCCAGTAGTTGAGTTCACTCCAGTTGCGGTTGTAACAATCGATGTGCTGTAAACCATGACTGAAAAGATGCCAGTGTCTTCTACATAGAGATAATTGATTAGGAGTGGTTTTAAAACGTCTAAAGGCTTCTAAACCTCTCGTAAAATGTATCCTAAGGAAGAATAAAAGATTTATTACCTGCTGTTTTGTTGAACCCAACCGAAATTTCCCGAATCATCCTGTCTTTATAACAGGTCTCCCTCACAAGGCAGAGATGTCGATGAGCACGACAGCCCAACCCTCCACGGAAAGCAAAGAACACCGCCTGAAACGCTACCTGCGCGAACGCGCCGAAGATGGCGAGCTGTACTTCAAAGGCAAGTTCATCGCAGACGACGTCGGAATGTCCCCGAAAGAGATCGGCGCGCTCATGGTCAAGCTCTCGGAGTCGGTTGACGACCTGGAGATCGAGAAGTGGTCGTACACGAGTGCAACCACGTGGCGCGTCGCTCCCGTGTAACTGTCGTCACATCGACCGCTAGCACAGCCCCGCAGGAACCTGCACCCACCACTGGCACTTACGCCACGATCCGACACGGAGTCCCCTGCTCCGTACGCCCCCACTCCACCCCTGTCGGCGCGTCCGCAACCCCGGACGCCATCCGACACGACTCCTGCTCCCTGACTCCTCACTCTCGATCCGTAGCGACGGCACTCACGGAGACGCAAGCGGTCGAAGACGGACGAGCCTGCCGGCGACAGTCCATTTATACGAGCGGGTGAAGAACGTCGGGTGATGGACGACAGCGTCGGGTCCGGCTCCGATCCACCCTGGATCACCGCACCCGAAGACGGACCGCCGCTCGAGCGACTCCGGCCGGTGTTTTCGGTTTACGAGGCGGGCGTCGAATCGGAGCGGCTCGTCTACTACGGCGTTCCGAAAGCCGACCCCGACACCGTACTCGCCGAGTTGTGGCCGGTGTTTCGCGAGTGCGGGTACGAACTCCATATCGAACGCCGTCACGGCGGCTTCGCACTGGTCGCCGAGCCGACGTCGGTCGGAATCGACGGGATTCCCTGGACGAACGTCGTCCTGTTCGCCCTGACGGTCGTTTCGACGCTGTTTGCTGGCTCGATGTGGTACCACATCGATCCGATCGCGGAACCGACGGAAATGTGGCGCGCCTGGCCGTTTACGGTCGCGATCCTGGGTGTCCTCGGCGTCCACGAGATGGGCCACTACGTGATGAGCCGGTATCACGACGTCGACGCCTCCTTACCCTATTTCATCCCCGTGCCGACACTGATCGGGACGATGGGTGCGGTCATCAAGATGAACGGCCGAATGCCCGATCGGCGGGCACTGTTCGACATCGGCGTCAGCGGTCCGCTCGCCGGGCTGGTCGCGACGGTCGTCGTCACCGTCATCGGGCTCCACCTTCCCCCGGTTACCGCCCCCGAAACACTGGTCGACCACCCGGACGCCATCCAACTTCAACTGGGCTATCCGCCGCTGCTCGAGTGGCTGGCGATGGCCTTCGACCAACCGCTGTACCGCGACGATCCGGGGACGGCGGTAAATCCCGTCGTCATCGGCGGCTGGGTCGGGCTGTTCGTCACGTTCCTCAACCTGATTCCGGTCGGCCAACTCGACGGCGGGCACATCCTGCGTGCGATGGCCGGCAGCTACCAGCGGACGATCGCCGCGCTCGTTCCGGGCGCGCTCTTTGGACTCGCGGCGTATCTCTACTATCTGACCGACGCCGACGGAAACGCGATCGCCATCTGGGCCGTCTGGGGCGTGTTCACCGCGGTACTCGCCTCGGTCGGACCGGCCCGACCGGTACACGACGAGTCTCTGGGCCGCGGACGATTCGCCCTCGGCGTCATCACGTTCGTACTCGGGGTGCTCTGTTTCACGCCGGTCCCGATCCAGATCGTCAGTTGAGGACTCAGCCGTGGGTGTAGCCGCGGTCGGCGAGTGGCTCGCCGTCGAGCGTGATCCCGTCTTCGCGTGTAACGACGGACCCGATCCTCGAGAGCCGAACGTCGGTCACACTGCGGGCGGCTTCGAGGTCCGATTCTGAGAGCGTCACGACGAGTTCGAAATCCTCACCGAACGTCGTTGCGAGGTCTAAGACGGCGTCGTCGTCGGCGACGTCCGTGAGCGCGTCAGTGATCGGAACCCGATCGGCGTCGATAGTGAACCCGCAGTCACTGGCTTCGGCGAGCTGGTGGAGCGAGCGTGCGAGGCCGTCGCTCGAGTCCATCATGGCCGTCGCATAGCCAGCAAGCGTACGGCCAGCCGCGACCCGCGGCTCGAACTGAAAGAGAGCGTTCGCACGCTCGAGGTCGTCCTCGTCGTCACGAGCCGGGCCGTCACCCGCGCGGTTGAAGAGTTCCAGGGCAGCGGCGCTTCGCCCGAGCGTGCCGGTCACACAGACGGCGTCACCGGGGCGAGCACCGCTGCGAAAGACTAGGTCGTCGGTACGGCCGATGGCAGTAGATGCTACAGTGAACTCCTGGTGTTCGTCGAGGTCGCCGCCGACGTAACTCGCTCCGACGCGCTCGCAGACGTCGCGTGCGCCCCGGACGAACGCGAGAAGTTCCCCGTCGTCGAACGCGGGAGCGGCGTAGGCGGCGACTGCCGCCGTCGCCTCCGCACCCATCGCCGCGACGTCGGAGAGGGAGGCACCGACGGCCCGCCAGCCAGCGGTATATCGCGTCGTTCCTGGAGGGAAATCCGTCCGCTCGTGAAGCATATCGGTCGTGATCACGAGGTCGTCGACCACGGCCGCATCGTCACCCGCGTCCTCGAGTTCTGCCGACAGCAGCGCCAGGGCGGCCCGTTCGTCCATACACGGTGTTTCGTCCGGAGGGCGAAAAACGGTCCGGAGCGCGACGGAACGTCCGGCCGACGGCTCCGATACGATGCTCTTAAATGCCGCGAAAGGGAACCTGACGCCAATGGCTACGATGTACGACGTTCCGGTGGACGACCTCATCGAGGCGCTCGCCGACGAACTCGAGGACGAACTCGAGGAACCGGAGTGGAACCAGTTCGCCAAAGCTGGTGTCGACCGCGAACTGCCCCCAGAGCAGGAGAACTTCTGGGCGATCCGCGCCGCAAGCTTGCTGCGCAAGGTCGCCGACCGCGGTCCAATCGGCGTCGAGCGACTCTCGACCGAGTACGGTGGCTCGAAAAACGGTTCGAACCGATACCAGGTCGCACCTGACAAGCGTGCAGATGGGTCGCGAAACGTCATCCGCACGATCCTCCAGCAACTCGAGGAACAAGACCTCGTCGAGACCGCCGAGGGCCAGGGTCGACGAATCACGCCCGAGGGCCGAAGCCTGCTCGACGAAACCGCCGGCACCGTCCTCGAAGACCTCGACCGTCCGGAACTCGAGCGCTACGCGTAATCGCCGCGACTGCGACGAGACCGTTTTCGGGCCGAACACACCCTCGAGCAGCCGCCGTACCGACTCGCGTCCGTAATCATTTTCCCCGGGGCGAAACTACGCATGCGTAGAGCTATGAGCGGAACGCCAGACGAAGAGAAACTCGAGGAGCTGCGACAGAAGAAAATGGAGCAGCTACAGGAACAAGCCGAGTCCCAACAAGACGGTGCCGACCAGGAAGCGGCTCAGCAACAAGCCGAAGCGCAGAAACAGGCGCTGCTTCGCCAGCACTTGACCGACGATGCACGAAAGCGGCTCAACACGGTCAAGATGAGCAAACCCCAGTTCGGCGAACAGGTCGAACGACAGGTCGTCGCCCTCGCTCGCAGTGGCCGAATTCAGGGGAAGATCGACGACGAGAAGATGAAACAGTTGCTCAAGGAGCTCAAACCCGACTCGAAGAGCTTCGACATTCGGCGACGCTGATGGCGACGAACACGGACGGAGGACGCTGATGCATCTGGGATTGCTCTACAGCGGGGGAAAAGACTCGACGCTGGCGGCGCTTTTGCTCGAGGACTTTTACGATGTCACGCTGGTCACCGCCCGCTTCGACGTCACCGACGACTGGAAACACGCCCGAGAGACGGCCGAGGCGCTCGAGTTCGAGTTCCAGCCGCTCGATCTCGAACGCGAGATCGCCGAGGAAGCCGTCGCGCGCATCCGCGACGACGGTTTCCCGCGAAACGGCATCCAACACGTCCACCAGCACGCCCTCGAGGAACTCGCGGCCGCTGGCTTCGACGCCATCGCGGACGGCACCCGCCGTGACGACCGCGTTCCGACGGTCTCACGTGCACAGGCCCAGAGTCTCGAGGACCGCCACGACGTCGATTACATCGCGCCGTTATCGGGCTTTGGTCGGCAGGCGGTCGACCGACTGGTCGACGCCCACCTCGAGGTGACGGTCGGCCCGAGCGAGGAGATTCAGCGAGCCGACTACGAAGCGGAACTTCGGGCGATTCTCGCCGCCGAAGCCGGCCCAGAGGCGATCGCCGACTGTTTCCCGGATCACGAACAGACGTACGTGACCGATGTCCGATGACCGCCCCGGACGTGGATCGACGCACGGCCACTCGAGCGCTCGAGCACTAGCTCCACTCAAACCGGCAGTTTCGGCGGCGGAACGGTCGGGCGGGCCCCGTGTCGGATCGGTCGCACGGGTTGGCCGGAGCCAGTTAGCGTAGTGACGACGGCCTCACCCACGATGGACGCCCCTCATCCGACGGCGACGGTTTCAAACGAACAGATAGAAGTCCGCCGTGGGCGAATCACCTGCCATGTACGACCGGATCAAGGGCTTTCGCGACTTCTACCCCGGCGAGATGGCCGCTCGACGGGAAACCATCGATACCATCGAGGAGGCGGCCCGTCGGTATGGGTTCCGCGAGATCGGAACACCGGCGCTCGAGCGCGCCGAACTGTGGACCGACAAGAGCGGCGACGAGATCGTCGACGAACTGTACGCCTTCGAAGACCAGGGTGGCCGCCACGTCACGCTGACCCCCGAACTCACGCCGACGGTTGCGCGGATGGTCGTGGCGAAACAACAGGAACTCTCGAAGCCGATCAAGTGGTTCTCGACGCGGCCGTTCTGGCGCTACGAGCAGGTCCAGCAAGGTCGCCAGCGCGAGTTCTACCAGACTAACGTCGACATCTTCGGCTCGAGCGAGCCCGAAGCCGACGCCGAGATCCTCGCGTGGGCCGCCGACGCGCTGACGAGTCTCGGGCTGACGGGCGAGCATTTCGAGTTTCGCATCTCCCACCGAGACATCCTCGGCGGCGTCCTCGAGACCTACGACGCCGACGTCGCAATCGACGACGCCATCCGCGCGGTCGATAAGTCGGGCAAGATCACGACCGCGGAGTACCACGATCTGCTGGTCGAGGCCGGCCTCACGTACGACCAGGCCGCCGAGTTCGACGACCTGATCGCAAGCGGTGACCTCGAGGACGTCAAGGCGTTTGCAGACACCGAACGAGTCGACGACGCCGTCTCTAACCTCCAGAACGTGCTCGAGGCGGCCGAGGATTTCGGTGCCCGCGAGTACTGTACGGTCTCGCTCGAGACCGCGCGCGGACTCGACTACTATACCGGCGTCGTCTTCGAGTGTTTCGACTCCGCGGGCGAGGTCTCGCGGTCGATCTTCGGCGGCGGCCGGTACGACGACTTAATCGAGTCGTTCGGCGGTCAGCCGACGCCCGCGGTCGGCGTCGCCCCCGGCCACGCGACGCTCTCGTTGCTCTGTCAGCGCGCCGGCGTCTGGCCCGCAGAGGAGGTGACGACCGACTACTACGTCCTTCAGGTCGGCGATACACGCCCCGAAGCGGCTCGAATTGCCCGCGACCTGCGCGAGCGCGGGCACGTCGTCGAGACCGACATTGCCGGCCGCTCGTTCGGCTCACAGCTGAACTACGCCGACTCGATCAACGCCGAGACGGTCGTCATCGCCGGTGAGCAAGACCTCGAGAACGACGAAGTGACGATCAAGGACATGGACTCGGGCGAGCAAACCCAGGTTCCCGTCGACGAGTTCCCCGGCGAACACGACCGACCGACGTTCGAGGACGTCTCCTAGTTGGTTCCTCTATCGTGATGGTCGGCGTAGACGATGCCGAAATCGAGGACGTCACAGGGGCGCTCGACTGAGTTTTTGACGGGTCCCGAACCGTCGATCCGGCGTTCTCACTCGGGTGAGCCGGGACCAGCGTTAATGCAGGCGCTGGTGTACGACGGTCGATGTCCGACTCCCGCCCGAACGTCCTGTTCGTCCTCACTGACCAGGAGCGATACGACTACAGCGCGCCCGAGGGGCCACCCGTCGAGACGCCAACGATGGACCGCCTCTCGAGCGAGGGGATGCGCTTTTCGCAGGCGGTTACACCGATCAGCATCTGCTCGAGCGCGCGGGCGTCGCTGCTCACGGGGCAGTTTCCCCACGGCCACGGCATGCTCAACAACTGCCACGAGGCCGACGCCATCCAGCCGAACCTGCCGACCGGGATTCCGACGTTCTCCGAACGGCTGGACGCGAACAGCTACGACTGTACGTACACCGGGAAGTGGCACGTCGGGCGAGACAGGACCCCTGAGGCGTTCGGCTTCTCGTATCTCGGCGGCAGTGACGAACACCACGACGATATCGACGAGGCGTTCCTCGAGTATCGCAGGGAGCGGGGCGTTCCCCTGGAAGCGGTCGACCTCGAGGATGAACTCTACACTGGCGAGAAGCCGCGAAATGGCGACTCAGGTACGTTCGTCGCCGCCACGACGCCGGTCGACGTCGAGGACACCCGCGCGTACTTTCTGGCCCAGCGGACGATCGACGCGCTCGAGGCGCACGCCGACGGCGAAACCGACGCTGATGGCGGACGATTCTTCCACCGAGCCGACTTCTACGGCCCACACCACCCCTACGTCGTGCCCGAGCCCTACGCCTCGATGTACGATCCCGCGTCGATCGACCTCCCCGAGAGCTACGCCGAGACGTTCGACGGGAAACCACGCGTTCACGAGAACTACTGTCACTACCGCGGCGTCGCCGACTTCGACCGGGAGCTGTGGGCCGAAGCCATCGCGAAGTACCGCGGCTTCGTCTCGCTGGTCGACGACCAGCTCGAGCGGGTGCTCGAGGCCCTCGAGGGGCTCAGCCTCGCCGACGAGACGGTCGTGGTCCACGCCGCCGATCACGGCGACTTCGTCGGCGGGCATCGTCAGTTCAACAAGGGGCCGCTGATGTACGACGACACCTACCGCATCCCGTTGCAGGTGCGCTGGCCCGGCGTCGTCGATCCCGGCACGACCTGTGCGGCCCCCGTTCACCTCCACGATCTGGCGGCAACGTTCCTCGAGCTGGCCGACGTCGAGATTCCGGGATCGTTCGACGCACGAAGTCTCGTCCCCCTGCTCGAGGGTGGCGGCGACCCAGCTGCCGTCCCCGAGTCGTGGCCCGACTCGAGCTTCGCCCAGTACCACGGCGACGAGTTCGGCCTCTACAGCCAGCGGATGGTCCGTACGGATCGGTACAAGTACGTCTACAACGGCCCCGACGTCGACGAACTGTACGACCTCGAGGCCGACCCCGCCGAACTGCAGAACCTGATCGACCACCCCGACTACACGGCTATCCGCCGGTCGATGCGCGAGCGGCTCGTCGGGTGGATGGACGAAACCGACGATCCGAACCGTGGCTGGGTCCCCGACGTGCTCGAGCGGGCGCGCTGATTCGTCCTCGTCGTCGGCGCGGAAGCGTACGTTTACGGCGACAAAGCGGCTAGTCCAGTGCATGTACCCGACGATGGACGAACGGAGGACTCGCTGATGACCTGGGACGATCCACGCGACACGCCGGAGACGCTCCGCGAAGAGGCGGCCGAGTACGACGAGATCGTCGCCGCCCTCGAGGACCTCATCGCGGAGGTTCGTGACGAACCGGTCAAAGGCTCCCGGCTCGAGGGGCTGTACGACGAGGTCACCACGAGCGATCCGGGAATCTGGAACACGGCGACGGCGTTCATCGACGTCGAAGACGGCGAGGCGGTCGTCACCGAGGAGTCGAAACTGGCCCAGGGAAAGTGGGCCCCAGAAATCGTCGAAGGCTGTGACGCGATGGTCACCCTCGAGATCCAGACCGGCCTGATGCCCGACGACTTCAAATATCTCGTCTCGAAGGAGGCCGACGACCGGATCGACGAGTTCCGCGAGGCGGCCGCAAAAGCCAGACAACGAGCCGCAGAACTCGAGGCGGGGGACGACGAGGACTGAAGATTACTCGAGGACGAGTCGTTCGCGCTCGAACCGACCGCCGTCGGTCGCGTTCTCGATTCCGGCTTCGCCGTCGCTCGAGCGCCAGCGCCACGAGCCGATCTCGAGCGGGGCGAGCGAGACGATCACGTACGAACGGTCTGGCCAGGTGGCGCTCGCAACGTCGGTCTCGCTCGGCCGCGGCGGCCCCTGCGGGTGAGAGTGATAGAAGCCGACGATTTCCTCGCCGCGGGCCTCGAGTCGCTCGAAGCGTTCGAGTTGCGCCTCGGGATCGATCCGATACCGCGTTCGCGGCGTCTCGGCGACGTTTTCGGCGGGATACTGTGAGCGAACGTGACTCCGCTCGGGACCGTATTCGCCGCCGAAGATCCCACAGATCTCCTCGGGGTGTCCCTCGCGGGCTCGCGCTACGATCACCTCACGGATCGATCGCGGGAGGATCAGGGTCGGCCCGCCAGCCCCGGCGACGGAGTCGTCCAGTTCAGTCACGGCTCTGCGGTCGACCGGTCGACGGACGTCGGTCGCTCGGACAGGGTCTCGAACGGGACAGCGACCGACTCGAGCGACGGCAGCTGCGTGTCGAAGTCATCGAAGGCGTCCGCGTCCGTGATGGGGCCGGCCGCCCGGTCGTCGAACAGCGCTGGCTGGACGATCGGTGCGAGTGCCTCGAGCGTCTCGACCAGTCTAGGTCCGGGCCGATTCAGGTAGTGATGGCCGTCCATCGCCCAGACGCGGCCCTCCCGGACGGCGGTGAGGTCGTCCCACCCCGCACGGTCGGTGAGGTCGGTCCGGTTCGCGGCGGTCTGGTCGAGGCCGAAGCCACAGGGCGCGACGATCACGAGTTCCGGATCGTACTCGAGAATCTCCGTCCACTCGCGAGGCCGAGAGCGCTCCCCAACGGTGGCCAGGTCGTACTCGCCGCCGGCCCACTCGACGAGTTCGGCCGTCCAGTGGCCCGCGATCATCGCGGGCTCGGTCCAGTCGAAGATCGCAACGCGCGGGCGCTCCTCGAATGCGATGTCGGCAGTTCGCTTGCGGACGCGGTCGATCCGTGCTTCGAGCCGCGTACGGACCTCGCGGGCACGTTGCTCTCGGCCGACCGCCCGGCCGATCCGCTCGAGGTCGTCGAGGACGTCCGCGACGCTGTGTGGATCGGTCGTCAACACTTCAGGCTCTGTCGAGAGCTGTTCGACCGCGTCGGCGATGACGGCCTCGTCGACCGCACAGACGTCACACATTCCCTGAGTGACGATCAGCTCCGGCTCGAGTGCCTCGAGCGTCTCGACGTCGACGTCGTAGACCCCGTCGTCGGCCGTCTCGAGTACCTGACTGTCGATCTCGGCGCTCGAGGCACTGGCATCGATGCGCGAGCGAGTGACCGACGGCAGAGAGGAGACGGTCGGTGGATAATCACACTCGTGGGAGACGCCGACCGGCTCGAGGCCGAGTGCGGCTACGGTCTCGGTCGCCGACGGGAGCGTCGTGACGATTCGCATAGGCAACCGTAGGGGCCGAACGGTCAAAAACAGGTGGGCACGCAGATGGCCACGGTGGTGAGGGACCCGCCGACCGCAGCCGGGAGCGTGAACGAACGTCGCCCTCCTACTCGAGGTCGACTCGACCGCTGGTGGCACTCCGGAGTCGGTCCCGAAACGCGTCGGCTTCCTCGAGCGGGACGCGAACGTCGAAGGAGACGTCGGCCTCGTAGGTGGCATCGAACTCGTAGCCCTCGCTCTCTATAATTCCGCGAACGGTGCCGGAGTCGTCGTACTCGACGGTGACGGCGACGTGTTCGTGTGGCCGTTGCTCGACGACGCCGGCTTCCTCGAGGGCCTCTTTGACGGCGCGGGAGTACGCCCGGACCAGGCCGCCGACGCCGAGATTCGTCCCGCCGTAGTACCGGGTGACGACGACGGCGCAGTTCTCGATGTCCTGCTGGACGAGGACGTTCAACGCCGGTTTTCCAGCCGACCCGGAGGGTTCGCCGTCGTCGCTCGAGTACGCCCGCAACATGTCGCTGTCGGCATCGACACGAACGCGATAGGCGGGAACGTTGTGCGTGGCATCGGCGTACTCAGTAGTAATCGACTCGACGAACGTCTCGGCCGCTTCGGCGGACTCGACGGGACGGATGTGGCCGATGAACTCCGACCCCTGGACGACGAACCTCGCGGTCGCGGGTGCATCGACGGTCAGGTAGGTTCGACTCACGAACCCTCACCAGACTCGAGTCCGCGCCTTTCGACCATGCCCGGCGATACTCGGGGCGGTGAAAAGAGCCCATCGGTCACACTGGGATGCGTTTGGCCACGAACGGACGAGCGTCGGTCACCCGATCAACAGTGTTCGGTTCCTTGCCAGTTCCCGTACGCTATTTATGCCAGGTGCGGTATGTTATGGCATGGACGGCGACGCAATCGATCAACCGCTCGCGGACGAACTGGTATCCGTCTGTCGGACGGCCGTCGGCGACGAACTCCGGAGCATTACCTACTTCACCGACGACGACGACGTCGAACAGCTTTATCTCCGGTCGGACCTGGATCAGACCGCCGACCTCGTCGGCTTCGCCGAACACGAACGACTCGGCTTTCACTCCCAGTCGGCCTACCGAAACACCCAACTCGGCGAGTACGGCGCGACGATTCGGATGTTCGAGAACGGGTACCTCTCACGAGTGATCCGGGGCGACCACGGCGTCTGGGTAACGACCGACGACATGTCGATGGATCGATTCGAGGAGTTGACGAGCGCCCTCGAGTTAGTCCTCGAGGACCACGAGGTGAAAGCTATCGAGGAGTGATGCTGTCGGACAGAACTGTGAACTACCCCTGCCTACTCAGCCGCTGACGCGGCTTCCTTGAGGCAGGGGCTTCCTGCTTCGACGACGCGACTTGCAGACACTGTAACAGAGTCCACAGCGGTCGCAGTCTTCACAGGCGTTGATTCGGAGTGAACCACTCCTAGTTTCGACAATCCACGTGACTTCACGTTCAGCGCTGCGTTCCAATCCCTATCAGTCTCGAACCCGCAGGAAGGGCACGAGTGTTCCCGAATCCATAACGGTTTGTCGGTTTCCGCCCCACACGACGCGCACTCTTTCGTTGTACCTCTCGGATTCACCTCAACGTAGTGCGTGCCGTGCTTCTCACAGTGGTGTTCGAGAATCGCTCTGAACTCACCCCACCCAACTTCAGCCTTGTTCCGAGCGTTGCCATCACCTTCTAGTATCGACTTCACATTAAGGTTCTCGACAAACACGGCATCGTACTCCGTCGCGTAGAAGTGTGCGAGCTTGTGCTTGTAATCTCGCTTCTTGTTCGACATCCGAGCGTGAACCTCGGCAACGCGACGGCGCTGCTTCTCCCAGTTGTTCGACTCGTACTGTTTGCGAGAGAGCGAGCGTTGCTCGCGTTCGAGTCGCTCTCGCTCGTCGGAGAAGTCGAGTCGCCTGATGGAACGACCGTCTGAGTCGTGAATGAAGTTGAGGACCCCGAGGTCGATTCCTACAGTATCTTCAGCGCCGATGTTTTCTGGAACAGGTTTCTCGGGTTCGGCGGTACTGATGCAGAACGAGGCGTACCACGCTCCCGTAGGTTCTTTCTTCACTGTGACTTCCTTGATAGCATCATGCTCTGGAAGGTCACGGTGGAGTCGGATTGGAATCTCCAGCGTTTCACCGCGGACTTTCTTCAAACGGAGTATCGCACGGTCTCGTGGGCCACTCTTCGTGTCGAGTTCGAAGCCCGATTGCCGATACGTGAAACTCCGATACTCACGCGGCGCTTTCCAGTTCAACGAACCAACATCATAGCCCTTGGCTTTCAGCTTACCGAGATTGTTGATGTTGGTGCGGATGCGTTCGACAGCTTTCTGCAAGACAGTAGAGTAGACTTGTTTCAAGTCAGTCCACCATTGCTTGATTTGTGGTAAGTCGTCTCGGACTTTCCAGACGCGCTGTCGGAGCGTGCCTCCGTCTTCGGGGATTTGGTTGAATTCGTGGAGTGCGTGGTTGTAGACTTGTCGCACGGTGTCTCTCGTCCAGTCGAGACTCTCCCGTTGCTCGGTCGTTGGAAAGAGTCGGTATCGTGGACTGTACTCCATGCGACTTGTCGCCTACTAGTGGTTGTGGTTAGTTAAGAGTATTGAGTAGAATTGGTTGTGAATCGTGCGGGCACTGTATCCCCGCCCTACTCGCTCGGCTTCCCCTCGCTCCTTGAGGACGGGGGCTTAGCGCCCTCTCTTTCAGCTAAAAACGTTCACCGCCCTTGTGAGCGAGTTGTCTTCGGTGACTGCTGTCCGACGGTATACCGACCCAACCCACTGTGTCGAGGTGGTCACTGGAGTTCGATCTTGCGGACGAACTCGAGGTCGCGAATTTCGGTGATCAACCCACCGGGAAGATCCTGATCGGTCACCAGATAGAGTTTCGGCTCGTCGGTGAACTCGGGATCTTCGCTGATCGTCTGACGGATCGAGACGTCGTGGTCGGCCAGCGTTCCGGTGATCCCGGCGACGATTCCCTTGCGCTCGGCGTCGACGGGCGTGATCGTCAGCACCGTCAGATCGAGCACGGGAGCGAGGTCCATCAGGCTCGGCACCTGCGAGATGTTCTGGAAGATACGACGGAGTTCGGGATCCTCGAGGATGACGTCCGTCGTCGAGTCGACGACCCGGCGGTCGACGTCGATCTCTCGTGCGATTCCCGTGTTCGGAATCTCGATGCCACCGGAGACGACCCGGCCGTCGTCGTTGACCGAGAATCCGCGCTCGAGGAGCAGTCGGATCACCGCTTGCTGGCTCGGCGACCCCTCGAATTTCTCCATGATCTCGTCGAACATTTGATACGCTCTACGGGTTCGAACGTATAAGACCCCGTGGTCGTCGTCTCGGTGTGAAGCGCCATAGGACCGTCTGACGGACGTTTTTACCACCACGACTGCTAACACGTACTATGCGAGCACTCCAGCGTTGTGACTTCTGTGAGGCAGACGCGGTCGGAACGTTCGAGGCCATCCCGTCCACCCTCGAGCCGGAACCGCACGAACAGCGACGCGTCGTCCTCTGTGAAGAGTGTAAGCGTCGACTCGAGACGATTATCGAGCCGCTGGTGGCCCGCACCAGCGCGGACACCTCCGAACGGGACCGCCGAACCCAACGGCCGCTCGAGTCAGCGGGGTCCCCCGATGGGTCGTCGGGATCGATCGTCGCCTCCGCTGACGGATCGACCGAAAAGCGGCCTCGAGACCGAAGCCCGAACGCGTCGGTCTCTGACTCTCGGACGGAGGACCCAGCCGACTCCGGAGCGACTGGCGAAGTCACGTTCGACGTGGACGATGAGCCCGACAGTGACGATGCCGACGACGCTGCGGAACCGCTCGGTGAGCAGCCAACAGAGCAAAACGCAACCGAATCTGCACCCGAACCCTCGAGCGACGATGGCCCCCACTCGAGTGAGACGAGCGAAGACACCACAGAGTCTGCGGGGCGTTCCCCGACAGCCGATACCGACCCGGACGCGACGTCGGCCCCGCCGCGAGCCTACGGCAAGGTCGTTCGACTGCTTCGCAACCGGGAGTTCCCGATGGAGCGCACTGCCGTCGAGAAACTGGCTGCTGGAGCCTACGACCTCGAGGCCGAGACGGCCGAACGAATCGTCGACGCGGCGCTCGAGAACGGGGAATTCGAAGAACGAGGCGGCAACCTGTATCGGGCCTAACGTCCCCGGCGTCTAGCCGTCGAGCGTTCCTTTCGTACTCGGCGTTCCCTCGCGACGCTCGTCGATTCGGGTCGCATCGTCGAGGGTTCGGGCGAGCGCCTTGAACAGCGCCTCGGCCTCGTGATGGGCGTTCTCGCCGTCGACCTCGAGATGGAGCGTGAGGCCGGCGTTCATCGCGAGCGATTCTGCGAAGTGTCTGGCCATGTCGCTCGTGAACCCACCGATGGAGTCCTGAGAGAACGAGCCGTCGAAGTAAAACCGCGGCCGCCCGCTCACGTCGACGACTGCGCCTGCGACGGCCTCGTCGAGGGGAACCCGTCGGTCGGCATAGCGGACGATCCCCGACCGGTCGCCGAGGGCCTCGTCGAGTGCAACTCCGAGAACGATCGCGACGTCCTCGACGGTGTGATGGTCGTCGACCTCGAGGTCCCCGTCACAGGTGAGCTCGAGGTCGAACAACCCGTGTTTGGCAAGTGCCGTCAGCATGTGATCGAAGAACCCGATACCCGTCTCGACGTCGGCGGTCCCACTGCCGTCGACCGTGAGTCGACACTCGATGTCCGTCTCGCCCGTCTCCCGCGTAACGGTCGCGGCTCGCTCGCTCATGTCGATTCGATCGCACCACGACTACAAGGGGGTTGCGCTCGACGGTCACCAAAACGACGGCGACGCCAGTCAGGCCGATCGAGTCGAACCGATCGCTAAAACAGCCATAGAAAGCAGTATGAAAGGTCTAACGGTCGCTAAAAGCGTCGCGAAAGGTCGTTTTGTAGACACTAACTCGGTAAAACGGGCCGAAACTGCGTCAATGTTCAGCCCGTTATATGATGTGTGCAGTGAATGTCGTGATTGAGAAGAGGTGCCCCGATCTATGTCGAATCACTCCCCGCTCTCGAACGAATCGATCGCCCCGTCAAGCCCTGAGACGGAGCGACAACGCGACAATCACTCACTCCGCCGGACAGTCAAAGGTCCGGCACAGTTCCTGTCGTTCTGGATCGCTATCGCCCTGCCCTTCGTGCACGTCCCCCTCCTCGCACAGGGACTCGGCGATCCAAGCGTCACGCTGACGTTCCTGGCATTACTCGCGATCAACGTCCTCGCACTCTACCTCGGCCACGGGCACAACCAGCACTGACTCGAGTCGTCCCTCCACGCTCCGTTGGCTGACTATCTTTGACTCGTGGCCACCAACTCCGAATCGGTTATTTTCCCGCACGTCGCAGGTAGGACACTTCGATGAAGATTCGCGTCGACTGGCGCTCGAGTTGTAGCCTCACCGGGACAGTGCTGAAGTGGTTAGCCGTACCGCTTGCGGTACCACTGGGGCTTGCTGTCCTCGACGGCGACGACCCCGTCCCGTTTCTCGTCGCGATTTCCGTCACGGTCGCCGTCGGACTCACACTCGAGCGATTGAGCGACGACCGCGAGCTCGGCCAGCGCGAGTCGTTCCTGATGGTCGCGGTGACCTGGCTCGCTGTCGCGGCGGTCGGCGCGATTCCCTTCCTGCTCGTGGGACTTGCCAGCGGCGGCCAGTCGTCGTTCGCAGGCCCGGTGAACGGGCCGGTCAACGCGATGTTCGAGAGCACGAGCGGGCTGACGACGACAGGGGCAACGGTAATGAACGAGTGGGACTTCGCCGAGCAACCCCGGTCGGTCCTACTCTGGCGACAACTCATCCAGTGGCTCGGCGGGCTTGGCATCCTGATCGTTGCGATTGGGCTACTCTCACACCTCATGATCGGTGGTGCACAGCTGATGGAGACCGAAACCCAGACGCGAAACGTCCGGAAACTTCGGCCACACATCGCCGAGACGGCACGCCTCATCTGGGGGCTGTACG
Source organism: Natrarchaeobaculum sulfurireducens (assembly GCF_003430825.1). Taxonomy (NCBI): domain Archaea; kingdom Methanobacteriati; phylum Methanobacteriota; class Halobacteria; order Halobacteriales; family Natrialbaceae; genus Natrarchaeobaculum; species Natrarchaeobaculum sulfurireducens. Next base: position 359,019 of record NZ_CP024047.1, on the reverse strand, counting down.
TCGGGCTTACGCTGCTCGCGATCGCCGTCTTCTACGCCCTACACCTGCTTGGGCTGGCACCGAACATGGACTTCTTCAACGCCGTCTCCCACGCGTTTACGAGCGTCGCGACGGCTGGCTTCTCGCCCGAGCCCGACAGCATCGGCGCGTTCTCTCCGACCGTCCAGTGGTCGATCATCCCCTTCATGGTGGTCGGGTCGACCAACTTCGTCCTGCTGTACTACCTCACCCAGGGCGACTTCGAGCGACCAGTCGAGTCCGAAGAGCTCAGGTTCTACCTCGGAACGCTCGCGTTCTTCGGCGTCGTCGTCGTCGCTATCCTCGCGTTCGACCCCGAAATCGAGAAGGGGCTCGAGCCGACGATCAGACACGGACTGTTCAACGTCGCATCGTTGCTCACGACGACGGGCTACGCCTCGACTGACTTCGACGCCTGGACTGCCGGTGCGAAACACGCCCTCTTTCTCTGTATGTTCCTCGGCGGGATGGCCGGCAGCACCACCTGCTCGATCAAGTCTTTCCGGTGGTTGATCGTCCTCAAGGCGTTCCGTCGAAATCTCTTTACCGCCGTCCACCCCCGAGCCATCCGCCCGGTTCGCCTCGGCGACGGCGTCGTCGACGAGGACACGGTCAACGACGTCTTCGCGTACGTGTTACTCGCCATCGTCATCTTCTTCGTCCTAACCGTCTTCCTCGTCGTCGACGCCGCCCGCGCCGGAGCGTTCGTCGGCGAGTTCGAGGCCCTCGGTGCCGCCGCCTCGATCTTCCTCAACATCGGCCCGGCGTTCGAACGGGCCGGTCCGCTCGAGAGTTACGCCTGGTTCCCCGCGAGTTCCCGCGCCGTCATGATCGTCATGATGTGGATCGGTCGAATCGAAATTATTCCCGTGCTCGTTCTCCTGACACCGGCGTTCTGGAAGTCGTGATCGAGCAGCCACCGACTCACTCGAGCGGCGTTTGTGTCACTCGAGCGCAGCCTGGGCCTCCTCGAGCGTGAACGCACCCTCGTACAGTGCGCTCCCGACGACGACGGCCCCCGCGCCAGCCGCCTCGAGCGCACGGACGTCCTCGAGGGTGGCGACGCCGCCGCTGGCGATCACCGGGACGTCGGTCGCCTCGACCAGGTCCCGGACGGGGTCGGTGGCGACGCCCTCGAGTCGACCCTCGACGTCGACGTTCGTAAAGAGGATCGCCGCCGCACCGAGGTCGTCGTAGCGTTCGGCGGCCTCGACCGGCGTCACGCCAGCTCCTTCGGTCCAGCCCTCGACGACGACCTCGCCGTCTTTCGCGTCGAGGCTAACGACGACGCTGTCGGGGTGTGTATCGCTGATCTCGGCGACGATTTCCGGGTTCTCGACGGCGGCAGTGCCCAGGATGACGCGATCCAGACCGCGCTCGAGCAAGCCCACGGCGTCCTCGGCGGTGCGGATGCCGCCGCCGAGTTGCGTGGGAACGTCGACGGTCTCGAGGACGGCGTCGATCGCCTCGGCGTTCTGTCGCTCGCCCTCGAACGCACCGTCCAGGTCGACGAGGTGAAGCGAGTCCGCGCCGGCGTCGATCCAGCGCTCGGCGGCCTCGACGGGGTCGCCGTACGTTTTCTCTGTGCCGCGTTCGCCCTGGACCAGTTGTACGACCTCGCCGTCTTGTAAGTCGACGGCAGGGATCACTTCGAACTCCGGGAAGTGGCTCATGCGGAGTCGGTGGGTGAGCGGGCGCCTAAAGCCACCGTTTCGACTCGAGCGCCGTCCCGTTCCGACCCCATCGTCTCGTCCCGAATCGCGTCGTCCGTCACCGGCGAGATCCGTGTCGTCCGATAGCGCCCATCACGGAGATTTTTGCCTCGCCAGGGCGACAACGGAAGGGTTTACCTCTTCCACCCGATTGTCTCGCGCATGAAGGTACTCGTCACGGACCCCATCGCGGATGCGGGTCTGGACGTACTGCGAGACGCCGGCCACGAGGTCGAGACAGGCTACGAACTCGAGGGTGAGGACCTCCTCGAGGCGATCTCCGACGCGGGTGGGTTGATCGTTCGCTCGGGCACCGAGGTCACCGACGAGGTACTCTCGGCGGCCGAGGAACTGGTCATCGTCGGCCGTGCAGGGATCGGCGTCGACAACATCGACATCGACGCCGCCACCGACGAGGGTGTCATCGTCGCGAACGCACCGGAGGGGAACGTCCGCGCCGCCGCCGAACACACCGTCGCGATGGCGTTCGCCACCGCCCGCTCGGTTCCACAGGCACACGTCCGCCTGAAAACCGGCGAGTGGGCCAAAGGCGACTACCTCGGTGCCGAACTCAACGGCAAGACCCTGGGCGTCGTCGGCCTCGGCCGCGTCGGCCAGGAAGTCGCGAAGAAACTCCACTCGCTGGGGATGGATATCGCCGCGTTCGACCCCTACATCTCCGAGGAGCGCGCCCAGCGGATCGGCGCCGAACTCGTCGAGTTCGAGGAGTGTCTCGAGCGCGCGGACTTCCTGACCATCCACACGCCGCTGACCCCCGAGACCGAGGGCATGATCGCCGAGGACGAACTCGACTTACTCGAGGACGGCTACCTCGTCAACGTCGGCCGTGGCGGGATCGTCGACGAAGCCGCCCTGGCGGCGAAAGTCGAAGACGGCACGGTCGCCGGGGCAGCACTCGACGTCTTCGCCGAAGAGCCGCTGGCCGAGGACTCGCCGCTGCTCGAACACGACGAGATCATCGTCACGCCCCACCTCGGCGCGTCGACCGAGGCAGCCCAGGAAAACGTCGCCACCTCGACGGCCGAACAGGTCGTCGCCGCCCTCGAGGGCGAACCCGTCGCAAACGCGCTCAACGCGCCATCGATCGACGAAAGCGCGTTCCCCCGTGTCGAGCCGTACGTCGAGATCGCCGACACCGCCGGCAAGGTCGCCGCCCAGTTGCTCGACGGTCGCATCGAGGGCGTCGAGGTCGCATACGAGGGCGAGATCGCCGACGAGGACGTCGAGTTCGTGACCGCGAGCGCGCTCAAAGGTGTCTTCGAGCCGCTCGAGTGGCAGGTCAACGCGGTCAACGCACCCCAGATCGCCGACGACCGTGGCGTCGAGGTTACCGAGTCGAAGACACGCCAGGCCGAGGACTTCCAGAGTCTGGTCTCCGTGACGGTCAAAAACGGCGACGACTCGGTCACCGTCGACGGTACGCTCTTCGCCGGTGACGACCCTCGAATCGTCCGCGTCGACGGCTATCGCGTCGACGCCATCCCCCACGGAAAGATGGTCGTCACGCGTAACACCGACGAACCGGGCGTCATCGGCCTTATCGGCTCCGTGATGGGCAAACACGACGTCAACATCGCCGGCATGTTCAACGCCCGGGAGACGATCGGTGGCGAGGCGCTGACCGTCTACAACGTCGATAGCCAGGTCCCCGAGGAGGCGAAAGCTGAACTCAACGACGACGGCCGGGTCATCGGCGTCGACTACATCACACTCAACGGCCAGTCGTAGCCGACACACGAACGACCGGCGTCGACTCGAGGGCGTCGGTGCCACCGATTTTTGTTCGAGACACGGCCCCGACACGCTCGAGTCGACGAGCGGGAGCGACATCGAATGCGTAGATCACGCGTTCCGCCACACTGATTGTCTCGTTGCTCGAAGGGTGATGTATGTCGCCCCCGCAGTCGACGCCCCCCAGCACGGACCCGCCTGGAGGCCCGCCGGACTCGAGTTCAGCCGACGGCTCGTCGCCGAACGAACAGCCGCCTCGATCGCCGTTGATCGCCGTTGTCGGCTCCATCGGCTACGTCGTCGGCGTCTTCGCGTTCGTCATCGCCGCGAGCATCGCCCTGATGTTCGCCGTCGCCGGAGTCCTCCTCCTCTCGGGTGAACAAGCGCTTTTCGAGGAACTGATCGCCGGTGACGGGATGATCGCCCTCGTCGTGGCGGAGGCGGTCTTACTCGGCGTCGGTACCGTCCTGGCCGCCGTGCTCTCGTTTTCGACCGGCTGGGTCCCAAAGCGAGTCGTCGGCTTCGCAGTGCCGTCGCCGCGGGAGCTGCTCGTCGGCGTCGGCGCGGTCATCGCGCTGTTGGCCATCGCGATGTCTCTGGGACTGGTCAGTGACCTCCTCGGCGTTCCGGCGTCCGATCACGCGCTGTTCGACGAGGACGCTCCGGCGTCGTACTACCTCGGGCTCGCGGCGCTATCGATCCTCGTCATCGGTCCCGTCGAAGAACTGCTCTTTCGAGGCTTGATCCAGAACTACATGCGACCGGCGTTCGGCGGCATCGGGGCCATCGTCGGCACCTCGGTCCTGTTCGCTGCCGTCCATCTCCCGGCGTATCTGACCGGCGCGCTCTCGACCGCTCTCGTCTCGCTCGGGGTCATCTTCGCGCTCTCGATCGTACTCGGAGCTGTCTACGAACGGTATCGAAACATCGTGTTAGTGATGGCGATCCACGGCTTCTACAACGCGATTCTGTTTAGCGCCCAGATCGGGCTCTGAGACGGACTGCTGTGCCGACTTCCCGGCACACCACAGATCAAGCGCCGAGACACGTAACCGTCCGATCAGTCAGCCGACTCGCCCGGTTCAGCCTCGGACATCTCGGGTGGCGCACCAGTTAGTATCGCAGTCCGGCCGTCAATCGACGAGTCGGAGACGTCGCTCGAGACGTCCTCGAGGTCCGCGAGGAGGTCCTCGGTCAGGTCGTCTGCGTGTTCCATGACGAACACCCAGGCCATCTCGTCGGCCATCGGCGACTCGCTCGAGACGCCCCAGAGGTAGATCTCGTCGATCTCGAGGACGCCCTCCGGGCTGTCGTACTCGCCGGTGATCGTCCCCTCGTGGGGGAGTTGCTGGAACAGGTGAGTGAACTCGGGGTCGACGTCCTCGAGGCGTTCGCCGTCGCCGTGGCGGGCGTCGATCCGGGCCTCGTAATCGTCACCGATCACGATGGCGTCCGCGCCGACCGCAAGCGTGCGTGCCTGCCCGCTGGGCATCACCTCCGAAATAACGGCGTACCCCTCGTACTCGCCGACGACCTCGGCGTCGTCGTCACCCTCCGCGTCGTCGGCGATCGCGTCGGGGTCGAACGAGCCGAGAAACACCTGCGTGAAGCCCTGGACGAGGTGGCCGTCGATGTCGTCGATCGTCAGCTCGGTGAACTCGGGGAGGACGGCCGACAGATCGACGTCGTCGGGGAACGACTCGGTGTAATCGAACCGCCGGTTGCCGCCGTCGACCGGCGACTCGAACAGGAGCCACTTGCGAAACGACGCCGCAGTGTCCCAGTCGGGTTCGACGTCGCGGTCAGGGACGTGTTCCTCGCGATCGATCGGTTCGTCATCCCCGCCGTCCGAGTCGTCGGTCCCGTCGTCGGGCCCCGGTTGCTCGTCGGGTTCGGAATCGTCGCTCGAGTCCGCTTCGGGATCGCCACTGCCGGTACAACCTGCCAGTATCACGGCCACCGCGGCGAGGACGCCGCGACGAGGAGTTGTCGAGTGGGACATCTAGAACGGCGCTCCACGGGCGGACTGATAACTTCTCGTGAGAGTACGCTGGCTGAGAACGTCCGATGAAACTCACTGTGCAGGGACGGGTCCGTCGACGTCGACACGCAATGAGCCTCCCAGATGGTGTCGGCCACTCGGCAAGAAGGTATTTGTTGGATACTGGTACTGGGTGTGGCATGGGATTATTCGGTAGACGCGAGACCGGAGAGTCGGACGGACGGCAACAGTACAGCGAACGCGGAGACGGGAAGCACGTCTCCGAGCGCGCGGATGGCAGATCGGGAGCCGAACCGTCGGCGGTCCACGACGGTTCCGGCCCGGCGAGGACGGGCGACGCCGAGGTTCGACCCGAAGAGATGGGGACCGCCTTCGGGACGGATCTCCCGGACGGCATCCACGACAGTCGTGCCAACCGGCTGGCACGGGCCGTCAGCGATCCGTCGGCGTGGAACGACGACGACGCCGCGGCGGAGACCGAACGGTACGCCAAACAGGGCTGTTCCCCCGGGGAGGTGATTACCTCGTACGAGCCAGCCGTTGAAGCCGCCTTCGAGGCCGCCAGAGTCCGGGCCGAAGAGGACCCGGCGGCCGCGCTGGACGAACTGCAGTCGGTGATGAACGGAGTGCTCTCGGAGACCGCCGCCGTAGCGGATCGGTTGGCGGACCTCGAGGCGGCCGCGTCGGGCGAGTACGCCGACGCCTACCTGACGATCGAGGCGGTGCTCGAGGCCATACCGTTTCCGGTCTACATGCTCGACGCCGAGGACCGCGTTGTGGGCTGGAACTACGGCCACACGGCGTTCGTCGGGATGGACCGAACGGAGGCGATGGGGGAGACCGCCCAGAACAGCGTCGTGAAGGCGACCTACAACGACGGTACACGAACGCTGACCCTCGCAGAGAAGGTGGTCGACGAACCACGGCGAGCCGATGAGGTCCACGGCGTCGAGCGTTACGAGACGCCGTACGCCGAGGGACCGGTGTTCTACGACACCAGCACCGCGACGAACCTGAACGGCGAGGAGATCGAAGTCGAGTTCTGGGCCGTCCCGATCTTCGATGGCGACGGCGCGTTCCAGGCCGTTTTCGAGATTATCCGCGACCAGACGATGGAGGTCCACCGAGAGGAGGCGATGACCGACCTCGTCGCGAACGTCACCGACGTCCTCCAGCGGATCGGTGACGGCGAACTCTCCGCTCGCGTCGACTACGAGGACGAACACGACGCCGTTGACGACGACCTCCTCGAGATCGTCGCGGAGGTCAACGAAATGGCGCACAACTTCGAGGGGCTGGTTGGGGACGTGACGGACACGACCGAACGGATCGCCGACTCTATCCACGAGGCCGCAGAAACTGCCGACACGGTCGACAGAACCGTCGAGGAGCAAAACACCGCACTCAGGGAGGCAACGAGCGAGCTCGACACGTTCAGTGCGACGATGGAGGAGATCGCCGCGACGTCGAGCGAAGTCACTGGAGCTGTGGCGGACGCGCGGAAACGGGTCGAGACGGGTGTCGAGGCGAGCGACGAGGCGAAAGTCGTTGGCTCGGACGTCCGGGAGGTCAGCGATCAGCTCGTCGAGACCGTCGACGAACTCTCGAGTAACCTCGAAGAGATCGAAGGCGTCGTAGAGATAATCGATGGCGTCGCCGACCAGACGAACCTGCTCGCGCTCAACGCCTCGATCGAGGCCGCCACCGCGGGCGATGACGGAGCTGGCTTCGCGGTCGTCGCCGACGAAATCAAGTCGCTAGCCGAGGAGACCCAGGCCCACACCGGCGAGATAACGGACTACATCCGCGAGTTGCAGGCCGCGACCGAAGAGACCGTGACCGCGGCCAACCGAGCCCACGGCCAGATCGAGTCGATCGAGGACTCGATCGAGGAGGTCGCCGGCTCGTTCGCCGACATCGAGGAGTCCGTCGAGTCGGTCTCGGACCAGATCGATCAGGTCGCCCGAGCGAACGACGATCAGGCTGCCAGCGTCGAGGAGGTACTGTCGATGGTCGAACGGGCCGAGTCCGCGGCCGACGAGGTCGCTGACGCGACCGACGGAATCGTCGTCGAAACGACCGATCAACGGCGGATCGTCGTCGAACTCGAGGAGAAGGTCGGCGATCTCACCACCGACTGATCGATTCATCGCTGCGACGTCGGCGGCAAAAGACCTATCGCCGCGACGAACAACCATCCGGACATGGATGACGACGTAGCAGTCGACTTCGGCGAGGACGGACTCGTCCCCGCCGTCGCACAGGACGCCGAAACCGGCGAGGTGCTGATGCTCGCGTACGTCTCCCCGGACGCGCTCGCCAAGACCCGCGAGACTGGATTCGCCCACTACTATTCCCGAAGCCGGGACGAACTGTGGCAGAAAGGCAAGACGAGCGGGCACGTCCAGCGCGTCGAGGAAGTTCGCGTCGACTGTGACGCCGACACCCTGCTCTATCTGGTCGACCAGGAGGCCGGAGCCTGCCATACGGGCCACCGATCGTGTTTCTACCGAACGATCGAGGGTGAGCACGTCGGTGAGGAAGTGTTCGACCCCGATGCCGTCTACGACGACTGATGAGCGAGCACGCCGGTTCTTCAAAGGCCAACGACGAGGAGTCAGTCGAGGGGACACCACTCGAGCGCCTCGAAGCCGCCCGCGAGCGCCTCGAGCGAATCGAAGCCGACGTCGACGACCACGGCGGTACGGCCGTCGAGGACGCCGCAGACGCCTACCGGAAGGCGACGAAGCTCCTCGACGACTACGTCGGCAGAGCGACCGGCACCGGCCGGGAAACCTTCAAATCCTACGTCCAACTCGAGGGGCAGTTCACCGCGCTCGTCGGGAGCCTGTCCGACGATCTGCGAGACCGTGCAGCGTTCGAGAACGCGCTCGACGCCATCGACAAACGCCGGCTCAGCGAGTCAGACTTCGAGGCGGCACACCGCGCCCTCGAGCCCGCGACCCAGTATGCAGAGTTGATCGACGAACGCGACGCCGCCCGCGACGAACTCTCGGAGGCGCGCAAGGCCGCATCGATGCGGATTCGGACGATCGACGACGAGATCGACGAGCGCGAACGGCTGCTCGAACTCGCAAACGCGGATCTCGAGGCCCCCGTCGAACGGCTGCGCGAGCCGATCGAGGCTTACGACGCGGCGATCCGCGAGGCGTTCGCCGACTACCGACTCGAGGCTGCCACTCGCGAGGTCTTCGAGCTACTCGAGCGCAGCCGGTGGTACCCGTTCGTCGGTTACGAACGGCCGCCGGACGACCTTCGCGAATACGTCGACGAGAGTCCGGACGGGGAACACTCGATCCCCGAGTTACTCGAGTACGCCGAGCACTCCCGGTCGAAACTCACCCACCTGGTCGCAGACGCGGACGCCCTGAAACGACGGGTTGCCACCCAGCGAACCTACCTCGACGGAATCGACGCAGACCCGCTGACGATCGGCTGGCCGCCGGAGTCGGCCGGCGTCCTCCGCCGGAAGACCCGCGAGTACCGGCCGTTCGTCGAGCGCGTCGGCGACGAAGAAACCGTCACCGCCTTGCGCGAGGTCCGCGAGTTGACGTTCGATCCCGACTACGATCGACTCCAGACCGCCGCCCAGGCGGTCGACCAGCTGTCCCCAGCCGAGCGCGAGCGGCTGGCAGACGGACAAATTGCCGAGGAACTCGAGTCCTTGCGAACAGAGCGCGAGCGACTCGAGACCGCACTCGAGGTCGACGACCCGGTCTAACCGAAGTAGTGGCTCGGATGGGTCGGTGAGGTGACGTAGCGGACCAGCGCGAGCGACAGGAACGTATAGAGATTGACCTCCTCCCGCGCCTGAAGACGCGGGAATCCGCGAAGCGGAGTTCAAGGTTGCGCGTTTCCTCGGTGGCGAAGTACGCTTTCGCGTCCCACGTCGACGGTCGCCGCCCAGTTGTGACCAAGGACGTGCGTTACAGCGCGTATAGCCCGGCCAAACGGGCCTTCCGTCCGACGCGCGGTCGGCGTTTCGACGCGACGAATACCGCTCGTCCCTCCACGGCGGGGTATTCAGCCCGCACGGTACCACGGTTCGCGTCGGCCAAGCCGGTACGTCGTGGACTGGTTCAGTCGGATTTGTTACCACGCGAGAAGTCACGGCGAAGCCGTGGTGTCGTCAAAGACGGCGTTTCTCAACGTGGGAACTCCGGTACTGCCGTCTACGGAATACAGCCTGATCAAGCTTACGCGCGTATCCACGGCCTGAAGGCCGTGACATTGCGCTACTCCGCCTGTAATCGACTCAGGCGCTTGCTTTCGCGTCGAGGAGCGTCTCGTACAGCTCGGTCGCCAGCTCGGTCGCCCGATCTTCGTCGCGAGCTTCCGCGTAGACTCGCACGAGAGGTTCGGTCCCCGAGGGGCGGGCGAGCACCCAGGCATCGCCGTAATCGAGGCGGTAGCCGTCACGGGTGTTGAGTTCGGCGTCGGCGGCCTGGGCGTGGTTCGCCGCCGCGTCGAGCATGGCGTCGCGTTCGGCGGTCGACTCGTACTCGAGGTTTCGGCGGACGTTGGCGTAGCCGTCGAAGGGGGCGACGATCTCGCTCACCGGCTGCTGGGCGACGAGTTCGAGAAAGCGCGCGGCGGTGTGGGCGCCGTCCCGCGAGAGGCGGTAGCCGGGGAAGAAGATACCGCCGTTGCCCTCACCAGCGATCGGGACCGGCCGGCCGCCGGCCTCGAGTTCGCGGATGCGGGTGATGATGTTCGTCGATCCGATCGGGGTGAGCTCGAGGTCGGCGTCGGCGTCGGCGGCGACGTCGACCAGCCGCTGGGAGACGTTGACCGCGGAGACGGCCGTATCGCCGGCCTCGAGTTCGGCTGCAGCGAGCGCGGCGAGGGTGGCGTCACCTTCGACGTACGCGCCGTGTTCGTCGAAGAAGATCGCACGGTCGGCGTCGCCGTCGTGAGCGATGCCGACGTCGGCATCGGTGGCCCGAACGAGCCGGCCGAGATCCTCGAGATTTCGGGGGACGGGTTCAGGGTCCCGACCCGGGAAGTGGCCGTCGGGCTGGGCGTTGACGGTGACGACGCGACAGCCCAGTTCCCGGAAGAATTCGGGACTCGTGAGCGCGCCGGCACCGTGGCCCGGATCGAGCGCGACGGTCAGGTCGGCATCGGCGATCGCCTCGCGGTCAGCCGACGCGAGCAAGGCGTCGACGTAGTCGTCGGTGACACCCTCGATGGCCCGAGCGCGACCCGTCTCGTCCCACGGGGCGACGGTGTAGGTCTCTCCGAGCAGCGTCGACTCGATCTCCTCGAGATCGGCGACGGCGAGTTCGACCCCGTCGGGGCCGACGAGCTTGATGCCGTTGTACTGTGGTGGGTTGTGTGAGGCCGTGACGACGACGACCGGAACGCCCTCGCGTTCGGCATAGAACTGTGCACCCGGCGTAGGAACGATCCCGAGGCGGTCGACGTCGGTGCCCGTGCTCGCGAGCCCGCTTGCGGCTGCGTCGGCCAGCATCCGACCGGTGTATCGCGTATCGCGGGCGATCGCGACCCGGTCGGCCCCCCAGGCCGTTCCCGCCGCTTTCGCGACGCGCAGGACGAACGCGGGCGTCAGTTCCTCGTTTGCGACGCCGCGTGTCCCGCTGGATCCGAACACTTCCATCGGTGTCTAGTCTGTGGGGCCACCTCAAAGGGATTCCGAACCGTCTCAGCGTGGATCCGAAGCCAGCGTCGGAGACGGAACGCTTTCGGCCGGCGGTCGCGAGCGTGTACGTATGCAATCGATCGAGGAGAAACGCGTCTACGGCGACCGAACCGGGGCGGTCGACGCCTACGTCGCCTGTTCGATCGGAGTCGTTCGCGTCCACGTCGCCGACGACGCCATCGGCGAGTTCTCGCTTCGAGCCCGCTGTGACGCGCGCGACCTCGCCGCGACCGACGACGCCCTCGCCGTCGCGACGGACGAAGACGTTCGCATTCTCGCCCTCGAGGAGGGCGACGACGGCCCCGCGTTCGTCGAAACCGGGTTCGGCCCGGCGGTCGCCGTCGGGGCCGACGGCTCGGACCTGTTGGCGGCCGACGAGACGGGACGAGTCGCCCGCCGACGAGCCGACGAAGACGGGTGGGAACGTCTCACCGACGAACCGTTCGCGGCGGTCAACGCGATCGATGGCTCCCTCGTCGGAACCGAAAGCGGCGTCTATCGCGTCCACGGCGGCGACCTCGACCACGCCGGCCTCACCGACGTTCGCGACGTCGCCGCAGCGAGCGTTCCGCTCGCGGCCACTGCCGACGGGTTGTACAAACTCGGTAACGGCTGGATGGCGATCCGCGATGGACCGTTCGACGTCGTCGCCTCGAGTCCGGGCGACGAGTACGGCCGTCTCGAACGAGCACACGCCGTCGCGGACGAGGCGGTCACAGCGTACGACGGGGAAGCGTGGCGGACGCTCGAGTCGCCGGACGGCCGGATCGTCGACGTCGCCTACGGCGAGCCGACCTACGCGGTGACGGCCGACGGCACGTTCCTCGTGGCGAGTGACGACCCTGACTCACCGGCCTGGCGGAGGCGGTCGCTCGGCGTCGACGACGCTCGAGCGCTCGCGCTGGCACCAACGGCGTAAGCGGTTATCGGCCGACGAACCTGGCGACCGGGAGAACGAAAACGGGTTTACCCCGCGGGCTGTGGGCTCGCATATGATCGTCAGCGGATCCGCCTCACAGGCGCTCGCCGCCTCGCTCGCACGCGAACTCGAGGAACCACTCGCTCCCGTCGACTCCGAACGGTTTCCCGACGGTGAACTGCTCGCGTCTATCCCGGAACTCGAGGGTAGCAAGCGAGCGATCGTCGTCGCCTCGACGGTCTCGAGTGACGCCCACGTCGAGCTGCTTCAGCTACAGGACGCCCTCGGCGAAGCGGGCGTCGACGAGATCGTCACGGTGCTGCCGTACATGGGCTACGGCCGCCAGGACAGGCAGTTCGACGTGGGCCAGCCGATCTCTGCACGCGCCGTTGCCCGAGCCATCTCGACCGGCACGGACCGTGTCGTAACCGTCAATCCCCACGAAACGGGCGTCTGTGACTTTTTCGAGCCGACAGCGAGCGCCGTCGACGCCGCAGGCCAGCTCGCTGAGCCGCTGCCTGCCGACCTCGCTGACCCCGTCTTCCTCTCGCCCGACGCCGGGGCGGTCGGGCTGGCTGAGACGGTCCGTGATGCCTACGGTACGGGCGAGACGGATTACTTCGAGAAGACCCGTCACTCCGGAACGGAGGTCGAGATCACTCCCAGCGACGTCGGCGTGGCCGGCCGAGACGTCGTCGTCACCGACGACATCATCGCGACCGGTTCGACCATGAGCGAAGCCATCGCTGTCCTCGGCGAACGGGACGTCGGTCGCGTCTTCGTCACTTGCATCCATCCGCTGCTCGTCCGCAACGCGTACACGAAACTCGCTCGGGCGGGCGTCGAGGCGATCTACGGCACCGACACCATCGAACGGCAGGCAAGTGCGGTGTCGGTCGCCCCTGTTCTGGCCGACCACCTCTGAGCGTCGTCGGCACGCCTCCGGCTGATCGGACTCGAGTGACACGGCGTGACTGAACACGACGGAGGCGAACAGGACGTGGGCGAATGAGTTACGCGCGCGAGTCGACACCGGCTACCGACGACGAGCCCGATCGATTCGGGCAGCGACGAGGGCCACCGACAGCGCCAGCACGGCGGCGGCGAGGCCGAATCCGGGGACCTGCTCGAGTTCCGCCGGTGGGGTCGTCTGGACGACGACCGTCGCCGACTGCTCTCCGATCACGACCTCGTACTCGCCGTCGGCATCGAACAGCAGCTCCTCGGTGATCGTCGCGGTTTCTCCAGGTTCGAGGAAGACGGGATGGTCACCAACCCCGCCCTCGTGCGTTCTGAACTCGAGGACGGCCGCGGCGGGCACCTCGTCGGGATTCTCGACAGTCGCCGTCGCGGTAACGGGTTCATCCGGGCGAACCTCGGTGGGCTCGAGATCGAGGTCGGCGACGTGGACGCTCGCATCGGAACGGACGAACACGGTGACCGTCTCGTCGCCGATCCGGAGCGTGTACTCGCCGGGTTCGTCCGGCGTCCAGGTCAGATTTGCCGTTTCCTCCTCGCCAGCCTCGAGATGGGGCTGGGTGTAGTCGACGACCCGCCCGTCGACCTCGAGCGTGGCGTCGGCAGTTCCGTCCCGGTCACCGACGTTATCGAGGCGCACGGGAACCGAAACGGGCTCGTCGACGGGAACGGCCGTCGTCTTCCCGTCGTGGCCATCGCGTTCGGTTAGCGGCCACGACTCCCCGCCAGCCGCCAACGCGTCACCGTCGAGGCCGTATTCGAACGTCGCCCCTTGCAGATCGAACGCCGCCGCGTGATCGGCCTGGCTCCACATCGTGGGCGTCTCGTCGCTCCTCACGTATCGCTCGGCAGCCGACCGGACCGTCTCGCCGCCGGCCTGCTCGAGTAACTCGAGGTAGGCCTCGCCGGTCAGGGTCCCCTCACCGGCGTTGAGCACCCGGAAGACGTCTTCGGCGGTTCGGTCGCCGTCGGTCGCGAGCCGAAGCTGACGGTCGAGTTCACCGTAGACGAGCCGCCCCTTCACGTAATCCGTGCGGTCGTCGGTCCACGTGTCGGGATCGGCGAGGGCGGCGTCGGCGTACGGCGAGCGTTCCCCGCCCGCGAGGAAGCGACTGAACTCGTCGAACTCGATCAGCCCCTTCTCGAAGGCGAGCGTGGCCGCGTAGTACTCCGCCTGGGCTTCGACGAGCCACTGCGTCTCGCTCGTCGTCCCCACATCGTCGCCCGTGTAGCCCTGTCGGACGTGGACGTACTCGTGGAGCCAGACGTTCGCCGGGTGCTCGAGCGGGCTGTCAGCGACGACCCAGGCGTCCGAGTCACCGTACTGGACGCCTTGTGGCCCCCACTCGAGGTCGGCGGGCACGGCGACGACGAACACGTCATCACTTCGGGCACCGACGTCGAGGCGTTCGCTCCCCCACGCGAGTGTCTCGAGGATCGTCTCGGGGGCGGCTGCCAGATCGGCTTCGGCTGCCTCGGGGACGACCAACCTGATCGTCTCCCCGGCGACGGGTCGCTCGTACTCGGATACCTCACCGAAGAACGCCAGGTCGCCGCCGGTTGCGCCCGGCCCGTCGATTCGGACTGTCTCGTCGACGCCGACCGATGACGTCTGTTGCAACGAGACGCTGATCCCAGGCACCCTGACGATCCCCCATTCGCCCGTCTCGACGAAGGTATACCCGTCACCGCCGCGAGCGGCCGATTCGCCACCGTGCGAGAAGGTACTCACACCGAACCCATCGCCTACAGCCGATCCGCCGGCGTGGTGGCCCACGTCGCCGGTTCGGTTCGCCGGCATCGTAAACCGGATCGACGGCTCGTCGACGACCTCGGTCCAACGATAGGTGCCGTCGGCGGTCTCCTCGAAACCCTCGGCCCCGACGACCGTCGCCCTCGACTCGAGATCGATCTCGAGCGAGACGACGGGATCGGGGACGTCGAACGTCTTCTCGGTCTCGAACTCACCCGGCCGGTCGGGCAACTGCCGAAGCGTCGTCGTCCGGTGGAGGACGTCGTCGCTCCCGCCGATACTGGCCGCTGGCGCACCGAGATGATTCCGAATCGGGACGTCACTCGCTCCGCCAGTCGCCTGTGTCGGCCCGGTCGGGGCCACACCGTGGTCGCTCGAGTCCGTCACAGTGCCACCGGCCGCACCAGCAACACCGGCCGGAAGACTGACAACCAGAATCGCGATCAGGAGCACGGGGACCAGGTGCTTCATGCCAACTCTATGGACAGCCAACGGGCATGACTGTTGTGCTCGCCAGACAGTCAGATCGTGTGGGAGGTTGCTCGAGGATCGACCCGACCGAGATCAGGTCGCTTCGCTCGCTCGTCACACCTCAAAATCTGGACCAAAAATCCACCGCGGTCGGCTCCGGTTCCCGCGCTGGTACGCGCTCTAATCCGACGCTTCAGCCGCCGCAACGGCTTCGAGGGCGACCTCGGCATCCACCTTTTTCCGCTCGGGTCGCTCACACAGTTCGCGACCACTCGCGCAAAAATCTGGACCAAAAATACAGCGCGATCGGCTCCGCCTCCCGCGGTGGTGCGTACTCTAGTCCGATGCTTCAGCCGCCGCAACCGCCTCGAGGGCGATTTCCATCGTCACTCCCTCGACGTCCCACTCCTTGCGGTGGCCATCCTCGACGGTCCGGAGTTCGTCGGCACGAACCTCCTCGCAGATCAGGTCCTTGCGGTCGGCGACGAGGTCCGCGACACGGTCGTCGTCGATCTCGAGGTCCAGCGCGATTCGCTCTTCGACGTCGAGTTCGAGTTCTTTACGCATCTCCTGGACGCGGCGGATGACCTCGCGGGCATAGCCCTCGCTTTCGATATCCTCGGAGAGCGACGCGTCGACGTAGACGACGCCGCGGTCGTCGCCGTCGATACCGAACGGGGTGCCGGCGATGTCGTCGGGCGTCTCGGTGACGAACGAGACCATCGACTCTTCGATCGACTCGTCCTCCTCGAGGACGTCGGCGACGGCCTCCTCGAGCGCCTCGAGACTCGGCTCGTCGATCCGGGCCTCGTTGAGTGCGGTCATGACCTCACCGGCACGGCCGCCGAAGGCGGGGCCGAGTTCGCTCATGTCGGCTTCGGCGCTGTAAGCGAGTTCCTCCCAGCGGTCGTCTGCGGAGACGAGTTCGATCTCGCGAGCGTTGAGTCGGTCCTCGAGCAGGCCGGTGTGACGGTCGACAGCGTCGACGACGCGGTCGTCGTCGGCCGCGACGACCACCCGCGGAACGGGCCAGCGGAGTTTCCGGCCAGCCTGCTGGCGGGCGTGTGCACCGGCTTCCTCGATCGCGCGCAGGAAGGCGACGTCCGTCTCGAGTTGCTCGTCGACCCAGTAGTCGTCGACGTCGGGCCAGTCTTCCATGTGGACCGTCGGATGTGCGTCGTCGCCGGTGAGCGTGCCGTAAATCTCCTCGCTGATGAACGGCGCGTAGGGCGAAAGCAGTGCGACCGTCTCCCTGAGGACGTGGTAGATCGTCGCGTAGGCAGCTTCCTTGGAGGCGCTGTCCTCTTCCTCCCACATGCGCTCGCGGACCGCCTGGACGTAGAACCGCGAGACGTCCTCGACGACGAACTCGAGGACGGCGTCGAGCGCCTTGTCCTGGCGGAACGCCTCGAAGTGGTCGGTCATCTCCGCTTTGGTGGACTGCAAGCGGGCGAGCACCCACTCGTCGATCAACTCGAGGTCGTCGTCCACCGCCTCGAGTGTCACTCCGGCGGTGTCACCGCCTCCGCCTCGTTGCGACTCCGTCCCAACGCCCGGCTCGAAGCCGTCCAGTCGCATGTACGGCAGCGGGAACCGGAAGACGTTCCAGAGCGTCCGCAGGTGGTTCTCCATCGTGGCCATGCCGTCCCATGAAAAGCGCATGTCGTCGCCCTGGGGATTCGCCGAGAGCAAGAACATCCGCATGGCGTCGGAGCCGTGGCGCTCGATCGCCTCGTCGGGTTCGACGACGTTCCCGACGGATTTCGACATCTTGCGGCCGTCCTCGTCGAGCGCGTGGCCGTGCATCAAGACCTTGTCGTAGGGCACCTCGCCCATCGCAGCGGTCCCCATTCCGAGCTGGGACCAGAACCAGCCACGCGTCTGGTCGTGGGCCTCGAGGATGAAGTCGGCGGGCCAGAGTTCGTCGAAGCGGCTGTCGTCTTCGGGGAAGTCGAGGGTGCCCCACGACGCCACCGAGGAGTCGAGCCAGACGTCGAAAACGTCCGGCACGCGGGTGTAGGTGGTGCCGTCTTCGGTGATCGTCAGGTCGTCGACGGTGTCTTTGTGGAGGTCGACGTCCTCGGGGTCGATATCCTGGTCGACGCGCTCGGCGAGTTCCTCTCGCGTGCCGACCACGATCATCTCTTCGTCCGCGCGCCCGCTGGCGCGCTCTGGACTGGCGGCGGTAGCCGCCCCGTCGTCGTCTCTGTCTTCAGGGGTCCACACCGGGAGGGGGATGCCCCAGTAGCGCTGTCGGGAGACGTTCCAGTCCGGTGCGTCCTCGACGAAATCGCGGAAGCGGTTGTCGCGAGCCCATTCGGGGTACCACTCGCTGTCCTCGATGTTCTCGAGCAGTTCGTCTTTGACGTCCGTGATCGTGATGAACCACTGGTCGGTGACGATCTGGAGGATACCGGTGTCACAGCGCCAGCAATGACCGTAGCTGTGATGGATCGTTCCCGATGCGAGCAGTGCGCCGTTTTTCTCGAGGTCGGCCGTGATCTCCTCGTCGGCGTCTTTGACGAACTGGCCGTCGTATTTGCCCGCTTGCGCGGTGTAGACGCCGTCGCCGCCGACGGGACAGAAGATCGGGAAGCCGAGTTCGCGCCCGCGGACGAAGTCCTCCTCACCGTGGCCCGGCGCGGAGTGAACCAGCCCGGTGCCGTCGCCGTGGGTGTCGACGTAGTCGGCGGCGTACACCTCGAGTGCACCTTCGTGGTCAGGGTGTTCGGGCACCTCCTCGGCGAGAGGGTGCTCGTAGGACCAGCCGATCAGCTCTTCGCCGGTCAGCTCCTCGACGATCTCGTACTCGTCGTAGCGCCCTTCCGAGAGCACCTCTTCGACTTTCGGTTCGGCGAGGTACAGTAGCTCTTCCTCGCCGTCGTTCGTCGCACGAACGCCGACGTAGTCACCCTCCTCGTCGACGGCGACGAAGGTGTTAGCGGGGATGGTCCACGGCGTGGTCGTCCAGATGACGATCGATCCCTCACGGTCCTCGAGGTCGAATTTGACGTAGACCGAGGGGTCGTCGACGTCTTCGTACTCGACCTCGTTGTTCGCCAGGCCGGTCTCACAGCGGGGACACTGGCTGATCGAGCGCTGTCCCTGCTCGACGAGGCCGCGGTCGGCAGCCTTCGAGAAGCCCCACCACGCCGCTTCCATGTACTCCGGCGAGACCGTCCGATAGGGGGTGTCCCAGTCCATCCAGACGCCGAAGGACTTGAAATCGGACTGCAGTCCCTCGAGTTGCTCGTCGGCGTAGTCTTTACACTCCTGGATGAAGTTCTCCTCGCCGAACTCCTCGATGTCCTTTTTATTCTCGAAGCCGAGTTTTTCTTCGACTTTCGTCTCGATCGGCAGTCCGTGCATGTCGTACCCCGGCCGATCGGTGACGTCGTACCCCTGCATTCGGAAAAAGCGGAGGTAGACGTCTTTCAACGACTTGTTCCAGGTCGTCCCCATGTGCGCCGACCCCGACGTGTACGGCGGGCCGTCGACGAAAAAGAACGATTCACCGTCCGATCGGTGCTCGACCGTCCGTTCGTAGGCGTCGACCTCGTCCCAGTAGTCGAACACCCGCTGCTCGAGCGCGTGCGGATCGTACTGGTCGTCGACCTCGCCGAACCTGCTCATACCTGCAGTGATTCGCTCCGACATTAAAGGGGAATCGGTCCAGCAGACGACGACAAGGATAGCCCACCGTCGTTAGGTCGGTTACGCGTCAGCGATCGAAAACGGACAGCGCATGTTGATATTCGAACGTGGCTCCGAGGGAACCAGACAGCGAGTCAGCGACTCCCGTACTCACGGGCCGCGAGCAGTCGAACGAGCACCTTCCGATAGCCGAGGGCGTAGACGCCTGCATACAGCATGACGGCACCGATCGCCGCGAGCCAGAGCGCGCCGGTCGCGTCACCGGCACCGAACTGCTGTAGGCTCGTGTACTCGGCGAAAATTCCGCCGGCCGTGAGGACGACGGCGACGACGGTGTAGAGGACGATGGATACCGCTTCCGCGAGGAGTTCAGGATCGAACGAAGGCATTAGCCCTCGAGAGCGTCCGGGTGAACGTAAACCTATCCCTCGAGAGATCACTGATCCGGCGAAGGCAGTGTCTGAACGTGACGGGGGTACAAACCGAACGTTCTATTGGGGATCGGTTTGAGTGACACGTAGACCGAGGAGAATGATCGATCTCTTCAGTATGAACGCTGTGGTGACGGGTGTCGTTATTCTCCTGTGGGTCGCGCTGGTCCTATACGGGTTTTCGGCACTGTGGTGGGCGTTCGAGGTGTTCGTTCTCGGACGCGGGGGCGGAATTGACCCCGAGGAGGTCGATTGGGAACTCTCTGATATTCAGGTCCGGGTACTCACGATCGATAACCACGAGATCGTTCAGGCGACTGTCGACGCGCTCCCTGAGGAGGTAGATGCTGTTCACGTCATCGCGGAGACGCCGATGGAGATCGAAGGGGCGTCCGTCCACGTCGTTCCGGCGTCGTTCGAGTGTAAGGCGATAAACAAGGGCCGGGCCGTCGAGTGGGCCCGACGAACCCTCCCATGTCAGTCGGAGTACGTGCTATACCTCGACGAGGATACCATCGTTACCGATTTCAACGGCCTTCCCGACGCGGACGTCGTACAGTTCACTGAGAAGCCGATTTATACGGGTTCATACATCACGTATCTCTGTGAGTTATTCCGGGTCGGCTATCAGTTCGAGCAGTTCGCGTTTCCGCGGTTGCGGTACCCGTTGTACGCATGGGGAGGCGGAGTCGCGATTCGTGCTTCTCTAGAGGAGCAAATTTCGTGGGATCGAGCGACGATTACGGAGGATACCAACTTCATATGGAACGCTGCAAAGGCCGACGGGGTCTCGTTCGCGGTTTACGATACGCGATTCAGAAATCAAGCGCCACCGTCCGTCCGTGCAATGATCAACCAGCGACGACGATGGATCTCGGGGACCATCGCCGATGGGCACCTTCTCCCCATAACGTACCGTCCGCTGTACTACACACGAATTATCGCGTGGGCGTTTTCGCCGGTGGTCCCGGCACTAGTCGTCATAGCGACGCTGTTTCCACACACCACGCCATCGATGCGATACTACGAGTTACTCTCGATAGCACTCTTCGGGTTCTTGTTCGTGTATATGCTCTTCGGGGCGATCGGATACGACAAACATCCGCTGCTGTGGCCGGTGTACGTACTGGTAACACCGGTCGCGTTCACCTTCCACGCGATCGGTGCACTGTGGGGGCTTGTCCGGCCAGTCACGACGTTCGAGGTAACCGAAAAGGTCGCACCCGAGACCGTCGTGTCGGTGAACGACGCACTCGAGGAGGACGTGTTCAGCGAACACGATGGTACCGGTCGACTCATCCGGGACGACCGGAGTGAGTACGACACCGGACTGATCGGTGACGGTGACGCGGAGCTAGGAAGCGATCACTGAGTTCTCCCGCAAGGTGGCAGTCCTCGAGAAGAAAGCCCGATAGTCGTCCGTGATGAGTACGCCAGCGCCGCTTAACCCGTGGACGCGTTGCGCCGGCGTCGAGGGGGCGGTTCGATCGGCTCTCCGTCTACGGTGTCGGCGGCGTTCGAGCGAAGAAGCGTTCAAGACCCCGGCGGCCATCTGGGGACGTAATGTCATCGCCCGAGGTACTCGCACACCGCGGTTTTGCGGGGCTGTTCCCCGAGAATACGATCGGTGCTGCGACCGACGCCGCCGCGTACGAGGAGACGACGATGATCGAGATCGACGTCCAGCCAGCCAGCTGTGGCACGCCGGTCGTCTTCCACGACGACCGACTGGACGGCACGCGAGACGGGCGACCGACGACCGACGGCTCGGGGCTCGTCTGGGAAACCTCACTCGAGGAACTCGCCGAAACCCACGTGCTCGGGACGGACGAGACCGTGCCGACGCTCTCGGCGTTGCTCGAGGCGCTGCCCGAGTCCGTCGGTGTCAACGTCGAGTTGAAAAATCCGGGAAGCGCCGACCTCCGGTTTGCGGAGGTGCTCTCCGGGACGGATCGCGACGACCGACGCGACCACTGGGCTCCGTTCGTCGACCGCGTCGTCAGCGACTGTGACGGGTTCGGCGGTGAAGTGCTGTTCTCGTCGTTCTACGAAGGGGCACTCGCTGCCACCAGGGACGTCGCCCCCGACTATCCAGCCGCGGCGTTGGTCGCCGACTCGGTCGAAGACGGCCTCGAGATCGCCCGCCGGTACGACTGTGAAGCCGTCCACCCGCCACGGAACCAGGTCCGCGGAACCGCGCTCGCAAGCGAATCGTACGGCCCGATTCCCGCCGATGAACCCGAGATCGATCTCCTCGAGGTCGCCCACGAGGAGGGCCGGACGGTGAACGTCTGGACCGTCGACACGTGGCTCCAGTTCGAGCAACTGGCAGAAGCGGGCGTCGACGGCATCATCGTCGACTATCCTGGACTGGAGAAGTCGGTCGCCCCAGCAGAGTGATCCCGGCGCGGTAAACTCAGTCGACACCGTCTTTTACAGGCACAAGGCGTGATACCGCCGACAACTGAGGTCGTGAGTTTCGTCCAGCGATTCGACCGTCAGCGACGGGTATTGGTCACACGGCGACTCGAGTCGCTACGGTCCCTGTCCGGGCGATCGTCGCGTAAGGTATATAGCTCTATATAGCAAAATATAGTCGTACCGAGGCAACAGTATGTTGGGAACACGACGCGTGGTCGGACAGGCGGCGGATCGATACTCGAGCAAGCGATACGACTGGGTGGTCGCGGATGAGCACTGAGAGCGTCGCGACACCGATCGAGGGCGCGGTCGTCGACCTCGATGGAACGGTCTACCGCGGCGACCAGCCAGTCGAGGGCGCTGTCGCGGGAATCGAACGGCTCCGAGAAGCCGGCATCGACGTCGTTTTCCTCTCGAACAAGGCCTTCGAGCGCCGAGCCGTCCACCGCGATCGGCTGGTGTCGTTCGGCCTCGATGTCGACCTCGAGGACGTCGTCAACTCGGCGTCGATCGCGGCCGACTTCCTGGCACGACACCACGGCTCGGACCCGGTATACGTCGTTGGCGAGGAGCCCCTCGTCACCGAACTCGAGCAGGCGGACGTCGACGTGACGGGCCGGCCGTCGGCCGCGCGAGTCGTGCTCGTCTCGATGGACCGGTCGTTCGCGTACGATACCCTGTGCGACGTCCTCGAGGCGTTCGAGCACGAGCCGGCGTTGTACGCGACGAACCCCGATCGAACCTGTCCCGTCGCCGACGGCGAGATTCCGGACGCCGGGGCCGTCATCGGCGCCGTCGAAGGGCTGACCGGACACGAACTCGATCGCGTCCTCGGAAAGCCCTCGAAGACCGCTCTCGAGACCGCGACCGACCGACTCGACGTCCGGCCGGACCGGTGTCTCATGATCGGTGATCGACTCGAAACCGATGTCCGGATGGGCCATCGTGCCGGCATGACGACCGTGCTCGTCGAGTCGGGCGTCACCGACCGACCGACGCTCGAGAAATCGACGGTGCGTCCCGACTACGTCGTGGACTCACTGGGAACGATCGACGCCGTACTCGACCCATGATCGAGTTCGAACCGCTCGCACACATCGACGATACGGTCGCGAAGCTGGTACTGGCGACGCTGCTGGGGATGTTCCTCGGCCTCGAGCGGGAGTGGTCCCAGAAGTCGGCGGGCATTCGGACGTTTGCGCTGATCAGCCTGCTCGCGGCCGTGTTTACGATCATCGGCGACGACGGGCTGTTGTTGCTCGGCGGCCTGTTGATTATCGCCCATGCCGTCTTACTCGCCGTCCAGAGTTTCATCGAAGCGGACGTCGACGGGCTGTCGCTGACGACGTCGGTGTCGATGCTCGTCGCCTACAGCATCGGCGCGCTCGTCGCCAACGGCTTTTTCATCGAGTCGGTAACCGTCGCCGTGTTGTCGTCCCTGCTGCTCGTCCTGAAACGCGAACTTCACCAGTTCGCGTGGGGGCTCTCGAGGGAGGAGGTGCGAAGCGCCGTCGAGTTCGTTATTCTCGCGTTCGTCATCTATCCGTTGCTCCCCGCCGAAACGATCGATCCGTGGGGGGCGGTCCAGCCCCAGTTGATCTGGTCGCTCGTGATCGCCATCAGTGCGATCGGCTTCGTCAACTACGTGCTGGTCAAGAAGTACCAGGGGATGGGCGTTGCCGTCACCGGTTTCTTCGGCGGCCTCGTGAACTCGACGGCCGTCGTTGCCGAGATGGCGAAACGTGCGACCGACCAGCGGGGGATGTTCAGTCTCGCCGTGGGGGCGATTTTGCTTGCGAACGCGGCAATGGCGTTCCGGAACGCGGTCATCGTCGTCGCGTTCGTCCCCGAAGCCGCGCTGGTGATCGGTGCGCCGCTCGGGGCGATCACGATCGCCGGGATCGCGGTCGCGATCTGGCAGAGCGACTGGCGGGCGGACTTCGAGGCGGACCTCACCTCGCCGTTTAGCCTCCGCAACGCGCTCTCGTTCGGCGCACTGTTCTTGCTCGTCTTGCTCATCTCCGTCGGGGCCGAACAGGCCTTCGGCGCGACCGGCTTCCTCGCGACGACCTTTTTCGCCGGACTCGTCTCGAGTGGCACCGCAACGACTACGGCCGTCACGCTCGTCAGTACGGGCCAGATCACGACCGAGACGGCGGTAGCTGGCGTCCTCGCCGGTACCGCCGCGAGTATCCTCATCAAGACCGTGTTCGCCGCGACCATCGCTCGAGAGCTGGTCCGGCCGGTGTTACTCTGGAACCTGGTGCTGATCGGGGTCGGGGTACTCGTCGGAGCGCCGTTACTCCTGGGCTGAATCGCAAGCGGAGACGGCGACGCCAGCTATCGAGTAGTATATAAAACGAGCCGCATATTTCGTTATTGATGACCGGATGATGGCAGTAAACAAAACCACCACCTATTGGTTTCGCAGGTGATTCGGGTTCGCAAAGGCTTCATAGATCGGTAATTATATAAGAACATATTTCTAAACGGTTGTTTATGCCTGTTAATCATTCACGCAGGAATGTGCTGAAAGCGACTGGGGCCGTCACCGCGGCGGGGCTCGCCGGCTGTATGGGGAACGGAGAGGACGCTGACGTCGACGAGGTCGACGACGAAGTGCTCACAGCCTGGCACGCGATGGGTGGTGGGTCGGGCGAACTACTGGACGACATGGTCGAGCGATTCGAGGGAGCCGACAGCGAATCCGAGTACCAGGGGAGTTACGAAGACATCCTGAACAGCCTGTTCGGCGCGATCGAGGCCGACCAGATCCCCGACGTCGTCATGATCGACGGACTGCACAATCAACAGGTACTCGACACGGAGGCGATGCAGTCGGCCGAAAGCTTGCTGCCCGACGACTATCCGACCGACGACCTCGTCGACACCGTTCAAGACTTCTTCCGCGTCGACGGCGAGTTGTTCTCGATGCCGTTCAACAACTCCAACGCGATTCTGTACTACAACAAAGACGCCTACGAGGAAGCCGGCCTCGACCCCGACCAGCCGCCTGAAACGCTCGAGGAAGTCAGAGAACACAGTGAGGCGCTCGTCGATTCGGGTGCGGTCAACTACGGGATCACGTGGCCCAACCACGTCTGGTTCGTCGAAACCTGGTACTCGCTGGCCGACGAACTCATTCTCGACAACGAGAACGGCCACGACGGCGCGCCGACGACGATGCATGCCGAAACCGACTTCGCCGAAGACCTCTGGAGCTGGTGGCGCGACCTCTACGAGGACGACCTCTACTTGAACCCCGGCATCGAGGCCTGGGACGAGGCACGAAACGCCTTCCTCGCTGGCGAGGTCGGGATCAAACTCGACTCGACGGCAGCCGTCGAGTCGACCGTTTCGGGTGCCGAGGGCGACATCGAAGACGAAGAGGACTTAGACGAAGACGACGTCGACGGCTTCGAGCTCGGAACTGGCCTCTACCCCTCGCCTACCGAGGACCGCACGGGCGTCGTCATCGGTGGCGCGTCGCTGTTCGTCAGCGGCAACATGGACGATCAGCGCGAGGAGGAAGTCGGCGACCTGCTCGCCTATCTCGGCTCCGTCGAGAACCAGATCGAGTGGCACCAGGGCAGTGGCTACTATCCGATTCGCGGGGAGTCCATCGATGAACTCGAGGATGAGGGCTGGTTCGAGGACGAACCTCACTACGCAACGGCGTTCGAACAGTTGCTCGAGTCCGAGACGACGCCGGCGACTCGCCGGATGCTCGTCGGTCCCGCCCGCGAGGTGCAACTGACGATCCAGGAAGAGTCCCAGCAGATCTTCTCCGGCGGTGTCAGCGTCGAAGAGGGCCTCGCAAATATGAAAGAGGACGTCGAGGAAGAACTCGACCGCTACTCCCGCGTCGCAGGCGAATAACACAGACCAAACGTCCACCGTATCACATCAATGGCAAGAGAGATTTACGACCGCTCGTGGCTCGCCTACCTCCTGTTGTTGCCGACGCTCGTCGTCTCGGCCATCTTCCTCTACTATCCGGCCGCACAGGCAGTCAACCTCAGCCTGTACGAGACGCTGCAGTTCGGCACACAGCGGGTCTGGACCGGCCTCGGCAACTACAGTTACCTGCTCACCTCGAGCGACTACCACAGCAGCATCGTCGTGACGATCGCCTTCTCGCTGATCGTAATCGTCGGCGTGATGGCCATCTCGCTGGTCGTCTCGTATCTGATCTACGAAGTGAGCGTCGGCCAGTCGTCGTACCTGATCGCGGCGATCTGGCCGTACGCGCTGCCACCGGCAGTCGCGGGAATCGTCTTCTTTTACATTATTCACCCGAGCCTCGGCGTGCTCACCCAGCCAATTCAGGCGATCTTTGGCGTCAATATCGACTGGTTCACCCGGGGTGGCCAGGCGTTCGTCGTCGTGACCGTCGCGGTCATCTGGAAGCAGATCGGCTACAACGTCATCTTCATGATCGCCGCGTTGAACAACGTGCCTGACGCCCTCGGCGAGGTCGCCGACCTCGACGGTGTCGGCCGGTTCCAGCGGCTGGTTCGGATCTACATGCCGTTGATCTCGCCGACGCTGATCTTTCTCGTCGTCATGAACACGATCTACGCGTTTTTCCACACGTTCGCGTTCATCGACATCCTTACTCAGGGCGGTCCGGGCGGAGCGACCAACATCATGATCTACGACCTCTATCGCAACGCATTCGAGTTCAACAACCACGGACTGGCGTCGGCACAGTCGGTCATCCTGTTCCTCGTCGTTGGCGTACTGATGTACGCCCAGTTGCGCCTGTCCGATAAATACGCACACTATGGGTGAGCACACGTGAGTACAGACACTCCATCGACGATCGAACGCGTCACCGAATCGCTCGAGCGCCCGACGACGGATCGAACACAGTTGCTGGTCCACATCGGACTCGGCGTTTCGGTGTTCCTGATGGCGTTTCCGATCCTGATCGCGTTGCTCGTGAGCACGCAAGAACAGGGCGTCATCAACAGCGTCGGCGACCTCGCTCCCGGCAGTCACATGGTCGACAACTACCAGACGGTGATGACCGACTACAACTTCGGCGTTTACCTGCTGAACTCGTTTATCATGTCGATCATCATCGTCGTCGGGAAACTGGCGATCTCGCTTCTGGCGGCGCTGGCGATCGTCTACTACCGGTTCCCGTTCAAGAACCTGATGTTCATGCTGATCCTCTTTACGCTGATGCTGCCGGTGCCGGTCCGGTTCGTGCCGCTTTTCAACATCGTCACGGATCTGGGCTGGTACAACAGCATGCTCGCGCTCACGATCCCGTATCTGGCGAGCGCGACGACGGTCTTCCTGTTGCGCCAGCACTTCCTCTCGATTCCCGAGTCGATCGTCGAACAGGCGAAACTCGACGGGATCGGACCGCTGAAGTTCCTCGTCTACGTGCTGATCCCGATGTCGAAGGGGATGCTGGCGGGCGTCTCCGTCATCATGTTCATCTACGCCTGGAACCAGTACCTCTGGCCGCTGGTTATCATCGACTCTCAGGCCCAACAGGTCACGCAGGTCGGGATCACCCTCCTGCAAGGCGACATCCAGGCTGGCGAACTACAGTGGTCGATCGTGATGGCCGGTGCCATCATCACGCTTATCCCACCGCTGCTCGCACTGATCGCGTTCCGAAAACCACTCCTCGAGACCTTCGGGGTCCAACAGAAGTGAGCTACCAATGACTGATATTACACTCGACAACGTTACGAAACGGTTCGAAGACGTCACGGCGGTCGACTCGCTCGGCCTCGAGATCGACGACGGCGAGTTCCTCGTCCTCGTCGGCCCCTCGGGGTGTGGGAAATCGACGACGCTGCGGATGCTCGCCGGCCTCGAGAGTGTCACCGAGGGTGACATTCTCGCCAGCGGTGAGCCGATCACGGACCTCGAGCCGAAAAACCGCAACGTCGCGATGGTGTTCCAGAACTACGCGCTCTACCCGCATATGTCTGCAAAGCGGAACATGACGTTCGGCATGAAGTCGGCGGGCGACTACACCGACGACGAGATCGAAGACCGTGTCACCGAGGCGGCGGCGATCCTCGACATCGAAGATCTCTTAGAGCGAAAGCCGAAGGCGCTCTCGGGCGGCGAACGCCAGCGCGTCGCCATTGGCCGTGCGCTGGTCCGCGATCCGGACTATCTGCTGATGGACGAACCGCTGTCGAATCTGGACGCAAAACTTCGCATCCAGATGCGCGCCGAGTTGAGCGAACTGCACGACGAACTCGAGACGACGACGATCTACGTCACCCACGACCAGACCGAAGCGATGACGCTTGGCGATCGCGTCGCCGTGATGAACGATGGCGAACTCCAACAGGTCGCCAAGCCACAGGAGTTGTATGACTATCCGGCAAACCGGTTCGTCGCTGAGTTCATCGGCAGCCCGGCGATGAACACGCTGCCGGTCGAGATCCGCAGAGACGGCGACGGCTACGTGGCGGTCGGCGACGGTGTCGACGTCCAGTTGCCACAGACCGGCGATCTCGACGCGCTCGAGGAAGAGCAGCTACTCCTCGGCATCCGGCCGGAGGACCTCCACGAGGATGGAGCGAACGCGGACACCTCGATTCGAGCGACGGTCTCCGTGACCGAGCCACTCGGCGATACGACGCTGATCCACGGCGAGGTCGCCGGCACGCTGGCCAAGTTCAAGGTCAGCGCCCGCTCGTCGCTTCGACAGGGAGACACCGTCGAGTTCGGGGCCGACCTCGATCGGCTCCACCTCTTCGACGATGAGACTGGAGCGGCGGTCTATCACTCCGATCGGTCGCTCGAGACGACCGAACAGCCGCTTTCACACTGATCAACGCTGGAATGGAGATCGACGCGCGCATCGATCGGCGACTCAGAGACGAGACGGCAGACCGGATCGTCCGCGATCGAGCGGTTCTCGATCCGACGGCCTGTCGAACCGACGTGCAAGACCGCGGCCGGTACGTCGAGCGGTTGCTCGACGCGATAGCGCCCGTGTTCTCGGGATCGACGCCGCCGACGCTGTACGTGTGGGGGCCAAAAGGAGCCGGGAAGACGACGCTCACGACCGCCATCGTCGGACGGCTCAACGCGCTCAACGGCGACGGCGGCAGGGCGATGCACACGACGACGCGGACGGCCCACCGCCAGCTGCCACGCGTCGTCTCGGTCGACCTCCGGCGCGTCTCGAGCGAGTTTACGTTCTACCGGCGGGCGCTCTCGTCACTGCTGGGCCCGGAAGCGACGCCGTCGAACGGCGTGAGTACCGAGACGCTTCGTGATCGGCTCACCAGCCGCCTGACAGCGAAACCATCGTTCGTGGTCGTCGACCACGTCGACGATCCGATGGGACCACCACTGACGGACGTCGTCCAGTGGCTCTCACGGGTCGAAAGCGGCGACGCCTGGGTCGCACTGGGTCGGACGCCACCGGACGGTCTGAACGTCGACGTCGAGCGAACGGTCGAACTCCCGGCGTACCGGACGCACACGCTCATCGACGTGCTCGGCTCTCGAGCCGAGTTCGGACTCGCACCGGACGCCATCACGCGCGAGCAGCTGTACGCGATCGCAGACTGGGCCCACGGAGACGCCCACGACGCCATCGCAGCGCTCTTTTCGGCCGCGTTACTCGCGGAGTCGGCCGACCGCGACCGGATCTCGGAAGCAGACGTCAGCGACGGAATCGAAGCAGTTCCGTACCCCTCGTCGGCACTCCACCGGGTCTTCGCGCTCGAGGAGAGTAGACAGGAACTGCTGTATCAGTTCCTTTCGTTGTCGGCGTCACAGCGCCAATCCGTCGGGGCAACCGCGGGCGCATTGGCCGACGCAGACCACGTCGACCTGAAACGCTCGACCGTCAGGCGGATGCTGTACGAACTCGCAGACGACGGCGTCCTCCGGCGGGTCGAACACCGGGACCCGGACCGACGCTACGGGCGCGGACGGGGACGGCCCCCGAGTCGCGTCGAACCGACGTTCCCGCCGCTCATTTTTCGAGCGCTCCACTCGAGCCGAAAGTCCTGATCGAGCGTTCGATTGGTCAGATGAGCGCCGTGAGCGTCACGTACGCGGTAGTAAAGAAGAGAAACCAGAGGATCGTCCGAAACAACAGTTTGCTGTAGAGGTCCGCGACTGGCATTGCCCGGTGGAAGCGGCGCTCGGCCTCGAAAAACGCCCCAAGTGGACCATCCGAGCGATCACTGCTCATGGCAGTATCGTCGACCCGAGAGGAAGTAATTCGGTCGGTTCGGCCGCACGGGGCGAGTCTGGGGGGAGCGACCGGACCGCGACACCGCGAGCGAGTAACCTTCTTACGGCCCGCGACGTCACGTTCGCCCATGTGTTCGATCTTCAGTCAGATCGTCGCGGGAGAGATTCCCGCACGCGTCGTGTACGAAGACGAGTCGACGATGGCCTTTCTCGACGCCAACCCGCTCGCGCCGGGGCACACGCTGGTGATCCCCAAAGCGGAGTACGAGCGACTGAACGACGTCCCCGAAGACGTCGCCACCGATCTCTACGCGACGATCCACCGGATGGTCCCCGCCATCGAGGAAGCCGTCGACGCCGACGCCACGACGGTCGCGTTCAACAACGGCGAGGCCGCCGGTCAGGAAGTCGACCACGTCCACTGTCACATCGTCCCCCGGTTCGATGGCGACGGCGGCGGCCCCATCCACGCCGTCGCCGGTGACGTCCCCGATCTCGCTGACGACGACCTCGACGAGATCGCGGCTGAAATCGAGTCTCGAGCCTGAAAACGGGCGTCAACTACCGTCGCCGAAGACGAGCTGCAGCCGTGAGCGTTTAGTCGGTGCCGCGTGAGTCTCGCGTATGCTCGCCGGAATCGCCGCCCGATTTCGCGCCCATCCCGTCGCGACGACGCTCGAGGTCGGGAGCGTCGTCGTCTGTGTCCTGTTGTTCCTCGGGACGGTCGCGCTACTCGCCGGGGGTCTTCCCTCGGGGACGGGAACCGCCTGGCTCGCGATCGTCGCCGTCGGCACGGCGTTCGTTCTGTTCTGGACCGCGCTCGTTCCACTGTACGACCGACTCAAGTAGGGCGGCCCGTCAGGCTGACCTCGGCCGGATCAGTTCGAGGCCGGTCAGACGAGCAGACTCATCAACAGGTCACCGTAGGTGAACGCGATCACCAGGCCGACGAAGACGGGGACGAGAAACGGCATCCCTGGTGAGATCCAGACCCGATCACGGCTCGCGAGGACCTCGAGTCCCTCCCGGAGTTCCTCGGGGGTCGTCCCGTACGCGGAGTGGTCGATGTCCTCGAGAAACGCCACAGCACCCCAGGGATCGTCGAAGTCGTGATCGATCGGCGGCGTCGCTGCGTCATCGTCGGTGTCACGCTCGAGGGTGCCGCCGTCGCTTCTGACTTCGGCGGTGATAGCACCGTCGGTCGGCGGATTTGGGTCGTCAGGGAGCGTCGCCGGGTCCCGAAAGTACTCCGGGTTCTCGCGGACGTCCGACAGCGAGCGCCCCCGCCAGCGGAGGTACATTCGCAGCGCGTCGAGGTCGAGGCCGCCACGGGAGAGCCCGCTTTCGGTCTCGAGGAGACGGCCGTGCGTCTCGGGGATGCGCTCGACCGAGACGGGCCAGCCGACGAACATGACGGTGCCGACGCGACCGGCAGCGGCGTTGCGGATCGCGAGGACGATGGGGATGAGAACGCCCACGAGCACGGCGTTGGTCAGGATCGTAAACGAGAACGCGCCGATAGGCGGACTCGCGAGCGGGAGCGTCCAGTCACCGACGGCGTAGCGCGGGACGGTCGGGAAGAGAACGGCGAGCACCATGAGTGCCTTCGCGTCGGCCCCACCGAAACCGCCGACCCACCAGAACAGGTAGGCGATGGGGACGACGAACCCCATGCTGATCATCGCCGGGAGGAGAAACTCGTGGGTCCAGACGGTTCCGCCGGCACTCCGGGCGATCCAGCCGTCCCAGACGAGCAAGACGCCGCCGAGCAACGCAAGTGGGATCCAGACCCCACTCGAGACCCGTCGTGTTTTGATGTCCCGGACGGCGACCCAGGCGAAAACCGGGAGGGCAACGAGTCGAAGGAGGTCTGGCGTCGACGCGAGCGCGAACGTCACAGACACGTGTGGGAAGCGTGGTGCCCTTAGGTTTTCGGCTGCCGACGAGAAGCTGACCGGAAACTCGAGTTCGAGCGGGCTATCGATGAAGCCGCCTCGGGGAGCGACGAGCCAACGGCTCTCGCGATGACGGCCAAAAAACGCGGTGGTGAGCGTCAGTTTAAATGACGCGGTTCTGCAGGTAGTCGAGGTGCTTCGCGTTGTAGACGATCTTGACCTCGTCCGTCTCGGCCGAGCCGATGCAGGTCAGGCGAACGTTCTTCTCGTCGACCTCTTCGTCCGAGAGGATCTGCTGCATGTCCATCTCGATCTCGCCGTCGACGACGATCGCGGCACAGTTCGCACACGCGCCGGCACGGCACGAGAAGGGCCAGTCGTAGCCCTGCGCCTCGGCGGCCTCGAGGATGTACTCGCCCTCGTTGACCTCGAGCGTTCCGTAGTCTTCTTCGTCGAGGCCTTCCTCGGCAGCCTGCTCGAAGACTCCTTCGTCGTAAATGTCCCAGCCGTTGTCGTCCACTACTTCGTAGTTGAGGTATTCTACCGTGGGCATCACCTTGGGGGTTCACGTCCCGTACTGGTATAGCTTGCTGTTCGATCCTCAATTGTTTTTGAATCAGAATCGGAACGTTCCGCGAAAAGAACGTCGTGGTCGTGAGAAACACCCAACATATATAGGGAGAATGCGAACCAGGGACACGGACGTAGGCAGTTCGACCAGTCGGTGACCACGTGTCGGCCGCGCGGGCGCTCAGAAGCCGAAGATGGGGACGAACCGGAAGGTGAGGTAGGCACCGATCGTCGCCAGCACCGGCACGAAGTTCTGGATAGCGATCACGCGGGCGGTCGTCGACGGGTCGAACAGCTCCGAAGCCTTCGGGATGTCCCCGACTTCCTCCTCGCCGATCTGGGGAACCGTTTCCCCCTCCTCTTCGGCGGTTAGCGCGCCGACGGAGACAGTCGTCTCCTCGCGGCCGCGAACCGCGTCCGAGACGGTCGTGGTTCGGGTCGCCCGGCCCCAGCCGAGCCCGACGATACTCATCGTCGCGACGATCACGAGCTGGACGGGAATCCCGATCGCAGACAACAACGTGACGATCGTCGCCGAGACCGTCATGACGACGACCGCAGCGGTCAAGGGCAGATTCGTGATGTCGTTGCCCATCGTTTCGAGCGTCCGGCGAGCGATGGTAAACGCGCCGATCGTGACGGCGACGCCAGCGATGATAACACCCCACTCCATGTTCGAGAAGGTGGCGAGGACGCCCTCCTCGAACTCGAGCGCTCCGGCACCGACCAGCGGGGCGACCGCGTTCGCGACGTTCGACGCGCCGGAGCTAAAGGCCATGTAACACCCGATGGCGACGACGATCAGCGAGCCGGTGATCTCGCGTCGGTCGGTTCCTTCGGCGACGCTGACTTTCGGAATCGTCGAGGATCGGTCGACGACCCAGAGGTGTGTCTCACGACGGGAGATGGCGACCCACTCGTTGATCGCCGGATAGAAATACCGCCCGATAACGCCGCTGATCCAGAAGGCGACGATCGGGGCGACGACCCACCAGGAGACGATCTCGCCCATGGTCGCCCAGTCGAGCGTTCCCGTGGCCAGCCCAAGTCCGGCGATGGCACCGACAGCGGTCATCGACGTCGAGGAGGGAACGCCGAAGAGGTTGCCGAAAAACAGCGCCAACCCGATGAAAAAGAGGATGCCGATTCCCGTCTCGAGCGTCAACAGCCCCTCCTCTTCGATGATGCCCTCCCCGAGCGTTTCGACGACGGCCGGGCCGATGAGCCAGCCACCGATGAAGAAGAAAATCGACATCAACACGGCCGCCCCGACCGTCGAGAGTACGTGTGCGCCAACGGCTGGGCCGAACGCCACGCCGGTCGTCGCGCCGCCGATGTTGTAGCCGACGAACACCGCAACGGCGATCCCTACGATAAGCAGTACTTCCGTCACACCGTTCTGTTACGGAACCCGACGGTAAAAACGCGCCCGTTTTCGACACCCGAAGCCGACCGTCGAACGCAACAGGAGTGATCGGGCACCCGACACGTAAGCCAGTCCCCTCAGAGCGTAATCAACACCGCTCCGACGACCACGAGGACGGCACCGACCACGACGCCGCGTGTCACCCGCTCGAGGTCGCGCAAGAGGATGGCGGCAAACAGCAGGGTGAAAAACGGTGCGGTCGCGACGAGCGGATCGACGATGGCGATGCGACCCTCCTCGAGCCCCAGTGCAGTCATCAACGAGAGCATCGCGACGGTCGTCAAGACGCCGCTGACGACGAAGTAGCGATACGAGGCTCGCGGCTTCGCGAGGACCTCCCGACCGCCAACGGTCGCCACGTACGCCGCGAGCGCGACGAAGCCTGCGGCCTCGTTGATCGCGACGGCCTCGAGCGCCGAGATGGGCGTCTCGAGCATGCCGTACCGGCGGGCGACGTTGGCGACGGCGAAGGTGGCGGCGGCTGCGATCGGCCACAGCAGGTCGCTGGGCTGCCAACCCTCGAGATCGCCGCCCTGAGAGAGCGTCAGGACGGAGAGGCCAGCGACGAGGATCACGATGCCAACACCGGTAATGGGGCCGAACGGTTCACCGAGGACGGCGAAGGCGATGGCCGTCGCGAACAGCGGCCGCGTGCTAAGGATCGTACTATTGAGACTTGCCCCGACTTTATCGACGCCGACGAAGATCGTGATCCGGCCGAGCGCCGTGCCGACGACGCCGGCGAACACGAAGACGAGCAAGACCTCGAGTGTGAGCCCCGAAAACGCCGAAGAGCCATAGAGGATGGCGATCACCGTAAAATAGATCGACGAGTCGACAACCACGACGACCAGCGACCCCTGGACGGAGCCGCCACCGGCGGCCATTCCGCGTTTGTCGAAGATCGGGGCCAACCCCCAAAGGATCGCCGGGAGCAGTGCAAGCGCGACGACCTCGAGCGTCGCGCTCGTCATCGGCTCCCCTCCGCGCGTGGCGTCCGTGCCCTCGCCAGTTCGAACGGACCCATCGTCGATAGTGCGAACGGGCGACGCCTCAACGTTGTGATACCGGCGGTCCACGAGATCCAACAGTATTTACTCCTCGGTTAACAACCCGTTACTCGATGTCTTTCGCCGCCGGACGCTCGTGGCTCGAAGCCGATGGCACGGCACGAGCGGCGCTCGAGGCGACGACGACGGAGTCGCTCCCGTTCGGGGAGTGGGCGGCCGGACTCGAGCAGAACTGGCTGGTGGTCGCGCTCATCGTCGCCGGCTCGATCCTGCTGGCGCGGCTCGTCCACTGGGTTAGTGGGCGGTATCTCGACGGCGAGCACGCCGAGACGACGTTCGGGCGGGCGGCTCTCGCAGAGATCGACACGCCGGGTGCCATCACCATCGGGCTGTTGGGCGTTTACCTCAGCCTGCTCGTGCTCGACCTCCTCGAGTCGACGCCGGTCGTGGTCGGTCTCATCGCGACCGCACTGATCGTTCTCTGGGCTCGAGCGTCGATTCGGATCGGCCGCCGGTGGCTCGAGTTCCTGCAAGAAGGCGAGACGAACTACGAGTTCGCACCGATGTTCGCCAACCTCTGGACGGTCACCGTGGTCGCCGGGGCAGTGTTGCTGTTGTTGTCGGTCTGGAACCTCGAGCTGACGCCGTTTCTCGCCTCGGCAGGGATTCTCGGCATCGTGGTCGGCTTTGCAGCCCAGGACGCGATCAGCAATTTAATCGGCGGCATCGCGCTGTATTTCGACAACACGTACAAAATCGGCGACGTGATCCGCGTCGAAGACGATATGCGTGGCACCGTCACCGACGTCGGCATCCGTAGCACGACGGTACTGACCGAGGATAACCTCCTCGTGACGGTTCCCAACGCGGTGTTGAACTCGACGCAGGTGGTCAACGAGAGCGCCCCACAACGCCACATGCGGCTTCGAATCCCGATCACGGCTGCCTACGGAACCGACCACGAGCAGGTCGAATCGCTCGTTCTCGAGGTGTGTAACGCGTGTCCACTCGTTCGGGACTCTCCCGCGCCGAAACTGCTCTTTCTCGAGTTCGGCGACTCGGCGCTGGTGTTCGAACTCCGCGTCTACATCAACCACCCGCTGGTGGAAAAACGCGCAGTCGACCGGATCAATCGCGGCGTCTACGAGGCGTTCGACGAGGCCGGAATCACGATCCCGTTCCCACAGCGCGAGCTGAGCTTTCTCGAAGCCGACCAGGATAGCGAGTACCGGTTCGACGAACGGCTCGAGGACGAGTCGGCGGACAGCGCGTGAACCAGCCGAAGCGACAGCCGAGGGCTGATCCGAACGCCGACGTCGGCGACGGATGATCATCGCCGCCGTTCGAGGTCCACCGGGACTACGACCGTCTGACGGCGCAGAGAGGACGCCCGTCAGCTCCGGCGTCACGTGCTGGATTCGGACACTGAGATCGCGAACGTCTTTGATCCATGACGACAGTTAGAGAGACGATGCGTCGACGGACCCTCCTCGCGACTGCCGGAAGCGTCGGGCTCGCCGGCTGTACGACCTCGCTTCCAACCCTGTGTTCTCGCCCGGCGTTTCGCGCCGACAGACTCGAGTTCGAGACCATCGACTTCTCCTCGCTGAGCGGGTGGTGGCTCAGGCCGGACGGCGCGGTTCTGGTGGCGGCTCCGGACCACGTAGAGCGACTCGAGCCGCCCGAGGCGGTTGCCACAGCGTTAGATCTCGAGGTCGCGGAGGAAGAGCGTGCGTTCGTCGACGGGACGGATCTGTCGGCGTCGATGCTGGTCGGGGTCATCGTCACCTCCGCGGCGGGGTCGACTGACGCCCGCGTCACCCACGTCGTCCGCGATGGTCGGACCGTCCACTGCTACGTCTGCATCCGACGGCGCGGGATGGACGACGTCGGTGCCCATCAGGCGCGCCTGATTCGCGTGGCGGAACGGTGGGCGACCGACGACGTCCGCGTCACGTTCACGAACGGTGGCGACGGGACGGAGACGTTCGACAGCGATGGCACAGGAGCGGCCGTTCGGGACCGCTGGGCGGACGAACTGTCGTGACCCGTTCACTGCGGTGACACCGGCTCCCGTCGAGGCGAAACCTGAACTGGTTTATCCGGCGGGTCACAAGGCCCACTCGATGACAGTCGTCGCGTTCGACTTCGATGGGACGCTCTCCGATTCGGAAATGACCGTACTGCTCGGCAAGCGCCGTGACGTCGCCGACGAGATGGCCGAGATCACCGAGCGAGCGATGAACGACGAGATCGGCTACGCCGAAAGCCTCCGCGAGCGAGCGGCGTTGCTCGAGGGGCTGCCGGCAGCAGAGGCCGACGCCGCCTTTGCCGAGGTCGAACTCCGTCCCGGCGCAGCCGACCTGATCGAGGAGCTAAACGACGCTGGCGTGACGACGGCGATCCTGACTGGCGGGTTCGAACGCGGCGTCGAAGCTGCCCTCGAGCGCGAGGGTGCGTCAGTCGACCACATCGTCTCGAACCGCCTGCCTCGAAGCGAAGACGGCAGCGAGCTGACCGGGGACGTCGAGGGGCCGCTCATCGAGGGCACCAAAGACGACGCGCTCGAGAACTTGGCCGCTGAGGTCGGCGTCGATCTCGAAGCGACCGTCGCGGTCGGTGACGGCGCGAACGACCTGCCGATGCTGAACGTCGCCGGGCGTGCGATCGGCTTCGATCCGAAACCCGCGGTCGAACCACACTGTGGGGTCGTCGTCACCTCGATGGACGAGGCCCGTGAGGTATTGGTCGACGACGGCGTACTCACGGCGGACAGTTGAGCCGAATCGGGTAATCGGTCACGGCCTCTGGCGGTGAGGCCCTCCCCTAGAAGTAGGCGGCAACGTCGGGAGCGTACT
The DNA here is from genome assembly GCF_003430825.1 of Natrarchaeobaculum sulfurireducens. Lineage (NCBI taxonomy): Archaea > Methanobacteriati > Methanobacteriota > Halobacteria > Halobacteriales > Natrialbaceae > Natrarchaeobaculum > Natrarchaeobaculum sulfurireducens. The sequence continues at coordinate 321,270 of NZ_CP024047.1, read as the reverse complement.
CCTCAGGAGCGGCGTCGACCACGCGCTCGTCGTGGAGCGTCTGGAGGAAGAAGGCGTCGGAGACGTAGTCATCGTCGAACGGCGAGCGGGCAACGACGTCGATGACGACCGGCGAGGCCTCACCCTCGTTCAGGTGAATCGAGAAGTTGTGGGCGTTGAGCCCCAGCGAGTCGTAGTAGGCGAGGACGTTCTCGAGGCCGGCCGCGATGTCGGCCACCACGTCGTCGTCGGGGTCGGGAACGCCGGTCACGTCCGTGACGCCGACGACGTGCCAGTGGTGAATCGGCGCGAAGGGGGCGAGCCACTCGACTGCCCCCGTCGAGTCCACGTACCGGTCGCCGTCGCGTTCTGTCTCGAGCAATGTCTCCCAGTAGGTGCGGCCGTGATCTGCGTGGAACGCGCGTTCGGCCGCGACGCGCCGGCGCGTGTCGTTCGTCCCGTGGTCGTCGACGATCGACTGGAGGTGGGGGTGGACGACGCTGCTCCCCGAGGAGGGAAGGATGTTCATATTGATCGAGCCGTACTCGGCGGATTCGTGGGCACGGACGTCGTGGACGTACTCGAGGGCGTTGGCGATGCCATCACGGAGCCGTTCGGCGGGGAACTCGTCGATCGGGACGAAGTGGTCTTCGGTGAGTACGACGACGTTCGCGTGTTTCGCATACGGGAAGAGGTTCGGGAACGCGGTAGACTCGCCGACGGAGCCGCGGTCGGCCTCGACGAAGTCGGGATACTCGGGCGTCGCCTCCTCGACCATGTCGGGACAGAAGAAACAGCCCTCGTCGTCGGAGACGTACGCCGAGATATCCGGGCGTTCCTCCGGCATTGGGAACACCTGCGGGACGATGCGGGTCTGCTGGCCCGTCAACGGATCTTCGCGGAACTCGATCTCGACGGCGTCCTCCTCGAAGTCCGCCATCGGACTGTAAAATCGTGCCTCGTCAGTGTGTGCGGTGAACTCGATGGCCATACGTCCCTGTTCGGCAACCGATCGCAAAAACGCTCCGTCCAGCACGTCGGTCCGACTCTGTCGACCTGTCGTATACCGAGACGCCGACTCTCCTCGAGAAGCGATGACTGTCAGGACGACCGATACGCCACGCGCTGGGGACTATCGCGTTCGTAAGCCGTTTTGGCGACCGGGGACGTGTTATGAAGCTAGAGAATAATGCATAGGTCCGACAGCGACCACTCTCCGGAGTATGTCACCCCGGTCTAACATAGTGATGATGAACTCGTTGCCTTCTTCTCGAACTATAATATAAACAGATTAATCAGAAATACATTCTACGATTGAGCCTTCATTTGGGTATATATCTTCATCTTCAGTTCTTCTAATTACGACATCATCAATATAATACCAAGCTATTATGTTACCGTCTATAATGTCGGTGGAATGTGATGTGATGGTGAGGGACACAGGGGTATCTTCTACTGTTACGTAGTATTCATCAGTATTGCTTTGGCCAGATGCGATCTGTTCAGTAAGTTTATTATAAATTTGGGTTCTATCTCTCCAGCGTTTTACACGATCTTCATCGACTGCATCATGAGCAATATTTCTTGCAGGAGATGCTTCTTCTGATAATTCTTCGACATTAATGGGATCGACGCTATCAGGCGTTTGGTTTCGTGGCTCAGCACGAATTTCTACGTCTACGTCGGTGGAACCTGACCAGATTGTTTGTGTTTCCACAATTAGTGCAGAATTATCGACAGTTGTGTGTTCAATGGATGTGGATGGTTCGTTCGTAATATCCCAATATTTGTATTGAACGTTCACACTTTTGGTTGTATATTCTTCTTCATATTCTGAAACAAATGAGATGGCTGTTTCTTCATCAAACTCGCTTGGGATTGGTACAGTAAGATCTTGTGTAACTGGGCATTCATCTGGATAAACTAAGCCTTCGTGGCTATTGGATGTCTGATTAGTATTGTTGGTATTTGTGTGACTGGTGTTGTTTGTTTCATCAAAAGACCTGTTTTCAAAGACACAGCCTGCAAGCCCGGTGCTGACGCCGCTAGCTACTGCAGCGAGGTAATGCCGACGTTTCATAGTGTCATATCTAATCTTCATAGTCCGTACAACTAAATATTTTGTTTCTAATGTTTATACTCGTATTAAATTGTGGAGTTAGTTCCTTCAACTGAACGATTACTACTGAACAGCTGTTTCAGCCAACCTCGTGGGTGATAAACCGCATTCACGACAACACGCATAGTGGATGGTTGTCGAGGTATTCTTGGCATTTGTATGCGTAGAAATATACTTCCCGAGTAGTGACAGCACGCGCGAGCCAGGTCCCGACGGGGTCACGGTGGGAACGCCTCAATTCGCCGAGGCGTCTCGATAGCGCGGACTACGAATCTACACCGAAAGACTACGAAGTAGGGGAAATCTTCACCACGAATACCGGTAATCTCGTCGAAGCGCGGTCCTTCGATATGACGTTCAAGCAGATAGTCGACGGCGTTCTCCGTAGTTACCCGTACCAGCAACAGATTCGATACGACCGATCGGCCACGCTCGAGGACCTCGTGTCCGAAGTGCCGGCGTGCTACCTTCGATTCTACAGAGATACAGCGAGAGTGCCTCGGGGCTTGACCCCGAGATACTTCACGATACGTACGACCACCAAGAGGTGACCCGAAACCCTGGGAAGCAGTGTTTAGGGCGCATGTTCTCCGATGCGTGAAGGGCTGGAGGAACGCAACGAAACTGTATCGCTACCTGAAGCAGAATCCGTTCCTCTGTACGCAGCTCGGATTCGAGGACATCCCGGACCAGTCTATGCTCTGGCGGGCATGGGAAAAATCGCCTCGGCAACGTGCAAGAGGCAGTCCGGGACGCCGCTGAAATCGTCGTCGGCATCGCCCGCTACGACGACATTCCCGCGCCTGAACCCGAGTTCTTGCCCGATCAACCGACCGGGGCGGTGACGCGATCGACGAACAAGAACAGTATCGTTAGAGGTTGTCATTTGATTCTTTCAGAAGATATAACTTTGAAACCTGTACATCATAGAGGTATCTTCGCAACATCACGACCGAGATAGTTATTTACTCTATATCGAGTAAGCAGTTTTGATGTTGTGGCAAGACTTCGTGTTCATGATTGGAAGCGGCCTCTCGATCGTCTTTCTCGCGCCGACGCTGCGCGATGCGAGCGCTCGTGTACCCCTCGGGACGAGCCTCCCCTCGATGGCGATCGGACTCGTCTACGCGACGACGTTCTTTACACTCGGGATGACGCTCTCGGCTGCCGGTTCGTTCGCCGCCGGCACGATGTGGGCGTTGATCGCCCTGATTCGGTCACCCGCAACACCCACCATCGTCCGGAACACCGACCCCGCGCTGGTGGCACAGGACGCCCGCCGGTGGCTGCACCGACTCGGCTCCAATCCCGTTCCCGTCGAACAGTACGCCGACATCGACGGCCATCACGACCGCCACTAACCCGTTTTCTTCCCGCGGTTCTCCCGTTCGGCGACTCGAGTCGATCCTCGAGTACCGGCCACCGCGACGTGGTCCCGACGACGGCGACGTCAGTCCGAAAAGAGGCTGGTGTGGACGGGTGCGAACGAGGAGGAGTCGTCACCGTCGTCGGGACCCGTATCCGTGATCGCCCGGCCGGAAAGCCCCCTCGCGAGCAGGTCCGACAGCGGCGGGCCGACGTTTTCGGGTTCGACGAGGAACGCGTCGTGGCCGTGGTCGGACTCGACTACGTGGTGGGCGACGTCAACGTCGGCCTCGCGAGCGGCCTCGGCGAGCGACTCGGACTGATCGACGGTGAAATGCCAGTCGCCGGTAAACGAGAGCAAGAGCAGTTCGCCCTCGAAGGCCGCGAGCGCATCGGCGTCTCCCTCATAGCCCGCGGCGAGGTCGAAGTCGTCCATCGCGCGTGTCATGTACAGATAGCTGTTCGCATCGAACCGATCGACGAACTTGTCGGCCTGGTAGTCGAGATAGGACTCGACCTCGCGGTAGGGAAAGAAGCCGGCCGCGGGATCCGGTGGCCCCTCACGAACCGTCTCGCGGCCCGCAGACCGCCGACCGAACTTCCGCCCCATCGAGGCCTTCGAGAGGTACATGATGTGGCCGATCTGGCGCGCTCGAGCGAGGCCAGCGTCTGGCTCGGGCCCATCGTAGTAGTGGCCACCGTTCCAGTTCGGGTCGCTGGTGATCGCCCGGCGGGCAACGGTGTCGAGCGCGAGACACTGCGGGTCGAGGCGAGCAGCGGTCGCGACGGCGGCCGCGCGCCCGACGTCGTCGGGATAGCGCCGGAGCCAGTCGAGGGCGTTCATGCCGCCGACACTGCCGCCAACGACGGCGTGGAGGCGGCCAACGCCGAGTTCGTCGAGCAACGCTCGCTGCGTGCGCGTCCAATCGCCGACCGTCACGGGCGGGAAGTCCGTGCCATAGGGCTCGCCAGTCTCGGGATTGTCGCTGGCTGGCCCCGTCGTGCCGTAACAGGAGCCGGGAACGTTCGCACAGACGACGTAGTACTCGGTGGTGTCGATCGCTTTGCCGGGGCCGACGACGTCGCCCCACCAGGCGCGGGCCTGACCCGCGGTGTCGTCACCCGCGTCGGGCCGGCGTGCGACGTGGGAACTGCCCGTTAGCGCGTGACAGACCAACACCGCATTGTCGCCCGTAAACTCGCCGTAGGTCTCGTAGGCTACCTCGAGCGTCGGAATCGACTCGCCCGAGAGGAACCGGAACTCGCCGACGTCGACGGTGTCTTTCGTCGTCATCTCAGTGTGTCACCCCGCTTGACCCCCGTGTCGCCGTCTCGATCGCTCCCTCGAGATCCGCCAGCACGTCCGCGGGGTCTTCGATGCCGACCGAGAGGCGGACGAGATCGTCGGTCACGCCGGCGTCAGCCCGTTCCTCGGCGGTGAGCTGGCCGTGTGTGGTGCTCGCGGGATGGATGACGAGCGTCTTCGCGTCGCCGATGTTCGCGAGAAACGACGCGAGGTCGACCGCCTCGCAGAACCGTCGACCGGCCTCGAAGCCGCCGTCGTCAGCCTCGAGCCCGAACGCGATCATCCCGCCGTAATCCGCGAGATATCGGCTGGCGTTCTCGTGGGTCGGGTGGCGCTCGAGCCCGGGGTAGGTAACCCAGGCGACGTCGTCGTGGTCGGCGAGATAATCGGCGACGATCGCGGCGTTCTCGCAGTGTCTGTCCATCCGCAGGGGGAGCGACTCGAGTCCCTGAAGCGTTTGCCAGGCGTCGAACGGTGACTGCTGGTTACCGAGGCTGCGCAGCGAGCGATAGCGGACAGCGGCGGCGAAGGGGGCCTCGGGGAAGTCACGCGAGAAGTCGACGTCGGGATAAGCGTGGTTCTGGCCGGCGATCTCCTCGTAGCCGTGCTCACCCCAGGGGAACGAACCGCCGTCGACGAGGACGCCGCCGACGGTCGTTCCCGAGCCGTGGAGCCACTTCGTCGTCGACTCCCAGACGACGTCCGCGCCGTGTTCGAGCGGGCGACAGAGCGCGGGCGTCGCGAACGTGTTGTCGACGACGAGCGGGACGCCGTGGCCGTGGGCGATTTCGGCGAGTCGCTCGAAATCGGGCGTGACGAGCGAGGGGTTGCCGATCGTCTCGACGTGGACGAACGCGGTGTCCTCGTCGATCGCCGCCTCGTAGGCGTCGTACTCGAGCGTCGAGACGAACCGCGCTTCGATGTCACGGCGGGCGGCCGTCTTCGAGAGGTAGGCGGTGGTGCCGCCGTAGGTGTCGGTCGAACAGACCACGTTCTCGCCCGCCTTCGCGAGCACGAGCGTCGCGGCGTCGAGCGCCGCCAGCCCGCTGGCCGTCGCGACGGCGTCCGTTCCGCCCTCGAGTGCGGCCAGGCGGGTTTCGAGCGTCCGGACCGTGGGGTTCGCGATGCGCGAGTAGATGTAGCCCTCCTCCTCGAGGGCGTACCGACGGGCGGCGGTGTCGGCGTCCTCGAAGACGTAGGAGGTCGTCTGATAGAGCGGCGGGGCCCTCGCTCCGGTCTCCGGGTCGGGACGCTGTCCGGCGTGAACGCTTCGTGTCCCGAACCCGGGACAGGCCGAGTCGGCGGTGGTCCCGTCGCTCGCGTCGTCGCTCATGTTTAGTATGCATACTTCGCCACCTTCATATGCGTCTCAGTAACGGCAAAAACCGCATATATTGCCATAGACTCTCAGTCACGGTCCGGAAGCGACCGGCAGTTCGACCGGGATGGAATCGCGACGCCGAACGAACCGATCGACACCCACAGAGCGTGTCACGCTTTTTCCCAACCCTCGGCACACGCCGGGCCGTCGGTACGCGATCGGCAGATTTCGGGACCCCTCATCCGAGACGAACGAGTTCTTAGGGTCCCGGTCCGTAGGCCTGTCCGTGCACTCGAGTGATCGTGACCGGATCGTGCTTGCGGCGGTCGTTTTCGCCGTTCTCTTTTCGCAGTTGTTGCTCTATCCGGGCATCGCGACGCTCGTCGAAACGCTGGGGGCGGACGCGACGGCGTCCCCGTTCGCCGAGACCGCCCTGGATGCGAGTATGTGGTTTCTCGTCGCCGAGTTCGTTGGCTACGTGACGTTCGTGGGTGTCTGGGGGACGCTCAGCGACGTTACGGGGCGACGAACCCCGCTCATTGTCGTCGGCGCGCTGGCCGGCGCGGTTGGCTATGCGAGCCTCGCGCTGGTGCCGACGATCGGCTCGATCCCGTTCGAAGGCGTACTGGTCCTTCGATTCCTTCAGGGAGCGATGACTATCGGCGCGTTCTCGCTGACGATCACGATGCTGATGGATCTGGAGGGCGGCCACGGCCGAAACATGGGGGCCGCCGGCATCGCGATCGGCCTCGGAGCGGCGCTGGGTGCGCCGGCCGGCGGCCAACTCACGGAGGCCAACCCGGTCGCGCCGCTGGTCGCCGCGACGTTCCTGCTCGTCGTCGTCGCTGGCCTCGTCAGTCGACTCGAGGACCGAACGCCCGGTACCCGGCGGCGGGCTCGAGCCGTTCTCGAGGGTGTCCGTGGACGGCCAACGCTGTCGATTCCGTACGCTTTCGGCTTCGTCGACCGGATGACGGCGGGCTTTTTCGCCCTGGTCGGGACGCTCTACTTCCAGGCGACGTTCGGCATCGGCGCCGCCGCAACCGGACTCTTACTCGCGTGTTTCTTCGCACCGTTTGCGCTTCTCCAGTATCCGATGGGGATGCTGTCGGATCGCATCGGCCGGACGATCCCGATCGTCGTCGGCTCGCTGTGTTACGGAGCCGGCATCCTCGCCGTCGGTGCTGCGCCGACAGTGATGACCGCCGCCGTGGCGATGATCGCCGTCGGCGTCCTCGGCGCGCTCGTCGCCCCCGCGACGATGGCACTGGTTACTGACCTCGCCGACGAGCGCGAACACGGCGTCGCGATGGCCGGTTTCAACTTTGCGGGGAGCCTGGGCTTTCTCGGTGGGTTCCTCGTCGGCGGCACCGTCGCCAGCAACTACGGCTACGATCTGGCCTTCCTCGTCGTCGGCGGCCTCGAAATCGCCATCGCCATCGTCGCCGTTCCCGCGTTCCTCCGGCTGTCGCTTGGAGCCAGTGAAGGGGTCGAACGAAGCGACCCGAACGCCTGAGCGCAACCGGTCGAAAGAGAGGATCGGGCATCGGACCGGAAACCGAGTTATGTCATGGTAATACATGCCTATGCGGGCGAAAAGGCTATCTATTTTTATGTGCAGGGACCTTACCTGTCGTCGATGACACGAGACAACGCGATCTCGCGCCGAACCGCGATGAAGCTCACCGGAGCTGCGGCCGCAACTGCCCTCGTCGCAGGATGTAGCGACGACGATGACAACGGTGACGAGCCGGCCGACGACGACGGCAACGGAAACGGCGACGCCGACGGCATCGAAATCGAGCCCGGCACGCAGATCATGTTTGCCGGCCTGACCCAGGGCTGGGAAGGCATCGAACCCGCCGACATCGAAGGCGAAGAGAACCCCACCCTCATCCTCGAGGAAGGCGAAGAGTACGAGATCGGCTGGACCGACGGCGACGGCTCCCAGCACAACATCGAGATCTGGGACGACGGCGGCGAGGTCGTCGACGACCTCCAGACCGAACTCGTCTCCGAGGCCGACGACGATCAGATCCTCGAGTTCGAGGCCAGCAGCGAGATGGCTCAGTACGTCTGTGACCCCCACGACACCACGATGGTCGGCGACCTCGTCGTCGAATAATCGGATCGGAGCCTCTCTGACCGGTCGCGTTTTTCGGTCACTGACGTAATCGCGGCAAACGGCTCGTTGCTCGATCCAGACGAACATTTGATTCTCCGAGGAGACGTCGAGCACGCTGGAACGAACCGGACGTAGCGACGATCGGTCGCTTTTCTCGCCCAGTTGAACCCCTCGTTCGGTCGAGTCCTCGAGTCACCGGAGTTGCGACAGTGGAGTACCGTTTTTGCGACAAAGAGGGGAAACCGGGGCACCGGGTGGCGACGCCAGAAGGTCCCAACACGGACCACGAGACCAGCGATCGATTTTCGCCGAAAGAGGAGTGAGTATTCGTTGTCAAGACACTGATTGACACACCTGGATTTTCGTTGTGCCATGCTACCCCTTATCGCCTAAAACACACTCCTCAGCCCCCCTAACAGGGAGATCCCAACACACAAATACCCACCTCCCTTCCAACTGACAATGACTTCAAAGCGAGACATCTTGCTCTTCCTCGCGCTCGCGATCGCCTGGGGGACCGCCTTCAGCGCGATCGAGATCGGCCTCGAGTCGCTGCCACCGATGCTCTTTGCGGCGCTTCGGTTCGACGTCGCTGCGTTTCTGTTCGTCGGCGCTGTCGTCGCCCTCGGCCTCGAGTGGCGGCCACAAACGAGCGGTGACTGGACCGCCATCGCCGTCGCTGGCGTGCTTCTCGTGGGCGCACACTTTGCGTTCCTGTTCGTCGGCCAATCATACGTCTCGAGCGCCGTCGCAGCGATCGTCACCAGTCTGATTCCGATCCTCACGCCGCCGGTTGCCCTGCTGGTCCTGCCCCGCTATCGAGTTCGCGCACCCGCCGTCGTCGGCCTCGCAGTCGGCCTGGCAGGCATCGTCGTCATCGCCGTCCCCGGCGGCTCGCTCGACGGCCACCTCGTCGGTATCGGCCTCCTGCTCGCCTCCGTGATCGTGTTCGTCGTCGGCTCGGTCCTGCTCGAGCGAACCGCTCGAACGCTGCCGATGGTCTCACTGCAGGCCTGGGCCATGACCGTTGGCGCGGTGATCCTTCACGGCGCGAGCATCCTCCACCCCGCCGAGGGCGGGCTCGGCGGGGCGGTGGCACCGTCCGCGCTCGCCGCACTCCTCTACCTCGGCGTCGTCAGTACCGCAGGTGGCTTTCTGGCGTACTTCCTGTTACTCGAGCGGGTGGGTGCCACCGAGGCGAGTCTGGTCAATTACGCCGTTCCGGTCGTGGCGGCGGTCGTCGGCTGGGCCGCGCTGGGCGAGACGATCACGCTCGCTACGATCGCCGGCTTCGCGCTGATCGTCGCCGGCTTCGCGCTGTGTAAGATCGACGTCCTGTGGCGACAGGTCGGTCCGATGATCGGCTACGGGCCACGGCGACGCCCGACGGCAGGACGCGGCGTCGTCGTCGACGGGAACCAGTACCTGGCCGGCGACGACGTCCACGGCGAGTACGACACGGGAGAGTCGGGTCGTATCTCACACGGGACGGGCGCCGACTGACCGGCCACCCCGAATCGTTCAGGGATTATCCTCTCGTTCTTGGAGCCATCAAAAGTACCATACCGTCTCGCCACCCAGTGGACGCTATCAGGTGGTTTACGTGACCAACAAACGCGAGTATACTGACAATTATCCCGAGAAGAAGCTGTACATCCCTGGTCCGACCGAGGTACGTGAGGACGTGATCGAGTCGATGTGCGAGCCTATGTTCGGCCACCGGATGGACCGGATGACCGACCTCTATACGACCATCGTCGAGGACACCAAGACGTTCCTCGGTACCGACAACGACGTGATCATCCTCACGGGCTCGGGGACGGAGTTCTGGGAGGCCTCGACGCTCAACCTCGTCGACGAGAACATCCTCGTTCCGACCTGTGGGAGCTTCAGCGAGCGCCACGCCAACGTCGCCGAGCGACTCGGCAAGAACGTCGACCGCCTCGAGTACGAGTGGGGCGACGCGATCAAACCCGAGGACATCCGCGCGGAACTCGAGGAGAGCGACACCCACTACGACGTCGTTGCGACCGTCATGAACGAGAGTTCCACGGGCGTGCGCAACCCCATCGAGGAGATCGGTGACGTCGTCGCCGAGTACCCGGACACCTACTTCGTCGTCGACGCCGTCTCCGCACTCGGTGGCGACTACGTCGACATCGACGAGCACAACATCGACGTCATCTTCACGTCGACGCAGAAGGCGTTCGCGATGCCGCCTGGGCTCGCCGTCTGCGTCGTCAGCGACGACGCCTACGAACGCGAACTCGAGAAAGACACCGCCTCGTGGTACGGCGGCTTCCAGCGTTGTCTCGACTACTACGACCGAAAGGGCCAGACCCACTCGACGCCCGCCATCCCGGTCATGCTCGCCTACCGCACGCAAATGAAACACATGCTCGAGGAAGGTCACGAAGCCCGCGACACACGCCACCGCGAGATGGCCGAGTACACCCAGGAGTGGGCCCGTGAACACTTCGAGATGTTCCCCGAAACGGGCTATGAATCCCAGACGGTCAGCTGTATCGAGAACACCCAGGGGATCGACGTCGCCGAGACGATCGACGCTGTCAGCGAGGAGTACGACTTCGTCTTCTCGAACGGCTACGGCTCGCAACTCGGCGAGCAGACGTTCCGTATCGGCCACATGGGCGAACACGACCTCGAGTCGATCGAGGAACTGACCGACGCCATCGAGGACGTCGCCAGGTTGTAAGGATCGGCGCGTCGACCCCACGGCACTGGGCGGACCTGTTTCGTTAATTCGCCACCTCAGAACTCGAAGTGTACGAGTAGGAGCATCTAGCCAGTACACTTTTCAAGGGCACCTTCGCACGGAACCGCATGGAGGTCCCAGAACCAGGGGCGTCGGTGGCACCGGGGGAATCAATCGGGATGGATTACGAGGCCGACCGCCTCGTCGACGAACTCGGCCTGACCGAGTCGAACGTTCGGTGGCGACAGTCGTTCGTCGACTTCACCCACGAAGACAAACGTCGGCTCGAGGCGCTCAACGACGTCGTGGGCGCGAACCGTGACGACCTCGTCGACGCGTTCCTCGAACCGATTACCGAGAACCAGCGAACGGCAGCGATTCTGGATCGATCACCGCGGGATCTCCAGGCGATTCGACGGATCGTCGAAGGGTACCTCGAGACGTTAACCGGCGGCACCTACGACCAGCGATACTACACGCATCGGACGCGGATCGGACGGCTCCACGACCGCCTCGAGATGCCGCTGTACTACTTCGGCGGAATGTTCGCGAATATCTCGGTCGCGTTCCTCGAGGCCCTTCGCGATCGAACGCTCGAGCAGGCGACGGCCGCACTCGAGGGGACCGACGGCGACGACGCGGCGGACGACGTCACCGACGCAATCGAGGAGGGGTTCGCCGACATGGCGGCGGTGATCCGCGGGACGAACCTCGACATGCAGGTCGTCAACGACACCTATCTTCACTCCTACAGTAAGGATAGCGAACGGCTCAAACAACAGCGTGAGGTAGTCGAATCCGTCGACGACTCGCTCGAAGACCTCCGCGAGGCGTCGGCCGCGGTCAACGACGAGACTGCGACTATCGAAGGACTGGCGGCCGAACAGACCGAGTCGATGAGCGAGACGGCCGCCGAAGTCTCGAGTCTGAGCGCGACCGTCGAAGAGATCGCCTCGACCGCAGAGGAGGTGAGTGCAACCACCGAAGATGCCGAACAGTCAGCGACGCGGGCGACGGAAACCGCAGAAGAAGCGATCGACGAAATGGAACAGGTGGCCGCTCGCACCGACGACGTCACCGAAACCGTCGACGAACTACGCGACAGCGTCGAGCGAATCGACGAAATCGTCGCCGTCATCAACGATATCGCCGACCAGACGAACCTGCTCGCGCTCAACGCCTCGATCGAGGCGGCCACTGCCGGGGAAGCTGGCGATGGCTTCGCCGTCGTCGCGAACGAGGTCAAATCCCTCGCCGAGGAATCCCAGGAAGAAGCCACAACGATCGAGCGAATGGTGTCGGCAATTCAAGACGATACCGAATCGACCGTCGACAGTCTCGAGGACGCAAACGAAGCGGTCTCGCGCGGCGTTGACCACGTCTCGGAGACGGTCTCGAGTCTCCAGGAGATCGAATCGACCGTCAAGGAGGCGAGCAACGGCACCGAAGAGGTCGCCGCAGCGACCGACGACTTAGCGGCGAGTACAGAAGTGGTCGCTGGGATGGCCGATAACGCCCTCGACGGCGCGACCGAGATAGCCAGGGCGACCGACTCGATCGAGGCGGCGACTGATCGACAGTCCCAACGGGTCGACGAAATCGCCGCCGAGATCGAACGGCTCGTCGCCGCGACGGAGAGCGGGCCGTCGTCGACGTTCGATTGAAAAGAGGTGAGTGACGAGCTACTGAATGTGTCCTTCCCGTCGTAGCTGGTCGGCGTCGGCTTTTTCGTATCGCCAGGTAATATCGGCTTTTTCGTCCTGCCAATCCCACGGGGAGACGAGGACGACGTCGTCCTCGCGTATCCAGACGCGCTTTTGCATCTTTCCGGGGATGCGTGCCGTACGTTCTTGTCCGTCGGCACAGCGTACCTTCACCCGATTCGCTCCGAGCATATCCGTGACGGTCGCGAAGACCTCGTCGTCTTCGGGCATCCGGAGGTTCTTGCGACCGCCTTTGCCGTCATTGCCCATGCGCCAGCGTTCGATTCCGACCACATTAATGCTTTATCGATCGAGTTGGGTCGGTCGCCAGCAGTTGTCGGCGCCAACGGCAGCTTCCGACACCGCTGAACCACGTGGTTTATTTCGCTCGCCTCGACACCCCTGGGTATGTTACGAAATCTCGGTCCACTGGGTATCATCGGGATCGTCATGTTGCTCGCTGGCATCGGCCTGATCGCCTACGAGAACCTCGTGATCGCTGCCGGACTGGCGCTCGCTATCGCCGGATTGGGGCTGGCTGTTCGCTCGCTCGTCTCCGGACTGCTCAGCCAGTGGGGGCTGTTCTGATCGAACCATCCCATCTGCCATCCACCGTGCTGTCAGTCTGACGTCTGTGATCCTCGCGAGCGGATTCAGACTTCGTTGTTACCGGCCCGGTGTTCACTGATGAGTTGATCGACCATCGCGGCTTTGCGGTCCAGTTCCCGTTTTTTCGCTTGCTCGCGCCAGTCGTCGATTACGGCCTCGACGTCGTCCTCGCGGGCCACCGCGAGCTCGTCGACTTCCTGCATCGCCACGTCACCAGCCGGACCGACCGGAATCTCGTTCTCGAAGAGGAGTTCGTCCGCGATCTCCGAAAGCCCGCCGTCTTTGAGGACGACCCGTGGCTCGAATCCGGCGAGTAACTCCGCGGTCGACCGACCCGCGCCGCTCGCATCACGCAGATAAACAACGTCACCAGTGGCGATCCCGTACTGTTCGTCGGCTTCACGGAGCGCCCCCTTCGTGAACTTCTCGACGACTTTGACCGGCACGAGCCCCTCTTTTTTCGCCGAGACGTCGCTGAAGTTCGAGTGATCGAGCTTCCACAGGGCTTTCATCCGATCGACTTTCTCCTCGAGCGCCTCGACCGTCTCACGGGCCTCATCGCGTTCGTACTCGAGGCGTTCGGCCTTCCGACGGTAGCGGGTCACCTCGCGGTTTCGGCGGACTTCCTTGCGTTCTTTCCGGCGACTCGCCTCGAGTTCGCCCTCGAGTTCATCGATCCGGTCGTCTCGGTCTTCGAGTCGGCCCTCGAGCGTCGAGACGTGTGACTGGAGGCGTTCGACCTGTCGCTCGAGGTCCCGGATACGCCGTTCTTCGGCGGTGAGTTCGCGCGGTTCCGGCTGAGTGGATTCAGCTTCGGGTTCGTCGTCGTCCTCGAGATCCCTGCGGACGGCTTCAACGCTCTCCTCGCCGGCGACGACGCGGGCGATGACTTCGCCGCGGTCGATCCCGGCCGGGAGTTTGGCGTCGATCCGGCCGAACTGGTCTTCGTGCGCGTCGAAGGCGTACAGCGCCGCGGCCATTGCATCGCGCTGGTGGTCATCGTCGTATGGGTGGTCGCGGGTCCGGTGTTGTTTCTCGTCGATCGGGAGGTCGCGCTCGGGCGTCCAGCCCGCGGCGTCGAAGCTCCGGCGGAACTTTTCGACCGTCTCGGGCATCGGCGTCACGTCCGCCGCAACGATGATCGGACGGCCCCGTTCGACGATCCACTCGATCACTGCGGCCGTATCGGTCGTACGCGAGCTAAAGACGTCTAACACTTCGCCCTCGAGACTGACGATGGAAACGGCGGTCGTCGTCCCCGGATCGATGCCGACGACGACGTGGTCGTGGCGTTTCGCGAGCGGGCGGAACTCGATCCCGTCGCGTCGTTCGCGTTCGATCTCGACGCGGACGTCGCCCGACCGATTTCGCGAGACCGGGATGTCGGCCGGCCGAGCCTCGACGGTGAAGACGGCGTTCGCATAGCCGCCGTAGGCCTCGCGGATCTCGACGTCGTACTCGAGGTTCACCCGCTCGAGTTCCGACTCGACCTCGCGGGCGCGCTTTTTGACCGAGCCGTGGATGCGCCGGGTGAACCGATCCTCGCTCCAGCCGCCGCTGCCGGTCGACCGGCCCCTCGAGACCTTGACGGTGGTCGTGTCGGTAAACGCGGAGACCTCGTACCCGACGTTGTGGGCGGCCAGTCGCGCTGCAGCCTCGGCTTCTTTCATCGGCTCCTTGCCGTAGGGGATGCCGTGGCGTCTCGCGACGCGCGAGAGCGGTTCAGGTCGTTCGTCACCGGTCACCTGAACGAGCATCGTCTCGGTTGGTAACGAGCCAAGAAAGTGGACGAGCTGGTCCTTGTCGGCGGCCAGCTCGTACATGTTGTCCGTCGCGACGATGGCTGGCTTCTCGTCATCGATCAGTCGCCTGAGCTTCCGGTGAGAGACGACATCCCGCCTGACGTCCTCACCCTCGAGGACGACGAGCGCGTAGGAGGGCGCATCGCCACGCACGTCACCGCTCTGGACGTCGACCCCGAAAACGACTGCATCAAGCGCACTCGTTCGCGTGCTCACGACCGGCCCTAGGGCCGAGTCAGGTATAAATCCGACGCGAACTCGAGCCTACCGATATGATAGAGGAGTTCCCTTCAGCCGTTTGATCGTAGCATTTCGACGCATCTTGACCGGCTGGCATCGTCCTCACGTCTGTCGAATCGATAGAGTGGGTCACGTCGAAGCCCTCGTCGATTACGTGTTCGAGGTCAGTGAGGAAGCGATCGACCGGGTCTCTGGACGGCGGTCGATCGAATCCACAGCTAAGCCAGACGTCTGTGTTGTTCAGTTCTTTAGGATCATCTTGCAGGGTCGGTGAACTCATCCACCTCAGCGTTCACCCTGCTCTTTGGTGTACTACTTGTTCTATGACACCACACAACAACTGCAACGATGTGCACACTGACGTGCAGTGGCCAGTATAGTTGACCCACCTATCGGCCATACTACTTATAAGAAATTGTACTCGTTTGATACCTACGGGGTCGGATGCGTCGACGGCTGCTGGAATCGGTGACAGCGAATCAATGAATACAGGACAGGCGGTGGCGGGGTCGATAGTGGTCGCGACCTGTTTTCCCATCGCAACGATGTTGTGGCTCGCACATCGACATAGCCACACGCCCGGCTCACGCGGACTGAGCGTGACGCTCGTGGGATTTTTCTTCTGGAACCTCGCGTCGGGCCTCATCATCGTCCACCCCACCGAAACGACCTTTCGGGGTCTCTGGGGACTCCGTCTGTTCGCGGCGAACCTCATAGCGATCGGCTGGGCCGTCATCGCCCTCGAGTACACCCGCCGCCGTCGGCTCCGACTCGGCTATCTCGGCTGGAGTCTCCTGTTCGCGATCCCGTTGCTGACGCAGGTGTTGTACGCGACCAACACGTGGCATCACCTCGTCGTCCACCCGACGACAACGGTCACGGGTATCGGGGCGCTCGAAGTCGAGCACGGATGGTGGTTTTACGTACACACGACGTACAACTACGCCGTCCTCGGGCTCGGTGGAGTTGCGCTTTTACTCGCCGACGCCGTTCGCTCGTCCGGCATTCATCGACGACAGACACTGATCCTGTTTGTCGGCTTCGTCGTCGCCGCAGTCGCCGCCCTCGGGTTCACCGTCGAGGTACCCCTCCCGGCGTACGTCGATCCCGGGCCGTTCGGGTTCCTCGTCACCGCATCGCTGTGGACCGCCGCTGTCTTTCGATACCGACTGTTCACTCTCGTCCCAGTTGCCAGGCGAAACGCGGTCGAGACCATCCCGGACGCGCTGGTCGTCGTCGACGCCACCGGCCACGTCGCCGACGTCAACGAGGCCGCAACCGATCTGTTCGACGTCGACGAGGACGTCCTCGGGATGCGAGTGGCGACGCTGTTTTCGGACCATCCCTCGCTGCTCGAGCGCCTCGAGAGCCGCCGGGAGTTCGAGACGGAACTCAGCATCGTCGATAGCGGCCAGGTCAGACACGTCTCCCTGACGGTGACGCCGCTGTCGATCGATTCGAACGACGTCGGAACGATCCTCATGCTGCGTGACATCACGTCGCTCAAAACGAGACAACAGGAGTTCGAACTCTTACAACAGTTGTTCTCGCGCGTGCTTCGGCACAACCTTCGGACCGAACTGCAGTACATTCGTGGCTACGCCGAAGAGATCGCCGACGGGGAGACGGATCCAGCGCGGGCGAGACAGTACGCCGAGACGATCGTCGAACGGGCGGACGAACTCGAGCGGACGAGTCAGAAAGCCCGGCGTATCGAGAACGTCCTCGGTACCAGCCACGAGCGATCCGTCCACGACCTGCGTTCGATTCTGACCGAGACCGTCGCGGCACTCGAGGCGGCCTGTCCCGACGTGGACGCGACGTGTGTCGGTCCCGGCGAGGCCTGGGTTACGGCCCATCCAGAATTGCAAAGCGCCGTCGCGAACCTCCTCGAGAACGCGATCGTCCATGCAGAACGGGACGAGCCGCGAGTCGAGGTGACGATAACCGAGCGAGACGAAACGATTCAGACGACGATCGAAGACAACGGTCCCGGCATCCCGGCCGACGAACTCGAGGCGCTGCGTAACCGCTCGGAGTCGGCCCTCGAACACGGCAGCGGCGCTGGGCTCTGGCTGACCGACTGGGTGATCGAGAAATCAGGCGGTGAGTTGACCTTCGAGGTGACCGACGCCGGAACGACGGCGACGGCCACGCTCCCGAAAGCCGACGCGGTCAACGAGTAACCCTCGTCACCGAGCATCGGTCCGGGACGAATCCGACCACGGGTCCGCAGACGGGCCGTTATTCCTCGGCGTTCGGGTACGGAACCTCGAGTTCGTGGCCGTCGTCGGGGACGAACACCCGGCCGTCGAAGCCCTCGCGGGCCTGGGAAACATGGTCGTCCGTATAGCCGGCGTAGCGCGAGGAGAGGTGTACCAGCGCGAGCCGTTTCGCGCCCGCTCGAGCGGCGATCTCGGCAGCCCCGCGGGCGGTCGAGTGGGCCGTCTCCGCCGCGCGGTCGGTCCCGTCGTCGGCGAAGGTCGCATCGTGGATCAACAGATCGGGTTCGTCGGCGACTTCGATCGTGCTGACGGTCGGCCGGGTGTCGCCCGTGTAAACGATCGATCGGCCGGGCCGAGGCTCGCCGACGACCTGGTCGGGGCGGACGACGGTGCCGTCCTCGAGTTCGACTGGCTCACCCTCGTGGAGCCGCGAGAACTTCGGCCCGACGGGGACGCCGAGTTCCTCGGCGCGCTCGCGGTCGAACCGGCCCTTACGGTCGTCCTCGACGAGCGCGTAGCCGACCGAGCGGGTGTCGTGGTCGGTCTCGAACGCCCGGACCTCGTACTCGTCGCCGCGATAGGGGACGTCACCGTCGCCGACTTCGGTGACGTGGACGGGAAACGAGGGGCTGTTGTCGAGTGCGGTGACGAGTTCCCGGATCTTCCGACGCGTGCCGGACGGCGTGTGGATCGACAGCGGTTCCTCGCGGTCGTTGAACGCCATCGTCTGCAACAGGCCGGGAATCCCGAAGACGTGGTCGCCGTGGAGGTGCGTGACGAACAGGTGTGAGATCGAAAATCCAGTTCCGAAACGCATCATCTGGCGCTGGGTCCCTTCACCGGCATCGAACAACAACTGGTCACCCCCCCTGGCGACGAAGAGTCCGCTCGGGTTCCGCTCGGTCGTCGGAACCGCACCGGCCGTCCCCAGAAACGTCACGCACAGTGGCATCGATACGTGTTCGACGACGCGTGACTAAACCCGCTTCGATCGGCCGAGGTCGTACGGTCGGTATCGGTACCGAGGCCGCCACCTCGAGCGACGACGCAGCGCGTTCGTCAGCGAACCAGTCGAGTTAGCCGACCGTGCGAACGGACGACGCGTTTAGAACCCTCGAGGTCGTACAGTCGGTATCGGCACCGACCCCCCAATGAGCTCGAGATCGATCCTGGGAACCATCAAGCGACTCGTCGCAATCTTGCTAGCGATCGCGATCGTCCTGGCCGCTGGCATACTCATCGGACAGGCACCCGCCATCTTCGGCGTGGAAGAAGACCCCGAGGCGTCGATCACGTTCGAGGACCAGGAAGGGAACGGAACGGTCGTAGCCGTCGACGAGGTGACCCTCTCGGACGGTGGCTTCGTCGTCCTGACCGACGACGACGGCGAGGAACTCGCGGTTTCTGCGTATCTCGGCGAGGGGACACACGAGAGCGTTACCGTCGAACAGGACGAAGAGGGCCCCGAACTGCTCGGCAGCCTCACCGCGACGGTTCATCAGGACACGACCAACGACGAGACGTTTGCCTACGACGAAACCGACGGCGAGGAAGATCATCCGTACCTCGCTGACGGCTTCCCAGTAAGCGACACGGCGACCGTCACCAGCGAGGACGACGACGATCCGATGCTCGACTCCTTTGCCGTCGAATCCGTCGACGCGCCCGCGACGGCGACGACGAACGAGACGATCACGGTCGTCGCCGAGATCGAGAATCCGACCGACCTCGAGATCCAACAGCCCGTCGAGTTCCGGATCGACGGCGAACTCGTCGAACAGCAGACGCTCGACCTCGAGCCCGGCGAGTCCCAGGAGGCCAGTGCCCAGATCGACACGCGTTCGCTCGACTCCGGCGAACGGACCGTTGGCGTCTACACCGCCGGCGACGGCGCGCTCGAGACGGTCGACCTCGAGTTCCACACCGATCCGTCCGTCGACGTCGTCGACGCGGACGACGACTCGGTGACCGCCAACGTCGCGATCCCCGCCGAAGGGTTCGTCGCTGTCTACGACAACGAGACCGACGACCGCCTCGGCACGAGCGAGCAACTCGAGACCGGCGACCATGAGAACGTCACCGTCGAGTTCGACGAGAACGCCACCGTCGAAGACGACGACGAACTGCGGGCGGCCCTCTACGAAGGCGACCCCGCGGATCCCGACGCGGCGACGACGATCGAACACGACGACGAGCCCGTCGAGACGACGTTCACGCTCGAGGACGTCGCCGACGAACTCGAGGCTGACGACGAGGACGATGACGAGAACGACGATGATGACAGCGAGACTGGCGACGATAGCGATGATGACGGCACTGACGGCGACGACGACGAGTAGCGTCGGGTGCTCCGTGCCAGAGGACTGTTAGGGGACGACATCGGCCTCGACGCCCAGAACGGCGGCCGCTGCCTCGGTGACGGACTCGAGGTGGGCTTCGGGCGCGTAGACTCCGAATCGCCAGAGTTCGCGCGAGCAGGCTTCGAGGCCGGAGACGAGCGACGAGCGCTCCTCGAGACGGCGGCGTTCGCCGTCACCGACGATTCTGACGCGTGACTCCGGAGTGTGTGGTTCGGCGGGGCTGTCGACGATGACCTCTTCCGACCGAACGCCGGCGGTCTCGGCGATTTCACGCTCTATGTCTCGAGTTCGGTCGTACTCGAGGCCGACGATACCGTCCGGGACGCTCGCGTGGGGAAGCCAGATCGCACGTTTGTACAGGTGACGTTCTTGGAGCCGTCTGGCGGTGTCTGCGGTCGGTTCGTAGCGTTCGAACGCCGCTAAGAGCTGGGCGTCAGTAAAGCGAGCGAAGCGCTCGGCCGTGACGTCCCCTCCGGTGAGCAACTGCTCGCTCGCGCGGTCGAGCATCGCCCCCGCAATCCGGGAGACGTGGTGTCGGTAGACAGTCACGTTCATCAGGGTCCGGGCGATGAGCGCACTCTCTGCGGTGGCGACGTTGCCCGCCTCGAACGTGAGTTCACCGTCGACCACCCGCAGCGCATGGAGGAGTCGAGCGTGGTCGATCGTGCCGTAGGGCACCCCAGTGTGGTGGGCGTCACGAACGAGGTAGTCCATGCGGTCGACGTCGAGCGTGCCGGAGACGAGTTCGCCGAGCGGGCCGCCACCATCGACCGTTTCGGCGATTGCGTCGGGGTCGAGGCCGCGAGCCTCGAGAACGTCGCCGAGCTCGGTGTCGGCGAGCAGCCAGCCAATCTCGTCGTGGTGTCGACCGAGGTGGCGCTCGATGGCGGCTTCGGTCTGGTGGCCAAACGGGCCGTGGCCGACGTCGTGGACGAGCGCCGCCGCCCGAAGCCGTTCGGCGAGGTCGGCGTCCACCTCGAGTCGGTCGACGGCCTGTGACGCAAGGTGATACACCCCCAGGCTGTGTTCGAAGCGAGTGTGATTCGCCGACGGATAGACGAACTGGACGGTACTCAGCTGGCGAATCGCACGGAGTCGCTGCATTTCGGGGGTGTCGAGCACCGCCTCCGCCATCGGACGGAGCTCGATGTAGTCGTGGATGGCGTCTTTGATCAGGGTCATTCGGTAACGGATGCGTGGGCGCTCTCGAGGGGGACGTCGTGGCCCGCGGCGGGATCCTCGACTGTGTACTCGAGCTCGATGGACGGCTGTCTTCGGTTGCCGCCGTTCCGACGGCGGCTCACAGACTGAGGTCTTGTGGCGCATGAACAGGCAGCCGACTTCCACACCCCAGCCAGTCCGCGGCAGCCGATTCGGAGTTGACAGACCATGTCACTCCCTCGTTGGCACTGGTACAAAATCCGAACGGTTGTCGGGCCAACGGAGCGTCACCCGGCCGGAGATCCGTCGGCTCGCAATATCACAGGGATAGAAACATTATTGATACCGTGATAGTAACACCCAACCGGAATGCCGGAGTACTCCGTCGGTGGGAAAACAAGGCGTCGATTTTTAACTGCATCGGGGGCCGCGGGTGCCCTTGCGCTGGCTGGCTGTGTGGAAACGGGGGCAGACGACGATGGTGAGGAGACCGACACCATCGAGTTCGTCCTGAACCCCGCCGAAGAGACGCTGGATATCGAAGTACAGTACGGACCGCTGATCAGGAGCATCGAAGAGGAGTTCGACGTCGAAGTGCGTACGACGGTCGCACAGACGTACAACGCAACCGTCGAAAACCTCTCTCGAGCAGGGGAAGGCGACAGGATGCTCGCCGATACGTCCCCGGTGGCCGTACTCGAACTCGGAAGCGACGTCAGCGTCTGTGGAATGCGTATCCAGTTCGGTGCGGCACAGTACTTTTCGACGCTCGTCGCGAGAGCGGACAGCGACATCGAGAGCGTAGACGACCTGCACGGAGAGACCGTCGTTGGTGGGAGTCTCGGCTCTATTTCCGGTGGCATTGCGGCGCTGTGGATGCTCCAAGATAACGGGCTCGACCTCGGGAACGCAGTCGACGGTGGATCGGCGGAGGACTTCGAGTGGATCGGCGATCAGGCACACGACATTGCCCTCGGCCAGCTCATGGACGACGACTCGATCGCTGCGGCCGGTGCAGGAGAGTTCGTGACGATTCCGAACATCTCACCGGACGAGATAGCGGATAACTTCCCGGAGGTCGCGGACATCTCCGCCGAATTCGACGGAGCAGGCTCGGACAGCACCGATCTCCGGCTTTTGGAGGCGTCACCACCGCTTCCACGAGCACCGATCGTGGCAAACGGTGAGTGGGACGATGACCTCCGAGCGGAGATCGACGAGTTCCTGATCAACGCGGACGAAGACGTCCTGGGCCACGATGCACACCAGTTAGCCGAAGACCTGGCCTTGGACATCGACGACGAGGTGCTCGATGCCTTCGAGGAGGACGACGACTTCGACATCGACGACTGGGACGTCGATGCGGACGACTGGCAGGAGTTCGACGACCACCTGCTCTGGTTTACGGGTATTCAGGAGGCCGACGCGTCCGATTACGATCCGATCGCGGACTTCGCAGCGGATCTCGGCATCGACTACGACGACCTGGCATAGCTGACCCGGCAACCGCGACCAACCAAACAACCACAACCGAGAAGTTACCGATTTGAGTAATGAGTAAGATCGTCGTCGATGGACTGAGAAAAACTTACGGAGACACCGTCGCCCTCGAGAACCTCTCGTTCGAAGTCGAGGAAAACGAGTTCGTCATCATCCTCGGTGTTTCCGGGTCCGGAAAATCGACACTGTTACGGTGTATGTGTGGGCTGAACGAACCCACCGAGGGACGCATTCTGATCAACGGGGAACCGATGACCGCCCCCCGACCCGATGTCGCGATGATTTTCCAGCAGCACAACCTCATCGGCGACATGTCCGCCTACTCGAACGCACTCACTGGCGGCATCAATCGGACCGGCCTCCTCTCGAACATTTTCAGACTCCAGAGCAAGGAGGAAAAACGGCGAGCGCTCCGTGCGCTCGACACCGTTGGATTGCTCGACGAAGCCGAACAGAAGACTCGTCGAATGAGCGGTGGCCAACAGCAACGGGTGGGCATCGCTCGAGCCTTGGTCCAAGAATCAGAGGTGCTCCTTGCTGACGAGCCCGTTGCGAGTCTGGATCCGGGAAGTGCACAGGACGTAATGCGCTATCTCCGGCGGGCGTCGGACGATCGGGATTTGAGTACGTTCATCAGCCTACATCAAGTCAACATCGCACGGAAATACGGTGAGCGGTTTATCGGATTACATAACGGAAAGAAGGTGTTCGATGGCTATCGGGATGAGTTGACCCTCGATGCAATCGATAAGATATACGGCGATATCGATACGGACGGGATGTTCGTCGGCGAGAGGTCGACCGGTGACGCACACTCATCCGCCACATCCAGACAGGAGACGACATCATAATTCATATGCAGAAACGTGGACCAGCTGATCAAGCCGACGGCGATAGCCGGGACTCGAAGCGTGCCGTCCGGACGGAGGGCGCACGTGACGAGCAAGAACGGGTGGATACAGACTCACTAGAGCCGATGCCGGATGGTGGTGTCGTCGATCAACAGCCATCCGACGGCGACGATGAGATAAATCGCCAGTTCGAGAGCATCAAGGAGACGCGCAAACAGCGAGCGATCGGCTGGGCTGCGCTGGCCGGGCTCTTAGGATTTCTAACATATCAAGGTTTTGCAGCGACGGAGTTTTTCGACGACGATACGGACTTCACGTGGGGTCACTTCTCGAGTCGGATGACGGAGTATTTCCCGATGGCCGAGATAACGGACCTCGGTGGGTTCTCCGTCCGGATTATCGACGTTCGCGTCTACTGGGAGTTCATCAGGGACATGAACCTGATCTACGATCCGGAGGTGGGGTCGTTGATCTTTCAGTTTCCGGTTAATCTGACGGATCTGTATGCGTTCGTCTTCGTCGAGTTAGGAATCTTCTCGATCTTCGGCGAGGCCGGAACGACGCTCGCGATGGGGCTGGTAGGGACGGTGCTTGGCTTCCCGCTAGCGCTGCTTTTCAGCATCCTTGCGACCGAGCGCGTCCTCCCGTTCCCGTTTAATTTCGTCTTCCGAGCGGTCATGTCGTTTATTCGGGCGATCCCGGCGATCATCTGGGCGCTCATCTTCGTTGCGCTCGTTGGACTCGGGGCGACTGCTGCCACGCTCGCAATCGGCTTCAACACCATCGGAAACCTCGGGCGGCTGTTTGTCGAGGACCTAGAGGAGCTAGAGGACGGGCCGATCGAGGCGATGCAGACGACCGGTGCAAACAAATCGGAGATCGTCTTTTTCGGGATGCTCAGTCAGGTTCGGACCTCGTTCATCGCTTGGACGCTGTACATCTTCGAGATCAACGTTCGGGCAGCGGTCACCGTCGGGGTTATCGGTGCCGGTGGACTTGGTGCGATCGTCGCCGCACAGCAAAATCAGCTCAACTATCAGGAGATGATGGCGACGCTGTTCGTGATCTTCGTCCTGATTTTGCTCGTCGAACTGTTCAGCCAGCGTCTCCGAGCCCGACTTCGTTCGGACGAGGAAAAACGCTCGTGGCGAGAACTCATCTTCGGCTTCCCGGCACGGATGGCCGATTCACTCCGGCAGTAAGTATCGAGCGCGGCCTCTCGGTGGATATCGCCGCTTTCGGTCGTCGTTCCGAACGAACCGAAAACAGTCACACCGAGTCCATCGCCTCTCCTCACCCGCCACACGGGCGACGTAATCGACCGATTCTTACCTCGGCCGTCCGTAGGGCCGGCCGATGGACGCGCCGCTGTGGACCGACACGCACGCCCCGGAGTTGGCCGAGTTGCCACAGGACGACGCTCGCGAGTACTTACAGCGGGCCGTCGAGGAGCCGATCAACCTCCTCCTGCAGGGCCCGCCGGGCAGCGGCAAGACCGCCGCAGCGCGCGCGCTCGCTCACGAGGCACACGCAGACCCCGACAACGACCTGATCGAGATCAACGTCGCTGATTTCTTCTCACGAACCAAGACGGAGATCAAGAACGACCCGCGGTTCGAGCAGTTCCTCGTCGGCCGCTCGCGGCTGTCCAAACGCGACATGATCAACCGCGTCCTCAAAGAGTCCGCGAGCTACGCGTCGGTTTCGGGCGAGTACAAGACGATCCTGCTCGACAACGCCGAGGACGTCCGCGAGGACTTCCAACAGGCGCTGCGACGGATCATGGAACAACACCACCGGACGACGCAGTTCGTGATCGCCACGCGCCAGCCCTCCAAACTCATCCCGCCGATCCGCTCGCGGTGTTTCCCCGTTCCCTTCCGATCGCCGACGACCGAAGAGACCGCGGCCGTCTTAGCGCGGATCGTCGAGTCCGAAGCCGCCGACTACGACGACGACGGCCTCGAGTTCGTCGCGGGCTACGCCAACGGCAACCTCCGCCAGGCGATCCTCGCCGCCCAGACGACCGTCGAGGCAGAGGGAGAACTCACGATGAGCGCGGCCTACGAGACCATCGGCGAGGTCGGCCTCGACGAGGACGTCGAGTCGATGCTCGAGGATGCCGAGTCGGGTGCGTTTATCGACGCGCGCAAGACTCTCGACGACCTGCTCGTCGACGAAGGATTAGACGGCGAGGAGGTCCTCGAAGAGATCCTCGGCGTCGCCCGCAAGCGCTACCAGGGCGAGAAACTCGCCCGCATCCACCGGCTGGCCGCCGACGTCGAGTTCGAGCTATCAGAGGGGTCGAGCGACCGAATCCACGTCTCGCACCTGCTTGCCGAACTTGGACGAGACGCCTGAGAACGACAAATGAGCGCACCGACGGCCGACTCGGACGGGACCGACCGCGACGCAGAGCCGTTCGCCTCGAGTCGTGGCCCACTCCTCGATCGAGTGTCGACGATCGCCGCTGTCGTCGGCTTTCTGTTGCTCGCGACGAACGACGCACCGCCGCTGGCTGAGCTGGGAACGACGAACGTGGTCGTCGCGTGTGCCGCCATCGGGACACTCGCCGGGCTCGGACTCTATCGGCTGTTCGGCTCCGGCATCCGCGGGCCGCTGTGGCTCGGCGTGATCACTGCCGTGGCCCTCTCGCTGCCGATCCTCCTCGGACTGTTGCTCACTGGCCACTACACGGCAACTCTCGGATGGGCCGTCTCGCTCGGGGCCGCAATGTTCGGGCTCGGTGCGACCGTTCGAGCGACTCGGGCTCGATTCGCCGCCACAACCGCTTGAGCGCCGCCGGCCTCGAGAGTCCGGGCAGTTATCCCGCGCCCGAGCGAACGGGACGCTATGCCAAGCGTTCTCGAGACGCACCTGCAGAATCGATTTCGCGTCCAGCCGAACCACGCGAACAACAACGACACCCTCCACGGCGGCACCCTGATGAAGTGGCTCGACGAGGTGGGCGCGATGGCAGCGATGCGCTTTGCCGGCGAGACCTGCGTCACCGCACGCGTCAACGAACTCGACTTCGAGCGTCCAATCGGAATCGGTGATACGGCGCTCGTCGAGGCGTACGTCTACGACGCGGGACGGACGAGCATCCACGTCGCCCTCCAGGCCTGGCGCGAGGAGCCCCGAACGGGCGAGACCGAAAAAACGACCGAGTCGTCGTTCACCTTCGTCGCAATCGATGACGACGGTACGCCACAGCCGGTTCCCGAACTCACCGTCGACACGGACGACGGAGCGCGGCTCCGACGCCGAGCGCTCGAGGCCGACTACTAACGCCTCGACCGACCGACGACCTCCCGGTCGATCACTCGAGGCCGTAGTCGGCCAGGGAGTGATAGTGTTTCCAGGCGGCGACGACCTCGTCGACCGCGAACTCGAGGGAGCCGTCGGCGAGGTCGAGGGTAACGACCTCGTCACCGATCTCGGTGTCGTGAAGATGGAGCTCGAGCGGGAAGTCGAACTCCGTTACTTTGACCATCAGTTCGCCGTTCTGCTCGAGTTTCTCGCGAAGTGTTTCCGGATTCATGACGTGTTGACGTCGGGGCCCCTCGGTGATAAATTGGACCCACGATTGCCACCCGTTGGGGAGGTCCGTCGACGGACAGCCGATCAGCCAAGCACCAGCACGTACCGCGTCAGCGATCGGTGGACGCGGCGGGAAAACGCCGCCTCGAGCTCCCAGCCCGCCTCGCGCGCCGCCGTCGCCCAGGAGCGGTCGGCGACGACGACGGCCCGGGACGCGACCCGTCGGGCCTCAGTGAGCGCGCCGGAGACGAGGTCTTCGAGGCGATGAGTTTCGATCTTCGACTGGCGTCCGTAGGGGGCATCGAAGACGACGCCGTCGACCGCGCCGTCCGCAAGCGGGAGTCGGGTCGCGTCGCCGCGGCCGACGTGCCAGGAGCCGCGAGAAACGCCGACGGGCGAGGGGGCCGCGGGCTCGAGGAAGTGAGAAAAGTTCTCGCGGGCACCCTCGGTCATCTTCGCCTGGGCGTCGGTGCCGAGGACGTCCGCGCCGACGAGACCGGCCTCGACGAGGACGCCGCCGGTCCCACACATCGGATCGAGGATCGTCGCACCGGGACGGGCACCCGCGACGTTCGCGACGGCACGGGCGAGCAGGGGATCCATACTGCCAGGCTGGAAGAAGGGCTTGTCCGTCGGCGCACGGTCGCCGAAGTCCCGAACGCTCTCGGCTGTGAGCCATCCCAGCGCACAGACCGAGACGCACTCTCCGCGCGGAGTGTCGTCGGTCGATTCGGCCTCGACGCCCACCTCAGAAGCCGAAAGCGGTGTCAGGAGGTCGCCCGTGGCCTCGTCGGCCTCGACGGCTCCGTCGGGCTCGAGTCGACCGGCCGAGAACGTCGCACGGAGGACGTGGTCAGGATCGTCGAGGTCGACGGCGAAGCCGCGGTCGACTAACACCTTACCGAGGGTCCGTTCGGCCTCGCTCGTGCTAACGCCGGTCGAGCCGTGGACGTCCGTCGCCCGTACCGCGACCGAGCCCTCACGGCCGATCGAGGCGGCCTCGAGCAGCGCTCGGGCGCTGTCGACGCCGGCGTCGGTGTGGCCGATGAGACTGCTCGCGCGGTGGGTGTAGGCCAGCCCGCGAATCCGGTCTGAGACGATGGCGTCCGCAAGGGCGAGGCCAGGGGCGAGGCGACGGACCCCGGTGGCAGCACTCGTCGCCTCACACGCTGCGAACGCGTCGTCCTCACCGCCGAGCTCGAGCAGGTACACGGTCGATGTACGCCGGGGCTCGCGTATCAGCCTACCGTTTTCGGTGATCCGACGCAGGAACGTCACCCATCACCGTCCGGTTGCCGACCCCCAACTGACAAGCCCAGGGACGAAGTAGACCGGTCCGATGGATCGCGGATTCGGCGAAGTCGAGGCGGTACAGCGGCTCGTCCCCGAGTGGCTGTTTCCGGCCGCAGAGGCGATGACGCGGCTCGGGGATCTCTCGGTCCTGGTCGGTGTGACCGTGGTCGGAACGCTCGTTCTGGAACGCGAGCGAGGGATTGCCCTCCTCGGCGTCGTCATCGGCGGCGGTGCGATCCTCGCGGGCCTGAAAGCGATACTCGCCCTGGGTCGGCCGCCGAGTGAGTTACACCTGATCGAGACCGCGACGACCGGCTTCCCGAGCGGCCACGCCCTCGGTGGCGCGGTCGTCTACGGCGCGCTCGCACTGTCGCTCGAGGGAGGCCGACAACGGCGTCGACTCGCGCTCGCGGGCGTTCTCGTCGTGGCCATCTCGTTCTCTCGAGTCGTCCTCGGCGTCCACTATCTGGTCGACATCGTCGCCGGGCTGACGGTCGCCATCGGCTACCTCTGGGCGATGGAGCGCTTCGCCCGCCACAACCCCGGACGAACGCTCGCGGTTGCAGCGACTCTCGGTCTGCTGGCCGTCGCCGCCGGTATCGCGTTCGGACCGACGCCACGGACGGTCTGTCTCGAGGCGGTCTGTGCCGACCGGGAGACTGCGGTCACTGGCGCCGCTGGGGTAGGAGCCGCCGTCGCCTGGGGCGTGACGAACCGCATTCGACGGAACCGAACAGCCACGGCGGTCGTGCTGGTGCCCGCCACACTCGTCGGCGCCAGTACGCTTGCGCTGACGGATTCAGTGCTCCTCGTCGAGAGCATCGGTGCGGGCGTCGGCGCAGCAGTGTTGGTCCTCCTCGCTGGACGTGCAACTCGAGCGCAAGGTCGGCACTAGCCGCTCGAGCGGGTTCGACTCGCCGCGAAATCAGTCGATCCGGAGGAATCTCGTGTCGCGTTCGGGTTCATCGTCTCGGAGGTAGAGAACGGCGAACGACCGCGAGGGAAGTTCGACGAGTCGGTTGGGAAGCGTCTCGAGTTCGTCCTGCCAGCCGATCGTCCCCGGTTTCGCCGAAAGTGTCACGACGAGGTCATCAGGTCCCGTCGTCTTCGACAGCCGTCGCTGTAACTCGTCCAAGGAGGCGACTGACTCGAACGTCGCGCCAACGTCGATTTCGACGAGGTCGAACAGCTGCTGATACTGGTGGACGTTCGCCTCGAAGACGTAGACGGTAATCGGCACACCGAGCACGTCGGCCAGTCGCTTGGTCTTGTAGACGCCCTCGTAGAACCCGTCGTGGTGATCGACGCCGCGGGGGAGGACGACGTGAAGATGGCTCGTCGTGTTCACGGGATGGCCG
Organism: Natrarchaeobaculum sulfurireducens; assembly: GCF_003430825.1. Lineage (NCBI taxonomy): Archaea > Methanobacteriati > Methanobacteriota > Halobacteria > Halobacteriales > Natrialbaceae > Natrarchaeobaculum > Natrarchaeobaculum sulfurireducens. The sequence goes on along the minus strand of NZ_CP024047.1, from coordinate 291,694 downwards.
AAGTGCGTGACGAACACCGGTAGCGACGTCTGGTCGAGGACCTGATCGATGGTGCTCCCGAAGATGCGCTGGCCGAACGACTGGGTTCCTTGCCAGCCGAGGACGACGAGGTCGGATCGCGTCTCGATGGCACCCCTGACGATCCCCGAAGCGACGTTGTGGTTTACCCGCGTTTCGGTCTCGATCGGCGTCTCTGCGGCGTAGGCGAACTCGGCAACGTCCTCGAGTTCCGATTCGACCTCGGCGACCTGTGTTTCCGTCTTTCCGCTCGCGTCGGGTCGAACGACCGACAGCAGGTGAATCGGGCTGGTCCCGTACCGGTCCCGAAGGACGAACGCGAACTCGAGGAGATCACGCTGGTGCTCGGAGCCAGGTACGAGAGGGAGCAAAATGCGGGGGTCGACGGAGTCGTCACCCGTGGGATCGACGTCTTCAGCGAGTGCCAGCCGCCGGCTGTAGCGTTCGGTCACCCAGGGGCTGACGATGGCCGTCACGAGCAACATCAACACGACCGCGTTGAGCACGTCGGACCCGAACAGTCCCACCTCGAATCCCAGCAGGGTGATCGCCAGTGCAGCCGCGGCCTGGCCACTCGAGAGGCCGAACATGACACCCGTCTCGTTGGGTCCGAAGCCGAGAATTCGGCTCACGAGTCCCGCAGCAATCGCCTTGGCGATGAGCATCGTCCCGATAATGGCCACGGCGACCTCGAGAGTTCGCCAGCCGTCGAGGATGACGCCGACGTCGACGAGCATGCCGACGTGCAACAGGAAAAACGGGATGAAAAAGGCGTTTCCGACGAAGTTGATCCGGTTCATCAGCGTCCCGCCCGATGGGATCAGCCGATTGAACGCGAGCCCGGCGACGAACGCACCGAGGATGGCATCGATACCGAGGACTTCCGCGAGACTCGCCGCGGCGAAGACGCCGAGGAGCACGAAGAGGAACTCGAAGTAGCTCTCGTCGCTGAGATTGTGGAAGAACCACCGGGCGACCGGTGGGATCACGAACCAGACGACGCCGAACAGAATCGCAAGCGAGAGGAAAATCTGTACCACGAGAAGTGCAGAAAGCCCACCCTCTGCGACGCCGAGGACGATCGCCAGAATCGTCAACGCGATCGTGTCAGTAAATAGGATACCACCGAAGACAGCCGTCACGGCCGGGTTCTGCGTGACGTCGTACTGACTGACCAGGGGATATGCGAGCAGGGTGTGTGAGGCGAACACCGCAGAGAGCAACAACGCAGGCCAGAAGTCGAACCCGAGAAGCGTCGTACAGACAGCGATGCCGGCTAACAGTGGGATGAAGAAACTCGTCAGGCCGAATATCGCTGCATTCTGTGGTGCCTGTTGAAACCCGCGTAAGTTGAGTTCGAGACCGACGGTAAACAGGAGATAGACCAATCCGACCGTACCGAGCAGTTCGATGGCGTCGCCGTGTTCGACGAGTCCAGTCCCGTTCGGTCCGATCACGACGCCGAAAAGAACGATGCCGACGATCCCGGGTTGGCCGAGTCGTTTGATCAGTAACGGCCCGAGGAGGAATACGGCTAACGCGAGGGTGAACACGTACACCGGATCCTCGAGCATCGGTGCAGGGAACATCTCGAGTGACAGAAACGGAGGAGTCATTTGAGCGTGAGAGGGAAGAAAGGTTCAGATCGCTGTATTGGTACGCCGTCGGCCGTGGGGTACGCCCGTGATTTCAACCGACTCGACTAAACGTTTTCCAAACAGCCGTCTCGACTCGAGTGTCGGGACGACTGGAGTCCGGTTGGCTACCCGATAGCGTTCGTGTTTGAAACAGCCAGGACGACGAGTTTGCAGCGAACGGTCCGTTCAGCACTCTCGGAGAACACCGTTTCGTCAGCCGATACAGTCATATATACCGGTCATTCCGGTGGGCGGCACCAACCTTTATAAACCTTAAATACGTCTTTTTAACTGGTTTATGACGGATCCGAAGGACACCATCAACATCGAAAACGTGGTGGCGTCGACCGGCATCGGACAGGAACTCGACCTCCAGAGCGTCGCAATGGACCTCGAGGGGGCCGACTACGACCCCGAGCAGTTCCCCGGTCTCGTCTACCGCACTCAAAATCCTAAATCCGCCGCGTTGATCTTCCGGTCGGGGAAGATCGTCTGCACCGGCGCGAAAAGCACCGACGACGTTCACGAGAGTCTTCGTATCGTCTTCGACAAACTCCGTGAACTCCAGATTCAGGTGAACGAAGACCCCGAGATCGTGGTCCAGAACATCGTCACCTCCGCGGACCTCGGTCGCAACCTCAACCTGAACGCGATCGCGATCGGTCTCGGCCTCGAGAACATCGAGTACGAGCCCGAGCAGTTCCCCGGGCTCGTCTACCGACTCGACGAACCCGAGGTCGTCGCGCTCCTGTTTGGCTCCGGCAAACTCGTCATCACGGGCGGCAAGAAGCCCAAAGACGCCGAACACGCCGTCGACAAGATCGTCTCTCGACTCGAAGACCTCGGTCTGCTCGAGTAATCGTCCACCCGCGTCGCTCGAGCGACGTCCGGTTGACGCCGCGTTCTCGATCCATCGTCGATCTCTACCGACCGGTTCGCCGGCATAGTCAGCGAACGGGATACTCTTCGATCGATATCGGTCGACGGATTCGCCGGCCGATCGTTAACGGTCGTTCGCGGCGAATGCCTGTCACATGCAACCGGTTTTTCTCGTCGCGGGTATCGTCATCCTCGTTCTCGTCGTCGTGGACCTTCTCTGGACGACGCTGTGGGTCGACGGCGGCTCCGGGCCGATCTCGGGTCGCCTGACGACCGGTATCTGGCGGGGTCTCCGTCGAATACGAAAGAATCGCTCGCGGGCGCTCTCGCTTGCCGGCCCGCTCATCCTCGCAGCGACGCTCGCGACGTGGATCGGCCTGCTCTGGGTCGGCTGGACGCTGTTGTTCGCCGGCGGCTCGACGGCGCTGGTCAGTGCACACACTGGCCAGCCAGCGGACTGGACCGGCCGGTTCTACTACGTCGCGTACACGATGTTCACGAACGGCAACGGCGACTACACGCCCACGACGGGCACCTGGGAAATCGCCAGCGCGTTCACGACGGCGACCGGGATGGCCTTCGTCACGCTCGCGGTCTCGTATCTGCTGTCAGTGCTGGGTGCCGTCTCACAGAAACGGTCGTTCGCCAGCGACGTCACCGGCCTCGGCGAGCGGCCCGAAGCCTTCGTTGCGACCTCCTGGAGCGACGAGGAGTTTCGTGGCCTCGAGTTGCCCCTCGAGTCGATGGCCGACGACCTCTCGGTGCTCGCCGACCAGCACAAGTCCTACCCGATCCTCCACTACTACCACAGCGAGGGAAGCGACCGGGCATCAGCGGTTGCCGTTCCAATCCTTGACGAAGCACTGACGTGTTATCGCCACGGGATTCCCGACGACGCGGCACCGAATCCGACGCTGGTCGCAGACGCCCGCTCGAGCGTCGACAGCTATCTCGAGACGCTGGATACGGCGTTCATCGAGCCGGCCGAAGACGTGCCGCCGGAGCCGGACCTCGAGCAACTGCGCGAGCGGGGCGTGCCAACAGTCGAGGACGAGGCGTTTGCGGACGCGACCGATGATCTCGATGACCGCCGACGAAAGCTCCTGGGGATCGTTCAGGCCGACGGGTGGCAGTGGCCGCGGATAAACCGAGCGGAGTGAGAACGGGGAGTGCGAGCACTCAGGCGTCGCTGGCCGCGGGAGCAGCGGGTTCACCGGTCGGTTCCGGTGTGCGTGAGCGGTTCTGGTAAGTGAGCCCGACGAGAATCGCCAGGCCGACCAGCCGCAGCGGGAAGGTGACCGCGAAGATCGTCAGCGCCGAGGGAACACCGGCCATCGCGAGCAGACCCTCGGCGATCAACAGCGGGATCTCCGGCACCATCAGGAAAACGGAGACAACCGCGCCGTCGCGGTGGAGCAGGATACCCTGTGAGAAGACGAACGCGAACGGGACGAGTACCTTGTTCAGCGGGAGGAAGAACGCGATCACCGCTCGTCTGTCTGTAAGAAAATGTACCAGGCATATGTGGTTTGGCAGCCAGCCACCACCGTTGTCGACGGTGAGATAGCCGTGCCCTCGTCGCGGCGACGCCGGATCAGTGCGACAGAAGTCATTTCACCCAGTCGATGTTTCTATCGAGTATGAACGAGATCCAAGCACGCGACTACCACGACCTCGTCCACGCCGAGGACCCCCAGCTGTCACCCGAGGGCGACCGCATCGCATTCGTCCGTCGTCGACCCGACGACGACTCGTACACCGCAACGGTCCACGTCGTCCCCGTCGGCGGCGACGAGACAAGGCAGTTTACGGCCAACGACGGCGTCGACAGCCAGCCCCGTTGGAGTCCAGACGGCGACCTCTTGGCCTTCGTAAGCACGCGCGGCGCAGGCGACCGCGAGCAGGTCTGGCTCCTGCCGACCGACGGTGGCGAGGCTCACCAACTAACTCAGGTCGTCGGCGGCGTTGGGAGCCTCGAGTGGAGCCCCGACGGCTCGCAGCTCTGTTTCAGCCAGTCGGTCACTGCCGCGGACCGCGAGGACGGTCGCGACTACGCGGTCGACCCCGACTACGAGTTCGAAACACCCGATCCGCGCGTGATCGACCGCTCGATCTACCGTGCCGCCACGGAATACTTCGACGGCCGACGGAGCCACGTCTACGTGCTGGACGTTGCGGCGGCGCTCGAGGAGGGTCCCGAGGGAAGTGACTCGAGTTCGGACGATGACGCCGAGGCCGCGGACCGGTCGATCACCCGTCTGACCGACGGCGACGCAGACCACATCGCGCCGACGTGGGGTGACGACGGGACGGTCTACTATGCAAGCAAGGTCGGCGAAGAGCCCGACCACTCGCTGCGCTATGCGGTGCTGGCCCACGACCTCGAGACGGGCGACGTCGAAGCAGTGACCGAGACGACCGGCTGGCTCGGCCCAAACTCGCTGGCGGCGACGGAAGACGGCCGGGTCGCGTTCGAGTACACCCCCGAGGAGCAGGCATCGATGCGCCAGACGGACATTCGCGTCTACGATCCCGAGACGGACGCGGAAGTGACGCCGACCGACCCGCTCGATCGGACCATCGCCCGCGGCGTCGGCGTCGAGTGGACGCCCGACGGCGAGGAGCTGTATTTCCTGACGCCTGATGAAGGGTCGCAGGTGTGCTGGGCCGTCCCGGCCGACGCGAGCGCGGAGCCACGGCGGATCTACGGCGACGGCGCGACCGTCGAGGAGGTTTCGGTCGGCGAGAACGCGGTCGCGTACGTCCAGAGCGAGTGGGACCATCCCGGCGACGTCTTCGTCACGACCCGCGGAGGCAACGAGGTCCACCGGCTGACCCGGATCAACGACGGGTACCTCTCGGAGCGAGCAGTGCGCCAGCCCGAAGAGATCAGATTCGAAAGCGAGGGCGAATCGATCCAGGGCTGGCTGTTGACGCCGCCGACGTTCGACGCCGACGACACCGACGAACGCTACCCGCTCGTCGTCGAAATCCACGGCGGTCCCCACGCCCAGTGGACGACGTCGGGGACGATGTGGCACGAGTTCCAGACGCTCGCCGCTCGCGGCTACGTCGTCTTCTGGTGTAACCCACGAGGCTCGACCGGCTACGGCGAAGACCACGCGATGGCAATCGAGCGCGACTGGGGCGAGGTGACGCTGACCGACGTGCTCGCCGGCGTCGATAAAGTGTGCAAACGCGAGTACGTCGACGAAGCGGAAGTGTTCGTCACCGGCGGCAGCTTCGGCGGGTTCATGACCGCCTGGGCCGTCGGCCACACCGACCGCTTCACCGCGGCCGTCTCTCAGCGCGGCGTCTACGGCCTCACCGGCTTCTACGGCTCGACCGACGCCTTCCACCTCCTCGAGGGCGATTTCGCCACGACGCCCTGGGAAGAACCCGCGTTCCTCTGGGAGCAGTCGCCGGTCGCCCACGTCCCCGAGGTCGACACACCGACGCTCGTGCTCCACTCGGATCGGGACTTCCGGACGCCCGCGAACACCGCCGAACTGTTCTACCTCGGCCTGCAGAAACACGGCGTCGACACCCGGCTCGTCCGCTACCCACGCGAGGGCCACGAACTCTCCCGATCCGGCGAACCCGCCCACGTCGTCGACCGACTCGAGCGCATCGTCCGCTGGTTCGACGGCTACTCCGCGTACCACGACGCGCTGCCAGCCCTCGAGCGCGAGCAGAACGCGGGACTCTCGAGCGCGCCGAGTGAGAACGAGGAGTGATCGACACGTCGCTGCGGGTTGCCTTGGCTGTGGGAGTCCGTCTGTGTCCGTTCGAGCGCCGATGCCCGTCGCCGAGAAGGGAGTCGGATCAGGTCGTTCGGAACGCGCGGTCGCCGGCGTCGCCCAGTCCGGGGACGATGAAGCCGTCGTCGTCGAGTCGGTCGTCGATCGAGACCGTCAGCAGGTCGGCCTCGGGAACCTCCTCGCTGACGCGAAGCAACCCTTCAGGCGCTGAGACCGCCGAGAGGACGATCAGGTGTTCGGGTTCGGGGGAGTTTTCGATGACGTGCTCGAGAACCGTCCCCATCGTCGAGCCCGTCGCGAGCATCGGGTCGGCGACGATGACGGTGTCGTCTTCGGTGATCTCGGGCAGTTTCACGTAGTCGACGGTGATGGGGAACGAACCGTCTTCGTCGCGGCCAGCTTCCTCGTCGCGGCTCGCGCTGATGACGCCCTGTCGGGCCCGCGGGAACGCTTTCAACAGCCCCTCGACGAACGGCGTCGCCGCGCGCAGGACGTTGATGATGACGACGTCGTCGAGTCCCTTCACGCGCTCGCCCATAGTCTCCTCGAGCGGGGTGTCGATTTCGACGTACTCAGTCTCCATGCGGCCGTCGATGATCTCGTAGCCACAGATGCGCCCGAGCTTGACGAGTCCTTTGCGGAAGCTTACCTGTTCCGTCTCGACGTCTCGCAGCCGCGAGAGGGTGTCCTTGGCCAGTGCGTGGGTAACGAGATAGGCGTTATCCCGGTCTTCGATCGGCATACGATAACCGCCACGGGCTGTGCAGTTGATGGTATCGGTCCGCGTCGAGTGCGTGTTACTCTCTCGGTCGGCGAGTGGGACACGGCTCATGGGAGCCCCGATTCGCGACGGATTCGAGCATCGGCGACCGATTCAACACAGCTGTGAGTCGCTTCTGAGCCAGGGCAGTGGCGCGTCGAGCGAGCACGGCCTGTGAGAACAGGTGAGCGACCGACGGGATCGATCGGCTAAGATCTGGGAGGGCGGCGCTTTTCGTCGGAGCAACGAAGTTTATAGCGGTCGACGCCTTACCACCGCGCCAGTCGAATGGAAGAGAGTATCTCGGGGTTCAAGGTTCGCGGCGACTGGGGCGACGTCGTCGAACACGGCGAACGTATCACGCACGCGCTCCGCGACGCCGGCGTTCACGACCCCGACGGCGATCACGACGCCAGGTTCGCCCGCGCGTTCGATGAATGGGACGAGTGGCGACCGAAAGCCCACGAAACTCTCGAGAGAGACGTCAACGAGAAGACCGCAGAGCAGGCCCACGTCGAGGAAGGCAAAGGTGAGAAGGCGGGTAAACGGCCCGACGAAGACATCAAGACCGCCGGCGAGAAGCTCTCGGAGTCCTACGAACAACTCGAGGAAGACGACACCGGGGCGGCCGTCGACAACTGGAAAGAGTCGATCGACTACGTCGCGCGGGCCGCCGACTCGGCGGGTCGAAAAGCGTTGCGACGCGTCGAGGACACCGTCTACCAGAACGTGATGACCCAGCTCGCACCGTACTACTTCGACAACGAACTCGTCAGCGCGAACATCCAGCAGTCGACCCGCGGCGTGGACAACGGCGAGGGGTTCGTCTTCGAGGTCAACGTCAACGACGACGTGTTGAAAGACGACATCTCGGCATTGCTCGCGGAGTACGAAGACGAGGTCGACCGCTGGCACGTCGAGGTCGAGAAAGACACCGATGCGGCCGAGGCGATCGAGGGTGTCGAACCGCCGCCGGAGCCCGACAACACGTCGAAGTCGACGACGAACTGAGCGTCGCCTCGAGTCGACGCTACTCTGTCCCGCCTTGCTGGCGACCGTCAGCGCCGCCAATGCCGGGAACGGAGACGCGCCGTTCGACGTCGCTCATGAGTTCGGTCGCCGACAGGACGATGCCGATGTACACCAGCGCGAGCAGCGTGAAGATCGGGGTGTACTCGAACGTCGAGGAGGCGATTCGACTCGCACGGTAGTACAGCTCCGGGACGGTGATAAAGCCCGCCAGCGAGGAGTACTTGATCAGGTAGACGAGTTCGTTCGTCCACGCCGGGATGGCATACCGCAGCGTCTGGGGCAACACGACGTGTCGGATGCCCTCGAGTTTCGAGAGGCCGAGTGCGCGGGCCGCCGTGAGTTGGCCCTCGTCGACGCTCTCGAGTGCGCCGCGGATGTACTCGGCCTGATACGCCGAGCCGTTGATCGTAAAGCCGATGATGGCGATCCAGAAGGCGTAATCGGGAACGAACCCCTGTCCGACGGTTTCCATGTCGTTGAGCCAGATCGCTAAATACGGGGTATAGTAGAGGACGAACAGCTGCGCGAGAAGCGGCGTCCCCCGGATCAGTTCCGTATACGCCAGTGAAACCCAGCGGAACGGCCCGCCATAGACGCGTAGCACCGCCATCGGAACGGCGATGAAGAAGCCGAGAACGATCGCAACCGACGTGATGACGACCGTATACCACGCACCGGTCGCTAACGCAGGGCCGATGTCGATCGCGAGGGCGACGCCATCGACGAGTGCGGCGAGCCAGTCGACCGGCAGCCGAACGGGGCCGAGGGCGACGACCGAGCCCTCGAGCGTCGCGGCGACGGCCTCGACCGGCGCGGGTGAGATGAAGTTCTCGCCTGCACCGGGACCGACGCCCCACCGACCGAGCGTAAAGTCGTACACCCAGCGAACGAGCAGCCAGGCCCAAAAGACGGCGAGGGCTGCGAACAAGACCTGTCGCTCGCCGCTGATGCTCGAGGCGCGCAGTCGCTCGAGACCGAGCCCTTTCGAGACGCTCATTTACGCACGGACACCTCCGCGACGGAAACTGGACCCCTCGCAGGGACGGGCGTCACTCATGGCTGATGCTCTCGAAGAAGCGTTTCGTTCGCTCGTGGGTCGGGTCGTCGAACATTCGATCGGGCGAGCCGCGTTCGACGATCTCGCCGTTTTCGAGGAAGGAAATACTCGAGGCGGCTCCGCGAGCGAAGCGCATCTCGTGGGTAACGACGACCATCGTCATTCCCTCGGCGACGAGTTCGCGCATGACTGCAAGCACCTCGTTACTGAGTTCGGGATCGAGTGCGCTCGTCGGCTCGTCGAACAGCATCACTTCGGGGTCCATCGCGAGCGCGCGGGCGATACCGACGCGCTGTTTCTGTCCGCCGGAGAGTTGGGCCGGATACGACTCCGCCTGATCGGCCAGCCCGACCCGTGCGAGTTCGGCGTCCGCGCGGTCGCGCGCGTCCTCTTTGTCCATCCCGCGGACCTTCTGGAGGCCGAGCATGATGTTCTTGCGCGCCGTGAGGTGGGCAAACAGGTTGATGTCCTGGAACACCATGCCGATCTGCTGGCGGATCTCGTCGGCGTTCGTCTCGCCGGTCACCTCGAGGTCACCGAGATAGATCTGGCCATCGTTGACCTCGGTCAGTCGGTTGAGACACCGAAGTAGGGTCGATTTGCCCGAGCCGGACGGGCCGACGAGCACCTCGACGTCACCGCGGTCGATCTCGAGGGAGACGCCACGGAGGACGCGCTCGTCGCCGTAGGACTTATAGACGTCCTCGATCCGCAACAGCGACTGGGAACGATGCTTCACGTCGGTCGACTCGGTAGTCGTCTCGGTATCGGTCACGTTGACTCACCCGGAATCGCAAATCTGTAACTCAGGTAATCGAGCAGCCGATTCGTACCGAACGTCAGCACGAAGTAGATCAGGCTGATGAAGATAATTACCTCCAGTACGGCGGTCGTCTCCTGAATAAAGAGGTCGTGGCTGCGCTTTAACAACTCGCCGAGGCCGATCGCGAACGCGATCGACGTGTCTTTCAAGACGATGGTGAACTCGTTTTGAAAGCCAGGGACGCTCCGACGCATCGCCTGTGGGACCATCACGTGTCGGATCGCCTCGAGTCGGCTCATGCCGATCGAACGGGCGGCTTCCATCTGCCCGTCGTCGACGCTCTGGAGTGCGCCACGGAAGATCTGAGACTGGTAAGCCGCACTCCGAAAGCCCAGCGCGATCGTCGCCGCGATGAACGCCTCGGGGACGTCCGTCGGGACGGCGACCGGCGTCGGCCCGAGCACGAACTCGAGCGCTCGCAGCCCGAGTTCGGCAGCCACGAGGACGATCTCGATCGGTAACACGAAATAGGTGAATATCATGATCACCAGGATCGGCGTCCCACGGATCAGGACGCCGGTTTTCCTGACGAACGCCTTCGAGTAACCAGAGCCGTACACCTCGATCGCTCCCGCTGGAAAGCCGGCGATGAAGCCGAGAAGGATGCTCGTAAGCGTCAGCAATACGGTCACGCCCGCACCCCATAGCAAGTAGTCCGCGTTTCGATAGACGAACTGCCAGTCGTCACCGAGGTACGTCGAGACGAACCCCTCGAGGAAGGCGGGCTGGATCGCATCCGCTATCGAAACCGATACCGACGGATCGAGCAACGCCGACAGCGAGACCGCCAGCGCGGCCACAGACGGCTCGACGAGCGCACCTAGCATGTACTCAGGTTACTCGTCGAACCACTCTTGTGTGATCTCGTCGTACTCACTCGACTCTTCGACGGCCTCGATGCCCTCGCTGAGCGCAGCCTGGAGGTCGTCGTCGTCCTGTCGAACGCCGAAGCCGTACTCCTCACCCGTCTCGAAGGTGAACGCGATTTCGACCTCACGGTCGGCAGCGAACGATTCGGCGACCGGTTCGTCGATGATGATCGCATCGAGCGTCCCGCGTTCGAGTTCCTCGACGGCGAGGACGTAGTTGTCGTAGGAGTCGTAGTCGCCCTCGTCGATCAGGCCCTCGTCGATCAGTTCGTCCTGGACGATCCCCTCGCCGGTCGTCCCCGACTGGGCACCGACGTTCAGGCCTTCGAGGTCCTCGAGGTCGTCGGGCTGGACGTCGCCGCCGCTCTGGACGAGTACCGACTGGTCAGCGCTATAGTAGGAGTCGCTGAACGAGATCGTCTCCTCTCGCTCGTCGGTGATGGTCATCGCGGCCGCGATAACGTCGATGTTCTCGTTCTCGAGGGCTGGAATGAGGCCGTCGAACTCGAGTTCTTCCCAGCCAGCGAGTTCGTAGTCGGTCTCCTCGACGACGGCCTCGAGCAGATCGATGTCGAAGCCGACGAGTTCGCCGTCGATGACCATCTCGAACGGCTCGAATCCGGGGGCCGTTCCGGCGACGATCTCCTGGCTATCGTCATCAGCATCGTCGTCAGCGTCGTCGTCGTCCGTCCCGGCGTCGTCGTCGCCGTTGGCATCCTCGAGGCAGCCAGCGAGGCCGACGCCAGCGAGTCCCACCGCACCGGATAGTTGCAGGTACTTCCGCCTGTCGAACTGTCGTGACTGATCCACCATTGCTCTACGTGGTAGTACCCTGGCGATGGTTTAGGTGTTAAGATTCGAGACGAATGTTTCGAACGGATTGAGTACCAAAACGGCAAAACGTCAAACGGTAGCGCACGGCGCGCCCATCAGGGTGGTACCCTCGACCCATACTGTCAGACAGTAGTCACTGGAGCGCATTCGCCGGACGGGAGTGGCGACTTCTCACACTGTCCGGCAGTATCACCTCCCTCGAGACCGTCGACGACCCACACAGTCTCGAAGTCGTCGATCCAGGTCGGCACACACTTGTATGGGCCGCTGGTACGGCCGCATAGATGGTCGAGATCGCGACGCTCGTGACGTTTCTGGTCGCCGCAGTTGCCAGTCTCTTCATGGCCTGGGCGATCGGCGCCGGCTCGAGCGGGTCGACGCCGTTTGCCCCTGCCGTTGGCGCGAACGCGATTTCGGTGATGCGAGCCGGCTTTTTCGTCGGTATCCTCGGCTTTGCGGGGGCGGTCCTCCAGGGGGCGAACGTCTCCGAGACGATGGGCGGGGACCTGATCGACGGGGTAACACTCTCGCCGTCAGCAGCGACGATCGCGCTCATCATCGCCGCTGTACTGGTCGCGATCGGCGTCTTCTCGGGGTATCCGATAGCGACGGCGTTCACGGCGACGGGAGCCGTCATCGGTGCCGGACTCGCGATGGGCGGTGACCCCGCCTGGGGAACCTACACCGAGATCGCGGCGATGTGGATTCTGACGCCGTTCGTCGGCGTCTTCTTCGCGTACGTCATCGCCCGTGCACTGCGGGACGAACCGGTTCCCGAACGATACGTGATGATCGGGCTGGCAGGCATCGTCGGCCTGCTCGTCGCGAACATCGAGTTCGCCGTCCTCGGGCCACCCGACGGCGGCGCTTCGCTTGCCGAAACGGCGGGCGGCGTCCTTCCGGTGTCTCGAGCGGTGGGGATCGTCCTCGGCACCCTCGGGATGATACTGCTCTGGACGGTGCCGACCGCACTGGCCGTTCGGAACGATCCAGAACGAGCACAGCGGCGGTTCCTCCTGGTGATGGGGGGACTCGTCGCGTTCTCCGCTGGTGGGAGCCAGGTTGGGCTGGCGATCGGGCCGTTGATCCCGCTGTCCGACGACGTCGGCCTCCCATTGATCGCGTTATTGCTCGGCGGCGGCGTCGGCTTACTCATCGGATCGTGGACCGGGGCCCCGCGGATGATCAAGGCGATCTCACAGGACTACTCCTCGCTCGGCCCTCGGCGGTCGATCGCCGCGCTCATTCCCTCGTTCGCCATCGCCCAGGCCGCCGTTCTCTTTGGCATCCCCGTCTCGTTCAACGAGATCATCGTCAGCTCGATCATCGGTAGCGGCTACGCCGCCTCCGGTGCCGGCGGCGGCGTCAGTGCGAGCAAGATGGCGTATACGGTGCTCGCGTGGACGCTCTCGCTCGCCGGCTCGATCCTCGTTGCCTTCACCGGCTACACTGCCTTCGCCTGGCTGTTCCTCTGACCTCGAGGCAGGCGCTCGAGCGACATCGAACGGTCTTTACCCGATCGGTCTCGAGTTCGACTATGGACGAGGACGTTCCCGTCGACCCCAACGCTTCCGAGACGATTCAGTGGCGACGCGACGCGTCGACGTCGCGGCTCGTCCGTCTCCTGTGGTCACTCGGCGTCGGGACGTTCTTCGCGATGATCGCCATTATCGCCTTCTGGCGACTGTACGACGTCGCCGCCCAGGGAGGCGTCGGGTCGGTCGTCGTCGCCGCGGTCGCGGCGATCGCCGTCACCATCCTCGTTCTCGCCGTCGACCCTCGTGCCGAACGACGCCTCGAGCGAGTCGCTACCGCCCTCTCGATCTCGGTATCCTCCGAACGGAGCCTCGAGCGGGCGGTCGACGCCGCCGTCGGTACGCTCGCGATGGCCGTCGTCATCGGCGGGCTGATGGGAGCCGGACGGATCGTCTCCGAGGGTGACGCACTCGGCGACGTCGGCGCCGGCCCGTTTACCTTACTCGCCGCGTTCACGCTTCCGGTTGCGCTTTTAGCACTCGTACTCGCCTCGTTTCTCAGCTCTCGCGGCGCGCTCGATACCGACGAAGGCGTCCTTTATCTGGCCGATCCCGACCAGGCGATCGACCTCGAAGTGATCGTCGGCGTCTCGACCCGGCAGGTCGGCGGGGCTGCTATCGTCGGGCTCACCTACGCTCAGCCCGGCGGACAGTACGTCCCCGGCCCTCGGCGGATCGTCGTCCCGCGCGACGTCGCCGACGAAGTCGAACGGGTCGCTGCGACCGCGTGACGCGGCTCACGACAGAGAAACGAGCACGAACGAAAACGGGCGAGGAACGTGAGTTACTCGGAGGCGTCTGGGGTACCGTTGGCTTCCGGCACCTCATCGTCGACTGGTTCTTCGAATTTGTGCAGTCGAGCTTTCATAATACGGGTGTTCTCGACACTCTCGACGGTGATACGGACGTCGTCGAAGGTGATCTCTTCACCTTCCTCGACGAGTCGGCCGGCGCGGTTGAAGATGAAGCCAGCGATCGTCTCGAACTCCTCGCCTTCGGGAAGTTCGATCTCCAGGGCTTCGTTGACCTCCTCGATGTTGACTTCGCCCCTGACGAGGACGGTCCGTTCGTCGAGTTCCTCGATCGGGAGGTCCTCTCCTCCTTCTAGGATCTCGCCGACGATCTCTTCGATCAGGTCCTCCATCGTGACGATGCCTTCGGTGGTGCCGAACTCGTCGATCACGATGGCCATGTGCATGCGGTTTTCACGCATCTCGGAGAGCATTTCGTCGACGTTTTTTGACTCGGGAACGTGTAACGTCGGCTGGATAAGGTCGCCGAGCTCGAGGTCGTCGGTTTCGGTCTCGCCGTAGTTCAGATCCCGGACGAGGTCACGGATGTGGACGACGCCCAATACGTTGTCGAGGCTCCCCTCGTAGATCGGGATACGCGCATGGCCGCTCTGGATACAGGTTTCCATGGCTTCGTCGATGTCGGTGCCCGTCGGAACCGCCGTGATGTCGAGGCGTGGCGTCATCACTTCCTTGACGATCGTGTTGTTAAACCGGAAGATGCGGGTGAGCATCTCGTGTTCTTCTTCCTCGAGAACGCCCTCGCGTTCGCCGGATTCGATCATCTCCTGGATCTCGTCGCGAGTGACGTAGGGCGTCTCGATCGCTCCGGTCGACCCCGTCAGCCGGTTGACCTGGCGAGTGAGGTAATCGAAAAGAACAATGAGCGGAAACAGCAGGTACTCCGTCGCTTTCAGCGGCTTCGAGATGCGGACAGCCCACGATTCGGTGTTTTCGACCGCGTAGGATTTCGGAACGCTCTCGCCGAACAGCAGGACGATTGCTGTGATGCCGAACGTCGCGAGAACGACCGCCACTAGCCCACCGAAATAGAGCCCGAGCAAGGCAGTCGCGATCGACGACATCGCGATATTGACGATGTTGTTCCCGACGAGAATCGTCACGAGCAGCCGATGCGGGTCTTCTTTGAGCTGTTTGACCAGCTCTGCCCCCTCCACGTCGTCGTCGACCATCCCCTCGAGGCGATGTTTTGGCAGGTTGAACATCGCGATCTCCGAGGAGGAGAAGAACCCGGAGAGTCCGATGAGGACGATCACCGCGAGCACTCCCACGGTGGTCACGGTGGACTGATCAACCGCCAGATCCACGAAGGGAAGATCGTACGCGGCTAGCGGAACCGAAAGTTCCAGCAGCAGAGACAGCGCCATTAGCTGTGACACGTTCGCACCCGGAGCGAATAACGCTTTATGAAACGCGCTCGCCTCGCGCACCCCCTCGAATCGGTCCGCCGGCGGACCTCGCGGTTGTCACGCCGAAGTCTCGCAATGCGAACCGTGCAGTTACGCTCCTGAGAGCGCCCCGCCCTATTACAACGACCATCTTTCGTCGCTACGGCACCCGGTTTTCCGTTTCTTACACCCGTTTCATCCCGAGCCTTCGCCACTCTATCCAAGTCTCGAGTACGGCCGTATGTTTCCCGTTCGCATCTGCAGAAAATACTATATAGAATGTATTAATTTTCTACTGTATGGGACAGCAAACTAACCAATCGAGCGGAACGAACAGGCGGGACGTGTTGCGAAAGACCGCGGTCGGTGCGAGCGTAGGGGTCGGAGGAATAACCGGACTCAGCGGAGCGGTCTCCGCCTGGAAGGATGCACGGGTCTCGGAGATAGCGCACCTAACCGAAGTTCCCGAAGTGCGATCGATCCTCGAGGAGCTGGGAGAGGAAGGGATCCCGACCGATGCGGACGTAGAACAGAAAACGATCGGAGAAGGGAACGATACCGTAGTGACGAAAGTGGAGTTCGAGTACGGAACCCTTCGCGTCGGAGAAGGCGACGATGACGTAGATGCCGTCTTCCACTTCAAAAATGGAAACACTGCGAACACCCCGCCGACGTATCGAGACGTGCCAAATAACACCCACGCCGCGCTATCGGGGGGTGAATCCGAAGCAGTATTTAGACGTGCCGCCACTCCTCGAGAGGAGCGGAAGGCTCTCTCGACGGTTCCGATAGAGGGGGACGCGTCGACGGTTTACACCGGGACCGACATCGACGGGTTCAGGGCCGATATTTTCACGAGCGCTTCGGACGGACGGGATTTCGACGTAGAATCGTACCTGATCGACGTGGCAGACGGAGACGAAGTAGCGCTGCAAGATTCGGCGCACGCGATCGACGAGGATTCCGAAGCGGTGCCGATCGTCGAATCGCAAAACCTGGCGCGGGACATCATTATCGACCAAGTATCGGGAATTCTCGCCGCGGAACTCGGGGATCTCGTCTCCCCGTGTGGACAGCCCTGTACCGAATGCGCAGACTACCTAATCAGCTTGTTGACGGAGTGTCATCGCTGCCGGCCCGTCTGTGCAACCGGTTCGACCGGCGCTGGTGCCATCCTCTGTGTCGCGTGCTTCTACACCTTTTGCAGCCTCAGCAACATCACGAGTTGCGTGGCGTGTGCCGACTGTGCAATCGACGGCTAGACGGTATCGTTTCCGGACGCAGAGTGTTGTGCACCCGCCGATCGGGGTAGTAACGCCCGTGCGAGCATACCGTCGCAGACGGAATCCAGCAGGGAATATCGAGCGTCTCGGGGGTGGCGCTCAATCCTCGAGCAGCCAGTCGGGACCGACGTCGAGTACCAGTGCCGCGCCGAACAGGAGGCTCGCGACCCCTACCAGAACACCGAACACGGGCGTGCGGGTCGCTCTGTACCCGGTCGTGCTCAGCGGATCGCCGTGAACGAACGCGAAGTACAGTAGGATGCCGACGCCGATGCCGATGAAGAGTATTCCTTCCGCAACTCTACCCCACATTAGTTCTACCGCCCACGTCGACTGTATTAAACCGTCCGGTCGCGCGGGCACACCCCCGCACACGTGGTCTTCGCCGTTCTCGCGACTGCCGGCGCGGACGCCACGTTTATCTATCGAGTCCCGATACAGTGGGCCATGAACGCGAGTACCGGCCGAGGAGACGGTCGCGGGGGAGACGACAGGACCGACCCGCCGATCACGTTCTACCGGCTGCAGGCGTGTCCGTACTGCGAGCGCGTCACCCGGACGCTGCAGGAGTTGGACCTCGAGTATCGCTCCCGGTTCGTCGAGCCGCTGCACTCGAAGCGAGACGTCGTCAAGCGCGTCGCCGGCGTCCGCACGGTCCCCGTGATCGTCGACGAGGACACGGGCGTGACGATGGCCGAGAGCGCGAACATCGTCGACTACCTCGAGTCGACCTACGGCGACGGGACGGAGACGAGCGTCGGAGAGCAACCGGCAGCCGCAGACCGCGACGCTAGCGGAGGTGACACCTGATGGTCGACTTCGACGTCGTCGAGCTAGCCGAAGCCGACCACCCCAGACCCGGCGACAACGCGCCCGATTTCACTCGGCCGCTCGTAACCGACGAGTTCTGGGAGGACCGAACGCTGTCGACCCTTGCGAGCGAGGCCGACGGGCCGACGATCCTCGTGTTCACGCCGATGATCGGCTCGTTCGTCGGTAAATACGTCTGGGACGAACTCCGCGATCGGGACTGGGACGAGCGTGCCGGCCGCGTCATCGGCGTTACGATCTCGACGCCGTACGCCATCACACGCTTTCTCGAGGACGAAGACTGTCCGTTCGCGGTTTTCAGCGATCCCACAAACGCGGTTGCGGAGACGTACGGCGTCGCCCACGACCTCGACGACATGAACGGACTCAGCGAGCCCCGACCCGCGTTTTTCGCCCTCGAGTCAGATCTGAGCGTCCAGGCCGCCTGGGTCGCCAGCGAGTGGCCCGAGTTTCCCGACTACGACGATCTCGAGGGCGACCTGGGGCTCGAGTGAGTCGCTCTCGGGGAGGCCTGTCAGCCGTCAGGAGTTGAGCAGCCCGCCGAGCGCGCCGGCCAGCGCGCTCTCGAGCGCGAACAGAAAGGCGACGAGGACGCTCGCTCCGACGATCCCGATTCCGGCAATGCCAGTGGCGAGGCCGCCCGCCGGACCGCCGACCCAGCCGGCGACCGCGACGAGCAGGCCGATCACTAGCCCGACCAAAATGCCGCCCAGTGCCCCCGCGAGGAGGCCGTGCCAGAACCCCCGTCCGAGCCCACCGCCCGCGAGATAGCCAGCGGCGAAGCCGCCGATCAGCCCTGCTGCGAGCTGGCCGACGCCAGGCAACGTGAGTCCGAGCACGCCCAGGATCGTCGCGGTGAGAAAGCCGATCAGTACCGCACGCCAGTCGGTCATAGTTCGAGCGATGCCTCGAGCGAACAAAAGGCCTCCGTGCGTGACCGTCACCTGCTCGGCTCGTAACGAACGACCTTTTACGACCGGGCGTTCTAGCTACGCCCATGATTTTCGAAGACCTTCCGACGACGCCCACGTCGGAAGAGCTGATCGACAAGGCGTTCTCGCGGGCATCACGTGCCGGCAGGGCGAAAGGCGGCCTCGAGGCCCAGCAGTCGATGCTCCAGACCGCCTCGAGTATCATCTCGGACAATCTGGAGAACGTCGTGACGGCGTGGCCGGATTTCGCGTACGAGGACGAGGTCCACCCCTTCTACTACGAACTCGCGGACGCGATCCTCGAGTCGACGACCGGCGGTGGGCGGGAGACGACCGGCGTGGACGCCCTGCGCCAGAGCCTCTCGGAGGTGATGTGGGCGAGCCGGAAAGCCCGCGACATTCACGGCGAGTACCAGCCACGGCTGCGAAAGACCGACGTCGACACCGCACGCAAACACCGAAAGCAGGCGTTCGCCCGGCTCGCTGACGTCGTCGAACAGGTCGGCGACGACCTGCTGTTCATCAACGAGGCGCGAAACGCCCTGCGTGACTTGCCCGAGATCAACCCCGACGAGCCGACGATCGTCGTCGCCGGCTACCCCAACGTCGGGAAGTCCTCGTTCGTCAACGACGTGACGAACGCCCGCGGCGAGACCGCTTCGTACCCGTTCACGACGAAAGGAATCGGCGTCGGCCACTTCGAGTACGAGCACATCCGCTACCAGATCGTCGACACCCCTGGACTGCTCGACCGACCGCCGGCAGAACGTAACGAGATCGAAACCCAGGCCGTCAGCGCCATCGAACACCTCGGCGACTGCATGCTCGTTATGGTCGACCCCAGCGCCGAGTGTGGCTACCCGCTCGCCTCCCAGCTCGAGCTTCGGGACGCGATCGCCGCCCAGTTCGACGAGATCCCCGTCCTGACCGTCGCGAACAAGACCGACCGCCGGGAGGCCTGGGACGAGAGCCTCCTTGACGAACTCGAGGCCGACCTCGAGATGAGCGTCGAGGCCGACGAGAACGTCGACGGGGTGCTCGAGGCAGCCGTCGAAGCCGTCGGCTACGAACCGAAACTGCCGTTCGAAGGATGAGCAACCAGCCCCGGATGTCGACGTAGATGGTGGACCGATGAAACGACTGGGGCTGCTCGATATGCTTCAGCTCGCTGTGGGATTCTCGATGGCCGGCCCGATGTTCTTTCTGGGGCTTTCGTTTCTCCAGGCAGGCGAACTCGTCGGCGGGGTCGCCTTTCTGGCACTCGGCGCGTTCGCCCTTTACTTCCCGACGTACCTCCTCAACCGGATCGGTGGACCGCGAGCGTGGATCCGCCGTCGACTCCTCGGCTCGGAGGACGACGAGCCGAGCGACACGGAACGCTCGAGTCCGCTCGATCGGTTTCGATAGGGTCGATCAGTACCGCTACCGTTCGACTTGCCCGATGTACCTGATCTCGACGGTAATCTCCTCGTCTGTCTGTGCGGAGATCCGCTCGTGAAGTTGTGACTCGAGTTCGGGCGACCGCTGGTCCGGGGGGCCGCCGATCGTGACGATGGCCCGTTCGGGACTCAAAAACGGGTACCCCTGGCCCGTCTCGACTTCGAGTTCGAGGAACGTGTACTCGGCGAACGCCTCGTCCTCGAGGACGAGTTCGATCTCGTCGGTCGCGTCGTTCTCGAACGTCGAGATGACGAACGACGAGTAGGTGATCGCCCCGAGAAAGACCGCGAAGACGAGGACGATCAGGCCGAGTCCGACCACCCGTTTTCGGACCCGCGCTTCGGTCGGTCGGAGCGAAAAGAGATTTTCGGGCCGGTACCCGGCGTACCACAGCGTGAGGAGGCCAGCGAGGTTCACCGAGAGAACGTTCACCAGGACAAGCGCGGTCGAGCCGATCGCCGCGGACGGCTCACCCCAGGCGATGGCAATGCCGGCCGCCGCTGCGGGCGGGATAAGTGCCGCGGCGATCATCACGCCGACCAGTGCGACGGAAATCCCCGTGGCGAGGCTCACGATCCCCGCGACGCCAGCACCGAGGGCGACCGCGAGCGAGAGTAAGTCGGGTGTAAGCCGTTCGGCGATTTCGTTGACTTCGCCGATTTCGAGGCCCGGCGGCACGATGTTCGTCACCCTGACCATCCAGGCGAAGACGGCCGCCGCGGCGATCGCGAGGACGACACCCAGGATCTGATAGCGGACGCTCTGTCTGAACAGGTCTTCGTTGTCGATAACGGAGCCGACGCTCGCACCGAGCGCCGGCCCGATCAGCGGCGCGATGACCATCGAACCGACGACAACTGCCGGCGAGTCGAGCAACAGCCCCGCCGTCGCGACGATCGCACTGACGATCGTCATCGTCACGTAGACCCCGAACGTCGGTGTCAGCGCTTCGGCTTCGGTCTCGAGTTCCTGTCTCGAGATCCGATCGGACTCGACGTCGCCCGTCTCGTACTCTTCGCGTAACGACTCGAAGCGGCGGGAGACGACGGTCTGGGCGTCGACGACGACGGTATAGGCGTCCTCGCTAATGCCGGCTTCCTGAAGCTCATCGAGGACCGCTTCGACAGCCGGTGTCGGTAGGGGAAAGTAGACGACGGCCGTATACTCCCGGCGACTGTTCTCGTCGGTCACGACGTAATCGATTCCGCGATCCTCGAGCGTCTCGAGGACCGTCTCGCGTTTGCCTGTCGGCACCGTCAACTGTACCAGCCGCACGGTCTCCCCTGATGCAACCGGGGGTCATAATTCCGACCATTACGGACGGCCGAGACCACAAGACAGAGGCGACAGTCAGCGGAATCCGACACGGGACGTCAGGTATAACCTCGAGACGACGCTATGACGTGGTATGTTCGATACGCGTCCCGATCGCGAGGCGGAAGTAGTCCTCGTCGGTCGCTCGAACGTGGGCAAGTCGACGCTCATGCGCGAGTTGACCGGGCACACCAAGTTCGATACCGGCGGGAAACCCGGTGTCACCCGGAAACCAAACCACTACGACTGGACCGCGGAGGACTTCGTCATCACCGATCTCCCCGGCTTCGGCTTCATGAGCGGCGTCGACGAAGAGGTCCGCGAAGAGATCAAGACAAACATCGTCCGCTACCTCGAGACCTACGCCGAGAACGTCCTCGTCGCGATCCTCGTCGTAGACGGCAAGAGCGCCGTCGACATCATCGACCGCCACTCCGGCCCCGACGAGATCCCCTACGACGTCGAGATGTACTATTTCCTCGAGGATCTGGGCATCCCGACGGTCGTCGCCGTCAACAAGATGGACAAAGTCGACGACAGGGACGAGCGGCTCGACGAGATCTGTGACCGACTGGGACTGTACCCGCCGTGGAAACAGTGGCAAGACGTCATCGCACCCATCACCGCGAAAAATGGCCGAATCGGGCCACTCAACGAAGCCGTTCGCACCCACCTCCACGAGGAGCGTCGGGACGACCTGTTCAAGTTTTTCTGAACCGAAATGTTACTCTGGAGTCTGTCGCACGGTGCAGCAGATTGCTGCACCGCGCAACGTCCTTCGGTGAAATTTCGATCAAAAGCTACGGAAGACGGTCCTGCTCACCCCGTTCGCAGGCTGCGACTTCCGAGCCTTCGTTCGCGCTGCTCACGAAGACCACCCTCCCTCCGTTCCGTCGCGCTTCGCGCGACTCCACGTCGGTCGTCGGCCCGCTCGCACCGCTGTCGCGTCGCTCGCGGTCAGTATCGGTCGAACGCCTGCCTTTCCCCGGATTGCGCGCCTCTCGCATCGCTCGAGGCGCGCGCTCGGCCAGTGGCGTCCGGCTCGAGAGTTGATCTACGCCGTCGCGACGGCGAGTAGGTGAGTCGACAGGTCAGTTACGACCGGGTCGTCGTTCGGTCGCCGGAGAACCCGCTCGAGCGGCCGCGTCGTCACTCGCTTCTGACGGTGCTGCCGATCACGAGCGCGGCCCCGATGATGACGAGGTTCTTGACGATGTACTGGCCTTCGACGGTCAGCGCGTACGGGAACACGTAGAAGACGACGTCCGGGAGGAGAACTATCGGGAGGAACGTCCCCGGAAGCTGGAGGAACAACAGCAGGATACCCAGCCGGATCAGCGGCCGGTAGAGCAGACAGAGCCCAATGAGGATCTCCCAGACCCCGAGAACGGGGACGAACAGGTCTGGTGGGACGACGTAGACGGTCGCCGCGACGAGTTCGGCGGCTGGCGAGTCCCCGAGGACTTTGAGCGCGCCGAACCAGATGAACACGATGGCGACTGCGACGCGCAAAACCGGGATCCCCCAGCGGTCCATCGTCGCCGCGATCGTCTCGTCGAGTTCGTCGAGTCGTTCACGGTATCGCTCGCGGTCCTCGGTTACCGATTCCTGGCTCACGGGTATCAGGAACTAACACTGGACACAGCGGGGAAAACCCTCGCCCTCGAATCGACGGGTCGGTCACCGCCCTTTCGAGCCGACTCGAGCCGGTCGACGAATCCGCCACTGTCCTCGGCTGTGGTATCGGTCACACCACGCGATTGTACAGCGATTCACCGGACTCGAGCCGGTCGACGTTCTCGCGGACGATGTCGCCGACGTCCCGGAAGTAATCGCGGGTGAACGCCGCACAGTGGGGCGTGACGATCACCTCGTCCATCCCCCACAGCGGGGACTCCTCGGGCAGGGGCTCGTCTTCGAAGACGTCGAGCGCCGCACCAGCGAGCGTGCCCGACTCGAGCGCCTCGACCAGTGTATCCTGGTCGACGACGCCGCCACGGGCGACGTTGACGAAGTACGCGTCGTCGCGCATGGCATCGAAGGCCGCCGCGTCGAAGAGCCCGCGAGTCTCGTCGGTCAACGGGACGGTGACGATCACGAACTCGGCGTCGGAGATCGCCTCGAGTAGCTCGCCGGTCGGATAGATCTCCTCGAAGCCGGGGACGGGCTCGCTCGAGCGACGGACACCGGTGACGCGGACGCCGAGCGCGCCGAGGACGTCGGCGATGCCGCTGCCGAGCGTGCCGGTGCCAACGACGCAAGCCGTTTTTCCGGGCAGTGTGAACGCCTCGTCCCAGTCGGGCCGTCCCCAGCGCCGATCGCGCTGGTTTGCCACGTGGTCGTGCAGTCGCCGGGAGAACGCGAGCAGGTACCCGGCGACCGTCTCGCCGACGGTTCGGTCGTGGATACCCGTGCTGTTCGTGAGGACGACGTCGTGGGCGGAGAACGCATCGAACGGGAACCGATCGACGCCAGCCTGGATCGAGTGGACCCACTCACACTCGAGGAAGGCATCACGATGCTCGAGGGTGACGACCGCATCACAGCCCCCGATTCCGTCGTCGCCGATCACAGCGGCTTCGAACGAGGGGGCAGCGAGGTACGTCGCGAGTTCTTCGGGCGGGAAGACCGTCTCGACGGAGTCGTGGACGCCGACGCGCTCGAGATCGAGTGACATGCCACGGGCTACGCAGGAGTCGGCCTTGAAAGGTTGGGCACGGCTATCGACGAGCGAGGCGCTCTCGAGGTCGAACGGCGGCTCGGGAAAAACCCTCGTCACACGGGGCTCGGTGGGGGTAACACTTCGTCACGGCCGCCGGTCGATCGTACTCGCTCGAGCGGTTTCCGTCTGTCGCTTCGTTTTGGCTGGATTAGCTCTCACGCCAGTCCTCGAGCGCCCGTAACTCCCCGGCGACGGCCTCGATCTCTTCGTTTGGTATCGCACCGCGTTCGGTGACGACCTCGCTTACGCAGTCGGCTGGTGTCACATCGAACGTCGGGTTCAGCACGTCGATCGGCGTCTCGCCGTCGTAGACCGCCTCGCGTGACCCGGACTCGAGGTTCACCTCCTCACGCGTCGAGATTTTATCGGTGGCGGCGACGACAGTCACGGGGACGCCGTCTCGGGCGGCTGCGACCGCCATAGCGTGCGTGCCGGTTTTGTTCACCACCGAGCCGTCCGGCAAGATGGTGTCCGCGCCGACGACGACGCGGTCGATCGCCTCGCGCTCGAGGACGTGGGCGACAGCCGCGTCGGTGTGGACGGTGATTGGACACTCGAGGTCGTTAGCTAGCGTCTCGGCAACGTCGACCCCCTCCCCACCCGGACGGGATTCGGCGACGAACACTCGGGCGGGGTCACCCAGGCGCAGGCAATCGAGGACGGTGTCCGACCGCGAGAGGGTCACCACGCGCCCCTCGAGTCCGTCGGCGGCGTGCGCTGCAGCCCCGTCGTCCGCGGTCACGGCCCGGTCGATCCCCGCGATGGCAGCCTCGAGAACGGCGGGCGCACCAGCAAAGTCGACGGCGATAGCGTCGTCCGCGGAACCGCTGGTCTCGGCGGCCACAGCCATCGTCCGGTTCACCCGGTTCCGAAGGACGGCCATCGAGGGCCGCGCCTCGAGCAGGCGCTCGGCGAGCGCGGCGAGTTCCTCGCGCTCGCCCTCGGGGTCGACGCCCAACTCCGCCCGTTCGGCGACCAGCAGCCCCGCCCGATCTCGCAACACCTCGAGGGCGCGGATCGAGAGGACCGCCGCACCGTGTTCGTCGTCTGCGGCGATGGAGCGGACGGTGGGCGCGACGCGCTCGTAGGCCGTCCACAGTTCGGGAACCGTCTCACGATCAGCCCAGGCGTCGTGGACCGGTCCGCCGTCAGCGGCGTCGTCAGCATCGCCAGCGCCGACGGTGGCGATTACCGTCGGGTGGGCCCACTCGAGGGCGTCGTGTTCCTCGCTCAGGTCGATCTCGCGGGTGTCGACGTCGAAGAGGTACGGATGGACGACCCACTCGCGGCCGAGGTCGCCGTCTTCGAACCGAACGGGCCGCCCCGAGCGAACGAGCGAGATGGCATCGTCGGCGAGGCCGGTCTCCTCGTGGATCTCGGTTCGGACCTGTTCGTCGGGGTCGCCCTCGGCGAACCCGGAGACCGCACCCCACTGCCCGTGGTAGGTGCCGACGGCGTCGCTCCGGCGCAGGAGTACCACCTCGCCGCGGTTGCGGACGAACGCAGTGACGATGTGGCTCGAGTCGTCGTCCAGTGAATCGCTCATAGGCGAGCCGACGACCGCCCGGTGGGAATCGCTTTCGGGACTGCGCCGGAGGAGGGACCGCCCGCGACCCGCTCAGTGCTCCGATGACGGTGTGTTTTTCACGACGGTGGGTAACCCACCAGTATGGAACTCGAGCCAGTGACGGACCTCCCCGAGATCCGTCCCGGCGACGACCTCGCCGAACTGATCGCAACTCGGACGACCCTCGAGCCGGGCGACGTCCTCACCGTCGCCAGCACGGTCGTCTCGAAAGCCGAGGGTCGAACGGCGGACCTCGAGGAGTACCCTGTCAGCGGCCGGGCTCGAGAGCTCGCCAGCCGACTCGAGGCGATCACCGGCGAACAGAAAGACCCGCGATTCGCCCAGGCGATCCTCGACGAGAGTTCGGAGCTGTTGATCGAGGCACCGTTCGTGCTGGCAGAGACGCGGTTCGGGCACATCGCCCCGAACGCCGGTATCGACCGCTCGAACGTTCCCGGCCACGACATTCTGTTACTCCCCAGAAAACCCACAGAGAGCGCCGAGCGGATTCGGTCGGGACTCACAGAGCGCGGTCACGAGGACGTCGCAGTGATCGTCACCGACACCTGCGGGCGCCCCTTCCGACACGGCCAGACTGGCGTCGCGATCGGCTGGGCCGGCATGCCCGCCAGCCGGGACTGGCGTGGCGAACTGGACCGCGACGGGCACGAACTCGGCGTCACCGTCCAGTCAGTCGTCGACGAACTCGCAGCCGCCGCAAACCTCGTCACCGGCGAGGGCGCTGGCGGCGTGCCTGCCGTCGTCGTTCGCGACTGGGCGTTCGGCGACCTCGAGGGGAGCGATGAACTGTTCCGTGCGGTCGAGGACGACCTCGTGCGCGAGGCACTCAGAGAGTGGACGTTCGACGGCTGAGTCGGGAGTGACCGATCGGAACCCACGGCGAACGCGCTCGGCCCCGACGTCACGGCGACCATCTCCGGTGACGGTGGCCTTTTCCCTGCGCTAGCCAACCTGCGGACATGAACCGAAAGCCAGTATCGACTCGAGGCACAGTCCGGGGAGAGTACAGATGAGCGACCACGGGTCGACCGACGTAACCTGGGGGATCGAACTCACGCCCGAGCATCCGCCGGATCGAATGGCCGAACTGGCCGCCCTCGCCGAACGCGAAGGGTTCGACGTCGCCTTCTCGAGCAGCCACTACTTCAACCGCGACCCGTTCGTGACGCTCTCGCGGATGGCCGAGGCGACCGACGACCTTCGCCTGGGGCCGGGCGTCGTCAACCCCTACGAGGCCCACCCGGTGAAACTCGCCGCCCAGACGGCGACGATCGACGAGGTCAGCGACGGGCGCGCCGTCTTCGGCGTCGGCGCAGGCGACCGCTCGACGCTTTCGAACCTCGGCATCGAACACGAACGGCCGCTCCGACGCGTTCTCGAGACGTTCAACGTCGCCCGCGACCTCTGGGCCGGCGAGACCGTCACCCACGAGGGAACGTTCACCGCCCGCGACGCCTCGCTCAACCTCGAGCCCGAGTCAGCGATTCCGGTCTACGTCGGCGCCCAGGGACCACACATGCTCCGGATGAGCGCGAAACACGGTGACGGCGTCCTGATCAACGCGGCCCACCCAGACGACCTCGAATGGGCGGCCGGCCAGCTCGAGCAGGGTCTCGAGGACCGACCCGAGGAGTACGGCCCGTTCGAGGCGCTCGCGTTCGCGAGCGTCAGCGTCGCCGACGAGGAGGCGGACGCCCGCGAGGCGGCCCGGCCGCCGGTTGCGTTCATCGTCGGCGGCGCAGCCGACCCCGTGTTAGCGCGCCACGACATCGACCGCGAGGCCGCAGCCGCCGTGAGCGACGCCCTGGAGGGAGGGAACCTTACCGAGGCGTTCGACCACGTCACGCCCGAGATGATCGACGCCTTCTGTATCGCGGGGACGACCGAGACCGTCGCCGAGCGATTCGCGGCCGCCCTCGAGCACGTCGACGGGATCGTCGTCGGCTCGCCGCTCGGTCCGGACCTCGAGGGGGCGGTGACTCGAGCGAGCGAGGCGCTCGCGATGGCGACGGCGGAGTAGAAACATCGAGCGGTCGACCCCGCGGTTCCGTCCGCCGTTTCCGGTGGATTGTCGCTACTTCCCTCCGGAGCGGTCGTCGGCCCCGTCGATCCGGAACGGGGTTCCGAGTGACCGACTCAGTTCGACGTGAAGAGGCCGCCGATCGCACCCAGGGTCAACACGCCGAAGACGCCGAGGCTGAAGACGACGAGGATCGTTCCGACCAGCACGAGCAAGGGAGCCAGCCCGTCGCCCATCGCGACGCCGGCGAAGTGCTCGTTCATCTCGACAATATTGTCAACGATGACGTTGAACAGCATGGCTGTTTCCATGTATGAGCGTTGTTACCGGCGGTACTTGTCCGTGCCGGTCCGTCGGCGCTCCGGAATCCACTCCACGAGGCGAGCGCGACGGTCGTCGACAGCGAACCGGCGTCCCACTGACGCCGCGAGTCGGTGTCACTATGCCGACCGAGCGCGTACGCCCGTCCGTGACCGAGGACGCGAAACTCACGGACTTCGAACCGGGAGCGGACGACCAGGAGGTGGAACCGGCCGACGACCGGACGCCCTCGGAGACCGGCCTCGAGCCGCCGACGGCGGCGTACGCCTGGGGAGATTACGAGTGTGACCGGTGTGACAGCCCGACCGAGCGCGTCTGGCACGACGAGGGCGCGTTCGTCTGCCCGGCGTGCAAACGGTGGTAACGGCCGTTTGACCCGGCTAACGACGGGGGTTCTCGAGCGAGGCCAGGGAGTGCCCCCCGAACATTTATATTACAGACGTGGTTTTGTAGAGGTGCAATGGCGAAAGGTACGGTCGCATTCTTCAACGACACTGGCGGCTACGGATTCATCGAGACTGACGACGCGGACGACGACGTGTTCTTCCACATGGAGGACGTTGGCGGTCCTGACCTCGAGGAGGGGCAGGAAGTCGAATTCGACATCGAGCAGGCCGACAAAGGCCCGCGCGCGACGAATCTCGAACGACTGTAAGTCGATCCAGCAGGGGTATCGTTTTCCGATCGTCAATCGAGCAGCCATGGCCGTCTCGATTGCCGCCGGGAAAACAATCTTCTGATCGGACGTGGGAGCACCCCGAGAGCGTCGCTCACACCGGCATCGACACACATGACTGGCACAACGCATATGTCTCGAGGTCCCTACCAACGTCCATGAAACGCGTCAGCACGGCTACTGCCCGATCACGATCGTCCGCCGCGACTCGAGCGGCCGGGAGTATCCGATGAGCGACGCCGATCCGACGTCACCGACCGGAGACGAGGCGACGGAAACCGAGAAGCCGCTTTCGATCTCGACGGTCGCCGACCTCGGAGCCGCGGTCGAAACGAACGTCTCGAAGGTCATCGTCGGCAACCAGGACGTCGTCGAACACGTCGTCACGGCGTTGCTCGGAGGCGGCCACGTCCTGCTCGAGGACGTCCCCGGCGTCGGAAAGACGATGCTCGCGCGGTCGATCGCCCGGTCGGTCGACTGTCGCTTTCGCCGGATCCAGTTTACGCCCGACCTGCTGCCGACGGACGTCACCGGCGTCAACGTCTTCAACGAGCAGACCCGCGAGTTCGAGTTCCAGCCCGGCCCGGTCTTCGGGAACATCGTGCTGGGCGACGAGATCAACCGCGCGCCGCCGAAGACGCAGTCGGCGCTGCTCGAGGCGATGGAAGAGACCCAGGTCACCGTCGATGGCGAGACGCGCGCCTTGCCAGCGCCGTTTACCGTCATCGCGACCCAGAACGCCGTCGAACCGAACCGTACCTACGAGCTGCCGTTCGCCGAACTCGACCGTTTTACGAAGAAACTCCATCTGGGCTACCCCGATCCGGACGAAGAGGCCGCGTTGCTCGGCCGAACCGTCGGCGACCACCCGATCGAGTCGCTCGAGCCGGTGACCGATCGTCAGACCGTCGTCAAGGCTCGCGAAACCGTCTCGAGCGTTCGCGTCGAACGCCCGGTTCGCGAGTACGTGACCCGCCTCGCGAGCTACACCCGCGAACACGCCCGGATCGGCGCTAGCCCACGGGGAACGATCGCACTGTTGCGCGTCGCCCAGGCGCGGGCAGCCACGGACGCCCGTGACTACGTCCTCCCCGACGACGTCCAGGCCGAAGCGCCGGTCGTGCTCGCACACCGAATCCGAACGGGAGACCGCGACCGGGACGGAGACGCCATCGTCGCCGAGGCCCTCGAGTGTGTCCCCGTCGATTCCGACCGAGCCTGAGTCCACTACACAACGTATGTCACGATCATCGGAGCCCTGAGATCGATGCGACCCACGATCAGAGGCTGGACCGTCGTCGTCGTCGTCGCTGTTGCTCTCGCGATGAGTTGGCAATACGGCCCGCGATCGCTCAACGCCGTCGTCGTCCCGCTGGTCGTCGTACTCGTCGGCGGCGTCATCGCGACCGGTCTCCTCACCCGGCCGTCGGTCAGCCGACACCCGATCGAAGACGGCTTTCCTGGCGACCGCAGGACCGTCGCGCTCACCGTCGACAGCGACACCTCGGTCGCGGCGACCGTCCGCGACGACGTCGGCGACGGTCTCGTCACAGTCGACGGCGAGCCGTGCGTCGAGACGACCCTGGAGGACGAGACGCGCCTCGAGTACGCGATCGACCTCGACGCACGCGGCGAGCGAACGGTCGGGCCGCTCTCGATCACCGTCACCGACGTCTTCGGGCTCGTCAGGCGTCGCTTCGAGTACGACGCGACGGCGAGCGTGCTGGTCTACCCCCGGCTGTTCGACCTCGGCGGCGAGACCGCCCGCGAGCTGCGGACGGCCGTCGACGACACGGTGGCCGACGAACGCGACGAGTTCGACCACCTCCGTGAGTACCGCCGCGGGGACCCCCGGCGTGACGTCCACTGGAAAGCCAGCGCGAAACGACCGGGAGACGACCTCGTGGTCGCAGAACACGTCGCCGACGGCAGCCTCGGATCGATCACGATCGCCGC
This sequence comes from Natrarchaeobaculum sulfurireducens, assembly GCF_003430825.1. Taxonomy (NCBI): domain Archaea; kingdom Methanobacteriati; phylum Methanobacteriota; class Halobacteria; order Halobacteriales; family Natrialbaceae; genus Natrarchaeobaculum; species Natrarchaeobaculum sulfurireducens. The sequence goes on along the minus strand of NZ_CP024047.1, from coordinate 261,206 downwards.
CGACGGCCCACCCGACCGGGCGGACGAACTCGTGAGCGCCGTTGCAACCGTCGCGACCGTCCTCTTCGAGGCCAACGTCGGCGTCGGGCTCGCGATCGGTGAGGAGTACCGCCCGCCGTCGACCGACGCCGCTCACTATCGCGACTGCCTCGCGCTGTTGGCCATCGTCGACGACAGCGACCTCGAGGGGAGCGAACGCCAGCGTGCGGACGTAGTGGTCCGGGCGGACGAAACCGGAACGACAGTCGTCGTCGAGGGCACCGAACTGCCGGTCGGCCGACTGGCTGCGTCGGCGTCAGTAGCCGGTGGAGAGAGTGACCGAACATCGAACGTCGACGGTACGGGGGTGATCGCGTGAGCACCGACGCAGGTATACACGGGCGCACTACCGTTCAGCTGGTCGGCGACGGTACCGCAGGTCCTCGGACGTTTCGGCTGCTCGCGCTCGGGAGCGTGCTGGTACTCTCGGCGTCGTACGTCAGCGTCTTGCAGGAAGTGACCCGCGTCGTCGGCGGAACGGAGTCGCTGTTCGCGCTCGCCGGCGCGATGATCGTGTTGGCGACGGTACTGGCACGAACCATTCGACCCTGGACTGCCGCCGCCCTCGCACTGGCGGCGGGATCGATCGGCTTCGTCTACTACCTCGAGGTGGCCGGTGTCGGCGTCGACGCGCTCGTCTCGGCGACCGACGGCGTGGTGGGCGATACGCTCACGCTCGCGACGGGGATGCCGGTACTCCAGATGGTCGAAGCCGGCACCTGGACGCTCGCGTTCGTCCCCGCGCCGGTGTTCCTCTCGTGGTACCTCGCGCTTCGCGGTCGATACGCCCTGAGCGTCGTTCCCGGCGGCCTCGCGCTGTGTTTTCTCGTCCTGACGGGCGACGCCGGAACGATCGTTACCCTGCTCGGAACCCTGTCGGCGATCGCGGCCGTCGGCTTCGGCGAACTCGCCCGCCGCGGCGGCTCGGTCGCTCAGGTCGACCTGATCGCCGTGTTGCTCGCGCTCGTCATCGTCCTCTCGCTGTCGGTCACCTTCGTCCCGAGCGGACCCGCAACCCCGACGACAGCCGCCAGCGGCGGCGAGGGAACGCTCGAGGGGACGATCGACGCTGAACCCGAGCGCTCGGGAATCGCGGGTGCCGTCGACCTCTCGCCGGAGCCCCGCTTTACCGTCGAGTCGGAGCAACCGTCGTACTGGCGAACCGGCGTCTACGATCGCTACACCGGTGACGAGTGGCTCCGATCCGGACAGGAGACCGCCCTCGAAGGCGACCTCGAGACGCCGCCGGGTGAGTTCGAGACGGTCGAACAGGAGGTGCGAGCCGAGCGCACCCTTCACGTCATCCCAGCAGCGACCCAGCCGCTGTCGATCGATGGACCGATCGCCGACGACGCGACGGTCTCCGCTCACGGCCAGCTCTACCCCGACTCGATCCTCGCCGCCGACGAGACCTACACCGTCGAGAGCGCGGTCGCCGATCCCGAGCCAGAGGAGCTCCAGCACGCCGGCGAGATCTACCCCGAGGAGATCACAGAACACTACCTCCAGCGGCCGGAGTCGACTTCGAGTGCGTTCGACGAGCGCACGGCCGAGATTACTGCCGACGCCGAGACGCCGTACGAGACGGCCGCCGCGATCGAAGCCTACCTCCGCTCGTCGAAGGAGTACTCGCTCGAGGTCGACCGACCCGATGGCGACGTCGCCGAGGCGTTCCTTCTCGAGATGGACGAGGGCTACTGCGTCTACTTCGCGACGACGATGACCCAGATGCTGCGCGCCGAGGACGTCCCGGCCAGATACGCGACGGGATATACGGCCGGCGAAGAGGTCGACGAGAACACGTACACCGTCCGTGGGCTGGACGCTCATGCCTGGGTCGAAGTTTACTTCCCCGGCCACGGCTGGGTGCCGTTCGAGCCGACGCCGCCTGCAGACCGCGAGACAGCCCACGAGGCCTACGCCGACGGGACACCGGCGGAAACACCACACGACGCCGAGGTCGACGACGGCCAACAGCCCGACGAGGACGTCGGCGACGAACTGAACGCCACGGACGGCTACGCCGAATCGCCGACGGACGGCAACGACAGCGAAGAGTTCCTCTCGGGCAACGGCGAGTACGGCGAGGAAGCCAACCACGGAACCGACGCCGAGGAGCCGAGTGAGGACCCCGAAGTCGGTACTGGCGAGTCGTCGACCGACGAAGAGCCGTCGCTCGAGCTCTCGATTCCGCGCGAAACAGCCGCGATCGGAGCCGTGCTTCTGGTCGGACTCGCGGCCGGCGTTCGCCGAACCGGTGCGGTAGCCCGCACTCGGCGTCTCACGGGACTGTACTGGCACGGCCGACGCGGCGATCCGGACGCAGACGCCAAGCGTGCGTTCCGACGGCTCGAGGGACTGCTGGCGCGCGAGTACCGACCACGACGGCCGAACGAATCCGCCCGGCGATACCTCCAAGCGCTCGAGCGAGCGGGAGACGACGGGCCAGCCTGCGATCCGCGGACCGAAGCGGTACTCGACTGCTACGAGCGCGCCGTCTACGGCGGCGGTGTCACTCGAGACGAAGCCGACGACGCGATCGAGCGGGTTAACGGCCTGGTCAGAGGCCAGCTACCGATTCTCGGACAGCGCCGATCGTAACGAGACGGGGCCGTCGTTCGGGAGCACGTGTCAAAAAGAACCGCACGCCGGCGTGTAGGTCCCGATAGTGTTTAATATGGCCATTTCGTAGCTGTGAACGTAATGTCGGAAGTCTGCTCGACGTGCGGGCTGCCCGAGGAACTTTGCGTCTGTGAAGACGTAGCCAAGGGACAACAGCAACTCACCATCCGCATTGACGAGCGCAGATACGGTAAGGAGGTAACGATCGTCGAAGGATTCGATCCGAAGGACGTCGATCTCGACAGTCTCTCGTCGGATCTCAAGTCCAAGTTCGCCTGTGGCGGGACCGTCGAGGACGGCCACATCGAACTTCAGGGCAATCACCGCGGCCGCATCGAAGAGTTCCTTCGGGACCGCGGCTTCAACGTCGCATGAGTCCGCGATGACCTAGGCCGACTTCCGAACTCGCGGCCCGTCGGATCGATCGGCGACGTACTCTCCAGTGCCGAATTTTCTCGAGCGAACCACGCCCTGAGCGATGCTGATCGACAGCCCCCGTCTTCGGTGTCACACCCCGCCGGTGACGTCGCGTCACTGACTGCTGTCCAACAGCGTACGCACCCCCTCGAGAGCGGATCGGAAACGCGATAAGACCGAAAGAGGTCGCAACTCGAGCGATCGAACCGATCAGAACGGTGACTCGGCGTCGGCGGCCCCTTCCGTCGCGTCTTCGTGCGCTCGAGCGAGGCCGAACTGCATTCCGTACGTCTCGAGGCCGCCCGCCATGCTCTCGACGGTGGCGTCTGCGGTTCCCTCGTAGGAGCCGATGAGATTGGCGGCCTGGATACTGGCTTTGCCGTGGGGACAGACCGTCACGATGTGGTCGTAGCCCTCGAGTTCGTGGATACGCTGGGTCAACTCGTGGAACGGAACGTTCTCGCTGTCGGGAATACGGCTGTGCTCGAAACTCGCCGGATCGCGGATGTCGACGACACAGACGTCCGCGTCGTCCTCGAGAAGTTCTTTGACCGCTTCGGGTGAGATTTCGCCGTCCATTATCGTCGCATTCGGACGCCGAGGGAATAAGGACACGGGTCAGCCTCAAGGGGTGCTGGATGCTCGAGGGTGGGGTGATGACGTGATTGAAATGTGCAGGTTGTGATGTATCTCAGGACTCTTGCTGAATACAGAGCGCAAGTGTGGCACGAATTTGAACCCGCTAAATAATCGCGTATATCCTTACTCTGATTAATACTAATTCGAGCCAGTTACGAACCTACTTTAGGCCCATTCAGAAGGTCTGCCGACAAACTAAGCGTCTCGACCTCACGTATCCTCACGACTGTGAACCACTATGTCTCCGTTGCTGTCAACCGTGACTATGTATCCGGCGTAGTTGAACGTAACAGAGCCGTTGGTTTTCTCTCTATTTTCAAATAGCATATCCAATCCTGATATGTCGATGGCTTCGTAGAGAGGGGGACAATCGAGGGGATCGACGTTCATTGCTTCCGCGACAGCACCGATTACCCGAAGGCTTGGCTGGGTGGCTGTCGCCAAATGGTGTGTTTTGTCATTTGGGTTTTCGCTGGTTTTCTCCATCCCAATTCCTCGGCCTAGGTTCGACTGAATGAAAGATAGCGTTACACCCTTACTAGTCAGATTTCGTAAAATATGGATTGTTCAATTAGATGTTAGATTCGTGCCAGTATATGTAATGCGCTGTACTTTGCACCGCCGTTCTACCAGCTTCTGTATACGTTGAGCGAGGCGTGCAAGATACATAGCGCGAATGGGGCACAGACTGAGAGGCGATCTGCGAGGGTTAGTGATCGCTACGTACAGGTGGTACAATGATCAAGACCGACTCTCTCCCTTCATTGAGGGTACACTTATCCGTCTGGGGGCCTATGTCATACTACGGAACCAGCCCACTCACTGTGCCCGCCCCCGATTATGGAGGGGGCGCTTGAACCGGTTTGCGCCGGTCGATCACTCACACCTTGTTCTCTTCGCGTGGCCGTCACGCGGGACACATCAGTACGTTCCGCAACTCAAGCTACGCCTATGATTCCAAAGACAACTGAACCCGAGACCACTCTTGGCGAACTGTTCGAGATTCTCAGTCACCCTACGCGGCGACGCATCCTCTCGACACTCGCCAATCGGAACCCCCGTGACGAAGAAGAGTTTCAGACAGAGGCCTTTACGTCCGACGACGCCGATCTCGAACAGTTCTTGCTCCAACTGTCCCACCTGCATCTACCGAAACTGGCTGAAGCAGAGTTCATCAATTGGGATCGTGAGACAAATACCATCACACGTGGATCACGCTTCGAGGAGATTCAACCCCTTATCACATTGATGCAGGTGCATCAAGATGAGCTACCTGACGGCTGGCCATAACTCTCCCCTTGATCAGTCCGCACGTGTAGTGTGCGGATAGTTCACCGCTTTCGTTGTGAAACAAATGGGGTCGTCGTGCTGCACTAATGCTCTGAGGGCGCAGGAGAAAGGGGTGTTCCGGCAGGAGCACCCCGACCCGGATGACATGCTCATCTCCGGCAGTGATCACACACTTAAGCCAAATGCGTCGCTCTCCATCCGCTATATCGACAAAAACCAATCCTTTCCCGGTTTATCCCGCCGATTGCTTCCGCTGGGCCTCCGATTCGAGGAATCGTGAGGCCCGCTTGAGATTTGTCCCGATAGCTTTCGCTATCGACGCGTTTTTCACCTTGATCGTCCCGGTGAACCGTGTTTTCTCCCCGTCCTGGTGATACACCTCATTGACCAACGACTCAGCCCCAGCGCGTAAGTTCAGAAACTCCTTCTCTGCCGGATCGTCCAACCGCTTGCGTCGGTGGGCGAGAGCTAATTTTCGCTCGTAGAAGCCGTAACTGTAGAACTCCTCTTTCTCCTTGACGAAACAGGTCTCCTTGTGTGGACAGCCTTCACAGAACTCTTTGTCCATTCGTCCTGAGATACGACCACTCTCGGACATGTATCGCTGCTCGAATGGTTCGTGTCCGGCAGGACAGGCAACCATTCGATGCTCATCCCACTCTGCTTCTGCTAGCGACAACTTCTCGGCAGGCGGGGGCTGCCCCGTTAGTCCTGTGAAGTGCTGCGTGATCCCGTGATCACCGCAGCACGCCTCCACTTCTTTGTGCATGTAGCCGCCGTCGACGAGGAGATCAGTTAACCCGGTCTCTTCTGGCAATTCTGGGACGTCTTCGGCTAACAGGTCGCCATCGGCTGTATTGTTCGTGTCAACGCGAATCGTCGTGATCAGGCGAAACGGGTTTTCCGCATCACAGGTCTCGGCGACGTTCGCTTTATACCCGCAGTACGACTCACCGCCCTTCCGGCGGTGAGTCGCGTCCACGTCATGCGGGTTTTGTATCGAACCGCTACTGATCTCCTCAGGTTTTTTCAGCCCAATGCGATCGTGCTCGGGACCGTCCTCGTCGGGCTGAGCTGGCTCATCGGTCGCCTGCTCGTGGCTTGGCTCACCGTCGCTGGATGTGAACGTTCTGAGTGGTTCCCATCCCGGTGACGGCGAGTCACCGGGATGGTCGTCATCCTCGTCTTCATCGTGCTCACGGTGATCATCTTCGAGATCAGGAATGCGGTAGCACTGTTCGTCGAGGACTTGCTGGAGATGAGCAAAGCTCTCCAGTTCAGCGTAGTTTTCCTCCGCTTCGAACGCGTCGATTAACCAGACAGCGTGCTCGATGAGCGTTTCCATGGTCGACCCAACCTCACCTGGGTCCAGTTCATAGGACAGTTCCAGGTTCTCCGTGTCGGCGAATTCGTCTAGACCAGCCGGAAGTTCCTGGACGATCTCGTCAGGGAGATCGTCCAGGAAGTTGTGAACGACTTTAGCGATGAGGTCGATTCGAGAGAGTTGCTTGACGTTAGCCTCGATAAACGTTGAATCCATCCGCTGGGTGCTGGCGTCAATCTCGAACTCGTCTTGGATGTAACTTCGGTGATCCTGGAAAACCTCGTGCAACAGGTCTCGACCGGTTTCTTCCTCGTACTCCATCAACCGTCGGCGGAAATTCGTGAACGTCTTCGCACAGATATTGTCGCCGAGTGTTTCTTTACCCAGGGCGTTTCGGACGCGAAAATCGAACAGATAGGCATGTTCGAGCTGCTTATCGGACAGTCCAAGCAGGTGCTTGATAATCTCCAGCGAAACCAACTCGTTGACTGGCTTGTTCGGACGGCTATACCCGCCATGGTATAGCCGTCCGAACGTTCTCTCATCTATCTGAGTGAAGACGTGTTCGTAAAAATGGGTAGACCAGTGATTTCGCAATTTCTTCTTCGGTCCAGTAGGAAGGTCTTTGACGGGCGAAAAGAGCTTCTCCTGCTGATGTTCGTAGTTTTCCCTAAACACATTTTCACCCAGTTTAGCAACTAATCGAGCTGAAGTAACGTATAGCTATCGCATATAATCTCGGTAAGTTTTTCAGTGCCTACCTGTGACCAATGAATCGTCAAAAGGGACTCCTTTTTACTGCGCCCTCATGCTCTGAGTCGGTCACGTCGTTTTCGACAAGAATCGGATAGTTCGGTCAGCACGTGCTGAACTCACAGCGCGAATACAGTATCGGACCAACTTTCAATTCGGGTCAGTCAAATCGGTCAGTACAGAGAATGAAGACGACGAACAATACATATTCGTACAATACGGCTGATTTAGGTCGAACGGAGGAGAAGTCGATCCGATATTCTGTCACTCGTAGGCCTCGTACGGCTCGACCAACGTCAGGAGATCTTGTTCCAGTTCACCGCCAACAAACCGGACGTGCCCCGTTTCAGCCTCGTAGTCGATTATCCGAGCCTCCTCCAGTTTTGGAAGATGAGTATGGTGAAGTGCGATTCGGACGCGTTGTTGGTGTTCGTCTGACTCCCGTCTCGGGTCTTCGTTCCGAACCCGGTCTGCAACGCGATCTACGAGCGCATCGTATTCCAGTGTCTTCTCAGAAGCGTTGTCCAACGCGTTGAGGGTGGCGCGTCGGTGTTCGTTCGCTACTGCCGACAGAATCGTATCGGGGGAGAGCGATCTCTCACGCCCCGAAGAACCGGTACCCTCATCAATTGACTGTATATCACGTGTCCCCAGCTCTCGACTCTCATCCATACTCACATAGCGTAGTCCCATCTGCCTGGCTCTGTCCCATGGTGCATAATGGAAACAGTCAGTCCATTTCCGCCGCTGACTCGGGCGTGAGAAGTGCGTACCTCCCGAACGTCCCAATGGCACGGCGCAGTCGCTCCGTCACTGCTTGATCGGAAATTCCGAGTTCGTCAGCTAACTCTGCGGTCGTACACCCTCGTGGAATATCGTAGTATCCCCTTCGAATGGCAAGCGTCAACGCTTCTCGTTGGGGCTCACTCAGGCCGTACCACGGACCGGCCTCAGGGTCCGTCGGATTATATATGCGGGTTAGCTCCAGAGAGATGTGCGCGTCCTCACAACAGGTCTGGCACTGACTCAATGTCTCGCGGTCTGAAAACCGTATCTCGAAATTCCATCCTTCCGACGATCCAGTCGCACCCAGTATCTGCCCGTCGTGTTCCAAGATGCACTGAAAAAGGTGGTCCTGGCTCGCATCCCAGTCGATCCTGATTAGCGTCCTGTCGTCGAACACGTCCACCTCCGTGACGGTGTTGACAGTTGGATAGCGTTCGACGGCTTCGAGAAAGCCGTTTTCGACCGGTTCGTAGACCCAGAAGAGCGGCACGGTGACGTCCCCACTCGGGACGAGCGTTTCGAGTTCGATTGCCGACGCATCCTCGAGACTGAGGATTTGCCCGAGTTCAAAAGCATCGGATGGGATACGAATCTCCGTTATTACACTCATGCTCGCTTGTGCGCCTAGATTGCCCGGTCGTACAAAAGGAGATGACATGGTGTACCATGGCTTTCCGGGTATCAAACGGACTCCCCGCTCGCAGCATACACTATCCCGGCCAACAACTGTGCGTTGTCTCGTCTCGAAGCCATGATACACCACCCATGCCGGTTATTTGTCTGCTAGACGAAGGGTTCCGCATGGCGACTGTGATGGAGTTTACGAGTCCAACAGCGGAGTTCCCACTGGGGAGTGTGTTCAAAAACTTGCCGGGTGGGACGGTCGAACTGGAGCGGCTGATTCCACACCAGACGCTGATTATCCCCTACTTCTGGGTACGCGATGTGGAAACGGAGGACATCGAAGCTGAGTTCGAACAACACGCCGGCGTGAGCAACATCCGAATGGTCGATAGCATCGAAGACGAGTATCTCATGCGTGCCGAGTGGGAACAAGAGTACTTCGGCATCCTGAGCGCGCTGGCCAAGGCCAACGTCGTCGTGCTCTCCGGAATCGGTACGAAAGACGAGTGGCGATTCGAGGTGCGCGGCGAGAGTCAGGAGACAATCGGCGAGTTTCGAGAGTACTGCCAGGAAAACGACATTCCGATAACAATCACCGCCGTCCACGCAATGCTTCCGATCCAGGGCGAGGGCTACGAGTTAACCGAGACCCAACGTGAGGCGCTGGTGTTAGCCTACGAGCGGGGCTACTTCGACACCCCACGCGAGGTGTCGCTCGAAGAGATCGCTGACGAGCTCGGCATCACCCAGCAATCGCTCTCATCACGCCTTCGACGCGGGCATCGACGCCTCATTGGAGCGACACTCAGTAGTTCGGTGTGATCGTTCGGATAGGCCCTCTTTATTAAACCCTCTGTATAATCAGTATACTTATTGAACCGACTCAGGCGGCTAGAATCGGGCAAGATGGACGCAACGGTATCTGGGGTTGGAGTCGAAGCGGTCGAGTACTTTCAGGAATCTGGGACTGTTCGCACGCAGTTTGATCAGGAGAAGACACCAGCGAGCATGGCTGTTGTCGCAACGCTGGCGGACGTAATGGATACTGATCCTGTAGAACTCGACCCGCTCCATTCCACTGTTGACGCCGACGAATTAGATGCGCTCGTCCGCGTTCGCAACGGGACAAACGGGGATACCCACGCTGCATTCACGCACGAGGGGCACGCAATAACCGTACACAGCTACGGTGTGATTACTATCACACCAGAACACGAACTCACAGTGGAGAAACACGAAAGGGGGGCGGGAAGATGACGTCTGAGGAGACCTCGCTTGCGTCGAAGGAGGAATTGAACGCGGAGCTGAAAGCCCTCCTTCGCAGGGCCTACGAGAGTGGAATCAATGTGGAAGGCGGATTCGAATGTCGGAATGGGGTCGAACATCCTGACTGGGACGTGATCGTCACCGAAGTCGAAAAGAACGAGCATTCGGAGTGAACGACTACGAGCGTGGCCGGATCGGTGACAACTACTTGACCTGTGAGTGACGAACGCTGTAACCAAGATTGCATCAAACGGGTACTCTCAGCGCAACAACGGCGAGTATTACGTGCGCTCCTCGACGAGAGTTCGATATCTGCTGACCCGATTCTTCGTGAGGGAGAGACTCTCAACTCCGGGGAGTACCTCACGATTTGTTACGAACTCCATCACATCCTACTTCCCGAATTATCGGATAAGGAGTTCGTCGAGTTCGACAGGTTCGAAGACAAGGTACGGCGAGGAATGAAATTCGACGAGGTATGTCGGTTTCATGAACAGATCGATGACGACCATGACGAGTAACCTGGTCCTGTAATCGATTTGCTGCTGAATGCGCACTTTGGGTTTGCACGACTACTTGAACAACTATCAGAATTGGCAGAACCCTCAGCGATCGATACGCACGCATACATAACGGATGCTTCGTCGTTGAGTGTCTGAAACGAACAGTGTTCGGCTGCTGCATCCACCCTCTATATTCAGCAGACCCATTATGTCAGTCTGCAAACTTTTCCGCCGGACTCTATCTGAAGAACACAACTTCGGTACTACCGTCAAGAGTCGTACCCTACGATGATCGATTTTCCGGATATGAACACGAACACGATTTGGTTGTGTTCATAGTCTGACCCCACAGTCAAGATAGCCCTCAGCGGGGCTCAGTATGCCGATTTATACTACCCAATAAAACGGAACGAGCGGTGAATGAGTCCGACAAGCTAGAGAAGGTGCCCTAGGATCACGAGGGCAGCCTGTAACGGAATAGCGACCTAATGCACGTCGGCTCAACACCGGGTGACAGATCGAACCCACAGCCGATCGAACTGCTTCCGACTACTTCTCGAGCACACCCATCCAGGGAGATTGAAAAGTACACGTCCACTCAGAGCGGAGACGTACTGAACCCGACTCGAGCGAACACAGGTGAGTCGCTGTTCAACCTCGAGCCCCCAGCGTCTACCGGTCCGCCTCGATCACCTCCACTGCCTCGAGTTCGGGTCCGATCACCACGCGATACCCCGCATACTCGAAGCGAACGGTGACGTCCGTGCCGGACTCGAGTAGCGCCCCGACCGCCTCGGGATCGACGGTGTCGGACACCGGTGGGAGGTCGGTCACGTCGCGACCCTCACGGGCCGCAATACGAGTGAGAGCCCTGACGATAGCGGCGTGCATCGTGATCGGGAGTGAGTGTGGTGATCGTCGTCACGAACGTCAACTCGCAGTTCGGACACGTGACCGTGCCATCGGGTGGGTCCGTGCAGATGTCGGTGCCACAGTCGCAGCGAAGGGTGACTTTCGAAACCATAGTGGAACTTCGATAGTCGACCCCGGCGTCGCGGCGAGCAGCCCAGCTAGCGAACCAGTGACACTGGTTCGGCAATACGTCGGCAGGTCTTTATTTCACCGACTGAAAGCATGACGTGCTCCCGCGATGCGGGGGCCGTTTGTGAGCCGGAGTGCTTGGTTGGTGCCGTGGACTCCGGCTCGCTGCGCACTTTCGTGCGCGTCTGTTTGGTACCCAACCAATCGTAAAGAACGTTAGGATACTGACTCGTTCGGGTCGACGCTCGAGCCGCGAACGAGGGCGGAGAGTCCGAAGACACCAGCTATCGCTCCGTTTCAGCACACAGACATCCTGGGCGATCGAGACGGAGTGTCGTTGTGACGGCTCTCGAACCCGGACGGCACCAATACTGTCGAAGGGGTCGATGGTCGGCCAATCCGGCAAGCGAGCGACCCCTGTCGCGTCGACGAGGTCCGGGATGGTAACCGCCGTCTCGTGGGCGTCGGCGAAGAGCTGAAGCATGTCCGCCGCGGCTCCGATGCGAAAGACATCGGACTCCGTCCGAGTAGGCATCGGTGTAGACTGGGCACTCTCGGTTGGCCATCTCGGACACAGTCCGATTCCGTGCGGCGAGGAAGAGACACCCAGCGGTAGCAGCCGACGAAACCGGCTGGCACTGTCGGCACCGATCCGCGAGTAACTGGGAGCTAGAACGCCAAACTGCTGGACGGTAGCCTCAGAAGCCGTCCAGTCGCGTCTGTCCGCTCCCGCCCTCACCAACGCCGGCCAGTTCCGCGGCCCGCTCGAGCGCCGCCGTGAACGTCTCCTTTTGGCTGCGGTCGTACAGCGTCGCCGCGGGGTGGACACAGATCAACAGTCGCCGGGGTTCCCCGCCGATGCGGACGTCCTCGAGCGTTCCGGCTTCGTTCGTTACCGCGACCGATCGCTCGAGGAGGTGTTCGCTTGGGACTTTCCCGAGCGTGACGATCACCTCGGGATCCAGCCGGTCGATTTCGGTCTCGAGATAGCCCCGGCAGTGTTCGAGTTCCTCACCGGTGGGGTCGCGGTTCTCGGGTGGGCGACAGCGGACGCAGTTGGTGATCCGGACGTCCGCGCGGGCGAGGCCGACGTCCCGAAGCCCGTCGTCGAGAACGGTACCGCTGCGGCCGACGAACGGCTCACCTTCGGCGTCCTCGTTCGCACCGGGACCCTCGCCGACGAACAGCAGGTCGGCGTCCTCGGGACCCGTTCCGTTGACGATCCGGCTCCGGGAGTCGACCAGCGCCGGACAACGCGTACACGCCGTTACACAGAGGTCCTCCATCTCGCTCATACCCGTGGGTCAGGTGGGACGGTACTAGCTCTTTCGGGTCGACGTCCGAACGGGCGTGTTCCGGCGACGCCACGCCCGCGTCAAGCGTCGAAAGCCGAGGGCGAGTATCAGACACCGCACCGCGACGCGACAGGTCACTAACAGAGACTGTCAACCGGGCCTTTCATCGAGCGCTCGTGCGTACGAATCGCCGGCTCGAGCCGCCACGCGGGCCGCTCGGACGGGTTCCGGACGGCCGCCCGCGGGGGTGAACGCTCGGACGACGTCGGCAGCCGCTGCGGCGTCGCAACCGAGGTGTCTGACGTAGACCGTCTCGTCGTTGACCGACAGTTCGCGCCGTGGGGGTAACGCGTGGTAGGTCTCGAGACGTCGCTCGAGGGCGTCACCCGAAAACGCTTCACGCAGGGCAGGCTCGAGGCCGGGACTCGCCTCGAATGTGACTGCGAGCACCGGTCGGTCGACGACCGCGTGGACGCGCGCGAGTGCGAGCAGGTTGTACCAGGCGGGTGCAACGGTGCCAACCAGGACGTACTGGACGTCGGGCCGGGCGAGTTCGCCGGCGAGCGAACCGACGGCGTCGGTCGCGTCGGTGCCGCCGACGGTACACGAGTCGTAGGCGAGCCCATCGAGGACGCCGTCGGCGCGGACGACGGCTCCTGCGAGCGTACTTCGGTCGGAGCTATCACTGTACGACTCGGCGATTCCGAGCGCCCGTACCCCCGGCTTCATCAGGGGTCGTCTTTGATCTCCTTGAGCCGGTCGAGGAGTTCGTCGCTCGAGGCCCCGTTTTCGAACTCGATCGTGCCGTCGTGGGCGTTCTCGCTGGATTGTACCCCGTCTTCCTCGTCAAAATCAGCGTCGACGTCTTGTCGCTCGGATTCGTCGTAGCTCCCGAATCCCATGCACGTGAACGTACGAGACACCGAGTAAAAAATTTCGCGGTTGTGAGTGCTGGTGCCAATCCACACGACACAGTCACTCGAGCGATGACATCGACGGGATACCGATACACCCAGGGCACCGAGACGAGGGGTCGCCGCTACCTGGCTCTCTGGACGGGCGCCACCGTTTTTGTCGCGGGCCGCGAGTGTCGGCGTATGGACATCCATCACGTCACCGAGGACGCAGAGACGTTCACTTGCAACGCCTATCTCGCGGTCGGAGAGGAGACGACGCTCGTCGACGCGGGCGGATGGGACGGCGTCATCGACGCGGTTCGCGAGTACACGGATGACGTCGACGCAGTCGTGTTGACCCACCAACACGGAGATCACGTCGCCCAGCTCGAGGCCGTCGTCGACGCCTTCGATCCCGACGTCTACGCCTACGCCGACCATCCGAGGCGCACCCACGCGATCGAGGACGGCGACACTGTTCAGATCGGGGACGAGACCTTCGACGTGGTCTACACCCCAGGTCACGCCGACGATCACGTCTCGTTCGTCTCCGAGACGACGCTCTTTTCGGGCGACGTGGTCGTCCACGACGACGGCGCGTTCGACTACGGCAGCTTCGGTCGCACCGACATGGCCGGCCAGTCCAGAGCGCGCCTCATCGAGAGTATCGAGGAGCTTCTAGCGCGCATGCCAGACGGAGTCGAACACCTGTACGCAGGCCACGGCGACGTCTTCGACGGTGACGTCCGTGACGTCGTCGAGACGGCGCTCGAGCGTGCGGAAAACCGCGAACCGAAGTATCCGGACGAGTAGGGAGACCGCGAACGAACGACGCGAGTGGACGACTCTTCGATCCGGAGACGTAGACTATCGGCCAGCGGTCACTGGAGCGAATTCGGGGGACGAAAGTGGCGGCCGCGTATGCTCGTTCTGTCCGACGGCCTCAATCGTCGCCCGTGATCGCTGCAGAGTCGCTGGCGACGGTGCGCGAGCGGTCGAGCCAGCCGTCGATGTTCTCAGCGACGTAGTCCTTGCCGCCCCAGCCGAAGGCGATTCCGACGGCGAGTGCGACTGCGAGACCAACAGCGTAGGCGAACGCCTGTGCGAACGTATGGAGGATGGTAACGTCGACGCCCATCGTGTCGAGGCCGATAACGAGCACGACAAAATACAGGGACGCTTTGGTTGCACCAGCCAGGAGCGATGGAGAACCCAATCGCTCGGCCACTGGTGACTTGCTGACTTGCTCAGTTGCCCAGTTTGCCAGGAAGAAGCCGACAAACAGGACGAAGATGCCGAGGAGGATCGGTGGGACGTACGAGAGGAGATCGTGGGCCCAGGTCGAGACGAACCAGGTCGTCGTCGTTCCCGTTCGCATCGCAACCCACTCCACGGCGGCGAAGACGGCGACCGCCACGACGTAGTAGTTCAACAGCACACCGAACGACCTCGAGACTGCCCCAGAGCCGCTGGGGAAGAAGGCACCGAACGGCGTCTCCCGAACCGTCTCGTCGAGTTCCACGCGGCGACCGAGGTCTGAAATAACTGGCTGAAGTTTTCGACCGGCGACGACGCCGACGTAGACGATGATAGCGGCGGCGATCAACGTCGGGACGAGGTCGACGAAGTCGACGATGTGGCCTTCGAGCGTCGTTCTGATTGCATTGGCGAGCAATGGTTGCATAATTGAACGGTTCAGCCGGATACAATATAGTTTTTACTTGTCGTTTCCGGTGTAATAACTACTTACTATTCGCCGATAAGAGGTCGCGACCGAAGAGCAGTCGCTGGGGGAATAGACGGAGAAAACGGATCGATGGTAAAGCAGGTCCGTCGATCAGGCCGCGCGTTTCTCTTTGGCCTTGGGTCGGAGGTTCTTGTAGCCGCACTTGCGGCAGCTCTTGGCGTCTTTGGAGTTGCGGGCGTTACAGCGCATGCAGATCATCTTCTCGAGGGTGCGTTTTTCGGCGGCGTCGAAGCTTGGCATGTCGCTCCGTTAGCCCGTGGGACATATAACCGCTGTGATCGGGAGTCGCGCTTGCGATCGACGGTACTGGTCACTCGTCGGCGAGATAGTCTTCCTGGACGGCGACGACCTCACTCGAGTCCGCACACTCGCTGTAGCGGCGCAGTGGCTCCTCGTTGAGCGTCAGGAAGGTCTCACCCCAGCGAAACGGTTCCAGGAGGTCCACAGCCAGGTCGTCCTCGCCGAAGATTCGACAGGCACCCGCCAGCGCCTCGACGGTCGTCAGCTGGAACGGTCGGCCATAGTTGACCGGGTTGGCGGCGACCAGAAACGGCAGCGCCCGATGGACGCCGCGCATTCGGAACGAGGCGGCTTCGGCTGACTCCCACGAACAGTCGAGAGCGACCAGCGTTTCGAGGCCCTCAGCGGCGTCGGCCGGCGAGAGCGCCTGCTCGGCGTGCGGATTGAGCACGACCCCGTAGGGGACCTGCGACATCGACCGGTAGAGGGTTGCCTTGTCGAACTTCTCGAGCCGACGAGCGGTGCACTTGTCGGGGTCGTCGTCGCCCTCGTAGTAGACGTGACACTCCACGCGGGAGAGTACGAACCGTCCGGGCAAAAACTCGCGGAATCGACTGCCACGCTTTTCCCGCTGGCGTCGAAACCTCGAGCCATGGAGGCGGCCGCCACCGTTCGACGGTACTACGAGGCGCTCGACGACCACGACTACGGGACGCTCGAGTCGCTACTCGCTCCCGAGTTCGTCCAGCGCCGTCCGGACCGCACGTTCGAGGACCGCACGGCGTTCGTCGCGTTCATGCGCGACGGGCGACCGAACCCCGACACGACTCACGAACTCGAGGCGGTTGTCGCCGAGGGCGACCGCGTCGCCGCGCGCGGCCGGGTGCTCGAGTCGGAGACCGAACTGTTCGCCTTCGCCGACTTCTTCACCCTCGAGGACGGCCTGATCGTCCGGCTCGAGACGTACGCGCGGTGAGCCGGACTGCCTACGGGCAGAAGTACACCCAGTACGTGTGCTCACTCGAGCACGTCACCGTCGTATGGTCGCCGAATGCGGCGACGTACGGGCTGATGGTTACCTCGACGTCCTCGTCCGAAATCGGGACGGTCGTTCGTTCGGCACAGTGTGGACACGCGACGTCACGGCTGGCTTGTAGTTGCACGCGGATCACCGCGGTAACACACGACACGGTATTGGAAAACCCCTTCTCACGGGATCTGACCGAACGACGGGCCGAACAGTCTCGCTGGCGTCACTGTCGCCGTTCGACCGGTGCCTACCGACCCAGACGTCGATTTTCACCGCTGTCGAGTGCGTCGTTCCCGCCTACGCCGAACAGTTGTTCGGTCCTAACTCGAGTTCGACGCGGTCGTCGGGCGATTTCGACGTAACGCCGCGGTTCAGATCGATGATTTCCTCGTAGTTCGCCGGCTTCTCGCCGGCCTCGGCGAGCCGGTCGACGAACGCCTCCTCCTCGAGTTGCAGGGCGTCCATTTCGGTTCGAGCCGCGCGGATCGTCGTCGTGATCGGTTCGCCGGGAGCGCCGTGTTCGAACTCGCCGTCGGCGGTAACCGCGACGTGTCCCGGCAGGACGACGACGTCGTCGGGCATCGACAGGATCGTCCGGTGGAGTGTCTCGTAAAGCAGCCGTGCGCCAGTCTCGCCTTCGTCGTCGCTGAACTCGAGTTCCGTACGCCCGGTCGAGCCGGCGTGAAGCGTATCGGCGGTGAGCAACGCCCGGCCGTCGACGAACACCGAGAGCATGTCGCTCGTGTGGCCGGGCGTATAGAGCGCCTTCAGTTCGCACTCACCGATCTCGAGCACCTCGTTTCGCGCCAGCGGGGTAAACTCGACCTGTACGTCGCGGTCGGCCGCATGCTCGCCGAGATAGTAGGGAATCCCGAGGGTGTCGGCGAGTTCGCGCCCGCCGGAGACGTGGTCGGCGTGGACGTGGGTATCGATCACGGCGGTGATGGTGAGGCCTGCCTCCTCGGCTGCGACCTCGAACGCTTCGATGTCCGCCGTGGCATCGACGACGACGGCCTCGCCAGTCGCCTCACAGCCGACGACGTAGCCGAGACAGCCCTTCGCCCGGCGCTGAACCTGGACGACGACGAGGCCGTCACCGAGGTCGATTTCGGCGGCCTCGTAGACACCGCTCCAGGCTTTCATGCCACCGTCGACGGCCTGGATCTCGTACTCGTCGGTAGCCGAGGCGAGTTGCGTCGCGAGGGTACCCGACGAGATGCCTTTCGCACAGATCGTGACGACCCGCTCGGTCTCGCCGACGGTCTCGCGAAACTCCTCGAGTCGACCGTCGAGTTCCTCTTCTGGGCCGAACGGAAAGTGAATCGCACCGGGAATGTGCCAGGACTCGAAGCTATCCGCCGGCCGAGTGTCGACGAGTGCGAACGGTTCGTCGCCGTCGACGAGTTCCGCGAGTCGATCGGCCGTAAGTGTGGTGACCATACCGGGAATAGGACGCCACGAACTGTAAGTGTGACCTGGCGTCGCCGTCTGATGACCTGCTAGCAAGGAACCTACGCTCCATCGAGCAGTGGCGCGTCGGCGGCGAGACGCTGATCGAGCGCTACCCCAAGCTCAGGTATGCCCTCGGCTAATCGAGAGCGACTTCGACGCGGGTCATCGATTTCTGTCTTTCTCACCGGTTTGGATGCGAATCACTACGTGCCCCGGGTGCCAACGAGGAGAGCGATGTCATCGATCACCCGTATCCTGAGAGGGCTTCTCGCGAGCGTCATCGGCATCGTCGTCATCGGACTGCTCGCGACGATCGTCTTCACCGTCACCATCTTCGTCGTCTCCACGGGTGCCGGCCTCGCTGGCTACGAACCCAGTGCCGACTACGTCGTTCTCGCCGCCTCGCTTATCGTCGTCGCCGTCATCCTCACCGGCGGGTTTACCCCGCGGCTCTCCGGCGGCCGCGACGACGACTCGAGCGACGGCTTCGACGATCGGACGTACAACTGAGGCCGTCGATCGTATCACGAACTATGATAGATCAAACAGGTTAACTAACGTGATGATGAACACCCTATATGAGTCTCTCTGATTCGGTGGCAGCCGTCGTTGCCGTCTTTCGACGACGACCAGCCGACTTGCTCCCGCTGTACTTACTCGGCGCGGCTGTCCCCGCCATCGTCCGCGTCCTCCCCTTTCTCGCGGCGATCATCGGTTTCGTCTACCTCGAGACGACCGGTCGGCTCGAAGCCGCAGAGACGGCGTTCGCCGACCTCGAGACGGACGTCCCCGACCCGGAAGGCGAGCCCGAGGCGTTCGAGGCGTGGCTGCTCGACGTCGGTTCGGCCCTCGAGCCGCTAGCGACGCTCCCGCTTGCCCTGCTCGTGATCGTGACGGTTTTCGTGAGTCTCTTCGCGTTCGTCGCCCTCACCGCATACGTCTCGGCCGGACAGCTCACGGCCTGTGACGCCCGGCTACGGTCCGAACGCGGGCTCGTCACCGGAATAGGGGGCGTAAAACGCTACGGCTCGACGTTTTTCGGCCTGTACGTCCTCGAGTTGCTCCTGTGGCTCGTGGTCGGGCTCCTGATCGGCCTGCCGACGATCCTGCTTGCGGGGACGGTCGGACTCGCAACACCGCTGCTTGCGATCCCCATCGTCCTGCTGGGCGTCCTGGCGTTCGTCGCTGTGATCGCCGTGATCAGGGCGCTGTTCGCGTTCGCGCCGGTGGCGGTCGTCGTCGACGACGTCGGCGTCTTCGGTTCGCTCCCGCGGGCCGGAGGCTTCGTCCGGGCGCGTCCGGTCGACGCCACGTTTTATTATGCCCTCTCGGTCGGTCTGTTGCTCGCGATGTCAGTCGTCTCGAGCGTTCTGGTGCTGTTCGAGGTCGCGATGGTCGTCTCACTCGTCTCCGTCTTCGTCGTGTTGCCAGCGCTCGATCTGCTGAAGACAGCACTCTACGATCGCTACCGCGGTCGACTCCACCCCCCAGCAATGGCGGACCGATCGCTACGAACCCAGTTCCGGGCCGGGGTTCGACGCGGCTGGAAGGATATGAGCGTGTTCGTCCGCGAGACGATCGGTCTCCACGCGCTCGTGGTCGTCCTCGGGGTCGGCTCGTTCGTCGGCGGCTGGCTCCTCGTCGACCCCTACACCGACGTCCTCCCGGCAGCGGCGATTTCGGCTCGACTCGAGGGGCACATTCCCCCCACCGCAGCCCTCGAGTTCTTCGGGAACAACTGGCTCGTCGCAATCACGACCGCCTACGCTGGCGTCGCACTGGTGATCCCAGCGATCGCGTCGCTGCTGTTCAACGGCGTCTTCATCGGCATCACTGCCCGCCTCGAGGCCGAGCCGCTCGAGTTGCTGGCGTTCGTGATCCCTCACGGTATCTTCGAGATCCCAGCGATCTTCGTCGCGAGCGCGCTCGGCATCTGGCTCGGCCTCGTCGGCTGGCGTGCACACAAGGGCCGAATCGACCGGCAGGCGTTCGCCGACGCGCTCGAGCGAGCGTTCTGGGTCCTCGTCGGCATCGGCATCTTACTCGCGGTCGCTGGCTTCGTCGAGGGCTTCATTAGCCCGTACTACTGGCGGCCGTTCCTCTAGACGGGGGTCACGACAGCACCGACAGTGGCCCAGCGAACCCCCGGAAGCTGTGTGACCGACCGAGCAACGAGCCGATTTCAGCCGGATTCGACCTCGGCTGAGGGTCGATACCGCCGACTCACGGCCTTCCAGCGGCCACGGTTGAACAACCAGCAGTTGATGCCGCCGGGGACGTACGTCTCGAGCAAAAGCGCGAGATAGAGTGCAACGACCCCAAGCGGTGTGAGAAGGGCGAGGGCGGCCGCCGGGACAGCGAAGACGTACCGACCGACGAGCGAGGCCAGAAACGGGAGTCGGGTGTCGCCAGCACCGAGGAGCGCCCCCGACGCGACACCGTCGATCCCCAGCCCGATCGCACTGATCGCGGCGACGGCGACGAACGTTGCTGTCGCGGCGACGCTATCGGGCTCGCTGACGAACAGCCCCGAGATTGGTTCGGCAAAGATGACGATCGCCGCTGCCAGACCGACGTAGACGACCGTTGCGAGTCGGAGAATAGCCGCTCCATACGCCCCCGCCTCGTCTTCCTCGTCGGCCCCGAGGTGCTGGCCGACGAGCGAACTCGCCGCGAGTCCCAGCCCCCAGTTGACGCTGTTGATCAGGCTTCGCACCCGCCGACCGACCTCGAGTGCGGTCACGATTACGGGGCCGAACGTCGCCGCGATCCACAGCAACGGGAAGACGACGAACCCCTCGGCGATCCGTCGGCCGATTTCGGGTGCGGAGATCTCGATCAGTTGCCCCAACAACGCGGGCTCGAGCCGCAGACTCGAACGCGAGATCGGCACCGGGCTGGGCTCCATGCCGAGGCTGCCGTAGGAGCGACCGACCATCCCCCACGCGAGAACGACCGTCACAGCGCCGGTCGAAACGCTCGTGCCGATCGCCGCACCGGCGACGCCCATACCGACACCGAAGATCAACAGCGCGCTGAGTGCGATATTCAACAGGGCGCCACCTGCGCGGACGACCATCTCGGTGAACGTATCGCCGACGCCCGTGTAGGTGCGACTGGCGATCAGGTTCAGGAGTTCGAACAACACGGCCGGCGCGACGAGGACGAGATAGGTAACCCCGTGTGCGAGTGACTCCTCACCGACGCCGTCGGTCTCGAGTCCGCCGGGTCCCGTCGCGAAGAGCCCGATCAACGACTCGGCGAACAGAACGAACGCAGCCGCGAGGGGGAGAGCAATCGCAATCGCGAGAAAGACGCTCTGCGTGACGACGACGGAGGCCCGCTCGGGTTCGTCACCGCCGTAGTTCTGTGAGACCAGCGAGACGGTGCCCCCGGAGAGGCCGAGACCGATCATGAGGACGATCTCCCAGTATGCGAGCGCAAACGCCAGCCCGGCGGTTCCCGCCGTGCCGACGGCGATGCCGACCATCGCCAGGTCGGCCGTCTGTTTCGACATGATGGCGAGCCCGGTAACGATCCGGGGCCACGCCAGGTCGGCTGTCGGTCGAAATCGCTCAGCGTCGATAATCCTGAGCCGCTCGAGCCCACTCGCGACGGACTCGAGAAGGGGCGATTGCCGACCAGTCATCTCCCGATGGTTGCGGCGGCGGCGTCTTCGGTCTGTCGACTGCGGCCTGGGACGGTCACACGGCGGGCACTACGGCCGGAGCCTCGAGAGCATCGCGCGGAGGTGAGTCGGCGAGACGAGCGAGGTCGGTCGGTCCATGTGGACGCCGATCTCGCCCGAGAGCGCGCGGAGCCCGATTCGCTGGACCGGTTCTGGGAGCGAGTACGCCCGCCGGAGCAAGTGGCCGAGGTGTTGCTCGCGTTCCAGATCGGCACGCCAGGCACGCTCGTAGGCGGCAAGCGTCGACGGTCGGTCCGGGTCGATCTCGCGGGCCGCGTGATCTGCGGCCGTCATCCCATAACAGATGCCGCCGCCGGTGAAGGGTTTGGTCTGGGCCGCCGCGTCGCCGACGAGAAAGACCCGACGCGACGTCACGCGCTCGGGCGGGCCGATCGGGATCGCCCCGGAGCAGCGGTGGGCGACGTCGATTTCGTAGCCGTCGATCAACTCCTCGAAGTGTCTGGTCACCTGAACGCCCGGCGGAGCCGCGAGACCGTACTCGACGCCCGCATCACCACGCGGGATGCGCCAGGCGAAAAACGTCGGTGCGGTGAGGTGAACGTCGACGAAGTCCTGGTGGTCTTCCTCGTCGGAGAACGCGAGTACGCCGTGAAGCAGTTCGTCGGGCTGTGGAAGGTCGAGTTCGTCCCGCACTCGAGAACGAGGGCCGTCACAGCCGGCGACCAGTTTCGCCTCGAACGTCTCCGAGCCGTCGGGGCCGTTCGCGACGATTTCGACGCGATCGTGGTACTCCCGAACCGACGTGACGGTGTGGCCCTCGCGGACGTCTACACCGGCTTCGCGTGCGAGGTCTGCGAGGTGTCGATCGAGACCGACTCGGTCGATGACGTTCGAGGCGACCTCGCGCTTGTAGAACGGATACGCACGGCTGTGTGGCCCGCCGACGTGAAATCGTGCGCCGTAGATCTCGTTTTGAAACAGGTCCTCGCGGGCCTCCGAACCAGTGAACGCCCACACGTCGGTGCTGACGTGGCCCGAACAGGCAAGCGGCCGTCCGATCTCCCCCTTCTCGAGGGCGAGTACGTCGAATCCCTGCTCGGCGACGCGTCGGGAGACGCGCGCGCCGGTCGGGCCGACGCCCACCACGACCAGGTCGTACATGTCCGTCACGTGTCTGTCGCAGAATAAATAGTTTCTCGAGCGTCTCGCAGGCCGCGATCGATACCAACGGCCGGATGGCCCCCCGCCTCGGTAAACGTCGTCGTCGACCGAAACGGGAGGCGGGAATAGAGTCGGCCAGACGGGATCAGTGTGTGCCGTCCAGCATCGCCCACAGCCGCTCGACGTCGCCTTCGAACCGCTCGAGCAGGTCGCGAACCTCGGCTCTGACGTCGTCGGTAACGACGACGTGGACCATT
This sequence comes from Natrarchaeobaculum sulfurireducens, assembly GCF_003430825.1. NCBI lineage: Archaea > Methanobacteriati > Methanobacteriota > Halobacteria > Halobacteriales > Natrialbaceae > Natrarchaeobaculum > Natrarchaeobaculum sulfurireducens. The sequence goes on along the minus strand of NZ_CP024047.1, from coordinate 238,175 downwards.
CCCTCATCTGGCTGGCCGTAGACGACGCTCGCCCCATCTGGGGCGGCGACGATCGCAGGGAGCGCGACGAGGTCTTCTTCACCCTCGACGAGAATCGTCGTGGACCCATCGGCATCGAGCCCCTCGAGAAGGACATCGATAACGTCTGTTGAGAGCTCTGCGGGCGGGTTTACGGCCTCGAGGTCCGTCTCGGCGACGACGGTGTCACGGATCTCCTCGTCGACCTGCTGGCGTTTGGTTCGTTCGTCGACGAGCGCGACGTGCGGCGTGTAGTCGGCCTCCAGAAAGTGATAGGTGACGACGTCGCCGACGGTGATCAACGGGCCGTCGATCTCCTCGAGTAAGACCTCGGCGTCGGTTTCGATCGGGCCGAGCGGGGTTTTGAGTTCGCTTCGCAAGTCGTCCGGGAGAACGAGCAACCGCTCGTACGCACCGTCGTCCGGACGATCGGGATCGTCGGGGCTCACGGCTACCGGACTTTGAGCGCGTACGCACCGGACTCGGTGACCTGCATCTCCTTTGCGATCTCGCTTTCTTCGGGATGGGCGATGACGACGTAGCCAGCCCAGTCTTCAGTCAGCGACGAGGAGTTGCACGCATCGCAGGTTTCGTTGTCGGCGTCGTTGACGCGGTGGCACTCCCGGCAGACGAGACGATTGGATGCCATCGTTACTCACCCGGCGTCGCTTCTTGTGTCTCGTGGTCGTCTTTGAGCCAGCCGTGTTTGCCGATTCCCGGCTGTTTCGCCGTGAGACCGATCTTCGAGTCACGCGGGTTGCGCTCGTCGATGCTTTTGGTGACGATACGCGCTCGAACGGCGTCTTCGACGCCGAGGGCGCGGGCGGACTCGTTCGACGAGAGCTGCTGATTCTCGCCGTCGTAGGCGAGATACTCGTCCGAGATCTGCGAGACGTGCAACAGTCCGTCGACCGGACCGATGCCGACGAACGCACCGAACTCGACGACCTCGACGACGGTGCCGTCGACGACCTCCTGCATCTGCGGGTCGAACGTGACGGCGTCGAAGTCGGCTTCGTAGTAGACGCCCGGTCGGTTCGGCAGGACCGTCCCCTCGCCGATGTCGTGGACGTTCGTGACGGAGACGACGCTGCCGACCTCCTCGTCCATGCGCCCCTCGAGTTTGTCCTGGAGCAGTTTCTTGACGAGCTCCGGCGAAACCTCGCCGAGCTCCTCCGGCGGTACCCTTACTGTGTCTTTTAGTCTGACCCGTTTGTACATCTATGGTTGAGTGATCGCTAACTTGTTTCTCCCGCGTAATGCAATTACCGGTCTATTCTCCTCGAGCACCCGGTCGCAAAGCGGCCGGTCGTTGGTGACGACGTAGTCGACGGCACTGTCCTGGACGAGTTCGACGAGCGCGTCGTCCGCGTAGGACGCTTCGGTGTCGACGACGAGACAACGTTCGGTCGCCAGATCGTGACCGACGTTCGCCGCCGTCCCCTCGGTGCCGCCTTTTTCAGACAGCCGCCTGAGTTCCTCGATAACGGCCTGCGGCGCCACCAGCTCGAGCGCGTCGGCTTGCGGCTGGTCGGAGTTCGGCGTGTGTGACACACCGCCCAGCAGCCGGTCGAGTTCGTCGAACAGTCTGACGTCGAGTTCGACCGGCATCATCAGCGCGCTCGTATCGAGGGCGATCCGGGTACTCATTCTCGTCCGTTGCCCTCCCTAGTCTTGCAGCGTTCCCAGTCCGATCAGCCGCCAGCGAGCGCCGATGCGACGGTTGATCGCGATCTTCGCACCCGGTTCGGCCGAGACGGGGCGTTTGAGCGAGACTTCGCACTCGCCTTCCCGAGCACTGGTGACTGCGCCGACGGTCGTCGCCGTTCCGACAGTCATCATCAGCGGCTCCCCGGTGCTGATCTCGTCGATCTCGCCGCCTTCGTCGCCGACGACGCGCTCGAGCAGGTCGACGTCCATCGTGAACGACTGCCAGGTAGGGGGCAGACTACCTGGCGGGCCGGCGATGCGGCCGGCGAGGGCGTCGCCTTTGGTCAGCGAGGGGTCGAGAGCGGTGCCGACACCCAGCAGTCCGCCTGGCGTGACGGTGTCAGCGTTTTCGCCGCCGGCTTGCAGCGACCGGATCGTCGTCTGAATCGGGACGTACTCCGTCTGGCCGCCCTCTTCGACCTCGCGGCCGGGGCGGATCTCGATCTCGTCACCGACCTCGAGTTCGCCTGCGACGAGGCTACCGCCGAGGACGCCACCTGTGAGGTCCGCGGCAGTCGTACCAGGCTTGTTGATGTCGAAACTGCGCGCGACGTGCATTCGGGGATCAGCGTCGGGGTCGCGTTCGGGCGTCGGGATCTCTTCTTCGATCGCCGCGATTAGCAAGTCGAGGTTGACCTCCTGGCCCGCAGAGACCGGAACCACCGGCGCGTCTTCGGCGACGGTGCCGGCGACGAACTCCTGGATCTCTTCGTAGTTCTGTCGGGCCTGGTCGGCACTGACGAGGTCGACCTTGTTCTGGGCGATGACGATGTTGTCGATACCGATGATGTCGAGCGCCATCAGGTGCTCTTCGGTCTGGGGCTGTGGGACGGGTGCGTTGGCACTGACGACCAATACGGCACCGTCCATCAGTGATGCGCCAGAGAGCATCGTCGCCATCAGGGTCTCGTGACCAGGGGCGTCGACGAACGAAACGGTCCGCAGTGGCTCGCTTTCGGAGCCATCCGAACACTCCTCCTCGACGGTATACTTCTCGGGTTCGTCCAGCTCGGGACACTCACGGAACGTCGCGTCCGCATAGCCCAGCCTGATCGAGATACCGCGTTTCATCTCCTCTGAGTGCTGGTCCGTCCACGAGCCACTCAACGCTTGAACGAGCGTTGTCTTGCCGTGGTCGACGTGGCCGACGAGCCCGATGTTTACCTCCGGTTGTCGATTTCCTGCCATAAGACGATGAGTAATCTTAGGTAGTGGTTCCGCCGTGCGCTTTAAAAACCTACTGTTCTGAAGCCGGGTTCTCAGGCGGTCACGGCACCGTGACTGTCACGACTCCGGATGCGGCTCTCGGGGGAAGCGTCTCCGACTCGAAACCCGACGCTCCCGGTCGGACAGTTACAGCCCACATTTCGAGAGTCAGAGCAACTGCCGGACGTCGTTTCGGACGTGCCCGTGACCGGCCCAGGATCGCCAGAAAACAGGAACAGCGGTTCGTCTCGTACGGTTCTGTAACGATTTACCGACGACCGCCAAACAGATCGTGGTTGCGCCGGAAATGACTGACAGTCGTCCGTATCAGTCGGCGTCGACGACGAACATGACGCCACTGAACTCCTCGCCATCGGACGTCGTACAACCGATCTCGTACTTGCCGACGAACGGGAACTCCCAGGAGTGGCCCGTGCCGTGGTCGTCACCCACCCAGCCGCAGGGATCGGGCGACTCGAGCGGGTAGATCTCGTAGCCCGACTCGGGCCAATTCCAGGTAACGGTCGCCAGCTCCTCGACCATCACCGGGTCGGGATCGAACCGGTGGTCGCCGCCGGGCGCGACGACGATCTCGACCTCGGACTCGCCAGTGCGATCGACGGGGTCGTACGACTCGAGGTCGTCGAGGTGCGTCTCGTACCCCGGCCCGTCGTCGGCTTCGGAGTCGTCGCCCTCGGATTTCGCCTGCTCGTCGCTGTCCGTCTCGTCGCCCAGACACCCCGAGAGGACGGTCGCCGAACACGCGGCTCCGAGGAACGTCCGTCGCGTCACCATACGTCGAACCAGGGGATTGTCGGGTATAATGGTTCGTCAGTATTCGAGATCCTTACCACAGTCAACGCTGTGATTGTCGGCGATAGGGGCCGGTCTGACTCCCGGCCAACGACCGACCTGCTCTCAGGCTCCGCCGCGCGCCGACGGATCGGCCTCGAGTTCGTCGAGCAGGGCGTCGACTCGTCGGCGGATCTCCTCGCGAATCTCACGGACCTCCTCGAGCGGTCGACCGTGTGGATCTTCGAGTGACCAGTCGCGAGCGTCGCCACGCCAGGTGGCCGGGCAGATCCCGTCGGCCGAACAGCCCATGGTGACGACCATATCGCAGTCAGCGATCTCGTCCTGGGTAATTTCGCTGGGCTCTCGATTCGAGAGATCGATATCGACCTCCTGCATGACAGCGACGACGACCTCGTGAACCTCGTCAGCGGGGTCGGTGCCGCCGCTCCGGAGTTCGACGGTCTCGAGGCCGCGTTCTCGACGAGCGCGTTCGGCGAAAGCGGTTGCCATCTGACTTCGGCCGGCGTTCTGTACGCAGACGAACGCGATCGTAGTCGTGCTCTTCACGCAGTTGCCTCCTTGGTTGCTATCGGTACGACAAGCCGGTTCGTGCTGTGGATTCGGATCATCGTTGGGACGGTTTGAGCGTCAGTCCCCATCGGCACTCGGTTGGTCTCGAGGGGTGTCGTCGTCCGTGAGCGTCGACTCGATCCGGACGTCGGCGATCTCACGTCCGGCCGCGACCGTCCGTCGCAGTCGGCGGACGGCCACAGCCACGCCGGCGTCCGAGTCGGAACCCTCCGAACAGCGCCGCTCGAGGTCCTCAAGCGGAGCCGAGAGGTCGGCAGCCGACTCGATCGTCCGACCAATATCGCCCGCGAGCGCGAGTTCGAGGACGGCCCTGGCGTCGGCCCCGACATCGTCGAACCGGTCGGCGATTGCATCGGCCGGCGGATCGGTTCGCCCGATCGCGACGTGAGCGATTTCAGTCGCGTGATCGGCGACGCGCTCGAGTGATCGGGCGACCCGATACTCGCGAAAGGCCTCAGCGCGGGTCGTCTCCAGTCGGTCGAGTTCGTGGACGTCGGTGAACCCACGGTGAACGCCGCGGCTGACGAACGCGAAGAGGCGATCGACGTCGTCGTCGCGGTCGATCACCCGGCGTGCGAGGAGTTCGTCACCGGCCACGACGGCGGTACAGGCGTCGACGTGCATCTCGAGGACGAGTCGCTGGATCTGTGCGACGGTCTGGGGGAGCGACACCTCACTGACGTCAAGGACGTTCGCGATCGTCAGCCGGTCCGCGCCGTCGTCCTGGATGGTGACCCCGACGAGCCGATTCGCGATCCGTTCGACCGTTCGACGAACGCCGGGTGCCGTCTCGAGCCCCGTGACGGTGATCCGGTCACAGCCGATCAGATAGGCTCGTTCGACACGCCGGATCGTCACCGCCTCAGGTGCGACGCTCGCGTCGATCGTCACCGCCGGTTCGGGCGTCGACACCGCCTCCGTCGCGACGACCAACCGATCGTCCTGTGGGTAGAGTGTCATCGAGGAGCCGGACTCGAGGCCCTGCTCGACGGCCCACGCTTTCGGAAGCGAGACGACAAACGTCGAGTTGCCCGCGATCTGGACCGTCCGTTCGACGGGGTCGCCGGTCCCGTCGGTCGTTGCGTCCGAGTGCATCAGTAGATCAACTCGTCGTCGTTGTCGATCATATACAGCGTACGCGCCGCGACGTTGACTGCGTGATCGCCGACGCGTTCTAAGTCCCGGATCGTCAGCAGAGTTCGCGAGACCGCCTCGAGGGCGGCGTCGTCGGCTTCGCCGTCGCTGGCGACGAGATCCCGGACGACGGACCGGCTAGCTCGTGCACACTGCTCGTCGATCTCGTCGTCTCTGGCGGCGATTTCGTGGGTGGCCGTCATATCGTCAGTCGCGTATGCGTTCATCGCGTCTTCGACGAGCCGAATCGTCCGCTTCCCGAGTGCCGTGACGTCGACGTCAGGGTAGCGGTCCCGCTCGACCGCAGACTCGGCCGCGTCGATCGCGTACTGGGCCAGGTTCACGGCGAGGTCGCCGATCCGCTCGAGATCGGTGATGATCTTGAACGACGACGCGATAAATCGCAGGTCGCCCGCTACCGGCTGCTGGAGGGCGAACAGCCCGATACAGTCGCCCTCGAGTTCGAGATAGCGTTCGTTGATCTCATGGTCGCCCGCGACGATCCGTTCGGCGGTCGCCTCGTCGCCGGTTTCGTACGCCTCGAGCGCGCGTCGCAGGCGCTGGCAGACGACGTCGCTCATCTCGAGGATATCCTCGCGCAATCGATACAGCTGCTCCTGATATTCGTTGCGTGGCATGATTACCCGAACTTTCCGGTGATGTAGTCCTCGACGCGGTCGTCGGCGGGGTTCTCGAAGATGGTCGCGGTCTCGTCGAACTCGACGAGTTCGCCGCCGGTGAGAAAGACCGCCGTCCGATCGGAGATACGGGCGGCCTGCTGCATATTGTGGGTGACGATGATGACCGTATACTCCTCGACAAGTTCGTCGATCAGATCCTCGATCTTCGAGGCGGCGACTGGGTCGAGCGCCGAGGTCGGTTCGTCCATCAGGATCACTTCCGGGTCGGGCGCGATCGCCCGCGCAATGCAGAGGCGCTGTTGCTGGCCACCCGAGAGGTCGAGCCCCGACTCGTCGAGCTGGTCTTTCACTTCGTCCCAGAGGGCCGCACCGCGAAGTGCGCGTTCGACAGCCGCATCGAGGTCCACCTCGTCGGCTTTGCCCTGGACGCGCAGGCCGTAGGCGACGTTGTCGTAGATCGACTTCGGGAACGGGTTTGGCGACTGGAACACCTGGCCGATCTTCCGACGCAGAGCGACGGGATCGACGTCCTCGTCGTAGACGTTCTTCTCGCGGAAGTAGAGCTCGCCGTCGACGCTCGCGGCCGGAATCCGGTCGTTCATGCGGTTGATCGAGCGCAGGAACGTCGATTTCCCACAGCCCGAGGGACCGATCATCGCGGTGACGCGGTTCTCGGGGATCTCGATCGTAACGTCGTCGAGCGCCCGGTCGTCGTTGTAGTAGACATTCAGCCGCTCTGCGCGAACGATCGTCTCCGCGTCGTCGGTCGGTCGCGAGTTGTCATCGACGTCGATCTCGGTCTGGATGATCGCGTCGTCCGACGCCCCGGTCGTTCTGTCGGTCGATTCGTCCGTCGTCGGTGTACTCGAGGAGTGACTAGACATTGGTGATCGATCCTCCGTCCGCTTCGTATCGTTTCCGCAGGTAGCCCGCGAGCAGGTACATCGCCACCAGGAAGGTGAGCAAGACGACGATACCCAGCGCCGCCAGCCCGTTGAACATCCGATCCGCCTGGTAGGTCCAGCTGTAGATCTGTGTCGGCATCGCGCTGAACGACGCGAACGGCCCGTCCGGATACCGGGTGGCGTGCAGCATCGTTCCGACCATGATCAGCGGTGCCGTCTCGCCGATCGCTCGGGCGAGCGCGAGGATCGTCCCGGTCAGGATGCCGGGCATCGCCTGCGGGAGGACGACCCGGCGGACGGTCTGCCACTTCGTCGCGCCCATGGCGTACGAGCCGTCGCGGACGCTCGAGGGGACCGCCCGAATCGCCTCGATCGAGGCAACGATGATGATCGGCACGACGAGCAAGGCGAGCGCGATCGCGCCGGCGAGGATGACCGACCCCAGACCGGCATCGTTGACGATCAGCGCGAGGACGAGCAGCCCGTAGACGATCGAGGGGACGCCCGCGAGGTTCGCGAGGTTGGCCTCGATCAACCGAGTCGTCCGGTTTTCTGGAGCGTACTCGACGAGGTAGAGCGCACAGCCGACGGCGATGACGAACGCGAGGACGGCCGTCAGCGCCATCAGCCAGATCGAGGCGACGATCGATGCACCGAAGCCGGCCTGTTCGGCCCGTGACGACGACGTGCCGGTCAGGAAGTGTCCGATGTCGATGTCGAAGTTCGTCAACGCCTGAACGGACTCCCAGATGACGTCGGCGATCAGTAACACCAGCATGACCAGCCCGAACAGCGACGCGATCACGAGCAGGCCGTAGAAGAGCCGGTTGATCAGCTTCTCCCGGCTGAGGTCGACGTCGGCGAGGAACTCCGTCTCGCGTTTCGTGCTCATCGGTACTCCTCCTGGAATCGGCGTTTCATCCAGTCGTTCAGCAGGTTCATCGAGAGCGTCATCAGGAACAACAGCAGGCCGACCGCGAACAGGCTCTGGTACTCGACGGTTCCCACCGCAGAGGTGCCACGAGCCATCGAGACCAGGTAGGCGGTCATCGTCATGATCTCGGCGAACGGGTTCGCGGTGAGGTTGGCGTTGAACCCCGCGGCGAGGGTGACGGCCATCGTCTCGCCGATCGCCCGCGAGACCGCGAGGATGTAGGAGGCAAAGATGCCCGACACCGCAGCCGGCAGGACGATCCGAAGTGAGACCTGATACTTCGTCGCGCCGAGGGCGTAGGCCCCGTTACGGAGGTCGTCTGGCACCGCCTGCATCGCGTCCTCGCTGATCGAGGAAACCATCGGGATCGTCATCGTGCCGACGACGAGTACGCCAGCGAGCAGGCTGTAGCGCCCGACGCTAACGCTCATCATCGCGTCCGCCGCCGGCTCGAGGAGCCCCGGCGCGAGGAACGCGATCGAGTCGAGCCACGCGCCGGCCGGATTGACGACGTTCGAGGCGATCCCACCCACGATGACCGGGGTGAGAAAGGAGACGGCGAAGTAGCCGTAGACGATGGTCGGGATGCCAGCGAGCACCTCGAGCACCGGTTTGAGCCTGTTTCGGGTCGCCGTCGACGCGTACTCCGAGAGATACAGCGCCGTCGCGGTCCCGATCGGGATCGAGACGAACGCGGCACCGATCGTGATCGCGAGCGTCCCCCAGACGATCGGGAGGACGCCGTGGGCGGGCGTCGAGTGATCGGGCGCCCACCGGGTGCCGGTGAAGAACTCGGTGAATGTGATCGTCCGGGCGAACGAGTCGCCGTCGAACAGTACCTCGCTGATCCGTGCGCCGAAGAAGTAACTGGCGGCGTTGTCGAACAGGACCAGGAAGATGGCGAGCGTCGTCACGACGGTGATCGCCGCACAGCCGAACAGCGCCCGTCTGACGCGTCGGTTCTTCTCGTGGGCGGCCTCGAGGCTGTCGTCGCCGGAAATTTCCGGTCCCGATTGTGTCTCTGTACTCATGAGTGTACTCAAAGAAGGCGTTCGTCGGGCGCTCTAGGGGTCCTGTCGTTCGACCGTGACGTCGTCGGGATTCTCGCCGATCTCCTCGAGTACGCTGTCGAGCTGGTCGTGATTGGCGACGAGGTCTTCGTCGGTTGCCATGTAGAAGTCGACCTCCTGGGCGAACTCGTGTTGGTTGTTGATGTAGAAGCGCGCGAACGAGGCGATCAGGTCGGGGTTCTCCTCGAGTTCGGCGTGGTTGAAGTAGAAAAAGAGCGGCCGGGCGAGCGGGGAGTACTCCCCACCCTCGATGTACTGCTCTTCTGGCGGGTAGAAGTCGCCGTCCATGTCGCTCTCGACGTTGACCGTCTGAAGCGTGCCACCCTGCTCCTGGAGGCTGCGGAGGTGGCCAACGCCACCCCAGCCCATCGCGTACTCGTTGTCCTCGACGGCGTCCCAGATCTCGTCGGTCTGGCTCGTCGCGGAGTAGTCGTCGCGGATGTTGCCCATCTCGCCGTTGATGTTTTCGGTGAAGTAATCGAACGTCCCCGAGGCGGAGTCTCGTGCGTGCAGCGCGATGTCCTCGTCCGGCCACTCGTCGCGGACGTCGCTCCACTGCTCGACGTCGGATTCGAACTCCCAGATCTGGTTGAGTTCATCGAGCGTGATTTCGTCACACCAGTCGTTGTCCTCGTGGACGCCCACGGCGAGGGTGTCCTGACCGACGGTGTAGTGAGTGTACTCGACGTTGTTCTCGCCACAGAGGTCGATCTCTTCGTCGGTGATCTCACGGCTCGCGCTCTGGAACGCGGAGTTCGCCTGGCAAAACTCCTGGAAGCCAGCCCCGGTCCCCTCGGGCTCGACGTTCACCTGTGCGTTCGGGTACTCCGCCTCGAAGTCTTCCGCCGCGACCTGCGTGATCGGTGCGACGGTGTTCGATCCCGAGGCCGGGATCGTCCCCGAGAGCCCGTCTTCATCGCCACCGCCCGTACAGCCCGCCAGACTCAGTGCACCGACGCCCCCGATAGTCGCGATCGCTGTTCGTCGGGTGATCCCGCTTCCCCGCTTGTTGTGGCTGGGTGCCATCACCTCGTCGTTCCGGTAGCACATATAAAAACGGTGCTAATACCTATATATCTAACCTCGTTAGTATATAGAAACCGCCGTAGCGGAACGGACCGGTCTCTACGTCACAGTAACACAATGTAGATTCCGCATGGAGACCGCAGATCGGGGCTCGAGCGGGCGTAGAGCCCACCGGAGCCGGAATCACGGCTGGTCAGACGGCCGTTGACGTGGAGACGACGGGGGAGTCCGACGATCACCGGCTCGTTCCCGAGAGCCGACGCAGGGTGAGACTCGCGAGGACGTCGAAGACGCCGAAGACCACGGCGAGCCCGGCGAGCGCGTACGGCTCGAGGCCCAGTCCAACGCTCGGAACGGCCTCTATGAGTCCGATCCCGCCGACGGCAAGAATTCCGACCGACCCCTGGACCGCGTCGGTGCTGTCGCCGAAAACGAGACCGAGGACACCGATTACGGCGACGACGCCTGCAGCGCCAGCGGCCGAAAGCACCGTAGCAGCGATGGCTAACGAGATTCCGCCCAAAATGACGCCCACACCTGACTTCCGAAGGCGCACGACGCCGCCGCTCGATTCCGCAGTCATGATGAGGAATCGGACCGAGGAGGACTAAACGGTTCCCCTCGCCATCGGGCCACACACCCATCTATATATAGATAAATACAGCCATATACCAGTACCTAATAGTACGAATTTGAACGTATAAGCCGACTTTAACCAGCCATTCGCGACTCGTTTTTCACTCCTCGTTCCCCACCACCTCTATAGACAAAAGAGGTTTTATATATCGGTAATGGGAAACGTGACTCATGGAAACGCGGAAAGTCCAGGTGACCGGTGGCTCGACGTACACCGTCTCGCTTCCGAAGACGTGGGCTACGGAGAACGACGTCAGTAACGGCGATACTGTCGAGTTGTACGCCGAGGACGATACGCTCCTAGTGACGCCGAAAAGCGACGAGGATCGACAGGAGGGGACACTCGAGATCTCGTCGCTCGACGGCACCGAGTTGATTCGAGCCGTCCTGACCATGTACGTCAGTGGGTTCGACGTCATCCATCTCGAGGCAGGCCGGATCACGACCGACCAACGTCGAGCGATCAGGAACGCGGTCAAAGGGCTAATCGGCGTCGAAGTCGTCGAAGAACAGTCGGACTCCGTCGTCGTTCAGGACCTACTCGACTCCTCGGAGCTCTCGATCGTCAACGCAGTCACACGGATGCGCCTCATCACGACGGCGATGCTCGAGGATTCGGTGACAGCTCTCGTCGAGAACGACGACGACATCGCCCACGACGTCATCGAGCGCGACGACGACGTCGATCGGCTCTGGCTCGTCGTCTCCCGAATCTTTCGGGCGACGCTTCGATCACCCCGGGCCGCTGAAGCGCTCGGCGTCTCACGGGAGGACTGTTTCGACTACCACTCGAGTGCCCGACAGCTCGAACGCATCGGCGACCACGCGGTCAAGATCAGCCGACTCGCGCTGAAACTGGGGGACGTCCCGGACGACGTGGCCGAGGCCCTCCGTGACCTCCACGCGGACGCCGAAGACGTCGTTGAGAAATCGATGGACGCGCTGTTCGCCGAAGACAGCACCGGTGCCGCCGAACTCGGACACGACGCCCTCGAGTCAGTGCTCGAGATCGACGATCACGCGCGTCGGATCGACGATCTGCTGCGGGAACTCGATTCGGTCCAGGCACAGTCGCTCGGGGTGATCCTCGACTCGCTCACCCGCAGCGCCGACTACGGCGGGAACGTCGCGGAAACCGCATTGCAGAAGGCTGCACCGAGTCCGTAGCTCGATCGGGCACGTTCGTGAGGAGTCGATCGTCGGCCCGTCGTTTCAGCACGTCGATGGAACGACGCTGGACAACACCGCCAGAATCCCGTTTCGAGGGCTGTCCGAATACTACCCCAACGGGTGAGCTACAGCGATAGTAACACCTGCACCGATGTGCACACTGATCACCGGTCCGTCTGGCGAACAGGTGCACACTGACGTGCAGTGACCACCATACCACAGCGGAGCCAATCACACCGAGGACGAACTCGAGCAGCGTCGGCCGCGGGAATCGTCCGCGGCATTCCCCGGGTCGGATCATCCGACAGCTACCGGGCGTCGGTCACGTCGACGAGCAGATCTAGATCCGCAGAGAGCCAGGTGGTCAACCGCTCGGCGTCGGAGCAGTCTTTAGGCGTGATCGTACAGCGGTCCGGACCGTCCTGATACCGAACGACGATCGCCTCGAGCGGCTGACCTGGCGACGAGGGGTCATCGACGTCTAGCGTACTGGCGAGCGATCGGTCGTCGTATTCTCTGGTTGCTCCGGTCATGGATTCTGGGATCTCTTCGACAAAAGGTCACACACAGGAGAGATACAAAACCGCTACTAGTTTCGGTATTGAGAGATCGGGAGCGCTCCCATCCGAACGGATTGCTCCGGAGAACTCAGGGCGCGCCGACGGATGCGGAGTCGAGTCGACTCCCGGACGAACTCGTTTACCACTGTGGCATTTGTTGGCTTACGTAGCGCCCATTGTTGCTACTAGTTACGTTTAGAAGGATAAAACGTCCACACGCCAGTAGCCATGGACGAGCCGTCACCACTGCGGAGGATCGACGACGCCCGGCGAGCGATCGAGCGCGAACGCGAGATTCTGCAGGCTGAGATCAACGCGTTCGGACGGTTTGCTTGCGACCTCCGAACGGTCGAGGCAAGCGACGTCCGGGCAGTCGGTGGAGGGACTGCCGGAGCGCAACCAGCCGGTGCACACGCCACCAGTGTACAATCGGTCGGACCGGCGCACGCCACCGTCGGGATCACGGGCTCGGTCGCCAAAGTTCGGTCGCTCTTCGCCGAGACCGTCATGGCCACGCCTCACTACGACGACGTCTACGGCGAACACTGGACCGAACACCTGCGAGGTGAGTTCAATCAGGACCTCGCGGCCGCCCTCGAACACCAGACGACGCTCTCGCCGGAGGTGAAACAGGCGTTGCTCGAGGCGACCGACCAGTCGATCGCCTCGAGACGACGGATCCTCGGCTCCGTCGAACGCGAGGCCGAACTGGTCGAGACCGCGCGCCGAGACCTGAAGTCGATCCACACGGCGGTCGAGTCGATTCTCGCACAACCGCTCGAGCAGCTGGAGTTCAACGCGTTGCGCCTGTCGCGGGCCAGGCTCCTCGAACTCGAGGCCGCCTGTGATGAGCTCGTCGCCGTCCGTCAGCCACAGATCAGCGGTCGGCGCGACCTGACGATGGCCGGTATCGGCGCCTTCGAGCAGTACCTCTACGACGACTGCGCGCACACCTACCCGGTGCTTTCGGCCGTCGCCGACCTCGGCGAGCGAATCGACCGCGAACGTCGGGCGCTCGAGCGCTCGCTAGCGAGTGTTCGGTAGGCAGCCACCAGCGATTCCCTGTTGTTCGACTCATGCGATGGAACTTCTGCTATCCCATGGGAGCGTGAATCTAGTTTCCCCACACCAGAAATCCAGTCGACAGGTTCGACAGGAACCCAGTTTCTGTATTAGTCCGCGTTCGTCGACACACGAGCGTATTCGTCCGCATCGGAGCGATCCGAATTGTAGATGCTGTCTCCGCCATCTGGATCGAATAGGTGGAGCCGGTCCTCCTCACAGGTGACGTCGACGCGGTCACCAGGTCGGTACTCGGCGCGAGCCGGCGCCTCGATTACCAGCGGCTGTCCGGCGACAGTCGCGTGAACGATCGTGCTGCTGCCGAGGGACTCGGTGGTCACGACGGTAGCCGTGAGGTCAGTATCGCTCGCTTCGCCGTTGGGACAGGGCACGAGGTCTTCCGGACGGACTCCGAGGACGACGGTGCCGTCGTCGTAGCCGTCCAGTTTAGCATCGTCCTCAAGCGCCAGTGCAACGTCTTGGCCAGTAATATGGGAGTGTGATCCCGAACGATCGAAAGAGAGCTCGAGGGTATTCATCGCTGGGGAACCGATGAATTCGGCGACGAACCGGTTCGTGGGATAGTCGTACAGTCGCTGTGGCTCGGCGATCTGCTGGATCTGGCCGTCGTTCATGACGGCGACACGGTCACCTAACGTCATCGCTTCGGTCTGGTCGTGCGTGACGTAGACCGTCGTCGTCTCGAGTTCCTCGTGGAGCTGTGCAAGTTCGGCCCGCATCTGGATCCGTAACTTTGCATCTAGGTTCGATAACGGTTCGTCCATCAACAGATAGTCGGGGTCGCGAACGAGCGCACGGCCGATGGCTACGCGCTGGCGCTCCCCGCCTGAGAGTGCCTTCGGTTTACGCTCGAGGAGGTCCTCAATGTCGAGTATGGCAGCGGCTTCGGCGACACGGTCTTCGATCTCGTCGTCGGTGTACTCACCCGCCGATTTCATGCCGAACGTCATGTTCCGTTTTGCAGACATGTGTGGGTAGAGCGCGTAGTTCTGGAACACCATCGCGACGTTGCGGTCTTTCGGCTCCGCGTGGGTGACGTCGTCGTCACCGACCAGAATCCGACCGTCGGTGACACTCTCGAGGCCGGCGAGCATTCGGAGCGTCGTCGACTTCCCACAGCCGGAGGGGCCGACCAGGACGAGAAACTCGCCGTCTTCGACGGCCAGGTCGATCTCGTTCACTGCCGTTACGTCGTCGAATCGTTTCGTGACGGTGTCGAGTGTGAGTTCTGTCATAGGTTTCACTTCTGTTGGACGGCGAACGTCTCGAGGAGCGGTTTTCGGAACGCGAGTAGCGCGAGCAGCGGGGGGACCAGCGTGAGAATCGCTCCGGCCATCACGATCGACCACTGCAGTTCGCCGCCCTGAACGTCACCTTGCAGGAGGGTGATCCCGACCTGGGTGACTTGCTGAGCCTGCGAGTCGACGATGATCAACGGCCAGAGGTACTGGTTCCAGGCGTAGATGAACATGATGACCGAGACACCGGCAAGCATCCCTTTCGACATCGGGATCAGCACGTAGACGAGGAATTTTAGCGGCCCGATGCCGTCGAGTTTCGCCTGGTCGACGATCGATTCGGGGATCGAGAGGAAATGCTGTCGGAGCAAGAAGACGGTGGTTGCGCTCGCGAGATATGGAATCGTGAGCGCAAGCATGCTGTTGTACCAGCCCAGGTCCGTGACGATGTTGAAAAGCGGCACGAACCGGACCGGCACCGGCAGCATCAGCGTAAAGAGGATCAGCATGAACATCAGGTTCTTGAACGGGAAGCGGTAGTAGACGATCGCCAGCGCCGCCAGAAGCGAGATTACCAGTTTCCCAACGACAATGACGATCGACATGATAAACGAGTTCAGCAGGTAGACGCCAAAGTTGTAGTCGGTCATCACCGTTCGATAGTTTTCGATCGCGTGGCCGCCGGGGGCGAGATCGCTGAATCCTCCGATCAGACCCTGCTGTTGCGTGCTGACGAGCGCAGCGATCAGAATCGGAAGCGCCATCAATACCACCGACACCACGAGCGTCGCGTGAGCTAGCAGCTGGGTCCGATCCGTCGTCGGCTGCTCGAGCGATTCGGTAACTCGGTCGATCGTGGATGGGGTGTCTATACTCACGTGTGCTCACCCATAGTGCGTGTACCGATCGGAGAGCCGAAGCTGGGCGTACATCAGCCCGCCGACGATCAGGAACAGGATGACCGACTGTGCCGACGCCAGTCCGTGGTTGTTGAACTCGAATGCGTTGCGATACAGGTCGTAAATCAGAATATTAGTCGCACCACCGGGACCGCCCTGGGTGAGGATGTCGATGAACGCGAACGTGTGGAAGAACGCGTAGATCGTGTTCATCACGACCAGAAAGAGCAAGGTTGGCGAGATCAGCGGGACGTAGATCCGCCGAAGCCGCTCGAGCGGCCCAACGCCGTCGAGGTCGGCGACCTCGCCGAGGGCGTCAGGCACGTTGTTCAACGCGGCGATCATGAAGATGACGTTGTAGCCGATCTGTTTCCAGATGACGGCAGTGACGACGACGACGAACGCCTGGCCACCCCGGGTGAACCAGTCGACGTTGACGCCGAAAACGGCCTGAATCGGCTGGGTGAGCACGCCGAGGCTCGGGTGAATGATATAGAAGAAGACGATTCCCGCGACTGCCGGTGGCAACGCGTACGGCCAGATCGCCGCGATCAGATATGACGACTGTCCGACACTCACCTCGTAGATCAGATACGAAATCAGAAGCGAGATGGCCATCACGCCGACGATCACGATCGCCGAGAAGGCGATCGTCACGCCGATGCTCGCGTGAAAGTCACTCGAGGTGAGCAGATAACTGTAGTTACCGAGACCGGTCCAGAGCCGCTGGGTGCCAAACTGGAGCGTCTCGTAGAGGCTCAAGTGAACGGCCTGAAAGGCCGGATAGTAGAGGAAGACGGCCGAGACGACGAGCGTCGGCACCAACAGGAGGTAGGCGAGCCACGATCGGTCGTATATTTCTCGAGTCATTGATGAATGTTGGTATCGAAATCAATCGGCGAGTCGGCGCTTAGTTGTCGGCGACCCGAGCGTATCGCTCGAGCTCCTCTTCGACGGATTCTTTCATGTTCGCCAGTCCCTCGTCGACGCTGACGCTACCCGAGAAGATGTCCTGAGAGGTTTCCTGGATCGTCAGCTGGACCTCGCGGGCGGGGCCGACGAGCATCCGGCGGGTCGCCGGAGTCGTTTCGGTTGCGAGTAGCTGATCGAACGCCGTCGCGTAGTGGGGTTGTTCGTCGAACCAGCCCTCCTCCTCAAGCTGGTCGATAGCCTCCTCACGGATTGGGTAGTAGCCGCTACCCTGATGCCACTCGATCTGGCTCTCGACGGAGCCGAGATCGGCGAGTAACTGGCCGACGTGTTCTTCGTGTTCGCTGCTCACCTCGGAGCTGACCCACAGCGACGCACCGCCGATGACGACCCCAGTCCAGTCGTCGGTCGGTGACGGGTAGAAACCGGTGCCGAGTTCGAAGCCGTCGACGTCATCCTCGTCGATGTCATCGGCGTCAACGTCGCCTTCCGCGCCACTGGCGGTCGACTCCACTGCTGCGGTTGAGTCGAGCATGATCCCGACTTGCTCCGTCAAGAAGGCATTTCGGCTTTCGTCCCAGGCCTCGATCCCCGGATTGAGGTAGAGGTCGTCCTGATAAAGGTCGCGCCACCAGGTCCAGAGGTCCTCGGCGAACGCGGTCTCGGCGTACATCGTCGTCGGCGCGCCATCGTGGCCGTTCTCGTTATCGAGGATGAGTTCGTTCGCAAGCGAGTAGAAGGTCTCGATGAACCAGACGTGGTTTGGCCAGGAGATCCCGTAGTTGGTCGCCCCCGAGTCGACCAGCGCCTCACAGTGTTCGCGGACCTCCTGGATCGTCTCCGGCGGCGACTCGGGATCGAGCCCCGCCTCCTCGTACGCGCTCTTGTTGTAGTAGAGGATCGCATTGGAGTTGTTGAACGGCATCGAGTGAAGTTCACCGTCGACCCGGAAGAAGTCCTGAACGGCGGGAACGAGGTTGTCGATCGGGTAATCGCCGGGAAGCAACGCCTCAGCCGACTGAGAGGCTCCAGCGTCGAGCACCTGCTGGTTGTGCAGGCTGTCGATCATTACGACGTCCGGGGACTGGCCGGCCTCAATGGAGGCGAAGAGACTGTTCAGGATGTCCTCGTAGCTCCCCTGGTACTCCGACTGGGTCTCCGCGCCGTCGTACCGCTCGACCATCTCGTCGAGCAGGTCTCCGCTGGCGCCGCCCATCGCGTGCCAGACGTTGATGACGTCGTCGTCGACTTCAGTGTCGCCTTCAGCGTCGTCACCGCCGCCACTGCCACCTTGCGTTCCATCGTCATCGCCAAAACACCCTGCCAACGCTGCAGTACCAGCCGCTGTCCCCGCAAGCACGAAGTTACGTCTCGTGTAATGCCCACCTGTTTTCGACTGATTTCCAGTCATCGAATGAGACGGCTCGGTCTAGACTAAATACGACTTATATTTTTGATATATGCCGCCAAAAATACGATCGGACCGCTACGTTCGTCTCAGTTCGATACCGTTTCTCACGATTCAGGACGCGGCCAAACATCCGATCTAGGCTCCAGCGTTCGACAGACCCGAACGAGGGGCAGAGCTTGTCTCGAGACCCTAGAAGAACGGAATCCAGACCGTCGTTGGGAACACGCCGAGTGCGTACCCGACGGCGATCAGCAGGGTCCCGAAGACGATGGCGGCTGCCGGCGGATCGACGTGGGTGTCTCCGTGTGCGTAGAACACGCGCTGAAAGAGTTCGCCGAACAGAGCGCAGGCGACGCCGACCGCGAGTCCGACGACCAGGGCGACCTCGAGTGAGTGGCTGCCAGCCAGTAGCGCCGTCTCGTTGTAGGGAACCGGTGGGCCAGCGACGGCGTTCGGTCCAAGCACCGCAGCCAGTGCGGCTGTGCTCGCGGGAAACGTGATGTGGTGGGTGACCGGAATACGCTCGACACCACAACAGGCGAAGACCAGCGTCGCCGCGCTGATACCGAACGCGAGGAACGCGCTACCCGAGACAACACCGATGTACGCCCCCAACAGTCCGCCGACGACTCCGATCGCCCCGACGTGGCCCCACCGATACTGGTGGGGAAGCCACGGCTCGACGACGAACCGGCTCGAGTCTGCAGCCGGGCTCGAATCGGACCGGCTCCGATCCGCGGCAGATTCGACCCGAGACAGTCCGCCGTCGGTCGTTCGTCTGCTCGAGTCCCTGCGCTCCCCTCGATCGTAGGGGCCCATGTCGAGAACCCGGCCGCGGACCGTTCCGATCACGCTGTAGCCGAGGACCAGCCGGTGAAATAACGCCGAGACGACGACTCCCATCGCGATGGGGTCGTACGGCATCCCAGCGGTGACGGAGAGTTCCGTGAGCCAGAAGCCGAGCACTCCGAACGCGCCGCCGACGGCGAGGACGTCCGGTTTCGTCCCGAGCGCGTACGTGACGTCCTTGGCCGCGTGGTAGTCGAACGACGTCTCGACGTACCCTCGGCGCACAGCGTAGGCCACAGCCGCTGCGCCACCCCCGAAGCTGATCGCCGGCGAAAACGGCGGTCCGAACGCAACCTCGTCGGTTATCACCGCCGCGTCCGGGTGGACGATCGCGGCGACCTCACCCGCGATCACGAGCAGTCCGGTGAAGACGAACGCCGCCAGCGCACCGATCGACGCGCCGAAGGCGCCACCGGCGAACGACGCGAGAAGCATATCGATCTGAACCAGCGCCTCGAGGAGGTCCTCAAACACAGGTGCCCCCGTCAGGTCGCTGCGTGGTTCGATCGTCGGTCGGCACGCGTTGTTGCATACCGGCCGTCTCCCGCCACCGGTAAACTGCGTGTATATGTGGCCGATGTACGTTACTGGTTGACTCCGTACTGCTCCCAATCAACCGACCACCCTCGTAGCTTCGATGGCCGAATCAGCCACGACAGGTGCCGGCACGAGCCGACGAATGATCCGTTCTGTAGGATGGGGTCGGTGAACACTCGATCGGTCAAAAACGGACCCAAGGATCGCCGGTTGGAACGAATATCGTAGCCACTGCACGTCAGTGCGCACCTGCTCGCCAGACGGATCGGCGATCGGTGTGCACATCGGTGCAGGTGTTACTATAGGTCGTCGATCGGTCACCGGCTATGCAGGATTTGGGAGTGATGGTACAGCGGTCGGTACGGTTCTCGTACCGGACAACGACCGACGTGGATGTTAGGAAGGTCCGCTGCGAACGGACGTTGTCGGAGTTCGTTCGATTCATCACCGGTCACTGCATCCGCTGGTTGTTCCTGGCAGAGCTGCTGTGACAGTAGTGTCGCATCAGAACTGACCGCAGAGCGGGATACAGCGGCGACTAGTGGCAAAAGCGAAGTCGGGTTTGTGGATCGAAAACGGGGTGTTCTGGCTTTTCAGACGTACTCGAGCAGTTCCTGGAGCGATTCGATCTCCAGATACGACTCGAACTGTGGCTCGAGTGTTTCGTTGTGGGAACGACGGAGCAAGACGGGAAGTAAACCGGCGTTTTCGGCCGCAATGAGGTCAGTTTCGCGGTCACCAACGTAGAGGCCGCCGTCGATTTCGAGTGTATCGATGGCCTCTTCCAGGTAGTACGGGTCGGGTTTGCGCCGACAGAAGCCTTCGACCCCGAGGTCGCGACCGCGAACGTACGAGAACGTCCGGAGGTCGAAGTGGTCGACGACGAACGACACCGTCGGATCGTAGTTGTTGCTCACCAGCGCGGTCGGACACTGCTCGACGAGCGTGTCGAGAGCAGTGACGTCAGGGTATAGCTCGCGTTTTCCGGCCTGAATGCGCTCGATCGAACGCTGGGCGCTGTAGTGCTCGCGGAGTGCGTAGAATTCGGACGGGTCGATGCCGAGTCGAATGCACGTCTCGGCGAACTCGTCGGTGTACTCGTAGGTCTCGAGTGCGGCCAACGCTTCGTACTCGACGTCGAGTTCGAGGTCGACGACCGCGTCGTGAAGTGCGCGGCTGTGAACCTCTGGATCGGTACCGTAACCCCGGAGGATGACGCCATCCATGTCGAACAGCACTGCGTGGTCTCCGGCAACGTCGATGATCGATTCGGTCGTCGTAGTTGGTCTCGTAGTCATAGGTTTCAGTCTCAGGTGTTCGAATTCGTAGTTCAGTTCGGACAGCCGTACACTCCGATTTCGTCGCGCTCGAGGTGCTGGTAAGTTCGTTGTCGTTGCTGTCTGATAGCCGGCTAATCGCTGTATCCGCGCCATCCCGTTCGTGTGAATCCTGCTGGACGGATGGGTCATCATCTAACAAGAATTTGTCGTAGACGCCGCCCGTTTCGAGCGGATCTGCGTCGGGATCGGTGCCCGCGACCAGCGGTCTCGTCCGATCGCTCGAGCCGCCACAGACCGACCCGGCGAGGCCGACCGTGAGCAGGGAGCCGAGTGCTACATAGATCGTCTGTTGGGACCGTCGACGGTCGGTGGAGTTCATGTCAGCGAACCACCGCTCGAGCCCGCGCGGAGATCGTTTCGCTCAGGAGGACGATGCCGAGGATGGCGATGAGAATCATCAGGACGGACGACCACTGGAAGGCATCGACGGCATTGAACAGCTGGACACCGATCCCACCGGCCCCAACTGCGCCGAGAATCGTCGCACTGCGGACGTTGATGTCCCACCGATAGACGCCGATGCCGACCAGTGCAGGCTTGATCTGAGGGATGACGCTGTAGAGCAGGACCTGGAACGAGGAGGCCCCGGTCGCACGGATCGCCTCGACCTGATCGAACTCGATCTCCTCGATCTCTTCGCCGAGCAATTTGGCGACGAAGCCGATCGATCGGACGGCGATCGCGACCATGCCAGCAAACGCACCGGGGCCAAGCATGACGACGAAAACGAGCGCCCAGATAATGACGTGGACAGACCGTGTGACGGTGACAATCAGTTTCCCGATCGCGTACGTCACCCGGTTCGGCGTCGTGTTCTCGGCGGCGAGGAAGGCCACCGGCAGCGACGCGCCGACAGCAAGTATCGTGCCAACGACAGCGATGTGGACCGTCTCGATCAGTGGTAGCACGATCTCGGTCGTATACGCCCAATTAGGCGGAAACATCCGGACCGCGAGGTCCAGCAGTTCCTGCGGCGCCGTCCAGACGTACTGCAAGTCGAGCCCCATGTAGAGCCACGAGACGGCGACCGTCCCCAACGCGACGAGAAAGACAGCGATCCGTTTGACGCGCTGTCGCGGTTCGAAACGTTGCCAGTGACGACCGGGTTCTGCGGCCATCACTGGACCCTCCGTCGGACGTAGGCGCTGAAGAGTTCGCCGGCGAGGACGACGGCGATGATCGAAAGCAAGATCAGCGCGGCGAAATCGTACTCGTAGCGTTCGAACGACCGCAACAGCAAGGTCCCGATTCCGCCGGCGCCGACGATTCCGATGATCGTCGACGAACGGATGTTGATATCCCAGCGGTACACTGTGAGGCCGATGAACCGTGGGGCAACCTGCGGGACGACGGCGTAGACGAGCGTCTGGAAGCGCGAGGCGCCAGCGGCGTCGATGGCCTCTTTCGCCCCCATGTCGATGTCCTCGATGTCTTCGGCGAACAGCTTCGAGAAGAAGCCGATGGTCAGATAGCTGATCGCAATAATGCCTGCTAACGGGCCGACGCCGACAGCTTTGACGGCGATGATGGCGATGATGAGTTCGTCGATCGCCCGCGTGATGCTGATGATCCCCCGGTTGAGGTAATAAATCGGTCGGGGCGCGATGTTCTCTGCGGCGCCGAACGCGATCGGCAGCGAGATCAACACGCCGGTGAACGTCGCGACGAACGCCATCGCGATCGTCTCTCCCATATAGCCGACGACCCGATCGACGTTCTCGCTCGCGGTGTTCGGCGGCACCATCGCCTCGAGGAGCAAGACGCCGTTGTTCATGCCGATACTCACCCGCTCGAGGGTAACGCCCGATAGCAGGGAGACGAGTGACCACAGGACGAACAGCGTCGCGCCGACGTAGACCGCCCACTTCATCCGGTGGCTCCCGAACGCGGTCGGTCGCTGCCAGGTTCGATCCGACGGAAGCTCCGAGTGTCCCTCTCCGGTCGCCATCTCAGTCACCCGTAACCGCTGACTGTTCGCGGTCGCTCTCGTCGGTCACCGTATCGGATTCGGAGACGACGCTGAGCGATGAGTCACCGGCAATTGTTTCACCGCGATAGATGACGTCTTTGGCGTTGTCGTCGAGATCGGTCGTCGGGCCGTCGAAGACGAGCGAACCGTCGTGTAGGCCGAGGATTCGATCGGCGTATTCGACGGCCAGGTGGACCTCGTGGATGTTGATCAGAATCGGAATGTCACGTTTGGCTGCGATCTCCGTGAGCAGTTCCATCACAGCGTGGGAGGTTTCCGGGTCGAGACTGCTGGTCGGTTCGTCGGCGAGTAAGATCGTCGGCTCTTGAACGACGGCGCGGGCGATGCCGACACGCTGGCGCTGGCCGCCGGAAAGTTCGTCCGCCCGCTTGTTCTCCATCCCGCCGAGCCCAACCGTCTCGAGGACGTCGTAGGCCATTTCGACGTCCTTCTGAGGGAACGTTCGACGCAAAGCGGCCCAGTTCGAGACGTAGCCCAGCCGCCCCGAGAGGACGTTCTCCATTACGGTGAGCCGTTCGACGAGGTTGTATTCTTGGAACACCATCCCGATGTTTCGACGCGCCGCTTTCATTTCTCCCGCGTCGAGGGCGGTCAGTTCGGTGCCGTCGAGTCTGATCTCGCCCTCGGTTGGTTCGGTCAACCGATTGATACAGCGGATGAACGTCGACTTCCCGGCCCCACTTGGACCGATCATGGCGACGATCTCGTTTCCGTCAACGGTCGTCGAGACGCCGTGCAGCGCCTCGTCTCCCGTCGCGTACACTTTCCGTAGGTCAGTGACTTCGAGCATTGGTGGTGGAATAGCTAAATCGGCTGTCAGGCTGCGCTACAGGTTTTCTTCGTCGTACTCGACTTCGTTGAACTCCTGGTTGATCATCACGTCCTGCCAGTGGTTTACGTAGTCGACCTCGACGTACTGCGGATAGCCCGCTTCTTCACCGTAAGAGGTTCCCGACCAGTCGGTGTTGAGCCAGGTCTCTCGAGCGCCCTCGATGATCTCCTCGTGGAGGTTGTACCGGTAGCCGATCGGTCCCGGCGGGAACGGGTCCGCTGCCCAGACGACCTTGAAAGAGTCCCAGCTGATGTCGTCGACCGCGTCGATGGTCTGATCGACACAGGTGCTGCAGATCGGGCCGCAGTCGTAGTCGCCGTAAGCGATCCCGCGACCGGACTGTTCGTGGCCGCCGGACATCTCCGGATCGTAGTTCTCACCGACGGTGAGCCCGAAGTGTTCGTCGAACAGCGCTGCCGGTGCCTGGTGGCCGGAGTTCGAGGACTCCTCGGTGTGCGCCGCTCGGAAGTCGTTGAAGTCATCGACGCTCTGTATCTCGTCCATGTCGGCGCGAGTGATCGCGATCAGGCGGTAGCCGAACTGCCCGTCAGCTTCGAGGCCCATCGCCATCGGAACCATACCGGCCATGTTGACGCCGAAGGGGGGTGTTACCCGTCGCGAAGTTGGCGATGTGAATTCGCTCGGAGCGCATCCCTTCGACGACCGCCGCGTAGCTGTCGATCGTCTGGAACTCGACGTCTCGACCGGTTTCTTCCTCGAGCGTTTCGATCATCGGCTCCAAAATATCGCGGTACGCCGACTCGCTGTCTTCGCGGGGGAGCTCCGCGTAGACGATTGGGTCGGGATCAATCCACTCCGAAGAGTCATCCGGCCGCTCGGGTGGTTCGGTGCCATAGACGGCCTCGGTATTGCCGCGGTCGCCCATGTTCTCGAGGTCGAAGTCGCTCCCACGTACGTAGTCGTTCTCGTAGATGAGCCCACCGAGGTAGTTGGTGTTCTCCCAGTCGGGATTCTCTGGGTCGAAATCCGACGAGAGCATCGGGTCTTCGGGTTCGGCGCCGTTGTTGCCGTTGCTACCGCCGCTGTCGCCACCGAGGCCAGCTCCGGCCTGGCCCCCGTCGTCCTCGTCACTCAGACACCCTGCCAGGGCTGCCGTCCCGAATGCACCGCCTGCCAGTACGAATTCGCGTCTCGAGGGTCGTCCACTGAAGCCTGACTGTCGTTTCGTCATCACCAGTTGGTCCGTACGCCTCCCTAAATACCTATTATATTTCTTATATGTTTGTAGAGTTAAGCGCACGTACCGTACTCGTGACGCTACCGTGTCTACGGTATGCACATAGCCGAACTGTCCAGAACGTAGTTGATCGTATGCCACTGTCCCAATTATGCGGAATATTGACTCTAAAGCGACTGAAACCCCAGTATTCAAATCCACAGAAAATGAGTGTCGACCGTGTTACGGAAGCGACTCCTCCGGCGCGGTCCGACCGAGCCGCCCGGGTTCGACCCGGCTACGATTCCCGGACAACCGACCGATCGGACGCTGACCATCGACGGAGACGAGTTTCACTGTCGAACGGTCACCTCGCCCGATGGAGAGTGGACACTGGCGTTTGGGCAACGAGCAGACCGAGCTACATCCCGGGCGTTCCGAATACGAAACGATCGAGTCGTCGACTGGCGGTCAGTGTCACGACCCACTCATGGTGCGATCGCAAACGATGGGACCGTAGCGCTCGTCTCCGGGACCGGACCGTCCGACGTCGGTGGCTCCCTCGAGGTCTTCGACGGGGAAGAGATCCACCTCGAGCGGCAGTTCAACGCGACCACTGGGCTCCCGGCGATCCGTGCCGACGGATCGTTCGTCGCCGTCTCGACACGGCCGCCGGCGTCGACTGTAACCCTGTTCGACGTCGGGGCAAACAGGGCAGTAGCCGCGCAGACGGTTCCCCGCCGAACACCGCGAGTGCTCGGATTTCACGGCGACGGCGAGTACCTCTACGTCGGGATTCGACGCAACGACGACCCGTATCTCGCCCTCGACACCACCGGAACGGTCCTCTGGGGAAGCGATCGATTTCGGGCGAGTCGGCCGCTCCGAGCTCGTCTCGAATCGCTCACCGAACAGCTCCGTTCCTGACCGATCGAACGAGGGAGTCGACACACGACGTTCCGTCGAGGCGAGCCACTCGAGGCGGTGACACCCTCCCCACACTGAAGGCGAAGTGTTCGCCTCGAATCACCGTAACCGGACGGCTTTTTTCGCCATCTCCCCTCCATCAGACCGTGTCGGAGTTCGCGTTCGAACTCGCGCTGTGTGCCCACCTCGAGGGCGCTCGTGAGGAGATCATCGCCCGCCAGCTCGGCGCCAGCGTCGCCGATCCTGGAGGCCGCATTCTCGATGTCGTCTGTGTCGAGCCTGGCCCCGGGTTCGACGACCGGACGGCCATCACGAGCGAGTCGATCCCCGACGCCGCGATCGAGTCTGCCGTCGGGCCCGGCCGCGCCCGCTACTGGAAAGACGCCTTCGACTGCCACCCCGACCGTGCCCGCCGGGCGACCGAGCGGGCGCTCGAGATCGGCTTCTTCGAGTCCCACCGCCTCAAGGGCCGCGAGTACGTCCGACAGGTCGCTCGCTACCCCGACTGGTACGGCCGCATCGTCGGCATCGAGAACAAACCCGACCTCGGTCGCCCAGGTGACCTCGAGGCGCAGTTGCGTACTGACGTCAGCCTCGCGCTGGTCGATGCGGCCGTCCTCGCGACTGAGAGCTACGTGACGCGAGCGCATTTGAACCGCATCCCCGAGGAAGTGGGCGTCTGGCGAGTCCATCGCGACGAGACGGGCGACGTGTGCGAACTCGAGGTCGTCCGCGAACCGGTCTCACTTCCCGTCGAACGGCCGGGGATCGAACCGCTCGCCTACGAACCCGGCCGGACCGACGTCGCCGTGGTCGACGCCGAGGCGAAAGCCCGACGACGACGACGGATCGCCGAGCGGGCCTACGGCAAGGGCTGGCGCACCTACGGTTTCCCCGGCTGTGCGAACGGCGATCCCGTCTCCTCGAGCGGCGCGACGCTCCCCTACTGTGCGTGGGCGGGTCGCGTCGTCGACGTGGAATCGGAGTGTGGCCCGTCGTGTCCAGGCTACGAACCGGTGGAGCGCCCAGCAGTCGACCTCGAAGCCGAACGGGACCGCCTGAGTCCCTGGATCGCCGACCCAGTCGGCAAGCAACGGCGACAGTCCGGCCTCGACCGGTTCGGCTGACGGCCTCGAGTCGGGGCCATCTCGAGCCGACGCCGACGAGAGGCGCGAGCGGGGCGTCGTCGCCGACTACACAAACCGACGGCTGTGGCCAGTATCAGATCGTGTACTGCTCGCCGTCGACGGCCAGTGGCTCCTCGAAGGCTTCATCGGGCGGATAGTAGTGGGCAACGTGGACCAGTCGCGTTCGGTCGGCATTCAGGTCCTCGGCGAGCGCAAGCGCACCCTCTCGAGTCATGTGTTTCGTCCCGAAGGTGCGTGGAACACCGTTTTCGTCCTCGTGGCGGCCACCGGCGGGATGATAGTCACAGAGGTGGGCCGGGACGATTGCGTCGGCGAGCAAGAGGTCCGGCTCGGCAAGCGCTGCCCGCGATCGCTCCGGGACGTTGTAGCTCGTATCACCGGAGATCGAGAGTTTTGCCCCCGTTATCGGGTCCTCGATCGCGACGCCATAACAGACCAGCGGCGGGTGCTCGACCGGAACCAGCGTCACATTGAAGCCACAGACGTGGATCGGCTCGAGCGGCGTCGTCGGACAGACGTCGATCACGTGAAGGTAGTGGTAGTCCTCGGCGACCGTTTCGGCGACGCTCCGGCCCGTCTGTGGATCAGTCTCGTCGGCCGCGTACACCTCGAGGGAGTCGACGACGCGAAAGAGGTTCCCGAGGCCGTCGAGGTGGTCGAAATGGACGTGCGTGACGACGGCGGCGTCGGGGATGGAAACGTCTTCGCGCAAGAACTGGTATCGGAAGTCGGGGCTGAAGTCGATCAGTAACGACTCGTCGAGGCGTTCGTTCTCGACGTGTACCGAAAAGCGAGTGCGCTCGATCCCCTCCTCACGGGCACGTTCGCAGGTTTCACAGTCACAACCGACGGTTGGCGTCCCAGTGGTGTCGCCAGTGCCCAGAAGCGTCACGCGCACGGGACGGTCACCTCCCTGGCCGTGGCTCGTGGCGGCGTCTGCGCCGTCCGCGTCGACGCCGTGGCGTGCGGTCGTCGGCGTGTCCCGAAGCCGTCCATCGTTCGTCGGCCCGACATTCGAAGGCGGTGCTTAAGGATGTTCCCCGCCGCCGCGGGCGGTCTGCGCTCACTCCCCGTCGCCGATCGGCGTGCCGTCGTACTCGTACTCGCGAAGTATATCGGGCTCTACGTCCCGGAGGACGGCCTCGTGGGTCGCCTCGAGGACGACCGGGGGTGCACAGTCGGCTTCGAGGGCCTCGATCCAGCGGCCGAGACAGAGACACCAGCGGTCGCCCGCCTCGAGGCCGGGAAAGTCCAATTCGGGCCGTGGCGTGAGCAGGTCGTTTCCCTGGGCGGCGCTGAACTCGAGGAACGACTCGGTCATCACCGCACAGAGCTCGTGGCGGCCGTGGTCGCCCTCGACGCGACGACAGCAACCGTCGCGCAGAAAGCCCGTCGTCGGATCGGTGCTGCAGGGCTCGAGTTCGCCCCCGTAGACGTTGCGATCGGAAGGCACGTCCGTCGAGTCGGGCGACGGACCGAAAAAGGGTTGGAAACCGGCGATTCGACGGCTACTGCCGGTTCAGTGATCGTGGTCGTGGTCGTGGCTGTGATCGTGGTCGTGGTCCTGGCTGTGGTCGTGGTCGTGGCTGTGATCGTGGCCGTGGTCGTGGCTGTGATCGTGGCCACCGTCGCTCGCCTTTCCGAGGTCGCCGCCGGCGACGAGCGCGTCGTGGTCGCCGCCCATCATGTCCATGTTCTTCAGCGTATCGCGCTCTTCGAACTCCTCGACGGCGTTCAGCAGATCCTCCTGGGTCAGTCGCGTTCGATCCTCGGTCAGCGCCTCGAGGACGGCCTCGCGGAGCACCATCCGAAGGTCGCTGCCGGTGAGCCCCTGGGTAACCTCGGCGATTAGCTGGGGGTCGAACTCGTCGATGTCCATCTGTCGGGTGATGACCCGGAGGATGTCCGCCCGCATGTCGTAGTCGGGCTTGGGGAAGTTGATGATCTCGTCGAACCGGCGCCAGGCGGCCTCGTCGAGCTGGTCGGGATGGTTCGTCGCGCCGATGAGCAAGACGTCGTCTTCGATGAGCGAGATGTTGTCGATGCTCTTAAGCAGCGTGTTGACCGCCCGCTTGAGCGCGGCGTGTTCGTCGCTTCGGCGGGTCTTCGCGACGAAGTCGAACTCGTCGATGAACAGAATACACGGCGAGAGGCGTTTGGCGACTTCGAACGTCTTGTCGACGTTTTTCGCCGTCTCACCGAGATACTGGGAGGTGATCATCGAGAGTTTGACCTCGACGAACGGCAGGTCCATGTCCTGGGCCAGTGCCTGGGCAGTCGAGGTCTTACCCGTCCCTGGGGGACCGACGAAGAGCAGTTTCCCGATCTCCCGAAGGCCGATCTGGGAGAGATATTCGCGGTGTTCGATCGCCTTTGCGATCTTATCGAGTTCGTTCTCCTGATCGGCCGTCAACACGAGATCGTCGAGGGACATCTCGACCTCTTCGGGTGCACGCACCTCGACGAGGTCCAGCATCTCCTCGTCGTCTTCGGTGTCGAAATACTCCTCGAGCAGGCCGTCGATCCAGACCCGGTCGGCCTGGATTGGCCGGTTTCGGTCGCGAGCGTCCTCGTGGCTGACGTCGAACGCGTAGTCGTCGTGGTCGGCGAAGTACTTCGCGAGCGTCGGGTTCTCGAGCAAGCGCTCCTCGTCGACGCGGTCGGCGAACCACTGCTCGGCGAGTTCCCGGTCTGCGAAGGTGAGCGTGCCGGAGAACTCGTCGCGTTCGGTGAACATCAGTTCGGAGACGGCCTCCCACGGCTGGGGGACGTCGGTTGCCTCGCGTGCTGTAGTCGCCGTCATCGACAGCGGGCGGCTGATCCCGGCCGGCGTCGAAACGCCGTCGCCACGATCCTCGCCGTCGGCGTCGGCACTGCCAGTCCAGTACACTCGGCGGTACGACGGCGGCAGGTCGTTCTCGTCTAGGGTCCTGTCGTCGGAGTACACGCTCGCCGTAAGCATGAATTCGACGACGTCGAGCGCCGCATCACTCATTCGGTCCACATACTCACCACATGCTCTTAACGGCGTCGTCATCCGCGGCGCATGCGACGACGGCACGTACAGCCGGTCACGTTCCGGTTTTCCGGCCAGCGAGCGGAACTCGAGGCGACTGGCTGGCTCGCAACCGCGCCCCTCGAGTGGCGATGACGGCCGAACGTTGACGGAGACGAATCAGATCGAAAGAACCCCGACAGAAATAGCCCAAAAATTTTTTTTAGAGCCTATTAAGAAACATACGTTTGGTTTTATTCGCTACATAGTCGATTTTGCACCGTCAAAAACACTTATTAGCATACGTTCCAATGGTTGTAGTATCGAGGTGGTGAAAACGAACACGACCGATATCAGACATTCAGTAGACGGCCCGCCTGGGTCCTCAGCCCACAGTGGCCGTATTCCTGTGTGCATACCGCGATGCGCTCTTGTGGCAGGCAGTTTTTGGCTGTGAAAGTCGATTTTTTACTCGAAAAGGGCCAGCGTCGACTACGGCCCAGGAGCTGGCGTTCGGTCCAACGAAGAGACAACAGCGGCGCAACGATTTTCGTCCGTCGGCTCACACGCATGGACATGAACGTCTTAGTGGGTCTTGGCGGCAGCGACGAATCGGTCAAGACGCTTCGCCAGACGATCGATCGCAGCACCGAGGCAGGCGACGAGCTAACTATCGCCGTCGTCGAAAAGCCCGAGTCGAAACGGTCACAAGAAGAGATGTGCGAGGAAGCCACGGGGTTGCTCGAGGAAGCTGGCGCTGACGCCGAAATAGTCGCACTCGAGGGCGACCCGGGTAGTGCACTCGTCGACTACGCCGAGCAGGGCGAGTTCGACCAACTGGTCATCGGCGGTGGGACGCTCTCGCCGATGGGCAAGATCCAGCTCGGGCCGATCGCCGAGTTCGTGCTGTTGAACGCGCCGACGACGGTCAAGCTGGTGCGATAACGATGACCGGAACGCGAACGTACCCCGACGAGGCGTCGGGCCCGTTCCCGTCGCCGCCGACGCGATTCGATGACAAAGACGGCCGGCCGATCGAGATCGTGAGTCTCGAGTCGTTCGATGGCGAGGCGTTCGATACCGTCGTCGAGATGTACACCAACTTCTCTCCCGAAGATCGCGCCCAGGGTATCCCGCCGACCGGGGAGGATCGCATCCGCGACTGGCTCGAGGCGATCGGGAGCGCCAGCATCAACGTCGTCGCCCGGCACGACGGCGACGTCATCGGCCACGCGGTGTTAGTCCCCGAAACTGACGATCCATCGTCGATCGACGACCGCGGCAACCTCGAGTGGGAACTCGCGATTTTCGTCCTGCAGGACTACCAGCGCGCCGGAATCGGCACCCAGTTGCTCGAGGGACTGCTCGGTCGTGCCATCGAACAGGGGGTCGAACGGGTCTGGCTCACCGTCGAGCGATGGAACAGTCCGGCGATTGCCCTCTACGAGCGGGTGGGCTTCGAGGCGAGCGGAACCGAGAGCTTCGAACAGGAGATGGCGATCAGGCTCGGCGACGCGGCGTAAGGGTCGGTGCGGTTCGAAGACGGCCGCCGGCGTGGCGGAAGCGCGGACAACCACCTCTACCTGACCGTGTCCTCGTCAAGCACTGTCCGAATCTTGGACGGTTCGCATTCCAACTCCCGGGGACACGGCAAAGGGGAGTGGGATCAGTTCTGTCGTCTCGATAGGTGCTATCGAGATTTCACCAATCGGCTCTGTTGAAACCCTATTCTTTAGATATGTACTCGCGTGAATCTACTGGACACTACACAAGTGAACTGACCGAATAGCATAGAACAAATAACGGTTTGACCTTTGAGAAGACACTTACCTCTCTACTATGAATCATTTGATATGAACCGTCGTGACGTCCTTGCTACGATGGGAATATCTCTCAGTACTCCTCTCGTTGGTTGTCTCCAAACCAGCAATACTGGAAGTGAGAACGAAGAACAGGAATACGAAGAGTGTTATCTCATTGAGATACAATATGAATGGTTCCCTCAAGACATCAAAGACGAAGTTGACACTGCACTTGAAGAAGGGAGCTACGAAACTGATACGTTACTGTTTGCTGAAGCCGTTGACGCTGAAGAGTCATATCTGGTAGTAAACGACACTCCATACGAACCGATCGTTGAGACTTCCAACGAGACACAGACTCTCGAACTCCACGAAGTTGACGTTATTCGGACGCCCGAGCCGAGAAACATTCGCGTCCACAACGACGACGACCGCAAACACGAGGTGCATGTAGAATTGACAAATGGAGAAACGTTCGTTGCTGAAACCATCACTCTGGACTCGGGAGAAGAAACCGAACTCGAAGCAACCGACAGGTTCGGCACCTACAATCTCTCCGCTCGAACACTTACCGGCCACGGTGCCGAAGAATACGATTACAGATACTCAATTAGTGATTCGACCCGAGACGCGTACGTCACGATAACTGAGGATGAGGTGCGAGTGAGTCATACCGAATCTGACCTTGAACCATGTTCGTGGGATGTCACAGGGTCAAGGTTTCCTAACTAATTCCTGAAGTTCAATTATTATTTACTTGTCCGTTCAGTACACACTCTGTACTGGTCGTTAGATTGCTTGGTCAAGATTGTGGACGATACACGCAAGAGCGAGTTCACGGACCTGCTTCCACCAGCGTCGTGAACGGACGAACGATCCGTACTTCCGCTTGAGCGTTGAGTTGACTGTCTCTGATTGACTCCGTTGGCCGTAGAGGTCGGCGTCTAAGCGTGCGTTCCATGCCTTGTGAAGCGGTGTGAACTCACGATGCTTGATTAGTGGACGAATCTCGTGTTGACGGGCAAGCCGCCTGATTTTCTGGTCGTCGTAGCCTTTGTCTCCGAGCAGGATGTCGATAGTCTCGGGGTTGCGTTTGATCAGCGACGGAGCGATCTGGCTATCGTGTTTTCGTGTCGTCGTCACGTGTAAATCAAGAACTGCGTTCACTTTGGAATCGACGAGCAGTGTTACTTTGAGTTGCTGAATCGTGAGTTCGGCGCGTTTCGTGTAGTGTTTTGAGGCGTGACTGCGGTCGAAACCCGAAGCATCGATCCCCGCAACGCCGTTGGTCGGGAGCAGTGAAACAGAGAGATTGAGCAGCACTCGCCAGACTGCCATATCGAGTCTATCGAACGCTTTGCACAGTGTTGATGGGGCTGGCAGTTCAGTGAGATTGATCGCGTTCCGGATACGGGGCATCTCGATGAGCTCATCGAGGAGTGTACGATAGGTCGTGTTCTTCCGAAGCTTGAGACAGAGGAGAACGATGTGCTGATGGAGCGTGTAGCGTTGTTTCGAGAATTTCGAGGAATATCGAGCAACAGCACGTTTCGCTAACTGAAATGCTTCCTCGACAAACCGGAGCAACCGAGACTTTGGGAGGGTCTGCATCTACTCAAACTACCGACTGAACCTGTAACTCACCAAGTATTTCAATAGAGCCATAATTTTAGAATTTAATCTTCTTGGATCCAGTTTCGGCGACATAATACGGGTAGCACAGCCGTATAGTGTCTCTCTTCAAACGCCATAGTCACTTCAACGGATCTTGGAACGATTTCTACAACCTCCTCAAAATCCACTGCAGGTTCGCTGAGTTTTGTTCCATCAGCGGTATAACTCGTTTCATGATTGACTATAACGCCCAATTCAATTTCCCTTATAAACATTGATTCGTCAACATCATCCGAAATATCGGCTAACTCTACGACCCCTGTTTCTACGAGAATCTCTGAATCCAGTCCCTCGTTTTCGATTACCCCCCGAACGTGTCCAGAGCCAGCATCTGCAGCTCTCCGCGTACCCCACTCATCAAACGACATCTCAGTACTTCCTGCTCGGTCATACTCGATATAGACTGTATCTTCTTCTTCGATGTACTCGTACTCGCGTTCGGGTTCGGCTTCTATCGATGCTAGATCACCCTCTCCAAGTTTGCTTTTTGGCTCGAATCCGGGATTAAAATCGTCTGCAAATTCTCCGCTGTCACTGGAGTCATTATCAGTATTGGATTGTTCGAGAGAACTATTATCGCCACTTTCGCCCCCGCTTTCGCTGAGGCATCCAGTGAGAGTCACTGAAAGTGTACCAATCGCGCCGAGTAGTACACGACGGTTCATATTAAATTCACCACCCTAGAATCATAAATATTTTCCGTCAGTGGATTTTCGAATGGGAACTCGAGACATAGATGTTTCTGAACTGATGGTATCCTGGCCTCTCAGCAGGTCGGCTTCGAGGCGACCGGCACCGAGAGCTTCGAACAGGAGATGGCGATCCGGCTCGGCAACGAGTAACGCCGAACGACGGGCGTCCACAACGGTCGGCGAAGCGGGGAATCAGTATCCCGTCTCGCTTCAGCGCAGACGGGTATCAGACGGAGAGAACGGGCTGGCTCGCATACGAAAGGACGTATCCGGCGGCTTGTTCGAGGACGTCCGCTGACGTGTCGGTCACCGACTCGCGCGGCAGGATGATGAAATCGGCATCGACGAGATCAGCCGTATCGAGGACGACGTTCCCCGGATGTCGCGTCTTGATGCTCTGTGAGAAGCCGTCGTCGACGGAGGTTATCAGCGGAACGTCTGATTCGGCTGCAATCTGTCTGACGCCGTCGAAGAACTCCCGAGTGTTCGTCGCCACGTCGGCCTCGTCGACCGTACCGGCGTTCATACCCTGGATGACGCCCCGACCGAGTACGAACAGGGCGTGAACCGACGCGTCGTACCGATCGGCGACCGCGACGGCGTACTCGAGGGCGGTAACGGATTCGTCGCTGCCGTCGACCGGCGCGAGTACGGTCTCGACGGTAAACGGCACGCTATCGTCCATACGCGCCAGTGAGTCGTCCGATGCAAAAAAGCCTCCCCCCGAAGACGGGCGGACTCGAGTGGCGTGACCGTCGGTCCGGTGGCCCACCGAAGGCGACACGACCGTCGGCCCGACGACCCACCGCAGGTGTTTAAGCCCCCGCGGGGACAATCGCCGGCCATGTTCGATACGGTCGTGGTCGCAACCGACGGCTCGGAAAGCGTCAAACGGGCCGTCGACGTCGCGCTCGACCTCGCCGGCCGCTTCGGTGCCGAGGTCCACGCGCTTTCAGTCGTCGACGCCAGCGAGGTCGACGCCTCGCCCGAACAGCTCCGCGAGGAGTTACGAACCGCCCTCGAGACCACCGCCGACGCGGCACTCGCAACCGTCGAAGATCGCACTGATCAGCAAGTCATCACTGCGGTCCGTCAGGGTCGACCGGCCAACGAGATCTGTGAGTACGCCCGCGAGGTCGACGCCGATCTGGTCGCGACCGGAACGCGCGGCCGCCACGGTGAGAATCGGCTCCTGCTCGGGAGCGTCGCCGAACGTGTCGTCCGCACGTCGCCGGTGCCAGTGTTGACGGTTCGCCAGCTCGAGCCCGCCGACGAGGCGAACGTCGACGCCTGAGACGGGACGACGTGCGTTCGAGACCGGGGGGTACTTCCCTCGGGGCCGCCCAGAAACGGGTATGTACGACGAACTTATCGACAGCGGCGACCTGCCACTCGCCCGCAAGTCGGTTCTGCCGGGCACCGGGTTCTTTCTCCCCGACTCGCTCGAAGAAGACGTCGAAGACGAGCAGGTAGCCGCCGCACTCGAGGGGGCCGAGGTGGCGGTCGTCGCTGACGCTGACGCCGACGGTCTGGCCTGTGTCGCGTTGATCCGTGAGGCCTACGACGACGTCCAGCAGATTCCGGAGCCGGACGAAGACGACGAGGACACAGCCGACGAACCCGACCGGGATGCGACGGACGCCGACGCGGCTGCCCTCGAACCCGACGCGCCGATCTCCGAGGCCGAGCCAACACCCCACGCGGTCGCGCTTATCCCGGCGAGTCCGCACAACGTCGAGGACGCGCTCGCTCGCGTCGCCGAGTACGGCGACGAGGGCATCGATTGCTACGTGTGTGACCTCGCGCCGGACCGCTACGAGTACGTCGAAGACGAACTCGAGGCCGCACTCGAGACCGCGGCTCACGTCGCGTGGTACGACCACCACCAGTGGGACGACGAGGTTGCCGACGCAGTCCGCGAGGCGGGTGTCGACCTCGTCGTCGGCGACTCCGAGGAGGAGTGTTCGGCCGACGTCGTCTATCGGTCGCTCGAGTACGAGTTTTCGGCGATGTACGACGAACTGGCCGCGGTAACCCGCGACCACGACCTCTGGCTGCGCGAGGACCCCCGAAGCGACGACCTGGCGGATTACGCCTACTGGACCGACCCCGCGGAGTACGTCGAGGTCGTCCGCGAGTACGGCGTCGACCTCCCCGAGTGGGTCCAGGAGTTCATCCGTGAGCGACGCGTCGAGAAGGAGGCGCTGATCGACCAGGCCGTCACCCGCGCGGAGTTCCGCGAAATCGGTGGCTACACCGTCGGCGTCACCTACGGGCGCTGTTCGCAAAACGAGGTCGCCGAGGCCATGCGCGAGGAAGGGGCCGACGCGTCGGTGGTCGTCAAACCCGCGGGCTCGGCGTCCATCCGCGGCACCGACGAGTTCGAGCGTTGCCACGAGGTCGCTGGCAAGGTCAACGGTGGCGGCCACCCCAAGGCTGCGGGCTGTAAGCCGGACATCTACGACGACATGCTCGATTACGCAAACCACTGGGTCACCCGTGGTGCAGTCGCCAAGCGGACCATCCTGAACGCGTTCGAAGCCGTCGTCGACGAGGAACTCGAGGACGACGCGACCGACGCGTAAGGAGACGAAGCCGGTTCGGACGAGCGAGGAAGAGAGACCGTGAAACGACAGGAAGTGCGGTTGTGTCGGGGTCGGCCGACGCCAGTCCGGCTCAGTCCTGCGAGAGGACGTATCGCATCACGAGCTGCAGGACGTGGACGAAGACACCGGCGACGGCGATATAGACGCCGATCGTCTGCAGCGCCACCGAGGCGTTGCGCCGATCCCGGACCTCCCAGATCTCGTAGCCGAGTCGCAAGAGGAATCCGAGGAAGATCAGGACGAACCCGACGAGTAACAACACCGGCAGGACGAACGAGCCGACGGCGATGACGACGATGCCGCCGAGGAACGCGAAATTGGCGAACCGGCCCCAGTGTTCGAACGTGATCGATCGGCCGTAGACGTACCCCGAGATGGCGGCCGTCCCGAGGGCGGTGACGACGACGGTCACTCCGAGGATCTGCAGGTGGGTCTCCGGCGGCGCGAACGAGAGCACGCCGGCCCCGAAGATGGCGAACGCAAACACCAGAAGCACCGTCCCGACGAACGCGACGCCCATATCGCCGCCTTTGACGCCGCGTTCGGCGATCAGTTCGCCGACGAAGATGGCGGCCCCGTAGACGAGCACGCCCAGGATCGGCGCGGTGCCGAACAGGTAGTCGTTGACCGTCGCGAGCGGCGTCGCGACGAAGGCGTACATGAGCGCGACCGTCACCGCCATCAGCCCACTCGCGCCGCCGATCACCCGGACCTCGCGACTCGAGAGGCCGGACTCGTGTGCGGATTCGTGGGTCTCGAAGGAACTCATCGCCGGGAGGTTGCCCATCGCGGAGGAAAAGCCTGCCTCTTGTCGGCGACCGAGTCGGTTGGTCGTCGGCGCTCGA
Source organism: Natrarchaeobaculum sulfurireducens (assembly GCF_003430825.1). Lineage (NCBI taxonomy): Archaea > Methanobacteriati > Methanobacteriota > Halobacteria > Halobacteriales > Natrialbaceae > Natrarchaeobaculum > Natrarchaeobaculum sulfurireducens. The sequence continues at coordinate 200,804 of NZ_CP024047.1, read as the reverse complement.
GCGACTCGAGGGTGAGCCGGTCTGTACGGCTGTGCAGTCACCGAACGGTTCGCGTTGAAGACGAAGTCCTTCTACGACGAAGAGAACCGCGAGACGTTCCGCGAGGAGTACGCCGCGATGGCGCTTCACGAGAAGGCGATGGAAAACCCCGCACTCGCCGTGGCAGGAATCCTCGCGGTCGTCACGTTCGGGCTCGTCGTCGTGGATGCAGTCGGCCTCGTCTGAGCCGAGTGCGGGCTCAACCAGTCGAGCCGGTCGGTGGCTCGAGCAGCGTCGCGAACTCGCGTGCAAACGACTCTACGTCCTCCCAGTCGGTGTACTCGTAGTCCCGCGAGGTGTCGGTGTCGCCGCTCGACCGGCCGGCGAGAAAGCGCATCAAGAGCCGTTTGAGCCGCCCGTACTGGCTGTATTTCAACGCACCAGCGACGACCAGCGTCGCGTCCGGATCCCAGCCGGTCGTCTCGAGGAACTCCTCGATATAGCCCCTGGCTGGCGCTCGCTGGGCGGGCGTTTCGCGTGCCGCGGTGAGACTCACCGAAAAGAACGCCGAGGGAGCCCGGTTCAGAACGTCGACGTTGGTGCGAACGAACTCGGTGACCGGCCGCTGGTGGCTTCCACCGTGGATCGATGCGCCGACGATGACGCCGTCGAACGATCCTACTTCGAGGTCCGCCGGGTGGGCAGCAGCGTCGACCAGCGTGACGCGATGGCCCTCGTTCTCGAGTGCGGTGCGCATTCGTCTGGCGACCGTCGCGGTCTGGCCCTCGCTCGAGCCATAACAGACGAGGATCGTCGGCTCACTGCCGTTGTCGAGCCCGGACATACTGCACGGACGGGCGCAAAGTGTATCAAACACCCCCGTCGACAGCACGGAGCGAACAGGGCGGGGGTGAATCGCGTTAGCTCCGGTGAGACACCACCGAGTTACTGCCGGTCTTGAGTCTCCAACGCTTCAAGGCCTGCTTCGATAAGCTCTCGATACGCCTCTTCGAGGGGTTGATCCTGTTCCTCGGCGTAATCTTTCACCCGTCCGTTTAGCGTATATGAGGTATTGATGTTTGGTCGTATTTATGTCCAAAAAGGCAATTAGACATAAAATACAAATGTCTGTTGTCGTGAAGCGTACCAACACGTTCGCCGTGCGACCGCTCACCGACGACGATGAGCAGGTGCTACGGGACCTGTTGGACGCTTCCGCCGCTCTCTGGAACGAAATCAATTACCAGCGCCTCATGCGCTACAACGACGAGGACGGCTTCGACGGCGACGTGTGGGAGGCCGACACTGGCGCTCTCGAAGGCAAATACAAAGGCGTTCTCGGTGCGTCCACCGCTCAAACTGTCCGGCGAGCAAACACCGAAGCGTGGCGCTCGTTCTTTCGATTGAAAAAGAAGTTTCACGACGAGTCGAATAATTCAGTCACGGAATACCCGGAACCACCGGGTTTCCGTGGTAACGAGGACGACGGACGTGTTCTCAAAGGCGTTGTCCGAAAAGACGCATACACCGTCGAATGGGGCGACCGCTCCCGACTTGAGATGGTCGTCGGAAAGGAACTCCGAGACAAGCACAGCAGCCCGAAAAGTCGTCTCCGGCTAGAAGTCGTTGGCGACCCGAACTGGCCCGACTACGAAGACCAAGGCCGACTAGAACTGTGGTACGACGAGACTGATTGCACCTTCCGAGCTTCGCAACCCGTAACTGTTTCTGAGGAGACACGGGACGCTCCACTGGCCGACCACAAGGCTGCTCTGGACATTGGTGCAAACAATCTCGTCGCCTGTACCACGACGACCGGCGAGCAATATCTGTACGAGGGCCGGGAGTTGTTCCAGCGGTTCCGCGAGACGACGCGAGAAATCTCCCGATTACAGTCCAAGTTACGGGAAGGTCGATACAGTAGTGAGCGTATCCGGCGGCTGTACCGGAAACGGACTCGTCGCCGCGATCACGCCCAAGAAGCACTATGTCGTGACCTGCTCGAACGTCTGCATGCCGAAGGTGTGGATACGGTGTATATCGGTGGGCTGACCGACGTGCTCAAAACGCACTGGTCGGTCGAGACGAACGCCAAGACCCACAACTTCTGGGCGTTCAAACAATTCACCGAGCGACTGGTCTGTACCGCCGAGGAATACGGAATCTCGGTGGAAGTCAGGTCCGAGGCATGGACCAGCCAGGAGTGTCCGCAGTGCGGCGGCACAGACCAAACGATACGCCATCAAGACACGCTCACCTGCCCGTGTGGGTTCGAGGGGCACGCCGACCTTACAGCGTCAGAAACGTTCCTGAGACGTCATCAGAACTCGGAGAGTTCTGATTGGCGAACGAGACACGACGTGTCTCGTCAACGGCAGACAGAGAAGGCAGTCAGGCCGATGGCACGGCCCGTGCGGTTCGAGTGGGACAGCCACGAATGGCTGGAGTCACCACGCTCTCACCGTCCCAAAGGACAGCGCACAGACCCGAGTACCGTCCACTGTGACAGGAATGTTGCCTCCGGGAAATCGTAGACCGGCTGAGACTTCCACGGAGGAAACTCCGGCGTTCACGCCGGGGAGGATGTCATACGCCCCGATATAGCGCGCTCATCCAGGCACAGGACTACGACCTCGAGGTGTTCTACGACGAGGTCGAACAGATCGGCACCCATCTGCACGACCAGGCGGCCGCGGCGGACGACTGACCGACTGATCGAAGTGCTAAACAACCACGGGTCGGGTGACCCGTGGAACTCTCGCTGTTCCCTTTAGACGCACATCTAGATCCCGCAGAACAGTGTCTCGGACGAAGAGTCCGGGACGAACACCGCTAGACCGTCTGATACCCTGACGATCGAAACGGCCGACGACGACGTCGAAAGCCCCGACCGAGAGTTACTCGCTCTCGAGCCAGGCTTCGATCTCGTCGGCCAGCGCGCCCCGTCGGTGGATCGTCCCGCTCGAGACGTCGACGACCGTGCTCTCGGTGCCGGGCGTCTCGCCACCGTCGAGGACGACCGCGGCATCCCGAACCCGCTCGCTCACCTCCTCGACGCGGCGGGCGCTCGGCTGGCCGCTCTCGTTCGCGCTGGTGGCCGTGATCGGCCGTCCGGCACGGGTACAGAGCTCGAGGGCGGGCTCACAGTCGGGGACGCGCACGCCAACGCGGTCGCGACCGGCGGTGAGCACGTCGGGGATCAGCTCGCGGCGCGCACAGAGCACCGTTACGGGGCCCGGGAGGAAGTCGTCGGCGAACGCCCGTTCGCGATCGGAGGCCTCCACGTAGCCCGCCTCGACGGCCGTCTCGAACGTCGGGACAGCGAACGAGATCGGTTTGTCGCGGTCCCGTCCCTTGGCGTCGAAGACGCGCTCGACGGCGTCGGGGTCGAGGGCGTCCGCCCCGAGCCCGTAGACCGTCTCGGTCGGGTAGACGACCAGTTCACCGTTCCGGATCGCCGTCGCGACTCGCTCGAGTTCGTCCTCGTCCATACGCGAGGGTGGCGCGTTCGCGTCCAAAAGGCTACCGTCACGGTCCGAGCCGTCGACCTCGAGTCCGTAGCGACGAACCCGGCCGAGCTGTCAGTTGACGTTCCGAATCGGCTCGAGCGCGTATCGCTCGGCTTCGATCTCGCGTCGCGTGCGGACGCCGAGTCGGCGAAACAGGGGCACCGGCGGACACCAGCCCTGGAGCGCGTGCTGGAAGAGGAAGGCCGCGACGACGGCCGGGAGCGCGAGAAAGCGGCGATCGACGCGCAGGCCAAGTCCGAGCCCGATCAGCACGAGAGCCGAGGCGTTCGCCTCGAGCGTGCGTTCGATGTCCCACTCGCGCTCGAGTTCGACGAGGCGGTCGTCGATCTCGTCGGGCCGGTCGGCGTAGTACCACAGCCGGTCGCCGATATCCTGTCTGATCCGTTCGTTGACGTCTTCGAGGGTGCTCGCTGGCACGCGATCCGCCGTGGTGAGAAACGGAGCGTCCACGTGAGTTAGGTCGAGGCCATCTCGCGACAGCTCTCGGCACAGTTCGGCAGGATCTCGGCACAGGCCTGGCAGTGGTCGTCGTCGTGCTGGGCGCACTCCTCGGCACACTCCTCATAGAGGTCGGCACAGAGTTCGCCCAGTTGCTCGTGATAGCCGGAGTTGCGAGCCAGCCAGCGGGCGTGCAGCGACGCCACGTCGGCGACGTCCCGACAGAGTCGGATGCACCGAGCCATCCCCTCCTCGTCGGCACAGGCGTCAGCACACCACTCACAGACCTGCGCGGCCTCGAGACAGTTGTCGATACACTCCTGCATGTGGTCGTCGGCGTGTTCGATCTGTTGTACTGCCATGACGATGGACGGACGTGAGGCAGCGTCTTGAACCTGGCACGGTCGACTGCAAGGCGTAGGGCCCGAATCGAAAATAGCCGCTCGTTCAGCGCCGCGCCTCGAGTTCGGCCTCGAGGTCGGCCAGGTCCATCTCTTTCATCGACAACAAGACGAGCAGGTGGTAGACGATATCGGCGGCCTCGTAGGCGATCTCGTCGTGGTCGTCGTCTTTGGCGGCCAGCACGAGTTCGGTGGTCTCCTCGCCGAGTTTCTCGAGCACTGCGTTCTCACCTTTCTCGTGGGTGAACAGCGAGGCGGTGTATGAGCCCTCGGGGAGCGTTTCCTTGCGGTCTTCGATCACGGCAAACAGGTCTTCGAGCGTATCCTCCATCTACATTTCACCGGTGACGTTGCGAATGTCTTCTAACTGGCTGAACTTCTCGCTGTCGTCTCGGCCGTCGTCGAAGACGTCCTCGGTGACCTCGATCGAGACGTTCGTCCGCGCCGCAAGCGCGAGCGAGTCGCTGGGACGGGCGTCGATGACCGTCTCTCCGCGAGGCGTCTCGACGTGGAGATCGGCGATGTAGGTCCCGCCCTGGCCGTTTCCGCGCTGTTCGATCTCGCTGACGACGACGCGGTCGATCCGACTACCCAGTTCCTCCATCACGTCGAGTAAGAGGTCGTGGGTCAGTGGCCGGCCGATGTCCTCGGCCTCGAGACCGCGGGCGATGCTGGTCGCCTCGGTGAAGCCGATGAAGATCGGCACGACGTCGTCTTCGCCGTCGATCGCCAGGACGACCACCGGGACCGGTCCCTGGGGCGTCCCCGCGACGCGGACCGCGTCGATAGATGCCTGCATACCCGACTCGACGGGGGCGAGGATGAAAAACATAGCCGGACGCGAGTGCATGCACGGTGGAGCGAGAGAAACCGATTCGAGACGCCTGTTACCGATCGGGGCGGTCGCACTCGAGCGCCGGCAGCGTTGCGTCGTCGTTCTCGAAGAGGGCCAGTCCGTGGACGCGGCTGTCGAGGGTCAGTTCGGGATGGAAGGACGTAGCGACGACCGGGCCGTCGCGAATCGCGACGGGGCGGCCGTCCCACGTCGCGAGTACCGCAGCGTCACCCACCTCGTCGATGACCGGCGCACGGATGAACACCGCCGGAAAGGGGTCGGCGAGACCATCGACTGACAGCGGTGCCTCGAAACTGTCTTTCTGGCGGCCGAAGGCGTTGCGCTGGACGGTCACGTCGACCAGCCCGAGTTCGTCAACCCGGTCGTCTCCCGCGTCGCTCGAGGCGACGATCAACCCGGCACAGGTCGCAAACAATGGTTTGCCCGCGGCGACGTGATCGCGGATTTCGGGGGCGATTCCCTCGCTGTGGAGTAGTCGTGAGATGGTCGTCGACTCGCCGCCGGGAAGCGCGAGCAAATCGCAGTCGGGAGCGAGCCCCGACTCACTGATCTCATACACGTTGGCCTCGAGTCCACGCTCGTCGGCCGCACGCTCGATGGCGGCGACGTGTTCTTCGACGTCGCCCTGGACGGCGACGACGCCCGCAGTGAGTGTCATGCCCGCGGCTAGGGAGGAAGGAAACAAAAAGAGCGCGCCACGCTCCGGTCACGACGGCGACGGCGTCACGCTCCGGTCACGACGACGACGTCACGGCTCTGCGGTTGTCGAGTGTACCAGAAGGTCGACCCGAGCGGGCCGCTCGTCGTGGAGTGTGCCTGTCGAAAGCGGCGGTTCGGTTACGAGACGAACGTCAGGAGCTGAACCAGCACGCCCAACATGATACCGGTCGCGATGACCGTCTTGGGGTTGATGAGAATCGCGTTGGAGTCCTCTGCGTCGAAGTACCGGACCAGCCCGGCACTGGACATGAGTCCGCCGGTATTCTGTCCTCGATCCATACCCGACCTTACGTGAGGACCGAACTAAACCTTTCGACCCACCGTCGCTCGAGCGCCGGGAACGCTGTACCGACGCTGACGAACTGGCGCTTGCGAACCGACGCTGGTCGCCGAATACGCTGACCCGGCGAGGGATGGGCCACAGATTGTCGGACGGAAGTTACCGAAGAGAATTCGCGGGCCGATGGTGGCGAATCCTGACACTAATTCTGTCCGGCAGTATCACTCGTCGGTGACGTCTGCGATCCGGGCCGTGCCGGTCGCCCGCGAGATGTGGACGTTGAACGATCGCTCGGGCGTCTCCGCGTGGACGATCCAGTAGCCACCCATCTCGTGTGGCTGGCCCTCGAGTTCGAGGCCGTCTGCGTCGACGTCATCGGCCGACTCGAGGGCCGTTCTGGCTGCGTCGATGGCGGCGCTGGCGTTATCGACCGGCTCTTCGCCCGGCTCGGCGCGTGTCACGAGAACAGAACACGTGACGTTTCGCATCACGTGTTCGGTGACGCTGCCTAACAGGAGTTTGTCGAGCCCCCGCCGGCCATGGGTCCCCATCACGACGACGTCGATGTCGTGCTCGTCGACGTACTCGAGGATCACTTCTCGCGGGTCGCCCTCCTCGACTGCCCGAACGACCTCGAGGCCTGCGGGCGCTTGCTCGGCGACGCCGCCGGTAAGCTGCTGGCCGTACTCGCGCATCGACTCGGCGGCCTGACTCGAGGAGATGTCGAGTGGCGTCCGGTCGTCGAGGTCGGCGGCGTACAGCACGTGCAACGTGGCGTCGAATCGGTCGGCGATCTCGAGTCCCTGTTCGACCGCGCGGGCGGCAGGTTCGCTTCCGTCGGTCGGAATCAATACGGTGTCGTACATACCCGCCGGTTGGACGGACAGCACGTAAAACAACGGGGAAAATGGTCGGCCGGTGAGAACGACCGCCACTCGACGGGATGGCAGAGTCGCACGCAACTGGGAAACCCTTATGCGCGCCGCGTCGGAACCTAGCAGTGAACCGATGACTGTCACACTGAAGGATTTCTACGCAGACTGGTGTGGCCCCTGCAAGACCCAGGACCCCATCCTCGAGGAGGTCGAGGACGACTGGGAGGGCCGTTTCGAGGTCGAGAAGATCAACGTCGACGAAGAACAGGACGTAGCCAACGAGTATCAGGTACGCTCGCTGCCGACGCTCGTCATCGAGAACGACGACGGCATCGTCGAGCGCTTCGTCGGCGTCACCCAGCGTGAGGACATCGAAGACGCCCTCGAGTCCGCCGGCGCCTAGAGCAGACCACGTTTCGACCGATCGGTTTTTCGCCGAAGTTCACTCGAGAGTGACGACACCGAAACGAGTCGGCTCTCCGAACGACTGACCGGCACCGACGAGCTCGAGCGAGAGCCCGACGTTGGCATCAGTCGAGCGTTACACCCACTTCACGCCGACGTCGTGCATGTCATCGTTGTACTTCGCGATGTTGATGACCAGCGGCGTGACGCTCTCGACCTCCGCAGCGTTGGCTAGCGGGCCAGCATCGAGCGCGCGCAGCCCCTCGATCTCGTTCGAGAGGTCCCGAACGAGTTTCTTCGCGTCGGCGTCGTCGCCGACGACGAGCGTATCGAGGTCGAACGTCACGTCGAGGTCGGCGAGTTTGCCGGCCGCGAGGTTGTGGTACGCACCGACGACGGGAACTCCGTCGGGAGCGCGGTTCGCGACGAGTTCGCTCACGCTGCCGACGCCCGGCGGGTGATAGTGCAGGCCGTCCGCGTCGCCTTTCATGCCGACGGCGGGCGTGACGAGGATCGTGTCCTCGTCGAGGCGGTCGGCGACGGCTTCGACCGTGTCACCGACGTGATACGGCGGGACCGAGAGGACGACGATGTCGGCGCGGTCGGCCGCCATCTCGTTGACGAAACCCTTGAGGGTGGCGTCGACGCCGCGGTGCTCGAGGTCGGCTTCGTACTCCGAAACCGCCTCGCGGGCCTTCTCGGGATCGCGCGAGCCGATGAGGAGTTCGTGGTCCGTATCGCGCGCAAACCGAAGTGCCAGTCCTTCGCCGATGTCGCCGGTGCCGCCGAGTAGTGCGATTCGCATACGACGTTCTGGGGACGGAACGCGAATAAAGGGACGGGAGGTCGGCCGATCTGGCCGGAAGTTCGTCGCTGGTGCCGAGCCCGGGCCCACGACGGCCGTCGTCTCAGCCGACTCCGGCTCAGGCGAGCACCTGGACCGGTACCTCGGCTTCGTCATCGGCCCCGACCACGCGAACCGGGAACGACTGATCCTGGCTAACGGCCGCCGTCTCGAACTCGAGCGTTGCAGCCCCGCTTTCGCCGCCGTCGAGTGAAACCGGCTGGGTGTCGACGCGTTCGGGATCGTAGCCGACGATCAGGTCGAGTTCGTCCTCCCGGTACGTCGTGCCGTCGTTCTCGAGGTCGACGATCACCTCGAGGACGTCGCCGGCGTCGACCGGCGAGTTCGTCGAGCGGATCGAGACGGAGAGGCCGGCGTCGGGGGCGTCGTCGCCGTCCAGCAGTTGCCAGCCCTCGTCCGCGGTGAACGTTCCATCCGAGCCGATCACCCATGGCTGGACGTTACAGGTGTGACAGAACGCGTCCGTCGTAAGCGACGCGGTGTCCGTGGCACCCTCGAGGTCGGTGATCTCGAGGATCGTATCGGCCTGGGTGAGCCACCAGACGACGCGGTCGAGGTCGCCGTCGGGGTCGGTCGTAGTGAACTCGACGGTGTACGTCTCGCCGCGAGCGATCTCGAGGACGTCCTGAGCAGGCGTTCGGTCGTCGATCGTCGGTGAAGTATTCCCCCCGGCAGTGACGTCGACGGTCCAGGTGGCGACGAACGACTCGTCGGCGTCGTCGGGAAGAACGGCTGCAGCGACGTCGTACGTCCCCGTCGAGTCGAACGTGTAGCGGAAGTAGTCGGCACCGGCCTCGGCGTAGTAGGCGGCCTCCCAGGGACCGCCGACGCCGCTCGACTCCTGCTCGCCGTCGACCCACCAGATGGTCTGCTGGACGCCGTCGGGGTCGATCGCGCCGGCTTCGAAGAAGACCTCGGTGCCGGGCTCGACGGCGAGTTCGTCGTCGGGACTCGAGTCGGGCACCGCCGAAGCACCCACGACGGACACCGTTATCTCGGCGGTCCCGACGTCAGTCACGACGCGGACCGGGAACTCGTCGTCTCTCGGTACGGGATACGTGAAAAAGCCCTGGCGGACCGTCCGCGTCTCGCCGGCCGGAACCGTTAGCTCCCGGCGTTCGATCCGTGCTTCGGCCTCGCCGACGAGCAACTCGAGACCGAGGCGGACGTCCTCGGCTCCCGTATTCTCGAGTTCCGTCGTCACGCGGAGAAACTCGCCCGCGGGAACGGGGGCGTCCGTCTCGACGATCGATACCTCGATGGTCCCTGTCCCGTCGGCGGCGGTCGACTCGCGACCGGCAACCGGCCCGCCGGCGGCCGCAAGGACGAGGGTGGCCACGGAGACGCCTTCCAGCAGCCGGCGTCGCGTCGGATTGTCCATGCCCCAGGGTACTCAATGATTCCGACAAAAAGCGCGCAGACGGTTGCATACGCAAGGCATCGTTGGACGACGACGCTTCCCAGTACGACCTCAGTACCGCGTTCTGACACCGCTGTAGGCATCGATTACCGTCGGCGATCGACCCTCGACGCCGCCATCACGGGCTGTGGCTGCCCGTCGGACCCACCGCTCGAGGGCCAGAATAGCGACCTCGTCAGCTACTGCGTCCTCGTCGTCGGGGTTCATCGCCGCCCCCAGTTCGCTATCGTAGGCGTCGCGTTCGTCGGTCTGACGGATACATTGCTCGACCGTATCCGGGAGTTTCTGGCGACGCTGTTCGTCGACGTCGGAATCGGCTCCGAGCGCACGAAGGTCTTCGCGAGCAGTCCGTAGCGCCGACAGCGCCTCCTCGGCTCAAGATCACTCGCACGGTCCAGGCGACGTTCGACGTCCTCGAGTGTTGGGTCTGACATGGTCGACGGTATCACCGGCGAGGGGTTCAATTGCCGGCCGGGAACTGCCACGGGGAAGTCCGTCGACGACCGAGTCGATCCCAGCAGCTCCTGGGTCGACGACCGCAAGCCCGAGGTTTTCCGGGGCATCCGACGAACGGCCACCATGAGCAACGAACTCGCAACCCCGACCGAGTACGGCTTCGGTGGCAGTCTCAACTGGTTGATCGGCGGCGCCGTCGGCGGTGTCGTCGGCTCGGCTCTCTTCGGGCTGGTCCTGTGGCTGGTCGATCCCGCCGTCGTCACCGACGCGATTCCGGCGATCTACGGGCTCGAGCCGGGGACGATCGGCTGGGGCTTTCACCTCGTACACGGGCTCGTCCTCGGCATCGTCTTCGGCGTTCTGGTCACCCGTGACGTGATCTTCGGGACGATCACGGCGGGCGTCGCGACGGACGCCATCGACGAACTGGGGCTGGGGACGCGGCTCGCGCTCGCCGGGATGGTCTACGGGCTCGCCGTCTGGGCGATCCTCCCCCTGATCGGCCAGTCGATCGCCTTCACAGTCGGCGGCGACCCCAGCTTCCCCGTCGCCGCCTTCGAGAGCCTCCTCGGCCACCTGGTGTACGGCCTGTTGCTGGGTGCGCTGTTCTCGGTGTTCGTCGAGGTCGCCCCCGAAGCCGAGGCGGCTGACGCGCCGTTCGAGGAGGATCCCGACACGGAAACCGACCCCTGATCTCGGTCCGGCGACCACTTCCGTCAGTCCCACTCCTCGAGCGATGAGGACGGGGATTCGGCGAGGTCGTCGTTCGCCGGCCCCTCGAGCACCTCGCCGTCGGGTGCGAATCGCGAGCCGTGGCAGGGACAGTCCCAGCTACACTCGGCGTCGTTCCACTCGACGAGACAGGCCATGTGCGAACAGACCGCCGAGACCGCGTGCACCTCGCCGTCGGCGTCGCGCGCGCAGGCGACGGGACGGCCACCCTGGCGGACGACGGTTCCCTCGCCGCGCTCGAGGGTGGCGAGGTCGGGCGAGAAGAGGGCGCGCGCCCAGTTGGTCGCGAACTGGCTCGCGGCGTCGGCGTTCTCGGAGAGGGTCTTCCCGAGGGAGGGCTTCGGCGTAAATCGGAGCGGATCGAAGAGGTCGGCTTCCGGCGGCTCCGTGCCGGTGAGAAGCTCCGCGAGCAGTCCGCCGGCCGCGACGCCGTTGGTCATCCCCCAGCCGCGAAAGCCGGTCGCGACGAAGACGCACTCCGCGCCAGCACCGAGGCGGCCGACGAACGGGACCCTGTCGACCGGAACGTAGTCCTGGGTCGACCAGTGGTAGTCGACCGACTCGATGGGGAATCGCTCGCGTGCCCAGCGAAGCAGTCGCCGGTAGCGCTCGGTCGTCGAGCCACCCTGTCCCGTCTTGTGGTTCTCGCCGCCGACCAGCAGGAGGTCACCCTCGTCGTCGCGGTGGGTTCGAACCGACCGATACGAGTCTCCCGAGCGGTAGTACATCCCCTCGGGGTGGCGGCCGTCGAGTCGCAGGCCGAGGACGTAGGATCGTTTCGGGTGCATCCGCGCGAAGTAGCCCGCCCGGTCGAGGATCGGAAACCCGGTCGCGAGGACGACCTGATCCGCCCGCACCGTCCCCGATCGAGTCCGCACTCGGGGCCGGCGTCCGGGCTCGACGTCGGTAACGCGCGTCCCCTCGTAAAGCGACGCACCCTCGTCGGCCCGGAGTTGCGCGGCGATTGCGAGCAGGTACGCTCGAGGGTGAAACCAGGCCTGGTCGTCGAACCGGACCGCCGCCTGGGCGCGCTCGAACGGTGGCACCGAGGTGACGTAACTCGCCTCGAGTCCGGCCGCCCGGGCGGCGTCGGTCTCGCGCTGGATCGCTTCGGGATCGTCGCCGTAGAGATACGAGGGGACGCGCTCGAAGCCACAGTCGATCCCCAGCTCGTCGATACGGTCCTCGACCGCGTCGATGGCGTCTTCCTGGAGGGTGGCGTACTGGCTCGCCTCCCGGCGGCCGAACTCCCGACGGAGGTGATCGTAGATTCGGCCGTGCTGGCTGGTGAGTTTGGCCGTCGTCTTCCCGGTGACGCCGGTCGCCACGCGGTCGCGCTCGAGCACCGCGACGGAGACGTCCCGCTCGCGCAGTTCGATCGCCGTGGAGAGACCGGCGATGCCGGCACCGACGATCGCGACGTCGACCGACTCGGTGGACTCGAGTCTCGAGACGTCGGCTGCGGGCGTACTCGCCAGCCAGGGCGAGGTCGGTTCGCCGGGAAGGTCGGTGTCGGAAGAAAAGTCGGCCATGGACTGTCGGTTACCTACACGAAGCGCGGACAAAAAACGGCGGGGCGGGCGCCGCAGGCTGGGGAACGACCAGCGGCGGGACGAACCTCACCAGATGAACTCGCCGTCCTCGAGCGTCTCCCGGTCGCCATCCTCGAGTGACTCCTGGGCCACGACGGCCCGCTGCTGGAGCGCGTCGATCCGCGGGACCGCAGTCACGTTCGAGAGCAAAACGGTCGCCGTAAGCGACGACGCACGCGGTCGCGGCTCGTCGCCAGCGAGCACTTCGACGGTGTCGGTCTCTCGCTCGAGCCAGTAGCGAGCGCTCTCGAAGCCCTTGCGCGAGACGGCATCCGGCGGCCCCGAGAGGACGACGAGCGCGCGATCCGCGCTGTCGATCTCACAGGGCAGCGTGAGTTTGCCGTCGGCTGCCCGGCGGACGAGGCGTTTGACCTTCGCCGCGTCGGTCGGTCCCCCCTCGGCGGCGTCACCCTCGAGCCACGAGCGCAGGCGCTCTGGAAGCCACGACGGGATCGGCAACCAGGGAACTCGAGTTCCGGGCGAATCGAGTTCGAGTTCCGCCCGGCCGATCGTAGAGACACCGCCAGTCTCGAGCGTGCGGGCCAGATCGCTCGCGTCGGCCCGGTTCTCGGCGATCGACGTCGACTCGAGTTCTCCGGCACCGAACAGCGAAAGAATCCGCGTGGCGACGGCGCGGTTGAGTTCGACGTAGTTTACCACGCTTGCAGCCTCCTCGCCGTCTTCGGCGTCGGATGTCTCTTCGCTATCGGTATCCTCGTCGGCTGTGTTCTCGTCGACTGTCGTGTCGGTCTCGCTCTCAGTCCGGGCGGCGTCGACGTCTGCAGCCACACTGGGTTCGACGTACTCGAGCGTCGATCGCCAGTTTTCGTTGTCGAAAAGCACCACGTTGTCGGCGATATCGACGAACGACGGGAACGCACGAGCGGCGTTCAACGCACTACGATCCGGCTCGTCCGCGGCGGGCAACACCCCGAGGGCGTAGACGGGCTCGTCACAGACCGTCTGGAGTTCCTCGAGCAACACCGCACCGGCACCGCCGCCAGTGCCGCCTGCCAGTCCCGCGACCAGTAACGCGCCGTCGACCTCGGTGAACTCGAGGTCGTCGAAGGCCCGACGCAGTTCGTGGATGTCCTCTCTGGCGACCTCGACGCCGAGGTCTGGGTCACCGTCGGTCCCGTCCGGGCCGATTTCGGGGTGGGTGTCGCCGAAGACGGCACGGCGAGATTCGGGGACGAACTCGAGGTCAGCGAAGCCGTCCTCGGCCGTATCGAAGACTAATACGTTCCCGTTCGAGAGATTCCGGCCGGTCGACTCCTCGAGAGTGACCAGTCGGTCGACGATCCGACCACCGGCGCTTCCGACGCCGACGAGGGCGAGTTTCATGGGTATCGTCCTCCGGAGATTGTCATCGGCCGGATCACACGACCGGGTCCAGTTTGTCGTCGTCGTCGGTGATCAGGTCGTTGATCTCCTCTTCGCGGACGGCCTCGAGCTCTTCGATCTTGTCCTGGGCGTCGACGGCCTGGCTCTGAATGTCTTTGATCCGCGGCGTCTCGGTCACGTTCGAGAGGAGGACGACTGCCGCAAGCTCCGGCGAGTTCGGTCGCGGATCGTCGCCAGCCATCACCTCGACGGTGTCCGCTTCCTGCTCGATCCACTGTCGGGCGCTCTCGATCCCCTTCCGGGAGATCAGCTCCGGCGGCCCGGAGAGGACGACCAGTGCACGGTCGGCGCTCGAGACTTCACAGGGAAGCGTCAGCCGAGAGTTGACCGCCCGGCGAACCAGCCCCTTGATTTTCGCAGCGTCGGTCGCGCCGGCCTCGAGTTCCTCGCCGTTGCGGAACCGGTCGAGCAGGCCCTCGCCCTCCTCGCGGATGGCCGTCGACGCGTAGCCGATCGAGGAGACGCCGTCGGTGTCGAGGGTGCGCATGATGTCGCTCGAGTCCATCGCGTTCTCGGCGACCTCGGACTCGTCGATCTCGCCCGCAGCGAGTAGCGTGACGATCCGGATCGCGAGTTCGCGGTTCATTTGCTCGTAGCCCTCCTCGATCGTCTGGCCGCGGGCGCGCCAGGCGTCGTTGTCGAAGGCGATGAAGTTGTCCACCTTGCGGACGAACGACTGCAGCGAGCGGGCAGCGTTCAGTGCCGGACGGCCGCCCTCGTACTCGCCAGGGAGGATGCCGAGTCCGTAAACCGGCTCGTCGTACATCTTCTGTAGTTCGTCGATGACAACCGGGCCAGCACCGCTGCCAGTGCCGCCGCCCAGCCCCGCTGCGACGAGAATCGCGTCGACCTCGTGGATCTCGACGTCGTCGAACGCTCGACGGATCTCGTCGATGTCGTGTTTGGCGACTTCCGCGCCGACCTCGACGTCGCCGCCGACGCCGTGGCCTTTCGCCTTCTGGTGGGTATCACCGATCAGGACCCGCCGATCCTCGGGGACGTAGTCGGGTTTGGCCAGGTCGGTCCGCGCCGAGTTGATGACGAGAACGTGCCGGCAGAGATTCCGACCGGTCTCCTCCTCGAACTCGAGCATTCGGTCGATGATCTTGCTGCCGGCATTTCCGACGCCAATTGTCGCGAGCTTCATACCTCGCTCATCAGAGCCCAGGGATAATTCGCTTTTGTTTAAATTCAGGATATTGACACGGATCGGGACAACGTTTTACCGGTGACCGCTCTGACGGGACGGCGATCACCGGTAAAGAATTGTAACAGACCCTACGAGACAATATGGATGAACGCAGTCGAAACGGTGTGACACGAATGTGAAGTACCTCGGGTCAAGCCCCGAGGCACTCTCGCTGTACCTCGGTAGACTACGTTCTGAACCACCGGGAGAGGATGTCGATAGCGACGACGACGGGTGATAGAAAGCGACAGCGAACGAGCGAAAGACGGATCACTGTCCGTCAGTCCCGCCACACCCGACGGACGGTTGCAGGTTTGACAGGAACACGGAACGACAACCCGTCTCAGTCGGCGAGCCAGTCCGGCAGGTCGTTGATCGACTCGAGCACCGCCGTTGCACCCGCTGTCTCGTACTTTTGCCGTCCCTCTTCACCAGTCAGTCCGCCAGTGAGAACGCCGACGCCGTGGTACTCCCGGTCGGGATCGGCGTCGGCCGCGTTGACGGCCGTCCGAACGTCGTCTAAGGTGTCTCCGACGAAGACGACCGTCTCGGCGTCGAAACGCTCTGCGAGCGTCACCAGCGCCCGCGGGTGGGGTTTTCCCTCCTCCCAGTCGTCCATCGTAAAGCGGTGCTCGAGCGGAACCTCGCTCTCGAGGCCCACACGCTCTAAGGCGATTTCGGCCTCCGGCGCTGGACGGCCAGTCAGGATACCCACATCGTAGTCGCCGAGCAACGCATCGCGAGCGTCGTCCTCGAGCAAAACGGGCTCGTCGTGGATGAATCCGCGCGTCTCGAGTTCGGGGTTGCCGCCCTCGAGACCGCGATAGAGCGCTGTGCCGAGGTAGAGTTGCTGGAAGACGTCGCGCAGTCGGTCACGGTCCCAGTTCCCGTCGACGCGCTGGAACGCCCGCGCGCCGATCGACTCGCGAACGACGGATTCGGCTGCCTCGAGTCCACCGCCCGACTCGGCGATGGCGTCGGTGTACCCGTCGATCGAGGCGTCGTACCCCTCGCCTGTCGCGAGGACGTACAGCGCGGCGGCGTCGGTGAGTTCCCAGTCGTTGTTGAACCCACCTGCGTCCTTGAACTGCTGGATGTCGGCTTTGCGGATGGTCCGGTCGTAGACGTACTCGACGGAGTCGACGATCGCGCGCCGGTAGGAGTCGGCGACGTCGACGAGCACCCCATCGACGTCCAGCACGACAGCGTCTGCGTTCATACCTGGCTTAACGGTCCGGAAATGATAAAGGCGGTCGGATTCCAGACGCCATCGAACCTCGGAAGCCCCTCACCCTGGCTGGGACCGTGCCACGTACAGCGTCCCCTCCCGGATCGTCCGTCGTTCGACCGGTATCGCAGGCTGGTCGCCGCCGAGCGTCGTAAACAGGAAGTCGGTGTCGGCCTTCCTGGCGACCTCGAGCGTTGGCCGATGAAGCTCCGGTGGGAGGTGTCGAGCGTAGATGGCGTCGGCGTCGGCGTACACCTCGAGGTCGGGGTCGACGACGTCGTCACGGACGGACCGGACGCCGTCGGGGACGTCGCGGAGGTAGACGTCCGTTGCCGTGACGGCAACCCCCGCTTGGACGAGTTGGGCCGCCACATCGGTCCGACGACCGATACCCACCTCGACGACGTGGTCGTACTCGAGGAGGTAATCGACTATTGCCTTCAGGTTCCGGCGAGAGTCGGACACGGCGGGACGTTTATGCCGCCTGGCGACTAAGCCCTTTTCATGCTCGTCGACATCGTGCCGGTCGGAAGCGTCCCCGCGGAGGTCAAGCGGGCGGCCTCCGGAGCGCTGCGATCGGTCTACGACTGCGACGTCTCGATCAACGACTCGCAGTCGGTCCCGAACGGCGCGTACGACTCCGGACGGAACCAGTACTCCGCCGAGCCGTTCATCCAGTTGGCCGAACGCGTCGGTCGGGGCGACAAGAACATCGCGATCACCCCACACGACCTCTTCTACCGTCGGCGTAACTACGTCTTCGGCCTCGCCTATCTCGATGGCTCCGGCAGCGTCGTCTCGACGTACCGGCTCCAGACCTCGAGCGACGGCGGCTTCTCGAACAAAAGCGCCGCGGAAATCTTCGAGAACCGCGTTCGCAAAGAGATCGTCCACGAGATCGGCCACACCTACGGCTTAGAACACTGTGACAACAACCGCTGTGTCATGAACTTCTCGCCGACCGTCCGCGAAGTCGATATCAAAGAGGAGAACCTCTGTGGCAGCTGTCAACGGTTGATCAGCTAATCGCAACAACTCGTCGACGCAGCCGAGAGATCCTCCTTCGACGTCGCGGCTGTGGGAAACTCGATCGTCGACGGCCTCGACTCGCGTTCGCCGACCGAACCGGTACCAGTGTTTTTATTCCAGGAGTGTGACCAGTGGACGATGAACAGATCACCCTTCGAACACCTGGTCGCGGAGTACGACGAATGGTTCGACGCCAATCGCGGTGCTTACCGCGCCGAGCGGGCCGCCCTCGAGTGCGCTCTTCCCGAGTCGTTCGACGGTGGTCGTGCACTCGAGGTCGGCGTCGGCACCGGCCGATTCGCCGCCCCACTCGGCGTTTCGGTCGGCCTCGATCCGGCTCACAGCCCGCTCGAACGAGCGCGGGAGCGCGGGATCGACCCCGTCCGCGGCGTTGCGGAAGCCCTCCCGGTCGCTGACGACGTACTCGAGGTGGTCACCGTCGTCACCGTGCTCTCGTTCGTCGACGACCGCGAGACGACCCTGGCCGAACTCGAACGCGTCCTCGAGCCCGACGGCACGCTCGTCCTGGCCGTACTCGATCGCTCGAGTCCGATGGGTGCCGTCTACCAGGACCACAAAGACGAGAATCCGTTCTACGCGGAGGCGACGTTTCTCACCGCTGCCGAGGCGTGTTCGGCCCTCGAATCGGCCGGCTTCGAAGTCGAGCGGCGGCTTCAGACGGTGTTCGACGACCCTGCAGAACCTGGGGCCGAGGGAGCCGACGTGGACGTCCGCGAGGGCCACGGCGACGGCCTGTTCGCCGTCGTCCGGGCGACCCCCACCGGAACGTGACGGGAACGACTTACCCCGCTTGACCCCGTAGGCTCGAGTCGACACGAACCAGTGACCGACGACGCCGACACACCGACCGAAGACGAACACGCAACGAGTGACGACGACGGCGAGGTCGAGATCGAGATCACCCGTGGCAGGGTCGACGACCGCCGCGTCCCGACCGACAACCACCATAGCAGTGCTCGAGACAGCGGCGAGCGACACGATCAGGAGGCAGCGACCGAGGCTGCCAGCCGCGACCTCGCGGACGAACTCGGTCGAATCGACGTGATGACCACGCCTGAAGGGTACGTCGAGGGCCGCGTGATCGACGTCTGTGCCGTCGACGAGACGACCGTTCGGCTCACAGTCGCACTCCCTCACGGCGAATCGACCGCGTTTACCCTCGAGAAGCCGATTCCGTGGTCCCGCGAGTTCCTCCTCGCACGGATCGTCGAGGACGTCGGCTACGACGCCGCCTCGATCGACCACGTGGTTGGTGACGCCGTCTACGTACAGCGGACGGACCGCGAGGCCGACGACGACCCCTGGTGGGATTCGTCGGTACAGACCGCGAGCGACGCGCTCCTGTCGTCGCTCTCGGCCGGGCGCTACCGACTCGAGCGCGACACCAGCCCCGAGTGGCGGCTGGTCGACCCGCTCGAGCGACCGGATGCGACGTCGGAGGCAGGCGAGGAGATGACTGCCGACCTCGTGGGGGCGGGGCTAGTGCTCGTCGGGACGATCGTTGCCGCCGCCGGTGCAGTGGTCGGTGCGACCGGCGGACTCGTCCTCTCGGCTGCGGTCGTCGGCTACGCTCTCGTCGGGCTATTACTCGTCCTGTTCGGTCTCGGAGTACTCGTTCGAGAAGCAAACTGACGGGTCCGAAGCTGGCGGTTCGATCCGCCGCGTCAGGGCGCGTAGTAGTACTCGCCGTCGGCTTTCTGTTGCTTGTCGAGTTGCGAGTCGGGCTTGTTGATCCGCGGCCGGGAGGTCCGCTCGTCGCGGCGGAAGGTGACCTCGAGGTTCGCGAGGAACTCGTTCATGCCGCCACGCATGGACTGTGGCGTGCCCGCACGACCGTGGACGGCCGGCTCGCCGTCGAAGACCATCAGTCGATCCGCGAGCAGGTCGATCATGTAGATGTCGTGGTCGATGACCATGACCGTCGCGTCCTGCTGTTCGGCGTAGCGACGGATCGCGCTCGTCGCCTGGACCCGCTGTTCGACGTCGAGGTGGGCGGAGGGCTCGTCGAGCAGGTAAAGATCGGCGGAGTCCGACAGGCAGGCGGCAATGGCGACGCGCTGGCGCTCACCGCCCGACAGATCCGAGAGGTTCTGTTCCATGATCCGCTCGAGTTGCAGTGGCTGGGCGATCTCGGTGTTCCAGTACGAGGAACCGAACTGATTCGTGATCGACGAGAGGAACGCATCGACGCGCATGTGCTGGTCGATGGTGACGTACTGGGGTTTATACGAGATGTCGAGGTCGAGGTCGGCGTCGCCCTCGTCGGACTCGAGGTTGCCCGTCAATAGCTTCGCAAACGTCGACTTCCCGATCCCGTTCGGCCCGACGATCCCCAGCACTTCGTTCCGGCGGATCTCGCCGCCGTCGACCTCGAGGGAGAACTCGCCGTCGCCGTAGCGCTTGGTGAGGTCGGGATACTCGACGAGCGTCTCGCCGCGGCTCTCGGTCCGGGGGGCGTGTTCTTCGAACTCGATCGGATTCGGCCGGATCCGCATGTTCTCGTTGTCGAGATAGCCCGCGAGATACTCGTTGATCCCGTTGCGGACCGACTTCGGCGAGGTGACCACACCGTACGCTCCGGGCTCACCGTAGGCGACGTGGAGCGTGTCCGCGAGCAGGTCGAGGATCGCCAGGTCGTGTTCGACGACCAGCATCGATCGGTCCTCTTCCTCGGCGAGTTCGCGGATCAGACGTGCGGCGGTGACACGCTGGCCGATATCGAGATACGGCGTGATCTCGTCCAAGAAGTAAAAGTCCGTATCGCGAGCCAGCGTCGCCGCGAGCGCGACTCGCTGGAGTTCGCCGCCGGAGAGGTCGTCGATCGACTGGTCCATGACGGGGCCGATCGAGAGCCGTTCAACCAGGTGGTCCAAGGCGTCGCGTTCGTCCGTCCGCTCGAGCAACTCGCGCGTGTTCCCGTCGAAGGAGTTCGGGATCTGGTCGACGTACTGTGGTTTCCGGGCGACGGTCACTTCGCCGTCGCGGACGTCCGCAATGTATTCTTGCAGTTCAGTGCCGCGATAGGCCTCGAGGACGTCGTCCCAGTCGACCGGCTCGCCGTGACGGCCGAGGTTTGGCTCGAGTTCGCCCGCGAGAATCCTGACGGCGGTCGTCTTCCCGATCCCGTTCGGGCCGAGGATACCGGTCACCTGCCCATCCTGCGGTGCCGGGAGGCCGTACAGCGAGAAGGCATTCTCGCCGTAGCGGTGGGCCGGGTCATCCTGAAGTTCCTGTGGCAGGTTGATGATCTCGATGGCGTCGAACGGACACTTCTCGACGCAGATCCCACAGGTCTCGCCCAGACAGATCTCCTCGGAGATGTGGACCTGTTCGGGCTGACCCTGATCAGTTTCTTCGCCCCGAAGCGTGATACACTCCTTGCCAGTCCGGTTCGGCGGGCAGTAGTTCTTACACTCGTAGCTACACCGGTCGGGCTGGCACCGGTCGAGGTCGACGACGGCAATACTATCGTCTGCCATGGTCAGGCGTGGAACTCGGCGGTCAGCAAGATTCCCCACGTCACGAACCAGAACGAGAACGTCATGAACACGATAAACAGGTAGTGTTTCACGCCGAACTCGTCGTCGCTATAGATGCTCGTAAAGTCATAGAGGACGTACTGAAACAGGATCGCCCCCAACACGAGCACGAGCGCTCGAGTGTCGGTCGCTGCGTCCGCCGGGGCCATATCACCTGTAATGGACACGGACGCGAACGCCACGCCGACGCCGAGCAACGCGGACAGCGCCGTCACGCTGATCGAGCGAATATGCTCGCGTCGGTCGCTGATCGATTCGGTCGACATGGGCGTGACTCTGTGGTCGGTGGTGAAAAGGAGTTCGGGTTCGTGATGAGCGAACCGGAGGGCCTACTGGACGTCAGTATCAACCCAATTGCGATTCAGGCGACGGGTGATCGAGGGCCTGTCTAACAGTCCGTATCAGAGAGCGAGGCGGGAGGAGGAGCCGAGACTACCCGATCACGATCTGATCGGTATCGGCGTCGACACCGGAGTGACCGGTGCTTCCGTCCAGGTCAGATGCGTCGGACTCGCCGGGTCCTTCACTGACCGAATCACCTGCACCGGGGTCGATCGTGATGCTCGGTGTGTCGGGGTCGACGCCAGCCCGTTCGACGTCGACGTACACGATCAGATCGTTGAAGTTCGGGTCGTAGGTGTCGGTGGGGTTTTGCTCGTACGCATCGATGGCGTCGTTCCACAACGCGTCGATGTCGTTTTGATCGCATCCCACCTGGCTACAGTCGATCGTATTCTCGAAGAGGAATACGAACTCACCGGAACCGAGGTCGAGTTCATCCTCGCCGGGTTCGACCAGCCCTGCTTCCTCGAGGACTTCAGTCGCACTGAGTTGCTGGTCGGTCCCGGACGGAAGCGCTGGGATCGTATTGTCCTCTGCGCTTCGGACCCTGACGTTCTGGAGGTTCTGATCCTGAGAGGCGTCGATCGGCCCGAAGACGCTGTTCCATGGCGTATCGGTACACCAGGTGAAATCTCGATCGGTCGGTCCCGAGTAGTGTGAGAGTTCAGCCGGATCGGTCGTCCGACTCTGACACGTGCTATACCGAGTATTCCGCAGCGTGAGTTCGGTTTCGTCTTCGATGGTGAAATTGTAGGTGAAACTGTCGTCGCTTTTGTCCTGCCACGTCGGACCAGTGTTTAGATTACTGCCACCGTCGGGATTGGTAAACGAGTATTCGGTCTCGTCGTTTGCAACGACGTCGAGCGACATCGGAGCGAGGTTATGAACTGGCGTCGGGTTGGGGAAGCCACCTATGGTACCATCGCCGGAAACCTGTGAGCCGAGGACCTGTACACTCACGTTCGCGTCCTCGATCTCACCGAGTCCGACGCGGCCAGGGTCGACGCCAGCACTGACCTCGAACGACGTCGTCGCCTCGTCGTCCTCAGTGTCGATCGTTGCCTCGTACTCCCCATCGAGGAGGACGCTCTGGTTAATTGGAACCTCGATAGTGCCATTCTCTCCGTACGATCGAGTGATCTCCTCGAGTTCGATATCGTCGTACGGATCGTCCTCGAGTTCTTCTTCGTACTCGAGGTCGAGGTCGAGTTCCTGTGAGCCGTCTTCGAGGCCGATGTTGTGGAGGTCGGCAGTGATCGTCACGTAGTCATCGTCGACCGTCGAGTCCGTGTTTGACAGGTTGAAGTTCGTGTCCGGCTTCCCGAGGTAGAACGAACCTGGCTCGTCGAGCGTATCGAGTTTGTGGCCAGCATCGTCAAGCGTGCTGATCGTGTACTCGTACGTATACCCAGGGTCAAGTTCGTCTTTGGCGTCGGTGACGCTTACAGTCCTGTTTTTCGTCCCCTCTGCAGACAGAGGGTCACCGCCCTCTCCGGCGGGACCGTCTTCGATAGACACGTTCATTACTGGTGATTCGAAGGTATCACCGGCCGCGTTCGTCAGCGCCGCCTCGAACTGCATCGGTTCACCGTACTCGAGTTGGTAGTCACCGATATCTTCACCACCATCTGGACCGAGATCCTCTTCGACGTACAGTTTCGGCTGCGTGGTCGTGTCTCTGATCTCCGTGATCGTCGCGACGACGCGTTCGTCACTCGGTTCGTGTTCGACCGTGACCTCGTCGTGGTCGTCCTCACCGAGCGCATCGGTCAAGAACTGGTACCAGCCTTCGTGATACGAGCTAGTGAGCGATAGCGTGACGTTTTCACCGTCAGATCGTTCGGCTGCGTCATTGATCGCATCGCTCAACGAGCCGTCGACGGTGTGGTCGGCTCGAGCCATCGTGGTTCCGCCATCGGTCACGTCCTCGTCGAGCTGTAAGATCCGTAACTCGAGCGTTCCGCTCTCGCCGTCGTAGCCGATCTGGGGCTCGGAATCGGCGCGGACGGTGTCGCCTGTATCCTCCCAGATACCACCGCCTTGATGAGCGATCGTTCGGTCCTCGAGTTCGAACTCGAGAGCACCGAGGTCATCGTCGGCGGTGACGTCGATATTCCCCCCGTGCCACGTCACGTTGACGTGTCCGTCGTCGACGACTCGAACATCGCCATCTACCTCGTCGATCGGCAGCTCCTGGTCCTGTCCGCTCGCGGCGACCGTCATGAGCTGGTGGTCTGTCTCGTCGACGAATAGATCGACTCGTTCCTGATCGGCCTGCGCCTCGAATGCGTCTATCATCGACGTACCGGCGATGAACACGAGTGCGGCACCGAGAACCACCATCGCGAACAGCAGGACGATCCCGACGACCGGACTGAGACCCCGTCCGGCCTCATTCGAAGTGTGAACAGTATCCTGCCCCGTCATTTCCCATACAAAGTTACCAATGGTATAAAAATTTGTATGACAGTATGTTTCGGACTAAGAGGAACACTGGTTCAAATAGGCACATTGTATATCCGAATTAACGGCCACGATCAGGATGTAGCCTCCAGCGAGTTTTACGCATAGTAGGCTGGAAGCCATGGCATGACCAACTCCGAATCGGGGCAGAGACACTCGTTCACAATCCATCAGTGATCGGCCCGCGGGACGAACGAGCGCATACTCGCTCGGATACTACAGTGCAACGAGTTGTACACTGATCGCCGATCAGTCTGGCGAGCAGGTGCGCACTGACGTGCAGTGTCCGCTATACCTTTCGAATACCACTCGAGCGACGTCACCACGGCAGTCTGGGCATCGGTCGGATCCAGCCCAGCAACCGACGGCGAAGGGGGGCCTCGAGGCGGCACACTCAATTTCTGACTAACCAGTTAATCAAGTTTATCTTGGCCCATAGGGGCCCAACGGCACATATTACGCTTTGAAGATTAATGGAAATAAACCAGCCACCGACGTTCTGTAAGGCTCAACTTTTATACTGCTGGGGGAGTTCGATTCGTAACATGGTAGACACCGACGGGGAGGACATCGAAGACCTGCCTCCGAGCGCCAAACTCGTCTTCAAGGTACTCGAGTACGACGGGCCGCTGACACAAAAACAGATCGTCAAGGAGTCGATGCTGTCAGCGCGGACCGTCCGGTACGCACTCGAGCGACTGGAGGATATCGGCATCGTTGACGAGGACATCTACTTTGCGGACGCGAGACAGAGTCTCTACCGACTCGAAGAGCCGGTCGCGGCAGACGGAAGCGGCGTCGACGAGACCCCGAAGAAAGACGCCTGCTGCGCGGAGTGACGGCGTCGGCGACGCTTGCGAACGCCACAGTTATTTTGGCTGGGTAACCCACCTGTGCTATGGACAAAGAGACGCTGCCGCGGTGGGGGTGGCTGCTACTCGGGCTGTTCGCGATGGCGATGCTCGCAAACGTGCTCAATGTGACAGTGCTCGGCCCGGCTGGACTCCCGGAAGCGTACTACGTGATTACGGTTATCACCGGCATGGCACCGGTGTTGATCTACATCGGCGTCTGGTACGACGAAGAGCGCCAACACTACTGGGAACACCCCCGAACACGGATTCTCGGAGATTTGGTGTTCGTCTTCCTCGGGGCGCTGATCGGCTCGTCGATCGTCTTCGTGGGAATCACCGAGACCGGCCTTCCCCGACTAGTCATCGACATTGCAGCGATGGCAGGCGGGTTCATGCTGGGCTGGGGGCTGTTCTGGTGGCGAAACCCCGAAATCTACCAGCGAGAGACTGCCACCTGAGGCGACTCCGGACCCGCGCCGTGTCCCGTCTTGGCAGCCGGTTCGAGCACGAGGTTGACAGTCACGAGCGACGTCTGAACTGGCGACCCTGATCGTCGCGGCCGTCGAGGCCCGGCGTCGGTGGAACGGTTCGTTTGTGCGCCGTCTCGGCTGCCATCCAGGCGATCGAGCGCGCCGTCTGTCGATCGATCTCGAGCGCTTTGGCGGCGTCGGCGATGGGCTGGCCGTCGTCGACGAGTCGACACAGCAGCGGATCGATCACGCTGTATGGGGCACCGAGTTCCTCGAGGTCGGTCTGCCCCGCGAAGAATCCGGCAGACGGTTCCTTGGTGACGATTCGACGAGGAACGCCGAGGCGCTCGGCGAGCGCACGGACCTCCGTCTTGTAGAGGTCACCGATCGGGAAGGCGTCGGCCGCACCGTCGCCGTACTTCGTGAAGTAGCCAAGCAACAGCTCAGAGCGGTTCGCGGTCCCGAGGACGAGTCGTGATCGGCGGTTCGCGGCGTAGTACGCACACGTCATCCGGAATCGAGCGACGGCGTTTCCGAGTTCATGGGTTCGTTCGTTCGGTCGATCCGCGTCGTCACCGGCGGGCTCGAGTTCGGAGCTGGCAGTCCGCTCGAACGCCTCGAGGAGCGGTCGGAGCTGAATCTCGTGATACTCGATTCCCAGCCCGTCTGCGATGGTGCGAGCCTCGATAGCGTGTTCGCGATCGGTCTTGTGACACGGAAGACCGAGCCCGAGCACGCGTTCGCGGCCGAGCGCTTCGACGGCGAGGACGGCCGTTACCGTCGAGTCGAGTCCGCCGCTCATCGCGACGACGACGCCCTCGGCGCTTGCATCGTCGACGGCTCTCCGGATCGACTCGACGAGGCGCGAACGAACGGCCTCGAGTCGTGTGAGGTCCATTATCAACGGATCAGTCTCGATATCGGTGCTGGAATAGACGAACGTCGCATCATCTGTACTCATTGATATCAGGTCCCGAGTGCCTTCGTGAGAAAACCAGACATTCGTCCGGTATAAAGAAGTTATGCTTAAACAGCTAGTAGGGGAGAGAGTTGCACGGTGACTGGTCGGTCGAAATCGGCCGCTGTAGTGGATGATTGTCGTGATTGGGCGCTGTAGGAGGGCGTATCGGGACCGGTCGGCGTCTGGGCGCACCAGAGACGTCGAATCCCGAACCCATCCAGTCGTCGACTCGAAGCGCTTCGGTCGCCGATACGTTTAATCTCGCGTGAGGGAACTCCAATCCATGGCACCGACTCTCGTGAACGTGGCCGTCGGCGTCCTCCTCGGGCTGGCGTTGCTGGGAGCGGCGTTCGACCGGCGATCGATCGTCGTCGTTGCCCTCGCGGCTGCGACACCGGATCTCGATGCAGTCGCGAGCCTTGTGATCGACGGCGCGACGAACGCCCTCTTTCATACGCTGTTGCTCCCCGGCGTCGCGTTCGTCGGTCTCTACTGGGACACCTGTTACCGCGAGCGCTCCTGGCTCGGCGAGCGCTACGGCTGGTACGGCATCCGCGTCGCCTGGGTCGCCCTCGCGGCCTACGTCGTCGCTGGGATCGGCGTCGACCTCTTCCGCCCTGACGGCGTCAATCTCCTCTACCCGCTCCACGACCGGTTTTACGCCGTCGTTGGTACGTTCCTCCTCTCGAGTCAGGACGGGGTCCACCTCACCTTCGTCGAGCGTGGCGAGGGCCTGTTCTGGCTCACCTCGCCGGGGACGACGGCTGATCACCACGTCGCCTCCTGGGTGAATCCGACGCCGGGAACCGGCCTTGAGACGGGCGTCGAACGCGAACTGCATCTGGTGAGAACGGGCTGGCAACTGATCGTCGTGAGTGCAGCCACGGTCGCGCTCACGATCCGGCTCTGGGAGGCACGCTGATGCCGTCGACGGTCGTCCACGTCGGATTCGCCATCCTGCTCGCAGCGGGGCTGTTGAAAGGTGCGTTCGACCGACGGGCGCTCGCGATCATCCTCGTCATCGTGGTGCTCCCCGAAGCCGACACCCTGGCTGGTCCCTGGATGGACGGTGCCCACCGGGCGCTGTTACACACCCTGACCATCCCCATCGTCGCTGGGGCCTGGCTCACCTGGGACACTCGCCTCCGGGAGCCGGAGCAATCGTGGCTGCGCACTCGCTGGGGTGACTGGGGCGTCCGCGTCGCCTGGGTCGCACTCTTCGTCCATCTGTTCGCCCACGTGCTGCTCGACTGGGCGCACCTCGAGGGAATCAACCTCTTTTACCCCGTCTACGACCGGTTTTTCCGCCTCGAGGGCGAACTGGTGCTCTCCTCGAGCGAAGGACTCGTTCAGACGTTCGTCGAGATCCACACCGATCCCGAGACTGGCGATCGAACGGCGGACGCCGGGTCGGTGGGGACGACTGCTGACACCCACGTTGCGAATCCAGTCGAGCTGTCTGCCGAGCCGGAACCGGACGATCCGATCCTGCTGCCGATCGCCGAGAGCGGCTGGCAGCTCTATCTCGCGCTCACTGGCGTGTTCGTGCTGGTAGCTCGACGATTTCAGGACCGCCGGGACGAGTGACTGAGCAGATGCCCGATGTGACGACGGCCCCGTCAGCGCTCCTGAACCGGTCGACAGTACCGTGTAGGTGAACGATACCCGCCGTACGCACATCGTAGATTCCCGAATCACTCACCGAACACTGCCGGCCGGCGAACCAGTTCGCGACGCTCGAGTCGACGTCTCGTCTCGGTACCTCCCGAGCGAGTCCGAGTCTATCGCCGAGTGACGCGGTGAGCGGTCACGTTTGGGGACGTTACCGAACCGTCGAAACTGGTAGCCGGCTCGTACGAGTAGTTGTCGGACGCTACAGGCCGAGTGGTACGAACAGCCGACAGTGATGAGTGAGGGAACGAATCGGGCGTACCGATCGGTGGATGAATCAACAAAAGGACACGAAGACGGCGACAGGACGGTAAAAAGTGCCCTGCCTGTTCCGGCAGCCCAGCCATTCAGTCGGGTATCGACCCCTCCTCGAGCATGGAACGGCGATCGTATTTGACGACGATGGCAGCGATTGCAGGTGTGCCGGTTTCGAACCGGTTGGGAACCGGCGACGACGAGTCTGACGGGAGCGAAACCGACGACGAGATCGAGGGCGATCCTCGTCCACCCAGCGAACTCATCGGCACGTTCGACGACTTCGAATCACTCGAACCGTGGCGCGCCTACCAGGATATCGGGTCGATTTCGTCGACGACGGAGTACGCGCCCGATGGCGGACAGGCAGCGCTCCTCGAGCCGAGAGAAGACGACGGACAGGTGCGCGTGCGTCGAGAGCTGGACGAACCGATCGACGTCAGGGCCGTCGCCCCCGGCATTACGGTCGCTGCCGACCGGGACGCGAGGGTTCGACTCCAGTTACAGGACAGTTCGGGCCACTACGTCGAGTTCAGTCGACAGGTCCGAAGCGAGATGCCGTTCGTGAGCGACAACTTCGGACTGTCGCGTGTCAGCGGCGAGCCCGACCTCACCGATGTGGTCACTGTCCAGATCGTCAGCTGGTTCGGCGAGAACGCCGACGGGCGACTCGTGATCGACGACCTCTACTTCGTGCCGACCGTCGGAACCGGAACCGTCTGTCTCCAGTTTCACGGCGGGTACGAGTCCCACTACTCCGACGCTCTCGAGATCCTCGAGGACGCTGACACCGACGTTCCAGCGACAGCGTTCGTTCCAACGGATCGAATCGCCAGCGAGGATCGGCTGACGATCGACCAGCTCGAGACGCTCTCCTCAGCAGGGTGGACGGTCGGCAGTTACGGTGCCCGCGGAACGCCGATCAACGGCTCCGGCGAGGTGATGGAGTCGAACGTCGCCAGCCCGGTCGACTGGCTCACCGGACACGGCTTCGACGACGGGGCTCGGTTCCTCGCCGTTCCCGGGTCGCAGTATTCAGAAGCGTCCTACGAGGCGGTTCAAACTCACTACGACCTGGCGTTTTCGGGCTGGGGACTCTCACAGGGGTATCCCTCCGACCCACATCGCTGTGCGGTAATCGTCGATCCGGATCGGGAGCAGGCGGTCGAACTGCTCGAGTGGACGGCCGCCCGTGGCGGCTTCACCTCGATCGCGTTCACCACGCTCGACAGCGACGAGGATCGCGAGACGCTCGAGGAACTGGTGTCTCGGCTCGAGGAACTGGCGGCCGCTGACCTGCTCCGCGTGGGAACGCCCGAGGACCTGCTCGACGCCGCGAACGAACTCGAGGCGATCGGCAGCGGTGACGAGGACAGCGACGACGTGGTCGACGATCCCGACGAGCAGGCACTCGAGGACGAAGAGACAGCGGAGGCCGTCGATCCCGACGAGGAAGTGATCGAAGAAGTCGAGCAGAACGAATTCGAGGGTGTCGACGAGGATTCGGAGACGGACGAGCGTTCAGGTTCGGAGTCAGAGTCAGAGTCGGAGTCGGAGTCGGAGTCGGAACCTGAATCAGCGGTGGACCAATCTACGGACGGCGACTCACTCGAGGTGACAGAAGACGACGGTATCGGCACTTCAGGGGGGACCGGATCATCGGAAAATACGTCCGAAACAGCGGGCCGTGGGTGGGAGGAGATCGACCCGTAGACGAGTTTCGAACCGAATCCGTCCACGACCGAGCCGCTCTCGAGCCCTGGATCTCGCACGCGGACCGTTTTTACTCGGGTCGCCGACGGCGCTCGCTCGCGAAAACTTCTTCAGCAAAAAGCCGCTCGCTTCGCCCGCGAGCGGACCCGTTCGCCGCTTCGCAACAAAAACTACCGTGGACTCGCTTGCCGTTCGGAACTTTACGACGACGGAACGACCGTAACCGGCTCCGTCCGGTCGATCGCCTGTTCTAACTCGTCGGCGATTGCACTCCCCCTCGAGACCTGGATCTCGCCGCCGCGACTGACGGTGGCGGTGAAGAGGTAGTCACCGCCGGCCTGGACCTCGACGGTCTCGCCGTGGTTACCGTCGACGGGGACAACGATGTGTCTCGAGGTGATCTCGGGAGTGACGAGTTGCCCGGCTGCCTGGCCGCCGCGGCCGTTTGCAGTCGTGCCGCCAGCGGCGCCTCCGCCGCCGTGGTGGGGGTTCTCGTCGTGGGTTCGGACGTCGATATCGATGCCCAGGCGGTTCTCGACGTCCGTGATGCGGCCGCCGCCTTTGCCAATAACGGTCGAAATGTCGTCCTGTTCGACGTAGACGACGGCACGGTCCTGGGTTTTGAGTTCGACGTCGACGTAGCCACGGGCGATCGAGCGAATCTCGCGTTCGATCTCCTGTTTGGCGATGCGGTCGACGCCGGATTCGTGGCCGGGGCCACCCTCTTCGTCTACGAGCGGCACGGTGACGACCTGGCGGTTGAACGTATAGATTTCGTACTCCGGCTCGCCGGTCTGGAAGTTGGTGACCTGGATAACTGGCCGGGCCAGGTCCTCCTCGGTGAGGCCCGCGGGGACTTTCACCTCCGTCCGGACGTCGTAGACGGTGTTGACCTCGCCAGCGTCGATGTAAACGACGGTGTCGACGACCTGGGGGATCATCCCGAGTTCGACGCGGCCGACGAGTCGCTGGAGGGCGTCGATCGGCCGGGTCGCGTGGACGACGCCGATCATGCCGACGCCGGCCAGACGCATGTCCGCGAAAACCTCGAAGTCGTCCGTCTTGCGGACTTCGTCGTAGATGGTGTAATCCGGACGGACCATCAACAGAGCATCCGCAGTCTTGGCCATCTCGCCGGCCAGTTCGGTGTACTGCGTGATCTCCGGGCCGACCTGCAGGTCACGCGGTTTCTCCATCGTCTTGACCGCGTAGTCGTTGGTCGAGATGAACCGAGCGACCGCCTGTGCGAACGTCGACTTGCCGGCACCCGGCGCACCCGAGATCAGGACACCGCGCTGGCGCTCGAGCAGTCGCTCTTTCAGCTCCGCGGCGTTCTCGTAGTCTTCGATGTCGGTCTGTGCGATCGGCCGAACCGCGGTGATCTCGATACCATCGGCAAAGGGCGGTCGGCCGATCGCGATCCGGTAGTCACGAAACTGGACGATCTTCATGCCCGGCTCCGAGAGTTCGAGAAAGCCGTCCGGGGACTCTTTGGCAGCGTCGACGATCTCGCGGGCGTACTCGTCCATCGTCCCCTCCTCGAGTGGCTCATCGGCGATCGGCTCGTAGTGCATCTCGCCGAGGTCGCCCCGTTTGGCCATCGGGACCATCCCCGTCTTGAGGTGAACGCTCATCGTCGCCTCGTCGAAGTAGTTCTCGACGGCAAGCGTCTCGACTTTCCGTACTTCGGGCGAGACGCGTTCGACCTCGAGGCCCTTCGCTTCAGCCACCTCGGCCTGAACGACGTCACTCGTGAGAAAGGTCCCCCCGAGTTCCTCGGCGAGGTCGCGGATCAGCGCGTCGATCTCGC
Organism: Natrarchaeobaculum sulfurireducens; assembly: GCF_003430825.1. Taxonomy (NCBI): domain Archaea; kingdom Methanobacteriati; phylum Methanobacteriota; class Halobacteria; order Halobacteriales; family Natrialbaceae; genus Natrarchaeobaculum; species Natrarchaeobaculum sulfurireducens. The sequence goes on along the minus strand of NZ_CP024047.1, from coordinate 169,306 downwards.
CCTCGGAGGCATGGCCGCGCTCGATCGCGTTCGGCCGCTCGCCGACGTACTCGAGTTCGATGGTACCGTCGTCGGCGAGATCGGCGAGCCGTTTGAGCTCCTCCAGGCCGTCCCAGCCGGTCTCGATACCGTCGTTTGCCTGCGCCTCGAGTTCCGCGACGACGGCTTCCGGCACCGAAATCGTCGCTCCCTCGAACTGCCCGTCTGCAATCGCCGTCGAGACGCGGCCATCGATGACCACGCTCGTGTCCGGCACGACGTTCATGTCGGACGATTCGGTTCGAGCGCGTAAAAGGATGCGGGAGACGATCGATTCGGCGCTCGAAGATGGCAACGTGTCGAGCCCAAAACACCACCTGCGAAAGCGACGAGAAACCGACTGCCGACTGACCGTTTTATCCACTGTCGTCGTGGCGAGAGTATCCAAGCTACCTTATACAATCAACTGAACAGGTATCTGTATGGATCCGGAGGAGACGTTCGGCCGTGGGAAACTGAACGAGCGCATCGATCCCGAGCGGCTCGTCGACCGCATCGGCCTCGACGAAGCCGAAGTTTCGTGGCGAAAGACGTTCATCGGGTTCGACGAGGAAGACGAACGGCGACTCTCCGACCTCGAACCCGTCTTACGAGAGAATCAAGAGCGAATCGCCGACGACTTCTACGAGGCGATCCTCGAGTACGAGCGCACGCAATCGGTTATCGGGCGCTCGCCGAAAGGCGTCGGATCGCTCAAGCAGACCCAGCGGGCCTATCTCGTCTCACTCGCGACCGGGTCGTACGATCTGGACTACTTCCACAATCGCGCTCGGATCGGCAAGCTCCACGAGATGATCGACATGCCGTTGCACTTCTACGTCGGTCAGTACGGCGTCTACTACGACCTGTTGCTCGAGCGGCTGAACGACCGGGTTCAGAATCGGGTCGTCGACGCCGTCGAAGAGTGGGCCAACGAACGCGACGACACCGGCGGCGGGCTCGGAGGACTGGCCAGCGCACTCGGACTGGGTGGTAGCGACGACCCGACGCTCGAGGAGAGCTTCGAGACGACTGTCAGAGACGCCATCGACGACGGGATGATGGACGTCCTTTCGCTGCTCCGGATCATCAACCTCGACATGCAGGTCGCCGCCGACACGTACGTCGATTCCTACGCACAGCGCCTCGAGCGGTCGATCGAACGACGAAAACGATTGGCGCGTGAGGTCGAACACGACGTCAGGCGACCGATCGAAGAACTCCACGAGGCGAGCGAAGTCGTCGCGGGTCGAGCCGAGACGATCAGCGGCCACACCGCGAGCCAGGCGTCGGCCGTCGACGCCGTCGCGGGTGACTTGAGCGAGGTGAGCGCCGCCGTCGAAGAGATCGCAGCTGCCGCCGGGGAAGTTCACGCCGACAGCGAGCGAACCGAGCGCCTCGCCGCTGAAGGCGTTGGGGCGGCCGACGAGGCTATCGCGGACCTCGAGGAACTCGAGGCCGTGACCGACCGCGCCGCGACGGCAGCCGACACTCTCGAGGCGAAGACCGACGAGATCGACGCGGTGCTCGATCGACTCGAGGGAGTCGCCGAGCGAACCGCGATCCTGGCGAAAAACGCGAAGATCGAGGCCAGCCGATCCGACAGCGAAGACGCCGGTCCGATGCGAGTCATCGCAGAGGAAGTCGACTCGTTCGCAAGTCAGACGAGGAGTGATCTTGAGGCGATCGAAGACGCCGTCCTCGCCGTGCGCGAGGAAGCCGCCGAGACCGCCAGCGCTACCGAACAAACGGTCGAACGGGTCGACGACGGGACCGAGCACGTCCACGAGACCATCGCGTCGCTCGAGGAGATCCACGAGTCCGCACAGGCGACGGCCTCGAGCATGGAAGACGTCGCAGTGGCAACCGATCAACAGGCGCGCAACGTCGAGCGCGCGGCGACCACCGTCGACGACGTCGCCCAGACAGCAGACCAGGTCGCGGCCGCCGCGGAGTCAGTCGCCGCTGCAAGCGAAGAACAGACCGCAAGCCTTCAGGACGTCGTCGAGACGGTCTCGAGACTCACCGACGAGGAGAACGGGGCGACCGAAACGAGCCAGTGATGGACGATCCCGTGGGGGAAGACTGCCGGACAGAACGAGCCTGAGAATTCGCCTGACAGGAGCGGCGAAGTCTCTTCGTTGACTTCTGTCTGATAGTATGAGCAAGACACTGTTCTTCGCTCGGAGGGCCGTTCGTTCGACGAGCGCGGTGCGTACGTTCTTGTACGCACCACCTGTTGGACACGACCGTGACAGAGACACTCATCGAACTGGCAACGAGGTTGGCTGCCGTCTCGAGCCACGAGGACGAAACGGCCGCCGGCGACGAGATCGAGGCGTGGTTGTGCGCGGAGACGGACGCCGACGTTCGGCGCGACGAGGTCGGGAACGTCATCGCGCGGAACGGAGCAGGCGAGCGCTCACTGGCGCTGGTCGGCCACCATGACGTCGTCGCGCCCGCTGACGAACAGGTGACAGACGACGGCAACTACATCGTCGAAGCGTGCGACGGCCGTCTCTACGGACGCGGCACGGCGGACATGAAGGGGGCAGTCGCAGCCGCGATGCTCGCGTTCCGTGATATCGACGTGGCAGGTACCTCGAGCGAGCGGACGTCGTCGGACGACGCCAGCTTACCCGGCGAACTCGTCTTCGCGAGTTTCGTCGGCGAAGAGGTCGGCGGCGTGGGCGCTCGCCACGCGATCGACGAGGGCTTTTCCCCCGACTACGCCATCGTCGGCGAGGGCTCGACGGGCTACTCGAGCCCCGGCGTCACCGACGTTGCCGTCGCCCACAAGGGCCGCCGCGGGAGTACGATCACTGCCCACGGAAGCGCCGCCCACGCGAGCGAACCCGATGCTGGCGAGAACGCCATCTACCGGGCCACCGACGCCGTCTCCCTGATACGAACGCTCGAGGCCCCTACCGTCGAGGTCGCAGGCGAGTCCCTCGAAGGGAGCGTCGTCGTCACGGAAATCGACGGCGGAACGGCGATGAACGTCGTCCCCGACCGCTGTGACGTGACGGTCGACGAGCGGACGGTTCCCGGCGAGCGTGCCGCCATAGAGCGCCTCGAGGATCTCGAGGGCGTCGAGTGGACCGTCGACCAGGACCTCCCGCCGATGCGGTGTGGCGACGAGGCGTTCGCCGGTGGCGTCCTCCAGACCGCCGACAGCGTGCAGTCAGGATCACCGGAGTTTGTGACCAAACCCCACGCGACCGATGCGGGCTGGCTCGCGGCGGCGGGAACCGAGTGTGTCATCTGCGGTCCCGCAGAGCCGGGTGAGGCTCACACCGCAGACGAGAGCGTGTCGGTGGCGGTGCTCGAGCGATGTTACCGGATCTATCGGGGAGCCGCCGAAAACTGGCTGGGGTGAGCGGTCACTCGCGGTCAGTCGTGCTGTCTACGTCTCGTCATCGAGCGCGGCTTCGTCTTCGAGGTGTGTATCCGACTCCGTCGAGCCGTCCGTGTCGACCGCTTCGGAGGCAGTGTCAGGTGGCTCGCGCTCGACGACGGCGTCGCTGCCACACGCCGGACAGTCCCCCTGGTCCGTGTAGAATCGCTCGCCACAGTCCGTACAGACGTAGCTCGCCCCCTCGTCGGCCGCTTGCTTGGCCTCGTGGGTGAACTCGCCGACCTTCCGTCCGAGGGATTCGAAAAAGCCCATACGTTCTGTAACCGGTCGAGCGTGTTAACAGTTCACCACCCGCTCGTACTCGAGGGCGCGTCGAGTGCCCTGACGTCCTGCAGGGTCGTAGGGTGTCAGACCCCCGGAACGCCGACCGCGTCGAAGCCGGTGATCCCGACGGCGGCGAGGACGTAGAGTACGATCAGGACGGTGAGCCAGGCGACGAGCCCGATCATCGCTGCAGCAGTCCAGTCGCCGGGATACCGGACGTTGATCACCGCGATGTACGCGAGCAACGCGAGTAGCGGACCCAGGAGGGGGATCCACCCGACGAAAAAGCCGACGATCGCCCAGACGATCGCCCCGACCAACGCGGTGACGATGGCGTGATCGTAGTCGCCGGCACCAACGATGACTCTCGCGCCGAGGTAGATGCCGAGTGCACCGATCAACAGGCTGACGACGAACACGATTGCGCTTGCGAGGACCATAGCACTCGAAGAGAGATCAGTGCGCCCGAACAGTTCGTGGCTTGCACGTTCCACACCGGGTTCATCGCAGCGCCCTCGAGCACCAGTCAGCGTCTGTTCGTTCGTCAGTGACCAGCCAGCGTTCGTTCGCCGGGACGTCCGTTCGTCCGCCGAACGTCGTGGCGACCAGGGCCGTCGACGAGCGCGGACGGTGAGCCGCCGATGGGTGCAGACGGTGAGAAGAGGCGGCCGAGCGTGCTGGAACCACGACGTTGATAGGGCCAGGGCGGGAGCACTCGTGCATATGGCGACCGATCAGGCCCAAGGCGGCTCGGTATCCGAAACGTACGAGGCGTTCTGTCAGCGCGTCGAACGCATCTCCAGCGTCGAAGACGCTGGCGGCGTCCTGCGGTGGGACCAGGAAGTCGTGATGCCCGAGGAAGGCACCCCGGCCCGCGCCAAGCAGCTTTCGACGCTCTCGTCGATCAGCCACGAACTGCTGACCGACGACGAAACTCGCGAATTCCTCGAGGAACTCGAGGCGGCGGACCTCGACGACGAGCAGGCTGCCGTCGTTCGCGAGATTCGCCGGAAGTACGATCGCGCGACGAGCGTCCCCGAAGAACTCGTCGTCGAGCTCTCCGAAACGACCGCCACCGCCCACCCCAAGTGGAAGCAGGCCAAAGAAAACGACGACTTCGAGGCGTTCGCGCCGACGCTCGAGAAACTGGTCGACCTCAAACGCGAGTATGCCGCCCACATCGACCCCGACGCCGACCCCTACGAGGTGCTCTTTGCGGACTACGAACCCTACCTGGACCTCGAGACCGCAGAGCGCGTCCTCGAGCGGCTTCGTGACGAACTCGTCCCGCTGATCGAGGCGATCGACGAGAGCGACGCCGACCTCGAAACGGACGCCTTCGCTGGCACCTTCGAAGACGACGACCAGGAGGCACTCGCCCGCGACGTCCTCGACTCGCTCGGCTACGACTGGAACCGTGGCCGACTCGACACCGCTCCGCACCCGTTCTCGACGGGGACGCAGTTCGACGCCCGCGTGACCACCCGCTTCGAACCCGAGGACCTGCTCGGCTCGATCACCTCGACGATCCACGAGTTCGGCCACGCCAACTACACGCTCGGACTGCCCGACGACCACTACGGGACGCCACTGGGTCAGTCGCGGGACCTCTCAGTCCACGAATCGCAGTCGCGACTCTGGGAGAACCACGTCGGTCGCTCGCGTGCGTTCTGGGAACACTTCCTGCCGATCGCCCGCGAACGGTTCCCCGAACTCGACGAGGTCACCCCCGAAGAGGCCTACGAGGCCGCAAACCAGGTCTACGACGACAACCTGATTCGCGTCGAGGCGGACGAACTCACCTACCACCTCCACATCGTGATCCGCTTCGAGATCGAACGCGAACTCATCTCGGGCGACCTCGAGGTCGAAGACGTACCCGAAGCGTGGAACGACAAGTACGAGGCCTACCTCGGCGTCCGCCCCGAAACCGACGCGGAAGGCTGTCTGCAGGACATCCACTGGTCACACGGAAGCTTCGGTTACTTCCCGACGTACTCGCTTGGCTCGGTGCTCGCAGCCCAGTTGTACGCCACCGCCGAAACCGAGCTAGGCGACCTCTCCGAGGACGTCCGGGACGGCGAGTTCGACGACCTCAACGGCTGGCTCCGCGAGCGCGTCCACCAACACGGCAAACGGTACACCACGCCGGACCTGATCGAGACGGCCACCGGCGAGGCGTTCACCGCCGACTACTTCCTCGAGTACGTCGAGGAGAAATACGGCGAGTTGTACGCCCTCGAATAGGACAGAACGCCGACGTCGACTTTTCCGCGGCCGTTGCTCGACGAAACACCGACGGTTCTGGGACACACAGGGTGGGGTAGCCATGACAGCCAGCCAGCAACTCGAGGGACAGGTCGCGATCGTCACGGGCGCGAGTGCGGGTATCGGTGCGGCCACCTGTGACGCGCTTGCCGCCGAGGGAGCGACCGTCGTGCTTGCGGCCAGAAGCGAAGACCGACTGCGGGAACTCGCGGCCGACCTTGAGGCCGACCACGACGTCGAGACGCTGGTCGTCCCGACGAACGTCCGCGAGGAAGCCGACGTCGATACCCTGATCGACGAGACGGTCGAGGCTTTCGGCGGCATCGACGTCCTCGTCAACAACGCCGGCCTCTCGCGCGGCAGCGACGTGGCCTCGATGTCGACCGACGAGTACGAGACGATGCAGGAGACCAACGTCGACGGGCTCTTCTACGCGACGCGGGCCGCGATCCCACACGTCCGCGAACGGGAGGGCCACCTGATCTTCGTCGGGAGCTTCGCCGGCCAGTACCCCCGCTCGTTCAACCCCGTCTACGCCGCGACGAAGTGGTGGACCCGCGGCTTCGCCAAGAGCGTCGCCGCACAGGTCGGCGACGAGGGCGTCGGCGTCACGATCGTCAACCCTGCCGAAGTCCGCTCTGAGTTCGAGACGACCGACGGCACGACCTTCCGCGAGCACTTCGAGCCAGGCGAGGCCAGCGAACCCGACGAGGTCGCCGATGCCATCCGCTTTGCAGCTACGCGAGGCCACTCGAGCGTCAGCGAAATTGACGTCAACTGCCGCGACAAATTCGCGGACGGCTTCTAATCGACTTCTCGTCGATGTCGCGTTCTGGTCCGTCGGATCAATCCGGTTTCGAGCGTCTCGACACGGGTTCGAACAGCGATGCGGTCTCGAACACCAGCGGAACGTACTCCACACCAGCCTGTGTAAGACCACGTCCCCCAGCGACGGCTTAAAAGCGCCGTGGCAGTGCCAGGTGTGTACTGACCCGTCGCGGGTGACTCGAGTCGACTATGCGACTTTCCATTCCAGGCGTCCCCGGCGTCTATTACGATACCGACTCGGGCTCGACGGCCATCGGCGTCGCCCTGACGGCAGCGGGCCGTAAAGCCCCGAAACCGAAAGGCTACGCGATCCAACTCCTGCCGTATCTCTGGTCGTTCGAGGTCGACCTGCGCGACGTGCCGACCGACCACCCGATCCAGTACCTCCACCCGGAAGGGGCCCAGAGCCTCGGCGAGGTCGCCGCCGGACGGCCCGTCCGCGAGGTCGGCACCGAACTCGAGTCCGTCCTCCGGTTCGTCCTCTCGGTCAACCAGACCGTCGAGTCGACGACCAACCAGTTCCTCGGTCGGCCACGCGACACCGAGGGCGTCAGGATCGAGATCACGGACGGCACCGTCAGCGTCGACGGCGCGGAACTCGAGACCGACGAGTTCGACCTCGAGTCCCAGGGCCGGACCGACGAGGGAACGACGATCGACGTCGACGAGAGGGTGTCGCGTACCGACGCGTTCGAAGACGACGCCGACGACGAGGCCTTCGACAGCGGTGGCGAACGGTGACGTGAGGTGGCCCGGCCGAGTAGTGCGTGACGGGATCGTGCTCGAGGACGAGGACCCGACGTTCCGGCGCTGTTATCCGACGAGAACGACGAGCATCGAGAGCGTCGCGATCGAGACGAGCGTCGTGACGAAGACGTTCATCGAGGCGAAGGGGGTGTCCCCGCCGATCGACTGGTCGTACGTCGAGACGAAGACGAGTGCCGGGAGCGCGACGTAGTAGGCCAGCGCCTTCAGACGGGCGGTTCGACCCGCGTCGAGAACGCCACCGATGCGGAGTCCGGTGCCCGCGAACAACAGCGCGAGCAACACCACCAGTCTGCCAGCGACCTCCATGTCACCCATTGTGACGTAGCAAGTGTAGTACCATCCGGTCCCGGGACGAGCTGTGACGGGCCGAGACGATCGGGGTAGTCACACGATCGCCGAAATAGAGGGCGTGGCGCCTCAACGAACGGTTTCAACGTCCCGATTCGTCTCGAGTTTCGATCGTTCACGCGACTGAATCCAACGAGAGTGATCGAAATCGTTCGCGACTGATGAAACGAGCGGTCGCGTTTATCCGGTCTGCGAGAGTGAGTCTTCTCCGTCCATGACGCTCTACGTGAACCGATCGTCCGCCGGCAAGGATAGATCGGTCGGCCGCGGGGTCACTCCTGCAACCGACGACCCATTTTCCCGCAAGCAACTCGAGAACGTCCTCGAGAACTCCCGGCGACGAGCGGTGTTGCGGCGGTTACTCACCGAACCAGACGGCGAGCAGATCGCGGTACGTACGCTGGTGGCGGACGTCGCTGACGCCGAGCACGACACAATAGCCGTCACGACGCTCTTGGAACGTCGCCAGCGCGTTCACGTCTCCCTGTCCAGGACACACCTCCCGCTGCTGGAGTCGCGCGGATTCATCTCGTACGACCGAGAACGGGGGCTCGTCTCGCCCGGCAGAGAACTGCTGGCGGTCGAAGACCTCCTCGAGAAGTCATAGGGATGGGGCGAACCGCGAAACGGCCCGCGGGCAGCCGGTAGAGTTCGATGCGCCGACCAGCCGCTCGAAGAGCGTGTCCGGTGAGCCCTTCGAGGCCCACGTTGGGCCGCTATTCGACCAGCCGTTCGATCTCGGTCACCAGAATTCCGCTCGCGCCGGCATTTTTGACGTCGGTGATCGTCTCGAAGACGTCGCGCTCGTCGACGACGGCGTGGACGGCGACTTTCTCACCCTCACCGTTCGCGACGTCCATCACCGTCGGCCCGCCGAGACCAGGGATCACGTCACGGACAGCCTCGAGTCGGTCCTGCGGGACGTTCATCATGAGGTAGCGTTTGCCTTCGGCCTGTTTGACCGATGCGAGCGCGGTCCGGACCTCGTCGACTTTGGGATCCTCGAGGACGTCCTCGCGGCCGAACAGTCGGACGGAACTCGAGAGGACGTCGTCGACGACGGCCAACCGGTTCATCTTCAGCGTGGTGCCGGTCGAGGTGATGTCGACGATGGCATCGGCCATCTCGACGTGCGGTGTCAGTTCGGTCGCACCCGACACCTCGACGATGGCCGGTTCGACGCCGGTATCGGCGAAGAAGTCGCGAGTGATGTTCGGGAACTCGGTCGCGATCGTCTTTCCAGCCAGGTCCTCGACGCCGTCGATGTCGCCGTCTTCGGGAGCCGCGAGGACGAGTCGACAGCGGCCGAACTCGAGGTCGAGCAGTTCCTCGACGGTCTCGACGCCCGCCTCACAGACCTGGTCGTAGCCGGTGATGCCGAGGTCAGCGGCACCGTCGGCGACGTACTCCGGGATGTCCGCCGCCCGGGCAAACAGCACCGAGACGTCGGGGTCGACGGTGTCGGCGTACAGTTTCCGGTCGGCCCCGTTCTCGAGGTGCAGTCCCGCCCGCTCTAGGAGGTCGATCGTCGGCTCGTGCAGGCGGCCCTTGTTGGGAACGGCGATTCGCATTTGTCGGGGGTTCGAGTCGGGGTCGGAACTGTCTTTCTACTTCTCTCGAGCGGTGGGCAACACGCTCGAGGCCTCCGCACGACGACGCCGTCGGCGGAGTCGAGGCAAGGCCGTACGACTCTGGAATATTGATGTACGTCCGTTAGAGAGGCCTACCCGAAGCCCCGTGACGAGTTTCGCAGACGTGACGTCGGTCGCACGCCGCCACTGGCGCGATGGGAGGGGAAAGGTCCTGCTGGCGATCTCTGCAGGGTGGTTCCTCTCGATCGGCGTTAGACAGGCGTTTCCGGTGTTGTTGCCCCACCTCCAGACGGCCTACGGACTGACCCTGACGACGGCCGGCTTGCTGTTGACCGTCCTCTGGCTCGCCTACGCGATCGGTCAGCTACCCGGTGGCGTCCTCGCTGATCGGATTGGTGAGGGGACGACCATGGTCGTGAGTATGGCCGCGGCCGCGGGATCGGTCACGTTGATCGTCCTCGGCGGGCCGACGGTCCTGCTGTTCGTCGCCACCGGACTGTTCGGATTTTCCACCGCCCTCTTCGGCGTCGTTCGGCTCAGCGCCCTCTCGGACGTCTACCCCGACAGCGTCGGTACCGCGATCGGCGTGATGTCTGCGGCCGGCGACCTCGGCAACACCGTGTTGCCACCCGTCGCAACCGTCCTCGCCGTCGGCCTTGCCTGGCAGTTCGGCTTCGGGTTCACCATCGCCCTGTTTGCGCTGGTCGCACTCGGTATCTGGCTCGCCGTGCCCAGACGAACGTCCGACGGGACGGGTGGAACCGCCATCTCGCTTTCGGGCGCACTCGAGACGCGGTCGTTGCTCTGGACACGGTCGATCGTGCTCATCACCGCGATTCAGATCGTCGCGAACGCCGTCTATCAGGCGTTTACGGGGTTCTATCCGACGTATCTGATGGAGGTCAAAGGATTCTCGCCAACGCTCGCGAGCGGCCTGTTTGCGCTGTTTTTCGCGTTTGGAATCGTGATGAAACCACTCGGAGGGACTGCCTACGATCGCATCGGCGCACGCAGGGCACTGTTCGTCATTCTGGGCGGTTCCGGCGTCGCGCTCGTCATCTTACCGTTCATCGACGGGTTCTGGCCCGTCGTCGGGGTGACAGCGCTCGTGAGCGTCATGCTCGGCGGAGGGGCCGTCGTCCTCGCGTACATGACGACCGCCGTCCCGAACCAGATCCAGAACACGGGTCTCGGCACGCTTCGGACGGTGTACATGACCATCGGCGCGGCCAGCCCGGTCGTCTTCGGTGCGGTCGCCGACCAAGGCTTCTTCGATGAGGCGTTCTTCCTGCTCGCCGCCATCTCCAGCCTCGCGCTGGTGCTGTTGCTCTGGCTTCCCGAACGATAATCGAGTGGAGAAACTGAGCCCGCTAGCGATCGCAACAACTGATTCGTCGATGGCCGACGAGTTCGCGCCGACCTCGAGCTACAGGAGCCCGTCTTCTTTCGCCAGCAACAGCGCCGACATCGTCGCGTCGTTCGCCGGCAACTCGCGAGCGCGCTCGAGCGCCTCGTCGACCGGAACGGTCGTCACTTCGAGAAACTCGTTGCTGTCGAGCTCGCGTTGGCCCGGCTCGAGCCCCTCGGCGTAAACGATTCCCCGGTCGTGACGAAGTAGCCCGGTCGCGACGGCGTACTCCTGGATCAGAGCCGTACTCGAGGGCCGAAAGCCGGTCTCTTCCTCGAGTTCGCGGGCGGCCGCTTCGGTGTAAGACTCGCCGTCTTCGACGATTCCAGCCGGCAACTCGAGGTGGGTCTCGCGGACCGTCGGCCGGTACTGCTCGACGAACAGGAGGTGGTCGCCCCCGACAGCGTCGGAATTGCCCGCGAGTGACGCAGCAGCCGTGGCGTCGATTCGAGCAACGACGACGACCGCGGGTGGCAACTCGGCCCAGTAGTAGCGCTTCTCGGTGCCATCGGGCTGTTCGAGCACGTCGTAGCCCCCGTCGTACCAGGGCGTTTCGTACTCAGTGACTGTCTCCTGAAGCGTCCAGTCGTCGACGTCGGTCATCGTCCGAGGCGTGGGCTCGAGGGCGTAATAGCGTATCGGAGACCGTTAGACGAGATCGCGATAGAGCCGACCGAACGCCTGCCGTCGGAGCGTCGCAATCGCCGCGTCATCCTCGTTCTGGAACGTAGCAGCGACGGCTTGCCCGGCCGGGCCAACGTGCCAGACGACGTTGTCGACTCGTTCGTGGCCGGCCACCGTCACTTCGCCGTCGTAGGACTCACGCCACTCCTCGAACGCCTCACGAGAGCCGACGGAGACCTCGAGCAGGCTGGCAAACAGGGCGTCACGAGCCGTCTCGACGACATCGCCAGTGACACGTTCGCCGTACTCCTCGCGGTCGAACGCCATGGCTCTGGCGACCTCGCGGACGACCGTCTGTGCCGCTGGTCCGATCGACTCGTACGCTTCGCGTGCCTCGGTAGTCGACTCGAAAGAGAACGTTCCGACCGTCTTCATACGTGTGGGCTCGAGGGGCCCGTAGTTACGCGTTTTCGTTTTCGTCGCCCGTCGTGTCGGCGTCATCGTCGTCCGCCTCGTCGGCGTCGTGCATCCGGCGCGTGAGCTCGCGGGCCTCCTCGAGGACGTCCGCAGCTTCGGCTGTCAGCGTTCCTCGACCGGGGTGACGGGTCTGTCGGGCAAGTTCACCCTCGAGTCCGCCCGGCCGGCCGTGTTCGTGTCCGTGACCGTCCTCGAAGTCCGGTGTGTCGATTTCCTCAGCGTACTCGACGACGAGTTCGGCGAGCTCTGCGGGGCTGTACTCAGCCCAGTCGGGAGCGTGCGCTGTGAGCCAGTCCTCGTGGTCCCGACGACCGAGCGAGGCGGTAACAGCGAGGTGGTTCGCGAGGTGGACCGCATCGGCCTGTTCGGCGGCACAAACCGGGCAGGCGTATCCCATACACGAACCCACGGATGCCGTCGGTAAAACGTCCACGCTACTCGACGCCGAACCCGGCTGTACGGAGACGCGTAGCGATCCATCGAGCGACGGACAGAACGGTCAGATGAGCCGCTACTCGAGTTTACGAATCATCACGATGGCGTCCTCGTCGTCCTGGTAGTAGCCTGGGACCAGTCGGAGCGGCTCGAAGCCGAACTGCCGATAGAGACGCTTCGCGTCCTCGTTCGAACGCCGAACCTCGAGTTTAACGCTATCGGCACCGTGTGCCGTGAGGATGGCTAGCGCACGAGAGAGGAGTGCAGAGCCGACACCCTTTCCACGTAAGCCAGGATGGACAGCGATGTCTTTGACGTGGCCGAGTTGCTGGCCGAACGACGACGTCACGTCAGCGACGACGTAGCCGGCGATTCGCCCGTCGGATTCGGCGACGAGAAAACCGGGTTCACCGAGGAATCTTTCGAACGCATCGTACGGCCATGGCTGTGTGAACGACGTGTTCTCGATGCTGACGACCGCGAACAGGTCTACCCGCTCAGCACGCCGGATTGTGAACTCACCGTCGGTTTCCCCGGGAAGCCGAACAGTCACAGAGTGACATAGCGCGTCAAAGGTAAAAGAACTACTCGCTACACAGGGCGAGCGTGGCGAACGTCCGACGTGAGACCGAGTATTCCGTCTCGAGACGAACCGAACAGGTACAGACCTTTTTACCGGCGTACACCCAACGGTTCTCCATGACCGACGACCGGAACAACGGTCGTTCCCGCGGTTCACGGAACCGCGAGCGATCGATCCCGACCGACCGCGAATCACCCGTGGGCGCACCCGTCATCCGTGGTGACGAATCGGTCACCGGCCAGCGGGCCCGTGACGCAGTCCAGTTCGACCCCACCGATCCCGACAGTCTCGCCGACGCCGCCGAGACCGTCCGCCAGTTCGCCACCGGCGCGACCGACGAAGACCACCTCTACATGCTCCGTGGCGCTGCCGCCTGTGCAGCCCTCGTCCGAGGGGAAGGGTCGTACAAGACCGCAGCCAAACGGGCAGGCAACGACGTCACCGTCTCGTTCATCCGTAAGTGGGCCCGCGTCCACGACCTCCCTCGATCGGTTCGCAAACAGGTTGCCCTCGGCACGATCGCACCCACGGCCGCCAAACACATCGCACGGGTTAGCGGCGAATCCCGCCTCCTACTGGCGTGGGCGACCCTCGACGGCGACCTCACCGTCCGAGAGGTCCGCAGCGTCGCCAGCACCATCAACGACGGAACACCGCTCGAGGACGCTCTCGCAGACCACGGCATCGTTCTCGGACAAATCGAGGTCACCCTCTCACCGGCAACCTACCGCACCCTCCGCCAGCACGCATCCCTCGACGATGTCGACCCCGGGACACTCATCAGCCGCGCGCTCGAGGCGCATCTCGGCTGACGGTTACACCACCAGCCGAGACTGGCGTTCGACGGCCGAAGAAAGAAAACGTTTAACCACTACTCGCCGATAGTACAAATCAGAGGGCCGGTAGCTCAGTCCGGCAGAGCGTCTGGCTTTTAACCAGACGGTCGCGTGTTCAAATCGCGCCCGGCCCGTATTCTCGCCGCGAGCAGATCCGCGAGCGGTGAGTCTCGGAACCGGACGGATTTGAACGCAGGGAGGGTTCGCGCAGCGAGAGCGCGGTCGCAAACGGCGACGCCGTGAACGAGCACATCCGACCGCGTGTTCAAATCGCGCCCGGCCCACTTTTACGACGAGCAATACCGTGAAGAGCAGCCCGCCCAGAGCGATTACGACATGGGAAAGACGTGCCCCCACGAGCGTGGTGAGCAAGGAAGGAGTTGACCGGGTCCACAAACTATACCCAGAGTAGATTGTATCGGGACCCGACATAGATCAGGCGGCTAAAACCCGTCGGAGTATAGCGCACAGCCGTGACCCGTGCCCCCTCTCGAGATCGAGTTCGTCGGTCTCACTGGAAGCGATTTGATGACTGGGGCGTTTACACCCACCTCACGGCAGACCAGGGAACGATGTTTGGCCACGGCCAAAATATTTATATTTGGGACTCATACCTCGCAAACTGGCGAGGAAGGGACGCGCTGTCGTTGCCACGTCATCGGTCCCTCACTCACAGAAACGGCCTCGCCATAGTGCGAAGCCGGCCCCACCGTACCGCGCGTATTCACCGTAGGGGGTGAACACCTTGGACTTATCGGCCGGCTTCTCGACGGACGCCGAAGCAACAGGTAACGACGATTTACATTGCAGAATTCATTGCGCGCGCCAGGCACACGATGAGCTCGAGCGAACGCCGCCGCTCTAGGCTCGGTACAGGCACCGACCGAGTGGCCGGGTCAAACTGCGGGTGATAAATCGGTGACCAGGGTAGCAAGCGGTTGGGTCGCTCGACAGCCAACAATAGATTCGATCCAGAAGGGGTTTCCTCTCTATACACGACTCAGTTGCAGACGCTCATCCCGAAGTGTTGCTGAAAAAGCCAAGGGCCGGATTTGAACCGGCGGTAGGCGGCTCTGCAGGCCGCTGCGTTCGGCCGGACTCTGCCACCTTGGCGCATATAATACTAGGTGGTCCGTTCGTTTAAGCATAGCGGTACGCCACGAACGCACCGACATGCCGAGCTGAGCGCTATGGGTACAGTCTGTAAATACGGATAGCCCCCAGAGCTGCTGCTCTGGAGGCTTAATCCTATATGAGTAGTCGGCGGCGAATCCACGTTCCCAGAGGGTCTCCCACTCCAGTACTTGCCGATACGCGGGCGAGCTTATCTTCCGTGTTCGGGATGGGTACGGGAGGTCCCTCGCCGCTCTGGCCGCCGTAACGCCGATCGACGGAGTCGAACCGTCACAAGACCATCATCGGTCGTATGTCATGTCTAATACCGTGTGTACGTGTAGTCCAGTTTGCGTCTGGACCCGTTCTCGGGTCCGATCCAAATGCGTTGTAGTTATGAGTGTGTGGCTTGGCCGATTAGTGCTCGCGGGCTCAACGTCTCGTTGCCTCGACGCGTACACCCCGAGTCTATCGAACTCGTCTTCTACGAGTGGCCTCCGCGGTTCCTCTTTTCCAGGTGGGTTTCCGGCTTAGATGCGTTCAGCCGTTACCCCGTGGTGCGTGGCTGCCCGGCACGTGCTCTCTCGAACAACCGGTACACCAGTGGCACCCATTCGTAGTTCCTCTCGTACTATACGAACGTTCCCGTCAGGAACCAATAACACCCCCAATAGATAGCAGCCGACCTGTCTCACGACGGTCTAAACCCAGCTCACGACCTCCTTTAATAGGCGAACAACCTCACCCTTGCCCGCTTCTGCACGGGCAGGATGGAGGGAACCGACATCGAGGTAGCAAGCCACCCGGTCGATATGTGCTCTTGCGGGTGACGACTCTGTTATCCCTAAGGTAGCTTTTCTGTCAGCAATTGGCCGCATCAAGCAGCCGAATTGGTTCGCTAGACCACGCTTTCGCGTCAGCGTCCGTTGTTGTGCCGGACACTGTCAGGCTTCCGTATGCTCTTGCGCTCTTTCCCGAGTCTCCGACTCGGGTGAGGAAACCTTGGGGCGCGCTCGATATCTTTTCAAGCGCGTACCGCCCCAGTCAAACTGCCCGGCTACCGGTGTCCTCCGCCAGGAGTGAGAGTCGCAGTCACTACCGGGTAGTATTTCAATGATGCCTCGGTGGCCCGCTAGCGCGGGTACCTGTGTAATGGCTCCTACCTATGCTGCACAGTAGCGACCACGTCTCAGCGACAGCCTGCAGTAAAGCTCTATAGGGTCTTCGCTTCCCCTTGGGGGTCTCCAGACTCCGCACTGGAACGTACAGTTCACCGGGCCCAACGTTGGGACAGTGACGCTCTCATTCATCCATTCATGCAAGCCGCTACTGAAGCGGCAAGGTACTACGCTACCTTAAGAGGGTCATAGTTACCCCCGCCGTTAACGGGTCCTTCGTCCCATTGTACTGGGTGTTCAGATACCCGCACTGGGCAGGATTCAGTGACCGTACGAGTCCTTACGGATTTGCGGTCACCTATGTTGTTACTAGACAGTTGGAGCGTCCGAGTCACTGCGACCTGCCTCTTTCCGAGGCAGGCATCCCTTCTTCCGAAGGTACGGGACTAACTTGCCGAATTCCCTAACGTCGGTTATTCCCGACAGACCTTGGCTTTCGCCGCCACGAGTACCTGTGTCGGATCTCGGTACGGACAGTGTGCTTGCCTTTTCACGGGCTCTAGGTTGACCTCTCTTGCGCTATCCAGCCATTCGTTCGCTTCCTGCCATTACGGCTTCCACGAATTTCGACTGTTCGACCGGGCGAAAGCCCGGTAGAGGCGGCCCCAAAGCGTCGGCTTTGAGTGCACACTGGCATAGGAATATTAACCTATTTCCCTTTCGACCTGCTCGATCTACGGCAGGACTTAGGACCGGCTAACCCTCAGCTGATCAGCATTGCTGAGGAACCCTTACTCGTTCGGCCGTCGGGGTTCTCACCCGACTCACGCTGCTACTATGACCAGGATTTTCGTTACCGCACGGTCCACATGAGATCTCTCCCATGCTTCCACCCGAACGGAACGCCAACCTACGGGATCGCACTCACTGAGTGCGCCGCTAGGTCTCGGTGGTGGACTTGAGCCCCGATCATTTTCGGCGCCGCAAACCTCGGCCGGTAAGCTGTTACGCTTTTCTTAGAGGGTAGCTGCTTCTAAGCTCACCTCCCGGCTGTCTAGGGCTTGCGACCACCTTCGATCGCACTTAGTCCACACTTGGGGACCTTAACCCAGCTCTGGGTTGTCTCCCTCACGGTACACAGGCTTACCCCGCGCACCGGACTCCCCGCGTCGACGGCGTTCGTAGGTTCGGAGTTGGACAGGGAGGCACACTCCTCTCGGAGTGCGATCTCCCAATCCGTCGCTCTACCCCACGAACTACCTCGGCGGAGGTCATGCTTCGACATGTTTCGGTTGGAACCAGCTGTTTCCGGATTCGATGGGCCTTTCACCCCTAGACATAGATCACGCGAGGGTATTGTAGGACACCAACGCTAACGGGCCTCCACGTGGCTTTCGCCACGCTTCGCCCTGCCCATGCCTAGATCATCCGGTTTCGGGTTGTGCCCGATTGACTCCCCGCCCTTGAAGACGGCGGCCCTCACACAAAGTGCTGCGGCCATGTCGGTTTCCCTCTGCCTTCCCTGATACTCAGGTTAGACTCGCCAATCAGGCACACTCCCTGGTCCGTTTTTCAAAACGTACGACGGGACACCGGCTTCCTGATCTTCCTACTGCAGGTTCGCACCTGGGTCGTTTTGATCAGGACCTTTCGTGCCCTGTCGCTCTATCGCCAACTGATTTCACGCCCTATTGCACCTCCCTTCTTGGGGTGCTTTTCAGCGTTCGCTCACGCTACTTGTTCGCTATCGGTCTTGAGGAGTGTTTAGTCTTCGCGGTCGATGCCCGCGATCTTCACGAGGGATATCCAACCCCCGATACTCTGGAGCTGACTCGTTCGATACTCGACGACAATACGGGACTGTCACCCTGTCTCGTGCTCTGTTCCAAGAGACTTCCTGTCGCCTTTCGCGAAGTGATCGTCAGTCCGAACACCACATTGCCCGAAGGCTTCGGTTTGGACTGCGTCGCGTTCACTCGCCGTTACTAACGACATCGCGTTTGCTTTCTTTTCCTGCCGATACTGAGATGTTTCAGTTCTCGGCGTTCCCCATTGCGCGAAGCAATTGCGGTGGGGATTCCCATTCGGAAATCCTGAGTTCTTCCCCTCCGTGCGGGTCCCTCAGGCTTATCGCAGCTTGGCACGTCCTTCTTCAGCTCTCAAGCCGAGCGATCCACCAGCTGGCACAGTAGCCACGTTCATCGGATCGACGTTGCGATAGAATCGCAACGGAATGTCGTCACACCGAAGTGTGACGATTGTGACCCGGGAACGGGTCCAGTGGACGCCTGGACTACACGTACACACGGTCTCATCCGCACGCCCGCTGACTAACGGGCCTGCATCAACCCTTCCCACTCACGCTTGCGCGGAGTGGTGCATCGGTTTCGTTCGGATCAGATCAAAGTTCCTTGCCACACTTAAGGGCACGGATCTCGATCCCATCCGAGGTATGGACCCACTGGGATTCGAACCCAGGGCATCCTCCTTGCAAAGGAGGCACTCTCCCACTGAGCTATGGGCCCACCCCTGTCTCACGTCTCACGACAGCGAGACAGGGTGTTGTGTTAGCCTTGGTAGTTCAAAGGTGCCCGATCGGCCGACGATGGGTCGATCGAACGTAGACCGTGTGGCGCAAAGCGCCACGGTTCGCCGTAGCGTAAAACGCTACATAAGGTGGGTCAGGCCATCGGCCTGATCCCGATCTGTGGAGGTGATCCAGCCGCAGATTCCCCTACGGCTACCTTGTTACGACTTAAGCCCCCTTGCGAAGCCCAGATTCGACCCCTGACGGGGCCTCATCCGGACCTCACTCGGGTGCTTTGACGGGCGGTGTGTGCAAGGAGCAGGGACGTATTCACCGCGCCCTTCTGAGGCGCGATTACTACCGAATCCAGCTTCATGCGGGTGAGTTTCAACCCGCAATCCGAACTACGATCGAGTTTCGGAGATTAGCGTCTCCTCTCGGAGTTGCATCCCACTGTCTCGACCATTGTAGCCCGCGTGTCGCCCAGCACATTCGGGGCATACTGACCTACCGTTGCCCATTCCTTCCTCCAGTTTGGCACTGGCAGTCTCCCTAATGTACCCAACTACCGCAAGGGTATTGCTGGCAATTAGGGACGTGGGTCTCGCTCGTTGCCTGACTTAACAGGACGCCTCACGGTACGAGCTGACGGCGGCCATGCACCTCCTCTCAGTAGCTCCAGTAAGCTCATCATACTGACCTTCACAGCATACTGTCGGTGCTGGTGAGATGTCCGGCGTTGAGTCCAATTAAACCGCAGGCTCCTCCGGTTGTAGTGCTCCCCCGCCAATTCCTTTAAGTTTCATCCTTGCGGACGTACTTCCCAGGCGGTCTGCTTCACGGCTTCCCTACGGCACACCACAGGCTCGTAGCCTGTGGCACACCTAGCAGACATCGTTTACAGCTCGGACTACCCGGGTATCTAATCCGGTTCGTGACCCGAGCTTTCGTCCCTCACCGTCGGATCCGTCTTCCTGAGGCGCTTTCGCCACCGGTGGTCCGTCCAGGATTACGGGATTTCACTCCTACCCCAGACGTACCCCTCAGGTCTTCCGGTCCCAAGCCACGCAGTTTCCACCGGACGCCCGCGCGTTAAGCGCGCGGATTTCCCGACGGACTTGCCTGGCCAGCTACGGACGCTTTAGGCCCAATAATAGCGGTCATCACTTGGGCTGCCGGTATTACCGCGGCGGCTGGCACCGGTCTTGCCCAGCCCTTATTCGCCTACCACCTTACGGTAGGAAAAAGCGAGGACGATATGCCCTCGCACTTGGAGTCCCCTTATCGCACTCGCGTGCAGTGTAAAGGTTTCGCGCCTGCTGCGCCCCGTAGGGCCCGGTATCTTGTCTCAGATACCGTCTCCGGGCTCTTGCTCTCACAACCCGTACCGATTATCGGCACGGTGGGCCGTTACCCCACCGTCTACCTAATCGGCCGCAGCCACATCCTATGGCGCCGGAGCATTTCTGAGTCCCGGCAGTTCCAGCCTGGGACTCCTATTCCGGATTAGTCTCAGTTTCCCGAGGGTATCCGGATCCATAGGGTAGTTTGGCCACGTGTTACTGAGCTATCTGCTACGAGTCTGAACTCGTGCAACTAGCATGGCTAAATCGGACTCCAATAGCAATGACCTCCGGCAGGATCAACCGGAATGCTATAACTCCCTGTGAAGGGAGGGTTTGGCGGTGAATGCTAATGCACTCACACTAAATGGGTCCACGTTCGGTGACCGCGATCGACGACCGATCTGGCGTCACCGAACTACCAAGGCTAACATCAGATCCCATCTGTACGGCGGACCGCAGGGGTGGGGTCCTCATCTTCTTCCGATTAAATTGTAGTCGCCGACCACTACTTAAGGCCTCTGAATCGAGGTCGTAACGGTAGGGAGTACCAGACATTCAGCCCGGACGGTCAGATTGCGACTCAGTAGAGACGACCACCGCGACGACTGCAGCCGTTCGAGGTGGGTCAGTGGTCCAGTCGACGTCCATCAGATCGCAGGTGGGTTGGCAGGTCCGCATACGAGACGGGTGATCAGCGCACAGCCGCGGCTGGTCTGGGGCTATTCGTAGAGACGATAGGGACAGATCGGTGCTATACGTCGACGTACTGGCGTTCCCACTCCCGACGATCCTCGATCTCGCGAAGACCGTCGTCGCTAATTTCGTAGTAGTTAGTTCGTCGATCGAGTTGTCCTTTCTCGACGAGTTCCTTGTTGACGAGCGTATCGAGATTCGGA
Source organism: Natrarchaeobaculum sulfurireducens (assembly GCF_003430825.1). Lineage (NCBI taxonomy): Archaea > Methanobacteriati > Methanobacteriota > Halobacteria > Halobacteriales > Natrialbaceae > Natrarchaeobaculum > Natrarchaeobaculum sulfurireducens. The sequence continues at coordinate 148,439 of NZ_CP024047.1, read as the reverse complement.
TACAGCCGGCCGTGATTGATCTCGGCGCTGTAGTAACCCTCGATCTCCTCTTTGACGTCCTGTCCCGATGGTTGATCGGCCCCGGAGATCACGTACAGTAGATCTCGCTGGAACCCAGTCAGATCGTCCATGTTTCACCCATGTGATCACACCAATCGGTCGACTATTTGTTATCTATCGCGTATCAGGCCCGCAAAGAGCGTTTCGCTGGGCCAATACGGTGTTGTGGGTTTGGCTACTCGTTTCCGGGGATGACGTGTAATCAAGTGAGAAATGATGAGGATGTGAATAAAGTCCCGAGCGATCGACGGAGACGTCCGTCATGCCGAAGTGAAGTCTATCGGCGGACCACAAAGGAGGATTGGCCGCCGTAGCGCGATCTGAATGACAGGGGTGGCCAGTGCTGACGGGGACGACGGGAGTGTAGTGACGGCTTTCTATTCGGGCACAGAGAGCGGTGCACCCGTCAACGGACAGAGGATGGGGCTGAGTTGATCAAGGCAAGCACTGAAGCAACCCCATAACTGCCGTTCGATCAAATACTTCAACAAGCAGTTTCAGCACTGAAACCGTACGATCCTGCTCGAGCAGGTATCGAGTCTCAACAGGTGTTCGACGGAGGGGAATGCAACCTCTAAAACGGCGTACCCGTCGACGAGAGTCCACGATTCTCGTCAAGTGTGGTCGAAATAAGAGGAAGATACTTCCGCAGGACCTCGTGGGCCAGCCGAATGGACCTGATGCCGCGCTCGAGGAGTCGGCGGATACCGTCGAACGCGTCGGTTGGAACGTCGGACGGCCGGTCGAAGAAGGGGTGCCATCGTGGCGACCGCCGTGGGGTCGTCTCGAACCGTTTACGTGACTTCGTTGGATAGGCGAACGGTATGACGAGCGGATCCGAGGCCCGTGAGACGGCCACCATCGCACAGGTGGCGTTGATCGGGGTGTTCGTGACGGCCCTGGTGACGGCACAGTTGACCGCGTCGAAAGTGCTCGCGTTCGAGTTACCGTTCTCGTTGCCGGTGACGGGAGCCGAGCTCGTTTTGCCGGGGGCGGCGCTAGCGTACGCGCTGACGTTCGTGGCCAGCGACTGTTACGCCGAGCTGTACGGTCGTCGGGCCGCCCAGATCGTCGTCAACGTGGCGTTCGTGATGAACTTCATCGTACTGGCGCTCGTCTGGTCGACGATCATCGCGCCGGCCGCGGAGGCGAGCATCGACCCCGAAATGTTCGCAGAGGTTCTCGGCGCCTCGACGAACATCGTCCTCGGGAGCCTGCTGGCGTACGTCGTCAGCCAGAACTGGGACGTGATCGTGTTCCACCGAATCCGTGCGTACACTGGCCGCGAGAAGCTCTGGCTGCGCAACGTCGTTTCGACGGGGAGCAGCCAGGCCATCGACACCGTCATCTTCGTTGCGATCGCGTTCGCAATCGCACCGGCCGTCCTCGACGTCGGTGTCGTCCTCCCGCTCGGCGAGTTGCTCGCGCTGATGATCGGTCAGTACCTGCTGAAACTGCTTATCGCCCTCCTTGATACGCCGATCGTCTATGCCGTCGTCCACCTCGTGCGGTCGCGCGACGGCCTCGAGTCGGCCGAAGTCCCCTCGTAGCGCTCACCGTCGAGCGTTCGTCGCATCGCCGCCTGCGAAAGGGCGGGTCATTTTGTGCGTGCCTTCGTATCACCGACTATGGACGAACGCGTCCGCGAACATGCGGAAGTACTGATCGGCTGGAGCGCCCGTGTCGAGGAAGGCGACGACGTCGTACTCTCGGTCGGACCGGACGCACACGACCTCGCGGTCGCCGTCGCCGAGAAACTCGGCGAACGCGGAGCGAACCTGCTGGCGACCTATAGCTCCGGTGAGGTAACACGAGCGTACCTTCGGGAATACGACGGCGAGTTCGACGAACCGGCACACGAACGCGCCCTCTACGAACACGCGGACGTCGTTCTCTCGCTGGGGGGCGGCCGGAACACGAGCGCGATGGCCGACGTCTCGGGCGACACTCGCCAGACTTACGACACCGCACGCGCCGGCGTCCGCGAGGCGCGCTTCGACACGCGGTGGGTGTCGACGATCCATCCGACGCGCGCGTTGGCCCAGCAAGCCAACATGGCCTACGAGGAGTATCGCGACTTCGCATACGACGCAATCCTTCGGGACTGGGAATCGCTAGCCGAGGAGATGGGTCGGATGAAAGACGTACTCGACGGCGGCTCCGAGGTACGGCTCGTCTCAGGTGGAACTGACCTCTCCATGCAGATCGACGACCGGACGGCAGTCAACAGCGCCGCATCGGTCGCCTACGACTCACACAACCTCCCCAGTGGCGAGGTGTTCACCGCCCCATACGCGACCGAGGGCGAGGTCACGTTCGACGTTCCGATGACGATCCGCGGCGAGCCCGTCCGGGACGTCCGCCTCGAGTTCGCTGACGGCGAGGTCGTTGACTACGATGCCGAGCAGGGCGGTGAGGTGATCGAAGCCGTCCTCGAGACTGACGACGGCGCACGACGACTGGGTGAACTCGGTATCGGGATGAACCGCGGCATCGACCGCTATACCGACACCATCCTCTTCGACGAGAAAATGGGAGATACCGTCCATTTGGCGCTCGGACGGGCGTACGACGCCTGTCTACCCACGGGAGAGTCGGGCAACGAGTCGGCCGTTCACGTCGATTTGATCACCGACGTCAGCGAGGACTCCCGGCTCGAGGTCGACGGCGAGACCGTCCAGCGAGACGGTCGATTTCGGTGGGAAGACGGCTTCGAGGGGTAAGCCCCTGGTTCGACCATCCGGCCGGTAAGTCGTTCCTATCGGTAGTGTAATCGCCGCCCACCACGGGAAACCGACACATAATAATGTATCCGTCCGGCGTCACCTCGAGTACCGCCCGTGACCGGTGGCGGCCAGTAACCGGTTGGGGCGCTCGCTCGGCGCCTCCGTTCCCCCGTTTTCACAGTTGTCTGCCCGCCCCGCCGGAGGCGGTACGTATCCGGCACTTTCGATCCGTCGACCGAACCGGACGATACTCGAGGCTCGAGGACGGCCACGAGACACGTCTCCTCTGTTGGGACACCGCCACCGAACGCCGACACGCTCTCGAGGCTCGAGCACGACCTCTACGTATGGACGATGCGCTCCGGGCAGGCGTCGCCATCTACAACGACGGGTACTACCACGCGGCCCACGACGCCTGGGAGGACCGCTGGCTCGAACTCGAGGAGGACACCGACGACGAGCGGCTGCTCCACGGGCTGATCCAGTTCACCGCCGCCGTCTACCACGCTCGCGAGCGCAACTGGGACGGTGCCGTCGGGCTCGCCGAGAGCGCCAGCGAGTACCTCGAAGACCTCCCCGCCGAGTACCGGGAGGTCGACCTGCCGCCGGTACGGGCGTACCTCGAGGCGCTCGAGTCCGATCCGGAGCTGATCGAACGGCGTCGACCGATCGCGCTCGTCCACCATGGCGACGGTCCGACCGTCGCGGACCTCGAGTTCGGGCCGACGGCGATCGCAGCCGTCGTGCTCGCCGAGGAGCTGGGATACGACGAAAAGCCGATCGAGCAGGCACGGGGGTACGCGCGAGACGACCTCGAGGCAGGTGACGACGGCAGCCGGTTCATCACGCTGCTGTTCGACTTCGTCCGCGAAGACGACCACCGAGGGATCGTCTACCAGCGACTAACCGGCCACGTCGAGCGACGAAACGCGCGTGAAGAAGACGTCGAGGGACTGTTCTGAGCGGCCGCAGACTCGAGGAGGCAACGATCAGTCGTGCTCGGCCGAGTTATCCTGCGGTTCATAGCCCAGTGCTTCTCGAGCGCGGTCGATCGAGTAGTATTTTCGGTCGTTGTCGGAGATGCCGTAGACGATTTCGTACTCGTAGTCCGCCTCGATACAGCGATCGAAGAGGTGTGCACAGTCACGATAAGAGAGCCACATCGCTTGCCCGCGCTCGTAGTCGATCGGCGGGTGCCCCTTCGTGAGGTTCCCGATGCGGACGTTGACGACGGAGATGCCGTACTCGTCGTGGTAGTATCGGCCGAGGGTTTCGCCGGCGGCCTTCGAGACGCCGTAGAGGTTGCCCGGACGGGGGAGTTCCGTGCCATCGAGGCGGAACTCGTCGTGGACGCGGTACAGCCCGGGAGTGCGCTCGTCGGTCTCGAATGCGCCGACGGCGTGATTCGAGGAGGCGAACGCGACCTTTTCGACGTCTGCATCGACTGCGGCCTCGTAGATCGTCCGTGTGCCGTCGATGTTGTTCGTGAGGACGCTGTCCCAGGGCGCTTCCGGACGCGGATCGCCGGCGAGATGGATCACGACGTCGATACCGTCCATCGCGTCGCGAACGGACGTCTCGTCGGTGACGTCCGCGACGACGAACTCCCCAGGATACTCCTCCGTCGGCGGATCGCGATCGAGAAAGCGCCACTCGTGTTCGTGCGCGAGGCCACCGAGGATCGCATCGCCAACGCGCCCCGCAGCCCCCGTAAGCAGGACCGACTGTGCCATTCGTTTGGAGTCAGGAACAGGGGCGATAAGAACTATGCGATTCGGCCCCTGTAACTGCCCAGGCTGGATCGCAACGTCCATGGAGACGGACACGGAGAAAAGGACATGAGCGACCAGAGGACACCGAACGCGGCCGAGTCACTCTGTTTCGAGGCCGGAATCAAGTTCGGGACGCTGTACCACCAGTTTGCGGGGACACCGATCGCCAGCGAGAGCGCAACGAGTCTCGCAACTGCGATGGAAGAGTCGATCGAAAACCAGCCTCACTGCCAGGCGGTGACCGTCGAGATCCGCGAGGATGAACTCGAGCGCGCCATCGCGGACGGTGCGGCCGATTACGTGGAACTGACGGGTCGGTTCCTCGAGGTGGAGATCGTCGTCGAGGACGGCGATCTCGAGGTCGTCGCTCGGATGGAGATGGACGAAGGCTACCCGTTGATGCAAATCGAGACGGTTCGTGGTGGTCGAGAGGGCGCGTAACTCACACTGGCGGGAAGACGACGGCCCACAGGACGAACAGTACGGCGGCGACAGCCAGTGTCCACACGATGCCGTCTTGGGGGACGGGCTCGGACGGCTCGGACGCGAAAATGAGGGTGTATCCGCCGTAGCCGATCAAGGAGAGGCCACCGAGTGCCATCAGGACGGAACCAGGACCGACGGCTCCAGCCACGAGACTTGCGGTCCCTAGGACGACGAAGACGGCGCCAATAACGGCGAGCGACGCGAAATAGACGAGCGTTTTGCTCATAACAGGAACTAGTGGCGAGCATCGCTAAAGCGTTACCCTGTGGCTCCGGACGTACTCGTCACGGCCGACACCCTGGCCCGACTCGAGGTCGCGGAGAGAGCCACGGTTCGGTCCCGGTGGTCACACGGGAACTGTCTGCTAACCCTTTCGAAATCAGCCTGCCTTTTGCCCATTCTCACTGCTCTCGAGTGGAATTTCACTTTCACTTTCGGGCTACCTTTTAACCTCGCCGATCGTGAAGTGATACCTATGAGTCAAGCGACGTTCAGCGACGACGAACTGTTCGGCGAAGCGGCCAGCGAGATGCGAGCCGACGTCGAGTCCTCACTCGCCGATGCCTGGGACGCATTGCCGGGCGCAGACGACGTCTGGGAGAGCGACGCCGGGAACGTACTGGGCGTTCTCAACGGCCTCAACTCGGCGCTCGACGCTGGCGACGCCGAGGCCCACCTCCGTGACGCCAAGAAGTGGTTCACGATGGGACAGCGCGCCGAGGCCTTCGATGACGCCGAAGATCTAGAAGAAGAGATCGCCGATCTCGAGGAAACGATTACGACCGTCGCAGAGGCGAGCGAGCAGGTGAGCGAACTCACCACGACGATCCCGGAACTTCGTGGAACGCTCCAGGACGTGGGCGACGACGCGGACGACGCGGACGGCGAGGACGACTGATCGACCGCCGCGTTGCGACCGTCAGCCGATCGGCCAGCCACAGCCCACGGCCGCCCGTCGCTACCCTCGCTGGTCGGGTCGCGAGACGTCGCGTTCGGCGACCGCATCGACGAGACGTACAAGCGCGTCTGTCGCCAGGTCGTACAGCTCTGCGCCCCGGTCGGCCGATCCCTCTCCTGGGTCGCCGACCACTCCGTTTTCCGTGAACTCGGCCGAATCGTAGGCGAGGTTCGCGTGACTTACCCACTCGCCCCAGCCGTCGGCAGCGCCAGCGCGAGCCTCCTCGAGTCGGTCCTCGCGGACGAGGTCGGGCTCGAGATGAGCCAAGAGCGCCGTCTCGAGCGGCCCGCCGTGGCCCATGTCGCTCGAGTGGTCGCCGACGGCGTCGAACCAGGTGAATGGGACGGCGTAGGCGGTGCCGTCGCGGGTCAGGCGAGCGCCGACTTCTCTGAGCGCGGCGACGTTGCCGCCGTGGCCGTTGACGATGACGACGCGGTCGAGGCCGTGAGACGCGAGGCTCGCGATCGATTCGTGGACGTAGTTGCGGAACGTCTCGGCTGAGACCCACATCGTGCCCGGAAACTGGCGGTGTTCCTCGGCGACACCGATCGGGATCGTCGGCGCGCGGACGATCTCTCGGTCGCTTCGCTCCGTCGCCGCGTCGGCGATCGTTTCGGCCGTGATCACGTCCGTGCCGAGCGGGGCGTGCGGGCCGTGCTGTTCGGTGCTGCCGACCGGTACCAGTGCGAGGTCGGTCTCGCAGTCGGCGACGTCCGTCCAGGTGGCCGACCTGAGCTTCATAGGCACCTCGACGGTCGGTCAGTCCTTGTAAGCATCGCCAGGCGATCAGTGAAAGCCGCCTCGAGCAACCAGGACGGTGGCAAGCGAACAGCCAACGACGGCGAACCCGGCGAGGACGACGAAGACGGCGAGCGGCGAAGCGTAGGTGAGGACCGCCCCGACGACGGTAGCCCCCAGCGCACCGACGCCGAAGATGCCGAGGTAGGTGTAGCCAAAAGAGAGCCCCCGGGAGTCGGGTGGGGAGTACTTCGCGATCGTCGCCTGGGTGAGTGGCTGGAGAGCGAAGAGGACGAAACCAAGCGCAAGGCTCGCAGCAGCGAGTGTGAGCAGGCTTGCCTCGGCTGCCGGCACGTAGACGAGCGCGATCGCGACGAGGATGAAGAGGGCGATGGCGACGCCACGTTCGGGTGGCATTCGATCGGTGAGCTTTCCGCCGAGATACTGACCGCCGATCCCGACGGTCAACAGGCCGACGTAGACGTACTGTGCGAGGTCGAACTCCTCAGCGAACGGGCTGTCGGGGCCGAAGAACTCGAGGCCGACGTCGCCGAGCAACGCCGTGAGGAAGTCGTCGAGTAGCTCCGGGAGGAACGTGAGTACGCCCCGGTAGTAGAGGCCGTTGAACATGACGATCACGAAGACGAGCGCGAAACCGGCGGTGAACACGTGACGGGTGCCGCCGAGAAATGCCGCGAGCGAGTCGATCGACGACTCGTCGTCCACCTGGCTCGAGTCGATCGCCGCGGACTCATCGAAGTCGACGAGGAGGCCAGCAGCGGCGGCGACGAACGCGGGGATTGCGAGTGCAGTGACGACGAGCCGCCAGTCGAACGCGAGCAGCAACACCGCGGTCACGAGCGGGCCGAACGCGATACCGGCGTTGCCGGCCATCCCGTGATAGGCGAACGCCGTCCCGCGGACGTCGTCCCTGACGCCGTTGCTGATCAGGGCGAGTCCCGCCGGGTGATAGACGCTCGCAGCGATGCCCCAGACGCCGAGTGCGAGTGCAATCGTCACCACGTTCGGCGACAGCCCGAGCAAGACGAACGAGACGGCCATGCCGAGGAGACACCAGACGATCAGCGGCCGCGACCCGTACCGGTCGACCAGCAAGCCACCGGGCAGCGCGCCGACGCCGAACAGCCCGTAGCCGACGGTGACGACAGCACCGAGCACCGCCGCGGTGACCGAGAACTCGAGCAGCCAGATCGTCATCAGGATCGGGATCGAGAGCTCGTAGGTGTGGACGAGCCCGTGAGCGACCATCACGAATCCGGTGATCGACCGATCGTTCGCGTTCAGCGCGACCACCTCGAGCGCGTCCGATCCGCCCGTCGCCAGCAGGGGTAGTCCCCGAGCGGCGACCGGTTGTGTGACATGTCACCGACCCGTTTGGCCACCAGATTGACTCTTTCGGTTCGAGGGGGAGCCGACCCCGCGAGGGCAGGCCGAAGCGGTTCCGGCCGCGCCCGGCAACGGCGCGTATGACCGACGACAATCGCGAACGCGGCGTCGAACTGGGAGGCCTCGGTAGCCGACTCGAGTCAGCGGACTATCCGCTCGGCCACGACGAACTCCTCGAGGAGTACGGCGACGAGGAGATCGAGATGGAGGGAACCGAGATGACGCTCGAGGAACTCATCGGGCCGCTGGGCGAGGACGAGTACCGAGATTACGGCGAAGTCGAAGGGGCGATCATGAACATGGTCGGCGACGAGGCGATCGGACGGAAGAACTACAGCGATCGGACACCGCCCGCGGTGGGCGAACAGCGTCAGGATGAGGGTGCGCCCGACCAGGAAGGACAGGAAGAACGGGAGTCGTTCTAGGCTCGAGTCCGGGCAGCCGAGCTGCGATACCTCACTGCCGTCGAAATACCGGCCGGGTCGTGGTTGTACCCCTATATCGTTCTACCGTAGCGAATCAGTCGTCGTCGGTCGCGTCGATATCGACTTCCGTCCGCGCCTGCCGCCGCTGGGCACGCTCGATGAACTCCTGTGGGAGGTCGTCGATCTCGCCGGCCTGCACCCCCCAGAGGTGGGCGTAGAGGCCGTCTTCCTCGAGCAGTTCCGCGTGAGTCCCACGCTCGACGATCCGGCCGCCCTCGAGGACGAGGATCTGGTCTGCGTCCTTGATCGTCGAGAGCCGGTGGGCGATGGCGAACGTGGTCCGGTTCTCGGTCAGTTCGTCGATCGAGCGCTGGATGAGCATCTCGGTCTCGGTGTCGACGTCGCTCGTGGCCTCGTCTAACACGAGGATGTCGGGGTCTTTGAGCACCGCACGGGCGATGGCGACGCGCTGGCGCTGGCCACCCGAGAGTTTGACGCCGCGTTCGCCAACCATCGTGTCGTACCCCTCGGGCAGATTCTGGACGAAGTCGTGGGCCTCTGCAGCTTTTGCCGCGGCGACGATTTCCTCGCGGGAGGCGTCGAACGAGCCGTAGGCGATGTTCTCTTCGACGGTGCCGTAGAAGAGAAACGACTCCTGGCCGACGTAGCCCATCGAGCGACGCAGACTCGAGAGCGAGACGTCTCGGACGTCCCGGCCGTCGATGCAGATCGCTCCCTCGTCGACGTCGTAGAGTCGTAAGAGGAGCTTGAGAACGGTGGATTTGCCAGCGCCCGTCGGCCCGACGAGCGCAACCGTCTCGCCACCCTCCACCTCGAAGGAAATGTCGTCGATGACCAGATTTCCGGCGTCGATATCATAACTGAAACACACCTGGTCGTACTCGACGCGTCCCGCGCTGACTTCGAGCGCGTCGGCCTCGGCGTCGCGTTCGATCCGCCCCTCCTCGTCCATCAGGCCGAAGATACGCTCGCTCGAGGCTTCGGCACGCTGGTACATGTTGATCACCTGGCCGAACTGAGCCATCGGCCAGACGAGTTGCTGCGTATAGAGGATAAACGCGACGAACGTGCCGGTCTGGAGGGTACCGGTGAGCGGTCCGGGGGCCGTCTCCGTAAACACCCAGTAGCCGCCAACGACGAACGTGAGGACGAAGCCGATCCCGGAGATCAGTTGCAGTCCGGGGAAGAACTTGATTCGCAGCCAGATGGCCTCCCAGTTCGTGTCGTAATATTTCCGCGAGACGTCCTCGACGCGGCCGGACTCGAACGACTCGGTGTTCGAGGACTTGATGACGTTGATCCCGCCGAGGTTGTTCTCGAGTCGGGAGTTGACTTTCCCGACCGACGAGCGAACGGCCGCGTACTTCGGCTGGATCTTCTTCACGAAGAGATAGGTAAACGCCGCGATCAGCGGCACGGGCGCGAGCGAGACGATCGCGAGCTGGGGCTCGAGCCAGAACAACAAGAACGTAATTCCGACGACCATCACGACCAGCCGGGTCGCGGAGTTCATCCCCTCGTTCAGGAACCGCTCGAGCTGGTTGACGTCGTTCGAGAGCACCGACATCATCTCGCCGGTCTGTTTGTTCGCGAAAAACTCCATGTCGAGACGCTGCATCTTGTCGTAGGTGGCCGTCCGGACGTCGTGCTGGACGCTCTGTGAGAAGGCGTTGAATCCCCAGTTGCGTATCCAGTGAAAGATCGCCCCGAAAACGAACGAGGCCGCAATCGCCGCGACGACGAACCAGAACTGGCCATCCTGGGTCGCCGGCAACCACGCCTCCGGAAGCACCGACAATGGCACCTGCTCGGCGAACACGGCGTCGCCGAAGATCGCGTCGATCGCCACCGCGAGCAACAGCGCCGGCAACAGATCCAGCGCCCGCGCGAGCACGCTCGAGATGAGTCCGACCGACACCGAAAACCAGTAGGGACGGCCGTACTCGAAGATGAGTCGGCGCATTGGACTCTCGACGCGCTCGCGTTGCTCTTCGAACGGATCGTCTTTCTCCCAGTCGACGCCGTCCATCAAGTTCGCCTCCGGGAGCGTCGTAAATAAGTGTTCGTGACGAAGCAACACGGCCACAGATCGGGACGGGTCACTGGTACTCGATCTCGACGGCGTCCCCAGCGGCAATCCCCGTCTCGTTCGCGTAACCGCGTGGCACCTCGAGGACGTACTGTGCCTGTCCGGTGTACTCGAGATCATCGCCGTCCTCGCCGGGTTCGGGTGCGCGAGCGTGCTCGATCGCCGTGATTTCCCGCTCCGCATCGATGAAAATGATGTCGATGTCGAAGGCCATCTCGCGCATCACGTACGTCCGTTCGGCCTCGCTCGAGTGAACGAACAGCATCCCCTCGCCCTCGGCGAGCGACTCGTGTTCGCTCAGGCCGGTGTAACGCTCGCCCCAGGTGTCGGCGACCTCGGCATCGACGACGGCCTTCCGCTCGCCCGCGTCGTCGAGTACCCACACCTCGGCCCGATCCTCGCCCCACGGCGCTGAGACGAACCCTGCCTGGACGAAGAGAAGGCCGACGATCGAGATCACGACGAGGAGGAGAAGCCCCTTCCAGACCCGCTCGAGAACCATACGCAGACTGCGATGTGAGAAAGTAAAGGTTATTCGGACGGGGCCACTCAGTCGACGTACGGGCTCGTGGTCTAGTTGGTTATGACGCGGCCTTTACAAGGCCGAGGTCGGTGGTTCGAATCCGCCCGAGCCCACTTCCTGCTGTGAGCAACCCCGCGAGCAGCAGGTACGTGGACCGAAGACGGTTCGAACCAGACCAGTCGCAGCGGCCGAACGGAGTGAGGCCGACCGTCTGGACGAGGTTCGAATCCGCCCGAGCCCACACCGTCACTGAGTCGAGCCCCAAGACCCGTCTCGAGCAATGACTCGAGCGAGGGGCGTGATGACCGAATCGTCGAGACGATTCGTCGGCCCCAATCGGTCACTATCACGCCGACGCTTGCCACTGCACGGAGTAGTCAGTGCTTGAGTCGGGCGACGTTCTCCCTGATCTGGCTGAAAAATCCGTCGCCGGATTCAGCTTCGAGGGCCGCGTGTAGCGTCGAGTTTTCGGGTTCGTCGCGGACGACGACGCGGAGATAGGGCTCGAGTTGGCCGAAGTTATCGCCGAGGATGACAGTGTGGTTGTCCTCGTCGTGGTCGACGACGCCTGCATCGGCCAATTTCGGGACGTGACACTGGACCGACGAGACGTAGACGCTCTTGTACTCGTTTTGGGCCACCTCGTCGGGCGGGACGTCGTGTTCCCAGCCGGCGACGCGCTCGGCGAGTTTCGACAGTTCGATCGGCTCTTCACGGCCACGCAGTGCGTACAACAGGTATCGGCGGCGGCGGTTCGCAAGTAACTCGAGGATGGTGTCGGCCGAGAGTTCTTGCTCACCTTGGCTCGAGGTAAGTGCCCCCATAACACGATGTTACTCGCCAGCGCGGAAAAGGGTGTCTTGAATATCCGTAAATCCAACAGAGCACAGGCCACCGAACGCTACGCGAACTGTATCCATCCGTTACTCGGCTGTTGAGTCTTCGTATGCCCCACAACTGACGGGTCGTGACGTCTGAGCGATGCGTTCCGATTCGAAATCCTTTTTTATACCATGGACGGAGATGTAGGTGAGCCGCCTTAGCTCAGACTGGGAGAGCACTCGACTGAAGATCGAGCTGTCCCCGGTTCAAATCCGGGAGGCGGCACTTTTGTGACGAACAAGACGACGAGCGAAGCGAGTCGTTCGTGAGTCACAGACCTGCTCTCGAGCGGAGTTGAACCAGACGAGTTACAGTGCGTACAACGAAGGAGATGAGCGAGCACAACTGTCTCGGCGAGGTTCAAATTCGGGAGGTGGCATGGGGTTTCCACACGATCTCTATTCCAACGGGAGCGCTCGACCGACGGTCAAGCTGTCCCCGGTCCCGCTCGCTACGCTCTCGAGAAGTCGGGTACTGTGGACACGAAGCTGCCGAGAAGCGACCACTCCAGCAGGATGGCGATCGGATCGAGGGACGGTCTGTGAGCGAACGCTCCTAACACTGTCGGGCAGAACTACGGTGAGCGTTCGCCGCGTCCGTCCGGCGAATGCGCTTCAGTGACTTCTGTCCGACAGTATAACTCTCCCGAACGATCCAAGACGGTATTCTTTTTCGTCGTGCATTCGTCGGTGAAGTCACTGTGAAGAGGTTCGAGCTGCTCTGGGATTCGTCGGTCAACGAATCGGTTCGCGAGTTACTCGAGCCGTTCATCACCGCGCTTGCACTTCTCACTCACCTCGGAGACGGAGCAGTGTTGCTCGTTCTGGGCGTGCTCATCTACTGGTTCGGTGCCTTAGAGAGCCGGCGAGACCGAGCGTTCGTGATCGCTGTCGGGGTCGCGGCGCTGGCGCTCTCGGCCGGAATGAAAGGCGTCGTACAGCTCCCCCGACCGGAGGTAGCGTTCGCGCCGGCGGGATATCCGGGTTACTCGTTTCCGAGCGCCCACGCGATGGGGAGTGCAGCGTTTTACGGCGCTCTAGCAGTGACCATGGAGTGGGGAACGCGTCGGCGCCGTTATTTGCTGGCCGGGAGCGTAATCACGATCGTCGCGCTCTCGCGGGTAGTGATCGGCGTCCACTACCCCGGAGACGTCGTGGTCGGAGTGCTCTTCGGCCTCGGACTGGTCTGGATCGGCGTGTGGACCCGCAAGGAAGGGCTGTTCGAGCCCGGCCCGATGTTCGCACTCGCCGTCGTCATCGCCGGCCTGGCGGTGGTACTCGGTTCTCGCGTCTTCGTGAGCCTAACACTCGGGGCCTCGATCGGCGGGCTGATCGGCTGGCACTACGTCAAAGACCGACCGGCCACACAGAGCGGTGCCGCAGTCCTCGTACTCGGGGTCGTCGCCGTCGTCGGTATCGCGTCGCTTCGCGTCGTCTCTTTCCAGCTCGGCCTGACAGCACCCGGTGGGACGATCAGTCCCGTCGTATTTCTCGCCGAGGTCGTCGGATACGCCGTGCTGACCGTCGCGGTATTGGTCCTCCCGTGGCTTGCAATCGCCGTCGAAGATAGCCCGGTCGTCAGACAGCTCCAGTCTCGGCTCCCGTTCGCCAATCGAACGATCGACGGAGCTCCGGACGACGACTGAGTATCGGACATGAACGGCTGCAACCACGGGTTGTGCCCGTCACCGAGGATCGATCAACCCGCTTCAGGGGGGAGCGGATCAGCCAGTGTCAACGCAATGGTGGCGACGCCGCCGACGAGGATCGTGAACCAGTACGTCGCAAACCGATAGAGGATCGCAACGGCGAGTGCAACGGCACTACTCATCGGGGAAAGAACGATCAGGACGCCGGCCAAGGCAGCCTCGACTCCGCCCAGGCCACCGGGAGTGGGAACCAGAAATCCGACCTTGCTGAGTGCGACGGCCGCCATCGCAACGGCGAACGTGACCGGCGATCCGACTGCTGCGGCCGACGCGTAGAGCGCACCCGCGAACGCGAGCCAACCTGCGTGTGCATAGCCGAGCGCGATGACCATCGCCCGACGATCGTGAGAGACGACATCGAGAGTCCCGTAGAATCCCTCGAATCGACTGATGACGTTTTCACGACGGAACTGGCTGGCTTTTTGTGGCGCAATACGCTCGAGGACGGGTCGAATCGCGGACGCGAGATACACGATCGCTTCGAGCAGCAGTTCCCGACGGAACAGGACGACGGCGACGAACGCGACGACGGCAACGACGAGCGCAGCGACGACCGGGGCGTGTTGCTCGAGGGGAATCGGAGGGGCATCCACGAAGAAGACGTACCCCAGCGCGATCGAACCGAACGTGTAGTACGGGACGTAGTTGAGGAAATCTGCACTCGCGACCGCAGCGAGCGCTTCCTCGTATGCCGAATCGTAGTATCGGCTAACGACTGCAGCGACGCCGACGCCGGAGGTTACCTGGCCATACGGCGCCACGTACTTTGCGAACATCGCGGTGAGAAACAGGCCGCCGACGAGCCAGTACGGTCGCGGTCGGTCGACGACTGACAGCATTCGGTGCCACACTAGGGTGCGACAGAGAAGACAAGCGAGCGTCGCAACGAACGCCAGGGCATAGATTCGAACGGTGGCACGCCCGAGTGCCGCAAACACGGCCTCCCACCCGACCACGGCGACGAACAGAACGAGCAACAGCAGGGAAATTACCAACGCAACGGCGGCTTGTTTCTTCATCAGTCGTCTATTCGTCTTCCGATTCTATTCACTTGAATGGGCAGGTCTACGGCGACATCCGCGTTTCTCCCGTTGGTCTCCTCGAAGTCAGACAAATGCGAGCGTCTCTCGCGGTTCGAATGCCGATGTCACCTCGGTTCTCCGTGACAGCGTAGGTACGACGAGTCCCCCTCGAACTGGTGCGAGAGCAAGTATAGTAGCCACTGCACGTCAGTGTAACCTGATCGGCAGACGGGTCGACGATCAGTATGTGAATCGTTGCAGTTGTTACTAGAGACTCGAACGTCTCGATTCATCCTGATCCTACGGGGCCAGGTATTCTCCTCGATTCTGATAAGCGTTCGTGGAACGTATCGGCATGGGCCACACAGCCGCCGACCAAGACGGGGTTCGAAGTACCGTCTAACGAAATGGAAACAGCGGCTTCGACGGCTGTAGGACCGAAAATATTAGAAAGGTGCCAGCAGAGTGGTGGGTTACTGCTGTCGACGGCGTGTCAGCATGGCAACAGCCAGTAGCGCAACGATCGCAACCGTAAGACCGAATCCAGGGATTCCGTCACCCTCGGTCTCTGTGGCCGTATCATCGGATTCATCGGCATCAGCCTCGTCAGTCACCTCATCAACGGTGTCATCCGTCGTGTCGTCAGCAGCGTCGGCGTCGGAATCACCGGCATCGTCAGCGTCGGCAGCCTCGGAATCGTCAGTATCGTCAGCGCCGTCATCCGTCGGTTCGTCGGCGGTGTCGTCGGCCGGGTCGACGGACTCGAGTTCTTCGACGAAAATTCCGTCAGTGTCGGCAATTGCACTGCCACCCACGCGATACTCGAGCGTCGCTTCGTCGCCGTCCTCACGGTCGTCGAAATCGAACGGTTCGGACGCCCACGACCCGTCAGTATCGATCGCCGCATCTTCGGTTGACAGGAAGCTCTCGGTCTCTCCGGCGTTGCTGATCCGAAGGTCGACGGACGAACCAGGTGCAACGTTCGTCTCGCCCGAGACGACGGCCTCGTCGTCGGTCTCGAGCTGGACGGCGTCGTCCGCGTCGAGTGCGTGGAACCCGACGTCTCGGTCGACCATATCGAACTCGGTAGTGATAGTCTGGGACTCTCCAGGTTCGAAGTACGGATAGGCTGGATCACGGGTCGTGTGCTCACCCGCATCGCCTCGCCACGGCATTCCATCAGGCGTCACATCGTATCCGCCAGGATACCTGTCCGCAATGAGCTCGATGAGGCTGTCCGGACCGTAGAAGTAGAAGCTGTCATCGGTGTCTGCTTCGTACTCGATCGTTGCCTCGAAGGTATCGCCGTCCTCGTAGTCGCGGGTGAACGCATCAGACGCGCTCGTATCGACGACGATGTACAGTTCACCGTCGAGATGGTTGCCGAAGGCGACGACCTCGTCCTTGTCGGCGTTCTCGAAGTCAACGCGGTTCGGGTCCTGGTTGCCCGTCGTCTCGGTTTCTTCGATCTCAAGCGTGACCCCTTCGCCGTCGTACTCGTTGAGTTCGTGGATCACATGGGGCTTAAACCCGTCTTCGATCAACGGATCGTAATCGCCCTCGTCAGCGATTCCAACCATGAGGCCGTAGACACCGGACATTTCCGCCCGGACGATCAGCCGGTCATCTTCGGCGATGCCGGTTCGTGGCGTCGGCGTCGCCTCTTCGATCTCGGGATCGAGGAACTCCTCGAGTTCGTGTGCGTCGGCATCGTCTTCTGGTGCGACCATCGTTTCGACCTCGCCGAGTCCGGGCTGAGTCAGGTCGACTCTCGCCGCGTCGAGTTCGTCGTCGACATCGAGTTCACCGCTGTCGGCGACGAGCACACCGTCATCGGTGCTCGCGAGCGGGTAATCGGTCGGCTGCAGCGGCCGCACGAGCTGGTTGTACGCGATGTCGCCAGTGTCCTCGTTGACGCCAGTGATCACGTCTACACCGTCTGGGGCTGGATTGCCCGTATCAGGATCAATGGTTTCCCACTCGAAGAGGTCGTGAGGCTGGTCGACCGGATCGTCGATGAGCTCGAGCTCTTCGAGGAATTCGACGAAGCTTACCCGGTCGGTCGCGTCCATGTCGCCGTCGTCGTAGAACTCGAGGTCATCGAACGGCTCGGGAAGATCGTCGTCAGTGTGGTGGTGGTTGTCGACCCACTCGATGGGGTTATCGAGGTCGATTTCGTCGAGTAGGCTCACCACCTCGTCCTCGGAGTCGACGCTCGCGTAGCCGTTACCCATGCCCATCAGTCGGGGGTTGAGCGTCACGTTGGCCATCCCGCTACCGGTGTCGTCTTCGACGTAGACGATGTCGACGAAACCAACGTCCTCGTCACCGAAGACGAGATAGGCGTCGTCGGTATCGTCGAACTCTACCGTAAGATGAACCGGATCGCCAGCCGTCTGTGTGTAGACGCTATCGTCGAAGTTCGCCTCGACATCGGAGTCTAGGACGGAAATATCCTGCTCGTCCGACGCGGCGGTATCGGTCACGCTGAACTCGAACGTGTAGTCACTGTCGTCGATGCCGTCGAAGTCGACGTCCGCGTCGGTGTCGGATAGCTCGACGAAGACGATCGACTCGTCGGCGTCGTCCTCGTCGGCCGCCCAGAGCCCGACGTCGAAGTCACCGAAGGTGACGGCTTCGACGACGTCGGCTTCGTCGCTATAGTCGCTATTGTCGGTTACGTCGTCGACGAAGTCCTCGTCGAGAACGGGGTTATCGTTGGCGTCGGTTTCGAAGACACCGCCAGCCGCACGGAGCGCGTCGACGACGTCACCGTAGTCGTCGTCACCCCACTCGAGGTCGGTCGGGCCATCGTAGCCGACCTCCGAGTCGGAGGCGTTGTCGAGGAAGTACGAGACCTCCGCGAAGAAGACACCGGCATCGCTATCGGACTCTTCGAAGACGGTCCGAAGGAGTTCGTCGTCGTCGAGATCGCCGTCGGCACTCACGGTGACCGAGTAAGTGCCGCGGTCGGAGTCGATATCGAGTTCCGTCGTGGACTCAGCACCGTCGTCGGTCACTTCGTCGTCGTCGAATGTGGCACTAAAGCCCTGTTCGGTCACTTCGAAGGTATCCTCCTGGGCTGGACTGGACTCGAGTTCACCACCGCGGACGAAGTAATCACCAGCGTCGAGGCCGCTGGTATCGACTTCGATAGCCCAAACGTCATCGTCGTCGTCGGGGTTTTCCGATGTTGGCAGCCCAGTATCGCTCGGATCGACCTCGAGAGCGAGTTCGTCGTAGCCGACCCACTCGGCTTGCAGTTCTTCTTCGAAGCTACTGCTGTCGACGTCCCCGCCATCGAACGAGTCGACAGAACGGAGCTGGAAGGTTGCATCTGGGTCCTCGTCGACCGCCTCACCGACGATATATACGTCTTGGCCCTGGAAGATGACGCTTGCACTCGAGTTGTAGGCGTCAACGTACTCGACTTCACTGCTAGTCGAAGCCGCCGCAGCGCCGGCAAGCGTGGTGGACATTGCCACCAGCGAGAGTGTCATCATCGCAGCTAGAACCACCGCGCGTCTCATGTCGTGATATGACCTCGTATCGTTCATTGTTGTCTTGGGGATTGTCTGTTGGGAGAGGGTAGTTCGCGAGCGGTACGCGGAAACACCGGTCAGCACCTCACCGACGGATCGTCAGCACCGACGGCCCCGGGAAGGGGTATCATGTGAGTAATTCGTACCCCATGATAAATATGCATGTTTATAGTATCCGAGCTGATAAACTCGATACACGTGTGTACAGCGTTTAGTAGCGTCCGGATGGGCGATTAAGAGTCTGAATAACAGACCTCTAGTAATTCATAATTCAAGACAGAGCCATAGAAGCAGCGAGTTTATGCGGGAGACTCATAGAAATGGTTGTTTCCTGTCAGGCTTGTTAGGATCACGATTGGTCGATGCCTCTTGCGGACGGAAAAACCTTCAAACGGTCTAGTTGTTGCTTCGCAAGGGTAGCTCGCTGATTACTTCCGGGTCGATTGCAACTAGCCACTGCGTCAGACGAATCGTTACACCGGTACCGGTAGACGCTCCAACGAGGGCCCGATCACCGATACCGAATTGCGACAGCCCCTATCGGCCCACCGAACACTGCGGACTAACCCCACCACTCGAGGGCACGCTCGAGAAGCGATCCCGCCGTCCGTCGCCTGGCGATGATGACCGGGACGGGGACCCGCTGACCGACGGCTTCGGCGACGGAGCCCACCACACGGTTCTGGAAGCGACGCTCCCGGGTCGCGCCCAGAACGACGACATCCCGATCGGCAGCAGCCGCCACGATAGCGTCGGCGACGGCGTCCGTTTCGTGGACGTCGGTCTTCGTGGACACGTCGGAGAGCAGGCCACTGGCCTCGTGGACGTGACGAAGGGCGGTTTCACGATCTGGGTCCGTGGCGTCCTGTGGCACATAAGAGGCGACGGTCACGGTCGCATCGTTGGCCCGAGCGATAGCAGCCGCGAGGTCGGCCGCGGCCTCGGCGTGGGGGCCGCCGTCGGTTGGGAGCAAAACGTCGTCAACCGTGTCGGTGGTCGTACCGATCCGTTCGACGAAGACGTCACACGGTGCCCGCCGAAGAACAGGATCGACGGTCGTTCCGAGGACGATGTCGGAGGGGCGAGCGCGCTCTTGCCACCCGAGCAAGAGTGCATCGGCGTCGGCATCTTCGACCGCGGTGAGGAGTGCATCGGAGACGTCGCTGCCGACCAGAAGACTGCGCTGGACTGGGACTGACGCACGCTCGGCGACGGCGACCGCTTCTTCGAGGACCGACGCCCGTCCGTCGGCGAACTCCCGTTTGATCCGATCGTCCGAGAAGAGTAAAAACGGCGAACTCGCGTGTTTGTGGACGACGCTAACGACACGAATTTCCCCACCTCGATCGGTCGCAACGTCGACGGCTGTCCGCATGAGTTGTTCGACGTGGTTGGGATTCGAGACGGCGACGACGAGCGTGTACGGGCGGTCGGTCGCCGTCTCATCCTCGATAACCGTCTGGACGTCGCCCATACCCTGCCGATACGCGCTGAGCGTAAAAATAAACTAACAACAGAGAGACGATAGGTGGGACTCGATGAATGTCTCAAAACCGATGAACAAACCAAAAATAGACGCTGTTCGGCGAGTTACTATCGAGTGCTACGGAACGCTGTCCGACTATCCCAGAAGGCAACGACCCGAAAGCAGTCTCTGGGAGCCAGGTACAACAGCCGTGCCAGACGGAGATCGACCGTCTGAGATGGACTACAGTCAGTCATTTCCGGCGCACCCACGACCTGTCCGGCGGTTGCATCGGTAAATCGTCACAGTAACCCGTATGATCAGCACAACGATGTGAGCGACTCAGCAATCGAGATTAGAGGTTCTCGAGATCCCAGCCGACGAACTCGTTCTCGAGGTCGACCTCGAGCGCCTGGAGGAGCCGTGCGAGTCCGAGATAACAGCCCGAAAGTGCACAGACGCCGAGAATCGTCTCCTCGTCGTAGTGGTCGGCCAGTCGCTCGTGGGTCTCGTCGTCGACCTCGTCGTCGACGAACCGCTCGACGTAGGCAACGAGTGCCGCCCGTTCCGGCTCGAGTCGATCGGGTTCCTCTCGAGAGATAGCGAGGATTTCCTCGGGGTCCATCCCCTCATCGAGCGCGACACGGACGTGCTGGTGCCACTCGTAAGCCGTGTCGGCGTAGTATGCGGTCGCGAGGATGACGGTCTCACGCTCGTGTGGTGAGAGACCGCTTTCCAACCAGACGGTCGAGCCGTACCCCCGAAAGCCCTCGAGCAGCGCGACGGTTCGCCCGAGCGTCCGGTAGACGTTGAGCGTGCCACCCTCGAGCGAGTGGCTCCGTTCGTCGTCGTCGACGTCCGCATCGGAGAGCGTGTCGAGCAGGTCACGTTTTTCGGCGGGCAGGCCCTCGGGGTTGGCGTAGTCGATCCGTGCCATACGCCCTCATTTCGCTCGAAGAGGATAAGCGTCGGTGGCCGACGGCGGACCACACAGACTCACGCGCGCACAGCCACTACGTGGAAGCATTCATCCAGACGTTCACCGAGAGCGTGACACCAGAACTCGAGTGAACCGACTCGAGAACGCGGTCGCGGGCCGCGTCGGGCTCGAGGGCCGTGGAAGAAGACGGCCACCAGGGTGAGAGTACACCGAGTCCAGCCTGGGAGATCCGCGTCGATCGTCTCGCATCTGTCGCATGGGCTCCCGTGATTCGAGGGGCCAGTCGCTGCAGAACGTCCGGGTGCGAGAATCGAACCACGGTCGTTCCGTTCGTTTCGGTCACTTCACTCTCTGATTCGATTCTCTGGGGGCTTCCGCGGCTCACGATGTTGTTCGCCGCAGAACATCCGGGTGCGAGAACCGAACCACGGTCGTTCCGTTCGTTTCGGTCACTTCACTCTCTGATTCGATTCTCTGGGGGCTTCCGCGGCTCACGATGTTGTTCGCCGCAGAACATCCGGGTGCGAGAATCGAACCTCGCCGAGACGCGTTCGCTTCGCTCCGCGCGACTCGTCTGGTTCGGCCTCGTCTTCCGGCTTTTTCACTCCTCACGTCGTTTGTCGTAAAAAGGTCCGGGTGCGAGAATCGAACCCGCGTCTCAGCCTCCACAAGGCTGAAGGATAACCACTACCCCAACCCGGACACGCTTGCAACCACTAGTAGGCCGGGTGCGACTCAAATACGTTACGACTCGAGCACGCCCTGTGTGACGTCATACCGCAGCGTCCGTCGTCAGTACCGACCGGGTCGGCGCTACGGCCCTGGTTCCGACCGAGACGTTTTTCGGCTGGACCCACGAACTGTGGCCAACGCGTGGCCATCACCGACAAGATCTACGTCAAGAACCACCGACAACTCAGCTCTCAGCTCGAGACGAACATCCCGAAAGGCGCGTTCAAGGGTGCGACGCTCGACATCCTCTTTCAGGGCGAGGGACTCGAGAAGCTCGACGACGCGACCCGCGACCGCGTCCTCGACTTCGCACAGGACTTCCTCGACTGTGCCTGCGACGACAATCCCTACTGTGGCTGTCCGGAGCGGAAGTTCATCCGTTATCTGCTCGAGCTTCGCGCCCAGGGGCTCGGTCCCGACGCGATCGTCGACGTGATGAGCGACGACTACATGCTGTATGCCTACTCCGGCGACGTACTCTCGTTTCTCGACGACGGCGTCCGAACGCTCGAGGCCGCAGAAGGGCTCGCTCGAGTCGAGGGAGCGAACGAGAAGTGCAACGAGATTCGAGACGCGAAACACGACCTCGCGAAGTAAGCGCCGACAGCGGCTCAGCGCAGCTGATAGGAGTCGTCGTTCTCGTCGAGTTCGTCGAGCAAGAGCACTTCGTTTTCCTCGTCCTCGAGTCGATCCTGGAGCTCGGTGACGTACGACTTGTACTCGTCGAGTTGCTCGCGCAGGTGACCGGCCTCGAGCTCGAGCCGTTCGTGCTCGCGGATGAAACTCTTCGGTACCTCGATGGTCGGCGGGAACGAGATGTCACCGTCCTCGCCACCCGAGCTCTCACGGGAGACGTCGTCTTCGGGAACGACGACGACCTGGCCGTCGTGTTCGACGAGCTGGTCGACGTAGTCACGAAAGACCGCCGACAACGAGATGTCACGTTCGGCCGCGATGTCCTGGAGCGCCTCGAACGCGTCCTCGTTGACTCGAAACGAGATCGTCTTGTTCTTGTTGCCCATTCATCGGTGTAGTTTCCGTTCAACGTACTTAACAGTTGGTCAGACGACCGGCAGTCGCCGCCGAGCGGGCCAGTAATGGCGTCTCGAGAACCTGCCGAGCGACGAATATGAGTACTCGGCGGGCGGTTTCAGTTCCGGCGAGAAAAACGGCGGTCCGGTGGTGTGTCGAACGGCAGATTTGAACCGACCGTGTGGTGATATATCGAGTGCGGGTTACGCCGGCGCTTCCGCGTCGGTCTCCTCGAGTTGCTCGAGCGCCTGGATGACGACACGCCGATAGTTTTCGACGGGTGAATCGTAGCGGTCGTGAACCATCTGAGCGTACTCGTTGGTCGGTGCGGTCGAACCGCTCTCGGGTGCCTCCTGCTCGGCTTCCCACGCCTCGAACGCTTCGATGCGATCGAGCGTTCGTTCGGCGGTCTCGACGACCCAGCGGTCGCGCGTCGCGGCGTCGACGACCGCGATCGACTCGGGGCGGACCGAGACGTTGACGGTGCCGTCTTCGGTCTCGTACGTCCGGGGTTTCCCGACGACCGCGACGTACGCCGGCGGTTCAGTGTCCCGGAGAATCGAAGCGGCTTCGGGCTGGTACTGGCCGGCGTAGACGAAGAACGTCCCCGTGGGATCGACGACCCGGCCGCGCCAGTACTCGCTGTCCTCGCCGACGTCTTCGGTTTCGGTGAGGGTGCCAACGAAAAACACGCGGTTGGCGCGGTCGCCCGTCGGAAGCAGCGCGTAGTTGGGTGCGCGCTCATCGTCGGATTCTTTGAAGGTGTACGTCGAGTCGTTAAATTCCGAGGCGAAGACGCGGCGAGCGACTTCGCGAGTGAGTTCTGCCTGGCTCATGTTACATCGACCTCGCTTTGATCAGCAGGTCCTCTGCATCGCCCGGTGCGTCTAGTTCCTCGACGTCGTCAGCCAGCACGTACCGGCCGAACGTCGGCCCCTCGATCCGGTAGTAGGTGCCGAGGATCTTCGCCGCGATCTCGTCGGCGACGATCGTCGTATCGAGTGCGTCCATCGCCATCTCTTTGGCCTCCTCGAGCGAGAGTCCCGTGAGCTCCTCGGTGGCTTCCTTGTCAAAGATCACTTCGTGCGCGTCGATGCCGTCGTCGACGACGGCCTTGATCCGGAGGTCGAACTCGCCTTCGACCTCGCCGTGTTCGTTACAGCGGCCGTTCTGGAGGACGCGCGTACAGTCCTCCTCGGGGCAGCGCTTGATGAGTCCACTGCCGCTCTGCATGTCGATGAGGGCACCGTGGATCTCGCTCGTGTCGTCGCCGACTTCGAGGTCCTCATCGAGTTCCTCGGTGACGGTCGTTGAATTGAGTTTGACCGAGTATCGGCCCTGATACTCGTCAGTGACGACGTTTCGGAGCTCGTAGACACCGCCTTCCTCGAGCGTCGGAAGCTCGGATTTGGCCCACTTGGTGAACTTGATCGTCCCGGTCGGGTCCCCGAGCAGTCCCACCTGTGCGATAGAGTCACTGCGGGGCTCCCAGAGTTCGATGACCTTCGCAGTGAGGTCGATCCACTCTTCGGGCTCGTCGACGTCTTCGATGCTGACGGCCTCGCTGCCGCCACGCGAGATATCCTCGCGCTCGAGACCCGCCTCCTCGAGATAGTGGTTGGTGACGCTCCGTCTGGCTTCGTCGATGGGGACTTTGTACTCGTCGACGAGCGTCCGAAAGCGCTCCTCGACGTCTTCGACGGTAACGTCGAGATGGTCCGAAAACTGCTCGTATACGTCTTCCGCGTGCTGTCGTACGTCGCTCATTGTCTCACGCCTCCTCTTTCGTTTCAACGGGAGGCATACCGCTGTTCGCGCCCGATACTATTTAAATTGCCGCCACCGGATCGAAAGTGAACGTCCGTACGACGAGCGTGGCGACGGCCCGTTCACCGCCGTCGAGTCCTCATACTATCAGCCAGAAGTCAATGAAGGGGATTCGTCGGACGGGAGCGGCGAACGCTCACAGTGGTTCTGTCCGACAGTATCAAATGCCGACGAAGACGAGATACCATATCATCGCGGCGGTGAAAAACGCGAACATGGCGAAAAAGACGTAAGCCATGGTCGGCGAGGGGGCGTCATCGGACTCATTGAGCGAGCCGTGGTCAGCGACGCGGCGACGGTCGATTCCTCCGAGTTCGTCGGCGTGTTCCGAGCCGAGGTGGGTTAGATACGCGTCTTCGTCGGAAATCGTCGCGTCGCAGTACTCACACTCGGGCATTGATCGACGTCTCGGCTCAACCCACTCAGTAGTGACGGCTCGAGCGTGACAGGCTCACTCCGATCCGTCGCCGTATTCGGTCAGTGACCCCTCGGTCACGTCCGCCCGATGGCTCGTCGCGAGTCCCGCGAGGTGGGGTGCCTCCGGAACGATGAGTTTCTCACAGGCAGTCTGACAGGCGCCAGTGCTCCCCGGGATACAGAACACCGGTGTGTCGACGGCGAGACCCGCGGTCGCACGCGAGGCGATTGCTCGCGTACCGATTTCGTCCCACGAGAGCGCGCGAAACCGTTCGCCAAAACCCGGCAGGTCGCGTTCGAACAGCGACGACGTGGCGTCGGGCGAGACGTCGTCGACCGTGACGCCCGTCCCGCCGGTCGTGACGACGACGTCGATGTCACGACGGGCGACCAGGCCCCGGACAGCCGTCCGGATCGCCGAGTAGTCATCCCGAACCAGCAGTCGCTCGCGGATCTCGTGGCCCTCGTCCTCGAAACACTCCTGGATCGTGTCCCCGCCCGGATCGTCGGGATCCGCTTCGTCGGCCGCCGCGCGAGAACTCGAGACCGTCACGATTCCGACATAGAGCGGATCGATGAGGTCGTGGCCGTGATCGTCGGTGCTTCGCCGGTCGTCGCGATCGATCGGTGCGTCGGTGTCGGTCATGGGTCGTATGCGTGTGTGCACGCCGCGGTGCGATAATTGCTGTCCTCCGGGACGCCGTGGACGGATCGGTCACCCGTCACCGGAGATAACGACCGTCTCGCCCATTCCCGTCGGTGCGGGGTTCTCGAAGGTCGACCAGTCGGCGTCCAGTTCCGCGTCCGTGAGCAGACAGTCGTCGAGTCGCTGCGTGAGGGCCTCGAGATCGAGCCCTCGGCCAATGAGCGCGAGTCGCGTCTCGCGGTCGCCCCACGTGTCGTCCCACTCGAGGTCCGATTGGCCCTCGCGGTAGAGCTCCTGTTGGTCCTCGGAGAGGCTCGCGATCCAGCGTCCCGTCACCTCGAGGGTCGTCTCGTCCCCTGCCTGGCTCATCGTGATCGCCTGTCGGTCGCGGCCGGCGATCCAGCACAGCCCCTTCGCGCGGACGAGTTCGTCGGGGAGATCAGAGAGCAGGGCCGCGAACCGCTCGGGGTGGAGGGGCCGTCGGCGATGGTAGCCGTCGACGACGATGCCGTAGCGTTCCGGCGGATGTGCGTGCTCGTCGTCGTGCCCGTGGTCGTGATCGGTGTGGTCGTCCTCGTGATCGTGATCATGCTCGTTGTCCGCGTGCCCGTGTGCGTGTTCCTCGCAGGTGCCGTCTTCGGCTCCGCCCTCGTCCTCGAGCGCCCGTTTCCACCCCGCGGCGTCGGTTGCTGCCTCGAGGTCGAATCGGTCGACACCGAGCAGGTCCTCGGGATCGAGCGCGCCGTACTCAGTGGTCACGATTTCGGCACGGGGCTGTAAGGTCTCGAGCAGTGTGACGACGCGCTCGCGCTCGGCGGCGTCGACGAGGTCGCATTTGTTGACGACCAGCAGATCACAGAACTCGACCTGCGCTAAGACGAGGTCCGCGAGCGGTCGGTTGCCGGAGTCGTCTTCGCCCCGGCGTTCCGGGGTCGCTGGGGGAGTGTCAGACTCGCGGTCGCTACCGTCGTCGGCGAAGCGATCGTGGAAGCGACGGGCGTCGACGACAGTGACGACGGCCTCGAGGTCGTAGGGGCCGCCAGCGGGGCCGCGGACGAACTGGCGGGCAATCGGTTCCGGTTCGCCGACGCCGGAAGCCTCGACCACGAGGTGGTCGAAGTCGTGTTCCTGCCAGAGGCGGATCACGGATCGGGAGAGTTCGCCACCGAGGCTACAGCAGATACAGCCGTTCTCGAGAGCGAGTACCTCCTCGCCACCCTCGAGATCGGTGCGCGCCTCCACGAGGTCGGCATCGACGTTTACGTCGCCGACGTCGTTGACCAGCACCGCGACGTCGCGGTCGGTCGACTCGAGCAGCGTCGAGAGCAACGTCGTCTTTCCTGCGCCGAGTTCACCACAGAGGACGGTAACCGGGACGGACATTTCTTACTCGTTTGCGAGCGCGAGTTCACGTCGATCTTGCGGTTCGAACGGATCGGCGTAGGTCTCCCAGTCGTCGTCCAGTTCGGCGTCGGTGAGCAGACAGTCGTCGAGTCGGTCGATCAGGCCGGCCTCGTCGAACTCGCGGGCGATGAAGACGAGGCGGGTCATTCGGTCGCCCCACTCGTCGTCCCAGTCGTCCTCGAGGCCGGGGCGAGCGGCGAAGTACTGCTCGCGCTGGGCGGCCGGGAGCGTCGCGAGCCACTGGCCCGACGGCCCCGCGCGGACGGACGTGCCGGCTTTGTCGAGTCCCATCGCGACGTCCTCGCGACCGGCACTCCAGAAGAAACCCTTCGCGCGGACGATCTCGTCGGGCATTGAAGTAAAGACGGCGGCGATCCGCTCGGGATGGAACGGCCGGTCGCGCTCGTAGACGAACGAGGTGACGCCGTGTTCCTCGGCCGGGTCGTGGTGGTGGTCGTGCTGGAGTTCGTGTTTCCAGCCCGCCGAGTTCTGGGCGCGCTGGAAATCGAAGCGGCCGGTACCGAGGATCTCGGCGGGATCGACGTCGCCGAACTCGGTGCGAACGATCTCGGCCCGCGGCTGAAGCCGTTCGAGGACGGCCTCGATCTCCTCGAGGGCGTCGTCGGGGACGAGATCGCATTTGTTGAGCACGAGGACGTCACAGAACTCGATCTGGTCGAGCAGGACCTCCTCGGGGACTCGGCTCGAGTGCGCCTCGAGTCGCCCGTCGGTCAGTTCCGAGCCGGTGTCGAACGACTCCCAGACGCTGTGGGCGTTGACGACGGTCACCATCGTGTCGAGTTCGTACGTGTCGGTCGGGTCGAAACTCGCGTCCTCGAAGCCCATCGCGAACGTCTGGGCGACCGGGATCGGCTCGGAGATACCCGACGATTCGACCAGCAGGTAATCGAACTCACGCCGGTCGGCGAGACGGCCGACTTCCTCGAGCATATCGCCGCGCAGGCGACAGCAGATACAGCCGTTGGACAACTCGATGATGTCTTCGTCACCAGCCAACTCGGACTGCTGGGCGACGTGTTCGGCATCGACGTTCACCTCGCCCATGTCGTTGACGACGACGGCCACCTCGAGGCCGTGGTCGGCGGTCAGTACGTGGTTGAGGACGGTCGTCTTGCCCGCCCCGAGCGGGCCGCTGAGAACGGTCACGGGAATACGGTCGTCTGTCATCGTGAGTTGTGAATAAGTTCCAGAGTCTTATTAATGTTAGTTATTACGTGGGCTGCGCGGAGTAGATAACAAATAATATTATTTTTATTATTGGTATTATTAATATGCCCGTCGTCAGCGGCTCGATGCCCACGGAACTGCTCGAGCGACTCGACGCACTTGCCGAGGAGTACGACTACACTGGCCGCAGCGAGGTGGTCCGCGAGGGAGTCCGAACGCTGCTCTCCGAGTTCGACGACGAGCGTCTCGAGAGCCGGCCGCTCGCGGCGACAGTCAGTGTCGTTTCCGCATTCGGTGCTCGCGGCGACGAACACCGCATCGCGGCGCTGCGCCACGAGCACGAGGAGCTGCTTGTCTCGACGTTCGTCGGCGGCTGTCGGGTGCTCGAGGGTGTCGAGGCCGTCGAGTGTTCGCTGGTCCCGCTGGACGACGTGGGTCAACGACCGGTCGACTGACCGGTGCTCACGTCGGCACGGCCCATCTCGGAGCCACGACGGGAGCGGACCGGAGCCGACGGCTTCGACTCCAGTCGGAGTAGTTACTCCCTCGGCCGCCCGTACTTTTCGGTGGGTGACACCCATCGCCTTTCGATGGCCGGTCCGGGAGGGACCGGTACCACGGCGTCGGACGGGGACGACCGCGACTTACCTCGACCGTGTGCGAGTGTTCGAGATGGACGGACAGTCGGTTGAACACTGGGACGAGCCCGGTGGCTAGATCAGTCCAAGGACGAACGCCAGCCCCATCCCGACGAGCGCGACGGCGGTGATCGTCGGAAGATATGGCGTGAGTCGTTCGATCCGATCGCGGGAGTGCTCATAGCCCGCGATCAACAGCAGCGTCGGGACGACGATGGCGACGATGACGGCCAGCGAGTAGACGAGCATCAACTCGAGGCAGGCATCCGTCCCGACACAGATGGCGAGGATCTGGATCGGCTCTTCGTGGGCAAAGCCGAGCAAGAGCGCGGTCGTCCCGAGCGCAAGGAGGCCGCGTTCGGCGTGTTCCTCGCTGAGGTGTTGGTGGCCGCCTCCACCAGGGAGGACGCGCCGAAGCCGGGTGAAGAGTCCGGCCGATTCGGCGTGGTCGTGCCCGTGGAAGTGTCCACCACGGTCGTGCGAATGGGCCTCGCCGGCATCAGTGCGGTGAGCGTGATCATGATGATGGTCGTGGTGTTCCTGGTGACTGTCGTCGTGTTCGTGGTGGTCGTGGTGGCCGGCGTCGTGTTCGTGGTCGTCGCCGATCCCGTGTACGTGACCGTTGCGATACTCGTGGATGCCGAGCAGAATCAGGATGAGACCGGCGACGTACCGGAGCCACGGCCCCTCAGCAAACTCTGCAAACGCGGAAAACCAGAAGTACGCTAGAACGAGTGCGACGCTGCTGATGAGATGCCCGACGCCGAGGATCACCGCCGCGAGAAAGCCATACAGCAAGCGCCGTCGCTTGTTCAACGCGTACGTCGCGGCGATCGGCCAGCCGTGGTCCGGCAACACGCCGTGGACGAACCCGATGAGGACGACCCCGAGAACGACACCGAGTTCCATATCCAAACGGCAGCCCCTGGGCCCTAAACAGGTTGTTATGAGCAGTGTCGGGGTATCGTAATACGACTAGGAAATCCTGCTAAGGTCCGGGATCAGACTGTTAAGCAAGTGGTGGATGGAAGTGAACCGCGACCTGGCGGCCACGGGAACGTTCGACTCCCCGTACTGCCGGACAGCAGTGATTGAAGCGCAGTCACCGGACGGGTGCGGCGAATCTCACACGAGTTCTGACCGACAGTATCAGTTTCCGTCGTCGTACTCGTATCCCTTCTGGGGGTCCTCGACGCCTTCGGTGCGCGAGCCGACCCAGGCACCGAGCGAGAGGCCGTAGACGAGGTGGCCAGCGTGAAACAGCGCGAGTTCGTCCGCCTCGAGGCGGGTGCCGAGCACTTCCTTCAGCATGATCTGGGAGCCAAACGCCGAGAGCACCATCCCGTAGACTGCGCCCCAGAGAAGCCCGCGCTGTTCGGGTTCGATCGACCGGTCGGCATCCTGCAGGGCGAACAGCGTCCCGAAGAGCGCGCCAGCTTGAATCCCGTAGGCGAAGTGGAGGAGAAGGCCCGCAGTCGGATGGTCGTCCGGCTCACCCCGGGAGACGTACTGCGCCCAGAAGTTCGCTGACGGCGTTGACCTCCTCCCGCGCCTGAAGACGCCGGAATCCGCGAAGCGGAGTTCAAGGTTGCGCGTTTCCTCGGTGGCGAAGTACGCTTTCGCGTCCCACGTCGACGGTCGCCGCCCAGTTGTGACCAAGGACGTGCGTTACAGCGCGTATAGCCCGGCCAAACGGGCCTTCCGTCCGACGCGCGGTCGGCGTTTCGACGCGACGAATACCGCTCGTCCCTCCACGGCGGGGTATTCAGCCCGCACGGTACCACGATTCGCGTCACCCGAAGTCTGGCGGAATCGAAGATTCCGCTGCCCTCGCGGAACTGGGTTCCGCTTAGTGTTACGTCGTGGACTGGTTCGATCGGATTTGTTACCACGTGAGAAGTCACGGCGAAGCCGTAGTGCCGTCGAAGACGGCGTTTCTCAACGTGGGAACTCCGGTACTGCCGTTTACGGGATACAGCCCAATCAAGCTTACGCGCGTATCCACGGCCTTCAGGCCGTGGCATTGCGCTGCTCCGCCTGTAACGACCGCATGATCGGTAGCCGGAACGCGGTCATGATCAGCGTCGCGACGAACCCCGCCTGAAGCCCTCGAACACCGGCGTAAGCGGCGTGTTCGAGCCTCGAACGATCGTCGGTTTCCTCGGTTCGATCCGTCGGCTCGCCGCGTGGTCGAAGCCGTCGGAGCCGGTCAGATACAGACATCGATTGGATCGGCTGTGAGCCTACGACGAACGGCGTCTTAACGCTCCGGCGTGCGACTGACTGCACGGCTCGCGAGCGGTCGTTGTGAGCTTGTCGTCTGCTGATTGATCACCGAATCTCTGGAAATCGATGATCTCCGCGACGAAACCGAACGGCACGCTTTTGTTTCATTGCTTATCACCACAACCCACAGCGATGGGACGGCGAGGTCCACTCGACGCCCCGTCCGTTATGACCGGCGTCTACGTCGCGTTGCTCGCGTGTGGGGTCGGGTCTGTCCTCGGCCTCGAGCGTGCAGTCTTGCTCGTCGGCGGGCTGCTCGGCTGGTTGGTCATCGCGTTCGCGCTCACGGCTCGACCGTGGGTCTGGGTCGTACTCGGTCGGCAGCGGCTTCTCAGCGTTCCGACCATCGTGGCGTTTGGACCCGCAATCGGGCTTGCGATGGCACTCCAGACGGGGGTCGTCGGAGATGCGTGGCGAACCAGCCTCTACGTGTCCGTGGCCCTCATGCTACTCGGCGTCGGCATTCATGTCACCGGAACGAGTGCGTACGCCCGGCAGGCCGCGGGCGACCGATCGATCTCGTGGGAGTGTCGCGCGGACGCAACTCGCCGACGACGAACACGCCTCGCGAGCTGGATCGCGGCACTCGTCGCCGTCCTCGGGCTCGTCGCAACCGTCGAGTTCGGCTTGCCATCGCTCGTTTCGGTGATGGCTGCCGGCGTTGCAGGCGGGCTCTGGGGATCGCTGGGACAACGACTGACGTTCGACGTCTGCGAGCACGGGCTTCAGCGTCGTCAACCCGGAGTCGGCGGGACCCAGTTCACACCCTGGGAGCAGTTCGACGGCTACCGCGAAACCGACGGCGCGGTCATCCTCGAGCGTCGGTGGTGGGTCGACCACCGACTGGCCGCCGACGAGGTCCCCAGGGCCGCCCGTGACGCGCTCGAGGCCGCGATCGGCAGCTAAGCGCCACCGTCAGCTCCCAGTGTCGACACGACAACGTACTTTTCCCCGTTCGAGACGAACGACGGGTCATGACATCGGTCGAGGCGAAACTCGAGGCCGTACGCGACGACCTCGCGAGTCACGACGGCGTGCTCGTGGCCTTCTCCGGCGGGGTCGACTCGAGCGTGGTGGCCGCACTCGCCCACGACGCCCTCGGGGAGGATGCAATCGCCTGTACGGCCCGCAGCGAGACGCTCCCCGAGGCCGAACTCGAGGACGCCAGACGGGTCGCCGACGAGATCGGCATCCGCCACGAACTCGTCTCCTTTTCGGAACTCGAAAGCGACGAGTTCGTCCAGAACGACGACGAGCGGTGCTATCACTGCCGGACCATGCGACTGGGCGAGATGCTCGACACTGCCCGCGAGTTCGGCGTCGAGACGGTCTGTGACGGGACGAACGCGGACGACCCCGGTGCGGGCCACCGACCCGGCCTCAAAGCCGTCGACGAACTCGAGGTTCACTCACCGCTGCTGGCTCACGACATCACGAAAGCCGAGGTTCGCGAGATCGCTGCCCACTACGGGCTCTCGGTCGCCGACAAGCCCTCGATGGCCTGTCTCTCCTCACGCATTCCGACCGGCCTCGAGGTCACCGAAGAACGACTGACGCGTGTCGAACGGGCCGAAGCCCTGCTTCGACAGTGGGGGTTCGATCAGTTCCGCGTCCGCGACCACGACGGCCTCGCACGCATCGAGGTCGCAGGCGACGAACTCGAGCGCGCGCTCGAACTCGAGTTCGTCGAAACCGTCCGCGAGGAGCTCTCGGCGCTCGGGTTCGACCACGTCACGCTCGATCTCCACGGCTATCGCACCGGGAGCGTCAGTCCCGCCGCCGACGTCGACGACCGCTCGGGCGAAGAAAACGCGGTCACAGCCGAGTCCCCACCCGACGGCTGAGACGGACCGCTATCCGTCTGCGGAGAGTCGAGTCGGAAGCCGCCATAGCGGAGAGTACCCACGGCAGTGAACGGGCCGAACGTTGGAAACGTCCCACCGGTGGCAGACGTTCGTCGAAATCGAACCCCCTGTTCGTGCATCGAACGCAACGATGAGGAAATTCCTGGACTTACGTACGGAAATATTGCACAATACGATGCGAACGTACTTCCGAAAGGAGTAGCAGTACTCGATGGATGCGGACGCAGAGCCCGAGTGGAGCATCGAAACGCAACGGACGTATACCCCCGCCGATAGCGACCGAGAACGCGAGTATCGAACCTACCGCCACGAGTCGGGTGACCTGCGGTTGAAGGTCGCTCCCGCAGCACTCGATGGTGACGACCACCCCGGATACGCGCTGACCGCAACGAGCTACCCTGGCCTCGAGTTATCCGAGACGATCCACGTCAGGACCGTGCTCACGGCGGATCGCTGTGACCAGATCGCCCGCCAGTTTATGACCCTTTTTGCGGCCCGTTACGACGGCCCCGGCTCGCTCGAGGATGCCCTCGAGTACGCCGCCGACCGAACGCGAGACCATCGATGAGCGGCCCCACGGCTCGTCGGTCACTCCCGCCCGACCCACTTTAAGACCAGTAGCGTCCCCTCGAAGAGGAGGATCATCACGATGCCGACGAGGACCGGTGCCATCGCCGTCGGATCGAACGTGAACATGAACGCCAGCCCGAAGAAGGCCGCCCAGAAGTACAGGCGCTTTTCGGCCAGCCAACGTCGGGTCGTCACGCCCATCATGATCGCGAGCATAATAAAGAGCGGAATCTGGAAGACGATGGCGAGGAAGGCCGTCAACGTGATGACCAGGTCGAAGGTCTCGCCGAGCGCATAGGCAATCTCGGCGCTGCCCTCGGCGTAGAACGTAAAGTAATAAAAGAGGATCGGCAACACCAGCAGGTACGAAAACAGCATCCCGACGCCCGCGAGGACGACACTGGTCGGGACGGCCGCGAGGTAGTACTTGCGCTCGTTGGGGTAGAGCCCCGGCTTCATGAACAGGTAACACTGGTAGACGAACATCGGGAGCCCGACCATGATCCCGAGTAACGCCGCGACCTTGATTCGGGTAAGCCACAGCTCGAGCGGGTGATAGATGTGCGGCGGTGGTTCGTCGACACCCTCCGGGAACACGTCGGCCCAGATGATCGAAATGGCGTCGGAAGCCCACAGCAGGCCGATGGCAGTCCCTGCCGAAGCAAAGAGAAGAACGACCGCGAACCGGAGGATCATCTCCTCGATGTGATCAGCCAGCGGCATCTCCTCGTCGTCCGGCGGGGTCGAGATCCCTCCAACGTCGTCGGGGTACGACTGTTCGGGAGAGCCGTGTCCGGAAGCGACGCCCTCACCGTCGGTTTCGACGGGGCGAGCCTCGTCCTCGGTGTCGGTAGCCTCGTCCTCGGTGTCGGCAGCCTCGTCTGCCGGGCGCGGCGGCTCGTCACCCGCTTCGCGTGACCTGCCGGGGTCCTCGCGGTCCCCGTCCGGCGCCGGCTCCTCGGACATCTATCGAGATATAGATAGGCCGCCGGTTATAGGCCTTTTTCTTACGTGCATCGGCAGAGAGGATGAGAGATGCCACCCACGCGGACGAGAAACGCTAGACACACGAAAGGTTGATAACTGGAAATCGGGTACCCAGAACCAGTCAATGAGTTCTGCCGTCAACGAAGATACCGCTCGAGCTATCCACACCGGCCGGGAAACCCTCGGTGCGATGTTCTCGAGCGCGCAGACCCACCTGCAAAAGGTGTTCATCGTCTTCGTGCTCGGCTTTCTGGGGTCGTTCTGGGCCCTTCGGATGTACATCTGGGACTTCCTCGAGGAGACAGCGAAAGCGGAGATGACCGCCGAGGTCGCCGAGGCGACGAACATCATTACACGAACGCCGTTCGAGGTGATCCTCTTACAGGCGAAGATCGGACTGCTGGTCGGTGCGATCGTCGCGGTCCCGGCCCTGCTGTATTTTTCTCGGGATGCGTTACGACGGCGCGGCGTCCAGTCCGCCGTTCCGGTTTCGCGTGGCTATCTGGTCGGGTTCGTGCTGGCGTCGGTCACTCTCTTCTGGATCGGTGTCGCCTATGCATACGCCGTTTTCTTCCCGTTCGCGTTCAACTTCCTCGGTGCCGTCGCCCACGACGCTGGTGTGAACCCGAGTTGGGGGATTACGGAGTTCACCGAGTTCATCGCCCTACTGACCCTCTCGTTCGGCCTCGCCGCCCAGTTGCCGCTGTTCATGAGCGTCCTCTCGTATACCGAAATCGTCTCCTACGAGACGTTCCGTGATAAGTGGCGACACGCGATCGTCGCGATCACCGTCTTCGGCGCGCTGTTCTCGCCGCCGGACCCGTTCACGCTGATCATGTGGGCGCTGCCGCTGGTCGGCCTCTACGTCTTCAGCCTCGGCCTCGCAAAGATCGTTGCGAACATGCGCCGACGCGGCGCGGCCGAACTCGACACCGGAACGAAACTCGTCAAGCGACGGGTCTTGCAGTTCGTCGGCGCTCTCGGGGTCGTCACCGTCGCCACGGCGACGTTCGTCAATCAGGATGGCTTCGATCACCTCGAGGAGTCGGTTTACCCCCTGTTCCCCGACGGCTTTAGACCCGAGGGGACGACCGGGCTCGAGGCCATCGCACTCGAGTACGGCGTGCTCGGAGACGCCGCCGCCGGCCTGATCGTAGCCGCTGTCGTCGGGTTCGTCGTCCTCGTTGGCTACACGGCGAAGGTGCTCCGATCCCCGGTTTACCCGCGTGAAGACGACATTCGAACCGCCGAAGCCCCCGACGACATCGACTTCGAAACGCTCGCCGCCGACGACATCGAGGACGTGCCGGCACCGGTCTTCCTCGCGATGGACGAAGAAGAGGCGCTCGAATACTCCCGAGAGGCGTTGTACGACGAGAATCGGGAGAAAGCTCAGGCGATCCTCGACCGTTTCGACACCCTCCAAGAGCAAGCCGAGGACGCTGCCGAGGACGCCTCGAGCGAGGGGACAGGAACGGCAGTCGGCGCAACCGACTCCGACGACGCGGCGGGAGGCAGCGTCTTCTCGAGTACGGCCGCCGGAATGCTCGATCCGTTCACGGAAGACGAAACGACCGAAGACGACATCGGAGGCTACGCCTACGACCTGGCGTTCATCGTCGACAGTCTCACCTCGAAGACGATCTACATCGTCGGCGTCTTCATGGCCGTCCTCGGCGGCTCGTTCCTGGCGCTCTATCAGGGTGGGTTCGGCATCATCCTCGCGCAGTTCGTCGACCGCGTACCCCCGGAAGTGCTCGACGAAGTGACCGAAGACGGCGCCAACACGGACGAGGTGACGTCGGAGTTAGTGGGCGAACTCGGACTGGTGATCGCCTTACACCCAGTCGAGGTGCTGATCTTCATGGTGAAGGTGAGTACGATCCTGGCGTTCATCGCCATTGCCCCGATGATCCTCTACTGGGCCTGGCCGGCGGCCAAAGAGCGCGGCCTCGTCTACGGTGATCCGCGGGTGTTCCTCGTCTGGGGCGGCGCGTTGTTCGTCGGCTTCGGGGTCGGGCTGTTCCTCGGCTTTTATTGGATCGCCCCGGCCGTGATCTCCTATCTCATCACCGACGCCATCGCCAACGGAATGGAAGTCACCTACCGGATCAATAGCTTCTCGTGGCTCGTGATCTACACGACCCTCGGTATCGGCTTCCTCTTCAACATCATCGTCACGATGGCGCTGTTCCACGTCGGCGGCATCATCAGCTACCGCACGATGCTCGAGCGCTGGCGGCCGGTCGTCGTCGGCATCTTCACGATCGCTGCCTTCGCGAGCCCGAAAGGAATCCTCACGATGTTGTTGCTGGCGTTCCCAATCGCCCTCACGTACCTGCTGGGACTGGCGATTCTCTACGTGTTCACCGCCGGTGGGCGCCTCTTCGGTGGCGGTGGCGGAAAGCGAAAGGCCGATCCCGACTCGGGACTGCTCAGCGACTGAGACGGACATCGTCACACACGGGAGCCGTCACTCTCGTCGACACTCGAGGTGAACGGCTGAACGTAACTTTCGAGTTCGAAGCCAAGGGTCGTTAAGAACCAGCGGTTCGAACGGCCCCACATGCCGAAGATTAGCGTCGAAATCCCACAGGAACTCTTAGACGACCTCGACGAGCACGTCGGCGACGACGGCAAGTTCGTCAACCGGAGCGACGCCATTCGAGCGTCAATTCGCAAGAACCTCGATATTCTGGACGAGATCGACGAACGGCACGACCGCCTCGAGACCGAAGAGTAACTAGTCGCGGTCGAGACGCTGGGCGAAGCCGAAGTTTGGCTTGACGTCGTCGACGCGCACCGCGACCGTCTCGCCTGTCTCGGTTGCAGGGACGAACAGCCGGTAGCCGTCGACGGATGCGATACCGTCGCCTTCGCCGCCGACGTCGACGATCTCGACCTCGAGTTCGTCGCCCGGTCGGACGGGTGCCGTGAGTCGCCCCTTCCCGATGAGGTAGATCTCGGACGATTCGTCGCGGGAGGCTTTGGGGCTCGTTGCACGCACGTACCGGAACTCCTCTTCGACGTCAGCCCGGAACGCCTCGACGTCGGGGCCCTGGAAGACCTTGACGACGAAGTCGCCGCCGGTGTCGAGCAGCTCGAGGGCCGTCTCGAACGCCTGGCGGGCCAGATACAGCGAGCGGGCCTGATCGAGCGAGTATTCACCAGACATGTTCGGTGCCATGTCAGAGACGACAACATCCACGGGTCCACTGGCCGGCTCCGAACTGGCGGCGGGAGCCGTCTCATCGGCGCTCCCACCGGCAGCCTCGATGACGCGCTCGCGGGTTCGCTCTTCGGTCATGTCGCCGCGAACCGTCTCGACGCGGTCGTTCAGCTCGTCGTCGTCGAACGGCTTAATCCGCTGGAGGTCGACGCCGATCACCGTTCCGTCGGGGCCGACGTTCTGGGCGGCGACCTGGAGCCAGCCACCCGGTGCGGCACCGAGGTCGACGACCGTATCGCCGCGTTCGATGACGTTCTCGAGGTCGTCGAGCTGTTTGAGCTTGTACGCCGCTCTCGAGCGATAGCCTTGCTGTTTCGCTCTGTTGTAGTAGTCGTCTTTTCGTGTCATGGGGAGTTCACCGGAGATCGGATTCCGTCTCGGGTGCGAATCGTCGACGAATTCGCGTTCATACACGGTGTGACGCAGTCGGTCCGGAAAGGCTCGTCGGATGTGGGTGGTCGCTCAGGACAGTCGCCACGCAGCCACTCCCGAGGACAAATAGTAGCCACTGCACGTCAGTGCGCACCTGCTCGGCAGACGGATCGGCGATCAGTGTGCAACTCGTTGCAGTGACTACTATAGTTCGATCCAGGCAAGAGTTTATATACGAACGAGCGGCCAACAGCGGCGTGACCAGCGATCTCGTCTCGTTCAGCGATCTGCGAACCGCCGCGTACTGTCCGCGGAAGCTCTACTACCGGCAAACGCGCGATACCGATCGCGAGCCGCCGCCGACGGTTGACGCGGTTCGGAGCCTCGAGCCTCGCTATGAGGAACTACTCGAGACGCCGCCCGGCACGCTCGAGGACGAGCCGATCGCGGTCTCGCCCGTTCGGTACCGCGAACGGCTGGCAGCGACCAGGGATCGACTCGACGCTGACGGACAGTGGGAACGGCTTCGTGAGCCGAGTGAGCGAGCGCGCCTCGTAACTGGCCGGGACTGTCGCGGGATCGTCCACAAGGTACTCACGGCCCCGCTCGAGCCGGTGATCGTTTCCGCGGGTGAGCCACCGCCACGGGGAGTCTGGGAGTCACAGTCCGTTCACGCCGTCGCCGCCGCAAAGGCCCTCGCCTGGGAGCACGAGACGTCGGTAGACCGAGTCTGGCTCGAGTATCCAGCGTACGGCGTCGTCCGCTCACTCGCGATGACGACCCGGCGGAAAGCGAGATACCGTCGCACGCTACGAGCGGTTCGAGAACTAGACGGACCGCCTCCACGGA
The DNA here is from genome assembly GCF_003430825.1 of Natrarchaeobaculum sulfurireducens. Classification (NCBI taxonomy): domain Archaea; kingdom Methanobacteriati; phylum Methanobacteriota; class Halobacteria; order Halobacteriales; family Natrialbaceae; genus Natrarchaeobaculum; species Natrarchaeobaculum sulfurireducens. The sequence continues at coordinate 109,633 of NZ_CP024047.1, read as the reverse complement.
CAGCGAATCGGTCGAAGTGCGACGCATGCGAGTTTGCGGCGTCGTGTGGCGTTCGAACGCGGACGCTGCGGTCGGTGCTTGGATTCGGTCGCGGTGACTGATACTGAAGACAGGGATGTGTGTGAGCGGTGACTTCGCGACGCTCGAAGGGCGGCGACACCCGCAGCCTCTCAGAGGCCGTCCAAGGCCAACCATGGTCGCAGCCCTTAACAGTCGTCACCGCCTCGATTCGTCCATGACCGACCGAGAGGGCGATCGCGACCACCGCTTCTCAGACGGGCAGGGCTTCGGCGATCCCTACGACGACTTTGACCTCGATCCGCCGGAACTGGACGTCGATCCCTCGAAGATCGACCCCGTCGATTCACGGGTCGTCGCCGACATGCTCGACGAGCACAACGTCGTAAAAGACGATGTCGACGCCGGGGAACTCCTCGATGTCGGCCTCAACTACGTACAGATCAATCGGTACGAACAGGCCACCGAAGCCTTCGAGCGGGCCGCTCGCTTCGCCGATGACGAGCGCGTCGAACAGGAAGCGTGGGTGAACAAGGGCGTCGCCCACGCCGAACTCGAGGAGTACGACGAGGCGATCGGTGCCTACCGCGAGGCCCTTTCGATCGACGACTCGAGCGAGCACGCGGCCACGGCGGAGACGAACCTCGCCTACGCGCTCTGGGAGTTCGGCGAGACCGCCCAGGCACTGGATCACGCCGAACGCGCCGTCGAACTCGACGAACGGTTCGCCGAAGGCTGGTTCAACCGGGCGTTTTTCCTCGCCGAACGCGGGCTGGCCGAGGAGGCACTCCACTGCATCGACAACGCCATCCGACTCGGCCTGCGCAACGCGAAGGTTCTCGAGGAGAAAGCGACGATCCTCGAGGAACTCGGCGAGTACGACGAGGCCGAAGCGATCGCCGAGGAGGCAAACGAGATGCTCGAGCGCGCCGAGCGACAACTGGTCGAGGAGCGCCGCGAAATGCAGGGCCAGGAAGCCGGCACTGCCGGCCAGCCACGCGGGGACGTCGAACTCGACGATCCGGGGCGCGAAGGCGAGCGCGACCGGGAGTGGCAACTCGAGTGAGCATGATCGTCAACGAGCGAGAGACCGAGCAGGGGTTGCTCGTCGCCGTCTGCGACAGCGACGTTCTGGGTGAGACGTTCGAGGACGGCGAGTTCTCGCTGACGGTCACCGAAGCGTTCTACGGCGGCGACGAAGTCGACGAGGGAACCGTCATCGACAGCCTCGTCCGGGCCGACGTCGCCAACATCGTCGGCACCCGGGCGGTAGCGCTGGCGATCGAAGAGGGGATCGTCGACGAGGCGAACGTCCTCGAGGTCGGCGAGACGCGTCACGCCCAGTTGCTGCGGATGTACTGAGAGCGACGGCGATACAGTGCTCTCAGCGAGCGACTGTGAGGCGAATGCTGATGCTCGAGTGACACGTATGTGTGTGTATGCCGGACGCTTCCCCACCGCAATCGGTCCGAACCGGCATTCGCCGGCTCATCGAGACGTACACGCCCGATGGGGCACTCGGACGGGTCGGGCTGTCGGCGGTCGCCGGGCCGGTCGGGATCTACGCGCTGATGCTCGCGGTCGGTTTTCTGGTCAACCCCTGGATCGCGTCGGTGCTGGTCGTTCCGGTGGCCGCGGTCGCCGGCGTGTTCCTCACCGTCGTGACCGTACTCACGCTCTGGCCGCTCGATCTGTCGGCGATCGGGCGGATCGACGCCGCGACCGAGTATCGAAACCACCTCGAGACAGTCTCTGAGTCCGACCGACAGTCCCAAGCCGAAGCCGACGCGTCGGCGACCGAACAACTCAAAACGCGGTATCGGCAAGGAGAGCTGTCCGAAGAGGCGTTCGAACGCGAACTCGAGCGAGCGCTATCGGAAGACGGGCACGGAACCGACGAACGGACTGAACCAACCGACAGGAGGCATCGGGGCAACGAGCGGGTTCGAGAGACCGAAGAGGGAAACTGATCATCGAGTCCAGAACGGGTCCACTGCACCGGCTGTCGTCGACGGCTCACTCGATCCGGTGGCGTTTGCCGATCGGTTCACCGGCTGTCGTGTTCGAGCCGGGTCCCTGGAGAGCGGGTTACAGGTCGGCGCGGATGAACCGATAGTAGCCGATGGCGACGGGAACGACCAGCCAGATCAAAAGCGCGACCGACGCGAACCACTCCTGGAGGTAGACGGGTGCGTCACCGGGGTATCGCTCCGCCGGCGTCATCCCGGCCGCCTCGATCGACTCGAGCCCGTACTGGAACTGCAGCGGGACCAGGTCGTTCTCGAGGACGAGATTCGTCAGGGTCGTGTACGCGAGAACGGGGTTGAACTGCTCGAGTGCGAGATACCAGGGGGCGGCCTGAACGGGCGGCCCGTGGCCGTACAGCAGGTAGTACGGACCGGCGGTGAGTAACTCCCAGAAGGCGACGATGGCGACGTAACAGCCGACGACGAACGCCATCGCCCGACCTCGAGTGGAGACGGCGGCGGAGACGCCGATGGCGACGGCGACGAACACCGAGCCGAACAGGAGCGTGATCGCGCCGAAGGTAAGCCACTCGAACACTGGAGCCTCGCCGAACAGCACCGCACCGAGGACAAGTGCGACGACGAACGCGAACGCGATGGCGACGGCAACGACGGCGAGCCGTCCGAGAAGCTTCCCGAGGACGACGTCGGTCCGGGTCGGCGGCAGCCCCAACAGGAGCTTGATACTCCCGGATCGTCGCTCGCCGACGACGGCCATGTAGCCGACCACGAGGGCGGCGATCGGAAGCAACACCTGCAACGGCACTCCGAGGAACGCCAGCGCCTCGCTCGCAGTGACCGGCTCGTCGGCGTACCACAGCGCCGCGTAGCCGAGCGACGCGACGAGCACGAGCAACCCCACAAGCGTCCAGAGCAGCCGCGAGCGACCGGCGTCGTCGAACTCCTTTCGCGCGACCGCCCACACGTTCGACGTCATCCGACCGCCTCCGGTTCGTGTTCAGCGTTCGTGTCCGAGCCGGACCCGTCCTCGAGCGCCTCGGCTGCGACGTCAGCCGCTTGTTCGTCGGTCAGCGTCGTATAAAGCGACTCGAGCGAGGCGTCTTCGACGCGAAGGTCTCGGACGGTCATGCCCGCGTCCTCGAGTTCGGTGACGGTGAGTGCTTTCGCTCGCGGATGAGTAACCAGGCACTCGAGGGTTGATCCCGTGGTCGTGACGTCGGTGACACCCTCGAGTGCGGCGACAGTCTCGGCGGCTCGGTCGACCCGCCCGGCGAGGGTGAGTTCCATCGTGGCCCCGGTGCCGACCGATGCGCGCAGCCCCGCGATCGTATCGACGGCGGCCAACTGACCGTCGACGAGGACGCCGACGCGGTCACAGACGGCTTCGACGTGCTCTAGAATGTGACTCGAGAAGAAGACGGTCGTTCCGGCGTCGGCTTCCTCGCGGACGAGCGTCTGGAGGTCGCGGATGCCGTGGGGATCCAGTCCGGAGGCGGGTTCGTCCATCAACAGCAGGTCGGGGTCGCCGACGAGGGCGATTCCAGTCGCCAGACGCTGTCGCATCCCCGTCGAATACTCGCCAGCAGGTCGATCGCGAGCGTCCGGCTCGAGGCCGACGCGCTCGAGGATCGCGTCGGGGTCGTCGTCGGCGTCGGTGGTTTCGATGGCGAACTCGACGTGGCGACGGCCGGTGAGTCGCGGATAGACGTCGAACCCCTCGGGGAGAACGCCGACGCGTTGGCTCACCTTCTGAGGGGCAGCCTGGGCGTCGTAGCCGAGCACCGTCGCCGAGCCGGCGGTCGGACGGACGAAATCGAGCAGGAGATCGATCGTGGTCGACTTGCCGGCACCGTTCGGACCGAGAAATCCGAACACCTCCCCCTCCTCGACGGTCAACTCGAGGTCGTCGACGGCCGTGACGTCGCCGTACCGTTTGGTCAACCCAGCCGTCTCGATGGCTGCCATGTTCTCCGCAGCTACCACGATCGAGCATATAAGCCGATGGTCGACCTCTCAGAGGCAGAAAACGCCTCTGTGAGACAGGGAGTGGTCGAGCGCGACCAACAGCACCAGCCTCGGATCGCGAACCGAGGACGAGCCGTTACAGATATCGGCGATCCAGTCCGTCTCGAGGCCGCAGAACCGAAGGAGTGTTTTGTCTGGGGCCCTGCTAGTCGTATGATGAGTCATCAGAACCTCGAGTCGCTCGACGTCGAGGCCATCCGGGAGGAGTTCCCTATTCTCGAGCGGGAGTTCGACGGCCAGCAGGTCGTCTACCTCGACAACGCGGCGACGACCCAGACCCCCGACGCGGTCGTCGACGCGATGAGCGAGTACTACCGGACGTACAACGCGAACGTCCATCGCGGCATCCACCACCTGAGCCAGGAGGCCTCTATTCGCTACGAGGAGGCCCACGACCGCGTCGCGGAGTTTATCGGGGCGGACGGCCGCGAGGAAATCGTCTTCACGAAGAACACGACCGAAGCCGAAAACCTGCTCGCGTACTCGTGGGGGTTGAACGAACTCGAGCCGGGCGATACGGTGGTGCTGACGGAGATGGAACACCACGCCTCGCTCGTCACCTGGCAGCAGGTCGCAAAGCGCACCGGTGCGGACGTCGCATACGTCCGCGTCGACGACGACGGCCGCCTCGACATGGACCACGCCCGCGAGCTGATCGACGACGAGACGGCCATCGTCTCCGCCGTCCACGTCTCGAACACGCTGGGCACCGTCAACCCCGTCAGCGAGTTGACCGAACTGGCCCACGACCACGGCGCCCTCGCGTTCATCGACGGTGCCCAGGCCGTCCCCAACCGCCCCGTCGACGTCGGCGAGATCGACGCCGATTTCTACGCCTTCTCGGGTCACAAAATGGCTGGCCCCACCGGTATCGGCGTCCTCTACGGCAAGGAAGCGCTATTCGAGGAGCTAGAGCCCTATCTCTACGGCGGCGGCATGATCCGCAAAGTCACCTTCGAGGAGTCGACCTGGGCCGACCTCCCCTGGAAGTTCGAACCCGGGACACCGCCGATCGCCGAAGCCGTCGGCCTCCACGCCGCCATCGACTGGCTCGAGGACCTCGGCATGGATCGGATCCGACAACACGAGGAGGAACTGGCCGCCTACGCCTACGATCAACTCGCGGCCGAAGGCGACGTCGAACTCTATGGCCCCGAGGGCGGCCCCGACCGCGGCGGGCTCGTGAGCTTCAATCTCGAGGGGGTCCACGCCCACGACCTGACCTCGATCCTGAACGACCACACGATCGCCGTCCGCGCTGGCGACCACTGTACCCAGCCGCTTCACGACAAACTCGGCGTCCCGGCATCGACTCGAGCCTCGTTTTACGTCTACAACACGCGCGAAGAGGTCGACAAGCTGGTCGCCGCACTTGACGACGCACGTCAACTGTTCGCATAATCGTGATGGGCCACGAACCGACACCAGCGGTGTAAGCACCTCGGACGCCGACCGAACTACCGACCGTCCCGTCGGCCGTAAAGGGTGGCTTTTTATGCCGACCGTCCGTACCCCGATCTATATGTTCAAGGCCATCGTGAGCGCGGAAACGCTCACCAGCGCGCTCGATTCGGTGAGCGTGCTGGTCGACGAGTGCAAGATCCACCTCGAGTCCGAGGGCCTCGAAATCCGGGCCGTCGACCCCGCGAACGTCGGGATGGTCGATCTCTCGCTCGACGCGGCCGCGTTCGAATCCTACGAGGCCGATGGCGGGACGATCGGCGTCGACCTCTCTCGGCTCGAGGACATCGCCGGAATGGCCGAATCCGGCCAGCTCATCCAGCTCGAACTCGACGAGAAAACCCGAAAGCTCCACATCCAGATCGACGGGCTCGAGTACACCCTCGCGTTGATCGACCCCGACTCGATCCGCCAGGAACCGGACATTCCGGACCTCGACCTCCCCGCTGAGGTCGTCCTCGAGGGCAAAGACGTCAACCGCTCGGTGACCGCCGCGGACATGGTCTCCGATCACATCGCCCTCGGCGTTGAGGAAGGCGAGGAGTTCTTTTATGTCGACGCAGAGGGGGACACCGACGACGTCCACCTCGAGCTCACCGAAGCAGACCTGATCGACCTTCAGGTCGGCCCGGCCCACTCGCTGTTCAGCCTCGATTATCTCAAAGACATGAACAAGGCGATTCCCGGCGACACCGAGGTCACGCTTGCACTCGGCGAGGAGTTCCCCGTCAAGATCTACTACGGCTTCGCGGAGGGCCACGGCCAGGTCACCTACATGCTCGCACCCCGCATCCAGAGCGACTGATACGGACCGCCGTACCGATGTTTGATAGCTGCAGTCCAACTCGCGGCTTCGATGGGACCGGTGGACGATAACCGTCGAAACAGCGATCCGACGATTTTTGCTGTCCGTTTCACCTCGAGCACCGACTTCGACAGCAGTGGCTCCGGGCGGTAAGAACTTGTTACCGCGACTGGAGCGAGCCGTGGTCCCATCACCCGGCACGGCCGGTCAGTAGTATAGTGCCATTACATGGAAAGGATTGGACCTAACAGCAAGAGCACAGTAGTACGAGCCATGCCCTCCACAGACGACTCCGACAACGGTTCAGACGAGCGACCGCCAGGGTACGTCACGACGTTCGATCCGGCTGGCGGCGACGAGCCGAGCGAGGCCATCGTGACGGCCGTCGCCGCGGTTGCCAACGTAGATCCGCTCGAGCTGTCACCGCTATACGACGTCGTCGAACCGGGCGCACTCGATACGCTGGTCGAACACGCCCATCGAATCGGTGCCGACGCTCATCAGGTGTGGTTCACGTACGAGGGCTTCGACGTCGGCGTCCGAACGGACGGCCAGATTCGAATCGTCGACGGGACCGATCGAGTCCAGCCGACCGCCTGAACGGTCCCGCAGACCGCCAATTGCCGTCGTCTGGGTCACCGTGATTTCGTCTTCCTCGAGCTTCGAGGCGACGGTTCGTCCACCTCCAGAAGGGGCGACTCGAGCGGTCGCTCCGGTCGGTCAGACGTCGCTCGGAGCCGTCGCGGTCGAGTTAGTCGTAGTCGTCGAGAAACGAGCAGAGTGCGTCGTTCACTCGCGGTGCGTCCTCGACGAACAGACAGTGTGAGCCGCCCTCGACGAGTTCGAGACGGGTAGTGGCGATCTTCTCCTCGAGCAGTCGGGCGTTCTCGACCGGAACGACGCGATCGTTCGTGCCGTGGATCACGAGCGTCGGGACCCTGATCTCGTGGAGTCGGTCGCTGACGTCGAATCCGAGGACTGCCGCCGCCTGTGCCTCGCGGGCCGGCTCGCCGGCGTCTTGTTCGAGTCGCCACTCGATGATCCGGTCGAGGAGGTGTGGGTTGCGGTTGGTGAAGCCCTCGTTGAACGCTGGCCGCATTTGGTGACGGAGCGTCTCACGCTCGCTGGCTCCCTTTGGGGTGTCGAAGATGTGTTCCTGGGTTTCCTCCGGTACCGGCACAGCGTCCGGGCCGCCGTGGCTCGTACACAAAAGCGTCAGCGTCTTTACGCGGTTGTAGTCGATGGCGTGTTGCAGGGCGATCATCCCACCCATGCTCGCGCCGACGAGGTGGACGGTGCGCGTGCCGACGTCGTCGAGGACAGCCTCGAGGTCGGCGGCCAGCCCCTCGATCGAGTAGCCGGCCAGTTTGAGGAGGAGAGGCACACGCAGTTTCTGTGGAAGCCGTGGGACGAGCGGCGGGAGGCCGGCGTCCGACCGACCGGTTCCGCGGTTGTCGGGGGCGATCACGGCGTGCTCGCCAGCGATGGCCTCGCGTTGCCATCGCCACATCCACCGGCCGTATCCGAGTCCCTGGACGAAGACGACCGGCGCACCGTCGCCCTCGTCGTACTCGTAGTAGATCGACACGCCGTCCCGAGTCGCACGTGGCATACCCGAACTGACGTATCGGGTCCCCTTGAAATCGACCCTCCCTGGCCGAGACGACCGTTCGGAAAGGAAGCCGACTGTAACCACGGTTTACCAGCGCCGCTGTCGTCGTCGCGGATCGAATCGCATCCCATCGTCGTCTGGGGACGGTCACCACAGCCCAGGGAATCGTGATCGCAGTAAGAACCATTTAACCGCCGTACTGGGCAACCAGCGCGCTTATCCCGTCGGAGTAATATCGTTTTACCGATGCAGCGACTTCACGCCCGGTACCCGTTTCTCGAGGCGGCCCGCGAGTCGGTGGCGACGGCAGCCGTCGACCTCGCAGCCGTCGTCGAACGGGACCAGGCGGTCGTCGACCGCGCCCGAAATCGCGTCCTGAGCGCGCTCGAGGACGGCACGATCGGTGAGCCACACCGCGACTCGCGGACCGAGTTGCTCTCGTACCCGGTCGCTCGCGTGCTCGTCTCGGTCGTCGGCGAGCGCGTCCTCGTCCGCCGGTACGCCCGGGCGGAAGCCGAGACGGCCCACGAACGGTTCGTCGCGGATCTCGAGGATACGACCGAGTTGAAAAGCGTCGAGTCGACGGCTCTCGACCTCACGGACCTGCTCACGGAGTTCGATCTCGAGTCGGCGGTCCAGGAGCGTGGCGACGAGGAGTATCGAATCGGCGTCGGCACCTATCTCCCGCTCGCGGCGGATTGTTGGGGTGACGAGTGGCGACTCGTCAACCGGTCGCTCGCCGACGGGGAGGTGCCGGTCGACGAAGACGAACTCCACGAACTCTTGCGGGAGGCGATCAGAAACCGGATCGAAGACGGCCTCCCGTTCGACGTTCCCGAGGCCATCGCAGACGACCTCGAGGGCGACGTCACGGAAATCAGGGACGTCCTCGCCGACCTCGATCTCACCCGCGAGATCGACACGGTCGTCCCCGACCTTTTCCCGCCGTGTATGAAGGCCTTGCTCGACGACGTCCAGAAGGGCGAACACCTCCCACACCACTCCCGGTTCGCGATCACTGCCTTCCTGGCGAGTATCGGGATGAGCACCGACGAGATCGTCGATCTCTATCAGGTAAACGCCGGCTTCGGCGAGGATATGACCCGCTATCAGACCGACCACATCCGTGGAGAGACCTCACCGACTGAATACTCGCCACCCTCGTGTGCGACGATGCAGTCGTACGGAGATTGCGTGAACAAAGACGACCTCTGTGAGCGCATTCCACATCCGATGGCCTACTACGAAGAGCGGATCGACGACGCCGAAGACGACGACTTAGAGGACTGGCGCGAGGCAGACGACGAAGCCGCGAGCGCCGAGTGACTCGAGCAGGAGGGGTTACTTTTCCGGTGGGTCGTTGGATAGCTCGTCGGCCTGTTTCTGAATGTCCTGAAGCGCCTGCTCCTGTTCGCTTCGGGCGAGGCCACCCGATTCGACGTGTCGACCCTCGTACTGCCAGGACGGAATAGCGTCCCACACGCTCGAGTCCTCGTCCTCAACGGTGTCGTCATCGTCGTGACCGCTCTCAGCGGTGCCGGTACGTCGCGCGAACAACAGTGCGGCAACGACGGCGAGCGTCGCCAGCCCGACAGCAGCGAGCGACGGCTCGACGGCGGCGGGCGAACGTACGAGCAACGAGGAACCGAGCAACACGAACGCGAGGCCGACGGCCAGCGGCCACAGCGACGATCGACCGCCGTCGGTCGGATCAGTTTCGGATCTGACCATAGAGAATATCAGGTCTCGAACGTGAAAGGGCTGGCGCGGTAGTCAGGCCGTACTCTTCGCGTCGGCATCGTCGTCCTCGAGCCCCTCACCGGGGTCGTTCAGCAGGAACGCCAGGGCGAGGCCGACGCCCAGCAACAGGAAGATGAACCCGATGATGGCACCGACGAGCAGTTCTGCACCGTCGGGTGAGAGTGCGTCGCCGCCGTACGAGGAGCCGATGGAAACCATGACGCCCAGCATGGTGACGACGACGGCGACCGCGACCACGATTTCGATGATCCGCTCGCGCTCGAGCATTATACGGTCGATTTCGTCGGCCGGATCAAAAGCGCTTCGAAGGACTCGAGCGACGAGCGAGGACGGCGAGCATACTGTCGTCAGAGCCGCTCGAGGTCCCGAAGTTGTTCGATTCGCTTTTCTGTCGGTGGGTGCGTGCTAAACAGTTGGCCGACGATGCCGGACTTGATCGGGATGATGAAGAAGGCGTTCATCTCCGCTTCCTCGCGCATGTCGTTTTTCGGAACCTTATCCATCCGACCGGAGATCTTCATCAGTGCGGACGCAAGCGCGGCGGGGTTACCGGTGATCGCGGCCGCGCCACGGTCGGCTGCGTACTCGCGGTACCGGGAGAGGGCTCGGATGAGGATGTAGCTGATGATCCAGACGACCAACGAAACGAGGATAGCGACGACGACGCCACCACCCTGTCGGTTCCGGCCACCGCCGAAGAGCGCCCCCCAGCGGACGATCATGAACGCGATCGTCGAGAGGAACGAGGCGATCGTCATCACCATCATGTCCCGATTCTTGACGTGGGCGAGTTCGTGGGCGATGACGCCGTCGAGTTCCTCCCGGTTGAGCGTGTTCATGAGGCCGGTGGTCACCGCGACGGCGGCGTTCTTTTGATTGCGCCCGGTCGCGAAAGCGTTGGGGACGTTCGAGTCGATTACTGCGACTTTCGGTTTCGGGAGGTCGGCCTGCTGAGAGAGGCGTTCGACCGAGCCGTGGAGCTGTGGGTATTCGTCGGCTGTGACCGCTTTTGCACCCATCGTCCGGAGCGTGAGCGTGTCGCTGAAGTAATACTGCACGAGCGACATCCCGCCGAACAACAGTCCAAATATGAGGATGCTTCCTGCCCCCTCCGTGAAGTACAGCGTTAGTACGCCAGCGAAGACGATGTACAGTGCGAACAACAGGAACATCGTCAAGAACATCCGAAACCGCAGCCCCCAGTCAGCCTGCCAGTCCATACAATCCGTAGGGGGTCAAGCCGAATAAGTGTCACCAACGCGACTTCCGAGGAAAGTACGGGGGACTGACATATGGTGCTGTCGATCGTCGAACCCCTTCGTTTCGCATGGAGACCCCGGGACGCGACACCGTCTGACACGTCGGAGGGACCCATTGTCTGCCGTCCGTCTGACATCCACCCGAACCGGCGGTCGGGTCGACCGTGTGAGTTCGAAGATCAGGTTCCCCCACCACAGACGGCCGGAAACAGCCATCTCGAGGGGCGGGTTTGAGGGCGAGGCCGGACGGCTCGAGAACGCCAACCCCCCTGTTTCGCCTGGAAAGCGGCTCGGAGCTAGGTGGTTTGCTGTCGGGACCCGCTGACCGGGTGTAGTGGTGCCCACCGGAGAAAGGAGGGCGTGAGAAAGCGCAGGCAGCACGTGGTCGCGCGCGACGATGCGAGCGAGAGCGGGCCGTTTAACTCGATCAGTCGACAACGAGACGCAATGACTGATTCGCGTGCGTTCTGTCCCCGGTGTGGGGAGCCAGTGCCCGATCGGTCGGCCGAGGACGCCGATGGGCAAGCGGTCGATCCGCTCCGTCCGGGCGCAGAGGTCGAGCTCTGTGATGCGTGTTACTTCGAGGGGTTCGACTTCGTGGACGCGCCGGATCGGATCGACGTTCGGGTGTGTGCACAGTGTGGAGCCGTCTACCGGGGGAACCGGTGGGTCGACGTCGGTGCCGACGACTACACCGACGTCGCGGTCGAGGAGGTCAGCAAGGCGCTGTCCGTCCACGTCGACGTCGACGACGTCGCCTGGCAGGTCGAACCCGAACAGATCGACCCGAACACGATCCGGATGCACTGTTATTTCACCGGTGTGGTTCGGGGGACACCCGTCGAAGAACAGCTGATGATCCCCGTCAAGATCGCCCGCCAGACCTGCACCCGGTGTGGACGGATCGCGGGCGACTACTACGCCAGCATCGTCCAGATTCGCGCCGAGGATCGGACGCCAACGAGCGAGGAAATCGATCGCGCGAAAACGATCGCAAACCGAGTCGTCGCCGACATGGAGGCCACCGGCGACCGAAACGCCTTCATCACCGAAATGGGCGAGGTCGACGATGGGCTGAACATGCGTGTCTCGACCAACAAGATCGGCAAGAAAATCTCGAGCAAGATGGTCGAGGAGTTCGGCGGCACGGTCAACGACGCCGAGACGCTCGTCACGGAAGACGAAGACGGCAACGAGGTCTACCGTGTCACCTTCGCCGTCCGCCTGCCGCCCTACCGTCCTGGCGACGTTATCGACCTCACCGACGACGACGACGGACCCGTACTCGTCCGCAGCGCCCATGGCAACCTCAAGGGGACGCGCGTGACGACTGGCGAGCGCTACGAAGCCAGCTACGAGGACGGCGCTTCGCCCGACGCGCGGAAGCTCGGCCGACTCGAGGATGGCGTCGAGACGACGGTCGTCACCGTCGAGGACGAAAACGCCGTCCAGATACTCGACCCCGAGACCTACGAGGCAAAGACCGTCTCCCGACCGGCGTACTTCGATCCCGACGCCCAGACGGTGCCCGTACTGAAAAGCCGCGCCGGGCTGCACGTCCTCCCCGACCCCGATCCGAAAACAGAAGACGACGCGGAGACCGAGTACTACGACCCGTACACGGACCACGGCGAGAGCGATGCCTGAGAACGCAGACGACGACCTCGAGTCGACGCTACCCGACCCGGACGGCGACGTGCCGTTGGCCGTCGTCGTCGAGAAAGCACACACGGAGACGGCTATCGAATCGCTTCGGAATGAGGGCGTCTACGACGACTCGAGACGCGTCCGGGCCGTGAGCGAAGCGACGCCACTGGAGACGCAAACGGCACAGAACCAGGGGGACGTCACCGACCGGATCGCACTGCCCGTCACCGAACCGCCCGCCGAGACGCCGGTCCGCGAGGTGATCCGCCAGGTCGATCCCGACTACCGGAGTCGGGACCTCGAGGACCTGCTCGTCGACCGTGGCTGGAGCGACGCCGATCTCGAGTCCGCGCCGGGATCGTGGGCTGTGATCGGCTCCGTGATCCTCGTTCGTCTGCCGGCAGACTGCCCGGACGAGACCGAGGTCGCCGAGGCGTTACTCGACCTCCACGGCGAAGCCGACAGCGTGCTGGCCGACGAGGGGATCGAAAACGACGGCACGTCGGGAACCTATCGCGAGCCCCGAACGCGGTTGCTCGCGGGCGATCCGGACACAGAGACGATCCACACGGAACACGGCACACGGTACGGGCTCGATCCCGCCGCCGTCATGTTCTCGCCGGGCAATCAGGCCGAGCGCGCGCGAATGGGCGCGGTCGTCAACGAGGGTGAGCGGGTCTTCGACATGTTCGCCGGTATCGGCTATTTTACCTTGCCGATGGCTCGCGCCGGGGCGTCCGTGACCGCGACCGAACTGAACCCCACCGCCTTCCGGTATCTCCTCGAGAACGCGGTGTTGAACGACGTGAGCGACCGGGTCGACGCCTACATGACCGACTGTCGCGCCCTCACGGGCGACCTCGAGGTCGACCGGATCGTGATGGGCTACTACGGCTCGAGTAACTCGGCGGGCGGCGACGCCGGATCGGTCGAAAGCGACGATGAAGAGGCCGCCGCGGCCGACCACGGCACCCGCACGAACGAAGCCAACGAGTTCCTCCCCGACGCACTCGAGGCACTGTCTCCCGGCGGCATCGTCCACTACCACGAGGCGACGCCCGAGTCCTGCGGCTGGGACCGTCCGCTCGAGCGACTCGAGGCCGCCACAGCGGCGGTCGACCGGGAGCTGACGGTGCTCGAGAAACGACGCGTGAAGAGCCACAGTGCGGGCGTTTCCCACGTCGTCGTCGACGCTCGATTCGACTGACGGGCGGCGGTCGCTGGACATCGGGCGACGAGCCGGGCTTGCTGGTAGCCGAGTGGCAAGCGGCCGCTGGTGTGACAGCTCCGGCAGTGGGTCAGTGGTGTGACGACTCCTACCGGTCGGTAGCGGTCGTGACATTCATGCTCCCGGAGACTGAGAGTCTACGTATGAACATGAGCAAGATCATGGCCGTCCTCTTTTCCGTCCTCATGGTGACGTCCATGATCGCCTGGGGCGCACTCGCTGCGTTCTAACTGATCGGCTGGACGACTGTCGGGGCCACTCGATCGACAGAAACCTCGATCGATCAGCCGTCCGTATCCCAGACGTCTGCTAGCGGACTCGAGCCCGACGAGCGGCGGCGATTCGATCGTGACCAGCCACGGTCGCGGTCGGTGTCACCATCTCGTCGTCCACTCGAGGCGGTGCTCGTGCGTCCGTTCGCGCGTCCGGTCGTCGAGACGCCACCCGATCGGCCACCGGACGAGGAGTCACCGAGGGCGGCCTGCGGGTCGAACGCGGGTAACTCCGGCTGGCTCATGCGCTCGACCTGGTCGGTGAACCAGTCGGGCGTATCAGTTCGTGCACGCTCGAAAAGATCGAGCAGACTCGAATCGGCGAGGTACGTCGAGCCGTAGTCGTCGGGCGCGCGGACGACGCGGCCGCAGGCCTGGATGACGGTCCGCAACGCGGCGCGGTAGTACCACGCCCACTGGCCCTCTTCCAGACGGTGGGCCACCCTCGAGTCACCCGTATTGAGGAATGGTGCCTTACAGAGCACTTGCCAGCGACAGCGGTCGCCTTTGAGGTCGAGTGCTTCTTCCATCTTGACGGAGACGAAGACGTCGGGATCGTCGGTCGCTTTCCAGGCCTCCAGGTCGGCGTCCCGGCCGTCGCGGTCGTGGACCCGGATGCGGTCGCCGACGCCGAAATCGGAGAGGAGGTCGGCGAGCCGTCCCTGGATGTCGTAGGAGTGTGCGTGGATCAGTCCCTTCTCGTCGGGGTGTTTTTGCATGAGCCGGACGATCGTGCGAGCGATCTTCGGCGTGGTCTCGTCGCGGTGCTCGAAGGTCATCTTTCCCTGGGTGACGTCGTACAGCGGCCGGTGTTCGACGGGAAACGTGTGACCGACGTCGACGAGCGCGACGTGGTCGGGGTTCAACCCGACGTGACGGCAGAACGCGTCCTTGTTGAGGATCGTCGCGGACAGTAAGACGAATTTGTTGCCCCGATCCCAGACGGTGTGTGCGAGGTACTTTTCGGGGTTCATCGGCTTGATCGTCAGCGGCCCGCCCGCCTGATCGTCGGCGTCGCCGGAGCCGTCGTCGTTCCCTCGAGCCCCCGCGTCGCGGGGTTCGCTCTGGTCGACCAGCCACGTCGTTGGACTCTGAGGGTCACGAAAGTCCTTGACGAACCACTCGAGTTCGCCGATGAGTTCTTGCAGGCGGTCGCGTTCGCGTACCTCGCCGGGGGTGAGCGACTCCTGGGCGAGCAACTCGTCTTTGCGGCGCTCGCAGGTGCCCGCGAGGTTCTCGGCGTAGCGAACCGCGCGCTCGATCGAGTCGATCGCGGGGACGCGCAGGTCGTCCCAGAACGGCACAGTGCGAGGGCCGAGTTGGATCGTCGCATACATTTCGGCCCACTCCGCGAGGCCGTGGGCTTCGTCGACGACGACGACGTCGCGCTTGCGAAACACCTCGCTGCCGGCGGTCTGCATGAAGTACGCGAGCGTCATCGCCGCAATCGACCGGTTCGAGGCAATCGCCCGGTCTGAGAAGTACGGACATCGGTGTTTGACCGAACAGTCGTACCCCCGCTCGCGAACGCAGGGGGCCTGGTTGACCGGCGTGTTCCGTTCCTGTGGGAGAATACAGCTGTAGTTCGACTTGCCGCGGATGACGTTCAAATCCTCGAGGAGGTCGTCCTCGGCGACGTCGTCGAGCTGTGAGACCTGCGGCGTCGTGTAGTAGGCCCCGGTCGCGTCGCTGGGGTCCGCCTCGTCGATCCGACGGGCACAGCCGGCGACGGCTCGGGCGAGCAGCGATTTGCCGCTGCCCGTCGGCGCACGGACGAGAACGACGTCGTTGCCGGCCGCGAACGCGTCGCGGATGTCCTGGAGGGCCTGCTCTTGATTCCCGCGGTAGCTCGGCGCGGGAAACGCCTCGAAGATCCGGTCGGGATTCACCGTTCGATGCACGGAGCGGCCCGGCCCTAAAGGCTGCGGAGCGTCGCGCCCAGTGAACTCGAGTCCGCCGGAGCTGGTGGAAGGCAGCGCTTACCGCACGAGTGGCCGCCGGCTCGCGGGCGTAAGGGTGTGCTACAGTGGGGTAGCCGACCGATTACAAATACGAACTCGGCCATCGAACCGAGTACGGAAGGGTCGCTCAGCGGTAGAGCACCGCGGTGCCATCTGGCCCGCGGCGGCCTCACAGCCTCGTGGCGTTCAAATCCCACCCCTTCCGCTTCGGGCATCGCGGTTCCCCGCCGCGTCGTGCCCACGCGGCCGTGATCACACGGCTGCACCAGTGTCCACGTTCGCATCGCGTGCCAGTCCGCCTCCCCATACCCCTACCCGTTTTCGCCGTCGCCAATTCGGACGTGACGACTCGAGTCCCGCTCACCGGCCGGAAAGCGTCGACGTCTCCGCGTCGACTTGCTCGAGTCGGTCGACGTCCACGGCGGTCGGCTCGTCGGGCAATGCCTCGAGACACGGATAACAGAGCAGGTGTTCCGAGCCGTCGCCGAGTTCGAGCAGCATCGCCGTCCCCGTACTGCCGTCGTCCTCGCCGAACGTCCAGAGGTTCTCCATCCCGCCAGCAACCCTGATACGCCGCCCACAGCCGTCACAGGTGTCTCTGACCATGCGTAAGCGAGGGGGCCGGGCGCGGAAAGTCGTTCCCCCCGGATCGATTATGCGCTATGAAGACGTAGCACACGATATGGAGGTGAACTGTGCGGGCTGTGCGGGCTGTTGTATCGACTGGCGAGGGCTCCTCCAGCCCGAGGCGAACGGCGGCTCAGACAGCCCGCGAACGGACGGGACAGCCGCACCCGACGGCGACGACGCGCTAACGACGACTCGCCAGCGCGGATCGCTCGGAACGGACGACGGCTCGAGGCGGGCGTCGATCGACGACGTGGCGAACTTCGTCCCGCTCACGCGCGAGGAGGTGCGAGCGTTTCTCGAGGCCGGATACGCCGCCGCGCTGACGCCACGGTTCTGGCGTGTACGGGACGAACACGAGGCAGTCACGGTCGACGGCTACGACCTCGCGGCCGTCGCCGATCGTCCGGCGTTCTTCGTCGGCCTGCGAAAACCCCCGAAACCCGTCACCCCGTTCGAGCTCGAGGAGCCCGTCTGGCTCCCGGCCTGTGTCTTCCTCGATCCGACGACGCTACAGTGTCGAATCCACGACGACGACCTGTTCCCGGCCGAGTGTGGCGCTTACCCTGCCCACAACCTCGCGCTCGAGGCCGAGACCGAGTGCGAACGGGTCGAAGCGGCGTTCGGCGGCGAGCGGTTGCTCGAGGCTGACGTAGAGGACGAGCCGGTGGATCTGTTGCTCGGCAGCCAGGCCATCGGCGAGAAGCTCTTCTGTCATCCCGAGCCCGACAGGCTCGAGGGCGTGATCGATCGGCTGGCCCGCGGTGAGGCGACCCGCGAGGACCGGGCGACCTGTCTGGCGGTCGCGGCCGCCTCGAGTCCCGGCACGCTCGCGATCTCCGAACACCACCGCGAGCAGGCCAGAGAGCGGGCGCTCGAGGCAGCGAGTAAAACGAACGACGACGCCTGGGTCGGTCCCACCATCCGCGAGTGGCATCGCCGGCGCGTGCAAACCGACGGGACGCCATCGCCGACCGTCGCGAGCGCTGTCGAGGAGGCTCGCGGCGCACCGGAGACGCCGGGGTGGGACGACCTCGAGTGATCGCTGTGCGGATCGTGTTCGCAACGACTGTTAAGACACCAGCAGCCCAACGGACGGCATGAACGTACTCGTTACGGGTGCAACTGGGTTCGTCGGCGGCCGACTCGTCGTCGCCCTCCTCGAGAAGACGGATCACGATGTGACCGTCCTCGTCAGGGACGAAACCGCCTACGAATCGGCGGAGTCGGTAACCGTCGTCGAAGGCGACGTCCTCGAGCCGAACGGCCTCGAGACGGCACTCGAGGACGTCGACGCCGCCTTCTACCTGATCCACGCGATGGGCGCACACGGCGATTTCGCCGACCGAGACAGACGGGCAGCCCGCAACTTCGAACGGGCGGCGAGTGCTGCAGGGGTCGAGCGAGTGATCTATCTTAGCGGGCTCGGCAGCGACGCGGAAGTGCTCTCGGCTCACCTCGAATCCCGTCACGAGGTCGAATCGGTCCTCGCAGCGGGAAGCACCGAGGTAACCGTCCTTCGGGCCGCGATCATCGTCGGCGACGGCAGCGCGAGTTTCCGGTTGTTGACACAGCTCGCGACGCGGCTTCCGGTGATGGTAACGCCCCGGTGGATTCATACGCGGTGTCAACCGATCGGCATCGACGACGTCGTCGCGTACTGCTTGGCCGTCCTCGAGCGCCCTGAGACGGCCGGTGAGACGTACGAGATCGGCGGCCCCGACGTCCTCACCTACCGGGAGCTGCTGGCGACGACGGCCGAAATCGCCACCGGCCGCCGACCGCTCGTCCTCCCCGTTCCGATCTTGAGCCCCCGACTGTCCGCCTACTGGGTCGGCCTCGTCACCGACGTCCCGACGGCAGTCGCCTACCCGCTGATCGACGGCCTCCGAAACCCCGTCGTCGTCGAGGACGACCGACTCGAGCGACTGGTCGGCCTCGAGCCGGTGTCGTTCGACGTCGCGGTTCGCCGGGCGCTCGGCCACGACACGGACGACACGACGCGGACGACACGACCGGAGCAGGCTGTCGAATGACGTCGTCTCCGCGGCCGGAATACGGGGAGACGTGGGTGTACGAAAGCCTGCTCGGGACGGTGCCCGGGTTACGGGTCTCGGGCCGAACGGCGATCCTGGTTCAGTTTCTCGGATTCGAAGCCGCGATCGTACTCGTCGCCGCCGTTTACGACCTCTGGGCCGCAGTAGTGCCGGGAACGGTCGCCGTCGTAGTCGCAACGGTCGGAAGCTGGCTCATGTTGGAGTTTAGCCGCCAGGTGCGCGAGCTTCCGACACCGACGGCGTACCGGCGGCTGCTGTTCGGCTCGAGTATCGACGTCGTTCTCGGTGTGTTCGCGTTCGTCGCACTCGTTACGTATCTGTTCGTGCTCGATCCACAGGCGAACGAGGGCGGGCTCGTGACCGAGCTGTTCGGCACCGCCCCACCTGCGGTCGCCGTCGCGCTCGCGTTGCTCGTACTGTGGGACGTCGTCTACCGGATCGGAACGTGCTGGTGGGCGAGCGTCGTCGGCCTCTGGCGGGCGCTCGTCTACGAGTTCGACCCGGTGACGGCACGGCGCTACCGCCGGGTTGACGCGCTGAACGTTGCCTTCGCTGGCGTCCAGTTACTGTTGGTTCCGTTCGTACTCGATCGACCGCTCTTGCTCGCAACACTCGGCGGTCACGTCGTCGCCGTCGTGGTGGTCGCGTCACTGTCGATTGGACTCGGGCGAAACGGCGAGACGAACAGGCGGGCACCGATGGACCGGCGTTAGTTCGACTTGATTTGCTCGAACTGGTCGAGAAGTGCTTCTGCAGAGTCGCCGGAGTCGTACTCGACCTCGCCGTGGTAGATCGTCCGCTCGTCGTCGAAGTCCGCGTCCACTCTCGAGGCCTGTTGCTCGCGGCGCTCGTGCTCGTTCTCGTCATAGGCACCCATTGACATGGTAAGTGCACACATCTATGACGCAGAGACACATGAATGTAACGGTCGTTCATCGACGGGGAGTCGGAGACGAAAGCGAGGTGACGAACGCTGGACGTGGACAACGAACAGTATTTCCGGCATCGACCCATAGCTACCGGCGTGGCACGGCCGCTTCGCTTTCGATACTCGCCCGACCACTGGAGCGAGCAACGAGTCAGACAACAGATCCTCCAGCCGCTTCGGTCGAACATCGGGGCTCGCGCAGTCACACCGCAATACGAGATCGGTGCGAACTGGGAGACCCACCGCTTCGAGATGCAAAACGGCGACGTTGCACTGTTCGCCCGCAACGGCGAGGAGGCCTACTGGATGGGCAATACGGAGACCCCCTCGTCGTTGTGGCGAACCGATAAGTTCGGCTGGCGCGAGGTCCCCTATCGCGTCACTCGCTGGACCCAGCGGGAACTGCTCGCAACGCTGTACGAGGAGGATCCGTGGCTCGCCGACTATCCCCACATTTCGTGGTTCTTCCTGCCCGTCTTCATGTCCAAAGACGGCCGAGAGGCGACCCGTGCGTTCTTTCGCGAACACGCCGCCGGTTTCCCCGACGCCGGCCGGCGCGAGACGACTCGTTACTTCGAGGAGTTCCTCGAGACCGGGGCGCTCGATGAGTACCGACACGTTATGTCGGGCAAGCTCGGGACGAGCAGCCACGTCGACCGCGTCCGGATGAGCGCCGCGATGGGCGAGTTCATCGCCGCGAGGGTGCTTACCGAAGCCGGATACCGGGTCGAACCCGAAATCGAGGTGACGACCGGACACTCACTCGACTTCCGTGCAGTCGACGACAGGACGAACGTCCTCGTCGAGGTGACTCGCCCCCAGCCACCGAAGAACCGTGCGGCCGCCGGCCCCGTCGCCGCCGTCCGCGACACCGCCGAGACGAAAACCGACGGCCAGCTCGCCAAACACGGCGGCGGTGCCGTCCTCTTCGTCGACTGTTCGTCGTTCCGGGACGACGCCTGGAACGCCGTCCGCGGCGAACAACCCGAGGTCCACCACCGACCCGCCGTCGTCTATCGCGCCCGCCCGAACGGCCACGTCGAGGCCTACCGGAAAGGATCGGTCCCGCTCGAACTCGAGGACGCGATCACGTTCGCCGACTGAGCGCAGTCGAGGCCGACCGACGGACCTCCCGGCACGCTCATCCGACGTTAGGGGATTGATATATGTGTCCTGTTATCGTAGTGTATGGCGGCTATGCGCGCAGCAATTCTCGAGGAACACGGAGAACCACTCTCGATCGAAGACATCGACGCACCCGAACCCGACCCGAAGGGTGCGGTCGTCGAGGTCGAAGCCTGCGGGGTCTGCCGGAGCGACTGGCACGGCTGGCAGGGTGACTGGGGCTGGCTCGGGCTCGAGACCCAGCCGGGACAGATCCTCGGCCACGAGCCCGCGGGAACCGTTGTCGCCGTCGGCGAGGACGTAACGACCGTCTCGGAGGGCGATCACGTGGCCGTCCCGTTCAACCTCGGTGACGGGACGTGTCCACAGTGTCGGCGAGGATTTTCGAACACCTGTGAGAACGTAATGCCGCTCGGATTCGTCGAGCCGGTTCAGGGCGCGTTCGCCGAGGAGCTTCACGTGCCGTTCGCCGACCACAACCTGGTCTCCCTGCCCGATGGCGTCTCGTCGGTCGACATGGCCGGGCTCGGCTGCCGGTTTATGACGTCGTTTCACGCACTCGCTCACCGGGCCGACGTCGAGGCGGGCGACTGGGTATCGGTCCACGGCGTCGGCGGCGTCGGCCTTTCGGCGGTCCACATCGCCGACGCCCTCGGCGCGAACGTGATCGCAGTCGATCTGGACGACGGAAAGCTCGAGAAAGCACGCGAACTCGGCGCCGTCGAGACGGTGAATGCGGGCGACGCCGAGAACGTCGCCGCCGAGGTGAAAGCGATCGCCGACGGCGGTGCCGACGTCTCGATGGACGCCCTCGGGATCGCCGCGACCTGCCAGAACTCGGTGAAGAGTCTGGGAACGCACGGCCAGCACCTCCAGGTCGGACTCACCACCCAGGACGAACAGGGGACGATCGAACTGCCGACCGACGCGATGGTCATGCAAGAGATCGAGTTCATCGGCTCGCTCGGCATGCCGCCGACCCGCTACGACGAAATCTTCCGGCTGGTCGCGACCGGCAAACTCCGACCCGCGGACGTCGTCTCCGAGACGATCGGTCTCGAGGACGTCAACGACAAACTCGAGGCGATGACTGACTACGAGACCGAAGGAATTCCCGTCATCGACGAGTTCTGAGAGGATGGGACGGGCCAGCTACTGACAGCGAGTCGACCACGCCTGAACGAACGGCAGGCTCGCAGACGAACTCGGCCGTCGAAAACGCCCTACTAAGGGTTAAAACGACACAGCGTCGGGAGCGTACGGGCTTCCGACGGGAGTCGGGTCGCGGTCGCTGTAGCCGACGCGACCGACGGCTTTGTCGCTCACTGCGGAGTAGACGGCAAAGCGCGCGTCTTCAGGGTTTTCGAAGGTTTCCGTCTCGAGGCGGGCGAGTACATCACCGACCGTCTCGGAGCCGTTTGGGAGTTCGAGGGTGCGGTCGCCGTGTGCCTCGATCATTTCCTCGGTGGTTGCGGGGTACTCGTGGTCGTCGATGACCTCGCCGGTGCCATTGAGCAGCATTACAATACGTTTCTGGGTGAACAATGATTATAAACATTGTCCATAAACGATCTCTAGGACAACCCCATACCTTATATGTCGCTCGTTGACACGCAACGAAGAGTTGCTGCAAACTCAGTGACGGCCCGCAAACGGGGCACGGACACTGAGAAACGCCTATAGGCCGCCGACCGCTCGAGTGAGCTATGCCCTACGCCGATCTGCACGTTCACACGACGCGCTCGGACGGAAGCCTCGAACTCGAGGCGATCCCCGCCGCCGCTCGGCGCGCCAACGTGAACGTCGTCGCCGTGACGGACCACGACCGACTGCAACCGTTCGACGAGCCTGCCATCGAGCGAGACGGCGTGACGGTCGTCCACGGGATCGAACTGCGCGTCGAGACCGACGCTGGCCAACGCGTCGATCTACTCGGGTACGGAATCGAGCCAACATCCGATCTCGAGGCGCTGGTCGAGGGAATCCAGACGAATAGAATCGAACGCGGCCGAGCGATCGTCGAGAAGGTCGAAGACGAACTGGGCGTCGACCTCCGAGTTACCGTTACCGACGGCTTTGGTCGACCACACGTTGCCCGAGCCATCGAGGCCCATCCCGACACCGACTACGGGTACGGGGAGGCGTTCGATCGACTGATCGGTAACGACGGTCCGTGTTTCGTCCCGCGAGACGTGCCGTCGTTCGACCACGGACGGCGAGTCCTCGCCGACGCCGGTCGACTCGTCTCGCTCGCACACCCGCTACGGTACCGCGATCCCGAACAGGCACTCGGGCTGGGAGCCCACCTCGACGCTATCGAGCGATGGTACCCCTACGCACGGGACGTCGACGTGACGCCCGTCGAGCGGGCGATCGAACGATACGAACTGGTCGCCACCGGTGGGAGCGATGCCCACGACGACGTACTCGGACGTGCCGGGCTCTCACGGGCGGCGTTCGACCGACTCGAGCTCGGTCTCGACTGACGGAACATCGCCGGGAGCGGAGGGTTCAATGCGACGTGGCCCCTACGCCCGCACATGAACTGCCACTACTGCGACAGCGAGGCCGCCTTTGCCGCCGAATCTGAAGGCCTCAAAGTCGGGCTTTGCGAGGAGCACTTCCGGGAACGGCTCCAGGAACTCGCCGAAGCCGACGGGCTGGAGACGTTGAAGGAGAAAGTCGACGTCGACCGCGCCGAATAACGGTTCTATTCTCGAGGACTCGAGAGGTTATGCGGTTCGTCCGGCATCGACGTCGATGGCGTCGACCGGACAGACGTCGACACAGAGCATACAGTCGATACACTGGGCTTCGTTTGTCGGTTCAGCCTTTCGCTCGCTTTCGGGATGGCCGGGCGTGTCGACCCACTCGAAGACATCGACAGGGCAGTCCTCGAGACAGGCACCGTCAGCGAGACAGAGGTCGAAGTCGACCGCGACGTGCGTACCTCGGATGCCGAGCTCTTCGGGTTCGTCGACGGGACCCCAGACGGCGACGCCGTTTTCTTCGCCTACCTTCTCTCGGTTCTCGTTGAACTGCGGATCTATGGCCATTGCTAACAGTCCCAAACGGCTGACGGCGACTTAAAAGTACGGACTCGTCTCCGGGCTCGAACGGCAGTGGCTAATTGGCCCCTACCGCGGTGAACGGGAGTCGGGCTTTTGGGTGCCGAGCCCGTAGCATTCCCATGACCCCTTCAGGTGCGGACGCGGCCGGTATCGAATCGGGCTCGAGCCAGCGGCCAGCGCCGCGGCTGGTCTACGACGACGACTGTGGCTTCTGTACCTGGTGTGCAGCGTTCGCCGCCGAGCGCGGCGAGTTCGAACTCGTCGGCTTCGAGGAACTCACGCCGGATCAGCTAGCGCGTCTCCCCGACGACTACGAGGAGTGTGCACACCTGCTGACGGACGACCGAGTCTACTCCTGCGGTGCGGCGATCGAAGAGGCAATGAGCCGAGTCGAAACGCCGTCTCGCTACCTTGCAGCGGTCTTCCAGCAGGTGCCCGGAAACGAGACGGTTCGGGAGTCGCTGTACCGGGAGGTCGCCGACCGGCGAGCCCTGTTCGGCAAACTCGCCAGCCGCGAGCCGCCGGCGCGACGGGACTCCTGACCGGCCTCCCGCTCGCACGGACACGACACAATCAAGAGCGGTTGAAGAGGCTCCAAGGACTACAGCAGTCCCGGCGAACGGACACGACAGACGCAGCCCTCGAGCGCACCGCTTTTGGCCGTCCCCTCGGTAGGGCGAGTATGGACCTCACCCACCGACCCCGTCGACTCCGACAGGATCGGGTTCGCGACCTCGTCAGCGAGACGAGTCTCGAGCCCACCGATTTCATCGCCCCGGTGTTCGTCGACGCGACGACGGACGAGCGAGTGCCGATCGAGTCGATGCCCGGCCACGAGCGGGTGCCGATCGACGAGAGCGTTGCCCGCGTCGAGGAGGTGCTCGAGACCGGCGTCGAGGCCGTCATGCTCTTCGGAATCCCCGAATCGAAAGACCCCGAAGGTACCCGTGCGTGGGTCGACGACGGCGTCGTCCAGGAGGCGACCCGTCGGATCACCGCTGAAACGGACGCCTACGTCGTCACCGACGTCTGTCTCTGTGAGTACACCGACCACGGCCATTGCGGCCCGCTCGAGAAGGAACTTCGTGGTGAGGTCGACCACGAACACGGCCCCGGCTGTGACCACGATCCGACGCTGACCGTCGACAACGACGCGACGCTCGAGGCACTCGAGCGCATCGCCGTCTCCCATGCCGACGCCGGCGCGGACATGGTCGCTCCCAGCGGGATGATGGACGGGATGGTCGCCGCGATTCGCGGGGCACTGGACGACGAGGGCTACGACCACGTCCCGATCATGAGCTACGCCGCCAAGTACGAGAGTGCTTTCTACGGGCCGTTTCGCGACGCCGCCGACGGCGCGCCGAGCTTCGGGAACCGACGTCACTACCAGATGGACCCGGCGAACGCCCGCGAGGCGCTACGCGAGGTCCGCCTCGACGTCGAAGAGGGTGCGGACGTGCTGATGGTCAAACCCGCGCTGCCCTACCTCGACATCGTCTCTGCCCTGCGTAGAGAGTTCGACCACCCCGTCGCCGCCTACAACGTCTCCGGCGAGTACGCCATGCTTCACGCCGCCGCCGAGAAGGGGTGGCTCGACATCGAGGCCGTCGCGCTCGAGTCGCTGCTGTCGATCAAGCGGGCGGGTGCAGATCTGATCCTGACGTACTTCGCCGAGGACGTCGCCGAAGAACTCACGTAGGCGACCCACGACGACCGTCGGCGGTCGTCGACGAGTACAGTTGTGGCCCCGATTCTGACGAACGTCCAGTTGGGCAGTTCGCTGAATGTCGCGTGGCAACATCTGCCGCGCCCGAGGTCCGCTGGTCGGAGCCACGGGCTCGAGCCGCCAGATAGCGTTCGTCGATGCCGAACGTCCGGATTGTGAGAGCGATTCTGGGTGGACGAACGACCAGAACATAGTCGTCGTCGAGATTGATCGCGACGTTCATCGACCTTATATAGATTAAACCTCACTTAGATTTTGAGGAACGCCAGCGTAGGACCCTAATTGTAGACAAACCACAACGCTAATCATTATATTGGGTTACTTCGTGTCACTCAATCGTGATTCGGAATACGACTATAGCAGAAGGGGCATCGACCGTGGACGAACGTTTATTCGCAGCCGACCAGTCACTGCGAGAGCAAAACGAAGCGACCAGCCAGGAGGTGTGCCAATGATCGATCCTGTAGTCTTCGAGGTGAGTGCCTCCGATCTCGAGTCGCTCGCGACGGGGATGAACCTGATGTGGGCGCTCACCGTGACGTTCCTGATCTTTTTCATGCACGCCGGGTTCGCAATGCTCGAGGCGGGACAGGTCCGCTCGAAGAACGTCGCAAACCAGTTGACCAAGAACATGCTGACCTGGGCGGTCGGGATCGGCGTCTTCTTCGTGATCGGGATGGGACTCTCGAATAACGTTGGTTCAGCGCTTGGCGGCGGTGAGTCCTCGCCATTGACGATGTTCGGTGAGGGGTCGTTCGACTGGGCGATGTGGCTGTTCAGCGCGGTGTTCGCGATGACTGCCGCCACGATCGTCTCGGGGGCCGTCGCTGGTCGCGCGAAACTGCGTGCGTACGTTGCTTACACGTTCTTGCTCGCGGCGGTCATCTACCCGGTCGTCGCGGCGATGGTCTGGTACGCCCCCGGCGGGACGCCGATCCTCGCGGCCTTTGGCTTCGCGGACTTCGCGGGCGGGATGGTCGTCCACGGCGTTGGCGGCGTTGCTGGCCTCACCGCGGCCTGGATCCTCGGCGCACGGATGGACAAGTACAACGACGACGGGACGTCGAACGTCATCCCCGGTCACTCGATGACCTTCGCCGTCCTGGGAACGTTGATCCTCTGTTTCGGCTGGTTCGGCTTCAACGTCGGCACGGCTGCGACCGTGATCGACCCTGGAACCTTCGAACTCGCCGACTTCGACTACGTCGGTAGCGTCGCGATGGTCACGGCACTGGGGATGGGGCTGGGCGCGATCGGCGCTTCGGTCGTCTCGCTCAAAATCAACGGCAAGGTCGACACGTTGTATGTCGCCAACGGGATGCTGGCAGGCCTCGTCGGCGTCACTGGCCCGACTGACCTCATCACCCCCATGGGTGCGATCGCGATCGGCTTCCTCGCCGGCGCACAGCTCCCGATCGTCTTCCGATTCGTCGAACAGCGCCTGAAGATCGACGACGTCTGTGCGGTGTTCCCCGTCCACGGCTCTGCGGGCATGCTCGGGCTGATCATCTACCCGCTCTGGTCGATCGAGGGCACCGCGGTCGGCGGCGGCCTCGTCGCCGGCGGCATCCTCTCGATCGAAGCGGGCGCATTCGTTCCCCAGATCGTCGGCGTCGCCGTCATCACGATCTGGACCGTCGCCGCGACCGCGGCCATCTGGGGCGCGTTCAGACTCGTCGGCGAGGCTCGAGTCACCTCCGAACACGAACGCGACGGGCTGGACCTCGCCGAACACGGCGTCGACACCTACCCCGAGTTCGGCAAGCCTGAGATCGCCACCGACGGCGGCGAACTGCGCACCGACGGCGGCTCGAGCACCTCCGAGTCGGGCATCGAACTCGTCACTGCAATCGTCCGCCCCGACCGCCTGGGCGCGATCAAGCAGTCGCTGGCTGAAGTCGGCGCGCCGTCGCTGACCGTCACGAACGTCTCCGGCCGGGGCTCCCAGCCTGCGAAGAAAGGGCAGTGGCGCGGCGAGGAGTACACGGTCGACCTCCACCAGAAGGTCAAGATCGAGTGCGTCGTGGCCGACGTTCCGACCGAGGACGTCGTCGACGCCATCCGCGAGGCCGCGAACACTGGCGAACCCGGCGACGGGAAGATCTTCGTCCTCCCGGTCGCCGACGCCTGTCAGGTTCGCACCGGCGAGACTGGCACGGAGGCGGTCTAACCGGACGGACCCTCCCGACAGGCGACTGGAACCGTCTCCCGGCAGCCACCTACGGTCAGCCGGATCGACCCACTCGAGCGCCACACAGTTTTGCGGTCTGAGGAAAGGTCGGAAGCGCTCGAGTGAACCTCGGTACTACTTTGCCGTCGGCTTCCGTACGGCCGGTTATGAACGACGACAACTCACGCGAGCTGTACGATCGGGCACTGTCGGTCATGCCCGGTGGCGTCAACTCCGCGGTTCGCGCGGCGATCGAACCGTACCCATTCTTCGTCCAGAAAGGCGACGGCGGCCACGTCATCGACGCCGACGGCAACCGACTCGTCGACTGGGTGATGGGGCTCGGTCCGCTCCTCTTGGGCCACGACCTGCCCGACCAGGTACGCGCGGCGATCCAGCAAAACGCCAGCGAAGGGCCGATGTACGGGACGCCGACAGAGGTCGAGGTCGACCTCGCCGAGTTCGTCGTCCGCCACGTCCCAAGCGTCGAGAAGATCCGCTTTGTCAACTCGGGCACCGAGGCGACGACCTCCGCCGTCCGCCTCGCCCGCGGCTACACCGGCCGGAACAAGATCGTCGTCATGCAGGGTGGGTACCACGGGGCCCAGGAGTCGACGCTGGTCGAAGGTGACGCCGAGAATCCACAGCCGTCTTCGGCGGGCGTCCCCCACTCGTTCGCCGAGCACACCCTTCCCGTCCCGTTCAACGACGAAGACGCGATGCGAGCGGTCTTCGAAGAACATGGCGAGGACATCGCGGCCGTGATGACCGAACCGATTCTCGGCAACTACGGCATCGTCTCCCCCGAGGACGGCTATCTCGAGTTCCTCCGGGAGCTCACCGACGAACACGGCTCGCTGTTCATCCTCGACGAGGTCATCACCGGCTTTCGCGTCGGCGGCCTCGGCTGTGCCCAGAGTGAGTTCGGCGTGACGCCCGACATTACCACCTTCGGAAAGATCATCGGGGGCGGCTTCCCCGTCGGCGCAATCGGCGGCAAAGCCCACATCATCGAGCAGTTCGCCCCCTCGGGGCCGGTCTTTCAGGCCGGCACCTTCTCGGGCCATCCCGTGACGATGGCCGCCGGCCTCGAGACGCTACAGTTCGCCGCCGAAAACGGCGTCTACGATCACGTCAACGGACTGGGTGAGCGGCTTCGGACGGGCCTCTCGGAGATCGTCGCCGACCAAGCGCCCGAGTACACCGTCGTCGGCACCGACAGCATGTTCAAAGTGATCTTCACGAGAGCAGGCCCCGGGAAGAACAGCCTGGACGAAGCCTGCACCGACGGCTGTCGACAGAACCCGACCTGTCCGCGTTACGACCACTGTCCGAAAAACGCCGCCGACGTCAAAAACGCCGAGACCGAACGCTGGCGGCGGGTCTTCTGGGGCCAGATGAAAGCGCAGGGGATCTTCCTCAGCCAAAACCAGTTCGAGTGTCAGTTCGTCAGCTACGCCCACACCGACGAGGACGTCGAACGGACCCTCGAGGCGTACAAAGAAGCCCTCTGATCACGAAGCCCGTCTCGTCGTGATCAGGTCGAAACGGTCATTCGTCGCGGTTCGGTCCGTCGTCGACGGTCCGGACGGACGAACGCGCGCTCATCGACGGCGCCAAACGCCATGATGGGACGCATGACTGGCGCTCGCGAGGTCGACTGGGCACGCGTCCTCGAGCGCCTGCTCTATGCCGTTCCGCCGGTGATCGGCGTCGGGGTCGTCGGCATCCTCCAGGACGCCGAGCCGGGCGTCCCCGGGCTCCAGTCGGGGCTCGTCCTGTTCGGAACGTTTGGCTACACGGTGCTCACACTGGGTGTGGCGGTCGCACTCGGACTCGACGCACGGCGCGTTCGCCGCCAGCCTCGAGCTAGCGGCAGCTGGAAACCGAGCCCGTGGCTCAACGCCGTCTTCGGGCTCCTCTGGGCGCCGGCGGCCGGCGTGGTCTATCTCGCTCGTCGACATCGGCGCTTCGGGACGCCGCCGGGCTGGTCGCGCTGGTGGCTCGTCGTGGCGCTCTCGCTTTCGACCTCACTCTTCGGGCTCATCGCGGCCGTCGTCGCGCTCGTCCTCGCGATTCCGTCGCTGTTTACCGCAGCGGTCGGACTCGCAGGAGCGATCGCATTTGGCACGTTCCCGATCGCAATTCATCAGGACGCCGCCTACGTGAGCACCTACGGCGACTCGTGGCGGCCGAACCCCGGGCTCTACCTCGGGCTTGCGTTCGTGAGTCTGTTCGTCCCGCCGCTACAGCCAGTCCTCGCCGGCTACTATCTCTTCCGGCGACGGGCCGTCGAGACGTGACGACCGCTCGAGTGTACGTGACCCTGCCCAGCGGGACGGCCGGACGACGAAGAGTCGTCCGCCGCATAAGCGTGCGCTTTTCATACTCCAAGCGTGGAGTACCGCCCATGAGAACACGCGGGACGTTGCGACTGGCGACACGGGGGTCCACACTCGCCCGGCGACAGGCGACGCTGGTGAAAGAGGCTCTGGAGGATCGCCGATACGAGGTCGAGCTCCTGACAGTAGAGACGACCGGTGACCAGATCCAGGACGAACTCATCCACCGGCTGGGGAAAACCGGGGCGTTCGTCCGCGAACTCGACGAACGGGTCCTCGATGGCGACCTCGACGGCGCGATCCACTCGATGAAGGACATGCCGACCGAACAGCCCCAGCAGCTGGTGACGGCCGCCGTCCCCGAACGCGGCTCCCCTGGCGACGTGCTGGTGACACCTGACGGCTCGAGCCTCGAGGAGTTGCCCGACGGCGCGACCGTCGGCACCTCGAGTCTCCGGCGGCGCGCACAACTGCTGTCGGAGCGACCGGATCTCGAGGTCGAACCGCTTCGCGGGAACGTCGATACACGTCTCGAGAAGCTGCTCGCACCCACGCTTCAGACCGAACACGCAGAGCGGAGCGAGGCCGACAGCGAACGGAAAGGCCAGACCGGAAACGAGGAGTTCGAATCGGAGTACGACCGGACCGTCGACGAGTGGTTCGACGAGCGTTCAGAACTCGAGAAACAGGCACTGGGTCGCGAGGTCGACACCGAGTACGACGCGATCGTGCTGGCCGAAGCCGGACTCGAGCGAAGCGGGCTCGCTCACTACGTCGACTACTGGCAACTCCCGACGAACACGTTCGTCCCGGCGCCGGGCCAGGGCGCGCTGGCGGTGACGGCGACCGACGGGGAGACGGCCCGGGAGATCCAGTCGGCGATCGATCACCCGCGGAGTCGCGTCGAAACGACGGTCGAACGGACGATCCTCGCCGAACTCGGCGGTGGCTGTATCGCGCCAGTCGGCATCTACGCCATCGTCCAGGGCGAGTACGTCCACGCGACGGTGAGCGTCTTCGACCGCGACGGCGAGGAATCCGTCGTCGCGAACCGCGACCTCCCGATCGAAACCCACGCCGAGGCCGCTCGAGCGTTCGCCGCGGACCTCGCAGACCGTGGCGCGGCCGAACTGATCGATCGCGCACGCAAAAACGCCGCGGACGACGAAACCACAGCCGACGACGAAACTGTTTCCGAGGGAGATAAGCCAGCCGGGAAATAGAGTCGGGTACGGGAATGTCAGAAGATGCCACGCCCGAGCCCGGAACGGTCTACCTCGTCGGCAGCGGCCCCGGCGATCCGGAGTTGCTGACGCTCAAGGCCAAACGGTTGCTCGAGGAAGCGGATTTCGTCTTACACGACAAGTTGCCCGGTCCGAAGATCATCGAGTTGTTGCCGGACGACCGTCGCCAGGACGTCGGTAAACGCGCCCACGGCAACCGGACGCCGCAGTGGGAGATCAACGAGCGACTGGTCGAACTCTCCCGCGAGGGGAAACGTGTCGTCCGACTCAAAGGCGGCGACTCGTTCGTCTTCGGCCGCGGCGGTGAAGAAGCAGCGTACCTCGCCGAACACGGCGTCCCATTCGAGGTCGTTCCCGCCGTTACCTCGGCGGTCGCCGCGCCCGGCGTCGCTGGCATTCCAGTCACCCATCGCGATCACGCCTCGTCCGTCTCGTTCGTCACCGGTCACGAGGACCCGACCAAACCCGAATCGACCGTCAACTGGGAGGCGCTGGCCGAAACCGGCGGCACGATCGTCGTCCTGATGGGCGTCACCCGACTCCCCCAGTACGCCGAGGCGCTCATCGACGGCGGCCTGAGCCCCGAGACGCCCGTCGCGCTCGTCGAACGGGCGACCTGGCCCGGCCAGCAGATCGCCACGGGTACCCTCGAGACGATCGTCGACGTCCGTGACGAGGTCGGTATCGAGCCCCCCGCGATAACCGTGATCGGCGGCGTCGCCGGAACGCGCGAATCGGTCGTCGACTTTCTCCGCAACGACTACAGTCAGTCAGGCGAAGGCGTATCCAATGACTGACCGGCCCACCGTCGCCGTCTTTCGACCCGACGACGAGCGCATCGAGGCTGCCGTCGCCACCCTCGAGTCGCTCGAGGCGACCCCCGTCGCCGACCCGATGCTCGAGATCGAGCCGACCGGGGAAACGCCACGACGCGACGCCGACTACGCGATCCTCACGAGTACGACCGGCGTCGAACTCGCCGCGGAGGCGGCCTGGGACCACGGCAACGGGCTCGTCTGTGCGATCGGGCCAAAAACGGCCGACGCCCTCCGCGAAGCGGGTTACGACGTCGACGTCGTCCCCGAGGAGTACACCTCGAGCGGGATGGTCGAGGCCCTGGACGGAGAGGTCGACGGCGCACGCGTCGAGATCGCCCGCAGCGACCACGGCAGCCCCGTGTTGCCCGACGGTCTCGAGGCCGCCGGCGCGTACGTCCACGAGACGACCCTCTACCGGCTCGCCAGACCCGACGGCAGCGGCCACGCGGCCGAGCGTGCCGCCGACGGCGACCTCGACGCCGCCTGTTTCACCTCACCGCTGACCGTCGAACACTTCCTCGAGGCCGCCGACGCCCGCGGCATCCGCGAGGAGACCCTCACCGGACTCGAGGACGTCGTCGTCGGCGTCATCGGCGGACCCACCCGACGCCGGGCCGAACACTGTGGCGTTCCCGTCGACGTCGTCCCCGACGAAGCCACGTTCGACGCCCTCGCACGCGAGACACTCGAGGCCGTCCGCTCGTAGCCACCCCATTTCTCTACGTCCTCTGGGCACCCGTCTACCCACCCTCTACAACCGCCCGACTAATCACCGCCTACGACCGCCTGACCAACCACCGCCGGGTGGGACTGAAAGGGGCTGGCGGCGTCGACGACGCCCGGAACCCCAAGCACCGAAGCGAGCGGAGCGAGCGAGGCGCGCAGGGCGTTTCGCGCGAGTCGAGGTCGCCAGGGGCTTTCGAGGTCGTGTCGGTCCGAGAGACGACTTCGGAGGCGACCACCCACGCAGATGTCCGCACCTTTATCGGAAATGACGCCCCACTCCAGGCTATGACCGGGCCGGTCCCCGAACTCGCCGATCGCGCCGTTGCCTGTGCCAACCGTCTGCTCGAGGCCGACCGCGTGTTGCTCGCCTCACACATCGACGCCGACGGACTGACCAGCGCCGCGATCGCCGCCAGCGCGCTCGAGCGCGCGGGACTGCCCTTCGAGACGGTCTTCGAGAAACAACTCGACGAAGCCGCCATCGAGTCGATCGCCGCGACGGAGTACGAGACCGTCCTCTTTACCGACTTCGGGAGCGGCCAGCTCGACATCATCGGCGAGTGCGAGGACGCAGGCGCGTTCACGCCCGTAATCGCAGACCACCACCAGCCCGCCGAGCGCGACACGGAGTACCACCTGAATCCGCTGCTGTTCGGCATCAACGGGGCGTCGGAACTCTCCGGTGCCGGTGCGAGCTACGTCCTCGCGCGGGCGCTGGCCGATGTCTCGGGGCAGGCGGATGCAGATGACCCACCAGTTGCGACCGACGGCGGCACCGCGACGGCAGCGACCGGAACCGAGGCTCACGCGGACAACCGCGACCTCGCCGCACTGGCCATCGTCGGCGCCGTCGGGGACATGCAGGCCTCCGGTGGGGAACTCCACGGCGCGAACGCAGAGATCGTCGCCGAGGGCGTCGACGCCGGCGTCCTCGAGACCGGCACCGATCTCGCCATCTACGGGAAACAGACCCGCCCCCTGCCGAAACTGCTCGAGTACGCGACCGACGTCGGCATCCCCGGCATCTCGAACGACGAAGCCGGTGCTCTCCGCTTTCTCGAGGACCTCGACCTCGAACTCAAGCGTGACGGCGAGTGGCGCCGCTGGGCCGGACTGACCAACGAAGAGAAACAGGTCGTCGCCAGCGCGCTCGTCAAGCGAGCCGTCTCACGTGGCGTTCCCGCGGGAAAAATCGACCAGCTGGTCGGGACGAGCTACGTCCTGCGCACGGAACCCGTCGGCACCGAACTCCGCGACGCCAGCGAATTTTCGACGTTGCTCAACGCGACTGCGCGCTACGAACGGGCCGACGTCGGCCTTGCAGTCTGTCTCGGTGACCGAGGGGAGGCGCTCGAACGAGCCCGCTCGCTCTTGCGGAACCATCGGCGGAACCTCTCACAGGGAATCGACCTCGTCACCCAGGAAGGCGTCACCCACGAGGACCACATTCAGTGGTTTCACGCGGGCGATCGTATCCGCGAGACGATCGTCGGCATCGTCGCGGGGATGGCGATGGGCAACGCCGGTGTCAGCCGCTCGAAGCCGATCTTCGCCTTCGCCGAAAAGTCTGCCGAGGAGGCGAGCGGGTCCGGCGGCGACGCCGAGGTGAAAGTATCAGCACGTGGCACCCACAGCCTCGTTCGACGAGGACTCGACCTCTCGGTCGTGATGGGCGAGGCCTCTCGGGCCGTCGGCGGCGACGGCGGCGGTCACGACGTCGCTGCTGGCGCGACCGTTCCGAGCGGTGCCGAAGACGAGTTCGTCGTCCGTGCCGACGAGATCGTCGGTGAACAGCTCTCCTGAGACTGTCAGACAGGAGTCAGTGAAGAGGATTCGTCGGACGGACACGGCGAGTTCTCACACTGTCCGGCAGTATGAGACGTCGAACGGCTTACTGTCGGTCCATCGACGACGGCACCGTCGGAACCAGAGGCGCACGCGAGGTCAGCAGATACGTCGACTTGCGAACGGCCCCTTTGGCGTACTGGACCGTACTCTTGTGGACCGGGGTCCGCTTGCCTCGGATCTGGGTTCGTCCCTCGAGGATGGCATCGATGAGGTCGTCGCCGTCGATGTCGGTTTTGGTCGGGTTCTCGGCGTCCGGTGTCACCAGGATCTCGGTGTAGGCCTTCCCGACGTTCGGAAGGTAGTGCGCGTCGCTCGCGCCGATCTCCGGGTAACCGCGTCGGCGAGCGAACGTCCGAGCCCGGCGATTTCGGTAGCCGGTAAAGAGCATGGAGTTGTACGTCTCGATCGCGTCGGCGTCTTTGATGTAGCGTTTGCGGACGCCGTGGCGGCTGCGTTGGAACGGATGTGGGACGACCGCGATTCCGCCGAGTTCGCGGACTGTCTCGACGGTTTCTGTAAACGGCTGGCCGGGTTCGGGGCGTTCCTCGACGCCGACCGCGAGCAAGTGACCGTGGCGCGTCGACACCTCGACGCCTGGAATACCGACGAGGCCGTACTCGGGTGCGAGTTCGGCCGCACGGAGTGACTCACGGATCTCGTCGTGGTCGGTGATGACGACCCCATCGAGTTCGATATCTGCGGCGTGCTCTAGGATGAGCTCGATCGGTTCGTGGCCATCGTAGGAGTCATCAGAGTGGACGTGAAAGTCGATGCGAAAGGGAATCTGGGCGGTCATAGAACCTCGAGTGCCTCCCTTCGTTTCTTTCGACGACGGCATAAGCTCTCTGTTACCACCCAGCCTCACCTTCGGCCCGATCGGTCAGGTGTCGACGTCGGACTGTCAGCGTCGCTGGCCTCGTCAGGAGTCAGGAGTCTGGGGCCGGAGAACTGTCGGCTCAGCGCTCACGCTCGGAAAAGAGAGTGTGATTCGCCGTCCACGAAACTCTGGCCGCCAGCACGCGACGGTTCGGACTCGAGTTACGGGGCGGTCGTAAATCACATTGCACGATATAAAATGAGTGCGAGCGGCGGCAGGTCTCTATGGGGACGTCCGGCAGTCCGGGACGAAATCCGAGAACGAGACGTCCTCGAGAACGGCCAACACCTCGGCCGGGCCCGATAGAGTTCCAGCGTCGTGGATGTGCTGCATGCACTCGAGGAGCCCGTCTGCGGCAGCCCGTCGCGTCGACACACAACCGATCACGTCGGCGATCGACCGGTCGCCGAGGCGGTACCGACAGCGCAGTTCCCAGCAACAGTTCAGCCCGAGCGTCGGATGGCACTGGTTCGCCGCGGTTCGATCCGCGACGAGGTCGATCGGCGGCGCCCGATAACGGTAGCCGAACCGGCCGTCACAATGTGCTGTAAGCCCCCATCCCGGCGGGAGCGCTTCCCGCGGGATCGGTGGCTGTTCGGGAGACATGTACGTCGTCATTGACCGTCGAACGAGTGGACGTTCCGCTTGCATGCGCACGCTCCGCTACTACGAGTGCGCGAGATCTCGGTCCCGAGACCATCCACGTGTAATGGTTGCATACCGTCGTTCGTGTGCGTGTAGGCACCCCAAACTCGCCCGAACGTGCGTTCTGCAGTCGCTTGCGTGTGCGGAAGCAACACCGGACTCACCCCAAACAGATCGAACGCAGACCGATCGTCCGACTTTTGTCTCCGCTGGCCGTTCGATCGCGTATGGCCGACTTCGACCCCGAAAAGTTCGAGGACAAGTACGTCCACTACTTCCCCGAACTCCAGCAAGCGTACAAGAACGCGTTCAACCGCATGAACGATCAATACGACTCCGAGCTCGTCCACGCGATCGACCAGCAGGTGTTGAACGAGAGCGAACCGTTCTACGAGGGAGACGGGCAGTTCCGCATCGAACTACCCGACAACCCCTACGACAGGCTCACCGGCGTCCTCGTCGACGAAGAGCGGTTCGATACGGTGCTCGAGAAACACGTCGACGAGATCGAGGCAGAGCTCCAACGCGTATTCAACGTCCAGTAATCGACGACAGCGTGAAGCCGACACCGGCGATGACCCAGACGGAGCCCCGCATGAGGACCGACCGTGAGTGACGGAAGGTTTAGGGGCTCGGAACCCCAACAAACGTCCATGAGCACCGAAACTCAGGACGGGGACGACTTAGAGGAGCGAGTGACGAACTTCCTCCGCCGAAACTTCCCACAGATCCAGATGCACGGCGGCAGCGCAGCGATCCAGGACATCGACCGCGAGAACGGCGAGGTCACGATCGCACTCGGCGGCGCCTGCAGTGGCTGTGGTATCTCCCCGATGACGATCCAGGCGATCAAAAGCCGGATGGTCAAAGAGATCCCCGAGATCGAAAAGGTCAACGCCCACACCGGTATGGGTGGCGGTGGCGGAGGAGGCGGCGGCATGAGCCCGTCGTTCCCCGGTGAAACCGTAGACGACGGCGAAGAAGACGAAGGTCCCGAAGCCCCGTTCTAGATCGTCTCGTCGTTCGACTCACGAGTCCCGTTTTCGTTCGCCGGTTTCGATCGGAGCTACTGCACCCCATACCGGCCACTCTCGAGTCCGCTCGAGCGATAACACCCGTTCAGAGAAGACGGAACGTTTCCTTCTCACCAAACCGTCGGTTGTGACCTGAGGCCCTCGCTCGAGGGAAGCCTGGACGCCTCGTTTCGACCAACGAGCAACGGCGCATTTCCCGATCGTCGACGATTCTATATATCGTTATTTGGTTTATCACTGGCAGAACGAGTGTAAAACTCGTCGAGAGAGGCCGACGCCGGTCACGAAGAATCGAAACCAGCATTCGAAGCGAGTGGATAACGCACTTCAAGAAACTAGCAGACAGCGGCCGAAGAGCCCTGATTCCACCATCGAAACGGGGCGAGTCCAGTGTGTGTGAAACTCGAGGGAGAGGTGAGCCGTGAGTAGACGGTTATCGCAAAGAGACGATTGAGAGCCAGAGACAGGTGGCGACTACCGGTGACCGATACCGCGTTCCCACGATCGGATCAGTGCGGTAAGCGCCCGGTTCGTCGGGGCCGCACAGTCGTGATCCGCTGCTCGGTCGACGACGTAGCCGTTGATCGCGTCGATTTCGGTTCGACGGTCGGCAAGGACATCCTGGCGCATCGAGGAGGTGTTCGCGGCGGTAGCAGTCGCGACGCGTTCCATCGCCGAGATCGCCTCCTGGTCGGAGAGTTCGACACCGCAGGCTCGAGCGACGCCTGCGGTCTCGCGTGCGGCTGACCGGGCAAGGTCGGTCGTCGGCGGCTCGAGTACAGCCCCGTTGTCGACGTTTGCCAGCGCCGTCACCGGGTTGATCGCCGCGTTGACGGCGAGTTTCTTCCACAGTCGTCGGGGCATGTCGGCGGCGACGGTCGTCTCGAGGCCGGCCGTGTCGAACGCGTCGCCCACCCGGTCGGCGAGCGAAGATCGGCCGCCAGTTCGCGATCCGAGGACGACCTCGCCCAGGCCCGTACACTCGACGACGCCGGGGTTCCGAAGCACCGCTCCGTAGGTTGCCGTCCCAGCGAGAACTGGCGACTCGAGATGGCTGGCAAGCGTCTCCTCGTTACCCATGCCGTTCTGGAGTGAGAGCACGGCGTCGAACGACCCCGTTGCGAGCGTCTCTGCCGCAGCCTTGCTGTCAGCGGCTTTCACCGCGACGATCGCGAGATCCGCAGCGAGTCCCTGACCGTCGGTCGTCGCGCTGGGCGAGACACAGAAATCAGTCACACCGGTCACGGTGAGACCATCATCCCGGACTGCCTCGGCGTGGGCCGAACGCGCAACGAGCGTCACGTCGTGTTCGCGCGCGAGGACGCCGCCGACGAGGCTCCCGAGGCTTCCGGCACCGAAGACGACGATCTCCATCGTTGTACCTCACGTGGGCAGGGCGCGAGGAAAACCGTTTTCGTCGCCGGTCAGTCCTCGGTCCAGTATAGTAGGCATTGAAAGTCATTGCACTCTCGCTCGCGATTCAGCGGCCAGCACAGCGGATGTTGGCCGCCCGAGTGCGAACGATGAGTAAATCGTTTCAACGACTACTATAGTAGCGGTTCTCTCGTTTGGCCCCAGACGACGGACGTGCCTCCAGCAGTTCCTGGTTAGGTCGCCCATCTCGCCACGCTCGAGACACTGCCATATCAGGTGGGCCTCACCGAACTCGTAGCCAGAGCGGACGTACTCGACGTTCATCCCCTCGAGGCCGGCTCTAAGGGTGACGTGGAAGCCGTTTTTGTCGACCCCCGAATCTGATCGATCTGCGTGCCGTGTTCAGTGTACACTTCGGTCCCGAACCCGAGCTGTGGATGTTCGTCTTCGATGACCATGCTCGAGTCCACCAGTCGAAGAGAAATAAGGGGAAACACGGATTAGCGAGTCTGACAGTGCTGTTT
The DNA here is from genome assembly GCF_003430825.1 of Natrarchaeobaculum sulfurireducens. NCBI lineage: Archaea > Methanobacteriati > Methanobacteriota > Halobacteria > Halobacteriales > Natrialbaceae > Natrarchaeobaculum > Natrarchaeobaculum sulfurireducens. The sequence continues at coordinate 70,457 of NZ_CP024047.1, read as the reverse complement.
TCAGAATGGGCGAGGTTCAGGCTTCGGCGGGTTATAAATTATATAATGCTATACAAATTTTGTCGGGCCCATCCGAGACGCTGGTAGCGTGGCCCCTCGCTACTGTGAACGGACAGACGACGTCAGGAAAAGAACGGATACGACAACAAGAGACGGGCAGGACCCCCAAGCCGTTCGATGCACGGTGACGAGCGAGCTGGGAAGGCGACCGAGACGAGCAAATCAGCGCCGACGGGGGTGTGGGAAACCCCAGCTCCCGAAATCACATGAAGTCCTCGATACCGGACTGTTTGTTTTTGTCGTTCTCGAAGATGCTCTCGAGCGCTCGCTCTAACACCTCTAACCGCTGTTTCGTGTAGTCGCGGCAGTTGTACTCCTCGGCGACGTTGATCGCCGTCTGCATGTACTTGTTCACCGAGCCCTTGTGAACAGTGAGGTTGACCCGACCACCACACTCCCGGCAGTCGCCGGTCAGGGGCATCCGCCGGAACTTTTCGCCGCAGTCGAGACACCGAGTCTCCTGTCGTGAAAAGGCCCGCAAGTTGCCGATCAGGTCCGGCAAAAAGTGATACTCGATGACTCGCTCTGCGACGTCGGTCTCGTCGACCGACTCGAGTTTCCGCGAGAGTTCTAGTTGGGCGTCCATCTTGTCCATCATCGACCCCAGCGTCTTGTACGCCGACAGGTCCGGCCCCATCGCGATGTCGGTCGTGTCGTGGGTGTGAGCAAAGCCGGTGTACTCGAGGTCGGTCCCCAGGGTCTCCTCGGCGATTTTCACGTCGACCTCACCGGGGTCTGCCTGCTCTAAGGTCGCGAGGTAGAACTCGCGTGGGTACTCCGAGACGATATCCATGTTGTGAGCCTCGTCGTCGATCTCGGAGGGGTCGATCCGGGAGGACATGACAAGCGGCGCATCCATTCGACCACCCCGTTTGTCGGGGAGAAAACTCCGACTGAAATTGAGAAGTCCATCCATAAGGAGCATTACGCAGTCTTCGTCACCGTCGCAATTTCTTCGTTTCGCGGCATGAAAGTACGGATGAGCGTATCCGACCGCCGCACTCGTAAATCCGATCACCCTTCCGACAGTTGCTGCACTCGTGTGTGGAGCCATCCCGAAGACCAGCTCACCCACGAGGTCCTGGCGATCCTCGAGTTCGTAGAACGGCTCGAGGCCGTAGTACTGCTCGAGGAGGTCGTCGATGAAGTCGGCCGTCTGCATCATGTGCTCGGCTGCGCCATCCGAGAGGACGATGTCCTGGACGTTGAGTTCGACGAGCTGGTCTTCGTGTCTAAGTGGATCGCCGTGGACGTCCGTCTCGTAGCCCAGCGCCTGAAGCTGGCCGACGTCGACGTCGAGTTCGCTCGCTCGGACCGCCGTGACGGGGAGGTCGGTCATGTCGTAGCGGACGGTGCCGTCTTTGAACGCCGAAACGTCGTGTTTCGCACGTAAGACGCCCTTCTCGATCGGTTCAGGGATCTTGGTCGTTGAAGTCAGCCCCTTAACACCTTTCAGAATTTCGAAGGCGTTCTCACGTTCGCCGACCGACTCGAGGGCGCTTCGGAACTCGTCGTTGATGTCGACTTCGCGGAACTCGACGCAGGTCGCGTCGACCTCACAGCGGCCACACTCGACGCGACCGGCCTCGTCGGGTTCGACCTGCTGGTCGCAGTCGGGACAGCGGTAGTCGGGCGTCGTCCGCTCGCCGCAGTCGGGACAACGGTTCTTGAACGTCTCCGTCTCGCAGTGCTCACAGCGCTGGCGGCCGATCTGGAGTTCGACGACACCCGGCGTATCGCGCATCGTCTCGGCGTGTTTGGCCGCGTCGGCGACGTTTCGCTGTGCGCCGCCGGCCTCGCCGATGGGAAAGAGCGTGTGAACCGGCGGGCTCAGGTCACGACGTTCGGACTTCTCCGGGCGGCCCATTCGGTTGCCGATCCGGGTCGGCGCACGCTCGCGGATCTCGAACGGGGCGACCTCGTTGACCGCCTCGACGGCGTTGTTCCCCGTCTTTTCACCCCACATGCGGGCACGCTCGGAGAGGTCGTCGTCGGTCCAGGTGCGCTCGAGTTCGACCGTCGTGGTCTCCCGGTCGGCTGACTCGAGGGCGGCCCCGTCGGTCGCCGTCTGCCGGATCGCACACCCCAGCGAGCGGACGAACGGCTTCCAGTCGTCGAGCTCGATCCGGGCTGCGGACTCGCGCTGGCGGTGTTCGATCACGATCGTCTCGAGTGCGTCGCAGGTGGCCTCGTCGTAGGGGAGAACGAGGACGTCCCCGTCGTCCGTCGTCTCGACACGGCCATCGGTGACGGCGTCGGCGAGAGCACAGAACGCTTCGACTGAGAGGTCGTGCCAGAGGTAGGTGTAGGCGGGGTGAAGCGGCGCGTCGTAGGCCGTGGCCCACTCGAGGGCTCGGTCGGCGCGGGGATGCTCGAGGTCGATCCGAGGATCGTCCTGCAGCGCCTGGACGTCCGCACCGGCGGCCTCGAGATCCTGAATCCACCACTCGGGGGTATAGGATGCGGGCGCGAGCGAGTGGTTGTTTTCGACGAACTCGCCGTAGTTGACGAGGTACTCACCGAGGTCGAGGATCTTCTCGACGCCGTTTCGGATCTCGAGGGCCGCTTTGGGGTCGTCGACCTGTCGGACGTCGCCGTTAGCGAGTTTGACGGTCGGTCCCTCGATGGAGTCGACGGGGACGACCCCGGCGGCCTTCCCGGGCCGTTCGGTCTTGATCTGGGTTCCAGTAGCGAGAAAGTCGTCGACGAGGTGCATCGCGGCGGGGTGGACGCCAGCGGTCGCGAACCCGTGATTTCGTGCACGGCCGTAGCGGAGTCGGAATCCGCCTTCAGCACACGGGTGACCGAAAACCGGCCGACCGGCGATCAGGTCTCGGAGGAACTTCGTCGACGCCTCGACACGTGGTGGTCCGTCGGTACTGTCATCGCTACCGTCGCCCGCCTCCGTATCGCCCTCGTTGGCATCATCCCCGTCGGCATCGCCCTCATCGTCCTCGTCGGCATCATCAGTTCCGTCGGCTTCCGCCTCGGCTCCGGCGTCGTCGTCGTAGGTGCCGTCGATCAGGTCCTGAAGCCAGGGCCAGTCGATCTCATCGAGTTGTGAGGTATAGCGCTGGATCTTCGGAGCCTTGAGTGCGATCCCTTCGGCCATGACGAGACACATCCCACCGCGGGCGCTGTTGGTGTCGACGCGCTCTAAGTCCCGAAAGCCCGAGACTTCCTCGTCGCCGGTCGCCTCCCCATCCAGCATGATCGGGAGGTGTTTGGCGATGAATTTGGTTTCCGTATCCTTCGGCGTGTACTGTAAGCCGGTTTCCTTGTCGTAGAGGGCGACTTCTTCGGCGTAGCGTTCGATCTCCTCCGTTCGAGCCTCGTACTGCGCCATGCCCACGAGCGCGCGGGTATAATCAGCGACGAGGACCGATAGCGCCTGGGCGGTCCCACCCGCAGAACGGATCGGCCCGGCATAGTAGACGTTGACGAACTCGGAGCCGTCGTCGTTAGTGAGAATCTCGACCTTGTCGATCCCTTCGATCGGCGCGGCGACGACCCCTTCCGTGAGTAACGCGACCGCCGTCCGAACGGCTCCCTCGACTTTCCCGGCTTTCGTCTCGTAGTCGCCAACCCGGCCCTCCGCGAAGTCTTCAGCGAGAACGAGGGCGGCTTCCTCACGAGACATCTCGCCTTCGAGTTCCCGGACCCGTTCGGCGACGCCCTCGATGCCCAGAATGTTCTCGACCCGGTCGGCCATGTCCTTTGCGACCGGGATCTCGACTTCGGGTTCGGGATCACCACCGCGTGCTTTCGCTTCCTCGGCGACGTCGAACGCCTCCTCGAGTTGCGATTCGAGCCGCTCGAAGTACCGTTCGTCTGCCTCGCGCATTTCAGAGCCAGAGGTCGAGTTCGGTCGTCTCGTCGTAGGCGCGCTCGAGTGGCTCCTCGAAGACGCGCATGTGCACTTCGCCCGCCCAGACGGTCGCCTCGTTCAGGTGGCCGGCGTAGGTGGTACCGTCGGGATCGGAGAGCACCGCGTGCGTGTGTGCGAATCGATTACCATCGAGTAGGGAAACGTTACCGACACAGCTTGCGACCTCGAGCGGTTCGTCGAACTCGATGGGGAAGTACTCACGCTCGTCCTGGTCGTAAAACCACAGTTCAGCGTCCTGGACCGCCCCAAGCGCAGTGAACCAGGCGGCGTCGGCGTCGACGTCGTCGGCGAGCGTCTCGATCTCGGTACGCCACTCGGCCCCGGTCTCGAGACGAGCGACGTACTCGCTCGTGGTTTCGACGGCTCGATAGTTCATGCAGGCACGTGTGCGCTCCCGGAAGAAAAAGGCCACCGATACGACCGGTCGATGACGAGTATGCAGCCTCGAACCAAACCGCCTTTTCGTTGAAACCCGTTTGAAAAACGTACAAAGCAGTGCACAGATTTTGACAGTGGTGAATACATATTACGTTCGGATTGTTATTTTCACCGAAATAGCTCCGACTTTTGTCGATACCTGAGAAGAAGACCAAAACAAATAAGGGTTGGCCCCTCGGGAGCATAGATATCATGCGATTTGATGACAACGAGGTATCTCGACGGTGGCTACTCGCCACGGGAGCCTCGGTCTCCGCGGTAGCAGTTGCAGGGTGTATCGGTGGGAACGGCAACGGGGAGGACGCTAGCGGTGAAATTCTCGACCCAGAGGAGTACGATTACGACAGAGAAGAACCCGACGACGAAGACGCAGCGCGCGAGAGCACGCTGGTATATACCCAGGAACTCGAGCGTGACGAGGACTTCGATACGGTCGTCTCGAACGACGCCTACAGTGTCCAGGTGGCGAACCTCATCTTCGACAGCCTCTATGAATTCGACTACGAGTACGAACTCCAGCCGAAAGTCGCCGTCGACTTCCCGGAGGTCGAACGGGACGACACCCGGTATCTCTACGAGATTCACGAGGGGATCGAGTTCCACAACGGCGACGAACTCACCGCCTCGGACGTTGCCCATTCGTTCACCGCTCCCGTCGAAGAAGAGACGCCGAACATCTCGACGTACGACATGATCGACGAGATCGAGGTCATCGACGACTACCAGTTGCAAGTCGACCTCGAGCACCCGTACGGTCCGTGGGAGATGTTCAACCAGGGCGTCAGCATCGTTCCGGAAGACGTCCGGACCGACGACCCTGAGGCGTTTAACGAAGACCCGATCGGCTCCGGTCCGTTCGAGTTCGTTGACTTCGAGTACGGCGAGTACGTCGAACTCGAGCGATTCGACGACTACTGGGACGAGCCACAGCCGTACGTACAGCACATCCGTTTCGAGGACAACGTCGACGATGCAAGCCGCGTCAGCGAGATTCTGGCTGGCGATACGGACGCAATCGGTGACGTCCCGAACGACGACTGGGAGACGCTCGAGGACGAAGAGGACATCCGCGTCCACATCGCCGAGAGTCCGTCAGTCGCGTACATCTACTTCAACTGCAACGAGGGAGCAGGAACGGCCGACCCGAACGTCCGCCGTGCGATCGCACACGCCTTCTCGGCGACCGACTACGTCGAGACGTACCTGAACAACGCCGCGATGCCGCTGGTCACGCCGACCTCCCGCATCACGAACGAGCTGTGGGACTTCCCGCTCGACGAGTGGGAGGAGCTCTACCCCGATTACGATCCAGACCTCGCCCAGGAGCTGCTCGACGAACACGCACCCGACGACTGGAATCCGACGTTCCTAGCACCGGACGACGAGCGGGCGACGCTGGCCGAACGCGTCGCGACCCGCCTCGACGAGATCGGCTACGACATGCAGGTTCAGACGATGGACTTCGGGGCGATGCTCGATCAGACGATCTACAGCGACGGTGATCCGGACGACTACGAGGCCTACATCGTCGGGTGGACCGGTGGTCCAGACCCCGACCAGTATCTCTACCCCAACTTCCACGAGAGCCAGGAGTCGGTCAACCAGGGCCACTTCTACGAGGGGAGTGACGACTTCCACGATAACATCCTCGAAGCGCGGGAATCTGCCGATCACGACGAACGCGAGGCGCTCTACACCGACGTGATCGAAGAGATTCTCGAGGAACTCCCCGCCCTGCCGGTGTTTACGGAACACAACTCGATGGCGACGGGAGAACACATCAAAGACGTTCACGTCCACCCACAGATGCAGTACAACCCGAACCTCGTTCACGACGGGGCGAACGTCTGGGTCGACGACGAATAACTGAACAGCCTACTGGTCGATCGCGAACCGATCGACCGGATGAAAACAGATAGGTGTTCGTTTGCGAAAAAAGAGATAAGATATACATATGGGACTCCTCCGATACACGTTGTACCGATTTCTGCAGTCGATTCCAGTACTGATCGGAATCACGATCATTACGTTTCTCCTCGCAAATTTGGCCCCTGGCGATCCCGTTCGATTGATGCTCGCGGGACAGGAGGTCGACGAGGAGTTGATCGAGACGATCGAACAGCGGTATGGGCTCGATCGGCCCCTTCACGAACGGTACGTGACATACATGGCCGGGTTGGTACAGGGGGACTTCGGCCACAGTATCCATCGGAATCGGCCGGTCACCGAGTTGATGCTCAATCGTGTCGGCCCGACGCTCTTGCTCGTGCTCTCAGCGTACGCGTTCGCGCTCGTGACGGCGATTCCACTCGGAATCCTCGCGGCGACACGGCGGAACGAGCCGACCGACCACATCTCGCGGATCGTCGCGCTCATCGGCGTCAGCACCCCGTCGTTCTGGATTGGCATCATGCTGATCCTCGTTTTCGCCGTCCAGCTCGGGTGGCTCCCGTCGACCGGGCTGGTCTATCCGTGGCGTGGACCGGACGGTTACGACTGGATAGAGACGTGGCCGGAACTGATCTATCAAACGATCAGGCACCTCCTGTTACCGATGGTCGCCCTTGGGACCTTACAGATGGCGACGTTGATGCGCGTCGAGCGAACGCAGATGATCGAGTCACTGCAGGGAGAGTACGTCAAACTGGCTCGCGCGTACGGGGTTCCCGAGCGGACGATCCTCCGCAAACACGCCTTCCAGGTCGCACAACTTCCAATCATTACGATCGTGGGCCTCAACCTGTCGACCGCCCTCGGTGGTGCTGTCCTCATCGAGACGGTCTTCAACATCAACGGGATGGGGCGGCTGTTCATCGAAGCGATCCAACAACTCGACTATCAGCTCATCATGGGGATTACGATCGTGATCGCGACGATGTTCGTCATCGGTGTGATCATCACCGATATCGCGTACGCGTACATCGACCCCCGCGTCACGTACGGAGAGGGTGAGTAATCATGGCAATTGGCGAATCTCAGATGGACGACGGTGGATCGGGCGACGATATCGAGGTCAAACGCGGCTGGCGTCACACGGTCAGGAAAGTCAAAGAAGACACCACCGCCCGGTGGGGACTGTACATCGTGGCGATCGTGCTCGCGATCTCCGCGTACACGATGATCGACAGCAACCTCTCCCGGCTCACGCTCGGCGCGATGTCGGATTTCACGTTCGCCGAGGCGCTGCCGATCTTCGAACACCCCGAGCGAATTCCAGGCCCGGGTGAGGGTGAGGGACACCTGCCACCAGCGTTCCACGCCGACGGCTCGATGGCACATCCGCTCGGAACGGACCCTGACGGTCGGGATTACTTCACCCGAATCGTCTACGGAGCGCAGGTCTCGGTGAGTGTCGGCATCGTCTCGACGCTCATCGGTTTCGTCGGCGGAACCCTCGTGGGTGCCGTCGCCGGCTTCTACGGCGGTAAGGTCGACGACGTCCTCATGCGCATCGTCGAGACGGTCTATGCGATTCCGCCGCTGATCCTCATCATCATCTTTACGGTGTTCATAACCGGCGGAAACCCGGATATCATGTACGCAGTCGTCGGCGTCGGGATCACGTTCATCCCGGTGTTCGCACGGATCATCCGGAGTGAAGTCCTCTCGATCCGCGAGATGGACTACATCGAAGCCGCGAGAGCGTCCGGTGTGAAAAACAGGGAGATCATCCTCAGACACGTGATCCCGAACAGTTTCGCCCCTGTACTCGTCTACGCTACCTTGCAGATCGGCGTGACGATTCTCATCGTCGCGGGGCTTTCGTTCCTTGGGTACGGCGCCCAGCCACCAACGCCGGACTGGGGCCAGATGCTCAACGTCTCTCACGGCTACATGCATGCGAACGTCTGGCTCTCGATCTGGCCCGGAATCGCCATCTTGATCACCATCATGGGCTTCAACCTCTTCGGTGACGGCCTGCAAGACGCCCTCGATCCACGACTCAACGAATAACGATGTCCGAACCACTCCTCCGCGTCGAGAACTTGAAGACACAGTTTTTCACTGAAGCGGGTACCGTTCGCGCCGTCGACGGCATCTCCTTTACGGTCGAAAAAGGAGAGATCGTCGGCCTCGTCGGCGAGAGCGGCGCCGGCAAGAGCGTCGCCTCGATGAGTCTGTTACGACTCGTCGAGGACCCCGGCGAGATCGTCGCCGGCGAAATCACCTACAAGGGCGAAACCATCTTCGCTGTCGAAGAGGGTCCCGACGGCGAACTCCGCGAGCGAGACGACGTACTCTCTGAAGAAGAGATTCGCCGACAGATCCGGGGCAACGAAATCGCCGTCATCTTCCAGGACCCCATGGAATCGCTCAACCCCGTCTTTACGGTCGGCGGCCAGTTGCGCGAGTTCATCGAACTCAACCGTGACCTCTCGAAAGACGAAGCCCGCGAGGAAGCGATCGACATGCTCCGGGAAGTCGGCATCCCAGATCCCGAACAACGCTACGATGAGTACCCCCACGAGTTCTCCGGCGGGATGCGCCAGCGCGTGCTCATCGCGATGGCGCTGGCCTGCGAGCCGAGTCTCATCATCGCCGACGAGCCGACGACCGCCCTCGACGTCACCGTCGAAGGACAGATCATCGAGCTGGTGCGTGACCTCCAAGAGAAGTACGGAACGAGTTTCATCTGGGTCACCCACGATATGGGCGTCGTCGCCGAGATCTGTGATCGCGTAAACGTCATGTACCTCGGAGAGATCGTCGAGCAAGCGCCGGTTGACGAGCTGTTCTACGACACCAAACACCCCTACACGCAAGCACTGTTGAACTCGATGCCCCGTCCCGACCAGACGGCTGAAGAACTCGAGCCGATCGAGGGGATGATGCCAGAGGCGATCTCTCCACCAGCAGGCTGTCGATTCCACCCGCGCTGTCCAGACGCACGGGAGGTCTGCCAGCGCGTCCACCCGGACGCCAGGACCGTCGGCCAGGCCGGCGACTACCCCCACCGGGCGGCCTGTGTCATCCACGACACCTTCGACGTCGGCTACGACGAGAGCGTCCCGCTCGAGACAGCGCCACAAGCGGGAACACCGTCTCCGGACGATGCAGGCAGCGGGGATGTCCCTGAGATCCGGGAAGATGGAGGTGATACCCATGAGTGAAGGCGAACAACTCGGCGCTGAAACGACGAGTACCGAGTCCGTTCGAGCCGAAACGCTCCTCGAGGTTGACGGGCTGAAAAAGTATTTCACGCAGGACTCCGGGCTCTTTGCCGGTGTCTCGATCGACACTGACGAGTTCCCACCGGTCAGCCTCGGTCAGGACTACGTGAAGGCCGTCGATGGCGTGAACTTCGAGATCCGCCGCGGCGAGACGCTGGGGCTAGTCGGCGAGTCAGGCTGTGGAAAGAGTACGCTCGGGCGAACGATCCTGCGGTTGCTCGAGCCGACTGATGGGAGCATCTACTTCAAAGGAGAGGACCTGGCGACGCTGTCCGGAGAGAGTCTGCGAAAGAAGCGTTCGGAGATTCAGATGATCTTCCAGGACCCCCAGTCCTCGCTCGACCCGCGGATGACTATCGGCCAGATCGTCGAAGAGCCGATGCGAGCGCACGACATGCTCGACCGCGAGGGACGAGAAGCGCGAGCGAAGATGCTTCTCGAGAAGGTCGGACTCGACCCACACCACTACAACCGCCATCCGCACGCGTTTTCGGGTGGACAGCGCCAGCGGGTCAACCTCGCGCGGGCACTGTCGGTCGAGCCGGACTTCGTCGTCTGTGACGAGCCAGTGAGTGCGCTCGACGTCTCCGTGCAGGCGCAGGTGTTGAACGTGATGGAAGACCTCCAAGAGGAGTTCGGTCTCACCTACCTCTTTATCGCCCACGACCTCTCTGTCATCCGCCACATTTCCGACCGCGTGGCGGTCATGTACCTCGGGAACGTCGTCGAACTCGCCGACAAAGAAGAGCTATTCGAGAACCCACAACATCCCTACACGAAAGCGTTACTCGAGTCGATTCCGGTCCCTGATCCACGCGATCGGGGCGCTCGTGGGGTGCTCGAGGGGGAGGTACCGAGTCCCGTCGATCCGCCATCTGGCTGTCGGTTCCGGACGCGATGTCCCGACCTTATCGCCCCTGACGCGTACGAACTGGGTGGTGAAGAGTGGAGCCATACGCGGGCGTTCATGCGAGCCGTCAAGCGACGAACGTTCGAGGCGATGACTGCTGCCGAAATCCGTGAGGAGTTCTTCGGCGGCGATCTGCCCCACGGCGAGGCGGGCAAGATCGTCGAGGAAGCGATCGATCACCTCGCGACGGACCGCAACGGCGACGATGCGGACGACGAGGAGAGTCGCTGGGACGAAGCGACCGACCTCCTGCTCGAGTCGTTTGCCGAACAGAGCATCTGCGCTCACGAGCGACCAGAATACGAGATCGAACCGGTCTACGGCACCGAGCGACACTACGCGGCCTGTCACCTGTACCGGTAACTCTACTCTCATCGCTGCCGTTTTCGTCCGATAGACCCACCGGCCGAATGCTGGCTTCACCCACCTTGCCGAACGAAGACTGCAGTCGACGGTCACGGCTTCGATCGAGGTCCAACCAGGTGCGTGAGTGTTCGCTCGAGCGCACGCCAGCGGCGCTCACAGCGATCGCGAATGCGTTTTGCTAGCTCAGGGATATATTACCCAACAAAAATAGTCATCGGAAAAGTGTTTACGAAGACGTATCGGATAGTTACTCACATGTAAGTGAATAAGCTTAACTGATGGCGGCGTTCACGAACCGTGGCAAAAAGATCCCGCGAGCGGTCGGACACTCCCCGGAGTTCGGTACGACGGCAGGCGACAACGAGTCACCATCCGGGCGGGTTTCGCCGGGTGGGTTCCCCACCGGATGACGGCGACGAATTACGTGCGAGCGAGGGCGAGTTCTTTCTACTCGAGGACGGACGACGGATGCTTGAGGTAGACGTCCTGCTGGGCGACGCGGTCGTAGATATCGTACAGCGTCTCGACCGCGTCGGCGTCGGGCTCGAATCGGACCTGGGGTGTGACGTAGTAGCCGCGACAGGTGATAAGAAAAAGATACAGCGTCCGGTGGTGAGCTGGCGTGGCGTCGACGACGCCGAGCGCTCGACTCCCCAAATCGTTCGAGAAGTCGGTTAACATCGCCTCGATGTCGTCGTGTAACTGTTCGTCCGGCCGATAGCGTGGGATCCCAAACGTCTGCTCCATAGACGACCGCATCGCCGCAAAAAACGGGTTTTCGTCCAGCCCGGTCGGATCGACCGCCCGGAACGACCCGTACAACTCGAGCACCGTCGATAGCTCCGCTCGCGTGAGTGCGATCGGCAACACTGGATCGCCACGAGGAATGGAGCACTCCGGAACAGCGTGGGAACCAGGGTCGGGCAACTGCGCGAACACGCGCTCGATCGACATACGCGATACCACGCGACACAGCACGAAAACGCTTATCGAGCCGCTCACTCTGCGTGAGTGGCCAGCAGCGAGCGCGGGCGATTATTCGATCCGAATCGTCGTCACGTCGGACGGCTGGGAACCGTTCGGATCGGTCGCGACGAACGCACGAATCTCGTGGGTCCCAGCTTCCGGCAGGACGAACTCGTGTCGATCGTCGGTGCGTTCGAATCGGCCGGACCAGGTGACCGAGACGCGCTTTCGCTCGCCGCCTCGGAAGGTAAACGTCGACGGCTTCGAGCGGACGTATCGGCGTTCGTCGGTGGCCTCGAGTTCTCCATCGACGCTCCAGCCCCATCGGCGCCGGCGAGGCGTCGGGACGTCGACGGCGACGGGCAGTCGGTTTTTGAACTCGACCGTGATCTCGACCGGCTCGCCACGGTCGTACACCTCGCGGTCCGTCTCGACGGAGACGGCGATCGCGCGACGGGCGAGCGATGTCGGAACGAGCGACGAGAGCAGCGTCGCTACCGAGAGCCGGCGGCTGTTGGACGGCTCTCCAGTCGCCGTCTCTCGCTGTTCGTTCGTGTGTCGGCCGGGTCCGACCATCGACTACTCACTCGCTCTCCGAACAGAAAACGATCGTGATCGGCGTCGACAGTCAGTGACAGTAACGACTGTGACGGTTTCCACATCGATCACACAGCTATCGTGAAATCGTGTGTGCACTGACGTTCAGTGGCTACTGTATCACCCCTACCGCCAGGCCCGAAGTGTCGGTGCAGCGTCCGCTTCCATCGACAGCCAGGCCTCGTCGGCCGAAATATCCGCGATGACGTACTCGTTGCCGTGGCTCGAGTTGCTCGAGTCGATCGAACCGACGATCGTGTCGGCGTCCGTCATGGCGTGGGGGTTCGTCGCCATGTATGAGACTGACTCCCACCCACATATAAATTCGTCGAATCGAACTGTCAGACTCGCCGGATCGTTCACAGAACCAGGGACTGGGTCGAAGCACTGGGTTTATACGCATTTTCGCCCTACCGAGGGGATATGAACGTAGCTGACGCGATGACGTCCAGTGCGGACGTGGTGACCGTCGACCTGCCGGGGACGCGGTCTGACGTGCTCGAGTACCTTCAGGAGAAGTCGTTTTCGTCCGTGCCGGTCGTCAACCCGACCGACGACGGCGCTGAGTACCGCGGGCTGGTCTCGCGGGACGCGCTGATCGAACAGCCCGACGAAGACCAGCTCGTGATGCTGATGGAGGACGTGCCGACGACGACCGCGGAAACTCCGCTGCCCGAGGTCGCCCGGACGATGGTCGAGGATGGAGCCCGCCGCGTGCCGGTCGTCGACGGCGAGTTCGAAGGGATCGTGACGGTGACCGATATCGTCCACGCGATCGCGACGGGCGACCAGGAGACCGACGATACGGTCGGCAGCTACGCGAGCGAAGATCTGAACACGACGTACGAGGGCGCACCGCTCGCCGTCGCCGAGCGGGAGCTGTACTACGCGAACGTTCCCTACACCGTCGTTCTCGACGACGACGGCGAGATGAGCGGCGTCCTGACGGAGGTCGACATCATCGAAGTCGCCCGCATCGTCGAGGGCGAGGAGTCGACGGGCGACAACTTCCCGGATCAGGACTCCGAGTGGTCCTGGGAAGGCATCAAAGCCGTTGGCAGCCGGTACCTGCCGACGCGAGACATCGAGATCCCGAACGGACCCATCACCGAGTTCATGAGCGATGACGTCGTGACCGTCTCGGCCAGCACTTCGGTCCAGGACGCTGCCCAGCAGCTGATCAGCAACGACATCGAACAGATCCCGATGGTCACGGGCGAACAGCTCGTCGGCATCGTCCGTGACGTCGACCTGCTGGAGGCACTGTATGAGTGATGGCCAACAGCAAGCCGTCGACGACAGCGAATCGACGAGTCCGAAACTCGTCGAGCTGGCGAAACGTCGCGGCTACTTCTTTCGCTCGTCGGGATCGTACGGTGGGGTTGGCGGCTTCTACACGTTCGGTCCCCAGGGCGCGTCGCTGAAAGGCAACGTCGAAGACGCCTGGCGCGACCGCTTCGCCGTGGCCGAGGGCAACATGGAGATCGATGCCCCAACGATCATGCACGAACCCGTCTTCGAGGCCTCGGGCCATCTCGAGGGCTTCGACGACATGCTGATCGAGTGCCCAGAGTGTGAGACAAGCGGCCGAGCGGACCACCTGGTCGAGGACAACACCGAGTACGAGGACGCAGAGAGCCTTCCCATCCCTGAAGTCGAAGACGTCATCGCCGAGTACGAACTCGCCTGTCCCGAGTGCGGAGGCGGCCTCGCGGACGTCGCCGTCGAGAACTTCAACCTCATGTTCGCGACCAACATCGGCCCCGGCGACGCCCAGCCCGGCTACCTCCGACCCGAAACCGCCCAGGGCATCTTCGTCGAGTTCCCCCGGCTCAAAGAGTACGCCCGCAACCAGCTTCCGTTCGGCGTCACCCAGATCGGCCGGGCCTACCGCAACGAGATCAGCCCCCGGCGCTCCATTATCCGGACCCGCGAGTTCACCCAGGCTGAACTCGAGTACTTCATCGACCCCGAAGTCGACGAGCCACCGCTCGAGCGCGTCGAGGACGTCGCGGTGACCCTGTATCCCGCAAGCGAGCAGAACGCAGACGACGGCAGCGTGGTCGAGACCACGATCGGCGAGGCCGTTGCCGACGATGTCATCGCCGACCCGTGGGTCGCGTACTTCCTCGGCGTCGCCAAGCCGTGGTATGCATCCGTCGGCGTCGACATGGACCGGTTCCGGTTCCGCCAGCACCTCGCCGGCGAGCGTGCCCACTACGCCGCCGACTGCTGGGACGCCGAAAGCGAGATCGACGGCAACTGGATCGAGATCGCCGGCTTCGCCAACCGCGGCGACTACGACCTCTCGAAACACGCCGACCACTCCGGCGACCGCTTCACCGTCTTCAAACAGTACGACGAGCCGAAGACCGTCGAACGCGCCACCGTCGACCCCGACATGAGCTACCTGGGTCCGGAGTTCGGCGGCGCAGCGCAAGACGTGGTCGAGGAGCTCGAGGCCCTTGCGGCCCGGGACCGTGCTGCGTTCGAGGATGACACCGTCGAGATCGAGCTAGACGGCGAGAGCCACGAGCTCCCCGTCGAGAAGACTGGCTTCTCGGTCGACGAAGAGACGATCGCCGGCGAACACGTCACACCGCACGTGATCGAACCCTCCTTCGGCGTCGACCGACTCGTCTACACCGTCTTGCATCACGCTTATCGCGAGGACGAGGTCGACGGCGAAGCGCGGACCTACCTCGCCCTCGAGCCCGAAGTCGCTCCCACCTTCGTCGGTGTCTTCCCGCTGCAAAGCGACGACGAACTCGTCGCCCAGGCTACCGACATCGTCGACGACCTCCGTGCGGCCGGCCTCTCGGTGACGTACGACGACTCGGGGAACATCGGCCGACGCTACCGTCGCCAGGACGAAGTCGGCACCCCGTTCTGTGTGACCGTCGACTACGAGACGGTAGAGGCCGACGACGAGACGACCGTCACGGTTCGCGAGCGGGACACGACCGAGCAGAAACGGCTCCCGGTCTCCGACCTGCCGGAGACGCTGGCCGCGCTTCGTTCCGGCGAGCTGGCGTTCGACGACGTCTAACTCGAGCCTCGTCAGCGACGAGGTCGACTCGACGCTCGCTTCGCTTCGACTCTTCGCGAGCGTCGACGCTGTGTGGTGGTCACCGGACGACCGTGACGGGAACCGGCGACCGTGACGGGAACCGGCGACCGACGGAACACCTTCTCGGCGACGTTGCCGACGAACAGGCGTTCGGCGATGGTTCCGCCGTGGCTGCCGATGACGACCGCGTCGTAGTCGTCGGCGCGGTTGACGATCGCCCGAACGGGATGGCCCAGTACGACCTCGGTCTCGAGGTCGGCTCCCCGACTTCCGCCACCGCGATCTCCTGTGCCCGATCGAACACTGCGCTGGCGTGTTCGTCCATCGCCTTCTCGAGATCGTCCGCGAGTGCGAGTTCCGTTGCCTTCCCTAACATCGCTGAGGGCTCGCCGACGACGTGTAAGACGGTAAGCTCGGCATCAGGGTGGATCTCGAGGGCGTGCTCGAGGGCGAGTTCGCTCATCTCCGAGCCGTCCATCGGGACGAGAATGCGGGAAACTATAGGATGGCTCCGAGGACGCCGTAGATAAACGCGGTGGTGACAGAACCCGTTCACACCGGCAGCATCGGTCAACAAAGGATTCAACCGCTCGCGCGGCGAACTCAAGGACGTGACTATGACAGTCGAGCGGAATTCGTCGTCGAGACGAACGTCGCGACGTCGTCCCGTCGTCGCTCATCGGAGTCGAATCGCTGCCTGCCGGACAGTGAATGGACGTCCTGGCCGAACCGACGGGGGAGGTCGATGCTGAACCCGGTCCGCGTCGACGCGGCGGTCGACCTCGCCTACGGTGCGCTGATCGTCATCGCGGTCGTCATGATCGCGACGCTCGAGTTCGGGATCGGACTCGCGTTCGCCCTCGGCGTCTTCGCGTCGTACGCCCTCCACGTCGTCTGGAAGATGGCCCGGTTCGATCCCGACTGGATGACCAAGGCAGTCGAGGAATCGGTCGGCGAGCAGATGCAGACGGTCGAACGGTCCGTCGAAGAGACCGTCGGAAAGACGGTCGAACAGGAGATGGAGAAGACGGTCCAGGCACAGGTCGGCGAAACGGTCGAACAGTCCGTCGAGGCGACCGTCCAGAAGACCGTCGGTGACCAAGTCGAAGCGACGGTTGGTGAGACGGTCGAACAATCCGTCCAGGAGACGGTCGGCGAACAAGTCGAAGCGACGGTTGGTGAGACGGTCGAGCAGTCCGTACAGGAGACGGTCGAGCAGTCCGTCGGTGAAACCGTCGAAAAATCGGTCGAAGAGACCGTTCAGGAGACTGTCGAGCAGTCCGTCGAAGAAACCGTTCAGGAAACCGTCGAAAAATCGGTCGAAGAAACTGTCGGCCAGACAGTCGAAAAATCGGTCGAGGAGACGGTGGGAGAGACAGTCGAAAAATCGGTCGAGGAGACGGTGGGAGAGACAGTCGAAAAATCGGTCGAAGAAACTGTCGGCGAGACAGTCGAGGAAACCGTCGGCGAGCAACTCGAGACGGTCCAGGAACAGGTCGAGGCCGTGGACGAGCGGATCAATCGTCGACCTCGCGAGGACCAGGTCGAGGAGTTGATCGAACAGACCGCAGGGAAAGCCGAGACGGACGACGAAACGAAGACGGACGGCGAGTAACCGCCCTGGCCCACCGAATTGCGCTCAGCGGACGATAATCACCGGAACCGGCGCTCGTTTCGAGATCGTCTCCGCGACGTTCCCGACGAGAAACCGACGAGTCGCCCGGCTCCAGTCTTCGCCGTGGGCCCCGACGACGATCGTGTCGTAGTCGTCGGCCCGATCGATCACGTTCCGGGCCGGGTGACCGACGCCGACGATCGTCTCGAGTTCCCGATCGTAGTCGTCCGCGGTCTCCCACGCGCGTTCGAAAACCGGTTCTGCGAGATCGGCAGCGGCGTCGTTAATGTCGTCTTCGAGGGTGAGAGCGACCGCCTCACCCATCATCATCGACGGGACGCCGACGACGTGTAAGACGGTGATCTCGGCCGCTGGAAAGTTCTCGAGAGCGTACTCGAGGGCGTGGCTAGAGTGCTCGGAGTCGTCCATCGGGACGAGGATTTGAGAGAGCATACGATCACAGTAGGAGATCAAGAACCTAAATCACCGCGTGCCCAGCCGATCCAGACGCACCCACACGATGGGGCCGTTGTGAGAAGCGGTCAGACGACGCCCGGAACCGCGATGAAAAAGCCATACGCCAGGATCGTCGACATCGACGGACCGATGACCCACATCGAGACGTACTTGATCACCGCTCGCGGGTTGAACAGGTCGGCACCCTGGAGAACCTGGCTGGGTTCGGGTTCGCCGATCGGGCGAGCATCCTCACCTTCTTCCTCCTCGGCGACGATCACCCCCAGTTCGATGTCGCGATCTTCCACCTCGCTGTCCCGCGTGACCGCCTCGCGGAACGTGATCGGTCGAGTTGCCCGACCCCAGCCGATACCGACGATCGTCATCACCGTCGCCATCACGAGACTGATCGGGATGCCAATGTAGGAGAGGGCAGTCGTGATCGTCGAGGCGGTCACCATCACGAACAGTGCCGCGAGCAGCGGGATGTCACTCAACTCACCGCCCACCGAGTCCATCGTCCGACGGGCGATGGTGAACCCACCGAAACCGATCGCGAGCGTAGCGATGATGACCGCAGTCGTCACCTCGAGGCCGGCCTCGCCGACCAGCGGTGCCGCGGCGTTCGGGATGTTACTCGCACCCGCGCTGAACGCCATGTAACAGCCGATTACGATGACGATGAACGTCGTCCCGAGTTCAGACCAGGTCGTGTTCGGACCGAGCGCAGGCGTCGGGAACCCCCCGTCGCGATCGAAGACGAGCAACGGGCCGTCGGACTTCTCGATCGTGACGCGCCGGTTGACCTCGGGATAGATGTAGCGACCGATGATCCCGCCGATCCAGAAGCCGATGATCGGCGTGACGATCCACCAGGAGATGATCTCCGCGATCGTCGCGTAATTGAGCGTTCCCGAAGCCAGCCCCAGTCCGGCGATGGCGCCGACGGTCGTCATCGACGTCGGTACGGGGACGCCGAAGATGTTCGCGACGAGAATCCCCAGTCCGATGAAAAAGAGAACGGCGACGCCCGCCTCGAGCGTCAGTGGAATCGTGATGATATCGTCGCTGAGCGTCGCCATGACGTTCTGTCCGACCGTCATCCCGCCCAGAAAGACGAAGACAGTCATCACCGCTGCTGCCGTCGTCTTCTTCACAATTCCCGCACCGACGGACGGGCCCCACGTAATCCCCGTAGACGAACCACCGATGTTGAACCCGACGAAAATAGAGGCGATAATACCGACTGCCAGAACTGTTTCGACCATCTGTAGCTGGATTCGACTTACATCGGAAAATACGTATTGGAATCGAGAGGGACGATCATCGCACGTGATCAGTCTCCCCCTGCTCTGTGTCTCGAGCCTGCCTGAACAGCTACGTAACCGACGGACTGAAGGTCACGACCTCCGAGGAGAGAGGTGATGGCCGACGAACTCAAACGCCGGCTGGTTCACGCCAGTGGAGCCGGACTGGTCGCGCTCTGGCTGCTCGCCGACGCCTTCGAGCTCGGACTGACCTGGGCGCAGTTTCGGCTCCTGATGGTCGTCCTCGCCGTCGGTGTGATCGGTCTGGAGTTCCTCCGGCTTCGGGTCGGCCTCGAGTGGTGGATCTACGAGAAGCTCACCCGCGAGTACGAAGCCGACCAGTTCGCCGGCTACGGCTACTATATGGTCAGTATGACGATCGTCGTGCTCCTGTTCCAGCCAGCGATCGCGCTACCGGCGATGTTGATGCTCGCACTCGGGGACCCGATCAGCGGAGCGCTCTCAGACGACACGTTACGTCGGGTCAAACGACCGCCGGTGCTCGCGGCGACCGCTGGCGTCATGCTGGTGCTTGCGCTCCCGTTCCTTCCGCCTGCGGCCGCCGTCGCCGCAGCTCTGGGAGGGACGGTCGCCGACGGGATCAAGGTCACCTACGGCGAGTTCGTCCTCGACGACAACCTGACGATCCCCATCTACGCTGCGGTAGCGGCGTGGCTCGTCCTCGAGTTCGTCCCGCTCTGATCGAGCCGCCATAGCTCGAGTCGGTAGTTCTGCTGCCACGACTCGAGTCGGTAGTTCAGCCGCCATAGCTCGAGGCGGTAGTTCTGCTGCCACGACTCGAGTCGTTAGTTCAGCCGCCACAGCTCGAAGTTGAGCACGGCCGCGAACGTCACCCAGAGGAGATAGGGGACGAGCAACGCCGCTGCCCGACGATCGACACGTCGAAAAGCGACGATCGTCGCGACGAGGACTACCCACAGTGTCCCGATGACCACCAGCCCGGCGAACAGTTCCTGGGCGCTAAAGAAGGTGGGCGTCCACGCCACGTTGAATACCATCTGGACGACGAACAGCCCCAGCGCGAGCCGTCGGCCCGGACCGTCCGCCCGCCAGACGAGCCAGAGGGCAACACCCAGTAGTGTAAACAGCGCCGTCCAGACCACCGGGAAGGCGATCTCGGGGGGATAGAACCACGGCTTCTCGAGCGCCCGAAACCAGGGGGTGTCGGGACTCGAGAGCACGCCGGGAACGCTCCCGACGACGTTGACCAACACGACGAAGCCGACCGCCTGGAGGAGGTCGGTACGGTCCGGGAGTCGGCTGGCGCTGGTTTCGAAGGCCATATCCAATGGAGGACCTCGAGGAACTTGATCGTCGCGGCGTCGGCGGTGGATATCGGGGGTCGACGGTTCGGACGTTCCGGGTCCGGTTGCGTACATTTGTTCAAGAATGTCTCGAAAACCTTTCGTTCAGAGAAGGTATTTGTGCGTGTGGCGACGTTCACTACGTATGGTCGTAACGGTCCGAAAGACACTCACATTCTTCCTCTCGTTTGTGCTCGTCATCTCCGTCGTAGCCGTCGGCGTGCTCGTCTACTTCGCGCTCGTCGACGTTATCCTCGAGGCGACGACGTAAGCCGACACGCGAGTGTCAGAACTGGCGTTCGAACTCGAGTAGCTCCGAGACCGTGTAGTAGGGGCCACCGAGTCGGCCTACGGTATCGAACTTGGCGGCGTCGATCTGGCCGTCGGTGAGCACCGCGTCGTCGACGTGGACGTACTCGACGTCGCCGAAGATCGTCAACCGGTCACGAATCTGCATCGAGTCGTATAGCGTACACTCCATGGTGACGACGGCATCGGCAACTCGCGGCGGGTCGATCCGCTCGCATGGGGCTCGGTCGACCTCGGCGAAGTCGAACTCGCTCTCGTCGGAATCGAGCGACGCCGCGGTCGTGTCCATCGCTTCGGCAAGGGGTTCGGTGACGACGTTGACCGCGAACTCCTCGGTCTCGAGGGCGTTTCGCGGCGTGTCCTTCTGGTCGTCGCCCTCGGCGTAGGGCGTGTTGAAGAGGACGACGGGCTCGTCCGAGGAGACGTAGTTGTAGCTGCTGAAAGGGGCGAGGTTGTCGACGCCGTCGGGACTCGTCGTGCTGATCCAGGCGATCGGGCGCGGCGAAACGGCCGATTTGATGATTCGGGCGCGGGCTCGAGGCTCGAGGGAGTCGATGTCGTATGCTGGCATTCGACTGTTGCGTTTCGGACCGACCACGATAATCGTTCGCAATGGGGTGGATGCGACCGACTGTCGGTGTACGGGAGGACACCCGTTTCACTTTCACCGCGGTACGGGAACCCTTATTCGGGGGGACGGCAAAGGGCCGCCAATGGCTACGACGGACGAGGAGCCACCGTCGATCGAGCACCCACTGCTCGAGGCGAATTTCTTGGAGCGTCGCCTCTATCAGTTGAAACTCGCCGGCACGGCCGCGAACGACCACACACTGGTCTGTCTGCCGACGGGACTCGGCAAGACGACGGTGAGCCTGCTCGTGACGGCACGGCGGCTCGACGAGGTCGGCGGAACGTCGCTCATGCTCGCACCGACGAAACCCCTCGTCCAGCAACACGCCGATTTCTACCGCGAGGCACTACGGATTCCCGACGACGAGATCGTCGTCTTCACCGGCGACGTCAGCCCCGACGACCGCGCGGCGCTGTGGGACGAGGCGACGGTCGTGATGGCAACCCCGCAGGTGATCGAAAACGACCTCGTCGGGAGCCGAATCTCGCTTGCGGACGTTACCCACCTCACCTTCGACGAGTGCCACCGCGCGACCGGCGACTACGCCTACAACTACATCGCCGAGCGCTACCACGCCGACGCCCGCGATCCGCTCGTCACCGGGATGAGCGCCTCGCCGGGGGGCGACGAAGAAGCCATCCTCGAGGTCTGTGAGAACCTCGGCATCCACGAGGTCGAGGTGATGACCGAAGCGGACGCCGACGTCGCCGAGTTCACCCACGACACCGACGTCGAGTGGGAACGGATCGACCTCCCCGACGACGTACTCGAGATCCGTGACGCGGTAAACGAGGTCATCCGCGAGCGCCTCGAGCACCTCAAAGAGCTGGGCGTCGCCGCCTCGACCCAGCCGGACCAGTCCCAGAAGGACCTCAACCGGATGCGAGCGGAACTGCAGAAACTGATGAACAACGACCAGTCGGAGGGCTACGAGGGGATGTCGATCCACGCGGAGGTGATGAAACTCCGGCAGGCCGTGACGCTGGTCGAAACCCAGAGCGTCGAGGCCCTGCGACGATACTTCGATCGCCAGCGCAATCAGGCCCGTTCGTCGGGCGCGTCGAAGGCGAGCCAACGGCTCGTGTCCGATCCGCGGATCCGGGAAGCGATGCGCCGCGCCGAGGAGTTCGATCAGTTACATCCGAAATACCGCAAGACCCGGATGCTGCTCGCGGAGACACTCGGCCTCGAGGGGGGCGAGCGCGTGATCGTCTTCACCGAGTCCCGGGACACGGCCGAGGCCCTGACCGACTTCCTCTGTGAGAGTTTCGACGCCAAACGGTTCGTCGGGCAGGGTGACCGCGAGGGGTCGGATGGGATGACCCAGACCCAGCAACAGGAAGTGTTAGACGACTTCCGCGCCGGCGAGTTCGAGGTACTGGTCTCGACGTCCGTCGCCGAAGAGGGGCTGGACGTCCCCGAGGTCGACCTCGTGCTCTTTTATGAACCCGTCCCGACCGCGATTCGGTCCATCCAGCGAAAGGGTCGAACCGGTCGTCAGTCGGAGGGTCGCGTCGTCGTTCTCATGGCCGAGGACACCCGCGACGAGGCCTACTTCTGGATCTCACGCCGACGCGAGAAGGAGATGGAGTCCGAACTGCGCGAACTAAAGGGCATAGCAGACGACCTCGAGAACGAACTCGAGGGCGACCAGCAAGCACTCTCCGACTTCGGCGGCGAGACCGCAGCGAAAGTGAACGGTTCGGATGGAAAACCCACCGACAGCGGCGACCCGTCCAGTGGAAGCGGGGGGGTTCAGTCACAGCCAGGACTCCAGGAGTTCGCGGCTGAAGACACCGACGACGCCGATCCAGACGCCGTCGAAACACACGAGCCACACGCGGACGGCGACACCGTCGAGGTCGTCGCCGACCAGCGCGAGATGGACGCGAACATCGCCCGTGACCTCTCGAGACGCGACGAAATCGAGGTTCGTCTCGAGACACTCGAGGTGGGCGATTACGTCCTGTCCGATCGCGTCGTGGTCGAACGCAAGTCAGTGGCCGACTTCGTCGACTCGCTGGTCGGCGGCGATCGATCCGTCTTCGAGCAGATCGGCGCGATGGCGCGTCATTACTCCCGCCCGATCGTGGTCGTCGAAGGAGAGGGGCTGTACGAACAGCGCGATATCCACCCGAACGCGATTCGTGGGGCGCTCTCGAGTCTGGCCGTCGACTTCGGCGCGAGCGTCCTCCGAACCGAGAGCGAGGCCGACACGACGGAGTTGCTCGCCGTGATCGCCGGTCGTGAACAGGAGATCTCGAGCCGCGAGGTCTCCGTCCACGGCGAAAAACAGGCCAAAACGCTCAGCGAACAGCAAGAGTACGTCGTCTCCTCGATCGCCGAGATCGGCCCCGTGACGGCGCGATCGCTACTCAGCGAGTTCGGGACCGTCGAAGCGGTGATGATCGCGACCGAGGACGAACTCCAAGAAGCCGACGGCGTCGGACGGGTGACGGCCGAGCGAATCCGCGAAGTGATCGGGACCGACTACACCGGCCCGTCCTGATCGGGACCCCGCCGTGGCTAGCAGGCGGCGGTTCGCCGACCGACTGCTGTCGATGGGTCGACCACTCACGGTGCTCGGTTCGACGAAAGGGACGGTCATCGAAACGAACAGAAAATACTTGTAACCACGCTGGGGACTATACAGGAGATAGCTGACCACTCCGGCCTCGAGCGACTACGGCCGGTATACGGCCGAATCGGACTCGAGCCGAGTCCGCCCCTTCCAATGAGCGACGTTCCACTCGACGCAAACGGTTCGATCGATCGGTACCGAAACGACTCTCGCCTGTCACCGGGTCCGTTACTCACGCGTCCGAAACGATGACGTCGGAATCCGCGCCAGGTGAGCCTTCGTTGGCCCGCCGTCTGCGACGCAACGTGCGCGACTGCGTCCGCATCGACACGCGGTCGCTGGCCGTGTTTCGGGTCCTGATGGGGGCACTCCTGTTTGCCGACGTGCTCTTGCGGAGTCGGAACTTCTCGTTTTACTACACCGACGACGGCGTGATGCCCCAGTCACTGGCGATGGAGATGACGCCCGATAACGCGTTCTCCGTCTTCTTCTTTACCTCCGATCCGACGGTGATCGCCGGGCTGTTCGTTCTGCAGGCGCTCGTTGCGATTCAGCTGATCGTCGGCTACAAGACTCGGATCGCCACGGTCCTCGCGTTCTTGCTGGTCATCTCGACGGATTACCACAATCCTGCGGTGACGAGCTACGCCGACGTTCTCTACCGGTTGCTCCTGTTCTGGGCCATCTTCCTCCCGCTCGGAGAACGCTGGTCGGTCGACGCCGCCCACGCCGACGGACCGCCACGGGCCTCCGTCGCCGGCGTTGCCTCCGCACTGATCCTGTTACAGATGTTCTATATGTATTTCTACAACGGCTATCACAAGCTCGAGGACGAGATATGGCACACCGGCGAGGCGGCACCGAAGGTGCTGGGGCTCGACGACATGACGTTTCTTGCGGCCGAGTACATCCGTGAGTTCCCTCTACTGTTGCAACTCGGTGGAGCGACGTGGTTCATCATGCTCCTCGGCTCGGGGCTGCTGATCGTTCTGGTGGGCCGACCACGCATGGCCGTTGTCGGGATGTTCATGATCGGCCACTTCTCGTTCGCCATCACCGTCCGAATCGGCGCGTTCGCGTTCGTCGCGATGGCCGCCCTCGTCCTCTTCCTTCAGGCGCAGTTCTGGGACGACGGCAAACGCGTCCTCGAGCGTCTCGGCGTCGACGACGGTCGGGTTCGGCTGCTCGAGCGAGCCTCGAGCCTCGAGCGCGTCGCGGCGTCCGTCCCACGGTTCAGAATCGACGACGAGCGCTACCGGCGGGCGAAATCGGGCGTCTACACCGTCAGCCTCGTCGTGATCATCGTCTCGGTCGCGTTGGTGCTTGCGGCGACGCACACGCCGCTTGGGACCGTCGGCGCGGTCGACGACACCGCAGACAGCGTCGACGACACGTTGTCCGTCGTCAACGCCGACCAGCCAGACTGGACCGTCTTCGCGCCGACGCCGCGAACCACCGACCGGTACTACGTCTTCGCCGCGAAGACTGTAGACGGTGATCGGATCGACGTCTACAACGACCGACCGTTGACCTACGACCGGCCCGGCCAGGAGCTACAGCAACAGTATAGCACCTACCGCGAACGGTTCTACATGAACAGCGTCCGCCGGCATGCAAACGACGAGCGGGCGAACGGTGCCCACATCGAACTCGCCGAGCACTACTGTACCACCTGGGCCGACGAGAACGACGTCGAACTCACCCACCTGAACATGTACCAGGTTTCGGAAGACGTCACGCTCGAGACGATTACCACGCCGGAAGACCGGGAAACGTGGACGTCCGAACTGTACCAACACGGTTGTGGCGACAACGAACCGACCGAGATCGAGCCACCCGAGTGAGACCGTCACCGCCGCGACGGGAAGTGAGACCCACCATCGCGACGGGAAGTGAGACCGTCACCGCCGCGACCGGAACGCTGAATTGCGCACGGACAGTATTCTCGCCCACTGATGGACGACGAGATCCCCACCGAGGACCCGATCGTCCTCTTCGACGGTGTCTGTAACCTCTGTACCGGGTTCGTCCAGTTTCTCATCCCGCGCGACCCAGAGGGACGCTTTCACTTCGCGTCGTTGCAGTCCGACGTCGGCGACCGGCTTCTCGAGGAACACGGCCTGGCGAGCGACGAGCTCGACTCGATCGTTCTGGTCGAGGGCGACGACGTCTATATCAAATCGTCAGCCGTGATCCGGATCGGTGCCATCCTCGGCGGCGTCTATACCCTTGGACGACCGTTGCGCTACCTCCCACGACGGGTGCGTGACTGGGGATACGACCTCGTCGCGGCGAACCGTTACCGCCTGTTCGGGAAGAAAGACCAGTGTATGATGCCAAGCGGCGACATCCAGTCGCGGTTTCTCGACTGAGTCGGACGACACCGCTCGAACGGCCCGTGTCGTCCCTTATCGAAGCGTACTTAGCGTCTCGCTCGCCTCGCGGGCGGCCTCGAGACACTCCCTGGCGTAGCGTGGGTCGTCCGTGCTGGCCGCCTCGGCGGCGAACTTCTCGAGGGCTCGCTGGAGGGAGTCGCGGGCCGTCTCGAACTCGCTGGTCGAGGCCGCACGCGGTTTCGGTCGGACCGGCTGCCGGTCGTTTCTCGTTGGACTGGAGCCGGTTGAACTGACCCGTTCGACGTCGGCCGTGGCGTCAGAGTCGGGGTCGGGTGCACGCTGTCGTCGGTCGACGGGGCCGGTGGGTCCGTCCTCGGACGGGCGGTCGGGCGACGGCGCGGGCTCGTCGGCGAGAGACGGCTCGGCGTCGGTTCCGGGCTTCCCGGCGTCGGGCGTCCCCTGATCGCTCGCTCCATCGTCAGTGGCGTCCTCGAGCCCCGTTCCCTCGACGGCCTCCGGGCCACCGTGACAGCCCGGACAGAACGTCGTCCCGTTCTGCTGGAACAACGGATCCCCGCAGGTCCCACAGTGGGCGTTGGTCATCGTGGCCCCTTTGAGCAGGAGGTCGCTCATCCGCTGGGTGGCCTCACGCTCGCGCTCGTCGCGCTCGTACTTCTCGCGGAGTTCCTCGCGCAGGGCCTCCTTGTCGATCCCTTCGTCGTCGCCTGCGTCGCTATCGCTCATACCCGCACTGAAGCGCTACACCGTCGAAAAAGCTGCGAAGTGACCGATTTCCCAATCACTGACGTCCGCCTGGGCGTACCCGCCGGGGTTTCCTCTCGCACGAGGGCAGACGTGCCGACGCCACCGGAGAGGTGTCAGTTCGGGGGACGAGCGCTCTCTGACGGCCGGTGATCCGTCGCCATCACCCGGTTCGACGGTACAGTCCTTTCGAGGCGGGCCGGGTCTCCTCGTACCCAAATCGCTCGTAGAAGCCGTCGACGTCCGCCAGCAGATTCACGTACGCGTTCGGGGGTGCCGTCTCGTCAATGTAGGCCTCGAGTCGGGCCATAATCCGCGTGCCGAGACCTCGGCGCTGGTGGTCCGGGTGGACGGCCATATCCGAAATCTGGTAGACCGTCCCACCGTCGCCGACGATCCGGCCCATACCCACCACTTCGCCCGTTGGCCGGTAGATCGCAACGACGCCGTAGATCGAGTTCGAGAGCCCGCGTTCGATCCCCTCGAGCGAGCGCGGCGACATCCCCGCGGCGTCACGCAGGCCAGCGAACGTCTCCGGCTCGGGGAGTTGCTCCCGGATCGCATAGGGATCGGGGTGGTTGGGTGCGGTCATGACTCGAGGGCAGCCTCGACGGCGTCGACGGCGGCTTCGGCCGTCTCGACGGTCTCGAGGCCGGGAACGTCGTGGGTGCCGAGACCGACGACCGGGCGGTCGTAGATGCCTGCGAACCCGAGTTCCGTGAGCGTGCCGTGGCCGCCAGAGAGGGCGATAACTGCGTCACCGTTGAGCGGGACGAGCGCGTTTCGGGCGTGGCCGAGGCCGGTCGCGATGGCCACGTCGACGTATTCGTTCGCCGCCTCGCGACGCTCGCCGGGGAGGATTCCGATCGTGGAGCCGCCCTCGGCTTTCGCGCCGCGACAGACGGCCTCCATCGTCCCGCCACGGCCTCCACAGACGACCGTCAATCCTCGAGTAGCAAGCTCGCGACCGACCGCAGTCGCGACCGTCCGTGATTCATCCGGAATGCTCCCACCGCCGATGACGCTGATACGATCGCTCATACCGAAGACGGTGCGACGCCGATGTATGATCGATTCGGTCTGCCTGAGACGCGCCGCGATTCGACGATCGACGTACTATTTCTCGTCAATATCAGGTCTGCGTGCTGAATCCGACGGATTTAACGCGAGGGGAGGTCGAGTTTGACGTGGTATGACGAAAGTTAGCGTAGTTGGCGCGGCCGGGACGGTCGGGGCCGCTGCAGGCTACAACATCGCACTTCGGGACATCGCAGATGAACTCGTCTTCGTGGACATTCCGGATCAGGAAGACACGACGATCGGCCAGGCAGCCGACACGAACCACGGTGCGGCCTACGATTCGAACACGACGGTTCGCCAGGGCGGCTACGAGGACACCGAAGGCTCCGACGTCGTCGTCATCACCGCCGGCATCCCACGCCAGCCGGGCCAGACCCGTATCGATCTGGCGGGCGACA
This sequence comes from Natrarchaeobaculum sulfurireducens, assembly GCF_003430825.1. Classification (NCBI taxonomy): domain Archaea; kingdom Methanobacteriati; phylum Methanobacteriota; class Halobacteria; order Halobacteriales; family Natrialbaceae; genus Natrarchaeobaculum; species Natrarchaeobaculum sulfurireducens. Next base: position 42,190 of record NZ_CP024047.1, on the reverse strand, counting down.
ACGCGCCGATTATGGAGGACATCGGCTCGTCGATCGCCGAGTACAACGACGACTACGTCACCGTCACCACGTCGAACCCCGTCGACCTGCTCAACCGCCACCTCTACGAGACCGGCGACCGCGCCCGCGAGAAAGTGGTCGGCTTCGGCGGCCGACTCGACTCCGCACGCTTTCGCTACGTCATCGCCCAGCGCTACGACGCCCCCGTCCAGAACGTCGACGCGACGATCCTCGGCGAACACGGCGACGCACAGGTCCCCGCCTTCTCGAAGGTGCGCGTAAACGGCCAGGACCTCGACTTTTCCGACGAGGAGAAAGACGAACTCCTAGAAGAACTCCAGACCTCGGCGATGAACGTCATCGAGAAGAAAGGCGCGACCCAGTGGGGCCCAGCGACGGGCGTCGCTCACACCGTCGAGGCCATCCTCCGTGACACCGGCGAAGTGCTGCCCTGCAGCGTCACGCTCGAGGGCGAGTACGGCCACGAGGACACCGCCTTCGGCGTCCCGTGTAAGCTCGGGAAAAACGGTATCGAAGAGGTCGTCGAGTGGGACCTCTCGGAGTTCGAACGAGACCAGCTCGGTGAGGCTGCCGAGAAGCTCTCCGACCAGTACGAGAAGATCTCGTAAGCTCGAGGGACAGTTCGACGCGACTGCACCTCGATTCCACGTTTTCGTCGCCGACCACGGGGGTGGGTCCCGTCGCCGACCCTGAATCGACACCGAGAGCGATTCGCACGGAAAACGGCCGCGTCAGCGCTGTTGCACTCGCTGCTCGAGCGGTCCCGGATTCAGCGTCGCCGCGAGAAGAGACGGGAACCTAGGGGATCAACTGCTCGCCATCGTCGTCGTAGATCACGATCGCATCGACCGGACACGTACGAGCGGCGAACTTCGCGTCGAGTTCTGCGTCCTCGGGCACTTCACGAGCGAAAACGCCGTCTTCGATCTCCGTTGCGTCCTCGAGGACCGCCTTTCCGCGCGATTTGTCCTTCTCGAAGGCATCCCACTCGGCGACACACTGGAACATTCCGATACACGTGTCCTCGTCGAATTCGATTCGCATAGTGAGTCGTTCGGCCGATCGGCGTAAATCGTTAGCGATCGAACGGAATCGACCGTCCGTACAGCCCGGGACAGTGCTCTCGAGCGATCGCGCGTCCGAGAGCGGACCCGGCCCCAAGAGCGGGCCCTGGACCAGCCATACGTGACTGTGGAGTCGGTCCCGCCGGTAAGAGACCGACGAAGGTCGCGTTCCGGCGTGTGTTGCACGAACTCAACTTATAGCCCACGTTATTCAACAAATCACAAATATAGGGACAAGAGTTAGACCCATTCCATTGTCTGAAGATATAATTGCTCTAGATACAACTCTAGTCGGAAGATACAAGACAGAGTCCGTGAAAAACCTTCCTGGAAGAAACTCACAACCATGTCAGAATCTACTCACGGGTTGGAAAAGACGTTAGGGAGCAAGGAGACGCTTATTCTCTCTTTCGGGGCGATGATCGGCTGGGGATGGATTATTCTCGCCGGCGACTGGATCGACTCGGGCGGCCCGCACGGGGCGATCGTCGCGTTCGTCGCCGGGGCAATCGTCGTCAGTTTCGTCGCGATCATCTACAGCGAACTCGCGTCGGCGATGCCGCTCGTCGGTGGGGCACAGGTGTATAGCCTCAGGGCGCTGGGACCAATCGGCTCGTTTCTCTGTACGTGGGCACTCATTTTCGGATACGTCACTGTCGCGGCTTTCGAGGCGGTTGCGTTGCCCTCGGCGATGGCGTTTATCATCCCCGGATTCGACGCGTTCCCGCTCTGGAACGTCGCTGGCGAACCGGTGTACGCCACGTGGATCGTCGTCGGCGTACTGGGAACGGTCGCGATGACGTTCCTGAACTACATCGGCATCCGCATCGCCGCCCAGTTCCAGATCATCATGACCGTCGTCATCGCACTGGCCGGTGTCATGCTGGTCGCCAGCGCAGTCACGAGCGGCCAGCCGTCACCTGATCCCTCGTTCGGTGCCGGTACCGCCGGCATCTTCGCCGTCATCTTGATGACCCCCTTCATGTTCGTCGGCTTTGATGTCATCCCGCAGTCGGCCGAGGAAGCCGACATTCCCGCCCGAACGCTGGGACTATTGATCTTGCTGTCGGTCGGGATGGCCGCGCTGTTTTACATGGCCGTCATCTGGGGCTCGAGTCGTGCCCTTCCGGGTGCCGAACTCGTCGACAGTACGCTGCCTGCCGCCGAGGCGATGGGTGTCCTCTACGACAGCACCACTGTCGGCCAGATCATGGCCCTGGCGGGTATCGCGGGGATTCTGACGAGTTGGAACGCGTTCATCATCGGCGGGAGTCGAGCGCTGTTCGCTCTCGCCGAAGCCGGGATGCTCCCGAAGTGGCTCTCGACGGTCCACCCCACGTACAACACGCCCAGTAACGCAATTTTGCTGATCGGTGCCCTGTCGGTACTCGCGCCGTTTTTCGGCGAGCAGATGCTGACGTGGATCGTCAACGCCGGCGGGATCGGCATCGTCGTCGCCTGGTTCTTCGTCGTCCTCTCGTTCCTGATCTTGCGATACCGTGAGCCGGAGATGGACCGCCCGTACAAGGTTCCTGGCGGCTACCTCACCGGTATCATCGGGCTGATACTGACTGGGGTCTTCGTCACGCTCTATCTCCCCGGCGGCCAATCCGCACTGCTATGGCCCTACGAGTGGGCCATCGTCCTCCTCTGGTGTGCGTTCGGGGTCGTCCTCTACGCGCTCTCCGGCGATTCACCGGTCGACTCCTCGGACGAAGTCGTCGAGAAGATGAGCGCGCTGAGCGACGACTAGACAACACCACACCCGAGCAACCCCCTCGGAACGGTCGTGGTCGAACGTGCACGCTGTTGACCGATCGCGTACCTTCATTACTGGTGAGCGAACTCTATCCAGATACGTCGTTTCGAGCCGGCGATCGATCGGTCGTCGTCGCTCGAGCGAACCGAACTTCACGTCGTAAACGATGGACGAAAAAGATATCCGGATTCTCAAGGCGGCAGCGGCAGCGGGCACCGATAGCGCAGTGGCGATCCACGAACACACCGGGATCCCAAAGTCGACGGTTCACTACCGGCTCAAACAACTCCGAGAGGAGGGGGTCGTGAAAAACGACCTGCTCGAGGTGGATCTGTCGAAGATCGGCCTCGAGATCGCGATCATCAGCGAGGTGTACGCCGAGTTCGGCGAGGGCTATCACGACGACGTCGGCGAGAAACTCGCGAACATCGAGGGCGTCAACCAGGTTTACTTCACGATGGGCGATACGGACTTCGTCCTCGTCGCACACGCGACCAGTCGGAAGATGGTCGAGACCCTCGTCGAGGAGTACGAGTCGATCGACGAGGTGACGCGGACGAGTTCGAAGTTCGTGATCACGACCGTCAAAAACGAGACGTACCCGGTCAACGACTTCGAAGTCGACACCCTCGTCGACGCACTTACCGACGAGGATTCATCCTGACCTTTGGGTCAGGCATTCTCCTTGCGCTTCTGTAACCGGACCCAGCGAGACGAGCGTTTTGATCACCCTCATCGCAACTTTCATGACCGTTCCCACATCGGATAGGCGACCGATACGAGCTGTTGTACCGGTGAGTCGGTACAAGCGCGTCGGCACGCACTCCATCGAAAACAGACAAAAGGCAGACTAAACGCCTCGAGACCGTTCGGGACAGCTTTGCCGACTCGTGCTGGTGGGTGAGTGCTAGCCGCTCGAACCACCTGGTCTCGAGGTGGCTCACGTGGCGACTGCTTGCCGTGTCGAGGTGTCGGCGACCCCGAGACGATTCGATCGGAGATCCCAGTCATAAACGTGGCGTGCGAGTGCGATCCGGCCGCGGAGACGACACTTTAAACCGCAACACGCTCCAAAGACGGCCAATGACTATCGAGGAGCTGTCGGGGCTCCCGCCCGGGGCCGTCTCACACTTCCGGGACGAGGGGATCGAGGCACTCTACCCACCACAGGCCGAGGCAGTCGAGGCCGGAGCACTCGAGGGTGAAAACCTCGTCGCCGCCGTCCCCACCGCCAGCGGCAAGACGATGATCGCGGCCCTCTCGATGCTGTCGGCGGTCGCCCGCGGCGGGAAGGCGCTGTACATCGTCCCCCTGCGCGCCCTGGCAAGCGAGAAACAAGCCGAGTTCGAAGCCTACGAGGAGTTCGGCGTCACCACCGGCGTCACGACCGGGAACTACGAGAGCACCAGCGACTGGCTCGCGACGAAAGACATCGTCGTCGCGACCAGCGAGAAAGTCGACTCACTCGTGCGAAACGGTGCCAGCTGGCTCTCGGAGCTGACCTGTGTCGTCTCCGATGAGGTCCACCTCATCGACGACCGCAACCGGGGCCCGACGCTCGAGGTTACCCTGGCCAAACTCCGGCGACTGAACCCCGGGATGCAGGTCGTTGCACTCTCGGCGACCGTCGGCAACGCCGGCGAGATCGCCGACTGGCTCGACGCCTCGCTCGTCGATACGGACTGGCGACCGATCGACCTCCGGATGGGCGTCCACTACGGCAACGCGCTCAACTTCGACGACGGCTCGACCCGTGAAGTGCCCGTCGAGGGCACTGAGAAACAGGAAGCCGCGCTCGTCCGCGATATCCTCCAGGAGGGTGGCTCCTCGCTCGTGTTCGTCAACTCCCGACGGAATGCAGAGGCCGCAGCCCGCCGGCTTGGAGGGGTCTCGAGTCACGAACTGGCCGAGGACGAGCGTACCGATCTCGCCGACCTCGCCGCGGAGATCCGCGACGACAGCGACACCGAAACCAGCACGGACCTCGCCGATTGCGTCGAACGCGGCTCGGCCTTTCATCACGCGGGGCTCTCTGCGACCCAGCGGTCGCTCGTCGAAGACGCCTTCCGTGACCGCCTGCTGAAGGTTATCTCGGCGACACCCACCCTTGCAGCCGGCGTCAACACGCCCGCCCGCCGCGTCGTCGTCCGCGACTGGCGACGATTCGACCCAAGCGCTGGCGGGATGGCCCCCCTCGACGTCCTCGAGATCCACCAGATGATGGGACGAGCCGGCCGACCGGGGCTCGACCCCTACGGCGAGGCCGTCTTGCTGGCGAAGAGCCACGACGAGAGTCAGGAACTGTTCGACCGCTACGTCTGGGCCGATCCCGAAGCCGTTCGCTCGAAACTCGCGGCCGAACCCGCACTGCGAACGCACGTCCTCGCGACCATCGCCTCCGGCTTCGCCCGGACCCGTGAAGGCCTCCTCGAGTTCCTCGAGGCGACCCTCTATGCGAGTCAATCCTCGGAAGCGGGCCGACTCGAGCGCGTCACTGACGACGTGCTCGCGTATCTCGAGCGGAACGACTTCATCGAACGCGCACCGTCAGGTGGCTCGGATCGCTCGAGCGAGCCACCGCGAGAGCGCGAAGGGGCGGAAGGCGGCGACGACGCGACGAGCGCGTTTACCGCCGCTGCCGACCTCGCCGACGACGCTGGCACGGACGAAGAACTCGAGGCCACCAGCCTCGGTCACACCGTCTCGCGGCTCTACCTCGACCCGATGAGCGCCGCCGAGATCGTCCACGGGCTCGAGGGCGCTGACGAGCGACCGACTGCTCTCGGTCTCTACCAGCTCATCTCGCGCACCCCGGACATGTACGAACTCTACTTGCGCTCCAGTGAGGACGAGACATTCGGCGAACTCTACTACGAACGCGAGCGCGAGCTGCTCGGGGACGCCCCGAGCGAGTTCGAGGAGAGTCGCTTCGAAGACTGGCTCGCCGCGCTCAAGACCGGGAAACTGCTCGAGGACTGGGCCGACGAGACCGACGAGGAGACGATCACCGAGCGGTACAAGATCGGTCCCGGTGACCTGCGGGGCAAAGTCGACACCGCCGAGTGGCTGCTCGGGGCCGCCGAGTCGCTCGCCCGCGAGGTCGACAGCGAGTGGACCGTCGCCGTCCGCGAGGCCCGCGCCCGCGTCGAACACGGCGTCGGCGAAGAGCTACTAGAACTCGTCTCGGTGGGCGGCGTCGGTCGCAAGCGCGCCCGGCGGCTCTACGCGGCCGACATCGAGGAGCCCGCCGACCTGCGGACGGTCGACAAAGGGGTCGTCCTGGGCGTCCTGAAAGGGGAGAAAACGGCCGAAACGATCCTCGAGAACGCTGGCCGCGAGGACCCGTCGATGGACGGCGTCGAGCCGATCGATCCCGAAACGGGCGGTGTGACACGCTCGAGCGGCGAGGGCAGGGACGACCCCGACCCGGGCGTCGAATCGGACGAGTCGGACGACGGCCAGTCGAGCCTGGGTGATTTCTAATGCGGGTGCTCGAGTGTCGACTGGCCGTCGACGACCTCGATTCGTTCGTCGCCGATCTCGGCACGATCGGCGAGCGCCACGGCGTGACGATCCAGGCGTTCGACGCCCACTACGTCGCAGACCGCGATCACCTCGAGCGGGCCGTCGAACTCGCCGACCGAGCGATCGAACGCGGCGAGAACATCGCCCGCGACCGGGCGGTCGAAATCCTGCTGTACGCCGCCGGCCGTCGCCAGATCGACCGCGCCCTCGAGATGGGCGTCGGCGAGGGCGAAAACCGGGCTGTGATCCTAATCGACGCCGGACCGAGTGATGATGCCGACGGCGACACCGACCGCGAAACCAGAGCGGCTGCTGCTTGCGAGCAGGTCCGCGGGCTGGACGCCATCGGCTCGCAGGAACCGACGCTCGAGCGAACCGACGCCGAGACACTGTGTGCGTTCTTCGACATCACCGAGGCTGAGCGGGCCGCCACCGACGCGTCACTCTCCGCGCTCGTCCGTGAGCGGGTGGCCTTGCTCGAAGTCGAGAAGTAACGCTCTGACAGCCACGCGTGGGACGGTTCTCCCGAACCGAGGAGGTCGCTATCGATCGAGATCGACAGACCACCGTCTACAGGCGGCGACGTGGGCAGTTCGCCAACGTAGAAGGGCCATTACAGGTCAGTTCAAGCATCGTCTATGATCGAGAGGATGGTGAAGGCCGTGCTTGTGATCGCCATCTGTGGCGGCGTCGCACTGGGCGGGTTGTTCGCGACGGGTGCTCTCGGCGTTCCAGACGCTGGACTCGAGGACAACGCCTGGGGCGAGGTCGACGACGAGCGCATCGAGGTGGTAACGGCGGTGTGGATCGACAACCCCAAGCCCGCCCTCGAGGTAGTCGACGACCTTGGAGCCCACCACACGGTCGACCCGAGCGAGGAGGATGTCGCCATGTCGTATCAGGGCGATCTCGTCGGTCGGTACACCGAACTGCAAGAGCTGGTCGCGCTCGTCGACCGCGGCGACGTCGAGTTACACACCGAACGCCACGACTTAGCGGAGATTAACACCGTCGCGGAGCGACTCGAGCACGGCGAGATCGAAGGCCGCGCGGTCGTACTCCCACCGTAAGTCCGACCTCGGGGTTGCCGACGGAGTGTCAGTCGGCCGCCGATTCCGTCGTGATGCGCCGTCGCGTGAGGGCTCCGACCACCGTTCCCGTGACCGTCCCGCTCAGCATCACGAGCGCGCTCCGTCTCGGAATCCGTCCGCGGAGTCCCGCCTCGAGAATCATGAGTGTGTCCAGCGTATCGACCAACAAGGCGATACGGTCCCAGTCGGGACGGCGGTCGGCGGACGCCGTCAGCTGCCCGAGTCCCAGGCCGAGTGCCCGAACGCACGCATACCGAAGGGCGACCTCGAGCGAGCCCCCATCCGCGGCGGACAGGCCGTACCACCGGCCGAGCAGGCGCGGGGATAGGAGACCGATCGTGCCGAACACCACGCGAAACCAGGGGAGGAATCGGGAGGCGTCGTCGACGGACGTCGGGATCGTGGACAGAGCTCCCATACTCGAGTCGTCCACAGCCGGAGACAAGAATCGTACCAGGCGATCGAAAGGCAGTCAAAACGGCTCAGCCGGGTAAGAAGACGTTGATGCCCGCCACGACGATCCCGGCCAGTCCCATGCGAACGGCCGCAACGTACCAGCGCTGTTTCGAGATCGACGCGAGATAGATCCCGAACGCCGCCAGGATCGCGACGCCGACGGCGATCGACGCCAGGACCGACTGGGCCATCGTAAAGACGACGCCCTCGAGCACCAGCGGCGAGAGCGTCAACAGGATGGCGAGGATCGGCCCGGTTGCGCTCGCGGTGGCGTGGACGATCTGGGCGGCGCGATGTTCACGCTGGACGCGGGTGTCCTCGAGTTCGGTGAGCATCGCCTGCTCGATACGTTCCTGTTCGGCCAGCGCCTGAGCGCGCTCGATCTCCCAGACGCTCCAGACGCCCGAGGTACCGAGCCCGACGGCCGCCCCGAGGCCGATCGCGACGACGGTGAGCCCCTCGTCGATCCCGGAGAGATACGCGCCGACGACGACGCCGATGCTGGTGAGCGTCCCGTCGAATCCGTTGGCGATGAAGTACCGCCGCGAGATCGAGCGGACGTCCTCTTTCTCGAGGACGCGACGAAGCCGGGCGAGTCGACGACCCATCGTCAGCCGAGCCAGGGATCGTCGATGGCACGCGAGCCACAGGCGACCTGATCGATCGAGTGAATCGACCCGCTCAGGTCCTGAATTTCCTCGCGGATCGCGTCGATCGAGAGGGCCTCGCCCTCGAGCGTTACCCGCAGCGTCTTGACGGTCTCGTCGACTTCGACGACCGTCGCCGTCGCCGCCTCGACGGCCTCGAGGTCGCCCAGTTCCGTCGTAAAGTCGACGACACCGGGGTCGTGGGGTTTCAACACGTCGAGGACGAGTCGCGTGATCGGAGCCATGCCCGTTCGAACGGCGAGCTGACAGATATGTCTACGGACACCGACTCACGAGAGCCGTTTTCGCCCACCGACGCTACGCTCTTGTGTACACCCGTAATAGACGGGCTATGGCCACCCTCGAGGACCCATTCGAGATCGGCGACGTGACGGTCCCGAACCGGCTCTACCGGGCACCGCTGCTCGAGTGTGCGGGCAACGGGCCGGACGCAGTCGAGACGCTGATCGAGGAACTCGAGCCCGCCGCCAAATCCGGCGTGGGACTGCTCTTTCAGGGCGCGACGATCGTCCAGGGCGAGGGCGGCTGTGCCGCACCGGGGATGACCCGCGTCCACGACCCCGCGTTCGTCTCGCGGCTGTCGCGGCTGACCGACCGGGTTCACGACCACGGGAGCCGCATCTTCATCCAGCTCGAACACGGCGGCCTGCGGAGCATGGAGACCTGGAACGCCGAGTACCGCCGCAAACACCCCGAACTCGAGCAACTCGCCGTCTCCGAACTCCCGTGGCAACTGCGACTGTTCGATCGCGTGGGAGCGCTCTCGTACGACCCCCACGTCCTCTCGACCGAGGAGGTGTACGATCTCGCAGCTGACTTCGGCCGCTCGGCCGCCTACGCCGCCGACGCCGGCTACGACGGGATCCACATCTCGGGGGCGAACATGGGGATCGTCCAGCAGTTCCTCTCGCCGTTTTACAACCGTCGCGACGACGAGTTCGGCGGCTCACCCGAGGCCCGCCTCGAGTTTCTCGCGCTCGTTCACGACGAGATCCGCGACCGGGCGGGGGACATCCCGCTCGTGACCAAAGTCCCCGCAGAGACCCCCGCGCCGCCGTCGCCGCTGGTACGGCGGAAGCTCTCGCTCGCCGACGGCGTCGAAATCGCCCGCCGCCTCGAGACGATCGGCTACGACGCCGTCGTCCCCGTCCTGACGTCGGTCGTCTGGGATATGAGCATCGTCCGTGGCGAGTACCCCGCTCGAGCCTGGGAGAACGAGGCGCTACAGGAGGGGTACGACGCGGCCTTCGGCGGCCCCGTTCGGAAACGACTCGTCGCCCTCGGCAATCGCGTGGAGTCGCTGCAGTACGACTTCGAACCGGCCTGGAACGAGGCGTTCTGTCGCCGAGTGAGAGACGAGGTGTCGATCCCCGTCCTGGCGGAGGGCGGGATCCGCGAGCGCGGGCAGATGGATCGGCTGCTTGGTGACGGCTCGAGCGGGACTGAACCGGCATGTGACGCCGTCGGGCTCGCCCGTCCGTTCTACGCGGAGCCACGGCTCGGTGCTCGGTTGTTGCACTCGAGCGACGACGACCCGACCGTCCTCTGTGAGAACTGCAACAACTGTACCGTCCCGCAGGCGACCGGCGCTCCCGGTATCTGTCGAACACCGAGCGTGTTACGACGGCGCGGTGTCCTCGAGCGTGAGGGAGCGTACGACCAAAATCGACAGTGATTCTGCACTTCCCAGCACAGACAACCACGTCACACTAACCCCTTCGTTTCAGGTGGAAACCGATAGAGGCGGCTACCAACATTGTCGAAGCGAAGCGGTAGAGAAGTAGTCCATCCTGGATTCGAACCAGGGTCGAAGCCCCCAGAAGGCTTCAGGATTGGCCACTACCCCAATGGACTGATATGTTTCCGTTGAGCCAGTTCCAACGGTGTATCCATTAATAGAGGGTGCACGTATTAGAGCGTTACGAACTCAACCGGAGAACGGACGGTGGATGGTTGGGTCGACGAGGTGAAAGAACGCTATTGCAGGTCAGCGACAAACGTTCAGATCACAGATCCTCAGTTGGAGAGAGCTGAGAGCGCTAGTCCCGATAAGGTGGCACGTAGTGCTCTATTCTATGGCAGTTCGCACAGAGGACGGTACATCGATCAATCTCCGCCTGTATCCGCTTTTTCGACCGGTTTTCGGAGGTCAATGATGCGACTGTCGCTTCTTTCTCGTCCGTAGTATGGTGGAAGTCCAAACACGCTGGTCGATTTTCCTCACACCGGGCGCATCCACCTGCTATCTGTTTCCGTTCCCAGACCCACTGTTTCAGTTCACGTTCCGGTGGGTCGCAATGAGTGACTCGATGGCAGTTCGCACAGAGGACGACACACTTTTGGATTTCATCCCAGATACCGTCCTTGCCATATCCATACGTGATCATACGACCAACGCTCATCCGCTTGGTTCGTGCCGATACGTGATGAAAGTCGAGACAGGCAACAGTGTCTACGCCACAGGAGTGACATGCACATCTGCGTTTGTAATCGTTGAGCCATCGTCTGTGTCGGGCACGACGACGTAGCGACCGCTCGGTGTTCCACTCGGCGTTTCGGTAGTGCCACCGCTGATCGACGCTCAGTTCGTCCCACGACGTGTCGTTTGGGAGTTGGATGTCGTCGGGAGGCGGACTAACCCGAGGCCCTCGCGAGGAATACGTCTCGAGCCCGGCTAGCCCTTTCGCCTCGTTCCACCCGCCGACCGTCCGAATGATTGTCGCTGAAGCAGGCGTTAGCCCTAGCTCCTCGTACTCCGCCTTCGTCGGCGACTTTCCGAGCTGGTCGGCAGCCCCACGCAAGGCGTCCAGACACTCCCGTTTCGTCGTCACACCCCTGTTGGTCGCGTCATCGGTTATAAAATCGGGGACTCGAGATGAACCCGCGAACCGACACGCCTTTTCCCCTCTCTCACACACCACCGGGTATGTACGTCGGACGATTCGTCGTCGTCGGCCCCGAGGGCGGTGCCTACCGCGTCTCCTCGAGATCGTTTCCCAACCGCGAGATTACGGCTCGAGACGAGGCGCTCACCGTTGGCCCGACCGACGACGCCCCGGAAACGGACAACCCGTACGTTTCCTACAACTGCCTGCGCGTCGTCGAGACGCCGACCGGCGAGACGGTCGCCTTTGGCAACGGCTCGCAGGTCGATCCGATCGCCGAAAAACTCGAGTTGGGGTATCCCGCTCGAGACGCGCTCGCGGAGTGTCTGCTCGCGCTCGATTACGAGAAAGACGACTACGACACCCCTCGGATCGCGGCGACGATCGACGACGAGGGTGAGGCGTTGATCGGGACGGTTCGCAAGGACGCCCTGGTCGTCGAAACCGTCGAGAAACCGACGCTCGTCGCGACCTACGAGAAAGACACTCCCGAGCCGTTCGACTTCGAGGCCGAAAGCGCCGCCGAGGCAGCACGGGCGGCCTACGGTCTCGAGTTCGAACACGCCGTCTGTGCAGCGGGCGTCGTTCGGACCGACGACGGCTTCGAGACGGCGATCGAGAACGGCGCGTAATCGACACGGACACATCGCCACGCCGGACAACGTTCTTACGGGGCGATCTGGTAGCGACGGCCATGCGCGTCGGACTCATCTCGGACGTCCACGGCAACCGGGTCGCCCTCGAGGCCGTCCTCGCGGACATGCCGACGGTCGACGAACTCGTCTGTGCGGGCGACGTCGTCGGCTACAACCCCTGGCCCGCCGAGTGCGTCGACGAACTCCGCGAGCGAGCCGTCCCGACGGTGTGTGGAAATCACGATGCTGCGGTCGTCGAGGGCCGAACAGCCGGGTTCAATCACACGGCGCGGGCGGGCCTCGAGCACGCGCGAACCCAGCTGTCCGACGATCAGCTCGAGTGGCTCTCGAACCTGCCGGTCGAGCGCCTCGCGTGTGACGATCGCATCCGGCTCGTTCACGGTCACCCGGATGACCCCGACCGGTACACCCGCTATACGTATCCCGACGAGTTCTCGCCGCGATTGCTCGGGGACGAGCAGGTTCTCGTCCTCGGCCACACCCACGTTCAGGGAGTCCGACAGTTCACCGAGGGACTCGTCGTCAATCCCGGAAGCGTCGGCCAGCCACGCGACGGCGACCCCAGGGCCGCCTACGCGGTGGTCGACCTCGAGACGATGTCCGTCGACCTGTTCCGTATCGAGTACGACGTCGACGCCGTCCAGGCGGCCGTCAGGGATGCGGAACTTCCAGCCCGGATCGGTCGGCGGCTCGCTCGCGGCGCCTGAACGGACACCACGAGAACGAACTACTTTTGGCCGACTCGAGAAGTAAGTCGGATATGGACGACACCGGCCACACGGAGCGAATCGAACGAGCACGATCGCGGGACGCCGTCGGCCGGTGTCGGCTGACGGGAACGGTCCTCGAGCGCCAGTACCGACGCGTCACGAACGCCAGCGGTCCGCAGACGGGGATCGATGTTCGGCCGACTGCGTGAGGACACGCGGGCGATGTGTCGGCGCGATCCGGCCGCAAGCGGCTGTCTCGAGGTCGCGCTCTGCTATCCGGGCGTCCACGCCGTCTGGGGCCACCGGATCGCCCACCGGCTCTGGACCGGCGGCTTTCGGCTGTTCGCCCGGCTGTTCTCTCAGCTCGTTCGGCTGCTGACTGGCGTCGAGATCCACCCTGGAGCGACCGTGGGTCGGCGAGTGACGATCGACCACGGGATGGGCGTCGTGATCGGCGAGACGGCGGAACTCGGCGACGACGTCCACATGTATCACGGCGTCACGCTTGGTGGGGACGCAAACGAGCCAGTGAAACGACATCCGACGCTCCAGGACGGCGTCCGGGTGGGCGCCAACGCGACGCTGCTCGGCGACATCACGATCGGCGACGGGGCGACCGTCGGCGCGGGCTCGGTTGTCACCGGCGACGTCGAGGCAGGCGCGACCGTCGCTGGCGTTCCGGCCCGGCGCGTCGACGATTGATCTGCCGACTCGACGATCGATCAACACTTTTGGGTCGACAGGCGAATTTGAGATCTGATGTCCGTCGGACCGACCAGCCTCCAGGTTCGAATGCTCGCCGCCCTCGTCGGACTGACACTCGTCACCGCCGGGTTCCTCGTTGGCGTCTGGGTGATCTTCTACGTCACCCTCCTGATCGTCGGACTCGAGTTCCCCACGCTGTTCGCATCGATCGCAACCGCCGGGACGGTGCTCGTCATCGGATACCTCGAGTATCACCAGCCCGAGACGGTCGAACGACTCGCGGACGCGTATCCGGTCGACGAAGAGACCGCGCCCGAACTGTACGAACTGACGACGCGCGTGGCCGCCCAACTCGGCGTTCCAGCACCGACCATCGCCGTCTCCGACCGCGACGCACCCGAAGCGCTGGTGGTCGGGTTCCGCCCGAAGCGCATCCACCTGGTCCTCTCGCTCGGAACGATCGATGCGCTCTCGCAGGCGGAACTCGAGGCGGTGATCGCCCACGAACTCGCCCACGTCGCGAACCGGGATGCGATGGTGATGACGGTCGTCTCGCTGCCGGTCGTGATCGCCGAGGGGATTCGATCACGGATCATGAAGATCGAAAATCCGGGCTGGACCGCCGTCGTGATCGTCCCGCTGGGACTGGTGTCGACCGTCGCGTGGACCACCGGACAGGCGATCACCGCTCGGCTTTCACGAACCAGAGAGCGAGCCGCCGACCGTGCCGCCGCGGCAGCCATCGGCTCCCCCGCCACGCTCGCAAGCGCCCTCGAGCGGCTGGATCACGAAATCGCCGCCACGCCGAACCGCGACCTCCGGGAGGTTTCGGGCGTCTCCTCGCTGTCGATCCTCCCGCTCGAGCCCCGCGAACTCGAGAAGGTCATGCTCGGCCCCGACGGTGACCGCGAGCCCGACCACTGGTGGTTGCAGACGCGGCTGCATCGGCTCGAGCGGTGGCTGTTCGATACGCATCCACCGACCGACGAGCGCGTACAGGAGTTAGCGGCGCTCGAGCGCGAGACGTGACGGCGACCGATGGGGTGAGATGTGGGAACTGAACTGGTGTGCACACCGACCGAACCGTCCGCAGTTTGCACTCGATTCCTCGCTCCGAACCGCGCTCCCGCCGTGCGGTGAGGTGGGTTCTAGCGTTCAGTGGCCACTATCGTTACCCGTCGTCGACGGTGCCGTCCGTTCCGGGCGGCGAGCCCTGCGCGGCGACACCCTCCTCGGTTTCGACCTCGCTCGCTGACGCACTGGGCGCGTCGTCGGTCGTCGACTCCGGGTCCGAGGTGTAGCCGAGTTCGAACCAGAGTGTCGCGGTACAGTCGAACGCTTCCTCATCGAGTTCGGTATCACCCTCCCGCTGGTCCAGATAGCCGTTACAGCGGCCGTGGTTGACGACGTTCATCAGCGACGCCGTGGAGCCACACTGCGGGCAGTCGATGTAGTAGTTGCCCGCGTCGTTCTGGTGCCACGAATCGGGCGTGAGTTCCGTGTAGGCGGCGTCCTCGTGGGTCCGTTGACTCATGTCCGTCACGTAGATACCGAGTCCAGTAACGGCCGACCCGGAGTGTGCAAGTCGCCCTCGAGCTCCGCCAGAACCGACTCTAGACGAGCGGTTCGACGAGTTCCCGACCGGCCTCGAGCAACGTCTCGATCCGGTCTGCGTCCGAGGCTTCGGCGTACACCCGCAGGACGGGTTCGGTTCCGCTCGGACGGACCAGCACCCACGAGCCGTCGGCGAGCCGGAGCTTGAAGCCGTCGGCGGTGTTGACGTCCTCGACGGTCGTGCCCGCGACGGCGTCGGGAATCTCGTCCTCGAGATCCGCGAGGACGCGCGTCTTCTCGTGGTCGGGACAGGCCAGGCTGATCTTGTCCTGGACGACGGTGCCGTGTGCCTCGAGCAATCGGTCGACGCGTGAGTCGAGTGACTCCTCGGCGTGCATCGCGGCCGCGAGCACCGCCATGAGGACGCCGTCTTTCTCGCGGACGTGACCCCGGACGGTGAAACCGCCCGACTCCTCGCCGCCGACCAGCGCGTCGCCGTCGGCCATCGCCTCGGCGACCCACTTGAAGCCGACGGGCACCTCACGGACGGCCTCGCCGTGAGCGTCGGCGATGCGATCGATCAGGAACGTCGTCGAGACGGTCCGGATCGCCGGCCCGGAATCGTCCTCGAGGAGGTAGTCGTACAGCGCCGCGAAAAAGAGATTCTCGTCGAGGTAGCCCCGCTCGGGGGTGACGATCGCGATGCGGTCGGCGTCGCCATCGTTGGCGATTCCGAGCGCCGGCTCGGAGCCGTCGTCGGTGACGAGGGCGATCAACGCCGCTAAGTTCTCGGGTGCGGGTTCGGGCGCGCCGCCCCCGAACTCGGGGTCGCGGTCGCAACGCAGGCACTCGACGGTGGCACCGGCGCGCTCTAAGAGGGCATCAGTCGTGTCGCGGCCGCTGCCGTGCATGGCGTCGTAAGCGATGACCTGTCCCTCGAGATCGGTGGCTCCCGTGATCGTCTCGACCAGCTCGAGGGCAGCGTCGGCGTGCGGTTCGACGAGGTCGGCCTCGCGGACGCTCCCGTGGTCGGCCTCTGGAAGTGGGTCGGGGTCAGCCAGTCGGTCGGCGATGGCGTCGGTCACCTCGGGCAGCGCCGGCGCGCCGTCGTGGGGGATGAACTTCACGCCGTTGTACTCCGGCGGATTGTGCGAGGCCGTGACGGCGAAGCCGCCGACGAGGTCGCGGTCGACGATCGCGTGGGCGTAAAGCGGTGTTGGACGGTCGCGGTCGGGCATCACGACGTCGAAGCCGTTCGCACACAGCACCCGTGCCAGCTCTTCGGCAACGCCTCGTGAGGTCTCCCTGGCGTCGTACCCGACGGCGACCGTCCCCTCGAGTCCCTCGTCTCGAAGGTAGGTCGCAACCGCTTGCCCGACCATCCGAACCCGTGGTGTCGTGAACTCCTCGAGCGTCGCCCGCCAGCCGTCGGTGCCGAAACTGATCGTCTCCATACGCGTTCGTCATCGGGAGTGGCGAAAAAAGCGACGCTGACGCTCACGCAGAGACAGCCCGGCCATCTTGGTCTCACTGACAAACAACGGCGTTTTCCGCCCACGGGCCGATACCGTCACTAATGAGCCAGTGTCCCTCCATCGTCGCCATCTGTGGAAGCATCCGTGAGGAGAGCTACACGCGAACCGCGCTGAAATACGTCCTCGAGGCCGCAGCCGACGAAGGCGCAGAGACGACGTTGCTGGACCTCCGCGAGTACGACCTCCCCGTGTTCGATCCCGACGTCGACGATTCCGAACAGGGTGATGCGATCGAGGTCAAACGGCTCGTCCGCGAGGCCGACGCCGTCGCGCTGGGGACGCCGGTCTACCACGGCTCTTACTCGGGCGCACTGAAAAATCTCCACGACTACTGTGGCTTCGACGAGTACGAGGACACCACGGTCGGCCTGCTGGCGACCGCCGGCGGCGGGAGCTACGGGTCGACGCTCGATCACCTCCGAATCACGGTCCGCGGCGTCCACGGGTGGGTCCTCCCCCATCAGGTCGGCCTGCGTGCTGCAAGTGACCAGTTCGAGGCCGACCCAGACGCCATCGACGGGCGACGGTTTTGTGACCCCGACCTGCAAGCGCGGGTCGAACAGCTCGGACACAGCCTCGTCGAGTACGCCTCCATCGACCCGAGTGTCAGCAGTTCACGGTCGGCGACGGCCACCGACTGACCGGTCACCCGAGGGCGTCGAGTCGCTGTTCGAAGAGTCGTTCGCCCGTCTCCTCACAGGTAACGGCGATCACGTCGTGGCTCGTACAACAGGACTCGACGACCGCTTCGCCCATCGTCACGTCGCCGCCGGTCGGACACCGCTCGAGGAACATTCGCAACGCGTTACAGAGTTGTCCTTTCGTCTCCGGCGCTGTGACGTCCCAGTCGGGCACCCAGTGCTCGAGGGTCCGGCTGGCGGCGACGTCGGCGAGCAACGCAGCGCGTGAGGGCCACCGCCCTGCGATTGCCGTCTCGGAGACGAGACTGTACGTCTCGTTGCCGGATCGAAGTTCGTAGTCGTCTGCAACCGCGTCGAAGTCGAAGGCATCGATGACGAGAGCGGCATCGAGCCCCGACTCGTCGACCGACTCGATCCGGTCGAACCAGGCGCGCTCGAACTCGTCGGTGAGACAGAGGTCGTCCTCGTCGGCACACGGCTCGAGGACCCCGTGTGTTCGGAAGTACCGCTCGAGGTCGAGGTGACCGTCGACGGCGTCGACGGGACCAGGAGCGTCGCTACTGGGAGTGTCGTCGGTGGGTGCGTCGCTGTCAGCGGTGCTGTCGCCGGACGTGTCACCGGCCGAAGTCCCGTTGCCGGCGGCCGTTCGTGACGGGCCGTCGCTCGAGTCAACGCCTCCGGAGTCAGCCCTACGCTCGAGGCCCGTTTCGTCGGCCGACGAATCCATGGCGTGCGCGCTGAAGCCGCTCGCGGGGGCGGGCGCTGAGCCTTTACCGAACCAGTCGAGGACGGTGGCTGGCAGGTATCGCTTCGTCAGCGTGGGCGTACCGGGAACGAGGTAGCCCCGCAGATAGACGAGCGCAATCGACGCCACGGTCACGAAGAGTCCGGCGGTTCTGGACTTGCGAGCGACGAGTGTGCCGAGTATCGCGGCGATCACTAGATTGACGATCGTACACGGCAGACAGCGATTCCGACCCGTGTACTCGGGCTGCTCGAGGCGGTCGAGGAGGTCGTCGAACATCTCGTCTCGAGTGACTATGGACCCAGCTATGTATCTTTCTACGAGGGAGCACTCCGCCGGTTAGTGGACACCGAAAAAGGCGACACGGTTCGGAGCCGACGCTGCATCGGGGATCGGAGACTCGAGTCCTCGAGGGCGGCGAGCGCTCACGCGAGTCCGACGAGCCGTTCTTTCTGTGCTCGAGTGAGCTGTTTGATCTCGTACTCGCGGGACATCGCCGCCGAACGCGACTCGTATCGCTCCTGATGGCGGACGACGACGGGCGTTCGGCCGCGAGTGTACTTCGCGCCGTCGCCGTCGTTGTGTTCGGCGACGCGTCGCTCGAGATCGGTCGTATAGCCGGTGTAGAGGGATCCGTCGGCACATTCGAGCACGTAGACGACGTGGTCGTCGGGCATCGGGGTGACGTACGGCCGCGTCCGGTAAAAAGCGGCTCGTCCGTAGGGGCACGTGGGTAGTCCGAGTCCGGTTCTCGAGTGGTCAGGTTCCGCGGGCGCGATCTCTCGCCACTTCCGCGATCCCTGCGTTCGCCGAGCAACTGATACACGCGTGAATTTCACCGTACTCATCGGCGAAGACGCGGGCAAAGCGCTCGGAAACGTGCGCGTCGCAGTGGTTACACTTGGGCATTGGTCACACCGGCCGGAGCCGGTATCTACTGCTACCAGGGGAATCTATAAAAGCGCTTTCCCAAACGATGGGAAGATTTCTCCAGCAGACGATGATAGTTACCCATCTCAAAAGTTATTTTCTATTGTGGCCAATTCACCGTCGGCCTGCGTCGATCGCTCGAGCGATCAACGTCGCCTGTCCACCGGCGACGAACCCAGCGTCGACGTTGACGACAGATAGCACGGTACAGGACTGCAACATTCCGGCGAGCGCAGCCTCGCCGTCGCCGCCGAACCCGTAACCGCTCGAGACGGGCAGACCGATCACGGGCGTGTCGACGAGTCCGGCGACGACGGTCGGCAGGGCCCCTTCTCGCCCGGCGGCGACGACGAGCACGTCGGCTGCCCGAAACCGGTCGACCTGATCGAGCGTTCGGTCGAGCGCCGCGACACCGACGTCGTCGATCCGTTCGACCGTCGCGCCAGCGTCGGCACAGACGACGTGGGCCTCGTCAGCGACCGGGGCATCGACCGACCCTGCGGTGACGATTCCCACCGTAGCGTCGAGCGACGGCGAGTCGTACTCGGGCGATACGACGCGTATCGTCGAGTACCGGCGCTCGAGGGTGGCCTCCGGCACCGACTCGGAAAGTGCGGACTCGAGCGCCGCGAACCGCTCGTCCGAAACGCGCGTCAAAAGCGCCCGATCGGTCGTCTCGAGGGCCAACTCGGTGAGTGAGATGACCTGCTGGATCGACTTACCCTCGGCGAGGATGGCTTCAGGAATGCCACGACGCTGTTCTCGGGCCGCATCGAATCGGCCCGCGTCGTCCGTAACGTATCCCTTCAGTTTCGCTTCCGCCTGTGTTGGCGAGAGGGAGCCATCGGCGACGGCCTCGAGGAGTTCGCGCATGCCGGCGTTCCGCGCCGGATGTACTCCAATCCGTCGACACTGCGGGCCGATTCCGTGATCGACCGCGAGTGGACTCGAGGGTGCGCGCGAGCGTGCTTTTTCGCCTTGAGAGGCGTGCGACCGATGGGGGCTACTCATCAAACATATACTTTCCGGTGGAACCGACCGTCGAAACGGTCGAATCAACCGCTGCAACCCCCGTATTTCCATCAATAACCGGAATGCTTATACCATGGAAAGGGAAACGGATACATCGTATGGCAGACCTTATCGTCAAAGCCGCCGTGAAGGAAGCGCTCGATGACAAGAACGTCGCCTCGGACTTCTACGACGCACTCGACGAAGAAGTAGACCAGCTCCTCGAAGACGCCGCCCGACGCGCGGAAGCCAACGACCGGAAGACGGTCCAGCCCCGCGACCTGTAAGGGACGCCGACTGACTACCGATTTTTCGCGCAACCGCTCGAGCAGCCGACGGTACCCTCAACGAGTGGAGCCATCGAAAACTGACAGCGACCAGCGAGCCGACTCGTGACGCGGCGACGCCGGCTACTGGCGACGTTGTGTCAGGTACTCCTGCGTTCGGCCGAGTACCACGTACTCGGCTTCCCGAAGGTCCTCGACCGACGCCGAGCCGGTGACGAACATCGCGGTTCGCAACTCGAGCGCAAGCGTCTCGAGGAAGTCGACGACTGCCTCGGTGCCCTGGCCGGCAGGGCGGAGGAATGGCTTCGCGAGGCCGCCGGCGCGCGCGCCGAGTGCGACCGCCTTCGCGACGTCGAGCCCGGAGCGGACGCCGCCGCTGGCGATCACACAGTCGTGTTCGTTTGCAGCTTCGATCGTACTGACCGCGGTTGGGACTCCCCACGCCCGGAACAGCTGACCGACTTTCTCCTGGCGGTCGGCACCGACTGCGGCCGCCCGGTAGGATTCGATACCCGACCAGGTCGTCCCGCCCTGCCCGGCGACGTCGATGGCGTCGACGTCGGCGTCGGCGAGCCGACGGGCCGTTTCCCGGGAGATGCCGTTGCCCGTCTCCTTGACCACGATCGGTACCGAGAGGTCCGAAGCGATGTGTTCGATCGCCTCGAGACATCCCTGTGCATCGACGTCTCCCTCCGGCTGGACTGCCTCCTGAAGGAAGTTCAGGTGGATCGCCATCGCGTCGGCGTCGATCATCTCGACGGCCGTTTCGACATCGTCAACGTCGTACTCGAGGAGCTGTGCCGCGCCGACGTTGCCGTAGAGGAAGGCGTCGGGGGCGGCGTCACGGACGACGGTGTAGGACTCGAGTAAGTCCTCGTCGTCGAGTTCGATACCGGCGCGCTGGCTACCGACTCCCATCGCGACGCCGACTTCCTGGGCGGCCTCGGCGAGCGCCCGATTGATCTTCGTCGTGTTGGGATGGCCGCCGGTCATGCTCTCGATGACGATCGGGACCGCCAGTTCGTGCCCGAACAACGTCGTCGTGGTGTCGATCTCGTCGCGATGGATCTCCGGGAGGGCCTCGTGAACGAACTCGACGTCCGCGAATCCCGTCCCCGAGGTTTCGACGTCCTCTTCTTCGATTATTCGAATATGATCGTCTTTCCTGTCGGATGTCTCGGGCATCGAATCGTCTCCACCGGAACGTAGTGTGACGTCGTTGAAAAGGTGTCCATTATCGTCGGCGACGATTCGCACTCCAACGGTCAGTGAACGAAAATCTGAACCACGCACCCGGTTTTATCACATACTATCGTGACAGACAGCCCTACTCAGACCGGTGCTGATCGCGTTCGACCTCGTGGAAATCGAGAATCCACGGCCCGTCATCGAGGCCTGCGAACGCATCGGTCTCGAGACTCCCAAAGAAGCCAAGCGTCACCCGTGGGCGCTATGGGGTGGCCGGCTCGAGGGGGCAACGTTGCGCTGAGTGCTCGCCCGCCGGGACAGCAGCCTGTCTGATCTTTCGGTCGCGGTCGGCGTATTCGGCGTCGCGACGGCGTTCTGGCCGCGGACGACCGTCGATTTCCTCCTCGAGGTGGCCTACGAGAACGCACCGGAACTCGAGGTGAGGCCGTGGGTCGTGGCCGCGGCGCGGCTCCTCGGGGCCCTCTACGTGGTACTCGGGGTGTTCACCGCCCGTGCGGACGCACCGGCAGACGAGGAGCCGGTAGCGAAGTGAGTAACAGGAAGCTGGCTCGGGCCGGCGGTCGGCAGTCAGTACGCCCGGACCTCGAGGCCGTCTTCGGTCCCGACGTACGTCGCGTCGGCGAGATCGACGAAGAGCCCGTGTTCGACGACGCCCGGAACGCTCGAGAGCGTCGACGCCAGTTCTTCGGGATCGTCGATCGGCCCGAATTCGCAGTCGAGTACGAGGTTGCCGTTGTCGGTAACGACGGGGCCGTCCTTGTGTTCGGCCGCACGTAGCGAGGGGTCGCCGCTCAGGTCGCGAACCCGGTCGGCGACGACGCTGTGAGCGGCGGGGAGCACCTCGAGCGGAACCGACCGCTCGAGTCGGTCCGCGAGCTTCGAGGGGTCGGCGACGACGACGAACCGATCCGCGGCGGCGTCGACCAGTTTTTCGCGGGCGTGGGCTGCGCCTCCACCTTTGATCAGCGTGCCGTGGGCTGGCGAGCCGGGGTCGTCGACGACCAGGTCAGCACCGTCGATCGCGAGATCGACGGTTTCGACGGCGTCGAGCGTCGTTAGCGGAATTCCGACCTCGAGGGCGAGTTGCCGCGACTGAAAAGAAGTCGGAATTCCCCGAACCTCGAGACCGTCGGCGACCGCGTCGCCGATCGCCTCGATCGCGTAGGCCGTCGTCGAACCGGTGCCGAGGCCGACGACGAAGCCGTCTTCGACCTCCTGGGCGGCCTGTTCACCCGCCCGGCGTTTCGCGTCCGCGGAGCCACCTGCCGTCTTCATGATAGCTCACGCGCGCGGCGACGGGAAAAACGTTGATCTCTTACTCGAAGTCGGGTTCGCGGTCCTCGACGAAGGCGGTCAGCCCCTCGCGCTGGTCGTGCGTGCCGAAGAGACTCGCGAACGCGCGTTTCTCGTAGTCGAGACCGGCAGTCTGGGAACCCTCGAGCGTCTGGTTCATCGCCTGTTTGGCCGTCTGGATGGCGAATTTCGGCTGTGCGGCGAGTTGCTCGGCCAGTTCGAACGCGGTCTCCTCGAGTTCGTCGTCGGGGACGACCTCGCCGACCAGCCCGGCCTCGGCAGCGCTCTCGGCGTCGAGTCGCTCGCCCAGGAAGATCATCCGACGAGCGGTCTCGTCGCCGACGATCAACGGCAGCCGCTGGGTGGCCCCCCAGCCGGGGATGATCCCGAGGTCGATCTCGGTATTGCCGATCAGCGCCGACTCCGCGGCGACGCGCAGATCACAGGCGATGGCCATCTCGCAGCCGCCGCCGAAGGCGTAACCGTTGATCGCCGCAACCGTCGGCGCGGGAAACGACTCGAGGGCGTCGGCGACCGCGTGGCCGAGTTCGCCCCACTCCTGGGCCTCCTCGGTCGAGAGGTCCTGCATGTACGTGATGTCTGCACCGGCGATGAACGCGTCGTCACCGGCGCCCGTGAGGACCAGCGCGCGAGCGCCTTCGGCTTCGGCCTTCGCGAGCGCTTCGAGCATCGACTCGAGGGTCTCGACGTTGAGGGCGTTGAGCGCCTCGGGGCGGTCGACGGTCAGCGTCGCTACGTCGTCATCCAAGTCCAGCTGGACGGTTTCCCAGGACATACGGTGTCATTCCACGGGCATCGTACAAGTGTATAGTGTATTCGATCTGGAGACCGAACGCCGGTCGCGGTCACGGCCCGTCGCCGGCGAACCTTTTTCCCCACATCCGTGGTCGGACGGTCCATGGCGAAACCGGGGAGCGCCGTTTCCCTCGAGAACGTCCGCAAAACCTACCAGTTGGGCGAGCCGGTCCACGCCCTCGACGGCGTCTCACTCGAGATCGAACGCGGCTCCTACACGGCGATTATGGGCCCGAGCGGTTCGGGTAAGTCGACGCTGATGAATCTCGTCGGCTGTCTCGACACTCCCACCGAGGGGACCGTGGTCGTCGACGGCCAGGACGTCGGCAGCCTCGGCGGCCGTGAACGAACCCGACTCCGAGGGACGACTGTCGGCTTCGTCTTCCAGACGTTCAACCTGATGCCACGGCTCACCGCCCTCGAGAACGTCGCACTCCCACAGCTCTTCCAGGGGATCGACCGCGACGAGCAACGACAGCGAGCCCGCGAGTTGCTCGAGCGAGTCGGGCTGGCCGACCGGGCCGACCACCTGCCGAACGAACTCTCCGGTGGCCAGCGTCAGCGAGTCGCGCTGGCTCGCGCGCTGGTGAACGATCCGGCGATCGTGCTGGCCGACGAACCCTCGGGGAACCTCGACACCGAAACCGAAGCGGACGTCCTCGACCTCTTCGCGGAGTTTCACGAGGGTGGCACCACGATGGTCGTCGTCACACACGAGCGCCACGTCGCCGAACGCGCCGAGCGAATCGTCCACCTCTTAGACGGTCGAATCGAGCGCATCGAGTCGCTCGAGGAGGAAGCGAGCGGTCGCCCATCCGAACCGGGGTCGAGCGACTGATGCGGCCGCTCGAGTTCGTGCGACTCTCCTGGCGGTCGATCCGCGGCCACAAGCTCCGGTCGGCGCTGACGACCCTCGGCGTCGTGATCGGCATCGCGGCCGTGATCGCGTTCGTCACGCTCGGCGCGAGCCTGCAGGCCGGTGTCATCGGCGACATCAGCCCCGACGACCAGCGCAACGCCTACGGCTGGGCCGCCGATCCTGACGTCGAGGGCGGTCCGCTCGCGGGTGCTCAGCCGGTGTTCAGCCAGGATGACCTCGAGACGCTGAACGAGGCCGAGGCGATCGACGCGGCCTACGGATACATGCCGCTGTCGACGCAGGCGCTCGTCTACGAAGACGAGATTTCACCACAGAGCGATGCGCTCGTGGCCGCCGGCCCGTCGTATATTCGCGAGGAGACACTCGAGGAGGGCCGACAGTTCGAATCCGGCGAGCGCGAGGCGGTGATCAATCCGGCCGTTGCCGGCCAGTTCGAGGAGAACGTCTCGGTAGGCGACGAGCTAACGATCGCGCTCCAGGGCGGCCAACAGACGACCGTCACGGTCGTCGGCATCACCGAGGATTCGGAGGGACTGAGCCCGTTCGAGGGCTTCGAACCCTCGCCAAGAGTCTACGTGCCGACTGATCCGTACTACACCGAGGAAGCCGCCACGATGCTCCCCGGCGACGACGGACCGGGCGAAGACGGACCGGAAGCGGACGAGCCAGCAGCCCTCGAGGACGGAGACGAGACAGACGACGCGCTCTATCTCGCCATCGTCGTCGAGGCCAGCTCCGCCGACGACGAAGACGTCGACGCCGCCCGCGAGCGAGCGCTCTCCTACCTCGAGAGCGACGAATCCGACGCGAGCGACCTGCTGGGCGACGACCTCGAGGTCACCCTCCAGACCAGTGCCGAGTTGCTCCAGCAACTGCAGGACGTCCTCGATCTGTTACAGAACTTCATCGTGGGGATCGCAGCCATCTCGCTCGTGGTGGGCTCGATCGGCATCGCGAACATCATGCTCGTCTCGGTGACCGAACGAACCCGCGAGATCGGCATCATGAAAGCCGTCGGCGCACAGAACCGGGACGTCCTCGGGCTGTTCCTCGCCGAGTCGGTGGTCCTCGGGGCGATCGGAGCGATCCTCGGAACCGCGCTCGGACTCCTCGTCGGCTACCTCGGGGCATGGTACGTCGATCTTCCGCTGGTCTACCCGCTCGAGTACGTCGCCCTGGCGATCATCATCGGCGTCCTCGTGGGCATCGCCTCCGGGCTTTACCCGGCCTGGCGGGCAGCCAGGACGGACCCGATCGACGCCCTTCGATACGAGTGACTCCGTCGTCGCTACCGTGGTATTTTCCAACTAGTTGCGTTCGGACAGGATTGACCAGTGAACGGACACACAAGGCTTATCCTGAGAACATATAGAGTGGGAAGTATATACACGTCACCGGCGAGGGCCGACTCGGCCGTCAGATTCGGTCCGTCGCCTCGAGACTGATCGAGTAATCCGGACTCTTCACACCAATGCGCGACGAACGAAGCTCCCGCCCGAAAACGAACAGGAGTCCCAAGGGACGAACCCGCCTCGAGTCGGTCAAGAGCGCAGTTCGGTCGCGTTTCGAGGTCGATACACGCGCCCTCGCCGCGTTGCGCATCGCACTCGGTTCGATCCTCCTGCTCGATGTGATCCATCGGGTAGGCGACATCGAGACGTACTACACCGACGCCGGGGCATACCCGCTCGAGGCCTACGAAGCCACGTATCCACAGTTCAACGGCCTCTCGATCCACGCACTGTCCGGTGAGTTGTGGGTCCAGCAACTCCTGTTTCTGGTCGCCGGGGTGTTTGCAGTCGCGTTGATCGTTGGCTACCGGACGCGGCTGGTTGCCGCCATCTCGCTCGTCTTATTGCTCTCACTTCACGCCCGAAACCCGGCGGTACTCAACGGCGGCGACCGACTGCTTCGAGTCATGCTCTTGCTTGCGCTCGTAACCCCCATCGGAGAACGGTGGTCGGTCGACGCCCTCCGCCGCGGGTCGACACGCCCCGTCGTCGCGAGTTTCGCCACCGCCGCGTTGCTCGTCCAGCCCGTCGTCGTGTTCACCCAGAACGCGATCCTCAAACATCGCGGGGACACCTGGTACAGCGGCGACGGGGTAAAGATCGCGCTCGCCAACGACGTCATGACGATCCACCTCGGTAACCACCTCGGTGCGTATCCGGCCCTGCTCGAGGTGTTGAACTGGGTGTGGGTGATCCTACTCGCCGGATCGGGCGGCTTCTTGCTGGTGACGAGCGGGCGACTGCGAGCGCTGTTCGCACTCGCCTACATCGGTGCGTTCGTCGGATTACTGACGTCGGTCGCCGTCGGACTGTTTCCGCTCGTGTTGATCGCGACGATGATTCCGTTTCTGACGACACCGTTCTGGGAGACGCTGGCCCGATTCGTTCCGTCCCGACTGACCGATCGACTCCCATCCGCGTCGGCGCTCGGGCCGCTGAGTCGCCCGCCGGTCGAACGGCGTGCCCTCGAGTCAGCCCGAACGCGCGGATACGAGCGAGTGACGTCGGTCGCCGAGACACACGGTCGGTCGCTACTGACCGCAGTAGGCGTCCTCTTGCTGTGTTGGATCCTCCTGTTCAGCGCGATCAACGTGGTCGATCACGACGGCTCGGGGGGGATAGAGACCGAATTTTCCAACGAACAGCACTGGGGGCTGTACGCACCCGATCCGTCGACGTCCTACAGCTGGTTCGGCGCGGAGGCAACTCTCGAGAACGGGTCGACGGTCGACGCCTTCGAGGGTGGTGAACTAGCCATGGAACGGCCGGTAGATGCCTCACAGGAGTACGACACGTTCCGTGAGCGAAAGTTCTTGGAAGCCGTGCGCGATTCCGGTCGCGAGGGGACGAACAACGTCACCGCCGAGAGCTACGCCGACTGGGTGTGTGACCGCGCCGACGACGAACACGATGCGGACGTCGACGAGGTGCGCCTGTTCCGGCTCGTCCAGGCCAGCCCCGTCGATGGGGAGTACGAGGACCTACGAGCACAGACGGTGATCGAGCGGGCGTGTTGAGTCAGTATAGACCACCTCACCGCTCCGTGGGGTCATCCCTGTCGTGGCTGTGGTCGTGGTCCCACTGGCGATCGTCGGGCCGGCGAGCTGGCTCCGGGGCGTCAGATTTCGTCCGGTCTCGTCGATCGGCCCGCCGGTCGACATCGGCCGACCGCATGCCGATCGTCTCCGTGACAGTAGAGTGGCGATCGGGGTACTCCTGGGCGAAGTACGCACCGAGATAGCCGCCGAGCGCGCCGAGACCGATGGTGTAGACGAACAGGACGAAGACGCCGAAGCCAAGGATCACGAACAGGAAGAACGCACCCCCGATCGGGAGGCCGACCCCGATGCCGAAGCCCAGCAAGCTGGCGAACAGCGCCACGAACAACCCGATTGGAACGAACATGAAGAGCCCAGCAAGCGCGCCAGCAAGCGCGCCGTCAGTACCGTCAGGGCCCTCGAGAAAGCCGGACGCGATCCCGCCGAGGAGCGTCGACAGCGGGAGAAACGAGAGGACGACGCCGACGACGGCTCCGATGAGTGCGTTGATGACGGTTCGGCCGCTGACCATACCGACGCGACCACGAGCAGCGAGAAAAGGGTTGGTGAAACGGTCCGAATCGAGAGACAGCTCGAGTGCTGTTCGGTCCCGATGTGACCGCAGGCGACCGGCGAGTTCGCCGTCTATCGGTCAGCAACTCACTCAGTCGTCGGCGGCTCTCGAGCCGGATTCCTCGAAGGCAGTCACCTCGCCCTCAGTGGGATCGCTTTCCGGCGGGTCGTTGGCCGCTGATTCGACGATCTCCGTAAACGTCGAGTCGCTGTTGACTTCGTCGGCGAGGAGATCGACGGCCTCGACGAAGACGGCAACGATCAGCGGTCCGACCACGATGCCGATCGGTCCGAGCGTGAACAGGCCACCGGTAAAGCCGACGAAGTAGAGGCTGCCGGGAAGACCGGCCGACCGTCGTGCAAGTCGTGGCCGGACAGCCACGTCGGGGAGCCAGGCGACGAGGGTGATGCCGAAGACGCCAACGAGCGCGGCGGCGGCCAGGTCACCCGCAGCGACGTGGTACAGCGCGATCGGGACGACGAGGAGGCTCGGGCCGATGATCGGAACGAACTGCAAGATCGCGGCGAGAAGCGCGAGCGTAAACGGCATCTCGTAGCCGAGCATCCAGAACAGCCCGTATCCGATGAACAGAGTCGCGATGGAGGTCGCCAACTGCAAGACGTAAATGGCGTACAGCGTCTCACGGGCACGGTTGGCCAGCGCGTAAACGACGTCGCGATAGGCTCGAGGGATGGGGGCAATAGCGGCTCGGCCCGCTTCGTCACCTTTCAACAGGAGCGCAAACAGCAAGATCACGAAGAGCGCGAACTTGATGGCGATCACCGGCAGCTGCGTGGCGAATGCGAAGCCAACGTCTCTGAGGACCGTAATCGCGATCTGTTGGACCTCTGCAACCTCCACGACATACGTCATCTCGAACGCCGACACCGGGATCTCCCGTGGAAGCTCCTCGACGATTTCGATCACCTGATCGATCCTGACATACAGCGTGAAGAAGATCGGTGAGAAGACGACGACTGCAGTGACGAAGCCGATGAGCGTCGCCAACGCGGCGGCCGTCCACTCGGTGAGTCCCCGTCGAACCAGCCAGCCCTGAACCGGCATGAGGACGTACGCGACCGTCAACGCGAGGAGAATCGTCCCGAGAACCTCGAGGAGGATCGCACCGGTGACGATTCCAAGGGCGACGACGATACCCGCAAGCACGTACCGGCGGGTTCGGTCCGTCGAAGTCGGCGTCGGTGTCACAAGGGTGACTCTCACTCGGACGATAAAATTCTTCGGCTCGAGGAGGAACTCCGGACCCGACGCTTAAGCCACCGGGGCGAGTGCACTGACCAATGAGGCGACGGACGTTCGTCCGCACTGGGGCGGCCGCTGCAGGGATCGGCGTCGCGGGGTGTGTTATGCCAGCCACCGACGACGAACCCGACGACGATCTCGAGGTCGACGAACCCGAGAACGACGAGCAAAACGGTGGTAGCGACGACGATGGAACGCTTCGAATCGCGACGTACTCGTCGATGGTGACGGGCGAAACCCCAGCGGGTGAGTGGCTTACCGAGACATTCGAAGCGCAGTTTCCGGACGCCGAACTCGAGTGGACGGTGCCGGAGTCCGGTATCGATCACTACGTCCAGCGGGCCCGACTGGGCGCGGAGATCGACGCCGACATCTACCTGGGTCTACCCGTCGACGGCCTCGTCCTGGCCGATGTAGAACCCGAGGTATCGCTATTCGAGACGCTAGATCGGTCGAAACTCGAACGAGAGTCCCGAATTCGCGACTCGATCGCGTTCGACGATCCCGACGGGCGAATCGTTCCGTTCGGCGTCGGCTACGTCGCGCCCGTCTACGACGGTGAGACCCTCTCGGCTCCCGAAACGCTCGACGACCTGCTCGATGAGCGCTACGAGAACGCCCTCCTCGTCCAGAATCCCCGATACTCCACGCCAGGTCGGGCGTTCCTGCTATGGACGATCGCGACATACGGCGACGACTACCTCGAGTACTGGGAGGGGCTCCTCGAAAACGGGCTCGAAGTCCACCCATCCTGGACCAGCGCCTACCGCGACAGCTACCTCGAGGGCGTGCGATCGATGGTCGTCTCCTACACGACGGATCAGGTCGCAGCGACCGTTGCCGAGCGGGACCTCGAGCGCCACCAGGTCGCTACGCCCGACGGCGAGGCGTATCGTAGCGTCGAGGGGATGGCCATCTTCGAGGAGACCGAGAAGCCCGACCTCGCCTACGAGTTTCTGGATTTCGTCCTCTCCAGGGAGGTACAGGGTGAACTCGCGACCCGTAACGTCCAGTTTCCTGCGGTCGAACAGGAGTACGTCGGCGTCGAGGAGGCGTTCGTCGACTATGCGATCGAGCCCGACGAGCCGGTAACGGTGGCGTACGACGATATCGCCGACGACCTCGAAACGTGGATCGATGCGTGGGAGTCAGAAATCGGCGACTGAGCTGCTCGGTAGGGTGTTGCCGAGTGCAACTTTAAGAACAGGAGCGTGGTACGTCGCGGCGCATGGCGCTCAAACGGTTACTCACAGGCGACCCCGCAAAGACGTCGAAACTGTATCTCGGGATCGGCGTCCTCTCGCTACTCAAAGCGATCGCGGTTCGCGACGACCGGAACCGGTTTCGACGGGAACTCCTCGATGCCGGCCTGTTCATCGGGATCGGCATCGTGCTCCGACGGTATAGTCAGCTCAAAGCCGAAAAGCGAGCGGAAATCCACGACAGCGTCCCCGACTGGCTCGTCAGCGTCGCAGCGTCCGACGCCGCGAAACAGGGGATCAGAACCGTCGCGAAACAGCAGCTCGGACGCGAACCTGAGCCCGAACCATCGATCCGTGATCGAGCACGGGGACTCGTCTCGGGTTCGTAGTCGAGTCACGCGAGGAGGTTGCTCGCACAGATCGACGCAACCTCACCTGTCAGTTCGACGTCGAGGGCGTCGACCGCGGCTCGAGTTCGGCCGTGAAGTGTCTGATTTCGGGCATCGTCGGCTCACTCGCCAGTTCGAGGCCAGCGACCGTTGTCGCCGACTCGAGGACGGCCTCGGCAGTCTCGGCGACGTGTTCGAAGTGCTCGCGGTGGTAGGTGCGACGTGGGACGGCTAACCGGACCAGTTCCGGGCGCTCCGTCCCGGGGAACGCGAAACTCCCGAGTTCGACGCCTCTGACTCCTCCTTCGCGGTAGAGTTCACAGACCAGCGCCTGGCCGGGAAACGCCGACGGCGAGAGGTGTGAGAGCGCCTCGCCGGCGTCGAGGTAGACCGCGTGGCCGCCAACTGGCCGGTAGATCGGGACGCCGACGTCCTCGAGCAGGGACGCGAGCGTCTGGACCGACTCGAGACGATCCTCGACGTACGACGCGTCGACGGCTTCCCGGAGGCCGACCGCCATCGCGGCGAGGTCGCGACCGGCCATCCCACCGTAGGTTGGAAAGCCTTCGTAGAGGATCGCTCGTTGCTTACAGCGGTCGAAGAGGTCTGGGTCGTCCGTCGCGACGAAGCCGCCGGCGTTGACCAGTCCGTCTTTCTTCCCGCTCATCACGACGGCGTCCGCATGCGAGAGCTGTTCGCGGACGATCTCGTCGATCGCGACGTCGTCGGCGAAGTCGGGTTCGCGCTGGCGGACGAACGCGGCGTTTTCGGCGAACCGGCAGGCATCGATTACGAACGTTGCGTCGATCTCGTCGGCGAACGCGCGGACGCGACGGGTGTTCTCGACGCTGACCGGCTGACCGGCCGTCGAGTTGTTCGTGATCGTCTGGATCACCACGGGCACCCGATCAGCGCCGACCTCGTCGACGACCTCGCGGGCGTGCTCGAGCGAGAGGTCGCCCTTGAACGGTGCCTCGAGCGACGGGTCGAACGCCCCCGGCGTCGGACAGTCGATCGGCTCTGCGCCCTGATTGGCGACGTGAGCTCGCGTCGTGTCGAAGTGGGTGTTGTTCGGGACGACGTCGCCCTCCGAGAGCAGGGTGCCGTAGAGGACGTTTTCGGCCCCCCGGCCCTGGTGGGTCGGGACGACGTACTCGAAGCACATCACGTCTCGGACGGCCGACGCAAGTCTGTCGAAGCTTCGCGAGCCGGCGTAGGCTTCGTCTCCGCGGACGAGCGCGGCCCACTGAGCGTCGCTCATCGCGCCCGTGCCGCTATCCGTGAGGAGGTCGACGAAGACGTCCTCGGAGGCGAGGTTGAACACGTTGTAGCCCGCCGCCTCGAGCGCACGTTCTCGGCGTTCACGGGAGGGAAGAGAGATCGGTTCGACTACTTTCGACTTGTATGCCACCATACGATCCGTCTCGCGAGCGGGCCAGTTCAAATCGAGTGACGAACGCTGTTCGTCAGGGGCATGAGCAGGCAGACAGGTTACGCGAGCGAGAGCCGATAGTCACGATCTGGCACCGATGGGCACATCCGGTAGCCACTGTAGCGATCAGAGCGACGAACACCGACAGTTTCGACGCCTCGAGGAGTGACCGATGCGGTCGGACACGAAACAACGGTTGTAAACAATCTTCCGGTTTACGCCGGCAGAATTATTGCGGGGTAACGAGGCAGTATCTACCATGGGAGGATACGACCAAACCCTTCGACCGTTCCTGTGGCGAGCCGAACGATTGCATCCGGGCCAGGAGGTCGTTTCACGGACACACGAGGGTATCGTACGGAACACATACGCGGAGTTCGGTGATAGAACACGCCAGCTCGCGAACGCACTCGAGGACGTCGGTGTAGGCGACGGCGACCGCGTCGCAACCTTCTGCTGGAATCACCACCGCCACGCAGAGGTCTACTTCGCGGCGCCGAACATCGGCGGACAGCTCCACACGATCAACCCGCTGTTGCCGGCCGAACACGTCCAGTACATCGTCGAGAACGCCCAGGACAAGGTCTTGCTGGTCGACCAGTCGCTGCTCGAGCCGCTCGAGGCAGCCTACGACGAGGAGGCGTTCGCAAGCGTCGAGCAGTTCGTCGTGATGAGCAGCTCGCTCCCGGAGACGAGTCTCGAGCCAGTCACCGACTACGAGTCGTTCATCGACGAATACGACAGCGAGTACGACTGGCCAGAACTCGACGAGGACACACCGGCTGGGATGTGTTACACCTCGGGGACGACGGGCAAGCCCAAAGGTGTCGAGTACACCCAGAAGATGCTCTGGTCGCACACGATGGCGAGTCTGACACCGCAGGGACTCGGCATCGAAGAGACCGACGTCATCATGCCGGTCGTCCCGATGTTCCACGTCAACGCCTGGGGACTGCCGTTCTCGACGACCGCCGCTGGTGCAAAACACGTCTATCCCGGTCCCTCACCGGATCCGGCCGACCTCGTCTCGCTCATCGAAGACGAAGGCGTCACGATGACCGCGGGCGTGCCAACCGTCTGGCTCGGCGTCCTCGAGTACGTCGAGAACCACGGGGCCGACCTCTCCTCGCTCGAGCGGATCATCATCGGCGGCAGCGCCGCCCCCGAAAGCCTCATCAAGAAGTACGACGACCTCGGCGTCGAGGTCGTCCACGCCTGGGGAATGACCGAGATGTCGCCACTCGGCACCGTTGCTCACCTCAAAGCCGATCTCGAGGACCTCTCGCCCGAAGAACAGTACGCAAAACAGGCCAAACAGGGGCTGATCGTCCCCGGCCTCGAGTTCCGGGTCGTCGACGACGACGGCGAGGAAGTCCCCTGGAACGGTGATGACTTCGGCGAACTGTGGATCCGTGGCCCCTGGGTCACCGACTCGTACTTCAAACGTCCTGACGCGAACGAAGCCGACTTCGAGGGGTCGTGGCTCAAAACCGGTGACGTCGTCACCGTCGACGAGGA
Organism: Natrarchaeobaculum sulfurireducens; assembly: GCF_003430825.1. Taxonomy (NCBI): domain Archaea; kingdom Methanobacteriati; phylum Methanobacteriota; class Halobacteria; order Halobacteriales; family Natrialbaceae; genus Natrarchaeobaculum; species Natrarchaeobaculum sulfurireducens. The sequence continues at coordinate 8,322 of NZ_CP024047.1, read as the reverse complement.
CGGCTACATCCAGATCGTCGACCGCGCGAAAGACGTGATCAAAAGCGGCGGCGAGTGGATCTCCTCGGTCGAACTCGAGAACAAGCTGATGGCCCACGACGCCGTCAGCGAGGCGACCGTCGTTGGCGTTCCCCACGAGAAGTGGCAAGAACGCCCCGTCGCGTTCGTCGTCCCAACCGACGACGCCGAGATGGACGAAGCCGAGTTCCACGAGGAGATCGAGTCGTTCGTCGCCGAAGACTACCCCAACTGGTGGACACCGGACGCCGTCGTCCACATCGACGAAGTCCCCAAGACCGCCACCGGCAAGTTCGACAAAAAGGTCCTCCGAGAAGAGTACGCCGACGAGGACCTCCTCGGCGACGACTAGGTAGCCACTGGACGCCAGTGCGCACCCGATCGCACGACGGCTGTGTGATCGGTGTGCAAACCGTTTAGGTTGGTGCTATAGGGAGCCACGTCCATCGCATCGGTACGAACCGTTTCGAATCCGGTCACGTTTCGCCCGGACGACCGTCACTAACTCTCGAGCCCCGATCATCGGTCCTCGAGCCCCAATGACCGTCCGTCTCGAGGGGTCACGAGCGGGTGAACAGTGACGTCGGGTGGCTCGACCGCCTGAACGCCCCCGAACTCTAGAACATGTCCTGGGTCAGTTCGAGGGCCTGTTCGCGGTCGTCCCAGTCGACAAAGAGCGCGACGCTCGTCGCGCTGGTGATAACGTCCTGAAGGTGGATCCGTTCTTCGGCGAGGGGATTGATGATCTCGCTGATGATCCCGGGCTGACTGGGGATCTCGCCACCAGTGACGCGGACGACGGCGACCGGCGAGTCGACAGTGACACTCGAGAGTTCGTCTCGAGCGATGACCTCGCGGTGGAGGATGTTCTCGGCGCGTTCAGCCTCTTCTTCGTCGACGTAGAACGTGACGGTGTCCATCCCGCTGGCGACTGCGTCGATATTGATGTCGCTGTCGGCGAGCGCCTCCGAGAGGTGATGGAAGACGCCCGACTGGTTGCGGATCGCTCGACCGGCCACGGTCATGCAGGCCAGCGGCCGTTCACGGAGGCCGACGAGGTTTTTGAACTCACCCTCGATGCTCGTCCCCCCGGAGAGGAGATCACCGTGTTGGTAGTGGACGACACGGACATCGAGGCCGCCGTCTTTGTACGACAGCGCCGACGGCGCAACGACCTCGGCCCCACGGAACGAGAGGTTTCGGAGTTCGTCGACCGAGATCTCGCCGACGTTTCGGGCGCCCTCGACGACACGTGGGTCTCCGGTCATCACTCCTTCGACGTCGGTCACGATGACGACCTCGTCGGCGTCCATGTACTTGCCCATCATCACGGCGGTCGTGTCGCTGCCCCCGCGACCGAGCGTCGTGATCGACCCCTCGGGACCTTCCGCGAGGAACCCGGTGATGACCGGGACCGTCCCCTCGAGTTCGCCAGCGAGTTCGAGGGCACGCTTTTGGGTCTCCTCGGCGTCGACTTCGCCGTACTCGTCGGTGACGATCGGCCAGCCGTCGGCGCCTGGCTCGAGGAAGGTAGCATCGATCCCGCGCGAAGAGAGCGCAGCCTTGAGCATCCGGACGGAGGTCCGCTCGCCCATACTGACGATCTGGGCGCGGTCGGCTTCGTCGGTCTCGAAGGTGATCTCTCCGAGAAGGTCGTCGGTCGTCGACCCCATCGCACTCGCGACGACGGCGATCTCGTGGCCGTCCTCGACGGCGGCGGCGACCGAGTCAGCAGCCCGGTTGATTCGGTCACCGCTGCCGAGACTGGTTCCGCCGAACTTGGCGACTACGCGCATGCTGACACCTCTACGTCCGTTCGATCAGTTTCTTGCATACCGGTGTGGCTCATACTCCGTGCGTTACGAGAGCGTGCAGATAACTGTGTCTCATTGGTTGCCGGTTTCTACGGATCGATCCTCGAGACGTCGAGTGTCAGACACATCGTGGACAACTCGAGCAGGGAAAATCCTACTCGGCTGCGGCTGGGATTTATAATCACGGGTGGCGTTACCACGCCGTAATGAACGTCCGTGACGCCCTCGAAGCTGACGCCGACGCACTGGCGGCAATTGCGGATTCGCCGACCGACGTGATGCGTAACCTCGTCCACGACCGGACGGTCCGGGTCGCCGAAGACGGTACGCACGACCCACATGCCGACGTCTCGAGCGGTCAGTACAGTGGCTCGAACCCGGAAGACCTCCTCGGATTCATCAGCTTCGACGCCCGCGAGGACACCGTCCACGTCACCCAGCTCGACGGCACGCCCGATGCCTGCAAGCAACTGCTCGCCGAGCCCGTCCGCTTTGCCGACCGCGAGTCGATGGCCGTCGAGTTGCTGGTGTCACCGGGTGCTGACGCGGTGGCCGACGCGGCCCGCGAACTCGGGTTCGAGCGGACGGGGACGGGCCCCAGGTTCGACGGCTCCCGGACGATTCGCTATCGACTCGGGGCCGAAGCGTGATGGGAGTGGCCGAACGACAATGACGGCAGAGCCGTCGACGGTCGCCATCGCCTGTCAGGGTGACGGGAGTCATACGGCGTTCGCCGACGGCGAGGCTGCGGCCGACGCGTTCCTCGAGCGGCGGACAGCCCAACGGAGCTAGCTGAACTTCTGGACGGTGACGTCGAGGGTGTCCAGATCGACGATCGGAGCATATCCCGAGTCCGGGTTGATGTTGACGCTCTTCTGGAAGTCGGTCTGGGCCTGCCAGCAACCCGAGTTCATCGCGAGCACGTTGTGATACTTGCCGAAACCGAGTTTGTGAACGTGGCCCGTATGGAAGATGTCGGGCACCTCGTCGATAATGAGGTAATCTTTCTCCTCGGGAGCGAGCCGGGTATGGCCCCCGAACTGTGGGGCAACGTGGCGCTTTTTTAACAGCTGGTACATCGCCTTGTGTGGCTCGTCGTAGCTTGCTTTCTCCTCGGGGAGTTCGGCGATCACCTCGTCGAGACTGACGCCGTGATACATTAGCACGGAAACGCCCTCGAGCGTGACCATCGAGGGGTTACTTACGATACGAGCGTCGTGTGCGGACATGATCTCGCGGAGGTCGTCGTCGAAGCCAGGCTGGGGTTCGGCCAGCCGGACCGCGTCGTGGTTACCGGGAATCATGACCATCTCGATGTTTCCGGGGACCTGCTTGAGGTACTCGTTGAAGACCTCGTACTGCTCGTAGATGTCGACGACGTCGAGTTCTTCGTCCTGGTTGGGATAGACGCCGACGCCCTCGACCATGTCACCGGCGATCAGCAGGTACTCGACGTGCTGAGCCTCGGGCGTGTGGAGCCAATCGGTAAAGCGGTTCCAGGCGTCGTGCATGAACTCCTGGCTCCCGACGTGGACGTCGCTGATCAGCGCTGCCTGAACGTGTCGATCCGCCGTCGATGGCTCGTGAGTGCGCGGGACGTCCGGAAAGAACATCGAATCGACGAACGCAATTCCCGAATCCCCCGAGAGTGTCCCCTCCATCGCCAACACCTCATCACAGAGCAGTTCTTCGACGAGGTCGGCATACTCCCGATCTTTCATGACGAGCCACGGGAACGTCCCGGTGGCGTCCTCGAGTTCGACCAGCCAGTGGCCGCTCGCCGTCGATCGCACGTCGTTGACCAGCCCGACCATGGCGACCTCCTCGCCGCCGGGCATGTCCTGGATCGCAGTCGCCGGCCGGTGGTTGACTCGTCCCCTGAGTTTGGAACCGAGTCGCTCGAGACGGTCGCGAAAGACGGCGACGAAGTCTTCGTACTCGCCCGTTCCTGTACTCTCACCGGTCATGTCGTTGGCGATTTCGAGCGAGCGCAAGTCGGGGTCGGTCGACCGACCGGAACCGGGCTTCGACCCCTTCGTTTCACCTGGAGATTGATCCGCAGATCCACCCACCGTCGACGGGGTGTTTGCAGTCGAACCGGAGGGGGTCGAATCGCCGTCGGTCGCCCCGACCGAACGCATAGCGCCAGCGCCATCGGAGTCGACGCCTGGCTGGTCGTCGTTTCGCTGGGCCGCTCCGGTCGTGTGGGCGTCACCGTTCGAAAGGATCGCATCGACGTGTTCGGTCCGAACGACCAGCGTGTCCTCCGGAAGGTCCTCGACGACTCGCTCGAGTGCCGCATCCGGATTGGCGACGGCGGCGAGTTTCGTGACGGCTTCGCGCTCGACGTTGTAGCCACGACTCGTGAGTTCGCTGACGATCCGGGCGGTCACCTCGAGTGGCACACGACTCGCATTCGTGACCGGGGAAAAAAGCGTAGCGAATCCCGCGCTCACACCCACCTCGAGTTCGAACCGTAGACGCGAATGAGATAATCCCGAGAACGACTGGAGAGGGGGGTTCCGATCAACCACCGCTGGTTGATCAAGAAGCTCCTGATCGGCAATCACTGGTTGATACGGTTTTTGGGGCCATCAAGGCAGCTCACTGACGGACCGTCGACAACCGGCCGTCACCGCCGTAGCGTCGTACGGTCCGAGCAGAAGGTTGATTGCCGCCCCCAGCAAAACCCGGGTCAATGAGCGGTCCCGACTCCGACGGCTACGAGGGAGGGGGCAAACCCGACCGCGACGACGTGGCCACCGACTCGAGTTCGGTCACGATCGAAGACGACGGCGTCGTTCGCTGGTTCCTCCGAAGCGACGACGATACGATCGTCCTGGTTAGAGACGTCGTGAGTAGCGTCGCGATCGTCGCAGTGATCGGGTTGCTTCTGTTCGGGGTCAGTGGTATCTGGCCGCCGCTGGTCGCCGTCGAGAGCGGGAGCATGGAGCCAAACATGGAACGCGGAGATCTCATCTTCGTCGTCGATACCGACCGCTTCGTCGGCGACGATCCCGTCGAGGGAACCGGAGTGGTCCCCCTCGAGCACGCCGAACGGAACGGCGACGAGTCGTTCGGTAAGTCCGGCGACGTCATCGTGTTTAAACCAAACGGCGACGGACACGAGACGCCAGTCATCCATCGAGCCCACTACTGGGTTGAGGAAGGCGACAACTGGGTCGACGAACAGGCCGACGAGGAGGTCATCGGCGACGCGACCTGTGACGACGTCCCGACCTGTCCAGCCAACCGCGATGGCTTCATCACGAAAGGCGACGCCAACGGCGGGTACGACCAGTACCGCGGCGGTGCCCAGACCGACGTCGTCGAGCCGGACTGGGTGACCGGTAAAGCCCAGTACCGCATCCCATGGCTCGGCTACGTCAGGCTCTTCTTCGACGGCCTCTTCAGCGGGCTTATCGCGCCGATATCGCCCGCAAACGGCCCAGCAACGATCGCTATCGGCATCGAGTCAGCTAGCGCCCAGACGACTGTCGGCAGTAGCCCCACCGCCGCCGGAAGCGGCGTCGTGACGGCTCTCACGATCGGACGATAGACGACATCATAAAGCGGGTTCCATCGACGAAAGCATACGTCGCCCTTTTGCTCTAAATTCTCTGGACCCCCTCGTTTCCACTCGAGACTGCCCCTCTACCAATCGATTGAGGCCGTGACGAGGAATAGCTCGAGTTCGTCCCATAGGGGTGGTTCCCCATCGGGGCTTACCTCTTCCATGAGGCCGTCCTCAGGTGGATTGCCGTCCAGCGGTTTCAAAAGTTCGTGATCCATCCACGGGTTGCTTCGATACCTAGAGACACCAGATCATCCCACTCAAGTCCACCAATCATACCGCGCAAGTCCACCAATCATACCGCGCAAGTGAAACAGACCGTCTCAGTTCTCGAACCGGGCCTGAACGAACGGCTGGACGTCGTCGATATCGCTCAGCCGCGAGTCAGAGAGCAAGACCGCTTCGGTCTCATCGAGTGGAACGGAGAGGCTGATCTCTTTGGTGCGGCCGTATCGTCCCTTCGAGACGACGACGGCGTTGACGATCCCGAGCATGTCCAGTTCGCTGATGAGGTCCGTGACCCGTCGCTGAGTGAGAACGTCGGCTTCGATCTCCTCACAGAGTCGCTTGTAGATGTTGTACACCTCGCCAGTATTGATGCTTTTGACGCCGTTTTTCTCGAGCGAGATGATCGAGAAGAGGACCAGTTTGCTCTGGGTCGGAAGCGTCCGGACGACCTCGACGACGCGGTCGAGTTCGATCTTGTCCTGAGCCTGGCGAACGTGGTCTTCGTCGACGGTTTCGGCCTGGGATCGTTCGGCGAGTTCCCCTGCCGTTCGTAAGAGATCGAGTGCGCGGCGGGCGTCACCGTGTTCCTGTGCTGCAAACGCCGCACACAGTGGGATCACGTCGTCCGAGAGCGCCCCGTCTTTGAACGCGACATCCGACCGATGCTCGAGAATATCCCTGAGCTGATTCGCGTCGTACGGTGGGAAGACGATCTCCTCTTCGCCGAGCGAGGATTTGACGCGAGGGTCGAGGAAGTCGGTGAACTTGAGGTCGTTGCTGATCCCGATGATCGAGACGCGTGAGTTCTCGAGTTCGGAGTTCATCCGCGAAAGGTTATAGAGCGTGTCGTCGCCGCTTTTTTCGACGAGTTTGTCGATCTCGTCGAGCATGATGACGACGACGCGTTCGTCGTAATCGACGGCGTCGAAAAAGACGCTGTAGACGCGGTCGGTCGGCCAGCCGGTCATCGGCACCTCCTCGAACGACGCTTTGTCGTCCTCGAGTGCTTCGATGCGCGCTTCGACGGCCGACCGAGAGTCGAACGGCGTCGACGCTAGCGGATGTGCGGGTGCGTCCGGCCCGTCGTCCGTGGAAGCCGTCGGCCCCTCCCCGTGTTCGCTGTCAGAGTCAACCGGTTGTCGATACCCCTCCGTTTCAGGTGGAGACTCGCTACCAGGGCTGGTCGACCGGCCGTTGTTCGATCCACTCGAACCGGTGGGGGAGTCGGTCGACGTCGGTGTCGTCGAGTCCAGATAGTCGAACGGATCGTCGGCCGACTGATCTTCAACGTGGGTATCGGTTTCGGACTCGTTGGCCGCCTCGTACTCGTCGATCGCCTCGAGGACACCCTCGAGCGAGGCGACTTGATCGTCGATCCGGGCCTCGTTCTTCTCTATGAACTTGTTCGCTAGCTGTGCGAGAACGCGGTACTGGGTGTCCGTGACCTCACAGTTGATGTACTCGACGTCACAGGGGACGCTATACTTCTGGGAGGTGCTCTCGAGTTCCTTGCTGACGAACTTCGCGCTGGCGGTCTTTCCAGTGCCCGTCTTTCCGTAGATCAAGATGTTCGATGGCGTTTCGCCACGAAGGGCGGCGACGAGGATCGTCGCCATCTTGTTGATCTGGTCGCTCCGATGGGGGAGTTCGTGTGGAGTATACGATGGACGGAGGACTTCCTTGTTATCGAAGATCGGTTCGCCGCTCAACAGGTCGTCGAACAATCCCTGGTTCGATTCCTCCTCATCGAGGTCCGTTCCCTCGAGATGTGAGGAGAACCCGGCGCTACCCTCGATCTCGAGGCCGTCTCGATCTGGTGGCTGCGTTTCGTCGTCTGACATTCGTCGTATTCGTACCCCCTCATTTCGACTGGAGATCCTGCACCGGGAGTGGATTTTAGACGCGATAGACGGGCCACGTTGGCCCATTTACGATCTCGGTTACCTGGCACGGATCCAGTTGATGCAAACGAACCAGAGGAAGACATTGATATTAAATTCTTCCCTTCAGTTCTCGGACGAGACGACTGGCTCCGACTTGACCGTTCGTATCGAGGGGAGGGCAACCGATGGACAGAGGTACGGTGGATGGATCGAGATACAATAATAATCATACGCGGGAAGAGGATTTGTCGGTCACAGGCCGACGCGTTTCGGTCTCGAACCACGCGGCTCTCGGACTCTACCCCTTCGCTTCGTGTCGAACGACGACCTGGGCGTGCAAATCGCACCGTGATGGACCGAGTATAGAACAACGGCTCGACAAAGGAGATCGACCACGAGAACCGGTTCGGAGACATGAACACATCACACCGGTCATATCGGTTGTGACAGGGTGCCATGGCAGTCACACCGATTGTGACAGAGCGCCATGGAGAACATCCATCGGCAAAAGATCCCAGAGCAGATCGTTCAGAGGGGATGTTGTCATTTGTTTTATTGAATTTGGTAATGGGATCCGGGGAGAAGATTCGAAGAGGGACCCCCCCACCCCTTCGTTTCTACTGGAACAGAACGAGAGAGGGGAAGCGAACGAGAGATTTTGGAATAGCAGGATTTACATGGGTGGGTGAGAAACAAGATCCGTAATACTAGCAAAAAAGAGATTGTACTAGTGTGGAGCTGTTTTATTACTAGTTGTTACTAGAAAGGCTCTGTCAGCGACTAGAAGTTGCTAGAACGGAGAATT